>NZ_CP109822.1:0-3471056 GCF_038723655.1 Burkholderia arboris
ATGCGTTATTCCGTCGAGCACAAGCACGAAACCCGCGCGCGCATCCTCGAAGCCGCGAGCCGCCTGTTCCGCCAGGAGGGCTATGGCGGCTCCGGCATCGGTCCGCTGACGAAGGCGGCCGGCGTCACCAACGGCGCGTTCTACGGACATTTCAAATCGAAAGGCGAGGCGTTCCGCAACGTTGTGCTCGACGGCCTCGACCAGCTCCGGCAAGGCGTCGCGACGTTCAAGGCCGAGCATGGCGCGCGCTGGCGGCGCCCGTTCGTGTCGTTCTACCTCGGGCCCCGGCGCACCTGCGCACTCGGCGAAAGCTGTGCGCTGCCGAGCCTGTCGCCCGAAGTGATGCGCGCCGACGACGACACGCGCGACGCATACGCAAAGGCGTTGCGGCAGATCGTCGACGAAGTGTCGTCCGGGCTCGGCGACACGCCCGACGACGACCGCGCGATCGCGTTCCTCGCGCTGCTGTCGGGCGGCGTCACGCTCGCACGCGCGGTGCGCGATCCCGAACTGGCGCAGCGCATCGCCGATGCGGTCGGCCGGTATGCGGTGGTCATCGCCGAGCGTACGGACGTACGGCCCGAGCAGCAGCCATAGCAAGCGGCCCATAAAAAACCCCGATCCGCGTTGCCACGGACCGGGGTTCTGCTTCGTTCGGCCACCTGCGTGAACGGCCCTTGGCGGGCCGCTGTTTCAGCGCGCGGCGACCTCCGCCTTGACGGCCGCCGCATCGCCGACCGCCGTCGGCGCCGCACCCCAGCCGCCGCCGAGCGCGCGGATCAGGTTGACGGTCGACACGGCCTGCGCGCCAGTGAGCTGGTTCGCCTGCAGTTGCGACTGCAGCACCGAACGCTCGCTGTCGATCACGTCGAGATAGGCGACCTCGCCTTCCTGGTACTGCGTGCGCGACAGCGTCGCCGCACGGCGCGACGCATTGACGGCTGCATCCTGCGCGCGGATCTGGTCGTCGAGCAGACGCAGGTCGGAAAGATTGTCCTCGACCTCGCGGAACGCGACGAGTACCTGCTGCCGGTAGTTCGCGACCTGCTCGTCGTACTGCGCGCGCGCCTGCTGCACGCCGGCCGCCCGGCGCCCGCCGTCGAACAGCGGCAACGTCAGCGCGGTGCCCGCGAACGGCCCGAGCAGGAACGTGCGGCTCGACCACAGGAACAGGTTGCCGAGCGTCGACGCCTCATAGCCGAACGCTCCGGTGATATCGAGCTTCGGGAAGTACGCGGACTTCGCGAGGCCGATCCGCGCGTTCGCGGCCGCCATCGCCCGCTCGGCCGCCGACACGTCCGGACGGCGTTCGAGCAACGCGGACGGCAGGCCCGGCGGAATCTTCACCGCGACCGGCACGATCGGCGTTTCCTTGAACCCGAAATCCGCCGGCGCCTTGCCGAGCAGGATCGCGAGCGCATGCTCGGACGCCGCGCGCCGGCGCGCGACGCCGACCGCATCGGCCTGTGCGCTCGCCAGCTCGTTCTTCGCACGCGATACGTCGAGCTCGCTGATGTCGCCTTCGTTGAAGCGGCGCTGCACGAGCTTCAGTGCCTGATCGCGCAGCTCCACCGTGCGGCGGTATAGGTCCTGGTCCGAATCGAGCTGGCGCAGTTCGAAGTAGTTCTGCGCGACGTCCGCCTGCAGCGCGAGCTGCACCGAACGGAACAGCGCTTCGCTCTGCGCCTGGTCGGCACGCGACGCCTCGACGTTGCGGCCGACGCGGCCGAACAGGTCGGCCTCGTACGACACCGTGCCCTGCGCACGCCACAGCGTCGCGTTGGTCGGGCCCGTGCCCTGCGGCTGGAACTGCGACGCCGACGACAGCCCCTGGCGCGTCGGCCCGAAACCGGCGCCGACCTGCGGGAACCACTGCGAACGCGCCGTACGCGTCGCCGCACGCGCTTCCTCGACACGCGCGGCCGCGGCCTTCAGGTTCTGGTTCGCGGCGAGCGCCTGCGTCTCGAGCGAATCGAGCACCGGGTCGCCGAACACTTTCCACCATTCGCCGCGATGTTCGCTGTCCGCGGGCTCGGCCGTCTTCCACGTGCCGGCCTGCTCGCCGGCGGCGAGCGTCGGCGCTTCCTTGAACGCGGCCGGCGCCGCGGCATCCGGGCGCTTGTAGTCGGGGCCCACCGCGCACGCGGCGAGCAGCGTCGCGAGCAGGGTGCTCGCGACCGCCACCTTCGCGAAACGCATCAGGCCGTTCGTGTTGTGCAAGTTGTTCATGTTGTTGTCCTCAAGCATCCGATGCAGGCACGCCCGGAGTCGTCACGCCGTAACCCGCCGAGTCCTTGCCGGCGACGTGGATCTTGCCGCCCGCGAGCGTCCGCAGCACGACGTAGAACACCGGCGTCAGCATCAGCCCGAACAGCGTCACGCCGAGCATCCCGAAGAACACCGCGACACCCATCGCATGACGCATTTCCGAACCGGCCCCCGTCGACGTGACGAGCGGCACGACACCCATGATGAACGCGATCGACGTCATCAGGATCGGGCGCAGCCGCAGCCGGCTCGCCTCGATCGCGGCCTCGAGCGGCGTCCTGCCGTCATGTTCGAGCTCGCGTGCGAATTCGACGATCAGGATCGCGTTCTTCGCCGACAACCCCACCAGCACCATCAGACCGATCTGCGTGAAGATGTTGTTGTCGCCCTGCGTGAGCCACACGCCCGTCAGCGCCGACAGAATGCTCATCGGCACGATCAGGATCACCGCGAGCGGCAGCGTCAGGCTTTCATACAGCGCGGCGAGCACGAGGAACACGAGCAGCACGCTGATCGGGAACACATACATCGCCGAATCGCCCGCAAGAATCTGCTGGTACGTGAGGTCGGTCCACTCGAACCGCACGCCGCGCGGCAGCGTTTCATGCGCGATGCGCTCGATCGCGGCCTGCGCCTGCCCCGACGAGAAACCCGGCGCCGGTCCGCCGTTGATGTCGGCCGCCGTGTAGCCGTTGTAGCGCACGACCATTTCCGGGCCGAACGTCGGCGTCACCGTGACGAGCGACGACAGCGGCACCATCTCGCCCTTGTCGTTGCGCGTCTTCAGTTGCAGGATGTCGTCCGCGCGCTGGCGGAACGGCGCATCGGCCTGCACGCGCACCTGGTACACGCGCCCGAAGCGGTTGAAGTCGTTCACGTACAGCGAGCCGAGATACACCTGCATCGTGTTGAACACGTCCGTGACCGGCACGCCGAGCTGCTTCGCCTTCACGCGGTCGAGATCGACGTTGAGCTGCGGCACGTTGATCTGGTAACTCGTGAACAGCGGGCCGAGTTCAGGCGCCTGCTGCGCGCGCTTGATGAAGTCGTTGGTCGCATCCGCGAGCCGCGCATAGCCGACCGCACCGCGATCCTCGATCTGCATCTTGAACCCGCCGAGCGTACCGAGGCCCAGCACCGGCGGCGGCGGGAACACCGCCACGAACGAGTCCTTCATCGTGCTGTACTGCTGGTTCAGCGCACCCGCGATCGCGCCGGCCGACAGCGCCTTGCCATGCCGTTCCGAGAACGGCTTCAGCGTGACGAACACGATGCCCGCGCTCGAGCTGTTGGTGAAACCGTTCACCGACAGCCCCGGGAACGCCACCGCGCTCTCGACGCCCGGCTGCTTCAGCGCGATCGAACCCATGTCGCGGATCACCTTCTCGGTGCGGTCGAGCGACGCGCCGTTCGGCAGCTGCGCGAACGCGATCAGGTATTCCTTGTCCTGCGCGGGCACGAAGCCGCCCGGCACGACCTTCGACACGAGCACGGTCGCGCCCACCAGCACGAGGTACACGCCGAGCATCAGCGTCTTGCGCGACAGCACGCCGCGCACGCCGCGGCCGTAGTTCTCCGCGCCGCGATGGAACACCTTGTTGAAGCCGCGGAAGAAACCGCCGAGCACGCGGTTCATCACGCGCGTGAGCCAGTCCTCCTTGTCGCCATGGCCCTTCAGCAGGATCGCGGACAGCGCCGGCGACAGCGTCAGCGAGTTGAACGCCGAGATCACCGTCGAGATCGCGATGGTCATCGCGAACTGCTTGTAGAACTGGCCGGTCAGGCCCGACATGAACGCGAGCGGCACGAACACGGCGACGAGCGTCAGCGCGATCGCGATGATCGGCCCGCTCACTTCCTGCATCGCCTTGTAGGTGGCCTGCCGCGCGTTCATCCCGCTCTCGATGTTCCGCTCGACGTTCTCGACCACGACAATCGCATCGTCGACCACGATCCCGATCGCGAGCACCATCCCGAACAATGACAACGCGTTGATCGAATACCCGAACGCCAGCAGCAGCGAGAACGTGCCGATGATCGACACCGGCACCGCAATCAGCGGAATCAGCGACGCACGCCAGGTCTGCAGGAACACGATCACGACGATCACGACCAGCGCGATCGCTTCGAGCAGCGTGTGCACGACGGCCTTGATCGACGAGCGCACGAACTGCGTCGGGTCATAGACGATCTTGTAGTCGATGCCCGCCGGCATGTCCTGCTTCAGCTCGGCCATCGTCTTGCGCACTTCGTCCGAAATCTGCAGCGAGTTCGCGCCCGGCGACTGGTTGATCGCCATCGCGACGGCCGGCTTGTTGTCGAGCAGCGAGCGCAGCCCGTATTCGGACGCATCGAGCTCGATCCGCGCGATGTCGCGCAGGCGCGTGACGCCGCCGTCCGGCGTCGTCTTCACGACGATGTCGCCGAATTCGTCTTCCGTCTGCAGACGGCCGCGCGCGTTCACCGACAGTTGCAGCGGCGTGCCCGGCAGCGACGGCGATGCGCCGATCACGCCGGCCGCGACCTGCACGTTCTGCTCGCGGATCGACTGCACCACGTCCTCGGCCGACAGCCCGCGCTGCGCGACCTTCTGCGGATCGAGCCACACGCGCATCGCGTAGTCGCCCGAACCCCACAGCTGCACCTGGCCGACGCCCTGGATCCGCGACAGGCGATCCTTCACGTTGATCAGCGCGTAGTTGCGCAGGTAGGTCATGTCGTAGCGGTTGTCCGGCGAGATCAGGTGGACCACCATCGTCAGCGTCGGCGAGCTCTTCACCGTCGTGATGCCGAGCCGCTGCACGTCTTCCGGCAAGCGCGGCAGCGCCTGGTTCACGCGGTTCTGCACGAGCTGCGTGGCCTTGTCAGGATCGGTGCCGAGCTTGAACGTGACGGTAATCGTCATGTTGCCGTCGCTGTTCGCCTGCGACTGCATGTAGAGCATGTCCTCGACGCCGTTGATCTGCTCCTCGAGCGGCGACGCGACGGTCTCGGCGATCACTTTCGGGTTCGCGCCCGGGTACTGCGCCTTCACGATCACGGAAGGCGGCACGACTTCCGGATATTCCGAAATCGGCAGCAGGAACATCGCGATCACCCCGCCGAGCAGGATGATCACCGATAGGACTCCTGCAAAGATCGGCCGGTCGATAAAGAATTTGGAAATGTTCATGTATGGCTCTGTCTGGTTGAACGCGGATGCGAAGCGGCGGGCCGCTTACGAATCCGCCTTCGCCGGTGCGGCCGGCTTCGCGTTGTTCGCGAGCGGCGCGGACGGCGCATCGCCGCCCGTCATCGGGACCATGTGCGGCTTCACCTGCTCGCCAGGGCGCACGCGCTGCGTGCCGTTCACGACCACGCGATCGCCGGCCGCCAGCCCGCTCACGATCACGCGGCGGTTGCCGTGCTGCATCCCCTGCTGCACTTCGCGGTACGACACGCGGCCCTGCTGGTCGACGACGAACACGAACTTCTTGTCCTGGTCGGTGTTGATCGCCGCATCGTCGACGAGCAATGCCTCGTGCGGCGCGCTGCCGCCCACCTTCACGCGTGCGTACAGGCCCGGGACGAGCGCGCCGTCGGCGTTGTCGAAGCGTGCGCGCACGCGGATCGTGCCCGACGACGTATCGAGCCGGTTGTCGACCGAGTCGATCTCGCCGCTGCGCGAATAGCCGGTCTCGTTCGCGAGGCCCAGCTCGACCGGCACCTTGCGGCCGCTGCGCGCGCCGTTGATGTATTGCAAATAGGTCTGTTCGTCCGCGTCGAACGATGCGTAGATCGGCGATACCGACACCAGCGTCGTCAGCGGCGCGGCCGACGCGCCGGCCGACACGACGTTGCCGAGCGTGATTTCCGCGCGCGACACGCGGCCCGACACGGGCGCGGTGATCCGCGTATAGCCGAGGTTGATGCGCGCCGTTTCCAGCGCGGCGTCAGCAGCCTTCAGGTTCGCCGCCGCCTCACGCGCCGCGTTCTGCTTCTCGTCGTAGTCGCGCTTCGCGATCGCGTTGTCGCCGATCAGCCGCTGCGCGCGCTGCCAATCCGTCTGCGCATAACCGTTGCGCGCCTGGGCGGCGGCGAGCTGCGCGGCCGCGCGATCGGTTTCGGCCTGGTACGGGCGCGGGTCGATCACGAACAGCACGTCGCCCTTCTTCACGAGCGCGCCGTCCTTGAAGTTCACCGCGACGATCGTGCCCGATACCTGCGGGCGCACGTCGACTTTCTCGACCGCCTCGAGGCGGCCCGAATAGCTTTGCCAGTCGGTCACGGTCTGCGGGACGACGGTCGCGACGTCGACTTCGGGCAGCGGCGCTGCCGCTTTCTCGGGCGCGTTCGCATTGACGCGCATCGCGCCGAACGTGCCGAGGCCGACGACGGCGAGCGTCACGATCGCCGCGGTGGCGATTCGCGAACGGGAGGTGCGTAGGATGGCCATGTGGATCTCCAGTAAACGTGGATTGGTTTTGGTTATGGGTTCGGCTGGCGCGCCTGGAAGCGGCACTGGAAGAAGCGCACGGCTTCCTCGAATGCGGCTTCGTGCGTGGCGAGCGTCGCGTGCGTGATGTCCGGGTAGCGGATCACCTGCGTGAGCACGCCCGACGAGATCAGGCAGCTCGCATATTTCTCCGCTTCGACGTGCAGCACGTCGTTCTGCGCGGTGACGACGAGCGTCGGCGGCAGCCCCGCGAGGCGCACCGATTCGAGCGGCGCCGCGTACGGGTGGATGCGCTGCGCCGCCTGCGGCAGATACGCGCGATAACAGGCCGCGCATTCGCGCGCGGTGATGTCTGATGCGAGACGTTCGGCGTCGCCGATGCGCGTCATGCTCGGGTCGAGCATCGGCCCGAACAGCGCCTGCGCGACGATCGACACTTCACCGCGGTCACGTGCGATGAAGGCGAGACAGTTCGCGAGCTGGCCGCCCGCGTCGTGGCCCGCGACCCCGATTTTCTTCGGGTTGCCGCCGAACGCGCGGGCGCGTGTCGCGGCCCACACGGCGGCGCGATACGCATCCTCCGGCGCGGCCGGAAAAGGAAAGGCCGGCGCGAGCGAATAGTCGACCGACACTACGAGAGCTGGTAAGCGTTCTGCTAAAAAACGCGCGGCGAAATCCGCGTCTTCGAGCGAACCGCGGACGAAACCGCCGCCGTGGAAATAAAGCACTACTGGCAACCCGGTCTTGTCCGGGCGGCGGTAGAGGCGCAGCACGATGTCCTGCGCGTAGCCGGGAATTTCCACTTCGGCGACCGTCAGCGCCGCGCCTGCCAAGGCTTGCGCGGGCAGCGCGGCTTTCAGGAATTTGCTGAATTCAGAAGCGTCCATGACGATGCAGCATCCATTTCGAGATGGAACGAATTCTGGGTCCGGCAGACATTGGGATAAATGCCTATAATCCGGCAACACAATTCAACGCCCCCGAACAATCCGAGGCTGCGTTTACCCACGAGGTAGCGCAGCCTTGTCGTTCCGGAGGCTCATTAGATTGCGGAGGTTGTGATGGACCGGCTTCAGGCCATGCAGGTGTTTACTCGCGTCGTCGATACAAGCAGCTTCACCAAGGCAGCAGAAACGCTCAGCTTGCCGCGGGCGTCCGTCACGACGATCATCCAGAATCTCGAAGCCTTCCTCGGCGTGCGTTTGATGCACCGGACCACGCGCCGGCTGTCGCTCACGCCGGACGGCGCCGCGTACTACGAACGATGCGTGCGGATCCTCGCGGATGTCGAGGAAACCGAAGCAAGCTTCCAGGCCAACAACCGGAAGCCGCACGGAAAGTTGCGTATCGACATGCCGGGCTCGATCGGCCGGCTGCTCGTGATTCCGTCGCTGTGCGAATTTCATACGCGCTATCCGGACATCGACCTGCAGCTCGGCCTGTCCGACCGGCCGGTCGACCTGCTGCAGGAAGGCGTCGACTGCGTGATCCGCGTCGGCGCGCTGCAGGATTCGTCGCTCGTCGCGCGCCGCGTCGGCCTGTTCGAAGGCGTGACGGTCGCCGCGCCCGACTATCTCGAACGCTTCGGCGAGCCGCAGACGATCGAGGATCTCGGCCAGCACAAGGCCGTCAACTATTTCTCGAGCCGCACCGGCCGCACGATCGACTGGACGTTCCTCAGCGAAGGCAAGGAAGTCGAGGTGAAGATGGACAGCATCGTGTCGGTGAACGACGCGGATGCGTACGTGACCTGCGGGATCGAAGGCTTCGGGCTGATTCAGCCGCCGCTGTTCATGGTGCTGCCGCACCTGCGCGAAGGCCGGCTCAAGGAAGTGCTGCCCGGCGTCAAGCCGCTGCCGATGCCGATCTCGGTCGTGTATCCGCACAGCCGTCACCTGTCGCCGAAGGTGCGCGTGTTCGTCGACTGGGTGGCCGAAGTGTTCGACCGCTGCCCGCTGCTGAGCGGCAAGGGCAGCCTCGACGCGACGTGCAGCAAGCGCACGTTCGAGGAAGCCGAACGCGCGCCGGCGCTCGATACGCCGGTCATCAACGAGTGGGTCGCGTAATCCTCTGACCTGCCTGCGCGGGCCGCCAGGCCCGCGCGTCTTCAAGCCGCCGTTCCGCGCGGCGCTTTCGATCCTTCCCGATTCCGCAGCAAACCTTTGTGCCGCGCGCAGCAATCGCCCGCGTGCGCCGTCGCGGGTGGCTGTCGCATCCGTGCGAGCCCCGCCGCACGGGGCTGCCGGCGATTTCCGCATAACCCTGCCGTCCATGCGGATGTCGATTGTTCCTTTGCGACGACAAATCAATTCGCGTCTGCCGCATTTATCGCGACGGAGCAGATACCTAGAGTAAACCCTGTCGCGCACCTCGTTGCGCATCGAACAGATCCCGCCTGACGGGACCGGAGTAAGCGCCGAAGCGCCAGCTCCGACATGGGATCTGAGTAAGCGCTGAAGCGCTAACTCATATCGACACAGGAGTTATGTCATGAACCGCCGCAACCTTCTCTCCGCCCTGGCCCTCACGCTCGCCGTGTCCGCACCGGCCTTCGCCGATTCGGGCACGCCGCACGCCGGCGACTACGGCAACACGTCGTGGTACTCGCAGCACTACGGCCCGCGTACGCGTGCCGAAGTGAGCGCGGAAGTCGAGCAAGCGCGCAAGGACGGCACGCTCGCGTACCTGCGCAAGGCGAATTCGTATCCGCAAGGGCTCGAACTCGCACAGGGCCCGTATCGCCCGATGCCGGAAAGCAACCAGCTCGCCGGCGGGGGCCGGTAAACGCGCAACGCCGCGCAGCGGGTTGCCCCGTGCGCGGCGTCGCGACACACCAATCGACGACTCGCTGAGTCAGTTAGCTGCAGGAGCACATGATGAACGACCACCTTCCTTCGCCGCTCGATCACTGGGACGACACCACGCCGGTCTGGACGCCGTTCCGTTCGGCCCCGCACTCGCATTGAGCGCCGGCTGAGTCATCGTCCGGCCCTCAACGACGCGGCACGCCGTCGCGCCATTCGCCCCAGTGCGTGACGATGTCCTGCACGAGCGGATTGCCCGCGCGGTACAGGTTTTCGGTCGCCGGGGCGAAACCGCCCTGGTCCGCGTAGTTCAGCAGGTTGTCGGCACTCGTCTGCCCCGCGTATGGCCGGTCGAAATCGGACCCCGTACGCAACACGGCGACGCGCGACAGGTCGACCCGCTTCACGCTGGCCGCGCGCTTGAGCGCTTCATACGTCGCGTTGTCTTCCTGCGCGGTCATGCAGTACGTGCCCTTGCCGTCGGTCAGGATCTTCGTCCACTGGCGCGCGCGCTCGCCGATCAGCGTGCCCGAGAACCACGTGTTGCCCGATGACGTGTCGCACTGGATCACCGTCGGCGGCCGGTTCGCCGGCGCATACGTGAACTTCGCGCGCGCGGCCTGCGCCTGCGCGCTGTCGGCGAGCACGACGTTGCGCGACAACGCGACCGCGGCATCGGTCAGCTGCGGATTGAGCTGGAAGACTTCGGTGCGATAGTCGAGCGGCGGCTTGTCGTTCGGGCTCTTCGTATTGATGCCGAGAAAGCCCGTGTTCCAGCCGGCCGGAATCTCGCGCGCATCGAGCTCCCACTGCAGGCTGAAATCGACGAGGTATTTCGACCACGCGGCCGAACCGACCGTGCCTTGCGCGGGGTCGACGCCCGCGATGCCGGAGATCAGGAAATACGTGCGGCGCAGATCGAAGCGCTGCGAGAACGTAAGCGCCATGATCGTCGCCGACGCATTCGCATAGCCCATGCCGGTCGTGACCACGCACACGTCCTGCTTGTTGCAGTGAACGGCCGGATAGTCGGGCGACAGGCCGGGCACGGCGATGTCGCGCCACGGGCCGATCCGGTCGAGCCATGCCTGGCCCTCCGGCCCGAACATCGTGATGATCATGACCTTGACCGGGCGGCCCTGTGCACCGGTCTCGGAGAATGCAGTGTTGCCCGCGTTGTTGCCCTGGTTGTCCTGCGCGATCGACGGCGCGGTCGCGCAGGCTGCGAGCGAAAATGCAGCAGCGGAAAGAATGGAGCGAGTCAGCATCGGCGTTCCTTGTTTCGGTGATGTTGGGTGAGAACGGCTCTCGGAGACTGCGCGAGGGAGTATAGAACGGGCGTACGCAATGCGGAACCCGGCTACGAAACGGCGAGCGGTGTTTCGTGCGAATGGATGCGTGTTGCGTGATGGAATTCGCGCATGCGCCGCTGCATTGCGAACATCAGGAATGCTATCGGGTTTGTCGCCACGTGCAACGTCGGTCGTTTCCTGCGGTACTACACGCGCATCAACCCCGCGACGCCGTAACCGAGCACGACCAGCGCGGCGGCCGCATGGCTCGCCGCGAGCCACCCCGGCGACTTCACGAAGCGACCGATCGCGCTGCCACCGAACGCGAACACGAGCTGCCCCGCCAGGCTGCCCGCAAACACGCACGCGGCACCGGGCAACCAGTGCCGGTGTGCACCGGCGGCAGCCGTTGCATAGCCGTAGAACAGCAGGATCGTCAGCGGGTTCGCGAGCGTGACGAAGAACATCGACATGAACGGGCGATCGCCCGGCGGCGGCAGGGCATCGCCGTCGAGCGTGCGGCGCCGGTCACGCAGCGCCTGCCACAGCATCCGCATGCCCATTGCGAGCAACACGCATGCACCGACCATACGGAACACCGACAGATGCGACGCGAGCGTGCTCGCAAGCATCGCGCCGATCGTGAACGCGACGACTGCATAGCAGCCGTCCGCCGCGGCCACGCCGATTGCGGCGCGCACGCCGGCCGCCGTGCCGGCGCGCATGCCGTAGTTCGCGATCATCAGCGCGACGGGCCCGACCGACAGCGCGATCATCAGCCCGAACAGGAAGTCGTTCATCGGTCGTCGATGCCTTCATGGAAGGCATCGATTCTAGCGACGTCAAAACGATCCGGTGTGTGAATCCGGCGTCAGGCGACGTCGACGCGCGAGGGCCCGTCAACCATCTCGCCGATTACGACCGCGCGGTCGAAACCGTCGGCACGGAAGCAGGCGAGCACTTCATCGACGGTTTCCGGTGCGCACGCAACCAGCAAGCCGCCCGACGTCTGCGGATCGGTCAGCAACGCCTGCGCGACGGGGGGCAGGCCGTCGGCGAGCCGCACGTCGGTGCCGTATGCGGCCCAGTTGCGGCCCGACGCGCCGGTGAACACGCCGTCGGTGACGAACGCCTCGACACCGGCAAGCCACGGCAGCGACGCATAGTGCACGCGCGCGGTGAGCTGCGCGCCGCGCGCCAGCTCGAGCGCATGGCCGAGCAGCCCGAAGCCCGTGACGTCGGTCAGCGCATGCACGCCCGGCAGCGCAGCCAGCTCGGCGCCCGGCCGGTTCAGCTTGGTGGTCGTCGCGACCATCTGCGCGTAACCGTCGGCATCGAGCTGGTTCTTCTTCAGCGCGGCCGACAGCACGCCGACGCCGAGCGGCTTGCCGAGCACGAGCACGTCGCCCGCGCGCGCGGCCGCATTGCGCTTCACGCGCGACGGATGCACGACGCCGATCGCCGCGAGCCCGTAGATCGGCTCGACCGAATCGATCGAATGGCCGCCCGCGACCGGAATGCCGGCATCCGCGCACACCGATTCGCCGCCGCGCAACACGGCCGCGATCGTCTCGTGCGGCAGCACGTTGATCGGCATGCCGACCAGCGCGAGCGCGAGGATCGGCTTGCCGCCCATCGCATAGACGTCGGACAGCGCGTTGGTCGCCGCGATGCGGCCGAAGTCGAACGGATCGTCGACGATCGGCATGAAGAAATCGGTGGTCGCGACGATCGCCTGCTCGTCGTTGAGCCGGTAGACGGCCGCGTCGTCGGACGTCTCGGTGCCGACCAGCAGGTCCGGGAACAGCGCGGGCGGCGTCGCGCGCTTCAGCAGCTCGGACAGTACGCCCGGCGCGATCTTGCAGCCGCAGCCGCCCCCGTGCGACAGGCTCGTGAGGCGCGGAACGGCAGGCTGGGCTTGGGTGGCTTCGGTCATCGTCGGCATCCGGTGAATAACAACGTTCCATTATCGACAATTCCGCGCGAACGCGCCGGATACCCACATAATTGACGGCGCTGCTCCTCCCCCGCTCCCGTCCTCACTTCCGTTCATGGATCACCTGTTCATCGGCCTCGTGCTGTGCTCCGCGCTGCTGCACGCGATCTGGAATGCCTTCCTCCACGTCAGTGAAGACCGGCTCGTGCAACTCGGCACGATGTCGCTGCCGTATCTCGCGTTCGGCGTCGCCGGCGCCGCGCTGCTGCCCGCGCCGGCGCCCGCCGCGTGGCCGTACATCGCCGCATCGGCCGCGCTCGAGGTCGCGTACTGCTTCACGCTGGCGCGTGCGTACCGCAGCGGCGAATTCGGGCAGATCTATCCGATCGCGCGCGGCATCTCGCCGCTGCTCGTGTCGGTGCTGGCGCTCGCGTTGCTGCACGAGCGGCCGACGCCGTTCGGCTTCGCGGGCATCGCGCTCGTGTCGTTCGGCATCATGTCGCTCGCGCTGCGGCGCGGCTTCCGGTTCTCCGGCGAAGGCGTGCCGTATGCGCTGCTCACAGGCGTGTTCATCGCCGCGTATTCGATCTGCGACGGGATCGGCTCGCGCATCTCCGGCAGCGCGCTCGGCTACATCGCGTGGGTGTACCTGCTGTGGAGCGTGCCGCAGCTCGTGCTCGTCTGCGCGCTGCGCGGCGGCCCGCGCGCGGTGCTCGCGTCGCGCACCGCGCTCGTGCAGGGCGCGATCGCCGGCACGATCTCGCTCGCCGCCTACGGGATCGTGATCCTTGCGTACCGGCACCTGCCGGTGGCGACGGTATCGGCGCTGCGCGAAACGAGCTCGATCTTCGCGGTCGCGATCGCCTGGTTCGCGATGCGCGAGCGGCCGGGCGTGCAGCGGCTCGCCGCGTGCGCGCTGGTGGTTGCGGGCGCGGCGCTGATCCGGCTGTAAGCGGACAGCGCGCGCCCGCGGCCTGCCGCCGCGTCAGAACTTGTGGCGGATGCCGGTCACCGCGACGATCTGCGTACGCGTGCTCGACGGATTCGAGATCCCTTCGATCGCGGCCACGGCGTTCGACGACGCGCGCTGGTAGAACGCATTCACGTAGATATCGGTGCGCTTCGACAGGAAATACTGCGCACCGGCGCTGGTCTGCAGGTAGTGCGCACTCGGCTTGGGCCCCTGCGACGCGAGCACCTGCGTGTAGGTTTCGCCGAGCGCGAACTGCAGCGCGGGTGTCATCAGGTAGCGCACGCTGCCCTCGTAGTTGTTGAAGCGCATCGCACCGCCCGTCTGCAGGTTGAACAGCGAACTGGTGTACAGCAGCCCGAAGGTCGCGGCGCCCCACGCATACGCGCCGCCCGCGCCCCAGATCTGCTGGCGCGTCACGCCCTTGACGAACGTGTAGTAGTTGTCGGACGCGGCCGCGCCGGTCGTGTCGAGTGCCGGATGATCGACACGCACGTACGCGGCGCCAAGCTGCAGCGGCCCGTTCTCGTAGCTCGCGCCGAGGCTCCACACGCGGTTTTCGGCGAACGACGTCGAATTCGAGAAGCCGTACAGGCCGACCGCGCGCAGCCCGTACCACGTGGGCGTCTGGTATTGCACCGCGTTGTTGGTGCGGAACGTGTTGTTCAGGTCGTCGGTGTCGAACGGATGCAGCGCGTACTGCGTGAGCGCGGTGGTCGCACCGATCTGCAGCGGCTCCAGCACTTCCTGAGCCGCGTTGTATTGGCGGCCCATCGTCAGCGTGCCCCAGCGGTCGTTGTCCAGCCCCACGTACGCGCGCCGCCCGAACAGCCGGCCGCCCTGGCTCGCGGTGCCGGTCTCGATGTTGAAGCCGTTCTCGAGCCGGAACACCGCGCGCGTGCCGCCGCCGAGATCCTCCTTGCCGAGCAGCCCCCAGCGCGTGCCCTGCTCGTTGCCGCCGGTCGCCTGCCACGCGGCATGACCGTTCTGGTTGTTCGTGTAGGTGATCCCCGAATCGACGACGCCATACAGCGTCACGCTCGATTGCGCGTGCGCATGCGTCGCGCCTGCCGCGATTGCGATGCCTGCCAGCGCGGCCGCCATTTCCTTCCGCTTCATCTCCGACCCCTTTTTGTCGACTAAATATGGGGAGCGATTTAAATCGCCCATGACTTGTTTTATTGAATAAAACATCGTCTTATTAATTGTTGATTTCGACG
Source organism: Burkholderia arboris (assembly GCF_038723655.1). Classification (NCBI taxonomy): domain Bacteria; kingdom Pseudomonadati; phylum Pseudomonadota; class Betaproteobacteria; order Burkholderiales; family Burkholderiaceae; genus Burkholderia; species Burkholderia arboris. The sequence continues at coordinate 14,926 of NZ_CP109822.1, forward strand.
ATTTGCAGCGTCAAGTCATGCCAAAAATAGAACGCGAAGGTCAAATCCTCCGATTCTCAAGGCGTTTCGAAGAATGAAACGAATCCAATAACGACGGGCATTACAGGCCGATCAAAGCGCGCAGATCCGGCTTTGAAAAAAGCCCTTGACCGCAATTTTCTGCCGTTGTGAAATATTGATACGCTGTTTTAATCATTAAAACAAACGAACGAGACACTTCGAGAAACTAGGTAAAGAACCTGATCCCCATGGTGACGTTTAATTGCAACAACGCGGCCGCCGGCATACCGCCCGCGTATTTCGTCGCGCAACCGACGGCGCCCGCGCTGCCGATCGTCGTCGATTCGCCGCACAGCGGCATCGCGTATCCGCCCGACTTCTCGACCGTCGCGCCCGACGACGCGATCCGCACGACGTGGGACGCGTATATCGACGAACTGTGGGCCGGTGCCCCCGCACGCGGCGGCACGCTGCTCGGCGCGACGTTCCCGCGCGCCTACATCGATCCGAACCGTGCGGAAACCGACATCGACGAAACGCTGCTCGCCGAGCCGTGGCCCGCGCCGCTTGCGCCGCAGCCGTACACGCAGCGCGGAATGGGGTTGATCCGGCGCGACGCGCTGCCCGGCGTGCCGCTGTACGACCGCAAGCTGTCGCTCGCCGAAGTGCGCCACCGGATCGACGCGTACTACCTGCCGTACCGCCGCGCGCTCGCCGGCATCGCCGCGCCGCTGCATGCCGCGCACCGCGCGCTGTGGCACATCGACTGCCACTCGATGAAGTCGCGCGGCAACGCGATGAACGTCGACGCGGGTGCGCTGCGGCCGGACGTCGTCGTTAGCGACCGGCGCGGCACGACCGCCGACCCGGCGTTCACCGCGTGGACCGCGCAATGGTTCGCCAGCGCCGGCTACCGCGTGCAGATCAACGACCCGTACCAGGGCGGCGACCTGCTGACCGCATTTGCCGACCCGGCGCAGCAGCGCCACAGCATCCAGATCGAATTCAACCGTGCGCTGTACATGGACGAAGCCGCGTTCGCCAAAAACGACGGCTTCGCCGCGCTGAAACGCTCGGTCGATGGATACCTCGACGCGCTCGCCGGTTACGTGCGCGCACGCATCGCCTCGCCAGGAGACACCGCATGACGACCTACATCGTCGACGCCGTCGACAGCGCGCTGAAGCTGCTGACCTACGTGGCCGAGCATCCGAACCTCGGCGTGACCGAACTGGCGTCGCAGCTCGGCATCAACAAATCGCGCACGTACCGGATGCTGTGCACGCTCGAACTGCACCGTTTCGTCGTGCAGGACGCGCGCACGTCCACCTATGCGCTCGGCCCGCAGGCGTTCGTGATCGGCGTGGCCGCGTCGCAGCAGAACGCGCTCGTGCGCGCCGCGCACCGGCACATGCTCGCGCTCAACCAGGCGATCAACGAAACGATCGTGCTGCGCGTGCGCGAAGGGCTCGAATCGGTATGCGTCGCGCGCTGCGAAACGACGCACGCGGTGCGCACCGTCGGCGCGGTCGGCAACCGCCGGCCGGTCAATTTCGGCGCGTCGGGCAAGGTGTTGCTCGCGTTCGCGCCGGAAGCCGTGCGCGACGAATATCTCGCGCAACTGCGCCGGAACGGGCAGGCCGACGATCCGGCGAAGCTGGCCGGCGAACTCGACGCAGTCGCGCGCAAGGGCTACGCGGTCAGCAGCGGCGAGGTGACGCCCGGCGCGGTCGGGATCGCGGTGCCGGTGCGCGACCTGACGGGCGCGACGGTTGCATCCGTCAGCGTGACGGGCCCCGAGGTGCGCGTGAGCCACGCCGACATCCCCGACTATCTCGAACGCCTGCAGGCGTGCAGCCACGCCATTTCCGCCGAACTCGGCTACGTCCCGGCGCGCGCCGCGCTGCAACCGGCCTGACGGCCCGCTCCTTCTTCGACGAGGATCCGATGTCCGCCTCTTCCCCGAACCCGGCCGGCGCGCACGGCGCCGACCCCGCCGCGCGCGCGGCCGACGATCCGGCCGCCCCCGCCGGCCACGCACCGCATCCGCACGGCAAGATGCTGCACCCGGTCGTGATGATGCTGTGGGTACTGGCCGCCGCGATCGCGCTCACGTGGATCGTCGACTCCGGCCACTTCGAGCGCAACGGCCGGCTCGTCGTGCCGGGCACCTATCACGTGGTGCCGAAGACGACCGACCTGTCGACGCTCGTCGCGCCGGCCGTCAGCCACAGCACGCCCGCACAGGCCATGCCGGCGAGCCTCGTATCCGCGTTCGTCGTGGTGCCGCAGGGGCTGCTGAAGAACGCGCCGCTGATCGTGATGGTGATGTTCGTCGGCGGGATGTTCGGCGTGATGCGCCGCACGGGCGTCGTCGATGCGGGCATCGACCGGCTGCTGCAGTTGACCGGCAACAACGCGTACCTGCTGACGCCGATGCTGATGATCCTGATCGGGCTCGGCAGCACGCTGCTCGGCTTCATCTCCGAGTACCTCGTGATCATTCCGATGGTCGTCGTGATCGCGCGGCGCCTGGGGCTCTCCGACCTGTACGCGGTCGCGCTCGTCGCGCTCGCCGCGAAGATCGGCTACATCGCGTCGGTCACGAACCCGCTCGCGCTCGCCGTCGCGCAACCGCTCGTCGGCGTGCCGCTGTTCAGCGGCGTCGCGCTGCGCGCGGCCGTATTCGTCGTATTCCTGACGATCGGCATCCTGTACCTGCTGCGCCATGTGCGCAACACCGGCTATCGCGCCGGGCAAACGGCCGCCGGTCACAGCGCGCACGCGGCCGCGAAGCTGTCGCTGCGCCACAAGGCGACGCTCGTCGTGTTCGCCGCGGCCGTCGCGATGCTGATCTACGGCACGCGCGAACTGAAATGGGGCAACGTCGAACTCGCGGCGTTCTACGCGGCCGTGAGCATCGCGACGGCCGCGATCGGCCGGCTCGATTCGCGCAGCGCGGCCGATGCATTCGTCGACGGGATGAAGAACATGATGCTCGCGGCGCTGCTGATGGGGCTCGCCGCGTCGGTCGAACTGCTGCTGCAGAACAGCCTCGTGCTCGACACGCTGATCAATTTCTTCACGCGGCTCGCGGACGGGCAGTCGCCGGTGTGGGTCGCGAACGGGCTGATGGGCGTGCAGATGGTGCTCGACGTGTTCATTCCATCGGTGTCGGGCAAGGCCGCGGTGAGCATGCCGATCATCGGGCCGATCGCACAGCTGTCCGGTGTGAGCGGCCAGACGTCGGTGCTCGCGTTCGTGCTCGGCGGCGGGCTGACGAATCTCGTCACGCCGACGTCCGGCATGCTGCTCGCCTATCTCGCGACCGCGCGCGTCGATTTCGGCGCGTGGATCCGCTTCGTGCTGCCGCTGTTCGCGATCCTGCTCGCGCTGTCGTGCGTCGCGCTGACGTTCGCGGTGTGGATCGGGTATTGAGGTTCGGCGGCGCTACGTCACGTACATGCTCTCCGCGATGCGGAGCGCATGGCCCGGCCCGGGTACAACGACGGCCATACTCGCGCGATACGGCAGCGGCATGTGCCGCTCAGGCCACCTCGATCACCTTGCCGAACGCCCGCTCGTCGATCGCCTCGGCGAGCGTCGCAAACGCGGTCGCGATCTCGTCCTCCGGCACGCACGCATAGCCGAGCAGCAACCCCGACGCCGCGCGCGCGCGATCCGCGTAGTAACCGGACAGCGGCCGCACGACGATGTTGCGTTCGAGCGCGGCCTGCGCAACCGCGCGATCGTCGACGCCCTCCGGCAGCTGCGTGACGAGATGCAGCCCCGCATCGCTGCCGAGCGCCTGCAGCGTGTCGCCGTAACGGTGCGCGACCGCGTCGAGCAGCACCTCGCGGCGCTGCCCGTACAGCGTGCGCATCTTGCGGATATGCGACACGAAGTGCCCCTCCGCGATGAATTCGGCGAGCACGGCCTGCTGCAGCAACTGCCCTTCGCGATACAGCTCGGCGCTCGCGGTCGCGAAGCTTTCCGCGAGCGGCTCCGGCGCGACGAGATAGCCGACCCGCAGCCCCGGGAACAGCGTCTTGCCGAAACTGCCGACATAGATCACCTGCCCGGCCGTATCGAGGCCCTGCAGCGACGCAAGCGGCCGGCTGCCGTAGCGGAATTCGCTGTCGTAATCGTCCTCGATGATCCAGCAGCCGTGCTGGCGCGCGTATTCGAGCAGCATCCGGCGCCGCGCGAGGCTCATCACCATCCCGAGCGGATACTGGTGCGACGGCGTGACGAGCATCAGCTTCGGCGGTTCGGCGAGATCGGCGGCCGACGGCGCAATGCCTTCGTCGTCGACCGGAATCGGCCGCGTGGTCAGCCCCGACACGTTCAGCACGCTGCGCACGCCCCAGTAGCACGGGTCCTCGGTCCAGATCGCGTCGCCCGGATCGGTCAGCAGCCGCACCGCGAGGTCGATCGACTGGTGGATGCCGGTGGTGATCACGATCTGCTCGGGCGTGCAGCGCACCGAGCGCGACGTGCGCAGGTAGTCGGCCAGCGTCTCGCGCAGCAGCGCGAGCCCGCCGCCCGGCGCGTAGGTCAGCAGGTCGGGGCGCAGGCGCCGCCAGTACTTGTTGTGCAGCCGCGTCCATACGCGCGCCGGAAATCGCGACACATCGGGCACGCCCGGCATGAACGCGCCGCCCTGGCGCTTCGATACGCCGGCGCCGTCGACCAGCCGCGAACCCCGCGCCGACAGCCGCCGCGTGGACGGCATCACGACGGCCGGGCCGGCCGCCGCGTCGGGCGTTGCGCCGACGATCTCATCCGGCGCGCTGTCGGCGACGAACGTGCCGCGGCCGGTCGCCGAGTTCACATAGCCTTCGAGCGCAAGCTGTTCGTAAACCTGCGTGACCGTGTTGCGCGCGATTCCGAGCTCGGCGGCCAGCAGCCGCGACGACGGCACGCGCGTGCCGGCCGGCAGTTCGCGCGACAGGATCGCCTGTTGCAGCAGCCGGTGAAGCTGCCGGTAGATCGGCTGCTCGCCGCCGCGCACGAGGCGCTGCGCCAGCCAGTCCGACAACACGCTCGCGCGCATGATTGGCTCCTGAATATTTATTGAAATGGCTCTGATTGTCAGAGCCAAATGTGATTATAGTCCCCTGCATGGGCTGCCAAGGCGCCCGATTTTCTACTCACCGGAAAGAACATCAAGGAGATGACCGTGAAGAATGCCGACCTGCAGGCCCGCAAGAACGCCGCCACCCCGCGCGGCGTCGGCGTGATGTGCGATTTCTACGCAGCCCGCGCCGAGAACGCGGAACTGTGGGATGTCGAAGGCCGCCGCTTCATCGATTTCGCCGCCGGCATCGCGGTGCTGAACACGGGCCACCGCCACCCGAAGATCGTCAAGGCGATCGCGGATCAACTGAACAACTTCACGCACACCGCTTACCAGATCGTCCCGTACGCGTCGTACGTCGAACTGGCCGAAAAGATCAACGACCGCGCGCCGGGCGACTTCCCGAAGAAGACCGCGTTCTTCACGACCGGCGCCGAAGCCGTCGAGAACGCGATCAAGATCGCGCGTGCAGCGACCGGCCGTCCGGGCGTCATCGCGTTCTCGGGCGGCTTCCACGGCCGCACGATGATGGGCATGGCGCTGACCGGCAAGGTCGCCCCGTACAAGCTGAACTTCGGCCCGTTCCCGGGCGACGTGTTCCACGCCCCGTACCCGAACGCGGTGCACGGCGTGACGACGGCCGACTCGATCAAGGCGATCGAGATGCTGTTCAAGGCCGACATCGATCCGAAGCGCGTTGCCGCGATCATCTTCGAACCGGTCCAGGGCGAAGGCGGCTTCAACCCGGCGCCGGCCGAATTCGTGCGCGCCCTGCGCAAGATCTGTAACGAACACGGCATCCTGCTGATCGCCGACGAAGTCCAGACGGGCTTCGCGCGTACCGGCAAGCTGTTCGCGATGCAGCACTACGACGTGCTGGCCGACCTGATCACGATGGCGAAGAGCCTGGCAGGCGGCATGCCGCTGTCGGGCGTCGTCGGCCGTGCGGACGTGATGGACGCGGCAGCGCCCGGCGGCCTCGGCGGCACGTACGCGGGCAACCCGCTGGCCGTCGCATCGGCACATGCGGTGCTCGAGATCATCGACGAAGAGAAGCTGTGCGACCGCGCGACGCAACTCGGCGACGTGCTGAAGGCGAAGCTGAATTCGCTGCAGGCCGACGTGCCGCAGATCGCCGACGTGCGCGGCCCGGGCGCGATGATCGCGGTCGAGTTCCTGAAGCCGGGTTCGGGCGAGCCGGATGCCGAGTTCACGAAGCGTGTGCAGACGCGTGCGCTCGAGCGCGGCCTGCTGCTGCTCGTGTGCGGCGTGTACTCGAACGTCGTGCGCTTCCTGTTCCCGCTGACGATCACGCAAGCCGTGTTCGACGAAGCGCTCGTGATCCTCGAGGAAGTGCTGAAGGAAACGGTCGGCGTGCCGGCCTGAGTTCCCGTCCACGTCAACTGAATGCGCCGCCGCCGTCGCGAAGACGGCGGCGGCCGTTTTCTTCCGTCCTTACCCGTCCTTTTCAAAGCAGGCGATGCATATGAGCACCGTTCAGGAAACCCTGGCACTGAAAGATCCGTCGCTGTTCCGCCAGCAGGCGTACGTCAATGGCGAATGGCAAGGCGCAACGAACGGCGAGACGTTCGAAGTCCGCAACCCGGCGACGGGCGGCCTGCTCGGCACCGTGCCGGCAATGGGCACGGCCGAGACGCGTCACGCGATCGACGCCGCGAACGCCGCATGGCCGGCGTGGCGCAAGAAGACCGCGAAGGAACGCGCGGTCATCCTGCGCAAGTGGCACGACCTGATGATGGAAAACGCCGACGACCTCGCGCTGATCCTGACGACCGAGCAAGGCAAGTCGCTGGCCGAAGCGAAGGGCGAGATCGGCTACGCCGCATCGTTCCTCGAGTGGTTCGCGGAAGAAGGCAAGCGCGTGTATGGCGACACGATCCCGACGCCGGCGAGCGACAAGCGCATCGTCGTGACGAAGGAAGCGATCGGCGTGTGCGCGGCAATCACGCCGTGGAATTTCCCGGCGGCGATGATCACGCGCAAGGTCGGCCCGGCACTCGCGGCAGGCTGCCCGATCGTCGTGAAGCCGGCGGAAGCGACGCCGTTCTCCGCACTCGCGATGGCCGTGCTGGCCGAGCGCGCGGGCGTGCCGGCCGGCGTGTTCAGCGTCGTCACGGGCGACCCGAAGGCGATCGGCGGCGAACTGACGTCGAACCCGATCGTGCGCAAGCTGTCGTTCACCGGCTCGACGCCGGTCGGCCGCCTGCTGATGGCGCAATGCGCGGCGACGGTCAAGAAGGTGTCGCTGGAGCTCGGCGGCAACGCGCCGTTCATCGTGTTCGACGACGCCGACCTCGATGCGGCCGTGCAGGGCGCGATCGCGTCGAAGTACCGCAACAGCGGCCAGACCTGCGTGTGCACGAACCGCTTCTACGTGCATGAAGCCGTGTACGACCAGTTCGCGCAGAAGCTCGCGGCAGCCGTCGGCCAGCTGAAGGTCGGCCGCGGCACGGAGCCGGGCGTCACGCAAGGACCGCTGATCAACGAAGCGGCCGTGCTGAAGGTCGAGGCGCACATCGAGGATGCACTCGCGAAGGGTGCGACCGTCGTGACGGGCGGCAAGCGCCACGCGCTCGGCCACGGCTTCTTCGAGCCGACCGTGCTGACGGGCGTCACGCCGGCGATGAAGGTCGCGAAGGAAGAGACGTTCGGGCCGCTCGCGCCGCTGTTCAAGTTCAGCAGCGACGAAGAAGTGATCGGTCTCGCGAACGACACCGAGTTCGGCCTGGCCGCCTACTTCTTCAGCCGCGACATCGGCCGCGTGTGGAAGGTGGCGGAAGCGCTCGAATACGGGATGGTCGGCGTGAACACGGGGCTGATCTCGAACGAAGTCGCGCCGTTCGGCGGCGTCAAGCAATCGGGCCTCGGCCGCGAAGGCTCGCACTACGGCATCGACGACTACGTCGTGATCAAGTACCTCTGCCTGGCCGTCTGACGGTTCAGGGCCTGCCGCTTCGGCGACAGGCCCTGACCGCCCGGCCGGAACCGGGCGGTCCGACGCGGGCCGGCGTCCCTCTCCGTTGTGCCCGCGTCATCTCGCAGTGCTACTTTCGAAGTCTTCCGGTTCCCCATATGCGAATTCGCTGCCGCCCAGGCGGAACGTCACACCGTTCGCGAATTTCGTTCACGCCTCATTGCTCGTTCCGCGGCAAGCTGCTGAATCGAGCGTTTCGCTTCGATCCCGTTCAGGAGCGGTCCGCGCGCAACCTGTGTGCGACGTCCCCCGCCATCACCACGAATAGCCCTGCATCCCGTAGTTGGTGTCGTGACGACGCCCCCACCACGGCAGGTAAGCGTTGTTTTCGCCGCGCGCGCGAAACCAGTCCTTGTCCGGATCGATCGGTGTGAGTTTCGACGGGGGCGTCACTACGACAGCGACTGGATGTTTCGGGTCCGTCGTGCCAGCAACCAACGCGTTACCGCCGAAGTGATTGATCCGGCCGATCGCCAGCACGACGTCCGTCAATGCGCTACCGGTTCCCATGTCGCCGAGCAATGCTGCCGTGTTGAACGTCTGATTCTTGTGGTCGTATTCGGGCAGGATTTCAGTCAATGTCTGCGACAGTCCGACAAGACGAGCCGATGCGGCATCGCTGCCGGCACCGGCGTCATGAACGACGTACTTGATATCTGGGGTCGCGATCCCTGCGTTGCGTGCTGCCTGGTCGATGGTTGCCTTCCATGCTTGCACCGTTCGTGTTGTACCGGTCTTTTGCGAAAACGCATCGGTGTTGCCGGTCGCAGTCCTGCCGATCCACGCGAGTGGTTCGCGCTCGGTGTTGAAGGTCGGACCAGCGAGGAACAACACGACGAGGTTCTCGTTGATCTGGGCATCGGTGGGCGGGAAACTCGGCGCGTCCCAATTCATCACCCATACGCTCTTGTCGGGGTTCGCCTGCAGGTAGTCCAGCGCGTTGTTCAGCGACGTGAAGCCAGCGCTTGCGCCGCCTTGCGTGATCTGCACATCTGGGGGTGTGCTGTGGCTCCATACCTTCGGAAAATGTGGATTACCGATGGAAAACGTCTTTCGAATCGAGTCTTGCAAGTAGCTTTGAGAATCAGACGCGTCAAGCCGCTCAGGAATGGCAAGCTCTACGCGAATACCGGCCAGCTCCCGCCAGTCTTTTCGATCATCAGGGCTCACTGTGTAGAAATACTTCGGGTTTGTCGCATAGCGTGAACGTAACAGAAGCGGGAATTCGTACATATATTTGTGATAGAAACCCTTGAATGTCTCCGTACCTTCATTTCCGTAGGCAATCCCAGCGACTGATTGGAGTGTCGTAAACGACTTCGGGTCGGTACGCATCATGTCGTCGTTTTTGTTTGGTGCAACAAGCCCTTGCGTCCACAGCGTTTGCCACTCTGTTGAATAGTCTTTGCGTTGCAACGGATTTAGCCAAATCAGGCCGACGACCTGTGCAACGAAGGGTCTTGCGGGTACTTCAGAGTGAGTGACTGCGGTAGTCGCTGCAGCGGGCGGCGGCACCGCTTGCGCGGTACGCGTCATGGCCGTGGTGAGTAAAAACACCATTAGCGCTAGTAAGCCGGGCACGACTACGAATCGTTTCATCCAATCTCCTGTTTTCAAGTGTGCCGGGTCCGGTTGTTCTACATATGCCATTAGAGTGGCCATCAGCAGGGTCGCGATTATCCATGCCACGACCGTGACGGCAATGCGTCGCGGCCATGTTGCGATGATTGCTCTCATCCCGAACCCCCAACCTTGAGATAGAACTGGCCTTCGCGGTCGTCCACGATTGAAGTGGGCATCTTTCCTTCACTGTTTTCGATATGAATCCACTGGTGCATAGGAAGTTGGTCAATATCGCCGCGCGAAAAATAGTCGCAGTACTTATTTACCAGACTGCCGTCGGAAATCCCTTTGCCCATTCGCCAGTCTGCCTCAATTCGAAGCGCTTTCATTTGTTCAGGCGTCAGGTAACACGGACCAATCGCCACGTCATACGCCAGCGCTTTTTCCGCATGCTCCGGGTTGGTCATCGTCGTCGAGTGGTTCGTCGGGCTGTTCGTCGTACCGCGATCAAGCCAATCCACGATCTGCTTGTCGCGCCATTCCTTGTAGCCTTCAGGTAGAGCGCTTTTGCCGTCCTCACCGATGACGTGACCATCGCTGTCGACCCACTCCGTGTTCAACGTTCGGCGAGCCTCCATCCGCAGCAGGGCGCGGTCCTCGTAACGCTGCCCGGCTTCACTTTCGGCCGTGCCGTGAGCGTCGCCGTCCATGGTCTTCGCCTTGTATTGGTCGTAAGGATCGTCGGCCTGTTTGTCCGCATCGGCCTTGCTCGCATCGCGCCATGCGGATAGTGGATCGTTGCCTTCGTTGAAGGTACTGGTTGCTTCGCCATCCTCGGTCAGAATCGGCTTGTCGAACCTCAACGCCTGTGGCGGAAACGTCTCGTCCAGCGCCGGTGCGTCCGCCAATACCTCCCAACCCTTCGGCGGATCGGCGTTCACGCGAAACATGTTCATTGCCGAACTGAACCCGGTCGCGACGAACATGATCGGCGCCGAGAACAGCGTTGCCGCCATCCCCCAGACCGACTCATTCCCCTTGAGCGCACCGACCAGATTGAACTTCGCCGGCGGCGAGGGCGGATACCAGAAGCCCCTCTTCGTGCCTTTCTTGCCGTACCGCCAGTCGTCTTCCCAATAGCGGTAGCGCTCCTGCACACCGACATCGAAACCGGAAGCGAACACGCGTTGCGTCAGGACGCCGTGTACGCCGATATCCGTCAGTTCGTGCTTGCCGATGCCGCGCCAACCGATACCCTGCACGGTGATCGCCGAGATCACCTGATCGTGCGGACAGCAATATGCAGTGACGCGCCCGTACGTCGATCCGTTCAGGCCGTGGCGCGCACGGTCGGCCAGTGCGGTATACGACTTGTTGCTCGTCGGCGATACCCGGTGATTCGCCATGTCGGCATCGACCGTGTCGGGCGACGGTTCATGGGCAGCGCGATTGCCGATCAGGGACAAGAAAGTGCGGAGCGTTTGAGTGCGCGCCGCGTAGGTCTGTCGACCACGATTGCCCGCAGCATCCTTCGTCGCACGTTGCGACCAGGTATCCATGAACGTGTCGGATTTGTGCGGGCCTTCACTATTCGCCAGGCTATAAGGAGCGTTGGCCAGCACATAGGCATCCGCGACGCATCGCCCCTCGCACCCCCACGGATCTTCCACTTCCGGTAACGCGTCACCGAAGAACGCGCCCGTGAGGCCGACGATATTCCCCTGGCTGTGGCACACGACGGTGATCGGCACGTCGGCGCGCATCTTTCGAATCGACTCGATCAGTTTGGCAAGCCGCAATGCGGCAAGCACGCCATACGCACGCGGCGGCGCGCGATACAGCGGCCGGTTGGTCGGGTTGATGCCCTGCACGGTTATCCAGCCCATGGCTCGATCGTCGAGGCCGCCGTGCCAAAGATCGGGCAAGCTCGAACAGCCATTGGTAAACGGGCCACCTCCCCAATAATCCTTCTCGTTGAGAAAGATCTTGTCGCCGTATTCCTTCAGTTCATCCAGTGTCGCCTTGTAGCCCCACCGAAAATGGATGACGGGCGAAAACGATGGATCAGATTTGACATAGTTTCCCGCCCAAAGCTTCGGATTGAGAAACCCCTCCGGCGTCACGCTCTCGGTGTACCTCGCAGGCGTCAACTGCCCGGCGTCGACACCGTGATACTTCATCTGGTCGTCCAGTCGTCCCAGCCGACGATTCAGGCCTTTGCACAATCCCTCTTCGGACGCCTTGAACCATTCGCCCTCGGAGTTGACGCCGTGGACGAAGATGACGACGCCGGGCAAAGGCAGTTGCTTGACGCAGATGAGCCGCTTGTCCTTGTCGAACAACGTCGGCCCTTGGGTTCGGCCAACGATGATAGGCGGCGGGGCGGACCGCGATGCCGTTGCGTCGGGAGCGCCGGCTGTCGTGGCCGTGTCATCGGCGTGCGTAGCCGCTACCGGCCGAGGATCGAGAAACGAGTCGGTCATGGTCTCAACCATGCTCATCGATGAGCTGCACCGCCAGCGTGTCGAACTGGCCGGCATAGCCAGCCGGCAGTTCGCCGGTCGTGTCGCTCGTAAGGCACACCGACACTGGCCGTTCGAGAAACAACCGGGACGACGGATCGTCACGCGTGGAATCGCAAGTGCCCGCCATCATCCGTTCACGGACGTCAGCGAGACGGACAGCCTTCAGACGACCGGCTGCGCGTTGCTCTTTCCCGAAATGAAAAGCGACCGGTCGCGTGCTCCAGTCGACCGGAGCGGATGCAAAGGTACGAAGTATTGCTGCTATCTGCACGACGGCAATCTCATTATTCTCGGCCCGAATTCAATTTCATCCGAACCGAAATCCCAATAAAAATAATTTCATTCGCAATTTATCGCACGAAGAATATCAAACCCATGCAGCTTGATGCTGAAATTTATATATTGAGATGAAAAATGGCGTCACGAGAAACAGTATTTGACAACTTATGTGACACAATATTTTTATGATAAAAATCTTATTCAAAAATTGTTTAACGATACGATTCGAAAACTATTTAGCATAAAGCGCCATCGAAGCATTTAATCTTTTTTGTCGAATCGAATTTAGCGCAGACAAAAAATTGGACCTGTCCTAAGTCTCAACAAGCGGATGTCCATTGCGAAGTCGGAACAGGACAAAAAAAAGATGGCGCTAGCGTGCTCAACCGTGCTCTTAGGTTTGTCCAAGCTCTTGTGATTCGCCCTTCAACGTCACTGACAGCGGCTTTGATGCTGCTCGGGAGTTCGCAGCCGGTTGGTGTCGCCGTACCTGACGCGCCGCGAACCGCAATTGCCTAGCGAGGTTCGCGTCGCGATCCAACTGACTCCCATTGGCCGTGCGGCACGAATGACGCTTCGATGTGGTGTAGCGCTCGCGATCCGGGCACCGTGTATTCGTATTCACCCTACCCGGTTGCTCGCAATAGCACCGACTCCAAGGTGACCGATGACAAGCGTGAATGATTTGAAATCGGATACGTTGATTCCGCGGCGCACCGCCTTTCTCATCAGTCGATCTACAGATAAATTGAGTCGAGTGACAGCTTTCCGGTCTTTTCGCCATTTATCGCGTTCCGTTCCGGCTATTCAATTCAATGCGTGAATACAAAATCCGAAACAGGAACGTCGATCCGTTGGCGCATTCCAATTGAATCGAAAAACCTGAACGCGCATCGCACGCGTCAACCATGATGCATTGATCGGGCGCGCACATTGCGTGCGCGCCCCGACCATCACCGAAACACGTTCACCGCATCCACCAGCCGCGTCGCCTGCTGCTTCAGGCTCTCCGACGCCGCCGTGCTCTGCTCGACGAGCGCCGCGTTCTGCTGCGTGATGTTGTCCAGGTGCACGACCGCCTGATCCACCTGCGCGACACCCGTGCTTTGCTCGGCCGTCGACGAGCTGATCTCCGCGATCAGGTCCGACACGCGCTTCACCTGCGTGACGATATCCTCCATCGTCCTGCCCGCCTCGTCCACGCGCCGCGCGCCCGACTCGACCCGCTCGACGCTCGCGCCGATCAGCGTCTTGATCTCCTTCGCCGCGTTCGCACTGCGCTGCGCGAGCGCGCGCACTTCGCCCGCGACCACCGCGAAACCGCGCCCCTGCTCGCCCGCACGCGCGGCTTCGACCGCCGCGTTCAGCGCAAGAATGTTGGTCTGGAATGCAATGCCGTCTATCACGCCGATGATGTCGGCGATTCTGCGCGAGCTGTCGGTGATGTCGCTCATCGTCGTGACGACCTCGCTCACCACCTGCCCGCCGCGCTCGGCCGCGTCGCTCGCGGAAACCGACAGCTGATTCGCCTGCAGCGCCGTCTCCGCATTGCTCGACACGGTCGCCGTCATCTCGGCCATCGAGGCGGCCGTCTCCTGCACGCTCGATGCGGCCTGCTCGGTGCGTGCGCTCAGGTCGTTGTTGCCCTGCGCGATCTCGTTGCTCGCGCGCTGCACGTTGTGCACCTGTTCGCTGACGTCGTCGACGAGCCAGCGGAACATCAGCCCGAGCTGGTTGATCGTGCGCAGCGTCATGCCGATCTCGTCGACGCGGTTCATCCGCACGCCGCGCCGGCTTTCACCCGTCGCGACGTTCAGCGCCTGCTCGTGCAGCCGCTTCAGCGGTTGCACGATCTGCGCGTCGAGCCACCAGCCCGCTGCGGCCGCCACGCCGGCCGTCACGCCGGCAAACACCGCGAGCCCGCCGCCGGACAGCCCGCATGCCCAGCCCGCGCCGACGACCGCCGGCGCCAGCACGCACAGCGCCGAATGAACGCGCGCGCGCACCGACATCGTCTGCGGCAGCGACGCGATGCGCAGCAGCCCGGTGCGGATCACGAGCCCCTTGTGAAACCGGCGCTGGCCGGCCTTGCCTTCGCGAAACGCGCGATACAGCGCGTCGGCGGCCGCGGTCTCGTCGCTCGGCGCCTTCGTGCGCACCGACATGTAGCCCTGCGGCTCGCCGTTGCGCATCACCGGAATCGCGTTCGCACGCACCCAGTAGTGATCGCCGTTCTTGCGGCGGTTCTTCACGAGCGCGGTCCACGGCTCGCCGCGCTTGAGTGTCGCCCACATGTCGGCGAACGCCTCGCGCGGCATGTCGGGGTGGCGCACGGCATTGTGCGGCTGGCCGACCAGCTCCTCGTTCGAGAAGCCGCTTACCTGCGCGAACGTCGTGTTCGCGTAGGTGATATAGCTGTCGGCATCGGTCGTCGACATCAGCGTGACGTCGTCGGGAAAATCGAATTCCTGTTGGGTAACGGGCTGGTTATTGCGCATGCAAGGCTCCGAAAGGCGGATCTGTTGTCCGCGCCGCGTTGATATCACGCTCAGTAGCCGAAAAACGGTTGATCGCTTTACGACGGTCTCGTCCTTACTGTCGGCAATTCGTCGGAAAACCTTAATCCTGTCGCGCATAAAATATGCAATCGGGCCATTGCCATGATTTCGATCAAATAATCCGGCGATAATCTCCGCGCGCGTTTATCCGCTTGTCACAAAGCCCCGTACCGCTTGACAATGCCGGCATCCGTTGCACGCGGCGAGACAATTTGGCCTATCCGGCCCCATTCCACCGTAATTCGAATTCAATGAAAAAGGCATTGCACGAACTGAATCGGCTGTCCTGGAATACGGCGACGGTCGCGCATAACAGCCACAAAGGCGATCAGGCCGCGTTTTTCCGCAACGGCGGCTCGACGCTGTTTCCGGAAGAGCGCGAACTGCTCGGCGATCTCGCGGGCCTGAGGCTCCTGCATCTGCAATGCAACGCGGGACAGGACACGCTGAGCCTCGTGCGCGACGGCGCGGACGCAACCGGCGTCGACATCTCCGACGAGGCGATCGCCTTCGCGCGGCAACTGTCGGCCGATGCGGGGCTGCCCGCACGGTTCGAGCGCGCCGACGTGCTCGACTGGATGCCCGACGCCGCCGCGCGCGGCGAGCGCTTCGATCGCGTGTTCACGTCGTACGGCGCGATCTGCTGGCTGTCGGACCTGGCCGCATGGGCGCGCGGCATCGCCGCGCTGCTCGCGCCGGGCGGCCGCTTCGCGATGGTCGAGTTCCATCCGTTCGCGCTGTATTTCGACGAACACTGGCAGCCGCACTACGACTACTTCAAGGGCGACGCGACCGAGGAGCCCGCAGGCGTCGGCGATTACGTCGCGGCTTCCGGCACGGGGCTCGGCACGCAGCACGACCATCCGGGCGTCGTCGATTTCGCGAACCCGCATCCGAGCTACGAGTTCATGTGGGGCATCGGCGACGTGGTGAATGCGCTCGTGTCGGCCGGGCTCGCGATCGACCGCCTGAACGAATATCCGTACGCGAACGGCTGGAAGGGTTTCGACGGCATGCGCGAGCTCGAAGGCCACCGGATGGTGCCGCCCGACGGCATGCCGCGCCTGCCGCTGATGTACGCGATCGCCGCGCACCGGGTGGCCGCATGACGCGCCGCACAGCCGCCGAACGCGACGCGCTGTCCGCCCGCCTCCTTGCGCGCGACGACGTGCCGCTCGTGTGGACCATCGACCGGCGCGAGATCATCGAGCACCTGTACGTGCTGCGCGACGGCACGCTGCGCCGCGTGCCGGAGTTCTACGACGTAGCCGGCTGGCCCGACGGCGAAGCCGACCACTACACGCCGATCCTGCTCGACTGCCATGATCGCGGCGGCTGGTTTCTCGGCAGGTTCGACGGCGCGAGGCTCGTCGCGGCGGTCGTCGTCGACAACCGGCCGCTCGGCCCGCGACGCGACATGCTGCAACTGAAGTTCCTGCACGTGAGCCACGACTGGCGCGGCTGCGGGCTCGGCGAACAGCTCTATCACGCGGCCCGGGCGCAGGCGCGCGCGATGGGCGCCGAACGCCTGTACGTGTCGGCCACGCCGTCGCAGCGCACGATCGACTTCTACCTGCGGCTCGGCTTCACGGTCAGCCCGGCGCCCGACCCCGAGCTTTACGCGCTCGAGCCCGAGGACATTCATCTGGAAGGACCGGCGGCCTGACCGCCCGGCACGCGGGTGAAGCGTAGAATTTCCCGCTCTGCCTCAACCGCCATCCGCCATCACGGAGCACGACATTGAAGAACGACCCGCAACCGCAAGCCACGCCGAAGATTCTCGTCAGCATGTGCGTGATCGGCCATCCGGTCCGTTACAACGGCTCGGCGAAGACCGCCGCGCACGACGCGCTCGAGCGGTGGCAGCGTGAAGGGCGTCTCGTGCCCGTCTGCCCGGAACTGGCGGGCGGCTTCAGCGTGCCGCGCCCGCCCGCCGAAATCGCCGGCGGCGAATCGGGAGCGCAGGTTCTGTCGGGCAGGGCACGCATCGTCGACGTGAACGGCACCGACGTGACGGCGCCGTTCGTTTCCGGCGCGCACACCGCGCTGGCCATCGCGCAGGCGCACGATTGCCGCTTCGCGATCCTCGCAGACGGCAGTCCGTCGTGCGGCAGCACGTTCATTTACGACGGGAGTTTCGGGAACCGGCGGCATGCGGGCGCCGGGGTCACGGCGGCGTTGCTGCGCGAGCATGGCATCGAGGTGTTCGCGGACACCGAGATCGGCGCGCTCGACGCGCGCCTCGGGCAGCTATCGGAAGGCGGTTAACGACGATGGGCGGCACGGGAATCCTCGTGCCGCCCATCGTTGCGAAGCGCAACAGCAGTCAAGCGGCACAGGTCCGGCCGCTTCACCTCGTCACACTGATCAGACGCGTTCGATCGCGATCGCGATGCCCTGACCCACGCCGATGCACATCGTGCACAGCGCAAAGCGGCCGTTCGTGCGATGCAGCTGGTACATCGCGGTCGTCACGAGACGCGCGCCCGATGCGCCGAGCGGATGGCCGAGCGCGATCGCGCCGCCGTTCGGATTCACGCGCGGATCGTCGTCGGCGACACCCAGCATGCGCAGCACCGCGAGGCCCTGCGACGCGAATGCCTCGTTCAGCTCGATCACGTCGAACTGGTCGATCGTCATCCCGAGCCGCGCGAGCAGCTTCTGCGTGGCCGGCGCCGGGCCGATGCCCATCACGCGCGGTGCCACACCAGCCGTCGCGATCCCGAGCACGCGTGCACGCGGCGTCAGGCCGAAGCGCTTCGCGGTTTCTTCGTTCGCGAGCAGCAGCGCGGCGGCGCCGTCGTTGACGCCCGACGCGTTGCCGGCCGTCACCGAGCCGTCCGGGCGCACGACGCCCTTCAGCTTCGCGAGCGTCTCGAGCGACGTCTCGCGCGGATGTTCGTCGCGCGACACGACCACCGGGTCGCCCTTCTTCTGCGGAATCGTGACCGACACGATTTCATCGGCCAGCGTGCCGTCCTGCTGCGCCCGCGCGGCCTTTTGCTGGCTGCGCAGTGCGAACAGGTCCTGATCCGCACGGCTGATGTTGTAGTCGACCGCGACGTTCTCGGCCGTCTCCGGCATCGAGTCGACGCCGTGCAGCTGTTTCATCAGCGGATTGACGAAGCGCCAGCCGATCGTCGTATCGTAAATGTCGGCCTGACGCGCGAACGCGCTGGCGGCCTTGCCCATCACGAACGGCGCGCGCGTCATGCTCTCGACACCGCCCGCAACCATCAGCGCGGCTTCACCCGACTTGATCGCGCGCGCGGCCACGCCGACCGCATCCATCCCGGAACCGCACAGGCGGTTGATCGTCGAACCCGGCACGCCCTGCGGCAGGCCCGCGAGCAGCGCCGACATGCGCGCGACGTTACGGT
This sequence comes from Burkholderia arboris, assembly GCF_038723655.1. Lineage (NCBI taxonomy): Bacteria > Pseudomonadati > Pseudomonadota > Betaproteobacteria > Burkholderiales > Burkholderiaceae > Burkholderia > Burkholderia arboris. The sequence continues at coordinate 33,306 of NZ_CP109822.1, forward strand.
TGTCCTCGCCGGCCTGGTTCGCGCAGCCGTAGATCACGTCGTCGATCGCCGTCCAGTCGACGTCGCGGTTGCGCTCGACGAGCGCCTTGAGCGGCACCGCGCCCAGATCGTCGGCGCGCACGCCGGACAGTGCGCCGCCGTAACGCCCGATCGGCGTACGGATCGCATCACACAGAAAAGCTTCGGTCATCAGTGTCTCCGGTCCCATGAAGGCTGGGAAATGAACAGGGCGCGCCCCTTGCATTGCCCGCCGGGATGCGCTTAAATGTTCTATATACGAACATAAGATCGTGTATCGAACGTTCAACGCATCATAGGGAGTGCAGGGACGACCTGTCAAGCGCGCGGTCCGCCGCGCGGTTGGCGTGTCAGGCCCCATGCGCTATCTTCTCGGCTGCACGACATTCCAGGCGCTCATGACAACCGAAGACACTCAGACGAAACCCGGCGACTCCTATGTACAGTCGTTCGCACGCGGCCTCGCGGTGATCCGCGCGTTCGACGCGGCACGCCCCGAGCAGACGCTCACCGAGGTTGCATCGGCCACCGGGCTCACGCGCGCGGGCGCGCGCCGGATCCTGCTCACGCTGCAGACGCTCGGCTACGTCGAAGCCGACGGCCGGCTGTTCCGGCTCACGCCGAAGATCCTCGAGCTCGGCTTCGCGTATCTCACGTCGATGCCGTTCTGGAATCTCGCCGATCCGGTGATGGAGCAGTTGTCGGCACAGATCCACGAAAGCTGCTCGGCGGCCGTGCTCGACCGCACCGAGATCGTCTACGTGCTGCGCGTGCCGACGCACAAGATCATGACGATCAACCTGTCGATCGGCAGCCGGCTGCCCGCGTACTGCACGTCGATGGGCCGCGTGCTGCTGTCCGCGCTCGACGACGCGGCGCTCGACGAAACGCTCGCGCAGAGCGGCATCCGCGCGCATACGCCGCGCACGATCACGGATCTCGGCGAGCTGAAGGCGACCATCGCGCAGGTGCGCCAGCAGGGCTGGGCCGTGGTCGACCAGGAACTCGAAGTGGGCCTGATGTCGCTGTCCGCGCCGATCCGCAACCGGCGCGGGCAGATCATCGCGGCGATGAACATCAGCGGCAACGCGCAGCGGCATACCGCGAAGCAGATGGTGAAGGAGTTTCTCGGGCCGCTGCAGCAGGCCGCGCAGACGGTATCGGAGCTGGTTGCACGGCGCGGTTGAGCGACGTGGCCGGGTGCGCACATCGCGCCCGCCCGGCCACGCGTCGACGGCGTGCCGCGCTTCAACCGTTGCCGGTGAATGCCGCTCCTGCCGGCTTCATCCGGATGCCCGGAGCCAGCCGGGTCCATGGCAACTCGGCCGGATCGGCTGTCATCGGGCCCGGCGCCGCGGCAACGAGCACCGCGTGGGCGATGCCCTGGAAATCGGCGCGAAAGTGCACGGAGCTTTTGTTGACGAGGATGCGCATCGCTTCCGGCTCGACGCCGCCCACGCGATAGAGATTGCGGTCGAGCATCTGCGCCTTGCCGCTGCTCACCACGATCAGCACGCCGTCGATCCGCAGGCAGGCAACCGGCCCGATATCCGCGCGCATGCCGTTCATCATCGGGCCGTCATACCGGCAGATGCCGTCGGACAGGTTCACGACCTCGAAACGCGCGTGGTACGGCTCGTCGCCGGGCACGCCGGAGACACCGCCGAGCGCCACCTCGATGAACGCACCGACCCCGGCGCGATGGGCCGCCGCCGCGGCCGCCGGATCCCAGATCAGGCCGATCGCCGCATCGCGTGCGCCGTTGCGCAGCAACGCCCGCAGCATGCCCGTCGTGTTCGAGTCGCCGCCCGCGCCGGGGTTGTCCTGCGTATCGGCGATGACGACCGGCTTGCCGGCCCCCTCGGCAAGCCGCATCGCTTCGAGCACGGCGGCATCGGGCGACAGGAACGGCACCTGCCACGCGGCCTCGTCCGCCAGCATCCTATCGTAGAGCGCCTGCACGGCTGCCTCGGCCGACACGGCGTCGTCGCCGTAACCCCAGATGACCGGGCCGCATTCCGGAAAATCGGCCGCCGGAAAACCCGGCGCAAACGACAACGACGCCACGGCCCCGGTTTCCAGCGCCGCGAGCTGCGCATACATGCCGCGCGAAGGTTCGAGCAGCGTGCACATGCCGTTGATCGGGATCAGGAACGGCAGCCGGCGCGCCGCGCGATGCAGCGGGCGACCGCCCGCCGCCCGCGAGACGAGCAGGCGCTCGAGCAGCACGGCCGCGCGTTCGCCGGTCTCGGCCATGTCGACATGCGGATAGGTGCGGAAGGCGACCAGCGCGTCGGCCTCGTGCAGCATCTTCGCGGTGACGTTGGCATGCAGGTCGAGCGACGCGACCACCGGCACGGCCGGGCCGACCGCGGCGCGCACGCGCTCCAGCAACGTGCCTTCGCCGTCGTCGGCATGCTCCGCGACCATCGCGCCGTGCAGGTCGAGGTACACCGCGTCGTAGCCTCCGTTGCGAACCGCCGCAAGGATTTCGCCGGCAATGCGCTCGAACGCGTCCTCGGTCACGTGGGCCGACGGGCTTGCGCCCGCCCAGATGACCGGCAGCAGGGTCCAGCCGCGCCGTTCCGCCGCGACGATGAATCCGCCCGCGGGAATGTTGACGTCGCGCAGCGCGAGCACGTCGTCGCCCCGCACCATGGCCGGGAAGCCCTCGCCGCGCTCGAAGTTCGCGTAAGCGGCTTTCGACGGCGCGAACGTATTGGTTTCATGCTGAAAGCCGGCGATTAAAATGCGCGTGTTCAAAAACGTGTCTCCGGAAGTAATGAGTCAATGCACCGGCACAAAGCGCCGTCAGTCCCGCACCGCGATGGATGTCGCGGACGCTTGCGCGAGCGCGACGTCACGCCGTCGCCAATGCGTCGTGCGGCGCGGGAAGCCGGTTCGCCACGAGCACCGCGGCGCCCGCGACCAGCAGCGCGACCATGACCAGCAGGCCGGCTGCCATGCTGCCCGTCGCCGAGTGGATCGCACCGATGATGGTCGGGCTCAGGAAGCCGCCGATCAGGCCGATCGTATTGATCAACGCGATGCCGCCCGCGGCGGCGTCGCCCTTCAGGTATTGCGACGGAATCGCCCAGAACACCGTGTACGCGGCCCAGATCATCGACGTGGCGATCGTCATGCCGACCAGTGAAATGACGAGATTGCCGTTGGCCGTCGTCGCCACGGCCAGCGCGATCGCGCCGATCAGGGCCGGCACCGCGCTGTGGAAACGGCGCTCGCCGCGGCGGTCCGACCGGCGGCCGATGACGACCATCGCGATCGCGGCGCAGACGTACGGGATCATCGAGTACAGCCCGATCTGCATCGTATCGGTCACGCCGTCGGCCTTGAGGATCGACGGCAGCCAGAAACTCACCGCGTAGATCCCGCAGATGATCGTGAAATAGGCGAACGCCAGCAGGTACACGCGCGGGTCGCGCAACACCTGTCCGAACGAGTGATGACCGGCGCCGGGGGTGTGCAGCTCGGCGGCGAGCATCCGCTTCTCGTCGTCGGTCAGCCACTTCGCGTCGGCCGGCCGGTCGGACAGGACCTTGAGTGCGAGCACGCCGAACAGCACGCACGGCAGGCCTTCGACGACGAACATCCACTGCCAGCCTGCCAGGCCGTGGGCACCGGCCAGCCCGGTCATCAGCCATGCCGACAGCGGCGAACCGAAGGCGCCGCCGATCGGGCCGGCGAGCATGACGACCGCCATCACGCCGGCCATGCGGCGCTGGCCATACCAGTAGGTCAGGTAAAAGATCATCCCGGGCGCGAAGCCGGCCTCGAACACACCGAGCAGGAAGCGCATCGCGTAGAACGTGGTCTCGTCATGGACGAACATCATGCCGGCCGACGTCAGGCCCCACAGCACCATGATCCGGCTGATGGTCTTGCGTGCGCCGATCCGCGGCAGCAGCAGGTTGCTCGGAATCTCGAACAGCACATAGCCGAGAAAGAAGATGCCCGCGCCCAGCCCGTACACCGCATCGGAAATACCCAGGTCGCTCTGCATCGAAAGCTTGGCGAACCCGATATTCACGCGATCGAGATAGGCGAACGTGTAGCAGAGCAGCAGAAAAGGCAGCAGGCGCCAGTTCAGTTTGCGGTACAGGGCCTGATGCGCCGGGCTGTCGGGCGCGACCGGGGCTTGAGGGGATGGAATGGCGGACATGCGCTCTCCTTTAGGGCGTATTGCTTCAAATCCCGCATCGATGTTCGACTCCGTTCGAATCGTCGAGGAGACGAAAAAGCAGCGCAAGAGCAACCTAAGCGAGTTATCGTTGCTCAACGAGCAACACTTCACCGGCCAACGGACCGACACCATGCGCGAACTGAACCAGCGCCGCCTGCGCTATTTCCATGAAGTCCTGACGCACGGCTCCATCCGCGGCGCGGCCGACAGCATCAACACGTCGCCGTCCGTCATCACGCGGCAGATCCGCTTGCTCGAGGAAGAAATCGGGGCCCCGTTGTTCGAGCGCCAGCCTCGCGGCGTGCAGCCGACCGAAGCCGCGGCGCACCTGCTCGAGTACTGGCACGGCTGCCGCTCCCAGCAGGAACTGTTCGAAGACCGCCTGCAGGCGCTGCACGGCCTGCAACACGGCCAGATCCGCATCGCCACCAGCGAAGGCTATATCGACTGCCTGATGGACGAGGTGCTCACCGATTTCTGCGCGCGCTATCCGAAGCTCGACGTCACCGTCGATCTCCTGCCGGTCAGCAAATTGCTCCAGGAAGTCGCCGAGAGCCGCGCGCATATCGGCCTCGCCTACAATCCCCCGGCGCATCCGGATATCGAGTACGTCGCCACCGCGCCGCAGCCCGTGGTGGCGCTCGTGCATCCCGGGCACCCGCTCGCCGTGCGGGGCCGGCCAGTCGCGGTACGCGAACTCGCCGAATATCCACTCGCGCTGATGCCGCCGGCGTTCGGTCTCGGACAGGCAGTGCAGATGCTCGCCTACGCGGAGAACATCCAGCTCCACCCGACGCTCACCACCAACTCGCTCGCCGTGCTGCGCCACTTCGTCAAGCGCAACAGCGGCGTCACGCTGCTCGCCGCGTTCGCCGCGTATCAGGAACTGGAGGCGGGAGAACTCGTCGCCCTTCCCGTCGCCCATCCGCTGCTCGAGGCAGCCAACGCGCGGCTGCTGGTCAAGGCCGGCCGCACGCTCGGGGTGGCAGCCGATACGCTGCTGCGCGGCATCCTGCGGGACATGAAGATGTTTTCGAACGCGGGCGGGCGCAACGGCAGGACAACGGCGCGCGGCAAGGCCGGCAAGCGGGCGGCGGGGAATCGCGGCCGATCATGATTGTCCCCACCGACAATGCAGCCCGCCTCGCCGGCTGCGGGAAATCGGCCGACCCGGCGCAAGCCGACATCATGCGGCGATTGATTATTTGAGGAACCCGACATTTCTCGCCGGTTTCGTACGGGTCAGGTTCCGCGCGCGCCATTCACGCCCCAAGTAACATCCCCGTGCGCACCGGCACCGTGCCCGTCACGCGGCCGAGCGGTGCGCCGGCGGTCACGAAGCGGATCGCACGGCGCATGTAGAACACGCCGTCGGTCGCGCTCGAGATCGTCGTGATCGCATCCGTCAGCGGATCGACGATGTCGAACAGCGGATCGCCGGCGCGGATCGTCGCGCCGATCGCCGCGCGGTGCACGAGAATCCCGCTCACCGGCGCGTAGAACTGCTCGCTGCCCGCGAGCGGCGTGGCCGGCGCGGCCAGCGGCGGCAGCGGCGTGCGTTCGCCTTGCACCGCGCCGCGCCAGACGAGATAGTCGACGAGCGCGCCGGCATCGCGCTGCGCATGTTCATACGTCACGTCGCGCTGGCCGCGGCACTCGACCGTCACGGCCACGGCGCCGGCCGCCATCGGCGTGCCTTCCGGCAGATGCTGCCGCAACCGCGACCACAGCAGGTGATGCGCATCGTCGAATGCGTGCCCGCCCGAATCCTCGGCGAGCAGCGATACTTCCGCGCCGAGATAACGCGCGAGCGGCTCGATGTCCGGCCAGGCGGTATCGCTCGTGTACACATGCATCACCGCTTCGAGCGAGCAATGCAGGTCGATCACGACGTCGGCGTCGTGCGACAGCTTCAGCAGCGCAAGCTGCAGCGCATCGAATTCGGTGCGCGGCGCGATATCGTCGAGCGCCGCGCCGACGCATTCGCGCACGATCGCGCGATTGCGCTCGCCGTCGTCGCCGAGCCGGTCGCGCGAGCGCGCGGCAATCTCCGCGAGCGGCAGGAAGCCGCGATTGAAGTTGCGGCCGCTCGCCAGGTCGAAGCGGCCGATGAACTGCCCGAGCAGATGATGATTGAGGCCGACCGGGTTCGACACCGGCACGAGCACGATCTCGGCCGTGAGCCGGCCTTCGGCATCGAGCTGCGCGAGACGCTGCTTCAGCACGAACGCCGCGAGCATCGCGGGCGTCTCGTCCGCGTGCAGCGCGGCCTGCAGGTAGATCTTGCGGCCGGCATCGGCCGGCCCGAAATGAAAGCTCGTCAGCGTGCGCTGCGTGCCGATCGACGGCGACAGGAGCGGTGTGGTGCGAATCTGCATCGACGGTCTCGAACGGATGAAAACGGGTGAATCGGGTGAATCGGGGAAATCGGCCTGCACGACGCTCAGTCGCCGTACGGATTGAAATCGAAGTACTGCTTCGCGATCCGGTCATACGTGCCGTCCTTCAGCATCGATGCGATCGCGCCGTCGATCGACGCCTTCAGCGCCGTATCCGACTGCCGCATGCCGATGCCGACGCCGCGATCGCCCATGTCGAGCGGCGCGCCGACGAATGCGAAGCCCTTGCCGCGCGGCTGGCGCAGGAACCCGTAGTCGGCTTCCACCGTGCCGAGCAGCGCCGCGTCGAGCCGGCCGTTCACGAGATCGGCGAACACGTCGTCCTGGCTCTTGTACGGCACCACGCTGACGCCGGCCGGCGCCCAGTGCGCGAGCGCCCACGATTCGAACTGCGTGCCCGACTGCACGCCGACGCGCTTGCCGGCCAGCGACGCGGTCGTGCTGCCGAGCCGGCTCTCGGGCCGCGCGACGAGCCGCGACTTGAAGCGGAACAGCTTCGACGAGAACAGGATCTGCTTCTCGCGCTTCTCCGTGATCGCCATCGACGACAGGATCGCGTCGATCTTGCGCGCCTGCAGCGCAGGGATCATCCCGGAGAACTCGAGCTCGACCCACTGGCAGCGCAACTGCGCGCGGCGGCAGATCTCGTTGCCGAGATCGACGTCGAAGCCCTTCAGGCTGCCGTCGGGCGCCTTCGCATCCATCGGCGGATAGGTCGGATCGATGCCGAGGCGCACCACGTGCGCGTCGAGCGCAGACGCGGACGTGGCCGCCAGGCCAAGGCACAGGGAAACCAGCGGGACGAGGCAACGTTTCATGGTCGACGGAGGGCAGGAAGCAGGGCAAACGGCATGAGCCGGACTGCCTGCGATCGTAGGCGGCACGCGCCGCCGCCGGAACCATCGACTGCCTTATCATGATCGGTATTTCCGATCACCGGCTTCGCGCTCATCCATGGCGTTCACGCTGTCCCAGCTCCGCATCTTCCAGGCCGTCGTCGAGCACGGCAGCCTGCGCGCCGCCGCACGCGCGCTCGATCTCGCGCAAAGCGGCGTCACGCAGCAGCTGCAAAGCCTCGAGGCGACGCTCGGCGCGACGCTGTTCACGCGCACCAATCGCGGGATCGTGCCGACGGCCGTCGGCCAGCGGCTGCTCGCGCGCTCCGGTTCGATCCTCGGCGAATGCGAGCAGGTCGAACGGGAAATCCGTCAGTTGAGCGGCGCGTACGAAGGCACCGTCACGCTCGGCCTCGTGGCCGAACCGCTGATCGATGCGTTCGCGCCCGTGCTGACCGCGTTTCGCGCGCGCTTCGACAAGGTCGACGTGCACCTGCGCACCGGCACGTCGCGGATGATGGTCGGCTGGCTGCGCGAAAGCGCGGTTGATTTCGCGATCGCGCTGGTCGCGAAGCAGACCGACACGACCGATCTCACGGTCACGCCGCTGCGTGCGTCGGCACCGGTGGTCGTCTGCCGCAACGGGCATCCGGCAATGCACGCGCAATCGCTCGCGGAGCTGGCCGGTTACGCATGGGTGTCCACCCGCTCGCCGAACCTGAGCGCCGACCCGGTCGTCAACCGGCTGCTCGCGTACTTCGATGCACATGGCCAGCCGCCGCCGAAGATTCTCGCCACCGTCGAAGGGATGTTCGAGACGCTGCAGATCGTCACGCAGACCGATTCCCTCGCGCTCGAAACCGAAGCGATCACGCGGCACGGGCCGTACGCCGGCGCGCTCGCGAAGGTGCCCGTGCGCGAGCAGGCCGAATCGCAGGACATTTGCCTGCTGCAACGCGCGGCCGTGCCGCTGACGCCGGCCGCGCAGGAACTCGCGACGATGCTCGCGTCGTACCTGAGGATGGTGCGCGGGCGGTAAGCGCACGAGCGCGCCCCGCCGCCCGCATCACGCGTCAGTCCAGCGACTCCTGGGCCGTCTCGCGCAGCATCGCGACCGCGATCAGCGACAGCACCACGCACGCGGCCACGTAGCCGGCCGGCGCGAGCTTGCTGCCGGTCGTCTTCACGAGCCAGGTCGCGATCAACTGCGCGGTGCCGCCGAAGATCGTCACCGCGAGCGCATACGCGATCGAGATGCCGGTCGCCCGCACGTGGCGCGGCAGCGATTCGCACATCAGCGCCATTTCCGACGCCGAGCCGAGCGAATAGAACAGCAGCATCAGTGCGGTCAGCGGCAGGATCACCGACAGCGTCGGATGATGGTTCATCAGCCAGAACGCCGGGAACAGCAGCAGGACCAGCACGCCGCGGCCGACGAAGATCGGCAGGCGCCGGCTGCCGAGCGTGTCCGACAGCCAGCCGAACAGCGGGCACGTGACCAGCATCACGCAGCCCGACGCGACGCCGACGAACATCGACAGCTTCATCGGCAGCCCGAGCGTATGGATCGCGTAGGTCGGCATGTAGAACGTCAGGACGTAGGTCGACACCGTGCCGCCCATCACCGTGAGCATCAGCAGCAACACCGTGCGCGCGTGCTTCGAGAACAGCTCGTGCAGCACGCCGCGCTCGATCCCGTGATGGCTTTCGCCGGGCGCGTCGTTCGCGAGCCGGCGGCGCAGGTACATACCGACCGGCGCGATCAGCACGCCGACGAGGAACGGCAGCCGCCAACCCCAGCTTTCGAGCGCATCCTTCGTCATGGTGTTCGACAGCAGCGCCGCGAAGCCCGAGCCCATCAGCGCGGCGCCGCCCTGCGTCGCGAGCTGCCAGCTGGCACGGAACGCGCGGCGCGACGTGCCGCCCTGTTCGAGCAGCGTCGTCGTCGCCGCGCCGAATTCGCCGCCCTGCGAGAAGCCCTGCAGCAGCCGCGCGAACACGACGAGCAACGGTGCGGCCACGCCGACCTGCGCATAGGTCGGCGCGATCGCGATCAGGCCCGTGCCGAGCGCCATCAGCATGATCGTCAGGTTCAGCGCGGCCTTGCGTCCCTTGCGGTCCGCATAGACGCCGAGCACGACGCTGCCGAGCGGCCGCGTGAAGAAGCCGGCGGCGAACGTCGCGACCGACAGCAGCAGCGACGTGGTCGCGTCGCTCGACGGGAAGAACAGCTTGCCGATCAGCACCGCGAAGAACCCGTACACGGTGAAATCGAAGAACTCCAGCCAGTTGCCGATCACGGCCGCGGCGATCGCACCGCGCCGCGTGACGGCAGGCGCGTCCGGGGCGCTGGTTGCGGCGGCCCCCGTCGACGCGGGGTGCAGCGCGAGATGGTCTTTCTGCATCGTTGTCGTCTCCTCTCATTGCGGCCGGAAGCGCCGGCCGCGCGCCACCGCCACGATCACTGCCCGAGGTAACGCTCCACGAGGCGCGTCCAGAACGCCGCGCCGATCGGCAGGTTGCGATCGTTGAAGTCGTATTTCGGGTTGTGCACCATGCAGCCGTCCTCGCCTTCGCCGTTGCCGAGCCGCACGAACGAGCCCGGCCGCTGCTGCAGCATGAATGCGAAATCCTCGCTGCCCATCAGCAGGTCGGTCTGCTCGACCACGTGCGCATCGCCGACGAGCTCGCGCGCGACCTGCGCGGCGAAATCCGTTTCGGCATCCGTATTGACGACGACCGGATAGCCTTCGATGTACTCGACATTGGCGGTCGCGCCGTAGCTCGCGGCCTGCGTTTCGGCCAGCTCGGTAATGCGGCGCTTGAGCAGCGCGCGCACGTCCGGGCTGAACGAACGCACGCTCAGTTCGAGGCGCGCGCCGTTCGGAATCACGTTGTTCGCGGTGCCCGCGTGCATCGAGCCGACCGTGACGACCGCCGGCTGCGAGGGATCGACGTTGCGCGCGACGATCGTCTGCAGCGCCATCACGATGCTCGCCGTGACGACGACCGGGTCGACCGTCAAATGCGGCCGCGCCGCATGGCCGCCGACGCCTTCGATCGTGATGATCGCCTTGTCGCCGGCCGACATGAACGGGCCGCGCCGCGTGAGGAACACGCCGGGCGCCGCGCCCGGATGGTTGTGCATGCCGAACACGGCGTCGCACGGGAAGCGTTCGAACAGGCCGTCGTCGATCATCTTCTTCGCGCCGCTGTCGACGCCGTGCTCTTCCGCCGGCTGGAAATACAGGTGCACGGTGCCCGAGAAGTGGCGCGTTTTCGCGAGATGCTGCGCGGCGCCGAGCAGCATCGTCGTATGGCCGTCGTGGCCGCACGCGTGCATCTTGCCGTGCGTGCCGCTCGCATACGGCAGGCCGGTCGCCTCGACGATCGGCAGCGCATCCATGTCGGCGCGAATGCCGATACTGCGCGTGCCGTCGCCCACGCGCAGCGTGCCGACGACGCCCGTCTTGCCGACCCCGCGCGTCACCTGCCAGCCCCATTGCTCGAGCTTGTCCGCGACGAGCGCGGCCGTGTCGTGCTCTTCGTACGCCAGCTCGGGATGGTGGTGGATGTGGTGACGGATCTCGCGCAGCCCGCCGACGGCGGGCATCAGATCCTCGACTTCGGTGAATCGGGTATCGGTGGTCATCAAGGGGCTCCTGCCGTTTGTCTGCGCACGCCGAAGGCGCGTGCGGGAAAGCGAGCCACTATATCGAGCCGATATCGGTTCAATAAGATGCGGAATTTTTCACCGCGATAAGATTTTTTAATCAGGGTTAATACGGGCAACAGTTGCCGGACCGACCTCGCCCGACGCGATCGGCATGTCGGCCATTGATTTTTGAGACGAACGGTCTATTATTCGCGCATGGACACTCGAACCGATCCGCCGCGTCGCCGCGGCAGGCCGCCCAAGCAGCACGACGATCTCGTCGCCACGCGTGACGTGCTGTTGCGCACCGGGCTGGAGATCCTCACCGAAAAAGGCTTTTCGGCCACCGGGCTCGACGAGATCCTCGGGCGCGCCGGCGTGCCCAAGGGCTCCTTCTATCACTACTTCGACAGCAAGGAAGCGTTCGGCCTGGCGCTGATCGACCGCTACGCGGAGTTCTTCGCCCGCAAGCTGGACCGCCATTTCAGCCAGGCCGGGCACGCGCCGCTGGCGCGCGTGCGTGCCTTCGTCGACGATGCCCGCGACGCCATGGCCCGCTACGCGTACAGCCGCGGCTGCCTGATCGGCAATCTCGGGCAGGAAATGGGCACGCTGCCCGAAAGTTTCCGCGCGCGTCTGCGCGCCACGTTCGAAGACTGGCAGCGCCGCCTGGCCGAATGCCTGGCCGCCGCGCAGCAGGCAGGCGAACTGGCCGAATCGGCCGACCCTGCCGCGCTGGCCGCGTTCTTCTGGATCGGCTGGGAAGGCGCGGTGCTGCGCGCGAAGCTCGAACGCAACGACATGCCGCTCGCGCTGTTCGCGCAGTTTTTCTTCAATGGATTGCCTCGCCGCTGAGTTTTTTTACCATTGACTAGACGATCGGTCTAAAAAGGAGGACGGATGTTCCAGGGCATCGTGATCGACAAGGACGAAACCGGCCAGCACGCGCGGCTGCAGACGCTGGACGACGCGCAGTTGCCTGCCGGCAACGTGACGATCCGCGTCGGCTATTCGACGCTGAACTACAAGGACGGGCTCGCGATCACCGGCAGGATCCCGGTGGTGCGCAAGTTCCCGATGGTGCCGGGCATCGATCTGGTCGGCGAAGTCGAACACAGCACGCACCCGGACTACCGCCCCGGCGACCGCGTCGTGCTCAACGGCTGGGGCGTCGGCGAAACGCACTGGGGCGGCCTCGCGCAGAAGGCGCGTGTCGACGGCGACTGGCTGGTGCCGCTGCCGTCTGCCTTTTCGCCGCAGCAGGCGATGGCCATCGGCACGGCCGGCTACACCGCGATGCTGTGCGTGATGGCGCTGGAACGGCATGGCGTGCGCCCGGACGACGGCGAGATCGTCGTGACCGGCGCGGCTGGCGGTGTCGGCAGCGTCGCCATCGCGATCCTCGCGCGGCTCGGCTATCGCGTCGCCGCCGTGACGGGCCGCCCGGCCGATGCCGACTACCTGCGGCAGCTCGGTGCGGCGGAGATCCTCGAGCGCGCGCAATTCAGCGCGCCCGGCAAGCCGCTCGGCAAGGAACGCTGGGCCGGCGCGGTCGACGTCGCGGGCGGCCATGTGCTCGCCAACGTGTGCGCGACCACGCGCTATCGCGGTGTGGTGACGGCCTGCGGCCTCGCCGCCGGCATGGACTTCCCCGCCACCGTCGCACCTTTCATCCTGCGCGGCGTCACGCTCGTCGGCATCGACAGCGTGATGTGCCCGCGCGCCGACCGCCTGGACGCATGGCGCCGGCTCGCATCCGATCTCGATGTCGAAAAGCTGGGCGCCATCGGCCGCCAGGTCGGCCTGGCCGATGCCATCCCGCTGGCGGCGGAACTGATCGACGGCAAGGTGCGCGGCCGCATCGTCGTCGACGTCAACGCGTGACGCCCGCCACGGCGGCCATGTCACTTTCTCAGGAGACCTCATGACTGTTTCGGACAACGCACCCGTCAGCCGCTTCCCGGTGCCGGCCCTCGAAGACCTGCCCGACGACATTCGCGAACGCATCGCGGCCGTCCAGGAAAAGTCGGGCTTCATCCCGAACGTGTTCCTCACCCTCGCGCATCGCCCGGACGAGTTCCGCGCCTTCATGGCGTACCACGACGCGCTGATGGACAAGCCGGGCAATCTCAGCAAGGCCGAGCGCGAAATGATCGTCGTGGCCACCAGCAGCGTGAACCAGTGCCAGTACTGCGTGATCGCGCACGGGGCGATCCTGCGCATTCGCGCGAAGGATCCGCTGATCGCCGACCAGGTCGCCGCCAACTACCGCAAGGCCGACATCACCGCGCGGCAGAAGGCGATGCTGGACTTCGCGATGAAGGTTTCGCAGGCCGCGCACCAGGTGGGCGAGACGGACTTCGACACGCTGAAGTCGCACGGCTTCGCCGAAGAAGACATCTGGGACATTACGGCAATCTCGGCGTTCTTCGGGATGTCCAACCGCATCGCGAACGTGACGAACATGCGGCCCAACGCCGAGTTTTACGCGCTGGGCCGCTGAGCGCCCGGCAGCGGAAACCGTGACGCCATCGGGACGGAAGGCCGGCGCACATCGCCGCGCCGGCCTTCCGTGCGATCCGGGCTGCCACGCTTACCCGATGTCCTTCAGCGCATCCAGCCCGCCCGGCAGCTTCGCATCCGGAAACTGCGTCGACAGCGTCGCATCGCGCCACCGCGCCGCTTCTTCCGCGCGCTGCTGTTCCGCCTGCTCGCAGACGAACAGTGCATCGCCGCCGAGCAGCAAGCGCATCGGCACGTCGTCGCGGCGTGACAAGTCGACGATCAGCGCCGCGATCCGCGCGGGATCGCCGATCTCGTGGCCGCCATACGCACCGAGCAGGTCGAGAATCTTCCCGACCGACGGCTGATAGTCGGGCAGCAAGTCGTCGACGCCGCGCTTCGCCTGCGCGGCCCATTCGGTGCGCATCCCGCCCGGCTCGAGCGTGCACACGCGCACGCCGAACGGCGCGACTTCCTTCGCGAGCACGTCGCTGAACCCGCCGACCGCCCACTTCGCGGCCTGATACGCGGACAGCCCGGCCGTCGACGTGCGGCCGCCGACCGACGACACCTGGAAGATGTGCCCCGCGCGCTGCGCGCGCAGCGTCGGCAGCACCGCACGCGTAAGGTTGATCACGCCGAACAGGTTCGTTTCGATCTGATCGCGAAAATCGCCGGTGCCCATCTGCTCGAACGGCGCCGTGTGGCCGTATCCCGCGTTGTTCACCAGCACGTCGATACGGCCGAACGCCGCATGTGCCGCCGCGACGGCCTGCGCGGCCGCCGCTTCGTCGGTGACGTCGAGCGCGACCGGCAGCAGCCGGTCGCCGTACCGCTCGGCCAGATCGGCCAGCCGTGCGGGATCGCGTGCACCGGCCACCAGCCGGTCGCCTGCCGCCAGCACCGCTTCCGAAATCGCTCGCCCCAGGCCGCGCGCGGCCCCCGTTACCAACCAGACTTTCGACATTTTCCACTCCTTGATCGTGGTGAAATCACAAAAATGAATGATTACTCACTCATTAATATGGACGACGATTCGGTCGTTCATGACCTGCATCGCCCTGCCTGACACCCGCTGCCGGCCACTGTCGCGACGCGCGCAACCGCACGCGCCGCCACGACCGCAATCCTTGACTCACACCGCGTGCAACACGGCCCACAACGCGCGAAACCCGGCTTCCCGGTACGCATCGGCCCGCGCCGGATCGCGCGCGATCGACTCCATCGCCGTTTCCGCGATCGACATGAACAATGCCGAGCAGAACGCATGCGCGTCGTCGCGGTCCAGCGCGCCCGTCGCGGCGACCTGCTCGCGCAGCAGCGTGCTGATCCCGCTGAAGCCTTCGGCGCCGGCCGCGCGATGCGCATCGTCGATGCGCCCGCTCACGCCGAGCTGCTGCAGCGCGCGCCGCCCGTCCGGATTCGCGGCGCCCCACGACACATAGCCGTTCCACGCATGCCGCACGGCCTGCTCGACCGGCGCGTGTTCCGGAAACCCGGCCATCATCGCTTCGCGCATGTCGGCCTTCAGGCTGAGATACAGCGCGTTCAGCAACGCATCCTTGGTCTCGAAGTACGTGAACACCGTGCCTTCCGCCACGCCGGCGAGCCGGGCGATGCGTGCGGTCGTCGCAGTCGCGCCGTCCTCCGCGAGCGCGCGGGCGGCGGCGGCGAGGATGGCATCGTGCTTGTCGGGACTGCGCGGTCGGGCCACGTTCGATTCCTTTAATGAGTGAGCGCTCAATCATAATCAGGCGATCATGTGAAAGGCAAGCGCTGTTACATCTGGCCGAACGCATACGCAATCCATCAAAACGGTGCACTATTAGGGTTTTGCCGTACCGGCGGCGGCGCAACCTGGCCCGATGCCCTCGACGTTCGTTTCACGTTCACCGTTTCAAACCGCGAACCTCCCATGACGAATCAGCCTACCCAGACCGCGGCCGACCGGCCCGTCGACATGATCATTTTCGGCGGCGGCGGCGACCTGGCCGCCCGCAAGCTGTTGCCCGCGCTGTACATGGCGCACCTGCACTGCAACCTTCCGCCCGAGACGCGCATCATCGCCGTCGGCCGCCGCGACTGGGGCATCGACGGCTATCGCACGTTCATGGAAGAGCAGTCGCGCCCGTTCATCGACGAGAAGGCGTTCGACGCCGATGCGTGGAGCCGCTTCCTCGATCTCTTCAAGTACGTGCTGATCGACGTGAATGCGCCGGAAGACTACCTGCGGCTCGCCGAAGCGGCGCGCGGCGATGCGATCCGCGTGTTCTACCTGTCGACGTCGCCGGAGCTGTTCACGACGATCTGCGACAACCTGTCGGCCGCGCACCTCGTCGACGCGCGCTCGCGCGTCGTCCTCGAAAAGCCGCTGGGCCACGATCTCGCGTCCGCGAAGGCGATCAACAATGCGGTCGGCAAGCACTTCGAGGAATCGCAGATCTATCGGATCGACCACTACCTCGGCAAGGAAACCGTGCAGAACCTGATGGTCCTGCGCTTCGGCAACCCGATCTTCGGGCCGCTGTGGCAGGCGCCGAGCATCCGCAGCGTGCAGATCACGGTGGCGGAAACGGTGGGCGTCGGCAGCCGCGCGGGCTTCTACGACCATACGGGCGCGCTGCGCGACATGGTGCAGAACCACCTGCTGCAGCTGCTGTGCATCGTCGCGATGGAGCCGCCCGTGTCGCTCGACCCGGACGCGGTGCGCGACGAGAAGCTGAAGGTGCTGCGCTCGCTGCGCCCGATGTCGCTGTCCGACGTCGCGCGCGACACCGTGCGCGGCCAGTACACGGCCGGCGCGGTCGACGGCCAGCCGGTGAAAGGCTATCTCGAGGAAGACAACGTGCCGGCCGACAGCCGCGCGGAGACCTTCGTCGCGCTGCGCGCGCACATCAACAACTGGCGCTGGGCGAACGTGCCGTTCTTCCTGCGCACGGGCAAGCGGCTGCAGCGCCGGCAGTCGGAAATCGTGATCGAGTTCGCGGACATGCCGTTCTCGATCATCCCGACCGGCCCGCGCCACTACAGCAACCGCCTCGTGATCCAGCTCCAGCCGGAAGAGTCGATCCAGCTGCAGATGCTCGCGAAGGAACCGGGCAGCGGGATGAACATGGTGCCGGTCAACCTGAACCTCGACCTGCAGCAGGCGATTCCGGAGCGGCGCGCGGAAGCGTACGAACGGCTGCTGATCGACGTGATCCGCGGCCGCCTCACGCACTTCATGCGCCGCGACGAGCTCGAAGCCGCATGGTCGTGGGTCGAGCCGATCCTCGACGGCTGGAAGCAGCTCGGCGACCGGCCGCGGCTGTACACGGCCGGCACGTTCGGGCCCGCGGCATCGTCGGCGCTGCTCGCGCGCGACGGGATGTCCTGGGCGGAAGAGGCGTAACGGCTGCTGCACGACGGCGTGCCGCCCGCGCGGCACGCCCGATCACCCGGGGCGGCGCCCGCCCCGTCTTCCCGGCGAGCCCGCTGCTACAGCGGCTCCAGCCACGCGGCCTTGCGCCGCGCCGGCGCATCGCTGCTGCTGCCGCCCAGCACCTCGATCATGTAGTCGACGAACGACGCGATCCGCGACGAGATCGCGGTATTGCGGTAGTACACCGCATGGATCGGCTGCTCGACCTCGAGCGTCTGGCGCGCGAGCACCTGCACGAGCCGGCCCGCTTCGCGATCCTGCGCGGTCATGAAATCCGACAGGCAGACGACGCCCGCACCCTCCAGCGCGAGCTGCCGCAGCGTCTCGCCGCTCGACGAACAGACGTCCGGCCCGATGCGGCACGCTTCGCCGTCGGTGCCGAGGATCGGCCACACGTTCAGCGATTCGGGCTGCGTGAAGCCGAGCAGCGTGTGCTTGTCGAGATCCTCGGCCTTGCGCGGCTGGCCGTGCGCGTCGAGATACGCGGGGCTCGCGAGGATGCGCAGCCGGCTGTTGCCGATACGCCGGCTGTGCAGCGTCGAATCCTTCAACCGGCCGATCCGGATCGCGACGTCGGTGCGCCGCTCCAGCAGGTCGATGATGCCCTCGTTGCTGTTCAGTTCCAGCTCGACCTTCGGAAAGCGTTCGCGATAGCCGCGCACGAGCGGCACGATCACGTGCAGCATGAACGGCGTCGCGGCGTCGACACGCAGGCGCCCCGACGGCATCTCGCGCCGCGCGAGCATCTGTTCTTCCGCGTTCTCGACCGATTCGATGATCGCGCGCGCATCCTGCAGGAACGCACGCCCCTCCTCGGTCAGTTCGAGCCGGCGCGTGGTCCGGCGCAGCAGCGTGGTCTTCAGCTTCTCCTCGAGCCGCGCGAGCGTGCGGCTCGTCGCCGACACGGTGAGGTCGAGCTGCTGGGCGGCAGCGGTAATCGAACCGGTGTCGACCACGGCGGCAAAGGCCTGGAGTTCGTCGAGCGTGATCTTCATTGTTGACTTGAAATCAAAACAATTTGGTTTATAGACCAGTTTTTCCGCAAAAGTAAAGTCGGCACACTGCGATCCATCCTTACTGGAACCTGGATCCCATCATGCCACTCGCCCTGCTTGCGCTGACCATCAGCGCCTTTGCCATCGGCACGACCGAATTCGTGATCGTCGGGCTGATCCCGACGATCGGCGCCGATCTCGGCGTCAGCCTGCCGTCGGCCGGCCTGCTCGTCAGCCTCTATGCGCTGAGCGTCGCCATCGGCGCGCCGCTGCTCACCGCGCTCACCGGCCGCGTGCCGCGCAAGACGCTGCTCGCCGGGCTGATGGCGCTCTTCACCGTCGGCAACCTCGTCGCCTGGCAGGCGCCGAGCTACGAATCGCTGATCGTCGCGCGCGTCCTCACCGGCCTCGCGCACGGCGTGTTCTTCTCGGTCGGCTCGATCATCGCGACGACGCTCGTGCCGAAGGACAAGGCCGCCAGCGCGATCGCGACGATGTTCAGCGGGATGACCGTCGCGTTCGTCGCCGGCATTCCGCTCGGCACCTTCATCGGCCAGCACTTCGGCTGGCGCGCGACGTTCCTCATCGTCGCGCTGTTCGGCCTCGTCGCTTTCCTCGGCGCAGTCGCCTTCGTGCCGCGCGGGCTGCCGCAGACGCCGCCGGCGCCGCTCGCCCGCCAGCTGCGCGTACTCGCCCAGCCGCGCCTGCTGCTCGTCTTCGCGATGACGGCCGTCGGCTACGGCGGTTCGCTGATCGCGTTCACGTACATGGCGCCGCTGCTCGAACAGATCGCCGGCTTCACGCCGTCGCAGGTCAGCCTCGTGCTCGTCGGCTACGGCGTGTCGGTCGCGTTCGGCAACGTGTGGGGCGGCAAGCTCGCGGACGCCGTCGGCCCGGTGAAGGCGCTCAAGCGGATCTTCCTGCTGCTCGCGATCGTGCTGCTCGCGCTGACCTTCACGATCCACGTGAAATGGCTCGCGGTGCTGACGATGCTCGCGTGGGGCGCCGTCGCGTTCGGCAACGTGCCGGGCCTGCAGGTGTACGTCGTCAAGCAGGCGCGCCACTTCGCGCCGGACGCCACCGACGTCGCCTCGGGCTTCAACATCGCCGCCTTCAACCTCGGCGTGGCCGGCGGCTCGTCGCTCGGCGGCCTGATCGTCGCGAACGTCGGCCTCGGCCACACGCCCTGGATCGCTGCCGTCGTCACGCTGGGCGCGTTCGCGCTCACCGCACTGGGCGGCCGTCTCGACCGCCGCCACGGGCTGCCGGAACGCACGGCCGAACCCGTCGAACTCGCTCATTGAACGTCACTTTTTTGCAGGAGCTCATCAGCATGAACGCATCGACCCAACGTCCGCCGTTCGCCGGCAAGACTTTCGAAGTCCGTTACGACGGCCTCACCGCACTCAACGCGTACGACGAGGACGGCCTCCACATGCGCTACGAGATCACCGCAGGCCCGTACACGGGCGCGCAGGGTGAAGTCGAATACGCGTGGCAGCGCATCGCCGGCGAGACCTACGCGATCTCGTGGCAGGAAGCCGACCGCGCGACGGTCGTGCACATCGACGATTTCGCCGCCGGCACGTCGCGCACGTTCTTCACCGCGTCGTCGCTCGATTTCCATCGCCTCGAAGGCAGCCTGCGCGCGGTCTGAACGGAGCCCGACATGCCCACTTCACTCGACAAACTCGCCGACGGCGGCTTCAGCGTCGGCATCGAACTGCCGCTCGACAACGACTGGTCGCCGGCCGGCGACGCGAAGCGCCAGCATCAGGGCCGCCGCCCCGGCGTGCCCGACCTGGAGATCCACGCGGAGCTTGCGCAACTGGCCGACACGCTCGGCTTCCGCGCACTCTGGGTACGCGACGTGCCCGTGTACGACCCGTCGTTCGGCGACGCCGCGCAAGTGTTCGAAACGTTCTCGTATCTCGGCTACCTCGCCGGCATCACGCACGACATCCTGCTCGGTACGGCCGCCGTCGTGCTGCCGCTGCGCGAGCCGCTGCTGACGCTGAAATCGGCCGCGACGATCCAGGAACTGAGCGGCGGGCGCCTGATGCTCGGCGTCGCGAGCGGCGACCGGCCGGTCGAATATCCGCTGTTCGGCCGCGACTTCGCGTCGCGCGGCGCGAATTTCCGCGCCCAGATCGCACTGCTGCGCGACGGCGCGCGCGGCCACCTGCCGCCCGGCCTCGACGTGCTGCCGGCTGCCCGTTCGCCGGTGCCGCTGCTCGTCGCGGGTCTCGCCCAGCAGACGCCCGCATGGATCGGCGAGCACATGGACGGCTGCCTCGCATATCCGGGTACGCCGGCCGACCATGCGCAGCGCAGCGCGAACTGGCGCGCGGTGGCCGGCGGCAAGCCGTACGTGAGCTTCATCCACCTCGACCTCGCGGAAGATCCGCACGAGCCGCTGCAGCGGCACCGCTTCGGCGCCCGCGCGGGCCGCCTCGCGCTGACGGAAGAACTCGCGGCGATGCGCGACGCGGGCGTGCAGCACATCGGCCTGCATTTGCGCCGCAACCGCCGCCCGCTCGACGAGACGATGGCCGAGATCGCATCGGACGTGCTGCCCGCATTCCATCCGAAGACGAACGCGCAAACGCGCGCCGCATAAGGCCGGCGACGGTCTTCGGCAGGCCCGCGGCACGATCAATATTTGATTTTAAATCAAATATTATTGACCTCTAAAGGCGTTTATTTCATCAGTCTCAAGCGCCAGAATGACTCCCATACCGCAACCGTTCCCCCTCCCAGGAGCACATGATGAGCAAGATTCCCGCATTCGGCCTCGGTACTTTCCGCCTGCAAGGCCAGGTTGTCATCGACTCGGTCCGCAACGGCCTCGAAGCCGGCTACCGCGCGATCGACACCGCGCAGATCTACGGCAACGAAGCCGAAGTCGGCGAAGCGATCGCCGCATCGGGCGTGCGTCGTGAAGACCTGTTCCTGACCACGAAGATCTGGGTCGACAACTACGCACCGGAAAAGCTGGTCGCGAGCCTCGAAGAAAGCCTGCGCAAGCTGCGTACCGACACCGTCGACCTGACGCTGATCCACTGGCCGGCCCCGGGCAACGGCGTGTCGATCCAGGCATTCATGACCGCACTCGCCGAAGCGAAAGCGAAGGGCCTCACGCGCCAGATCGGCATCTCGAACTTCAACATCGAACTGACGAAGGAAGCGATTGCGGCCGTCGGCAAGGATGCGATCGCGACGAACCAGATCGAACTGAGCCCGTACCTGCAGAACCGCAAGCTCGTCGAGTTCCTGAACCACGAAGGCATCCACGTGACGTCGTACATGACGCTCGCGTACGGCAAGGTGCTCGGCGACCCGGTGATCGGCGCGATCGCGCAGCGTCACAACGCGACGCCCGCGCAAGTCGCACTCGCCTGGGCGCTGCAGCTCGGCTACTCGGTGATCCCGTCGTCGACGAAGCGCGAAAACCTTGCAAGCAACCTGCTCGCACAGACGCTGCGCCTGACCGACGAAGACATGGCGCACATCGCCGCGCTCGAGCGCAACGGCCGCGAAGTCGACCCGGCCGGCCTCGCGCCGAAGTGGGACTAGGGCCTGTTCCCGCGAATAGCGGGCTTGCGCTAGCCCTGCCCCCTCAATCGACCCGTCCGCGGCCAGCCGGCCGCGGCACCGACAGGACACCACCATGATCCAGGACCCGCTTTTTCAACCGTTGCGACTCGGCGCGCTGACGCTGCCGAACCGCATCGTGATGCCGCCGATGACGCGTTCGCGCGCCAGCCAGCCCGGCGACGAAGCCAACGAACTGATGGCCGCGTATTACGCGCAGCGCGCGAGTGCGGGCCTGATCGTCAGCGAAGGCACCTACATCGCGCCGCTCGGCAAGGGCTACGCATGGACGCCCGGCATTCACACGCCGGCGCAGGTCGCCGGCTGGCGCAAGGTGACGGACGCCGTGCATGCCGCGCACGGCCGGATCTTCGCGCAGCTGTGGCACGTCGGCCGGTTGAGCCACACGAGCCTGCTCGGCGGCGCGCAGCCCGTATCGTCGTCGCCGATCCAGGCGAAGGGCGTGAACGTGTTCGTCGCCGGTGAAGACGGCAGCACGCCGGGCTTCGTGCAGGCGTCCGAGCCGCGCGCACTGTCCGTCGACGAGATCCGCGAGATCGTCGATCAATACCGCGCCGCCGCACGCCATGCGATCGAAGCCGGCTTCGACGGCGTCGAACTGCACGGCGCGAATGGTTACCTCGTGAACCAGTTCATCGATTCGAACGCAAACACGCGCACCGACGCATACGGCGGCTCGCTGGAGAACCGGCTGCGCTTCCTGCGCGAAGTCACGCAGGCGCTGATCGACGGCACCGGCGACGCATCGCGCGTCGGCATCCGCCTCGCGCCGCTGACCACGCTGAACGGCTGCGTCGACGACGATCCGGAAACGACCTATCTCGCCGCCGCGAAGCTGCTCGGCGAACTCGGCGTCGGCTACCTGCACATCGCGGAAGCCGACTGGGACGACGCACCGCTGATGCCGGTCGCCTTCAAGCAGCAACTGCGCGCCGCGTACCCGGGCGTGCTGATCTATGCCGGCGCGTACACCGCCGAGCGCGCGCGCGAAGCGATCGCCGCCGGCTGGGCCGACCTCGTCGCCTTCGGCCGCCCGTTCGTCGCGAATCCCGACCTGCCCGAGCGCCTGCGCACCGGCGCCACGCTCACGCCGCATGACCGCAACACGCTGTTCGGCGGCGGCGCCCAGGGCCTGACCGACTATCCGACGCTCGCGCAAGCCGCGGCCTGAACGGATCACTGGAGTCCAGCATGAAAGCAACACTCGCCCGGCTCGCGCTCGCCGCGATCCTGCCGTTCGCGGCCGCACAGGCGGCCCACGCCGCCCCGTCCGCAGCGGCGGCCGACTGGTATCCGTCCGTCTATGGCGCGAACGACGAAATCGGCGCGGCCAACCTGCTGACGCCCGACGTCATCAAGCAGGCCGTCGGCCTCGTGAAGGCCGGCAAGACCTATCCGCTGGCCGTGCCGGTGGACAAGAACCTGCCGGCATTCCGCCACCGCAGCTTCCGCCTGTACAACGTGCAGGTCGGCCAGCAGGCCGGCAAGAGCCTCGGCCCGAACAAGTTCACGTTCAACGACGAACTCGTCAACGCGTGGACCGGCGTCGGCACGCAGCTCAACGGCATCGGTCACATCGGCATCGACAACGTGTACTACAACGGCAACAAGGCGGCCGATTTCGTGACCGTCGACGGCGTGAAGAAGCTCGGCGTCGAGAAGGTGCCGCCGATCGTCACGCGCGGCGTCGTGCTCGACATGACCGCCTACTACGGCAAGCCGATCGTGCCGGGCGGCACCGAGTTCACGGTCGCCGACATCCAGGCCGTGCTGAAGAAGCAGGGGCTGACGCTGCGCAAAGGCGACGTCGTGCTGTTCAACACCGGCTGGCTGGAGCTGATCGGCAAGGACAACAAGCGGTTCCTCGAAGTCGAGCCCGGCATCGGCATGGAAGCCGCGCAGTGGCTGGCCGACCAGGGAATCGTCGCGTTCGGCGGCGACACGTGGGCGTCGGAGGTTTATCCGAATCCGCACACGCAGGACGAGTTCCCGATCAACCAGTACATGCTCGCGAAGCGCGGCATCTACAACCTGGAGCTGATCGACAGCCGCGCGCTGGTGCGCGACAAGGCGTGGGAATTCCTGTTCGTGCTCGGCCAGCCGCTGTACGTCGGCTCCACACAGGTCAACATCAACCCGGTCGCGATCCGCTGATCGCGCATCCGCCCCCCGACAATCGCGGCCGCTATCGCCGCGATTGTCATTTCCGAATTGCAGCTCGCGCAATCGGCGTCTAACGTTGACGGGATCGACTCCGCACGAGCACGACCGTCACCCGACCTGAAAGGACGCCCCGCCATGCCACGCCGCTCCCCGACACGCAACATGCTGCTGGCCCTTGCGGCCGGTCTTTCCCTGGCGGCATTCAGCGCGCCTGCGCGGGCCGACGAGGCTGCCGGCCTGACGCCGCCAGCGCCGGCCACGCCGGTACTGGCGACCGCCGCGAGCGGCGTGCAGGTCTACACGTGCGAATACGACGCCGAACACCGGCTCGCGTGGGCCTTCCAGCACCCGGAGGCGCTGCTGTTCGATGCCAACGGCACGCTCGTCGTGCGGCACGGCGCGGGGCCGTCGTGGGAAGCGCTCGACGGCAGCCGCATTACCGGCAAGAAACTCGCGGAAGCGCCGAGCACGCGCCCGGCCAGCATTCCGCAACTGCTGCTTGCCGCAACGCCAGCCGCCACGGGCACGCTCGCCGGCGTGCGCTTCGTGCAGCGGCTCGACACGGCGGGCGGCACGCCGCCGGCCGCGACGTGCACGACCGAGCATGCGGTCGGCCGCTTTCCGTACTTCGCGCGATACGTGTTCCTGAAGTGATGTGGGCGGCTTCACACGCACCGGGTACCATCCCGGCGCGCTTCATCACGCCTCCATTTGATCAGTTATCCTGCCTTTAAGGCGTGGAAGCGTGAAATCGCCGGCACCTTCGTTCCGCCTGCTCAGCGTATCCGCATCGACAACTCGACGTCGCCGCCGAACGGCACCGACAGATAGCCGTTTTCCGGTGCGCGCACGTAAGCGAGGTAGTCGGGGCTGTATTCCGCGTTGTCGGCCGCAACGAACGCCCCCGCCCTGAGGTGCGGTTCAACCAGCGCCAGTATCTCCGGATACAGCGCCTTCGCGCCGTCGAGCAGCAACAGGTCGATCGAATCCGGAAGATCGACGGCCAGCGTGCGCAGCGCATCGCCTTCGCGAAGCTCCACGAGATCGGCAAGCCCGCCCGCAGTCAGGTTCGCCTGCGCGCGCACGACCTTCGACGGCTCGAACTCGCTCGTGATCAGCCGCCCGCCGCCGTTGTCGCGCAACGCGGCCGCGAGATGCAATGTCGAAATGCCGAACGACGTGCCGAATTCGACGATCGCCCGCGCGCCGCCGCTGCGCGCGAGCATGTACAGCAGCGTGCCCGTCTCGCGCGACACGGGAAGCGGAAAATCCTTCAGGCGCGCATACAGATCGATGTAATCCGTCTTGCTGCGCATCAGCCGCGCTTGCTCGTCGCGCGACACGTCGGCGAAGGCCGGGCTCGTCGCGGGAGACGACGCCTCGGCTTCGTCGAACAGGCGCGCGAGCAGCGGCGCCAGCGGGTCTTGAATCAGGGTGGTCATGCGGATCTCCAGGGTCAGGTTGAGTGCGTCAATGCGCCCGACTAGAATATGACGAACTATTCAGGTTTTACTATTCGCATTGGCAAACCGCCCATGACCGACCGCCGCAACGCCCCGATCGCCACGCGCAAGCTGCCTCGGCAGGCGCGCTCGACCCGTCTCGTCGAAGACGTCCTCCAGGCCGCTATTCAGGTTTTGGCCACCGAAGGCGCGCAGCGTTTCACGATGGCGCGCGTCGCCGAGCGCGCCGGCGTGAGCGTCGGCTCGCTGTACCAGTACTTCCCGAACAAGGCGTCGGTGCTGTTCCGGCTGCAGCACGACGAATGGCGCCAGACGTACGAGATGCTGTGCGGGATCCTGCAAGACCCGCGGAAGACGCCCCCCGAGCGGCTGCGCGCGGCCGTGCACGCGTTCATCCGGTCGGAATGCGACGAGGCGAGCATGCGCATCGCGCTCGACGACGCGGCGCCCCTCTATCGCGACGCCCCCGAGGCGCAGGAAGCGAGGGCCGAGGGCAACCGGGCCTTCAGCGCGTTCATGCGCGAAGCGCTGCCCGACGTGTCCGACGCGACGCATGCGCTCGCTTGCGAGCTGATCGTCACGACGCTCACGTCGGGCGGCAAGGTGTTCTCCGAAACCGCACGCACGCCGGCGGAAATCGACGCTTTTTCGACCGCGATGGCCGACATGTTCTGCGCGTACCTCGCGCATCTCGCACCCGCTTGACCCATGAGGGCCAGAACGCGCGAGCGCAAGCCGCACGCGGCACCGGTATCATCCGGGTGCCGCTTGCGCGCGGCCGCGCATCGCGCCGCACGCCGCCGCCGTCATGCATGTGCGCGGCCCCCATGAAAGACATTCGTAAGATTCAATGCCTCACCCGCTTCCACCCTGCCCGCCGACCCCGCATTCAAATAGTCGCCTTAACGGATTCGAACTAGGCGTATACACGCGTGTCATCGCAACGAAGCCCGGTTGCACGCCGATATAAGCGCTGCGACATGCGCTGCATGCTCTTCCCCCGATGGGACGTGATGGGCCGCTCGCCTAACCTTCGCTACGGCAAAGCACACGTGACGGGGTCGACCACACCACGCGTCGTCCGACGCGACACCCTCGCGCTCGTTTCGATTCGCACGTAACGACACGCATCACGCGTCATTCGTCCCCACGACGTTGCCGACAAATCCCAACTAGATAGATACGAGACACCCTGACGACGGCTCGCTACGGGCCGTTTCAGCATGCTGATAAAGGAGCAAGCTCATGAGTGATACCCCGGTGCAGCCGACGGTCGACGTCGGCTCGGCAGAAACTGACTTTGGCACCAAGGGAGTCATCGACCGGTACTTCGGCATTTCGTCGCGCGGCAGCACGCAGCGCACCGAGATCGTTGCCGGCGTCACCACCTTCCTCGCGATGGTCTATTCCGTGTTCGTCGTGCCCGGCATGTTCGGCAAGGCCGGCTTCGACACAAGTGCGGTGTTCGTCGCGGTCTGCCTCACCACCGCGTTCGGCTCGCTGCTGATGGGCCTGTGGGCGAAGCTGCCGATCGCGATCGGCTGCGCGATCTCGCTGACCGCGTTCACCGCATTCGGCCTCGTGCTCGGCAAGGGCCTGCATCCGACGGTCGCGCTCGGCGCCGTGTTCCTGATGGGCCTCGTGTTCACCGGCATCTCGGTCACCGGCGTGCGTTCGTGGATCCTGCGCAACCTGCCCGCGGGCGTCGCGCACGGCACGGGTATCGGCATCGGCCTGTTCCTGCTGCTGATCGCATCGAACGACGTCGGTCTCGTGATCAAGAACCCGGGCGCCGGCCTGCCGGTCTCGCTCGGCCAGATCACCGCGCTCCCGGTCATCATGTCGGTCGTCGGCCTCGCCGCGATCTTCGGCCTCGAGAAGCGTCGCGTGCCGGGCGGCATCCTGCTCGTCGTGATCGCGATCTCGATCTTCGGCCTGATCTTCGATCCGGCCGTGAAGTACCACGGCATCTTCGCGCTGCCGTCGCTGAGCGCACCGGGCCACGCATCGCTGATCGGCGCGATGGACATCAAGGGCGCACTGTCGATGGCCGTGCTGCCGAGCGTGCTGGCACTGGTGATGACCGCCGTGTTCGACGCGACCGGCACGATCCGCGCGGTCGCCGGGCAAGCCGGCCAGCTCGACGAGAACGGCCGCATCATCAACGGCGGCCGCGCACTGACCGCCGATTCGATCAGCTCGATCTTCTCCGGCTTCCTCGGCGGCGCGCCCGCGGCAGCCTACATCGAGTCGAGCGTCGGCGTGGCCGCCGGCGCGAAGACGGGCCTCGCGGCCGCCGTGGTCGGCCTGCTGTTCCTCGTCGTGATGTTCTTCTCGCCGCTCGCGGGCCTCGTGCCGTCGTACGCCACCGCGCCGGCACTGATGTACGTCGGCCTGCTGATGCTCGGCAGCGTGAGCAAGCTGCACATGGACGACATGGTCGACGCGATGTCGGGCCTCGTCTGCGCGGTGTTCATCGTGCTGACCGCGAACATCGTGACGGGCATCATGCTCGGCTTCTCGACGCTCGTGATCGGCCGCATCGCCAGCGGCGAATTCCGCAAGCTCAACGTCGGCACCGTGCTCATCGCGGCCGTGCTCGTCACCTTCTATCTCGGCGGCTGGGCCATCTGACCGCGAAACATGCGCGACGTCGCCTGCAGAAGGGCGGCGCGCATCGGGACGACGACGTCTCCTCCACCATCATCGTTGATGGTCTCCAAGCCTGGGAACGCAAGTTTCCAGGCTTTTTTTATCGGTGCGGCGCAGCACGATGCGCGTCGCCGAAACGGCGCGACGCGAATCCGCGCCCGGTGCTACGATCGCGCTTTGCCCCTTCAGGAGCCGCGATGAACGCGCTCGGCATCGTCTCCGAATCGAGCACCCGGACCTCGGCGCGCAAGCCGCCGTTCATTCCGTCGTTCGGTTTCCACGAAGTGCATGAATCGCAGCCGATCGGCGCGCCGCCCGCACGCATCATCGACGCCGTCGCGTCGCTCGACATGCGCGCCGATCCCGTCATCGACGCGCTGATGATGATGCGCGAATTCCCGGCGGCCGCCGCCGGCGCGCTCCGCAACGGGCCGGCCCGCCCGCAACGCGCGCGCTTCGGCTTCAACTCGTTCACGCTGCTCCATCGCGACGACACGTCGCTGTCGCTCGGCCTCGTCGGCCGCTTCTGGCGTCCCACGCCCGACGTGCGCACCATCGCCGATGCAGCGGCTTTCATCCGGCACGACGATCCGCGCGATGCGAAGCTGGTGCTCCGGTTCGAGGTCGTCGGGCTCGCATCGGGTGCGCACATGCTGCGCACGGAAACGTTCATTCATTGCCCGAGCGCGCGCACGCGCTGGCTGTTCACGCCGTACTGGCTCGCGATCCGGCTGGGGAGCGGCTGGATCCGGCGCCGCACGCTGGCGGCGGTCGAGATGGCGCTGGCTTAGGCGCAATCCATCAGAACGGCTTGATCACGACCAGCCCGACGACGATCGCCGTCGCGGCCACGACCGCGCCCGCCGCCTGCCCGAGCCACGGTGCCGGCACGACGACCAGATCGTCTCGCTCCATGCGCCGCAGCGTGCCGGCCAGCATGCCGTGCAGCGCCGACAACGCGACGACGACCGCAAGCTTCACCGACAGCCACGCCGCCCCGAACCAGTGACCGCTCAGCGCGATCGCGATCCCCGTGATCCAGACGATCGCGAGTGCAGGCGCCGTCACCGTGCGATCCCAGCGCCGCACCGCGCGATGCACGGCGAGGTTCGCGATCCGGACACCGACGGACAGCATCAGCAGCCCGCCGGCAAACGTAACGACGGCCGCCACATGCACGGCCTTCAGCACCAGGTAGCTCATTGCGCGTGCCTCCGGCGCGCGATCCATCCGGCACTCGCCAGCCCCGCGAACGGCACGACGGCCGACAGCACGAGCCGCGCGACCTCGCCCCTGCTCCACAGCCCGCTCGACGCGGTGCCGACGACCGCCCACACATACATCGCGAACGCGATCCCGTGAACCGGGCCCATGACCGATACCGCGACCGGATAGCCGGCCAGATGCTTGAGCGGCACGGCCACGCACACCAGCACGACGAGCGTGGTGGCCTCCAGCAACGACAGGTATTGCAGGTTCCGCAATGCATTGCGATCGTCTTGTTTCATCGGCAGGGCTCCGGGTTGGTCCACGGCGATTGTCGCGTGTGGTGCGGGTTCGAGCCATTGGCTAGAATGACATCTTTCAACGGATTCTGGCCACGGCCACGAACGCCATGCACACGGTCGCCGTTCTCGCTTTGCCCGATGTCGTCCCGTTCGACCTGGGCGTCGCGTGCGATACGTTCGCGCGCGTGCGGTCGCCCGACGTCGCGCCCGCCTACCGCGTGCGCGTGTGCAGCGAGCAGCCGCGCGTCGCCGGCGACCTGTTCGAGCTGCGCCCGCCGTTTCGTCTCGACGCACTGGCCGACGCCGATACGATCATCGTCCCCGGCACGTCCGTGCCGCTCGCGCCCACACCGCGCCGCGCGATCGCCGCCCTGTGCGATGCGGCCGCGCGCGGTTGCCGGATCGCGTCGATCTGCAGCGGCGCGTTCGTGCTCGCGGAAGCCGGGCTGCTCGACGGCCTGCGCGCGACGACGCACTGGCTCGCGGCCGCCGAACTCGCGCGCCGCTATCCGGACGTCGAGGTCGACCCGAATGTGCTGTTCGTCGACAACGGGCAGATCCTGACGTCGGCCGGCGCGGCGGCCGGCCTCGATCTGTGCCTGCACATGATCCAGGCCGACTACGGCGCGGCGGTCGCCGTCGACGCCGCCCGCGCCGCGGTGGCACCGCGCGTGCGCGAAGGCGGGCAGGCGCAGTTCATCGCGCCCGAATGGCCGGCCGGCAGCGACGGGCTGCACGACCTGATGGACTGGCTGCAGGCGAACCTGCGCAAGCCGCTCACGCTCGATGCGATGGCCCGCCACGCATCGACGAGCGTGCGCACGCTGACGCGACGCTTCCAGGAGCAGACCGGCACATCGCCGCGGCAATGGCTGCAGACCGCGCGCGTCAGGCATGCTCAGCAGTTGCTGGAGGTGACGGCGCTGTCGATCGAGCATGTCGCAACCGAAGCCGGGTTCGGCTCGGTCACCGCGTTTCGCGAACGGTTCGCCCGCATCGTCGGCACGTCGCCGCAACGTTATCGCCAGGCGTTCCGCGCACGCGCCGGCGCGTGACGTTCCCCGGGACCACGACCTGCAGCATGAAACCGCCGCCCCCATTCGCGCCAACCGGACCCGACCGATGACCCGCATCCGCAATCCCCTGAACATCGCGCAGCTCCAGGCGTTCGTGTCCGCCGCGCACCTCAAGAGCCTGCGCGCCGCTGCGCGCGAACTCGGCGTCACGCAGCCGGCGATCACGCACACGATCCGCGAACTCGAAACCGCGCTCAACGCGGAGCTGCTCGCGCGCAGCGTGCGCGGCGTCGAGCTGACCGCGTGCGGCCACGCGCTGCTGCCGCGCGCCGAGCAGCTGCTCGGCGACATCCGTCGCACGGTCGAGGCCGTCGAGCAGGTGAAAGGCGAGATGTCGGGACGCGTCGCGGTCGGCACGATGCCGTCGATCGCGCTGACCGCTTTGCCGCATGCGGTCACGGCCTTCCGCCAGTCGATGCCGAACGTGAGCCTGCATCTCGAGGAAGTGACGGTGCCCGACGCGCTCGCGCAATTGCGCAACGGCACGCTCGACATCGCTGCAATGCACCATGTGCCCGCACTCGATCGCGATTTCACGCAATCGCCGCTGCTGTCGACCGAATTCACGATCGTGATGCGCGAAGGCCACCCGCTCGCGCATGCGCGCCGTCTAGAGGAACTGCTCGATGCCGAGTGGATCGTCACCGTCGGCGCCGAGCAGTTTCCGCACAGCGTGATGGTCGGGATGTTCGAGACGCACGGGCTGCCGCTGCCCAAACGTTTGCTGCGCTCGCCGATGTCGTTCGCGGTGACGCTCGGGCTCGTCGCGCGCTCGGACGTGATCGGCTGCTTCACGCGCCCGCTCGCCGAGATGGTCGCGCCGCTCGGCATCCGCACGGCCGAACTCGACGAAAGCATGCCGCGCTTCGACCTGTCGATCATCGCGCGGCGCGACCTGCTGCCCACGCCGGCCGTATCGCAATTCGTCACGTGCCTGCAGCGCGCGGTCAACGAAACGCTCGGCTGAATCGTTCCTGTGTCTGAAACGGCGGCGCCCGCAACGCGCCGCCGCCGGGCCCGGTATCGGGGCTTGTCCTAGGCGCCCTGCCGGTATTTTGTCTTGATAATCTTGCGCACGTCGCGCGCCCGCATCGGGCGGGCGAAACGGACAGTCCGACGCGAAGCCGCGGCGGGCCGAAGGCTTACGGCGCGGCACAACCGCGCACCCATCGAACAAAACGAGGAGTCACCTGGTGAAAAAGATTCTTGCGGCTGTGACCGTTGCCCTGCTCGCCGTATCGGCCGGCGGCGCGTACGCGAAGGACTGGTCGACCGTGCGGTTCGGCGTCGACGCAAGCTACCCGCCTTTCGAATCGAAAGGCGCTGACGGCAAGGTTGTGGGTTTCGACGTCGATCTCGGCAACGAAATCTGCCGCCGCATGAACGCGAAGTGCGTGTGGATCGAAAACGACTTCGACGGGATGATCCCGGCGCTGAAGGCCCGCAAGTTCGACGGCGTGCTGTCGTCGATGTCGATGACGCCGGCGCGTCAGGAGCAGATCGCCTTCTCGGCGAAGCTGTTCAACACGCCGACGCGCCTCGTGACGAAGAAGGGCGCGGGCCTGATGCCGACGGCTGAATCGCTGAAGGGCAAGTCGGTCGGCGTCGAGCAGGGCACGATCCAGGAAACCTACGCGAAGACGTACTGGGCCTCGAAGGGCGTGAACGTCGTGCCTTACCAGAACCAGGACCAGGTCTACGCCGACCTGATCTCGGGCCGTCTGGACGGCGCGCTGCAAGACGCGGTGCAGGCCGAAATCGGCTTCCTGAAGACGCCGCGCGGCGCGAATTTCGACTTCGCCGGCAAGGATATCGACGATCCGAAGACGCTCGGCAACGGCGCCGGCATCGGCCTGCGCAAGGAAGACACCGACCTGAAGTCGAAGATCGACGGCGCGATCGCCGGCATGCGCAAGGACGGCACGTACGACAAGATCGCGAAGAAGTACTTCGATTTCGACGTCTACGGCAAGTAATCCGCCACGCAAGCGCACGCTTCGCTTCGGCACAGACGGGCTCCGCAAGGCGCCCGTTTTTTTTTGCGCGCGCAGTGCAGACAACATTATTTTTTCCGTGCCAACCTGATGATTCTCAACGGAAAACTGCATGTTCTGGCGCCGGTTTGGTGGCGGTGAGAAAGGCAACGTACAATCGTCCTTCCACGCACACCGGACATTCGCGGCTGCGCCGCACTCCCCTCATCATGCAAACGCAGACCCATCCGCTGATTTCCCCCGCCGTCGGCACCGAACGCCAGATCACGAGCTTCCACTACGGCCCGCGCGGCGGCAAGAAGGTCTACATCCAGTCGTCGCTGCACGCGGACGAACTGCCCGGCATGCTGGTCGCCACGCTGCTGCGCCGCAAGATCGCCGCGCTCGAGACGGCCGGCAAGCTGCGCGGCGAAGTCGTGATCGTGCCCGTGCCGAACCCGATCGGCCTGTCGCAGCACGTGTTCGGCGATCACCTCGGCCGCTTCGAGCTCGGCTCGATGCAGAACTTCAACCGCAATTTCTACGATCTCGCGGCGCTGGTGCTGCCGCGCGTCGAACACCACCTCACGAACGACGCGCAGCGCAACCTCGTCGCCGTGCGCGCCGCGATGCGCGAAGCGCTCGACGAACAGAAGCCGCGCACCGAGCTCGACTCGCAGCGCCTCGCGCTGCAGAAGCTGTCGTTCGACGCCGATATCGTGCTCGACCTGCACTGCGACAGCGATGCCGTGATGCACCTCTACACGAATCCCGATCTGTGGCCGGACGTCGAGCCGCTGTCGCGCTATCTCGACGCGCAGGCGTCGCTGCTCGCGCTGAATTCGGTCGGCAACCCGTTCGACGAAATCCACAGCTTCTGCTGGTCGGATCTGCGCAGCCGCTTCGGCGACCGCTTCCCGATCCCGAACGGCGCGATTTCCGTCACGGTGGAACTGCGCAGCGAACGCGACGTGTCGTACGAGCTCGCCGAAAAGGACGCGCAGGCGATCGTCGAATACCTGACCGAGCGCGGCGTCGTCGACGGCACGCCGGCGCCGCTGCCGCCGCTCGCGCATCCGGCGACGCCGCTCGCGGGCACCGATCCGCTCGTCGCGCCCGTGTCGGGCGTGATCGTGTTCCGCACGCCGGTCGGCGCGATGATCGAGGTCGGCGAGGCAGTGGCCGACATCGTCGACCCGCTGACCGATCGCGTCGTCACGCTGAAGAGCAGCGTATCCGGCGTGCTGTACGCGCGCCAGATCG
Organism: Burkholderia arboris; assembly: GCF_038723655.1. Lineage (NCBI taxonomy): Bacteria > Pseudomonadati > Pseudomonadota > Betaproteobacteria > Burkholderiales > Burkholderiaceae > Burkholderia > Burkholderia arboris. The sequence goes on from NZ_CP109822.1 coordinate 67,046, forward strand.
TGCGCTTCGCGACGGCCGGCATGGAAGTCGCACGGATCGCCGGCGCGACCGCGATCCGCACGGGTTCGCTGCTGTCGGCCTGAGCGCCCGCTGGGCGCGCCGGGCCACGGCGCGCCTCGCATGCACCAACGAAATCGCCCGCTTGCGCGGGCGATTTGCTTTCCGGCGGGCGCGTCGGCCGCCGGCCGGCACGCGTGAAGACCGGTCAGAACGCCGGCACGATCGCGCCGCTGAACTTCTGGTCGATGAACTTGCGCACGTCGTCCGATTCATAGGCCGCGACGAGCTTCTTCACCCACGGCTTGTCCTTGTCCTGCGCGCGCACCGCGATCAGGTTCGCGTACGGGCCGCGCAGATCCTCGATTGCGATCGCATCCTTCACCGGCGTGAGCCCGGCCTTCACCGCGTAGTCGGTGTTGATCGATGCGGCATCGACGTCGGGCAGCGCGCGCGGCAGCTGCGCGGCGTCGAGTTCGACGATCCTGATCTTCTTCGGGTTCTCGGCGACGTCGAGCGGCGTCGCGTTCACGCCGTTCGTACCGGCGCCCGCCTTCAGCTTGATCACGCCGTACTTCTGCAGCAGCAGGAGCGCGCGGTTGCCGTTCGACGGATCGTTCTGGATCCCGACCTTCGCCCCCACCGGCAAGTCCTTCAGCGACTTGAGCTTCTTCGAATAGAAGCCCATCGGCGCCGTATAGGTGAGCCCGACGTTCACGATCTTGTAGCCGCGCTGCTTGATCTGGCTGTCGAGGAACGGCTGGTGCTGGAAGCCGTTCGCGTCGAGATCCCCCGAATCGAGCGCCGCGTTCGGCTGCACGTAGTCGTTGAATTCGATGACCTTGATCGCGAGGCCGTCGCGCGCGGCGACCTTCGTCACCTCGGTCCAGATCTGCGCGTCGGGGCCGCTCATCGTGCCGATCTTCAGCGTTTGCGAGTCGGCGTGCGCGCCGGGCGCCGCGAATGCCAGCGCGGCAGCGAGTGCGCCGAGGCCGGTCAGGAATGAACGTCGCATGGTGTCCTCTTGTCCCGTGTCGTTTGTTGGAGCACGGATCGTGGCACGGGGCCGGAACGCCACCAACCAAGCTTATTTCATGTGCATATTCCTGATCCGGATCGATTCTCAGCCGAATTCGGTATAACTCCCGACTGTACAACCGGGCAGAATTCAGTGTCGCATCGGCACCACACATTCTTCATATGACAGTCGCTGTCATATTCATTACGTGCCCCGCCGATAAAGTTGCCGCCGGTCCGTGAAAGCGCCCATAGAGAGCGCCGGAACCGCAACTGGACACGCCATTTATTCGCTCGGAGAATCCTTTGAACAAGAAACTGTTGACCATCGCCGTCCTGGCAGCAACGGCCGGCACGGCGCACGCACAAAGCAGCGTGACGCTGTACGGCGTCATCGATGCCGGTATCAGCTACGTGAACCACAGCAAGACCGCCAACGGCGGTACGGGCAAGCTGTTCAAGTATGACGACGGCGTTGCCCAAGGCAGCCGTTGGGGCCTGCGCGGCACCGAAGACCTCGGCGGCGGCCTGAAGGCGATCTTCGTGCTCGAAAACGGCTTCAACAGCGGCAACGGCACGATCGGCCAGGGCGGCGCGATCTTCGGCCGCCAGGCTTACGTCGGCCTGAGCCAGTCGCAATACGGCACGGTCACGTTCGGCCGCCAGTACTCGTTCTCGACAGACATCCTCGGTTCGAACTACTCGACGGGCGGCAACACGGTCGCGGGTAACTACGCGTACCACGTGAACGACATCGACCAGCTCACGTCGAGCCGCATCAACAACGCCGTGAAGTTCCAGAGCGCGAACTACTCGGGCTTCACGTTCGGCGCGCTGTACGGCTTCTCGAACTCGACCGACTTCGCCGGCGCAGCCGCGACGACGTCGGGCACGACGACGACCGCAGGCTCGTCGCGCGCATACAGCTTCGGCCTGAACTACGCGAACGGCCCGCTGTCGGTCGGCGCAGCGTACACGGACATCCGCTTCCCGAGCCAGTCGTCGCCGGCATTCTCGACGACAATCGCGAACCTGAGCACGGGCAACGTCCGCGACCTGCGCACGTACGGTGTCGGTGGCCGCTACGTCTGGGGTCCGGCAACGGCATGGCTGCTGTGGACGCGTACGCAGTTCTCGACCGTTTCGGGCGCGGGCGGCACGTTCTACAACGCCTACGAAGCAGGCGCGAAGTACGCCTTCACGCCGGCTCTGTCGGGCGGCCTCGGCTACACGTACACGAACGCCACGCAGAACGGCAATTCGTGGCACTGGAACCAGGTCAACGGTATCGCCGACTACGCGCTCAGCAAGCGTACGGACGTGTACGGCCTGGTCGTGTACCAGCAGGCTTCGGGCAAGGGCGTGCAAGCGCAGATCGGCTCGAGCACGAGCTACTTCAATACGTCGGGCACGGGTTCGAAGAACCAGATCGCCGCACGTATCGGTATCCGTCACAAGTTCTAAAGCATCCGCTTAACTCGCGGATCACGACGGCAAGAAGCGCCCCGCTCCACGCGGGGCGCTTTTTTATGGGCTTTTAAGTTTCGCTTAATTCTGGGCTGAGAGGATGCTCTCACCCCCCCTGTTGGCCGCCTGAGCATCGGCGGCTTTTTTTTTAGACATGCCGACGGCGCCGCCATCGATTGCCCACAAGACAGGATCGGAGGCCATGATGATCGAAGATACCGTTTTCAGCCATCTGCACGCGATTCTGACGTGCCAACACTCGATGCCGGTCCAGAGCTGCCGCGTATCGGTTGAAATGCAGCGGCCCTGGGGCCGCCCGTATCGTCTCGTCGAATGGACGATGCATCTCGACGCGCCCGCGCGGCGCCAGATCGTGCCGGCCGAATCGACCGACGAAGAGATCGCCGAGGTCGTCGCATCGCACGTGCCGGGCCGGCTTTACGGCGACGGCCGGCTGCAGTTCTGAACGCGTTCCCGCGCCACCCGCTTCCCGTCTTTCGGCCGTCCCGCACGCATCGTGCGGCAGTCGGTCTCGTTTGACGCGGCAACGAAACCTGCTACGCTGCGCGTTTTCGTCCACGCAACACACGATGGAAAACGCATTCAACGAACGTGGCGTCATGGTCACGCGCAACGGCCTGTCGGCCGCCGGGCAGGTATTCGCACTGCGTGACATCCGCCAGGTCGATGTCGTCAAGATTCCGAAGAACCGTCTCGTTCCGTCGCTGATCTCATTGATCGGCGCGGCCGTCGCCATCGCGGGCGGCATCGGCGCATCGAGCGCCGCACTCGTCGTCGGCGTGATGCTCGTCGTCGTCGGCTATCTCGCGTGGGCCACGCAGGACATCACGTACCGGCTGATGGTCGAGATGCCCGACGGCAAGCGCGAAGCGCTGTCGAGCGCCGACGCCGCGTTCGTCGAACGCGTCGCGCAGGTCGTGCGCGATGCGCAGGCCGCCAGGACCGTCAGTCCCGCCGGCTGATTCCGTTCGCACGGCTGCACGTTTCGACTCGACGTTGCCGGACGCATGCGGCGAGTGTCGGCGCGTGCGGCTGCCTCGTCGAATCGCATTCCTGTCCGTCATCGCCCGCCCTGCACCTGCGCTGCGCCCGCCGACCGCCTAGTATGGAAAGAGCGGCCCGCCGCCGCATCGTCCGAGGAGGCCAGCATGAACGTCCAGTCGCTGTCCGGCACGCTTCGCGCGCAGGAGTTGCTGATCGTGTCGATGATCCGCGCGCTTCCCCCTGACGCACGCCGTGCGCTCGTCGACCTCTACACCGAACAGATCGTCTTCGCCGAACAGGCGGGCCTCGATGTCCACAGCGATCGCGCAACGCACGATGCGTTCATCGCGCATGCGCGCAACCTGCTGATCCGCATCGAAGCGCTGGCCTGACCGGCCCGCACATATCTCGCGACATTCCCGCCGCGGCTCGCGCGAGCCGCGCGGGCGAGCGCTCGCTCACACGCGCCGCGCTTCGTTCTTGTATTGATAATAATTCTCATTTACACTGGTAAAGTTGTCAGTTGCCTTTCAATTCGCCGTTTGCCGCATGTCGCGCGCAAACGGGCCAGCCAGGTGAACGCGTCACCCAGCCAGCCTTCGGGCTTGTTATCGTCAATGGGAGACCACCTGTGCATTGCTATACGCTGGCGCGGCGGCCGATCTGTGCCGCGCTGTTCGGCGCATTCGGCCTGTCCGCCGCCACGGCTCACGCCGATTCGTCGCCGCAAGGCGCCGCCCTGCCTTCTACCGTGCTCGTCGCCGCGTCCGCGCGCGGCGATGCGGCGCTGCTCGACCCCGTCACCGTCACGGCCACCCGTACCGCCACCGCTGCAAGCCGCACCGCGGCGTCCGTGTCGGTGATCACCGACGAGGATCTCGAGGAACAGCAGGCCACCAACATCAAGGACGCGCTGCGCTACGAGCCGGGCATCACGGTGCGCCGCACCGCGTACCGGCCAGGCAGCGCCGCGCTCGGCGGCGGCCGCGACGGCGATTCGAGCATCAACATCCGCGGCCTCGAAGGCAATCGCGTGCTGCTGATGGAAGACGGCATCCGCCTGCCGAACGCGTTCTCGTTCGGCCCGCTCGAAGCGGGGCGCGGCGACTACGCCGATCTCGACACGCTCAAGCGCATCGAGATCCTGCGCGGGCCGGCGTCGGCGCTGTACGGCAGCGACGGCCTGACCGGCGCGGTGAACTTCATCACGAAGGACCCGCGCGACCTGCTGTCGATCTACAACAAGCCTTATTACTTCTCGTTCCGGCCGAGCTACGACTCGGCCGACCGCAGCCTCGGCGCGACCGTGTCGGCCGCGGGCGGCAACGACCGCATCCAGGGGATGATCATCGCCGACGGCCGGCGCGGCCACGAAGTCGACACGCGCGGCAGCAACAACTCGGCGAGCACGCTGCGCACGACGTCGAACCCGCAGGACGTCTATTCGGAATCGCTGCTCGGCAAGCTCGTGCTGACGCCGACCACCCGCGACACGTTCAAGTTCACCGCCGAGACGGTGCAGCGACGCGTGAGCACCGACGTGCTGTCCGCGATCAATGCGCCGACCACGCTCGGCCTCACGACCCACGACCGGCTCGAGCGCAACCGCTTCAGCGTCGACTACGACTTCCGCGACGACGCGTTCCGCTGGTTCCAGACCGCGCACGTGCAGTTCTACTACCAGGACGCGAAGCAGGATCAGTACGCGTTCGAGACGCGCGGCAAACAGCCTTCGCGCTCGCGCGACAACCAGTACAAGGAACGCACGTTCGGCGGCTCCGCGTTCGCCGAGAGCGGCTTCGCGACCGGCCCGTTCGCGCACAAGCTGTTGTACGGCGTGGACGGCAGCGTGTCGCGCGTGACGAACATGCGCGACGGCACGGTGCCCGGCGTCGGCGAAGCATTCCCGAACAAGGCGTTCCCCGACACCGACTACACGCTGTTCGGCGCGTTCGTGCAGGACCAGATCGGTTACGGCCGCCTGCTCGTCACGCCGGGCCTGCGCTTCGACACGTACCGGCTGAGCCCGACCGAAAACGATCCGCTGTTCACCGGCAAGGCCGTGTCGACGAGCGCGAACGAACTGTCGCCGCGCGTCGCCGTGCTCTACGAGATCACGCCCGCGGTCATTCCGTACGTGCAGTACGCGCACGGTTTCCGTGCGCCGACGCCGGACCAGGTGAACAGCAGCTTCTCGAACCCGGTGTACGGCTACACGTCGATCGGCAATCCGAACCTGAAGCCCGAGACGAGCGACACGTTCGAAGCCGGCCTGCGCGGCAAGGCCGGCGCCGGCTACGGCGTCGTGCGCTACAGCGCGGCCGCGTTCACGGGCCGCTACCGCAACTTCATCTCGCGCACGACGATCGCCGGCAGCGGCCGGCCGGCCGACCCGTTCGTGTTCCAGTACGTGAACTTCGCCGACGCGCGCATCCACGGCCTCGAGGGCCGCGCCGAATGGGTGATGCCGAACGGCATCACGCTGAAGACGGCGATGGCGTTCACGAAGGGCTCGACGCAGAACGACGGCGCGGCCAGCCAGCCGCTCAACACCGTCAACCCGTTCTCCGCCGTGTTCGGCGTGCGTTACGAGCCGAGCGAACGCTGGTTCGTGCAGACCGACCTGTTGTTCCAGGCCGCGAAACGCGACAAGGACGTCGACAAGTCCGACTGTTCGAACAAGGCGTGCTTCACGCCGCCGTCGTCGTTCGTCGTCGACCTGCGTGGCGGCTACCGCTTCAACAAGCACGTGAGCGCGACGATCGGCATCCGCAACCTGTTCGACCGCAAGTACTGGAACTGGTCGGACGTGCGCGGCATCGCGGCCGATTCGCAGGTGCTCGACGCGTATTCGTCGCCCGGCCGCACGGTCGCCGTCAGCATGAAAGTGGATTTCTGATGCGCACCGCCTGCGCACCCACCCCAACCGTTACTTGAAGGAGTCCGACATGATGCAATCCGCCCTTCCCGGTCAATCGGCCAGCCCGGCCCGTGCAGCCGCCGCGCTGCGCGACGCATTCGTCAAGCTCAAGACCGAGCGCCAGCTGCGCAACCGCGACGTCGCGCAGGCGCTCGGCGTCAGCGAAGGCGAGGCGCTCGCCGCGTTCGTCGGCGAGCACGTCGTGCGGCTCGACGCGCGTTTTCCGGCGATGTTCGAGGAAATGCCGCGCCTCGGCCGCGTGATGGCGCTCACGCGCAACGACACGGCCGTCCACGAGAAGGACGGCGAATATGCGCAAATGAGCCATGACGGCCCCGTCGGCCTCGCGCTCGGCGACATCGACCTGCGCATCTTCTACCGCCACTGGGTGTCGGCGTTCGCGGTGCGCGACGAGACCGCGCACGGCCCGCTGAAAAGCCTGCAATTCTTCGATGCGCAGGGCCATGCGATCCACAAGGTCTACCTGCGCGCGCACAGCGACCACGCGGCATACGATGCGTTCGTCGAACGCTGGCGCGCGCCGTCGCAGGAGCCCGGCCTCGAGGTCGCGCCCGCCGCGCCGAAAGCGCCCGAGCGCGCGGACACCGAGATCGACGTCGCGGGTTTCCGCGCCGCCTGGGACGCGATGACCGACACGCACCAGTTCTTCGGCCTCACACAGCGTTTCGGCGTGAGCCGCATGCAGGCGCTGCGCCTCGCCGATCCGCAATACGCGTATCCGGTCGAGACCGCGCATGCACTGCGCCACGTGCTCCAGCAGGCCGCACAAAGCGGACAGCCGATCATGGTGTTCGTCGGCAATGCGGGGATGATCCAGATCCACACCGGCCCCGTCGCGAACGTGCGCGAGGTCGGCGCGTGGATCAACGTGCTCGACCCCGGCTTCAACCTGCATGTGCGCGAGGACCTGATCGCGGCCGCGTGGGTCGTGAAGAAGCCGACGAGCGACGGCATCGTCACGTCGCTCGAACTGTTCGACCGGCAGGGCGACCACGTCGCGCTGCTGTTCGGCGAGCGCAAGCCCGGCAAGGTCGAACGCGACGACTGGCGTGCGCTCGTCGCGACGCTGCCGGCGGCCGCACGCGGGGACGCGCGATGAGCGCGCGGCCGTTCGATCCGCGCCGCCGCGCGGTGCTGGCAAGCGCGGCGGCCGGTGCGCTCGCGGGCGCGCTGCCCGGCAGCGCGCTCGCGCAAGTTGCGGCGGCCACCCCGAAGCGCGTGGTCGTGATCGGCGGCGCACTCGCGGAAACCGCGTTCGCGCTCGGCGGCGCCGAGACGCCGCGCTACCGGCTCGTCGGCGCCGACACGACCTGCACGTATCCGGACGCCGCGAAACGCCTGCCGAAGGTCGGCTACCAGCGCGCGCTGTCGGCCGAGGGGCTGCTGTCGCTGCGGCCCGATCTCGTCCTGGCATCGGCGGAAGCCGGCCCGCCCGCCGCGATCGCGCAGGTGAAAAGCGCGGGCGTCACGGTGACGACGTTCGACGAACGCCACGACGTCGAATCGGTGCGCGCGAAGATCGCCGGCATCGCGCAGGCGCTCGACGTCCGCGACGCCGGCACCGCGCTGCTGCAACGCTTCGATCGCGACTGGCAGGCCGCGCGTGACGCGGTCGCCGCGCGCGTGCCCGGCGGCGCGCAACCGCCGCGCGTGCTGTTCGTGCTGAACCATACCGGCAACCAGGCGCTCGTCGCCGGCCAGCGCACGGCTGCCGACGCGATGATCCGCTACGCGGGCGCGCGCAACGCGATGCAGGGCTTCGATCACTACAAGCCGCTGACGACCGAGGCGCTCGCGGTTGCCGCACCCGACGTCGTGCTGATCTCCGACGAAGGGCTCGCGGCCGTTGGCGGCCGCGCCGCGCTGCTGGCAACGCCCGGCTTCGGCGCGACGCCGGCCGGCCGCGCACAGCGTGTCGTATCGCTCGACGCGCTGTTCCTGCTCGGCTTCGGCCCGCGCCTGCCGCTTGCCGTCACGACCCTGCACCGGCGCCTGTCGGATGCGCTCGCCTGATTCCGGATTGCCTCGATGCCCGCTCACGCTTCGCCCTTCCCCGCGCCGTCGCCCGCTTCGCGCTCCGGCGCCGCGCGCGTCGGCACGTCGCGCCGCTTCGCGCCGTTCGCGCCGTTCGCGCTGGCCGCGCTCGCCGTGCTCGTGTGCGCGATGTCCGTCGTCGCACTGTGTGTTGGCGCGTACCGCATTCCGCTCGCGGAAGCCTGGGCCGCGCTGACCGGCGATGCCGCCGCGCAGCAGGCACGCGCGGTGCTGTTCGACATCCGCGCGCCGCGCGTCGTGCTCGCGCTGCTGGTCGGCGGCGGCTTCGGTGCAACCGGCGCCGCGATGCAGGCGCTGTTCCGCAATCCGCTCGCCGATCCGGGGCTCGTCGGCGTGTCGAGCGGCGCCGCACTCGGCGCGACGACGATGATCGTGCTCGGTCCCGCACTCTTTGCCGCGCACGCGAGCGCAGCCGCGCTGCCCGTCGCCGCCTTTGCAGGCGCGCTCGCGGTCGCGGCGCTCGTCTACCGGCTGGCCGCGTCGCGCGGCCGGCTCGCGCTGCCGCTGCTGCTGCTCGCCGGCATCGCGATCAATGCGCTGGTCGGCGCGGCGATCGGGCTGCTCACGTTCGTCGCCGACGACGCGCAACTGCGCTCGCTGACCTTCTGGAGCCTCGGCAGCCTCGGCGGCGCGCAATGGTCCGCGCTGGCGGCCGTGGCGCCGTGCGTCGCGATCGGCTGCGTGCTGCTCGCGCGCGAACGCGACGCGCTGAACGCGTTGCAGCTCGGCGAAACTGAAGCGCTGCATCTCGGTGTGCCGGTGCAGCGGCTGAAGCGGCGCGTGCTCGTGGCGGTCGCGCTTGCCGTCGGCGCACTGGTGTCATGCGCGGGCATCATCGGCTTCATCGGGCTCGTCGCACCGCATTGCGTGCGCCTCGCGTGCGGCCCCGACCAGCGCATCGTGCTGCCCGGCGCCGCACTGCTCGGCGCGTTGCTGACGCTCGCCGCCGATCTCGCCGCACGCACCGTCGCCGCTCCGGCCGAGATTCCGCTTGGCGTGCTGACCGCGCTGCTCGGCGCGCCGTTCTTCCTCGCGCTGCTGTGGAAGAACCGCGGCGCGCTCGGCGGGTAATCCTTTATTCATGACGATCATGCTGACTGTCCACCATCTCGACGTCGCGCGCCGCCACAACGCGATCCTGCGCGACCTGTCGCTGTCGATCGAACCCGGCCGCGTGACCGCGCTGCTCGGCCGCAACGGCGCGGGCAAGAGCACGCTGCTGAAGACCTTTGCCGGCGAACTGACCGGCAGCGTCGCGCCGAACGGCGTACGCGTGACGGGCGACGTCACGCTGAACGGCGAACCGCTCGCACGCATCGACGCACCGCGGCTCGCGTGCCTGCGCGCGGTGCTGCCGCAGGCCGCGCAGCCGGCCTTCCCGTTCAGCGTCGACGAAATCGTGCTGCTCGGCCGCTATCCGCACGCGCGGCGCAGCGGTGCGACGTCGCACCGCGATCGCGACATTGCGTGGCATGCGCTCGAACGCGCAGGCGCCGATGCGCTCGTCGGCCGCGACGTCACGACGCTGTCCGGCGGCGAACTCGCACGCGTGCAATTCGCTCGCGTGCTCGCGCAGCTGTGGCCGGACGACGACGCGCCGGAACGCGGCCCGCGCTACCTGTTGCTCGACGAACCGACCGCCGCGCTCGACCTCGCGCACCAGCATCGCCTGCTCGACACCGTGCGCGCGGTCGCGCGCGAATGGCAGCTCGGCGTGCTGGCGATCGTCCACGATCCGAACCTCGCCGCACGGCACGCCGATACGATCGCGATGCTCGCCGACGGCACGATCGTCGCGCATGGCACGCCGCACGACTTGATGACGCCTGCGCATATCGCGCAATGCTATGGATTCGCGGTGAAGATGGTGGAAACCGGCGACGGTGCGCCGCCGGTGATGGTGCCCGCGTAGCGCGGGATCGTTACCCGGCGCGATGCGCTGCCATCGTCCGCGACTGTCATTTGAGATCGTCCACACTGCCCCTTCGAGGAGACGCCCATGCCGCTTCCGATGACCCGCATCATCCTGTATGTCCAGAACGTCACGCTGCTGAAAACGTTCTACCAGCGGTATTTCGAGTTACCCGTCATCGAGGAAATCGACGGCGAATGGGTCGTGCTCGACGCGGGCGCGATTGAACTCGCGCTGCATCTGGCCGGCCCGGCGTTCCGCCATGCGACGGCGCCTGCGCCTGCAAGCGCAAAAGCGGACACCAGCAACGTGAAACTCGTATTCAGGATCGACGCCGGTATCGACGCGCATCGCGACCGGCTCGCCCGCGACGGGGTGACCGTGCGCGATCTCAAGCGCTTCGACGGCTTCCCGTACGCGATGTACGACGGCATCGATCCGGAAGGAAACGTCTTTCAGGTGATGCAGCCGGACTGAACGCCGGCGCGGCGCGCGTGGCCGCGCGCGCTCAACGCTCGACGTCCGCCGCGCCGAAGGTCCGCATCTTCCAGCCCAGCTGCACCGCGAGCATCCGCATCGAGAAACCGGCGGCCAGTGCGACGATCGTCGCGAAACCCGCGTCGATGCCCAGATGCTGCATCCCGACATACAGCGTGCCCGTGACGAACGCGACACTCGCATAGAGCTCCTCGCGCAGGATCAGCGGCATCTCGTTGCACAGCAGGTCGCGCAGCATCCCGCCGCCGACGCCCGTGATCGCGCCGGCCAGCACGACGATGATCGGCGCGATGCCGGTCGACGCACCGATGTCGCAGCCGATGATCGTGAATGCCGCGAGGCCGATCGCATCGACGGTGACGAACAGCGTTTTCATCCGCGCGACGTGCCGTGCCGCCCACGACGCGACGGTCGCCGCGACCAGCGTGATCACCAGGTATTCCGGATGCGCGATCCAGCCGAGCGGATAGTGGCCGAGCAGCACGTCGCGCACGGTGCCGCCGCCGAGCGCCGTCACCGCGCCGACGAGCGCGAGCCCGAAGCGGTCCATTCCGCGGCGCATGCCCATCAGCGCCCCCGACATCGCTTCCGCGACGATCGCAATCAGATAAAGCGTATGCATGGTGTGCGTCAGTCGTCGGTCCGGAACAGGTCGAGCACGCGTTCGCGCTCGGCCGCATCGACCGCGGCAGGCATCGGTTCGTCGCGCCGGCCGCGGTCGGCCTGCGCATCCGGCGCATCGGTTGCCAGCGCACCGCCGCACGCAAAGCGGCTGCGGATATAGGCCGGCACGTCGGACGTGCACGTGCCGCGCGTGTATTCGGCGTAGACGAAATCGCCGTCGACGAGCGCGACGTCCTGCGGTGGCGTCGCATCGACCGGCGTGCGCCCGTCCACGGCCGTCTTCATGTAGTCGAGCCAGACCGGCAGCGCCAGCGTCGCGCCGGTTGCGCGCCCCATCGGGCGCGGCGTGTCGTAGCCGAGCCACGCGACCGCGACGATGCCCGACGAGTAGCCGGCGAACCACACGTCCTTCGATCCGTTCGACGTCCCCGTCTTGCCGGCCGCGTCGTCGCGGCGCAGCGCGAGCGCGCCGCGCGCGGTGCCGGCCCGCACGACGTCGCGCAGCATGCTGTCCATCACGAACGCATTGCGCGCCGACACGACCCGCTCGCCCGACGGTGCGGTCGCCTCGTACATCGCGCCGCCGTGACGCTGCTTCACCGACAGGATCAGCCGCGGCTCCATCCGCGTGCCGCCGTTCGCGAACACGCTGTAGGCGCTCGCGAGTTCGAGCGGCGTCACGGCGCCCGCGCCGAGTGCGAGCGGCAGCGACGCCGGATTGCGCTGCGCGTCGAAGCCGAAGTGCACCGCGTGCTGCTGCACGTAGCGGGCGTCGGTGGCCTGCATCAGGCTGACCGCGACCAGGTTCTTCGAGCGCACGAGCCCGCGCCGCACCGGAATGAAGCCCTCGTAACGATTGCCGAAATTGCGCGGACGCCACGGCCGCGCGCCGGTTTCCTCGTGCGTGAGCGTGCGCTGCGTATCGTCGACGAGCACGCCGGGGAAGTAGCCCTTCTCCAGCGCCGCCGAATAGACGAACGGCTTGAAGCTCGACCCCGGCTGGCGATACGCCTGCAGCGCATGGTCGAACACGTTGCGATTGAAATCCGCGCCGCCGACGAGCGCGAGCATGTCGCCGGTGGCCGCATCGAGCGACACGAGCGCGCCTTCGAGCCCGTTGCGCGCATCGCGCTTCGCGCGCGGCTGCCGGCTCAGCGTCCGGTCGAGCGAGGCTTCGGCCGCGCGCTGGTCGCGCATCGAGATCGTCGTCGTCACGTCGAGGCCGAGCGTGTACGCGTCGTCATGAAACCGCTCGACCATCATCCGGCGTGCGCGCTCGGCGACGTACGGCGCCGCGACGATCCCGGGCGGCGGCGTGGTCGCCAGCGCGATCGGCGCGTCGACGGCCGCGCGATAGGTCGCGTCGTCGAGCTGGCCCAGCGCATGCATGCGGCCGAGCACGTAGTTGCGCCGCGCGGTCGCGCGCGACGGATTCACGACCGGGTTGAACGCGGACGGCGCCTTCGGCAGCCCCGCGAGCACCGCCGCTTCACCCGCGCTCAGCGCGTCGAGCGGCTTGCCGAAATACACGTTCGCGGCGGCCGCGAAGCCGTACGCGCGCTCGCCCAGGTAGATCTCGTTCATGTACAGCTCGAGCAGCTTGTCCTTGCTGTATTCGCGTTCGAGCTTGGCGGCCATCAGGATCTCGGCAAGCTTGCGGCTCAGCACCTTGTCGCGCGTCAGGTAGAAGTTGCGCGCGACCTGCATCGTGATCGTGCTGCCGCCCTGCCCCGGCTGCCCGGTCACGACGTTCGCGAACGTCGCGCGCGCGAGGCCGCCGATATCGACCGCGCCGTGCTCGTAGAACTTCGCATCCTCGGCCGCGAGCAGCGCGTGCCGCATCAGCGGCGGGATGCGTTCGAGCGGCACGAACTCGCGCCGCTCGACGCCGTATTCGGCAAGCAGGTCGCCGTCGCGCGAGAAAATCCGCAACGGCAGCGCGGGACGATAGACGGCCAGGTGTTCGACGGACGGCAGTTGCGTCCAGATGCGATCGATCGTCCATGCGCCGATGCCGGCGCACGCGAGCGTCAGGCCCAGCAGCGCGCCCGCGAGCGTGCGCCACACGCGGCGGCGGCGCGGCGGCGGCGCGGGTTGCGGTGGCGGATTGGCGATGTGGTCGGTCATGTCGGGCTCCTTCTTCAGTGCCCGCGCCGGCCGGCGCAAGATGGGCGCCGACCGGTCACGGAAGGCGCGCATTGTCGAAGGGATAGCCCGAAACCGGAACATTCTTTAGCCAAAGTTTGGCTGGCTAAATTTTATTTAGGAAAGCGCGCCGGGGGCCATTCGCGCCGCATGCGCGGGCCTGCGGCATGTCGTCGCGGCAAGGCGCGCGGCGCGCGATCCGGTTCGCTTGTACCATCGTGTGATGTTCGATCGATACCTCGACCTGTGGGGCCTCGCTCCCGACGGCTGCCCGATCCTGACCGCCAGCGGCGGCCTGTTACCCGTCGTGTGGCATGCGCGGCCCGCGATGCTGAAAGTCGCCACGTGCGACGAAGAACGGCGCGGCAATGCACTGATGGCCTGGTGGAACGGGCAAGGCGCCGCACAGGTGTGGCAGCACGACGTCGATGCGATCCTGCTCGAACGTGCGCAGCCGGCACCGTCGCTGGCCGCGTTGTCGGCATCGGGCCACGACGACGACACGATGCGCATCGCGTGCGGCGTCGTCGCGCGGCTGCATGCGCATCGTGCGCCGCAGCCGCCTGCGCAGATCGTGCCGCTTCATGACTGGTTCCGTGCCCTGCTGACGAATGACGCGGACCATAACGTGCTGCGCCGCTCGGCCGCAATCGCGCGCCAGTTGCTGGCCGAAGCCGCTTCGCCCGTCGACGATGTCGTCCTGCATGGCGACATCCATCACGGCAACCTCCTGCATTTCGGCGATCGCGGCTGGCTCGCGATCGACCCGAAAGGGCTACGCGGCGAGCGCACGTTCGACTACGCAAACCTGTTCTGCAATCCCGTGCACGACATCGCGGTCGATCCCGCGCGTTTCGGGCGGCGCGTCGCGCTCGTGGCCGATGCCGCGCAACTCGACCGGCAACGGCTGCTGCAGTGGATTCTCGCGTGGTCCGGTTTGTCGGCCGTGTGGTTGATGGAGGACGGCCTGCTGCCCGATACGCGGCTGCAAGTCGCGACGCTGGCCGCGGCGGCACTCGGCCTGTAGCGAAACGCATCGCCCATGAAAAAAGCCCGCCGGCATGCACCGGCGGGCTTTCGTGTCCGACTTGCGCGGCGCTCAGCGCGCCGGGTTCAGCAACAGGTTCATGTGACGGTTCACGTCTTTGTACAGCAGGTAGCGGAAGCGGCCAGGGCCACCCGAGTAGCATGCCTGCGGGCAGAACGCGCGCAGCCACATGAAATCGCCCGCTTCGACCTCGACCCAGTCCTGGTTCAGGCGATAGACGGCCTTGCCTTCCAGCACGTACAGGCCGTGCTCCATCACGTGCGTTTCCGCGAACGGGATCACGCCGCCCGGCTCGAACGTCACGATGTTCACGTGCATGTCGTGGCGCATGTCGCTCATGTCGACGAAGCGCGTCGTGACCCATGCGCCGTTGGTGCCCGGCATCGGGATCGGCTCGACGTCCTGCTCGTTGGTCACGAACGCTTCCGGCAGCGGAATGCCGTCGACGGCCTGGTAGTGCTTGCGCACCCAGTGGAAGCGCACCGCGGCATCGCTGACGTTGTGCAGCGTCCAGTCCGCGCCCGGCGGAATGAATGCGTAGCCGCCCGGCTTCAGCGTGTGCTTGTTGCCCTGCAGCGTCAGCTCGGCTTCGCCTTCGACGACGAACAGCACGGCTTCGGCGTTCTTGTCCTGCTCGGGCTTGTCGCTGCCGCCGCCCGGATTCACTTCGACGATGTACTGCGAGAAGGTTTCCGCGAAACCCGACAGCGGGCGGGCGATCACCCACAGGCGCGTGTTCGTCCAGAACGGCAGCCAGCTCGTGACGATGTCGCGCATCACACCCTTCGGGATCACCGCGTACGCCTCGGTGAACATCGCGCGATCGGTCAGCAGATCCGTCTGCGGCGGGTGGCCGCCATGCGGCGCGTAATACGTTGTCTTAGACATATTGCATCCAGGCAATGGGTTGGTCCGGCCCCTGGCGCAAACGGCATCGGGCGGTTCGCACGCGCGTGGGGCACGCATGCGGCGGCGGGACATCGTTGCCGGGGTGGCTTGAAAGCGCATGCGCCTTCGTTCGGTCGGCCAGGCTTCGCGTCGGGTCCGTCCGGTTGATCGGACGCGGCGGCCCAGGTTGCTGGGTCCGGTGGCCGGGCCGCGGCGCTCGCGATCATGCGGCGAGGCGCGGCGGGCGGCACGGTCGACTCCGTACGCGGGCATCGTTGACGATAGCGAAGTCGATCACGATCGACCAATTAAATGTTGCGATGATATCCATTCGATTTCCCACTACCCGCCGGCGCCCGCGATGCGCGGTGACGGGGCGTTGCGCAGCGTGCTGGCTATCAGGGAAATCCTGACTGCGGCGGAGGGGCCGCAACCCGTCCGGTCATGCGAAGCGAGGGAACGGAGATGGGCTCGCGGCGCGGATCGCTGCGTCGCAGTTGTCAGGCCGGAACGGGCCGCTGAACGATTCGTGATGACGCGTGCTGACGCTGTGCCGGCGCGTTCAAGCGTGGCAGGCCAAGTCGCCGAGAAAC
The DNA here is from genome assembly GCF_038723655.1 of Burkholderia arboris. Taxonomy (NCBI): domain Bacteria; kingdom Pseudomonadati; phylum Pseudomonadota; class Betaproteobacteria; order Burkholderiales; family Burkholderiaceae; genus Burkholderia; species Burkholderia arboris. Next base: position 83,236 of record NZ_CP109822.1, read on the forward strand.
GGGGAAACAGCGCGGGAGAGTGATTGCCGGCCCGTGGATCGGGCGCATGGCAGCGGCTGATGAAGCCGGAGGGGGTCGCCGGCCAGGCCGGCGATGACGGCCCGGCAGGCCGCCGGGCCGAATCTCGCGTCGGGTGCCGACGCCGTGGCGCGCCGGTGCGCATGGCGCGCACCGTGCCGCGCCAGCGGCGATCAGTCCCAGTCGCGGTGATGACGATGCTTGCGGTGGCGATAGCCGCGGTCGCCGTGATCGCGCTCGTACGAGTTGCGCGACATGTTGCCGCCGAGTGCCGCGCCGGCGCCGCCGCCGACTGCCGCGCCCAGCAGGCCGCCCGTGCGGCCGCCCATCGCGTTGCCTGCCGCGGTACCTGCGCCGCCGCCGAGTGCGCCGCCGATGATCGCGCCGGTGCGCTCGTGACGGTTCGACGTCACCGCTCCACCCGCGCCGCCGCCGATGGCGCCGCCGATTACCGAGCCCGTGCTGCCGCCGAGCGCGCCGCCGACTGCTGCGCCGGCTACCCCGCCGAGCGCGCCGCCAAGCGCATTGTTCATGTCACCTGCCAGAGCCGGCAGCGCAGTCGCGCCGGTCAGCGCGGCGACGACGAGAGCGGGGGCGATTTTCTTCCACATTCCCGTATTCTTCCTTGTTCGCAATCTGGTTATTGAAGGTCCGCCCGGTACGACGATCTGAATCGATCGACGTCGGGTGAGGCATTGTGCCGGACCGCGGACCAATTCATTTCAATGAGCTTGCGGCGAAGAATAGCACCGGTCCCGCTTCCTTGCCGTGGACATTCTGGTAACAAGTTGTTTACGAATAGAGGCGGTCGAACGGGCATCCCGAAATCGGCTGAAACCCGCGCCGGCATTGGCTCCGGCAAGGGTCCGGCCGCGCACGGCGACCGGCCGGCCATGCGCGGCGCCGCACGTTTGAGACACACGTGGCAACACATCGGGCACGCGTCGTGAGCGGGCGGCCGGGCGACGGTCGGGGGAAGATTGACGGGGTCAGTACAGGCCGGGCAGCAACCGCCACGTCCGCGCGCAATACGCGTCGTATTCGGCGCCGAATTGCGAACGCAGCAGCGCCTCCTCCGAGCGGATGCGCGCGACGAGCGGCACCAGCATCAGCACGACCAGCAGCACGCCAACGCCCGAGCGGAACGCCAGCGCCCAGCCGACCGAATTGACGAGCAGGCCAAGGTAGCTCGGATTGCGGATGCGGCGGTAGATGCCGTCGGTCACGAGCGTATGGCCCGGCTGGATCGCGACGAGCCCGCTGAAGCGCTTGCCGAGCACGAACACCGGCCAGATCCGCAGCGCGCCGCCCGCGATGTACAGCACGACGCCGATCCAGCGCACCGTGTCGCCGCCGAAGGTCCAGACATCGAGCCGGTCGGTCAGCGCAGGCAGGTACGCGAGCAGGAACCCGCTCACCGCGAATGCGGCGAGCACCCAGCGGTTGTCGCGACTCTCGCGCTCGCCGCTGCTCAGGTTGCCTTCGGTGAACAGTGCGGCGACGGCCATCACGAGCGTCGCGATCACGACGACGGTCAGCTGGGGATGCGAGAAAAACACCGCGAACCCACCGCTGCCGAGTACGGCGAGCCCGAGATAGACGAGCGTGGAGACGCCCGACAGGACTGCGACCTTGCGGGTGACGGTCATGACGGCCTCGTGGGGATGCGCTTTCCTGTGAAGTATAGGAAGCGCGCACACGAAACGCCGTGCGTCGCCGTCATGCGGTGCGCGAATCCGCGCGAATCGTCCGGCGAAAGGCGGCGAACCAGGCCGGGGCGGCCGGGGCTCGCGCGCGGTGCCGGATCAGCGGATGCGGATGTTGCCGCCGATCCCGACGCTGACGGGCGGCGCGTAGTACGCGGGCGCATAGCCGTAGTAGGCCGGCGCGGGCGCGTAGCCGTACGGCGGCGCGACGTAGCAGCCGGACAGGCCGCCGATCAGGGCAAGCGTGATGAGAAGTCTGGACATGGCTCGGTTCCCGGCGCGAAAGACGAATGGCACCTCGCGAAGGCCGCGCCGCCGCACCAGGCGGTGGCCGGCACGAAGAGGCGATCCGCCCTTCCTGTCGCTCGATGATGCAATGCGCGGAGTCTAGCGCCGGGCCTGGCCGGCCGAGTTTCGCCAGCCGTTACACGTGTTACCTCGCATGACCGCTGAAACAACCGGTGGCGGCGCGGCGGCCGGCCGGCGGGCCGTTGCCGCGCCGCCCGCAATCGTCCCGTTACACGAAACGGGCGCGAATGCGCTGCGCGAGCGTTTCGAGCGTCGCCGCGTCGGCGATCTCGCGCGCATGCATCCGCAACTCGGCGCCTTCCCAGCGCGGGATCACGTGGAAGTGCACGTGCGGAACCGTCTGGCCGGCCGCTGCGCCGTTGAACTGGCCGATGAACACGCCGTCCGGCTCGAGCGCCGCGCGCACCGCCGCCGCGACGCGCTGCGTCATGCGGATGCCAGCCGCGGCCGCGTCGCCGGACAGCTCGAAGATCTGCGCGGCCGGCTCCTTCGGGATCACGAGCACGTGACCGTCGGCCTGCGGCATGAGATCCATGATCGCGAGCGTCGCGTCGTCTTCGGCGACCTTCACGCACGGCAGTTCGCCGCGCAGGATTTTCGCGAACGGGTTGTTGTTGTCATAGGACATGGCGTTTTCCGATATCGGTTGAACAGTGGGACCGCGAGAGCAATGCCGGACGATTATCGACCGATGGCGGGCCGGATTTCAACTTGTCAGGCCTTGGCGCCAGCGCGGCGAACAATGAACGGCGGCTCGCCTTCGACGTGTGTTGCCGGATGGAATATCCGGCCGTCGCCATCCGTTTATTTCGAGTGCGGGTTCGCGCGGCAAGCTGGCGAACCCGCACCGGACACCCGTCGGCTGCGCAGGCCGGCAGCCGGGATGACTGATCGCGATCATCAACCGGAGTCATGCCATGGACCCTCTTCCCTCCTGTCGTTCGCCCGCCCCGACCGTCTTCACCGCTCATCCGCCGCGCTTCGCGCACGCCTGTCGCACGATGGCGCGCACGCTATGCCGGGCAGCTTGCGGCGCCGGGCTCATCGCGTTGTCGTCGGCTTTCGCGTGGGCCGGCGACGACGTCATCCTGCCGATTTCATCGGTCACCGCATCGACCGTGCCCGCCAACGGCGACGTCAATCCGTACGGCATCGCGTTCGTGCCGCGTGGCGTGCCGTCGTGGAGCACGCTGAAACCGGGCGACGTCGTCGTGTCCAACTTCAACGCGGCGTCGAACGCGCAAGGCACCGGCACGACGATCGTGAAACTGTCGCCCGGCCAACCGCCGGCGACGTTCTTCCAGGGTCGCAATCTCGGCCTGACGACCGCGCTCGCGGTGCTGCGCAGCGGTTTCGTGCTGGTCGGCAACGTCCCTGCGCCGGACGGCAAGACCGTGGTCGCGCCGGGCTCGCTGCTCGTCATCAATCCGCAAGGCGGCCTCGTCACGCAACTCGTCAGCGCCGCGCTGCTCGACGGGCCGTGGGACATGACCGTGATCGATCGCGGCCAGCGCGTCACGGCGTTCGTGTCGAACGTGCTGAACGGGACGGTCGCGCGGATCGACCTGTCGATCGGCAACGACGGCGTCGCGATGCTGCCGAGCTCGCGCATCATCGCGTCGGGCTATGTGAACCGGACCGATCCCAGCGCGCTCGTCGTCGGCCCGACCGGTCTCGCGTACGACCCGAACATCGACGTGCTGTATGTCGCGTCCACCGGCGACAACGCGGTGTTCGCGATCCAGAACGCCGCGTCGACGAACCGTAACGGCGGCGTCGGACGGATGATCTACTTCGACGCGGCGCACCTGCACGGGCCGCTCGCGCTGGCGCTCGCGCCGAACGGCCATCTCGTGACCGCCAACGGCGACGCGGTCAATCCCGACCCGCTGCATCCGAGCGAGATCGTCGAATTCACGGTGAACGGCCGCTTCATCGCGCAAATGCAGGTCGATACCGCACCGGGGTCGGCATTCGGCCTGGCGTTCGGGCAAGGCAGCAAAGGCCAGCCGCAGTTCGCGGCCGTCGACGACAACACGAACACCGCGACGGTCTGGACGCTGCGTCCGGACAGCAACATGCAGTGAGCGTGACCTGAACGGGCCGCGCGCGGCCCGTTCGCCCCCGCTACGACCGACACAACCGATTCGCACACGCCGGGCAACATACGCCCGACCGACGCCGTCCGGCGTCGCCCGCCCCGCCATTGCCACCGCTCGCCCGAACCTGCGACACTGCCGGTTCCTGGCCTGCCTGCAGACAACCGAGGACGCTCGCGCATGACGATTCCCTTCAAGAAGCTGATGCTGCGCGGTGTCGCGCTCGCGCTCGCCGCCGCGGTCGGCTATGCCGGCTACATGCTGTCCCGGCTCGCGCCGATCGCGACCGGCTACGCGGCGAAGGCGCTGTGCTCCGGCGTGTTCGTGTCGGGCCGCCCGGCCGCGTCCGTGATCGACGTCGACATCATGGCCGGCGTCCATCCGCTGCTGAAACTGGTGCGCCCGTCGATCGATCCCGATCACCACCGCGCGACGGCGACCTTCGCCGGTTTCGCCGAGCGCGAAGCCGACTTCCGGCCCGGGCTCGGCTGCACGCTCGTGCCCGGGGCGTCGCCCGGCGCGACGTCGACCGCCCTGCCCGCCGCGCTGCCGCCGCTTCCCGATCCGCCGCCCGGCCAGCCTGCATCAGTCACCCCGCCTGCCGGCATCGACGCGCACAAGCTGCAGACCGCGCTCGACCGCGCGTTCGACGAACCCGATCCGGCACGGCCGCGGCGCACGCGTGCGATCGTCGTGATGTGGCGCGGCCAAGTGATCGCCGAACGCTACGCGCCCGGCTTCACGGCCGACACGCCTTTGCCCGGCTGGTCGATGACGAAGACCGTGACGGCCGCGCTGGTCGGCACGCTCGTCGCTCAGCACAAGCTGTCGCCCGACGCGGCGGCGCTGCTGCCCGAATGGCGCGGCGCCGGCGATCCGCGTGCGGCCATCACGCTCGACGCGTTGCTGCGGATGACGAGCGGCCTGCAGTTCAACGAGGACTACGACGACCCGCTGTCCGACGTCGCCGTGATGCTGTTCACTCAGCCCGACATGGCACGGTTCGCGTCGGCGAAACCGCTCATCGCGACGCCCGGCACGCAGTGGTACTACTCGAGCGGCACGAGCGCGATCGTCGCGCGCGTGATGCACGAAGCGCTCGGCGGCAGCGAGAACGACTACCTCGCGTATCCGCGCCGCGCGCTGTTCGCGCCGCTCGGGATGCGCAGCGCGGTGTTCGAGCCCGATGCGTCCGGCACGCTCGTCGCGCCGTCGTACCTGTATGCGAACGCGCGCGACTGGGCGCGCTTCGGCCAGCTTCTGCTGCAGGACGGGATGTGGAACGGGCAGCGGCTGCTGCCCGAAGGCTGGGTGCGCTACCTGACGCGCGCGACACCACAGTCGGCGCGGCAGGAGTTCGGCGCGCAGCTGTGGGTCAAGGTGCCGGAGCCGTTCAACGATCGCGATCCGCAGGCGCCCGCGATGCCGGCCGACGCGTTTCATGCGGTCGGCCATGAAGGTCAGTTCGTGAGCGTGGTGCCGAGCCGTCAGCTGGTGGTCGTGCGGCTCGGGCTGTCGCGGCCGGAATCCGCGTGGAATCACGAGGCGTTTCTCGCGCGCGTGCTCGATGCGGTGCCGGCGCCGGGTGCATGAGCCGATGAATCAGGCGTAAGGCGGCAGCGATTGCAACACTGCCGCTTCACGCGCTACCTGCCTTGCATTACGGATTCGCGCTGCCCGCGTATTGCTTGAAACCTTCGCGCGTCGCCAGACGTTCGATGTAGCGCGACACGGCCGGCAGATCCGGATGCTCGAACGGCGTGCCGAACCAGCGGTTGACGGACAGGCCGATCGGAATGTCCGCGAGCGTGAAGGTGTTGCCGGCCACGTACGCGCCCGTCTTTTCGAGCTGCGCATTCAGCACGTGCATGTGCTTCGTCCAGCCCGCGATCGACTGCGCGATGCCGTCCGGATGCTGGTGATCGGGCGATTTGCGCACGAGGCCGAGAAACGCGCCGACCCACGAGCGGTTCAGGTCCGCACCCTGCCAGTCGATCCACTGGTCGACCCGCGCGCGCGCCTGCGGCTCGGCCGGATACAGCGCGTCGCCGCCGTAGCGGTTCGCGAGGTAGCGGATGATCGTGTTCGATTCCCAGAGCACGAAGTCGTCGTCCTTGATGACGGGCACGAGCGCGTTCGGATTCAGCGCGAGATAGGCCGGATCGTTGGTCGTGCGGAAGCCCGCGCCCCAGTCTTCCTGTTCGAACGGCAGGTTCAGTTCGGTGCACAGCCACAGCACCTTGCGGACGTTGATGGACGGGATCTTGCCGAGGATGTGCAGCATGCAGTCTCCTTGTGAGGTCGGATGCGGAGCATTCGGGGCGTACGACACGCCCCGAACGCGTTCACGCCGAATTTATACACGACCTCGCGGCAAACGGCAGGCCGTGTGTGCGAAATCGGTGTGCGGCCGGTTCGTCAGGTCGCGCAGCGCGTGCTCGACCGTTGGAAAGCGGAACATGAAGCCGTCCTGATGCAGCCGCGCCGGCATCACGCGCTGCCCGTCCAGCAGCAGCTCGGCCATCTCGCCCATCGCGACGCGCAGCGGCGCCCCCGGCACATGCAGCATCGCGGGGCGGCGCAGCACCTTCGTCACGACCTGCACGAACTCGCGCTGGGTCACCGGCACCGGTGCGACCGCATTGTAGACGCCGTGCATGCCCGCGTTCGACATCGCACGCGCAACGATCCGCAGCACGTCGTCGCGGTGAATCCAGCTCATCACCTGCGCGCCGTCGCCGAATCGCCCGCCCATCCCGAAGTAGTGCGGCAGCAGCATCGGTCGCAACGCGCCGCCGGGGCCGAACACGACGCCCAGCCGCAGCACCACCGTGCGCACGCCGTGACGCTCGAGCGGCTGCGCGGCCTGCTCCCACTGCCGGCACAGATCCGACATGAAGCCCGTGCCGGCGCTGCTGCCTTCGTCGAGCCGTTCGTCGCCCGGCCGCACGCCGTAATAACCGATCGCGGACGCCTGGATCCACGTGCGCGGCTTGACCTCGGCGCGCTCGACCCAGCGCATCAGCGACTGCGTGACGCCGACGCGGCTCGCGAGCAGCACCGCCTGCCGACGCTTGCTCCAGCGTGCGCCCAGCACCGGCGCGCCCGCGAGATTGATGACCGTGTCGAAACGCTCGTGCGGCTGCAGCTGTTCGGCGGACGTCACGCTGCGCACGCGGCCGTGAAACAGGTAGGCCGCGCGCAGCGGATCGCGCGCCAGCAACGTGACGGTATGCCCCGCATCGAGCAGCTGGTTCACGAGAATTTCGCCGATGAAGCCGGTCCCGCCGGTCGCGAGCACGTTGCCGGGCGGCTGCCCCGCGAACGGGTTGGCGGCCGGCGCGCGGTGCGCGATGCGGCACGCGGCGATCCCGTCGCGAATGCCCGACACCGTCACGCCGACGGCAAACAGGCTGAGCAGCCAGCCGCGCCAGCCGAGATCGATCGGCTGCAGCGCGGTGGGTTCGTGCGCCCAAACGGCCAGTTGCATCGCGATCATCCCGAACAGCGCGCCGCCGTTGACGGCCAGCAGCGTGTGCAGCACGCGCTCGGTCGCCGGCAGCTTGCGGCTTTGGTCCTCGACGACGAAATCCCACAACGTCAGCACCACTTCGACGAGCACGACCGCCGCGAGCGCCGCGACCCACGCGCCGTGAAACGCGACGTTCGCGATCGATGCGAACACGAGGCCGTACAGTACCGACCGCACCGCGTGAATCGCCAGCTCGAGCCGCGCGCGCGGGCTGTGCGGCAGGTCCTGCGTGAGTTCATGGTGATAAAGCGTATCGAATGCGCCCATCGCGCCCTGCACGATCAGCAGGTTGAGCGCCCAGTCGTAAGCAGGCAAGGTGTTCATACCGTATCCCTCCTCCACAGCCAGACAAGCGGCGGCACCATCGCGACGAGCGCGGCAACGTCGATCGCCACGTGGCCCCACACATGCGCCTGCCACGACAACAGCATGTCCTGCGGCGCCCAGATCAACAGGCCGGCCAGCAGCCAGCCCCACACTTCCCGTTTCCGCAACCGGTTGCCGAGATGGACGAGCGCGAGCATCCAGACCGACGCGCACTGCACCGTCGCGCCGATCAGCGACATCCACCAGATCTGCTGGGCACGCGCGGCTTCGGGTGCCGCTCCCGCCCGGAAATGCAGTTCGATCCCCCGGTGATACGCGTCGAGCCACGGCGTACCGGCCACCCACGGCACGACTGCGCCGGCCAGCAGGTGCACGATCGCTACCGCCACCATCCAGTTCACGACGATGCGGCGCAGGGTGTCGCGCGCAGGGTGGCCTGCTTCCCGGCTTTCGGCGGGCTCGCCGGTACCGCACACTGCGTCGTCGCAGCACGCTTCGGCGCGATACCCGAGCCAGCGCGAAACAGCGTGCCGGTTGCGCGCGAAGCGGCGATACAGCGGCGCAAGCGCAGCGCGCAGCGCCGGCACGCGCAGCAGCCAGACGAGCCAGCGACGCCCGGCCAGCGCATGGGCGGCCAGGATGCTGTCGACGCCGGTCAGCATGCGTCCGTCAGGCAGGCGCGCATGCAGCTCGCGATTCAGCGCGTGCAGGTCGACGCCCAGCGGCGCCGGGTCGAAGCCCGGCCTGGCGATATCGACGAACGCCAGTTGATGCCGCGCGTCGCGGGCCCCGAGACGCCGAATTTCCGCGACGCATAACGGACACCGCCCGTCGAAGTAAAGAACCAATTCACTTGAGTTCATGCTTTGCACTCCTTCTTGTTTTCGCAAGCATCATGAATCGATCGGTTGACTGCATTCCGGTGCTGGTAACCGCCGCTCGCGCACGGCGGCGACAGACTCACATCGGCTTGACCACCATCAGGAAGTAGACGGTCAGCATCGCGAAGAACGCCGGATAACCGAGCAGTTCCCAGCGCTTCGCGTAGCGCCAGTAGCGCTCCGGCAACGCGGCGTCGCCATTCGCGTGCGCGAGCTTTGCCATCGATGCAAGTTCGAGCTGCAGCCATACGACCGGCAGCCAGCACGCACCGGCGACCGCATACAGCACGATCGACGCGAGCAGCCATGGCGTGTGCCACGGCCAGCCGGCCGTATGCGCGAGCCATAGCCCGGACGCCGGCTGGAAGATCACGGCCGGCGTCGTGAACCACCAGTCCGCGCGCACCACGAGCCGCGACACGGCCGCGATCGCGGGCACCGAGCGCGTGCGGTTCGCGAAGAACAGGTAGAACGCGGTGCCGAACCCCGTGCCGACCAGCAGCACCGAGGACAGGATGTGAAGCGCCTTGATGACGAGATAGGTATTCATGCTCGTTCTTCTTCTGAATAAAGGATCAACAGGATGGCGAGAATCGGCACGTTCTTGAGCACGGGGCCGAACGGTTCGGCCAGCAGGCCGGGCATCGTGACCGCGATGACGGTCGAATACGCGACGATCAGCACGGCTTGCGCGGCCCACAGGCGCCGCGAAGGCGCGGCGACGGACGCGATGCCGAACGCGAAGTCCAGCGCACTGGCCGCATAGAGCGCAATCAGCGCGGGCAGCCCCGTCAGGTGCGCAGGTGCGAGCAGCGCGAGGCTCGCGTGCAGCGGATGGATGAATGCGCTGGCGATCGCCGTCCAGATCCACACGATCGCGAGCGCGCCCCGCAGCAACGGGCGCCGCCACATCGCGAGCGCGTCGCGGCGCAGCGCGGCGGCGTCCGCACCGATGAAGCTGCCGATGCCGCGCGGCGGCCGGCCCAGTACGGCCGCGGCGGCCGCCGGATCGCCGGTGTTCCCGCCGCGCAGCATCGTCCACGTGTCGCGCGTCAGCATCGCGCCCGGCAACGCGCCGGACAGCACGGCCGCCGCGCCGACCAGCGGGCCCGGCAGCATCACGCGGGCAGCCGGCGGAAAGCCCAGCGCGGCACGGTAACTCGCCAGCATCTCGCGGTATTCGACTTCGTCGTTGCCGACCACGTCGATCACCCGGCTGCCGGCCGCCTGCGCGTCGCCGGGTTGCACGACGAGCCGCGCGACGACTTCAGCGAGATCGTCGACATGCACGGGACGCAGCCGTTGATGGCCGCCGGCCGGCAGCATCTGCACGGGCAGGCTCGCGAGCATCCGGAAAAACCGCGCCGACGCGCCATCCACGCCGTAGACGAGTGCGGGCCGCACGATCCGGCAATCGATCGGCAACGTCTGCAGGAAGCGGTCGGCCGCGTGCTTGCTCGCGAAGTACCGCGTATCGCCGCGCTCGACGCCCAGTGCCGAGATCTGGATCACGCGCCGCACGCCGGCGCGGCAGCACGCGGTAAAAAGCGCGCACGGCGCGGCGCGATGCACGGCGTCGAGCGTCGCGCCGCGTCGATCGGCAAGGATGCCGACCGCATTGATCACCACATCGACGCCTGCCAGCCGCGCCAGCCACGCTTGCGGATCGACATCCTTCGCGAAGTCGATCGCGACGTCGCACGGCCCGGCAGCGTGACGCACGCCGCGCAGCACGCGATGGCCGCCGGCTTCGAGCTGCGCGCACAGCGCCCGCCCGATGAAGCCGTTCGCGCCGCAGACGAGAACGGTCATGCTGCGCGCGCCGGTGCGATCGTGCTGGCAGGTCGACGGCAGGACTACGTTCATTTTCATCCTCTATTTACAGTTATTTCTGTACAGACAGAAATAACAACCCCGAAAAAAGCGGGCTGTCCGCCCGCACTGCCGTTACCGCTTACTTCGACGGCTTGCGCCTGACCGTCTGGCTGATCTTCGCGCCGATGCCGAGCGCCTTCATCAGCGTATCGGGCTTGAGCCGCAGCATCTCGTCCGACCAGGTCGTGAGCGTCTCGACGAACTGCAGCGTGTCGCGGATGCGCTGTTCGGTCTCGCGGCTCTCGTTCGCGATCTCCGGATTCGTCAGGCAGTCGCGCAGCACCGTAAGCGTCGGCTCGATCTCGCGCTGCCGCCGCCCTTCGACGATCAGCTTGAACAACTCCCAGATGTCGGTCGACGTCTCGAAGTGGTCGCGGCGGTCGCCCAGCACGTGCACGACCTTCGCGAGGCGCCACGCCTGCAGTTCCTTCAGGCTCGTGCTGACGTTGGAGCGCGCGACGTTGAGCGTCTCGGCGATCTCGTCGGCCGCGACCGGCCGGCCAGCCAGGTAGAGCAGCGCGTGAATCTGCGAGACGGTACGGTTGACGCCCCACCGCGAGCCCATTTCGCCCCAGTGGAGAATGAATCGTTCGGCTATCGGTGTGAGTTCCATGTCGGCAAATTTATTCATTTCAGTTATTTCTGTCAAGAGAGAAATAACCGGATGATCCGGCACCGTCCGGCCGCGCCCGCCCGCGATCGGCCGCATCCATTACAATGCGCGGGATTTTTCCGATTTCAGGCCGTTTCTGCCTTTCTGACAAGAGGTTTCCATGATCATCAAACCGCGCGTGCGTGGCTTCATCTGCGTGACGACTCATCCCGTCGGCTGCGAAGCCAACGTCAAGGAACAGATCGACTACGTGACTTCGCACGGCCCGATCGCCAACGGCCCGAAAAAGGTGCTCGTGATCGGCGCATCGACCGGCTACGGCCTCGCCGCCCGGATCTCGGCCGCATTCGGCTCGGGCGCGGACACGCTCGGCGTGTTCTTCGAGCGCCCCGGCAGCGAAACGAAGCCCGGCACGGCCGGCTGGTACAACAGCGCCGCGTTCGAGAAATTCGCCGCCGAAAAGGGCGTCTATGCGCGCAGCATCAACGGCGACGCATTCTCCGACCACGTCAAGCAGGTCACGATCGACACCATCAGGCAGGATCTCGGCAAGGTCGACCTGGTCGTCTACAGCCTCGCGGCCCCGCGCCGCACGCATCCGAAGACCGGCGAAACCATCAGCTCGACGCTCAAGCCGATCGGCAAGGCCGTCACGTTCCGCGGTCTCGACACCGACAAGGAAGTGATCCGCGAGGTCGCGCTCGAACCGGCGACGCAGGAAGAGATCGACGGCACCGTCGCCGTGATGGGCGGCGAGGACTGGCAGATGTGGATCGACGCGCTGGCTGAAGCCGGCGTGCTGGCCGACGGCGCGAAGACCACCGCGTTCACGTACCTCGGCGAGCAGATCACGCACGACATCTACTGGAACGGCTCGATCGGCGAAGCGAAGAAGGATCTCGACAAGAAGGTGCTGTCGATCCGCGACAAGCTGGCCGCGCACGGCGGCGACGCTCGCGTGTCGGTGCTGAAGGCCGTCGTCACGCAGGCCAGCTCGGCGATCCCGATGATGCCGCTGTACCTGTCGCTGCTGTTCAAGGTGATGAAGGAAACCGGTACGCACGAAGGCTGCATCGAGCAGGTGTACGGGCTCCTGAAGGACAGCCTGTACGGCACGACGCCGCACACCGACGAAGAAGGCCGCCTGCGCGCCGACTACAAGGAACTCGATCCGCAGGTGCAGTCGAAGGTCGTCGCGATGTGGGACCACGTGACGAACGAGAACCTTTACGAGATGACCGATTTCGCCGGCTACAAGACCGAATTCCTGCGATTGTTCGGCTTCGAGATCGCCGGTGTCGACTACGACGCGGACGTGAACCCGGACGTGAAGATCCCGGGCATCATCGACACGACGGTCTGACGGGCCGGCCCGCCGCCGCGCCCCGGAGCGCAGGCGGCGGGTCGAACCTGCGCGTTTTTCCCCTGAAGCAGCGACGAAGCAGAACCCGACCCCAACCCGGAGGTTCGAACCATGCCAGTCCATCACGCCCTCATCCCCTGCCTGCGCTACGTGGACGCGCCGGCCGCCATCGACTTCCTTTGCAACGCCTTCGGCTTCGAGCGCCACGCGGTCTATGCCGACGCGAGCGATCCGACGTTGATTCATCACGCCGAGCTGACGCTGCACGGCCAGATGGTGATGCTTGGTTCGGCCCGCCCCGGCCCCGTGCGCGACCTGTATCGCTGGAAGACTGCGTCCGAGGCAGGCGGTATCACCATGTGCGTATGCGCGGTGATCGACGACCCCGACGCGCACTGCGCCCGCGCCCGGACGGCCGGCGCCGAGATCCTCACCGAGCCCACGGACAACGACGGCTATCCCGGCCGCGGCTACAACGTGCGCGACCCCGAAGGCAACGTCTGGACCTTCGGCAGCTACGATCCCTTCGCCGCCCACTGACGCCGCTCGCGCGTCACCCGGCGCGCTGCGCTACTCCACCGCCCGCGCGGCATCCCACAGCGGCTGCCCGCCGCGCGCCGCATTCCACGCGGCGAACTGCGTGCGCCACGATTGGAACGGCTCGGCCAGCGGATGGCGCGGATCTTCGCTGAGCGAATACGCCATCCCTTCGATCAGCCAGCGCGGCTTGGTCACGACGGCGAGGTTGCCGAGCGCTTCCGCCTGGCGGTGATGGATCAGTTCGTGCGCGAGGAAGTAGGTCTGCCAGCCGCGCGGCGCGATCACCACGCCGAAATCGCCGAGCGTCAGCGCCGCGCGCGTGCCGAGGCCGAACGCGTCGGCGCACGCGCGCGTCGAGCAGAACACGACGCGCGGTGCGTCGCGGAACGCGCCGACGGCCGCCGCCGCACGCGCATAACCGTCGCGATAGAGTTGCTGCGCGTCGCCGAGCTTCGCGGCATCGTCCGTGCAGATGTCGGCGCTCGGGCACGACACGCCGGGGACCAGCGCGGGCGCGACGACGCGCAGCGGCTTGACGAGCGCATACGCGGCAATCGGCAGCGCGACCAGCAGGCCCGTGAGGGCGAAAGCGACGTGGGAGCGTTTCATCGAGGCGCGGTTCCGTGGCGTGGCGGTGGAGTCTTCCTGCGTGAACGTGAATATATCGGACCGGCAACGCGTCCAGCCCCGCTTTTCATGCCGGCTGGCTTCCGCTCGACGGCCAGCACGCGCCGCGACCCGGCAGACGTCCACGCGCGCGCCGCCACGAGCCCCCTCCCGCCTCGATAAAGACTTTTTACGACCTAATAGCGTCCAAATAATATATTGGACGTACGATTCGAAGCGCAGCATCCTTGCCCCCTATCGGCTCGCTCCACCGCTCGCGCAGCGGCCGCCTGGCAAGGACAGCACATGAACAGCAACGAACGGCTCGCCGGCATCAGCTACGGATTGCTCGCCGCGCTCATCTGGGGCGGCTTTCCGGTCGTCACGCGCCTCGGCGTCACGCACTCGGCATTCGACGCGTACGACATCGCATTCATCCGCTTCGCCGTTTCGGGCACGTTGCTGCTGCCCGTCCTGCTGCGCCGTGGCCTCGGCACGCTGCGCCCGGCATCGATCGCGCTGATGGTGACCGGCGCCGGCGCGCCGTACATCCTGACCGTCTCGGCAGCCTTGAGCCGCGCGCCGGTCGGCTATTTCGCGCTGACGCCGGGCAGCATGATCGCGTTCACGGCCATCCTCGGCCGGCAGGTCGCGCACGAACGATTGAGTGCCGCGCAGATCGCCGGCATCGCCGCGATCCTCTTCGGCATCGTGCTGACTGCGTCCGACGCATTGCACGGCGCGATCGGGCTGCCTGCGCTCGCGCTGTTCGTGCTCGGCGGCCTGCTGTGGGCCGTCTACAACGTGACCACGAAGCGGGCCGGAACCGGTGCGCTGCACGCGACGGCCGTCGTGGCGGTCGGCTCGGCGGTGCTCTACTGCCCGCTTTATCTCGCGATGCGCGGCGATGCCGTGCTGCATGCGCCGGTCGCGGCCATCGCGACGCAGGCGGCCTACCAGGGCGTGCTGATGTCGGTGCTGGCGCTCTACTGCTTCAGCCAGGCCGTCGTCGCGCTCGGCCCGGCGATCGGCGCGACCTTCGCCGCGATGATGCCGCTTCTTGCCACGCTCAAGGCGGTGCTGCTGCTTGGCGAACGGCCGCATGCGCCGGCGCTCGCGGGTATTGCAATCGTCACGGCCGGGATGGGCTTGAGTCTCGTGAGCCGGTGGCGAATGGGGGAACGGCAGGCCATCCGCCGGGCAAACCCCGCCGCGCAGGGCTGAAACGAAGCAGGTCCGTCACACGGCGGGCCCCGTACGCGCATCGCCCGCCCCCGCGCCCCGTCGGCTCCAGCGCATCCCCAACCCCAGAAGCGCGACACTGCACACGAACAGCAGCACCTCGACCAGCACGGTATCGACATGCCAGTACCGCGTCAGCAGCACCGCTGCGAGGTCGAACATGAAATGGAACGCGATCGCATACGCAAGCCAGCGCTTCGTGCCGCGGACGAACGCCTGCAGCACGATCAGCGACAGCCCCACATGCGCGGCCATCGCGCTCGCCCGCTCGAACAGCGCGAGAAACGGCGATCCGGGCGTCATGGCCGCGAACTGCGCCCCGATCAGCGACCGATTGCCGGCCGACACGGCGTAGCCCGCATCCGCGAGCAGGTAGCCCGTGCCGAGCACGACAAACCCGACACCGACCAGCAGCATCGCTTCCAGCCCGCCATGCCCGAACCCGAGCATCACCGCCGTCTGCATGTCGTGCCGCTTCGGCAGCAGATACCGGAATGCGACCCAGCGCCCGCATTCCTCGAAAAGCCCGGCCGTCAACGCCGCGAACACGAGTATCGGCACACGCCAGCGCGGACCGGTCCCGAGCCAGTAGAACAGCGGCATCTGCCACGACAGGCGCAGCACCGGCTGGAACACGAAGAAGGTCAGCATGCCGTAGAAAAACACGCGCAACGGCACCTGCGTGCGGCACCGCCACGCGACCGCGAGCATCGCCGGCGCGATCAGCGCCACGACACCCGCCGCGAGCGTGAAGCACAGGAGCGCCGGGGCGACCGGATGCATGACGGATGCCGTTACGCCAACTGCTTGTGGAAGTACGTCGTCGCGCAGAGCGCACCGTCGGGCATCAGCGCGTAGTTCGGCACGACGCCGACGCGCTGCCAGCCGGCCCGCTCGTACAGCCGCTCGGCGTCGCCGCCCGTCACGGTGTCGAGCACGAGCACGGTCTTGCCGGCGTCGCGCGCGGCCGCGTCGGCCGCCGCCATCAGCCGTGCGGCGATGCCCTGCCGGCGCGCATGCCGCGACACGAGCATCTTCGCGATGTCCGCGCGATGCGGCTGGTTCTCGGGTTGGCCGGTCACGACCTGCACAGTGCCGACGATCCGGCCGGACGCGTCCTCGGCAATGAGCAGGATGCGCTCGTCGTGCGCGACGCCCTCGGCCACGCGCGTCCAGAACGCGACGGCAGTCGGCCGCTCGATCGGCAGCATGAAGCTGACGGATGCGCCGCCTTCGACGCAATCGACCAGCACGTCGGCCAGCGCGTCGACACAGCTCATCGCTTCGCGCGCGTCGACGCGGCGGACGGTAACAGATTCGGTCATGCCATCTCCGGTAGTCAGGCGGGCCGCACGCGCGGGTTCGGCATGGGCCGGGATCGAAAGAGCACCGGCCGGCCATCGAAGCTCGCGACGGCGGCAGGCGTCCGGCAACGTCGCACCCGGTCGGCGCGCGTTACCGCCCCATCATCGTACGCGACGAAAATTTTCGCTGCATCGCCCGTCACGTCGTCTACACTTAGCCATATGGCTAACTTTCAACCCGGCATCAGCGACGTCTTCCACGCCCTTGCCGATCCGACACGCTGCGCGATCGTCAGCGCGCTCGGCCAGGGCGAGCGGACCGTCTCCGCGCTGGCCGCGCCGTTCGACATGGCGCTGCCGTCGTTCATGAAGCATGTCGCCGTGCTCGAGCGCAGCGGCCTCGTCGAGACCCGGAAAACCGGCCGCTCGCGCACCTGCGCGCTGGTCGGCAGCCGGCTGACCGAGGCCGAGGCATGGCTCGCCGCGCAGCGCGCGCTGTGGGAAGCACGATCCGATCGTCTCGTCGAATTCGTCGAACGCCATCATCAGGAGGAGCAAGATGTCAGCCAGCCACGTCGAACCCGTTGAAGCCCACGATCTCGTCATCACGCGCACGCTGCGCGCGCCGCGCCACGCGCTGTGGCGCGCATGGACCGACCCCGAGTTGCTGAAGGAATGGTGGTGCCCGCAGCCGTGGACCACCGAGGTGCGCGCATTCGACCTGCGGCCGGGCGGCGCTTTCCACACGTTCATGCGCGGCCCCGACGGCGGCACGAGCGACAACCCCGGCTGCTTCCTCGAAATCGTGCCGGAATCGCGCATCGCCTTCACGTCGATGCTCACCGGCGGCTGGCGGCCGCAGGCGCCATGGATGGGTTTCACGGCAGTCGTCACGATGGCCGACGACGATGCGGGCAGCCGCTACGAAGCGCGCGTGATGCATCCGGATGCCGCGACGCGCGAGCGCCACGAAGCGCTCGGCTTTTTCGAGGGCTGGAACACCTGCATCACGCAGCTCGACGCATTCGCCGCAACGCTACGCTGAACGCAGACGAATGCGCGGTCGTTGCGTGGCGCCGCGCCCACGCCTAGGATTCCTGAAGGAAGCATGACGACACGCCGGGCTCCGGCGTGCACCGTCGCGCGCGCTCCGCGGGAGGCCACATGTTGCATACGCACACGCATTCGACCCGGGTCAGCCGGCACCTGAACGCCCCGCGCGGGCGCGTCTACCGCGCGCTGCTCGACCCGCACGCAGTCGAGCAATGGAAGGTGCCCGACGGCATGACGTGCCGCGTGCATGCGTACGATGCACGCGAAGGCGGCGCGCTGCGCGTGTCGCTGAGCTACGACGCGCCGTTGGCCGGCACCGGCAAGTCCGGCGCACGCACCGACACCTATCACGGCCGCTTCGTCACGCTCGTGCCGGACAAGCAGATCGTCGAGATCGACGTGTTCGAAACCGACGATCCGATGCTGCGCGGCGCAATGACGATCACGATCACGCTGTCCGACGAAGCGGGCGGCACGCGCGTGGACGCCGTGCACGACGGCGTACCGCCCGGCGTGCCGGCCGCCGACAACGAGACCGGCTGGCAGATGGCGCTGGCGCGGCTCGCGGCGCTGGTGGAAGCCGCATAGCGCACCGGTCGCGCCGGCGGCGAAAAAGCGATGCGGCAGCGCAAAACGCCGCCGCGTGCGACACTGGTCCGCCCCGATCCATCCGGACCCGCACGAGGAGACGCTCGCGATGAACGCCGCACGTACCGCCACCTGGTATTTCGATTTCGTTTCGCCGTTCGCTTATCTGCAACAGGAACAGTTCGACCGCCTGCCGCCCGCCGCGGCGTTCGAGCCGCGGCCGATCGTGCTCGGCGCGCTGCTCGCGCACTGGGGCCAGAAAGCGCCGGCGGAAATCGCGGCCAAACGCGTCTTCACCTATCGTCACGCGCAATATCGCGCGGACAAGCTCGGCATCGCATTCCGGATGCCGCCCGCGCACCCGTTCAACCCGATCAAGCCGCTGCGCCTCGCGATCGCGATGGGCAGTTCACGCGACGCGATCCGGCGGATCTTCCGGCATGTCTGGCGCGACGGCCAGGACGTATCGACGCCGGAAGGCTTCGCCGCGCTGTGCGAAGCCGTCGGTTTCCCGGAGGGCGTGACGGCCGTTGAAGCACAACCGGTCAAGGACGCGCTGCGCGCGAACACCGATCAGGCGATCGCCGACGGCGTATTCGGCGTGCCGACCTTCGCACTCGACGGCGACCTGTTCTGGGGCGAAGACGCGACCGACATGTTCGTCGACTGCGCGACGTCGCGTGCATGGCTCGACTCGCCCGAGGTGCGCCGCATCAGCGCGCTGCCGGAAGGGATCCGGCGCGGCTGACGGCACGTGCCATCACGCGCCGGCTGGATCGCCCTCGCGCCCTTCGACGAGCGGCGGCACGGCCTCGCGCATCATCGCGACGAACCGCACGAGCCGCGACGGATAGAACTGCGCATGCGGATAGGTCAGGTAGACCGGCAGCGGCGCGGCCTGCCACTCGGGCGCGAGGTGCACGAGCTCGCCGCGCGCGAGATGGCCGGCCAGCATCCATGACGAGCCGACGCACGCGCCGACGCCCAGCAGCGCCGCGCTACGCAGCGCATACAGGTTCGCGGTCGTGATGCGCGGCCGGATCGCGATGCGCCGCGTATCGCCGGTGGCGGCGTGCGTCAGCGCGAGCTCGTTGCGGTAGTAGGTGCGCAGCGCGAGCCACGGCAGCTCGGCCAGCGCGTCGGGGTCGGCCGGCACGTCGGCGCCGTTCAGCACCGACGGCGCGGCGACCACGAAGCGCGGCACCTTCGTCAGCCGGATCGCGACCACGCCCGGATCGGTCGGCTCGCCGACCTGGATCGCGCAATCAATACCGCTGCCGACGAAATCGCGCACCTCGTCCTGCAGCAGCCATTCGATCGACACGCGCGGATAGTCGCGCAGGAACTGCGCGAGCGGCGCGACGAAACGCTCCTGCCCGAATGCGTGCGGTACCGCGACGCGCAGCAGCCCGTCGGGCTCCTCCTGCGCGCCGCGCAAGTCGGCCTCGAATGCCGCCCAGTTCGCCAGCAGCTCCTTCGCGCGCTTGAAACAGCGCTCGCCGTCGACGGTCAGCCGCATCGTGTGCGTCGTCCGTTGCAGCAGCCGCATGCCGAGCGAACGTTCGAGCGCCTGCAGCCGCCGGCTGATGGTCGGCTGCGTCGTATGCAGTTGCGCGGCGGCAGCCGACAGGCTGCCGGCCTCGACTATGCGTACGAAGGTTTCCATCAGCTCGAAACGATAGCCGGCGCCGTCCACCGGCACGGCCTGAACGCGCTGAGGCCCGCCAGCAGCGGGAGAAGAGGAAGATTTCTCGGTCATTCGCGCAGCGTATAACAAATCTGCGCAAGGCGGCACTACCGTGGCCTGCCACGTGCCGCCACACTCGCGTCCATCGCGTTATCCAACCGAGGATGCACACCATGTCCACCCCGACCCGACTCGACACCGCGCCCCGTATGGCGCATGCCCCGGCCCATCCGGCCACCCATCCGGCCGCCCATTCGATGCCCGATCGCCGGCTCGTGCTGCTGCTCGCGGCCGCCGCCGGCCTCGGCGTCGCCCCGCTCTACTACGCGCAGCCGATGCTCGGCGCGCTCGGGCCCGATCTCGGCGCGTCGGCGCGCGCGATCGGCTTCGTGCCGACGCTCACGCAGCTCGGCTATGCACTCGGCATCCTGCTGCTGGCGCCGCTCGGCGACCGCTTCGACCGGCGCCGCGTAATCGTGACCAAGGCTGCCGCGCTGGTCGTCGCGCTGCTGCTCGCGTCGATCGCGCCGTCGCTCGGGTTGCTGCTCGGGGCGAGCTTCGCGATCGGCCTCGCCGCGACGATGGCGCAGGACGTCGTGCCGGCCGCCGCGACGCTCGCGCACGACACGCATCGCGGCCGCATCGTCGGCACGGTGATGACGGGGTTGCTGCTCGGCATCCTGCTGTCGCGCGTCGTGGCCGGCTTCATCGCGGAAACGGCCGGCTGGCGCGCGATGTTCGCGCTCGCGGCCGTCAGCGTCGCCGTGATCGGCGCGGTGGCCGCGCGCGGGTTGCCGCGCTTCGAGCCGACCACGCGCCTGCCTTATCGCGCACTGATCGCGTCGCTCGGCGCGCTGTGGCGCGATCATCCGGCCCTGCGTCGCGCCGCGCTCGCGCAGGGGCTGCTCGCTATCGGCTTCAGCGCGTTCTGGTCGACGCTCGCGGTGATGCTGCACGGCGCGCCGTTTCATCTCGGCAGCGCGGCCGCGGGCGCATTCGGCCTCGCGGGCGCCGCTGGCGCGCTGGCCGCACCGATCGCCGGGCGCCTGGCCGACCATCACGGCCCCGAGCGCGTCACGCGCATCGGCATCGGCATCGCGACGCTGTCGTTCGCGTCGATGGCCGCCGCGCCGCTGATGTCGCCGCATGCGCAGCTCGTGCTGCTCGCGGTCGCGACGATCGGCTTCGATCTCGGCGTGCAGGCGACGCTGATCGCGCACCAGGCAATCGTCTACCGGATCGATCCCGCCTCGCGCAGCCGCCTCAACGCGGTGCTGTTCGTCGGCATGTTCATCGGGATGGCGGCCGGCGCCGCGATCGGCAGTTTGTTGCTCGCGCAACTGGGCTGGAATGCGGTGACCGCGCTGGCCGTTGCGACGTCGCTGGCCGCGCTCGCCGTACGGGTCTGGCGCAACTGACATCCGGCGTCGCGCAGACGAGGCGGGCAGACCCACCGGGCTTGCCCGCCTTTTCTTTTATTTTCGATCGGCGCAGGCATGACGCCGCGCGGCCCGGCAGATTCGCTCGCGTATTGCCCGGCAATCGTTCATCCGGCGCAAGGTCCGCACCGGCCGGCCAGATTGCCCAGTTCAACCCAATATTTTTACAACGGCGATGCGTGCTCGCGCGCAAACGTCGGACGATTCGACCCTGCCGCACCGCGCGGCGCTCTCCCATCCGGCCCCACCACACAGCCCCGTTTTATCAGGGGATTCCCGGTATTTTTTCGCATTTTCTTCGAAAAAACGGGTGACATACTTGCCCCCCGTTGCGCTCCGGGCGAGCGCGCTTCCAGATCCTGCCGGCCGCATGTCATGTGCTGCGTCCGCCGGGGTCGCAGAACATGAACAATTTCGACACCACGATCCAGATCTTCCTCACCCACGTGACGTTCGGCCCGCTGATGAATCACGCGATCCGCGTGATTGCCGGCCTGTACACGTTCAAGGGCTTCGTGCTCATTCCCGTGCTGTGCTGGCTGTGGTTCCAGCCGGGCCCTGAGCGCGAGCGGCAACGCGAGCTGGTCGTCGCGACGATTGCGAGCGGACTCATTGCACTCGCATTCGGCCGCCTGCTCGCGCAGGTGCTGCCGTTCCGCGTGCGGCCGATCTACAACCCCGACCTGCACCTGCACTTCCCGTCGGCCGGACTGCGCGCCGCCACGTTGCAGGCATGGAGTTCGTTCCCGAGCGATCACGCCATGCTGTGGATGGCAATCGCGACCGGCATCTTCATCATCGCGCGCCGCGTCGGCATCGTCGCGCTGCTGTATTCGGTCGTCTTCATCTGCCTGCCGCGCGCGTATCTCGGCTTTCACTACCCGACCGACCTGATCGCGGGCGCCGCGATCGGCATCGCGATCGCGTGGCTGCTGACGCGCGACACGATCCGGTCACGCTTCGCGCCGCAGGTGCTGGCGACGATCCGGCGCTTCCCCGCGCCCGCCTATACGCTCGCGTTCCTGCTGTGCTTCGAGCTGATCACGCAGTTCGACGAACTGCTGACGCTCGCGCAGTCGGTCACGCATACGATGTGACGGACCGGAGCCGCGATGCTGCCGCTGCTGCTTTCGTTCCGTCGCCCTGGCGCGCGCTGCCGGCCGTGCGCGGCGGCGGCGCGCCGCGCGACGGCCGCGCAGGTCAGTCGCGATCGGGCGCGCCGAGCGGGAAGAACGAGCGAAACGGCCGCGCCTCGTCCACCGCGCGCGCAAACGACGGCCGCGCGAGCAGACGCTTGCGATACGCGATCACGTTCGCAAACTTCGGATCGATCCGGTGCGTCCAGTCCGCGTAGAACAGGAACGGCGCGGCGCCGCAATCGGCGAGGCTGAAATGATCGCCGGCCGCCCATTCGCGATCGGCCATCTTGTTGTCCAGCCACGCGTACGACGTGTCGAGCATCGCGCGCGCATCGGCGACCCCGCGCGCATCGCGCTCGGATTCCCGGCGCAGCGCGTCGTGCACGACCTTCTGCTGCGGCGTCGACACGTAGTTGTCGAAGAAACGGTCCATCATCCGCACCTCGAGCGCGGCGTGCGGATCGTCGGGCAGCAGGCGCACGGGGCCCGGATGGTTCAGGCCGAGATACTCGATGATGATCGACGCCTCGATCACCGTGCGGCCTGCTTCGACCAGCACCGGAAAGCGCTTCAGCGGCCACAGCGCGGTCAGTTCCTGCATCGGCTTCGGATCGTCGTGTGCAAGCAGGCGATACTCGAACGGCGTGCCGTTCTCGTACAGCGCGGTCAACACCTTCTGGCAGTAGGACGAAAAGGGATGGGCATAGAGCGTCGGCATCATCGCGGGTTCTCTCAGGGTTTCGGCGCCGCGTCTTGCGGCGCCACATGAACGGATACCTTGACGACGAACGGCGCCGGGCCGGTTCGACATCGCTCCGGATATTTTTTTGCGACTTCGGTCGCTACGACCGGCCGTCCCTCACGACACGCCCCTCGGCGCGCCAGCGCAGCATCCCGCCGCCGAGATTCGCGACCGCATCGAACCCGGCCTTCAGCAGGATCACGGTCGCCTGCGCGGAGCGCCCGCCGGCCCGGCACACGGTCACGACCGGCCGGTCGCGCGCGATCTCGCCGGCGCGCGCGGCCAGTTCGCCGAGCGGGATCGGCGTCGCGCCGGGCAGATGGCCGAGCGGGCCCGCGAATTCGTCCGGCTCGCGCACGTCGACGACCTGCACGGCCGGCAGGTGATCCTCAAGCCACTGCGGATCGATTTCCCAGAACCCCGCGAACGTATAGACGAGCGGCGCCCAGTCGGGCGCCGCCTGCACATCGGGCGCGTTTGCGGCAACGCCGCATTGCAGGTTCGCCGGCACCGCGACGTCGATCTGACGCGGATGCGCGAGCCCGAGGTTGCGCATGTAGCCCGCGAAATCGTCTTCGCTGAGATCGCCGCCGAGGCGTGGATTGAAGCGCCGCTCTTCGCCGACGCTCGTCACCGTGAGCCCGCGATAGTCGTGCGCCGGATACAAAAGGCACGCGGCCGGCAGCGTGAAGAGCCGGCCGTGCACCGCGCGATACAGTGCGCGCGGATCGCCCTGCTGAAAGTCGGTGCGGCCGGTGCCGCGGATCAGCAGGCAATCGCCGGTGAACGCCATCGATTCGTCGTCGAGCACGAGGCTGATGCAGCCGCTCGTGTGGCCGGGCGTCGTGCGCACGGTCAGGTAGCGCGCGCCGAACGCGCAGCGGTCGCCGTCGTTCAGGTAGCGGTCGGCGCCCTGCGCGCCGCTCGCGGCCGAGATCGCGATCGCGCTGCCCGTGCGCTGCTTCAGGAGCCACGCGCCGGTCACGTGATCGGCATGCACATGCGTGTCGACGGTCGCGACGAGCCGCAGCCCGAGCTCGTCGAGCAGCGCCGCATCACGGCGCACCTGCTCGAACACCGGGTCGATCAGCAGCGCTTCGCGTGACGCGCTGTCAGCGAGCAAATACGTATAAGTCGACGATTGCGGGTCGAAAAGTTGCCGGAAGATCATCGCTCAGTCGCTCCGTCGCTGGTTCTTCGGTGAGGTGGGGTCGGGCCTGCGTGATGTACATCGTCGCCGGCTTCGGCTTCGGCTTCGGCTTCGGCTTCGGCTTCGGCTTCGGCTTCGGCTTCGGCTTCGGCTTCGGCTTCGGCTTCGGCTTCGGCTTCGGCATGATGACATCGCCGCCGCGCGAGCGGCATCGCGCCCGCCGCGTTTCGCACATCCCTACAGCGTAGATCAAAATGCACGCGCCGCCGGCATCCCATGCGCGGCAACCCATTCCGATGACGATTCGCCACGCCCGGATGGGTGCGCCCACTGCCTTACACTACGGCCTGTTTTCATCCGCGTTCACAGGAATTCCACCGACATGTCGATGACGATCGATCCGAAGCAGGCCGCCGCGCTGCTGGCCGTCGCCGACACCGGCAGCTTCGAGCAGGCGGCCGTGCGCCTGCACGTGACCGCCTCCGCCGTCACGCAGCGGGTCCGCGCGCTGGAAGCCAGCCTCGGCACGCCGCTCGTGCTGCGCACGCGTCCATGCCGCCCGACGGTGGCCGGCCAGCGCGTGCTGCAGCACCTGCGCCGCGTCGCGCTGTTGCAAGCCGACCTGCAGAGCACGCTCGCGACCGAGCGCGAATCGCCGATCTCGGTGACGATCGCGCTGAACGCCGACAGCCTCGGCACGTGGTTCCTGCCCGCGCTGACATCCGTGCTCGCGGGCGAGCGCATCCTGTTCGAACTGATCGTCGAGGATCAGGACCACACGTTCGCCCTGCTCGAAAGCGGGATGGCGGTCGGCTGCGTGACGACCGAGCCGAAGCCGATGCGCGGCTGCATCGCCACGCCGCTCGGCACGATGCGCTACCGGCTGCTCGCGGCCGCCGCGTTTGCGGTGCGCTGGTTTCCGCGCGGGCTGAACCGCACGAGCGCGCGCAAGGCGCCCGTCGTCGCGTATTCGCGGCGCGACACGCTGCAGTCGTCGTTCCTGAAGGAGAAGTTCGGGCTGCCTGACGGCGCATACCCGTGCCACTACGTGCCGGGCACCCATTCGCACTTTGCGGCGGTGCGGCACGGGCTCGGCTACGCGATGGTGCCGGAGCCGCTGATCGGCGCGACGCCGCTCGATGCACAGGGGCTCGTCGACCTCGCGCCCGCGCATCCGACCGACGTCACGCTGTACTGGCACGCCTGGACCGTGCAGTCGCCGACGATGGCGTCGCTGTCCGAGCGCGTCGTCGAAGCGGCGCGCCGCTTGCTCGCGCCGCTGCCATGACGCGCGGGTGATCGACACCTCCGACGTGGTGCGCGTCGCGGCGAGCATCCCTGCCGCGCCGCCTATACTTTTTTCATCGGCCTCGCGAATGCGCCGCGCGGCCGATCAAGCCAATCCGGCCGTTCCCTTTCCCGCAAGGAGAACATCATGTCCCGCCGCTATATCGATTGCCGCGAGTTTCCCAGCGCGATGAACTGCTCGGTCGCGATTTCTGCCGACTCCGACAACGAACTGCTGGAGGCCGCCGTGCAACATGCGGTGCTGGTGCACCAGCACACCGACAGCGCCGAACTGCGCACGCAACTGCAAGCGCTGTTCCGCGACGGCACGCCGCCCGCCGACGCACCGCGGCAAGCGTAACCCGCCGACTCGCCCGATATCGACAGACGGGTTGCCACGCCGCCCCCGTCGCCTCTTCGCTCCCTGCTTCGCGCCACGTCTCGCCGGCGCCCCCGCCGGCCGGCGCATGCCACCTTACGCGCGGTGCTGCGCGAAAAACGCGCCAACCGCATCGAGGAACGTGTCGATGTCTGCACGCGATACGTCGCAGTGCGTGACGAAGCGCGACGCGTACAGCATCTGCGTGAGGATCCCGCGCGCCTTGAGCCACGCCTCGAGCGGCGCGCAATCGGCTTCGGGGAATTGCGCGAACACCATGTTCGTCGCATGCGACAGCACCTTCACACCATCGATGCGCGCGAGGCCTTCCGCGAGATGCACGGCATTCGCGTGATCGTCCGCGAGCCGCTCGACGTTGTGGTCGAGCGCATACAGGCACGCCGCCGCGAGGATGCCCGACTGCCGCATCCCGCCGCCGAGCACCTTGCGCCAGCGCTGCGCGCGCTCGATCAGCGCACGGCTGCCGACCAGCACCGAACCGACCGGTGCGCCGAGCCCTTTCGAGAAGCAGATCGACACGGTGTCGAACGGCGCGCACAGCTCGGCGATCGGCCGCCCCGACGCGACGGCCGCGTTGCACACGCGTGCGCCGTCGAGGTGCGTGGACAGCCCGCGGCTGCGCGCGAACGCGACGGCTTCCTGCACATAGCCGTCCGGCAAGACCTGGCCGCCGATCGTGTTTTCGAGCGCGAGCAGGCGCGTGCGGGCAAAGTGATTGTCGAGCGGCTTGATCGCCGCGGCGATCTTCGCGAGCGGCAGCGTGCCGTCCGGCGCATTCTCGATCGGCTGCGGCTGGATGCTGCCGAGCACGGCCGCGCCGCCGCCTTCGTACTTGTAGGTGTGCGCGAGCTGGCCGACGATGTATTCGTCGCCGCGCTCGCAATGCGACATCAGCGCGGCCAGGTTGCTCTGCGTGCCGCTCGGGAAGAACAGGCCGGCTTCCTTGCCGGCCCGCTCGGCCGTTACCGCCTGCAGGCGCAGCACGGTCGGGTCGTCGCCCCAGACGTCGTCGCCGGTCTCGGCGGCAATCATGGCGGCCAGCATTGCCTGGCTCGGACGTGTCACGGTATCGCTGCGTAAATCGATCATCGCTAAGCCCTGAGTAAACGCGGACCGGCATCCCTGCGCCCGGCCCTGCCGAAACGAGACTCAGAGTGTACGCAATTCACGCAGCGTGTGCCGGCCGCGAGCCGCAATCGCGCGTCAATATCGCGGCGGCGGCGGCTGGACGCCGGCGGGCGGCATCGGCGGCGCCGCGCGCGGCGGCGCGCCGCCGTATCCGCCACCGCCATACCCGCCCCCCCTGCCGCCGCTCATCCCGCCCGGCACCGGCACGCGATTGCCCGTCGCATACATGCACTGCAGGTACGCGTAGTCGTAACGGCGCTGAACATCGTAGGCCGAGCCCTGCGCGGCACCCGCACCGACGACGCTGCCCGCGAGCAGCCCCGCGCCCGCGCCGACGGCGGCACCGGTGCCGCCGTTGAACGCGGCGCCGGCCGCCGCGCCCAGCGCGGTACCGACGGCCGCGCTGCCGACCGCGCTCGCGGTCGACGCCTGTCCGGCGCTCACGCCGCCGGATTGCTCGAACGCGTACTGACGGCAACTGCCGTCGTCGGCGCGGAACTGGTCGAACGACTTGCCGGTGCCGGGCAGCGCCATCACGCTCGGCCCGGCCGGCATGTACGCGCATGCGCCCAGCAGGCCAGCCAGCGCCAGCGCAGCCGGCACGCGCAAGAATCGATAGGCGGATGTCATCGTCGCGGCTCCGTTATTGCGGCCGCGCCGGCACCGATCGCCAGCCCGACTTGCAGGTCTTCACATACGGGTAGTAGTGCTTCGACGCGTCGCAGTAGTACCAGAGGCTCGCGTCGCCGTCGTCCTGCGGCTGCCCCTTCTCGACATACTCGGGCGGCGGCGGCGGATCGACCGGTACCGCGACGACGGGCGGCGGGTAGTAGTACGGCACAGGGACGACGGGGGTGTAATACGGGTAGCCGGGGCCGATATAGACCCCGACCCGGGCAGCATGGGCCACGCCGCCCGTCGCGAGCGCCACCGCGGCAACCGCGCCCAGCGCGAGCTTCAATCCATTCACGTCACGTTCTCCGGCAGGCCGGTTCGTCGATGCGAACCCGACACCCGGAACGCTACGCCGCGCGCGATCCGGCATCCATTACCGGCGGCCACGCCAATGTTGCGCGACGTTACCCGTGTGACACCGCTCCCCGCGACGGCCCGCCGGTACGCCGGCGTCCGTTACGCGTTAATGCGCCGAAACGGATCGGCTGCACCTGGCGCCGCGCGCGGACTGCCCGCCGCGCGATTTACGCATGGCCGGAACCGTTCCGATGACGCGACGCGCCATATTGACGCACGTGCGTCAGAGCGCCACGCCGCACCCGCGTGCGCCGCGAACGGCCTTCTTGATACGAATCAACGATTTATCCCGCAATCACGCGCGACAGGCTGGACATCTGCGACGAGTTGGCGCATTTCGCGGTGCAACATCGCGGCACATACTCCAGCCAACCCCGACGCCTGTCTGCCGGGGTCCGCCGGCACCCGCCGGCGGGTATCGTCAGCTTCGGTCATCTGGTATGGACACCGCACTTTCGGCCCTCGATCTGGCCCGCCTGCAATTCGCGTTTACCGTCTCCTTTCACATCGTCTTTCCGGCGTTGAGCATCGGCCTCGCCAGCTTCATCGCCGTGCTCGAATACCGCTGGCTCAGGACCGGCAAGCAGTACTACAAAACCCTCTGTCTGTTCTGGTCGAAGATCTTCGCGGTCGCGTTCGGGATGGGTGTCGTCTCCGGCGTCGTGATGAGCTACCAGTTCGGCACGAACTGGTCGGGCTTCTCGAGCTTCGCCGGCGCCGTCACCGGGCCGCTGCTGATGTACGAGGTCATGACCGCGTTCTTCCTCGAGGCCGGCTTCCTCGGCATCATGCTGTTCGGCTGGAACCGCGTCAGCCCGCGCGCGCACTTCGGCGCGACGCTGATGGTCGCGATCGGCACGCTGATCTCGACGTTCTGGATCCTCGCGTCGAACAGCTGGATGCAGACGCCGCAGGGCTTCGAGATCGTTGACGGCCGCGTCGTGCCGACCGACTGGTTCGCGATCATCTTCAACCCGTCGTTCCCGTACCGCCTGTTCCACATGGCGATCGCCGCGTTCATCGTCGCCGCGCTCGTGGTGGCCGCGACGGGCGCGTGGCACCTGCTGAAGGGCCGCCGCGACAAGAGCGTGAAGAAGATGTTCTCGATGGCGCTGTGGCTGCTGCTCGTGCTCGCGCCGCTGCAGGCCGTGATCGGCGACCAGCACGGCATCAACACGCTGAAGCACCAGCCCGCGAAGATCGCCGCGATCGAGGGGCTGTGGGAAACCGAAAAGGGCGGCACGCCGCTCAACCTGTTCGGCATCCCGGACATGAAGGCGGAAACGACGCGCTACGCAGTGAAAGTGCCGCACCTCGGCAGCCTGATCCTCACGCACAGCTGGGACGGCGAGATCCGCGGGCTGAAGGAATTCCCGCCGGAAGACCGGCCGAATTCGACGGTCGTGTTCTGGAGCTTCCGGATCATGGTCGGCCTCGGCTTCGCGATGATCGGCCTTGCCGCGCTCGCGTGGTTCCTGCGCCGCCGCGGCCGCCTGTATGAATCGAAGGGGTTCCAGCGCTTCGCGCTCGTGATGGGCCCGACCGGCTTCGTGTCGCTGCTCGCGGGCTGGGTGACGACCGAAGCGGGCCGCCAGCCGTGGGTCGTCTACGGCGTGATGCGTACCGCACAGGCCGTGTCGCCGCTGTCGGTGCAGCAGGTCAGCCTGTCGATGATGACGTTCGTGATCGTGTACTTCCTCGTGTTCGGCACCGGCGTGTACTACATGCTGAAGCTGATGAAGGCCGGCCCCGCGCTGCCCGACGCGAAGCACGACGACACGCCCGGCACGCGCCCCGATCACACCGCGCGCCGCCCGATGTCGGCCGTCGACGAGCCGCTCGAAACCGTCTGAGCCCCCCTTTCGCAAACGAGAAAACCTATGGACGTCACCGTAATCTGGGCCGCGATCATCGCATTGGGGCTCTTCATGTACGTCGTGCTCGACGGCTTCGACCTCGGCATCGGCATCGTCTTCCCGTTCTTCCCGGACGAGAAGGAACGCGACCTGATGATGAACACGGTCGCACCCGTGTGGGACGGCAACGAGACATGGCTCGTGCTCGGCGGCGCCGGGCTGTTCGCCGTGTTCCCGATCGTCTATTCGACCGTGCTGTCCGCGCTGTACCTGCCGCTGATCTTCATGCTGGTGTGCCTGATCTTCCGCGGCGTGTCGTTCGAGATTCGCGCGAAGGCGCGACGCACGAAACAGCTGTGGGATCTCGCGTTCATCGGCGGGTCGGCCGGCGCGACGCTGTTCCAGGGCATCGCGCTCGGCGCGTTCCTGCAGGGCATCAACGTGAAGGACGGCGTGTTCGCAGGCGACGCATTCGACTGGCTCACGCCGTTCAGCCTGCTGACGGGCCTCGGCCTGATCGTGACCTATGCGCTGCTCGGCTGCTGCTGGCTCGTCGCGAAGACCGAAGGCGACCTGCAGCGCCGCCTGCATCGCGTCGTATGGCCGCTGACCGTCGTGCTGCTCGGCTTCATCGCGGTCGTCAGCCTGTGGACGCCGCTGCAGGATCCGGCCATCGCGCAGCGCTGGTTCGATTCGGGGCTGTTCTGGCGCCTGCTGCCGGTGCCGTTCCTGGTCGCCGGGTGCGCGGTGTGGATGCGCCGTGCGGTACGCGACCGGCACGACATGACGCCGTTCGTGCTCGCGCTGGCGCTGGTGCTGCTCGGCTATGTCGGCCTGCTCGTCACGCTGTTCCCGTATGCGATTCCTCAGACGATGACGATCTGGGAAGCGGCGGCCCCGCGTTCGAGCCAGACCTTCACGCTGGTCGGCGCAGCGGTTATCCTCCCGATCATCATCGCCTACACGACGATGGGTTACTGGGTATTCCGAGGCAAGGTGCGCCATGAAGACCAGCATTACTACCACCACTGATTCCGCCGATCGTCCACCCGAGGCGCCACGGCCGCGAATGCGCGGCTGGATGTGGTTCGTCGTCTTGTGGGCGGGCGGCGTGATCGGCGCCGTCACGCTCGGCTATGCGTTCAAGATCTTCATGAATCTGACGCTGTTTGCCGTGAAGTAAGCGAAGCGGTCGCCCCGGTCGAACGACGATCCGGGCGGCCGTTTTCTCGCAGGCGCCTTCGTGCTGCGCGCCGCGCGCCCCGGCTCGCGCATCCGCCCGCCGTCGGGCGGCAGCCCCCCTCCATTCCTCCCCGCCTCGGCACGTGCGTGCCGCTCACCGCTCGCACGACGTCGTGCACATCGCCTTGTCCATTGCACCGAAGAAGGTCTGGTAGCAATCGGGCTCGACGACGGTCTTCATCCGCGAATCGCCGTTGCTGTCCCACACCGTGCGGTCGAAGCGCGCCCGCACGATCGCGTCGCGCGCCGATGTGACGCGGACCGAAACGACGGCGGCCACGCGCTCGTGATCCGGTTTCGCGGGCAAGCCGCCGATCTTCGCCTTCAGCGCGCCGCGCAGCAGTTGCCGCCACTTCGGAATCAGCGTGTTGCTGCGGCCGCCTTCGATCAGCCCCATGTCGCGGTCGACCGTCACCGGCGCATAGCCCTGCGCGCGCAGCACGGCCGCCACCGCGTCGAGCGTGCGCGCCTGCGTCGCGCCCGCATAGCGGCGATCGGTCATCATGCGCAGCGTCTGTTGCTCGTGGTCCGTCAGGTCGACTTCAGTCTGGCTGGAGCTGTAGCGCACCAGCGATCCGCCGCTGCCGATCTGGCGTTCGTTCTGCGGCTTCGCCGCGCACCCGGCCAGCATCGCGAGCAGCCCGGCGCAGGCGAGCGCCAGCGCACCGCGGCCGCGCACCGGCGGCACCGCTGCCACGCGGCGCATCGCGCGCCGCGCCGTGCGCCGGTCGCGAAAACGGCGGCGAATTCCGGTTGATCGGCAATCGGGTGGCGCTATGATCGTCATCGCGGTTTTCTCCTGTCGGCGCCATCATAGGGACGCGCCCAAGCCGCGACAAACGACATTTTTTGACCCACTGTGTAGCTTTTCTTCGCGATCTCACGATGCGCCGATTGCCGCCCCTGAACGCGCTGCGCAGCTTCGAAGCTGCCGGCCGACTGCAGAGCATCACCCTCGCCGCCGAGGAACTGAACGTGACCCAGAGCGCGATCGCGCAGCAGATCCGCGTGCTCGAATCGTTCTTCGGGCAGAAGCTGTTCGAACGCGACGGGCGTTCGCTGCGGCTCACGCCGCGCGCGCGGCATTACCTCGTCGACGTCGCGAGCTGCCTCGGCCGGCTCGCACAGGCGACCGGGCAGATGTTCGAGCCCGTCGGCGGCCATTCGGTCCGGGTCAATGCGTCCGTGTCATTCGCGCATGGATGGTTGCTGACGCAACTGGCCGTGTTCCAGGCCGCGCATCCCGACATCGACGTGCAGCTCGTCACGAGTGCCGACGTGGAGCGCGACCAGATCGACGAGACGTGCGACATCGTGATCCGCCGCTATACGCCGGAGCTGCGCCGCAAGGGCTTCGTGTCGCGCCCGCTGCTCGCGAACGTCGCGCTACCCGTGTGCGCGCCCGGCCATCCGGTGCTCGCACAGGCGCGTGTGCCGGCGGACCTCCGCAGCGCGCCGCTGCTCCACTACGCGGGGCTGCCGCAGGCGTGGCAATACTGGTTCCACCAGGCCGGCACGGACGTCACCGAAACCTTGCGCGGACCGTTCTATCGCGAGTTCTTCCTGCTGGTCCAGGCCGCCGCGAGCGGGCTCGGCGTGTGCCTCGCGCCGCGCGCGGTGGTGCGCGACGCTCTCGCGAGCGGCCGGCTCGTCGCCCTGTTTCCGGACGTCCACCTGGAAGGGCCGCCGTTTCATTGCCTGTATCGCAACGACGACGATCCGGCGTTGCGCACGTTCGTCGACTGGCTGTTCGCGCGGGCCGAGGAACTGGACGGGCCGCCGCCGCAGTAACCGGCGGTAGCCACGGCGAGCGGCGACGCCCGTGGCCGCCTGCGTCAGCGCCGCTCGCGCAACGCCGCGTCGATCTTGCGGTCGGTCTTGTACTGGCTCAACGCATACACCGACCAGATCGCGGCCGGCAGCCAGCCGATGATCGTGAGTTGCAGGACCAGGCAGATGATCCCGGCGATCGGGCGACCGATCGTGAAAAACTGGAACCACGGCAGCAGCAGGGCAAGCAGAAGGCGCATGAACGATCCTCTCGGTACGTCGTTGAACGGGTGATGCCTAGCCAATATGGCGGGTTGCGCCGGTCATTTCAAGCCCGTGCCCGACGCGCGCCCGTCGGCGCTATGCCGAATCGGCCAGCCACTGGGCAACCCGCACGACGAGCCCGTCCGCTTCGTCGAAGCACTCGACGCCCGCCACCTGCGGCGCGCCGCACATCGTGAACACCGGCTTGCCCCACTGCAGCCCGAGCGCGATTTCGGACAGCGTGCCGAGCCCGCCGCCGACCGCGATCAGGCAGAGCGACGCTCGCGCGACCAGTGCATTGCGCGTGATGCCGAGCCCGGTCGGCAGCGCGACGCTCAGGTACGGATTCGCAAGCGTCGCATCGTCTTCGGGCAACAGCCCGATCGCGCAGCCGCCGGCCGCATGCGCGCCACGGGCGGCGGCCTCCATCACGCCCTGCTTGCCGCCGCCGACGAGCGCGACGCCCGTCGACGCGACCGCGTGCGCAATCCGTTCCGCGGTGCGCATCTGCTCATCCGTCGCGTCGCGCGGGCCGATCAGGCCGACCGGCATCCGGTGCCTGCGCGTGCCGCGTTGCCGCTGCGCCAGTCGCGCGAGCGCATCGCGCGCCGGCTCGGACCACACGCATTCAATGACGTCGTTGGCGAACAAGACCTTCCCCCAGTGCCAGAACGCAGGTACAGATCGCCGTCAGCACGATCGACAGCACAGCCGCCTGCGAAAAATCGGTTTGCCCGTCCGACAGCTTCAGGTACATCAGCAGCGGCAGGATGTTGATCTGCGTGCCGGCCAGCGCGATCGCCGTGCCGTAGGTACCGAGCGCGATCGCGGTCACGAGGCACCATGCGGACGCGACCGACGGCCACAGCTCGCGCCATGCAACGTCGAGCCATGCACGCCACGGCCGCGCGCCGAGCGTCAGCGCCGCCTCGAGCGGCCGCCGGTCGAGATTCGCGAGCGCCGGGTAGATCATCAGCGCGACGCGCGGGATCAGGTAGTACGCGTACGCGACCGCGAGCCCCGGCATCGTGTAGATCGCGCCGCCGACCACGGTCGGATCGGCGCCCAGCGCGGCCAGCAGCGTGGTCACGAAGCCCGCGCGGCCGAAGGCGAGGATGAAGCCGTACGCGATCACCAGCCCGGAAAACGCGAGCGGTACACCGAGCAGCGCGAGCGACCAATGGCGCCGCGCCGGCGACTGCCCGGCCAGCGCGAATGCGACCGGCACGCCCACGCCGACC
Organism: Burkholderia arboris; assembly: GCF_038723655.1. NCBI lineage: Bacteria > Pseudomonadati > Pseudomonadota > Betaproteobacteria > Burkholderiales > Burkholderiaceae > Burkholderia > Burkholderia arboris. Next base: position 117,669 of record NZ_CP109822.1, read on the forward strand.
GACAACGTGCCGGCGCCGATCGCCAACGCCAGCGAGCGCGCGATCGCGTCGGCGACGAGCGGATCGCGCCACACCGCCGCAAACGCGCGGCCACCGTCCGCGCACGCCGCCTCGACCAACGCGGCCAGCGGCAGCACGAAACACACCGCGAGCAAGGCCGCCGCGGGCAGCGCGCCGAAGCGGCGCAATACACCGCGTTCCGGTAAGGAAGCGTGCATCCCGCGCCCCTTACTGGCCGAGCGTGGCCTGCGACCAGAGCTGGTCGACTTCGGCCTTGCGCGCCGCCGCCTTCGCGACATCGAGCGGACGCACCTGCGGCGCGTTCGGCAGCTTCGCCGCGACCTCCGCGGCGACCGGCGTGCCGGGCACCGCCGGGCGCACATAGCCTTGCGCGAACAGCGCCTGCCCGACGTCGCTCATCACGAGGTTGAGCCAGAGCTGCGCGGCGGACGGGTTGGGGCCGTTCTTCACGAGACTCATCGCATAGGGCGCCGATACGCTGCCGTCCTGCGGAAGCACGACGTCGGCCGCATCGCCCATGCCGTCCGCGTACTTCGCCTTGAGGCCGTCGTTCTCGTAGCCGATCAGGATCGGGATCTCGCCCTTCACGAACTTCGCGTACGGCGTCGTGCCCTCGACGCGCAGCACGTTGCCGGCCTGCTTCAGCTTGCCGAAGAAGTCGGCGCCCGGCTTCGGGTTCTCGACGCTGCCGCCGTTCGCATACGCGGCCGCGAACACCGCGACCTGGCCCTGCCCGGTCGAGCGCGGGTCGAGATAGACCACCGCATTGCGGTACTCGGGCTTCAGCAGGTCGGACCAGCGCTGCGGCACGTTCTTGACGAGCTTCCGGTTGACGAGGAACGCGATGTTCAGCGAATGCACGGCGAACCAGCGGCCGTCAGCCGCGCGGAACACGCCCGGCAGCTTGTCGAAGTTGACCGGCCGGAACGGCGCGACGACGTCCTTGCCTGCGGCATCGAGCGCCGACGCCGCGAAGTAGTACGCGGTGTCGGCCTGCGGACGGCGGCGCGACTTGTCGAGCGCGACGACGGTCGCGGCCGAGCCGATGTCGTTGTACGTGATCTCGACCTTCGGATAGCGCTTGCGGAATTCGGCGAACAGCGCCTTCCAGTTCGCCCATTCGGGGCCGGTATCGAACGACACGACGAGCCCTTCGTCGGCGGCCTTCGCGTACAGCGCGTCTTCGCCCGGATACAGCGGCGCGGCCTGCGCTGCCGCACAAGAGAGCGCCGCGAGCGCGCACAGCGCCAGCACGCGGGCGCGCATGGCCTTCACAAGAGGGGAGCCTGCAAGCATCGTGAATCTCCGTTGAACGAAAGGGATCAGTGCGCGTCCGGCGATGCCGGCAGCACGAGCAGATGGCGCGGGTCGACCGCGATGCTGCGCGCGGCGGGTTCGCGCCCTTCGCACAGCAGCACGTCGGCCGAGCCGTCCGGCATGAAGTCGTAACGCTGCGTCGCGCCGAAATAACGCACTTCCCCGCGACGGCCTTCGATGCGGTTCGTGCTCTGCGCCGGCGGATCGGCCTGCACGTGCTCGGGCCGCACCAGCACTGCGACGTCCTCGCCCGGGCGATGCGCGCCCGTTTCCGCATGCAGCGTCGCGAAACTCACGTCGATTTCGCCGTGCGCGAGTACCCGCCCGCGCAGTAGTGTCGAATGCCCGACGAAGCGCGCGACCTGCGCGGTGGCCGGGCGCTCGTACAGGTCGCGCGGCGTGCCGGCCTGCAGCACGCGGCCGCCGTCGACGATCGCGACGCGGTCGGCCATGCTCAGCGCTTCGTCCTGGTCGTGCGTGACGAACAACGTCGTCGCGCCGCACGCGCGCTGCAGCGCGCGGATCTCGTCGCGCAACTGATGGCGGATGCCGGCGTCGAGCGCCGCGAGCGGCTCGTCGAGCAGCAGCAGCTTCGGTTCGATCACGAGCGCCCGCGCAAGCGCGACGCGCTGCTGCTGCCCGCCGGACAGCATCGCGACGCCGCGCGTCGCATGGGCCGACAGCCCGACCCGCTCGAGCATGTCGAGCGCGCGCCGGCGCCGAAGGCCGGCCGCCACGCCGCGCATCCGCAACCCGTACGCGACGTTGTCGACGACCGACAGGTTCGGGAACAGCGCGTAGTGCTGGAACACCATCCCCACTTCGCGCCGCCACACGGGCACGCCGGCCACGTCGGCACCGCCGATCGCGATGCGGCCGCGCCAGCCGTCGAGCAGCCCGGCCGCGAGCCTCAGCAGCGTGGATTTGCCGGACCCGCTGCGCCCCATCACCGCGAGCAGTTCGCCCTGCGCAGCGGACAGCGTGACGTCGTCGACGCCATGACGGGCGCCCGGATACTGAAAGCTGACGTGTTCGAATTCGAGACTCATGGATGGCTCATTTCAGACGTTGCACGGTGCCGACGGACACGAGCGTCGCAAGCACGGCGAGCACGAGCAGCACGACGGTGGCCGCGCACGCCATCCCCGTCGCGCCGTAGAACGCCTGCAGCAGCACGATCGGATAGTTCCGGTAGCGAAAGCCGGCGATCAGGTTCGAGATCTGGAATTCGCCGATCGACAGCGCGGCGACCATCACGAGGCCGGAAAACAGGCTGTGCCGCAGGTTCGGCAGCACGATCGTGACGAACTGGCGCAGCGGCGTCGCGCCGAGCGTCGCCGCGCAGGCCTCGAGCCGTGCGAGGCCGAGGTGGCGCAGGTCGCCGAGCAGCGTCTGCAGCAGATACGGCAACGTCAGCACCGCGTGCGCCGCGATCATCAACGGCAACGTGCCGAGCCACGGCAGCGTGTCGCCGCTGAAGATCGCGATGTAGCCGAAACCGAGCGTCAGCGCCGGCACGGCGACCGGCATCAGCATCACGACGCGCGTCGCGAACCCGCCGCCGGCCTGCGCGCGATGATGCAGCGCATACGCGAGCGGCAGGCCGATCACCGCGTTGAGCGCGCAGCACGCCAGCGCCACCATGAAGCTCACGCCGAACGCGCGGGTGAAGCTCCGGTTCGCAGCCAGGTCGGCAAACCAGTGCCCGGTGACACCGGTGGGCAGCAGCGTGTTCGTCCACGATTCGCCCACGGCGCCGATCAGCAGCAACGCGATCGGCAACAGCAGGTAGAGCGCGAACACCGCGAGCAGCGCCTGCAGCAACAGCCTGCCGACGCGCGGACAGGCCGGTCTGTTACGACGAATCGGAACACCGTCGGCCAATGCCGGGGCGGTTGACGGATGCATGAACTCACTCGCTGACGATCGGGGAATGCCTCGCTCGACGCCCGCCGGACGGGGCCCGCTTGCGTTGTCGAAGCCGGCGCAGTGTGCGGTTTCGACATGGCATCGTCATGAAAAAAACGTAAAAAGCGCGCATCGACCTGTGCAAGGACGGAACAGCCCGCCATGAAGCACCTGTATCCGAACGTGGCGGAGCTGCACGCATTCGCCGCCTCTGCGAAGTACCTGAACTTCTCCTACGCGGCCCGCGAGCTGGGCCTGACGCCGAGCGCAGTCAGCCGGCAGATCGCGAACCTCGAAGCCCTGTTCGGCGTGAAGCTGTTCGTGCGCGAGGGGCGCGGCCTCGCGCTCACGCGTGCGGGCCAGGTGTATCACGCACGCGTCGTCGGGCCGTTGCGCGAAATCGGCAACGCATCGATCGAACTGCTGAGCGCGCGCGAGAACAGCGACCTGCTGACGATCGCGAGCGTGCCGACGTTCACGACCAAGTGGCTGCTGCCGCGCCTCACGCGCTTTCTCGCCACGGCGCCGGACGTCACGCTGAGCTTTCGCCGCCATCTCGCACCCGGCGACGTGTTTCCTTTCGGACTCGACGCGGCGATCCGCTACGGCGACGGCGGATGGGAAGGTGTGCGAAGCGACTATCTGGGCGGGCGAACCTTCGTGCCGGTCTGTTCGCGCGAATTCGCCGACCGGCATGCGCTGCACGCGCCCGCCGACGCGGCGACGGCGCCGCGCCTCGTGCACGAGCAGGCGGAGATCGCGTGGTCCGCATGGGCGGAGCGTCATCGCGCATCGCAGATGAACGCGCTGGCCGGGCCGCGCTTCGAGCAGTATTCGGTGCTGATCCAGGCCGCACAGGCGGGGCTCGGGATCGCCCTCGTGCCGCGTTTCCTGATTCTCGACAATCTCGCGGCGGGCACGCTGGTCGAGCCGTTCGACGCACCGGTCGACGTGGACGCGCAGGGACATTACCTCTGCTACGCGCCGGAGCGTCTCGACACGAGCGATGCGTTGCGGCGATTCAGGGACTGGATGCTGGACGAATCGGGGCGCGCGTAGGGCGGCACGACGTCGCCTCGAAAGCGAACGGCGCGCGCCGCCGCACGGCAACGCGCGCCCGGCGCCGGACGCCGCCCGGCGGCGACATCCGGCCTGCCGCGTCAGCGCCCGATCCCGAGCCCCGGCAGCACGCGCGTGTTCTCGGCCACGACCGCATGCAGCAGGCGCGGGTCGGCGCCGAGCAGTTCGAGGATCGTCGGCGCGACCTGCTTCGTGCCGACGAGGTCGTTCACGGTGCGCGCGCGGTGGATGCCCGGATACGACACGAGCAAGCCGAGATGGCTGTCGTCCGGTGCGTTGCCGCCGTGCTCCTCGTCCTTCTTCGTGCTCGCCGTGTAGATCACGCCCGGATTCGGCTGGACGATGATGTCCGGCGTACGGCCGTTGGCCGGATCGCCGAAGCGGTCGGCCAGCGCCGCGCCATGCAGGACATACGCCTGCGGACCGTTCGCGCAGATCCCCGGCGCATTGCAGCCCAGGTTCGCCTTCAGCGTCTCGACCACCGCCGTGCGCTGGCTGCGGTCGCGCAGCCAGATCAGGCCCACGTCGTCGGTCTGCACGAAGCCCGTGCCGACCAGGCCCGAACCGTCGTTCAGGTTGCCCGTCGTCGTGTTGTTCTGGCCGAAGTTGCCGTTCGGATCGAGGTAATTGTTCGTTTCGAGCAGCTTCGTCAGCGTGTCGCCGTTCTTCACGAGCTTCGTGTGATCGGTCGGCGACTGGCCATGCTTCGACGTGACGATCACGGCCGTCGACGCGTACAGGTTCGCCTGCTTCAGCGCCGCGACGATATGACCGATCGAGTTGTCGACGTAGGTGATCGCGTTCGCGACCTGGCCGTTCGGCGTGAAGTCGGCATCGAGATAGCCGCCGCCCTTTGCGACCGGTGACTTCTGCGCGACGCTCAGCGTCTGGAAGTCGGCGCCGAACAGTGTCGGCACCGGCGCGCGCTTCGTGCCCGTCGAATCGCGGCCTTCGATCTGGTTGAGCAGTGCCTGCACGTGCAGGTTGTCGAAGCGCGCGGTGTGCGAATAGACGTCCGTGTAGTCGGTGTTCGTCGCCGGGTCGATCGAGTTGATCTCGGTGCGCATCATGTCGTCGACGCCGATGCCCGACGGGCCGTTCAGCCAGTCGTAGCCCCACGCGTGCTTGTCGGCCCACGCGGTGTGCGCGTTCGGCACGCCGGCCTTCACGGCTTCGAACACCGTGTTGGTCTTCACGTAGTTGTGCGGATAAACGGGCACGCACTGGCCGTTCACGCGCGCATGCGGAATCGCCTGCGGGTTGAACGCGCCGCCGCCGTCGAGGTGCACGAGCTTGCCGCCGTTGATCGCGTCGATGCCCGTCGTTTCGTCGAACACGACGTTCCAGCCCTGCTTGCCCGAGCACGTCGTATCGCCCGGCGCATACAGGTTGCGGTCATACGACACGTCGTAGAACAGGCCGGCCGTCTTCGGCGAGCCGCCCGTCACGAGCGCCGCGAGGCCCGGGAACGAATCCGACAGGCCCGGCGTGTACGCATTCGCGTACGTCACGCCGCTCTTGGCGAGCACCGCGATGTTCGGGCACGTGTTCGCGCCGATGCAGCGCGCGAGATCCTGCTCGTGCAGACCGTCGACGCTGAGCAGCAGCACGTGCTTCACCACGCGGCGCGCATTGCCGCCGTTCTCGCCCTGGCTGTTGCCATCCTGCTGCGCCGCATACGCGCCCGCGCTTGCGAGCGCCAGCGCGCCCGCCACCATCACCGCCATTTTTCGTTGCTTGACGAACCTGGAAATCATCACCCCACCTCATCGATTGACGTTGAACTGCACGACTTGCCATCAGGCGCGCAAAATATCGCCGGATCGTGCGGCGACCGGATGAAGCGGGGCTTTCTGTTCTCTGTCAAACGTAACCAATCGCAAGTGACATGACGCGGTCGCAATGCGATGCCGTTCGGGGGCCAACGCGTGCAACCGGATTTTTTTCGGCTTGGCCCGCGACTATTGGCGTGTGATAAAGGGTTTTCCCTGACCCGGAGCACGAGTATGTCGACCCTGGAAGCTCTCCGGTTCGTGCTGGACGATGCACGTACCCCCGAAATCATTCGCCACCACGTCGTCGACGCGCTGCAGTACGCGTTGCGCAACTACGGACAGGTGTTCACCGCGAAGGAAATCGAATGGCTGACGCAGTGGGACGACGCCCGTCTGCCGCTGGCCGCGAGGAAGGAACTGGACAAGCGCGAACCGGCGATCGCCGCGCGCTGAAAAAAACCGCCGCGCCCAGCAGGTGCGGGCGCGGCGGCGGATGGCGGCAAGGCTTACTGCAGCCCGAAGTCGACGCGGGTCGTCGCGCCCTTGTCCGAGATGCCCTTCGCGTCGAGCTTCGGCGCGACGACGAACACGCGGCTCGAATCGATCTTCCCGTCGAGGTACTGGCGCACGGCCTGCGCACGCTGCTGCGCGAGCGCCCGCAGCGCGTTGTCGTCGGCCGGCGCGTGATCGGCCAGCGCCTGCTTCATGTCCGCATCGGGAAGCGTCTTCTGCAGGCCGACGAGGTTGCGCGGCTTCTTGAAGTCGGCGGCCTTGTACGCGCGCGTCAGGTACTTCGTGTATTCGGTCTTGTCGACCTTCACCGACATCGGATCGACGCTTTCGCCCTGGCCGACCACGTCCTTCAGCTTCTGCTGGCGCACCAGCCGCTCGACGTACGCGTCGCGCAGCCCCGGCGTGTCCTGGGCCGGATCGACACGGCCGATCAGGTCGAGGCGGATCGACGGCTTCTCGGTCAGCATCTTCACGACCGTGTCGAGCTTCTTCTGCTGCGCGTCGGTCAGCTCGTACGAGCCCGGCGCAAACTCGACATAGCCGAGGTCCTCGCCGCCGCCGCCGAATGCATTCGCGAGCAGTGTGAACGGCGACGTGACGGCCTTCGCGATCAGGTTCAGCACCGCGTGCCAGATCAGCCCGCCGACGCTGAATTCCGGATTCGACAGCGAACCCGACACCGGCAGGTTCACGTCGATCTGGCCGCGCGTGTTCTTCAGCAGCGAGATCGCGAGCTTCACCGGCAGCTTCGTCGCGGTGTCGTTCTCGACGCGATCGCCGAACGTGAGCTGGTCGATGAAGATGTGGTTGTTCGCCGACAGCTGGTCGTTCGCGAGCTGGTAGTGCAGATCGACGTTGAGCTTGCCCTTCGTGATCGGGTAACCGGCGTACTTCGCCGAGTACGGCGTCAGGTTGGTCAGCTCGATGTCGTGTGCGGTCGCCGTCAGGTCGAGCGCCGGCTTTTCGATCAGCGGGTTCACCGAGCCCTTGATCGAGATCGGCCCGTTGCCCGCGAGGTTCGCGGCGACGTCGACCGGCGCGGACGTCGTCGAATCCGTGCCGAACGCGCCGACCGTGCCCTTGATCGCGACGAGGTTCGCCGTGTAGTTCGGCTTGATGAAGTTGTCCGTGTAGGTCACGCGGCCGTTCTGCAGCACGAGCTCGCCGAAGTGCATCCGAACCGGATTCTGCGGCGGCGTCGCGGCCTTCACGACCACCGTCGCGGACGCGGGTGCGGGCGCAGATGCCTGCTGCGCGGCGGCCGGCGCCGACGCGGCCTGCGGCGACAGCGGCACCGGCTCGCCCTTGCTCGCGTCACGCGTGAGCGACTGCGCGGGGCCCGTCTCCTTCGCGACCACGTCCTTCAGGTTCAGACGCCCCTGCGCATCGAGCAGCACGCGGCCGTAGAAGTTCGAGAACGTCACGCGCGCGGCGTCGACGTCGGTGCCCTTCTCGTCGTAGTTCGCCTTCAGGTTCGACAGCGCGAGCGAGCGCCAGCCCGCGAACGGGTCGGACGTCGCCTTGTCGAGCATCCGCACGTCGACCAGCGCGACGTCGCCGCGATAAGTCGCGCGCGGCGTGTCCTTCACCTGCGCGAACGTCAGGTTGCCCTGCGCGTTGAGCAGCGCGCTCGCGATCGTCGCGTTCAGCGCACTGCCGAAGTACGGCTCGAACGCGGCCGCGTCGAGGCGGTTGCCGTTGATCTTCAGGCCGACCTTCAGCGGCTGCGCGGTCACGTCGCCCGTCACGTTCAGCGAGCCCTTGCGGTTCAGCGTCGCCTTCAGCTGCACGGGCAGCGGCTTCGTCAGGTCGTCGCTCAGCTTCTGCACCGACAGTTCCAGCGGCTTGATCGCCAGCTTCACCGGGCGCGGCGTCGACAGGTCGGTGAAGTTCGCGGACGAATCCTTCACGTTCAGCGCGTCGATCCGGTAGTGCCACGACGGCGCGGCGGCCTCGGCCTTGCGCGCGACCGTGCGCTTCGGCACCGACGCCTGCGCGGGTTCGGCCAGCGCGGCGAGGTCGATCCTGCCGTCTTTCAGGCGCTTCACGTCGAGCGCGAGCCCGCTCGCGTCGACGCTCGCGATCTCCGCGGTGCGCGCGGCGACGTCGACCTTCGCGATCTTCGCGCTCGCGTCGGGCAGCACGATCGCGGGCGCCTTGTTGTCCGGCGTCGCGATCTTCAGCGACTTCAGGCTGATCGTGCTGTCGGCGACTTCCGCGGCGAGCGGCGTCTTGCCCCAGTCGGTCTTCGCGTTGACGGTCGCGCCGAGCGTGCCGTCGAGCACGCGCGCACGCGTCGCCTCGCCCAGGTACGGCTGCAGCGCCGGCAGCGCGAGCGCGGCGACCGTCAGCTTCGTGTCGGCCTGCTTGTCCGCCAGGTTGAACGCGCCTTCGGCCGTCACGTCGCCGCCGCGCGACAGCGACGTCGACAACGTGTATTTCGCCGGCGTCTTGCCCTGCAGCGAGAAGCCGTCGAGCGTCGCGGCAAGCTTCGTCAGCGACATCGCGGTCGGTGTCGCCGGCACGCGGTCGTCGACGTTGACCGTGCCGCCGTCGATCGCGAAATGACGGATCGTCAGGTCGAGCGGCGGCGCTTCCTTCGCGGCGGCGGCACCCGGTGCGGCCGGCTTGCCGGCTTCGGCCTTCGGGGCGGCAGCCGGCTGCGCGACGAGCTTCTCGACGTTCAGCACGCCCTGCTTGTCGCGCGACAGGTCGACCACCGGCTGGTCGATCTTGATCTCGTCGAAGTGCATCGCGTTGCGCAGCGGCTCGAGGCTGGCCGCCGCGACGTGCACGCCGCGCGCGGCGAACAGCGGCGCGGACGCATGGTCCGTCACCTTCGCGTCGCTCAGGTCGACGGTGCCCGATACGCGCAGCGCGGGCGTCTCGCCGCTCATCACGAAATTGACCGTGAGGTTGCTGCTCAGCAGGCCGCTGGTCACGGCCACCGGCAGCTTCGCCGGCACGTACGAGATCAGCTTGGGGACGTCGAGGCCGTCGAACTTCAGCGCGATCTCCGATTCGCGCGACTGCGCGAACGGCTTGGTCTTGCCGTCGATCGAGAGCGGGCTGCCGTCGAAGCGCGCGCGCAGCTTCGGCTCGACGAAGATGTCGGTCTTCGAGGCCAGCGTCGCGATGTACGGAATGCCGAGCGTCCAGTTGTCGACCACGTGCTTTTCGTTCAGCAGACGGTCGTCGAAATCGATCCGGCCGTCGTTCACCTGGATGTTCGACACCGAGAACTGCGTCGGCTTGCTTTCGGGCTTCGGCGACGGCGCGGAGAACTTCTCGATCAGGTCGGTGAAGTTGAAGCGCTGCGCGTCGTAGCGGACGATGTGAAAGCGCGGCGAGTCGAGCCGGATTTCGTTGACGATCGGCGCACCGCGGAACAGCGACGACCACGACGGCCTCACGACGAGCTTGCCGATGTCGATGAAGTCGCCCTGGCCGCCGCGCTCGCCGAGGTGGATGCCGTCGGCTTCGAGGTTCAGCGTGTACGGGTTCAGTGCGATCCGCTGGATCGTGGCCGGCCGGTCGAGCTGCTTGCTCAGCTGCTGTTCGGCGATGTGACGGATCAGCGGCGGCGCCGCGAAGAACCCGAGCAGTCCGAACAATACGAGGAAGATCAGCACGCCGATGCCGATACGCCGGGCACGGCGCGAGCGTGCAACACCGCCGAGGGCATGGAGGGTCGAGGATACGGTTTCTTTGTCTGGGCTTGCCATGCTTGAATGCCTCGGGAATGGATGCCGGGCCGCGCCGGACAACCGGGCGGCCGCGCACGCTATCCCGAAAGTATAGGCTCAGGAGGTGACGATACGGGGTTCGGGCGCCACCACCGCGCCCGCCGGTCGGACAACGGTGGCGGTCAACCGTTCATTTCCGGACGACGACGGGCGGCATCCACGACCCGTCGCTCGCCTGCGGCTTCGGCGCGTACAGGCGCAACGCGAGCGCGAAATCGGTGCGCGGCGCCGGCAGCCAGTTGCCCGCATGCGCGCCGCCCGGCGATGCCGACACGACGATGTCGATCGAACCGTCGTGGTTGCGGCGCAGCCGGTCGCGATCGCCGAGCGAGCGGCGCGCCGACCCGACGTCGGGCAGTGCGCCGTTCGTCATATAGGGGGTGAGCGTCCAGAACGCGCGGGCCGGCGGCAGCGCGCCCGGCGCGAAACGCAGCACGTAGCGGTTCGCGCCGTTCAGCGGGTGGCCGTCGCTGTCGACGCGGACGACCGCGAGCGTCTCGTCGTCGCGCGTCGCGGCGCCGAACTGCGTGTAGGCCGCATACGCGCGCAGCGCGTAGTCCTGGCCGTACTTGCCGGCCGTGTCGCCGATCCAGCTCCAGCCGTTCGCGTTCAGCAGGTTCGACGGCGCCGCCGCGAGCCGCGCGCGCGCCTCGGCGACGCCGGCCGTCGCGGCCGTCAGGCGGTCGCCCGTCCACAGCACCGGGTAGCCGGCCGTCACGCCGATGTCGCCGAGCGATTCCAGTGCGTGCGCGTCGTCGACCGGCGCCGGATTGTCCTGAAGCGCCTGCGCGAAGCGTGCGAAGAACGCCTTCGGGTCGAGCGCGGCCACCTGCTCGGCCGGCGTGCCGCCGCCCACCGCTTCGGACGGCGCGCTGCCCGCATGCACCGCGACCGACGCGCCGCGCTCGGCGCCCGTGTAGACGGACAGCGGCACCACGCGGATCGCCCGCTGCAGTTTCTTCACGTTCGTGAGGTCGCGCCCGCCGCTCGTCTGCAGCCGCACGTCGAGCCACGCATTGGCGGACGGCACGTCGACGCGCAGCACGCCCTTCGGCAGCGTGCCTTGCCAGTCCTTCGCGGCGAAGGCAATCGTTTGCGATCGCACGGCACCGCGGGCACCGCGCGGCACGACGCTCGACGCCGACCACAGCACGTTCGTCCACATGTCGAGCGCGCGCGCGTCCCAGTAGCGGCCGCGCGTGTCGGGCAACGTGACGATCACGGGTTCGGCGGTCACGTCGAGCCAGCCGGTCGAGTCGAGCGTGTCAACGCCCGGCAGCGGCGGATTGACCGCACCGACGGGCGGCAGCGCCTGTGCGTGGCGCAGCGTGTTGAGCGGCGCCTGCCCCGGTTGCGCGCCGTCGCCGCCCGTCGCCGCTTCCTTCGCGACGTCCATCAGCACGAGCGGATACGCATACACATAGGAGTCGGCGACTTCCGCGCGCATCCAGCCGGTTTTCCGCTGGATCGCATCCGGTTGCGACGCGCACCCCGCGAGCAACGCCGCCATGGCCAGCGACGCGCACGCGCGCCGCAGAGAAACTGATTCCTGCAGGTTTTCAATCATCGATTACTGGCCGAATATCGTTCTTTTCAGTCAACGCCTTGTTCGTCTCGCGAACGGCGAATGCAAGGCACCCCAGCCTGCCCGGATGCCGTTTTGCCAGGTTTCGCAACGGTGGGCGCTGATGTCAGGCCGGTATCATAGCGCCTCGGGGCAATCCCTAATACGCCGAATACATCAGACTTCTGACCAGATTTCCGTTGTTGTGGAAATGAAAGCACAGGCAGGCGGTTCGTACCGCCGACGAACGCACCGTCTGTCGCGCCCTCCGCGCCTCGATCGGTGAAAACAAAAAAGCCCGCAATTGCGGGCTTCGTCACGCGGGCCTGCTCAACGATTACGCAGGAAAGCAATCTCGCAGGATCGGGCTGCCGATGAGGCGCCCGGCGCCTTCGCGCACCCACGACACTTTCTGTCCCTTTTCCAGCGACGCGGCGCGCGCTTCGTACGCCTTGCTCCGATAGGCATTGACCGGCATGAACCGGTTGCGGGCCTTCAACTTCACGACGATGTTGTCGAAGGGATCCTTGTCGATGCTTTGAACCGTTCCGCCCACGGCCAGGGCCTTGCCCTTGCATGTCTGGTCCGCGGAGACTTCGTTCTTGTCGCAAGCGGTGAACAGCGCCGATGCGGTGACGCTCACCGTTTCAACGGGCTTTTGCTCCTGTCTGACCGCCATTTAAAAGCACCGCAAGGCTAACGAAGGGAGGCATACCGTCATTGTTAATATAAAAACTTCCGGCTGGCGCCTCGTATCGAAGACGAAATGCGAAACGGTATGGCGCGGGGCCGCGGGATTTGGCGCCGTTCCGGCGCGCAGTTAGTCAGGAGAATTGACCGGTTATATTTTTCGGCGTCGCCAACTATCCGGTATGGATCATGACGCGCCGGCCAATAGCGACGGCTCTCGACGGCCAGTCAATACCGGTACAACGTCGACGATTACGCGTTCCGGGCAGAGGCAGCGCAATGCCTTGCACGGAACGGGCGCGGTTTGCATTGTCGGCAAGCCCGTCGCTTCCCCGCGATGCAACGGCCCGCCCGCAATGCCTGTCACCTCGGGATTACGACGCCAGGATCTTCATCTTCTGCTCCGAGAACTCGGCATCGGTGAGAATCCCCCGCTCCTTCAACGCGGCAAGCCGCTCCAGCTTCGATACGACGTCGTCGGCGGCAGGCGGCGCGGATACGGCGATCGCCGGATTCGATGCCCGCGTGTACTCGCGAATCGCGTCTCTCACCTTGTTCGTGAACGGCACAACCGTTTTCTTCCAGACGTTCTTGATGATCCGCTCGCTGGCGCCATCCTCGATGCGGATTTCGCCGAACATCATTCCGGTCGTTCCCGATACCGAATTCACCTTGTCGAGATTGATCGAAACCTGTTTGAGGCCGTAAATGAGACCTTTGTCGAGGAACACGACGCGGTGGTCGGTGAGTACGATCAACCAGGTATTGCCGTCCATCAATCCGGACGAAAAGGCCAACACCTGCTCGCCGTCCATCAGGATTTCAGGCAGATGATTCAACTCCTTTTTCGTAAAGAATTGATCGTCGCCGACTTCCCGGGAAATACGCTTGTATTCCGCCTTCAATGCCTCTTTGCTGGAATTTTTGAAATCGAACATCGGATGGCCCCCGCGCCTGTTTATAGAGCGTCGGATTTTACAGCCGGGGTCGGCATATTGTTCCGTCAGGTGCAGATCATGCGCCGCTTTCTACGAAAGCGAACAACTGGTGTGCAGCGCGATCACCCCCATATAGGATCGACAGGCTGAAAGGGGCCCGCGGGGGCTCCCGGAATCCGCGCCCCCTCCGCACTTGCAATCTGGTGCTTGACCTTACCATCATGGGAATGTTGATACTGGAACCATTCGCGGCACAAACCGCGCTTTTGGGGAATCCGACATGACAGAACCACTTGCCTCCGCAGCGCTGCAAACGATCGGGCTGAGCGTCGACGGCATGCATTGCGGCGGCTGCACGGGCCGCGTGCAGCGCGCGCTGGCCGCCGTGCCGGGCGTCGTCGATGCTGCGGTCGATCTCGATGCGCATGCGGCGACGGTGACCGCGCAGGACACGGTCGAGCCCGGCCGGCTCGTCGACGCAATCCACGAAGCCGGTTACCGCGCGGCCGTGCGCGACGTGGCCGTTGAAGCCGCCGCGGCCGCACCGGCGGAGCATGTGCAGCACGAAGCAGCGCCGTCCGCAGCGACCATGCTTCCTCCCGCCGCCGCCACGATCGAGCTCGATATCGACGGCATGACCTGTGCGTCATGCGTGTCGCGCGTCGAAAAGGCGCTGGCGAAAGTGCCGGGCGTCACGCGCGCATCGGTCAACCTCGCAACCGAACGCGCCACCGTCGACGCGTCGGCGGGGGTTTCCGCAGCGCAACTGGCGGATGCCGTGAAGCAGGCCGGCTATGGTGCGACGCCCGCGGTGCCGGACACCGCCATCCCGGCCGCCGTCGCCGCCTTGCCCGTCACGCCCGTCACGCCCGTCACGCCCGTCACGCCCGTCACGCCCGCCAGCATCGAAATCGAAATCGACATCGACGGGATGACCTGTGCGTCTTGCGTGTCGCGCGTCGAAAAAGCACTGGCAAACGTGCCGGGTGTCACGCGTGCGTCGGTCAACCTCGCGACCGAACGCGCCACCGTCGACGCCACAGCCGGCGTGTCCGCCGCGCGGCTCGCCGAAGCGGTGAAACAGGCCGGCTACGGCGCGACACCGGTCGCCGCCGCCACGCCGCCCGCAGTCTCCGCCTCCGCCGGACTCGAACTCGACATCGGCGGCATGACCTGCGCGTCCTGCGCCGGCCGCGTCGAAAAAGCGCTGGCCGCCGTGCCGGGCGTCGCGCGCGCGACGGTCAATCTCGCGACCGAGCGCGCATCGGTGCATGGCGCCGGCGCACTCGACGCCGCCACGCTGATCGCGGCGGTCACCACAGCCGGCTACCGTGCATCGCTCGCCGCCGCGCCGTCAGCCGGCGCAACGGCCGGCACCGACGCGCAACCGGCCAGCCCCGCGCAGGACCCCGATGCCCGCAAGCGCCGCGAAGCGGTGCGCGAACGCAACCTCGTGATCTGGTCCGCCGTGCTGAGCGCACCGCTCGTCGCACCGATGCTCGTCGCGCCGTTCGGCATCGACCTGATGTTGCCCGGCTGGCTGCAGCTCGTGCTCGCGTCGATCGTGCAGTTCGGCTTCGGCGCGCGCTTCTACCGCGCGGCCTGGCATGCGGTGAAGGCGCGCACCGGCAACATGGACCTGCTCGTCGCACTCGGTACGTCGGCCGCATACGGCCTGAGCCTGTGGATGCTGCTGCGCGATCCCGCGCATCCCGGCCATCTGTATTTCGAGGCGTCGGCCGTCATCGTCACGCTCGTGCGCTTCGGCAAATGGCTCGAATCGCGCGCGAAGCGCCAGACCACCGAGGCGATCCGTGCGCTGAACGCGCTGCGCCCCGACCGTGCGCGCGTCGTCGAGCACGGCGTCGAGCGCGACGTGCCGCTGGCGCAGGTGCGCGTCGGCACGCAGGTCAGCATCCGGCCCGGCGAGCGCGTGCCCGTCGACGGCCGGATCGTGTCGGGCCGCTCGCACATCGACGAATCGCTGATCACCGGCGAAAGCCTGCCGGTGCCGAAAGACGACGGCGACGCCGTCACGGCCGGCTCGATCAACGGCGAAGGCGCGCTCGTCGTCGAAACCACCGCGATCGGCGCGGAAACGACGCTCGCGCGCATCATTCGCCTCGTCGAATCCGCGCAGGCCGAGAAGGCGCCGATCCAGCGGCTCGTCGATCGGGTCAGCGAGGTGTTCGTGCCGGCGATCCTCGGCATCGCCGTGCTGACGCTGGTCGGCTGGCTGATCGCCGGCGCCGGGACGGAAACCGCGATCCTCAACGCGGTCGCGGTGCTCGTGATTGCGTGCCCGTGCGCGCTCGGTCTCGCGACGCCCGCCGCGATCATGGCCGGCACGGGCGTGGCAGCCCGGCACGGCGTGCTGATCAAGGACGCGCAAGCGCTCGAACTCGCGCAACGCACGACCGTGATCGCGTTCGACAAGACCGGCACGCTGACCGAAGGCAAGCCGTCCGTGACGGCGTTCGAAGCCGTCGGCGTGTCGCGCCCCGACGCGCTCGCGCTTGCGGCGGCCGTGCAGCGGCAGAGCGACCATCCGCTCGCGCGTGCCGTGGTCGCCGCATACGATGCGGACGTTGCCGCGCGCGGCGACACCACGCCGCCGGCCGTCGCGGCCGATGCACGCGCGGTGGCCGGACGCGGCGTGGAGGCGCGTGTCGGCGGCCAGCTGCTCGCGCTCGGCAGCACGCGCTGGCGCGACGAGCTCGGCATCGCGGTGCCGCCCGAGCTCGACGCCCGCGCGGCCGAACTCGAACGCGCCGGCAACACGATCTCGTGGCTGATGCGTGCCGATGCGCCGCGCACGTTGCTCGCGCTGATCGCGTTCGGCGACACCGTGAAGCCGGGCGCCCGCGACGCGATCGCGGCGCTGTCCGCGCGCGGCGTCGTCAGCGCACTCGTGACCGGCGACAACCGCGGCAGCGCGGCGGCCGTCGCGGCGTCGCTCGGCATCGGCGAAGTGCACGCGCAAGTGCTGCCCGACGACAAGGCGCGCGTCGTCGCCGAGCTGAAGCGCACGCACGGCGGAATCGTCGCGATGGTCGGTGACGGGATCAACGATGCGCCCGCGCTCGCCGCGGCCGATGTCGGCATCGCGATGGCGACCGGTACGGACGTCGCGATGCACACGGCCGGTATCACGCTGATGCGGGGCGACCCGGCGCTCGTCGCCGACGCGATCGACATCTCGAAACGCACGTACCGGAAGATCCAGCAGAACCTGTTCTGGGCATTCGTCTACAACCTGGTCGGCGTGCCGCTCGCGGCATTCGGCTTGCTGAACCCGGTGATCGCGGGCGCGGCGATGGCGTTTTCGAGCGTCAGCGTCGTGACGAACGCATTGCTGCTGCGGAGATGGAAAGGCCGCGCACGCTGAAGCGTGCCGGTGGCGCTGGCCGGATGGCAGAACGGCCATTCGGCCAGCGGCCATCGGCCAACAGGAAGGATCGGGAGGCGTGCCGGCGCTGGCCGGTTGCGGCGTGTCGAACCTCGAACCGGCAGCGCGTCACGACGCATCGCCGGCCGGCGGATTCAGTCCGACACGACCGGCTTGATCAACGTCGTCGTGATCGGCGCGAAGCCGCACGCGCGATACAGCGCCCGGGCGGCCGTGTTGTGATTGAACACCGACAGACCGATCTCGGTGACGCCGTACCGGCGCGCCTCGGCGTCGAGCGCATCGAGCGTGCGCGTGGCCCAGCCCTGGCGGCGCCGGGACGGGGCGATGTCGAGGTCGTAGATGAACAGCGTGCGGTTCGGCCCTTCGGGCACGATCGCGTACCAGAGGTCGCCCACCGCGTCGCCGCCGGCGCCGTCGATGAGCATCACGAGGGTCTGGCCGGCTGTCAGCAGGCCGTCCGGAAGGAGCGTGTCGAAACAGGCGCGCGCACGATCGACGGCGTCTTCGACAGCGTTTTGTCCGGATGAAACGAGATCGCGCGCGTAGCCGTCGATGGCTCGCGTGCGGTACGCACGGAATTCGCCGGCCGTCATCGGCCGCATCTGCAACATGGCCCGGTCGCCGCAAAGGGAATCGGACTTCCAGTGTAGCGGGACGGTCGCACCGGCGCGCAACGCGACGGCGGAAAGCGGGCAGGCAGGTGCAGCGAGCGCCGCGCCGAATCAGCGAATCAGCGAATCAGCGAATCAGCGAATCAGCGAATCAGCGAATCAGCGAATCAGCGAATCAGCGAATCAGCGAATCAGCGAATCAGCGAATCAGCGAATCAGCGACGGTACAGGACGATCGGCACGAGGTGCGCACGGCGCACGCGCTCGGCTTCGGCGCGACGCGCAGCGTACGAGTATTCGGCGTCGAGCGGCAGATGCGGGGACACGAACAGGTCGTCGATCTTTTGCAGCAGGGCGAGGATGAAGCTCATGTGAGACTCCTGACAGATGTGACTAGGGTTATCCCTTAGATGACCTCCATTCTAAGGGTTTTCCCTGAACTCTGCCAGTGAACCGCATCAGTTTGCCGCAGGCGCGCAACCGCCGATCGTCGATGCAGAACGGCGATCCTTGCTCCGTCAGGCTTTCATGACAGGGTCGAAACGATTAACGCGCGCGGTGAGCACGCTTCGCGACGGCCGCCTCGCGGTTCGCGTTGCGCTGCAGCCGGTCGACTTGCGACAGCAGCGCTTCGTGGTGCTCTTCGAGCGTCATCAGCGTTGCCTGCTGCGTCGACAGATCGGCCGCGAGGCGATCGATCCGCTGCTGCTTCGTGGCCACGTCCTGCTTCAGGAGCGCGATCTGCCGCGTTTGCATCACCAGTGCAACGAGCCCCGCCAGCACGACGACGGCCAGCGCCAGCAGCAAACGGTTGACGCGGCGCATCTCGCGATCGGCCGTGTGCGTCAGGCCGTCCACGTCGGCCTGCAGCGCGGCGAGCCGGTCGGTCAGCGGGCGCAGGTGCGTGTCCGGGTCGAACGCCGGCGCGGCCGGCTGCGCGCGTTCCGACGACGGCCTGGTCACGAAAGACGCGGCGGATGCCACCGGCTGCGTGACCGGCGACGGCGAAACGTCGGGCTGAGGCGTCGCTTCGCCGGGCTTCGCGGAATGCGCGGTGCTGGCCGGTTCGGCCGGCTGCGCCGGCGTCTGCGCTTCGACCGGCGCAGCGGCAACCGGCGGCAAGTTCGATTCGGTCGCTTCCGGCGTCGAGTCGGCGCGCGTCGCAACCGCTCCGGATCGCGTTGCCGCCGCTTCGCCTGCACCGGCAGCCGCGCGGCGTTTGCCGCCCGACGATGGGCGGCGCTCTTTCACGGCATCGCCGGAGGCTTTCCCGTCGCGCGATTTGACGGCCACGACCTCGGCCGCGGGCTGCTCGACTTCAGCATCCGCCGCTGGCGATTCGATCGCCTTCGCCGCAGCGCCATCGGACGTTTGCAGCGTGGTTGCCGCCTTCATGGCGCCGTCGGCCGCAGGCACGCCGGCCTTCGTGGCCACGCCATCGGCCGCAGGCAGATCGGCTGCCTTCGTGACGCGCCCCGCTGCCGATGTACCGGCGGCGTCCGCGGCCGCATCACCTTCCGGCGTCGAAACACCCTCCGCTGCCGCCACGACATCCGGCGCCGCCGCACCTTCCGCTGCCGCGTGCACAGCCGAGGCCGCGATCGCCCCCTCCGGCGCGATGAACCCGTCCAGCGAGGCCTGTCGCCCGTCCGCGACACCGGCTGCCGCGTCGTCTTCCACGACAGCCTCATCGCGCGCCGCACCCGGCGCACGCTCGCCCGGCTCGAGCACCGGATCGCCGAACAGGTCGAGCGTCCGTTCGTCCCGCAGCGCATCGCCGGCCGGCGCGTTGCCGGGCCGCGCCGTCGCCCTTGCGGACGTGCTGCCTGCGGCAGCGGCCGAGCGCTGGCGGGAACGGGTCGACGAACGACTGGAACGGGAACGGGGGCGAGGCAAGGAGACGGATTCGGTCATGGAAATCGGATGGCGGGGCCCGCAGGCGCGGAACCGGATGTCGAACGGAATCGGTGGTCGGCCATTGTCGCATGCCCCGTTGCCGATTCAGCCTATTCGTCGCCCGACAGCCCGTTGCCCTCTTCGAAACGCGTGACACCCTTCAGCGCCCGCAGCTTGTCGCAGATCGCCTGGTATTCGAGTTCCGACACCCGCGCGAGCGCGATGCGCACTTCGTCGTGCTCGCCCGTATCGTCGGCGCGCTGCACGATGAACTGCTTCACGCGCGCACTGTCCGGGCCGAGCGCCGCGTGCAGCGAATCGAACGTCAACGCGCCGCTCACGACCGTCAGCGCGAGCTGGCGCCGCTGGCGCACCGTGAAGTAGCGGCGTTCCAGCGGCTTGATGCCGGCCAGGATGATCAGGATGATGATGGTCGCCGAAATCGACGCGAGATAGAGCCCGCCGCCCACCGCGAGGCCGATCGCGGCGACCGACCACAGGCTCGCGGCCGTCGTCAGCCCCCGCACGATCTCGCCGCGCAGCAGGATCGAGCCCGCGCCGAGGAAGCCGATCCCCGACACGACCTGCGCGGCGATCCGCGACGGATCGAGCACGACGTGGTCGCTGCTGCCGAGCACGTCGGCGAAGCCGAACGCCGACACGATCATGATCAGCGTCGAGCCGACGCACACCAGCATGTGCGTGCGCAGGCCGGCCGCCCAAGACAGGCGCTCGCGCTCGAAGCCGATGACACTGCCGAGCGCCGCCGCCAGAACGAGCCGCATCACGAGTTCCAGGTTGCTGAGCATCCGATTTCTCTCCTTTTTTTGGTGCCGGCCGCGCGGAATGTTTTATCCTTGGCCCCGGCCGCGCCGATCCTCCGGGCCGCGCCGACACGTTTCGATCCAAGCGCTCAACCCCGTCATGCCCGTTTCCGACTCCGCTTCCGCCCAGGCCGCCCAGCTGCGCCACCATTTCGCGCACGTCGTCTTGCCGATCTGGCGGGGTTCAGGGTTCGACCAGACATTGCAGTTGCCGTTCGAGGCCGTCGATCCGGCCACCCACGCGCCGCTGCCCGTCACCCGTTATCGCGCAATGGCGTGCGCACGGCAACTGTTTGTGTTCGCGCAGGCCGGCGACACCGCGCACGCGGCCACGCTGTTCGACGCACTGTGCCGGCACTTTCGCGACGCGCGCCACGGCGGCTGGATCTACAGCGTCGACGCGCAGGGCGCGCCGCTCGATACGACCAAGGATCTCTATACGCACGCGTTCATCGTGTTCGCGTGCGCTGCGTGGCATGCAGCGTCGGGCGACGCCGCCGCGCGCAAAGTGGCCGAGGAGACTGCCGGGCTGATCCAGGACCGCTTCGCGCCGCACCACGGCGACGCGCTGCTCGATGCGGCGCGACACGCCGATTTCTCGTCGTCCGGCAGCGGGGCGCTGCAGAATCCGCTGATGCACCTGACCGAAGCGTGGCTCGCGGCCGCCGATGCCTTCGGCGACGCGGCGTTCGACGATGCGCTGATGCGCACCGCGCAGGCCGTCGAGCGCACGTTCGTCGACGCGGCCACCGGCTGCGTGGCCGAACTGCCGCTTGGCGCAGCCGACAACCGTTTCGAACCCGGCCATCAGTTCGAGTGGTTCTATCTGGTCGATGCGGCCGGCGCGCGGCTCGCGCAGACCGGGCTCCCCGCCGCGCTGTCGCGCGCGTTCACGTTCGCGGAGCAATACGGTGTCGATCCGCAGACGGGCGGCGTCTGTGCGGCGCTCGATGCGCAAGGTGCGTGCGTCGACGGCACGCAGCGGATCTGGGCGCAGACCGAATACCTGCGCGCGCTCGCGACGCACGGCGGCACGCCGGCCTCCGCGCCGCTCGCGCGGCAGATCGAGCGGTTCGCCGCGCGCTTCCTGCATCCGCGCGGCTGGTTCGAGTGCAAGACGGCAGACGGGCAGGTGGCGCGCGCCGACATGCCGTCGACGACGCCCTACCACCTCGCGACCGCCTACGCGGCGCTGCCGGCCGGTTCGTAACCCGCCCCGGCGAACGACGGCGCCGCGCGCTCGCCGCGTGCGGAACGTCCGTCACCCAGCTCGAACACCGACACCGCCTGCATCAGGTGTGCGGTCTGGTCGTTCAGCGACGCGGCCGCCGCCGCGACTTCCTCGACCAGCGCCGCGTTCTGCTGCGTGAGCTGATCCATCTGCGTGACGGCCTGATTCACCTGCTCGATCCCGACGCTCTGCTCGACCGACGCCGAGGTGATCTCCGACATCGTCTGCACGACGCGCGTAATCGACGCCGACACCGTCCGCATCGCATCGCCGGCGCGCTCGACGAGCGCTGCGCCACCGTTGATCTGCGCGACCGAATCCTCGATCAACGCCTTGATCTCCTTCGCCGATTGCGCGCTGCGCTGCGCGAGCGAGCGCACTTCACCTGCGACCACCGCGAAACCACGCCCCTGTTCGCCGGCCCGCGCAGCCTCGACCGCCGCGTTCAGCGCGAGGATGTTGGTCTGGAACGCGATGCCGTCGATCACCGAGATGATCTCCGCGATCCGCCCCGAGCTCTGCGCAATGCCGCGCATCCGGTCGATCACGCTGTCGACCACGCCGCCGCCGTGGCCCGTCGCTTCGAGCGCCGCGTCGGCCAGCGCGCTGGCTGCGCGTGCGCTGTCGGTGTTCTGCCGGACGGTTGCGGTCAGTTCCTCCATGCTCGCGGCCGTTTCCTCGAGCGACGCGGCCTGCGTGCCCGTGCGCGCCGACAGGTCGGCGTTGCCGCCCGCGATCTCGCCCGCGCCGAGGTGGATCGCGTCGGACGCCTGGCGCACCGTGCGCACGGTGCCCGCGATGCTCGCCTGCATCGTGGCGAGGCCGCGCAGCATCCGGTCGATTTCGAACACACCGCCCGCGCGCACGGCTTCGTCGAGCCGGCCCTGCGCGATCCGCTCGAAGTGGCGGCCGGCTTCCTCCAGCGGTGCGACCACCGCGCGCCGTGCAGCCGCGTAGATCGCGGCGCTCGCCGCGAGCATCGCCACCAGCAGCACGATGCCGACCGACTTGAACCAGAGCATGCCGCCGTCGATCGTGTCGAGGGCCGCGCGGCTCGATGCGCCGCCGTAGTCGGTGAAGCGGTGCAGTTCGGCGATATAGGCGTCCTGGATGCTTTGCGTCGGCTGGTCGAGGAAAGCCTGGATGTTGTCGGCGTCGAGGAACTGCACGAGTTCGCCCAGCGCGCCGCGCAGCGCGCGATAACGCTCGGTCAGCGCCGCGACGCGTGCGCGGTTCGTGTCGTCGACCGCCTGCGCGGCCGTCAGCACGGCAAACGCCTTGTCCGCTTCCGCGAGCGACGCGCCTGCATGACGGATGATGTCTTCCGGCTTCGGGCCACCGCGCACCATCCGCGTGCCGGCGCGCGACAGGTTGATGCGCGCGTCGAGCAGCTGCTCGGTCGCCCGGCTGGCCGCGCCGACCTGCGCGATCGCGACGTTCGACAGATCGTCGACGCCGCTACGCGTCGACGTGAGCGCCCAGAAGCCGAGCGCTTCGATCGCGAGCAGGAAGAGGCAAAACACGGTCAACACGCCGAGCAGACCCGACGCGAGCTTGATTTTTCCGAACATGGGGAGGTTCCTGGAGAGCGGACGATGAAGCAATGCCCCGGCATTAGCGGCATTTCTTCGTCGGACTTTAGGAACGGAACGCGGCAAAGTTCGCGTTGCCCGCGCATTCCCGCGGAATCGCCCGCAAACCGGGAGATCTCCGGTATTTGACGCAATAATCGCGTCGCATCGCACCGGAATTTGCAGGAAATGCGGACGAATTTCCTTGCTTATCCGCAGCCCCCTTCCTAGAGTTCAGCGCAAGCGGGCACTCATTTCGAAGGAAGTTCGATGACCGACATCACGGACCACGCGCGCGGCGCATTGCGCGCGCAACCGTTCAGCATGCTGCTGGGCACGGAGCTGATGCATATCGGCGACAACGAAGTGTCGCTGTGTCTGCCCGTGCGCGAGGAACTGCGGCAGCAGCACGGTTTCGTGCACGGCGGCGTCATCAGCTATCTCGCGGACAATGCGCTGACGTTCGCGGGCGCGCTCGTGCTCGGCCCGCGCGTGATCACCGCGGAATACAAGATCAACTACCTGCGGCCGGCCGTGAACGGCACGCTCGTCGCGCGTGCCAAGCTCGTTTATGCGGGACGGCACCAGGCGACCTGCCAGTGTCACGTGTTCGTCATCGACGGCGACCACGAGCGGCTCGTCGCGATCGCGCAAGGCACGATCAACCGCGTCGGCGACGGGAAGATGTCGGATGCGCCGGAGGAAACGGCGTGAGACGGGCCGGATAACGGTCTGAGCGGCCGCTACCCGATTTCGCACAGCAAGCCTTCGCGCCGCTAACCGGCGGCGTCGTCAGCCAGCGGCAAGAAACGCGGCGCCACGCGCGCCCGCACGTTTCCGTTCTCGTCAGTTCGATAGATCCCGCGCGCCGCGTTGTGCGGATGTACGGCCGCGTCGGCCACGCTCAGCACCGGCGCGAAACACGCGTCCGTGCCTTCGAGCAGCGCGCGCCAGTGCGCGGACGGCTGCTGCGCGAACACGTCGGCAAAACGCGCCTTCAGCGCCGGCCAGCGCGCGCGGTCGTACTGCGATGCCGGATCGACGTCGGCCAGCCCGAGCCGTTCGACCAGCAACGCATAGAACGGCGGTTCGAGCGCGCCGATCGTCACGTACTCGCCGTCCGCGCAGCGATACACGTCGTAGAACGGCGCATCGTGGAACAGGCTCGGCTGCGCGCCGTCGAGCTGCCCGTTCGCTCGCGCCCACAGCGCAAGCGAGCCGAGCATCGACACGATGTCGACGATCGCGCCGTCGACCACGCGCCCCGGCCCGCCGCCGCGAACGTCGAACAGCGCGCAGACGATCCCGAACGCGAGCCCGAGCGCGCCGCCCGCATCGCCGACGACGGTCGGCGGCACGCCCGGCCGGCCGTCGCGCGGCGCGGACAGCGACAGCAGCCCCGTCAGCGCGACGTAGTTCAGGTCGTGCCCGGCCGCGGCCGCGAGCGGGCCGTGCTGCCCCCAGCCGGTCATCCGCCCGTACACGAGCTTCGGGTGGCGGCGCGAGCAATCGTCGGGCCCGAGACCGAGCCGCTCCATCACGCCGGGCCGCAGCCCCTCGATCAGCGCATCGGCCTGTGCGATCAGGTCGAGCGCCGCATCGCGGCCGGCCGGCGCCTTCAGGTCAAGCTCGACGATCGTCTTGCCTTCGCGCAGCAGATCGCCGTCGCGGGCCCGCAGCGCGTCCGGCGCGCTCGTGCGGCCGGACGGGCGCGCGATCAGCGTGATCCGTGCGCCCATCCCGGCGAGCATCCAGCCCGCGAGCGGGCCGGGGCCGAGACCTTCGAATTCGACGATGTGGATGCCGGAAAGCGGCGCGTTCAATGCCATGGCGACCTCGCTGAAATGCAGCCGGAACAGGAGCGGCGAAACTTCCCGATTCTATGCGAATGCCGGCTCGCGCCGGCGTCGGCCGACTAGTCGACTAGCCGGCTGCCGCATCCGGACGCCGTGCGTCAAGCGCCTCCCGCATCGCCTTCACGATCGCGTCGCGACGCGCGTCGATCCTCTCGACGGGACCGGCCACCCCCATCGCCAGCGGCAGGCCGTTCCAGCCGTCCGCGATCACCATCGAGATCATCGCCGCGCCCTGCGTGACCGTATGCGCCGAATACGAATAGCCGAGCCGGCGCGTCTGTTCGACCTTGTCGAGCACGACATCCTCGTCGATCGTCCTGCCCGACTTCCCGATCCTGCGGATGCTGCGCGAGACGAGCCGGCGGATCGCGCTGTCCGGCTGAAGGCTCAGCAGCGCCCAGCCGAGCCCCGACATACACATCTCGCGACGCGTGCCGATCGGCGCGTAGAACTGGATCGGAATCGTATGCGAACCCTCGACCGCATCGATGTACTGCACGTACAGATCGCTCTGCACCGCGATCACGACCGCCTCGTGCGTACGTGCCGCCAGTCGCTTCGCGACGGCATGCCAGTGCCGCCGGCTGCCGGCCGCCGAATCGACCAGCGCTTCGCCGAGATTGACGAGCCGCGCGGTGGGCGCATACGCGTGGGTCGCGTCGTCGTACGCGAGATAGCCGAGCGCCTTCATGCTGGTCAGCAGCGCCGCCGCGCTCGACCCCGGATACCCGCAGCGCGTGGCGATCTCGCGCACGCTCAGCGGCCGCTGCAATGTGCTGAAGAGTTCCAGTACCTCGAACACGCGCGCCGCGCTCTTGACCACGTTTCCGCTCATCCCGCCCTCTCCGCAGCTACCGGGACGGGCCTTCCACATATGTGGAACGGAATTTCCCGCCGCCAACCGTCGTGACGATACTAGGCTTCGGCCCGCGACGTGAAGTCCCGCGGCACAGAACACACGGAGACACCAACCATGGCAGCCTTTCTGATCCGTGAACGGCAGGGCCCGATCCTGACCGTCACGATGAACCGTCCCGAAACCCGCAACGCCATTTCGGACACCGATGCGATCGACGCGCTGACCGAATGCTGCGACGACGCGAACCGCGACGAATCGATCCGCGTGCTGGTCCTGACCGGCGCCGGCACGACGTTCTCGTCGGGCGGCAACGTGAAGGCGATGCGCGCGTTCATGGAATCGGACCCGCACGATCTCGCCGCGATCCGGACCAGCTACCGTCGCGGCATCCAGCGCCTCGCCCAGGCGTTCCAGCATCTCGAAGTGCCGGCCATCGCGGCGGTCAACGGCCCGGCGATCGGCGCCGGCACCGATCTCGCGTGCATGTGCGACATCCGCATCGCCGCCGACCGCGCGCGCTTCGCCGAGAGCTTCATCGCCCTCGGCCTCGTGCCCGGCGACGGCGGCGCATGGTTCCTGCCGCAGATCGTCGGCGCCGCCGTCGCCGCGGAAATGTCGTTCACGGGCGACGCGCTGGACGCACAAGCGGCGCTGCGCTGCGGGCTCGTGTCGCGCGTCGTGCCCGACGGCGACCTCCTCGCGCACGCCCACGAACTCGCCGGCCGCATCGCCCGTCACTCGGGTACCGCGTTGCGCCTGACCAAGCGGCTGCTGCGCGAAGGCCGCCATGCAAGCCTCGACACGCTGCTCGACCTGTCCGCGTCGTACCAGGCGTTCGCGCACGCAACGCCCGAACATCGCGCGGCGGTCAACGCGCTGTTCGCCGCGCGCGGCTGAACCCGCGACACATCACGGCCGTGCAGCCGGCGCGTGCCGGTCTGCCGGCGCATCGCATCCACATCGAAGGAGACATCGTCATGATCAGCAGTACCGAAGGCGCGCTCGCAGGCGTGCGCGTGGTGGACCTGAGCCGCGTCTATGCGGGGCCGTTCTGCGCGCAGACGCTCGCCGACCACGGCGCGGACGTCATCAAGATCGAACCGCCGCAGGGCGACGAGACGCGCGACTGGGGGCCCGCGATGCCGAACGGCATTTCCAGCTACTACTGGGGGCTCAACCGCAACAAGCGCAATCTCGCACTCGACCTGTCGCATCCCGACGGAAGCGACGTGCTGTTCCGTCTGCTCGAAACAGCCGACGTGCTGATCGACAACTTCAAGCAAGGCACGCTCGAACGCTGGGGCATCGGCTACGAGGACTGCCTGCGCGAGCGCTTCCCGCGCCTCGTTCATTGCTCGATCTCCGGATACGGCACCGACGGCCCGCTCGCGCGCTTTCCGGGCTACGACGCCGTCGCGCAAGGCCTCGCCGGCTTCATGTCGATCAACGGCGAGCCGGGCGGCATGCCGCTCAAGGTGCCGTTCCCGGTCGTCGATTTCGCGGCCGGCCTGAGCGCGGTATCGAGCGTCCTGCTCGCACTGGTCGAACGGACGCGCTCCGGCCTCGGGCAGCACGTCGACATCGACCTGTTCAGCACCGCGCTGTCGATGCTGCATCCGGTCAGCACGAGCTGGATCGCGACCGGCGAGGTTCCCGTCGCGACCGGCAACGTGTACGGCGCGATCGCGCCGTACGGCGTCTATCCGTGCAAGGACAAGCCGGTCGCGACCGGCGCCGGCAACAACCGAACGTTCGCACGGCTCGTCGACGCGCTCGGCGTGCCCGAGCTGGCGCGCGACCCGCGGTTCGCGACCAACGCGCAGCGCGTCGCGCATCGCGACGCGCTCGACACGCTGCTCGGCCAGCTGACCGCCGAGCTGCGTGCCGACGACGTCGTCGAGCGGCTGATGCAGGCCGGCGTCGCGACCGGGCCGGTCAATACCGTCGCCGATGCATTCGGCCACCCGCAGGCCGCGCGCAACGCGATGTTCGTCGACACCGACACGTACACCGGCGCAGGCATCCCCGCCAAACTGTCACGCACGCCCGGCTCGATACGCCGGCCGCCCCAACCGTTCGCCGCCGACACCGACGCCGTGCTCGACGCGTTCGGCATCGACGCAGCGCGCCGGGATGTACTGCGGCAGGCTGGCGTACTCCACGACACGCGCGCGGACGCCACCGGGAGCACGTCATGAGCGCGTCCGGCTCGTTTTCCTCGCTGACGGGCGACGACGCGCCGTCGATCTTGCGCAACGACGACGACGGCATCGCGTGGCTGACGATCCATCGCCCGCACGTCGCCAATGCGCTGTCCGCCGAAGCGATCCGGCGCCTGTGCGACGAACTCGTCACGCTCGACGACAACCCGTCGATCCGCGTCATCGTGATCCGCGGCTCGGGCGAACGCGCGTTCAGCGCGGGCGTCGATCTCGGCGATCCCGAGATACGCGGGATGCAGCCGATGCGCGGGCTCGCCCGCAACGTGCACGAGCTGATTCTCGAACTGCGCAAGCCGACGATCGCGGCCGTCAACGGCCACGCCATCGGCGGCGGCTGCGAAATCGCGCTCGCGTGCGACCTGCGGATCGCCGCCGATCACGCGACCTTCGCGCTGCCCGAAGCGCGGGTCGGGATGGGCGCGAACTTCGCGAGCGTGCTGCTGCCGCGCCTGCTGCCGCGCGCGATCGCGATGGAGCTGCTGTTCACGGGCCGCCGCTTCGACGCGGACGAAGCGCAGCGCGCCGGCTTGCTGAACTGCGTCGTCCCCGGCGCCGCACTCGACGACACCGTGCGCGAACTGGCGCAGACGATCGCCGCGAACGCGCCGCTCACGATCCGCCGCATCAAGGAAACCGCGACGCGCAGCCAGGGGCTGCCGGTGGCCGCCGCGCTGCGGCTGGACGTCGGCCCCGACGTCTACGCGAGCGAGGACCGGATCGAGGGCGCCCGCGCGTTTCTCGAGAAGCGCAAGCCGGTATTCAAGGGGCGCTGAACCCGATACGGCACGGCGACACCCCGCGCGCAACCGCTCCCAGAACGCGGGCGCGCAAAAAAAAGACATGGAACGGAGACACCTTCATGCAACGGAAAGCACTCCTGATCGGCGTGTGCATGCTGTGCGCCACGTCGGCGCACGCGTCGTCGGTCACGCTGTACGGGATCGTCGACAGCTACGTCGAATTCGATCGCATCGGCAGCCTGTCGAGCGTGCGGCAAAGCGGCGGCGGCTCGTCGACGAGCCGCTTCGGCCTCACGGGCGTCGAGGATCTCGGCGGCGGCACATCGACGAAGTTCGTGCTGGAAAGCGGCTTCTCGCCGGCCGACGGATCGTTCCAGGGCGGCACGCTGTTCTACCGGCAGGCCTACGTGTCGCTGCAGAACACGCGCTACGGCGACCTCCGGCTCGGCCGGCAATACACGCCCGCGTTCTACGTCGTGTATGACGGCGATCCGTTCGGGCTCAACGAACGATTGTCGCCGCTCGCGCTGCTCGCGACGTCGACCGACACGATCACGAGCAACACGACCCCGCCGATTCCGCGCTTCAACCAGGCGGCGTCGTATCTGAGCCCCGACTGGAACGGCCTGCGCGTGATGGCCACGTACGGCTTTCCGACGCCGAACGCGCTGTCGACGCAAGCCGGGCGCAACTACGGCGCCGGGCTCCAGTACCGGATCGGCGGGCTCTACCTCGGCGCCGGCTTCCAGGGCGACACATCGGCCGGCAACCTGGCGCCCGTCGTCTCGCCGTCGACGACGCGCCACTACGTATTCGCGGCCAACTACGCGTTCGCGCGCGTCAAGCTGTACGCCGCGTTCCTGTACGGCGTCGGCACGGCGCCGCACCTGCCCGCGTTCTCGACCGCGAGCGCCGGCGCGTCGATCAACGTCGGCGCGCTCGATCGCGTGCTCGTCTCGATCGTGCGCCGCGACGTGAAAGGCTCGGCGAACGACGCGACCGCGCTCGGCGTCGGCTACGACCATCCGCTGTCGAAGCGCACCTCGCTCTATGCACGCTATCTCTACATGAAGAACGGCGGCGACGCCCGCAACACGGTCGTCGTCGGCCTGCAGCCGCAACCGGGCGGCACCGAGCAGGTGTTCGCGCTCGGCATCGTTCACCGCTTCTGACGGAGTGTCCATGACCCCGACCCTTTCCACTCACCCGGCCGCCGTCGACGAGCGCGCGACGCAGGCGCTCTACCGCCGGATCTCGCGCAGGCTGCTGCCGTTCCTGATCCTCTGCTACACGCTGTCGTTCATCGACCGGATCAACATCGGTTTCGCGCACGCGCAGATGGCCGCCGAACTGCACTTCTCCGACGCCGTCTACGGGCTCGGCGCGGGCATCTTCTTCATCGGCTACATGGCATTCGAGATTCCGAGCAACGCGTTGCTTGCGCGGATCGGTGCACGCAAGACGATCGCCCGGATCATGGTGCTGTGGGGGCTCGGCTCGGCCGCGACGATGTTCGTCACGACGCCCGCGCAGTTCTACGCGTGCCGCTTCCTGCTCGGCGTGTTCGAGGCCGGCTTCTTCCCCGGCATCCTGTTCTATCTCGGCGCGTGGTATCCGCCGCGGCAGCGCGCGAAGGCATTCGCGCTGTTCATGACCGCGCTGTACCTCGCGGGACTGATCGCCGGCCCCGTGTCGGGCGCGATCCTCTCTTACTTCGACGGCGCCGCCGGCCTGAGCGGCTGGCAATGGCTGTTCCTCGTCGAAGGGCTGCCGAGCAGCGTGCTCGGCCTCGTCGCGCTGCGCTTTCTCGACGACCGGCCGGACGACGCACGCTGGCTGTCGGATGCCGACAAGGCCGCGCTGCGCGCCGCGCATGCGCAGGCCGAAGCCGGCACGCCGGACGCAAACGCGGCGCGGCCACTGCTCGCACACCGCGACTTCTGGCTGCTGTGCGCGGCCAATTTCGCGATCGCGGCCGCCGGCTACGCGCTCGTGTTCTGGATGCCCGTGATCCTGCATCGCGGCGGGCTGCATGGCGCGATGCAGATCGGTCTGCTGTCCGCGCTCCCCTACCTGTGCGGCATCGTCGGCATGCTCGCGATGGGCTGGCGCACCGAGCGCCGGCGCGAATGGCGCGGGCACGGCGCCGTCGCGATGCTCGCGTGTGCGGCCGCGCTCGCCGGGCTGGCGAGCGTCGGCGGCACATCGCACCTGCTGATCGCGCTCTGCCTCGCGGTCGCCACGCACGCCGCGTCGTTGCCCGCTTTCTGGGTGCTGCCGGGGCTCGCACTGCCGAAGCGCTCGATGGCGGTCGCGATCGCGGCGATCACGATGTCCGGCGCGATCGGCGGGTTCGCGAGCCCGTTTCTGATGGGCGTGCTCAACACGGCCACCGGGTCGATGCGCGGCGGGCTGTATTTCAACGCCGCGCTGCTCGCGGCCGGCGCCATCGCGTTGCTCGGCACGCTGCGCGGCCGCGCGGTGTCACGCGCGAACGCCGGCTGACGGCATCGACCTCCCTTTTCTCCCACTCATCGACTCCCATGAATTTCGACCTTGAACTCGAACACCGGATGATCCGCGACCTCGTCGCACGTTTCGTGAAGGACGAGCTGATTCCGCTCGAAGCAGCCGTCATGGCGCGCGAGGCCGACGGCCAGCGTTTCGGGCTGCTCGACGATGAACGCTCGCACCTCGACGAGCGTTCCCGACAACTCGGCCTGTGGGGCCTCGACGCGCCACTCGATGCCGGTGGCTCGGACCTGCCGGCCGTCGCGATGGTCGGCGTGAACGAGGCGATCGGCACGACCGTGACACCGTACATCCTGCCGCCCGATTCACCGAACCTGCGGATGCTGTGCGAAGTGGCCGACGACGCACAGCGCGCGCGCTATCTCGCCCCGTACGCACGCGGCGTCACGCACGCCGCGATGGCGATCTCCGAACCCGGCGCCGGCTCGGATCCGGGCGCGTTGTCGACGACGGCCGTGCGCGATGGCGACAGCTGGGTACTGAACGGCCGGAAGATCTGGATCAGCCACGCGCCTGAAGCCGACTGGACGATCGTGATGGCGCTCACCGATCGAAGCAAGGGCAAGCGCGGCGGCATGTCGGCGTTCATCGTCGATCGCGACACGCCGGGCTTCGTCATCGAGCGCCGGATCCCGATGATCGGCGGACTGTCGACGTATGAAATCGTGCTGGAGGACTGCCGCATTCCCGCGGCGCAACTGCTGGGCCAGGAAGGCGCCGGCTTCGCGCCGATGCAGGCACGGCTCGCGAACCGGCGGCTGGAGATGGCCGCGTGGTGCATCGGCCGCGCCGAGCGCGCGGTCACGATGCTGTGCGACTATGCGAAACAGCGCAAGACCTTCGGTGTGCCGCTCGCGGAACGCCAGGCGGTCCAGTGGTGGGTCGCCGACGCGCTCACGCAGATCCACGCGTGCCGCCTCATGACCTACGAAGCGGCCGCGCGCGTGGATGCCGGGCAGGATGCACGCACGCAGATTTCGATGGTCAAGGTGTTCGCCACCGAAATGGCATCGACCGTCATCGATCATGCGATGCAGACGCTCGGCGCGATGGGCATGACGAAGGAAATGCCGTTGCAGCAGATGGCCAGCGAAGCGCGGTTGATGCGCATCTTCGAAGGCCCGACCGAGGTGCACCGTTGGGTCATCGCGCGCAGCGTGCTCTGACCACGGCGCACCTCCTACCTTCATGATGGAGCCACGCGTTGGACACCCTGCATCTCGTCGATCCTGAAATCCGCCCGCTGCTCGAGACCTGGCCGACCGTCACGCTCGGCGTCGAAAACCTCGCGCAGTCGCGCGAACGCGTGCTGCCGCTGCCGCCGCCCGACCTTGCCGGCAGCACGCTCGAACGCCACATGGTGCCCGGTCCCGCCGGCGCGCCGGACGTCCCGGTCCTCGTCTACCTGCCCGACGATCACGCGCGCCCGCTCCCGGCGATCGTCCACATGCACGGCGGCGGCTTCGTGCGCGGCAAGGCGAAGGATCTCGAGGCGGTGCACCGGTCGCTCGTCACGCAGCTCGGCTGCGCGCTGATCTCGATCGACTACCGGCTCGCGCCGGAAACCGTGTTTCCCGGCGCGATCGAAGATTGCTACGCGGCGCTCGCCTGGGTCTTCCGCCATGCCGATACGCTCGGCATCGACGCAACGCGGATCGGCGTGGCCGGCGAAAGCGCGGGCGGCGGGCTCGCCGCCGCGCTGGCGCTGCTGGCCGGTGACCGCGGCGAATACCGGCTCGCGTTCCAGCACCTGGTCTATCCGATGCTCGACGATCGCACCTGCACGCGCACGCCGCATCCGCATACCGGCGAATTCGTCTGGCATGCGGCCAACAACCGGTTCGGCTGGACCTCGCTGCTCGGTCACGCGCCAGGCATCGACGGCGTGTCGCCCTACGCGGCCGCCGCGCGCGCCACGCGGCTCGACGGCCTGCCGCCCGCGTTCCTGTCGGTCGGCTCGCTCGACCTGTTCCTCGACGAAAATCTCGACTATGCGCAGCGCCTGCTCCGCGCGGGCGTGCCGACGGAACTGCACGTGCTGCCCGGCGGCGTGCACGGTTTCGACATCGTGCCTGGCGCACGCGTGTCCGAAACGGCGCGCCGCCTGAGCCACGACGCGCTGCGCCGCTTCCTGCACGGCTGACGAAAACGACGCGGGCGGCCGAAGCCGCCCGCATCTCCATCGATACCGCCCGCAACGATCAGAACGCGTCGCCCGGCACCCGCACCCAGCCTTCCATCAACACGCGCGCGCTGCGGCTCATGATCGCCTTCGTGACGCTCCACTCGCCGTTCTCGAGCTGTGCTTCCGCGCCGACGCGCAGCGTGCCCGACGGATGGCCGAAGCGCACCGCGTTGCGTGCGCCGCCGCCCGCCGCGAGATTGACGAGCGTGCCGGGGATCGCCGCGGCCGTGCCGATCGCGACTGCCGCCGTGCCCATCATCGCGTGGTGCAGCTTGCCCATCGACATCGCGCGCACCAGCAGGTCGACGTCGCCCGCGTTCACGCGCTTGCCGCTCGATGCGACGTAATCGGCCGGCTTCGCGACGAACGCGATCTTCGGCGTGTGCTGCCGCGTCGCGATTTCATCGAGCGTATCGATCAGGCCCATGCGCAGCGCGCCGTGCGCGCGGATCGTCTCGAACTTCTCGAGCGCCTTCGCATCGCCGTTGATCGCGTCCTGCAGCTCGGTGCCCGTATAGCCGATCGCTTCCGCCTCGACGAAGATCGTCGGGATGCCCGCGTTGATCATCGTCGCCTTCAGCGTGCCGACGCCCGGCACCGCGAGATCGTCGACGAGGTTGCCGGTCGGGAACATCGACCCGCCCGCCCCTTCTTCCTCGGCGGCCGGGTCCATGAATTCGAGCTGCACTTCGGCGGCCGGGAACGTGACGCCGTCCAGCTCGAAGTCGCCCGTCTCCTGCACCGCGCCGTTCGTGACCGGCACGTGCGCGATGATGGTCTTGCCGATGTTCGCCTGCCAGATCCGCACGGTCGCGACGCCGTCGCGCGGCACGCGCGCCGGATCGACGAGCCCGCCGCTGATCGCGAACGGGCCGACGGCCGCCGACAGGTTGCCGCAGTTGCCGGTCCAGTCGACGAACGCCTTGTCGATCGCGACCTGGCCGAACAGGTAGTCGACGTCGTGGCCGGGCCGCGTGCTCTTCGACACGATCACCGTCTTGCTGGTGGACGACGTCGCGCCGCCCATCCCGTCGATCTGCTTGCCGTACGGATCGGGGCTGCCGATCACGCGCAGCAGCAGCGCGTCGCGCGCGGCGCCCGGCGCCTGCGCGGCGTCCGGCAGATCCTGCAGCCGGAAGAATACGCCCTTGCTGGTGCCGCCGCGAATGTAGGTCGCGGGAATCCTGATTTGAGGAATGTGAGCCATATGTGTGTTCCCAATGTGCGCCCGTCAGGCCGCCTGCGACGATTCGAGGAAGTCCTGCGCGAAACGCTGCAGCACGCCACCCGCTTCGTAGATCGACACTTCCTCGGCCGTATCGAGCCGGCACGTCATCGGCACCTCGACGCGCTCGCCGTTCTTGCGGTGAATCACGAGCGTCAGGTCGGCGCGCGGCGTGCGCTCGCCGATCACGTCGAAGGTCTCGGTGCCGTCGATGCCGAGCGTCGTCCGGTTCGTGCCCGGCTTGAACTCGAGCGGCAGCACGCCCATCCCGATCAGGTTCGTGCGGTGGATCCGCTCGAAGCCTTCGGCGGCGATCGCCTCGACGCCCGCGAGCCGCACGCCCTTCGCAGCCCAGTCGCGCGACGAACCCTGGCCGTAGTCGGCACCGGCCACGACGATCAGCGGCTGCTTGCGATTCATGTACGTCTCGATCGCTTCCCACATCCGCATGACCTTGCCTTCCGGCTCGACGCGAGCGAGCGAGCCCTTCTTCACCGCGCCGTCGACGACCGCCATCTCGTTGATCAGCGTCGGGTTCGCGAAGGTTGCGCGCTGCGCGGTCAGGTGGTCTCCCCGGTGCGTCGCGTACGAGTTGAAGTCTTCTTCCGGCAGGCCCATCTTCGCGAGGTATTCGCCGGCCGCGCTATCCAGCAGGATCGCGTTCGACGGCGACAGGTGGTCGGTCGTGATGTTGTCGCCGAGCACCGCGAGCGGGCGCATGCCCTGCAGCGTGCGCTCGCCGGCCAGCGCGCCCTCCCAGTACGGCGGACGGCGGATGTACGTGCTCTGCGCGCGCCAGTCGTACAGCGGCGCCGCGCGCTCGCCCGCATCGGCGCTGCGCGCGAACATCGGTTCGTAGACCTTGCGGAACTGTTCGGGCTTCACGCTCGACGCGACGATCGCATCGATCTCCTCGTCGGTCGGCCAGATGTCCTTCAGCGTGACGGGCTTGCCGTCCTGGTCGTGACCGAGCACGTCCTTCTCGATGTCGAAGCGGATCGTGCCGGCGATCGCATACGCGACGACGAGCGGCGGCGACGCGAGGAACGCCTGCTTCGCATACGGGTGGATGCGGCCGTCGAAGTTGCGGTTGCCGGACAGCACGGCCGTCGCGTACAGGTCGCGATCGACGATCTCCTGCTGGATCTTCGGGTCGAGCGCGCCCGACATCCCGTTGCAGGTCGTGCACGCGAACGCCACGATGCCGAAGCCGAGCTTCTCGAGTTCGGGCAGCAGGTTCGCTTCTTCCAGATACAGCTCGACCGCCTTCGAGCCGGGCGCGAGCGAGCTCTTCACCCACGGCTTGCGCGTGAGGCCGCGCGCGTTCGCGTTGCGGGCGAGCAAGGCCGCGGCGATCACGTTGCGCGGGTTGCTGGTGTTCGTGCAGCTCGTGATCGCGGCGATGATCACCGCGCCATCGGGCATTTCGCCCGCTTTTTCTTCCCACTGACCGGCAATCCCGCGCGCGGCGAGATCGGACGTCGGCAGCCGCTTGTGCGGGTTCGACGGGCCGGCCATGTTGCGCACGACGCTCGACAGGTCGAACGTCAGCGTGCGCTCGTATTGCGCGTTGGCGAGCGTATCGGCCCACAGGCCCGCTGCCTTCGCATAGGTCTCGACGAGCTTCACCTGCTCGTCGCTGCGGCCGGTGAGGCGCAGGTAGTCGGTCGTCTGGCCGTCGATGAAGAACATCGCGGCCGTCGCGCCGTATTCGGGCGCCATGTTCGAGATCGTCGCGCGATCGCCGAGCGTGAGGCTCGCCGCCCCTTCGCCGCGGAATTCCAGGTACGCGCCCACCACCTTTTCCTTGCGCAGGAACTCGGTCAGCGCGAGCACGACGTCGGTCGCGGTGATGCCGGGCTGGCGCTTGCCGGTCAGCTCGACGCCGATGATGTCGGGCAGGCGCATCCACGACGCGCGGCCGAGCATCACGTTCTCGGCTTCGAGGCCGCCCACGCCGATCGCGATCACGCCGAGCGCGTCGACGTGCGGCGTGTGGCTGTCGGTGCCGACGCAGGTGTCCGGGTACGCGACGCCGTCCTGCGCCTGGATCACCGGCGACATTTTCTCGAGGTTGATCTGGTGCATGATGCCGTTGCCCGGCGGGATCACGTCGACGTTCTCGAACGCCTTCTTCGTCCACTCGATGAAGTGGAAGCGATCCTCGTTGCGGCGATCCTCGATCGCGCGGTTCTTCGCGAACGCGTCCGGATCGAAGCCGCCACATTCGACGGCGAGCGAGTGGTCGACGATCAGCTGCACGGGCACGACCGGGTTGACCTTCGCCGGGTCGCCGCCGCCGTCGGCGATCGCGTCGCGCAGGCCGGCGAGATCGACGAGCGCCGTCTGCCCGAGGATATCGTGGCACACCACGCGCGCCGGAAACCACGGGAAGTCGCGTTCACGCTTGCGCTCGATGATCTGCTTCAGCGACTCGGCGAGGATCGCCGGATCGCAGCGGCGCACGAGGTTTTCGGCGAGCACGCGCGACGTGTACGGCAGCGTGTCGTAGGCGCCGGGCGCGATCGCGTCGACCGCGGCGCGCGCGTCGAAATAATCCAGCGACGTGCCGGGCAGGGGTTTGCGGTTGGCGGTATTCATGATGTGGGGCGGGAATCTGGGTATGACGTTCCGCGCGCGCCGGCGGCCCGCATCACGGGCGCCGGCACGCGCGGCGGGCGATCAGCGCTTCTCGATCGGCACGAACTGCAGGTCTTCCGGGCCCGTGTAGTTCGCGCTCGGGCGGATGATCTTGTTGTCGACGCGTTGCTCGATGATGTGCGCGCTCCAGCCCGACGTGCGCGAGATCACGAACAGCGGCGTGAACATCGCGGTCGGCACGCCCATCATGTGATACGACACCGCGCTGAACCAGTCGAGGTTCGGGAACATCTTCTTCGCATCCCACATCACCGATTCGAGACGCTCGGCGATGTTGTACAGCTTCACGTCGCCCGCTTCCTTCGACAGCTTGTGCGCGACGCCCTTGATCACCTTGTTGCGCGGATCCGAGATCGTGTAGACCGGGTGGCCGAAGCCGATCACGACTTCCTTGTTCTCGACGCGGCGGCGGATGTCGGCTTCGGCGTCGTCCGGCGAGCTGTAGCGGCTCTGGATTTCATACGCGACTTCGTTCGCGCCGCCGTGCTTCGGCCCGCGCAGCGCGCCGATCGCGCCGGTGATCGCCGAGTAGATGTCCGAGCCCGTGCCCGCGATCACGCGGCCCGTGAACGTCGATGCGTTGAATTCGTGCTCCGCGTACAGGATCAGCGACGTGTGCATCGCCTCGACCCACGACTTCGACGGCGTCTTGCCGTGCAGCAGGTGCAGGAAGTGGCCGCCGATCGAGTCGTCGTCGGTTTCCGTTTCGATGCGCTTGCCGTTGTGCGAGAAGTGATACCAGTACAGCAGCATCGAGCCGAGCGACGCCATCAGGCGGTCGGCAATGTCGCGCGCGCCCGGCAGGTTGTGGTCGTCCTTCTCCGGCAGCACGGTACCGAGCACCGACACGCCGGTGCGCATCACGTCCATCGGGTGCGCGGACGCCGGGATCTGCTCGAGCGCCACCTTCAGCGCGCTCGGCAGGCCGCGCAGCGCGCGCAGCTTGGTCTTGTATGCGGCCAGTTCGGTCAGGTTCGGCAGCGTGCCGTGCACGAGCAGGTGCGCGATTTCCTCGAATTCGCACGATTCGGCGACGTCGAGAATGTCATAGCCGCGGTAATGCAGGTCATTGCCGGTCTTGCCGACCGTGCACAGCGCCGTGTTGCCGGCCGTCACGCCCGACAGCGCCACCGACTTCTTCGGCTTGAATGCGCCTGCGGCGGCCGGTGCTGCTGCGTCTTTCGTCTCGCTCATCTCTGGATTCTCCGATTTGTCGGCCAGTGTTGGCGCCTCAGCGCTTGTGCTGGCCCCATACAACGTTCAGATTCGTGTCTCGTGGGGGCGGGCCGCGTTACTTCTTGCCCTGCGCGAACAGCTCGTCGAGCTTGCGTTCGTATTCGTGATAGCCGAGGAAGTCGTACAGCTCGGCGCGCGTCTGCATCGTCGGCACGGCTGCCTTCTGCGTGCCGTCGCGACGCAGCGTTTCGTAGAAATTCAGCGCGGCCTTGTTCATCGCGCGATACGCGCCGCAGCAGTACAGCGCGATGTCGACGTTCGCCTCGCGCAGTTCGTCGAGCGTGAACAGCGGCGTCGAGCCGAATTCGGTCAGGTTCGCGAGGATCGGCACCTTCACGGCGGCCTTGAAGCGGCGGTAGTCGTCGAGCGACTTCATCGCTTCCGGGAAGATCATGTCCGCGCCGGCTTCGACGTAGGCCACCGCGCGCTCGATCGCCGAGTCGATCCCTTCGGCGGCGGCTGCATCGGTGCGCGCCATGATCACGAACTGGTCGTCGGTACGCGCATCGACCGCGGCCTTCACGCGATCGACCATTTCCTCGACCGGCACGACTTCCTTGCCCGGACGGTGGCCGCAACGCTTCTGGCCGACCTGGTCTTCGAGGTGGACGGCCGCGACGCCGGCCTTGATGAACGAGCGGACCGTACGTGCGATGTTGAACGCGCCGCCCCAGCCCGTGTCGATGTCGACCAGCAGCGGCAGGTCGGTCGCGTTGGTGATCCGGCCCGCGTCGATCAGCACGTCTTCCATCGTGCTGATGCCGAGGTCGGGAATGCCGAGCGAGTTTGCGGCGACGCCGCCGCCCGACAGGTACACGGCCTTGAAGCCGACGGCCTGCGCCATCTTGGCCGCGTACGCGGTGATCGCGCCGACCACCTGCAGCGGTTGTTCCGCCGCGACTGCCGCGCGGAATTTCGCGCCGGCGCTCTGAAGATGCGTATTGCTCATGAACGGCCTCCTGATGGAATGCCCGATAACAGCAAGGACCGGGCCAGCTCGCGAAACGTCGCTAACCCACTGATTCTTAAGCAACCGCCCCGAGCGCTACAGCGTCCTGAGATTTCAATTCGGCAATTTCATGTTTCAAAAATGAAATCGCACGCGCATAATCGGCCGTCATGGACCTCTCCTCGACCAAGCCCGCCGGCCCGGCCGACCGCACGGTGCGCCCGCGCATCTGGGCGATGGGCATCAGCCGCCTGCGCGACCTGTTTCGCGAGATCGCCGGCGAATTCGACGAACGCGCCGACGTGCGCATCGTGACGCGCGCGTATGAGGATGCGCTCAGCGCGATCGCCGAGGCCGGCGCCACGCGGCCCGACGTGATCGTCGCGGCCGGCTCGAACGGCGGCTTCCTGAAAACGCGTGCGCAGGTGCCGGTGGTGGTCGTGTCGCCGACCGGCTTCGACGTGATGCAGGCGCTCGCACGCGCGCGGCGCGACGCATCGCGGATCGCACTCGTCAGCGCCGGGGAAACGCCGCCCGAGGTGCGCCGCTTCGTCGCCGCGTACGGCCTCGACGTGCAGTTTGCGTCATATCAGTCCGCGCAGGAAGCGGAAGCCTGCGTGCACGACCTGCGCGATCGCGGCATCGAAACGATCGTCGGCCCGGGCCTCGTCACCGATCTCGCGGCCAGCGCCGGCATGGGCGCGGTGTTCCTGTATTCGCACGCTTCGGTGCGCAAGGCCGTCGAGACGGCGCTCGAAGTCGCGTATGCGACGCACGCCGAGGGGTTCCGCCGCCAGCGGCTCGACACGCTGCTGCAACACCTGCGCGATGGCGTGGTCGCGCTCGACGCACGCGGCCGCGTCGAGGCGATCAACGAACGGCTCGCGTCGGCGCTCGGGGTCGAACCCGCGGCGGCCGTGGGCCGCGCGCTCGTCGACCTGCGCCCCGAGCTGCGCACGCTGCGCGGCGAGGACGGCGACGCGCTCGCGACCGTGCGCGGCGTGCGCTACGTCGTGCATCGCGGGCCGCTGGTCGATCGCGGCGTGACGTCGGGCAGCGTGCTGACGTTCCAGGAATCGCGCGCGGTCGAACGGCTCGACCGCGCATTGCGTTCGCAGCCGACCACGCAGCAGTTCGCCGCGCGCTACGCGCTCGACGACGTGGTCGGCGCGTCGGCGCCGATGGCGCGCGTGCGCGACCTCGTGCGCCGCTACGCGAAATCCGACGCGACCGTGCTCGTGCTAGGCGAAAGCGGCACCGGCAAGGAAATGATCGCGCAGAGCCTGCACGCGCTGTCCGCGCGGCGCAGCTATCCGTTCGTCGCGGTCAACTGCGGCGCGTTTCCGGAAGCGCTGCTCGAGAGCGAACTGTTCGGTTACGAGGAAGGCGCGTTCACCGGCGCGCGGCGCGGCGGCAAGACCGGCCTGTTCGAGGCCGCGCACCGCGGCACGCTGTTTCTCGACGAGATCGGCGAAATGCCGCCGTCGCTGCAGAGCCGGCTGCTGCGCGTGCTGCAGGAGCGCGAGGTGATCCGCCTGGGCTCGACCGAGCCGATCCGCATCGACGTGCGCGTGATCGCCGCGACGCATCGTCCGCTGCTCGCGGCCGTCGAGGCCGGCACGTTCCGCGCCGATCTCTATTACCGGCTCAACATCCTGAACGTCGGCCTGCCGCCGCTGCGCGAGCGCGCGGCCGACATTCCCGCGCTCGCGGCAACGCTGCTCGTGCAGGCCGCACGACGCGAACCGCGCCTCGCCGAACGCCTGCGCGACGCCGATGACGCGACGCGCGTGCTCGGCGCAACCCGGGCGACGCTCGCGCGCTACCGGTGGCCCGGCAACGTGCGCGAACTGCAGAACGTGATCGAGCGGATCGCGGTGGAGCTGGCCGAGGAAGCCGACGAAAACGATCCGGCCGCCGCTTGCGGCGCGCTCGATCCCGACGCGCTGCAGGCGATCGCGCCCGAGCTGTTCGCGGCGCCGCCCGACGCGGCCGACATCGACGATGCGCAGACACTGCACGCGCGCCGCCGCCGTGCCGAAGCCGACGAGATCCGCGCGGTGCTCGACGCGTGCGGCGGCGACCGCGACCGCGCGTGCGCGATGCTCGGCATCAGCAAGACGACGCTGTGGCGGAAGTTGTCGGTGAAATAGGCAGGCCGGATTCGACGCGCCGGCGCGCTTGCCTGAAACGGTCCGTCACTCGGCCTTGTGATAGTGGCGGTACGCCTTCGCGCGATTGCCGCACGACGACATCGAACACCAGCGGCGGCTGCCGTTCTTGCTGTCGTCGATGAACAGCCACTGGCAGGCGTCGTTCGCGCAACGCTTGACCTTCGCGAGCCGCGCCCCGCCGAGCAGGTCGATCGCCGACCACAGCACCGGGCTCAGCAGCGCCGCGAGCGTGGCGCCCGTGCCGCCGATCCGCCACCCATAGGCGCCGTCGATGCGCGCCAGCGCGACGCGCGGCGCCGCTTCTGCAAGAAAACCGCCGAGCAGCGCCAGATCGTCGGCGTGCGGCTCGCGCTGCTCGGCCTGCGCATGAAAGAGCCGATACAGCGCCTCGCGCAACGCGAGCGCGCGAGCGAGCGTCGCCGGTTCGTCCCCCTTCTCCCGTACGTGACACGCGTCGGCCAGACTGGCCGGTACGCCTGCCTGCTCGCGGCACCACGTGACCAGGTCGTCCAGCGTCCCGAGGGTTTCAGTCGGCGCATCGGCGCCGCGCCAGTACAGCGTGTTCGCGAAATCGATGCTCAGCGTTTCCGGCGGCGCCGGAATCAGGCAGTCCGTCATGACGAAAGGTTGCGTTTTGCTCATGACGCGATCGTATCTAACCATCATGCCGGTTGACAAGCTTCCGGCCGCTTTCTAACATAACCATCATGGTGGTTACGAACGGGTTGGCTGCACTGGCCCCTTCAGATCAAGGAGACACAGATGATCGATCGACTTTCCTTCGGTGTTATCCACAACGACCGCAGCCGCGCGTCGTACGACAGCACGCTCGGCGCGCTTCGCTGCAAGCGGCTGGCATGGTGCCTGTAAGCCGGTTTGCTGCACTGACGTCCCCCTCAGTTCAAGGAGCCCACAGATGATCGATCACCTTTCCTTCGGCGTCGCCCACATCGGCCGCAGCCGCACGTTCTACGACAGCACGCTCGGCGCGCTCGGCTACAAGCGGCTGTATAGCGACGACGGCTCGATCGGCTACGGCGCGACCGAACCGGTGCTGTGGCTGCAGCATGCAGCTCGCCCCATCGCCGCCGATCCCGAGTCCGGGTTGCACCTGTCGTTCAAGGCAGCGTCGCCCGTCGAGGTCGACGCGTTCTACCGCGCCGCGCTCGAGCACGGCGGCCAGGACAACGGCGGGCCCGGCAAACGCGAGCACTACGGCCCCGGCTATTACGCGGCGTTCGTCGTCGATCCCGACGGATACCGGCTGGAAGCGCATTGCGAACTGGACAACATCGTGTGACCCGTTCGCGTACGAACGCCAAGGGCCCGATTCCTCTTGATGCGGAATCGGGCCCTCGCTTTTGAATCATCGCCGTCCGGTTGCCGACGACCGCCGCAGGCGGTCGTTCAGCGGAATCGCGGCATGCGCGGTTATTGCGCGCCGCGCGTGCGCTGCAACTGCTCGCCAGGCCCTTCGATGCCGAGGCGCACCGCAGGCAAGCTGTGGTATTCGGTGAACTACCGCGCTTGCGGCAAGCCCGCCGCCGGCACCTGCTGGGGCTGATAAGCGAGCGGCCTGGCGCGGCGTTTTCACATTCAGACGTCGCCCTGCATCGCGGGGCGGCTCTTGACCTTGCCCAGCCAGGCCTGCACCTTCGGGTGCGCGGCCACCGGCGCGCCCACCATGGCGGAATACCCGACCACCGACCCGACCACCAGGTCCGCCAGCGAGTATTCGCCGCCCAGCATCCAGGGCTGGCGCGCCAGGTGCGCATCCAGCAGCCCCAGCAGAGAATCCAGGTCGGCGGTGGCGCGCGCGGCCTGGCCGGCATCGCGAATCTGTTCATCGCCGTGGGTCGTGAGGAACAGGCGCGACAGCACCGCGCCATACGTCACGTAGGCCCAGGCGCACCACGACAGGGCGGCCAGCCGCTCGGGGGTACCGGCGACGGGCCACAGGCCTTGCTTGACGCCCCAGTTCTCGCCCAGCCACAGATGGATCGCCAGGGCCTCGAACATCGGCGCGCCGTCCACCGTCAGCGTGGGCACCTTGCCATTGGGATTGAGGGCCAGGAATTCGGGGCGGCGCTGTTCGCCCGCGCGGATATCCACCTTGACGCGTTCGTGCGGGACCTGCAATTCGGCCAGGGCGCAGGCGATGGGGGAGGCGCTGGACTGGGGGTGCCAATAGAAAACGATAGACATGGAAAAGGCTCCGGATTTCGGGGGGTGAGTGCCGCGGCCCCGTGGCCGCTGACGACGGACGAACTGTAGAATCCATTGCGGACAGTTTCTGCCCTCGATACGAGGTATCGTCGCCCCACCATGCTCAGTTCCAGCAACCGCCTGCTCCGCCTGCTTTCCCTGCTGCAGACCCGCCGCCATTGGGCCGGCGCCGAGCTGGCGCAAGCCTTGGCGGTGCACCCGCGCACGCTGCGGCGCGACATCGACCGGCTGCGCGAACTGGGCTACCCGATCCAGGCCAGCAGCGGCGTGGCGGGCGGCTACGCGTTTCGCGCGGGCAACACGCTGCCGCCCCTGCTGCTGGACGACGACGAGGCCATGACGGTGGCCATCACGCTGCGCACGGCGGCCACCGGGTCGATCGGCGGGGTGGAAGAAGCCGCGCTGCGCGCCCTGGTCAAGCTGGAACAGGTCATGCCCACGCGGCTGCGCCACAAACTGGATGCGCTGCGCTCGGCCATCGTGCCGCTGCCGCGCGCCGGCCCATTGGTGGACGCCGGCCAGCTGGCCACGCT
Organism: Burkholderia arboris; assembly: GCF_038723655.1. Classification (NCBI taxonomy): domain Bacteria; kingdom Pseudomonadati; phylum Pseudomonadota; class Betaproteobacteria; order Burkholderiales; family Burkholderiaceae; genus Burkholderia; species Burkholderia arboris. The sequence goes on from NZ_CP109822.1 coordinate 162,164, forward strand.
GGCGGCCGCCTGCCGCGATCAGCTGCGCGTGAATTTCGACTACGCCGATAGCCGCGGCCAGGCCAGCACGCGCCAGGTCGAGCCGCAAGGGCTGGCGCACACGGGGTGGCGTTGGTATCTGGTGGCGTGGGACCCGGCGCGCGACGACTGGCGCACCTTCCGGCTGGACCGCATTGCCGGCCCCGTGGCGCTGGGCGCGCACTTCGCGCCGCGGCCGCCCCCGGAAGGCGGCGACCTGCGCGCGTATGTGGCGCGTTCCGTGGGCCAGGCGCCCAATGCCGAAGAAGCCCGCATCGTGCTGCATGCGCCGCGCGCGGTGATGGCGGCGCGCATTCCCGCATCGGCCGGCCAGGTCGAGGCGCTGGACGACGACAGCCGCTGCCTGCTGCGCTGCACAGGGCAATCGCTGGAATCGCTGACGTACTGGCTGATGGCGCTGGAAGTGGAATTCGAGGTGCTGGCGCCCGACTCGCTGGCGCTGCGCTTTCAGGCGGCGGGCGAACGTGTCGCCCGCATGCTGCAACGGCGCGAGACGGGCGGCCAGACTTAAGCGCGCAGCCGGCTCGCCGACATGGAGGCTGACGTCGTGCCGAAAGGCGGAACTGACGTGTCGTCGCCCCCGTAAGGAGGTCAGCTGGCCAGCTTGGCCTGGTCGGCCTTCGACAGCTGCTGCATCATCAATGACACGTTCTCGGCGACCTTCAGCTTGTCGGCGGCCGACATGGCGTCATAGTCTTTCTTGGAAATACCCAGCGACTAGCGACGACGGCGCCATCGGGTACGGCACGACCGAACCGGAGCTGTGGTTGCAGCACGCTGCCCGCCCGGTCGCCGCCGATGCCGAGTCGGGGCCGTACCTGTCGTTCAAGGCGGCTTCGCACGTCGAGGTCGACGCGTTCTGCCGCGCCGCGCTCGAGCACGGCGGCCAGGACAACGGCGGGCCCGGCAAGCGCGAGCACTACGGCCCCGGCTACCACGCCGCGTTCGTCGTCGATCCCGACGGGTATCGGCTGGAAGCGCATTGCGAACTCGACAACGTCGTGTGATCGAGCCCGCATACACCACGTACAAACGGCAGGGGCCCGATTCCGCATCGCGCGGAATCGGGCCCTTGTCCTTGCTGCATCGATGTTCGGTTCGCGACGCGCGCCGCAGGCAGGCACGCCGACGACCGGGCGGCGCGGCCGGGTTGCGACTGATTGCACCCGCGGCCCGGCTCGCGCCGGGCACATGCTTACTGCGCGTTGCGCGTGCTCTGCAACTGTTCGCCGAGCCCTTCGATCCCGAGGCGCACCATTTGGCCAGCCTTCAGGAACACCGGCGACGGCTTGATGCCCATGCCAACGCCCGGCGGCGTGCCGGTCGTGATCACGTCGCCCGGCTGCAGCGTCATGCAGGTCGACAGATACGCGATCAGTTGTGCGACGGTGAACACCATCGTGCGCGTGTTGCCGTTCTGAAAACGGTGGCCGTCGATCTCGAGCCACAGGTCGAGACGCTGCGGATCCGGCACCTCGTCGCGCGTGACGAGCCACGGGCCGATCGGGCCGAACGTGTCGAAGCCCTTGCCCTTGTCCCACTGGCCGCCGCGCTCGATCTGCCATTCGCGTTCGGACACGTCGTTGACAACGCAGTAGCCCGCGACGTAATCGAGCGCGCTCGCCTCGTCGACGTCCTTGCACTTCGCGCCGATCACGACGCCCAGCTCGACTTCCCAGTCGGTCTTGACCGAGCCTTTCGGGATGTCGATGCCATCGTTCGGGCCGCAGATCGAGCTCGTCCACTTGCCGAACACGACCGGCTCCTTGGGCACCGGCATGCCGGCTTCGGCCGCATGATCGGCATAGTTCAGCCCAATGCCGATGAACTTGCCGACGTGCCCGACGCACGCGCCGATGCGCGGCTCGCCGGACACGAGCGGCAGCGTAGCCGGATCGATCGCGCGCAGCCGCGCGAGACCCGCGTCGGTCAGCACATCGCCGGCAAGATCCGGCACGTGCGCGGACAGGTCGCGAATCCGGCCGTCCGCGTCGAGGATACCGGGCTTTTCCTGGCCGGACGGGCCATAGCGAAGCAGTTTCATCGTGCTTAACCTCTGTTGTCGAATGGGACAGGATTACCGGTCGACGCGACCCTTCGCGGCCGCGCGCCGGACTGATTGTCGATCGTCGATTGCGCGCGTCGGTACCGCATCCGGCGGGCGGTTCGACGCGCGAAGGTCGCGCGGGCGCAGCGATCGCGGCGCCGCACGAAAGTACGGCGCGCATCGAACGGGCGGCCGCCGGTCTGCGCATCGGCGACGACGGCCCGGCACCCGCGACGCGTGCCGGCCCATGGCGGCCGGCTTCACGCGCGGCCGCACCGTCGCTGGCCCGCAAGCCTTTGTACCATCGGCCGCGCATCGTGAAATGACGCGCGACGGATACCGACTATTGGTGCGCCTGCCGACGTTGCGGCGCAGCATCGAATGCACGAACGCCGGCCGACCGCTTGCGGCTGCCGGCGTCGCCTGCCATCAGACCATGAATACTGGATATTCGGGCTGCCCCTGTCATCGAGAACGGTTGCTGATCCGTTCTTGTCCGGTAACGATCGGTAAAAAGACGCTGCATTGCACACTATTTGTTTATTGCTAAGCTCGTACGAATGGCTTTCATTGCCATACGCGGGCCCGAACCATGCGCGTGCAGAACCGGCCAGCGTGCGTCGCCAACCGATCGACGGTAATCCCCCAACCTCACACCGACAATGCAGACAACCAACGACCCGCTTCCCGGCTGCGACGCACGGGAATCGATGGCCGCTATCGACCGCTATCGCGCACCCGCGCTCGACAAGGGCCTCGACATTCTCGAACTCCTGTCCGAACAGAAAGAAGGACTCACCCGCACCGAAATCACGAAGGAACTCGGCCGCAACGCGAGCGAAATCTACCGGATGCTCGAACGCCTCGTCGCCCGCCGCTACGTGATGCGCTCCACCGGCGGCGACCGCTACACGCTCAGCCTCAAGCTGTTTGCGCTCGCGCACCGGCACCCGCCGATGAACCGGCTGATTGCCGAGGCCCTGCCGCCGATGCAGCGCTTCGCCGATGCCGCCGAGCAATCGTGCCATCTGTCCGTCTACGATCGCGGCAACCTGCTCGTGATCGCGCAGGTGGACGGGCCTGGCCCATGGGGCGTGTCGGTCCGCCTCGGTTCGCGGGTCGGGCTCGCCGATACGGCATCGGGGCGCATGATGCTGGCGTTCCAGGGCCCCGAGCAACGGGCGCACATGCTGGCCGAGCACCGCAAGGTCAAGGGCGAAGCGCCGCTGAACGAGCAGGAGCTCGCGATTGCGTGCCAGTCCATCCGGCAGTCCGGCTACCTGCGCCAGGACAGCCGCCAGGCGTACGGCGTGACCGATCTGACCGTACCGATCCTCGGGCCGTCCGGCCTGGCGATCGCGGTGCTGACCTGCCCGTACATGCGCCGCATCGACGCGCACACGGTGCAATCCGTCGACGTGGCCGTCGAAGCGCTGCGCGACACGGCCGCCCATCTGTCGATGGGCCGCACAGAAACCTGCTGACACGCGGGTTCGATGAAGCACACCGGGTACGGCGCAATGGCGCCGACCCCGGTCGCGCGCGACGCCCGTTCGGCGCGCGATGCACGCCGTCGCATCGCGCGCCCACGGCGCTACGCTAAAATAGCGGCCCTCTCAAAAACTACGGCGGCCGGTTGTCGCGGCCGTCGTGTCCGATGGATGTCATGGCCAAACTTCTGAACGATCAAGAATTCCAGCGTTTCTCCGAACTTCAGCAGAAGCAGGCAAGCTTCACGATCACGCCCGAGGAAGCGGACGAGCTGCGTGATATCGTCGCGCGCGCGCAGCAAAAGCGCGACGATCGTGCCGCCGCAATGCAGGCGATCGAGAACTACATCGAGCAGTTCGACATCACGCCTGACGAACTCTTCTCGCCCGAGCAGATCGGCGACGCGGCCCGCACCTACGGGCTCATCACGGCGACCAAGAAGGAACGCACGCTGCCGCCGTCGATCACGTTCAACGGCAAGCCGTACCAATGGACCAAGACGCTTCCGGACGACGTGCGCGGCGCGCTGTTCGAAGCATTCACGTCCGGCGAATCGGTCAAGCGCTTCATCGCGATGCCGAAAGACACCGCGCGCTGTGCGCTGACGATCGCCCGCCTCGAGCGCGAAACCGGTGCCGTCTATGCCGATCCGCACCTCGAGGAACTCGCGATTTCGCGCGACCAGGTGAACGACGCGGCGTCGAAACTCGCGGCGTAATGCTGCTGGCGGGCACGGTTCATGCGTGCCCGCACCCGCGTATGACGCCGGCATGGGCCGGCGCCGCGCTCGCGGGAGTCGTGCTTCCGCACGCTCCCGAAAAGCCTCACCTCGGCGTCCCGCAAGCACTCACCCATATCTCCCGAAAAAGCTCACCCAAGGCTCCTGGAGATCCTCACCGACACCTCCCGAACGTCCTCACCGACACCTCCCGCAGGTGCTCACCGACGCGTCCCGGAAAGGCTCACCAGCGGCTCCTGCAGGTCCTCACCGGCTGTTCCCGGGAAGGCTCACCGAATGCTCCCGTATCGGCTCACCGTGCCATTCCGGAACGGCTCATGTACGGCTCCCGAAAAATCTCACCTTCGTGACGGTTTCGAATCTCCGAGGCCGGAATGCGGCAGCGACATTGCGAAAACACATCGTTTGAACCCGCTCGCCGGACGCGTATCGCGCCATGCCGCCCTGCATCGTCGGACACCTCGCGTGCATTGATATTGCCGCGGCTGACAGGGCCCGCGCATTCGCAGACGCTTCGCTCGACAGGCTGGTTCAAATATCCTGCATTCCTGAGTAAGCTTGCGGCGAGGCGAAACGTCGGAGGCATCGACTGCATGCGGCAACCCCAAATCTCAGGCCGCGGGCCGATGCCTACGGCTGCAACTTCATCCTGAAACCCACGACACCGGGCTCTTCCGTCGTCGACACCGCGAAGCCGCACGACTTCGCGAGCGAGATCATCGCCGAATTCTCGCGCAGCGCCTCGCCGACCATCCATGCGGTGCCGCGCGAGCGTGCGTAGTCGATGATGCGGGCCATCATCAGCCGGCCGAGCCCCTTGCCCTTCTGATCGGGCCGCACGGCAATCGCGAACTCCGCCGTCTCGTTGTCGGGATCGGCAACCGCACGCGCCACCGCAAGCGTGTGGTCACGCCCCGACACATCGGTGAACGACACGATGAAAGCCATCTCACGGTCGTAGTCGATCTGCGTCATGCGCGCCACCTGCGAATGATCGAAGCTGCGCACCGCACCGAAGAAACGCATCCGCAGATCTTCCGGCGTCATCGCGCCGAGCAGTTCGTTGTGCGCAGCCTCGTCCTCCGGACGGATCGGGCGGATCGTTACCGTCTCGCCGCGCCACTCGAGCGTCTGCTCGAGGTGCCGCGGATACGGCATGATCGCCAGCCGGCTGCGCCCCGTGGCCAGCGTGATGCGCGGCGCGAGTACCCTTGCGCGGTCGGACATCACGCGCAGCGTGACCGACATCGCGACGACTTCGCGCACGTCGCAGACGACCTGTGACAGCGCCGTCAGCGCATCGAGCGTCGGTTCGACGGGCGTACGGCGCGCATACGGCGAGCGCTCCATTACCGCACGGGCGAGCACGCTGTTCAGCGGCGGCAGGCCGTAGACGACGAACGGCGCCGACACGCCGTCCGCAGGCGGCACGGCATAGCGAAACACCGGACCGAAATTCGCATCGTCGTACATGTCGACCGTGATATCGACGACCTTCGTGCCGACAGGCTCGTTGGCCTGCTCGCCCTGCAAGCCGAAATGGGACAGCCAGCGCAGCGCGGCCTCGCCGGCCAGATCATGCTCACCGGCTTCGACCATCCTGCGCGCGTCGGCCTGTGCGGATGCCACGCACTCGGCCGGCTGCGGCGGCGTGCCTTCGGGCGTCTGCATCAGCAGTTGCCGCCCGAGGTTGTAGTCGACGAGACGCGCATACGCGCGTGCCAGCCGCTGCGGTGTCGTGTGCACGGGAATGCCGTTCGCGTGCAGCGCATCGCGCGTCGCCGCGTCGACCGCACCGAAGAAACACGCGAGGATGCCGCGATGCGCGTACTGCCGCGAGTCGATCAGCGTGCGTGCGACCGACTCGGCCGGCGCACTGTGGGACGTCGAATGGACGACGAACAGCGTACCCGTTTGCGGAAACGGCGCGAGCGCCTTGATCGCCGCGGCAAAGTGCTCGGGGCGTGCGTCGTCGCCCAGCGTGAGCGGATTGGCGGGCGCCGCGAGATGCGGCAGCGCGGCCGCCACGGCGGACGTGGCCGCGGGCGACCAGTCGGCCAGCACGTCGCGTACCTCGGCAACCGCATCGACCGCGAGTTTCGCCACGCCCGCATCGCTCGTCACGAGCGTCGCCGCGCCACGCGCGGTGACACGGCCGACGCCGAGCGTCTCGATTTCGTCGAGCAGATCGTCGAGTGCATCGACGCGCACCATGCCCGCACGCTGGAACGCCGCCGTATAGAGTGCGTCGCCGGGATCGGCGCGGCCGGTGCGCAACGCGAGCACCGGCTTGTTGCGCGCGGCCGCACGCGCAGCCGACATGAACTTGCGCGCCGCGCGCACGGTATCGAGTTCGAGCAGGATCGCGCGCGTGCCGGGATCGCTTGCCAGATAGTCGAGCACATCGCCCGCATCGACGTCGGATTCGCTGCCGAGCGCGACGACATGCGAAAAGCCGAGACCCCGCGCATCGGCCCAGCCAAGCACCGCGTTCGTCAACGCATTCGATTGCGACACCCATGCGACGCCGCCCGATCGCGCGGTGTACGCCGGCGCGCCGAAATGCGCATGCCGCGCAGGCGACAACACGCCGAGGCTGCCGGGCCCGACGATACGGAGCACGAACGGCTTCGCCGCCTTCAACGTGCGATCGACCGCGGCGCGATCGGCATCGGTGCGCGCCTCGCCGACGATCACCGCGACGCGCGTGCCGAGCTCACCGAGCTTGCGCACGATGCCGGCCCAGGTTGCGGGCGGCGTGCAGATCACGGCAACCGACGGCGGCGCAGGCAACCGGTCGACATCGGCGACAACGGCATGCCCGTCGAGCGCGCGATATTTCGGATTGACGGGCCACACGGGCCCCTGGAACGCACCGTCGAGCACACGCGACCACACCATTGCGCCAATACTGCCCGCACGCGATGACGCGCCGACGACCGCAACGGACCTGGGCTGAAACAACGCATCGAGATGGCGAACGGTCACATCGGCTCCCTGCGGTGACGAAAGACGACACGATCGGCACGCGGCCGGGCAGGCCGGGCGCCGATCGACGCGAACCCCAAGCATAGGCGAAGCGCCTGCGGCTGCCTATATGCCGAACGGCCGACTGTTCGACGAACGTCAATGCTCGCACCATGGACCTGCAACACACGCGTCCGGCATCGCAGCGCCGCTCGCACGACGCAAGCAACGCGGCACGGCACGGCGGCCGCTTCCTCAAAGGTGAGGATTTACAGGAGCGATGGTGAGTATGTTCGGGATTTGCACGACACCCCGCGCAAACACGCGAAAGGTGATGATTATCCGCTGCATGCCTGCACCGCGAAAATCGCGAATGCCAATGCGCGTGCCTGGCGTCATTACGCGATTGTTTACCGGAATTCCCCGCAATATGCAGCCGGATCGCGGCGAATTGGCAAAACAGGATCCGTTAATTGCACGACATGACACGTCCATTCGTCAGGGAAAATCGCATGGCGACTGCCCAAAAACAAAACGGTGCGACGGCCGCATGGCCATTCGCACCGTCGGTCAACTCGCGAAAGGTGAGGATTTTCGGGAGTCAGTCCTTGATCAGGAAACGTGCGCGGTTCTTGCCGAGCCAGGTCGGCGATCTTCCGCGGCCACTCCACGTTTCGCCCGTCTTCGGGTTCAGGTATTTCGGCGGCAGCGTCCGCTTGGGCTTCGCGGCGGCAGCGGCACTCGCCCCCACCGGACGAAAACCGAGCTCTTCCGGCGTAATGTCGTATTCCTCGATTTTCGCGCGGATATCCGCAATCGCGTCGGCAATCGCCTTTTCACGTTCCTTGTCGATCTTTTGCTGAAGCCTTTCGAGCTGCGCGGTCAGTTGCCTGTAGGTCGCCATATGGATGGGACTCCGTGAATGTTATTCGTGAAAAACAGGTGACTTCATGCAAACAGAAAAGCACTTCGCCCGATCGTGGTCTCCTCAGCCGGTCATTTCGGGATCAATAACCGCTCTTCTTCTTGCATGCGAAGAGAAGATTTCGCACGGCGTCATCAGTCGATTGCTGAATCACTTCGAAATCCCCGTTGCACATGGCCCGGGCATTGTCCGTGCAATTGCTCCAGTCGCTGCCGGTGCATTGCACCTGGGTGGTCGGACGGCCGTCCGACGTGAAGAGCGGGGCACTGCCACCGCACCCGCCGAGCCCCGCAACCAGAACCAGCATTGCGGCCGCCCGAGGCCACCGACAGACCGACGCAAGCATGTGTTTCATTGTTCTTCCCGTCAACCATTTTTTGAATGTCGCGAGTATGCCATGCGCGGCCCTCCGGCTGTCAGTCCGGCTTGCGGTCGGGTTGCCCACGCGCCTTGTACGGCAAGCGCTTGCGCGGATCGTCGGTGATGCGAACGAACACCTGCTCGACGTCCGGAAGCGCCTCGAATTCGCGTTGCAGCGCCTGACGATCGAACGCTGCATCCGCGCATCCTTCGACGTAGATGAAACGTCGCTGCACGGTGATCCACAGGCTCGTGCCGCGCAGATGATCGGAGCCGGCGAAGTGGGCCTTCGCCGCATCGGCGATCGACGCGTCATACATATACGAGTTCGGCTTCGTGCAGCGATGGGCGAGCCAGCAGGTCGTGCCGCGTTCGGCGCGGTAATGCGCGTCGTCCGTCATCTCGGCGCGCGTCATCCACGGGCCAAGCGGCAGCGGGCATTCGGCCACGTCCCGCGACAGCGCGACGAACGGATCGTTGTACCAGTTGCGCCGCGCCTCGGGCGCGTCGGCGTCGCCGGCCTGCGCAAACGCGGACGTCGCCAGCAACATGGTCAGCCACCCTGCGATGCCGATCCGCTTCATCGTGATCTCCTGTTCGATGCTTGACGTCACGCCGCATCGGCATCGCCGGCCGGTCTACCGGTCGATGCCCAGCGCAGCCAGTTTCTTGTACAGCGTCGCGCGGCCGATCCCGATGCGCGCGGCCGCTTCGACGACCTTCCCGTCGCAGGCCGCCAGCGCGTCGGTCAGGAACTGGCGTTCCCATGCCGCCAATGCATCGGCATACGAAGCGGCCGGTGCGCCGGATTCACCGGCCATATCGCCTGCGCGCCGCCCGGCCGGCGACGCGGCAACCTGCTGCACCGGTGACGCGCCATCCGTCGATACGCGCACCGGTCCGAGGAACGGCGCGAGCGCGCGCGCATCGATGACCGAACGGTCCGACAGCATCAGCGCGCGTTCGAGCGTATTGCGCAACTCGCGCACGTTGCCGGGCCACGGATACGCACACAGCATCCGCAGCGCATCGTCGGTCAGCTCGCAATGCGCGGCGCGGCCGTGCTGCGCGGCCAGCTCCTCGAGCGTCGCGTAGACGAGCGCCGCGATGTCGGATGCGCGCTCGCGCAGCGGCGGCGCATGGATCGTCAGCACGTTCAGCCGGTAATAGAGATCCGCGCGAAAACGCCCGGCCGCCACGAGCGCCGGCAGGTCGGCCGACGTCGCGGCGATGATCCGGACGTCCGCGCGCACGATCCGGTTCGAGCCGACCGGCTCGAACTCCTTGTCCTGCAGCACGCGCAGCAGCTTGCCCTGCAACGGCAGCGGCATATCGCCGATCTCGTCGAGAAACAACGTGCCGCGATCGGCCAGCTCGAACTTGCCGACGCGCCCCTTGCGATCGGCACCCGTGTAGGCGCCGGGCGCCGCGCCGAAGAATTCGGTTTCGAGCAGCGTGTCGGGAATCGCGGCGACGTTGACGGTCACGAGCGGCTGGAGCGCCCGCGCCGACGCCGCATGGATCGCGTGTGCGAGCAGTTCCTTGCCGGTGCCCGTCTCGCCGAGCAGCAGCACCGGCGAATCGACCTGTGCGGCACGACGGGCCTGGCGCTTGGTTTCGAGGCTCGCGGCACTCGTGCCGACGAAGCTCGCGAACGTATATTTCGCGCGGCGGGCCTGCGCGAGGGAGCGCTGCGTCGCGATCAGCTGCTGCTGCAACTGCGCGTAGCGGGAAAAGATCGGCGTGAGCGTCTTCAACTGGTCGAACAGCGCGAAGCCGATCGCGCCGACCGTCTCGCCCGCCTCGTTCTTCAACGGCAGGCGCGTGACGACGAGCGGCTCGCGGCCCGTCTCCATGATGTCGAGCAGGATCGGCTGCCCGGTCGACACGACCTCGCGCATCAGGCTGTTCGGGATCACGGTCTCGCAGTCGAGGCCGACGGCCTGTTGCGGATCGGCGAAACCGAAACGCGCCGCATATCGCTCGTTCATCCACACGACGCGCGCATCGCGATCGACGACCACCGTGCCCGCGCTCGAATCCTCGAAGGTCCGGAACAGCGACTCGGCGGCGCGCCGCAGCACGTCGCCGTAGTTGACGGGCAGGCGGGCCCAGTCGTTCATCATCGTGTCTTCGTCTCCGTGTATTTTCGACCGGATGTCTCCGGAACGAGACGGATTATCTCATTATGGAGACGCGCCGCAATGCGTTGTCCGGACAAGCCCTGCACGATTTCATGGGCTGGCCGGATGGCCATATCGTCTCCAGACGGAGACGATTTATGTAGAATCGTCAGACATAGGCCGGCGCGGGCCCGCCAGCCTCCGGCGGACCCATGTCCGGCGGCGCAATCCGGCCGATGGCACGAAACCTGCACGAACCTGAGCCGGTCCGCGGCGCATCGCGCGATCGAACAACAACCAAAGCCATTAGGAGACTCCCTTGTCTTTCGTGATCGTCCTCGCCGCGCTGGCGTTCCTGATGTTCGCCGCCTATCGCGGCTACAGCGTGATCCTGTTCGCGCCGATCGCCGCGCTCGGCGCGGTGCTCCTGACCGAACCCGCCGCCGTCGCCCCGGTCTTCTCCGGCATCTTCATGGAGAAAATGGTCGGCTTCGTCAAACTGTATTTCCCGGTCTTCATGCTCGGCGCCGTGTTCGGCAAGGTGATCGAACTGTCCGGCTTCTCCGAGTCGATCGTCCATGCGGCCATCCGCTACATCGGCCGCTCGCGCGCGAATGCGGTGATCGTCGCGGTGTGCGCACTGCTCACCTATGGCGGCGTATCGCTGTTCGTCGTGGTGTTCGCGGTCTACCCGTTCGCGGCCGAACTCTATCGCCAGAGCAACATCCCGAAACGGCTGATGCCCGGCGCGATCGCACTCGGCGCGTTCTCGTTCACGATGGATTCGCTGCCGGGCACCCCGCAGATCCAGAACATCATCCCGACCACGTTCTTCAAGACGACCGCCTGGGCCGCGCCCGCGCTCGGCACGATCGGCTCGCTGTTCATCATCGTCGTCGGCCTCACGTATCTCGAATGGCGTCGCCGTTCGGCCATGGCAAAGGGTGAAGGCTACGGCACGTCGCTCGTCAACGAGCCGGAACGCGTCGAGGCGACGTCGCTGCCGAATCCCGCGCTGGCGATCCTGCCGCTGATCCTCGTCGGCGTGTCGAACTTCGCGTTCACGAAGCTGATCCCGCAGTGGTACGGCGCCGCGTCGTACACGGTCGCGCCGGACGTGCTGCCGGGCGTGCATGCGCCGGTCACGGCGTCGATCAAGACCGTCGTCGCGATCTGGTCGGTCGAAGCCGCGCTGCTGCTCGGTATCGTGCTGGTCGTGCTGACCGCGTTCAAGCGCGTCAGCGACCGCTTCGCGGCCGGCTCGAAGGCCGCCGTCGCCGGTGCGCTGCTCGCGGCGATGAACACCGCGTCGGAATACGGCTTCGGCGGCGTGATTGCCGCACTGCCGGGCTTCCTCGTCGTCAGCGATGCGCTGAAGAGCATCCCGAACCCGCTCGTCAACGCGGCCGTGTCGGTCAGCTCGCTCGCCGGCATCACGGGCTCCGCGTCCGGCGGCATGAGCATCGCGCTCGCCGCGATGTCGGACCTGTTCATCAAGGGCGCGCAAGCGGCCAACATCCCGATGGACGTGCTGCACCGGGTCGTCGCGATGGCGAGCGGCGGCATGGACACGCTGCCGCACAACGGCGCGGTCATCACGCTGCTCGCGGTCACGGGCCTCACGCACCGCGAGTCGTATCGCGACATCTTCGCGGTCACCGTCATCAAGACGCTCGCGGTGTTCTTCGTGATCGCCGTGTACTACGCGACGGGGCTCGTGTAAGCGCCTTGTGTGAGGCGGCGTCCTGCACGCCGCCTCGCGACCTGTCCTTCAGGATCGGACCGCATGCGAACCGGAACGGATTCCGGCCTTCGCATCCGGTCCGATTTCTTTTGTACGCTCGCCGGGCCCCGGTCGAAACCAGGCCGCCGCGGGCCTGCGCAGCACCGCCGGGCCGCCATTCGGCATCGCCGCCGCCCGCCCATTGTTGCCCGCAACAAAACACAGCGTTGGGCGCGATCGCATTTTTCACGCGCCCGCCTCGGCCTACACTGGTTTCAACGTCGCACGGCGCTTCGGCGAACGAAGTGCAGCGATTTACCGGAATCGTGGAGGTCCCGATCATGAAGCGCCTGATCCAAGCCGTTGCCATTGCCCTCGCCGTCTCGGCACCGCTCGCCGCGCAAGCCCAGTCGAACCCGCCGCTCACGCGCGCGCAGGTCCACGCCGAAGTCAAGGCACTCAAGCAGGCCGGCTTCCAGTCGAGCGACTGGTTCTATCCGGCCAGCATCGTTTCCGCCGAAGCGAAGATCGCCCGCCAGCACGATGCCGGCTACGGCAGCGATCGCGGCACGTCGTCGGAGTCGGGCCGGTAATCGATCGTCCGGCCCGCTCGACGATGCCTGCTTGCTTCGTCAGGCCTTCACGGGCTGGATCAGCTTCGTGCACGCCACTGCCTGCGGATCGCCCGCGGGCAGTTTTCCGCATACGCCGTCGAACTGCTTCACGACCGACCTGACCGACGCATCGTGCGCGCCGCCGGCGCGCCAGCGGTTCAGCTGCGTGACGACCTTGGTCAGCGCGCGCAGGTTGGCGCCGTAAAACGCGTCCCGTGTCTTGTCGGCCTGGGCGAGCACACTGGCGGCGATCCCTTCGATACGCGCCGAATCGTCCGGCGCCAGCTGGACCGCATTCGCAAAGTAAGTCGCGCCCCAGCGCAGCTTCGTCGCCGGCCCGCTCGCCGCGTCGTAGGCCTTGCGGTACCAGTCGAGCGCCGCGGCCTTGTCGCCGCGCGCCTTCGCATTCGCGGCCAACCCGGACATGAAGTAGTACGGCGTGGACGAACGCGGCAACTCGGCCTTCAGCAACGCATCCGACGCGTCGTACAGCCCCGCGTCGGTCAGCGTGTCCGCGCCTTCGCTGACGAGCGCCTGCCGCTCGTACGCATTTGCCGCGCCCTGTACCGATGCGGCGATCTGCTTGCGTGCGGTATCGGCCAACGCGGGCGGCGCGCCCTTGCCCGCGTCGCCGCGCGCGAGCAGCACGCGGCCATGCAACGCCATCAACCGGTCGATCGACGACAGCGTGGTGTCGGCCGACAGGCGCGCGAGCGCCGTGTCGTACGCGCCGCGGAGCTTCGCGCGCTGCGCGTCGTCACCCCCGAGATAGGCAACCACCCGCGCAGGCGCCGTGACCAGCACATCCGAATCGGCCCGCGACAGCGCCGGATCGTGCAGCACCGTGCGCAGCGATTCGGCGAGCGCCGCCTTGTCCAGCGCACCGGCCTGCGCCGGATCGTCCGATGCGGCGACCGCCGCCGATTTCAGCGCGAAGCGTGCCGCTTCGGCCTTCGCGCCGGCCGCCCGCGCGCGTTGCGCGAGCGACTGCAGCGTCTCCGCGACACGATCGGCCGGCACCGGCAACGCGCCGTCGGTATCCCACGAATAGTCGGCCAGCAGGCGCCACTCGTCCGGCGTCAGCGACGCGCCGTTCTTCAGCGCGGTCGCGAGCGTCTGCCGCACCGGATGCGCGGCCGTCATCCCGAGCGACAGCGCCTGCATGTAGCGGTCGAGATCGGCTTCGCCCGGCAGCCGCGTCACTTCGGTGCCGTCGGGGCGGAACAGGATCATCGTCGGATAGCCGTGCACCTTGAAGCGCTCGCCGAGCTTCTGCGCGCTTTCGGTATCGCCGTCGAGATACACGGGCACGAAGAACGACGAGCGCGTCTTGAATGCCTGCTGGCTGAAGATCGTCGACTTCACCTGGTTGCACGACGGGCACCACACCGCGCCCCAGTACAGCAGCAGCGGTTTTCCTGTGCGCTTCGCGAGCGCGAATGCGGCATCGACGTCACCGTGTTGCCACGCGATGCCGGGCGGCAGATGCGCGCCATCGGACGCGGCGCTCGCCACCGGCGCGCCTGCAGGCGTAGCAGCGGCAAACGCCGCACCCGCGGCGGCGAACAGGCAGGCGGCAGTCAGATTCCGGAGAACGGTTTTCATGGAAGCGGGTTCCGTTGAAAGGGACGGTTGCGGGACAGCAAGGCGAGCCAAAACACGGGCCGTGAAGCGATGACGAAGAAGCCAGCCGACGTGCAACGCCGCGCATGCATCGAGTCGGAAAAGCGAGCACCGGCCGAAGCGGCCGGCAAATCGTTCAACGATACGACGGGTACAGCCGGGGGAAAACGAACGAATTCTCGAATGAATATGACGCGCGGCATCGCGGCCGCGCGTGCCGACGCCCGGGCGGCGGCCGGCCCTTCACTGCCGGCCCTTGATCCGTGCCATGTGATACACGGACGCCTGCACGCCGTCGCGCAATGCATAGCCCGGCGATTCGCCTTCGATCCGGAAACCGTGCTTTTCGTAGAGCGCGATCGCCGCGCGGTTGTCGGCAAACACGGTCAGTTCGAGGCGCGTGACGTTCAGCCAGTTCTCCGCGAGATCGATCGCGGCCGCGAGCAGCCGGCTGCCGATGCCGTGCCCGTGACGGGCCGCATCGACCATCATGCCGAGCCCTGCCGCATGGCGCCGGCGCGGATTCGGCTCGGGATGCAGGCCGAGATGGCCGACCACCGTGCCGTCGATTTCTGCGACGAGGCTCACACCGTGCTCATGCACGTTTTCGATCCGCTTCTGCCATTTCCCGAGCGACGGAAACGGATGCTGCAGCGTATTCATGTACACCGCGGGATGTGCGGCGATCTGCCGGATCGCGTCGACGTCGTGCGTCTCGCTGTGCCGGATCTTGATGTCGGTCATGGGTAGGCCGGTTCCGAAAAGTCGCGCCAGCGGCGCGTGCTGCAACACGTATGCAGCAACGTGTCGAGCTTATCCGATTTCACGCATTTGAAACACGGGCGTCACGCAGCTTCCTGGGTCGTTGCCTTTACAACGACAGGCGACCACGCGCACGGGCCACGAGTCGGAAATATCTGACCGGTCCCGCGCGAGGGAATCGGTAATTCCTAGCCTTTTCTGCCGACATAGTTGCGCACGCAACGTCACACGCGCGACATGCGGTGTCATGCCTTCATCACGTCGACGTCATCTCGTCTCCCTAGACTGGGCGCCACCCAGCCCGGCATGCGCCGGACCGGTGTGTGCCGCCGCCCTGTCCCGCGCATCACGAGCGCGCGGCACGCAGGATCGCGTCGACGGCCGCTGCCTCTGCGCGACACCCCGTGCCGGACGCGATGCGCGCATCTCCGCCGCGTGCGGCCGGCGCACCCGAACCCACACGCATCGCGATTCGTCCCGGGGGGACGACGCATGGGCGCCTCCACACGAAGTCACGAACGCTCCCACCATCACAGGATCCGAACGCCATGACGTCACGCCGCAAATTCCTTCAGCAGACCGCCACTTCCGGCCTCGCCGCCGCCGCGCTGTCCGCGTTCCCGCCGAGCATCCGCCGCGCGCTCGCCATTCCCGCGTTCCACGAAACGGGGACCATCAAGGACGTCAAGCACGTCGTGCTGCTGATGATGGAGAACCGCGCGTTCGACAGCTACTTCGGCACGTTCAAGGGCGTGCGCGGCTACGGCGACCGCTTCGCGGTGCCGTCGCCGAACGGCCGCGACGTGTTCTACCAGTCATACACGAAGGCGACGCCCGCCACGACCGTGACGCCGTATCACCTCGACGCGAGCCAGGGCAACGCGCAGCGCGCGGGCGGCACGCCGCACACGTGGGCCGATGCGCAGGCCGCGTGGGACCACGGCCGGATGAACCGCTGGCCCGACGCGAAGACGCCGTTGTCGATGGGCTACTACGACGCCGCGGAAGTACCGTTCCAGCGCGCGCTCGCCGATGCATTCACGCTGTGCGACCACTACCACTGCGGGATGCACACGGGCACGATCGCGAACCGCCTGTTCTACTGGAGCGGCACCAACGGCCCGAACGGCATCAGCCCGGCCGACGGCAGCCGCGTGAAGATCGCCGCGCTGAACAACCAGTTCAACGGCGGCAACGACATCGGCCCGTCGAGCCAGGGCTGGACCTGGACGACCTATGCCGACCGGCTGCAGCAGGCCGGCGTGAACTGGAAGGTCTACCAGAGCCTGATCGACAACTTCGGCTGCAACGAGATGATGAGCTTCCGCCACTGGCGCGCGGCGATCGAGCAGATGCCGGCCGCGCGCCGGCCCGCGTACGTCGCGTCGACGGACATCACGCAGCCGGTGACGGCCGCCGGCGCGTTCTACGACCCGGCGATCGACGATCCGCTGAGCCCGCTTGCGAAAGGGTTCGGCAACACGATGCCGTACGGATTTCTCGAATCGTTCCGCGACGACATCCGCAACGGCACGCTGCCGGAAGTGTCGTGGATCATCCCGCCGTCCGTGTACAGCGAACACCCGGGGCCGTCGAGCCCCGCGCAGGGCGGCTGGTACGTGCAGGCCGTGCTCGACGCGCTGACGGCGAACCCGGAGGTGTGGAGCAAGACCGTGCTGCTGATCAACTACGACGAGAACGACGGCTTCTTCGACCACATGCCGTCGCCGGCCGTACCGTCGCGCAACGCCGACGGCACGCTCGCAGGCGGCCATACGCTGCGCGACGCCGACGTCGCCGCCGAATACCACGACTTCACGCCGGCCACGTCGAGCCAGCCGGCCAGCGATGGCCGCCCGTACGGCCCGGGCCCGCGCGTGCCGATGTGGGTCGTGTCGCCGTGGAGCCGCGGCGGCTGGGTCAACTCGCAGGTGTTCGACCATACGTCGACGCTGCTCTTCCTCGAGAAGCGCTTCGGCGTCGCCGAGCCGCAGATCAGCGCGTACCGCCGCGCGGTGTGCGGCGACCTGACGAGCGCGTTCAACTTCCGCTCGCCGAACAACGAGCCGCTGCCGACGCTCGCGGGCCATACGACGAAAAGCCAGGTCGACGCGCTGAGCGCCGCGCAGCAGGCCGCGCCGAAGATCGTGCCGCCGACCGCGCCCGCGCTGCCCGCGCAAACCACCGGCGTGCGCCCGTCGCGCGCGCTGCCGTACGAGCTGCATGCGAGCGCGCGTACCGACGCCGGCACCGGCACGGTCACGCTGAAGTTCGCGAACACCGGCCGCGCGGCGGCCGTGTTTCACGTCTATGACAAGCTGCACCTCGACCGGCTGCCGCAGCGCTACGTCGTCGAGCCGGGCAAGACGCTGCACGGCAACTGGGCCGCGCGCGCCGACAATGGCGGTAAATATGACCTGTGGGTGCTCGGCCCGAACGGCTATCACCGCCGCTTCACCGGGGACCTGGGCCGCCTCGCCGATACGCGCGCGCCGCGCCCGGAAGTGCGCGTCGGCTATGCGGGCGCCAGCGGCAACCTCCATCTGCGGCTGCGCAACGAAGGCGGCGGCACGGTGCGCTTCACGGTGAAGTCGAACCAGGTCTACGGGCCGCTGTCCGGCCGCGGCGGCAACGACGGCCACGGTCATGGCCATGGCCATGGCAACGAGGACGGCAACAGCCAGGGGCGCGGCCACGGTCACGGCACCGGTACCACGTGGACCGTCACGGTGCACGCCGGCGACCAGTCCGAACTGCACTGGAAGCTCGACTCGACCGGCCACTGGTACGACTTCATCGTGACCGCCGACAGCGACGCGAGCTTCTCGCGGCGTGTGGCCGGCCGCGTCGAAACGGGACGCCATTCGGTCAGCGATCCGGCGATGGGGCTCGCCGACCGCTTCTGACGCCACGCTCGGCGACACGCATCGCACCGCGTGTCGCCGCCCGCGCCGGCGCGACCGCGAACGCCGGTCCCGCGCCGGCCGCGGCCGGTGCCCGATCTGGCTGAAACGCCCGCCCGGCATGGCTCAAACATCAGAAGGATCGGTGGTACAACCCTCATTTCACCGCACGAAAATGCTCCGTGTTGCGGCCCGTTCGCGTTAAACTGCGTCAAGCCGTATTCAACAAAGACATCTTTGCCGCCAAGGCATCCACGACACGATACGAGGATAGGTTCGATGCGCACTACCGGCTCATCCGGGGCAATGACCCTGCTCACCGAACACGACCCGGCCGACGGCCGTGAATTGCGCTCGCTCCGGCTCGAAGCAACGGGCGATGGCAAGAGCGTGCTGCTGATCGAGATCGACGAACGCAAGCCCGGCATTCACCGCGAGGTTCGCTACGAGATCACGCCGGCCGAACTGATCGCCGCGATCCGCTCGCATGGCGCCGAGCTGCCCGGCGAAAACCACGGTGCCGCGTCGCTCGCCCGTACCCCGTCCTGATTCCGAACGGTGAGCCGCGCGCAATGCGCAGGCTCACCGACATCCCCCTGCCGCCGTCAGGCGCTTTCCGTCATTCCCGCCGTTGTCTTGAAAAAGGCCGATAATCGGCCCATCTGCATTTCCTGCCCACGCCATTCCTTTTCGGCCAGCCGTCATGCTCCTACGTGACCTCGTCGCCCAGTACGGGCCGCTTCTCGTGTTCGTCAACGTGCTCGCGGCGGCCATCGGCCTGCCGGTGCCCGCGATGCCGACGCTCGTGCTGTTCGGCGCGATGTCCGCGATGCATCCGGCGATGATCGGGTCGCAGCTCGTGACGGTGGTCGCGCTGTCGGTGCTCGGCGCACTGATCGGCGATACCGTCTGGTACCTCGCCGGTCGGCGCTTCGGCGGCACGACGCTGAAGACCATCTGCCGGCTGTCGCTGTCGCGTGACAGCTGCGTGAAAAAGACCGAACGCTTCTTCGGCCGCTACGGCGTGCGCGTGCTCGCCGTCGCGCGCTTCATTCCCGGGCTGTCGCTCGTGTCGGTGCCGATGGCCGGCGCGTTCGGCACGCGCTATCGCACGTTCGTCGGCTACGATGCGCTCGGCGCCGCGCTGTGGACGATCGTCGGGCTGGTGGTCGGGGTGATGTTCTATCGCCAGATCGACTGGCTGTTCGCCGGCGCGGGCCAGCTCGGCCGTGTGGCGCTGCTGGCGGCCGTCGCGGTGCTGGCGGTGTACGCGGCGATCCGCTGGATGCGCCGCCGCGCGCTGATCCGCCAGCTCGCGAGCGCGCGGATCGGCGTCGACGAGCTCGACGCGATGCTGCGCGATACGTCCGCGCCGGTGGTCCTCGACGTGCGCTCGCCCGAGCACCGCAAGCTCGACCCGTTCACGATTCCCGGCGCGCAGTTTGCGGACGAACGCCAGATCGGCGACATCGTCGCGCGCTATCCGATCACGCAGAAGTTCGTCGTGTATTGCTCGTGCCCGAACGAGTTCACGGCCGCGCTGATGGCGAAGCGCCTGCTCGACGCAGGCTTCACCGATGCGCTCGCGCTGCGCGGCGGCCTCGACGCATGGCGCGATACGGGCCGCCAGCTCACGTCGCTCGTGGAAGAGATGCCCGCCGCGAACGATCCGGTCGCGGGGTTGCACAAGCCGGCCTGAGCACGGGTTATACGGTAGCTGTTTCAAACGCTCATGGTAACGACACCGTTGTAAAGAGCCGTACTGCAGTGTGGTAACTCAACGCCACGCAACGATCTGCCGCGACACGAGCGCCGCTCCTAGTCAGCAAACACCGTCCGTATCGCCGCCGAAATCCCGTTTGACGGCCCGGCAAAGCGTCGATTTCGACACGCCATCCGTTGCCCGGAACACCCTCCTGAGAATTCGATCGATGCCCGCGTAGGTATCGACGATTGCCTGATCAAGCCCCAACGACATTCAACTGCTCGCGCTTTCAGCTCGTCGCCTCGCTAGTGCGCCCGGATGCGTCTCCTGTGGATCTGCAAGACCACCGACGGCCACCCGTTCAATGCTCGGTATAGCTGAGCCGGAGATCGACCAACCAGTTCGCCAACCTCAGGGTCTCCTTGCACGATATCGCCGCGGAATCCCTTGCGAGGGAAACATCCCGCGAAAATGGTTATCCGAACTCCGGATTTCGTACGACGAAATTTATTCGATAGATATTTTTGATTAGCTACATTTACAAAAAATATATCGAATAATTTCGCATTCCTTCATGAATATCGATCTTATCTCACTGGAGCAAATTTGCTCGTCGCATGGCTGCGTCATTTCTGAAACAGTTACGCAATTCGACATTTACAGATCTGACCGAGGTCGCTTTCGACCTGCCAGCGCATTCACTAAATCGTCAGGCATCACTTTCCTCTCGCGCACCACTCCATTTTCGAATTTGTCCCATAGACGGACATGTCGTCTTCGTCAACCATCACCACTCAAGCGTCCGCATGCACCGTCGGCGGCGTCATGAAGATGGCGATTACGTTGCTCACCGAACATACCCACGGTCGAATGATCGCTACGTAAAACATGCCTGCAGGTAAATGAATTCAAAGCATGAAGCAAAAGACGAGTCTCCCGTTCGATATCGTCGACAACGGCAACCATGCAGCGTTGGCAGGCTGAAAGCCCAGGGATGTTGCTGCGATGGCTCGTTTGGTGACGCCCCCAAGCCGGGTCTTGTGGTGGACGTTCATCACTACTCGTTCGGCAATACATTGTGAAAGCCATTTTCGAGGTAATGAGCCGACTATGCCCACGCAATCCGACCTGCGCTTTACCTTCACCGCTGGCGATGAATCGTTCGAGGTGGTGGAGTTCACACTGCACGAGGGGTTGTCCGAAACCTTCCTGTTGCAGATCGAACTCGCCAGCGCCAACGGCGCCATCGACTTCGGCCAAGTGCTCGATCGCAGCGGCCTGCTCACCATCTGGCAGGGCGGCGTGCCCGTGCGTTACGTGTACGGCGCGGTGTCCAGTTTCGTGCAGCGCGACACGGGTTTCCGGCGCACTCGGTATGCCGCTGTAGTCGAGCCGCGCCTGGCGCGCCTGAAGCTGTCTTCCGACTGGCGCATCTTCCAGACTCTGAGCGTGCCTGAGATCGCCACGGTCGTGCTCAAGGCGCATCACCAGACGCTGGACTATGAACAGCGTGTCACCAACGAGCATCTGGCGCGCGAGTACTGCGTGCAGGCCGGTGATACCGACTACGATTTCGTCGAGCGCATCCTGCGCGAGGAAGGCTTTTTCTACGCCTTCCAGCACAAGGCCGACGGCCACCGGCTGATCCACTGCGATCGACTCTTTATCTTCGGTCGCCAGCAGGGCGAGCCGGTGCTGTATAACCCCACACCCGGCGGCGACCAGTCGCAGCCGTGCCTGCGTACGTTCGCCTATACCGAGAACGTGCGCACCGCGCGCCAGGTGCAGCGTGACTACACGTTCAAGAGCCCACGCTATCCGCACGAATATCCGCGTGAGGGCACTGACCTCCATCACCAGGGCCGCAGCTACGCGCGCTACGACTATCCGGGCCGCTACAAGCACGAGGGTAGCGGCAAGGCCTTCACGCAAGACCGGCTGCGCGGCCACCGCCGCGATACGCGTATCGCGCGGGTTAGCGGCGACGATGCGCGCCTGCAGCCGGGCATCGCGTTCGACCTGACTGGCCACCCGCGTGAGGACATGAACCGCGGCTGGCGTCCGGTCAGCATCGTGCATCACGGCGTACAGACCACCAGCCAGGCGGAGGAAAGCGCTGACGCGCGGCAAGGCACGCACTACCGCTATGACGCCGTACTGGTGCCGGACGATATCGAGTGGCGCGCCGAGCCGCTGCCGCGCCCGCGCATCGACGGCCCGCAGCCGGCGACGGTGGTGGGCCCCGAAGGCGAAGAGATCTACACCGACGAGTACGGCCGGGTGAAGGTGCAGTTCCCATGGGATCGCGACGGCAAGCACGACGAGCACAGCTCGTGCTGGATCCAGGTTGCGCAGAACTGGGCCGGTGCGACCTGGGGACATATGGCGATTCCGCGCATCGGGCAGGAAGTGATCGTGGTCAACCTCGATGGCGATCCGGACCAGCCTCTCATCATCGGGCGGGCGTACAACCGCCTGCAATTGCCGCCGTACGAGCTGCCGCGACACAAGACGCGGATGACAATCAAGAGCCAGACGCATAAGGGCGAGGGCTACAACGAACTGCGCTTCGAGGACGAGGCGGGTCAGGAGGAAATCTACGTCCACGCGCAGAGGGATCAGAACATCCACGTCAACCACGACGAAACCACCTTCGTGGGCAACGACCGCAGCGAGCAGGTCGAGCACGACGAAACGATCGCCATCGGCAACGATCGCAAAGAAACCGTGGGTCGCGACGAGCAGGTCACCATCGGTCAGGACCGGCGCCACGACATCGGGCAGGACGACTTCCAGGCTATCGGCCGCAACCACACGATCCACACCGGCAAGGATCGAACCGAGGAAGTCGGCAACCATCGCTGCGACAAGACCGTTGCCGATCACACGGTGGATATCGGTGGGCATCTAACGCAGCGCGTGCAGGGCCGTGCCGAACTGGAGGCGGGGCAAGCCATTCGCCAACGCACCAAGGTCTATGAAATCAACGCTGCCGATTTGCTGGAAGTCAAAGGCCCAGGTGGCACCGTGCGCATCGATGGCGGCGGAATCACGCTGGAAGGCGTGACGATTCGGACGAAGGGGTCGATGCAAATCAACTCCGGCACGGCAAGCAACGCGCTCACGCTGCCTGCAGCGCCCCGTAAAGGGCAAGGTATGGACCTCGCCTGCACGATGCGCGTCGATGGTTCCTGCCCACGCAGGCCGTGTCCCTGCAGCAAGGGAGCAGCATGATGAACACGATCGATCCACTCCCCTGGTCGCGTCAGGTGGTGAGCACACTGCCTTGCACGAGCTGGGCGACGCTGGAACAGGGGCCGCACCCCTGGCTTTGCTTAAGCGGGGTTCACAGCAAAGCGCTTGAAGAAGACGTGCAAGCGATCACCAAGGGCTTTGATTATCGTTGGGTCTGGCGCAACACGGCATGGGAGTACGGCTCCCCAGGCTATCGTGAAGGCCCCTTGCTGGTGCCGCTCGACGAAGCGGTGTACGCCCACGCCGTCGACCATTGGATAACCCGACAAGCCGGACTGATCCTGCTGGCCCCCGCTGATGGCGACGACCTGGTGATTCATCTGCAACGATTGCGTCAGTTGACGGCACCCGACGGCTTTCCGCTCGGCTTCAGCCTGCATGCCGCGCGACAACTCGAAGAACTCTGCGAAGCGTTGCCGACCGAACGTCTGTCCGAACTGTTCGGCCCTATCCAGCGCCTCATCTGGCATGCGGATGATGAGCGGACGGTTGAATGGTTGTTTGCCGATGCACCGGCAACCGATCGTCCGCAGACCGTGACCGACGAACCCATCGCTTTGACGCACGACGACGAGTTCGCACTCGATCAAGCCAGCTTCGCATGGTTCATGCGCGACTGCGCCCGCGAGTTCCGCCACCGCTTTCCGGTTTACGACCATCCGGATAACGAACCAGTGCTACGGCGCTACCTGATCCACTTCGCCAACGAAGCGATTGATCGACTAGCACTTACCGCAGAGCGGGACGTGCGCCACTACATGGAGCTGCGTTTCCGGTATCCGCATGATTTCTTTGCCACGGACGCATCGTTGCGCAACATCTTGCTCCAGCGGCAGGTGAAGGGGAAACAGCGATTGTCCAATGCGGAGGCGCTGCTGGCGGCGCGGACCGCCGCAACGTCCTGAAGGACACCACATGGCAACCACCTCCCCAAAGGCCCTCGGCCCGAATCGTCCCAACGAGAAGCAAGTGGGCAAAGCCATCTCGCCGCCATCATGTGAACGAGGCGTGCCCGTCTACCCGTTGCGCTATGGCATCGCGGATCAAGCGCCGGATAAAACGGTGTTTTCCACACTTGGCACCGACGGCTATCCTGCGCTCACGGCAGGCAGAGCCTACGGCTTGCGCGTGCTGCGTCCAGGCAGCTACGTCTACCTCTGCTACTTCGAGAACGGTCGCATGTGGACGCAGCACTACCAGGTGACCGAGCAAGTGCGCTTTGCGCGCATCTGGTGGCGCAAGGCAGACGACGACCACGACGCACCGGGACGCCTGTCTGAACCGGATACCGCCGTGGCCAAGCCCTATCTGCTGGCACCCGAAACTGCCGAGACGGTATACGTTCTGGCGGCCGATACAGTGCTCACCCATGACACGCTCTGGCGTATCGAAACGAACAAGGACGGGCTGCGCGACAAACTCGCCACGACCGTCAAACCGGCAAATGGCGTCGGGCAGCCGCATGCGTTCAATGCCGCCCTGCTAGGCAACGCCACGCGCGAACTGGTACCGCCCGCCGTGTATGGCGTACCCATGCAGTACACGTGGAGCGAAATCTCGCTCCCTGACGGTATACCAGGGTACGGCGCTATCCTGACCGCCATGTCTATCGCCACGGCGCCGCGGAAAGACATCACACCATTGGCCGTGGTGTTGCAGGATCCGATCGGCGTGGTCAGCGAGTTGCACCATCTGGCCGCAGACGCTGTCAAAGCGAAGGCCCGGTACGAGGGCAAGCATGCCCACAAACTGCAAAGTGCGAAGTACATCGCCGATTACTTCGCGGCCGCGCAACAGCGCGCGCAACGGTCACCCGACGTGGCCAAAGTCGTCGCCAGGCAGCGCGACCTGATCGACTACAACGGCGCCATCGCCTTTCCTGCGAAACACGCCAATCAGCTTTCCGAGTTCGATACCCGTATCACGATAGCCGTTTCGGATGTCGTGGCCTGGGTCAAGCACCTCGGCAAACCCAGACGGCTAGGTGCTGCGCTCAGTTGCTTCGACCTGACCGTGCTGTGCAACGCACGCGACTATGAAAAAGCCGTGTTCCAGTGTCTCGGTGCCCTGGTTCATACCGACGAAGGGCAGAAAACGCTGGCGGACATCGTCGAGATGTCGGCCGACGAAAGCCCCTATTGGCTGGCCTTGATCAACGGCAGCCAAGTGCTCATGGAGCGCGTGAAAGACAAGACACTGGACATTGCCAGAAACGTTTTCGACGTGGTGGACAAATTCCTCGAGGAGCACGCGGCCACGCCGGCTACCAACGCGTTGATCGGCTTGTTGCAGGCACTACCGCCAGAGAGATCCGCTGATGTGCTGGTGCGGCGCATGCGCCACGTGCTCGAAATCCGCTTCAACGCCACCATTGTTCTTTACGAACTCGCGGTCGCCGATTTCCAGCGCTTCCTTTGGGAATTCCAGGGATTCCAGACGCTGGGCGCGGAGCGCATGCGCGGCTGGCAACTGTCTTCGCCCACGGTGATTCATGTGGAAGGGGCAGCACGCGTCGTGTTTTACGACTGGGTCAAGGTTGGCGAAACCACTTTCCGTGAACTGGATCAGGCACCTCCCCAACGACCGGCTTTGCCACCGAAGCGTCCTATCCGGTTGGAAGGGAATCCCTTTGTCAATGCGGTGAATCGTGTGCGGGGGCCGGGGGGGTACGTTTTTACAGGAGTGGGGGGATATCTGGCTTGGAAAGGTCTAAAAGACGCAGGTACCGAGTTCAATATGGCAAGAAACGATGCAGCAAACTTTGCGAGCTTTCTTGGAGCTGGCAGCGCTCTCATTGGCACCGGAATTGAAATGTCGGCAACAGCAGTCGCGTTCGGTGCCGAAAAGCGTATCAACGCGACTCTGGCAGCCAGTGTCAGGGTATTTTCCGCCAAGTACGGTGTTGCCATGTTCGGTGCCGGAGGCGCCGGCCTTGCGGCATTGGCTGACACCGTTCGTGCAGGTAACGCGTTAAGCGACAGCAACACCGTGCAAGCTAGTATGTATCTGACTTCAGGTCTCGCCGGAGGTGTTATGGCGCTCGCTGCGTGGGGCGGGGGCACGGCAACCGTGGCGACTATAGTTGGCGGCACCGGCCCGGCCGCCGCAGTACTGGGTCTCACACCGGCAGGATGGGTCGTGGTGGGCCTGATTGCCTTGGGCGTGGGCATCGCCTTTTCCGTCGGAGCGGATCTTACGAAACATGGGCCAGTGGAGATATGGCTCAAACACAGCGCGTGGGGCGCCAATCACCGCCATTACACCAACAGCGAGGAACTCGATGCCATCCACGGTCTCTATTTCCGCCCGCGCCTAAGCGCGGAATGGGACCAAGCCTCCGGTTATGAGGTCGGCACGCTACGTATCCATTGCCAACTGCCCGGCGTTAACGATCGGCCTGGCGAGCGTTTCCAGGCACGCCTGAAGGTCACCCTTCGGGGCAATCTGCTAACGCGGATCGACGGCCCGATTATGCATTCCATGGGAAGCAATCCCATCAATTACAAAGCTCAATGCTTAGTCACCGCCCTTGGCCATACCGGCAGCGAGTGCGGCTGGGCTATCCAGATGCATGAGGACTCTGTGGTAGCGCTGGAGTACCTGTATCGGCCTGCACCGGAAACGCAGCCTGGTTTAGTCATCGATCAGGCTGGTGCACCAGCCCCGTTGGTATTCACCTCTAGCGGCGTGTTCCGCGGCCCGATCGATCCGGCCAAGCTGGAGCCGGTACGAGCGCCCAAATGAGCGATGCAATCAAACGGTTGCCGGGCAACCTGCGCCTGGGTGGCACGAAGCTGTATCACGGTCAGGGCACAGGCGCATCACCGCAGCCGGATGGCGTGCGGAGAGTCAATATGCAGTGTGTGGAGTTGGAGACCTATGCCAACTTCACGCGTGGAGGAAGCGCAGGATTCGTTGGAATGTCGGTCATTGTGACCATTGCAACCACGATCCTAGGTATTTCCATTGTTGGTCTGGACGAGATGACTGTCCAAATCGCGATGAATATGCTGATTTGCGCTCCACTTCTGACTGGAATGGCTTTTTTGTTTTACTACGCAAGCGGCGCGCACCGCTGCCGCGGCGGCTTCATCCGCATCCATCGCGGCACCCGCAAGCTGTACTTCATCTACCCCAACGACCTCACGCGCTTGCATGTGCTCGACTGGGATCAGCTCGAAGTCCTCGCCGGCTATATCCCTATCGTCTCGGCCAGCGGCTATGCCAGCCGTCATCCCCTCTACCTGATCGGCGTCGATCACGCCATGACCCCGCCCACCGAGATCTGCGCGGCAGCCGGCAATCTCGGCATGGTCGACGGCGATCGCTCCGCTCGATCGTTGTGGGCGTATCTGCAAGCCTTTATGGCACACGGCCCGGAAGGCTTGCCCGAGCCCCCGCCGTTGCCTCCCCGGCTCAGCCGCGGGCAGGCCACGTTGCAACCCTACCGCGACTGGTACGCCGGCTTGCGTCGCACGTTGGCCAGGCCATACGGCAATCTCTGGGCACCTGTCGCCATTCCCCTGTGGCTTGGCTGGCTACTGATCAACGCCTTTCCCGACAGCGTTGGGGCCTGGCTGCAATACCACGTGCCTTATGCCACGTTCTCGAACGAGATCGACGAACTTTGCGGCTTTGCCGAGAAACGCAAGCCCGTGATCCGCGTCAACTGCGAGATCATCGAACCATGACAACGACAGTCAAGAACAGGCTGCCATCTGGCTTGTCGATGCACCAGCGGCTGTGCTTACTACGGTAGTGGCACAAACCATCCAACAGTGATCCGCATCAACCGATCCAGGTTCGGCAAGTACGCGTATTGAGCGCGCGGACGTCGCCGCGCGCATGCCCTTCCAGTTTCTCGCCCCGCCAATCAGAACGCGTGCAGCGGCAGGTTCACGACCAGACGGTACTCGCGGTTCGTCGCGTCCGAATAGTGAGCCGAACCGTTGTGCCACATCGCGATGAACGTGACCTTCGTGTCTTTCAGCTTGCCGCTCTGGAACGTGTACGACGGGATGAAGCCGAACTCGTGGTGACGGCCCTGCACCGGCGCGCCGTTGCTCCAGTAGATGCTCGACTTGCTCGGGTCGTTCGCCGCCCCCGCGCTGCCGTCCGCCCCCCAGCCCGTCACGCCCCAGACCATCGCCTTGAAGCCCGGCAGGCCCGCTTCCTTGCCGTAGAACGTGTAACGCAGCTGCAGCGATTTTTCGTGCGGCGCGTTGTAGTCGACGTCCATCGAGTTGGTCAGGAAGATGCCGTTCGTTTCGTTCAGGTAGTCGAAGAACTGGTCGCCGAGCACCTGCTGGAAGCCGAGCAGCAGCTCGTGCGGGCCGTGCTGTGCGGCCACTGACAGGCTGTATGCGTTGTTGTCGATCTTGCCCTGCAGCGCATCGCCCGTGTCGTGCGTCGAGTAGACGTTGCCGAAGCCGGTCCACTTGATCGTCTGCGGGCTGCCGATGCTGTGCTTCACCGACGCGTAGTACTGGTGCCACACGTCGTCGGCCTGGTTCGCGTACAGCGCAACTTCGCCGTTCGGCGAGTAGTCCCACGTGCCGCCGACGTACGACAGGCGATTGACGCGCGTGCCGCCGTACTGCGTCGTCAGGTTCGTGAGCGTCGTGTGACCGCGCGCGTCGGTCTTCGTGAAGCTGCCGGCCTCGAGCATCACGTTCTTGAATTCATTGCTGACGATCGTCGCACCGAGGAACGTCGGCGGCAGCGCACGGTTGTCGTGCTGCTCCATGAACGGGTTGTCGACGGCCTGCAGACCGTACTTGACCACCGTGTTCGAGATCCGCGCCTTGATGTCGTAGATGCCGGGGTATGCCCACGCCAGCTGGTTGCCGCCGCCGCCGCCCTTCGCGATGTGCACCATGCTGCCGGCACCCTGGCCGCCGTCGAGCTTGAGTGCCGCATACAGCGATGCGTCGAAGCCGATCCCGATCAGGCCCGTCGTGTAGCCCGACTCGAAGTTCGCCATCGCGCCCTGGACCCATGCGTGGCGATGCGGGCCGCCCTTGCTGTCGAGGACGTCCGAGTAGTTGCGGAACAGGAAGTCGAGGTGGCTGTCGGCGATGAAGCCCTTCGACTTCGACTGCGCCGACGGCTCATCGGGCGGCGTGACGGCCTGGGTCGCTTCGGCGTTGACAATGGCGTTCTGCGTCGGTGCGCCCGTGCCGTTGGCCGGTGCGGCCTGCGCGACCGTCAGCGGCGCGGGGGCCGCGTCGTCGGCGTGCGCGACGCCCGTCAACGAGACGCCGGCGAGTGCCGGCAGTCCCCATGCGAGCAGCATCTTCGATGCCGTCCCGATCGTCTTCTGCTTTTTCATCGTAATTCTCGTCTTGTGTTGATATCGTCCACGCCGGTTGCGATCCGCTTCCGGCCCCCCGGCGAGCCCGGCTAAGGACGCGCCTGTACCCGCGGCGCGAAGATCGTTCGCGCCGCACCTACCCCTGTTGACCTGCCTTGGTTATGTTTGCTGCGTCACTTCACATCACGCCGCGCCCGCGCGGATGCATGCGACGCGCGCCGCCGACCCCTGCCGAACTTCCGGCAGCGGCACGTCCTGCGCACACGCGTCGATCGCGACCGGGCAGCGCGTGCGGAATGCGCAGCCGGACGGCGGGTTGAGCGGCGAGGGCATCTCGCCCGCCAGCAGCATCGGACGGCGAGCACGCTCGCGCGCCGGCTCCGGCGTCGGCGCCGCATCGAGCAGCGCCTTCGTGTACGGGTGTTGAGGCACGCCGTACACGTCATGCCGCGTGCCGAACTCCATCACGCGGCCGAGATACATCACGAGCACACGCTGGCTGATCGCCTTGACCACCGCCAGATCGTGCGCGACGAACAGATAGGACAACGACAGTTCGCGCTGCAGGTCGCGCAGCAGGTTCACGATCTGCGCCTGGATCGACACGTCGAGCGCCGATACCGGTTCGTCGCAGATCACGAGCTTCGGCTCGCCGATCAGCGCACGTGCAATTCCGACGCGCTGGCACTGCCCGCCGGAAAATTCATGGGGATAACGCAACAGGTGATGCGCGTTCAGGCCGACGCGTTCGAGCATCGCGATCACGCGGCGGCGCACTTCGGTACGGCCGAGGCCGGACTGGTGCGTGACGAGCGGCTCCGCGACGACCTGTTCGATCGTCATGCGCGGGTCGAGCGACGCAAGCGGATCCTGGAAGATCATCTGCACTTCGCGCCGCATCGCGTTGCCGCGCAGGTGATCGGGCGTGACGGTTTCGCCGCGCCATTTCACGGTGCCGGCCGTCATCGGCACGAGGCCGATCAGCGCGCGCGCGAGCGTCGACTTCCCGCAGCCCGATTCGCCGACGAGCCCCACCGTCTCGCCGCGCTTCACGTCGAACGACACGCCGTCGACCGCGCGCAGCGTGCCCTTCGGCGACCACGGATAGCCGCCGAGCGGCACGCGGAAATGCACCTTCAGATTGTCGACGGACAGCAGCGTGTCGTCCGTCGCGCCGGCATCGCGGCGTTCATTGACGCTCATCGCAAACCTCCCGTCAGATCGGCCACGGGCCGGTGGCATGCGCGCACCGCGCCCACGGCGCCATAGGTTTCGAGCGCGGGGCGCGCGGCGCCGCAGCGTTCTTCCGCATACGTGCAGCGCTTCGCGAACGCGCAGCCGGCCGGCGCGGTGCCGGGCATCGGCGGATTGCCGGGAATCGCGACGAGCGGCGTGTCGTCCGCGTCGGTCAGGCGCGGCAGCGCATTGAGCAGGCCGATCGTGTACGGATGCGACGGCGCCGCGAAGATCGATTCGGCCGGCGCATGTTCGACGGTGCGGCCCGCATACATGACCATCACGTCGTCCGCGAGGCCGGCGACCACGCCCATGTCGTGCGTGATCAGCACGATCGCGGTGCCGCGCTCGCGGTTCAGCTCGCGCAGCAGGTCGATGATCTGCGCCTGCACGGTCACGTCGAGCGCGGTGGTCGGCTCGTCGGCGATCAGGATTTCCGGCTCGGACAGCAGCGCCATCGCGATCATCACGCGCTGCCGCATGCCGCCCGAGAACTCGTGCGGATACATGCGGATGCGGCGTGCCGCATCGGGAATGCGCACCGATTCGAGCGCCTCGATCGCGCGCTTGGTCGCTTCCTTGCGCGACAGCTTGCGATGCAGCTGCAGCGTCTCGGTCATCTGCCGCTCGATCGTGAGGAACGGATTGAGCGACGTCATCGGATCCTGGAAGATCATCGCGATCCGGTCGCCGCGCACCGCGTTCAGTGCGCGCGTATCCATCTCGAGCAGGTTGTCGCCGCGGTAGCGGGCGGCGCCCGTCGTCGCGCCGTTGCCGGCCAGCAGGCCGAGCAGCGCCATCACGGTCTGGCTCTTGCCCGAGCCCGATTCGCCGACGATGCCGAGCGTCTTGCCGGCTTCGAGCGAGAACGACACGCCGCTCACGGCGTCGATCGGCGGCGCATCCTTGCGCGTGAAGCGCACGCCGAGGTTGTCGACTTCCAGCAGTGCTGTCATGTCAGCCTCCGCCGGGCCGCCCGGTACTTCGATGGAAGCGCCCGGGGGGGCTGCGCGCCCCCGGGCGAGCGAAGCGAACGTGGGAGTTGTTTCATCGTCAGCGATCCTTCGGGTCGAGCGCGTCACGCAGGCCGTCGCCAACGAAGTTCACGCAATAGAGCGTCACGCACAGCATGACGGCCGGAGCCAGCAGCAGCCACGGCATCGATTCCAGTTTCTGCGCGCCGTCCTGGATCAGCACGCCCCAGCTCGTCATCGGTTCCTGCACGCCGAGGCCGAGGAACGACAGCACCGATTCGGTCAGCACGATGTTCGGCACCGAGACCGTCGCGTACACGACGACCACGCCGAGCAGGTTCGGCACGACGTGGCGCAGCACGATCGAGGCCGGCGACACGCCGATCGCGCGCGCCGCATCGACGAACTCGCGGTTGCGCAGCGACAGCGTCTGGCCGCGCACCACACGCGCCATGTCGATCCACGAGAACGCGCTGATGGTCAGCACGACCAGCATGAACGAGCGGCCGAACAGGGTCATCATCAGGATCGCGATCAGCAGGTACGGGATCGCATACATCATGTCGACGACGCGCATCATCAAGGAGTCGACACGGCCGCCCGCGAAGCCCGCGGTCGCGCCCCACGCGACGCCGAACAGGCCCGACACGAGCGTGCCGAGCAGGCCGACCTCGATCGACACGCGGCCGCCGATCAGCGTGCGCACGAGCAGGTCGCGGCCAAGCTCGTCGGTGCCGAACCAGTGCTGGTTCGCCCAGGTCGGCGGCAGGCTGATCGAGCCCCAGTCGCTCGCGGCGGGATCGGCCGCGAGCAGCCACGGGCCGACGAAGCAAGCGAGCGTGATCAGCGCGAGCAGCACGAGGCTGAGCACCGCTGCGCGGTTGTGAAGGAAGCGCGCGAACGCAAGCTCGAGCGGCGAGCGCGAACGCGGCGGCGAATCGGTCTGCACGGGCAGGCCGACGACAGGAGTAGTCGGAGTCATCGCTGTGCCTCGCTCAATAGCGGATGCGCGGATCGAGCCATGCGTACGCAAGGTCGACCAGCAGGTTGAACAGCACGGCGCAGACGGTCGTCAGCACGACGAGGCCGAGCACCAGCGTGTAATCGCGGTTGATGGCACCGTTCACGACGAGCTGCCCGAGGCCCGGCAGCGCGAACACCGATTCGGTGACGACGGCCGCCGTGATCGACGTGATGCAGACCGTGCCGAACAGCGACACGACCGGCATCAGCGCGGGCTTCAGTGCGTGGCGCAGCACGATCGTCGAGCCCGGCAGGCCCTTCGCGCGCGCGGTGCGGATGTAGTTGCTCGACAGCGTCTCGATCATCGAGCCGCGCATCACGCGTGCGAGCAGCGACACGTTGATGAGGGTCAGCAGCGCGATCGGCAGCAGCCGGTAGCGCCAGCCGCCGTCGCCCCAGCCGCCGGCCGGCAGCCAGCCGTTGCCTTCCGACGTCTTCAGCAGGATCGCGAAGATCCACACCATGACGGGACCGAGCACGAACGGCGGCACGACGTTGCCGAAGTTGCCGATCAGCATCACGAAGCGGTCGATCGCGCTGTCGCGGCGCACGGCCGCGACGGTGCCGAGCAGCACGCCGAACACGATCGAGATCGGGATCGACACGCCGCCCACGCCGAGGCTCACGGGCAGCGCCTTCTTCACGAGATCGTTCACCGACCAGTCGACGTAACGGAACGACGGGCCGAGATCACCGTGCAGCAGCGAGCCGAGATACATCAGGTACTGCTTCCACAGCGGCTCGTCGAGGTGGTATTTCGCGTTCAGGTTCGCGAGCGTCGCGGCGGACAGCTGCTTCTCCGTATCGAACGGACCGCCGGGCGTGAAATGCAGCAGCAGGTAGCAGACGGTGATGACCGCGAGGATGGTCGGCACCGCCCACAACGTGCGCCTCAATGCGTAGGCCAGCATGATCGCTCCGCTCAGTGCTTGATCAGGTACATGTCCTGCGAAGCACGCATGTCGATCACGTTCTTCAGCGAGTAGCCGCCCACGTAGGACTTCACGAGACGGTCGGCCGAGTACTGGAACAGCGGCACCATCGGCGTGTCGTTCATCGCTGCGTCGTGCGCCTGCGTGAGCAGTGCGGCGCGCGCCTTGTCGTCGAGCTTCTGGTTGCCTTCCTCGACGTACGCATCGACCTGCTTGTTGCAGTAGCCGACGGTGTTCTGCGAGCTGCCGCAGCGGATCAGGTCGAAGAAGGTCATCGCGTCGTTGTAGTCGGCGAACCAGCCGTCGCGCGCGATCTGCACCTTGCCGTCATGACGCTCCTTCATCAGCACCTTGAACTCGACGTTCTCGAGCTTCGTGTTGACGCCGAGCTTCGTACGCCATTCCGATGCGGTGAACAGCGCGACCTTCTTGTGCAGGTCGTTGGTGTTGTACGTCAGCGTGAACGACAGCGGCTTCGCATCCGAGTAGCCGGCCTGCTTCAGCAGGTTCTTCGCGGTTTCGACGCGCTTGGCCATCGGCCACGCCGCCCATTCCGGCGTGAACGACTGCACGCCCTTCGTGCCGTTCGGCATCAGGCCGTACATCGGCTTCTCGCCGGCCTGCGTGAGCTTCTGCGTCAGCACGTCGCGATCGATCACCATCGACAGCGCCTGGCGCACGCGCTTGTCCTTCAGCGCCGCGTCGCTGTTGTTCAGGTAGTAGTAGTACGTCGCGAGCTGCAGGCCCGGGCGCAGTTCGCCGCCGAACTGCTTGCTGACCTGCTGGAAGATGCCCGACGGGATCGAGTAGCTGTAGTCGATCTGGCCGGCCTGGTACATGCGCATCGCGGTTTCGTCGCTTTCGATCGGCAGGTACGTGACCTTGTTGATCACGACCTTCGGCGCGTTCCAGTACTTCGCGTCCTTCGACACGACGATACGGTTGTTCGGCTGCCAGTCGACGAGCTGGTATGCGCCGTTGCTGACGATGTTGCCCGGGCGCGTCCATGCGTCGCCGAACTTCGCGACGACGTCCTTGTTCACCGGCACGAGCGGCGCCATCGCGGTCAGTTCGGGGAAGAACGCGACGGGCACGTCGGTCGTCACTTCCAGCGTGTACGGATCGACGGCGCGCACGCCGAGCGTCGACGGCGCGGCCTTGCCCGCAATGATGTCCTTCGAGTTCTTCACGAACTCGACGAGGATCGTGTATTTCGAGCCGGTCTTCGGATCGACGAGGCGCTGCCACGAATAAACGAAATCGGCGGCCGTCACCGGCTGGCCGTTGCTCCACTTCGCGTCATGGCGAAGCTTGAAGATCCACGTCTGCGGCGTCTTGCGTTCCCACGACAGCGCGACGCCCGGCACGACCTGGCCGGATGCATCGATGCGGGCCAACCCTTCGAACAGGTCGAGGCCGATCGTGTTGCCGGTCCACGATTCGATGTGCGCGGGGTCGAGCGACTCGACTTCGGCGGGCACCTGTCGCGTCAGATCCTGTTGAGGAGCGAGCGCGACGTTCGACGGGACGGTAACGGCGTGGGCAACAGGCGTCGTCAGGGCGAGCGCGGCCAGCACGGCCGACATGGCATGCAAGGATTTCATCGTGGCTGTCTAGAGAAGGTTGGTTCGGGGCGTCGCGCGGCGGATGCCGCGGATTACGCGTGAGACGCTGACGGGTACAGCGATTGAGGAGGCCCGTGATTCTCGTATTGCATATTAGTATTCCTTACGTTTCTTTCGACAGGCATCCCGTCTTGGAAACGAAGGAATACCTGTGCGTTAGAACAGCCTTGGTGTACCGACCCAGACCACCACCGACTCCACTTTCGCGGTGTTGACCCAGCTGTGCGGCACCGTCGACTGATAGTGCGAGCTGTCGCCGGCCTGCAGGACGAACGTCTTGCCTTCCAGCGTCAGCGACACTTCCCCTTCAATCACATACAGGAACTCCTCTCCTGCATGCGTCGTCACCTCCGACCGCTTCTGCCCCGGCGGCATCCTCACGAGGATCGCCTCCAGCTGGCGCCCTTCGGATACGTTCGTCAGCCGCGCGAACAGGTTCGCCGAATCGGCAAACCCGAAGAAGCGCAACTGCTCGCCTCGGCAGACCGAGCGCTCTTCACTCGGCGTATCCACGAAGTACTGCACCGTCACACCGAGCGCGTGCGCGATACCGGCCAGCGATGTCAGGGACGGTGACGCGAGCCCGCGCTCGACTTGAGACAGAAACGGCTTCGAAATCCCCGCGGCGGTAGCGGTGTCGTCGAGCGTGCGCTTGAGTCGTTGGCGCAACGCGCGAATCTTGCTGCCCAGTGCGGCGGCAGCGTCTGCAGACCGCGAGTTTTCAGTGGGGGGAACCATAGCAGGCCGAAAAGTGATCGTCAAAAAATGTTTGATGGAAAATAACTAAGTTAGATCGATATAGCTTAGTCTTCGGGTTCGCACACGTCTTCGGTGTTGAGCCCGGTGCGCTAAACAGGGCACGAGGCGAGCGAAACGACGCGCTATCTTGCCAGACTCGC
Source organism: Burkholderia arboris (assembly GCF_038723655.1). NCBI lineage: Bacteria > Pseudomonadati > Pseudomonadota > Betaproteobacteria > Burkholderiales > Burkholderiaceae > Burkholderia > Burkholderia arboris. The sequence continues at coordinate 198,442 of NZ_CP109822.1, forward strand.
CCGCTTCACAGGCAAGCTGCAAGCGGCTCTCCGGGAATCTTCGGAGGACCTGCGCGGATTCTTACAAATAGATGATGAGACGAATGTTCCTGAAAGCTGCTGCCAAATCGGGAGTTTCCCTAGGTAGCACACACCTGTCGCACCGGACCGGCAACCGTTACCATGCGCGCGCCGGTCGGGGACCTTCCCCGCCCCACCAGGCGGTGTCCGACCCCGGCCCGGGCTAATCCGCCCGACTGTTCCATCGCCAGCGCAAAGCTTACCCGGCCCATTGCGCACAGGCGCCAGTTCGACCCCAAGACGACGCGCGATCCGTGCCGTCCGTTTCAACCGAGATTGATGATGCATGCACCTGTTTCACAAACCCGATCGTTCACGACGGTCTTCCTCATCGAAATGTGGGAGCGCTTCGGCTACTACGGCATGGCCGCGCTCCTGGTCCTCTTCATGGTCGACCGGCTCGGTTTCACCGACAGCCATGCGAACCTGACCTGGGGTGCGTTCACCGCACTCGTCTATGCCGCGCCGTCGATCGGCGGCTGGATCGGCGACAAGGTGCTCGGCGCCCGCCGCACGATGATCATCGGCGCGTCCGTGCTGTGCGCCGGCTACCTGATGCTCGCGGTACCGAACGATCACCTGACGTACATGTATGCGTCGCTCGGCGTGATCGTCGTCGGCAACGGCCTGTTCAAGGCCAACGCGGCGAACCTCGTGCGCCGCATCTACGAAGGCGACGACGCGCGCATCGACAGCGCGTTCACGATCTACTACATGGCGGTCAACATCGGCTCGACGGTGTCGATGCTCGCGACGCCGTGGATCAAGGATCACTGGGGCTGGCACACCGCGTTCGCAGTCTGCTGCGGCGGCATGCTGCTCGCGATCCTCAACTTCATGCTGATGCACCGCACGCTCGCGCACGTCGGCTCGAAGCCGGACGACGAACCGATCCGCTGGAAGCGCCTCGGCGCGGTCGCGCTGGGTGGCGTCGCGCTCGCGCTGGTCACGCTGTACGTGCTGCAGCACAAGCAGCTCGCGGTCGCCAGCGTGTGGACGGCAGCGTTCGCGATCCTCGCGATCTTCGCCTACATGATCGCGAAGTCGGAGCGCTCGGAGCGCGCGGGCCTGATCGCGGCACTCGTGCTGATCGGCCAGGTGATCCTGTTCTTCATCTTCTACGTGCAGATGTCGACGTCGCTGACGCTGTTCGCGCTGCGCAACGTCGATCCGCGCTTCATGCTGTTCGGCACGACGCTGTTCACGTGGAGCGCCGCGCAGTTCCAGGCGCTGAACCCGATCTGGATCATGCTGCTGAGCCCGGTGCTCGTGCTGATCTACAACGGCATCGCGAAGGGCGGCCGTGACCTGCCGGTCGCGGCGAAGTACGCGCTCGGTTTCGGCGCGGTCGCCGCGGGCTACCTGGTGTTCACGATCAGCGGCCGCTACGCGGTGGACGGCCGCGTGTCGTCGTGGTTCATGGTGTGGGGCTACGGCCTCTACTCGCTCGGCGAACTGCTGGTGAGCGGCCTCGGCCTCGCGATGATCGCCCGCTACGTGCCGGCGCGCATGAGCGGCTTCATGATGGGCGCGTATTTCGTCGCGACGGGCGTGTCGCAGTACCTGGGCAGCGTCGTCGCGAACTTCGCGCAGATGCCGTCGCACGACCTGCCGGCTACCGATTCGCTGCCGCTCTACCTGTCGCTGTTCGAGAAGCTCGGCTGGCTCGCCGCGATCGGCATGGTGCTCGCGCTGCTGCTGCTGCCGCTGATGAACCGCCTGTCGCGCCAGCATCAACGCTGCGCGGAAGAGCGCCGCGAAGAGGCACTGCAGGCGCAGGGCGTCGCCACGGCGCAGTAAGTAATATCCCTCGGCGTGCGGCCTGCACGCCACATTCTCCCGCCAGGCACGCGAACGCGTCCTACACTGGTTGCAGGACGTGCATCTGCTTCGCACGATGCGCACTGGCGGGAGAAAGCCATGAAAAGCAAGACAACGCGGCTGCTGAGAATACTGTCGGACATCCGGCACGCTCAGCGCTGCACCGCGATGCGCGCCGCCCGGGCCGCAGCCGAAGCCGACGCGGTTCTCGCCGAGCCTGACGATCCGGCGCAGGACGAACGCGACGACACCGAATCCGACGACGCAACCGCCGTTCCCCGCTCCCGTATCGGCTCACCTCACTGACGCCGCGCGGCACATTCCGTGCCGCACGCGCCGCCTTTCGCACCGCTCACGCAGCCGCACTGCGCCACCGCGCGATCCACGTTCCCGAACCGGCCACGGCCATCATCAGCCCGAGCGCGCATGCGTCGGCCACGAGGCCCACGCCGACATGCCGCAGATCGTCGCTGCGCACGACCGGATGCAGCAGCGAATCGATGACGAGCGAGATCGCCGCGCCCGCAACGAAGCAGATCAGCCCGCGCTGGCCGACCGCCACGACGGGCCGCACGCCCTGCGCTATCCGCGCGATCCAGCCGAAGCGCACGCAATCGGCCATCAGCCACGCGACGGCCGCGAAGCTCACGACACGCGGCAGTGCGAGGTCGCGCTTGAGCACGCCTTCGGGCAGCGGCAACCCCGAGAACAGCTTGTAGCTTGCGCAACCGAGCACGACCGCGCACGCGAGCCCGGTTGCCGCCGCGCCCCAGCGCCCGAGCGCGAGGTGCCGGTAAAACGGCTGGCAGCGCGCCAGCACGCCGGCGACGAACATCAGCTGCCATGCGAACGGGTTGAAGCTCCAGCGGAAGCCGTCGGTGTCCAGCAGCTCGGGGCCGAGCCAGCCCGCCGCGATCCACGATGCGGCGCTGAGCGCGACCAGCAGCCACGGATGACGCCGCGCGAACGGCACGAGCACCGGCGACGCGAGCGCGAACAGCACGTACATCGGCAGCACCGACGCGAGATACGGCTGGCGCTGGAATGTCAGCAGTTCGGCTGCGCCCGTGAGCGGCGACGCGAGCATCACGCTGACGTCGTCGAGTGCGAGGTTCGGCGCGTCGATCCCGTAGTGATCGAGCACGGCCGACACGACGAGCATCAGCGTCGACGTCGCGAGAAACGCGCGGTAGATCTGCATCGCGCGACGCACGAAGCGCTGCTGCGCGGCACGCGCACCGTGCCGTTCGGCGATCGCGCCGTACGCGCTCGCGGTCGCGAAGCCGCCGAGAAACACGAACACCTCGGCCGCATCGCACAGCGCGAACGCGTGCAGCGTCACGCGCGACAGCACGCTCGCGCCGATGTGATCGACGACGATCATCAACAGCACGAGCCCGCGGAAGAAGTCGATTTCGATCAGGCGGCCGCCGCGCGACGGCTGAACCGTGGCGGCAGGCGGCGGGCTCAACGACATGAGCGCACCTGCGCGACGGCGGTGCGACGCGCACCGGGGAGGGAATCGGGAAGGAGAAGGCGAGCGCGATCGGCGGCGATACGCGTATGCTCGCATCGCGCCAACCCGGCCGGCCAGGCACGGAGATGACCGTTCATTGAAAAGCTGCATACGAAGGGAAGTCGGTCAGGCCAGTCTAATGGCCGATCCGGGCAGACCCTAAGTAACAAAGTGCAACCGAATCTTCTGTTCGATTACACGCCCGAGCCTTGTGGAGAGAAGCGGTCAGCGTCGCCAGATTCACGTCAGCGCGACGCCAGTTTGCGGTCAGCCTCGCTGCATGCGCGTGCCGAGCGATCGATGCCCGACCGCTGGATGATGCACGATACGCGGCACGTTCCGTGCGGCCGCCGCATCGCGACCGGTGCTTATCCGCGTGCGGGCAAGCGCCGCATCAGCATCGCGCTGTGCCACGCGGTGAGCGCGACGGCAACCCAGATCGGGCCGTAGGTCGCGAGCTTCGCGACGCTCAGCGTCTCGCCGAGCAGCAGCAGCGACACGGCGACGAGCAGCACGGGCTCGACGTAGCCGAGGATCCCGAACAGCGCCATCGGCAGCATCCGGCTCGCCTTCAGGTAGCTCGCGAGCGCGAGCGTGCTGAGGATGCCGAGCCCCGGCAACAGCACGGCCCACAGCACCGGATGCACGGCGACGCGCGTCGTGCTCGTCGAAACCATCGCGAACGCGATCGGGCACAGCAGCGCGATCTCGACCGCGAACGCGGCCAGCGAATCGGCGTTGATCCGCCGGCGCAGCACGAAATACGGCGGATAGCCGAGCGCGACGACGAGCGTCGGCCACGCGAACGCGCGCGTCGCCCACATTTCATGCGCGACGCCGAGCGCGGCGCACGCGACCGCCGCCCATTGCAGCGGATCGAGCCGTTCGTGATAGTAGAAGCGGCCGACGAGCACCATCGTCAGCGGCAGCAAGAAATAGCCGAGCGATACTTCGAGCATGCGGCCGTGCAACGGCGCCCACAGGAACAACCACAGCTGCACGCCGAGCAGCGCCGCGCTCACCGGCAGCGCGATCAGCAGGCGCCAGTCGCGCACGGTGCGCCGCGCGAGCTCGACGAGCGCCGGCCAGCGGCCGCGCAGCGCGATCAACGCAAGCGCGCCCGGCGCGGTCCACAAGACGCGCCACGCGAAGATGTCGAGCCCCGTGAGCGGCGCGAGCAGTTTCGCGTAAGCCGACATCAGCGCGAACAGCGTCGACGCCATCACCGACAGCATGAGGCCGCGCCCGGCTTCCGGATACCCCGTCATGATTGTTCCGCGCCTCTTACTGCTGCTGGAAACGCTCGAAGCGCCGTTCGGTCTGGCGCTCCTCGAACGTCACTTCGGTGACGCGCGCGGCCGGCGGCCCGTGCCGCAGCCACGCGAGCATCCGGTCGATCTGCGCGCCGGGGCCCTGGATCATCGCCTCGACGGTGCCGTCCTCGAGATTCGCGACCCAGCCGCGCAGTTTCAGCGCATGCGCTTCGCGCACCGTCGCATGACGAAAGCCGACGCCCTGCACGACGCCGCGCACCCGCACGTAGTAGGTCTCGATCCGTTCGTCCAGCTCATTGCGGCTCATCGCGTCGCCCTCCGGTTGCATTCAAGCCCGGCATTGTAGTCGCGTCGGCCGCTTCGCACACGCGCCGGCCAGGCGTCGCCGCGCGCGCCGACCACGTACAATCTCGCCGATGCTCAACCGCCGCGCCGCCCGCGCGCGGCCCTGAAGGAAACGCATGACTGATACCTCCCGCGATCTCGTTCTCGTCACCGGCGCGTCCGGTTTCGTCGGCTCGGCCGTCGCACGCATCGCGCAGCAGAAAGGCTATGCGGTGCGCGTGCTCGTGCGCCCGACCAGCCCGCGCACGAACGTCGCGGATCTCGACGCCGAGATCGTCACCGGCGACATGCGCGACGAGGCGTCGATGCGCGCCGCGCTGCGCGGCGTGCGCTACCTGCTGCACGTGGCGGCCGACTACCGGCTGTGGGCGCCCGATCCCGACGAGATCGAGCGCGCGAACCTCGAGGGCGCGGTCGCGACGATGCGCGCGGCCCGCGCGGAAGGCGTCGAGCGAATCGTCTACACGAGCAGCGTTGCGACGCTGAAGGTGACGAGCGCCGGCGATCCGTCCGACGAGAATCGGCCGCTCACGGCCGAACAGGCGATCGGCGTGTACAAGCGCAGCAAGGTGCTCGCGGAGCGCGCGGTCGAGCGGATGATCGCCGACGAGGGGCTGCCGGCCGTGATCGTCAATCCGTCGACGCCGATCGGCCCGCGCGACGTGAAGCCGACGCCGACCGGCCGCATCATCGTCGAAGCCGCGCTCGGCAAGATTCCCGCGTTCGTCGATACGGGGCTGAACCTCGTGCACGTCGACGACGTCGCACACGGCCACTTCCTCGCGCTCGAGCGCGGCCGGATCGGCGAGCGCTACATCCTCGGCGGCGAGAACCTGCCGCTGCAGCAGATGCTCGCGGACATCGCGCAGATGACGGGCCGCAAGGCGCCGACGATCGCGCTGCCGCGCTGGCCGCTGTACCCGCTCGCGGTCGGCGCCGAAGCGGTCGCGAAGTTCACGAAGAAGGAACCGTTCGTCACCGTGGACGGGCTGCGGATGTCGAAGAACAAGATGTATTTCACGTCCGCGAAGGCCGAACGCGAACTCGGCTACCGCGCGCGTCCGTACCGCGAAGGGCTGCGCGATGCGCTCGACTGGTTCGGCTCGGCGGGCTACCTGAAGTAACACAAAGCGGCGCACCTCGCGCCGCTTTGCGCACTTTGTTACACGACCCGCGCGGCCCGGCACCGGCGCAGCGGGTAAAATCGCGGGTCTTACGCAGAGAAGACACGCATGAACCTGAACGATCAGATCGCTTCGCTCACCACGGGCGTCGATCAGCTCCTCCACGATCACCACGCCGCCCAGCAGGCGGCCCGCAGCGCGGAAGCCTTCGCGCGCGCCGCCGCATCGGAAGCCCAGGCCGCAGCCGAACGTCACGCCGCCGCCGAAACCGAAGCGCAGGCCGCCGCGCAGCGCCACACGGCCGCTGCCGCCGACGCCGACGCCGCGCAACAGCGCCATGCCGACGCGACCGCCGCCGCCGAAGCCGCCGCCCAACGTCATACGGATGCTGCCGCGCAGGCCGAAGCGGCCGTGCAGCGCCATGCGGAAGCCACCGCGCTGACCGAAGCGCTCGCGCAGCGTCACGCGGATGCCGAAGCCGCATCGCAGCGCCACGCGGCTGCGATCGCCGAAGCCGAAGCTGCTGCGCAGCGCCATCACGCCGCCGCGACCGAAGCCGATGCCGCTGCGCAACGTCATGCGGCCGCGACCGTCGAAGCCGGGGCCGCCGCGAAGCGTCACGCGGAAGCGACCACCGAGGCCGAAGCCGCCGCACAGCGTCACACAGCCGCGATCGCGGAAGCCGAGGCGCTTGCGCAACGTCACATGCAAGCAATCGCCGAGGCCGAAGCCACCGCGCAGCGTCACGCCGATGCGGCCGCCGAGGCCGAAGCCGTCACGCAGCGCCACGCGGAAGCGATCGCGCAGGCCGAAGCCGCCGCGCAACGCCACGCCGACGCGACCGCCGAGGCCGAGGCCGTCACGCAACGCCATGCCGCGGCGATCGCACAGGCCGAAGCGGCCGCGCAGCACCATGCGAAGGCCATCGCCGACGCCGAGGCGCTGGTCGAGGCCGTCGTCAAGGAAGCCGCGACGCACACGGCAGCGGCTACGGCCGTAGCCGCCGAAGTCGTCGCCCCGGCGTCGTCGGACACGCCGGCGGCGGAAACCGTCGTGAGCGCAATGGCACCGGCCGAGGCCGAAACGGCCGACGTTTCCGACGCACCGGCCGACGCGGGAACCGCGATCGTCCCGGCCGCACAAGCCGAACCTGCGGTGGAAACCGAAACTGCTGCTGCGCCGGCCGACAAGGCGACGCTGCACGTCGCGCGCCCGTCGCAGAACGAACTCACGCTGACCGTCAACGGCCAGTCGATCACGCTGAATCCGGAGCAACTGGGCCAGCTGATCGAGGAACTCGCGCATGCACGCGCGTCGATGCAGCCGGAGCCGCCGCCCGGCATCCCGGCCGGCTGGCGTTTCGTGACGACGAAGAACCCGATGATGGCCGTGCAGAAGCAGTCGAACGGCGACCGCCTGCTGGTCGCGCGCCACACCGGCTACGGCTGGGTGCCGTTCACGTTCTCGCCGGACGTCGTGATCCAGATGTACATGATGCTGACCCAGCGGTAAGCACACGCGCTGGCGGCAGCCCCCGCCAAAAACGAAACAGCCCGACCGGTTTGCACCGATCGGGCTGTTTCGTTTGCCGGCTGCCGGGAGGCACGCCTCCCGGAACACGCTCAGCGATCCACCGGCGCCTGCACGCGCGCCTTCCACTGGCCGCCCTTGCCGCGCCAGTAGCGCCACGCGGACGCGAACGTCGCGCCGACGTAGAACAGCGCGACGAGCGGCAGCGCGGGCGCCCACAGCGGCGAGCGCCGGTAGTAGCGCAGCATCGGCGCATACGCGGCGCACATCGACGCCCACGCGAGCCAGGCCGGCCACGCACGCGCGCCGTACGCGAGCGCCGCGACGGGCGGCACGAGATAGATGATCGTCATCCCGAGCAGCGTGCCGGCCAGCAGCAGCGGCGAATAGTGCAGCTGCGTGAACGCAGTGCGCGCGATCATGTTCCAGATGTCGCGCCAGCTGTCGTACGGGCGCAACGACACGCTGCGGTCGGCCAGGTCGAGACGGATCGGATGGCGGCCGCTGCCGCGATGCTTGATCTGCGCGGCCAGGCTGCAGTCGTCGATCAGCGCGCCGCGGATCGACTCGATGCCGCCCGCTTCCTCGAGCGCCGTGCGCTTCACGAGCATGCAGCCGCCGGCGGCGCCGGCCGTGCGGTTGCGCGGGTTGTTGATCCACGAGAACGGGTACAGCTTCGCGAAGAAGAACACGAACGCCGGGATCAGCGCCTTTTCCCAGAACGAATCGCAACGCAGCCGCACCATCAGCGACACGAGATCGCGGTTCTCGGCCTGCGCGCGCGTCACGAGCTGCGCGACGGCATCGGGCGGATGGCCGATGTCGGCGTCCGTCAGCAGCAGGTAGTCGGCCGGCAGGCCAAGCGTCTGCACCGCGGCGATCCCCTGCGACTGCGCCCACACCTTGCCCGACCAGCCGGCCGGCAGCGGCTTCGCGGCCAGCACCGTCAGCCGGTCGGCGCGGTTGATCGCGAGCGCGGCCGCGCGGGCCGCGTCGGCAGTGCCATCGTCGCTGTGGTCGTCGACAATGATCAGATGAAATCCGCCCGGGTAATCCTGCTCGAGCAGCGAGGTCGCTGCGCGAGCGATCACGTCGGCTTCGTTACGCGCCGGCACGACCGCAACGACGGCCGGCCAGCCAGCCTCGGCAGCCGCCCCGCGTGCCTCGGGCGGCAGCGGCCGCGCAGGCTGCGCACGCCAGAAACTGCCGCGCGCGACGAGCAGCACGATCCAGATCATCAGCGACAGGCCGGACACCAGGAAAGCAATCACCAGCATCATCGGCATGCCTCCTGCCGGACGCCGGCATGCCCGATATCAATAGGGGTCAGGAACAAAACGCCCGAAACCGCACCGGCGGACGGGCAATACGCGTAAGAATCGACGGTCATCGAATGGCCTTGAAATGAGCGCGACGCCGGGCAGCCGGAGCGGCCGCCCGCGAAACCGCGTAGTTTACTGGGTTCCGCGCACGCCAGCGCCGACGCGGCTCTCCCGCAATTGCAACAGCGCCGACACAGCACCAGAGCAAGGACGGCGCGATAGGGTTAAAATGCGCGATTAATTCGGGGTTCCGGGGCCTGGCCGGCCGGTTCGTTCCTGCCTTCATAACATCAAGCCGGGGCGAGCGAGCAGGTGCCAGCTCCTTGAACCCCGGCGTCTGTCGTCGGAGTTCGCTCACCTATGCGAGTCATCCTTGCCCAGCCCCGCGGCTTTTGTGCGGGGGTTGTCCGCGCGATCGAAATCGTCGATCGCGCGCTGCAACAGCACGGTGCGCCGGTTTATGTACGCCATGAAATCGTGCATAACCGGCACGTCGTAGAAAATCTGCGTAATAAAGGGGCACGATTCGTTGAGGAACTCGACGAGGTGCCGCACGGCGCTGTCGCGATCTTCAGCGCGCACGGTGTCGCCCAAACGGTCGAGCGCGACGCGGAAACGCGCGGGCTCGACGTGCTCGACGCGACCTGCCCGCTCGTCACGAAAGTGCACGTGCAGGGCCGCCAGTATGTCGGGGCGGGCCGCCGGCTGATCCTGATCGGCCACGCGGGCCACCCGGAAGTCGAGGGTACGATCGGCCAGATTCCGGCCGAGGTGATCCTCGTGCAGAGCGAAGCCGAAGTCGATACGCTGACGCTGCCCGTCGACACGCCGGTCGCGTACATCACGCAGACCACGCTGTCGGTCGACGATACGCGCGGCATCATCGAAGCGCTGCAGCGCCGGTTCACCGACATCGTCGGCCCGGACACGCGTGACATCTGCTACGCGACGCAAAATCGCCAGGCCGCCGTGCGCGAGCTGAGCGAACAGGTTGACGTGCTGCTCGTCGTCGGTGCGACGAACAGCTCGAACTCGAACCGCCTGCGCGAGATCGGCACCGAAAGCGGTGTGCCGAGCTATCTCGTCGCCGACGGCTCGGAAGTCAAGGCCGAATGGTTCGCGGGTGTGCAGACGGTCGGCCTGACGGCCGGTGCGTCGGCGCCCGAAGAGATGGTCGAGGATGTAATTGGCGCGCTGCGCGCGCTGGGGCCCGTCGATGTCGCGACGATGGCGGGCCGTGAGGAAAAAGTCGAATTCAAGCTGCCGGCGAAGCTCACGCAAGCTGTCGCCCGCGAAGTTTAAGGAGGACATCCCTTGTCTATTCCGCTGCTCCAGCAAGTCCGTGTCGGCGCCTACATCGTGCGCCAGCACCTGTCCGGCAACAAACGCTATCCGCTCGCGCTGATGCTCGAGCCGCTGTTCCGCTGCAACCTCGCGTGCAACGGCTGCGGCAAGATCGATTATCCGGATCCGATCCTGAACCAGCGCCTGTCCGTCGAGGAATGCCTGCAGGCCGTCGACGAGTGCGGCGCGCCCGTCGTGTCGATCGCCGGTGGCGAACCGCTGCTCCACAAGGAGATGCCGGAAATCGTCAAGGGCATCATGAAGCGCAAGAAGTTCGTGTACCTGTGCACGAACGCGCTGCTGATGGAAAAGAAGATGGACGACTACGAGCCGAGCCCGTATTTCGTCTGGTCGGTCCACCTCGACGGTGACAAGGAAGCGCACGATCACTCGGTGTCGCAGGACGGCGTGTACGACAAGGCCGTCGCGGCAATCAAGGAAGCGAAGCGCCGCGGCTTCCGCGTGAACATCAACTGCACGCTGTTCAACGATGCAGTGCCGGAGCGCGTCGCGAAGTTCTTCGACACGCTGGGCCCGATCGGCGTCGACGGCATCACGGTGTCGCCGGGTTACGCGTACGAACGCGCGCCGGATCAGCAGCACTTCCTGAACCGCGACAAGACGAAGAACCTGTTCCGCGAAATCCTGAAACGCGGCGAAGGCGGCAAGCGCTGGTCGTTCAGCCAGTCGTCGCTGTTCCTCGACTTCCTGGCCGGCAACCAGACGTACAAGTGCACGCCGTGGGGCAACCCGGCGCGTACGGTGTTCGGCTGGCAGAAGCCGTGCTACCTGGTCGGCGAAGGTTACGTGAAGACCTTCAAGGAACTGATGGAAACGACGGAGTGGGACAACTACGGCGTCGGCAACTACGAGAAGTGCGCGGACTGCATGGTCCACTGCGGCTTCGAAGCCACCGCCGTGATGGACACGATCTCGAACCCGCTGAAGGCGCTGCGCGTGAGCCGCAAGGGCATCAAGACCGACGGCCCGTTCGCGCCGGACATCTCGATCGCGAAGCAGCGTCCGGCCGAGTACGTGTTCTCGCGCCACGTCGAGATCAAGCTCGAGGAAATCCAGCGCGCCGGCAAGGGCAAGCTGCAGAAGCCGGCCAAGCCGGCAACCGCGGCTTAAGCGCGGTTGGCCACGCGGAGGCTTGCGCCTCCGCGCCGGCAGGTATCGAAAAAGCGCCACGGAGTTCGCTCCGCGGCGCTTTTGTTTTTCCGGACGCGGTGTCGCGCATTGCGCTTGCGCGCAGCGTGCCGGGGGCGAACGCCGGTTGCCTAGCTTCGCGACTCCGCCGCCGCGATCAGCTGCCACGCGGTCGGGCCCGGATCGCGTGCCGGGTCGGACGGCGGATCGAGATCGTGGCGATGCGCTTCGTCGGATGGCAATGCCTGCGACTTCGCGATGCCGATCTCGTCGCCGCATACGGTGCATCGATAAATGCCCGCAACGGTCACCTGACTGCCCGGTGACAGGTTCTCGCTGAATGCGCGACCGCTTCCGCACGTGAAGTAGCCGCCGATCCTGTATTGCGCCATCGCTCCTCCTGACCAAAACGAATGCGTTCACGTCGACACGCACGATCGTCGCAAACGCGAGGATGGACCGTCATCGACCGAACGCATCCGGGCTCCAGTGATGACATTAGACGGCGAGCGTCGGCACGATGAAATGGGACGCGTATGAAACACGCCCCACGGCCGGTCACTCAATGCAGAACGGCGGGCGCGCGCATCTTCGCCGCCGCCTGCGCGACCAGTGCCGGCTGTTCGGCCGACGCGAACGTGCAGACATGACGCCACAGCTCGGCGAGCCGATGCCGGGTGAGCGTCGCGACGCAGGCATCGTTCGCGGCGAGCACGGGTTCGAGTACCGCGCATTCGTCGTCGTACAGCGTCCATGCGCCGCTTTGCGCGGCGCGCGCCACGCTCGCGTCGAGCGCGCGCTCCGCGTCGACGCACAGGTCGATGCTCGCTTCGGGAGAAACCGCATCGTCGAGCGCGAGAAAGACCAGATACACGCTCGTGCGCAGCCGCATCAGCAACGTTTCGCTGCCGTGCTCGCCGCGCAGCGCGACGAGCGCCATGTGGCATTTCAGCGAGATGTCGCGTGCATGCGCGGGCGGCAGCGGCAGCAGCCATTCGCGGGTCAATGGCGGATGGCGACGGACTTTCCGGGCGGCCTTCATGATTCGGCCTCGCTCGTGGCCCCGTCGTCCGCCGCAAATGCCGGCCAAGAGGAGCGGCACGCGACGGCGCCGCGGCCCGCGCCGCGAAGGCCGCTCGCGCGGCGCCGACCGCCGTGCACATCGGCCCGCTGCCGCGTCGCGCATGCTTCCGGCAGCCTGCGTATCGCCGACGCGCACAACGCGCCGGCCAACCGGTTGGGGCATGCCATGTTCGTCTCCTGCATCAGAACGTGTTCTCGCCCTTCAGGTAGTACGCGGTTTTCACGAAGAACGCCTTCACCGGATGACCGCCCTGCGCGTCGCGGGCTGCCTGCGCTTGCATCGCGGCCTTCTCTTCGCGCGAACGGTCTGGCACCGGATCGTGCACACGCTGGAGCGCGCGCTGCATCTCGAGCGGATAGTTCTGGTTGCCGGCCGACGTCGCGCGATAACCGGCACGTGTCATCTGCATCAGCTGCGCATCGGTTTCGGCACGCGCCGCCGACCAGGTCATCCGCGCGGCATTCGGGGTGTCGCCGGTACCCATCGACTGCGCAAAACCGACGGCGGGCAGCGCAGCGAGTGCGCAGGAAAGAACAGCAACGGGAACGAGGGATCGCATAGTGGCCTCCAGATGGTTGTCCCCGCATCGATCGTTCATCGTCGATGCGTTGAAATCATCGTATGCCGCGCCGCATGCCGCTTGAATAGACGAATCCGCAATTGATATTTTCGGCTTCGGAATCGGGCGCGCGAGTCGTGTCATTCGCGAATCCCGTCGAAATGGAATTTCTTTATTTCATTCAACGACCTGATCGCATTTTTGCGAGCGATCAGAAGCGCCATGCCCACCGCTTTTTCAATTTCCGAAATGACGTGTTGCCGGTGCGATTCCGGCCGGCACCCGTGCCGGCAGGGCTTCCGGCGTGATATCGCGCACGCGGATAGCGTGACAATGATTTCATCGGATCAAACGGTTCTTCTGATACAGGACAAATCATCTGCTTCGGATTACCGGATCGCGACACGACGGTCGCAGCAAGGACGCGCGATAATCACGCATCGGCCGTTTCGCACGGCATCTCACGCATTCCTTTTTTATCGAGTCCTTCCATGGCAGCCCTCGACACCACCGCCATCGCCAGCTGGCATGCACACGTCTATTTCGATGCGGCCAGCCGCGACGCAGCCTGGGCATTTCGCCAGGTCGTCGACGAACGGTTCGGCGCGGTCATCGAACTCGGCCGCTTTCACGAGCGCCTCGTCGGCCCGCATCCGGCCTGGTCGTACCAGATCGCGTTCGACGCCGCGCGATTCGACGACATCGTGCCGTGGCTCGTGCTGAACCACGGCGCGCTCGACATCTTCCTGCATCCGAATACGAACGACGAACTGCGCGACCATCGCGATTGCGCGGTGTGGATCGGGAAGTCGTATGCACTGAATCTCGACGCGCTGGCCGGATAAGGGCCCGCGGCGACCGGCGACGGCGACGCAGCCGGCGATCGCGATCAATCGATGTCGTTCGCGCGCTCGATTCCGGCCATCCGTTCGAGATTCGCATTCACGCGGCCGAGCAACGCCGCCAGCTGTTCTCGCTCCGCGTCGCTCAACCCCGCCAGCGCTTGCTCGCTCGCACCGTCCATCACGGCCCGCCCCTTCGCAAGCCCCTTCGTCGCCGAATCCGTCAGCGAGATCAGGCGGCTACGCCGGTCGTCCGGATCGGGCACGCGCAGCACGAGGCCGTCGCGCTCCATCCGGTTCAGCAACTGCGCCATGCTCGGCTGCTCGACCTGCGCACGCCGCGCGAGCTCCGTCTGCGACAGCGCGCCCGCCTTCTTCAACGACACCAGCACCGGGAGCTGGCTCATCGCGAAACCCAGTTCACGCAGCGGCCGATCGACCACGCGCGCGAACAGCCGGTAAGTGAAGCCGATCAGCGGCAACGGATTCGTCTTCGTCGTCTCGGGAGCGCTCATATTGACATTCCATAGGTGGCTATGATTTTATATAGGCACCTATATTATCAAACCGTGAGCGCACCATGAAGCCGGGTTTCCGCATTGCCATCGTCGGGGGTGGGCCGGGCGGCCTCACGCTCGCCCGCCTGCTGACCCTCGGCGGAATCGACGCAGTCGTGTACGAACGCGACGCGCATCCGCTCGAACGCCCGCAGGGCGGCACGCTGGACCTGCACGAGGAGTCGGGCCTGCTGGCGCTCGCGCAGGCAGGCCTCACCGGCGCGTTCCTGGCCGTCGCGCGCTACGAGGATCAGGGCTCGCGCCTGCTCGATCGCGCGGGCCGCGTGCTGTTCGACGACGACGGCGCCGGCGGCAACCGGCCCGAGGTCGACCGCACCGCGTTGCGCGCGCTGCTGCTCGACGCATTGCCGCCGGGCTGCGTGCAATGGGACCGCCCGGTACGCGAGGTCCGGATGGCGTCCGACGGGCGCGCGACGCTCGTGTTCGAGCACGGGACGGAGGGACCGTTCGACCTCGTGGTCGGCGCCGACGGCGCATGGTCGCGCCTTCGCCCGCTGCTGTCGCCGTACCAGCCGCAGTACAGCGGCCTCACGTTCATCGAATTCGGCATCGACGACATCGATCGCCAGCATCCCGCGCTGTCGCAGCTCGTCGGCCGCGGCAAGATCGGCGTGCACGGGAACGGCAAGGCAATCATCGCGCAACGCAACGGGCATGCGCACGTGCGCGGCTATGCGATCTTTCGCGTGCCGCTCGACTGGGTCGCACGGCGCTTCGACTGCGCATCACCCGAGGCGATGCGTGCCGCGCTGATCGCCGAATTCGACGGCTTCGCCGACGCCTTCCACGACCTGTTTCGCGCCAGCGGCGACCGCTTCGCCAACCGGCCGATCGTCGCGCTGCCGGTCGGACATTGCTGGGCGCATCGTCGCGGTGTCACGCTGATCGGCGACGCCGCGCATGTGATGTCGCCGTTCGGCGGCGAAGGCGTAAACAACGCGATGCGGGACGCAGCCGAACTCGCGGCCGGCCTCATCGCCCATGCCGATCGCGACGCGGCCGTCGCGGCATTCGAGCAGCAGATGTTCGTGCGCGTGACCGAATCGGCACGGGAAGCGGCCGACGCCGCCGCCATCCAGCTTTCGCACGACGCCGAAGCCCTGACCCTCGCGCGGTATCGCGCCCTGCACGCGGCTTGAGCGGCGCGCACATCGCGCGCCGGCATCCACGTTTCGGGTTGGCGTGAAACGTCTCGCGGTGGCGCGCCCATACAGTGGGTTTCCGTTATCGACGCTTCCGGAAACCCGCCATGACACCCGCAGACACCGACGCCGACGCCCGGCGCATCCATGAAAACTGGCACGCGGCCGTCGTCGCCCGCGACCTCGACGCGCTGATGGCGCTGTATGCCGACGACGCGGTGCTCGAAACGCCGCTCGTCGTCGTCACGCTGCCCGCGCACGGCTCCGGCGTGCTGCACGGCAAAGCCGCGATCGGCGGATTCTTCGCGGCCGGCCTGCGCAATCCAGGCAGCCGGCTTGGACGCTGGTACCGGACCGGACTGTTCTTCTCGAACGGCCGCCAGCTGACATGGGAATATCCGCGCGCCACACCGGACGGCGATCAGGTCGATCTCGTCGAAGTGATGGATCTGCGCGACGGGCTGATCGCGCATCATCGCGTGTATTGGGGATGGGTCGGCTTTCTCGCGCTGCGGGCCGCCACGCCGTCGCCCGGCCGCGCATGACGGCCGCCGCGGCGGACCGCGCCGCCGCCCGCCGCGTGCTCGCCGCGACCTGCGTGAGCTACACGCTCGTGCTGCTCGACGCGTCCATCGTCAACGTCGCGCTCACCGACATCGCACACACGTTCGGCAGCCATGTGGCCGGCCTGCAGTGGATAGTGAACGCTTACACGCTCGCGTTCGCAAGCCTGCTGCTGACGGGCGGCACGCTCGGCGACCGGTTCGGCGACCGCACGGTCTATGTCGCCGGGCTCGCGGTATTCGTCGGCGCGTCGGCGCTGTGCGGCATCGCGCCGACCCTCCCGGCACTTGCCGCCGCCCGTGCGTTGCAAGGCGTCGGCAGCGCGATGCTGGTGCCCTGCTCGCTCGCGCTGATCAACCGCGCCTTCCCCGAGCCGGCCGCGCGCGCGTCGGCGATCAGCCTGTGGATGGGGTGCGGCGGCATCGCCATGGCGTCCGGCCCGCTGATCGGCGGGCTGCTGATCCACCTGTCCGGATGGCGCAGCCTCTTCTTCGTGAACCTGCCGCTCGGGCTCGCCGGCATCTGGCTCGGCCGCACGGTCGCGCGCGCCGCCGTCGACCGGTCGCGGCATTTCGACTGGGGCGGCCAGGCCGCGGCCATCGTCGCGATCGCGGCGCTGATCGGTACGCTGATCGAAGGCCCGTCGCTCGGCTGGCGCTCGGCGCCGATCGTCGGCGGGGCCGTGACGAGCGTCGCCGCATGGATCGCGTTCGTCGCGATCGAAGCGCGGCGCCGCGAACCGATGCTGCCGCTCGCGTTCTTCCGCAACCGGTTGTTCGCGGGGTCGACATTCGTGTCGATGGTGTCGGCGTTCGTGTTCTACGGCCTGCTGTTCGTGCTCAGCCTGTTCTATCGGCAGGTTCGCGGCGCGAGCCCGCTCGACACGGGGCTCGCGTTCCTGCCGATGACTGCGATGGTCGCGCTCGGCGGGCTGTGTTCGGGGCGGATCGTGGCACGCTTCGGCGCACGCGGCACGATGTGCGCGGCGTTCGGGCTCTATACGGCCGGCGCGCTCGGGATGACGGGCATCGGTGCAACGACGCCCGCGTGGCTCGCCGTCGCGCCGATGCTCGCGATCGGCTTCGCGTCGGGATTCATCTCGCCGGCCGCGACATCGCCGGCGCTCGGGACGGTCGACCGGCGCCGCGCCGGCGTGGCGGCAGCCGCGCTGAACGCGGCGCGGCAGAGCGGATCGGCGCTTGGCGTGGCGGTCTTCGGCGCGTGCATCGCGACGCTGCAGCCGTTTCCGGCTGCGATGCGGGTAGCGCTGGTCATGGCGATCGCGTTGTCGGCGCTCGCCGCGGCAACGTGGTGGATCACGGCCGGGCAGGCACCGGCAACCGGCGCAACGGCCGCGCACCTGCAAGCCGCCACGCGCCGTTAGCGAATGCGCCAGCCGATGCGCCGCCCGAGCGTGGTCATCGGCTCACCGCCGCGTTCCGGTCACGCGACATACATCGCGACACTGACGAACTGGCACAGGCTGCCGGCCAGTACGAAAAGGTGCCAGATGCCATGCCCGTGGCGGATGCGTTCGTCGTTGATGAAGAAGTAGATCCCCGCGCTGTAGATCAGGCCGCCGGCCACGAGCCACGCGGTACCGACCGGCGGCAGCGCGTGGATCAGCGGCCGCACCGCGACGAGCGCGAGCCAGCCCATGGCCACGTACAGGATCATCGACAGCAAGCGCGTACGCCGCCCGAGCGTCAACTCCTGCACGATGCCGAACACGGCGAGCCCCCAGCTCACGCCGAACAGCGACCAGCCCCACGGGCCGCGCAGCGTGACGAGTGTGAACGGCGTATAGCTGCCGGCGATCAGCAGGTAGATTGCCGAGTGGTCGCATTTCTGCAGGATCGCCTTCAGGCGCGGGTTGCGCACGCTGTGATACAGCGTCGAGATCGCGTAAAGCAGGAACAGCATCGCGCCGTACACGCTGAAGCTCACCACCTTGTACGGATCGCCTTCGAGCGCGCCCATCGTCACGAGCGCCACGAGGCCTGCCACCGACAGCACCGCGCCGATGAGATGGGAAATACTGTTGAAACGCTCACCGACATGCACGACGTGTTCTCCTGCGGGTCCATCGGGAAAAGAGATAACCCTATGATACCGGCGGCCGGATTTCGCCGTGCTGCGCTCGGGCAAACGGCGACGCGGCCGCTGCGCCGCCGCTCCAAAGAAAAAAGCGCCGCGATCTCCATCGCGGCGCTTCCCTTTCGATTACCGAACGGCTTGAACAGCCCGGTTCAACAGCACTTCCCCGCCCCCGACCCGTACCGCGCATTCTGGCGTTCGCGGAAAAATTCCTCGTACGTCATCGGCTCGCGGTCCGGATGGGTTTCGCGCATGTGCGCGACGTAGGTGTCGTAGTCGGGCAGGCCGACCATCAGCCGCAACGCCTGCCCGAGGTAACGCCCCGCGCTGCGCAGGTCGCTGCCAAGATCGCTGAACATCGCGGCCTCCCCTTAGCGTCCGCTGCCGAGCGCCTGCGCGGCCGGCATCGCTTCGTACGGCGTCTCGCGCACGGTCGGCTTCGACTCGCGGCGCGCGCGCAGCACGGCGACGACGCCGTACACCGCGATCGCCACGACGACGAAGATGAACAACCCGGCCAGCGCCGCATCGATGTAGTCGTTGAAGATGATCCGCTGCATCTGCGCGATCGACTTCGCCGGGGCGAGCACCTTGCCTTCGTCCACCGCGGCCTGCAGCTTCGCGGCGTGCGCGAGGAAGCTGACCTTGGGGTTCGAGTCGAAAATCTTCTGCCAGCCGGCCGTCAGCGTGCAGATCAGCAGCCACGCCGTCGGCACGATCGTCACCCACGCATAGCGCTCGCGCTTCATCTTGAACAGCACGACGGTACCGAGCACCAGCGCGATCGCGGCGAGCATCTGGTTCGAGATGCCGAACAGCGGCCACAGCGTGTTGATGCCGCCGAGCGGATCGACCACGCCCTGGTACAGGAAGTAGCCCCACGCGGCCACGCACAGCGCGGTGGCGACGAGGTTCGCGGGCAGCGACTCCGTACGCTTGAGCGCCGGATGGAACGTGCCGAGCAGGTCCTGCAGCATGAAGCGGCCCGCACGCGTACCGGCGTCGACGGCCGTCAGGATGAACAGCGCTTCGAACAGGATCGCGAAGTGATACCAGAACGCCATCATCGCTTCGCCGCCGATCACCTGGTGCAGGATGTGCGCCATGCCGACGGCCAGCGTCGGCGCGCCGCCCGCGCGCGCGATGATCGTCGTTTCGCCGACGGCCTTCGCGGTCTGCGTCAGCATGTCGGGCGTCAGCACGAAGCCCCACTGCGTGACGGTGTTCGCGACGGCCTCAGGCGTCGAGCCGAGCACGGCGGCCGGCGCGTTCATCGCGAAGTAGATGCCCGGCTCGATCACGCAGGCGGCGACCAGCGCCATGATCGCGACGAACGATTCCATCAGCATCGCGCCGTAACCGATGAAGCGCGCGTTGGTTTCGTTGTCGATCAGCTTCGGCGTCGTGCCCGACGAGATCAGTGCGTGGAAGCCCGACACCGCGCCGCATGCGATCGTGATGAACAGGAACGGGAACAGGTTGCCCGACCACACCGGGCCCGTGCCGTCGACGAACTTCGTCAGCGCGGGCATCTTCAGTTCCGGTGCGACGACCAGGATGCCGATCGCGAGGCCGAGGATCGTGCCGATCTTCAGGAACGTCGACAGGTAGTCGCGCGGCGCGAGCAGCAGCCATACCGGCAGCACCGACGCGACGAAGCCGTAGCCGATCAGGATCCACGTGAGCTGCGTGCCGGTGAACGTGAACCACGCGGCAAGCGTCGGCGAATCGTGCACATGCTGGCCGAACGCGATCGACGCCATCAGCAGCACGAAGCCGATGATCGACACTTCGCCGATGCGGCCCGGACGGATGTAGCGCGTATAGACGCCCATGAACAGCGCGATCGGAATCGTCGCGGCGACGGTGAACGTGCCCCACGGCGAGTTGGTCAGTGCCTTCACGACGATCAGCGCGAGCACCGCGAGGATGATCACCATGATCAGGAACGCGCCGAACAGCGCGATCACGCCGGGCACCGTGCCAAGCTCCATCTTGACGAGATCGCCGAGCGAGCGGCCGTCGCGGCGCGTCGAGATGAACAGCACGATGAAGTCCTGCACCGCGCCGGCGAACACGACGCCGGCCAGGATCCACAGCATGCCGGGCGTGTAGCCCATCTGCGCGGCGAGCACGGGCCCGACGAGCGGGCCGGCGCCGGCAATCGCGGCGAAGTGATGACCGAACAACACGTACTTGTTGGTCGGCACGTAGTCGAGGCCGTCGTTGTACTTCACCGCCGGCGTCATTCGCAGCCCGTCGAGCTGCATGACCTTGCTGGCGATGAAACGGCTGTAGAAGCGATACGCGATCAGATACACGCAGACTGCGGCGATCACGATCCAGAGGGCACTCACGCGCTCGCCGTGTGCGAGTGCGATCGTCCCGAACGAGAACGCGCCGAGCAGCGCGACCGCGATCCAGAGCAGGGTACTGGAAGCCCGATTCATGGCGTCTCCTGGTCTCCAATGTGGTTTTAGATGGCATGCGGCGAGGGTGCCGCACACGCGTGACGTCGATGCGTCGTGCCCCGGTCTCGCTGAGACCGGGGCGATGGGCCGTAGTATTCCGCGCGACTGGGGCCGCTTACAAGCGGATAACTACGTATGCGGGGCTACGTAGAATTACGTAGACACCGGTTGCGTGTGCATCGTCCGGCGCGCGATTGATCGCGGCCGGCGAGCCACGTACAGTATTCGCCTGCCTCCATGCCGGAACCGCCATGCCGATCGGATTTCAGAAGATGCACGCAAACGGCGATGACTTCGTCATCGTCGACCTGCGCGGTCAGGATCACGTGCCGCGCATCGACCGCGACCTCGTGCGACGCATGGGCGACCGGCATAACGGCATCGGCTTCAACCAGCTCGCGGTGATGTCGGACTGCGACGACGCGGCCGCGCGCGTCGCGTTCTGGAATCCCGACGGCTCGACGCTCGATACGTGCGGCAGCGCGACGCGCGGCGTCGCGTGGAAGCTGATGCGGGAAACCGGTACGGCGTCGGTCTTGCTGCGCACGAATCGCGGGCGCCTGCTGTGCGCGCACGATACGCACGGGTTGATCAAGGTCGAGATGGGCGCGCCGCGTGTCGGCTGGCAGGACGTGCCCGTCGCCGAAGCGGTCGATACGCTCGCGCTGCCGCTGCCCGGCGCACCGGCCGCGTGCAGCATGGGCAATCCGCACTGCACGTTCTTCGTCGACGCGGTCGATGCGCTCGACCTCGAAGCGTTCGGCCCGTCGATCGAAACGCATCCGCTGTTTCCGCTGAAAACCAACGTGCATGTCGTGCAGGTCATCGACCGTTCGCACATTCGCCTGCGCATCTGGGAACGCGGCGGCAGCGTGCCGCTCGGTTCCGGCTCGTGTTCGTGCGGCGCGGTGGTCAACGGCATCCGGCGCGGGCTGCTCGACGATACCGTGCGGGTGACATGCGACGGCGGCGACGTCACCGTTCAATGGGATGGCGCCGGCAGCGTGTTCCTGAGCGGGCCGGTTGCGTTCGGGTTCGGCGCGGTGTGGGTGGACGGGGAGGCGGCGGCGAGCTGATCGCCGGTGTGTGCGGCATTCATGGCGTGTTGCGGATCACCGCGCCGATTCGCGCACGATGCGCAACCGCGTCGCCATCGATCGTCGAGACAATTCGTCCGGCGCCATGATGCGACGCCATGCCTCCGCCGTTTCGCGCCGACCCGCATGGCGATCGACGGCCGGCGATCGCCAGCCCGGGCGCAATGCGCGGCGGGCTGCGATACATCGAATCGATGCTCAGTGCTTGTCGTCGAGCTTCTTCGGCTTCGGCGGCGACGGCACCTTCGCGTACTGGAACGCGGGCGTCGCCTTCAGCGCGTCCTTCGTCGCGCCCGGCAGGTAGATGTTGCCGTTGCGCACGTCGAGCGACGCGATCGGCACCGCGACGTCGTGCGCGGCCACGCCAAGGAACCCGCCCGCCGACACGATCGCCGCCGACACCGAGCCGTCCGGCGCGACGATCAGGTCGCGCACGGTGCCGACCTTCTTGTTTTCGTCGTTGTAGACGGCCTTGCCGAGCACGCTCTTCTTCACGCTCCAGCCTTCGAGCAGCGCCTGCGATTGCTCGACGGTCACGCTGAGCGGCTGGGCGCCGGCGATCTGCGCGTGCGCGCTGACGCTCGAGGCGAGGATGGTTGCTGCGATGAGGGTCTTGTAGAAAGCCATGCTGTTATGCACTCCGGTGAATTGTTGTCGGTATCGGCGGACGGCCTCTCCGCCTCCGTATGCGCGACACATCGCACCGGCCCATGTTAGCGCCACTCGCACAATGCTGCATCGAACACGATGACGCAGCCCGCGCGATCGCAGCATTACGGACAACGCAGCAAATCGCAAACCTGCACGAATTCAGGCAGATAGCGTGCGCGATTGACTGCCCGTGCGAGGTAGTCCGGCGCGCAGGTCTTCGTGTTGCCGGACGTCGGCACGGCCGCCTGATGCACGATTTCGTCGGTGAGCGTGCCCCAGTGCTCGCACATCACGGCGGGCCGTCTGCCTTGCCGCTGCCGGTCACGCGTTTCGCGAATACACGCGCCGATGCCGCACCGCCTCCGCCAGCACGTCCAGCACCGGCTCCGTCTGCGTCCAGCTCAAACACGCGTCGGTGATCGACACCCCGTACTTCAACGGCACGCCCGGCTTCAGATCCTGCCGCCCCGCCTCGAGATGGCTCTCGACCATCACGCCGACGATCCGGTGCTCGCCCTGCGCAAGCTGCCGCGCGAGATCCTGCGCGACGTCGATCTGCCGCTCATGCGACTTGTTCGAGTTCGCGTGCGAGCAGTCGACCATCACCTGCTCGCGCAAGCCGGCCTTGCGCAGCACCGCGCAGCACGCCTCGACATGCTCGGCGTCGTAGTTCGGGCCGTTCTTGCCGCCGCGCAGGATCACGTGCGCGTCGTCGTTGCCGCGCGTCTCGAAGATCGCGGCCATCCCCATCTTCGTCATCCCCATGAACGCATGGCTCGCGGCCGCGGCGACGATCGCGTCGGACGCGACCTGCACGCCGCCGTCCGTGCCGTTCTTGAAGCCGATCGGGCAGCTCAGGCCCGAAGCGAGCTGCCGATGGCTCTGGCTCTCCGTCGTGCGCGCGCCGATCGCACCCCACGCGATCAGGTCGGCGATGTACTGCGGGCTCAGCAGGTCGAGGAATTCGGTCGATGCCGGCAGGCCGAGCGCATTGATGTCGAGCAGCAGTTGCCGCGCGGCGCGCAGCCCCTCGTTGATGCGGAAGCTGCCGTCGAGGCGCGGATCGTTGATGTAGCCCTTCCAGCCGACCGTCGTGCGCGGCTTCTCGAAGTAGACGCGCATCGTGATCAGCAGGTCGTCCTTCAGCGCATCGGCCGCGACCTTCAGGCGGCGTGCGTATTCGAGCGCCTGGTCGTGATCGTGGATCGAGCACGGGCCGACGACGAGCAGCAGCCGGTCGTCGCGGCCGTGCAGGATGTCGCCGATCGCGCGGCGCGTGTCCTCGACGAGCGTCTGCGTGCCGGCCGGCACCGGCAGCTCGTCCAGCAGCAGCGCGGGCGAAATCAGCGGGCGCACGGCGCCGATGCGGACGTCGTCGATACGCGTGGTGTCCTGCGTCGCGTCGGCGCTGCCTACCTCGCGATCATGGGAAGGATTGTCGAGGTTCTGCATGGTGATTCTCCGGGGGACGTCTGGAATGATGGGCAGGCTCGATTATGGCACCCGGAGGCGGCAGCAGCGGGTTACCGTGCGCGCATGCGGGTGGCGACGGCGGCGGTCATGCGGCCGGCACGAGACCCGCAAGGAAAAAGGCGACCCGTCGCGGGTCGCCCGGCCATTCGCCGCGTTGCGCGGCGCGTCTAGTGCAGCGTCTCCGGCGCCAGCGAGTTGCTCGGCAGCAGCGACGTCAGCCAGCAATTGCTCGGCGCGGCTTTCCCGTTGAAGCGGTCGTAGAGCCAGGGCAGCATCCCGGCCACCCACGGCACGATCGCGCCTGCATGTTCCAGCGGATACTCGTTGTACGTGACCCGTGTGCCGCTCGCGCAAAACTTCTGCGCGAGTGCGCGCACGTCGTACGCGAGCATCACGCCGTCGCCCACCTGGCTGCTGAAGGTGCCGTCCAGCGCGCCCGCGGTGCCCTGGCCGATGAACATCGGGATCGTCGGCGACGCGGCCAGCCCCGCATTCACCTTGTTCGCATACGTCACGTACGCCGGAATGCTGTTGATGTCGTTCGCGTATTGCGGCTTGAACAGCGTGCTCCAGTGCAGACCCGTGTACTTCGGCAGGATGTACGCGAGCGACTGGTTCTGGATGTCCTTGAACACGGCGACGCCCGTATCGCTGAGATACGGCGTCAGGTCGAAGTTGTAGCCGCGCGACAACCCGGCCAGCGCGGCCGCGGCCACGCCGCCCCACACGATGCTGCCGTCGACATAGCGCAGGTTGTGCGCCGGGTCGACCAGCACGCCGCCCTCCGCCGCGCCAACGAGCTGCTTGTTGATCTCGGGCGCATAGCTCGGCGCGAGCTGCGCGGCCCAGTTCGTCGCGATCGCGCCGCCGGAGTAGCCGATCATCGCGACCTTGCTCGACGGATTCAGGCCGGTCGACGGCGTATTGAGCGCCGCGCGGATCGAATCGAGCGTCGTCATCCCGTATTCGGGGCCGGCCGCGAAGTCGGCCGTCTGGCCTTCCGTATCGGGCACGATGATGTTGTAGCCGAGCAGCAGCAGCGTCGACAGCGGAATCGATTCCGCGCTGTAGAGCAGCGTGCCGATGTTGATGATCTTGGTCACGTCGCGGTCGCCGGCGATCACCTGCGACGGCTCGTCGTACGGGTTCAGCGAATCGTAGGCCGACTGGTACGAGATGGCCTGGCCGTTGCTGACCTGGCTGCGGATCACCGACGTCACGTTGACAACCGGCTGGTTCTGCGCGTTGTTGGTGCGGTACAGCAGCTGCTGCGCGGTCACGGCGGTCGGAATGCCGGCCACGTGATAGGTGACGTTGCGCGTCTTCAGCACCGTGCCCGGTGGAACCGATGCCAGCGGCGTGGTGCCGGTGTACGTGTAGAACGGATCGGGCACGGTCGGCGCGGCGGCGTTGACCGGCGGTGCGGCAATGGCCAGCGCGGCGCACACGGCGGCCGCGACGGTCATGAATCGTCTGGAGGACATGGGTGGGGGCGCCTGGGATAACCTGCTTTCATCGAAGGAAGTTCGCGGTGTTGCAGACCATCGTGTGCCGCTTCAAAGCCGTTTCCGAGCCATCGACTGTCTCCTGTGAATGAATAATCCGGCTTGTTCTGAATCTGTAATTTTAGTAGGAGTACAAACCGGATTAATTGAAGCACAACGAGAACGCAATCGAAGGGCGTTTTCCATTGTTTGAAGGTAAACGTCTAAACCCGCCGTCACACGATGCGGGTCGCGTCGGCCATTCGGCCGACTGTCCTCGCTTTGCCGAAGTGCCGTACGATCACGGCTGTCCGGTGCCGAAGCGGCCGCGTCGTGCGACGCCGGTCGCGCCGCACGCCGTCTGCCAGCAACCGATCGTTCCCTGCCCGACCGACACGCCACGATGACCGTCTCCGAACTGCTCCGCGCCATCCGCCAACCGTATGCCGACCTGCTCGCGAAAGCGGCTGCACAACCGGCCATGATCGTCGAACCGGCCTACCGGCGCCCCGACGGCACGCTCGCCACCGAAGGGCCGCTCGCGCTGCCGTGCCGGGCCGACATCATCGCGACCGAAGGCGAATCGGCCGGCCAGCCGACGATGGTCGATTCCGCCGCGCAACTGGCGTTCGAGCCGCTGGCGTTCAACCTCGAAACGGCGGCCGTGTCGATCCGCCCGTTCGTATGGGACTGGGCCACGATCGAGGCCGACGGTCTCGACGAAAGCGCGGCGGCCGATGCGTTCAAGACGTGGTTCTTCGCGTGGTTCGACGTCGACGACGAGAACACGCCGGCCGAAGACGGCCTGCATGGCATCGTGCATTATTTGTCGGAACCGGTTCGCACGGAACAGGGGTGGCGCGTCAATGCGGATCTCGGCTCCGCGCCCGAGACGGCCGTCGAGGATCTGCTTTTCCGGCTCGTCGACGCGGGCGCTTCGCGGATCAGCGTCGGTTGACGCACCGCTTCATTTCTCTCGCTCCATCATGAAGAAAGTCCTCGCAGCCGTGCTGCTCTGCGTGTCGCTACCGGCACTCGCCAAGGTGTCCACCGAAGTGTTCTGCTTCCGGTCGGACGGCGACAAACCCGCGCGCTTCGAGATGCGCACCTACTATGACGATGCGGTCAAGTGGTCGGGCGGCATGGTCCGGTATGCGCAATCGAAAACGGCCCTGCCGCTGGTGATCGAGCACGAGGAGGACGAAGTGCTCGACGAAAGCCGTCCGCACCAGTACACGACGACCTGGGTCGAAATGGTCGGCGGCAGGATCAACGGGCGCTACGAAATGATGACCCAGGGCGCGATGGTCTATTCGATGACCTACACCAATGCGCGCACCGGCAAGCAGACGGCGTTCGGCCGCGCGCTGGATGTCGACGCATCCGAACAGACCGGGTGCCGCTGGTGATGCGCCCGCTGATCCGAATCGCGGGGTTGCTGGCCGCGCTGCACGCGGGCTTCGCCAATGGCGCGCCGCGCGCCGTCTACGAAGGAACGCTGCAGGGCGCCGGCACCGTCGTCATGGAGCTCGACGATCACCCTTCCAAGGACGGTTCAATCTCCGGCCGCTACTTCTATGCGCAGCACGGCGTCGATATTCCGCTGCACGGCACGCCCGCGCAACTGATCGAACCGCTCGTGCGAACGCAGTTGCCGGACGATGCCCGCAGTCCATTGGGATTCCGCGAGCAAGCCGATTTCAATCATGCTGCGGCCACCTGGCAGGGCACGCGGGACAAGGCCGGCTATCGCGGCCGCTGGACCGATGCACGCTCCGGCAAAACGCGCAGCTTCACGCTGCGACGCATCGCTGAATACGATCCCGACGCGGTTGCGCCCGGCTCCGTCGAAGCCGTCACCAACAGCATCGCCGGCGGCGGCGGCAGCGGTATCGCAAGCGGCGTGGCCATCGACATGCGGCAGGCGCCTTATGCCACGCTGAAGCTTGCCGGGCACGCGGAGCCGGCTGGCCCCGAGATCGGAGACGGCACCGTCGCGTACCGAATGTGGCGCGACCCGCGCACGAAGCTCATGTATCCGCGTCTGAGCCGCCATCCCGATCCAGCGGTCATGGCACGGGTCAACCTCCTGCTCGAACAGCAGCACTGGCAGATGAATCTCGCCGCGCTCGAATGCGCGTCGACCCGCTATTCCGACGACGGGCCGGCCGCCGGTTCGCTCGGCGGCTACGACGACGAACAGGTGACGGTCACGTGGCTGTCACCTGCGGCACTCGGCATTGTGGAATCGGGCAGTACGTACTGCGGCGGCGCTCATCCAAACAATCACTACGATCCGGTCACGTTCGACCTGCTGCGTGGTACGTACCTCGATTGGAATCGCGTGATCGACGCGGCTACGGCAGGCAAGGACGGCGACCCGGGAACGAGCCCCGCGCTGGTGAGTTTCATTACGCAGTTGCGCGACAAGGCAACACACGGTCAGCAAGTGACGGACGGCGAAGGCGATTCGCTGTCGTGTGCCGACGTGTTCCCGCAGTATCTGACGTTCGAGCTCGATGCGCCCGGCAAGCTGTCGTTCGTCGTATCCGGAATCGGTCATGCGATGGGCGCCTGTCTCGGGCCACAACTCGATGTGCCGTTTGCGGCGCTCGCGCCGATCCTGAGACCGGACGGCGCACGCTATCTGGTACCGGGCGTCAAGCTGAAGTAACGCGGCGGCGCAGCCGGTATCCGCAGCGCGCTCCGGCCCGGCCGCGTGGCGACGGGGCCGGGCGATGCACATGCACCGCAGGCGCTCGTGTCAGGACGCGTCGCCTTGCGCGTCGACGTCGATGCCCAGCTCGCCGGCCATCCGCAGGACCAGCGCATTCAGCCGCGCCACGTCATCCACGAGGCGCTTCTGTTCGGCCTTCAGCGCTTCGAATTCCGAAGGCGGCACCGAATCCGCGCCGCCGCCGGCCTCCGCGCTTGCGAAGTCCGCGATGTTCACTTCACCGCACATCAGGTGCATCCAGCGGTTCTCGCGCGCCCCCGGTGCACGCGGCAGCCGGATGACGAGCGCCTGCGCGCGTGCCGCGAGTTCGTCGAGAAATGCCTCGACCGACGAGATATCCGCGAAGCCGTGCAGGCGCGCGCTGTTCAGGCGCAGTTCGGCGGCCGTCTGCGGGCCGCGCAACAACAGGATCGTCAGCAGCGCGATCGCCTGGCTCGGGATACCGAGCACGCGGTTCATGTTGTGCTCGAAACGCGGCACGCGGCTGCTGCTGCCCTCCATCACGAGGCTCAGGCGCTTCAGTTCGTCGAGCGCGGTCGTGACCTCGTCCTCGCTGACACTCATCACGGGCAAGCGCGCGGTTTTCTGGTTGCAGCCCGCGGTCAGCGCGTTCAGCGACAGCGGGTAAGTATCCGGCACAGTGTGCTGTTTCTCGACGAGCACGCCGAGAATGCGGGCCTCGAGGGGCGTGAGTTCGCGAAGGGCGCGAGGCGTAGGCGTATCCGGCGTGGTGTTCATGAGTGGCGTCGCAGCGTGCAGCAGGTGAAGGGAAACGATCGCGGCCCGTCCGGCATCGCGCACGGGCGAGCCATATGATAGCTCGCGGCGCGCGGCCCGGCTCCGCTCGCTGCACCGGCGTACGCACTTGCCGCAGCGCGCTCTTGTCCAACCTATCGGGCCGCCCGATACCGTGCGGTGCCGTGCGGTGCCGTGCGGTGCCGCGCGGCGATGCGTGTGCGCGGCGGCGAACGTTCACCCGTCACGTGCGCCCCGGCGTTTGCGCGACGCGCATGCCGGCGCTACGATATGCGTTCGTTCCGATATCCGCGGCGCCGCGCGCCACCGTCTTCGCGCGCAGGCTCCACGCATCGCCCGTCCTTATGGTGCTGCCGCCGCGCATGCACTCCGCTCGTCAACATCGTTCCCCCCTTCACCGGTTCACCGCCATGACTGCATCCTCTACCGCGCACGTGCGCGCCATCGTCACCGGACATACTCGCGGCCTCGGCGCGTCGCTCGCCGAACAACTGCTGCTGGAAGGCATCGCCGTGCTCGGCGTGTCGCGCAGCCGTCATCCGTCGCTCGGTTCGCAAGCCGGCGACCGCTTCTCCGAAGTCGAACTCGACCTGTCCGACTCCGCGGCAGTCGCGACCTGGCTCGCCGGCGATACGCTACGCGGCTTCGTCGACGGCGCGTCGCTCGTGCTGCTGTTCAACAACGCAGGCATCGTCGATCCGATCGGTCCGCTCGCCGCGCAAGACCCGGCGATCGTCGCCCGCGCGGTCGGCCTGAACGTCGCAGCGCCGCTGATGCTGTCGGCCGCACTCGCACGAGCGGCTTCGGCCACGACCGAATGCCGGATCCTGCACCTGTCGAGCGGCGCAGCCCGCAACGCATACGCGGGCTGGAGCATCTACTGCGCGACCAAGGCCGCGCTCGATCACCATGCGCGCGCGGTCGCGCTCGACGCGAACGGCGCGCTGCGAATCTGCAGCGTCGCGCCGGGCGTCGTCGATACGGGCATGCAGGCCACGATCCGCTCGACCAGCGACGACAACTTCCCGATGCGCGATAAATTCGACCAGTTGAAGTCGAGCGGCGCGCTCGCGACACCCGAGGCAGCCGCGCGTCAGCTGATCGGCCATGCGCTGAGCGACGCATTCGGCGCCGAGCCGACGGCCGACGTGCGGAACCTGCCGGCCCGATAAGCCGCGGCGCGGCCCGTCAACCTTCGAGACGCTTCGTCCAGTCTTCGACCTGCCGTTCCGTCCGGCGCTTTTCAAGCATCTTGCGCCAGCCGGGCGGCAGCAACGGCACATCGCACAGCGCATCGAGCGCGGCCATGTCGAGCGTGCGCCGGTACAGCACATCGAGCACCGCCGACAGCGACCATTGCGGATACGGGCGCGCGTGCAGCGTCAGACCATCGCCCGCCTCGACCCAGCCTTCCTGCAGCACGCGGTAATACCAGCCGGTCCGGCCGCTCTGCTGCACGAGCGCGGCCATCCTCGGATGATCGAAGCGTGCGTTGAGTTTCCAGCACGGCTGCCGCGACTGCGACACCTGAAGCGCCGTACCGCCCAGCGTGAACACATCGCCGAGACAGACGTCGCGCTCGGTCACGCCGTGCGTCGACAGGTTCTCGCCGAACGCGCCCGGCTGCGCGAGCACGCGGCGCGCGCCGATCTGCTCCGACCACCACGCATAGTGGTCGTGTGCATAGTGGTGGACCGCCTTGTCCGGGCCGCCGTGATGCCGCGCATCGGCCTGTTCGTCGCCGGCGAAGCCGAGCGCGCCCAGCCATAGGCGTGCATCGACCGGCTGCTTGTCGATCGCGCTCGCATGCGGCGTGCCGGCCAGCGGCCGGCTCGTGCCGACGCGCACCGCGCCGATGGCGGCCGCGATCGCCGGCCGTGCGTCTTCGCTCATGCCGTCACACCGTCCGGCAATGCTGCAAGCAAGCGTTCGAGTTCGCGTGTGCGTGCTTCGCCAAGCGGCAGCAGCGGTTTCCTCGGCTCGCCGGCGTCAAAGCCGCGCAGCCGGAGACCGGCCTTCACGGTCACCGGCAACCCGCCGTTGACGATGAACTGCAGCAACGGCAACTGCGCGTGAAACACCGCCCTGGCACGCGCCAGATCGCCCGTCCGCATCGCGTCGACCAGCGCCAGCGGCCACGCGGCATTCAGGTTCGGCGCGGCCGTGCACCATCCGGCCGCACCGGCGGCCAGCGCGGCGAGCGCCATCGGATTGCTGCCGTTGTAGAACGGGATCGTCCCGTCGCTCAACTGCGCGAGCCGGTGCATCCGGCCGATGTCCCCGGTACTCTCCTTGACCATCGTCACGTTGTCGACGCTCCGGCAGATCGTCGCGATCAGGTCAGGCAGCATATCGACGCCGCTCGTCGCCGGGTTGTTGTACAGCATGATCGGGATGCCGATCGCGTCGCCGATCGCGCGGTAGTGCGCGACGATCTCGTCGTTGCCGAGCTTCCAGTACGACACCGGCAGCACCATCACCGCATCGGCGCCGGCCTGCTCGGCGAAACGTGCACGGCGCACCGCACCCGCCGTGGTGAGGTCGGAAATCCCGACGACGGTCGGCACGCGCCGGCGCACCGCGCGAATCGACGCGGTGGCGACGGCCTCCCATTCGGCGTCGGACAGGTAAGCGCTTTCGCCGGTACTGCCCAGCGGGGCGATCGCGTGAACGCCGTCGGCAATGAGTCGCTCGATCAGCGCGTCGAGCGTTTTCAGGTCGACGCCGCCATCAGCGGCGAACGGCGTGACCGGGTAGGCAATGACGCCTTGCAGCAGGATGGACACGATGTGTATTCCTCAATGATTGTCGGACAAGGTGGAAACGACGTACGCATTCACGCGACGCAGTCCCGATGTGTACGCAACGCGCGGCGCGCGTAGTAGTCGAACGTCACCGCATCGCGCTTCGGCTTCGAGATCCAGTCGTGCGCTTCCCTCGCCAGCGCGGGCGGCACCGGCTTGATCTCGCCGGCCGACATCGCGAGCAGTTGCAGTTTCGCGGCCCGCTCGATCAGCAGCGCGAGAATGCAGGCCTCTTCGATGGTCTTGCCGACCACGAGCTGGCCGTGATGCGACAGCAGGATCGCGCGCTTGCTGCCCAGCGCCTTCGAGATGATCTCGCCCTCCTCGTTGCCGACCGGCACGCCCGGCCAGTCCTTCAGGAACGCGCAATCGTCGTACAGCGGGCAGGTGTCCATGTGCGACACGACGAGCGGCTGCTCGAGCATCGACAGCGCCGCGACGTGCGCCGGATGCGTGTGGATGATGCAGTTCACGTCCGGGCGCTCACGGTAGATCCACGTATGGAACCGGTTGGCCGGGTTCGGAATCCCTTCGCCGTCGACCACGTCGAGATCCTCGTTGACGTGCAGCAGGTTCGCGGCCGAGATCTCGTCGAACCCGAGCCCGAGCCGCTGCGTGTAATACGTGCCGGCGTCGGCCGCACGGCAGGTGATCTGTCCGGCCAGGCCCGAGTCGTGACCGGCGTCGAACAGGATCCGGCACGTGAGCGCGAGCTTCTGCCGCGCGGACCAGCCGCTGTCGCCCACTTCGCTCTCAAGCCGCCGCTCCGCCAGCGCGACCAGCGCGTCCTTCGTCAAATGCAGCGTTTCCGCCATGTTCGCCTCCTGATTGGATCGGGTCTGCCGCGCCGTCCGCGGCCGTTTCCCCGGCACCACGTGACACACGATACACCACAGGACACTTTGTGTCATGCGTTACAATCGGTTTTTCGAAGGACACCTGGCGCCCCATGACGATTCGCCTGAAGCTGCTCAGAAAACAGAAGGGCTGGACGCTCGATGTGCTGGCCGACGAGACGGGCCTCACCAAGAGCTACCTGTCGAAGGTCGAGCGCGGCCTGAGCGTGCCGTCGATCGCGGTCGCGCTGAAGCTGTCGAAGGCGCTGAACGTCGACGTCGAGCAGCTGTTCTCGGAAAGCCACAACCGCGAGCTGATCACGGTCACGCGCGCCGGCGAGCGCACGGCGATGGGCGCGGCGGCCGACAGCCACGCGCACCGCTTCGAAAGCATTGCGGCCGGCGTCGCGCCGAAGAAGATGCTGCCATTCGTCGTGCACCCGCCGCACGAATTCGTCGCGTCGACGTTCCGCGAGCACGAGGGCGAGGAATTCCTGTTCGTGCACAAGGGGCGCGTCGAAATCGAATTTCCGAACGAGACGGTGCAACTCAAGACCGGCGATTCAGTCTATTTCAACGCACTCATCCCGCACCGCACGCGCAGCCTCGGCACCGCGCAGGCGGAGATCCTGGTCATCGTCAGTCACGACGACTAGCCTCGTCACTTCTTCGCGCAAGGATCCCCGATGGTCACGAAGGCCACCGCCCCGTTCCAGCAGATCAAGACGCTCGTTCGCCAGAACGTCGAGTCCGGCGACTGGCGCCCCGGCGACCGCATCCCGTCCGAGCTCGATCTCGCCGCGCAGTTCGGCGTCGCGCGC
Source organism: Burkholderia arboris (assembly GCF_038723655.1). NCBI lineage: Bacteria > Pseudomonadati > Pseudomonadota > Betaproteobacteria > Burkholderiales > Burkholderiaceae > Burkholderia > Burkholderia arboris. The sequence continues at coordinate 231,923 of NZ_CP109822.1, forward strand.
ATGACGGTCAACCGCGCGCTGCGCGAGCTGACCGAGGAAGGCGTGCTCAAGCGCATCGCGGGCGTCGGCACCTTCGTCGCCGAGGTGAAGCCGCAGTCGAACCTGCTGATGATCGCGCACATCCGCGACGAAATCCGCGCACGCGGGCACGAATATCGCTGTCGCGTGCTGAGCCGGTCGAGCGAGCCTGCGTCGTTCGACGTTGCGGCCGCGTTCGGCCTGGCGGTCAACACGCCGGTCTTCCATGTGGTGTGCGTGCATGAGGAAAACGGCCGCCCGATCCAGCTCGAGGACCGCTACGTGAACCCGGCCGCCGCGCCCGGCTTCATCGACCAGGATTTCCAGGCCGAGCCGCCGTCCGAGTACCTGTTCAACAACGTGTCGCACTACGAACTGGAAATCGAGCACGTTGTCGACGCGTCGCTGCCGACCGCCGAGCAGGCGCGCCTGCTCGACATGCGCGCCGATGAGCCGTGCCTCACGCTCACGCGCCGCACCTGGACGGACGGGCTGCCCGTCACGTTCGTGCATTTCCTGCATCCGGGCAACCGCTACCGGCTCGGCTCGCGCTTCAAGCCGGGCGCCGGGCGCCACCCGACCTGACCGTTCGTCATCCGCAACAAGCACCGGGCGGCCGTTTCGTGATGAAACGGCCGCCGTGTTCGTGACCGGCGCGGCTCAGATCGCGCCAACCTGCCCCGCGCCGCGCGACCACACGACCGGAAACAGCGGGTGGTCGAGCGTTGCGCCGTCGGCCAGCTGCTCCGCGAGCCCGGGGAAATCGGGCGACGTCTTCCAGCGGCGCGGCGCGTGACGGACATCGTCGCCGACGAAGCGGATCGAGAACGCTCGCCGGCGGTTCTGCGTCCCGCCCGACGCGTGCAGCGTCAGCATCCGGAAACACACCATGTCGCCGGGCTCGAGCGCCCAGTGGCGGATCGGGAACGCCGCGCGGTCGGCTTCGATGTCGGGCAGGTCCGCGAGGCTGCCTTCCGGAAACCACTTCGCCTCCTTGTCCATGAACGTGCGCGGCATCAGCCACGGCCCGCGATGCGAGCCCGCGACGAACTCCAGCGTCGATTCGAGCGGCACCGGATCGACCGGAATCCACATGCTGACGTTGTCGTCGCCTTCGATGTTGTAGTACGGCTGGTCCTGGTGCCACGGCGTGCGCTGCCGCGTGCCGGGCTCCTTCACGAGCAGGTGGTCGTGATGCAGCCGCACGTTCTCGGTCCCCATCAGCGCGGCGGCGACCGACGGCGCCGGCGAGCGCACGATGAAATCGCGATACGCGTCGTTGTGCTGCCAGTTGCAGAAATCCTCGAAGAACCAGCCCGGATCGTCGGGCCGGCTCGCCACTTTCGCGCGTTCGCTCGGCTGCGCGAGATTCGTATCGATGCCGGCCCGCAGCGCGGCCACTTCGTCGGGCGAAAAGATGCCCTTGATGCAGACCGCACCTTCCTCGCGGAACGCGGCGATCAGTTCGGGCGTCACGGCTTGCGCGACGCGATCGTGGATACTCGTCATGGTGTGCCTGTCGATGGAATGAGTCACGGAATCACGGCGCCGAAGTCAGCTGCTGCTTCGTGCCGTAGATGTCGAAGTCGAAGTATTTCGCGGCGATCTTCTGATACGTGCCGTTCGCGCGGATCGCGACGATCGCGTCGTTCAGCCGCTTCTCCATGTCGGCGTCGCCCTTGCGCACGCCCATCGCGACGCCGTAGCCGGTGATCCGCACGTCGGTCACGTCGGGGCCCGCAAACGCGTAGCCCTTGCCGCGCGGCGTCTTCAGGAACGAGTAGCCGGCCTGCGTCTTGTCCTGGAACGTCGCGTCGAGGCGGCCGTTGACGAGATCCTGGTACACCTGGTCCTGATTCTGGTACGAGACGATCGTCACGCCCTGGGTCGCCCATTCGGCCTTCGCATACGCCTCCTGCGTCGTGCCCTGGTCGATCCCGATGCGCTTGCCCGCGAGCGACGCGGCGGTCGGCAGCAGCTTCGAGCCGACCGGCGCTACGAGCGCGCCCGGCGACGCATACAGCTTGTTCGAGAAGTCGATCTGCTTGAGCCGCTCGTCGGTGGCCGTCATCGCGGACATGATCACGTCGAACTTGCGCGCGCGCAGCGCCGGAATCATCCCGTCGAAGCCCTGCTCGACCCACACGCACTTCGCATGCAGTTGCTCGCAGATCGCATTGCGCAGGTCGATGTCGAAGCCGGCGAGCGACCCGTCGGGCTGCTTCGCCTCGAACGGCGGATACGTGGGGTCGATACCCCAGCGGATCGTCGACGTGTCCTGGGCGAACGACACGAGCGGCGCGAACGCCAGCGCGGTAACGAGGAGCTTTGCAGTGCGGTTCATGGCGTGTCCTTGAAGGTCTCGACGCGGCGGGCAACGCCGGCGTCCGGTGGTGGGCGCCGCGCCGGGACGCCGGCACGGTGCGCGAAAGACGGGACTTCGATGAAACTGCGATGCAGTCTAGACCGCTCAATTTATGAGCGCAAGCGGAGGAATGCGGGGACGTGGCGGATTGACGGGCGAGGGGGACCGGGCAGGCGGGATCGCGCTTGATTGGCGGCCTTATCGCGGGGTTTTCGGGTGTTTACCCTGCGCGACGCCCCTCAGCCACAGAGCGCGTTTTTCCGGATGTTCGCTGGATTAGGGTGTCTATACCGGAGATCGACGTGAAGGCGCGCCCGATGCTGAATCGGCGGCGTTGACAACGCGCCCTATACCGTATGGCAAATCGCTCGAACACGATAACGCGTTCGACGATGCAAGATAGCCCTTATATTCATGCGCTGCTGAATCCGTGCCTGGGGGCCCGCATGCAACTCAATGAGATCGGTCAGGCCGTGGCGAAACGGAGAGCGGAACTCGCCCTCACACAGGCCCGATTGGCCAAGCTCGCCGGGCTGTCTCGCCTCACCGTCAACCAGCTCGAATCGGGCAAGCTCAACGAGCTCGGCATCAACAAGCTGATTCCGTTGCTCGCATTGCTCGGCATCGAACTCGTGACCCGTGCGCGGCCCGCTCAAAAGGACCTCTACAAGGCCGTCGTGAGTGCAAACGTCAGTTGCAAAGGTGAATTGACCGAGCAGCGACTGGTCGACGCATTGGCCACCGGGCACATCCCGGCAGGGTATGCATCGCAGTTCGCCGTCATTCTCGACGAGGTGCCGCTACCCGTCGTCGTGCAGGCGGCCGAGGAAGCCGCGGAACGCTCTGGCACCCCGCTGCGGTCCATCTGGAAAAACCTTGCCGCATGGTCGCAGGCGCTGCACCTCTATCGGAAAGTGTGGATCCAACCGCAGTACCTTCCTGCCCCCGCTAAACCCTACCGCGCCCCCGCCGCCGCCAGCACCCGCTCGATCGCGCCATACCCGCGCTGCCGCGCATGCTGCAGCGGCGTCACACCGTTCGAATCGGCCAGATCGACGTCCGCGTGCCCGTCGACGAGCAACTGCACGATCCGCACAAAGCGCTCGCTGCCGTCGCCGAGCATGATTGCCTCCAGCAGCGCGGTCCAGCCGAGCCGATTCACGTGGTCGACGTTCACGCCCGCATCGATCAGCGTGCGCACCGTCTCCACATGGCCGCGCTCCGACGCAGGAATCAGCGCGGTGCCGCGATACCGGTTCGTGCTGCGCAAATCGGCGCCGTGCGCGAGCGTCATCCGCAGGATGTCGAGATAGCCGCGCGCCCCCGCATACAGGTACGGACTGTCCTGGATCGCATCCTTGGCATTGACGTCCGCGCCCGCGTCGATCAGCACGCGCGCCGCCTCGGCGTGATTGCCGTGCGTCGCGATCAGCAGCGCGGTGCGGCCCTGCCCGTCGCGCGAATCGATCTGTGCGCCGTGCTCGAGCAGCGTGCGCACTTCGCCCGCGTCGCCACGGTCGGCCGCGCTGCGCAGCCGGTTCTCGGGCGCGCCGCCGTCGGCGGCGGCCACGGCCGACGTCAGCGTCGTCAACGCAAACGAGCCGACGATCGCGATCCGTTTGAAAAACATCCCGTTTCCTCCTTGCGCGCCGCGCACGCCGATGCGCGGCCGATGCGATGCGTCAGGCGCCGGCACGGCACCCCACCACGCCGCGCCGGGTCCGGCGAAACCGCGATTGCCCGCGGCGTCCGGTCATGTTAAAAGTCGTCGCAGGCATTTGGAAATGAAATGTTCGAATCCACAGAAGTGCAGAAATGAATAGACCCCTGTTCGACATCGACCTGTTGCGCGCGCTCGTGATGGTCGCCGACTGCGGCAGTTTCACGACGGCTTCCGCGCGCCTGCATTCGACGCAGTCGACGGTCAGCCAGAAGGTGCGCCGGCTCGAGGAAATCGCCGGCCACCGCCTGCTCGACCGCGGTACGCGCGACGTGCGGCCGACCGATGCGGGCGTGACAGTGCTCAGCTATGCACGGCGCATGCTTGCGCTGAACGACGAGATGCTGGAAGCGCTGTCGGGCGCGACGGTCGCGCTGACGATCCGGCTCGGCGTGCCCGACGATTTCGCGGCGGGCCGGACGACGCACGCGCTCGCGGCGTTCAAGCGCGAGCATCCGCAGGTCAAGCTCGAAGTGATGTGCGGGTTGAGCCGTGACATCAGCGCCGCATACGACCGCGGCGAACTCGACCTCGTCTTGATCAAGCAGCGGCGCGACAGCCGCGAAGCCGTCGTGCGCTGGCCCGAGAAGCTGCGCTGGATCGACAGCGCGAAGCATCCGTCGATCGATCTCGACCCGGTGCCGATCGTCGTGTTTCCACCGCGCGGGCTCTACCGCGACGACATGATCAAGGCGATCGAGGAACGCGGCCGCCGCTGGCGGATCAGCTTCACGACGTCGAGCCTGAGCGGCATCCAGGCCGCCGTCGCGGACGGGCTCGGCATCAGCGTGCTGCCCGCGCGCGTGGTGACCGACGAGCACGTCGTGCTGACCGCGAAACAGGGCTTCGAGCCGATCGAGAACATGGACATCGCGATCCTGCACCGGCCGACCGCCGACCCGATGGTCAGCGAACTGACGAAGACGCTCGCGGCCATGCTGGAACTCGAGAGGCAGTAGGCGCTGCGTGTTTCATTCGGCAGCAGGGAGCCGGGCGCGGCGTGCTGCGCCCCGCTTGCATCAGAACATCGTGTTGCCGTTCGCGGCCTGCTCGGGCACCGGCTGGTTCACGTCCCAGTGCTCGACGAGCTTGCCGTTCTCGAGCTTGAAGATATCCATGATCGCGCTGCCGCGCGTGCCCGGTTCGCGCACCGCATGCACGTGCAGGATCACGTAGTCGCCGTCGACGAACGAGCGCTTGATCTCGCTATGCGACTGCGGGTATTTGTCGCGCAGAAAGGCGACGAACTTGCGGAAGCCGTCGCGGCCGTCGGCCGCATTCGGGTTGTGCTGCACGTAGCGATCGCCGACATACGCGAGCGCGGCGTCGGCGTCCTTTTCGTTCAGGCCTTTCTCGTAGAACGCGAGCACCGTCCGCCGGCTGGCTTCCTGCTGCGCGTCCGCCGGGCCGGCCGCCACCGCATGCGCGGCCGTCACGGCGAACAGGGTCGCCGCCATCCATCGTGCGGCCCGTGCCGCTGTCGTGCGTCGCATCGTCGTCTCCCCGGAGATCCGGCTGAAAACCGGATCATACCGGGGCGACGCGACGCTCAGACCAGTGCGCCGTTGCGCGCGACGATCTTCCCGGACGACACGACGAGACGCCGCACCGGCCGCGCGACGACGGCCTCGGCGAACGTCAGCGCGTCGACGAGCACGACATCCGCGCGGCTGCCCGGCTGCAGCCCGTAATCCGCGAAACCGCAGCCGCGCGCCGCGCTGTGCGTCACGCAGTCGAGCGCGACTTCCAGCGCATCGTCGCGGCGGAAATCGTTGCGCATGCCGATCAGCATCGCGCGTTCGAGCATGTCGGGCGAACCGTACGGCGACCACGTGTCGCGCACGCCGTCGTTGCCGCCGATCACCGTCACCCCCGCTGCGCGGCACGCGACCACCGACGGCACCGGCACCGCCGCCGGCGCGGTCGTGACGATGGCCACGCCGAGTTCGGCCATCCGCGCGAGCAGCGCATCGCGCTCACGTTCGGCGATATCGCCGAGACAGAAGCCGTGGCTGATCGTGACTTTCCCCTGCATGCCGTGCGCGGCCGTGCGCTGCAGGATCAGGTCGAGCGAGTACGCGCCCATCGATGCGCGCTCGTGCAGGTGGATATCGAGCCCGCGGCCGTGGCGCTCGGCGATCGCGAACAGCACGTCCACCGCCTCGACCGGATCGCCTTCGATCGCGCACGGATCGAGCCCGCCGAGCAGGTCGGCGCCCGCGCCGAGCGCGTCGGACAGCAGCGCATCGGTGCCCGGCCGCTTGAGCACGCCCGATTGCGGAAACGCGACGATCTGGATTTCAACCTGCCCGCGCAGCGTCTCGCGCGTCGCGAGCACGCCGTGCAGATGGCGCAGCCCCGCTTCGGTATCGACGTCGACGTGCGTACGGATGCGCGTCGTGCCGGCCGCGAGGAATGCGCGCGCCAGCGCGAGCGATGCGGCACCCGCGTCGTGGCCGCTCGTCGCGCGATAGTGGCGTTCGTTCTCGATGCGGTCGACGAGGCGCGGCCCGACCTGGTTGCGATACCACGGCAGCCCCCAATGGGTCTTGTCGAGGTGCGTGTGGCCTTCGACGAGGCCAGGCAGCGCAAGCGCGCCCGCGCCGTCCTCGATCGCGCAGCCCGCAGGCGCGTCGAGCGACGGGCCGACGCGCGCGATGCGGTCGCCTTCGATCAGGATGTCGAGCGCCGTGTCGGCGCTCGTGCGGACGTTGCGGATCAGCAGGTTCGTCATGTCGGTTCCGGTGAGGTCGGTCAGTGCGAAGCAGGCACGGCGCATGCCGTGCCGCCGGTCAATGGGTCAGCGCGTGAAGCGCAGCGACGGGGCGAACGGCGCGCCCGTATCGCTTTCGCCGCGGCGGAATACCCAGCGCTCGGCCGGCACGCCCGCGACGGCGGCGGCCGCGTTCGGCGCGCGCACCGCGACGAAGCTCGCGTCGCAGCCGACCGCGATGCCGTAGTGTTCCTTGCCGATCGCGCGCGCGCCCGCGTGCGTCGCCATGTCGAGCGCGATGCCGAGCGCTTCGTCGGTGTAGAAACCCGACCGGTAGCCGACCATCATCGCGCGCTGCAGCATGTCGCCGTTGCCGTACGGCCACCACGCGTCGCGGATGTTGTCGTTGCCCGCGAACACGTGCACGCCCGCGCCGCGCAGTTGCTGCACCGGCGGGAATGCGCAGTCGCCCGGCGCGTTCGTCAGGATCGACACGCCCGCTTCGGCCAGTGCCGCGGCAGTGCGCTGCACGTCGTCATCGCTCACCTCGCCGAGCGCGTACGCATGGCTCACGTTCACGCGCCCGCCGAGCCCGGCCGCGCGCGTGCGCGCCGCGATCCGCAGCAGCTGCGCGATGCCGGTTTCGCCCGGCTCGTGCAGGTGGATGTCGATCTTCGCGCCGCGCTTCTCGGCGATGCCGAACACGATGTCGAGCTGGCCGTCAGCGTCGCCGTCGAGCGTCGTCGGGTCGATTCCGCCGACCACGTCCGCGCCTTCGCGCACCGCTGCGTCGAGAATCCCGGCGGTGCCCGGGCACGTCACGACGCCGGCCTGCGGAAACGCGACCAGCTCGATGTCGACGATCCCGCGCCATTGTTCGCGCGCGGCCATCACGGCCTGCAGGTTCGACAGGCCCGTCGTCGCATCGACGTCGACATGGCTGCGCATCGCGATCGTGCCGAACGCGGCGGCCTGCGCGATCAGCGCGTTGGCGCGCTCGACGATCGGCGGCGCGGCGGCGAGCTGGCGCTTCTCGACCGCGAGCCGCTCGCGCAGCGAGCCGACCGATTCGTGCGGCACCCAGCGATCGCCGACGAAGCTCTTGTCGAGGTGGATGTGACCGTCGACGAAACCGGGCAGCACGACGCGGCCGTCGAGGTCGATCGTCTCCGCGCCCGGCGCGGCTGCGCAATCGGCGCCGATCGCGGTAAAGCGGCCGTCACGGACGACGAGGTTGATGGGCTGGCCGCCGGCATCGACGGCGTTGATGAAAATACGTTCGGTCATGGCTTGGAATGTGGGGCGGTCGCTGCGCGACACCGGCGCGGACAGGGGAAGGAACCGCAGCCGGCGCGGCGCGACCATCGGCAGGGAATGCGGCCACGATATCGGACGGTACCGCCCGAGGCCAATTAAATGTCGCGATGCCGCGCATTCGATTTCGCGATGTGTGGCGCGCATGCCCGCCGGGCCTGGCGCGGCGATGGGGTTCGATCGCAGGGGAAAACGACGGATTGGCCGCCTGAAACGCGCGGGCCGCATGGCCGGCACCCGGATGACCGGAAGCCGCTTCGCGCCCTTGCTGGCGATGGCTCGAACGCCCCGCCCGACCGGCGATTTACGCGGCAACAGACTTTACACGTTGTTACCCGGCCGCACCGGACGTGCATCCGGCCATTCCTTATACTCACGCCGAGTTCGCCACCCGTGACGGGAATCCATCGGCGGACACGTCGCCGATGCAGGAAACATCATGATGCGCATGCCCTCCACGAAAACCGTTCTGTTCGCCTCGCTCGTCGCAGTGGCGGCGCTTCCGCTGACCGCCTGCGTCGCGCCGGGTTACTACGGCGCGCAACCGGGCTATCCGCAGCAGCAATACGCGACGCCCGGCTACGCGCAGCCCGCGTATTCGCAACCGGGCTACGTGCAGCAACAGCCGGCGTATCCGAACCAGGCGCCGCAGCCGTACGATCAGTATGGCAACCAGTCGCAGTACGGCACGCAGCCGTATGACCAGTACGGCAATCAGCAACAGCAATACGCGAACCCGTACGGCGCGCAATACGGCACCGTCGCGAACATCCAGCCGGTCAACGGCTCGGTCGGCCCGTCGGGCGTGGCCGGCACCGTCGTCGGCGCGCTGATCGGCGGCGTGCTCGGCAACCAGGTCGGCCGCGGTCACGGCCGCGATGCGGCGACCGTGATCGGCGCGCTCGGCGGTGCGGTGGCAGGCAACCAGATCGGCCAGCAGATGGGCGCCGCGCAAGGCCCGAGCAGCTACCGGATCGACGTGCAGGTCAGCGACGGCTCGATGCGCTCGTTCGACGTGCAGTCGCCGGGCAACCTGCGTCCGGGCGACCGCGTGCAGATCAACGGCAACCAGCTGTCGCGTTATTGATGCCGCTGGCGTGCGCGTGACCTGATCGCGCGCACGTCGGACGTTCGACGTCGGGCGCAGCGGATTCGGCGCGGCGTCGGCGTTGCCTTCACACGCGCCCGGCCCCGGGTGCGACGCGCGCCGACCGCGCAGCGGCCTGCAGATGCCGCGAACGCCGGTAAGCGATCGCCATCAGCGCCATCACCACCGCACCGGCCACCAGCGAGCCGCGCGTCGACGGATCGACGCCGAGCATCACGAACACGAACGCGACGAACACCAGGCAGATCCACGACGTGACCGGGGCCCCCGGCAAGCGGAACGCCACCGTCTCGCCGCGCGCGGCCAGCGCGCGCCGGAACCGCATGTGCGTCAGCACGATCATCGCCCAGATCACGGCCACGTCGAACGACAGGAACGACATCAGCCAGCCGAACACCCGCGCGGGAATCACGTAGTTCAGCACCACCCCGACCGACATGAACAGCACCGTCGCCCGCACCGCGCGCGACGGCGAGCCGCTCGCGCTCAGCGCCGCGAACGACGCGGGGGCAAGGCCGTTCTCCGCCATGCTCGACAGCATGCGCGCCCCGCTGAACACGATGCAGTTGAAGCTCGACAGCGCCGCGGTCACCACCACGAAGTTGACGATGCCGGCCGCCTGCCGCAACCCGAGCGATTCGAACGTCGTGACGAACGGGCTGCCGTGCTCGCCGAGTTCATTCCACGGATACAGCGCCATGATGATGAACAGCGCGCCGACGTAGAAGATCAGGATGCGCCACAGCACCGAGTTGATCGCGCGCGGGATCATCTTCTGCGGCTCGCGCGCCTCGCCGGCCGTGAGGCCGATCATCTCGACGCCCGCGAACGAATACGCGACGATCGGCAGCGCGCTCACGACACCGAGCACGCCGTGCGGGAACACGCCGCCGTGGCGCCACAGGTTCGACAGCCCGACCGGCTCGCCGTGATGGCCGATCCCCGTGAACACGATCAGCGCGCCGCCCGCGATCATCAGCACGATCGTCACGACCTTCACGATCGCGAACCAGAACTCCAGCTCGCCATACACCTTCACGTTGAGCAGGTTGAAGCCCGAGATCGCGGCGATCGCCGACACGACCCACAGCCACTGCGGCACGTCCGGAAACCAGAAACCCATGTAGATGCCGATGGCGGTCGTCTCCGCGACGCCGACACCGACCATCAGCAGCCAGTAGCTCCAGCCGACCACGTAGCCGGCGAACGGCCCGACGTATTCGAACGCATACGCGCCGAACGAGCCGGACACCGGCCGGTGCACGGCCATCTCGCCGAGCGCGCGCATGATCAGGAAGATCATCGCGCCGCCGATCAGGTACGCGACGAGCGCGCCGGGCCCGGCCGCCTTGATCGCGGACGCCGAGCCGAGGAACAGGCCGACGCCGATGGCCATGCCGAGCGCCATGAACGAAATCTGGCGCGCGCCGAGCGCGCGCCGCATCGTGTGCTGTTGCATGTTGTCTCCAGTCGTTGATCGTTGCGGCGAGCCGGATGGGCCGGCCGCTGGACGGAGCGGCCGGCGTCGTGTGCCGGCCGCCCTGCTGCAGCGCACGGTCGCCGGTTCAGCGGCCGTGAAGGAAACGTTCGACGCGAAACGGCGCCGGATCGACGAACGGTTGCGCGCCGGTCATCAGGTCGGCGATCAGCCGACCGGTCACGGGGCCGAGCGTGAAGCCGTGATGCGCATGCCCGAACGCGAACCACAGATCGCGGTGGCGCGGCGCCGCGCCGATCACGGGCAGCATGTCGGGCGTACACGGCCGGCGGCCCAGCCACGGTGTGCCGTCGACACGTGCGCCGAGCGGAAACAGCTCGCGCGCGACCGGTTCGACGGCGGCGAGCTGGGCCGGCGTGGGCGGCGTGTCGCGATCGCCGAGTTCGACGCCGGTCGTCAGGCGAATGCCGCGCGTCATCGGCGTAATCAGGAAGCCGCTGTCCGCATCGAGCACGGGCCGGTGCAGCCGTGCGCCCGGCTGCGGCGCGTAGTGCATGTGATAGCCGCGCTTGACCGCGAGCGGCAGCGTATAGCCGAGCCGTTCGCACAGCAGGTCCGACCACGGGCCGAGCGCGACGACCGCCGCGCGCGCGTCGACCGGGCCTTGCGCGGTGTCGACACGCCAGCCGTTCGCGGCCGACAGCGTCAGCGCATCGCCAGTCATGATGTGGCCGCCGAGTTGCTCGAAGTGCCGCGCGTAAGCCGTGACGAGCGCATTCGGATCGCTGATCGAATCGGAATCCGTATAGCGCAGCGCGCCGAGCAGCGCGCGGCTCAGGTGCGGCTCCGCGTCGCGCAGCGCCGCCGCATCGAGTGCGTCGAACGTCACGCCGTATTCGGCGCGCCAGCGCTCGGCGTCGCGCGTTTCGGCATCGCGCGTCGCCGCCGTGCGGAACACCTTCAGCCAGCCGCCTTCACGCAGCAATTCGCCGGCGCCGGCCGCTTCGATCAGCGCGCGATGCTCGGTCACGCAGTGTTCGATCAACGGCGCATACGCACGTGCGATCTCGGCATGGCGCGCCGGATGCGAATTGCGCCAGTAGCGGTACAGGAACGGGATCAGCTTCGGCAGCGCACCGGCGTGATAGCGGACGTCGGGCGAGCGGTTGCATGCGTATTTCAGCAACGTGCCGAAGCCACGCGGAAACGCATACGGGTACACGCCTTCGCGCTGGATCAACCCGGCGTTGCCGAGCGACGTTTCGTTGCCGGGCGCCTTGCGGTCGACGAGCACGACCGACAGGCCGCGCTGTTGCAGATGAACGGCGACCGATACGCCGATCATGCCGCCACCCAGGACGAGCGTGTCGAATGTCATCGGGAATTCCTCGCGGCGGGCAACGCGAGCGTCAGGCGAGCGCGGTCACCGCGATCTCGACGTCGAGACCGGGCTTCATCAGCAGCGCCTGCACGCACGCGCGGGTCGGCGCGTGGCCGGCCGGCACCCAGGCGTCCCACACCGCGTTGAACGCGTCGAAATGCGCGGCGTCGCTGAGCCACACGTTGGCCGTCAGCACGCGCGTCTTGTCGACGCCGGCCGATGCGAGCAGCGCGTCGATGCGCGTGAGGATTTCGGTCGCCTGCACGGCGATCGGCGCGCCGGCCGTATCGGGCACCTGGCCGGCGAGATGGACGAAACCGTTCGCGATCACGACCTGGCTCATGCGCGGGCCGGTCTGCAGACGTTTGATTTCACTGGACATGGATTGCACCTTCGCGTGCCCGGCCACATCGGGCCGGGGAAATGACAAGGAAAACCGCCGGCACGTACATGATCGGGCAGCCGCCGCACGGGCGAGCTGCGCCGATCCGTACCCGCATCGTTCGCGCCGGCCGCATCGGCGCCGCGAGTTTCGCGCCGTCCGATGCTAGAGTGGCCGTCACGCCCACCTCGGCGATTTCGACGAAAATTATCATATACGAGAAAAATTATTCTCGTATACGACAAAACCCGTATTCACGCCGCATTCGTATCCGCATGCCCAAACCCACCGCTCCCGTTCCGCCGCCCTCCGACGCCGCCGCTCCGCAGCTCGACCACCAGACGGTCGGCGCGCGGCTGCGCGACGCGCGCAAGTCGCGCGGCCTGACGCTCGCGCAACTGTCCGAGCGTTCCGGTATCGCGGTGTCGACGATCTCGAAGGCCGAACGCGGCGACATCGCGCTCACCTACGACAAGTTCGCGGCGCTCACGCATGCGCTCGCACTCGACTTCGACACGATGTTCGGCCGGCCCGCGCCGGCCGGCGCGATGACGCCGTCGTTCACGCCGGCCGGCCAGCAGATGGTCTACGACACGCCGAACTACGCGTACGGGATGCTCGCGAACGACCTGACGGGCAAGCGGATGGTGCCCGTGCGCGGCAGGATCCATGCGCGCAAGCTGTCGGACTTCGCCGACTACATCCGGCACAGCGGCGAGGAGTTCGTGTTCGTCCTGAGCGGCGAGCTGGAACTGCGCTTCGAGAACGGTCATGCGTACCGGCTCGGCGCCGGCGACAGCCTGTATTTCGACAGCGCGGTCGGGCACGTGTACCTGAGCCTCGGCGACACCGATGCCGAAGTGCTCGCGTGCTGCGTCGACGGCGATGCGCGGCGGCCGCGCGACGCGATCTGACGGCGAGCGCGAAACTCCGCCGAATGGCGCCACGCGAGATCCGGATTCCCATTAGGATAAGGACGATGCATCCCGCGGCCGCAGCGGCCCGCGCCGGCATGCACGACCCTCAACCGGAATTCACCCGATGACGATCACGACCCGCCTGCTCGATGCGGCCGACGCCGCCCGTTTCCAGACCGTTCGCCTGCGTGCGGTCGACACCGCGCCCACGTCCTTCCTGCCGACGCTCGACGAGGAATCGCAGGTGCCGGTCGACGAGTTCGCGACGCGCATCACGCCGACCCACGAGCGCGCAGTGTTCGGCGCATTCGACGGCGATACGCTCGTCGGCATCACCGGCGTGCGCCGCGATGCGCGCGCGAAGATCGCGCACAAGGCGACGATCTGGGGCGTGTTCGTCGATCCCGCGTATCGCGGGCGGGGCATCGCGCAGGCGCTGCTCGAAAGCGCGACCGGGCATGCCGCACAGGCGTGGGCATGCAAGCAACTGATGCTGTGCGTGAACGAGGTCAACGGCAACGCGGAACGGCTGTATGCGTCGCAAGGGTTCGTGCGGTTCGGTACGGAACCGCGCTCGATGTTCGTCGATGGCAAGTTCTACGACGAGCACTACATGGTGAAGACGCTCGCGTAACGCGTTCACGTTCGCTCGCTTGTGCGCTTGCCGGTGCGGTTGCGTTCGCGTGCCTCGACCGGCCACCCCGCACGCGAACGCCTTGCCTCCGTCACCTCATCGCGTCACCGCTTGTCGGTGATCGTCGTGTTGACCGCCTGCCCGGCGATCGTCACGTTCGTCAGCGTCATCGCGCTCACGTTGAACGCATAGATCGGCCCCGGCGACGTGACCGTCGGCGTGCCCGACGCGACCGGCGTGCCGAAATCGCAGTGGCTGATCGTCACGCCGGAGATCGGCTGCACGGCAGGCGTGGGCGGCGTACCGTTGTAGTCGAACGCGACCGGCCCCTGCGCGACGATTGCCTGGAAGCACGACGCGGTCACGCCGTTCAGCGTCACGTTGCTCGCCTTCACGTCCGAGATCGTCACGTTCTGCACGACCGGCGGACGCGTGCGCACCGCATCGTTCGCGGGCTGGTAGTCGCAGTCGAACGTGACGATGCCGCCCTGTGCCGCGGATGGATTGCCCGCCGACGGCGTCACGACGCCGAGCGGCACGCTCGCGTTGACCGGGCTGCCCGCGAGCAGCGCGCTGCCGTAGCCGCCGCCCTTCAGCGTCACGCCGTTCGGCAGCGCGACACCCTTCACGTGGAAATCCTTCACGTAGCCGCCGCGATTCATGTTGGTCTTCACGCGAATCGCGATGTTCAGCGGGTTGGTCTGCCAGTTCGCGTTCAGCATCGACAGGTTCGTCGCATAGATCTGCTCGACGCCACCGCCCATCTCGCTGCCGAGCGTGATGCCGCCGTGCCCGCTGTTCATCGTGCAGTTGCGAATCAGGTGCCGCTTCGCCGGGCCGTATTCGGTGTCGCGGTCCTTGCCCGACTTGATCGCGATGCAGTCGTCGCCGGTGTTGAACGTGCAGTCTTCGCACAGCACGTCGGTGCAGGCGTCCGGATCGAAGCCGTCGTTGTTCGGGCCGATGCTGTTGGTCGTCACGCCGCGAATCACGACGTTGCGGCTCGCGGTCGGATGGTGCTGCCAGAACGGCGTGTTCTGCGTCTGGTAGTTCGCCATCAGCACGTTCGTGCAGCCGATGAATTCGACCATGCACGGGCGCAGGTAGTGACCGAGGCCGAAGATGCGTTTCTCGACCGACACGCCGGCCTCGGACAGCGCGGGCAGATAGTTCTGGTCCTGCTGCCACGGCGTGACCGGCGACGTCAGCAACGCATAGAGCGCGTCGGGAATCGCGGGCGCGACGATCCGCAGGTCGACGTTGTTCGCATTCGCATACGCCTGGCTCGGCACCGTCGCGCTTGCGCCGTACGCGCCCGACGAACCCTTGTAGGTCCACCAGCAGACGCTGTTCGCGCCGCTGCCGGAGAACGGCGTCATCGCCTGCCCGTTGAGTACCGACGTCGGGCCTTCGCCCGTCAGCGCGATGTTCGTCGCGTTGCGCGCATAGACGGGCGCGCCGTAGTTCAGGCAATCGTTCGCCTGCCAGCGGCTGTAGTACAGGCGGCCGTTCGCACCGCAATCGACCGGGCCGTCCTTCGCGTAGTCGGCCGGGTTCGGGCTGAAGTAGATCGTGCAGTTCGCGCTCAGGTGGAACGTGACGTTGCTCTGCAGCACGATCGGCCCCGCGCAGTACCAGGTGCCGGACGGCACGACGACCCGGCCGCCGCCTTCGCGCCGGCACGCGTCGATCGCCGCGAGGAACGCGGGGTGCGAATCGAACGCGCCGGGCGCGGTCGTCAGTTCGGAACCCGGGCTGACCGGCGATTTCGCCACCGGGTACGGCGACGTCTGCGCGACCGTCGCGCACGGGCGCGCGCCGTAGTGCGTCACGTCGAAGTCGCGCCCGCGCCGCGCGAGCCGCGACACATGCGCGAGCGACGCGGCGATGCGTGCCGCCGCGCCGTGCTCGCCCCACACGAGATCGACCGCCGACGCATTGGACACGGCGCCTCCCGCCAGCGCCCGGGTCGCCGCGAACGGTCCGCCGAGCATGGCGCCGCCGGCGAGTGCGCCGGTCCAGCCGATGAAGGCGCGACGCGATACCCGCCTCGACGAGGGCGGCGGGGCAGACGAAGACGAACGGCGGCGATAGGCGGCCATGGGCACTCCTTCAGTGTAGGGGGTATCGATGCGCCGGGCGGCGGATCACGATTTATACGTCGTCGTACTACATTGCGCAGTCTAGACGCGATCGGAGCACGACACACATCTGTCGTTTACCCTGTTTTTACTGAATTAATGCCATGAATGTGGGCACACACTCACATCTGGAAGTGCACCTTTAGAGATACGTTGTCGTATGTTTATGCGCAAAAACTCTAACTAAAAAACCCGGCGGAAGATGTCCGCCGGGGGATTTCCGCTACTCGTCAGCAGCCGCGACGGCCTTCGTTGCCGGCTCGCGTCCCGCCGAAGCAGCCGGCTCGAACACCAGCACGAGGTCGCCGCGATAGCACCCGTTCGTCGAAACCGCACCACCTGCGCCCGGCGCTTGCGCGCTGATCTTCACGTTGCGGGTTTCGTCGTAGCCGTCGAAGCCGTCGTGTCCGGGGCTCACCAGTGTGATCGGGCGAGCGGTACCGGGCGCGATGTCCGCGTTGCCCGCGCCACCGGCCATCAGCACGACCTTCGCGTTGACCATGTCGTCGCGGCCGTTCGACAGCCGCAGCGGCTGCAGCAACGTGACGTGGATCTCGGGATTCGTCGCGCGCACGCGGAGCGGCAGCGTCGTCGCGAACGTCTGCTGCGTGCCGTCCATCGCATTCAGCTCGACCACGTCGTACGCGGAGTTGTCCGGCTTCGACACGAACAGGCTGTCACCGATGTGCGCGGTCAACCTGATTTTCTTGACGACCGCGTGCGGCGATGTCGAGCCTGCGTGAGCGATGCCGGTCAATGCGCTGCAGGCGACGAGTATGGCGAGATGGATTCGGATTTTCATTGTGCGGTCCCGCATTCTGGAGCGTTGGAATCGGGCGCCCGAATCCGTCCCGTCGCAGGCAATTCCGGAACCCAACTATCCCGAAATTTGCCGGCAAGCCCCCGTCGAATTCGCTGCGTCCAGCCGCGTGCGCGAACGATCGAGTCGGCCGGATTCGATCGCAACCACCTACCGGATTCGCGCGCCGGCCAATACTGGCGTGCTCGCGCGAACCCATCGCGCCATGACATGCAACAACGATAGGCCACGAAAAGCCCGTTAGACATCCATGAAAACCTTCACGGTTTCGTGCGGCTTTCGTTCACCTGTTCCATCTTGAAATCAAATAGGAAGCGCCGGCGAATTCCGCCATCAACCCGCCTCGGTAATTCCGCGTCTGTTCAGCCCCCCGCCGCGCGCGCTATCGTTTCCTCTTGTTCACAGCCCAGGAGCTGCCTTTGCCTTCCCGCCACGGAGTCGACCTCATCCGCGCCCGCGCGCTGTTCGATCGCGAGCGCCAAGCGTTCACCGAAGCCATGCCGGTCTCCCGTGCCCTCTCCGCGGAAGCGTCCGAGCACCTGCTGTTCGGCGTGCCGTTGCACTGGATGCAGGACTGGTCGACCCCGTTCTCGCTGGTCGTGAAGGAGGCGCGCGGCGCGACGTTCACCGACGTCGACGGCCATCGCTACGTCGATTTCTGCCTCGGCGATACGGGCGCGATGTTCGGCCATGCGCCCGAGCCGGTCGCCCGTGCGCTCGTCGAACAGGCCACGCGCGGCTACACGACGATGCTGCCGAGCGAAGACGCCGCCTGGGTCGCGCGCGAACTCGCGCGCCGCTTCAAGCTGCCGGTGTGGCAATTCGCGTTGAGCGCGAGCGACGCGAACCGCTTCGTGCTGCGCTGGGCGCGCGCGGCCACCGGCCGCAACACGATCGTCGTATTCAACGGCTGCTATCACGGCACGGTCGACGACGTGTTCGTCGATCTCGTCGACGGCCGCCCGGTGCAGCGCGACAGCCTGCTCGGGCAGTCCTACGACCTGCTCGCGAACACGCGCGTCGTCGAATTCAACGACCTGGCCGCGCTCGAGGCGGCCTTGAAGGATGGCGACGTCGCATGCGTGCTCGCCGAGCCCGCGATGACGAACATCGGGATGGTGCTGCCCGACCCGGGCTTCTGGGAAGCCGCACGCGAACTGACGCGCCGCTACGGCACGCTGCTCGTGATCGACGAAACGCACACGATCAGCAGCGGTCCCGGCGGCTACGCGGTCGCGCACGATCTCGAACCGGACATGCTGGTGGTCGGCAAGCCGATCGCCGGCGGCGTGCCGTGCGCGGTGTACGGCTTCAGCGCCGAATTCGCCGAACGCGCGAAGCAGGCGAAGCTGAACGCGCCGCCCGGCCATTCGGGCATCGGCACGACGCTCACCGCGAACATGCTCGCGATGCATGCGATGCGCGCGACGCTGGCCGAAGTCGCGACCGACGCCGCGTATGCACACATGTTCGAACTCGCTGCGCGACTGGCGACGGGCCTCGAGCAGGCGATCGCGAAACACGGGCTGCCGTGGTGCGTGACGCGCATCGGCGCGCGCACCGAGTTTCAGTTCACCCCCACGCCACCACGCAACGGCACGTTCGCCGGCGCGCAGCTCGACAGCGAACTCGAACACATCGTGCACCTGTATCTGCTGAATCGCGGCGTGCTGATCACGCCGTTCCACAACATGATGCTGGTGTGCCCGAAGACGACGGCCGACGATGTCGACCGGCTCGTCGCGCAGTTCGACGCTTGCCTCGGCGAGCTGGTGTGACGTGACGTGGTCCCGGCTCGCGCATCGACGCGAACCGGGACCTCGCACGCAACCTACTTCGGCAGATCCGTCGGATCGACCTGCGTGCCGGGTACGCCTTCGGCGTGCGCACTCAGGTCAAGCTCGCGCGTGAGCGCAGCGCGCGCATCGCCGCCTGAAGCCTGCACCGAAGAAGCCGCGCCATCGAGCGCCGGCAGGATGTAGCCGTTGACCATCCGGCGGAACAGCTTCACGTTCTCCGCATCGCGCAACCCGCCTTCCACCGGCAGCACACCCGTCATCACGACCACCGCATTGCGCTTCGGCAGCACCGTGATGAATTGCCCCTTGAAGCCCATCGCGCCGAGCTCAGGCTCGCTCTCGACGATGTTGTTGATCCACCAGTAGTAGCCGAAGTGCGGCGACACGCGCGGTGTCGTCATCTCCGCAATCCACTGCTGCGGGACAACCTGCCGCCCCTGCCAGCGGCCGCCGTCGAGCACGAGCATGCCGATCTTCGCCATATCGACCGCGCGCAGCCGCAGGCCCCAGCCGGCCGACACGAGCCCCGTTCGATCCGCGCGCTCCCATGCCGCGCGTTTCATGCCCAGCGGGCCGAACAGGTGCGTCTGCGCGTAGCGCTCGACCGGCTCGCCGGCGGCCGCGCTCAACATCGCCGCCGCGAGGATCGGGTTCACGTCGGTGTACTCGAACGCGGTGCCGGGCGCCACCTTCGGCGCGGCCGACGCGGCGAGCTTCAGCCGGTCGGGCGCCGTGTAATAGATTGGATCGTCCTTCGGGCTGAAGTCGTAGTGCAAGCCGCTCGACATCGACAGCACGTGTTTCAGCGCGATATCGCGCTTGTCCGCGAGCGCGCCGGCCAGATCGGGCCGCCATGCGGCGAGCCGCGCGGCGACCGGTTCGTCGAGCCGCACGGCGCGCTGATCGACCAGGACGCCCGCGACGAGCGACGTCACGGCCTTCGTCACCGAGTACAACTCGTAGGTCGCATCGCGCGACGCCTTGGCGCCGTAGCGCTCGAAGATCAGCTTGCCGTCCTTCACGACGAGCAGGCTGTACACGTCGAGCTTCTGCTCGCGGATCCAGCGCGACAACTCGACGAGCTTGCGCGAATCGACGCCGACGTCCTCCGGCACGGCGGCTTCGATACCCGTTTCTTGCAGCGGCGGCCATGCAGCGGCCGCGTGCGCCGCGGAGATCGCCGGCACCGGCGCGAGCGCACCGCTGCCGATCAGCATCGTCGCAAGCCGCGCGAGCAGCCGGCGCACGCAAGGCACGGCGCGCGATCCGGGCCGCCGCGCATCGAGCCACGCATCCGGGCTGGCCATCATGTTCGTCATCCTCATCAAATCTCCGGTGCATCGTTGAACGCGGCGGCCGTGCCGGGCACGCCCTTCGTCTCGCGGCTGCGCGCCAGCTCGTCGCGCAGCGCCTGCGTCGTCGCTGCACGCTCGACCGGCGGCTGCGCCGGCGTGAGCGCCGGCAAGATATAGTCGTTCACCATCCGGCGATACAGGTTCAGGTAGGTCGCATCGCGCAGCCCGCCGTCGGTCGGCAGCAGGCTCGTCATCACGACCACCGCGCGCTGTTCAGGCAGCACCGTGATGAACTGCCCCTTGAAGCCCATCGCGCCGAACTCGGGCGTGCCGTGCTCGACCACGTGGTGAATCCAGCAGTAGTAGCCGTAATCGTCCGCGGCCGGCGACGGCGTCGTCATCTGCCGGACCCAGCCAGCCGGCACGACCTGCTTGCCGTTCCACTGGCCGTGGTCGAGCAGCAGCATGCCGAGCTTCGCCATGTCGACCGCGCGCAGCCGCAAGCCCCAGCCGCCCGCCACCGCGCCCGTGCCGTCGGCGCCGCTCCAGCGGTAGTGCGCGAAGCCGAGCGGCTCGAACAGCCGCTGGCGCGCGAATTCGTCCTCGCGTTCGCGCGCGGCGATCGACACGGCCGTGCCCACCAGCACCGGGTTCACGTCGATATAGTCGAACCGCGTGCCGGGCGGCTGCGCCGCGCGGCTCGTCACGGCGACTTTCAACCGGTCGGGTGCTTCGTAGTACAGCGGATCGGTGCCTTCGCGCGTCGTGTAGCGCAGCCCGCTCGACATCGACATCAGGTGCCGCAGCTCGAGGTCCCGCTTGTCCGCGAGTTCGCTCGCGAGATCAGGCCGCGCGGCCGCGATCAACGGCGCGACCTTCGTCGACGGGCCGAGCTTGCCTTCGCCGTCGAGAATGCCGGCGAGCAGCGCGGTAATCGTCTTCGTCACCGAATACAGCTCGTAGTTGTGGTCGCGCGTGAGGCCGTCGCCGTAGCGCTCGAACACGATCTTGCCGTCCTTCACGACGACGAGGCTGCGCACGTCCATCCGGTCGTGGCGCAGCCAGGCCGACAGCCGCACGAGCGGCGCCGAATCGACGCCGGCCGATTCGGGCACGACGCTCGGCATGTCCTGCGGCGCGCCGCCTGCGGCCAGCGCCGGGCCGCCGCACGAACCGGCGACGACGGCTGCTGCCGCGATACCGCGCATTGCGTGGGAAACGCTCATCACTGCTCCTGTCGAATCCTGCGCCCGCGCCATCGCGCGGGCCTTCACTTCAATCGAGGCGCGGCTTGCCGGCCGGCACGAACTGCCCGCGCCCGGGCTCGGCCGCGAGCAGCCGGCCGTCCTCGACCAGCAATTCGCCGCGCGACAGGCAATGGCACGGCCAGCCCGTCACGTCGATGCCTTCATACGGCGTGTAGTCGACGGCATGATGCAGCGACGCATTCGCGATCCGCACCCGCTTGTCCGGATCCCACACGACGATGTCCGCATCGGCGCCGACCGCGATCGTTCCCTTGCGCGGATACAGCCCGTACAGCTTCGCGGGCCGCAGCGACGTCAGCTCGACGAACTGGTGCAGCGACAGCCGCCCGTGACGCACGCCGTCGAACAGCAGCGGCAGCCGCGTCTCGAGCCCCGGAATCCCGTTCGGGATATGGTCGAACGAGACGGCCTGCCCGCCCGGATGCTTGCCGCACGGATCGTCGTAGTTGAACGGCGCGTGGTCGGACGAGAACACCGAGAATACGCCCTGCTTCAGCGCCTTCCACACGGCCTGCTGGTTCGCCGGATCGCGCGGCGGCGGGCTGCATACGCACTTTGCGCCTTCATAGCCATGATCGTCGTGGCCGAGATCGGCGGCCGTCAGATACAGGTATTGCGGGCACGTTTCGGCGAGAATCGGCAACCCGCGCGACTGCCCCCAGCGGATCTGCTCGATCGCCTCGGCGCCCGACACGTGCACGATCAGGATCGGCACGTCGACAAGTTCCGCGAACGCGATCGCGCGGTGCGTCGCCTCGCGTTCGACCACGGCCGGGCGCGCGTGCGCATGGAAATGCGGCGCAACGCGACCGTCGCCGAGCAGCCGCTCGGTGAGCCAGCCGATGCAGTCGGAATTCTCCGCATGCACCATCACGAGCGCACCGTGCTCGCGCGCGACCGACAGCACGTCGAGCATCTGCCGGTCGTTCAGCTTCAGGTCGTCGTAGGTCATGTACACCTTGAACGACGTATAGCCGTTCGCGATCAGCCGCGGCAGCTCCTCGGCCAGCACGTGCGGCGTCGGATCGGCAACGATCAGGTGAAAGCCGTAGTCGACCAGCGCGCGCCCTTCGGCGCGCCGGTGATAGTCGTCGACGGCGGCCTGCAGCGACTGCCCCTTCGCCTGCGCGGCGAACGGGATCACGGTCGTCGTGCCGCCGCACAGCGCCGAGCGCGTGCCGGACAGGAAATCGTCGGCCATCCGCAGCCCGTCGGGCATCGGCTGATCGAGGTGGCAATGCGCATCGACGCCGCCCGGCATCACGAGCATCCCGCTCGCATCGAGCTCGCGCGGCGCGCGCGGCAGCCCGTGGCCGAGCATGGCCACGCGCCCCGCGCGGATGCCGATGTCGCACGAGAACCGGTCCGCCGCCGTCACGACGTCGGCGTGACGGATCACGAAATCGAGATCGTTCGACATGGCGCGCGCCTCAGATCACTTCGTTGAAGAGACGGCCCCAGCCCTTCACCTGCCGCGTGTCGTAGTCGGCGAGCTGCAGCGATTTCCACACGACGGTCGAGATCGTGTCGTAGATCGGGATGCCCGTTTCCTCCTCGAGCGCCGGCACCAGGTGCGCGGCGTTCAGGTTCGTGCAGAAGATCGAGATCGCGCGCGGGCCGGCCGCCGCGACTTCGCGCACCATGTTGCCGATCTCGTCGCCCGTCACTTCGGAGAACGAGAAATTGACCTTCAGGTTCAGGTGGCGCTCGGCAATGCAGTTCAGCCCGGAACGGCGATAGTTGTCGACGATCTTCGTCTGCACGTCGTCGAGGTACGGCGTGACGAGGCCGAACTCGTGCGCGCTCGTCTTCTTCAGGATCTCGTTGAGCGCGAGCACCGACGTGGTGGCCGGAATGCCGGTCGCCGCGGTGATCCGCTCGCACAGCCGCTCGTCGGCTTCGAAGCCGAGCCAGCCCGACGACGTGCCGTTCCACGCGATCACGTCGACCTTCGCATCGGCGAGCAGCATCGCGGCCTGGATGATCTTGTCGTCGTCGAACTGGCCGAGCGCCTGGCCCGTCAGCGAGATCTCGGTAACCGGAAAGCGCGCGAAGTGCGCGGACACGCCCGGCAGGCCCGCGACCATTGCGCTCGTCAGCGGTTCGAGCGACGTGTTGGAGGACGGGGTGAGCATGCCGAGCAACGTACGTTTTTTCATGATGGTTTCTCTCTACCGGTGAATGCAGTCGATGCAGTGAAAGGGGTCGGTCAGACGGGGAGCTTGTTTTCGTAGTCGATCGCGCTGGAGCACACGAGCAGGCCGACGCCGGCCGCCGCGAACACCATCAGCGCAAGGAAATAGGAACCGGTGAACTGCACGATCGCGCCGACGGCGATCGGCACGGTGACGCCGCCGATGTTGCCGCCGAGGTTCATCAGGCCGCCGAGGAAGCCGATCTTGTTGCGCGTGCCGAGCGACGACGGGATGCACCAGTACAGCCCGCACCAGCGCAGGAAGAACAGCGTCGACGACAGCAGCGCGACGCACACGACCGGGTCCTTCACATACGCGACCGAGAAGATCGACACCGTGGCGATCACCGCGGCGATGCCGAACAGCGTGCGCATCACGACGTTCGGGCGGCCGCCCGCGGCCTTCCATTTGTCGGCGATCCAGCCGCCGAGCAGTTCGCCGACGAAGCCGCTGAAAAAGATGATGAAGGTCGAGCCGCCCATCTGCTTGATGTCGAAGCCGTGCACCTTGTGCAGGTAGTTCGGCATCCACGTGAGCAGCCCGTAGAACACGCTGTTGAAGCACATCCAGCCGAAGAACATGCACCACACCGAGCGGTACTTGAAGAAGTCGCGCGAACGGCCCGACGCGCCGGCCGGCTCGGCCGCGAGATCGCTCGCATGCGACGCCTCGATGTAGTCGGCTTCGAGGTCGTTGACGCCCCGATGCTCGCGCGGCGAGTTGCGGATGTAGTGCCACGCGAGCAGCCCGGCCAGCACGGTGCCGACGCCGGCCACCGCGAATGCGAGCCGCCACGAGCCGAGCACCGCGATGAGCCCGGCGATCAGCACCGCGCCCAGTGCCGCGCCGAGCGGCGCGCCGCCATCGAGCAGCGTGGCGCCGCGGCCGCGCTCGGTCTGCGTCATCCAGATCGCGTTGAGCTTGCCGCCGGCCGGGTAGATCGGCGCTTCGGCCGCGCCGAGGCCGAGGCGCGTGAGCAGCAGCGACGGCGCGTTCGTGCACAGCGCGGCGATCGCCTGGAAGAAGCCCCAGAACACGGTCGCCGTCGCGATCACGATGCGCGGCTTGAACCGGTCGGCCAGCATCCCGCCCGGGATCTGCATCACCGCATAGGTCCAGAAGAACGAACTGAGGATCAGGCCCTCCATCGCGGGCCCGATATTGAACTCCTGCGAGATGTAAGGCATGGCGACGGACAACGACGCGCGATCGACGTAGTTGATCGCGATGAGGCTCAGCATGACGACGAATATCTTCCAGCGAACAGCGGATTTGCCGACCGTCAGGGCGGCGACACCGGAGGTTGAAGACATGGACGGACTCCAGGAGTGAACGAGGATGGTCAGGACGTCGCGCAACGTGGAGCCGAGTATAGAATTAGAAATTTATAATTACAGTTATCGTAAACACTTGGTTTGATTGAGATTCTTATATCACAATGTTGGTGCAGGGTAAGCCCCGATATCGTGATAAGCTCGCACCATCATGAGCCAGACACCCCGCAATCCCCTGCTTCTGCGCACGCGCGGCATGGCCGCCGAGATCGCCGCGCGCCTGCGCGTGATGATCGACGAGGGCGAATTGCCGCCCGGCGCGCGGATCGACGAAAAGGAACTCAGCCTCGCGTTCGACGTGTCGAAAACGCCGCTGCGCGAAGCGTTGAAGGTGCTCGTCGCGGAAGGCGCCGTCACGCATCGCCAGTACATCGGCTATCGCGTCGCGTCGATCGACCTCGACGACCTGGTCGCGACGTTCGAGCTGCTGCACGGGCTGGAGGCGATGGCGGGCGAGTTGCTGCGCAAGCGCATCGGTGCACCGACGCTCGCCGCGCTGCAGGCGAAGCACCGGAAGATGGTCGAGTGTCACGAAGCGGGCAAGCGGGTCGAGTATTTCCGGCTGAACCAGCAGATTCATCAGATGATCGTCGACGCGGCCGGCAACCCCGTGCTGTCGGGCATCTATGCGTCGCTGATGTCGAAGGTGCACCGTGCGCGCGGTGCGGCGAACACCGACACGCTGCGCTGGGCCGAGTCGCTGCACGAACACGACGACATCATGGCCGCGCTCGCCGACCCCGACCACGCGGTGCTGCCGCAGCTGCTGCGCAGCCATTCGGAGAACACCGCACGCGAGGTGCTGGCCATCCTCGACCGCACCGGCACGGCCGATGCGCCGGAGCAGCGGTCGGCCGGCGCGTGAAGCGTCAAGGCTGTCTGACGACCCGCTACGCGGCCCGCAACGCGCGCCGCGCCACTTCCGCGAAATACCGCGCGCCGACCGGCAAAATCGCGTCGTTGAAATCGTACGTCGCGTTGTGCAGCGGCACGCCGCCTTGGCCAGCCGCTTCGCCGTTGCCGATGAACACGAAATTGCCGGGCACCGCCTGCAGGAACGCGCCGAAATCCTCCGAGATCATCATCGGCTGCACGTCGGCGTTCACCGCGTCGGCGCCCGCAATCTGCGCGGCGGCCTGCACCGCCGTGTCGACCCATTCCGCTGAATTCACCGTCGGCGCGAACTCGTGCGTGTACTCGAACGTGCAGGTCGCGCCGTGCGTGCGGCAGATCCCTTCGCTGATTTCGCGCATCCGCGTTTCCAGCAACCCCTGCACGTCGCGCGAATAGCTGCGCGTATCGCCCTTGATCGTCACGGTCGACGGCAGCACGTTGCGCAGCCCGTCGGTGATGAACTCCGTGCACGAGATCACGGCCTGCTGGCCCGGGTCGAGATTGCGCGACACGATCGTCTGCAGCGCGAGCACGATCTGCGAGCCGATCACGATCGGATCGATGCCCATGTGCGGCCGCGCCGCATGCGTGCCGCGCCCGTCGATCCGGATCACGAAATTGTCTTCGCTCGCCATGATGCCGCCCGCGCGCGTCGAGAACGTGCCCGCACGCATGCCGGGCATGTTGTGCGCGCCGAAAATCGCGTCGACCGGAAAGCGCTCGAACAATCCGTCGGCCATCATCGCCTTCGCGCCGCGGCCATGCTCTTCCGCCGGCTGGAAAATGAAGCGCACGGTGCCGTCGAAATCCTTGCGCTCGGCCAGCAACTGCGCGGCACCGAGCACCATCGACATGTGGCCGTCGTGCCCGCACGCATGCATCTTGCCCGGCGTGCGCGACGCGTGTTCGCGGCCCGGCGCGTGCTCGGCGATGTTCAGCGCGTCCATGTCCGCGCGGATGCCGATCGCGCGCGTGCCGGTGCCGGCCGTCAGGTTCGCGACCAGCCCCGTGCCGCCGATCCCGCGATGCACGTCGAGCCCGAGCGTCGTCAGGATGCGCGCGACGTAATCCGACGTGTTCACTTCTTCGAAACCCGTTTCCGGATACTGGTGCAGATGGCGGCGCCAGCGCTTCAGTTGCCCCTGCAACGTGCTTTCTTCGATTGCGTCCATTGCGTTCGCCTCGTCGGTCGTCATGTCGTTCAGGCCGCCACCGCCGCGCGGTTCAGCCAGTCGCGCTGCCGCGCGAGCACCGCGTCGGCCGTCTCGCCGACGCAGTTCCGGTACACGGACGGCGCCGTCGCGCCTTCCGTATTGATCGCCAGCACGCGTGCGTTCGCATCGAGCCCGACCTGCCGCGCGAGCGCCGGATCACGCATCAGCACGTCCAGGCCCGCCACGCCGGCCGCACCCGATTCGCCGGCGACGACCGGCACGTCGCGTTCGCTGCCGGCCGCGAGGCCGCGCATCGTCTGCACCGCGTCTTCGTCGTCGATCAGCATGAAGTGGTCGATGCACATCTCGAGGAAATCCC
The DNA here is from genome assembly GCF_038723655.1 of Burkholderia arboris. Lineage (NCBI taxonomy): Bacteria > Pseudomonadati > Pseudomonadota > Betaproteobacteria > Burkholderiales > Burkholderiaceae > Burkholderia > Burkholderia arboris. The sequence goes on from NZ_CP109822.1 coordinate 259,192, forward strand.
ATGCGAGCGGCGACGCCTCGCCGCACGCGAGCCCGGCCATCACCGAATCGACGCTGCCGGTCGCCTTGGTCGCGCGGCCGGCCAGCGCGCTCTGGTACAGGCAATCGGCCTGGCGCGGCTCGACGACGACGAAGCGCGGCCGCTGCACGCCGTCGCGCTCCCACAGGTAACTCGCGACGCCCGCGGCGAGGCCGCCCACACCGCCCTGCAGGAACACGTGCGTGAACGGCCGCCCGTCTTCCTCCGCCGCCTGCGCGGCCGCTTCGGCGGCGATCACGCCGTAACCCTGCATCACGTCGCGCGGAATCGCTTCGTAGCCGTCGTACGACGTATCCGACACCACATACCAGCCATTCGCCTGCGCGAGTTGCGCCGCGCAGACCACCGATTCGTCGTAATTCCCCGCGATGCGCACGATCCGGGCGCCGTATGCCGAGATCGCGCGTTCGCGCTCGGCGTCGACGTTCGCGTGCAGCACGATCACGCACCCGCAGCCGATCGCGCGCGCGGCGGCGGCCAGCGCGCGGCCGTGGTTGCCGTCCGTCGCGCTGATCACCGTCAGGTCGGCCAGCTCCGACGCGTAGGCGCCGGTGACGAGCCCTTGCGGATCGAGATCCTGCGTACGGCGCAGCCGCTTCACGAGCCGCACCAGCGCGATCGGCGCGCCAAGCGCCTTGAAGCTGCCGAGCGGCGAGCGGCACGACTCGTCCTTCACGCTGATGCTCGCGACGCCGAGCCGCGCGGCGAGATCGGGCAGCGCACGCAGCGGCGTGCGCGCGTTGCCGACGAGCGGCCAGTGCGACAGCCATGCGCCGCTTTCGTCGGCCGATGCGATGTTCATCACGCGGCGCAGCGCGTGGGGGTAAGCGGTGCGCGACGCGCGCGGGTTGGCGATCAGCATGGCGGAAGGCTCCTGAGCAGGACCGCGCGGGCGGTCAGCCGGTTAGGTCGGATCGGGCAAGCGCCAATTGCGCTCGCCGTCGGTTGGAAAAATAATATTGCGCAGGCCGATCAATAAAATCGCCAAATCGACGGCTTCAACGCAAAAATTTCTCATTCTTTCGAGGTTTCACGCGCCATCATGACGACCCCACTCGATGCGTTCGACCGCAAGCTGCTGATGGAACTCCAGCGCGACGCGCAAACGCCGCAGGCCGAGCTCGGCGCGCGCGTCAACCTGTCGACCGCGGCCGTGAACCGGCGCCTGAAACGTCTCGCGGAAGACGGCGTGATCGAGCGCTACACGGCCGTGATCGCGCCGGACAAGGTCGATCATCCGCTGACGATCATCGTGAACGTCGAGGTCGAGAGCGAGCAGATCGGCCAGCTCGATGCAATGAAACGCGCGTTCGAGCGCTGCCCGCAGATCCAGCAGTGCTACTACGTGACGGGGGAATGGGATTTCGTGCTGATCCTCGCGGTGCGCAACATGGATCAGTACAACGCGCTCACGCGCGAGCTGTTCTTCGCGAACAACAACGTGAAGCGGTTCAAGACGCTGGTGAGCATGAGCCGCGTGAAGGTCGGGCTCGACGTGCCGGTCGATCTCGGCGAGTAAGTGAGCGCCTGCTTGCAGGAACGATTCGGCCGGCGCGTCACTGCTCGCGCCGGCCGCTTCCCATCGACGGCTACTTCACCGACAACTGAAGCTCGCCGCCGCATTCGCGTCGCCCGAGCCGTTATAGCGCGCGACCTGCGGATACGGGCACAGCGGCCGCGTGCGGCCCGTGCCCCACGACGTGGGCACATCGGCATTCGGCACCGCGTTCGTCGTGTCGCGCGCGGCGGCGACGATCGCGGCCGGCGCCTGCCCCTGCTCGACCCACGCGACGAGCGGCGTCAGCATGTCGAACTGGTCGGTCGCCGGCCCGCCCGAGCAATGGTTCATCCCCGGCACCGGATAGAAGCGCGCAAAATCCGACGCGTCGCCGCCGTTCGCCTGCGCGACGTTCGCGTACCAGTCGCGCGTATCGTTGAACGAGAACACCGGGTCGCCCGTGCCGTGATACGCGATCAGCTTCGCGCCGCGCGACTTCAGCGCGGACAGGTTCGTCTCGTCGGGCGGCGTCATGAACGACCACGCGGATTGCGTGTACACGCCGTTCGTCGCGAAGATGGCCGGCGCGTCGTTGTCCATGTCGAAGCCGAGCGCGAAACCGGGCAGGTTCGCGAGCGTCGCGGCGGTTTTCGGCGGCGTCATGAACGTGAACGCCATCGCGGCCGGATCGAGCGTGACCGAATTCGACTGCTTCCACGCAGCCCAGCCGCTGCCGGCCACGCCCGGATCGTACGGAAAACTCGCGTACAGCGCCGTGCCCGCGCTGTTTCGCGCACCCGCGAACACGTTCTCCAGCGCGGTTTTCTGCGCGGGCGTCAGGCAGGCGCCCGTGCGCGCGCCGTTCGCGCAGGTCGGGATATCGGTATCGACGCTGAAATGCGCCTGGCATGCGGCGACGTCCTGCACCATCCCGTCGGCCGCACCGTCGAGCGCATCGCATTTGTCGAGGATCTTCGCACCGACGAACTGCCGCTCCGCATCGGTGAAGCCGCTGCGGATATCCGGCAACCCGTTCGTGCCCGTCGCCGACGCGATCTTCGCGAACTGCTGCGCGCCGTACATCTCGCCGATCGCCGCCTTCGGCAGATGGAAACCCGGATCGCCGACGATGATGCCGTCGTAGTCGGCCGGGTTGCGCACCGCCGTGACCATCGCGTGACGGCCGCCGTTCGAGCAGCCGCCGAAATAGCTGCGGTCGGGCGCTTTGCCGTATGCAAGACGGATCACCTGCTTCGCCATCGGCGTGAGCGCGTCGACCGCGCCATAACCGTAGTCGATGCGAGCCTGCGGATCGAGGCCGAACAGCGGATTCTGTGCGGCACTGTGCCCGGAATCCGAACTGATCACGGCGAAACCCAGGTTCAGCGCATCGCTCAGCGGCCCGCCGCCGCCGATCTCGCCGGTCGCGGTCACGACGTTGCCGTCGAGCCCGCCGTTCGCCTGGTAGAAGAAGCGGCCGTTCCATGCTTTCGGCAGACGCATCTCGAAGCCGATCGCATAGGTATTGCCGTCCACCGTGCTCACGCGCTCGTTCATCTTCCCTTCGATCACGCAGTGCTCGGCGATCGGCTTGCCGGCTACCGTGAGCGCGCCGGCGGCTGCGGTCGTCACCGATGTGAACGACGTGTTCGCATACGCGAGCTTCGCGGCGAGCGCGTCGCAGGTCTGCGCCATCGCGGCCGGCGTCGCGGCGCCCAGATGCGTGGGCGCGGCGTTGACCGAATCGTCGCCGCCGCACCCGGCGAGCATGGCCGCCGCGGACAGCGGCGCGATACAGAGGAATGCAGATTTCCTGTTCAAGATATCTCCCGTTCTTCAGGCTGCCGGATCAGAACATGTGCCGCACGCCGACCATCGCGCCGAGCTGCCCCATCCCTTCGCCGGGCGTCGTGCCGGCCCCACCGCCGCTGACCGCGTAGCGCGCATGCGCGCTGTTCCACAGATACGACGATTGCGCATAGACGGCCGTGCGCTTCGTCAGCAGATAAGTCGCGCGCAATGTCGCCATCGTCGCGCGCGTGTCGTGCGCGCTGTTGACGATCCGGTAGCCTTCGCCATCGACGACGAAATCGGGCTTCACCGCATACGACGCGCCGACGAAGAACAGGTCCGAATGCGCACCAGCCGCGGCCGGCGAGCCGGTCGACACGCGCCGCCCGATCCAGCCCGCGCCGATCCGCGCGCCCGCCGCCTGCGCGTAGGCGCTCACGTGCGTGCGCGCATCCTTGCCGCCGCTGCTCGTGAAGGCGACCGGCGCGATGCCGTCGAAGAAGTTCGCGGCCGCGCCGGCGCCGCCGCGTTGCTCCTCGTACGACGCCGCCGCCCCGAAATACGCGCTGTCGTACTTGAGCATCACCGACCAGTCGCGACACTGCGTGGCGTCGCCCGGCACCTGCCCCGCGCACGTTCCTTGCCCCGGCGAGTTGCCGGTGCCCGCGCCGTCCCGGCCGAACGAATAGGCCGCGCCGAGCGTCACGCCGCGATAGGTGCCGACGTAGGTCACCGCGTTGTCGGCGCGGCCGTTCGGCACATAGGCATCGAGCGAACCGAGCCCGTAGATGTCGGGGCCGATGATGTCCGCGCCCTGCAACGCGAGATAGGTCATCGTGTACTGGCGGCCGAACGCGAGCGTGCCGAAGCCACCCTTCAGCCCGACGAACGCCTGCCGCCCGAACAGCCGGCCGCCCTGCCCGAGATCGCCGCCGCGCACGTTGAAGCCGCTTTCGAGCGTGAACACCGCCTGATAGCCGCCGCCGAGATCCTCCGTGCCGCGCAGCCCCCAGCGCGACGGCAGTTCGCCCGTCACGCCCGGCATGCGCACCACGTGGTCGCCGGCCGCGTTTGCGTGCGACACGAATTCGACGCCCGTATCGATGATCCCGTACAGCGTCACGCTCGATTGCGCGTGCGCCGCCGGCGCGGCCAGCGCGCAGCACGCGCCGGCGGCCAGCAGGCCGTTCCTTGTCTTCGTCTTCATTTCGTTGTGTCTCCAGACCGTGAGTAATCGCGCGCTCTGACGGCACGCATTGAAGAAACGGGAAAGGTCAGTCGCCGGCTTGCGGGCGGCGAATCAGCAGCAGCGCGGCAACGGCCGCGACGAGCGTGACGGGGATGCTCGCGCCGATCACGACCGGCGCGCTGCGGCCGGCGGCCAGCAGCGTCGCGGCCGCAAGCGGCCCGACGACGGAACCGAGGCGGCCGACGGCCACCGCCGTGCCGACGCCCGTGCCGCGCATCGCGGTCGGGTAGTACATCGCCGCAAGCGCATACAGCACCGACTGCCCGCCGACCACGAACATCCCGGCCGCGAACGCGGCCGCCGCGAGCGACGCGAAGCCGGGCGCCGCTGCGAGCGCGGCAAGCGACAGCACGATGCCGACATACATGCCGCCGACCACGCGAGACGCGCGCATCCGGTCGAGCGCCGCGCCGATGCCGAGCGCGCCGAGCCCCGCGCCGACGTTGAACGCGATCTGCACGAGGCCGACGTGCTCGCGATCGAGTCCGCGCGCGGCCATCAGCGACGGCAGCCAGTTCAGCAGGAAGTAGAGGACGATCAGCGTGCAGAAGTAGCTGACCCACAGCGCGACCGTCGACGTCGTGCGGCCGTCGCCGAACAGCGTGCGGGCGACGCTCGCGCGCGCGGCCTGCGTGCCGGCGACGTCGAGGTACGCACGCGACTCCGGCAGGAACCCCACCAGCAGCGGCACGAGCAGCAGCGGCCCCGCGCCGCCGACGTAGAAGATGTGCCGCCATTCGGTGTCGCCGGCGAGCAGCACGCCGATCAGCGATGCGATCACGCCGCCGAACGGGATGCCGCAGTACATCGCCGCCACCGCGCTGCTGCGCGAGCGCGGCTCGACTGCTTCGGACGACAGTGCGATCAGGTTCGGCATCGCGCCGCCGAGCCCGATGCCGGTCAGCACGCGCACGACGACGAGCATCGCGAACGTCGACACCTGCGCGGTGGCGATCGACAGCAGCCCGAACAGCACGGCCGAGGCGATCAGCACGCGCTTGCGGCCGATCCGGTCGGCGAGCCGGCCGCCGAGCATCGCGCCCGGCAGCAGCCCGAAGGTGCCCGCGCTGAACGCGATGCCCATCTGCGATACGGTGAGCCCGAATTCGCGCGCCATGCGCGGTGCGGCGACGCCGACCGACTGCAGGTCGAGCCCTTCGAGGAGGGCGATCGCGAAACACAGCGCGAGCGTGGTCGCGACCGTGGGTTTTTCGGCAACGTAAGTGTTCATGCTGTCTCCAAATCCGATGTCTTGTAGTCGGTCGGCCGTGCAACAACCGCCGCGCGCCGCCGCCGGCCAGTGGCGGATCGGTGCGCGAGGTGTCGTCGAAACGGCCGCCTTTATCAGGCAACCTGAGTCACTGGCCGCAAGAATGCCTGCCGGTCACGTGGCCAGCCGGTCGTTACGCCTGCTTGTAGCGGCTCGTACCTGCCAACCGCTTACGCGTAAATCACGTCGGGATCGTGCCGCGCCGGGTCGTACAGCGCGTCGATCGTCGCCGCGCGATGCTTCTGCACGGCCGCCTGGTTCAGCGAACCCTTGTCGGTCGCTTCGCCGAGATCGAGCGACGGCAGCGTGTCCATCAACCGGATGCGCGCGACGAATGTCGAGCCGCCGCTCGCATGCCGGTTCAGCGCGGCAAGCCACGCCGCGAACGCCGCGCGCACGGCCGGCGCGCGCAGCACGTCGGCGACCGGTGCATCGGCTGCAAGCCCCGCCAGCGCACGACACGCGTCGACACGCGGAAACACCAGCAAGCCGATGTCGTCGCGATTGATCCCGGTGACGACCACGTCCTGCACGTACGGCGCGCCACTCGATACCGCGTTCGCACGCAACGGCCCGACGCTCACGAACGTGCCGCTGCTCAGCTTGAAGTCCTCGGTCAGCCGGCCGTCGAACAGCAGCCCGAGTTCCGGCCGCTCGGGATCGGCAAACACGCCCGCGTCGCCGCTGCGGTAATAGCCTTCGTCGTCGAACACATCGCGCGGATCGACGTCCGCGTGCCAATAGCCGCGCATCACGTTCGGCCCCTTGAAACGCAGTTCGAGCTTGCCGCCGCACGGCACGAGCTTCGCGTCGCAACCGGGCGCGGGCAGCCCGATGTAGCCGGCGCGCATCAGCGGCCCTGTCGTGAACAGGCACGACGGCGACGCCTCCGTCATCCCGAGGCCGGCCATGATCCGGATGCGCTCGCCGCAATGCGCGTCGGTCACGCGGTCGAGCCGGTCCCACGCGGCCTGCGACAGCCCCGCGCCGCCGAAGAAATACAGCTTCACGCGCGAGAAAAACGTGTCGCGCAGCACGGCGTCGCTTTCGAGCGCGGCGGTCAGCTCCTCCCAGCCCTTCGGCACGTTGAAGTAGATCGTCGGCGCAATCTCGCGCAGGTTGCGCACGGTTTCGTCGAAGCGGCCGGGAACCGGGCGGCCGTCGTCGATGTACAGCGTGCCGCCGTTGTACAGCGCGATGCCGAGGTTGTGACTGCCGCCGAACGTGTGATTCCACGGCAGCCAGTCGACCAGCACCGGCGGCTCGCGCGTCAGCTCCGGCATCGTCTGGCGCAGCATCTGCTGGTTGCTGCACAGCATCCGGTGCGTGGTCGGAACGGCCTTCGGCTGCTTCGTCGAACCGGACGTGAACAGGATCTTCGCGAGATGATCCGGGCCGACCGCCGCGTGGATTTCATCGATCGTGCGCGGGACGGTGGCGAGCAGGCGCGACAGCGGCACCGCGCGCGCTCCGGCATCGCCATCGGCATCGTGCGCGACGATCAGCGCCGCATCGGCCGACAGCGTCGCGTCGAGCGCACGCGTGAACGGCGCGCGTTCGGCGACGAACACCGCGCCCGGCCGCAGCACGCCGAGCGTGTGACGCAGCTTGCCGTAGTCGGTCGACACCAGCGAATACGCGGGCGAGATCGGCGAGTACGGCACGCCGGCCAGCATCGCGGCGAACATCAGCTGCAGATGCTCGAGATCGTTGCCGGACAGCACCGCGAGCGGACGCTCGGCCGACAGGCCGAGATCGACGAGGCCCTGGCCGAGCGCGCGGGCACGTTCGAGCATCTGCGCGTAGGTGATCTCGATCCAGCGACCGTCGGCGCCGCGCCGCGCGGCCAGCACGCGGTCGGGATGCGCCTGTGCGCCGCGCACGAGGCAGTCGGTCAGGCGCGTCGGGTAGTCGCCGAGCGGTTCGCGCGAGCGCAGGTACCACGCGCCGTTATCCGCGCGACGAATCTCGGCCGCACCGACGGCAACGGCCGCCGCGCGATAGCGCACGCCGCCCGTGTCGTTCACCGGCCCGCTCGCGGGCGTTGCAACATTCATCGTCGGCTCGCTCATATCGGGTAGTGACGCGGCGTGGTCTGCACGGTGATCCAGCGCAGCTCGGTGAATTCGGCAATCGACGCGCGGCTGCCGAAGCGGCCGTAGCCGCTCGCCTTCGTGCCGCCGAACGGCATCTGCGCTTCGTCGTGCACGGTCGGGCCGTTGATGTGGCAGATCCCCGAGTCGATCCGGCGCGCGACCGCCATCGCACGTGCGACATCGCGGCTGAACACGCTCGCCGACAGCCCGAACTCGCTGTCGTTCGCGAGCGCGACCGCTTCGTCGTCGCTGTCCGCGCGCAGGATCGCGACAACCGGCGCGAACGATTCCTCGCGATACAGGCGCATGTCGCGCGTCACGCCGTCGACGATCGCCGGCTGCATCGTCGCACCTTCGACGCGGCAGCCGAGCGGCAACTGCGCGCCATGCGCGCGAGCGTCCTCGACGAGCGACGCCGCGCGCGCGGCGGCGGCCGCGTCGACCATCGTGCCGAGCGGATGGCCTGCGAGCGGATCGCCCGCGACGAGCGTGCGCGCCTTCGCGGCGAGGCGTTCGACGAGCGCATCGGCGATCGCCCGCGCGGCGATCACGCGTTCGGTCGACATGCAGATTTGCCCCTGGTTGAAGAACGCGCCGAATGCGATCGCGTCGACGGCCGCATCGAGATCGGCGTCGTCGAGCACGAGCACCGGCGCCTTGCCGCCGAGTTCGAGCAGCACGGGTTTCAGGTGCGCCGCCGCGTGGCGCGCGATGATGCGCCCGACGTGCGTCGACCCGGTGAAGTTGATCCGCTTCACGTGCGGATGCGCGATCATCCGCTCGACGAGTTCGGGGGCATCGGCTGCCGCGTGCGTAATCACGTTGACGACACCCGCACCGAGCCCCGCCTCGTCCAGCACCGCGCCGATCAGCGCGTGCACGCCGGGGCACGCTTCGGATGCCTTCAGCACGACCGTGTTGCCGCATGCGAGCGGCATCGCGAGCGCACGCGTGCCGAGAATCACCGGTGCGTTCCACGGCGCGATGCCGAGCACGACGCCGCACGGCACGCGCATCGCGAGCGCGAGATTGCCGGGCACGTCGGACGGGATCACGTCGCCGGCGATCTGCGTCGTCATCGACGCGGCCTCGCGCAGCATGTTCGCCGCGAGCGTCACGTTGAAGCCGAGCCAGCCCGGCGTCGCGCCCGTTTCGGCGACGCCCGTCGCGACGATCTCGTCGATGCGCGCGTCCATCAGGTCGGCCGCCTTCAGCAGCCGGCGTCGGCGCTCGGTCGGCGCGAGCGCCGCCCACGCGGGGAACGCGCGGTGCGCGGCGTCGATCGCCGCGTCGGCGTCGGCCACGCCGGCCGCCGGCGCGCGCGACGCGAGCGCGCCGGTCGCGGGGTTGAATCGGTCGAAGGTCCCGCCGTCGCATGCGGTGCACCACTCGCCGGCGATCAGCATCCGTCTGTCGGTCATGTCGTCTCCTGCCTTGCCTGTCTCTTGCGGTTGCGTGGGCGGTTCGTCCGCGCTCGTATCAGCGCTTGTACGCCTGCAGGCCCGGCTTGATCGTCTTGTCGTCGAGGAACTGCTTCAGCCCTTGCTCGCGGCCGCGCTCCGGATCGCGCAGCTGCGCCTGGTCGAGCTTCGCATACAGGTAATCCTCGCACTGCTCCCACGTGAGTTCACGCGAACGCTTGAAGCCGTGCTTCGCCGCGCGCAGCACGACCGGGTTCTTGTCCATCAGCCGCGCGGCGAGCGCGATCGTCTCGTCGCGCAGGCCGGCCAGCGGCACGCTGCTGTTCACGAGGCCCATTTCCGCCGCGTCCACGCCGGTGAACGTGTCGCCGGTCATGATGTAGTGCAGCGCGCGACGATGCCCGACCGTGTCCGCCATCGCCTTGCTGACGAGGTTGCCGGGCGGGATGCCCCAGTTGATCTCCGACAGCCCGAACACCGCTTCGTCCGCGGCGATCGCGAGGTCGCACGCGACGAGCGGCGAGAACCCGCCGCCGAAGCACCACCCGTTCACCATCGCGATCGTCGGCTTGTTGTACATCCGCAGGCGGCGCCATTGCCATTCCGATGCGTCGCGGCGCACCTTTTCCTGCAGCGCGTCGGAGCCGCCGTCGATCTCGCGGAAATATTCCTTCAGGTCCATGCCGGCCGTCCACGCGGCGCCCGCGCCGGTCAGCACCAGTACCTTCGCCTCATCGTCGAACTCGACCGCGTCGAGGACTTCCAGCATCTCGCGGTTCAACGTCGGGCTCATTGCATTGCGCTTGTCCGGACGGTTCAGCGTCACCCATGCGATGCCGGCCTCCACGTTCACGTCCACGGTCTGCCAGCGGTTGTCGTACTTGCTCATGTCTGTTCCTGTCGTTCGTTCCTGTGCGATTCGGTGCGCAGCATTCCTGCTGCGGACGGCTTCATTTAATATCAGGCTACCTGATATTGCAAGCGGCACGAGTGGCGGTGTAAACCCGGAGCGGAAAGCGGCGGAAATGGGGAAAGAAGTCGCGACCGGCACTGGCCGCGGAAGCGGGCCGGACGGCCCGCGCCGGGAAACTTCAGGAAGCGATCAGCCGCGCAGGTTGCGCGCGAACAGTTCGAGGGCGCGCTGCACGTGCGCGGCATCGTCGGCGGAGAGGTCGCCGAGCATCCGCGTCTCGAGCGGACGCAGCACGGTTTCGCATTCGCGCAGCATCGCCGCGCCTGCGTCGGTCAGCGTGAGCAGGATGATGCGGCCGTGCGACGGGTCGGCTTCGCGCGTGACGAAGCCGCGCGCGGCCATCACGCTCATCACTTCGTTCGCCGATTGCGGCGTGATGAGCGAGCGCTCGGCCAGTTGCGCGTTCGACGACGTGCCGCGCGCCTCGAGCACCGACAGCGCCGTGTATTGCGCGAGCGTGATGCCGAGCGGCGCGAGCGCGTCGGTCATGTGGCGACGCAGCAGCCGGTCGAGGCCGCCGATCACGTAGGTCATGCGCTGCGGCACGCGCGCCTTCGGCTTGTCGCCCGTCACGCGGGTAGTGTTCGTCGCGGCGTGCTTCGGGTTCGCGGGCTTGGTCGGGGTGGAGCTCATGGCGCGGGCAGGATGGGATTGCGGGCCATCTTACCAGCAGGTCGAGGGACGAACGGGGTGTTCCGGCAGCCGGACGGCGTCGGTGCCGCTCACGCATCCGCAGTGGACTGCGGACCTGAGCGCACAGTGCGCAGCGTCGGCGGCATCCCATGAACGGGATCCCTTGCGTGAATCCGCGATCAGCCGCGCGGCGTGCCGGCGAACCGCGCGGTCGGCAACCCTGCGTAGCGCGTCCGGGCGACGAACACGCCGCCGGCACCGGCATCGCTCGCAAGCGCATCGTCGCTCAACCCGACCCGCGCACTCGTCACGTACAACCGGCCTTCGCCGTCGAGCGCCACGCAGCTCGGCTGTGCGGTCGGCACGGCCACACGATCCGTCTCGACGCCGTCCGGCCCGTAGCGCACCACGCGCCGGCCGCCCCACTGCGCGTTCCACAGCCCGCCGTCGCAGTCCATCGTGGCGCCGTCCGGGTCGCCGTCCGCATCGGTCAACCGCGCGAACGGCCGCACGTTGGCCACGTCGCCGCCCGCGCGGTAATCGCACACGAAAATCTCGCGCACGAGCGAGTCGCAGAAAGTCATCTTTGCCCCGTCCGGCGAGAACGCGATGCTGTTCGCGATCGCCGCCGGCGGCAACGCGAGCCGTTCGAGCGTCAGGTCGGCGTTGAGCCGGTAGAACCCGCCGACCGCGCGCGGCGGCTCGGCGCCTTCGTCCTTCATCCCGAACACGAACGCGCCGGACGGATCGCAGCGCCCGTCGTTCAGGCGCGTCGGCAGATCAGGCTCGACGTCGACGATCCGCGTGAACGCGCCGCTGCGCAGGTCGAAGAACGCGAGATGGGTCGCGAGCCCGACGAGCAGCACATCGGGATCGTCGGTCAGCGCGAAGCACGCGAGCCGCTCGGGCATCGCCCACGGTGTCAGGCCGGAACCGTCCGCGCGGCAGCGCCACAGTTGCGCGCCTTCGATGTCCACCCAGTACAGCGCGTGTGTCCTGTCGCACCACGTCGCGCCCTCGCCGAGCGTGTTGCGGCTGTCGGCCAGCAGCGTCGCCGACGCGGCCGGATGAGTCTGTTGCATGCCGTCTCCCGATATCTGATCTGTCGCGTTCGCGGGCGGCCGCGCTGCCGGTCAGATCTTCATCGCGCGCCGCTGGTTGCGACGATACTGGTCGAACAGCACCGCGAGCAACAGAATTCCGCCGCGTATCAGATATTGGTAAAAGGTCGGCACGTTCAGCAGGCTCATCGCGTCCTGCACCGCCCCCATGATCAGCACGCCGACCAGCACGCCGGAGATCGTCGCGACGCCGCCCGTCAGCGACACGCCGCCGAGCACGCATGCGGAGATCACGCCGAGTTCGAGGCCGACCGACGTCTTCGGATCGCCAAGGCTCATCCGCGACGCGAGCATCACGCCCGCGAAGCCCGTCACGAGCCCCTGCAGCACGAACACGGCGATCTTGATGCGCATCACCGGCAGCCCCGCGAGCAGCGCGGCCTCGCCGTTTCCGCCGACGGCCAGCACGTTCTTGCCGAACACCGTCTTGCGCAACAGGAAGCCGAACACGACGAAGCCGACGATGTTGCTCCAGATCGGATAGGAGATGCCGAGGAACGAACCCGACCCGAGTTCGAAGAAGCGCTCCTCGGAGATCATCACCGCATCGCCGTTCGACGTGATGAACGCGAGCCCGCGCACGACTTCCATCATCGCGAGCGTGACGATCAGCGAATTGATCCGGTAGCGCGCGATCAGCACGCCGTTCACGAGCCCGACCGCGCCGCCCGCGAGCACGCCGGCCGCGGTGCCGAACAGCACGCTGTGCGTCGCCGTGATCAGCGTCGACGCGACGACACCCGAGAACGCGACGATCGACGCGACCGACAGGTCGACCTCGCCGAGCGCGAGCACGAACATCATCGTCACCGCGATCGAGCCGATCAGCGTGACCGACAGCAGCAGTCCCTGGATGTTGCGCGGCGTGAGGAAGTCCGGCACCGTCAGCGACAGCGTCGCGAACAGCACGACAAACACCATCACGATGCCGGAGCGGTTGATCAGTTGCCACACGCCGCTGCGCGCGCGTGCGGGCACGGCGGCGGCATCGGGGGACGGGGTAGTACGTTGGGGTTGCATGGCCTGGCTCATGTCGTATGCGTTCCGGTTGTTGCAGCACGCCGCTAGCGCGGCAGCGCGAGCTTGATCAGCGCATCGGGCGTCGCGTGCGCCTTCGCGACCTCGCCCGCGATCCGTCCTTCCTTCATCACGACGATGCGATCCGACACGCCGATCACCTCGGCCAGATCGCTCGACACGAGAATCACCGTGCGGCCCGCTTCCGCGAGTTCGTAGAACAGGTTGTAGATTTCCGCGCGCGCGCCGACGTCGATGCCGCGCGTCGGCTCGTCCATCAGGAACACGTCGATGCGCTCGGCCAGCCAGCGCGCGAGCACGACCTTCTGCTGGTTGCCACCGGACAGCGCGCCGATCGGCGTATCGCCGTCGCGGGTCTTGATCGCGAGCCGCTCGATGTAGCGTTGCGCGAGTTCGCGTTCGCGTCGCCCGTCGAGCAGCATGCGCGCCGGGCTGAAATGGCGGCGCGCGCTGATGTTCAGGTTGTCGGCCACCGACGCAATCGCGACGATGCCTTCCTGCTTGCGGTCTTCCGGGCACAGCGCGATGCCGGCGCGCACCGCGTCGCGCGGGCTTCCGAATGCGACGCGCTTTCCGTTCAGCTCGACGTGCCCCGCACTCGGGCGCACCGCGCCGTACAGCAGCTTCATCAGCTCGGAGCGGCCCGCGCCGACGAGCCCGAAGAAGCCGACGATCTCGCCACGCCGCGCGGTGAACGACACGGGCTCGGCCAGCCCGGGCCCGGCCAGCCCCTTCGCCTCGATCAGCACGTCGCCGGCCGTGCGCGGCCGGTAGCCGTATACGTCTGCAATCGAGCGGCCGACCATGCAGCCGATCAGCCGGTCGCGATCGAGACCGGTCGCGGAATCGAACGTGTCGATGCGCCGGCCGTCGCGGAACACGGTCACGCGGTCGCACAGTTCATAGACCTCTTCCATCCGGTGCGTGACGTAGATGATCGCGCGGCCTTCCGCGCGCAGCGCACGGATGATCCGGAACAGCTGCGTCGTTTCGCGCGCCGACAGCGAACTCGTCGGTTCGTCGAACGCGATCACGCGCGCGTCGCGCATCAACGCCTTGCCGATCTCGATCATCTGGCGCTGACCGATCGACAGGTACTTCACCGGAATGCCCGGATCGATGTGCTCGCCGAGCCGCTCCAGCGCATCGAGTGCGCGCGCGGCGAGCGTGCGCTCGTCGACCACGCCGAGCCGGCTCGGCAGTTGCCCGAGCATCAGGTTCTCCGCGACCGTCAGCTCGGGCACCAGATGCAGCTCCTGGTAGATGATCGCGATGCCGGCCTCGAGCGCCGCGCGTGTCGACGCGAAGCGCTGCACGGCGCCGTTCAGCGTCAACGTGCCGGCCTGCGGCTGGTTCACGCCGGACAGCACCTTCAGCAGCGTCGATTTGCCCGCGCCGTTTTCGCCCATCAGTCCGTGCACTTCACCCGCGCGCACCGACAGCGACACGCCATCGAGCGCACGCACGCCCGGGAACGTCACCGAGATGCCGTCGAGCGCGAGCAGCGGGCCGCCCGGCGGCGTAGCCGTCTCGGCGTCGCTGCCGGACACGGCCGTCATCGTCTGCATCGTCATCGCCTTCTCGCCTCGCGCGCTCAGATGCCGAGCTCGGTACGCACGGCCTGCCAGTTCGCGCGCGTCATCAGCTTGCCGCTCGTCTGCGTGTCGGCCGGCGGCGTCTTGCCGTTGCGGATCCAGTCGACGAGGTTCTGCGTGCTGTCCTTGCCGTGGTTCGTCGAGCTGACCGCGATCGTCCCGTAGAAGCCGGTCGGCTCCTTCTTCTGGAATTCGGCGAACGCCTCGCCCGCGCCGTTGATACCGACGCCGATCACGTCGGCCGACGGGATGTGCAGTTGCTCGGTCGCACGCACCGCGCCAAGTACGGTCTCCTCGTTCAGCGCGTAGACGACCCATTTCTTCACGTTCGGATGGCGCGCGAGCACGGGCGCGGCCGCGCTGAAACCGCCTTCGTCGTCGGTCGTCTTCTGCGGCGCGTCGAAGATGTTCTCCTTGCGGAAGCCGTTCGCGAGCAGCGCCTGCGTCGCGCCGTCGGTGCGCAGCTTGGCGGTCGGCAGCTCGTAGTTCGTGACCCGCAGCGCGCCGACTTCCTCGGGCTTCCAGCCGCGCCGCTTCATCTCGTCGGCGATCGCCTGGCCGACCTGGTTGCCGATCTTGGTCGCCGACATCCCGAGGTGCGGCACGTTCGTCAGCGGCTTGCCGGTCGAATCGACGAGCTGGTCGTCGACCGTCACGAACTTCATGTTGTAGCGCTTCGCGCGCGCGGCGATCGCCGGGCCGAGGCGCACGTCGGGCGCGCAGATCACGAAGCCCTGCGCGCCCTGCGAACCGAGGTTGTCGATCGCGGCCAGCACCTTCTCGCCGTCCGGCGTGCCGATCTTCACGACCGAGAAATTCTCCTTCTGGCCAAGCGCGGACGCCGCGTTCTGCTCGTTGATGAACCATGCCTGCTCGGGCATCTTCACGAGGAAGCCGATCTTCAGCGGCGCGTCGGCGCGCGCGGCGCCCTGCATGCCGAGCGGCGCGATGCAGAGCGCGGCCAGCAGCGCGCGCAACGTATGGCGGCGAATCGTGTGAGTCGTGCGGTTCATGCGGTGTCTCCTTTATGTCGGCTTGTGCCGTGACGTGGTGTGCCGGAAAGATTCGTCGTGCGCGCTTCGTGCCGAAGCGCGCACGTTCAGCGGCCGAACGCGTCGGTCTGCACGCGCCGACCGAACAGGAACGCATCGGCGACGAGCCGCAGCGGCCGCACGTCGACGTCGCTTTCGCCCCGCGCGATCAGCGCGTGGAAGTGCGCATACAGCGCCGGATACTCGCGTTCGGGCCCGATCTCGACCGGCTCGCCCGCAATCGACAGTTGCGCGCCGCCGCGGCTGATCGCGAGCACGCCGTCGGCCGTATCGACCGCGATCTCCCATTGCTCGACGGGGCCGTGCCGCCAGTCGAATTCCGCGCGCACCGGCACGCCGTCGGTATCCGCGCAATCGAGTTCGGCCGCGATCGGCGTCTGCACATCGCCCGGCACGAACAGCGTCGCTTCGCGCAGCACGAGTTCGCGCGGCAGGATTCGCGTGACGATCGACAGCGCGTTGATGCCCGGATCGAACACGCCGAGGCCGCCCGGCTCCCAGATCCACTGCTGCCCCGGATGCCAGCGCCGCACGTCCTCCTTCCAGCGCACCTGCACCGCGCGGATCGTGCGCGTCGCGAGCCATGCGCGCGCGGGCTCGACCGCACTCGCGCAGCGCGAATGCCAGGTCGCGAACAACGTGAGGCCGCGTTCGCGCGCCAGCGCGTCCAGCGCGGCCACTTCGCCGAGCGTCGCGCCCGGCGGCTTCTCGAGCATCACGTGCTTGCCGGCTTCGAGCGCCGCGCGTGCCTGCGCGTAGCGCACCTGCGGCGGTGCGCACAGCGACACCGCGTCGAGCTCGCGCTCGGCCGCCAGCAGCGCGCGCAGATCGGGATAGTTGCGGACGCCCGCGACTTCCGCGTGGCGGCTCGCGCACGCGGTCAACGCGAAGCCCGGTTCGGCGGCGATCGCCGGCAGGTGCTGGTCGCGCGCGATCTTGCCGATCCCGACGACACCCAGCGAAATCGGATCACTCATCGTGCGTGTCTCCTTCGCGCATCGCTCAGTGCGCCCAGCGCAGCACGAGCGGATCGAGCCGGCGCGCGATCGCGAGCAGCTCCGCGCGCGTGTCCGGGTGCAGTTCCGGCATCGGATGCCGCGGCCGCTCGCACGCGATCACGCCGCCTGCGCGCATCAGCGCCTTCGCGGTGAGGATCCCGGACTGGCGGTTCTCGTGATTGATCAGCGGCAGCCACGCCTGGTAGCGCGCGTACGCATCGTCGTGGCGCCCTGCGCGCCACGCGTCGAGGATCGGCCGGATGCCGTCCGGATACGCGCCGCCCGTCATCGCGCCGGTCGCGCCCGCATGGAGATCGGCGAGCAGCGTGATCGCCTCCTCGCCGTCCCACGGCCCCTCGATCGCGTCGCCGCCGAGCCGGATCAGCTCGCGCAGCTTGTTCGCGGCGCCTGGCGTCTCGATCTTGAAGTACGCGACCTGCTCGATCTCGCGCGCCATCCGCGCGAGACACGGTGCGGACAGCGCGGTGCCGCTCGCGGGCGCGTCCTGGATCATGATCGGGATCGAGATCGCGTCGGATACGCGCGCATAGAAGTCGAAGATCTGCGCTTCCGGCACGCGGAACGTCGCGCCGTGGTAAGGCGGCATCGCCATCACCATCGCCGCGCCGAGCTGCTGCGCGCGCAGGCTGCGCGCCGCGCACACCTGCGTGCTGTAATGCGACGTCGTGACGATCACCGGCACGCGGCCCGCGACGTGCTCGAGGATCGTGCGCGTGAGCACGTCGCGCTCATCGTCGGCGATCGCGAACTGCTCGGAGAAATTCGCGAGGATGCACAGCCCGTCCGAGCCCGCGTCGATCATGAAATCGACCGCGCGCTTCTGGCTCGCGAGGTCGAGCTCACCGGTGTCGGCAAACGTCGTCGGAACGACGGGGAAGATGCCGCGATAACGCGGCGTGCTGCTCGATGTCATGGTTCGCGTCCTGCTTCGGCCCCGGTCACGGCCGGCCGTCATGCGTTCACGGTTTCACGTCGTGCGGGCCGGGCGCCCGCGACCGGCTGCGGCGCACCTCGCGCCGCGCGCCGCTCAATGCGAATGGCTCGGCACGTCCGCGCCGCGCGTGCCGACCAGGAAGTCGAGGTCGCACCCCTCGTCGGCCTGCAGCACGTGATCGATGTACAGCCGCGCGTAACCGCCCTTGCCGATCTGGCCGGCCACCCCCGGTGCCGCGGCCGGATCGACGTCCGACAGGCGGCGCTGCAGTTCGTCATCCGTAATGTCGAGATGCAGCGTGCCGGCCTCGCAGTCGAGTTCGATCCAGTCGCCGTTGCGTACGGCCGCGAGCGGGCCGCCGGCAGCGGCCTCGGGCGCGACGTGCAGCACGACCGTGCCGTACGCGGTGCCGCTCATCCGCGCATCCGAAATCCGCACCATGTCCTTCACGCCCTGGCGCAACAGCTTCGGCGGCAGCCCCATGTTGCCGACCTCGGCCATGCCCGGATAGCCGCGCGGCCCGCAGTTCTTCAGCACGAGCACCGAGCTGGCGTCGACCTCGAGCGCCTCGTCGTTGATCGTCGCCTTGTAGTGGTCGAGGTTCTCGAACACGACCGCGCGGCCGCGATGCTTGAGCAGTTCGGGGCTCGCCGCCGACGGTTTCAGCACCGCGCCGCGCGGCGCGAGGTTGCCGCGCAGGATGCAGATGCCGCCATCCGCGATCAGCGGCCGGTCGAGCGGGCGGATCACCTCGTCGTCGTAGTTCGGCGCTTCGCGCACGTTGTCCCACAGCGACTTGCCGTTCACCGTCAGCGCCGCCGGGTGCGGCAGCAGCCCACCTTCGCCGAGGCGGCGCAGCACGGCCGGCAGCCCGCCCGCGTAATAGAACTCTTCCATCAGGAAGCGCCCCGACGGCATCAGGTCGACGATCGTCGGGGTCGCGCGGCCGATCCGCATCCAGTCTTCCAGTTCGAGCGGCACGCCGATGCGGCCCGCGATCGCCTTCAGGTGAATCACCGCATTCGTCGACCCGCCGATCGCCGCATTCGTGCGGATCGCGTTCTCGAACGCCGCGCGCGTCAGGATCTTCGACAGCACGAGCCCGTCGAGCGCCATCTCGACGATGCGGATGCCCGACATGTGCGCGAGCACGTAGCGACGCGAATCGACGGCCGGAATCGCCGCGTTGTGCGGCAGCGCGACGCCGAGCGCCTCGGCCATGCACGCCATCGTCGACGCGGTGCCCATCGTGTTGCAGGTGCCGGCCGAGCGCGACATCCCGGCTTCGGCCGACAGGAAGTGATGAAGATCGATCTCGCCGGCCTTCAGCGCTTCGTGCAGCTGCCACACGGCCGTGCCCGACCCGATGTTCTTGCCTTCCAGCTTGCCGTTCAGCATCGGGCCGCCCGACACGACGATCGCCGGCACGTCGCAGCTCGCCGCCCCCATCAGCAGCGCAGGCGTCGTCTTGTCACAGCCGGCGAGCAGCACGACGGCGTCGACCGGGTTGCCGCGGATCGCTTCCTCGACGTCCATCGACGCGAGGTTGCGCGTGAGCATCGCCGACGGCCGCAGGTTCGATTCGCCGTTCGAGAACACCGGGAATTCGACCGGGAAGCCGCCCGCCTCGGAGATCCCGCGCTTCACGTGCTCGGCGAGCTTGCGGAAGTGCGCATTGCATGGCGTCAGTTCGGACCACGTGTTGCAGACGCCGATGATCGGCCGGCCGTCGAACGCGTGATCGGGGATGCCCTGGTTCTTCATCCAGCTCCGGTACATGAAGCCGTTCTTGTCGTTCGTGCCGAACCATTGGGCGGAGCGCAGCCTCGGTTTTGTTGCCGACATCGTCTGTCCTCGGGTGACGGGATACCGGCGCAGTCTAGGCAGAATTTTGATAACTGGCTAATGACGTTTTTGGCGATTACGATATCGATTCCGATATCGATATAAACCCGTACGATGCCCGAAGCCAGCCCGTGGGGAAACCGTGGCCGCCTGAAGACACGCCAGCTCCTGCTGGTCGTCGCGCTCGCCGACGAAGGCAGCATCCATCGCGCGGCGGCCGCGCTGAGCATGACGCAGCCGGCCGCGTCGAAGCTGCTGCGCGAACTTGAGGAATCGATCGGCGCGGTGCTGTTCGAGCGCCTGCCGCGCGGGATGCGGCCGACGCTGTACGGCGACGCGCTGATCCGCCACGCGCGCATGGCGCTCGGCAGTCTCGACCAGGCGCATGAGGAACTGGCCGCGCTGAAGGCCGGCCATCTCGGCCACGTGGCGGTGGGCGCGATCACGTCGCCGGGGCTGCGGCTCGTGCCGCCGGCCGTTGCCGCGGTGAAGGGCACGCACGCGGGCCTGCACGTGTCGGTCGAGATCGACACCAGCAACGTGCTGCTCGAACATCTCGCGCAGGAGAAGATCGATATCGTGCTCGGCCGGCTCTCTGCCGAACACGACAAGCTGCGCCTGCGCTACGAGCCGCTGACCGGCGAGCCGGTGGCCGCCGTCGTGCGAACCGGCCACCCGCTGCTCGCGCAGGCGCCGCTGTCGCTCGCGGACGTGCAGCGCGCCGCGTGGGTCGTGCCGCCGGCCGGCAGCGTGCTGCGGCATCGTTTCGAGCTCGTGTTCCAGCGTGCGAGCCTCGCGCCGCCCGCCAACCTCGTCGAAACGGCGGCGCTGCTGTTCATCACGCAACTGCTCGAACAGAGCGACATGATCGCGGTGCTGGCCGAGGACGTCGCGCGCTATTACGCGCGGCACGGGATCGTCACGGTGCTGCCGCTGGAGATGGATTGCCGGATGGACGATTTCGGGATCATCACGCGCACCGACCGGCTGCATTCGCCAGCCGTCGCGGTGATGGCCGATGCAATTCGCGTGGCGGCGCGGGAGGTTTACGGCGTCTCGCTGTGACGACGCTGCGGCGGATCGGTTGCCGGGATGCCCGTATCGCCCGTATCGCCCGGCATGCACGCGCGCCGCGTGACGCGCATGCGGCTCCTGCCGCGCGTTACACCCAGGGCGCTGCGAGCCCTTCCGTCTTCAACGCCCGCTGGATCGCCGGGCGCGCAAGCACCCGCTGCAAATAACCGCCGAGTACCGGCCGCTGCCGTGCCGGCGCGGCAAAGCCGCGCGTCCAGCGGCACAGCATCAGCGCGTACGGATCGAGCACCGTGTAGTGCTCACCAAGCAGCCACGGCCCGCCGCCCGTTTCCAGCTGATGCTCGAGTTGATCCAGCAGCGTCGCGATCTTTGCCTCCGCATGCGCGTTGACCTGCGCGGCGCCCGACGCATTGCCCGCATCGACCCAGCGTTCCGGATAGAAATACGCGATCAGCGTTGCCTGCAGCGTGTTGGTGAGCCACATGAGCCACTTGTAGCACTGCGCGCGCGCCGGTGTACCGAGGCCGGGCGCAAGCCGCCGCTCCGGATGCGTATCGGCGAGATGCAGACAGATCGCGGCGGTTTCGTACAGCACGAGATCGCCGTCGACCAGCACCGGGATGAGTCCGTTCGGATTCAGCGCGAGATAGTCCGGCGACTTGTGCTGGTCGTGCGTGCGGTCGACATACGCCAGCTCGAACGGCTTGCCGATTTCCTCGAGCACGAAGTGCGGCGCCATGCTCGCATTGCCGGGGTAGTAGAAAAGCTTCATCGTCGATTTCGTTTGGCGGCTGGCGGCGTCAGGCGACGGCGAACTCGATCACGGGTTCGCAGCGGATCGGGAAGTTGACCGAGTTCGCGATATAGCATTTCGCATGCGCATCGTGATGCAGATGCGCCGCCTTTTCGCGATCGCCGCCGGCCTGAATGGTCACGTGCGGACGCAGCACGATTTCGGTGAAGCGGCCTTCCTGTGCGCTGTCGAGCATCGTGCCTTCCGCGTGGTCGACATAGGACACCACGCGGATGCCGGCATCGGAACACAGGTGCAGATACCAGAGCTTGTGGCACGCCGATGCCGACGCGAGCAACAAGTCTTCCGGATTCCAGCGTGATGCATCGCCGCGAAACGCCGCGTCCGACGAACCAGGAATATCCGGCTTCGAACCCGCGCGGATCACATGATCGCGGCCGTACTCGCGATATCCCGACGTGCCGGTGCCGCGATTGCCCGTCCACTCCACTGCGACGCGATACTTGTGTTCGCCTGCTGCCATCTCGCTCTCCATTGATGTCGGTTGCTTCGACCGTGCCGGATGCCGTTTTGCAGCACCCGCCTGTGGCCGTCATTGTGGCACTGGATTGCCGTTTGGTATACCATTATTCCAAATTGACGGAACATGCAGGCATGGAAGCCAAACTCGACTCTACGGCAGACGCCATCGCCGCGTCGCTGCGCGACATGATCATCAACGGCGAGCTGGCGGCTGGCGAACGGCTCGTCGAGCGCGATCTGGCCGAGCGGTTCGGCATCAGCCGGATTCCGATGCGCGAAGCGATCCAGCGGCTGGAACGCGAGGGATTGCTGGATATCTTCAGGAATCGCGGCGCCGTCGTGCGGATGCTGAGCGCATCGGACGTACAGGAAATCTACGACCTGCGCGTGCTGCTCGAAGGCGACGCGATCTACCGGAGCGTGAAGCGGCTCGACGACGAGACGCTCGCGCGCGCCGAACTCGTGCATCGCCTGCTCGGCGATGCGGCCGTGCCGCGCAGGCAGGGAGAACTGAATCGCGAATTCCACGCGTTGCTTTACGCGTGTTGCGGCAATGCGCGGCAGTTGCGGTCGATTGCCGAACTGCGCAGTCAGGTCGAACGTTACGAGCGCCTGCAAACCACCCTGCTCGCCGATACGCCGTCGTTCCAGGTCGAACACGAAGAGATTCTGCAAGCGTGCCGCGAACGCAATGCGCGTGCGGCTCGCTCGATGACGGTCGCGCATCTGGAGTCGGCGAGAAACATCGTGATGCGGCTCGTCGAAGGCGGGTGAGCCCGGCTCGCGCGCACGCCGTTATACCGCGCGCGGTACCGGCCCGGTCGTCCCGCGCACCCTCAGTTTCGGCAACGATGCGACACGCACGCGCGACGCCGCGTCGCTCTGCGCGCCCGCCTCGCGCAACGTATTGAGCAGTTCGACCGCGAGGCCGGCCGCTTCGGCGGTCGGGATCGCGACGGTCGTCAGCGTCGGGCGTGTGTCGCTCGCCAGATGAATGTCGGTCAGGCCGACGATCGACAGATCATCGGGTACGCGCCTGCCGCGATCGGCCGCTGCGTGCATGGCGCCGATCGCCGGCAGGTCATTGGTCGCAACCAGCGCGGTCAACCGCGGATGCGCATCGAGCAGCCGCCCCGCCGCGCGCACGCCGCCTTCGATCGAATCGCGCTCGGCCGCGACGATCGACGCGTCAAGCCCGGCCTCGCGCATCACGTCAACGAAGCCGTCGTAGCGCGCCGCTTGCACGCCGCTCGCTGCGCCGCCGACGATCACGCCGATCTTCTCGTGACCCAGTTCGAGCAGATGCCGCGTCGCGATCCGTCCCGCCTCACGGAAATCGATCGCCACGCACGGCAACCCGTCCGGCGGCGCCTCGGGCCGCTCCCACAGGCACAGCACGACCGGCACGCCGCGTCGCGCGACGTCGAGCAGATCCGGCAGATGCAGGTTCGCGTTGGTCACGAGTATCCCTTCGGAGATCGTGCCGGCGATCTGGTCGAGATACGCGCGCCCCTGCAACGGATCTTCATTCGTATTGCAGACGATCAGGAACTGTCCGTTGCGGCGCACCGCCCGCTCGACCGCCAGCGCGAACTCCGGATAGAACGGGTTCGCGATGCTCGACACCATCAGCGCGACCGTCGGTGCGCGCCCTTCCGCCAGTGCCCGCGCGGCGAGATGCGGCCGGTACCCGAGCGCCTCGACCGCTTCCAGCACGCGCGCCCGCGTCGCGTCGCCCACCCTGCCGCGGCCGCGCAGCACGTTCGACACCGTTGCGGCCGTCACGCCCGCGCGACGCGCCACTTCATCCAGGGTTGCCATCGTATGCTCACTATATGAGACGTCGATCCAGTATTTGCTTCGCTCACCGAAGCGGCGCACTATCGCCGCACACCTTGCCGCCCGTCGAACGGGCGCGACTCGGCCGCGATCGCATCGCCTCTTTTTTTGATCGCGGTGATTAAGCGCTTAATCATGCAGTACGGCGTATTAAAACATGGAGCGGAGACAATGGCGAGCATCTCGATGCGACGCGTGCAGAAAGCCTATGGCGATCACGCGCCGGTCATTCGCGACGTCGATCTGGAGATCGGCGCGCATGAGTTCTGCGTGTTCCTCGGACCATCCGGATGCGGGAAATCGACGTTGCTGCGCATGATTGCCGGCCTCGAGGACCTGAGCGCGGGAGAGCTGTCGATCGACGGCCGCCGGATCGACGACGTGCCGGCCGCCGAGCGCGGCGTCGCGATGGTGTTCCAGAGCTACGCACTGTTTCCGCACATGACGGTGTACGAGAACATGGCGTTCGGGCTGAAGCTCGCCCGTGTGCCGAAAGCCGAGATCGACCGGAAGGTGCGCGACGCCGCGCGTATCCTGCAACTCGACACGCTGCTCGAGCGCAAGCCGAAAGCGTTGTCGGGCGGCCAGCGGCAGCGCGTCGCGATCGGCCGGGCGATCGTGCGCGAGCCCGGCGTGTTCCTCTTCGATGAACCGCTGTCGAATCTCGACGCGGCGCTGCGCGGCCAGACCCGCATCGAGATCGCGCGGCTGCACCGGCAGTTCGAACGCGCGAGCGTCGTCTACGTGACGCACGACCAGACCGAGGCGATGACGCTCGCCGACAAGATCGTGCTGCTGCACGCGGGCGCGGACACCGCGCAGCACGGCAGCATCGCGCAGGTCGGTGCGCCGCTCGACCTCTACCACCACCCCGCCAGCCGCTTCGTCGCGGGCTTCATCGGCTCGCCGCGAATGAACTTCCTGCCGGCCGTCGTCGCTGCGTGCGACGCACATCGCACGACCGTCACGCTCGTGCCGTCCGGCGAAACCTTCACGCTGCCGCGCGACGGCTCGGCCCTCGGCGCCGGCACCGCCGTGACGCTCGGCATTCGCCCCGAACACCTGACGCTCGGCGCCGCACCCGACGCAACGACGCTCGCACGCGACGTCGCGCTCGTCGAACGCCTCGGCGAACAAACCTACGTGCACCTCGACGGGCCCGGCGGCGCGCCGCTGATCGCGAAGGTCCCCGGCGACGCGCAGGTGCGCACCGGCGAGCGCGCGCACGTGCATGCGCCGGCCGTGGCCTGCCGTCTCTTCACCGAAGACGGCCGCGCGGTGCCCGCGTGCGCCGACGTCCACGTCCACCACTACGCATAAGGATCGGCATGCGCCTCGGAGTCTGCTACTACCCGGAACACTGGCCGGAATCGATGTGGGCCGATGACGCCCGCCGAATGAAAGCGCTCGGCATCGAGCAGGTGCGGATCGCCGAATTCGCGTGGAGCCGCATCGAGCCGTCGCCGGGCGAATACGACTGGGGCTGGCTCGACCGCGCGATCGACGTGCTCGGCGCGGCCGGCCTCGAGATCGTGATGTGCACGCCGACCGCGACGCCGCCGAAGTGGCTGGTCGACCGCCATCCCGACATCCTCGCGATCGGCGCGGACGGACGGCCGCGCGCATTCGGCTCGCGCCGCCACTACGACTTCTCGTCGCCGACCTATCTCGAAGCGTCGCGCCAGATCTGCACGGCGGTCGCCGAACGCTACGGCCGCCACCCGGCCGTGCGCTACTGGCAGACCGACAACGAACTCGGCTGCCATCAGACCGTCGTCAGCTACTCGCCGGCCGCGCTCGTACGCTTCCGTGCATGGCTGAAGGCACGCTACGGCACGATCGACGCGCTGAACCGCGCGTGGGGCACCGTGTTCTGGAGCATGGAGTATCGCCATTTCGACGAAGTCGACGCGCCCGTCGGCACCGTAACCGAAGCGCATCCGTCGCATCGCCTCGACTACCGGCGCTTCGCGTCCGACGAAGTTGCGCGCTATCACCGGATGCAGGTCGACGTGATCCGCGCGCACTCGCCGGGCCGGCCTGTCGCGCACAACTTCATGCAGCTGTTCACCGAGTTCGACCACTACGAGGTCGCCCGCGACCTCGACATCGCGACGTGGGACAGCTACCCGCTCGGCGCGCTCGAGGAGCAATGGTTCGCGCCCGACGTGAAAGCGCGTTGGCTGCGCACCGGCCATCCCGATTTCGCGTCGTTCAATCACGACCTCTATCGCGGCATGTCGAAGCTGCCGTTCTGGGTGATGGAACAACAGCCGGGGCCCGTGAACTGGGCGCAGTGGAACCCCGCGCCGCTGCCGGGCATGGTGCGTCTGTGGAGCTGGGAAGCGTTCGCGCACGGCGCCGGCTGCGTGTCGTACTTCCGCTGGCGGCAGGCGCCGTTCGCGCAGGAACAGATGCATGCCGGCCTGCACACGCCCGACGACAAGCTCGATGAAGGCGGCCGCGAGGCGCAGCGCGTCGCACGCGAGATCGCGGCCGTGCACGACGCCGGCAAGGATGCGGATGCGGACGGCCCGGTGCGCGCACCGGTCGCGCTGGTCTTCGACTACGAAGCGAAGTGGCTGTTCGAAGTGCAGCCGCAGGGCGCCGATTTCCACTACCCGCGCTTCGCATTCGAGTACTACTCGGCGCTGCGCGCGCTCGGCCTCGACGTCGACATCGTTTCGGCGAACGCGCCGCTCGACGGCTACCGCCTCGTCGTCGTGCCGCCGCTGCCCGTCGTGCCCGACGATTTCGCGGCACGGCTCGCCGCATCGGGCGCGCATGCGGTGTTCGGGCCGCGTACCGGTTCGAAGACCGTCGACTTGCAGATTCCGCCGACGCTGCCGCCCGGCCCGCTCGCGTCGATCCTGCCGGTGCGCGTGTGGCGCGTCGAGTCGCTGCGGCCGAACGTGACCGAGCGGATCGACGGCACGCTGCGCGACGGTTCGCCGCTCGCGGGCGATGCGCGCCACTGGCGCGACTTCGTCGAGCTGCGCGACGACACGCGCAGCGTCGTGCGCGCCCGTTTCGCCGACGGTCATCCGGCCTGCGTATCGCATGGCGTGCTGCACTACTGGGCTGCGCTGTTCGACGATGCGACCACCACGAAGCTGTTCGCCGACGTCGCGGCCGAAGCGGGCCTCGCGCCGGCGCCGCTCGGCGACGGCGTGCGCGTGAGCCGTCGCGGCGGCCTGACCTACGTTTTCAACTACGGCAACGCACCGCACACGATCGACGCAGTGCCGCCGTCGGCATTCGTGCTCGGCGCCGCGCAAGTCGGGCCGCGGGACGTGGCCGTGTATCGAAGCCGTTCGTAGCATCCCGCCACCGGCGCCACGCCGCGCCGGTCACGCACAACGACACACAGGACTGGAGACACGCATGACACATCGCCCCCTTCGCGCCGCCGCCCGGCTCGCCACGGCCGCCGCCGTCGCCTTCGCGTCGCTCGGCATGACGGCGCCCGCCGATGCCGGCACGCTGACGATCAACATCGCGTTCAAGGGCGCGAGCCAGCGCGCGGTCTGGCAATCGACGCTCGACGCCTTTCGCAAGGCGCACCCCGACATCGACGTGAAGGCAACCTTCGTCGACGAGGAAGCGTACAAGGTGCAGCTCCCCGCGTGGCTCACGACCGTCGCGCCGGACGTCGTGAACTGGCACGCGGGTGAGCGGATGGCGTACTACGCGAAGCGCGGGCTGTTCGAAGACCTGAGCGGCGACTGGACGAAAAACGGCTGGGGCGCGATGTATGCGTCGACGCGCGACGCATCGTCGTACAACGGCAAGCAGTACGCGGCGCCGACCGTCTACTACTCGTGGGGGCTGTTCTACCGCAAGGACCTGTTCCGCAAGGTCGGCATCGCCGACGAGCCGAAGACCTGGGACCAGTTTCTGGACGCGTGCAAGAAACTGAAAGCGGCCGGCATCACGCCGATCGCGATCGGCGGCCGCGACGCGTGGACACTCGCCGGCTGGTTCGACTATCTCGACCTGCGCCTGAACGGCAACGCGTTCCACCAGCAATTGATGGCCGGCGACGTGCCGTACACCGACCCGCGCGTGAAGAAGGTCTACACGACTTGGAAATCGCTGATCGATGCCGGCTACTTCATCGACAACGCGCTGTCCTACGATCTCGACGGCGCGCAGCCGTTCCTGTTCCAGGGCAAGGCCGCGATGATGCTGATGGGCACCTTCATCGCGGCCGGCTTTCCGCCGAGCGTGAAGCAGGAAATGGGCTACTACCGGTTCCCGATCATCGACCCCAAGGTGCCGACCGCCGAGGACGGCCCGGTCGAGTCGCTGCACATCCCGACGAAGGCGAAGAACAAGGCCGACGCGCACACGTTCCTCGCGTTCGTCGAAACGCCCGAGATGGGCGCGAAGCTCGCGGAAGGCCTCGGCTCGCTGTCGGCCAACAGCAAGTCGCCCGAGCCGGCCGATCCGATTTCGCGCATCGGCTTCCGCATCCTTGCCGACACGAAGGGAGGCGTCGCGCAGTTCTACGACCGCGACATGACGAAGGAAATGGCCGACGAAGGGATGAAGGGCATGCAGCAGTTCCTCGCGAATCCCGCGCAGCTCGATACGGTGCTCGCGCAGCTCGAACAGACCCGCAAGCGGATCTACAAGAAGTGACCGCGTGACCCAACCGGCGGCCGCGCGCCGCCGTGTCCGTTCAGGAGGCTTGCCGTGTCCAGTCCGATCACGTCCACCCCGCCCGCCGGCGCCGCGCCGCCGCCGCGCGGGACATCCGCCGCTGCGTTGCCCGCGCGCCGCCCGTCGCCCGCCGTGCGGCGGCAACAGCGCGCCGCGTGGCTGTTTCTCGCGCCGGCCTGCGCGATGGTTGCCGTCTATGTGATCTGGCCGATCCTGTCGACGCTGTGGCTGAGCCTGTACAACTGGGACGGGATGACCGAGCGCACCTTCGTCGGGCTCGCGAACTACGCCGAGCTGCTGCAGGCGCCGACGTTCTACACCGCGCTGCGCAACAACGTGATCTGGCTCGCGCTCTTCATGCTCGCGCCGCCGCTCGGCCTCGCGCTCGCGCTGTACCTGAACCAGGCGGTCGGCGGCATCCGGCTCGTGAAGTCGCTGTTCTTCGCGCCGTTCGTGCTGTCCGGCGTGGTCGTCGGCCTGATCTTCTCGTGGTTCTACGATCCGACCTTCGGGCTGCTCGCGCTGATCGCGGGGCACGGCATCCCGGTGCTCGGCGACGCGCGCTATGCGACGCTCGGCGTCGTGTTCGCCGCGCTGTGGCCGCAGACCGCGTACTGCATGATCCTGTACCTGACCGGCCTCACGTCGGTCAACCCGGAACAGATCGAGGCCGCGCGGATGGAAGGCGCGCGCGGCTTCGCACTGCTGTGGCACGTCGTGCTGCCGCAGCTGCGGCCGACCACGTTCATGGCGATCGTCGTCACGGTGATCGGTGCGCTGCGCAGCTTCGACCTGATCTCGGTGATGACGAGCGGCGGGCCGTTCGAGAGTTCGACCGTGCTCGCGTATTACATGTACGACCAGGCAATCAAGTATTACCGGCTCGGCTATTCCGCGTCGATCGCGGTCGTGCTGTTCGCGATCATGCTCGTCTACATCGTGTTCCAGTTGCGCCGCATGCTGCGCAACGAGCAGTGACCCCGGGGAGGCTCATCATGTTTCCGACACCCGTTGCCCGATGGAAGCCCGTCTCGCGCCGGCTGTACAAGCTGTCGCTGCCCGTCGCGCTGCTGATCTGGCTGCTGCCGATGATCGCTGTGTTCGTCACGTCGGTGCGCTCGACCGAGGAACTCGTCGAAGGCCACTACTGGGGCTGGCCGCGCCACTTCGCGATGATCGAGAACTATCGCGACGCGCTGACGACGTCGCCGATGCTGCATTACTTCTGGAACAGCGTGCAGATCACGGTGCCGTCCGTGATCGGCTCGATCGCGCTCGCGGCGATGGCCGGCTTCGCGCTCGCGACCTACCGGTTTCGCGGCAGTACCGCGCTGTTCGGCACGTTCGTCGCCGGCAACTTCGTGCCGGTGCAGGTGCTGATGATTCCGGTGCGTGACCTGTCGTTGAGGCTCGGTGTGTTCAATACCGTCGAAGCGCTGATCCTGTTTCATGTCGCGTTTCAGACCGGGTTCTGCACGCTGTTCCTGCGCAACTTCATCAAGCAGTTGCCGTTCGAGCTGATCGAGGCCGCGCGCATCGAAGGCGCGGGGGAATGGACGGTGTTCTGGCGGATCGTGTTGCCGCTGATTCGGCCCGCGCTGGCTGCGCTGGCGATTTTGGTGTTCACGTTCGTGTGGAACGATTACTTCTGGGCGCTGTGTCTCACGCAGGGCGACGAGGCCGCGCCGATCACGGCCGGCGTCGCGGCGCTGAAGGGGCAATGGACGACGTCGTGGAATCTCGTGTCGGCCGGATCGATTCTTGCCGCGCTGCCGTCGGTCGCGATGTTCTTCGCGATGCAGAAACATTTCGTCGCGGGGCTCACGTTCGGCGCGACGAAAGGCTGAGCGTGCACCGAACGCGTTTTCGTATCTCCCCCTCCGCATCGTGAGGTTGCCCGCTTCGGCGGGCTTTTTTCATTTTTTCGAGGTTGGGTGGATGTTGCTAGGCGCCGCGATGCAAACTTTCGCCACAGACCCAATTCAACAGTCACAATGTGCAGGCCTGCCGCATCGGATAAGCACTCAACCACAACGCCCCAAGCCATCGGTTGCAATCCACGACCCTGTAACTGGCCCCCAGATCAACGCAAGACCATGATTCGAATCCGCCGCCTGCGGACCACGCAAGAGGTTCAATGAACAGCTTTCGGCGTCGATCTTATTGCGCTCCCCGGGGAAATGGATCAACCAAATCCTTTGAGCGCAAACAACCAAACGTAATACGACCATCAAAATTCGGCCCCATATTGACGTAGCGGATATATGAAAACTCACCGCGCACTTTTAAAAAAATGACGGCATCACCACTTACAAGGCAAGAATTTATGACTATGAATTTAGCGCCTTTTATATCAGGCAAATATGATTTTTCGTGACCAATCGAATACCTAATTTTTGAATTTCACTTGAAATTAAAATTCCTTCGACGAAACATCCGGCGGGTCAGCGGAGAAGATGCCTTGTGCACTGCAACCAGCCTAACGGCTCACCGTTTTAATAACCCACTCCTCATATTTTCTGTATAAACATCCATCGATGTTGTAATTTTCGTCTCGATCTTTAAAATAGAGCGACCCATCTCCACCAAGAAAAGCGTTGATCCAAAAGGTATAGTAATCCGCTTTTTCAGGATATTTCTTATCAAGCACACCATAAAACAAAAAATAGCAAGATCCAGTTTCACTAATTTTTTGAATAAACCCCAGCCACACGATTAGAATTCACAAACGCAATCAAGTGTGGCCGCCGAAACAGAACCACGCTCCCGGAAAATACCGAGCCAGACTTTGTCAACGCCGTCGCAAACAACAGATTCTTATCCAAATAATCCATAAAATTTCATAATATTATCCTGACCAGCTGAAACTTGATACAACGGACTCCTGATTCGCGCAGATTTTCCGGGGCAAAGTTCGAGCGATTTTTTCGGCATTTTTATTCGCTTGATACGTCGCAGAGGCGTTCTCGGACCCGCCTGGCCCGACAATACCGCTCGTGCCCTAGTGCGTAAAATTGCGACCCACCCCATTTATCAAGCAGCATCGATCAACGCAGGACCTGATGCCTCGATAAAGGATTATTAATATCTTATTTCGGAGGGAAAGGATCCACCAAATCCCTCGCATGCACCCACCCAAAGGTAACGCGCCCATCGAACTTCGGCCCAGTACCTACGTAACGAATGTATGAAAAATCACCTTGATTTTTCATTACAATCACACCATCTCCCTCTACAAGATATGATTTCCGTGCCACAAACTTTCCGTCGCGATTATCATAAAAAGCCGCTTTACCCTTCACAATGCGAATTCCGATGGCTGGAACCTCTCGAACCACATGATAAGTAGTTGATCTAAAGTCTTTTGGTCCAAATGTGAATACTCCTGTTGCATTTTCACACCCAGCCTGACCAATCTCAGTCTGTATAACCCACTCACTGTCGCGTCGATACAAAATCCCTTTGATATCGAACACTTTATTTCTATTCTGAAATTCCGGGGATAACCCACCCAAAACGAAGGTAAGTAACGGTGTATCAATATAATCCTCAACATTTACACCACTTGACCCACCACCGTCCTCTACAAACAAAAAACTGCAAGAAAATTTTGCATTCCTCGAATCATAAAAACCTGATACAGCACTCCCATTGCGAAATCCAATTAAACTGGGATCATTGAACAAAATCGCATCACCAGCAAAGGACAAACGCGAAATCGATGCAACCAATAAAAGCACAATGAATTTACTTGAACTGCTCATAGAATTTTTTGAGATTTTCAGCGTAGTGAGGATTCTTCGTGCGCCAGTGCCTACCATTGTATGAAGTCGCAACCTGCTCCCATTTGTGCTCCCTCAATCCGCTAACACCAGCACGCTTCTCTTTTTTCATGAAAGCGATAAATATTTCCATCTGCCCATCCGTTCCAGATATAAATTTATTGGCAAACTCCGTCGGCGTCGAACACCCACACGATGAATAGTATTCCCCCAGAATTTGAAAACCTCCCCAAGAGCATGATTGTATGGCGATATCAAAATCAAGAGCCGCAGCACGAATCAGCTTTTCATATTGATTCAGGCCGTCTCCACCATATTGATCTCCGTTTGGGAAGCAGAGATCAGGGAATTTTGGATAAGGATTTTCAGGAAAATCCTTTCTTTTTGGCGAATGCACTTTCTTCCTGGCAGCGCCAGTCGCTTTTGCGCTCTTCGATTCTGCCGCTTCCTTTTCCGCCCCCCTTTCCCTCTCCTCCGCCTCCTTGTCGCGCTTCTTTACGGATAGATCAAAGAAGTGTCGTCGTTCATACAGTATGGGAGGGAGTCCATTTTCCAAAAATGGATGGCCTTGAGATTCCTGTTGAACCAGCGCCTTAATGGCGGCGACTTCTACGTTAAGTTCACTAGCCATGCGCTGATACTGCACATCCGAAAAAAACTCTGGCTTTGGGTAACTCAGCCTCGAACCAAAAATGCTGAATGCTACGGTGCGCGGCTCACCAGTGTTCACCACCTTATAGTGGTGTTCAATTACAATCTTGGTTTTCTTCTTGCGTGATTTTGGATCGACAGTGACTTCCTTGTTTTTCTTGGGAAAATCTTTTTTTACCCGGCCTTGCTCGGTGACTTTTTGCGTCCATGCAATGTATTGACCAAATTCCTTGATCAATCTCTCGATTGTCATGACCTCGCCCTCTTTCACAACCGGAAGATTTAGATTTTGCTCAAACTCGTCCTTTGGGGTGAGTTGTGTAGTCGACTCCAAGTGATATTCGGGACTGACGATGGTGAACGCGCTGATATCCTTCTTGGGGACAATTTGGGCTTTCCAGGCAAACTCCCCACGACGATTCTTGACGAACACATCTATCGGTTGGTTGCGAGCCGCATTTGTGATCGTCACCGCAAAGCCATCCTTGTCGGTGGTCGCCTCCGTCTTGTTGTCCGAAATGGGCGGCGAGCGCGGAGCGGTCGGTTCGGCTTTGCTATTCGGTGGCGTTTGTGCAGGCGCCGCCGCCGAGCTGGATACCGCTGCAGGTAAGGCCGCGGCACCGGAAGCGGGCGTCGCAGTTGACGCATTGCTCTGTATTGCAGAATCCTCGTGGATGATCGTTGGATCGGGGCCTGTTTCCCACGCGGGGGCCGGCG
Organism: Burkholderia arboris; assembly: GCF_038723655.1. NCBI lineage: Bacteria > Pseudomonadati > Pseudomonadota > Betaproteobacteria > Burkholderiales > Burkholderiaceae > Burkholderia > Burkholderia arboris. The sequence continues at coordinate 292,731 of NZ_CP109822.1, forward strand.
GCGCGTTTTTGCCAGCCGTCAACTGGACGGACAGGCCTTCGATAGGCTTTTTCAACACGTCGCGAAAAAGCACGGTTACCACCACGAATGCAGCTGGTTGAGTCTTAACCTTCAGTGCCGGTGCGTCGGCGGGTTGTGCTTTCGACACTTATTCTCCCTATCGATTTCGCTGATATAAGAAGTTGAATCGGTCAAGTTTCCTGCTGCTCATCGACCTGGTCTTCGCTCGCGTCGTCGACTGCTTCTTCATGGTCGTAAGCATCTTCAATCGCGTGCCAGTCGCCGCCACCGATCTCGCACTTCACTTTCGTTGACGTAGGTGTGTGGATGGTTGCCGTTTCACCATCGAGTAGCCCGCCCTGCTGCTGAAGTGTTCCGTCCGGCAGATAGATGCGATATGTCTGCGCATGAAGCGCTTTCCCGACGCCAAGATTCGCGATGACCGAAGATACGTCGAAAGTCTGCGTATATTCGTGGGTCAGGTTTTGCGGCAACGTGCTGACGGGAAGCGGCGGGATGGAATAGCGCATACCGGCCGGCCCGCTAAACGAATGCTTCGCTCCCTTGAACTCGACAGTTCCGGGCGCATGCCCGCGGATATTGCCGCCTTCAAGAGTGATTGATGCGCCACCCGCAGTAATCACCAGCTTTCCACCAGCGGCGATCTCGATGTCGCCTTGTGCCAGCAGTTTGAGGACCGCTTTAGCGATCACCTCGATATTTGCGTCATGTGACTGGATCTGCACGGGCCCCTTCGTGAACAACCTGATCGCCGTCTGCGAGAACATGCCGACCGCCTTGGCGGCATTAACGATGAATGCTCCAGCAGATCCGATGTGCGTGTTCTGGCCGCTGACCAAATTGATATGGCGATCCGCAGTCATGTGCAGGGAGTCTTGCGTAGACGTGCCGATGCCGAACGGACTAGCGAGTAGCAGAATCGCCTTCTTGAACGCGTTCGCACTGCCAGTCCCGCCCCCTGCAGTACGACCCCCGCCAGCTTCCGGCGTTTCCGACTGCTGGGTAGCGTCCGTGAACTGCTTGAGCGAAGCGTGGCTCTCCTTCAAGCTGTCCGCGTGGTGCTGCGTGCCGACGTTCGACAGCGCCTCAACGATGCTTTCGGCGCTAATCAATTGACCCTGCGCTTCCTTGACGTCAAGCTGATCATCGTTGTGCGCCTTCGCGTGCGTTCCTATATATGCACCACGATTCGCCCGCATACCGAGATAATCATCCGTATGCAGCAAAGCTCCTTTTCCAAGGTATCGGCCCCGAGCGTTGTTATTGCCCGCATGGTCGATCAGAACCCCTTGGTGGTACAGGCTGTAGCTGTTCCCGACCCTACCCGTGTAGGTGGTCAGTCGCGTAGCCCCTTGATGGGTCGCATCGTCGTGTACGAACGCGTTGTAAGCACCACTCTTACCGAAGCCATTCGACATGAGGCCCGAGAGGAGCACGTTGGTATGCCATTGCGGGAGCGTCGTTTGGGACGGCAGGCGCCCGAGCACATACGGCCGGTCACAATCACCCTGGAAGTAGTCGACGAGGACCCATTCGTCTTTGCGCGGCACATGAACGCCACCATAGCCATATCCGGTGTCGGCCTGCATAACCAGCAGTGGCGGTGATGTTTGCGTCTGGTTCGTTCCGTCGCGCTCGTCCCACGGGTAGGTCACGTAAATGCGATTGCGCTCGTCGGCCCATGCTTCCTCATTATCCGGGCCATTCACGAGCGCGTGCTCGGCATACATCAGCGGCTTTCCATGCTCGAACGGACTGCGATACTCGATGTTGGTCCGCTGCGCTTCTACTTGGACCAAGTAGATGCCGCCAAAACCATCGACGGGATTGGCTCGTGAGCCAAACTGCGTGCCATAGTCCTGGCGCAAGTCGGACAATGCGCCCTGCAGACTCAGTGGATAGGTCGCGGCATGATTGGATAGCGGCACATTGTTCTCAATGAACCACTCGACCTCGACGACCATGAACTCCCGAAGGCTCGAATCGACCGTCATATGTCGCGTGTGATGCTCGAGCGTGAAACGCGATCCGGCGTCGAGCCATCGCACACCGCCGAGGCCAATGTATCGCCGGGCGGCGGAAGTCCAAGCCTGGGTCCGATTGGATGCACGTCGTCGCCCGTCGTCCGAGTTCGGGTAGGCATACGACAGGGCTTCACGAATGATCATGGGCGCATATGGAACGCTGCGCCTCACCTGCTGACGTCGCTCTTCGATCACATAGGTGCTTGCGCTATCACCCAAGTCACTGCGCACCGAATAATTCTGTTGCGGATTCTTGTAATTGAAGGAGGTTGTCGCGTAGGCGAGACTTTGTGCGGTCTGTGTCACTGCCCATTGCGTGAAGCCATCTACCTCGTCACTAATTGCACCGTTGAAAAATTCGATCGGCTTCGCATCAGGCAAGGCAGAAAGCCGGTCGACTATGACGAGTGTTGATACGCGCGGATCGTCTTCATACTGGACTGGCGCATGCTCGAAATAAAAGTACCATCCTTCGTCTTCGAGAATTCTATGGAAAAAGTTCAGATCGGTTTCGCTCTGCCGCGTGTACGATCGCGCACGTGGCTCGTCCCGCAGGACAAAACGTACTCGCCCGGCAAGCTGCGGATAGGCTCCCAGCAACTCAGAGAGAATTTCCCGTGAGTCTCTATCGAACCAATGATCGTTCTTGCTCGCCTTGCCAAGAAAGAAAAGCGCCGACTCGAACTCAACCTGGTAGACGGTCAGATTTCCGTCTTGCCCGAGCGTGTGAAATTTATGAACGAAACCATGAATCGGGCGATAGACTGATTCAACAAATGGCTTGGAGATTTGCTGAATAAACAGCGTGACAGGCTGATGCTCGAGTTCCAGGTTATCGATATCGTCACGTAACGAAACGACGTCGACCATCCAGCGATAGCCTCGCCCGACTCTGGACCATCCCTTTGCGCGCACTGGAATGAGCGTTTGCGCCCCCAGCGAGGAGCGGAACATAAGCAGTCGCTCGTGCTGCATCAAGCCACGATGTATCGATTCGTATAGCGTAGCTGCCCGCAATCTTGCGGGATCGACGGGTGGAAAAACCATTTCCTTTCCTTGTCTCTCACGTTCAACCGCCAAGGAAGCGACGCGGATGACGGTCAGCCATTTCGACGATGAGTCGCTCGCTCGATTCTATTCAGAATTGAGCGAAGCTATATATGCGACCAAGTACTTGAAAGTGGTTTATCTCTGAAAAGAGCCCCCTATTTGCTCAATACATAATCTCAAATATTTTCGAAAGATTAGCGCAGCAATCCGGCTTCCGAACCGAGATTATCTCAAATTAACAGCCGTTCTCTTTCTACACGGCTTGTACTTCGAATTGGATGGCAATCTTTAAAGTTCACGGAATGTGACAGATCCATATTTACGCCGATCTTCCTCTGCTAACGCACCTTGGTCAGACATCCATCGTCGCACGGACGATCCCATCGGCAGGCGCGGACAGTCGGGTGCCTAGGCCGACATTCGCCTGTATGTGGGCTTTGAAGGGGAGTTGTCCAGAGGATCCGCCATGCTACTTGGACGTTTTGCTACGGCTACCCGATTTGCCCGCCGGCTTGCCCGCACCCGCCTTCCCCGCAGGTTTGCTGCGCGGCTTCTGCACGCTAAACGGGCTGCCGATGGTGTAGTCCGTTCCGTTTCCGGCCGGCTTCGCGTGCTGTGCCGCAGGCTTGCGCTGGCTTTCGCCGCCCTGCGGGCGCGGCTTCTTGCCGGGCACCGGCTTGGCGACCGGCACCGCTTGCTGCACTTTGCGCTTCTTCGGCTTTTTGGGTTTCTTGAGAATCTGCCCCGTCGCACTCGTTTCCGGCACGCGGTGTTCGGCTTCGAAACCCGGCTCTTCCTCACGCCGCAGCGTTTGCCGGATCAGCGCTTCGATCGCGGCCAGTTGCGGCGCTTCATCGGCGCACACCAGCGACACCGCCACTCCGCTGGCGCCCGCGCGGCCGGTACGGCCGATACGGTGCACATAGTCCTGCGCGACGATCGGCAGATCGACGTTGATCACCAGCGGCAGATCGTCGATATCGAGCCCGCGTGCCGCCACATCGGTGGCGACCAGCATCTGTACTTCGCGCGTCTTGAAGCGCTCCAGCGCACGCAGGCGCGCGGGCTGCGGCTTGTCGCCGTGGATGGTGTCGACCGCATACCCTGCTTCATCCAGCATGGCCGCCAGGTAATCCACGCCAATGCGGGTCTTGACGAACACCAGCGCGTGCTCCCAGTTGTTTTCGGCCACCAGGTGCATGAAGAGGTCCGGCTTGTTCCGCTTGTCGACCGTCACCACCCATTGCTTGATCTTGCTGGCCGTGACATTGGGCGGGCTGACGCTGATATCGACCGGGCTGCGCAGAATGCTCGCCGCCATCGCGCGGATATCGTCGGTGAACGTGGCGGAGAACAGCAGCGTCTGGCGCTGCGTCGGCAACGCGGCAAAGACGGCATTGAGTTCGCGCGCGAAGCCCAGATCCAGCATGCGGTCGGCTTCATCCAGCACCAGCGTCTGCACCTGGTCGAACTGCACCGCGTTCTGGCGATTGAGGTCGAGCAGACGGCCCGGCGTGGCAACGAGCACATCCACGCCCTTGCGCAGCTTCATCATCTGAGGATTGATGCTCACGCCGCCGTACGCGGCCAGGAAACGCAGATCGAGGCCTTTGCCGTACTCGACGAAGCTTTGAAGCACCTGTTCGGCCAGCTCCCGCGTGGGCACCAGCACCAGCACGCGCGCGCGATTGCTGGACACCGCCGGGCCGTGTTGCACGAGCCGTTGCAACAGCGGCAGCGCAAAACCGGCCGTTTTGCCCGTGCCGGTTTGCGCCGCAGCCATGACGTCCTTGCCACTCAGCACGGCAGGAATCGCCTTGGCCTGCACCGGCGTAGGTGTCTGGTAATTGAGGCCCTGCAGATTGCGCAGCAGCGGCTCGATCAGGCCAAGGGAGGCGAAGGACATGGATGTATTCCGGGCTAAAACCGCAATTCTAGCGGTTACTGCGCCGGTCACGCCCCGCCCGCGCCCCCTCGCAATCGCACATCCACCGCCCCGATGTTCTTCTCGTGCGCGACCAGCATCAGCGACAGCGCGTGATGAATCTCCTGATTCGCGAGCGTCGGCAGCAGCGTCTGCAGCTTGCGCACGACCCAGCGCTGGCCGCGATTCAGGAACGCCATGCGCTCGGCCAGATCGTCGATCGCCATCGCCTTCTCGTAGAACGCGCCGGTCGCGCTTGTCGGGACCGCATCGAGCGAACGAATCGCGTCGACGAGCACGCGGCACCAGTGCGCCTCGTCTTGGCGGATATGCGTGATCAGCCGATGCAGTTCGGGATCGCCGGTGACCTCGGCAGCCGTTTCGGAAGCGACACGCGCACCGGCGCGCTCGGCCTCCAGCAGTTCGTCGAGCGTCGTCAGCAACGCGGCGCGGTCTTCTTGCGGAATCGGATCGGTGCGGGCGGCGGGGCCGTCTCCATGCGGCGGCATCGACATGCGGCATCCTCCTGTCAGGATCGGTGGCGTAACACGCTCGACGTTACGCGACGCGTGTTGCACGAATGTGCGCACATCAACACGGACCGCACATTCAATACATCACATTGTGACATATTTGACCAAAACGCCGCATCGTCAACGCACTCTGCTTGATTTACGTCATCGCCCGCACGGGCCGTCGCCTGCTCACGTCCACCCTTCGAGCCGCAACGTCGAACGCACGAGCCGCTGTTCCTCCTGCTCGATCTCGCGCAGATACTCGACGCACTGGCGGATGTGTTCGCTCGCGGCCTTGCGCGCCTGGTCGGGCAGCCGCCCCGTGACCGCGTTGTAGAGCCGCGCGTGCTGGCGGTCGATCTGCTTCTTCAGCGGTTCGCGGTGATAGAGGTTGTTCACCGATGCGAATACCGAACTGAGCAGCAGGTCGGTCAGCGACTGCAGCGTGTTGACGAGCACGGGGTTGTGCGACGCCTCGCAGATCGCAAGATGAAACGCGTGATCGAGCTTCGCGCGCGCGGCGGGGTCGAGATCCTGCGCATCGGCCGCCGTCATTTCCTCGTAGCGGCGCTTGATCAGGATGAAATCGGCCGGCGTGCCACGCAGCGCGGCAAGCCGCGCGGCCTCGGTCTCGAGCATCCCGCGCACCTCGAACAGGTCGTACAGCGTGCGCGGCTGCGAGCCGAGCAGATGCATCATCGGCGTGATCTCGCGTTGCGGGGTCAGGCTCGCAACGAACGAGCCCTTGCCATGCGTCGTGTCGATGATCCCGCGCGCGTGCAGCAGCTTCATCCCTTCCCGCACGGCCGTGCGCGACACGCCGAGCTTCTCGGTCAGCCGCCGCTCGGACGGCAGCGCCTGCCCGGCCTTCAGCACGCCGTCGACGATCAGCTTCTCGATCCGTTCGGCGACGACGTCGGCCACGCGTCGGGCCGGCCCTTCTCGATCCTGCATTTCCATACTGGTATGACCACTTTGGACGGAGAGCGGAGATTTTCGCACAAAGCCTTGTTCCAATTGGGATTTCCTGAGCTTCGCCGACTATCGACGGAGGGCCGCTCCAAAAACTGGTATGACCACATCGAAGACGTCTGGACAGGCCCGCGCGGCCCGCCAAGAATCCCCTCCTTCCGGCGTGTCGCGCATCGCGCAGCCGCCCGCATGGTGGAGACAGACCAATGAGTTTCATCTACGACGAACGGATCGACGGCCCGCTGACGACCGTCAGCCGCGACACGCTCGTCGCCGCGCTGCACGCGGCGGCGCCCGGCCTCGACGTGCTGCATGAACGCGAGGCGCTCAGGCCGTTCGAATGCGACGGCCTCGCCGCGTACCGCACGGTGCCGCTCGCGGTCGTGCTTCCGGACACGGTCGAACAGGTGCGTGCGGTGCTGCGCGTCGCGGCCGAGCACCGCGTGCCGGTCGTCGCGCGCGGCGCGGGCACGGGGCTGTCGGGCGGCGCGATGCCGCTCGAAAAAGGCATCCTGCTCGTGATGGCGAAGTTCAACCGGATTCTCGATATCGACCCCGATGCAGGCATCGCTCGCGTGCAGCCCGGCGTGCGCAACCTCGCGATCTCGCAGGCGGCCGCGCCGCACGGCCTCTACTACGCCCCCGATCCGTCGTCGCAGATCGCATGCTCGATCGGCGGCAACGTCGCCGAGAACGCCGGCGGCGTGCATTGCCTCAAATACGGGCTCACGGTGCACAACATCCTGAAGGTCGAGATCCTGACGATCGACGGCGATACGCTCACGCTCGGTGCCGATGCGCTCGACGCACCGGGCTTCGACCTGCTCGCGCTATTCACCGGCTCCGAGGGGATGCTCGGCATCGTCACCGAAGTGACGGTGAAGCTGCTGCCGAAACCGCCGAGCCTGAAGGTGCTGATGGCAAGCTTCGACGACGTCGCCGAGGCCGGCGCCGCGGTCGCGCGCATCATCGGTGCGGGCGTGATTCCCGGCGGCCTCGAGATGATGGACAACCTCGCGATCCGCGCGGCCGAGGATTTCATCCACGCCGGCTATCCGGTCGATGCGCAGGCGATCCTGCTGTGCGAACTCGACGGCGCGGCGAGCGACGTCGACGACGACGCCGAACGCGTCGCCACGCTGCTGCGCGACGCGGGCGCGACCGAGATTCGCGTCGCGCGCGACGAAGCCGAGCGTCAGCGTTTCTGGGCCGGCCGCAAGAACGCGTTCCCCGCGGTCGGCCGCATGTCACCCGACTACTACTGCATGGACGGCACGATCCCGCGCCGCGAGCTGCCGCGCGTGCTCGAAGGGATCGCGGCGCTGTCCGCCGAGTACGGGCTGCCGGTCGCGAACGTGTTCCACGCGGGCGACGGCAACATGCATCCGCTGATCCTGTTCGATGCGAACCGGCCCGGCGAACTCGATCGCGCGGAAGCACTCGGCGGCAGGATCCTCGAGCTGTGCGTCGCAGCGGGCGGCAGCATCACCGGCGAGCATGGCGTCGGGCGCGAGAAGATCAACCAGATGTGCGTGCAGTTCAACGCCGACGAAATCACGTTCTTCCATGCGGTGAAGGCCGCGTTCGATCCGCAGGGCCTGCTCAATCCCGGCAAGAACATCCCGACGCTGCACCGCTGCGCCGAATTCGGCGCGATGCACGTCCATCACGGCAAGCTGCCGTTTCCCGAACTGGAGCGCTTCTGATGCGACGCGACATCGAATCGATCGACGACAGCGCGGCGCTCGTCGCGCAGGTCGACGCGGCAATCCACGACCGCCGGCCGCTGCACATCCGCGGCGCCGGCACGAAGGCGTTCCTCGGCCGCCCTGTCGAAGGCCGCACGCTCGACGTGCGCACGCATCGCGGGGTCGTGTCGTACGACCCGACCGAACTCGTCGTCACCGCGCGCGCGGGCACCCCGCTCGCCGATCTCGAAACGATGCTCGACGCGGCCGGCCAGATGCTGCCGTGCGAGCCGCCGTCGTTCGGCGGCACGGCAACGGTCGGCGGGATGTTCGCGGCGGCGCTGTCGGGTCCGCGCCGCCCGTGGGCCGGCGCGGTGCGCGACTTCGTGCTCGGCTGCCGCGTGATTACCGGCCACGCGAAGCACCTGCGCTTCGGCGGCGAAGTGATGAAAAACGTCGCGGGCTACGACGTGTCGCGGCTGCTCGCGGGCAGCTTCGGCTGCCTCGGCGTCGTGACCGAAGTGTCGTTGAAGGTGCTGCCGAAGCCGCGCGCAACCTGCGATCTGGCGTTGCCGCTTGCCGCCAGCGAAGCCGTGCAGCGCATCGCCGCGTGGCGGCGCGCGGGGCTGCCGCTCGCAGGCGCGTGCCACGCGGACGGCGTGCTGCGCGTGCGGATCGAAGGCGGCGAAGGCTCGGTGAAGGCTGCACGCGACACGATCGGCGGCGATCCGATGGACGACACCGGCGACGCCTTCTGGGCACGGCTGCGCGACCTCGCGCTGCCGTTCTTCGACGATCCGCGTCCGCTGTGGCGCGTGTCGGTGCCGGCCGCCGCGCCGCTCGGCGCGTTGCCGGGTGCACAGCTCGTCGACTGGGGCGGCGCGCAACGCTGGCTGGCGAGCGACGCGGCGCCGGCCGACGTGCAGCGGCTAGCCGCGCAATGGGGCGGCCACGCGACCTGCTTCACGCCGGGCTCCACCCACGAGCCGTTCCAACCGCTGCCGTCTGCGCTGATGCGCGTACATCGACAACTCAAGGCACAGCTCGACCCGTACGCGATCTTCAATCCCGGCCGGCTCTACGCCGGCTTCTGACGCGAACCCGATCCGGACCCGCCGATGCAAACCAATCTCAGCGAAGCAAGCAAGGCCCTCGCCCGGGCCGACGAAGCGGAAGCGATCCTGCGCGCGTGCGTGCACTGCGGCTTCTGCAATGCGACCTGCCCGACCTACCAGGTGCTCGGCAACGAGCTCGACGGGCCGCGCGGCCGCATCTACCTGATCAAGCAGCTGCTCGAAGGCGAGCCGTGCGGCGAGCGCACGCAACAGCATCTCGACCGCTGCCTGACGTGCCGGAACTGCGAGACGACCTGCCCGTCCGGCGTGCGCTATCACACGCTGCTCGACATCGGCCGCGCGGAAGCCGAGAAGCGCGCACGGCGGCCGGCGCGCGAGCGCCTGCTGCGCGCGGGGCTGCGGCACGTCGTGCCGCGCCCGGCGACGTTCGCCGCGCTGCTGAAGGCCGGTCGCGTGCTGCGCCCGCTGCTGCCCGGCACGCTGCAGGACAAGATCCCGGCCGCTGTCCCCGCGGCCGCACCGCGCCCGGCCGTGCGCCACGCGCGGCGCGTGCTGATGCTCGAAGGCTGCGTGCAGCCGTCGCTGTCGCCGAACACCAATGCGGCCGCCGCGCGCGTGCTCGACCGGCTCGGCATCAGCGTCACGCCGGCGCGCGAAGCCGGCTGCTGCGGCGCGACCGAATACCACCTGAACGCGCAGGACGCGGGCCTCGCCCGCGCGCGCCGCAATATCGACGCATGGTGGCCCGCGATCGAAGCCGGCGCCGAAGCGATCGTGCTGACGGCGAGCGGCTGCGGCGCGTTCGTGAAGGAATACGGCGACCTGCTGCGCTCCGACCCCGTCTATGCGGAGAAAGCGCGGCGCGTCAGCGCGCTCGCGCGCGATCTCGCCGAAGTGATCGCGGCCGAGCCGCTCGACGCGCTGGCGGACGAGACGCCCCGCCGTGTCGCGGTCCACTGCCCGTGCACGCTACAGCACGCGCAACGCCTCGGCGGCGCGGTCGAAAGCGTGCTGACACGCCTTGGCTTCGATCTGACGAATGTCGCCGACGGCCATCTGTGCTGCGGCTCGGCCGGCACGTATTCGCTGACACAACCCGAACTCGCGACCCAACTGCGCGACAACAAACTCGATGCGCTCGAAGCCGCGCGGCCGGACCTGATTGTCACGGCCAACGTCGGCTGCCAGACTCACCTGAACGGCGCGGGCCGCACGCCCGTGCGCCACTGGATCGAGCTCGTCGACAACCGACTCGTCAACTGACCTGATTCCGGAGGACCTCCATGCAGACGAAACCCGAACTCGAACTCGCCGATGCCGACCGCATGCTCGCCGCCGCCCGCGCGGAAGCGGAACGCCACGGCTGGGCCGTGTCGATCGCCGTCGTCGACGACGGCGGCCACCTGCTCGCGTTCGCGCGGCTGAACGGCGCCTCGCCGGCCAGCACCTACATCGCGCAGGACAAGGCGCGCGCGGCGGCGCTCGGCCGTCGCGAGACGAAAGCGTATGAGGATATGATCAACGGTGGCCGCACCGCGTTTCTCAGCGTGCCGCTGACGGGGTTGCTCGAAGGTGGCGTGCCGGTCTCGGTCGGCGGCCGGATTGCGGGCGCGATCGGCGTGTCTGGCGTAAAGTCGGAGCAGGACGCGCAGATCGCTCGCGCCGGCACACAGAGCGTCGCGGAATAACCAGCCAAGCCGCGCGCGCATTTTTCCCCGGGAGGATTCACGATGATCGACCAAGCAGGACTGCAAGTCGCGCCAGCGCTCAGCCAGTTCATTGAAAACGAAGCGTTGCCGGGCACCGGCATCGACAAGGCCGCGTTCTGGAGCGGTTTCTCGGCCCTGGTGCATGACCTGGCACCGCGCAATCGCGAGCTGCTCGCGGAACGCGATCGCCTGCAGCAGGAACTCGACGCATGGCACCGCGCACACCCCGGCCCGGTGCGCGACCATGCCGCGTATCGCGCATTCCTCGAGAAAATCGGCTACCTCGTGCCGGTCCCGCCGAACGTCGCGGCAGCCACCGCGAACGTCGACAGCGAGATCGCCACGCAGGCCGGCCCGCAGCTCGTCGTGCCGCTGTCGAACGCGCGCTATGCGCTGAACGCCGCGAACGCCCGCTGGGGCAGCCTGTACGACGCGCTGTACGGCACCGATGCGCTGCCTGAAGACGGCGGCGCCGAACGCACCGCGGTCTACAACCCGACGCGCGGCCAGCGCGTGATCGACTACGCGCGCAACGTGCTCGACAACGCGGCGCCGCTCGCGAGCGGCTCGCACCGCGACGCGCTGCGCTACCGCGTGCAGGACGGCCAGCTCGCCGTCGAAACCGCGCAAGGCATCGTGTCTCTCGCGCAGCCGGCACTGTTCGTCGGCTACCAGGGCGCGGCCGACGCACCGTCCGCGATCCTGCTGAAGCACAACGGCCTGCACCTCGAGATCCAGATCGATGCATCGACGCCGATCGGCCGTGCCGATCTCGCGAACGTGAAGGACGTCGTGCTCGAAGCCGCGGTCAGCACGATCATCGACTGCGAGGATTCGGTCGCGGCGGTCGACGCCGACGACAAGGTCCAGCTCTACCGCAACTGGCTCGGCCTGATGCAGGGCACGCTGGTCGAGGAAGTCGCGAAGGGCGGCAAGCGCTTCACGCGCCGCCTGAACGCGGATCGCGAATACACGACGCCCGACGGCGGCACGCTGTCGCTGCACGGCCGCTCGCTGCTGTTCGTGCGCAACGTCGGCCACCTGATGACCAACGGCGCGGTGCTCGACCGCGACGGCAACGAGATTCCGGAAGGGATCCTCGACGGCGTCGTCACGACGCTGTGCGCGCTGCACGACCTGAAGGCGAAGCGCAATTCGCGCACGGGCTCGATCTACATCGTGAAGCCGAAGATGCACGGTCCGGTCGAAGTCGCGTTCGCCGATACGCTGTTCGCGCGCATCGAAGATCTGTACGGCCTGCCGCGCAACACGCTGAAGATGGGCATCATGGACGAGGAGCGCCGCACCAGCGTGAACCTCGCCGCGTGTATCGCCGCGGCCGCCGCGCGTGTCGCGTTCATCAACACCGGCTTCCTCGACCGCACCGGCGACGAGATGCACACCGCGATGGAAGCAGGCCCGATGATCCGCAAGGGCGACATGAAGTCGTCGGCATGGATCCAGTCGTACGAGCGCAACAACGTGCTCGCGGGCCTGTCGGCCGGCCTGCGCGGCCGCGCACAGATCGGCAAGGGCATGTGGGCGATGCCGGACCTGATGCACGCGATGCTCGAGCAGAAGATCGCGCATCCGCGCGCCGGCGCGAACACCGCCTGGGTGCCGTCGCCGACCGCCGCGACGCTGCACGCGTTGCACTACCACCTCGTCGACGTGCAGGCCGTCCAGCAGGCACTCGAGAAGACGCCGTACGCGAGCGAACGCGACGCGCTGCTCGAAGGGCTGCTGACCGTGCCGGTCGTCGAGCGCGCGGAGTGGAGCGACGCCGAGATCCTCAGCGAAGTGGAGAACAACGCGCAGGGCATCCTCGGCTACGTCGTGCGCTGGGTCGAACAGGGCGTCGGCTGCTCGAAGGTGCCGGACATCCACGACGTCGGCCTGATGGAAGACCGCGCGACGCTGCGCATCTCGAGCCAGCACATCGCGAACTGGCTGCGCCACGGCGTGATCACCGAGGCCTTCGTGCTCGACGTGTTCAAGCGGATGGCCCGCGTCGTCGACCAGCAGAACGCCGGTGACCCGAACTATCGCCCGATGGCGCCCGGCTACGACCAGTCGACCGCGTTCAAGGCCGCGTGCGCGCTCGCACTGCAGGGCACGTCGCAACCGAGCGGGTATACCGAGCCGCTGCTGCACCGGTTCCGCCTCGCGTTCAAGGCGCAACAGCACGGCGCATAAGGTTGCGCATGCGGGTCCGCCCGCATGCCGGCCTGACGAAACGGGCGGCCCTCTCGGCCGCCCGTTTTCATTTTCGCGTTCACACGGTCGTTGAATGGGTCCGTTGAAATCGATAATCGGTACATATTGCGCGCTTTCGTTTGTGGCACGCGCCCGCCGTTAAAACCCCGGGCTCGGCGGCCACGCGCGGCGCGACTTCTTCTGCCATGCCGCAAAACCTTGCACAGCAACGTTCTGCCCGATATGCGCAAGTTCGGGAATGCACTGAAATTTGATCCGGATCAACGGGTCGCAACATTTTCCTCGCGCGCGAACGCGCGCGCTATACTCCGATGGATTCGCATCGCCCGATTCGTCGGATCGTCGAATCGCGAGAGATGTCACCTATGAATAAGTGATTTATCGGTTTATCCAGCCACGATTACCGATAATCGGTGTCCGTTTTCTCCGCTGAACGGGAGGAATGCGCGGGAAGGGCGCGCAGCGGATCGCCGCCGTCACGTCATACGAACAATCGCATCGGCCCGCCGCCAGGCGACGATGCCCATCGATCCATACGGACCATGGCAGAAACTGACTACGCAATGCCCAGCGAAACCGGCCTGACGAGCCGTGTCGCCGCGCATCTGCGCCGGTTCCTGCTGCCGCACCTGATTTTCTATACCGGGCTGCTGATCGCGCTGCTCCTGCTGCTGCTGTGCGGGATCGTGCTGTACGAAGGCCGCATCGACGCGCGCGACCGCTCGGCCGCGATGCAGCAGAACCTTGCGCTGATGGCGTCGTGGGACATCGAGCGCAACATCGAGATCTATTCGCTGTCGCTGCAGGCCGTCGTCGAAGGCGAGAACGACCCCGAGGTCGTCAGGCTGCCGATGTCGCTGCGCCGCCAGGTGCTGTTCGACCGGGCGACGACGGCCAAATACCTCGGCGGCATCTACGTGCTCGACGCGAAGGGTGACATCTCGGTCGACGGCAAGAGCGACGTGCCGCGCAAGGCCAACTTCGCCAACGAACCGTACTTCGCCGTGCACCGCGATCACCCTGACGTCGGCCTGTACGTCAGCCCGCCGTACCATTCGCGGCTGCGCGGCGGCTCGCCGAGCATCGCGCTCAGCCGGCGGATCACGAAACCCGACGGGTCGTTCGGCGGCGTCGCGGTGATGTCGATCCGGCTCGAATATTTCCAGAACCTGTTCTCGCGGCTGTCGCTCGGCGATCGCGGCTCGATCGCGCTGATCAACACGGACGGCAGGATGCTCGCGCGCGAGCCATACGACCCCAAGATCGTCGGCCGCGACATCAGCCGTGCCAGCACGTTCCGGCGCTTCATGACGGCCAGCGAAGGCAGCTTCGCCGACACCGCGTCGATCGACGGCGTGCGGCGCCTGTACGTGTTCCGGCACCTCGACCACCTGCCGCTCATCATCATGGTCGCGCGCTCGGAAGCCGACACCTACGCCGCGTGGTACGACCGCGCGATTCCGATCGGCTCCGCGATGGCCGCGCTGGCGATCGGCTTCGTCGGCCTGTCGCTGCTGCTCGACGTGCAGTTGCGCAAGCGCCACCGGGCAGAAACCGAATTGCAGGCGCTCGCGCGCACCGATGGCCTGACGGGCCTCGACAACCGCCGGATGCTCGACGTGACGCTCGCGCGCGAATGGCGCCGCGCCGCGCGCTCGCAGCACGCGCTGTCGCTGCTGTTCATCGACGTCGACTACTTCAAGCGCTACAACGACACGCAGGGCCACCAGGCCGGCGACGACGCGCTCGCCGCGGTCGGCCACTGCATCGCCGGCTGCCTGCGCCGCCCGGCCGACTATGCGGCACGCTACGGCGGCGAGGAATTCGTCGTGGTGCTGCCCGACATCGACACGGCCGGCGCGGTGACGATCGCCGAAACGATCCGCACCGGCATCCTCGATCTCGGCATCCGGCATGACGCCGGCACGGTCGGCCGCCTGACCGTGAGCATCGGCGTGACGACGAGCTATCCCGAACACGACGACGACATGCAGGCCGCGCTGAAGCTCGCCGACGACGCGCTGTATCGCGCGAAGGAAGGCGGGCGCAACCGCATCGTCGTGCAGACGACTTCGCCCTCCGACAGTTTCGAGTCGCGGCAGGCCTGAGCGGGGCCGCATCGGGGCCGCCGCCGGGCCACCGCCGCCCGCGCGCAAAATCACCGACAATGTCGGCTCGATACGCCACCGCACCGCCGCGCGGTTGACGCGCCCGGCCGGCCCGCGCCGGTTCGCGGCCGCTTCGCACCACCATGAGACTCAAGGCAAAGATCTTCCTTCTGGCCATCGTGCCGTTCCTGCTCGCGATCGCCGGCATCGGCTTCGGCGTGCGCCAGCAGGCCACGTCGCTCGCGCGCACGCAGCACGCGACGATCCAGGCCGCGTACCTGTCGAGCAAGGAAGTCGAGCTGAAGCACTACGTCGAGCTCGCGACCAGCGCGATCATGCCGCTCTACGACGCGAGCGGCCGCAATGCGCGCGACGACGCGCTGCTGCGCACGCAGGCGCTCGCGATGCTGCAGAAGATGGATTTCGGCCCGGACGGCTATTTCTTCGTGTACGACCTGCACGGCAATTCGCTGATGCATCCGCGCGAGCCCGAACGCGTCGGCCACAACTACTGGTCGATGCGCGACCCGCAGGGTGCGCTGACGATCCAGAAGCTGATCGGCGCGGCGTCGAGCGGCGGCGGCTACGTGCGCTACGCATGGCAGCGGCCGTCGACGGGCCGCGTGGCGCCGAAGCTCGGCTACGTCGTCGCGCTCGAACGCTGGGGCTGGATGGTCGGCACCGGCATCTATCTCGACGACGTCGACACCGCGCTGCAGCGCATCGACGCGCGCGCGTCCGCGAACATCGAGCGCACGATGAGCTGGCTCACCGCGATCGCACTGACCGGCGCGGCGGCGATTGCCGTGTGCGCGCTCGTGCTGAACGTCAGCGAGTCGCGCAGTGCCGACGCGAAGCTCAAGCTGCTCGCGCAGCGCGTCGTCGAATCGCAGGAGCAGGAGCGTGCGCGGCTGTCGCGCGAACTGCACGACGGGATCAGCCAGATGATGGTGTCCGCGAAGCTGATGCTCGAATCCGCGCTCGCGCGCTTCGAGCGCGGCACGGCGCGCATGCCCGAGGCGGAGCAGGCGCTCGCGTCGGGCGTCGGGCGGCTCGGCGATACGCTGCGCGAAGTACGGCGCATCTCGCATGCGCTGCGGCCGTCGATGCTCGACGATCTCGGTCTCGCGGCGGCGCTCGAGCAGCTCGTGCGTGAACTCGGTGCGGAAAGCGGCATCGATATCGGCTATACGCAGGTCGCGCACAGCGGCACGCAGCCGCTGCCCGAGGCCGTGAACACCGCGCTGTTCCGGATCGCGCAGGAAGCGTTGAGCAACATCGTGCATCATGCGCAGGCGTCGCGCGCGGCCGTCACGCTCGACGTCGGCGCGCACGCCGTGACGCTGACGATCGCCGACAACGGTTGCGGCTTCGATGCCGAACGCTCGCAGGCCGATGTGCGCCGCGGCATCGGCCTGCGCAACATGCGCGAACGCCTCGACGCGCTCGGCGGCATGCTGACGATCTCGTCGCAGGTCGGCCACACGATCGTCGCCGCGCGCGTGCCGCTGCGCAGCGCGGCGTGACGACACGCACCATAACAGGAGACC
Organism: Burkholderia arboris; assembly: GCF_038723655.1. Lineage (NCBI taxonomy): Bacteria > Pseudomonadati > Pseudomonadota > Betaproteobacteria > Burkholderiales > Burkholderiaceae > Burkholderia > Burkholderia arboris. Next base: position 309,585 of record NZ_CP109822.1, read on the forward strand.
TTTGACGCATGAGCGCCCCCGACACCGCCCGGCCTGCCGCCCGACTGCTGCTCGTCGACGATCACCCGCTCGTGCGCGACGGCCTGCGGATGCGGCTCGAAGCGGCCGACCTGTCGGTGGTCGGCGAAGCCGGCAACGCCGACGAGGCCCTTGCGCTCGCCGCGTCGCTCGAACCCGATCTCGCGCTGATGGACGTCGGCATGAACGGGATGAACGGCATCACGCTCGCGGGCGTGTTCCACGATCGATTTCCGGGCATCCGCGTGCTGATGCTGTCGATGCACGACAACGTCGAATACGTGACGCAGGCCGTGCGCGCCGGCGCGAGCGGCTACCTGCTGAAGGATTCGCCGGCGAGCGAGATCGTCCGCGCGATCGGCGCGGTACTGGCCGGGCAGACGTTCTTCAGCGAAGGGCTGGCCGCGCGGATGATCCAGGCCAGCGCGACCGCGTCGCCGCTCGACCGCTTGACGCCGCGCGAACGCGACATCCTCGACGCGCTGGCGGAAGGGCTGTCGAGCAAGCAGATCGCGCAGCAGACGGGGCTTTCCGTACGCACGGTGGAGACGCACCGGCTCAACCTGAAACGCAAGCTGGAGATCGAAGGGCAGGCCGAGCTGATCAAGTTCGCGGTCGAGCATCGGCGGCGGTAGGAGCCGCGCGCCGACGGCGTCGCTACCTCGCAATTCGTCGTCCAATTTCATACTCGTCCAATCGACCTCTCCCCGGGTCGATGAAATCCTTTCGCTTGCCGCGGCGAGCGACATCCTCACAAGCCACGCTTTCGAGTGCGCGACGTCGTCACGCGGCACACGGTATCGCCAACATGGGTTGGTGACCGGAACCGAGGAGCGAAATCATGATGCGCCGTATCGCGGTGGTCGGCGACGCGCTGGAAACCGGGGGAAGGATTCTTGCCTACGCGGGGCCGACATTCACTTTCGGCAATCCTGGCCACCAGGTTGCACTGATCGGCGGTCTCGCATTCTGCGATGCATGTAGAGGCACCGGACCGATCGCCAAGGCCGGCGGGCCACGGCGCCTCAATTTCATGGGTGAAACGGCCGCCGACGGAGACATCGTCTTATGCGGCTGCCCGACGCCACCGCGCATCAAGGCAACGCTCGCTGGCGAATCATGGTGTGACGATATGGCGGAAACATCCGGCGTGGTTGCCTCCGAAAAAAATCGGGAAGGGGGGTCAGTAATCGCGGGCGCTTACGATGAATCCGTTCACGCAATTGGAAGTGGCGCATCGACAGGCTATCCGTACGTTATCGAAACGTCAGACGGACGCATCCATTCAGGCCACCTCGACGATCGCGGGTATTTGCCTCGCATTCACACCGCAGACGAGGATGAATACGTTGTCTACTGGGGCGACGAAGCCCTCGCAAGATTGAGCGGGGACGCGTAATGCCGAACGGAAAGACAACCGTCAAGACGACCGCCGTGCCGAAATCGCACAAGGAAGTCGAGTTGAAGTCCGTGACGTTTTCCGAGCTTTGGAACAACTATGCTCACGGAAACCCGTACGATGATCCCAACGGGCATTACCAGAACCAATGCGCGATCCGGATGAGCGTAACGCTGCACAACGTCGGCATCGAGATGAAGTCGTTTTCGCAGAAGCGGGTTGGACCGATGCCAGGCAAACCGACGCTGGGACGCCTGCTCATCAATGGCAAATCGACAGCCACACGCGCATACGAATTCGCCGAGTGGTTGAAGCTGCGGCCGATCGCTGGCGTGCTGGCTCCCGAGAACATTACGGGACGCGATTGGGCAAGCAAAGTAGCAAATCGAACCGGAATTGTCTTTTTCGATGGCTATTGGTTTCAGGACGGTGATTCCCCGGACAACTTGAGCGGCGGCCATATCGACCTCTGGAATGGAAGCAGGCTCACCGGTTTCGCATCGGGCATTCGGATTTCATGGAATATTGTGATAGAGGGTTTCTGGTCTGATTTCCGCAACTCAAAAACCATCTTGTTCTTTCCCGTCAAATGAAATTCGTTGCCGCTGTCGCGAGCGCACTTGTCGGCGTAGCCTTCGCGACCTTGATCTGCTGGGGATCTCTCTACGCATACGGAACATTCGTCCTGCATGGCAGAGGGAGTCTTTTCGATACGAACCCGGAAATCGCAAATGCGTTCTTCGCAGGATGGGGTGGGCTGTCCGTCATCTTCGCGGTCGTCTCGGCGAGCGTCGTGACTCGCAGGAAATCACGTTAATCCCCGGACATGTGGTCAACAATAAGGCGTGGCGGATGCTCGCTCCTTCATGGAATCGCAGGCCTGATCACAACCTGGCTCGCATGCTGGATCGGGAGTCGGATCGATTGGAGGATTCATACCGGTTTGCGACTGCACTTCGGCCGCCATTCCTGCCACGAAATCGACCTCTGCTCACTACCCTGGCCAATTTTCGCGCTACTCATCGCGATTCTGCTCGGCCCGTCACTTGCATTCGCCTTCGCAGGTTGGAAGATCGGTCGTCAGCGCGTCACAGCACGAAAACTGGTACTTTCCTTGATCGCATTGGCGACGCCCACAATGCTGTTCTACATCGCTTCATACGTGATTCGATAGCATCAGAGGTTGATCGGCCACGTTCATTCCGGCCGTGATTGCGTCGCGCACGGCACCGGCGCAATACCCTGTTGCCGACTGACTTCACGCCGCATCATCAGCATCACCGCCACGCCAACACTGAGGATTCCAGAACACAAAACCGCGATCGAAAACCCGTGCGCCATCGCCTCCCGATACGCACCGAGCATGTCCGGCCGCCCCGCCGCGAACACATGCTCCATCACGGCCTGCCGCGCCAGCGTATCCGCGTGCGCGCCGCCTGCCGCCTGCATCGCGGCCGTCATCCGGTGCAACGCACCGACGCTCATCATGCTGCCCAGCACCGCGATGCCCATGCTCATTCCGGTCTGGCGCAACGCGTTCATCGTCGCCGACGCCATCCCCGCGCGCTCGGCCGGCGCCAATTCCATCACGGACATGCCGGTCGCCGGCACCGCGAGCCCCATGCCGACGCCGAGCAGCGCCAGCGCGACTCCAACCGCCATGTAGGGCGTTCCCGCCCCGAAGCCGGCCATCACCGCGAGCATCGCACCGATCAGCCCATACCCGGCCACCATCAGCGTGCGCAACGGAACGCGCGCCGCGATGCGCCCGAACAGCATCGACGTGATCGCCGTCATCACGAACTGCGGCATCAGTTGCCAGCCGGCCACGGCGGGCGCGCGCCCCTGCGCCTGCTGCAGGAACAGCGACAGGAAGAACAGGCTGCTGTACCCCGAGAATCCGAGCACGAACGACGCGAGATTGGCGCGCACCAGCCGCCGGTCGCGGAACAGCCACACCGGCAGCAGCGGCCGCTCGACGCGCGTTTCGACACGAACGAACAACGCAAACGCCACTGCGGCGCCCGCCAGCGGCGCAAGCACCTTCGCATGCGCCGCGCCGGCTTCGCCGATGCCGATCAGCCCGTACGTGAGCAACCCGAGCCACACCACGCTCAGCGCCTGCCCGAACGGATCGAACGCCGCGTGCTCCGGATGCCGCCGCTCCGGAATGCCCCATGCGCCGAGCAATACGGCCACGATGCCGATCGGCACGTTGACGAGGAAGATGTCCTGCCAGCCGCCATGCTCGACGAGCAGGCCGCCGACCAACGGCCCGAGGATCAGCGCGAGCGCGCTGAACGCGGACCAGCCGCCGATGACGCGGGCGCGTTCGCGCGCATCGGGAAACGCATGCGTGAGGATCGGCATCGCGCCGGGAATCAGCAACGCGCCGGCGAGCCCCTGGATCGCGCGGCCGATCAGCAGCGGCCCGAGCCGTCCTGCACATGCGCAGACGATCGACCCGGCCGTGAACAGGATCACGCTCGCGAGCCACACGCGCTTGTGACCGTAGCGGTCGCCGAGCGGCCCGGCCGACAGCATGAACGCCGACAGCGCGAGCGCATACGCGTTGACGACCCACTGCAGGCCGCCGATATCGGTATCGAGCGCCGTCTGCAGCGTCGGCAATGCGACGTTGACGATGCTGATGTCGAGCGTGGCGAGAAAGGTGCCGAGACAGGCGGCCAGGACGAGTGCGGCGCGACGGTAACGAGGCATGGCGGTCGGCCCTCGATGGGCTCATGAATAAGAATGATTCTTATCTTATATATCGACTGACCGTCGGTCAATGGATTGCGTTGCCCGCGAGCGGAGGGCTTGGCCTAAACTGCGGGCTTTGCACGAACGGGCGTCGAGCCGCGCGATGACGGACAGGACAAAGGCAGAAACCAGGACAGCGAATGACGACGTGCCGGCAGGCAAGCCGCGTACCAAGCCGGCGGAAGTCCGCCTCGACGAATTGATGGCCGCGGCCGAGACGCTGTTCCTCGCGCAGGGCGTGGAAGCGACGACCATCAGCGAGATCGTCGAGCACGCGCAGGTCGCGAAAGGCACGTTCTATCACTACTTCGAATCGAAGTCCGACATGCTCGCCGCGCTCGCGCAGCGCTACACGGCGTCGTTCCTCGACCGGCTGCAGCACGCGGTGGACGCGTGCGACGCCGACGACTGGCTCGCGCGCCTGCGCGCGTGGATTCGCGCCAGCATCGAGACCTACGCAGCGACCTACCGCACGCACGACATCGTCTACACGAACCATCACCACCACGATCGCACGAATGCCGACAAGAACGCGATCCTCGAGCAGCTCGGTGCGATTCTCGACGGCGGCGTCCGCGCCGGCACCTGGCAGCTCGCGCACCCGCAGGTCACCGCGCTGCTGATCTACGCCGGCGTGCACGGCGCGACCGATCACATCATCGCGGCGCCGGAAACGGATCGCGCCGCGTTCGTCGCCGCGGTGGTCGACGATTGCCTGCGGATGCTCGGCGTCGCCGCCTAATACGCAGTCAACGCGCCGCCGCCATGAAAAAGGGCGCCCGAGGGCGCCCTTCATGCATCCGGATCTCGGCCTTGCAGCAGCCGTCAGTTCGTCCGCGAATTGTGCTTCTGCAGATACGCGATCAGCCCGTCGATCCCGCCCGACGCGAGCTGGCTCTTGAACTGGCCCTGGTAGACCTGGATCAGCCACGCGCCCGACATGTCGATGTCGTAGATCTTCCAGTCGTTGCCGACCTTGCCGAGGCGGTAGCCGACCGACTGGCTGTCGCCCGGCGTCGTGACCGTCGACTGCACGAGCGCGTCGGCGCCCGACGCACCGCCGGCCTTGAACGAGAACTTCGCGTCCTGGCTGCCGAGCTGCGCGAGCGACGCGGCGTAGGTGCGCGTCATCAGCAGCTTGAACTGCTTGTACAGCTCCTGCTGCTGTTGCGGCGTGGCCTGCTTCCATGCGTCGCCGACCGCGATGCGGGTCGTGCGCTCGAAGTTGGTCGCGGGCAGGAAGCGCTGCTCGACGACTTGCGTGACCTTCGTCATGTCGCCGCCGCGCGCGGCCGGGTCGGCCTTCATCGCGGTAACGGTACCCTCGACCGCATTGCGGACGATGTCGACCGGCGCGCTCTGCGCGAAAGCGGAAACCGACACGGCGGCGGCCGCGACGAAAGCAAACAGATGACGTTTCATACGGATATCGCACTCGATGAGAAAAAACGACCGGCTCTTTGCATCGGCCGGTGGAGCAAAGTATACCGGGCCTGACGCCCGGCTGCCGCACGGTGACCGACTGTTACCTTTCGGCTTCATTTGTCACACGCAATGCAGCCCCGCACCGATTATGTAAATATCCCCATACAAATGAACCGGTCGCCGGTATCGATTCCGCCGCCGCGAACAAATCTCCTTCCCGCCCCGAAACCCCCAACGTCACGACCGCCGCCACGCCGCGCCGGTATACTTGGCTACTTTGCCCTTGCCAGCCGCTCCCCACCGCCACATGGTGACATCTCTCATCGTCCGACTCGTTGCGTGGTCGGTGCGCCGCCCCGTCTGGGTCGTCGTCCTGTCGCTCGTCATCGCCGCCTTCAGCGGCGTCTACGTCGCGCAACATTTCAAGATCAACACCGACATCAGCAAGCTCGTCGATGCGGAACCTCAATGGGCCGCGCTCGGCCAGGCCGTCGACAAGGCGTTCCCGCAACGCAACGGCACGATCCTCGCGGTCGTCGAAGCGCCCGCGCCCGAATTCGCGAATGCCGCCGCGCATGCGCTGACCGAAGCGCTGCAGAAGGACGCCGATGCCGGCCGCATCGGACAGGTCGCCGAGCCCGGCGGCGGGCCGTTCTTCGAGCACAACGGTTTGCTGTTCCTGTCGCCGCAGGACGTCTCCGATACGACGTCGCAGCTCGCGAGCGCGCGTCCGCTCGTCAACGAACTCGCGAAGAACCCGAGCCTCACCGGGCTCGCCACCACACTGGCCACCACGCTCGGCCAGCCGCTGCTGACCGGCCAGGTGAAGCTGTCCGCGATGGCGAAGCTGCTCGCGCGCAGCGCCGCGACGGTCGACGACGTGCTGGCCGGCAAGCCGGCCGCGTTCTCGTGGCGCGCGCTGGTCGACAACGATGCCGCGCGGCAGCCCGCGCGCGCGTTCGTCACCGTGCAGCCGGTGGTCAACTACGGTGCGCTCAAGGCGGGCGCGGAAACGAGCCAGGTGATCCGCGACGCGGCCCGTTCGCTCGACCTCGAAACGCGCTACGGCGCGGCCGTGCGCCTGACCGGCGAACAGCCGCTCGCCGACGACGAATTCGCTTCGGTCGAAGACGGCGCCGCGCTCAACGGTGCGCTCACGCTGCTCGCCGTGCTCGTGATCCTGTGGCTGGCGCTGCGCTCGAAGCGGATGATCGGCTCGGTGCTCGTCACGCTGTTCGTCGGTCTCGTCGTGACGGCCGCGCTCGGCCTCGCGATGGTCGGCTCGCTGAACATGATCTCGGTCGCGTTCATGGTGCTGTTCGTCGGCCTCGGCGTCGACTTCTCGATCCAGTACGGCGTGAAGTACCGCGAGGAACGCTTCCGCGATCCGCGCATCGATCACGCGCTGATCGGCGCCGCGCACTCGATGGGCATGCCGCTCGCGCTGGCTACCGCGGCCGTCGCCGCGAGCTTCTTCTCGTTCATCCCCACCGCGTATCGCGGCGTGTCCGAGCTGGGCCTGATCGCGGGCGTCGGGATGTTCGTCGCGCTGCTGACCACGCTCACGCTGCTGCCTGCGCTGCTGCGCCTGTTCGCGCCGCCGGGCGAATCGAAGACGCCGGGCTTCCCGTGGCTCGCGCCGGTCGACGATTACCTCGATCGTCATCGCAAGCCGATCCTGATCGGCACGCTCGTGGTCGTGATCGGTGCGCTGCCATTGCTCGCGTTCCTGCGCTTCGACTTCAACCCGCTGCACCTGAAGGATCCGAACAGCGAATCGATGGCGACGCTGCTCGCGCTGAAGGATTCGCCGGAAGCCGCCGTCAACGACGTGACGATGCTCGCGCCGTCGCTCGCCGAAGCCGACGCGGCTGCGAAACGCCTCGACGCGCTGCCCGAAGTCGGCCGCACGACCACGCTGTCGACCTTCATCCCTGCCGACCAGCCCGCCAAGCGCGCGGCGATCGCCGCGGCCGCGAGCGACCTGCTGCCCGCGCTGACGCAGCCGGCCGCACCGCCCGCGACCGACGCGCAGCGCGTCGCCGCGCTCAAGCGCGTGTCGGACCTGCTCGGCTACGCGGCCGAGGATCACCCGGGCCCGGGCGCGGCCGCCGCGCAGCACCTGTCCGCGTCGCTCGCGAAACTCGCGGCCGCCGACAGCGCGACGCGCGACCGTGCCGAGCGCGCGTTCGGCGACACGCTGCGCATCGCGCTCAACCAGCTCGCGTCGCTGCTGCAGCCGCAGGACATCACGCGCGAATCGCTGCCGCCGCAACTCGTGCGCGACTGGGTCGCGCCGGATGGCCACGCGCTCGTGCAGATCTCGCCGAAGGTGCCGAAGGGCGTCGACCCGAACGACGACACGATGCTGCGCCGTTTCGCGAAGACGGTGAAGGCCGCGGAACCGGGCGCGACCGGCGGGCCGATCTCGATCCTGCATTCGGCCGACACGATCATCAACGCGTTCCTGCATGCGGCGCTGTGGTCGATCATCTCGATCACGGTCCTGCTGTGGATCACGCTGCGCCGTTTCGGCGACGTGCTGCGCACGCTGGTGCCGCTGCTCGTGTCAGGCGTCGTGACGCTCGAGATGTGCGTCGTGCTCGGCATGCCGCTCAACTTCGCGAACATCATCGCGCTGCCGCTGATGCTCGGCGTCGGCGTCGCGTTCAAGGTGTATTTCGTGATGGCGTGGCGCGCGGGGCAGACGGGGTTGCTGCACTCGAGCCTCACGCATGCCGTGCTGTTCAGCGCCGCGACGACGGCGACTGCATTCGGCAGCCTGTGGCTGTCGCACCATCCGGGCACGTCGAGCATGGGCAAGCTGCTCGCGCTGGCCCTGACCTGTACGCTGATCGGCGCCGTGGTGTTCCAGCCCGTCCTGATGGGCAAACCGCGCGTCAAACGCGCCAAGAACCAATCGCAAGGAATCAATGAATAAGGTGCGAATCATTGCGGCGACCGTCGCCGCCAGCGCGATGCTGTCCGGCTGCGCGACGGGACCGAACCGCAATCCCAACGACCCGCTCGAGCCGATGAACCGGGCGATGTACAAGTTCAACGACACGGTCGACACGAACATCGCCCAGCCGATCGCGAAGGGGTACCAGAAGGTCACGCCGACCCCGGTGCGTACCGCGATCAGCAACTTCTTCTCGAACCTCGGCGATCTCGGCAACATCGCGAACAACCTGCTGCAGCTGCGCATCACCGACGCGACGGAGGATCTGATGCGCGTGGCGATGAACTCGCTGTTCGGCGTCGCCGGCCTGATCGACATCGCGACGCCGGCCGGGCTGCCGAAGCACCACCAGGATTTCGGGCTGACGATGGCGCGCTGGGGCGTGCCGTCCGGCCCCTACCTCGTGCTGCCCGTGTTCGGGCCGAGCACGATCCGCGACGGCGTCGGCCGCGCGGTGGACGTGCGTTTCAACCTGCTGAACTACATCGAGCCGGCCGCACGCAACCCGATGTACATCGCGCAGTTCATCAGCGCGCGTTCCGACCTGCTCGGTGCGACCGACCTGCTGAAGCAGGCCGCGCTCGATCCGTATTCGTTCGTGCGCGACGCGTACCTGCAGCAGCGCAAGTCGCTGACGTACCGCAGCCAGTCTTCATCGGCCGCGCTGCCGACCTACAACGAACCGGGTGAGTCGGGCACCGTGCCGGCCGCGACGCCGGCCGTGCCGGGGCTGCCGAACTACGAGGATCCGGGCGAGTCGGGCGGCGCATCGGGTGCCACGCCGAACAGCGCGCCGGCTGCGCCGGGGTTGCCGCAGTATGACGATCCGGGCGCGGACAACGCGATGCCCGCGAGCGCGCCTGCTGCAGCACCGGCAGCAGCGTCGGCCGCCGTACCGGCGTCGTCCGGTTCGGCGACCGTGCCGGCCGCACCTGCCGCACCTGCCAGCGGTCCGGCCGCGCAGTAACGCCGCAACGGCGACCGCGCAAAGACAAAGAGCGCTGCATCATGCAGCGCTCTTTTTTTGTCCGTACGTAGCGGGAAGCGGGGAAACGGGGAAGCAGGGAGAAAGTCGCTCAGACGATCCGCATCGCGCCCGTACGCTCGAATGCGTGCCGCGCCTGGATCAGCGTCGTGCGCGCCGCACGCGCGTCGCTTGCGACCTGCAGCAGCGGGCCGAGCTGCGACGGTTGCTTCAGCAGTTCGCGCAGGATCGGCAGGATCGCCGTGCTGCCGTCGTCGCGCAGGCCGGCCGTCGCCGCGCGCGGCAGCGTGCGCCACGCCGGATCGACGATCGCGCGGCACACGGCGAACGGCACGCCGCGCGCCGCCGCGAAGGCCGCCGCGATGTGCGACTCCATGTCGACCGCGAGTGCGCCTTTCGCCTGATGCAGCGACGTCTTCTCCTGTTCGCTGACGACCGGCGCGCCGACGGCCGCGATCGTGCCGCGCGTGACGCGCGCCCAGACCGGTGTGTCGTGCAGCGAGGCGACGAGCCGTGTGCTCCAGCCCGCATCGGTCTCCACGCGGCCGAACGGCCCGTCGATCGCGTTCGCGATCACGAGCGCGCCGGGCACCAGGTCGGGCGCAAGCCCGCCCGCCGTGCCGAAGCTGATGATGCCCGCGCAACCGCGCGCGGTCGCGTCGGCCAGCGCGCGTTCGAGCCGGTCGGCCCGCGCGGCGAACACGGCCTCGACGCCATCGCCGCGTGCGATGCGCGCCTCGAATGCCATCCCCGTCACCGCGATGACGGGCAATGCGCCGTTGTGTCGTGACACGCCCACGCGTTACATCCCGACCGTGACGCGCGTCGCGTTGTCACGCTTCAGGTTGCGGTAACGCGCCAGCGCCCACAGCGGGAAGAACTTGCGATAGCCGTGGTAGCGCAGGTAGAACACGCGCGGGAAGCCCGTCGCCGTGAAGCGCGTCTCGTCCCACAGGCCTGCTTCGTTCTGCTGGGCAATCAGATAGTCGACGCCGCGCGCCACGGCCGGGTTGTTCACCTCGCCGGCCGCCATCAGGCCGAGCAGCGCCCAGGCCGTCTGCGACGCCGTGCTCGGCGCCTGCTCGAAGCCGCGGTAGTTCAGCTTGTAGCTGTCGCCGTCCTCGCCCCAGCCGCCGTCCTTGTTCTGGATCGACAGCAGCCACTGCGCGCCGCGCTTCATGCGCGGATCGTCCGGCGTCAGGCCGGCCGCATTCAGCGAGCACAGCGCGGTCCACGTGCCGTACACGTAGTTCATCCCCCAGCGGCCGTACCAGCTGCCGTCCGGTTCCTGTTCCTTCAGCATGTAGTCGAGCGCGCGGCGGGCCGGCTCGCTGTTCAGCGGCGTCTCGCCGAGCTGCGACAGCATCGACAGGCAGCGGCCCGACACGTCGGACGTCGGCGGATCGAGCAGCGCACCGTGATCGGAGAACGGGATGTTGTTCAGGTAGTACTGCGTGTTTTCCGGTTCGAACGCACCCCAGCCGCCGTCGCTGCTCTGCATGCCGACGACCCATTCGCGCGCACGCGCCATCGACTCGCGATACGTGTCCGATTGCTCGAGCTTCTGCGCACGATCCATCGCCATCACGACCACGGCCGTATCGTCGACGTCCGGGTAGTGCGCGTTCGCATACTGGAACGCCCAGCCGCCGGGCCGCACGTGCGGGCGGCGCGAGATCCAGTCGCCGCGCACGTCGAGGATCTGCAGCGGACGCAGCCATTCGAGGCCGCGCATCACCGCCTGTTCCGCGCGTGCATCGCCGGTCTCGAGCAGCGCATGCGCGGCGAGCGACGTGTCCCACACCGGCGACAGGCACGGCTGGCAATACGCTTCGTCCTCGTGCACGACGAGCAGCTTCTCGAGCGCCTTGCGCGCGATCGCACGGTTCGGATGATCTTCCGCGTAGCCGAGCACGTCGTACATCATCACCGCGTTGGCCATCGCCGGGTAGATCGCGCCGAGGCCGTCCTCGCCGTTCAGGCGCTCGTCGACGAACGACACGGCCTGGCGGATCGCGCGTTCGCGCGTGTAGCTCGGGAACAGGCCGTCGACCGCGCGCAGCGCATGGTCGACCACGCGGAAGAACGCGAACCAGCCGGCGCTCTGGTGGCCCTGGCGCGGCAGCAGCCCGGCGTTGACGGGCGGATCGATGAACAGCTCGTCGATGCGCACGCCGCGCGGGTTCTTCGCGATCGGACGCTTCGCGTTCAGCACGAGCAGCGGCACGATCACGGTACGCGCCCAGTACGACACCTTCGACAGGTGGAACGGGAACCACTGCGGCAGCAGCATGATCTCGACCGGCATCATCGGCACCGCGCGCCACGGAATCGCACCGTACAGCGCGAGCTGGATGCGCGTGAACACGTTCGACATCTCGGCGCCGCCCATCGCGTGGATCGCCTTTCGTGCGCGCTGCATGTGCTCGGCGTTCTCGTCGTCGCCGATCACCTTCAGCGCGAAATACGCCTTCACGCTCGCGCTGATGTTCGGCGCGCCGTCGGTGAACAGCGGCCAGCCGCCGTCGGCCTGCTGGATGCGGCGCAAATACTTGCCGATCTTCTGCTCGAGCTCGAGGTTCGGCGTCTCGCCGAGATAGTGCACGAGCAGCACGTATTCGGCGGGAATCGTCGAATCGGCTTCGAGCTCGTAGACCCAGTGTCCGTCCGCTTGCTGCGCGGCCAGCAGCGCGTCGGTCGCACGTGCGACGGCCGCGTCGACGCCGGCCGGCACGGCGCCGGCGGACAAGGTAGCCATTTCGGTGAGATCGTTCATCGGTCCCTCTCTTATTGTGTCTGGAGCACGTCCGCGGCCAGCTGGCCGGAACGGATCGCGCCCTCGATCGTGGCGGGCAAGCCGGTGGCAATCCAGTCGCCCGCCAACACAAGATTGGTCCAGCGCGTACGCACGGCCGGACGTTTCATTTCCTGCGACGGCACCGCCGCAAAGCCCGCGCGCGGCTCGACGACGAGCTGCCACGCGGGGATGGTTTCCGGGTTCGCGCCGGTCACGCGCGCGACGTCTTCCCAGATGCGCCGCGCGAGCGTATCGTGCGGCGTGTCGAGCCAGCGGCCCGCGTCGCGGATCGTCGCCGCGAGCTGGCCGCCGCCGGTGCGCACCGCATCGACGACGCCGTTCACGACGGTCGTCTGCAACGCTGCGCCGACCGGCGATTCGACCGCAAAATACGCGGTCACGACCGCGCTGAACGTGTCGGGCGCGGTGAGTTCGGGTACGAGCGGCTGCGCGACCTCGGGCGGCACGGCCAGCACGACCGCGTCGCCCGGCGCGAGATCGATACGCTCGCCGCCGACCGAAACCGCATCGACCGCATTGCCGTGCGCGCCGAATTCGAACGCGTCGAGCCGCGAATTCAGCCGGATCTGCGCGCCGCCATGCTGCAGCATCCGCAGCGCGGGTTCGACGAATGCGCTGCCGAGCCCGTGGCGCGCGACGAGCGGACGGCAGCCGGGGCCGCCTGCGGCAAACGTGCCGCACAGCGCGGCGCGCGCGAGTTCGGCGCTCGCATGGCGCGGCTCGACGTTCAGCACACCGAGGAAATACGGCCGCAGCCAACGATCCCACAGCACGCCGTCGCATCGCATCGTCTGTGCGAGCGAGCGGCCCGTGCGCGCGAACGCGAGCGGGGCAAGCGCGAGGTAGTCGAGCGGCGTCGTGCCCGGCGCGCGCGACGCGGCATCGAACAGCCACGACGGCCAGCGCCCGTTGCCGAAGCGCAGCGTCCAGCGCTGCTGCGACGCGACGTCCACGACCGGAAACTCGGGCAGCGCAGGCCCCGCGAGCTGATCGGCCGCGCCGATCGCGCGCAGGTAGCGCTGCGTCGCGGGCTGTCCCGCGAATACCGAGTGCAGCCCGCTGTCGAGCGTCGTGTTCAGCGTCCCGTCGAACCACGAACGGCAGCGGCCGCCCGCGTGGGCATGCGCGTCGTGCAGCACGATGCGCCGCCCGCGGCGTTGCAGCTCGACCGCGGCCGACAGGCCCGCGAGTCCGGCGCCGATCACGTGGACGGTTCTGGGCATCGACGCAGTCGACTCAGAACAGCGCGTAGCGCGCGGCGATCATCAGCATGCGTGCCTTCGGCTTGCGCAGCGGCGCGCGCGGCGCGGCAAAGCCGCGTGCGATCGCGGCTTCGAGAATGCAGCGATACGCGCCCGACATGATGCGCGGCGCCTTCACCTGCGCACGCGGGCAGGTATCCATCACGGCGTCGGCCTGACGGAAGTGCTCGAGCGCGCGCTCGACGAGCGTCGCGCACACGCGCGGCAGCGCCGGATCGCGCACGATCGTCGCCGGATCGGTGATCGCGATGCCTTCGCGCGCGAGCAGTTCGCGCGGCAGGTAGCAGCGGTTGATCGCCGCATCGTCGTCGATGTCGCGCAGGATGTTCGTCAGCTGCAACGCGCGGCCGAGGTGGTGCGACAGCTTGATCCCTTCGGCTTCCGGCATCCCGAAAATCCTCACCGACAGCCGGCCGGCCGCGCTCGCCACGCGATCGCAGAAGAGGTCGAGCGTCGGCTCGTCGGGCGCGCAGATGTCTTCGACCGCATCCATCGCCATCCCGTCGATCATCGCGTGGAAATCGTCGCGCTGCAGGTTGAACGCGTGGATCTCGCGGTCGAGCGCGGCCAGGTGGCGCGGCGGACGGCCGGCGAAACACGCGTCGATGTCCGCGCGCCAGCGATCGAGGCCCGCGTTGCGCTCGGCGCGCGGCAGGTCGCTGTCGGCGATGTCGTCGACTGCGCGGCAAAACGCGTAGACCTGGAACATCGCATCGCGCTGCACCGCAGGCAGGATGCGCATCGCCAGATAGAAGGAACTGCCCGATGTGGCGGCAGCGGCGTCGGTTTCTTGTTCGTCCACGACGGAATTGGAAACGGCCAAGACGAGCTCCACGGAGACACCCACGCGGGGCGATTGAAGAAGCCATGCCCGGCTGGGATGGTCAGGGTGTCAATGCGTGCGAGATATGCGAACGATCGACGCAGACAGGCACAAATTACCGGCCGGAAGCCGGAATTGGGCGAAAGTATAGCAATCTTTGAAGTTCGATGGCGGACACGCGCCGCGCCCGGCGGGGCGCCGGGCACCGCTGTCGGGCCGGCGCGGCGGCCTCGGCGGCAACGGGTGCCGCACGGCGCGTCAGCCGTAAACGACGTCTCGCTGCAGGTCGAGCGCAATGAGCCCCATTTCACGCGTGAGCTGCAGCATCGAGCGGCGCTCGAGGCGCGAACCCATGAAGCTCGTCACGCGGCCGTCGGGCTCGGCGGTGAACTGGAAAACCGCGCCGCCGGTGCCGAACCACGCGCCCGGCACGTCCGGCGATTCCCGCCAGTCGATTTGCTCGAACACGCGCGCGATACCCGCGCGCACCAGGTCGCCCGGGCCGATCGGCGGTGCGATGTCGCCCAGGTCGTCGAGCGAATAGGGGCCGGGCTTGTCCGGCTTCCGGTAGAAGAGATAGTCGACGTTCATGGGGCGCAATCGCGGGCAAAGTCACAAATTAGCGCGCTTCGGCACAAATTCAAATCGTATCCGGATGAAATGTGGCCTGCGCGAGACAAAGGGGTTGGATCGAAGCCGGACACGCGATCGCGCTGCGCGTTCGCGTCTGGATGCCGGCGGGTTCGTCTAAGATGACACCTTTCTCGAAAAAATACGGACACCATGGAGACGAACGACACCGCCCCCCCGCAGTCCGGCCATCCCGTTTTCGTGCTCGTGCACGGCGCCTGGCATGGCGCGTGGTGCTACGCGCACGTCGCGGCTGCGCTGGCCGCGCGCGGCCACCTGTCGATCGCGCGCGACCTGCCCGCGCACGGCATCAACGCCCGCTTTCCCGCGTCGTATCTCGCACGGCCGCTCGACAAGGACGCGTTCGGCGCCGAGCCGTCGCCGGTCGCGAACACGACGCTCGACGATTACGCGACGCAGGTGATGCAGGCCGTCGACGACGCATACGCGCTCGGCCACGGCAAGGTCGTGCTGGTCGGGCACAGCATGGGCGGCCTCGCGATCACGGCGGCCGCCGAACGCGCGCCGGAAAAGATCGCGAAGATCGTCTACCTCGCGGCCTTCATGCCGGGCTCGGGCGTGCCGGGCCTCGACTACGTCCGCGCGCCCGAAAACAAGGGCGAGATGCTCGGCCCGCTGATGCTCGCAAGCCCGCGCGTGGCCGGTGCGCTGCGCATCGATCCGCGCAGCGGCGATGCCGCGTATCGCGACACGATGAAGCGCGCGCTGTACGAAGACGTGCCGCAGGCCGACTTCGACGCCGTCGCGAACCTGATGACCTGCGACGTGCCGGCCGCGCCGTTCGCGACCGCGATCCCGACGACCGCCGCGCGCTGGGGTGCGATCGACCGTCACTACATCAAGTGTCTCGAGGATCGCGTGATCCTGCCCGCGCTGCAGCAACGCTTCATCGACGAAGCCGACGCGCTCGCGCCCGGCAACCCGACCCACGTGCACCAGCTCGACAGCAGCCATTCGCCGTTCATGTCGCAGCCGGCCGTGCTGGCCGGCGTGCTCGCCGACATCGCGAAAAGCTGAGCGAAGCGGGCGCGGTCTACGCGTAGGCGACCGAACGATCGCGCCCGAGCCGCTTCGCGCGATAGAGCGCGGCGTCGGCCTCGTTGACGAGCACGTCGCTGGTCGGCGCGCCCGTCTTCGCGCATGCGCCGCCGACGCTCGCCGTCACGGGCACGCTGACCCCCTCGGCATCGACCGGCAGGCTGCCGATCGCATCGCGCACCTTGTCGGCCACCAGCATCGCCTCGTCGAGATTCGTGCACGGCAGCAGCAGCGCGAACTCCTCGCCGCCGAAGCGGCCGAACGTATCCTGCGCGCGCACGATCGACGCGACGCGACGCGCCGTCTCGCGCAGCACGGCGTCGCCGGCCGCATGCCCGAAGCGGTCGTTGATCGTCTTGAAGTGGTCGAGATCGAACAGCAGCACCGACATGTCGCCGCCGTAACGCTGCCAGCGCGCGAATTCGTCGCCGAGCCGCGCCTCGAAGAAGCGCCGGTTCGCGATACCGGTCAGCCCGTCGCGATTCGCGTGTTCGCGCAGCTTCGCGACCGCTTCCTCGCGCTCGCGCTGCATCACGCTCACATGCGTGACGTCCGAGATCGTCACGCACACGGCCTCGACGTCGCGGCCGCGCGTGAGCGGCATGAACGTGCAGTCCTGCTGCATGTAGTCGACGCCGCCGGTAATCGGGCGGTCGTGCTCGAAGCGGAACAGGTAGGGGCGCTGCTCCCATGAACTGAAGGCGAAGCTGCCGAGCTGGAACACGCTCTCGAGCTTGCGCGACAGCCACGCGTGCGGCAGGTCCGGAAAGCGGTCGAACAGGTTGCGGCCGATCACGTCGGCCGCCGGGATGCCGCTGTGGTCCTGCATGAAGCGATTCCACATCAGCACGGTCATCGAACGGTCGAGCACGAACAGGCCGAAGCCGACCCGCTCGATCACGAGGTCGCTCAGCGACGGGGCGGCGGCCGTCATAGCGCGGACAGCAACGCGTCGAGCGCGTCGCCCATCAATCGGATCGAATCCTCGGCCATCAGCATCACGAAGTGGGCGCGGAACGTGTGGTCCTCGAGCCCGAAGTTCACCTCGAGCAGCAACGCGACGCTCCACGCAAGCATGTTCGGCTCGAAGACGTCGTCGAACGACACGTTCGCGCCGAGCAGCCCAGGCGGAAAAAACACGGGCTTGCGGCCGAGTTCGTCGAGGATCGACGCGACGCACGCCCCCATCAGCACGTTCGCGACGTCGAACACGAGTTCGTCCGGCGTCGCCATCCCGCCATACACGCCGTCGCCGAACGTGCGGTCGACGACCGACATGAGCCGCGCGACGCCCGACGTGCGGCACAGCACGATCGCCTCGCCCTTGATGTCGGAACGGAAGCCCTGGCGCACGGCGGTCACGTTGTCGTGAATGCCCGTCATCTCGCGCAGCGCGTTGCCCGCGTCGGCCGCTTTCACGACGCGCACGCGCGGCACCGACAACTCGATGAAGCGCCCGAGCAACAACGCAAGCCGCGCGGCGGCGCGGCCCATTGCAAGGTTGGCGATCTCCTGCAACGCGTCGCGTTGCTCCGCCGTGAACACCGATTCAGGCATACAACCCATACTCCTTGAGAATGGGCAGCAATGCCTCCGACGTCACGGGCTTGGCAACGAATGCGATCGCGCCCAATTCACGCACGCGTGCTTGCGCCTGCGGCTGGATATCGGCGGATACCACGATCACGAACGTGTTCAGATCTTCGTGGCGCAGTGTTTCCAGGACCTGATATCCGCTCATGTCGGGCATCGTCAGGTCCAGAAACATCACGGAAGCTTTGCCGTCACGATAGAGCGCCAAGGCCTCGCGACCATTCGCTGCATACGCGACGTCAACGTCCCAGTCTCCCGGCAGCGCCTTTGTCAGAAGTTTGCGAGCGAGCAGCGAATCGTCGGCAATTACAATCGGCAAAGGCATGGGGCGATGCGGTATACGGAATGGTCTCTCTCGCGTTAACGACCGCGCGGCGCACTTCTTTAGGGGGCCATGCGTTCGGGCGCGGGCAACCGCCTTGCGGCCGTGCGCGGGCGTCGCGACGCAGGTGCGCGCGACGCCCGCGCGGCGATCGCCGGCGGGCGCATATATCTGTCATAGGGAAAGCAAGGCGCGATTCTCGGAGTAAACCGGAGGCGATGCAACTCGCCATTTTCACCATTTCGAACAGAATCGGTCCGATCCCACGCCATTCCGAAAACAGCCCCGATCATTTTCGAGATAAGCACGCAAAATTTTTCCTTGTGTACGTTTGCGCTGCCGGATTCGTCGCGTTTTCAATCTAACAGTTTCCCTCTGTCAGATTCGACAGGATCTCGCACGTCCGGCGCGGCGCGGCGGGCTCCCCCAACTCGTTTATGATGGCAGGCACCTCTGCCTCACCCGCTTTCCTCGATGACGTCCGAACGGCCTGCCGACTCCCACGCTCCCGCCCATCCGCCCGCCGACGACTGGCAGGACGACGGCAGCTACGCGTCCGGCGCACCCGAGCACGATTTCGCGGTTCGCCGCGTGACGCTGATCGTGCTGCTCGTCGCGGCGATCGTGCTGCCGTGCATCTACGTGGTGGTGATGGCGTACAACGACCTGAAGGCGCGCGAGGCCGCCGCGGGCGACGTGACGATGCGCACGGTGCGGGTTGCCGAGGAACACGCGCTCAAGGTGTTCGACCTGAGCGAGACGCTCGATGCGCGCATCGTCGACCTCGTGCAGGACATGGACGACGCGACCGTGCGCAACAAGGAATCCGACATCCACGAAGCGCTGAACACGATCGGCGGCGGCTATCCGCAGGTGGCCGCCGTGTCGATCTTCGGCGCGAGCGGGATGCTGCTCGCCAACAGCCTCTACTATCCGGCACCGTATGCGTCGATCGCGAACCGCGACGACTTCGCGGGCATCCGCGACGGCAAGGTCATCGAACACATCTCGCGGCTGATGATGGGGCCGCTCAAGCTCGAGAACATTCCGGTGTTCAACACGGGCGTCGCACGGCGCCATAGCGACGGTTCGTTCGCCGGAATGGTGTCGATCGCACTGAAGTCGTCGTATTTCAACGCGTTCTACCGCGACCTGCTCGGCGGCGCGGGCACACCGATGACGATGGCGCTCGCGCGTTCGGACGGCGCGGTGATCGCATCGTATCCGCCGCCGCCGTCGCTCGCGCACACCGATCGCTCGGTCACGTTCGGCGACACGCGCAACGATGCGCGTGCGGGCGTCGTGCGCGTGCGCCACGATGGCGCGAGCAGCGAGATCGTCGCGTACCGCCAGGTCGGCAGCTACCCCGTCTACGTGACGTGCGCGTACCGCACGTCGGCAATCTGGCATGAATGGTACGAACACCTGAGCGTCCTGTTCATCTCGATGTTCGCGCCGTCGGTCGCGCTGTGGTCCGTGATCTGGCTGTCGCTCAAGCGGCTGAAGGCGGAAGAGGAGGCGTGGGACCGCTGGCAGGCCGAAGCGTCGATGCGGCGTTCGATCGAGTCGGCGTACCGGCAGTCGCGCAAGATGCAGGCGCTCGGCAACCTCGTCGGCAGCGTCGCACACGACTTCAACAACCTGCTGATGATCATCTCGAGCAACGTGCAGATCGCACGGCGGCGCGGCGTCCAGCATCTCGACAAGGAACTCGGCGCGATCGAACGCGCGCTGAAAAACGGACAGTCGCTCACGCGCCAGCTCCTCGGCGTCGCGCGCAAGCAGCCGCTGCACAACGAGACGATCGACGTCGGGCAATGGGTCGGCACGTGCCGCGAATTGCTCAAGACGTCGCTCGGGTCGAAGTCGTCGCTGGTCGTCGCGATCGAGCCCGGCGTCTGGCCGATCCGTGTCGACGTCGCGGAGCTCGAGCTCGCCGTGATCAACCTCGCGGTCAACGCGCGCGACGCGATGGCGACGGGCGGGCGCTTCACGGTCGGCGCGCGCAACGTGACACTGCGCCGCGAGGACGGCTTTCCGCTGACCGGCGATTTCGTGCAGATCTCGCTCGACGACACGGGTTCAGGCATGGCGCCCGACGTGCTCGCGCGCGCGTTCGAGCCGCTGTTCACGACGAAGGCGCAGGGGATGGGAACGGGGCTCGGCCTGCCGCAGGTGTTTGCGTTCTGCGAACGCTCGGGCGGCCTCGCGACGATCGACAGCGCGGTCGGCGCCGGCACCTCGGTGCGCCTCTACCTGCCGCGCGCGCGCGCCGAGGATGTCGTCGCGCGGCCGCCGGCCGTCGCACACGAAGCAGGCACCGGCGCGCTCGCCGGCCTGCACGTGCTGCTCGTCGAGGACAACAGCGAAGTCGCGGCCGGCACGGAAGCGCTGCTGTCGCTGCTCGGTCACCGCGTGACCTATGCGCCCACCGCCGACGATGCGCTGCGCCTGATCGAAGGCGCGGCCGCGAACGATGCGTTCGATCTCGTGATTTCGGATATCCACATGCCGGGCAGCCTGAACGGCATCGACCTGGCCGAAGCGGTCGAGAAGCGGCCGGGGAAGCTGCCCGTGATTCTCGTCACGGGTTATGCGGAGGAACTCGACCGCACGCGCACCGTCAACGTCCGCGTGCTGTCGAAGCCGTTCGACATCGCGCTGCTCGACGAGATCCTGCTGGGCATCCGCGAAGCGCGCGACGCACGGCACGCCGGCACGTGACCCGCTGTTGTGCGGGCCGGCGCCGGCGGTGTGAGCGGGGGAGCCGATCAGGCCGGCGTCATCAGGCCGATTTCAGCAGGCGCACCCAGCCCGCGTAGCGATCGACGAACCCCTGCAGGAACTTGCGGGTGTCCTCGCTGACGATCTGGCCTTGATCGTCGATGCGCGCCGGGTCGTGCTTGACGAACATCTCGGGCTGGCCGAGCGTCTTCACGTCGAGGTATGCGAGCACGTTGCGCAGGTGCTGCTGCGCGAGCGCGGTGCCCGCGGCGCCCGGCGACGTGCCGAGTACCGCACCCGGCTTGCCCGACCACGAGTTGGCCCCCCACGGGCGCGAGCCCCAGTCGAGCGCGTTCTTCAGCACGCCCGGGATCGACCGGTTGTACTCGGGCGTGACGAACAGCAGCGCGTCGGCGGCTTCGATCGACTGCTTGAAGCGCTTGGCGACTTCCGGGAAATCCGCGTCGTAGTCCTGGCTGTACAGCGGCAGTTCGCCGATCTCGACGAACTCGAACGAAAAATCGGCAGGGGCGAGCGAGATCACGGCGTGCGCGAGCGCACGGTTCGTCGATGCGCGGCGCAGGCTGCCGACGACGACCGCAATACGATAGGACATGGCATTCTCCTTCCAGTGAGTGAGGAATCGGATCGATTGCTTCCGAATGGGCGACAAAGGTCTGTTTATAGGCAAGCCAGCCCGCGAGCCGTCCCACGGGGCCGTCCGGCCGACTTTCCACAAGGTTTTCCACAGAAATTGTGGATAACTCGACCGTTATGTTCTGACGTTACAGATTGCCTGCCGCGCGGCGCCGTCGACGCGCGAGCCGGGGTTCGGCAAGCATAGCGCAGCGCGCCGGCCGGTTTCGTGAATTCGTGACGGAACATGCGTTGCAGGGTGGCGATGCGCCCAGTAAGCTGCTCGCACGGCGACGCGCCCGCTCCATGACGTCCGCGCGATCGCTTCGAGACACTGCAACCCAGACATGCCGTCCACCTACGACGATCCCGTTTATCTCGCGCAACTGCGGCGCGACCTGCTGCGCTTCGCGCGGCTCCAGCTCCGCGATGCCGACGCGGCCGAAGACGCCGTGCAGGAAGCACTGGCCGCCGCGTGGTCGCACGCGGGCGATTTCGCAGGGCTGTCGGCCCACAAGACCTGGGTGTTCGGCATCCTGCGCAACAAACTGATCGACGTGCTGCGCGCGCGGCAGCGGACGGTCAGCCTGGCCGCGCTCGACGCCGAGCTCGACGGCGAATCCGTGCTCGATCGCGAACTGTTCAAGGAAAACGGACACTGGGCCGCACATGCGAAACCTCGACCGTGGCCGAAGCCCGAAACGCTGTTGCAACAGCAGCAGTTCTGGACGCTGTTCCAGGTCTGCCTCGATCACCTGCCGGAGCAGATCGGACGCGTGTTCATGATGCGCGAGTTTCTCGATGTCGAGATTGCGGACATCTGCAGCGAATTGACGCTGACGACGAATCATTGCAGCGTGCTGCTGTATCGGGCGCGCACGCGCCTGCGAACCTGCCTGAGCGAAAAAGGACTGACGACCGAAGATGCTGCCGGGGAAATGTACTGACATCACGCGACTGCTGTCGGATGCGCTCGACCGGCATCTGACGCTGCACGAGCGACTACAGGTGCGCTTGCATCTGCCGACCTGCAGCGGATGCAGAGCCTATCGTGGGCAGATTTCGCTGTTGCGGACGGCCGCGAAAGCGGCGGCGGGGCGGGAGCCGGACGATGACGGTAGGTCGTCCGGGGAGCGCTAGGGCGCTCGTGTTGTGCCGCTACCGTTCGCGTCGCGAGCGGCGGGCTGCCCGGCGATCGCATCGGCATCGCGTGCCGGTTCGATCGCCGGGCTGATGCTGTAAGAAAAATACACCCATCAAGAATTATTCGAATAACGCCTTCACCGATTCGGGCGGCCGGCCGATGGCTGCCTTGCCGCGGTATACGACGATAGGCCGTTGCAAAAGGATCGGGTGCGCGGTGATCGCTGCGTAGGCTTCCGCGTCGGTCAGATCTGCGCGAGCCAGATCGAGTGCCTTGTACGGCTCCTCGCCGTCGCGCAGCATATCGCGAACCGGGCGGCCGAGCTGCCGATGCAGCGTTTCCAGTTCCTCGACCGTCGGCGGCGTCTTCAGGTACTCGACGACGTTCAGCGGCGTGCCAGTGGTATTCAGCGACTCGACCAATGCAAGCGTCTCGCGCGACTTCGAGCATCGGGGGTTGTGGTAGATCGTGATCATCATTCAGGCCTGGATGGTAGAGCCCAGTATTGTAGCCAGTCTGTGTCGAGCGGCCGGTGGGATGGGCCAGGCCAGACCGGTCGCGGATTCGGCCACGCGCTATACGGTCGAGCGACGTAGTACGTCTTGAGCGCGAGAGGGGAGTGCCGCAGGGCACACTTCAAAGCGTGGGTGTGTTTATGCGCATAAAGCCGGGGGGCGCTATCTTGAGGTGATGGATGGCAGCACGCGAGCCAATGCCTTGTGACGGCAGCCTTGGGTGGAGGGAGGCTCGGATAATCGCGACGCAAGTCGGTTGGTTTATGCGCATAAAGCCTGCGATCGTCGGGTGAGATGCCTCACGATTCAGAGCGCAGCCGTATGTCGATGTGCCACCGCACCGAGGGTCTCGTTGGATCGGTATGTCGCCCCGTAGCGGTATCGTTGCCCTCGGATTCAGGCGACGTCGGCCCGTGCGCCTTCGACTCTCGCCATCCATTGCCTCCGGTTTATGCGCATAAACGTCGCTTCCGGACAATGCGTTGTGCCGGCGCACGTCGGTTCAGTGACTCGCCACGAGCCTGTGTACCTAGCCACGGTGTGCAGATCCCGATCCTCGCTCGCGCATGCCTGGCAATCTCGCACCCAGATCCGCTCTCTCGGTCTCCGCAGAGTTTATGCGCACAAACCCACTCGCTCGCCGACAAGACCACTCCCATCCAGCGGAAGGGCAGCGCGTGAGCGACGATCGCCCCTCCCCGACGATGCAGCACGTCAAGGCAGAATCATCGAGTAGCCCATCGACCTCTTCGAGCATCAGCCACGCCCTCAAAAGCCGGCCACCGATCTCCGCCGGCTCGTTTATGCGCATAAACCAATAGCCCGAATGGCTAATGCGTAGTTGTTGAACGACAATTTCATTGAAATTCAAATATCGTCCTGTAGAATTCCAACGACCAAAACAGGAGTGAAAATTGGCCGCGGAAATCATTGCAGTCACTCAACAAAAAGGTGGCGTCGGCAAAAGCACGATTGCCATGCACCTCGGCGCCGCGTTCCATGAAAAAGGGAAGCGCGTCCTCGTCATCGACGCAGACCGTCAAAACACGCTGGTTCACTGGTCGAGCGCATCGGGCGACAGCGAAAACGGCATTCCGTTTCCGGTCGTCAACCTTGCCGAAGCCGACGGCCAGATCCATCGCGAGATCAAGAAGTTCATCAACGACTACGACATCATCGTCGTGGACTGCCCGCCGTCGATCACCGAGAAAGTCTCCGGCGTCGTCCTGCTGGCCGCATCGATTGCCGTGATCCCGACATCGTCGTCGCCGGCCGATTACTGGTCGAGCGTCGGGCTGGTCAAACTGATCCAGCAGGCGCAAGTCATGAACGAAGACCTCCGCGCAGTCTTCCTGCTGAACAAGACCGAAGAGAAGCGCATGCTGACCCGCGAACTCAAGCGTGCGCTCGAGGAACTCGGCTTCCCGCTGCTGAAGACGCAGATCCCGACGCGGGAGGCGTACAAGCAGGCGATGGCGCTCGGTCAGACCGTGCTGCAGATGAACGATCGCGGCGGCAAGCTGGCCGCGGCCGAAATTCGCGCATGTGCCGACGAAATCGTCGCCATGCTGCCCTGACTTTATGCGCACAAAGGAGTCACATGAAACCTTCCCAATTTGCCAAAGGATTCCAAGCGCGCCCGGATATCACGACGAGCGAGAAACGCACGGCGCTTGATCGGCTCAACGCAATTGACGGCATCGTCAAATCCGAGACGCCCGCCGCGGCACCGACCAGATCCGCGAAGAAGGACATCGCACCGCCGCCGGCGCCAGAACTCACGATCGATCCGTCGATCGACGAATCGCAGCAATATCGCGCGTGGCGCCTCGAAAACCGCTATGCGCCGGGGCAGGTGATCGAGCTGTCGCTGAAGGCGATCAAACATAGCCCGTTCAATCCGCGCCACTTCTATCTGAAGTCGTCGATTGCCGAACTCGCGGTCAACCTCGCGAAGCAGGGGCAGCAGCAAGCGATCCACGTGATTCCGGATTACGACAACCCGGGCACGTATTTCGTCAGCGACGGTGGCCGTCGCGTGCGGGCACTGAAGGAAGCGAACAAGGAAGCGGTCAAGGCGATCGTGATCGATGTGCCGATCGGTATCCAGAGCTACAAGCTCGGCTACGACCTCAACGTCCAGCGCGATTCGCAGACGGTGTTCGACAACGCCGTCGTGTGGCGTCGCTTCCTCGACGACAAGCATTTCCAAAGCCAGAAGGAGCTTTCCGAGCACCTCGGCCTCGACGAGTCGACGGTGGCCGTCGCGCTGTCGATCGGCAAGCTGCCTGAAGCGATCATGCAGGAAATGGTTGCGCGTCCCGATCGCTTCGGTTCGAACATGGCGTATCAGGTCGGCCGCTATCACAACGCGCGCGGTACCGAGGCCACGCTGCGGCTGATCAACAAGATCGTGTCGGACGATCTCAGCACGCGCCAGGTGTCGGACATCGTCAAGGGTCGCGTCGCGGCGCAAGAGACGCCGAAGGCAGCAGGCCGCCAGCGCTATGCGCAGCGTCTCGAGATCAAGCTCGGCGGCAAGTCGGTCGGCGACCTGAAGTCGTATGGCGAAGATCGCATCGAATTGCGCCTGCGCGGCCTCCCGAAGGACAAGCGCGACGCGATCCTCGAGCAGCTCGAGCGGATGCTGTTGTCGGAGTGATGGAAACGGCCGGCAGGGCCTGGTGAAGACGCCGGGCCCGCCCGACTGACGGGCGGGGCCGGCGGCGGCCCGTCAGCGGGCCTGAGCGGGCCTCAGGCGGCCCGCGACTGGTTCAGCGTGAACGACAGCAGATCGCCGTCCGTCGGCTCGCCCCAGGTCTTCTGGGCCAGCCAGTCGAAAAATGCCGTCTCGGCCAGCTTGGAATCGAGGCCGCGCTTGCGCCAGTCGTCGCGCAGATGCGAACCCATCGTCGGCAGCGCCTCAGCTTCGAACGACTCGCGCGCCACTTCGCGTTCCGCGTCGCCCTGCTCTTCGTACAGCACCTTCGCTTCCTTGCGACGGAACGCCGAGAACTCGCTCAGCAAACGCGCCTTCAGATCGTCCGGCTGGGCGGCCACGACCTTCGCAGACGGCGTGCCCGCAGGCAGCGCGTCGACCGACTCGACCGGCGGCGCATAACCCTTCTTCAGCGCATCCTTGAACAACGCCGGCGCGCTGCGCACCGGCGGCAGCGTCGTGCTGCGCATCCGCTGCTCGGTCATCTGCAGTGCGGCACGAATCCGGTTTTCCTCGCTGTCCGCGTACAGCGTCTGCGCTTCCTTCAGCGGGATCCCGAGTTTCACCATCCGGTCGACCAGCGTGCTGTCGAACACGTTCGGGTGTTCATCGAGCGCGAGCATCGGCTGCTTGCGTTCGGTTACGCGGAACTGGATCTCGGCGACCCGACGCCCTTCGCGATGCTCGATCAGCTCGACGAAGATGTTGGTGACCGCGTTGACTTCCGCGATCGCGGGGCGCAGGTAGTCGCGCTTGAAGTACTTGTACTCGCGCTTTGCCTCGTCGCCGGCTTCCGTGTCGGGCGTACCCGACAGGATCGGCCGCCACCATTCCCACGGCTCGCGCATCGTCAGGTGGCTCGGGTTCGTCAGGTAACGCACGCAGATCTCGTACAGTGCGAGACCGGCGCTGCTGCGCAGCTGGCTCTGGAACTGCAGGCTCAGGCGCGCATACTGGACCGGGTCGAGCAGCTTCTTCTTGATCTTCGGCGCGAACGAGAATTCGACCCACACGCGGCGGGTCGTCGGATCCTCGAGAATTTCCGCGTCGGCGATCAGTGTGGAGATCCCCCACTTGCGGCCGGGCTTCTGGCTCGACGTTCCCGTGCTCCATTCGACCTGCACCGACACCATGCGGCGCAGGTGTTCCTTCACCAGAGCGGTGTCGTTCGAATCGAAAGCGGAGTTGGCGACGATGTCCGACAGCAGCGCGCGATACGTGTCGCCCGAGTCGTCGGCCTGCTGCGCGACCGCCAGCAGGACATTGAACAGCTTGCGAGTGAGGAGCGTGATCTTGCCGCTTTTCGGCTGAATGGCAATCGCCTCGACGGCCTTGCGCAATTCGGCTGAACTGGCACTCACCACATCCACATCGGTTTTCTTGGCGCGCTTCGTCGTGGCCATACGTCGGGTCGGAGGTGAAGTTTCCCGGAAGGATAGCGCCTGCGGTGATGTGCGTCCAGAACGACATGCTCACCATAGCCGGTGAAGCGCACCGGCAAAACGGCACTCACCCCAACCGCTCCCGAAAACGCTCACCGGTCCGCCGTTGCAGCGTTTCGGACTCTTCCAGACGTGCCGCGGGATGCGCCGATTCACAGAATTTCACCTGTGCACGACACGTGCGAATTTCGCTCCCGTATCGGCTCACCTTTCGAATTGTCGTAATTTTGCGACTGCGCAACCGTGGGTTTCGCACAGGGTTGCGATTGCACCTCGCCGCACCTTCCCGATCACCTCGCATCGGCCTGTATGCATGTACAGGCACGGCTCGCCGGAATGTCGAATCCGGATCCGGCGCCTGGAAAAGCGCCGTCGAAACCGGCCTGCCCGGCCCGATCGGGCCTGTTTGATCGGCCCGGGCGCGCATTGTACAGCGCGCCAATCGCGCCGGGTCCCGAAAATGCTCACCTTGAGCACAGCATGTTCATTCGTTCGAATGCCGACAAACGCCCGACACACGCGGGATCGACTGCCGGCGCCTCCCGAAAACACTCACCCTGAAGGAAAAATGCGGCACAGCAGCGGGCACAAGAAGGGCTCCCGAAAAACCTCACCGTAACCGCTCCGGTATCAAAAATCTCAATCTCTTCCGATACTTATGCACAAAAGGCATTTGGCTGTGCATCGCAGGGATCCCCCGAAAAACCTCACCTTTCGGGCTCAATCCTTCATACGACAACCGTATGTCAGCCCCCGAAAAATCTCACCTGTGCCAAAGAGTGGCACAGCAAAAACGAGATTTCTTCCAGTCCTGGTGGGCTTTTCGGCGAATCTGGCCGGTCAAGGGTCCCGAAAAGCCTCACCTGTGACCATTTTTTCAGCAAATACCGTTCCCGAAAAACCTCACCAATGGGTCAGGTCACAGCCTGTGATCCATGTCCCGAAAAACCTCACCTTAACGGGATCGGGGCAGGAAAACCCGGATTTCCCTCCCGAAAAACCTCACCTTTGGTGCACCACAGGCCCCCGAGAGCACTTTTGCTGTGCAAAATAACGTTCGTTTCCCGGAAATCCTCACAGCAAAATCCCGTGGAGTCCCGTGAAACCTCACCTTTCGCCAAATCTGCCCAAAAGATGGGCAGAAACGGGGCGCGAAGCAGGTCCCGCAAATTCTCACCTATGTCTGCACAGGCAGAAAACTGTGCCGTCAGGCACTGCGCGGGTTCTGTGGCTGTGCGGCCCCGAAAAGCCTCACCTTTGGGAAATCTCGTGTTTCACTGTGATCCCGAATCCGCTCACGACCTTTCCTGCAACGGCTCACGCAGCTCCCCGAACCCCATCACTTCAGCTCCCGCAGAAGATCACCTTGGCTCCCGTAAAACTTCACCTTGTCTCCCGGAAAGCCTTGCTACATAAGGCTGTGCCGTGGCGTTAACGTTTTTAACTAAGGGTTCAAGGGTGTTTACTTCTAATACTCTCAAGACATTGGCTCACGAGTTTTCCACAGACACCCCAACCCCTGAACACCCACAGGCAACCGGATCCGCTGTCATGTGAAACAAATGCCGAAATTCGGGGTCCGCAGGAAAATGCTTGTACTACAAGGACTTGGCTAACTTTCTTCGCTTTGTTTCACGGAATCGTTAGCCATCGTCAACCAGATAGGCTCACAGATCCGATTTCTGTGCGAAACGACGTAAATTCACAACGTCAGCACGAAACAAGTATCAAGAAATACGTATTTCGTTATGATTGCCACAATTCAATGTCTGTGAGCACGGTCATGACCCTGGACGAAATGCGTCAAGTCATTCGGGAAGAGCTGGAATCGCTGCGTGCCAGCGGCGCCCGGCGTCAGGAATTGTCGCTGCATGCATGCAAGCGCTTGTTCTTCGATCTCGGCATCCGGCCGTCGGCCGCCAACGTCCGCGATCTCACCCAGACCGGCAGTGCCAGCGATATTCCGAAAGACATCGACCATTTCTGGGAACGCATCCGTTCCGCGTCCAAGATCAGGCTCGACGGTGCAGCCATTCCGAAGGCGGTCGAGGAAAAGGCCGGAGCGTTACTCGGCGCACTGTATGAAGAAGCATTGAAAGCGGCGCGGGACAGCCTCGATGGCGACCGCGAGCAGGTTCGCGCCGATGTGGCTGACGCCGAACAACGGTTGCGCGACGCAACTGTCCGCCAGGAAACGCTCGAAGGCGCGCTCGCTCGTGGTGAAACCCGAAACGAGCAGTTGCAGGCCCGTGTGACGGAACTCGAGGTGCAGCTCGCGTCGCAGACGACTCACGGTTCGGCAAGCGAGGCAACGTTGCTCACCACAGTCGCGCGACTGGAAAAGGAACTGGCCGTGGCGGCCACGCGCATCGACGCCGAACAGGCGCAGAACGCTGCGCTGCGCGATCGCATCGATGCGCTGCAGGCCGAATTGCAGCAGCGTACCGAACACTACGCGCAACAAATCAAGGATGCGGTGGCCGAAGCCGAACGCCGCGTAAAGCCGATGCTGGTCGAGCTGGACTCGCTGCGCAGCATGGCGTCGACTTACCAGAACGGTTTGCGCGACGTTCAGCGCAAGGAATTCGATTTCCTGCAGCAACTGAGCTCGGCCAAAGCCCGCGCGGATCGGCTGGAAGAACAGCTGCGTACCCAGAGCGATGAGCTGGACCGCGCGACGCGCGACGTGAATTCGTTGCGTGCGAGCCGAGGCATGAATCCGGAAATCGCCGCGTTGATCCGGCGCCTGGCCGATGCCGGGCAACTGGATGCGGAAGCGTACGCCGCGATCGGCACCTCGCTCGATCAGGAGATTCCGGCGCCGACGCAGTGCCCGCATTGCGATGGCGAACCGGAGCTGTCACATGGTGACGAGGGTTTCGAGGTGGCGTGCCCCGAGTGCGAGCACGCTTCGGGCGCATGGCCGTCCCGGTTGGAAGCCGTCGCGCGGTTTGCCCATAGCTGACCCGAAGGTCGGCGGTACCGCACAGGTGAGACGATCCGGGACGCTTGAGGTGAGGTTTTTCGGGAGCTGTGAAACGGTGAGGCTGTGCCACGCAAGGCCACTCACGGATCGTTTCGCGTGAGCAGCCATTTCCCGATCAGTGAGTTTCGTCGCTGTCCGTTGCGTCACCGTTGTTGTCGGCCAGCCCGTCGCGCCAGTTTTTCCATGCGCGATGCAGGCGGTTCGACGAGACCGGCCGCATGAAGCCGAGCCATTTGCCGACCCGCTCGGACGGCACGTCGTGTTCGAACAGTTCGGCCGCATAGGTATTGCGCAGCGTCTGCGGGCTCGCGCGTGCAGTGCGCGACGATGTGAGCCCGGCCGATTCGACGATCGCGTCGATGGCGCGCAGCATCGTCGCCTTGTGCATCGGCCGTCCGGCATGCGATGCGGGGAATACGAGTTCTCCCGGAATCTCCTGGCGTTTGCGCTCGGTGAGCCATGCTTCGAGCAGCGCGATCGCAAACGATGCGAGATGGGTTTCTCGCGCGTAATCCGGATGCGTCGACTCGATCTGCAGCGACGTGCCGCTCGTATTGATGCAACTAATCGTGAGTGCGCGCGCTTCGCCGGTTTTGATGCCGGCGCCGAGAAATGCGGCGACGAGCGCGCGATCGCGCCGCTCTTTCCAGTAAGCGGACCCCGATACGCCGATCGGTGAAAACAGATAGGCGAGCAACGTCGCGCGCTCGGCCGGCGTGAGAAAACCGGTGGGCTCGTTGTCGCGTGCCTTTCGCCAGTTCGCTTCGCCATCCTGAGCAATGAAGCGCGCCGGATTGGTCGATGCGTATTCGGTGCGCCGGATGTGGTCGAGCACACGCTCGATCAGTCGCAGATAGCGCATGCGCTGGGTTTTCTTGATTGGCAACTCGCCGACGAAGTTTGCGATGGTTGCCGTGTCGACCGTTGCCAGATTCTTCTGATGTGCACGCATCCAC
The DNA here is from genome assembly GCF_038723655.1 of Burkholderia arboris. Taxonomy (NCBI): domain Bacteria; kingdom Pseudomonadati; phylum Pseudomonadota; class Betaproteobacteria; order Burkholderiales; family Burkholderiaceae; genus Burkholderia; species Burkholderia arboris. Next base: position 340,766 of record NZ_CP109822.1, read on the forward strand.
GCGAGAAACGCGCCCCATTGCGCGCGATAGACATCGGCCGACGAGCGACGATAGTCCTGCATTGCAAGCCAGGCGTCGAACGCGGCTTCGGGCGACACGATCCAGTCGGATGCGCCGCGGTCGAACAGATCCTTTTCTTCCGGGCGCGCAGCGGTGTCGGGAGAGGCGGGAGGGGACATGGTGTTTATTCCGTTAGTTGCGTATATGGTAACCCTTTCCGCAACATGTCGAGCAGCAGGAGACTGGACCGGCCGCCGTGCGTTGCGGCCGGGGCCTGGCCATCAGTCGCCCCACGCCTTGGACTGACGGGGAGCGCGCTCGCGCGGCGCCGTGTCGTGCGACGTTGCCGCGGCTTCATACGCGAGAACCGCGAACGAAAAGACGGCGGGCAGCGCATTCGAGCGCCCGAAGTCGATTGGATCGTCCGTTTCGGGAAACGTCATGTCCGACGGCCGTTCGAACAGTTGACGCATGCCGGCTTCGTGCCGGCTGGCAAAGCCGAGATCGGCGAGTGCCTCGGCTTCGATCGCGTGCAGCAGGCGCCACGTCAGCGGCACGCGCTGGCGGATGTAGCGCCCGGCGATATGCCGGACGATCAGCTCGAGATCGTGCGCGGCAGCCTTGAAGCTGAGCGCGGCCAAATCTTGTTCTTCTGTCATTGCAGGCTCCTGTCGACCGGGGCGGGCGCCTCGGTGCACCGGCTCCGGCCCGTGCATGGCGGAATGTCCGTATACTGTACAAACATACAGTGTTTTCCGCAACTGGCCTGCAATCGACCTTTTGGCCGGCTATCCGCGCCGTCAGCGATGGATCACGATCAGTAGTGCCCGCGCCTCGGCCTTGCCGGGATTGCGGATCGCGTGCGGCTCGTCGGCCGGGTAGCGTGCGGTGTCGCCCACCTTCAGGCGCCGGCTGGCCGCTGCCGCTTCGATTTCCATCGCGCCCTGCAGCACGGTGAGGTGCTCGCGCGTGCCGGGTTCGTGTGCGTTCGATACCAGCGCGCCGCCGCCCGGCAGTGTCAGTTCGTACCACTCGAACTTGCCGGCGAGGTCGATCGGGCCCCATACGCGCAGCTGGTACCGGCCGTCGTGGCCGGCGAGCGTCGGGATGTCGTGCGGGCCGTCCACGCGGATCGTCTCGGGCGCCTTTGGCTGCGAGAACAGTTCGTCGAGCGTGATGCCGAGCGCGTTCGTCAGCCGCCACGCGACGGCGATCGTCGGGTTGGCCTTGTCGCGCTCGATCTCGGAGAGCATCGATTTCGATACGCCGGCCGCGCGCGACAGGTCGTCGAGCGTCAGCTTGCGCTCGTTGCGCAGCCGCTGGATCTGCTCGCCGACACGCGGCGGCGTGACGGCCGGCGGTTGCGGTGCGGTGTCGGCAGGCGTGCGCCGCGACCGGGAGGAACTTGCCATTTGGATTCCGTTCGCTTAGAGTTGTTCGATATTTCGAATTCTAGTTCGGAATATCGGATAAATGCGGTCAACCGAACGACCGACTATAACAGTAGCAGGCCGTTGCGCCGCCGCCACGAGCGGTGCGCAGCGGAATGCGAATCCCTGTCAGGAGCTTTGCGATGCGTGATGCCTTTCTCGCCCAGGTGCGCGGGACGCTCGACCAGATCCGCGCGGACGGTTTTTACAAGACCGAGCGCGAGATCGCGAGTCCCCAGGCGGCGGCCGTGCGGCTCGCCGGCGGTGCCGGCGTGCTCAATTTCTGCGCGAACAACTATCTGGGTCTGGCGAACGATTCGCGCCTGATCGATGCGGCGAAGGCCGGCCTCGACCAGGACGGCTTCGGCATGGCATCGGTGCGTTTCATCTGCGGCACCCAAACCGTCCACAAGCAACTGGAAAGCGCACTGGCCGCGTTTCTCGGCACCGAGGACAGCATCCTCTATTCGAGCTGCTTCGACGCGAACGGCGGGCTGTTCGAGACGTTGCTCGACGAGAACGACGCGATCATCAGCGACGAGCTGAACCACGCAAGCATCATCGACGGCATCCGCCTCTGCAAGGCGAAGCGTTTCCGCTACAAGAACAACGACCTGGCCGACCTCGAGGCGAAGCTGAAGGAAGCCGACGCGGCGGGCGCGCGCCACAAGCTGATCGCGACCGACGGCGTGTTCTCGATGGACGGCATCATCGCCGACCTGAAAGGCATCTGCGATCTCGCCGATCGCTACGGCGCGCTCGTGATGGTCGACGATTCGCATGCGGTCGGCTTCATCGGCACGCACGGCCGCGGCACGCCCGAGCATTGCGGCGTCGAAGGCCGTGTCGACATCATCACGGGCACGCTCGGCAAGGCGCTCGGCGGCGCATCGGGCGGCTACGTCGCCGCGCGTCGCGAGGTGATCGAGCTGCTGCGCCAGCGCTCGCGTCCGTACCTGTTCTCGAATACGCTCACGCCGAGCATCGCGGCGGCATCGCTGAAGATGCTGGAACTGCTCGGCAGCGACGAAGGCGCGAAGCTGCGCGAGCGCGTGCGCGAGAACGGCGCGCGTTTCCGCCAGCAGATGACCGAAGCGGGTTTCACGCTCGTGCCCGGCGCGCATCCGATCATCCCGGTGATGCTCGGCGATGCGCAGCTCGCGACGAACATGGCCGACAAGCTGCTCGCCGAAGGCGTCTACGTGATCGGCTTCTCGTTTCCCGTCGTGCCGCGCGGCCGCGCGCGCATCCGTACGCAGATGAGCGCCGCGCATACGCCCGAGCAGATCGACCAGACGGTCGCTGCGTTCGTGCGCGTCGGCAAGTCGCTCGGCATCATCTGAAGGAGGCGCGACCATGAAAGCACTGGCAAAGCTCGAGCGCGGCCCCGGCCTTACGCTCACGCGCGTGAAGCGTCCCGAAGTCGGCCACAACGACGTGCTGATCAAGATCCGCCGCACGGCGATCTGCGGCACCGACATCCATATCTGGAAGTGGGACGACTGGGCGCAGAAGACGATTCCCGTGCCGATGCACGTCGGTCATGAATACGTCGGCGAGATCGTCGAGATGGGGCAGGAAGTGCGCGGCTTCGCGATCGGCGATCGCGTGTCCGGCGAAGGGCACATCACGTGCGGTTTCTGCCGCAACTGCCGCGCGGGGCGCCGGCATCTGTGCCGCAACACGGTCGGCGTCGGCGTGAACCGCGAAGGCGCGTTCGCCGAGTACCTGGCGATTCCAGCATTCAATGCGTTCAAGATTCCGCCGGAGATCTCCGACGATCTCGCGTCGATCTTCGATCCGTTCGGCAATGCGACGCATACGGCGCTGTCGTTCAACCTCGTCGGCGAAGACGTGCTGATTACCGGCGCTGGCCCGATCGGCATCATGGCCGTCGCGATCGCGAAGCACGTCGGCGCGCGCAACGTCGTCATTACCGACATCAACGACTACCGGCTGGAGCTCGCGCGCAAGATGGGCGCGACGCGTGCGGTCAACGTTGCACGCGAGTCGCTGCGCGACGTGATGTCCGACCTGCACATGACCGAAGGCTTCGACGTCGGTCTCGAGATGTCCGGCGTGCCGAGCGCGTTCACGAGCATGCTCGAGGCGATGAACCACGGCGGCAAGGTTGCGCTGCTCGGCATCCCGCCCGCGCAAACCGCGATCGACTGGAACCAGGTGATCTTCAAGGGGCTCGAGATCAAGGGTATCTACGGCCGCGAGATGTTCGAGACCTGGTACAAGATGGTCGCGATGCTGCAGAGCGGCCTCGACCTGTCGCCGATCATCACGCATCGCTTCGCGGCCGACGATTACGAGCAAGGCTTTGCCGCGATGCTGTCCGGCGAAAGTGGCAAGGTGATTCTCGACTGGACGGTTTGAGTCGCGTGTCGAAACGGGGCAGCGCGGCAGGTTTGCCGCCTGCCCCGTTTTCTTTTCACGCTCGCCGTCGCCACCGGAATGCGCGATTCAGCGCTTGAGGTGAGATTATTCGGGAGCTGTGTTTGCGCGCCGAATCGCAACACGATCTCGCATCGGTGACTTGCAATCGCAGGTTCGCTTCACCCGTCGACTGCCGCCCCGCTTCTTCCCGTCACGCGATTCGGCGCCTGCTGCCTCCTCTTCCGCGTAATTCCCTGCTTCGCTCGTCGTGCGATCGTTCGCTGTCGGCCGCATGCGATGTCGCGTCGGACCGGGACATCAACCGTGAGCTGCGCGCCGCGTTGCAACTCACTCATACTCGCGCACGATGCAATGGCATCGACCGGTGCGCAGCGCGTTACTTGATCCGCTCACCATTCAATCCGCGCGGGTCGAGCTGAAGATTCAACACGACGAGCCAGCGTTTCGGGCACTGCGGCGCAACGTCGATCGGCTCGCCGGATGTGCCGGGAACCGTGACGAACCCGTGTTGCGCCGCGTACCGGTACGCGCGCAACGCATCCGCCTGCAGCCAGAAGCTGACGAGCGCGCACGTCACGAAACGGAACAGCAGCACCGCTGCGGCATCCGGCGCGAAACCGGCGGTGACCAGCAGGCCTTCGAACGCGAACGTCAGCGCATGCGCAACCGCGATCGCGACGATCGTCAGCTTCATCACGCCGCGCAGCCGCAGCGCTGCACGCACGCGGGCCTGGCGGACGTCGAGCTGCGTGCGATCGTCGCCGCCATCGTGCTTCGGTGCATCGTGTTTCATGACGCAGCACCGGCTTGCCGCACGACGTCGATCTGCGTCGAGTCGTACGCATGCAGGCGCCCGTCCGCGACGCTGACGGCCTTGCACAGGATCGTGCTGTCGTAGTTGTGTCCCGGAAAGCGCACGACGTCGACCGGCTGAAAACCTTCGCGACGATAGAAATCGACGAGCCGGACGGCCGCGTACGGCGCGTCGAGCGCGAGATGCGTCGCGCCGCGCGCGGCCGCCCGACGTTGCGCGAACGCGAGCAGCGAGCGGCCGATGCCGCGATCCTGCCAGACTGGATCGACGGCCAGCTGGCCGAGTGTTGCGACGCGCCGGCTGCGATACGGATCGCAACGGGAATCGGGATCGTGCGACAGCATCGTCATCGTCGCGACCAGATGGGCGTTGCCAAGCGCGACGAAGCATTCGCCGGTCAGCACGCGTTCGCGCGTCGCCGATGCCGGTTGATCGACGCCCGGGCAGTTGAAGCCCAGTGCGCCGAGCGGCGCGAACGCGCGATGCAACAGCGCGGTCAGCACGTCGTACGAATCGTTGTGCGGATCGAAGCGCCGCACGACGACGCGGCCGTCGAGCCGCTTCGCATAAGCCGCATAGGCGCGCGCGGGGCGCGCGGATTCCGGTCGCTGCATGATGTCCTTTCGCCCAGACAGGGTGACCGAAGTGTAGTGAGCGTCGCGTCCTGGCTTCAAGAAAAAATGTCGTAAACGCGGCGGGCCGGGACGCGATTCGGCCCTCTCGCCGGCAGGGCTTTTTCACATGGGTGTTGACGATGGAGAACGATCGTTCTACCGTAAACCCATGAACACACTTCACGACTCCACCGGCGAACCGGGCGTGCGCGACCGGCTGCTCGACGCGGCCGAAGCGCTGATCTATTCGGGCGGCATCCATGCAACGGGTGTCGATGCAATCGTCAAGCGATCCGGCGCGGCCCGAAAGAGCTTCTATTCGCATTTCGAATCGAAAGAGGCGCTGGTCGTCGCCGCGCTCGAACGCCGTGACGCGCGCTGGATGCGCTGGTTCGTCGACGCGACGCTGGCACGCGGCAAGACGCCGCGCGCGCAGCTGCTCGGCATGTTCGACGTACTGCGCGACTGGTTCGGGCACCCCGATTTTCACGGCTGTGCGTTCCTGAACGCGGCCGGCGAGATTCCCGATGCCGACGATCCCGTGCGCGTCGTCGCACGCATGCACAAGGCACGCCTGCTGGCGTTCGTGCGCGAGTGCGTCGACGCGTATGCCGACGAAACGGGCATCGAGCGCCGCGGGCTTGCGCGCATCGCGCGTCAATGGCTCGTGCTGATCGACGGCGCGATCGGCGTGGCGCTCGTCAGTGGCGATGCAAGCGCCGCGCGCGATGCGCGCGCGACAGCCGAACTGCTGCTCGATACCGTATCGCGGTAGCCGACGCAGCGAATCCGAACCGGCCGCGTACGTGCGCGGCCAGAACCCTGAACAGGAGCAATCCATGTCCGCATCCCCCGAAGTCCGTCCGCCCGTTCCGCCCTTCACGCTCGAAACGGCGCGCCAGAAGGTGCGTGCCGCCGAGGACGGGTGGAACACGCGCGATCCGCAGCGCGTGTCGCTCGCCTATACGCCGCAAAGCCGATGGCGCAATCGCGCGGAGTTCGTCACGGGCCGCGACGAGATCGTCGCGCTGCTGCAGCGGAAGTGGGCGCGCGAACTCGACTACCGGCTGATCAAGGAACTGTGGGCGTTCGACGGCAATCGCATCGCGGTGCGCTTCGCGTACGAATGGCACGACGACGCGGGCAACTGGTTCCGCTCGTACGGCAACGAGAACTGGGAGTTCGACGAAAACGGTTTGATGGCGCATCGTCATGCGAGCATCAATGATCTGCCGATTCGCGAGGCCGATCGTCTCTATCACTGGCCGCTCGGCCGTCGTCCGGACGATCATCCGGGGCTGTCCGATCTCGGGCTGTGAGGTTGGCGTCGATGCAGCGCAGCGGCGAATGCCTCACCCGGATTGAATGGTGAGGAAATTCGGGAGCCGATACGCTGAGGTGAGATTTTTCGGGATGAAGTGAAATGTCGCGTTGGACTGTGTGTTTCGAACCGCTCGGCGCGACATCGCACGGGTGAAGCGGGCACGTTGACGTGCAGCGGTGTGCTTCACCGCGTGATGCATCCCGCCGATTGCATCGGCCAGGCATTGACGATCGGTGTGGGCGTGCGTGACGTGCAACTCACCGATCGGATCGATTTCGACGAGCGACGGTGCAAGCAGTGCGCGTTACGGTGCGATGCTGCTCACCGCTCGACTTCACCGCATCCACGCCGGATCCATTGGCACGAGTGCGCAAACGCATCGCGTGCCGCTCACCGCAGACGGATTCATGAAGTGCCGCCCGGCGCGAGCGCCGGGCGCGATCCCCGGTTCTCAGCCCGCAATGCGCGCGGCGATCGCCTCACCGACTTCGTGTGTGCCCGCCTGGCCGCCGAGATCGCGCGTATGCGGCCCGGTGCGCAGCACGTCCTCGATCGCGGCGACGATCGCGTCATGCGCGTCGCGTTCGCGGCCCGCGCCGTTGCCGAGGAAGTCGAGCATCATCGCCGCCGACCAGATCATCGCGATCGGGTTCGCGATGTGTTGCCCTGCGATGTCGGGTGCCGACCCATGCACGGGTTCGAACAGCGACGGGAACGTGCGGTCGGGGTTCAGGTTCGCCGACGGCGCGATGCCGATCGTGCCCGTACAGGCCGGCCCGAGATCCGACAGGATGTCGCCGAACAGGTTCGACGCGACGACGACGTCGAAGCGATCCGGCTGCAACACGAAGCGCGCGCACAGGATGTCGATGTGCTGCTTGTCGACGGCGATCTCGGGATAGCGTTCGGCCATTTCGGCCGCGCGTGCGTCCCACCACGGCATGCTGATCGCGATGCCGTTGCTCTTCGTCGCGACGGTGAGGCGCTTCGCGCGCCGCTGTGCCAGCTCGAACGCGAATTTCAGCACGCGCTCGGTGCCATGCCGCGTGAAGATCGACTGCTGCATCACGACTTCCCGATCGGTGCCTTCGAACATCGTGCCGCCGACCGACGAATATTCGCCCTCGGTGTTCTCGCGCACGATCATGAAGTCGATGTCGCCCGCACGGCGGCCCGCGAGCGGCGATGGCACGCCGTCGAACAGGCGCGCGGGCCGCAGGTTGATGTACTGGTCGAATTCGCGGCGGAATTTCAGCAGCGAGCCCCACAGCGAGATGTGATCGGGCACCGTCGCGGGCCAGCCGACCGCGCCGAACAGGATCGCGTCCATGCCCGACAGTTGCGCCTTCCAGTCGTCCGGCATCATCTTGCCGTGCTGCGCGTAGTAGTCGCAGCTCGCCCAGTCGATCTCGACGAAGTCGAAGCGGATGCCGAAGCGCGCGGTAACGGCGTCGAGCGCACGCAGGCCCTCGGGCATCACTTCGCGGCCGATGCCGTCGCCGGGAATCACGGCAATCCTGTAGGTCCTGTCGGTCATGTAACTCTCCTTGTCTGGTCGGCCGGCTGCCGGGGAGGCAGCAGCCCGTCACGCCATTCTATTTATTTCCATCCGGATTAAAATCGCGGGAAAGGTTAATCGACTTTCCACGAATCGTGAACAAATCGCCGAATCTCGACGACCTGCGCGTGTTCAGCCTGGTCGTCCGCCTGACGAGCTTCAGCGCGGCCGCCGAGCAGCTCGCGGTGTCGCCCGCTTACGTCAGCAAACGCATCGCGTTGCTCGAGGCGCAGCTCGGCACACGGCTGCTGCATCGCTCGACGCGCCGCGTGACCGTCACCGAAGCCGGCGAACGCGTGTTCGCGCGCGCCGAGAAGATTCTCGACGACGTCGATCATCTCGTCGAGGACGTGTCGACCACCCGCACGGTGCCGCGCGGCACGCTGCGCATCTCGAGCAGCTTCGGCTTTGGCCGGCACGTGGTCGCCCCGGCGCTGCTCGACTTCAGTGCGCGCTATCCGCAACTGAACGTGCGGCTCGATCTGTTCGACCGGCTCGTCGACGTCGCGGGTGAAGGCTACGACCTCGACGTGCGCATCGGCGACGAGATCGCCGATCACCTGATCGCGCGCCGCCTCGCCGCGAACCATCGCGTGCTGTGCGCGTCGCCCGACTATCTCGCACGACGCGGCATGCCGCGCTCGCTCGCGGATCTCGCGTCGCACGACTGTCTTGCAATCAAGGAGCGCGACCATCCGTTCGGCGTCTGGCGGTTGAACGTGCGCGGCGAAACGGTCACGGTGAAGGTCGGCGGCGCGCTGTCGACGAACCACGGCGAGGTGGCCGTGCAATGGGCGCTGGCCGGCCGCGGGATCGTGCTGCGCTCGATCTGGGAAGCCGCGCCGCTGATCGAGCGCGGTGAACTGTGTCGCGTGCTGCCGGACGCGATCCAGCCCGCGAACATCTGGGCCGTGTATCCGGAACGCGTCGCGGCGTCGGCGAAGGTGCGTGTGTGTGTGGATTTTCTGGCGGAGACGCTGGCAGGGATGAATGCCGCAGCGGGTGACGATACGGCCTGAAATCGTCTAAAGGTGAGCTTTTACGGGGGGCGTGCGCAGGCACCGGCGCGACGTGGATCTGCCTGCCGGGCAGACCTTTGACGGTGCCTGCGCGAGACTCACGCCGCGCTCGACGTACCGAGCATCAAGTCGAGATTCTGCACGGCCGCGCCGGATGCCCCCTTGCCGAGATTGTCGAACACGGCGGACAGCAACACCTGCCCGCGATCTTCATTGACGAACACGCCGAGCCGCAGGTCATTGGTGCCGTTCAGCGCTTGCGGATCGAGATGCGTGATCGCGTGCGTGTCAGCAAGCGGCGTGACGTCGACGTGACGCGCGGCGGCGTAGTGGTGCGCGAGACACGCATGCAGTTGCTCACCGGTCACGCCGGCCGGAAGCAGGCGCAGCTCGATCGGTACGGTGAGCACGATGCCTTGCCGATAGGCACCGTAGGCCGGCACGAAGAACGGGCGGTGTGCGAGCCCGGCATGCAGCCGGATCTCGGGGACATGCTTGTGCTCCAGAGCCAGGCCGTACACCTGCAGCGGCAGCATGCGTGCGGCGGCGTCGCCGGATTCGAATGCTTCGACGGCGGCCCTTCCGCCTCCCGAGTAACCGGAGACCGCGTGGATGCTCGCCGGGTAGTCGCGCGGCAGCAGGCCGGCCTGCAACAGCGGGCGAAGCAGGCCGATCGCGCCCGTCGGGTAGCAGCCCGGATTGGTGACGCGCTTCGCGTGCGCAATGTGCTGCGCGTGTCCGTCGGCGATCTCGGGAAAGCCGTAGACCCATTCGGGCTGCGTGCGATGGGCCGAACTTGCATCGATCACGCGTACCGCGGGGTTCCGGATGAAGCCGACCGCTTCGCGCGCGGCCGCATCGGGCAGGCACAGAAGCGCGATATCGCATGCGTTGAGCGCGTCGGCGCGCCGCACGGGGTCCTTGCGTTCGGCAGCCGGAAGCGTGAGCAACTGCAAGTCGGCGCGGTCGCGCAGACGCTCCAGAATCTGCAGTCCGGTCGTGCCCTGGTCTCCGTCGATGAAGACAGTGGGGAAGCTCATGATGGTCGTGTTCCTCGCGTTCGGTCGTCGGGGGAAGCCGTATGGTCCGCCGAACGCCTAGAATAGGAAAAGTTGAATTTGCTGACCATTTGATTCAGCTTTTCTGAACGAGAGGTGTTCGATGCGCGAGATCAGTCTGGACCGCCTGCGTACGCTGGTCGCGATCGCGGACCAGGGATCCTTTGTCGCGGCGGCGCAATGGCTTCATCTCGCACCGCCAACCGTCAGTCTTCACGTTGCCGAGCTGGAAAGCCGCGTCGGTGCGCCGCTGCTGACCCGCACGCGTGGCAACGTGCGGCCTTCGACGATCGGCGAAGTGCTGGTGGAGCGGGCGCGGCGTCTGCTGGCCGAGGTCGAATCGACGCTGGACGATGTGCAGCGACAGGTGCAGGGATTGACCGGACGGGTGCGCCTGGGCGCATCGACCGGGGCGATTGCGCACTTGTTGCCGCAGGCGGTGGCCGGGTTGCGTGCGCAGCATCCGGATATCGATGTGCAGATCGCGGTGCTCACGTCGCAGGATACGCTGGCGCGCATTGCGCAAGGCACACTCGATGTCGGGCTGGTTGCGCTGCCGCAGGCGCCGGTCGCGGGGTTATCGATCCGCCCGTGGCGGCGCGATCCGGTGATGGCTTTTCTGCCGGCGGACTGGCCGCTTCCGGCCCGGGTGACGCCGGCGTATCTGGCCGCGCGCCCATTGATTCTCAACGATGCGACGACGCGTCTGTCACGGCTCACGACGGAGTGGTTCGCGCTCGGCGGCCACCGGCCCGAGCCGCGGATCGAACTCAACTACAACGATGCGATCAAGAGCCTGGTCGCCGCCGGGTACGGCGCGACGCTTTTGCCGCACGAGGCCGGCGCGCCGCTGCCGGATGCGCGGATCGTCATGCGGCCGCTACGCCCGGCGTTGTGGCGCGAGCTGGGGATTGCGCATCGGGCCGGTCCCGTCGAGCGGGCGACGCAGCACGTGCTCGATGCGCTGTGGGCGCTCGGCGGGCGATAGCGGATCGTCGCGCGGTGGCACGAGCGGGCGAACGCGCGTTCAGAGCCGGTTGTCCTTCGCAAGCGTGAGCACGCGCGCCCAGCGCTGTGCGTCGCGCTTGTCCGTCATCGGCAGCTTCCATTCGCTGCGCGCGGCGTCGCGCACGCGCACGACGAGATGCCAGCGGCCGCCGATCGGCGCGGCCTGGCAGCCGTCGAGCTGCGACAGCGTATAGCGGCCGTCCGCGCCGTCATGCGACAGCCACAGCAGCCCTTGCGTCGCGGACACGCGCAACTCGCCCCACGCGCGATGCACGATGTGCGTCCAGCCTTCTTCCTTCGTATTCGGTGCGATGTCGCGGCGGCGTTTGATCCACCCCGCGATCAGCGCGATCAGGATCGCGGCGGCGAGCACGGCGGCCGCGATCGCGACCGGTTGGCCGAACTGCGCGGCGATGACGTGAAACAGGTGAACCGCGCCCCATCCGGCGGCGATGAGCGCGAACAGCGCAATGAAAATCGGCATTGTCGAATCTGAAATGAGGACGGGCCGGCGCACGACGCGCGCCGGCCCGTTGCACACGGCATTACCGGCGGCGGTGAATGTCGTGCGTGACGAAGCCCGCGTCGTTGTTGGGCAGCGCGAGGCCGTCCTTCACTGCGAGCGTCTTGCGGATGTCGTCGAGACCCGCGGACCAGTGGTCACGCATCGTCGACAGACCGAACTGATAGTCCTTGTAGTGATGCTCGTACGCCTTCTGCTGGTAGATCAGGTGCTGGATGTTGTACTTCTTCCCGCTCGACATCGCGTCGGCTTCGACGCACCACGGGTCGCTCTTGCGTTGCGCTTCCGGCACCTGTTCGAGCACGTGGCGCAGCACGTTGCGGTAGCGCTGTTCGCGCTGCAGCGTGTCGGTGACGAAACGCGTGCGGCTCGAATACTGCACGTCCTTCGTGCGTTCGGCGACGTCGGCCATCGTGCGCGGCAGCGGCCCGCGTGCGCTCCACAGATCGACCTGGAACGCGAGCGTGTCGCGGCGCGGCCGGGCGCGGAGCACTTCCATCAGCGGCGTGTTCGACACGACGCCGCCGTCCCAGTAATACTCGCCGTCGATCTCGACGGGCGGGAACGCGGGCGGCAGCGCACCGGACGCCATGAAATGCTCGGGCGCGAGACGGATGCGCGAGTTGTCGAAGTACACGAAGTTGCCGGTGCCGACGTTGACCGCGCCGACCGACACGCGCGTCTCGCCCGAATTGATCCGGTCGAAATCGCACAGCTTCAGCAGCGTCGTGCGCAGCGCCGACGTGTCGTACCAGCTGATTTTCTCGGGATGGTCGGACACGCCCGGCAGCGGCGGCGGGAAGCGCGGCACGAAGAAGCCTTGCTGGCCCTGCATCATTGCGCTGGCCGCCTGCGACGCGGTGAAGAACGTGCGGATCTGGTCGATGCTGTTGAACAGCGCGAATTCGAACGCGGCCGGAATCGTCGGAAAGAACGCCGGCTGGCAGATCGTTTCCCAGAATTCGCGCAGGCGCTCGACGCGATGCTCGGGCGCGTTGCCCGCGATCAGCGCGGTGTTGAGCGCGCCGATCGAGATGCCCGCGATCCAGTCGAGCGGAATGCCCGCCTCGTGCAGGCCTTCGAACACGCCGGCCTGATAGGCGCCGAGCGCGCCGCCGCCCTGCAGGACGAGCGCGATGGTTTCGTATGGCAGCGACCGCGCGGGGGCCGGTGCGCCGGCTTCGTGATGCAGGTCCGCCGCATCGACGGCCTGCTTTTCGGTGGGGGCGCGCGGCTTCACTGCATGAACCAGCCGTGGCTGACGATGAACGACTGCCCCGTGAGCGCGGCGCTCGGGAATGCCGACAGGAACAGCACCGTCTGCGCGACGTCCTGCACCGTCGTGAACACCCCGTCGACCGTGTTGCCGAGCATCACCTTCTTCACCACTTCCTCTTCGCTGATGCCGAGCTCCTTCGCCTGCTCCGGAATCTGCTTGTCGACCAGCGGCGTGCGCACGAAGCCCGGACACACGACGTGCGAGCGCACGTTGTGCTTCGCGCCTTCCTTCGCCAGCACCCGTGCCAGACCGAGCAGGCCGTGCTTGGCCGTCACGTATGCCGATTTCAGCGGCGACGCTTCGTGCGAGTGCACCGAACCCATGTAGATCACGACGCCGCCGCGATCGTCCTTGTACATGTGCTTGAGCGCGGCCTTCGTCGTCAGGAACGCGCCGTCGACGTGGATCGCCTGCATCTTCTTCCAGTCGGAGAACGCATAGTTCTCGATCGGGTTGACGATCTGGATGCCCGCGTTCGACACGAGGATGTCGACCGAGCCGAACGTTTCGGCAACCTTGTCGATGCCGCTGTTCACGGCTTCCTCGTTCGTCACGTCCATCGCGACGCCGATCGCCTTGCCGCCTGCCTTGTTGATCTCGTCGGCGACCGCGTTCGCGCCGTCCTGGTTCAGGTCGGCGATCGCGACGGCCGCGCCTGCCTTGGCGAGCTCGAGTGCGATTTCCTTGCCGATGCCGCTCGCGGCGCCCGTGACGACTGCGGTCTTGCCATTCAGGTTGCTCATGTTCGAATTCCCGTGGTGAAAGGATTGACAGGGAGAAAGGACTGCGGACGTGTTACTGAGCCAGGTAATCGTAGACGACTTCGCCGAGGCCCAGCGTCAAATCTGCGACCAGGTGCCGGGCTTCGACGATTTCGAGCACGGGCAGGTCGGCCACCGGTGCGAGCGCGTGCGGCGCCAGCTCGAGCGATGCGGGGCCCGTCCATGCACCCTTCATCTTGATGTCCTGCATGTAATAGCGCACCAGTTCGCAGACGCGCGCGGTGCCGTCGACGTGCGGGATGATCTTCAGCAGGAAATTGGGGCCGGCGAGCCGTTTCGTCTGCTCGTCGATGTCGAGTTCCTTGTGCTTGTAACCCATCGTGCCGGTGGCGACGCGCACCTTGCCGTAGTCGAGCGTGCCGAGGAGGTGATCGGTGTTCACGTGCAGCGTGGGCGACGCGAGCTTCTTCGGGAAGCCCCACAGCTCGCGGCCGCCGGCGATCGGCGGGTGATCGTCGAGATACATCGCGAGCGTATAGCCGCCCGGCTGGCCGTTGTACTCGACGGGGATCACCTGGCCGCTTTCGGTGTAGTCGCCGAAGCCGGTCGAATCGGCCATGCGAATGAATTCGTAATGCACGAGCGGCTCGGTGACCTGCAGCGGCTCGGGGACAATTTCACGGAGACGGTCCGGATCGGTGCGGTACGTGATGATCAGAAACTCACGATCGACGAAACGGTACGGGCCCATCGGGAAGGCAGGGCTGGTCAACGGCATCGCAAACGCTTTCGATCGGACATCGCTGGGTTTCATGCGGACTCCTTGTTGTTGATCGCTTCGTGGATGAGTGGTCGTAATCGTATGCCTGTGCGTTGCCGTTGTGCGATGCCGCATTTGGAATTAATTGTTGCCGATTTCGAATAATTTGCGGCGTAAATATTGAGATGAACGATGCAAACGGCCTGAATGGCGCCCGGCGGCTCGATGGTCGCATGCATCGATGACGCCATGATGTGAAAAAGGTGAGCCTTTACGGGAGGCGGGGTGAGCCTTTACAGGAGACGGTCGCGCGGGAATATGACAATTGTGTGAACTTGTGTTGCAGTGCAGGCTCTAAGTGCGTTCGCCGCGGCGGGCCTCGCCCCGTGCGGCCGCCCCATTAAGCATCGCTTAAGCGGGCACGCCCTAGCATCGTTCGTATCTGGCCGGGCAACCGGTCGACCTTTTACGCCCCACGCAACCGGATTCATGCAGAACCTCAATCTCACCCTCTTTTCCGCCATCAACGCCGGGGTTGCACCGCAGCCGGGCGTCGCCCGCCTTGCCATTTTTGCCGCCGACTGGCTCGTCTATGCGCTGCCGGCGATGTTGCTGCTGACTTGGATCTTCGGCGCGCGCCCGGCGCGGCGCCAGGCGATCGAAGCCGGCGTCGGCGTCTGCGTGGCACTCGCGCTCGCGCAGGTACTCGGACATTTCTGGTTTTCGCCGCGCCCGTTCATGGCCGGCGTCGGTACGCAGCTGATTCCGCATGCACCGGACAGCTCGTTTCCGAGCGATCACATGACGTTCGCGTGGAGCATGGCGGTCGGCCTGATGCTCGGTAGCACGACGCGTGTCACCGGGTTCGTGATGGCTGCGCTGGCCGTGGTCATCGCATGGGGGCGCGTCTACGCGGGTGTGCACTGGCCGTTCGACATGGCGGGCGGCGTGCTGGTCGGCACGGCCGGCGCGCTGGCCGCGCATCTGTACGGGCAACGCGTGAGCGCGCCGCTCGAACGGATCGGCGATTCGGTGCATGCCGTCGTGATGGGGCGCCGGCACGCGCCGTAAACAGCGGGAGGTCGTTGGGCAGGACGCCGTCAGCCGGGTGTCTTGGTCGACGCATCGGCCGATGCGGACGGGCCACCGCCCGCATCGTGCAGTTCGGGTGTATCGGCCGGGTGCTGAGCGGCATCGCGGTCGAGGGCGCTTTCCTTCAGGATCGCGCACATCGCGACAAACAGCGCGAGGACCACCGCGGCAAGGCCGCAATAACCGGCGATCTTCAGGTTGCGAAGGAAAGGCGAAGCGTGGCTTGCTTTTGTCATGACCGGGCGCTCCTGGGCGGGCTGCGGCGGCTGTCGCCTGACAGCGGCGTCGCAGACATAGATATATACCAGCCGCGATACCGGTGCCAAGCCCGCTGGTGCGCCGGCGCCACGATTGTTTCAGCGTGTGCGCATGCCGTCTGTTCGGCGCCAGCGACCCGTAGACGTCAGTCTTCCAGCGTTTCGTGCACGGCCGCCGCGCCGCGTTTCCAGTAGGCCGCCGCGCGGATGCGCGACTTGTCGATGCCGCGCTCGCCGGTCAGGTGCTGGCGTACCGCGCGCATCGACAGCGCTTCGCCGGCCGCCCACACGTAGCCGTCGCCGGACGGCGGCAGCGGCAGGTCGCGAACGGCATTCAGCAGCACGTCGCCATTCGCCGCGTCGGCTTCCGCGCGAAAGCGCCAGATTTCATGCACGTCGGCGCGCGTGTCGAATGCGATCTGCGCGGAGCGATCGGCGACTTCCAGCACGACGGCCGCTCGCGCACCTTCCGGCAATTCCTCGAGACGCCGCGCGACGGCCGGCAGCGCCGTATCGTCGCCGATCAGCAGATGCCAGTCGAAGCCGGTCGGGACAACGAACGAACCGCGCGGGCCGCCGATGCCGAGCCATTGGCCGACGCGGGCCTGCGTGGCCCACTGCGACGCCGGGCCCGGATGGTTCAGCACGAATTCCAGATCGAGTTCGCAGGCGGCGCGGTCGAAGCGGCGCGGCGTGAAGTCGCGCGCGACCGGCTTCGGTTCGCCTTCCGGAAACTCGGGGCCGTTCTCGCCGAGCGTCGGCAGTGCGGGCCGTTCGGCGCCGGGCGGCGGGAAAAATACCTTCACGTGATCGTCGAACGACGCGGATTCGAAATCCGCGAGATCGGGGCCGCCGAGCGTGACGCGCAGCAGATGCGGCGTCACGGCATGCACGCGCAGGACCTGCAACAGGCGGAACTTGAGGGTGTGGCGCACGCGGGTGACGGTGCGCTCGGATGTGTTCTGCATCAATCCGTTCTCCTTGGGTTTTGACGGGGCGGCGCGGATCACGCGCCGGAGCCGCCTTCGATTTCGGCCGTCGCGCGGCGCATGATGGCCGCGATGCGGCGCTGTTCGTCGGCATCGGCGGCGCTCTTGTGCAGCAGCGCCCGCTTGAGCGCGAGGCGCGCCTCGACGAACTCCGGCAGCCAGCCGGCCTGCGATTCGTCCTGCGCTTCGGTGCCCGCCGATTCCCCGGCGAACGCGCGGCGCATGAATTCCATCTTGCGGGCGAGGTGCGTGAGGCGCGCGAACAGCGTGTCGACGCGTTCGCGCTGTGCGTCGAGATGCGTGCGACCGGCGTCGGTCAGCGCATAGCGCTTGCGGTTGCCTTCCGCCTGCGACGCGACGAAGCCGACTTCTTCGAGATACGTGAGCGCCGGATACACCATGCCGGGGCTCGGGCTGTAGAAACCATTCGAGCGCGTGTCGAGCGCCTTGATCAGCTCGTAGCCGTGGCTCGGCTGCTCGGCGACCAGTGCGAGGAGCAGCAGCTGGAGATCGTCGGAGCTGAACTGGCGGCCGCGCGGCATGCCGTCGTCGCCGAAATCGCCAAAGCCGCCGCGCCCGCCACGGCCACCGAACGGGCCGCCACCGAATGGATCGTGGCCGCGGCGGTGGCGGCCGATCGCGTACCAGAGACCGGCGAACCAGTCAGGGCGGGCCTGCGCACCATGACCGTCGCATCGGGCATGGCCGCGGAAGTGGTTGTGTCGCATGATCCTGTCCTATGTGTCGTAAAACATATCTAAAGATATATTTCGAAAGATAGGGCGTCAAGGGGAATTATTGGGGTGGGATGATGGATGGCGCGGACTGCAGGTTTTGTAGGGTCTCAATGATTGTGAGCGTTTTCTCACATATTGAATGGAGGAGCCGACAGTCCTGCTCTATGGTGGTGGCCGTTTTTCCGGACCATAGGGCACGTTGACAGACGTTGTCGTGTTACTCGACGGCCTTCAAACGATGACATTCAAAGCGCTTCAGATCGGATCACGTGAACCTGCCCATCGTTATCCGTCGATGCGCTTCCTGGCGTCTTGTCTCGGTACGGTATTTTTGTTTTTGACCGGCTATACGATCAGACGATTTTTGGAGCAGCATGGTCTTGCGCCGATGTGATTGCGGGACGGGTTTCGTGGCCTCTCTGGCGACACCGGTGCCTTCGGCGTTTGTGGCATATACGACCTCGCTTAAGGATGCGGAAGCGATGTTTGGACGCTGCACCCTTCGACGTTCTTTCGCTGAAGGCGACCCGCACGCGAGCCTCGCTTCATGGGCTATGTCGCGGTCCACGAAACGGATCATCGAGAAGCCGGAAGCGCTCCGTGAAGAAATCGAGCAGCAGCCGGGTGGAAGGCAGCATGCCGCGCCGGGTCGGCAAGACGGCGTGAATCACCTCGGTCCTGGGTGCCCACTCCGGCAGGACTTCGACCAGGAGTCCGTCGGACAAGTCGTGAAAAACCTGCGCCGTCGGTAACTGAACGAGCGCAACGCTTCTCAACGCTGCCAGACGGAGCATTCGAAGATCATTGGTCACGACACGGGGCCGGTGGCGAATGACCTGACTGGTTCCGTCCTCGTGAAACAGCGCCCATTCGTAGTCCCGTTGCGGATTGCCGTGATAAGCCGTTGGAAAACGCGCCAGATCGACGAGCGATTTGGGCGCGCCATAACGATCCAGCAACAACGGACTGGCAACCAGGCGTTGTACGCGCTGAGACAACTCCCGCGTAATCAAGTCGGAGTTTTCGAACGGCCGCACTCGTACCCTGAGCGCAATATCGATGCCTTCGGCAACGACATCCACCCGCCGGTTGGTCGCTTCGAGTTGGACCTCTACGCGCGGATGTTCGGCCATGAACTGCGTCACCATGGAGCCGACGCACTCCTCCAGCAATGCGATCGGGCACGTCACCCGCAACAATCCGGTCGGCTCGTTACGTGTCATCGCTACGACGTCTTCCGCGGAATTGGCGGCAGCGAGCATCGCGCGGCAGTGCGTGTAATAACTTTGGCCGATCTCCGTCGGTTTGAAGTTGCGTGTATTACGCACGATCAGCCGCACGCCCAACCGCTTTTCCAACAGCGCGATGCGACGACAGAGGTTGGTTTTCGGGATGCCTAATGCGCGGGCAGTAGGCGCAAATCCTCCGTGATCGATTACCAAAACAAAGTAATGCAGATCGTTCAGATCAATCATAAAAAAGTATCGATTGGGTGCCTCGGCACAAACTGCCAGTGTATCGAGGCCACGTGAGCTTTCAGTGTGCCATCAGCGGCACGATGCAGTCCGCTGCGACAGGCTAGTTTGACGTTTCGGACAAACTTACACTTCACTTTCTTGAGCCGCGGACCGGCGTCGCGAGACCTGCCGTGTCGCGGGTTCGACGCGTCGCGCCCGTTCAGGCCGGAGTCGGCTATCCCGTAGTTCTGCCCAGAAAATTCCTCGACAACGAGATTCAAATGATTGATTCGCCCCCGCTTTCCAGCATCGACCGATTCGAAATTTTCGAGCAGCTGCATCGTCACCAACGCTATATCGACAACGACGCCAGCCGCGCATCGGCCGAGTTGTACGTGTCGCTTTACTGGCCGGAAGCCACTTTCACGGTCAACGACATTCGCGAGAATACCTTCACCGGTGCGGATGGCCTCAAGCTGCTCTACGACTATGCGCACAGTGTCTTTCCGATGGACCGCATGCGGCATTCGCTCGGCACTTTCGTGATCGAAGGCGACGGGCGTCATGCCCGCGTCGAGTGGAACTGGATCGTCACGTGGCGCGCCGGAGCCGAAGGGTTCCTGTCGACGGGCACGTATTTCGACAAGTTCGAGAAGCGCGACGGCATCTGGAAGTGCCTCGAGCGCATTTCTCACGTGGACGCCAACTGGCCCGCAGAGACGTTCCAGCCGTGGGTCGATCGTCAGGACCAGACGTTCAAGGCATCCTGAGGGCCGCAGATGACTTGCCCCTCCAACCGCGGTGCCGACGATAACGACACGCTGCCGGCCGATCTGCTGGCCGCCTTGCACTCAACCTTTGGCGAGCATGCCGGATGCCGCGCGACGCACGCAAAGGGATTGGTCGTGGCAGGCACCTTTACCGCGTCGTCCGGCGCGCGGAGGCTGTCCCGCGCAGCACACTTCCGTGGCTCGGCCATCCCCGTCACGATGCGATTCAGCACATTCAGCGGCGTACCCACCGTCACCGATGCGGAGGCAACCTCCACGCCGTTGGGGCTGGGAGTCCGGTTTCGTGCGGCACCCGACCAGACAACCGATCTCGTTGCGCATACGTTCGACGGATTTCCAGTCGGGGCGCCGCGCGACTTCCTGCGCTTTCTGGAGGCCGTCGCAGCTTCCGTGAACGAGAGTCGGCCGAATCCGGCGCCGCTGGAAGCTTTCCTCGAATCGAACGTGAGCGCACGCCGATACCTGGAAGCCGACAAGCCGTTGCCCAGAAGCTTCGGCTCGACGCGTTACTTCGGGGTCAATGCGTTCCGTCTTGTAGCCGCGGACGGTACTGTGACGACCGGACGCTATCGAATCGATTCACTTACGCCGCCGGACTACGTTTCCGACGCGGAACGCCCGCTGCTGCCTGCGGATTACCTGACGAACGAACTCACCGAACGACTTCGGCGTGCGCCGCTTTCCATGCAACTGGTTTTCCAGATCGCTCGTGCTGGCGACAACACGGCGGACGGGTCAATCGCCTGGCCTCACGCGGGCCCGGATGCACGGGAGGAAGTGGTGCTAGGGGAACTGCGCATCGAGCGCGTCGTTCATGAAGCCGCCGTTGCCGCCCGCGCACTCGATCTCGATCCCGGGCGGCTGATCGACGGGCTGATGTTGTCGGATGATCCCATGGTGCCAGTCCGCAGCAGGGTTTACCGCCTTGGCGCGAGCAGGCGCTAACGGTAACAGGAAAACGACAATTAACTAGGATGACTAAATATGACACCAATGAAGATGCTCGCCACGGCATTATTGACCCTGTGCTCGATTGCTCCGCTTGGCGCTCAAGCTGACGGTTCTGTCACGGCTTCGACGTCGGTGGTGCTCGTGCATGGTGCCTTCGTCGATGGCTCCGATTGGGCCCAGGTCATTCCGCTTCTGCAGGCGAGGGGGCTGCACGTACAGGCGGTTCAGAATGGATTGAACTCTCTGTCGGACGACGCAGCCGCAGTACGTCGCGCCATCGATGGTGCGCCTGGAAAAGTCGTGCTGGTCGGTCACTCGTGGGGCGGCAGCGTGATCACGGAAGCCGGTACGCATCGGAAAGTGAGCGCACTTGTCTATGTCGCAGCCTTCGCTCCCGCGGCAGGACAGAGCACGGCTGAACTCGGCAAGGACGATGCGCCGTCGCCAGGCCAACGTCAGTTCGTCGAAGGGGCGGACGGTTACCTGACGCTCACCCCCCAAGGTATCAGCCAGGACTTTGCACAGGATTTGCCTGCCTCGGTCACACGGGTGATGGCAGCCACCCAGGGACCGATTCAGGCCAGGGCTTTCAGCGAGCGCATCAGCGAAGCCGCGTGGGCGAGCAAGCCATCGTGGTATGTGGTCAGCGAAGAAGACCGGATGATTCCGCCGGCGCTCCAGCGTGCGCTCGCAGAGAGGATCCACGCCAAGGTGACCTCCCTGCCGTCCAGTCACGTACCGCATCGTTCGCACCCGACTGAAGTGGCTCAAGTCATTCTGGAGGCAGCCGGTATCGGAAAGCGCGAGGTCGTACGCTGATCCGGTGCGAATCGCCTTCGGAACGTCCGTACTGCGTGGCTTGCTGTGCCGAATGAGTGCGGATGTTGACGACATATCGCCAGCTTTCGCCGGACAAGCAAAGCTGATCGTACTGCGGCAATCACGCGAATTTCCCGCTGCCCGATCTCTCGGCTGACCGGTAGCAATCGACCGTGCAGTTAGCCGAAAAAGCTTTCATCCTGCATTCTGTAAACAATGGACTCCTGAATTTATGGACAATATCGACGGAAAAACCAATGCCGGATCGCCGCGTGGCCCGGCGCAGCATGCGCAAGCAGTCGACGTGCTGGTTGTGGGTGGCGGATCAGCCGGCGCGGTGCTGGCTGCCCGCCTGAGCGAGCGTCCGGATCGCAGCGTATTGCTGCTGGAAGCCGGCACAGCGCATGCGGCCTGGAACTATCCTGCGCACGTCAGCAGCAGCGATCGCCTCGGTGGAGACGAGACGCACGAGTGGGGCTACAAGGCCGAACCCGGTGTCATCGGTCACGCGGTCGGCGCATTGCGCGGCAAAGGACTCGGCGGCAGTTCGGCAATCAATGGTGCTGTTGCGATCCGCGCCCGTGAGAGCGACTTCGCAAACTGGGGCCTGCCCGGATGGTCCTATGCGGACCTGTTGCCGGCCTTCAAGCGACTTGAAGACAACGAGGCCGGCAAGACCGACCTGCATGGCGAGGGTGGCCCGCTGCCGGTGCGCCAACTCACGGCGGAAGACATCACGCCGATGCAGCGCGCATTCGTCGACGCCGCGCGGAAGCTCGGCTACGCGGCCGTGCACGACTTCGACGGCCCTGATCCTCATGGTGTCGGTCCGTATCGCATGAACGTCGTGAACGGCGTGCGGGTCAATACCGGCATGGCCTATCTGGGGCACCGCGTGCGGGCTCGCGCCAATCTGCGCGTCCAGGGGCAGTCGCTGGTCGATCATGTGCTGTTTTCGGCGGGCAAGGCCGTCGGTGTGCGGCTCGCCGATGGCCAAACGGTCCACGCCAACGAGGTGATCCTGTGTGCCGGCACTTATGGCAGTGCCGCCATCCTGTTGCGCTCGGGGGTCGGGCCGCGTCGCGACCTCGACGCACTGGAGATCCCGGTGCTGGCGGATCTGCCGGTGGGGGTGCGGCTGAAAGACCACCCGTTCTATTACAACGCCTATGCAGCCAATCCGGAGGCGATCGGTGCGCAATCGCCGGTTATCGGCGCAAAGCTCTGGACGCGCAGCAGCATGGCCGGAGCAGACGAGCTGGATCTTCACATCACGGCGACGCATCTGTTCCCGCATGAGCTCAGCCCGACGAAGGTCGGCTTCGTGCTGGCCGTTGCCCTCACGCTACCCCGCTCCACCGGCAAGCTGAGCTTGACGTCGCGTGACCCAGCGTCGGCACCACGCATCGACCTGAACTTCCTGGCCGACGCAGGCGATCGTGCCCGGTTGATGGAGGGCGTGAAGCTCGCGCGCAAGCTGGGGCAAACCACCCCTCTCGATGCCCTGGTGCATGCCGAGCTGGCCCCCGGCCCGGCGGCCCGGGACGACCACGCAATCGAGCGTTCGATGCTCGAATCGCTCGATACCTATCATCATCCGACCTCGACTGTCCCGATGGGCGGCGACGACGACCCGTACGCCGTGCTCGACCTCCAATGTCGCGTACGCGGCCTGAAAGGCCTGCGCGTGGTCGATGCATCGATTTTTCCCGACACGGTGTCGGTCGCAACCAACGTCACCACGATTGCCGTGGCAGAGCATGTCGCCGATCGCTTCTACTCAACCGGAAACAACATCAAATGAGCCATCCCATCAGCAACGCCAACGTTGCCCAACACTGGATCAACGGCGAATGGTTGACGTCGGACGACTGTCGCGATTCGATCGACCCGGCCACCGGCAACGTGATTGGCCGTTATGCAAACGGGGGCGCCCGTGAGGCCGCGCTGGCCATCGCGGCGGCCAAGCATGCATTCGAGCACGGCGAGTGGGCGGAGAATGCGATACTCCGCGCCCGTGTGCTGGAGGAACTGGCCACGTCCTTCGAGCGTCATCGCACCGACCTGATCGATCTGCTGGCGCTGGAAAACGGCAAGATCAAGCAAGAGGCCGCATTCGAAGTGGATATGGTGCCGTCCAAGCTGCGATTTGCGGCAGCCATGGCGCGAACGGAAATGGGGCGCAGCGGTACGCCACGCCCGAACGCGGTATCGCTTCTCCTGCGCGAGCCGGTCGGGGTGGCCGGCATCATTGCCCCCTGGAACTCTCCCGTCATCCTGATGATTCGCTCGTTGGCGCCGGCGCTTGCTGCAGGCACCACGACCGTCATCAAGATGCCAGGCCAGACCGCTCAAATCAACGAACACGTGGCACGTGTGATGTCGGAAGCCCCATCCTTGCCTCGCGGGGTGATCAATCTCTTCACCGAGTGGGGAGCCGACGGGGCCAAGTCGATGGTTGCGTCGCCCGACGTCCCGGTGATCAGCTTCACCGGTTCGACTCGTACGGGCCAGGCGATCTCTGCCGTGGGCGCGGAGAATCTGAAACGCTTCGGCCTGGAGCTCGGGGGAAAGACGCCACATCTGGTGTTCGATGACGCCGACCTGGATACGGCACTCCCTGTCATCGAAAAATCCCTGACCGTGTTTGCAGGTCAATTCTGTATGACCGGCTCGCGCTTGCTGGTCCATCGAGACATCGCCGGGCAGGTCCGTGAGCGTCTGGCCGCCAGGTTGGCGGCCGTACGCGTGGGTCCGGCCGCCGACGCCGGCAGCGACATGGGGCCGTTGATCGACAAGGCGAATGTGGCACGTGTGGATGCGCTCGTGAAGCAGGCCATTGCGTCCGGCGCCAAGGTCCTGGTTCGCGGCGGTCCGATCTGCGATGGCCCGCTTGCCTCAGGCGCTTTCTATCGTCCGACGCTGCTGGAAGTCAGCGACCCGTTATTGCCGATCGTACGGAATGAGACTTTTGGCCCGGTGATGACGCTGCAGACCTTCGACAGCGAAGCCCAAGCCATTTCGCTGGCCAACGACAGCGAATTTGGTCTGGCGGCAGCCATCTGGACCCGCGATACGAAACGCGCGCTGCGCGCGGCCAGAAAAATCAAGGCCGGCACGGTATGGATCAACGACTGGGCGCAGATCTTCGATGCGTTCGAAGAGGGCGGATTCAAACAGTCTGGTCAGGGACGCTTGAACGGACTGTCGTCGATCGATGACTTTCTGGAGTTCAAGCACGTCACCTTCACCGATCTGTGAGCGGCGCTGCATCGGACAACGCGGCGTTGCTGGTGCGGCACGAGATTGCTCCGGAAGCACGAGAGCGTTACGAGGCATGGCTTGCGGAGGTCACGCAAGCATGCCGGCAATTCCCCGGCTTTCAGGGCGCGGCGGTCATTCGTCCCGAAAAGGGTGAGGATACCTACACGGTGATGGTGAATTTCGCGACGCATGCGCAGTTGATGGAATGGGTCGGGTCGGCACAGAGGCTTCGTCTGGTGGAGGCGCTGCATCCACTGCTGCGGCATGCCGAGCGTATCCGGGCAGGGATGGGACTGTGGTGCGCGCCGGCTCTGACGGGCGCACCGCAGGCGAAGCCCTACAAGCAATTCCTTTTGACGTACTCGGCAATCTATCCGCTCAGTCAGGTGGTACCTGCCGCGCTCGGAAGCGTAACCACGAGCCTGGCGTTGCCCGATTTCCTGGCTCATCTGATCACGACCGGCGTCATGGTTTGGCTGATGGTCTATTGGATCATGCCGCGCTACGTCCGTGCCGTGGCAGGCTGGTTGTTTCATTAGTTTAGCAATGCAATTCGAATCACCGCGATATCGAATCTTCCATGTGAGAACACGCAAGACCATGAACATCGAGCAAGACAACTACGACTACGTGATCGTGGGAGGCGGCTCCGCCGGCTGTGTGCTGGCGGCCCGCCTGAGCGAGGATGCCGACATCCGCGTCCTGCTGATCGAGGCCGGCCATGCCTTCGATCCGCATGCCAATCCGGAACTGGTCTACAGCAGCAACATCGTGGCCGCCAACGGCGATGCGCGCTACGAATGGGGCTATGCGGCCGAACCGGTCAAGCAGGCCGATCCCGTGTATGCGCCCCGCGGCAAAGTGCTGGGGGGCGGCTCGGCGATCAACGCCGCGGTAGCCGTGCGCGCGTTACCGGTCGACTTCGATCGCTGGCGCGCAAAGGGCGTGCCGGGCTGGTCCTGGAACGAGGTGCTGCCCTACTACAAGAAGATGGAGAGCGCTCCGCACGGCGACGACGCTCTGCATGGGCGCGACGGGCCGCTGCCTATCCATCAGATGTCGATGGACTACATCACCGATGTGCAACGTGCGATGGTCGAGGCCTGCTGGGCGCTGGGCTATGACAAGGTCGACGATTTCAACGATCCGTGCGCCAACAACGGCGCAGGCCCGAATCCGATGAACATCGTCAACGGTACGCGCGTCAACACCGGCATGGCTTACTTGCCGCATGCGGTACGCCGACGGCCGAACCTCCGCATCCTTGACGACGTCGTGGTGGACAAGCTGTTGTTCGACGGGCTGCGCGCGCGGGCGGTCAAGCTGGCCGACGGCCGGGAGCTCGCTGGTGCCGAGATCGTCCTGAGTGCCGGTGCCTTCGGTTCGGCGAACATCCTGCAACGCTCTGGCATCGGACCGAAGAGCGATCTCGAGGCTCTGGGGATCCCGGTGCTGAAAGACGCGCCCGTAGGCACCGCCTTGCTCGACCATGTTTTTTTCTGGATCAACTACGCGGGCAAGCCCGAGCTGAAGGGACGGCAGCACCCCGTCGTGGCGGCCCAACTGTGGACCCGCTCCGCGCATGCCGAGCGGCCCGAGGACCTGGACATCGGTATCTCGCCCTCGCATCTGCTTGACGCCGGCAGCAGCCCCACGGGGGTGATTTTCTCGTTGGGCCTGGAGCTGATGTTTGCGCGCTCCACCGGCTTCGTGAAACTGCGCAGCACGGACCCGACAGCGAAGCCGCATATCCGCTTCAACCACCTGACCAATGACGGCGATATGCAGCGCATGGTGGCGGCCTTCCGGCTCGCTCGCCAGTTGGCCCAGACGGAGCCGCTCAAGAGTCTGATCGTCGAGGAACTCTATCCGGGGCCGCTGGTTGGCGACAGCGAGGTTGACATTGTCGAGGCACTCGAGAGTGGCGCGATGACCTTGCAGCACCCGTGCTGCACCTGTCGCATGGGTCAACCCGAGGATCCGCTCGCGGTGGTCGACGCGAGCGGCCGCGTGCATGGCATCGCGGCGCTGCGTGTTGTCGACGCGTCGATCATGCCCGATATTCCGCAGATCAACCTGAATCCGACCGTCATCATGATGGCCGAAAAGCTGGCCGACGAGATGCGCGTGTCCCGTATGAAGCCCCTCCACTGAGCGGCATCCGCTGGAGAAAAAGTACCGCGTTGCGCGAATAGCTTGTCACCGCCGTGGGCTCACAAGCCCACGGCAGCACGCCACCGACTTCGGTGGGACGGGTGCCCAGGCCCGTTTACCGACGACTACCGGTCATTCCACGAAACATTCGCCGTGGTGCAGCACGATTTATCGAATAAGTTAAGCAATGGCGATTATAAAAACATCAATTAACATTGTTTAATTTATTGAAACTGTCAGATTTTATTTTCGGCCGATCAAACAAAATTTCCGCGGTGGCAAAGGTCATTAAATTTGCACCGTCATTCAATATCGTCTTGTTGGTTTGGCGTATGTCTGGCGGAGGTTTGCGCGGATATTAAGAATTTCGACCCTTTTATTTTCGAGCTGGAATTTCTTCGAAAATGTAAAGCATTGCAATATAAGATCGCCGGCTGGGTATTCCGGTTGCGGTGCGTGATTTTATTTGGCAGGATTTTCATCGGGCTGGATGGTTTTACAACAACAACGCGCTCGACAATTTAATTTGATGAAAATAACGCGCGGCGCCTGGACAACGATTTGAAAGGAAGCTGACCAGAAAACAGGTAACGAGGCGCGGACATTCGGCACGGTTCGCGATCATTGAATCAATCGCTTGCCCGGCAGCGTCGATGCGTCACTCGAGCGAACCGGGCGAATCCGACACGGGGCGGCCATGGCGATACTCAAGAACGATTCATCCGGGGAAGCATGCCTGCTCCGCGCGTATCACGTATTCGGCCGCGACGATGCACGCTGCGACACGGTCATCCGGGACGGGTCGGTGTCCCGTGTGCATGCCCATATCCGCTGGGTCGGCGGGCTGTGGGAACTGCACGATCACAGCAGCAACGGCACGTCGGTATCGGGCGTGTCGTTGCGCGACGGCGAGCACGCGGTGCTGCGGCAAGGCGACGTGATCCGCTTCGGCAGGGCCGGTGTGGCGCCCTGGCGCGTGGAGACGCTCGACGATCCGGCCGATACGCTGTGGCCGATCCGCGGCGCCGCGGCCCCGATCGTGCTCGCGCCGCGCCAGAGTCTGCCTGCTCCTGCCGCGCAACCGGTCACGATCGTCCGTTCGCCGGCCGGCGAATGGCTGTGCGACGACACGTTGCCGCCGCGCGCGCTCCATGACGGCGACGAAGTGTCGACCGGCGACCTCGCGTGGCGCCTCGACCTCGTGCGCAACGCCTCGACGGTGATGCTCGCCGCCTCCACCGTTCCGGCCGCGCCCGCGCAGTTGCTCGAATTCTTCGTCAGCCGGAACGAGGAGCACGTGCGCATGCTGCTGCATGTCCGCGGCGGCGTGGTCGACCTCGGCGAGCGCGCCCATCACTACAGCCTCGTCACGCTCGCTCGCGCACGTTCGGCCGACATGCAGGCCGGCTACGACGCCGCCACGCAAGGATGGATCGAACTCGATCGCCTCGCGCGCATGCTCGGCATCGACACGTCCCATGTCAACGTGCAGATTCATCGTGCGCGAAGCCAGTTCGCGGCCCTGCCGGGGCTGGGCGCGAGCCAGCTCGTCGAGCGCCGGCGCGGCAGCGTCCGCTTCGGCGATTTTCCGTTCCGGATCATGCGCGGCGAGCACCTCGAATGCCAGTCGGTGCCGGTCGCCGGGCCGCGTATCGGCGTGCCGCGTGCGGCGCCGGGCCCGGTTGTCCATTGCTCGTGAACGCGGGGGAGCCGGCCGTGTCGACGACCCTATCCCGCCCGCCCGCCGGGCCGGACGCCCCTGAACCGGGTCAGCATGCCGTGCCGCTCGCGGCGCTTGCCGGCAAGCGGCATTACCGGCTCGGCCCGCTGCTCGGCGAAGGCGGCAACGGCGTGGTGTTTCGTGCGACCTGCGACGAGACCGGGCAAGACGTCGCGATCAAGCTGATGCGAGACGATGCCGCGCTGACCGCAGCGGAGCGCGCGCGCCGGCGTGCGCGCTTCCGGCGCGAAACGAGCCTGTGCGAGGCGCTGCGGCATCCGAACATCGTTGCGCTGCTGGATCAGGGGGAGGCGCTCGACGGGCGGCTGTTCGCCGTATTTGAACTGGTGGAGGGCCGGACCGTGCGCGACCGGCTCGCCACGGAGGGGCCGCTGTCGGCCGTCGACACCGGGCGGCTGATGACGGAGGTGCTCGACGCGCTCGCGGCCGCGCATCGGCGCGGCATCGTGCATCGGGATCTGACACCGCAGAACATCGTGATCGCGATGGCCGATGACGGGCCGCACGCGAAGCTCCTCGATTTCGGCATCGGTGCGTTGCTGCCCGGTACCGACGACATCGCGCGCCAGACCGCCACGCTCGCGACCGAGGTGCTCGGCTCGCCGCCTTATTGCGCACCGGAGCAGTTGCGCAACGAGCCGCCGACGCCGGCGAGCGACCTGTATGCGTGGGGCCTGATCGTGATCGAATGCCTGACGGGCGATGTCGTCATGCAGGGCGCAAGCGTGGCCGACATCCTCTATCAGCAGCTGAGCCCGGTGGATGTCGCGCTCCCGCCGTCGATCGCATCGCATCCGCTCGGCGCGGTGCTGCGGCGCGCCCTGAACAAGAATCCGCAGCAGCGCGCGGCGTCGGCCGACGCGCTCGCGGCGCAGTTTCGTGCGCTCAACTTCGCGGCGCTCGTCGGCCAGTTCGACGCCGGTCGTGCCGGCCGGCAGACGCGTTCGCGCCCGCCTGCGCCCCACGGCGAGACGATCGCCGCGGTCGGCGAATATCGCCAGATCACCACGCTGTGCTGTTGCGTGACGATTGCCGGAGAGGGCCCGCAACGCCATGCCGGCACCGAGCACGGCAATGCGCTCGACGGCTACGAGGCGCAGTGGCTGACGAAGTGCGCCGATATCGCGGTCGGCTACGGCGCGCACGCGGGCGGACGGCTCGGCGACACGCTGCTGTTCCATTTCGGTCTGCAGGGCGACATCGACCGGCCCGCACGCCGCGCGGCGCGGGCGGCGCTCGACATGGTGCGGGTCGCCGAGCGTGCCCTGCTGCCGGTGCCGTCGGCCGCCGTCGGCGTGGCCGGCGCAGGAGAAAGCTGGCGGGTCGAAGTGGCCGCCGCGATTCATGTCGGGCAGGTGCTCGCGCACGCATCGCACATGTCGGGCGCATCGACGTCGGCCGCGGTGTCGCGGCTGTTGCGGCTGGCCGGGCCCGGACAGGTTCTGATCAGCGACGACGCGCGGCTCGTGCTCGAACGGCATGCCGATTCCCGGCCGACCGCATTGCGGCTCGCGCGGGCGGGCCTCGTATCGCAGCCGGTTCATGAACTGCTCGGCGAGCGGCAGGCCGATACGCCGTTCGATTCGCTCGACGCCGGCATGCGGACACCGATGGTCGGCCGCGCGCGCGAGCTCGACGCGCTGCTGCGCGCATGGCAGGAGACGCAAGGGCGCCATCGTCGTGCGATGCGCGGCGAGCCTGCGCCGCTCGGCGTGCCGCGGCTCATTGTCGGCGATGCGGGCTTCGGCAAGTCGCGGCTCGCGCACGAGCTGTGCGAGGCCGTCCGGACCCGCGGCCACGCGTTCGCGCATTGCGGGTGCCTGCCCGAGCGGGAAAACCATGCGCTGTTCCCGGTCCTGCGGTTCATCGGCGCGCATTGGCATATCGAAGCCGATCGCGAGCCTGGGGCGGCGCTCGCGGCGATCGACGCGATGATCGCGCCACTCGATTGCGATCATGCGGCAGCCCGGGTCGCGCTCGCGACCTGGCTCGGGCTGCCTTGCGATGCGAACGGGTTCCTGTGGTCGAGCGTACGCGAGCAACATGCGCTGTTCGACGTCCTGGAACAACTGATCATGTCGCTCGGCAACGGCGCACCGGTTCTGCTCGTGGTCGAGGACGTTCAATGGATCGATCGCTCGACCGAGGCGTTTCTCGCGTATCTGCAGCGCTCGCCGCGCGCGGCGGCACTTTGCATCGTGCTCACGTCACGCCCCGACAAGCTCGCCCGCTGGCGCGGCGCGACCGACCGCCTGGTGCTGCGCCGCCTGCCGCGCGACGATGCGCAGCGCCTGATGTCGGCGCATCTGGGCACGGGCGCATTCGATCCGGCGTGGCTCGACCGTCTCGCCGATCGCACGGCGGGCATTCCGCTGTTCATCGAGGCCGTCGCGCGCGAGTTGGCGATGAGCGGCGCGGACGGCTCGCTCGCCGGACCGTGGGCAACGGATCCCGATCCGCTTCCGCTCAGTCTCGGCGGCATGCTCGGCCTTGCATTCGACCGGATCGACGACGCGCGCGACACCGTGCAGCTCGCCGCGACCATCGGGCTCGAGGTGGAGGCGCAACTGCTCGCCGAGGCATCGCCGCACGATCGGGCCACGCTGGACGCGCATCTGCGGCTGCTGCTCGAAGAGCGGATCGTGTATGCGCAACATCGACGCGATCGCGTGTTCTATTCGTTCCGCCATGCGCTGATTCGCGATGCGGCGTACGAATCGATGCCGCCTGCCGTGCGGCGCGGCAACCATGCGCGCGTCGGCCGTGCGCTGGTCGAGCAAGCCGATCGCGGCGCCGGTGCGCATGCGTTCGGCGTCGCCGGGCACTTCGCGCGTGCAGGCGCCTGGGCGGATGCGATCGCTCACGGCATCGACGCCGCGCGCCGCGCACTCGAGCGTTCCCGGTACGACGATGCGATCCGCTATGGACAGGCCGTGTTCGACTGGCTCGGCAATGCCGACTACGCGCAGCGCGAGCACGACAGCGCGCGCGTCCGCGCCACGCTGACGCACGCGACGATGGCGCGCTTCGGCTGGGCCGATCCGCAGGTGCGCGAGCACGCGGAGCTGCTGCTGCGGCACGTGCAGACGCTCGATGATCCGGAACTCGAGATCAGCGCGTTGTGGACGCTGTCGACCTATTACCACGTCGCAGGCGATCGTCCCACTGTGCGCGCGATCGGCCTGCGGCTCGATGCACTCGCGACCGAGCGCGGCGATGCCGGCGTCCAGGTCGCGGCGGATGCGATGCGCGGCATGAGCCTGTGGGTCGACGGCCACTTCGCGCGCGCCCGTACCGCGTTCGATGCGGCGCTGGCCGGCTACGACGTACGGCGCGATGCGGGCCACCGGCGCATCCTCGGGCTCGATACGCGCGCGTGGACGATGGCATCGCTCGCGAGCGTGCGCTGGTGCATGGACGACGACCCGCAGCCGGCGCTCGCGATGGCGCGCGACGCCGTGTATTGCGCGACGTGCCTCGACCATCTGCCGACGCTCGGCGTCACGATGATGTACCTCGCGCGCACATACCAGCTCGCAGGCGATCGCGACGCGGCGCGCTCGCTGTCGGAAGCGATTCTCCGCCTGTCGGATGCGCACCGGCTGCGTGCGGTCGGGCACTACGCGGCGATCATTCATGCGTGGGCGCAGGGGGATCGCGCGGGCGTCGTCGCGCATCTCGACGCGCAGCGGCAATCGGGCGGCCTGCTGGGGCTGACCTACTACGCGTCGCTGCTCGCCGAGCTGGATGCCGGACGCGGCGACTACGGTGCCGCGCTCGCGCAGGTCGGGCAGTGTCTCGCATGGTGCGAGTCGACCGGGGAACGGTATTACGAAGCCCAGCTGTTGCTGAAGCAGTGCGAGTACTTGCGCCAGGCCGATCCGCGTTGCGGCGGCGTGGCCGCGCTGGACGCGTGCCGGCGCGCAGTCGAAATTGCAACGGCGGCGGGCATGGGCCGGATCGCCAGGCTCGCCGAAGCGACGTTGCAGTCGTTGCCGTAAGCAGTTCCATTCGTCATTCAGGAGAACAGACCGATGAGCAAGGATCTTCGATTACCGACGTACGAACAGTTTCTCGAATACCGCGCGACCGTCATCCGGGCGATCGCCCTCGCATGGCATTCCCCGGCGTTTCTGCACGAGCTCGAGACCGATCCGGTCCACGCGTTGCGCGAGCATTTCGACTATCACTTTCCGTTCAAGCTCGACCTGAAGGTGCAGATCAAGTCGTCGGCGTGGACGCCGACCGTCAATGGTGACTGGACGGCCGGCCAGAAAAACAGGCTCACGCTGTATTTGCCGCCCGCGCCGGCCGACGAGGCCCAGTTCGCGCAAGCCCTGGCCGCGTACAACGCGAGCCACATCACCATCATGGAATGACTCCGGGGAAACCGACATGTCAAAGGACAACGCCAATCCGACGCTCGAATCGATGCTGGAGTTTCAGAAGGTCTATCTGCGCGCGATCGCGCTTTCATGGCGGGACCCGGCGTTCAAGGGCGAACTGCTGGACAAGCCGCTGGATACGCTCGCGAAATACTTCGGTTACCAGTGTCCGTGGATCATCGACATCGAGATCGCGAAGACCGACGGCGATCATGGCTGGACGGGCGACGGGAAAGGCGGCGGGAGCTGGAACCTGCCGCGCAACGTGATGACGGTCGGCATACCGGAGCAGCCGACGCACCTGGACGAGGAGGCCGTCGCGCTCGCAGCCTACTGCGACGCGGGGCCGTGTTACCTGTTCACCTGTTGCTGACCCGGCGCGGCTGAGCCGCGCACCGTTGCGCGGCCCGGGGCGGTTGTCCGGGCCGCGCAACGTTTTTCCGATCCGTCGCACGGAACCAGACGATGCTCGAAGACCCTTCGCGCGTGTTGCGCTTCAAGCCGCATTTGCTCGTGCTCGATGCAGGGCCCGAGACCCTGTTCGTCGTCGACGAATTCAGGCGCGCAATGCTGTCCGGCGCGATCTACGTACAGATTGCCGCCTGTGTGCGGGCGCGCATGACGATCGCCGAAATCGTGACGGCGCTGGCCGGCACGTTCGGCGAATGGGACGTGCTCGCGCGGCTCGATCACCTGGTGCGCCGCGGGTACGTGCGTGCCGATCCGCCGCACGACGACGACGCGGCGCGCGGCTTCTTCGAGCGCGCCGGGCTGGACGGCGACGCGGCGCAGGCGCGCGTCGCGCAACTGCGCGTCGCGGTGGAAACCTTCGGCGCCGACGGCGCGGCGCTGCGGCGTGCGCTCGATACGGCCGGCATCGCTGTCGTGCCGGATGCCGAACTGACGGTTGCGATCGCCGATACGCACGACCGCGACGACCTCGCCGCATGCGCCGCCCGCGTGACGGCGCGCGGCGGCGCGCTGCTGGTCGTGGCGGCGAGCGGTGTGCAGACGTTGATCGGGCCGCTGCTGGCCGGCGGCGGCGCGCATGCCGATGCGCCGTGCATCGAATGCGTGCGCTACTGGATTCGCATCAACCGGCCGGTCGAGGCGCTGCTGGCGCGTCATCACGGCAGCGGCGCGGCGCGTCTGCCGCCGGCCGCGTCGCGTGCCGGGGCCGCGGCGGCGGCGGCGCTCGTCGCGGCGACGGTCGAGCAGATCGCGGTCAACCGCGCGGTGGTGGAACGTTTGCACACGCATATCGTCGCGCAACGCATCGACACGCTGGCCGTCGAACGCCACCGCGTGATCCGGCGTCCGCAATGCCCGTGCTGCGGCAATCCCGCGTGGATGCGCGAGCAGGCGGCGCGTGCGCCGCGGCTTGCCGGGCATGCGCCGTTGGCACGCGCCGACGGTGGTTACCGGACCGCCGGTCCGCAACAGGTGTTCGAGCGCCACGCGCACCTGATCTCGCCGGTCAGCGGCGCGATTGCGTATCTGCATCCGATGCCGAAGCGGCACGCGGGCCTGCGCAAGGTCTATGCGTCGGGTTTTCTCGTGTGCCCGGCCGCCGTGCCGGAGAGCAACCGGTTCGACCGGATCTGCTCCGGCAAGGGCAGCACCGACGAGCAAGCCCGCGTGAGCGCACTGTGCGAAGCGCTCGAACGCTTCAGCAGCGTGTATCAGGGCGACGAGGCGACCTTGACCGGCAGCATGGAAAGCCTGCTCGCCGATCCGGCCGGTGACGCCGAACCCATCCACGTGAACGAACTTCAGCAGTTCAGCGATCGGCAATTCGACACGCGCGACGCGATCAATGCATTGACCCGCGATGTTCGCAAGCAGGTGCCGCCGCGCTTCACGTCGCATGACGTCATCGACTGGACGCCTGCGTGGTCGCTCGTGAATGGCAGGCGCCGGCTCGTGCCGCTCAGCTACTGCTATGCGGAAACGCCCGGCAGTGCGCGGGCCCTGGCCGCCTGCGTGCACAACCCCAACGGCTGCGCGGCCGGTTCGAGCGTCGACGAGGCGATTCTGCAAGGCATGCTCGAGTTGATCGAGCGCGATGCGGTCGCGATCTGGTGGTACAACCGGGTCGCCCGCCCCGGCATCGATCTCGCGAGTTTCGGCGACGCGTATTTCGACGCGCTCGTACACGAATACGCGACGTTCGGATGGCGTGTGTGGGCGCTCGACATCACCACCGATCTCGGGGTGCCGACCGTGGCCGCGCTCGCGGAGAATCCACAGGACGGGCGTTTCTCGATCGGCTTCGGTTGCCACCCCGATGGCCGGATCGCGGTGCAGCGGGCGCTGACCGAGGTCAACCAGTTGCTCGATATCGCAGCGGATGCACCGCATCCGTGGGATCGCGACACGCTGCCGGAAACCGGATTCCTGTATCCGGCGGCGGGCGTGCCCGCAACGACACGCTCGACGTGGCAGCCGATCGATGCCGGGTCGTTGCCGGCGGCGCTTGCGCATTGCACCGGGCGCATCGCGGCGGCCGGCATGGACGTGCTCGTCGTCGACAAGACGCGGCCCGACATCGGCTTGTGCGTGGTGCAGGTCATCGCGCCGGGGCTGTGCCATTTCTGGCCGCGCTTCGGTGCGCAACGGTTGTACTCGGTGCCGGTGAGACTCGGTTGGCGCGGGCAGCCGTGCGACGAAACGGCGTTGAATCCGGCGCTGCTGTTTCTGTGACCTGATCGCGGGCCCGCCTGGCCGGAAAGCGGCATGGGGCGGACCGGTTCGGCCCGCCCGGTATCGCCGGGCGCCTCGTGCGAAGCCTGCACCGGCCGTGTCGAGGCGCCCGTCCGGGATCAGCGGTTGTTGGCGGTGATGTACGGATCCCAGGTGACATAGCCCTTCAGTTGCGCGTGGCGGTCGTAGATGGCGACGACGAACGTGTAGGTTTCGGTGCCGGGCCGGATCACGGTGGCCTGCGCGTAGTAGTCCGCGCGCGGCTCTTCGTTCACGCGGTTGCTGCCGGGCCAGCCCGCCGCCGGGTAAGGCTCGGTGACGTTGGCGGTGAGGTACGACACCTCGCTCAGCAGATTGCCGCTGACCGCCGTGAAGCGATACATGAAGCACTTGTAGTCGGCCACGTCGGTCAACGACACGGTGCGCCAGCGGATCACGTCGTTGACGTCGGCCTTGATCCGCAGATTGCTGCCGGCTTCGCCCTGGTTCACGCCCTGCAGCGGGCCCTGGCCGTAGCCATACGCCGCGTTGGCCAGCGTGGTGATCATGTAGACGGTGTCGGGGTTGTTCCCGAGCGACGTGGGCTTGTCCGGATTCGTGCTGAGCACGTTGTTGTTCTTTCTCAGGATTTCGTCGACGTCGAACGCGGTCAGCACATCGATGATGTTGAAGGTACTCAGGATCTGGGACATGACGGTTCCTTTCACGCTTTATCGTTGAAGAACACTCGGCTGAGTGACGACGCTTGCGGCGTCTGAATCTCTCCCGTCCTGCGCAGCGTCGCTTGCGGAGACACCGGGCGCACGGAAGAGTGACGACAGCGTACGAAGGATCGATTCCCAAATCGATTACACATGCTTACAGCGCGCGTGCCGGCGCGTGTTCCCGTTCCCGTCAGATCCCCATCCGCCCCGCCACTCCGTCGCGATCGACGAACTTGTGTTTCAGTGCGGCCCCGATGTGCAGGGCCAGCAGCAATCCGAGCGTCAGTACGAGCGCGCGATGCAGCGCATCCGTCAGGAGTCGCAACGGCTCGTCGCGGCCAACGAGGATCGGCAGGTTCGCGATGCCGAAGAAGCTGACCGCGTGCGCACCCGCAAGGCGGTGCACGTAGCCGGTAAGCGGTACGAGAAACAGCAGCAGGTACAGCACGCCGTGCAATGCGCCGGCGATCCGTGCCTGCCACGCCGGAACGCTGCCCGGCAGCGGCGGCGGCGTGTGCGTCGCGCGCCACGCGAGGCGCGGCACGGTCAGCATGAAGATCAGGCTGCCGATCGACGCGTGATAGAACAGGATGCCGTTGAACTGCGACGAGTTGTGCGGAAACGTATCCATGTAGAGCCCGATCGACAGGTTCAACAGGATCAGGATCGCGATCGACCAGTGCATGGCGATCGCAAAGCGTGCGTAGGCGGTGTGGTTGGGCTGTGACATGATCGGTCTCGCGGAATCGGGTGGGGCGTCGCGCGCCCGCACGTCCGGCGCGGCGAACGGCGTGGCGACACCCGATGTACCGGCGCGGTGCCGGATTTATTCCCGATGCTGGAGAGGATCGCGGTCTGGCGTGGTTGTTACGGCATGCAGAAAGAAGGATGAAAGGCCGCAGGACGCGGCGCGTCACGCCCCCGGCACGGTGCGGTGCGCGAGCCGGTAAGCGCCGGGGCTGCATCCGAACCGCGCCTTGAACGCGCGGCCGAAGTGCGTGATGTCCGAGAAGCCGCATGCGATCGCCAGCTCCAGCAGATTCCGGTTGGTATCCGCCGGATCCTCCAGCGCACGCCGGCTCGCCTGCAGCCGGTATTCCTGGATCAGGCTTTGCGGCGTCTGGTCGGTCGCCGCGAGTGCGCTGTAAAGCGTGCGCCTCGACACGTTCAGCGCGCTGGCCAGCCGGTCCGGCGACAGGTCGGGGTCGTGGTAGTGATGCGCGAGATGGATTTCCGCATTCATGCGCAGCGTCGCGCTGCGCGCGTCGGCGCCGGTGAGCGAATCGCCGGCCTCGCGGCGGATCACCGAATCGAGCAGCATCAGCGTCGACTGTTCGAAGCCGAACAGGCTTTCCGGATCGTTCGGCACCTGCCCGTCCATCAGGAAGTGGATCGACTGCAGTGCCAGCCGCGCATTGCCGACGGTCTGGCGTACCTGGACGCCCGCGCGTTCGACGAACCACCGCCACATCGTGCTGCTGCGCGGCGGCGTCAGCGCGGCGACGAAGCGCGACGCATGCGCGGATTCGATCCGGTACGGCTGAGTCGCGTCGTAGATCACCCATTCCCCGGGATTGACGGTCGACGTCGTGTGGCGTTGCGTGATGCGGCTTTGCCCGGCGATCTGGAACAGGATCTTGTAGCAGTCGCTTTCGGTGCGCGCGGCCAGTGCGCGATCGCGGTCGACCCGGACGGCCGTGGTGTCCACCTCCGCCATGCGCAGCCCGCCCACCGATGCGACGCGCACCGACATCTGGAAAAGAGGGCCGGTGTCGTGAAAAACCAGCGGCAGGAAACTGTCTGCGACGAGTTCTCGCAGGTTTGCGCTGCCGTTGCTGGCGCTGACGACGAGTTCATGTGCCATGGCCGGGAGAGGGGAGGTGCCGGGAACGCACCAAGATTAATGCAAATGAAAAAAGCCGGTACGGTGGCCATGCCGTTCTGCACGCTGAAGCTAAAAGTGTGCACGGAGCGCCGAGGTATGCCGGCGGACCACTTCTAGAATCGGAACGCGGTCGACAAGCCGTCCGCGCATCGGGCTTTCGCCGCGGCGATTCCCGTCGCGCCGCAACGAACCGCACGGGCTGGCTCGCGCCATCAGGAACCATCACCGATTTTCAAGGAGACACCGCCGGAGGCCAGGCGACGCACGTGGCGGCACGACGCGCCGGCGAACGTTGCGCGGACGACGGCGGGCGCATACCAGGATGTCCGATAAAACTTTCGACTACATCGTCATTGGCGCCGGGTCGGCAGGCTGCACCATTGCGACCCGCCTCGTCGAGCGCCGCAAGGGCACCGTGCTGCTGCTGGAAGCGGGCGGGCACGACAGGGACCTGTTCATCCACATGCCGGGCGGGCTTGCCAAGGCCATTCCGCGTCACACCTGGCCGTATGCGGCCGAACCGTCGGACGACGTGAAGGGCCGCTCGATCGCGGTGCCGCAGGGGCGCGTGCTCGGCGGATCGAGTTCGGTCAACGGGATGCTGTACGTGCGCGGGCACCGCAACGACTACGACCGTTGGGAGAACGAATTCGGCTGCAAGGGCTGGGGCGCGGACGACATGCTGCGCTACTTCGCGAAGGCGGAAAACAACGAATCGCTGACGGCGCCCTATCACGGCAACACAGGGCATCTGCAGGTCACCGAGATCCGCTACCGGCATCCGCTGTCGCAGGCGTTCGTGCGGGCCGGCCAGCAGATGGGCCTCGATTACCTGGTCGACTACAACGGCGAGCGGCAGGAAGGCGTCGGGTTCTATCAGGCGACGATCTTCAACGGCGAGCGTGGCTCGACCGCCGCGACGTACCTGAAATCGATCCGGAACCGCCCTGAATTCAGCCTCGAAGTCGATGCGCTGGTCGAGCGCGTCGAGATCGAAGGCGGCCGTGCGATCGGCGTCACCTATCGCCAGGGCAGCCGTCGCGCAACCGCGAAGGCGCGTGCGGAAATCATCGTGACGGCCGGCGCGATCGGTTCGCCGAAGATCCTGCAGCTGTCCGGCATCGGGCCGCGCAGCGTGCTCGACGGCGCGGGCGTCGCGGTCAAGCACGTGCTGCCGGTCGGCGAGAACTTCCACGATCACATGCACATGTCGGTCAACGCGACGATCCGCACGCCGGTGTCGCTCTACGGCCAGGACAAGGGATGGCGCGCGCTCAAGCATGGCATCGAATGGAAGCTGTTCCGCTCGGGCATCCTGACTTCGCCGGTGCTCGAGGGGTTCGCGTTCGTGGATACCTGCGGGCAGGGGCAGCCGGACGTGCAGTTCCATTTCCTGCCAACGATCGATTCGTTCGACGACCCGATCGGCGTGACGCAGGGCAGGACGCACGGCATCACGATCAAGACGGGCCATCTGCAACCGCATTCGCGCGGACGCGTGACGATCCGCTCGTCGAATCCGGCAGACCTGCCGCGCATCGACGGGCGCTATCTGGCCGACCGCCGCGACGTCGACGGCCAGATTCGCGCGGCGAAGCTGGCGCTGAAGATCCTGCGCCAGCCCGCGCTCGCGGAGCACGTCGACGAGATCTTCTCGCCGGATTGTCCGCCCGATGACGAAGCGGGCATCGAGGACTGGGTGCGCGGCGCAGCGAAGACCGTTTATCACCCGGTGGGCACGTGCCGGATGGGCACGGATGCGGTGTCGTCCGTCGTCGATCCGCAACTGCGTGTACACGGCATCGCCGGGCTGCGCGTGGCCGACAGCTCGACGATGCCGAGCATCCCGAGCGGCAACACGAACGCGCCGACCATCGCACTCGCCGAAAAGGCATCGGACCTGATCGCCAACGCGGCTTGATCGAGCGTTTCATTCACATGGGTTTCCGGAGGCAGGCAAATGGCATTGGTGCAGATGCTGGACGAGGTCAAACGGTTTCTCGCGCGCGAGCACGGCCACTACATCGACGGCCGGGCCGTCGCCGGCAGCGGCGGCGAACGGATCGAGGTACGCAACCCGGCCACGCGCGCGGTGATCGGCTCCGTCGCGCAGGCGACCGCCGACGAGATCGAGGCGGCGGTTGCATCGTCGCATCGTGCGTTTCGCGGCGCGTGGGCGCAGGTGACGCCGGCCGATCGCGAGCGCATCCTGCTGCGGTTCGCGGATCTGATCGACGCGCACGGCGAAGAGATCGCGCAAATCGAAACGGCGCAGTCGGGCAAGCTGATCGGCCTGTCGCGCGCGATCGAAGTGAGCTGGTCGGCGCGCTGGCTGCGTTACTACGCGGGCTGGGCCACCAAGATCGCAGGCGAAACGCTCGCGCCGTCGTTTCCGAGCATGAACGGCGAGCGGTACACGTCGTTCACGTTGCGCGAGCCGCTCGGCGTGGTGTTCGGCATCATCCCGTGGAATTTTCCGGTGATGATTCCCGTGTGGAAATTCGGCGCGGCGCTCGCGACCGGCAATACGGTGCTGATCAAGTCGTCGGAGTTCACGCCGCTCACGATGCTGCGCATCGCCGAGCTGGGCACCGAAGCCGGCTTGCCGCCGGGCACGCTGAACGTGATCAACGGCCCGGGCAGGGTCGGTGCGTCGGTGATCCGCGATCCGCGCATCGCGAAAGTGTCGTTCACGGGCTCGGTACCGACCGGCCGCATCATCGGTGAGGAAGCCGTCAAAGCGAACTTCACGCGCGTCACGCTCGAGCTGGGCGGCAAGAACGCGGCGGGCTTCTTGCGCGATACGCCGGTCGAGAAAATCCTGGATGGCGTGATCGAGGCCGGGTTCCTGCACAGCGGGCAGGTGTGCGCATCGGCGGAGCGCTACTTCGTGCATCGTTCGCAGTTCGACGAGGTGGTCGAGAAGCTGAAGGCGCGGCTGGACAGCTTCCAGCCGTCCGACCCGATGGACGACGCGGGCATGATCGGCCCGGTGTGCAACGAGCCGCAATTTCGCAAGTGCCTCGACGCGTTCGACCTGGCGCGCGCGGACGGCGACACGATCGTCACGGGCGGCGGTGCCTATGCGCGCGACGGCTTTTACGTGAAACCGACGGTCGTGCTGCCGAAGTCGCTGCAATCGAGTGTGTACCGCAACGAAGTCTTCGGCCCGGTCGGCGCGTTCGTGCCGTTCGACGATGACGAAGAACTGATCGCGATGATGAACGACACGCCATTCGGGCTGACCGCGAGCCTGTGGACGAACGATCTCTCGAAGGCGCTGCGCTATGTCCCGCGCATCGAGGCCGGCACTGTGTGGGTGAACATGCATACGCTCGTCGATCCGGCCGTGCCGTTTGGCGGTGCGAAAGGATCGGGTATTGGCCGTGAGTACGGCTCGTCGTTCATCGATGCCTATACGGAACCGAAATCCGTCACGATTCGTTTCTGAGTCGAGCAAGTGACAGGCGCGTTGCCGGATGAAAACCCGGCAGCGCGCCCGCTGGCGTCGGCCGCGATATCGCGGCCGGCGCTTTTTTCCATCAGAACCGCGTACTGAACCCGATGCGCGCAATCGACTGCAGCGCACCGCTCGATGCACCGTTCGCATCCATCACGCCGTTGATCTGCGCGTTGCTGCCGTGGCCGGTGCGCTGATGCACGCCCGCCACGTACACCATCGTGCGCTTCGACAGCCAGTACTGGACGGCGGCCAGGAATTGATGCGCGTGCGCGTTGTCGAGCGTGTCGTTGCCCTTCATGTACGTGTAGCTCGCGCCGACGACCCATCCGGGCGACGGATGCCATGCGGCACCGGCTTCGGCCGACCACGCGCCCGCGCCGTTCTGTGCGTTGTGCACGGTCGTGAAGAGCGCCTTCCCCGTGACCGTGCCGATCGTGTAATGCACGCCCGCGCCCCAGTTGCGCACGCTGGTGGGCGGCAGCCCGCCGGCCGCGCCGTACTTCTGGTTCGTATAGGCCGCGCCCGCGCCGAACGGGCCGTTGTCGTAGCTCGCACCGACGCTGACGGTGTTGTTCGCGCCGACCGACCCGGCGACGTTGCCGAAGCCGTACAGCGCGCCGACGGTCAGGCCCGACAGCGACGGGCTCGTGTACTTGACCGAATTCGCGACGCGATTGCTGCCCGCGACACGGTCCCAGTCGAATGCGCCGGTCGGGTTGTTCGGCAGCGCGAGCTTGTCGAACGGCCCGTTGCGAAAACCGTACAGGCCGACGAGATCCTGTGCGATCTCGTTGCCGCTGGCGGCCAGCGAATCGACCATGAATTCGTACTGGTTGCCGAGTGTCAGCGTGCCGTACCGGTCGTTCTGCAGCCCGACGTAGGCCGTGCGCGCGAACAGCCCGCCGCCGATGATCGAGCCGTTGCCCAGCGAATACTGGTTCACGAGCCGGAAAATCGCACGCGTGCCCGCGCCGAGATCCTCCTTGCCTTCGAAGCCGAGC
This sequence comes from Burkholderia arboris, assembly GCF_038723655.1. Taxonomy (NCBI): domain Bacteria; kingdom Pseudomonadati; phylum Pseudomonadota; class Betaproteobacteria; order Burkholderiales; family Burkholderiaceae; genus Burkholderia; species Burkholderia arboris. The sequence goes on from NZ_CP109822.1 coordinate 383,674, forward strand.
AGGTTCGGAAAGAAGATGTTGTCGTCGAATTTCGCGGCGCCGTGGCCGCTTTGGTTGCTGACATAGCTGATGCCGGCATCCATCAGCCCGAACATCGTCACGCTGCTCTGTGCAAACGCCGCAGCCGGAATCGTGCAGGCCGCGAGTGCCAGAAAGGTCTTTTTCGTCATCTCCAAAGTGCTCCTCACATGTTTCCGATCGGATCGGATATTTTTAATTGGACTACTGATTGATATGAAGAAAGATGAAGCGGGTGAATCCCGATTCAGCGGCAGCCGAAGGACGCCGCGGCGCGCAACGGGCATCGGCAGGTCTCGTCGGCCGCCGATGCCAGCGCGCGCCCTGCGCTAGACCGTCGAATACCCGCCGTCCACCGGCAGGACCGCGCCGGTCACGAACGATGCGCCGGGCGAGCACAGGAACAGGATCGCTTCCGCGACCTCGTCGGCCGTGCCCCAGCGCCCGAGCGGCGTGCGCTCGAGGATGCGGCGCGACGCCTGCGTGTCGGCCATCAGGCCGCTGCTGAGCGGCGTGTCGATCCAGCCAGGCGCGACCGCGTTCACGCGGATGCCGCGATCGGCCCACGCCTGCGCGAGCGAGCGCGTGAGCTGCGCGATGCCGCCCTTGCTGGCGCTGTACGCGGGCCGGTCCTTGCTGCCGAAGTACGTGTACATCGACGCGATATTGACGATGCTGCCGCCGTTCGCCGACAGCGCGGGCCGTGCGGCATCGGATGCGCGCATCACCGACGTCAGGTTCACGTTCAGCACAAGCTCGAACTGATCCATCCGGTATTCGTCCGCGTGCCGGCTGATGCCGACGCCGTTGACGAGCACGTCGAGCCGCGGCAGCGCGGCGATCGTGCGTGTCAGCGCGTCGTTGTCGGTCACGTCGAGCGCCACGCAGCGGATGCCGGCATGCACGGGCGCATGCGGGCCGGCCGCGTCGAGCCCGAGTGCGACGACCGACGCGCCCGCCTGCGCGAACCGCAGTGCGGTACGCGCGCCGATGCCCGACGTGCCGCCCGTCACGACGACGGACTGCCCTTCAAACGCCCACTGACGACTCATGCTCGACACTCCCGACGGTGTGTGCGCGACGGGCCGGCCGTTGCGCGGGTGAAACGAGGATCTTGATCTGTGCGCGGTCGGCGAGCAGCGCGTCGAAGCCGTCGGCGACGGCGTCTTCGAGCGACACGGTGCGCGTGACGATCGACGTGAGGTCGAGCGCGCCCGACGCGACAATGCGCAGCAGGTCTTCATACGCATGCCGGTAGCCGACGCTCGCGGTGAAGGTCAGCTCGTCGTTGACCGCACGGAACGCGTCGAAGCCCGCATGCGGCATCAGGCCGACCATCACGAGACGGCCGCCCTTGCGCAGTGCCTGCATGGCCGATTCGAACGTGGCGGGCAACCCGGCCGCTTCGAAACTCGTATCGACGCCGAGCCCGCCCGTGGCCGAGCGGATCGCGTCCTGCAGCGCGAGCGCGCTGAATGCATGCGCATCGAATGCATGCGTCGCACCGACGCGCGTCGCCGCCGCGAGCCGTTCGGGCGATACGTCGACGGCCACGATCGTCGTCGCGCCCTGCAGCTTCGCGAGCATGATCAGCAGCAGGCCGATCGGCCCGAGCCCGAACACCGCGCAGGTCTCGCCGAGCCGCAGTTCGCCACGCCGCAGCGCATGCAGCGCAACGGCGGCCGGCTCCATCACCGCAGCCTGCTCGAGGCTCACGCCGTCGGGCAGGCGATGCAGCATGTAGGCCGGCACGACCGCGAAGTCGGCCATCCCGCCGTCGCCCATCGGCCCGGCGAAGCCCATCGACACGCACAGGTTGTACGACCCCGCGCGGCAGTACGCGCACTGGCTGCAGCGGTACTCGGGCTCGACCGCGACGCGGTCGCCCGCGCGCAGCGCCGTCACGCCTGCGCCGACTTCGACGACGGTGCCGCAGAACTCGTGGCCGAGCGTCAGCGGCGCGGTGCGTTGCGACAGCGGGTGCGGCGCATCGACCGGAATCGCATGCGGGCCGTCCGCATATTCGTGCAGGTCGCTGCCGCAGATGCCGCAATACGCGACCGCGATGCGGACGTCGCCGGGGCCGACGCGCGGCGTGTCGATTTCCACGAGACGGACGTCGCGCGGGCCATGCCATTGAAGTGCGCGCATGTCAGCGTCCTCCGAGGTTTTGCGTATCGAGGCGGCCGGCGGCAGCGCCGGCGAGCGCGCGCTTGCGCAGCACGGCCGGCGCGGTTTCGACGAGGCCGAACGACAGCACGCACGCGAGGATCGCGCCGGTAGCCGACGTCCACATCGCGAACTGCAGGCCGTACTTGTCGGCCGCGAAGCCGGCGACGGTCGGCGCGACGAAGCCGCCGATCAGCTCGCCCGCGCCCATGATCAACCCGAGCGCGCTCGCAATCGCGCGCGGCGGCACCGTCTCGGCCGGGATCGTCGCCATGAACAACGTGAAGCAGCCGAGGCCCGTGTACGTGACGAACACGAGCGCGCCGAGCGCCCAGACCGAGCCGACATGGATCAGCACGACCGGGCACACGGCCGCAATCAGCGCGAACACGATCATCGTCGGCTTGCGGCCGATCCGGTCGGAGATCGCCGGTACCGCGAAGCCCCAGAACACCCATGCGGCGCCGAGACAGGTCATCACGACGCCCATGTCGGACGGCGACAGATGGCGGCTTTCCACGAGGAAGACGGGCGCGAACGAGATGATCACGACGAACCACGTGAGGAAGAAGCAGCTGATCAGCACGCAGAGCAGGATGTTGCGTTCCTTCAGCAGCGCCCAGCGGTTGATGGCTGCGCCGCTCGCGGCCGGCGCGCCGGCGCTTTCGGCCTGCGCATGCCGCACGCCGTCGGGCGGCACTTCGCGCACCCAGCGCCAGATGCAGAACGCGATCAGGAAGCCTGGAATGCACGACACGTAGAACGCTTCGCGCCAACCGTACGCGGTCGCGATGCCGATCACGACCGGCGGGCCGATCATCGCGCCGAGCAGGCCGGCGGCCGAGCCCTGCAGCAGTCCCATGTTCAGCCCGCGGCGGCTCGGCGTCGAGCTTTCGATCATCAGCGACTGCGACAGCGGCAGCACGGGGCCTTCGGCGATGCCCATCAGTGCGCGAAACGCGATCAGGCTTGCGAAGCCGCCGACGAGCCCCGACAGCGCCGAGCACACGGAAAAGCCGAACACAGCCGCGATCAGCAGCGGCTTGCGCGTGCCGCGCGCGTCGGACCACGCGCCGGTCGCGGCGCCCGACAGCGCCCACGTGAGCGCGAGCGCGGACGACACCATGCCGAGCTGCGTGTTCGTCAGGTGCAGCTCGGCCGACATGAACGGGAACAGGAACGACAGCGCGAGGCGGTCGAAGAACACGAAGCCGAACGTCATGAACAGGATCAGCAACAGCCTGTTCTCGTACGTCCAGGCCGATCTGGAGGAGGTTGGGGATGTCATGGGGAGCCTCGCCGTGCGTCAGCGGAACAGCTTCTCGATCGCTTGCGCGCCGAGGCCGACCTTCTCGTAGTGCGCCTTGCACATCGCGATGTACGAGTGCACGTCGAAGTAGCCGTCGGGGTTGCCTTCCTCGTCGAGCCAGATCAGCGGCCCGGTGACGATGAAGAACGCGCGCATCGGCTCCGGATGATCGAACGCGACCAGCGTGTGGCCTTCGCCCGGCGTCTCGTACACGAAATCGCCGCGCGTCGCGGTCCATTCGTGCTCCAGGTAGCCCCATTTCCCCGACAGCGTGTACGCGAACACCTCGTGCGGGTGATAGTGACGGTTCACGAGCCCGGCTTCCTTCGCCATCAGGATGTCGCACCATTTGTTCTGCGACGGCGAGATCCACAGCGGCCGCGACGAAACCGTTTCGGTGAACGGAACGTAATAGCGCTCGTCGTCGGTGGCCGCGTTCGGGATGTAGGCTTCGGGCAGCGCATCGGGCTTGAACGGATTGGCAATCGCCGGGATGTTTTGCCAGAATTCGGATACGGCTTTGTCGACCACGGTTTGTCTCCTTGCATGAGTTGTCGTGGGCTCGACTTTAGCCAGCCGGTGCGCGCCACTCTTGACTGGGCTGGACGAATTGCTTGACCGCGCCGGACATTGCATCGCACCAAAATCCAGACGAACCATCCCCCAATCCGTGCCGCTCCGCACGACAGGCGCCCGCAGGAGGCGACGTGACGAATTCGACCGTTTTTTCATGCACGCGAGGCTCGACGGCCGACGTGCCGGCGCGCGACAGGATGGCGTACTGGGATGCATTCAATGCGGCGACGCTGGTCGGGCTGCGCTGCTCGTCGCTGTCGCCGGCCGGGCTCGAGGTCGAGAAGACCGACATCGCGCTGCCGGGCCTCGGCATCGCCGACATCAGCGGCCGGGACCACGTGATCGAGCGCAGCCCCGCGTTGGTGCGCCAGTTGCCGAAGGAATCACTGTTCGCGTGCCAGATCCTCAGCGGGCGCGCGTATTTCATCCAGCGTGACCGGTGCCTGCTCGCGGAAGCCGGCGATGTCGTCGTCTACGACACGCGCGTGCCTTATCTGTTCGGATTCCTGACGCCGATGCGGCAGCTGCTGATCGACATTCCGGTCACGTCGTTCGACGACCGGCTCGATGCCGAGCTGGCTGCGCTGCCGCTGCGGATCGCACCGAAACCGGGCGCGGGCGCGATGCTCGGCGCGACGTTGCGTGCGAGCGTCGAGCGGTTCATGAAGGCGCCCGTCGAGCGCGATGCCGCGCGCTTCGCCGAGCACACGCGCACGCTGATCGCGGAACTCATCGACACGGAAGTGAACGGTGCGGGTGCGACGCGCGCGTCGCTGTCGTACCTGCTGACCGCGAAGCAGTACATCGCAACGCACCTCGGCGAGCCGGAGCTCGGGCCGCAGGCCGTCGCCGATGCGGTCGGGCTGTCGCTGCGGCACTTGGGCCGTCTCTTCGCGGCGGAGGGCGAGTCGATCACGCAGCACATCTGGTCGGAGCGGCTGTCGCACGCCCATCGCGAGCTGACCGATGCGCGGCTGCGCAAGACGGGCGTCGGAGAGATCGCGTTTCGCTGGGGGTTTTCGAGCCAGGCGCACTTCAGCCGCGCGATTCGCGAGCGCTACGGTGCGTCGCCGATGGCGCTGCGCGATGCGGCGCGTGCGGGCGGGGGCTGATAGCCGGTTTTCGAAGGTTCGGCGGCGCGTGAGTCACGCGCCGCTTTTGTTTTCGTCGCGCGTACGGCAGTAACGCGCCCGCCGCGTCACTCCGCCAGCATGAACTCGGCACAGCGCTCCGCGATCATGATCGTCGGCGCGTTGGTGTTGCCGGACACGATGCGCGGCATCACCGACGCATCGCAGATCCGCAATCCGTCGACGCCCTGCACCTTGAGGCGCGGCGTGACGACGGCGTCCGCATCGTTGCCCATGCGGCAGGTGCCGGCCGGGTGATAGACGGTTTTCGCACGACGCCGCACGTAGTCGGCAAGCGCCGCATCGGTCAGCGTCTCGGCTTCGCGAACGATGCGCGCGAGCGACGGCGCGCGGATGATCTGCCGCGCGAGCGCGACGCCGCGCACGAGGCCGTCGACATCGGCCGGATCGGACAGCGCGCCGCTGTCGAACAGGATCGGCGCGGCCGGATCGTTGCCGCGCAGTTGCACGGAACCGCGTGAACGCGGCCTGAGCAGGCACGGGTTGATCGACAGGCCGTGGCCGGGCAGCGGTTCGCGGTCGACGTCACCGACGAGCGTCGGCAGCACGTGGAACTGGATGTCCGGGCGGCCGTTGCCCGTCGTATCGACGAACGCGCCCGATTCGACGACGTTCGACGTCAGCAGGCCCGTGCGGCACAGCATCCATTGCAGCCCGTGTCGCCATGCCTTCAACCCGCGATCCTCGCCCAGCAGGCTGACCGGCGCTTGACTGCGGCCGTAGATCGATACCTCGAGGTGGTCCTGATAGTTCGCGCCGACGTCGCGGCTGTCATGCAGCACGTCGATGCCGTGCGCGCCCAGGTGCGCGCCGGGCCCGATGCCCGACAGCATCAGCAGCTTCGGCGTGCTCAGCGCGCCGGCCGCGAGCACGACATCGGCGCGCGCCGCGGCCGACCCCGTCGCGCCGCTTTCGGTGCGCCATTCGACGCCGGTTGCGCGCCGGCCGTCGAACCGGATGCGCGTCACGCGGCAGCCGGTCAGCACATGCAGGTTCGGATGGGCGATCGCGTCGGCCAGATAGGTGGCTGCGGTGCTGCCGCGCTGCCCGTCGAAGATCGTCGTGTGATAGAAGCCGACGCCGTGCTGCGCGGCGCCGTTGAAGTCGTCGTTGTACGCGATGCCGGTTTCCTGCGCAGCCTTCACGAACGCGAGGCTCAGCGGGTGCCGGAAGCGCGTGTCGCCGACCTTCAACGGCCCGTCGGTGCCATGAAACGGCTCGGACAGCCGCAGGTGCGATTCGGCCCGCTTGAACACCGGCAGCACGTCGTCCCAGCCCCAGCCCGTGCAGCCGAGTGCGGCCCAGTCGTCATAGTCCTCGCGCGTGCCGCGCACGTACAGCATCGCGTTGACCGAGCTGCCGCCGCCGAGCGTGCGGCCCTGCGGCACGTAGGTCTTGCGTCCCGCCGCGCCAGGTTGCGGCTCGCTCTCGAACGTGACCGTGCGCTGCGTGCCGAGCACACGGATGAAGGTCGCCGGAATCCGGATGAACAGGCTGTCGTCCTTCGGGCCGTCCTCGAGCAGCAACACGCGCCGGCCGGCCTTCACCAGCCGGTGCGCAACCGTGCAGCCGGCCGAACCGCCGCCGACGACGATGTGGTCGTACGTCTCCATCCCGCTTCTTCTCCTTGCTGTCCGGCGGCGGAACGAGTGCCGCCGCGCAGGAAGCCAGCTTAGCGAGCGGGTTGCGGCCCCATTTGACCGGGACGGACGCCGTGCTTGCCTCGTCCGGACATGGCGGCGGGGGGCGGCGCGCACGCGCGCTAGCGCGCGTCGGCGGGGGCGCGCGTGTCGCTCGGCGTCTCGCCGAAACGTGCGCGATAGCTGCGGCTGAAGTGCGCGCTGTTGTTGAAGCCCCAGCGGAACGCGATTTCGCTGACCGTCAGGTGCTTCAGCGACCGGTCGCGCAGGTCGGCGCGGCAGCGTTCGAGCCGCCGCGCGAGGATGTAGCGCGTGAGCGGCATCCCTTCGATCTCGAACACGCGCGCAAGCTGGCGTGGCGACAGGTTGATCGCGCGGCTGACCGACCGGCTGTCGAGTTCGTCGTCGGCGAGATGGCTGTCGATGAACGCCTTTGCGCGCGACAGCGTGTGGACGGTCGACTTCGTCGGCGATGCGTCGCCGTCGCGCAGCCGCAGCATCGACTGCACGAGATCGAGGATCGCGGCGGCGCGCCGTTCGCGTGCGTCGGGCGCGGGCTCCTGCGGCGCGGCGAGCAGCGCGTACACCTGCCGCACGGCCCACGACGTCACACCGTCGTCGCGATCGATCTTGACGAGGCTGCGGTAGCGCCACGGCCCCACACGCGCTTCGAACACGTCGCGCGGCACGTCGAGCACGGTCATCGCCATGTCCGCGGGAAAGCCGTGACCGTACGGCATCGACGTGTCGTACAGCACGAGGTCGCCGGGCCCGTGCTGCATGCAGTCGACGTCCTGGAACGTGTAACCCCGCCCTTCGTGCATCAGGCAGATGAACACCGCGTCGCGCTGGTCTGCGTGGATGTTGTGCGGCGTGCGCACGACCGCGTGCCGGTTCGCGACGATGTCGCATGCGCCGAACAGCCCGAGATCGCGCTTGCGCATCGACGCGTCGATGCCTTCGGACGACTTTCCGCTGCATTCGATCCGCACGAGCGTGCGCGCGACATGGTCGACCCAGAAGTCGACGCGCTCGGCGCCGCGTACGGCGCGCGTCGAGACCGTGGCGATCTCCGTGCTGGTGTCCGGCATGACGTTCTCCCAATGACCGCCTGAGCGGCGCAGTCTCGGGCACGCCGAATGGCGCGGTCAATCCGTGAAAGACCCGGGGCAAGCGCGTGACGCGCTTGCAGCGGGGCGCTGCGGGCGGTTGCGCGATCGATGTCCGGCTGAGTCAAAGGAAGCGGCCGTGCGAGTCAAAACGCGTATGCGATTTTGGGCTAGGCCGTGCCGGGTTACTTCGATGAAGACGACGGCAGCCCGAGCGACACGTCCTGCTCGTAACCCATCTTGCTGTCACGGAACTCGACGCTCACGTAGCCGGCCCGCCGCGCGTCGGCGACGTTCGCGTAGATCGACGTCATCACCATCCCCGCATCGCAGCCGAGTGCGATCGTGCGGTCGATGCGGCCCGTCGCGATGTTCACGGCCCGCAGCGATTGCATCGCCACGCCGCACTTGTCGGACAGCGCATAGGCGCCGACCAGCATGTGCGTCTTCGTGCGATACCACATCGGGATCTCGACGGTGCCGTCGAGCTGCGGGTGATCCTGGTCGTTGTCGTTCAGTCGCCCGACTTCGTTCAGCGTGATCGGGAGCGTGTTGCGGCCGTCGTCCCAGGTGCCGGTTGCCGTTTTTCCGGCGACCGTCAGCGCGATCGGGCAGGGCTTCGGCCGCGCTGGCGATGCGGCCGGCACGACCGGCGAATCGGCGTTCGATGCGGGTGATGACGCTTCGCACAGCGTCATGCGGCCGTCGGGCTCGCGGTGGCCCCGCAACGGGATCGGCTTGCGATGCGCGTCGTAGTAATAGCTGCCGTCGACGCGCCAGCGGCCTGCGTCGTTGTGGTTGATTGCGTCGTAGGTCTGCAGCGATACGTGGACGGGTGCATTGCCGATCGTGCCGGTGTAATTCGCGATTTCGTACCAGCCTGCAAAGGACACGGCCGGCGCGCAGGCGAGCAGTGCGGCAATCGCTGCGGCGAACGGGCGGGAGAATCGGGCGCGGCGCGTGATTCGGATCATCGACGGTTTGTGTGCGTGGGACGGGTTCGGGCGCGAAGGAGGCTCGCCATTGTATCCATCCATCATTCCGCGAACTGCCGCCTTCGCGCACGCGGCGAAACCGAAGCACTCAGGACACAGGCCGGTCGTGAAACCGCGCGGATTGCGCGGCTCCACCGGCCGGCCCGCCGCCGTCGCGGACCTCAGGTCGCGCTCGCCTTGTCGATCTGGCGGATATCGTCCTGATCGAGCTGAACGCGGATCGCTTCGCCGAGCAGTTCGAGCTGCGCGAGCGACGTCGCGCTGGCGATCGGCGCGGTGATCGTCGGCCGCGCGATCTGCCACGCGAGCGCGATCGCGGCCGGTTGCGTGCGGTGCTTCTCCGACACGGCATCGAGCGCCGCGAGGATGCGCAGCCCGCGTTCGTTGAGATAGCCGGCGACGCGATCGCCGCGCACGCTCTTCTTCAGGTCGGCCTCGCTGCGGTACTTGCCCGACAGGAAGCCGCTCGCGAGCGCGTAGTAGTTCACGACGCCGAGCTTCAGGTCGCGCACGACCGGCTCGAGATCGCGTTCGTAGTCGGCACGGTCGATCAGGTTGTATTCGGGCTGGATGACCTGGTACGCGGGCAACCCGTCGCGCTGGCTGATGGCGGCGGCTTCGCGCAGGCGCGCGCCGCTGTAGTTCGATGCGCCGATGATGCGCACCTTGCCCGCGTCGATCAGCGCCTGGTACGCGCCGAGCGTTTCTTCGAGCGGGGCCGTGTCGGCGAGGTCGCGGTGCGAGAAATACAGGTCGATGTAGTCGGTCTGCAGGCGGCGCAGCGAATCGTCGACGGCCTTCAGGACGTTGCCCTTCGACAGCCCGGCGCGCGCGGCCAGCAGGCCGACCTTGGTCGCGATCACGACCTGCTCGCGCTTGCCGGAACGCTTGAGCCACTTGCCGATGATCGTTTCCGATTCGCCGCCGCTGTTGCCGGGTACCCAGGCCGAATAGACGTCGGCCGTGTCGATGAAGTTGATGCCGGTGTCGGCGAGCGCGTCGAGCAGTGCGAACGATGCGTGCTCGTCGACGGTCCAGCCGAAGACGTTGCCGCCGAATGCGAGCGGCGAAACCTGGATAGTCGACGTGCCGAGGGTGCGGTGTGCCATGTTCTGCTCCGATAGCTGCGGGTGAAGGGATGGGACTGCGGGAGGTGAAGCCGGTCGCGTTGAGACGGCAAAGCGCGTGGCGAGGTTCCGTCACGGGCGTGCCAATCGGCGTGTTTCGCGATCGTGTGCCGGGATGCCGGACAAGGCGACGTCATCATGGCGCCGATATCCGTTCGAGCGTCGCAGCCGGCGCACGCAAGATGCTGTATTTATTACCGATTTTCCGTGCGGAACTAGGGAAGCGACGCAGGACGCCAATGTTGTCGCGGTGGATTGTCTACGATATCCTTTCATCCCAAAATTAAGAGCGGCAACAGGCCGCTGCCATACGAACGAATAATCATTCTGAGGCGGTCATGGCTGACCTTGCGGCACTCATTCGAACCCCGTTTTTTCTGCAAGACAAGCGCCTGCTTGCGCTGTCTTTCCCTCACGACGACGCCCCCTCGGTTACCGACTCGTATGGCCGGCAACGTCCGGCGCGGCTGGTTGCCGAGCGGCTCGTCGCGCACGAGGGGCTCGGGATCGACTTCACGTTCGAGCTGACGCTGCTGTCCGGCGAAGCGGGCGTCACGCTGGCCGACATGCTGGGCAAGCTGCTCGCGGTGTCGATGGTGCGCCCCGACGGCGGTCTTCGCTATTTCACCGGCTATTGCACGGAGTTTTCGCTCGTCCGCAACGACGACTCGATCGCGGAATATCGCGCGGTGCTGCGCCCGTGGAGCCACTTCCTGCGGACCCGCGTGAACAACCGCCTGTTCCTCGGGCAGTCGCTTCAGCAGCAGATCGGCACGCTGCTCGCCGATTACCAGGGGCTCGCACCGTCCTGGGACTGGCGCGTGCGCGGCGACGATCCCGCGCGCACCATGAACGTCCAGGGCGGAGGGCTCGGCGAAAGCGACTGGAACTACATCGTTCGCCATCTGGAAGCCGTCGGGTTCCTGTACTGGTGGGAGCACGACGAGAAGGGCCTGAAGCTGATCGTCGGTGACGACAGCACCGTGCAGTGCCCGGCCATCGACGGCCGTTCGCCGGAGATCCGCTTCCAGACGCACGACGGCCCGATGGCCGCGGACGCCATTTCGCAATGGTCCGCGGTGCGGTCGTTGTCCGCGGGCAGTTACAGCGCGACGGCGTTCGACTTCAAGGCGCCGCATGCCGCCCATGCGCAGATTCCGACGCTTCACCCGCCGGGCGTCGCGCCGCAGGTCGAGCACCATGAATACGTGGGGCACTACGGTTTCGTGAAGGACGCGCGCGCCGGCGATGCGCTGACGCGCGTGCGGATGGAAGAGATCGAGGCGGCGGCATCGCGTTTCGACGCAGCCGGCAACCATCACGGCATCCTGCCCGGGCGCTGGTTCCAGCTGTCCGATCACTTCAGCGTGTCGTCGGGCAGCCCGGAGGATCACCGCTACCTGATTCTCGAAGCCCGGCACGAAGCGGCGAACAATTACCTGCAGGCCGACGGCAAGCCCGAGTACCGCAACCGCTTCGTCGCGGGCCTCCGGCATACGCCGTGGCGCCCGGGCCGCGGGTTCAACAGCGAACCCGTGCGCGTGCTGGCACCGCAAACCGCGACCGTCGCGGGCGCGAAGGGCGCCGGCAGCGTCGATGTCGACGAGTACGGCCGGGTCTGCATCGTGTACCACTGGGATCGCGCGGCACAGCTCAGCGCGCGGATTCGCGTGGCCGCCGGCTGGGCCGGTGGCGAGAAGGGCATGATTGCCCATCCGCGCGTGGGTAGCGAGGTGCTGGTGATGTGCCTCGACGGCAATCCCGACCGGCCCGTCGTGTCGGGCACGACGTACAACGCGGAACGGATGCCGCCGTGGGCGCTTCCGGACCAGCAGGTGCTGACGGGGTTGCGCAGCCGCGAGTTGTCCGGTGACGGCGGCAATGCGGCGGGCGGCCGGTCGAATCACGTGCTGCTCGACGACACGCCGCAGCAGCTCCAGTTGAAGCTGCGCAGCGATACCGACGCGAGCGAACTGACGCTGGGACATAACGTCCGCATCGACCAGACGCAAGGGCGCACCGATCAGCGCGCGCGCGGTTTCGAGTTGCGGACCGACGCGCACGGTGCGGTACGCGCGGCCAAGGGTTTGCTGGTGACGAGCGAAGCGCGCTTCGAGGCGCGCGCTCATGCGACGGACCTCGGCGAGACCGTCGCGCGCCTCGACAAGGCGCACGATCTGCATGAATCGCTGTCGGGTTCCGCGCATGACGTGAAGGCGCAGGAGTCCGGCGACCAGGATGCGGTCCATCAGGCGCTCAGGACGCAGAACGACGGCCTCAAGGGGAGCGGTGGGAATCCGCAGCAGGGCGAGTTCCCGGAGTTCGCGCAGCCGTTCCTGGCGCTCGCCAGCCCGGCCGGCATCCTGACCACGACGACGGGGTCGACCCACGTTGCGAGCGACCAGCACGTCGCGTTGACGAGCGGCGCCCATACGAGCATTGGCGCGGGCAAGAGCATGCTGGTCAGCGCGCAGGAGGCGGTGCGCGTCGCCGCGTTCGAGAAAGGCATCCGGCTCGTGGCAGCCGCCGCGGACATCGACATCCAGGCGCTGAAGGACAGCGTCAACGTGCTGGCCAAGCTGGACGTGAAGGTCGATGCGAACCGCATCACCATCACCGCAAAGGAAGAAGTCCTGATCAACGGCGGCACCAGCTATACGCGCTGGAACGGCAGCGGCATCGTCCACGGGACCAAGGGCGAATGGACTGCGCATGCCGCATCGCATACGTTCATCGGGCCGGACAGCCTGCCGGTGCCCGCGCAGGCGTTCCCGGGCACGGCGTGCGCGCCGTGCATGGTCAATGCGGCGTCGATGGCATCGCCGTTCGCGGCCAAGGCGTGAGGCAAGGCAGCGAATGACGAATGACCTGATGGCCGCGCAGGCGGCCGACGCGCTGCAGGCTGCACTGTCGTCGCAGGACGGGCTGCACGCTTACGTACTGATCGACGGCGCATTGCTGGAGACCCTGGCGGACGAAGAAAAGGCGTCGTGGCCCGCGTTTGTCGCGGCGTCGCTGCTCGACAACGCCGACGACGATGCACGAGCGGTCGGACCGTTGCTGTTCGAATGGGCGCCCCTCGCCGACGGCGCGGACGCGATCGAACCGCGCAGCATTCCGTGGCCGGCGGCGAGCCTGCTCGTTTCGCCGTTGCCGCTCGAGCGACTGGCCGCGCATCTTGCGCCGATGGTGGATGTCCAGCTCGAGCAGATGGAGAGCGTGATGCTGATGCGCTTCTTCGATCCGCGCGTGTTGCCGTTCTGGCTCGACATGCTGCCCGCTGCGCATCGCGCGTATCTGGCGCAGGGCGTGCGGCACTGGATTCACCGGGATACCGAGCTGCGGATCCGGACGGCGGAAATCGCGGTGCCCGCCCACGCCAGGCAGGCCGCCGAATTTCCGCTGCAGTTGTCCCAGGCGCAGGAGGACGGCCTGCTCGCCGCCTGCTATCCGTACACGATGCTCGAGCGGCTGCGTGCCGAAAAGCCCGCGCTGCTGGCGTCGTTGCCGGCCGCGCAGCACTACGGCTTCGTGCGCGATCAACTGGCACGATGCCAGGCGCACGGCGCCGAAAGCGCGGTGTCGCTGCTGATCTATTGCGAACTGGCATTGCGGTACGGCGCGCGCTTCGACGAGGACCCGGCGATGGCCGCCGTGTTCGACGCGGTGGCGCAAGGGCAGGCGTTTCCGGACGCGCTGGCGCTGGTGCCGGCGGAGGGCTGGCAGCGGATGCAGGAAGCAGCGGGATGACGGCTGGCGCGAATGTCGTCGCACGCCGTGCGCATCGCCGCTGAGCTCGATCGAGTCAGGTTTGTCGTACGGGCGTCATGCGCACCTAAATGGATGTCACGAGAGAACAACGATGTCGAGAACGAAACACCGCTGGATCGCGCTGCTGTCGGTTCTGGCTTTCTTTGCGGCAGGGTGCAGCAAGGCCGAGAGTGGCCCGGAAAGCCTCGGAACCGGCGCGACCGCCAAATGGAACGATCCGAACTACGAGATCATCAAGGCCGGCTCGTACAACTATTCGGACTACGACATTTACCGGGTCTACCTGCTGCCGCCGGGCCAGGGCAACCTGGATGATGCCGCGAGTGTCGACGGTGCGCGGGCGACGCCGCGGACGCAGAGCTACTGGAGCGGCGGCAAGGGGTCGCGGCCGAGTCTCGCATGGGATTTCCGCTGGAAAACGCCAAAGAAGTTCAAGGTGTGGTGGGAGCGCGTGGTCGACAAGCGCGCGATGGAAGCGTCGTCCCGGAACTACGACGAATACACGCATCGCGAAACCCAGCCCGGGATGGCGTGGTGCGAGGGCGAAATCACGATCACGCGCCCGCCCATCAAGGACAAGGACGGTAACGTATTGCTGCATTTCTTTCCGGACGGCCGAGTCGAAGGGGACATGGATTTCAGCCTGGGCCGTGCGCCGACCAAGGTCGAGCTTTCCCGGCGGGACGGCCAGCCCAAGCTGACGGATCGCGCATGCGTGAAGGAAATTCCGAATCCGTTCTACGGCCGCAAGAAGCCGGCGCAATGGAATTGACGCCGGACGCATTGCCGGAACAGGAGCCTATCTGCCATGAGCAATCCCCCCATCATCCGACGCATCACCGATATCACGCCTGCCGAGGACGCCATCCGGAGCAAGCAGCGGGAAGCGCTCGATCCGCTGCTGATCGAGCAATGCAAGGAATGTCCGAAACCCGTTTGGTTCACGGCGTTTTTCGATGGTACCGGCAACAACTACGATGCCGACGGCGGCGGTTCGACGGACGTCAACCGGACCAAGTACAGCAACATCGCCAAGCTCTGGCAGTTTGCGCATGCTGAAGACGACGTGTTTCCTCGTACGTCCCGCAACTACGTGGAGGGCGTTGGTACACCGTGCAGCAAAGTGGGTGACACCGGTAAGGGGCTCGATAACGCGCTCGGTATGGCCGCTGCGCGAAAAGGCGAATTGCGCATCCAATGGATGCTGAACGAACTCGATCGGCACGTGACCCGACACATGCCGGCCGTGAGCCAGATCAATGTGGCCGTGTTCGGCTTCTCGCGCGGCGCGACGGAAGCACGTGCCTTCGTCCGCATGCTGACCCAGAAACTCACCGAGAATATCGGTGGGCGGCTTTGGTGGAACAAGAAGAACATGAAGGGGCATCGTCCCGAACTGGTCGTCTATTTCCTGGGAATTCTCGATACGGTGTCGTCGACGGGCTTTGGTGGCAGCCGCCTCGAAAAGAAGGCGCCGACCCTCGTTCAGCCGATCCTCGGGCCGTTCTTCGGGACGATTGCGGGTGGCGTGTTGCGTGGTCTCGACAAAGGCGGCCATGCAGAGTGGGCGAACGATATCCGCATTCCGGGCTACGTGCGGCAGTGCGTTCACTATGTGGCGTCGCAGGAAGTCCGGGAGAAATTCCCCGGCGATTCGGTGCGCGAGGACCAGATGGTTCCGGGGAACTGCCGCGAGGTGTACTACCCGGGCATGCACTCGGACGTGGGCGGCGGGTACGAGCGCGATTACCAGGAGGGGCGCACCAACGAGCTGGCCAACGTCGCGTTGAACAACCTCTATATCGAGGGATGGAAGGCCGGCGTGCCGTTCCGTTCGCCGCAAGAAGTCATGGCGAGCGCGGGGCAACTGTTCGAGATTTCCAAGGACCTGGAGGCAGCCTGGAACATGTACATGGGCCAGGGCAACGAGAAGCGCGCGGGCGTGGCGCCGAATAGCGACAGGCTCGAACCCCAGATCATCTGGCACATGAATCGCTACTACCAGTGGCGTGCCAGCCGCAGCCGGCGCCTGCACGACGGTCGGCTGAAGCCGCCGGGCGGCGTGAATTCGTACATGGCCACTACCGACAGCGAATGGAACGACGACGCCGAAAGCATCCGCGAGGACGCCGGCGGCTACTTCACGAGCTACGTATCGGAGCAGCACAAGGCCATCGATGCGGCCACGCGGGTCAAGGGCAACTGGCTGGGCGGCATCGATCCCGCGGCACGCGCGACGTTCGACCGGTTCTTCGACCATTACGTGCACGACTCGATTGCCGGGTTCAAGAAACAGATGGATGACGGTCACGTCGGCTTTGCCGAATCGAGCCGCTGGTCGGTCAACCGCCAGTACTTCATGGGCAAACGCGCCCAGAAGTACCTGTACTGGCGCTACGAAGGTGACAAGGCCGAGCATGCCGACACGCGGGTGGCCAAGGCCGATCCGGCCAAACAGAAGGATCCGATGGCGGCCAACGAGCCTCAGCTCGCGAGCAACCAGCCCGCGATGACCGGCGGCGCGCTGCCTGACGCGGCATCGACGGCCTGATGCCGAGCGCGATGCCGTTCGCTACCGCGAACGGTTGACCTGAGGTCGCGGCAGACCGGATCTGCCGCGACACCCCTTTCCCTACCGCAACTGCACCGCCGCGAGAAACAGCACCATGCTGCCGATCGCACCATCCAGCACGCGCCACGCCATCGCCTTGCGGAACCACGGCGCCAGCAATCGCGCCCCGTATCCGAGCCCGAGGAACCACACGACGCTGACCGTCATCGCGCCGATCGCGAACGCGAGCCGCGCGCCTTCCGGCTCGCGCGCGCCGGCCGTGCCGATCAGCAGGAACGTGTCGAGATAGACGTGCGGGTTGAGCCACGTGAACGCGAGGGTCATCAGCACGATCGAGAGCCCGCTCTGCGGCGGCGGCGCGACCGCGTCGCCGCGCACGTCGAGCGTTTCGTGGCCCGGCTTGAACGCACGGCGCAGCGCATTGATGCCGAACCACGCGAGATAGGCGAGGCCGACATACAGCACCGCGTGAACGAAGGCCGGATAGCGCTCGACGAGTACCGATGCGCCGCCGACCCCCGCGCCGATCAGGATCATGTCGGACGCCGCGCACAGCAGCACGATCTTGCCGACATGCGAGCGCATGATGCCCTGACGGAGCACGAACGCATTCTGTGCGCCGATGGTGACGATGAGCGATCCGCACAGGGCGGCGCCGTGGGAGAAAGCGAGCCAGTTCATGATGATGGGCAGCGTTAGAAGCAGTAGACGAATGAATCGGGTAGCGCTAGTCTGCGGTCAGCATGAAGATAAGAGAAGCTAAATCACCTAATGCAGATTAAGGAAATCTAATGCTCGACTACGCGTTGCTCGATGCCCTCGCAGCCGTGATCCGGCACGGTTCGTTCGAGCGGGCGGCCAAGGAGCTGAATGTCACGCCGTCGGCCGTGTCGCAGCGCGTGAAGCTGCTGGAGGAACGGGTTGGCAGCGTGCTCGTCAAGCGCGGGCAGCCGTGCGTCGCGACGACGTCGGGCGCGCTGCTGTGCCGGCACACCGAGCGCGTGCAACTGCTGGAAGCCGAACTGGGCGGCCGGATGCCGGCGCTGCCGGGCCAGATCGCGAGTGCATGGCCGACGTTGCGCGTGGCCGTCAACGACGACAGCGTCGCGACGTGGTTCATCGATGCGGTCGGGCCGTTTTGCACGGAGCGCGAGACATTGCTCGACCTCGTGATCGACGACCAGGATTACACGGCGTCGCGCATTCGCGACGGCAGCGTGCAGGGCGCGGTGACCGCGCAGGCGGAGCCGATCCAGGGATGCCGGTCGGAGCGGCTCGGGCGGATCCGCTATCGCGCGGTGTGCTCGCCGGCGTTTTACGAACGCTATTTCGGTGCGGGCATCACGCGCGATGCGCTGCGCCGCGCGCCGTGCGTGATGTTCAATCCGAAGGACGGGCTGCAGGCGCGTTTCATCCGGCGCGTGACGCGCGCGGATCTCGATCCGCCGCAGCACTGGATACCGCACGTCGCAGGCTATCTGCGCGCATGCGAAACGGGGTTGGGATGGGGGATGTGCCCGGACCGGATGGTCGATCGCCAACTGGCGGCGGGTGAGCTCGTGGACATGTCGCGCGGGCGGACCATCGACATCGATCTCTACTGGCAGAGCTGGCGTCTGTCGATCGGCTGGCTCGACGATTTCAGCGCGGCGCTGAAGACGCGCGCCGCACTGTTTCTCGATTGATTCGGGATGCGATGCAGGCGGCGCGCGAACCGCGCGCGCCGCGCAGGATCAGACCTGATGCAGGCCGTCGAAGTCGACGATCTGCACGTGGCGGCCCTGCATTTCGATCAGGCCGCGCTTCTGGAACTTGGACAGCGTGCGGCTGACCGTTTCGAGCGTCATGCCGAGATAGCTGCCGATGTCTTCGCGCGTCATCCGCAGGTTGAATTCCGACGGCGAGTACCCGCGCTTCAGGTAACGCGACGAGACGTCGAGCAGGAACGCGGCGACGCGCTCTTCGGCATTCAGCGAACCGAGCAGCATCGTTTGCGACGTTTCGCGCACGATCTGTTCGCTCATCAGCTTGTGCATGCGCAGCTGCATCGAGCCGGCTTCCGAGCACAGGGTCTTCAGCGCGCTGTACGGGATCACGCAGACGGAGCTGTCTTCCAGCGCGACCGCGGTGCGCGGATGGGCATCGTCGCAGATGCCGTCGAGGCCGAGCGCTTCACCGGCAAGATGCAGGCCCGTGACTTGTTCGCGGCCGTCATGGCGCGTCGCGACGGTTTTCAGCGAACCCGAGCGCACGGCATACAGGTTGTCGAATGCGTCGCCTTCGCGGAACAGCGCTTCACCGCGCTTCACGGGGCGCGCTGCGCAGATGACCGACTCGAGGCGACTGAGTGCTTCAGGTGCCAGGCCCTGCGGCATGCACAGGTGCCGCATTGCGCACGACGAGCAGTGCGCGGCCTGGCGAGGAGCCCAGCTACCGGCATGAGGCGTGGCGGCGGGACGTGTGGCGACGGGCGTCAGCATGATCGTTTACTCCGGCGTTGAATCGACGGAATCATTGTCCCACCGCAAGTTGCCGCTGTCGGGTGACAAAACGTCGCGACCGGTGGCGCCTGCCGGATGGCGTTCAGGCGGCCTGTTCGTCGACGTTCGCGGCCGCCGGAATCAACAGCACGGGCAGCGTCGCGTGCCGCACGCATTGTTCGGCGATGCTGCCGAGCACGAGCCGGCGGAACCCGCGGCGGCCGTGCGTGCCGAGCACGAGCAGATCGGCGCCGAACGCTGTTGCGCCGTCGAGGATCAGCGACGAGACATCGTTGAGCGACGTCGCTTCGTTCAGCCGCGTTTCGCCCTTCACGCCGGCTGCCTGCATCAGCTTCGAGAAATCCCGAGCGAGTTCGTTGCCCTGTGCGACGAGCTGATCGCGCAGCACGGAAGGATCGTAGCCGGGCACGTTGTAGTAGATCGCGGCGTTCTCGACGACGTAGAACGGCTGCAGCTCGGCGCCGTGCGCTTTCGCGAGCGCCAGTGCTGCATCGAACGCATGGCGGGACGTGTCGCTGCCGTCGACGGCAACCAGAATACGCTTGTACATAGTGTCTCCGAGTGGCGGGTTGAAACGAAGTCGGCCGGATGGCCGATCAGGCTGGGCAATGCGCAATGCTGCGAGGCAGAGTAAACCAACGGCGGGGACTTTGCAGCGAGGTGCCCGTCGGGTCGCGTGGTCGCATCGCGTCTGTTGCAGCGGCGAACGGCCATGCGCGCGGCGCATGCTGCACCGCGCGAGATGTGGCGCGTGGCTGGATCGATGCCGCTGTTCGCGCCGGCGGCGGAGCGCAGATGCACGCAGCGACGTGATGCGTTGCGTGGGTACGCGCATCGACCGTGCGCGACCGGCACATCGATGCACCGCACGCATCGCCATTCAATCGCAACTGCGCCGTTTCGACATGACTTCGATCAACGCAACGGCATCGGCACGATGTGCGGCATGCATGAAACCGTCGACGCCGATGCGTGAAATCGTTCACTCGAGCGTCGGTCGCGCGCGCCGACCCGTCGGCATCGGTCGTCGACCGGTGCCGCTCCGCAAACGAACGACCGATTCAAACGCCCGGCTGGCTCGGCACGGCCGTCAGCTCGATGATGCGTTCCGGCCGCCGTCCGTGGCCGGGCCAGTACGTGCTGCCGTACATCCTGTGAACGGGGCCGAACCACGCATCGCCGGGCGACGGCGCGTCGAAGCCTTTCTCGACCACCATGTAGCCCGCGCGCAGTGCGAACGCCGGGTGGTTGCCGCCGGGGCGGCTGTCGAAACCGGCGAAGCCGTCGCCGGCTTCCGGCATCGCGTTGACGAGCGAGGCGTTGCTGCCCGTGATCTGGTCGGGCGAGAACGGCCCGCCGCCGGCGAGGCGCGACGCTTCGCGATTTTTGCCGTCGGTGTCGACCGTGCTGTCGTGCGTGTCGTCGTTGTCGAGCTCGATGCTGCGCGGACGTACACGACCTGTTTGACCGGATGATTCCATCGCGGCTCTCCTGGCGGCGAAACGCTCCGGATCGAAGCAAATCCCGTTCCGGGCACGACGGGAAAAGGCGCGCGGGCGATCGCCGCGGTCGCGCGACGCGCACTGATTTGTCATGATTTATTTCAGCTAGAAGACGCGTTTTCTACAGAGTATGATTCTTTTCCTGCGAAGCGGCGACAGGGGATGAAGTCTCGCCGCCTCTGCCCGCGCCGGGGCGCCGCAGCACCCTTAAAGACGGGTAGTGAACAACAAAGCAAGGGACTAGAGGTGGCGGATTCATGCAAGCGACTACTGCCTTCACGCACCGCGGTTATCTGTTGAACTGCGCGCCCGCGCGCGCCAGCGATGGTTCGTTCAAACCCTACGTCGTGATCTCCCGATCGAGCGACGGGGAACTCGTTGCGAACCGTTTTTTCCCGATCGAGCTCCAGTTCAACGACGAAGGCGACGCAATCGCGCACGCACGCGACTGGGCCGTGCGATGGATCGACGCGAGCAGCATCACGATGTGACGCCGCCGCGCTCGCGCAGCGCCGGCCGTCCGGCCGATCCCCGGTGTACCGCTCCGGGACAAAAAACGCGGTAATCTTGTGGAACCCGTCACTTTATTAGCGGCCGTGCGACCGAGCGCGGTCGCCTGCATTGGCATATGTCGACATCACCCGTCCGTCAGTGGGACCTCGAAGAAATCGTTGCCGGCTTGCGCGAGTCGCGCGAGGAACTCCATCGCACGCGCCATCCGCGCGGCATCCGCGAACTGCCGTCGCGCGATGCGATCTGCAAGATTGTGACCGGTCTGCGCGCGTCGATGTTTCCGACGCATTACGGCGCGCCGGACCTGACCGACGAAAGCGTCGACTACTACGTCGGCCACACGCTCGAAAGCACGTTGCGCATCCTGTCCGAGCAGATCCGCCGTGCGCTGCCGTTTCTGCCCGAACATGCCGATACGCCGTTCGCCGAGCTCGACGAACGTGCGTTCGAGATCGCGCGCGAATTCGGCCGGCAGTTGCCGGCGGTTCGCGCGCTGCTCGTCAGCGACATCCAGGCCGCGTACGCGGGCGATCCGGCCGCGCAGCACATCACCGAGATCCTGTTGTGCTACCCCGGCGTGCTCGCGATGATGCACCACCGGCTCGCGCATGCGCTGCACCAGCTCGGCGTGCCGCTGCTCGCGCGATTCATCAATGAAATCGCGCACTCGGCCACCGGCATCGACATCCACCCGGGCGCGCAGATCGGCCCGAGCTTCTTCATCGACCACGGCACCGGTGTCGTGATCGGCGAAACCGCGATCATCGGCGAGCGCGTGCGCGTGTACCAGGCCGTCACGCTCGGCGCGAAGAGTTTCCCGGCCGATGGCGAAGGCGCGCTGGTGAAGGGCAATGCCCGGCACCCGATCGTCGAGGACGACGTGGTGATCTATGCGGGTGCGACGATTCTCGGCCGCGTGACGATCGGGCGCGGCTCGGTGATCGGCGGCAACGTGTGGCTCACGCACAGCGTGCCGGCCGGCACGAGCGTCGCGCAGGGCAAGGTCCGCGAAGGCGGGAGCGCCGAGAAGCCGTAATGCGGCGGGCGGCGGCGCGCCCGGTTCGCGCGGGCGCGTGCCGTGCGTCAGTGCTTGCCGGCGGGCGAGCGGTGCTTGTACAGCACGTCCTGGTCGACGCGGATCAGGTTCTGCCCCGCATCCACAACGAAATCCACGCCGTTGTACGCATTGCCCGTCAGCAGCAGGATCGCGCTCGCGACGTCGTCGGGGCCGGCGATGCGCGCGAGCGGCGTCGACGCGCGGCTCGCGTGTTCGAAGTCGGCCTGCGTCTGGTCGTCGCTCGGCAGCATCAGCCCGGGGAATACGGCATTCACGCGCAGCACCGGCGCGGACGACAGCGCGAGCATCTGCGTGAGGTTGCCGAGCGCGGCCTTCGCGACCGTGTAGCTGAAGTGGTCGCGATGAAAGTTTTCCTTGATCTTCTGGTCGACCACATTCACGACGACACCCTGCGTGCCGGCCGCACGCGCCCGTTCGTAGAACGCGCGCGTGAGCAGGATCGGCGCACGGCAGTTGACGGCCCACGCCTGGTCGAACGCCGCGAGGTCGAAGCTCGGGAAATGGTCCTGCCAGAACACCGACGCGTTGTTGACCAGCACGTCGAGGCGCCCGAAGCGCGCATACACCTGGTCGATCAGCGCGGTGATCTGTGCGGCATCCGACAGGTCGGCCTGCAGCGCGACCGCATCGTGCCCGCGTTCGGCGATCGCGCGGGCGGCCGCTTGCGCGGCATCGGCCGAACGATCGTAATGCACCGCGGTGCGATACCCATGCTTCGCGAAATACTCGGCGAACGCGCGCCCGGCCCGGCGCGCGGCGCCGGTCACGAGCACGACGGGCGCGTGCGCCGCTTGCTTCGTCTGCGCCATCAGGTATTCGTCAGGTTGACTGAAGAAGGATTGGCGACGATCGACAGGAATTCGCGCCGCGTCGACGGATCGGTGCGGAACGTGCCGAGCATGCGCGACGTGACCATTTCAACGCCCGGCTTGTGCACGCCGCGCGTCGAGATGCACTGGTGCGCGGCTTCGAGGATCACGCCGACACCCTTCGGCTGCAGCACGTCGAACAGCGTATCGGCGATCTGCACGGTCATCTTTTCCTGGATCTGCAGGCGCTTCGCGAATGCGTCGACGAGGCGCGCGAGCTTCGAGATACCGACCACGCGATGGTTCGGCAGATACGCGACGTGCGCGCGGCCGATGATCGGCACCATGTGGTGCTCGCAGTAGCTCTCGAAGCGGATGTCCTTCAGCACGATCATCTCGTCGTAACCGTCGACTTCGCTGAACGTGCGCGCGAGGATGTCGCGCGGCTCCAGCGCATAGCCGGCGAAGAACTGCTCGTATGCACGCACGACGCGTGCGGGCGTATCGATCAGGCCTTCGCGGGCGGGATCGTCGCCGGCCCAGCGCAACAGCACGCGGACGGCGTCTTCTGCTTCTTCGCGGCTCGGCCGGGATGCGGCCGGCTCGGTCACTGCGGATTTCTTACCCTTACCCATGTAGTGGCTCCATCGAAGGCCGCCAGCGGCGGCGGATATCCGGCCATTGTTTCATGCTTTCGCGGGTCGTGCGTGCGGGCTGCCGCTCGCCCTTCGTCACTTCGGCCATTCGTCCTGCTCGTCGTTGAACAGCGACGCGACGACGCCGCGCAGCCACGCGGTGCGCGGATCGTTGTGGTACTTGCGATGCCAGTGCTGTTTCAGGTCGAAGCGCGGCAGGGCGAGCGGCGGCTCGACGGGCACGATGAACGCGTGCTCGGCCGCATACGCATAGCCGATCGCGTGCGGCACCGTCGCGATCAGGTCGGTGCGGCTCAGGATGAACGGCAGGCTCATGAAGTGCGGCGTCTCGAGCACCGCGCGGCGCTGCATGCGCTGCTTCGCCAGATATTTCTCGAGCACCTCCTGGCTGCGGCCTTCGGCGCGCACCACCGCGTGCCCGCACGCGAGGAACTGCTCGACCGTGAACGGCGGCGCCTGCTCGAACGGATGGCCGCGCCGCATCAGGCACACGAACCGGTGCGTGAACAACCGCTGCTGGAAGAAGTTGTTGCCGTCGAGGTCGGGGAAGTAGCCGACCGCGAGATCGATCGACCCGGCTTCGAGGCCACGCCCGACTTCGTCGTGGGCGAGCGAGACCGAACGCAGGTTCGCATGCGGTGCGCGTGTCGCGAAAGCCTGTAGCAGCTTCGGCAGGAACACGATTTCGCCGACGTCCGACAGCGCGATCGAGAACGTATGCGTGCTCTCGGCCGGATCGAAGTCGTGCGGCGCGACGAGGCCGCGCTCGATCTGCGCGAGGGCATCGCGGGCGGCCGGCAGCAGCGCGAGCGCGCGCGGCGTCGGCTCCATCCCGCGCGACGTGCGCACGAACAGCGGATCGCCGAAATACTCGCGCAGCCGGCCGAGCGCGGTGCTCACGCGCGGCTGGCTCACACCGAGCAGGTCGCCCGCGCGGCTCACGTTGCGGGTGTCGTCGAGCGCGACGAGGTAGGGAATCAGGTTCAGATCGAGCGTATCCATCGCCGGTCCAGTATCGTCAAAACGTATACAACATATCTCCTGAATCGCGTTGCCGCATAGTCGGGAAAGCGCTCAAATGTGTTCGACGATTCGAATTAATGTTCAGGAGACGAACAATGCGCACCCAAGTCGCGATCATCGGCGCCGGGCCGTCCGGCCTTTTGCTGTCCCATCTGCTGCGCCTGCAAGGCGTCGATTCCATCCTCGTCGAAGCGCGTTCGCGCGAATACTGCGAGAACCGCATCCGCGCCGGCGTGCTGGAGCAGGGCACGGTCGACACGCTGAACGAAGCCGGTCTCGGCGACCGGATGCGCCGCGAAGGGCTCGAACATCACGGCATCGAACTGCTGTTCGACGGCCAGCGCCATCGCATCGACCTGTCCGAACTGACCGGCGGGCGCGCGATCACCGTCTACAGCCAGCACGAAGTCGTGCGCGACCTGATCGCGGCCGGCGTCGAGCATGGCCATTCGATGCATTTCGAAGTCAGCGATGTCGCGCTGCACGACGTCGAAGGCGAGCATCCGTTCGTCACGTTCAAGCACGCGGACGGCCGCGCCGACCGCATCGACTGCGACTACGTCGCCGGCTGCGACGGCTTCCACGGCATCGCGCGCCAGACGATCCCGGCCGAACGGCTGAATACGTTCGAGCGCGTCTACCCGTTCGCCTGGCTCGGCATCCTCGCCGACGCGGCGCCGTCGCTCGACGAACTCGTGTACGCGCATCACGACAACGGCTTCGCGCTGTTCTCGATGCGCTCGCCGACGGTCACGCGCCTGTACCTGCAGTGCAAGCCGGACGAGGACCTGGCCGAATGGTCCGACACGCGGATCTGGGATGAACTGCACACGCGCTTCTCGAACGATACCGGCTGGACGCCGACCGAGGGCCGGATCACGCAGAAGAGCGTGACGCCGATGCGCAGTTTCGTGTCGGAGACGATGCAGCACGGACGCCTGTTCCTCGCCGGCGACGCCGCGCACATCGTGCCGCCGACCGGCGCGAAGGGGATGAACCTCGCGGTGGCCGACGTCCGCGCGCTGTCCCGCGCGCTCGGCGCGCGCTACCGGACGGGCGACGCGACGCCGCTCGACACGTATTCGGCGACCTGCCTCGAACGCGTGTGGCGCGCCGAGCACTTCTCGTACTTCATGACGAACATGCTGCACGCGTCGCCGGACGATTCGCCGTTCGTCAATCGCCTGAAGTTTGCCGAGCTGAAATACGTGACGCGCTCGCGGGCCGCCGCGCAGTCGCTCGCCGAAAACTATGTCGGCCTGCCGTTCGACGACGCGACGGCCCCCGAGGGAACCCGCCTTGACAACGCGCTGTGCGCGACTCTATGATCGGCCCATCGTTCGCTAATCGAATCTAGGTTCTAATAGCGAACAAATACCGGGATCGACATCGGCCCCGGCGCGGCACGCGGCACGCGCGTGTCCCCTCGACAGGCCGCGCATCGAGCCGCGGGTTCGTATCAGGAAGAGACATGGTCAACAAGATTTTCGAATCGCTCCAGTCGGCGGTGGCCGACATCCACGATGGCGCGACAATCATGATCGGCGGCTTCGGCACGGCCGGCATGCCGTCCGAGCTGATCGACGCGCTGATCGCACAGGGCGCGCGCGACCTGACGATCGTCAACAACAACGCGGGTAACGGCGAGACCGGCCTCGCGGCGCTGCTGAAGGCGAAGCAGGTGCGCAAGATCATCTGCTCGTTTCCGCGCCAGAGCGATTCGCAGGTGTTCGACGGGCTGTACCGCGCGGGCGAGATCGAGCTGGAACTCGTGCCGCAGGGCAATCTCGCGGAGCGCATCCGCGCGGCGGGCGCCGGCATCGGCGGCTTCTTCACGCCGACGGGTTACGGCACCAAGCTCGCGGAGGGCAAGGAAACGCGCGTGATCGACGGCAAGCCGTACGTGTTCGAGACGCCGATCCATGCCGATTTCGCGCTCGTGAAGGCGTACAAGGGCGATCGCTGGGGCAACCTCGTGTATCGCAAGACCGCGCGCAACTTCGGGCCGATCATGGCCAGCGCCGCGAAGGTCGCGATCGTGCAGGTGTCGGAAGTCGTGCCGCTCGGTGCGCTGAACCCGGAACACATCGTGACGCCGGGCATTTTCGTCCAGCGCGTCGTCGAAGTGCCGCAGGCTGCGCATGCAGCCGAGCTGGCTGCCGAACATGCATCGCAAGCCGCCTGAGGAGACCGAGATGAAACGACTGACCCGCGATGAAATGGCCAAGCGCGTTGCCCAGGACATCCCCGAAGGCGCATACGTGAACCTCGGCATCGGCGTGCCGACGCTGGTGGCGAACCACCTCGACCCGAGCAAGGAAATCTTCCTGCACAGCGAGAACGGCCTGCTCGGCATGGGCCCCGCGCCCGCGCCCGGCGAGGAAGACGACGAACTGATCAATGCCGGCAAGCAGCACGTGACGCTGCTCACCGGCGGCGCGTATTTCCACCATGCCGATTCGTTCGCGATGATGCGCGGCGGCCACCTCGACTACTGCGTGCTCGGTGCGTTCCAGGTGTCGGCGAGCGGCGACCTCGCGAACTGGCACACGGGCGCGCCCGATGCGATTCCGGCCGTCGGCGGCGCGATGGATCTCGCGATCGGCGCGAAGCAGGTGTTCGTGATGATGGAGCACCTGACGAAGCAGGGCGAAAGCAAGATCGTCGCGCAGTGCTCGTATCCGGTCACCGGCGTGCAATGCGTGAGCCGTATCTATACGGATCTCGCGGTGCTCGACGTGACGGCCGACGGCCTCGCTGTGAGCGAGATCTTCACCGACCTGTCGTTCGACGAACTGCAGAAGCTGACCGGCGTGCCGCTGATCGACGCGACGCAGAAGGCCGCTGCGTGAACCGCCGGCGTGCCGCCGCGTGCGCTCGCGCGCAGGCCGGCACGCTTGGGTGGACAATAGGCGCACGCCGTTTCCCCTATCTGATGCCATGCTCGAAGACAGCGCCCGCCTGACCTCCCTCATCTGCGGCACCGAGCCGCTCAACCGGATCTGGTCGCCCCGCGCGACGATCCAGCGGATGCTCGACGTCGAGGCCGCGCTCGCGCGTGCGCTCGCCGCGCAGCAGGTGATTCCCGCCGCCGCGGTCGCGCCGATCGAGCGCGCGTGCGACGCCGGCCGGCTCGACGCCGACGCGCTCGCGCATGGCGCGGCGCTCGGCGGCAATCTCGCGATTCCGCTCGTCAGGCAGCTCACCGCGCAGGTGAAGGCCGACGACCCCGAGGCCGCGAAGTTCGTGCATTGGGGCGCGACGAGCCAGGACATCATCGATACCGCAACCGTGCTGCAGCTGCGCGACACGCTCGACGTGCTGGAGCCGATGCTCGACGAAGCGTGCGCGTCGCTCGCGGCGCTTGCGCGCGCTCATCGCGCGACGCCGATGATCGGCCGCACGTGGCTGCAGCAGGCGCTGCCGATCACGCTCGGCCTGAAATTCGCTCAATGGCTCGATGCGCTGCTGCGTCACCGCGCGCGTTTCGCCGAATTGCGCGAGCGCGTGCTCGTGCTGCAGTTCGGCGGCGCGGCCGGCACGCTCGCGAGCCTGCGCGAGCAGGCGGCGGGCGTGACGGCTGCACTCGCGGCCGACCTGAGGCTCGCGGCGCCGGCCGTGCCGTGGCACACGCAGCGCGACCGCATCGCGGAAGCCGCGTCCTGCTTCGGCATGCTGACGGGCACGCTCGGCAAGATCGCGCGCGACGTGTCGCTGCAGATGCAGACCGAAGTCGGCGAGCTCGGCGAACCGGCCGCCGCCGGCAAGGGCGGCTCGTCGACGATGCCGCACAAGCGCAACCCGGTCGGCTGCGCGGCCGTGCTGACCGCCGCAGTGCGCGCACCGAACCTCGTTGCGACCGTGTTCGCGGGGATGGTGCAGGAACACGAGCGCGCGCTCGGCGGCTGGCAGGCCGAATGGGATGCGCTGCCCGACCTCGCGCGCCTGACGGGCGGCGCGCTCGCGCAGATCGCGCAGATCGTCGCGGGCCTCGACGTCAATACCGAACGCCTCGCCGCGAACCTCGACCTGACGCACGGCCTGATCCTCGGCGAAGCCGTGATGCTTGCGCTCGGCGACCGCATCGGCCGGCTCGACGCACACCATGTCGTCGAGCACGCATCGAAGGAAGCCGTGCGCACCGGCGCGACGCTGTTCGACGTGCTCGCCGCCGACGCGACCGTGTCGGCCCACCTGTCGCGCGACGCGCTCGCGCGGCTGCTCGATCCCGCACATTACGTCGGCGAGGCGCAGGCCTATGTCGACGCCGTGCTCGCGCTGCATGCGGGCACGACTCAACCAGGAGAACATTGATGCCTTTCGCCACTGTCAACGGCGTGAATCTGCATTACCGGATCGACCGTGCCGCGCGCGCCGACGCGCCGTGGCTCGTCTTCTCGAACTCGCTCGGCGCCGACCTGCAGATGTGGGCGCCGCAGATCCGTCCGCTCACGCAGCACTTCAACATCCTGCGCTACGACACGCGCGGCCACGGCCACTCCGACGCACCGGCCGGTTCGTACACGATCGAGCAGCTTGCCGGCGACGTGATCGGCCTGCTCGACCACGTCGGCATCGACTGCGCGCATTTCTGCGGGATCTCGATGGGCGGGCTGACGGGCGCCGCGCTCGCCGCGCGCTACCCGTCGCGCATCGTGCGTGCGGTGCTGTCGAATACCGCCGCGAAGATCGGCTCGCCGGAAGTGTGGGCGCCGCGAGCGCAGAAGGCGCGTGCCGAAGGGATGGCCGCGCTCGCCGACGCCGTGCTGCCGCGCTGGTTCACCGATGCATTCGTCGAACGCGAGCCGCGCCTGTTCGACGCGATCCGCGATACGTTCGTGCATACCGACAAGGATGGCTATGCGGCGAACTGCGACGCGCTGAACGCGGCCGACCTGCGCGACGAAGTGAAGGGCATCACGCTGCCGGTGCTCGTCGTGACCGGCGCGAAGGACATGTCGACGCCGCCCGATCAGGGCCGTGCGCTCGCTGCCGCGATTCCCGGCGCGCTGCACATCGAATTCGACGCCGCGCATATTTCGAACATCGAGTGCACCGACGGCTTCAACCGCGCGCTGCTCGATTTCCTCAACGCGTGAGGGCATGGCGATGGACGACCAGGAACGTTACGAAGCAGGGATGAAGGTGCGCCGCGCAGTGCTCGGCGACGCGCACGTCGACCGTTCGATCGAGAACCGCACCGAGGTGACCGACGAATTCCAGAACCTGATCACGCGCTATGCATGGGGCGAGATCTGGACGCGCGACGGCCTGCCGCGCCATACGCGCAGCCTGCTGACCATCGCGATGATGGTCGCGCTGAACCGTGGCGAGGAACTGGCGCTGCACCTGCGCGCCGCGCGCAACAACGGCGTGACGCGCGACGAGATCAAGGAAGTGCTGCTGCAAACCGCGATCTACTGCGGCGTGCCGGCTGCGAACTCCGCATTCCATCTCGCGGACAAGATTTTCAAGGAACAGGACGAGGCCGGTTAAGCAACGGCTGTAGTGCGATCCTGAGTCGGGGCCTGCCGTCGATGGTTGGCGGGCCGTCGACGATGAATGAACGCGCCGGCAGAGTATCGGCGCGCGGCGCACCGGATGGCCGGTGCGCGAACAAAGGCAAGACGCGGTTCCGAGGCCGCGTCGCTTATAAACATACTGGCTTTGCATGGGGCTGGAGCAAGCGCTGAAGCGCGCACTCCGGTCGACCGCGAAGCATGGGATCCAGGCAAGCGCTAAAGGGCCAACCTGGATCCACACAGGAGACTAGCGATGAATCGCACACCCGTGGTCGATGTCCAGACCTTCATCAACGAGCAGCCGTTCGGCGGCTTTCAATGGCTCGTGTTCCTCATGTGTTTCGTGATCGTGCTGCTCGACGGTTTCGATACGGCCGCGATCGGCTTCATCGCACCGTCGCTGCTCGGCGAATGGAACCTGACCAAACCCGATCTCGCACCGGTGCTGAGCGCCGCGCTGTTCGGCCTCGCGTGCGGTGCGCTCGTGTCGGGCCCGCTGTCCGACCGGCTCGGCCGCCGCTCGTTGCTGCTCGGCTCGGTGTTCCTGTTTGGCGTTGCATGCCTGATGTCCGCCTTTTCGAACACAATCGGACACCTGACGATCCTGCGCTTCATCACCGGCGTCGGACTCGGCGCGGCGATGCCGAACGCGGTCACGATGATGGGCGAGTTCTGCCCGGACAAGCGCCGCGCGACCGTGATCAACCTGATGTTCTGCGGGTTCCCGCTCGGCGCGGCGTTCGGCGGTTTCCTGGCCGCGTGGATGATTCCGCATTTCGGCTGGCGCAGCGTGCTGATGCTCGGCGGCGTGACACCGCTGCTGCTCGGCGTGCTGTTGCTGCTGAAGATGCCGGAATCGGTGCGCTTCATGGTCGCGAGCGGCCAGCAGGTGGACAAGATCCGCGCCACGCTCGCACGCATCTCGCGCGACGCGCTGAACGCCGGCTCGTTCGCGATGACCGAAGCCGCGCCGCAGACGGGCAGCAAGGGTCTCGGCGTCGTGCTGTCGCGCTCGTACATCGTCGGCTCGGTGATGCTGTGGCTCGCGTACTTCATGGGCCTCGTGATCTTCTACGCGTCGATCAACTGGATGCCGATCCTGCTGAAGGATGCGGGCCTGACGCCGAAGAGCGCGACGCTGATCTCGGCGCTGTTCCCGCTCGGCGGCGTGGGCGCCGTGTTGTGCGGCGTGCTGATGGACCGCTTCAACGCGAACCGCGTGATCGCCGTGTGCTATGCGCTGACGGCGGTGAGCGTGTATGCGATCGGGCAGGCGGCCGGCAACGTCGGGCTGCTCGTGCTGGTCGTGTTCGTGGCCGGCGTGCTGATGAACACCGCGCAATCGTCGATGCCGGCGCTGGCCGCTGCGTTTTATCCGACGGAAGGGCGTGGCACTGGTGTCGCGTGGATGCTCGGCGTCGGCCGCTTCGGCGGGATCGCGGGGTCGTTCCTCGTCGCCGAACTGACGCGCCGGCACTTCTCGTTCGCGGGCGTGTTCGCGACGATCGCCGTTGCGGGCTTGCTCGCGTGCATCGCGTTGCTGATCAAGCAGATGGCGCGGCCGCATGGTGTCGCGCAGCCGGCAGGCAAGATCGAGTCGCTCGGGCATTGAGCGAAGCGCGGGCCGGTGCGCTGCGCCGGCCCGCCGATACGGCAGCCATCGGGCCGCCGGCTATTCTTCCGCGTCGTGTTGCTTCACGAAGTTGCGCAGATACGCGCGCAGCGCGGCTTCCCGGCTGCGATGATCGGCGAGGTTCGCGGCGCCCATCTCTTCCTCTTCACCGAACATCGTCGGCGGCGCGCAGTAGGTGCCGATCTCGATGTCTTCGCGCAGCACACGAATCTCGTGCGTGAGCGGGTGATACTCGGCGATCCAGTGCATCCCCTCGATGTGTTCACCCGCCCTCAGCAGTGGCTTCATCGGCACTCTCCCGGCAGCAGCGGCGCAACCGGCGAAACGGTGGCGCGCGCTCGTAACAAAAGGGTACGCCTGCATCGGGCGAATCTCAACGGGCGCGCGGTGAGCGTTCACTACGCCAGCAGGTGCGCGATCAGCGGATACAGCGACAGGATCAGCAGTACGGCCATCGTCACGTTGAAGATGCGCAGCGCGCGGGGGTTCGACAGGAAGCGGCGCAGGCCGAGGCCGAACGCGGCCCACAGGCAGATGCACGGGAAGCCGATCAGGATGAACACGACGGACATCCACGCGGCGTTCATCCCGTAGTCGGCGGACAGGCGGACCGTCGTCGCGGCGGTCAGCACCATCATCCAGGCCTTCGGGTTGACCCACTGGAATGCGGCGGCTTCGACGAACGTCATCGGCCGTGGCTTGGCGCCGTGCGCCTTCACTTCGCCCGACGTGCCGATGCGCCACGCGAGGTACAGCAGATACGCGACGCTTGCGGCTTCGAGGATCGTGTACAGCAGCGGCAGGCGCTTGAACGCTTCGCCGAGGCCGAAGCCGACGCAGAGCATCAGGATCGCGACGCCGATGCTGATGCCGAACAGGTGCGGCATCGTGCGGCGGAAGCCGAAGTTGACGCCGGATGCGAGCAACATCGTGTTGTTCGGGCCGGGCGTGATCGATGTGACGAGCGCGAAGAGCATGCCGGCGGGCAATGCGCTCAAGGTGAGGAATTCCATCGCGGATTCTCCGTTCGGTTCGAGGCTGGGATGGAGATCAGTTTAGCGACGGTTCTCTGTACAGTACCGGTACAGTTGGATTGACGATTGCCGGTACGGGGGAGGTGGGGGCGGAAGGGCTTGTCGGCGGTTGTTGAGGACCGGCAATGAAGAGGCGATTCAACGAAGATGGTATGAACGCGCCCCGTCCCAGGCCATCGGGCAGGAAGGCTGGCGGCCGCCATGCCCAGATTTTGATGACGGTAGCGTTGCCTGGGGGGGGCGGGCCGATCATGGCCCTGACATGAGATAGCGCTTGCACGGCCGTGGTATAGGGCGCATTCTCGTGAGGTTCGATGCGCGCGACCGACGGTTTTGCTTCGACTCCTTACGCTTCCCCCTGTCCGCAAGCTACGCAGAAGGCTCACCACGACGATCCCGCGCGCGAACGTCGAAGCTGCGAACTTCGCGCGTCAACCGAGCCTCCGTCCGAGGTTCGATCCGGCAGTTCCGTGCGCGAGAGATGCCGTCGGCCGCAAGCCCGCGGGTCGTCGTCCGCTCCTCGTCTGGGGCGGGCGACGACGAAACTCAGTCACCGCGACGGTCCTGAAACTTGAATTTCTTCTTTTGGGATCCGGCATGCCTAAGCAAACTGAACTGAACCCAGACACGCCCGCCAGGCAAGGCGATTACGTTGACGTGAAAAAGGCGCGCGCCTTGGCACTGAAGCGCGCGGACAGCGAGCGCGCCGAGAAGCGGCGCGAAAATGACGCCCGAATTAATGTCAACGCGAGCAAGTGGCGTTATATCTGTCAGGAGGGTTAGATGGGGAATAGCGCCGTAACACTCAACTTTCCCAATCCCAGCCGCACCTACGACGCTTCCAGACACTGTGTGTGCTTCTGGGGTTACGACAATTCTCGCGAGATTACCTTTCTGGTCGACGATGCGATGCTGGCGAAACTGAACTCCGACATGGGTTCCGGCGAGCCCGCCTTGCTTGCGGCCTTCGACCGCAATCGCGACCGGATTCTGGGACTTGCCAGAGACCTTTACAAGGGGGGGCCCCAGAACCGGTACACGATCTCGTGAGCGTGGCCCCCGTTTGCGCGTGCACCCCATGCGCGGCTTCTTTCTGACCTGCACTCGCCGCGCGTGCGGGTATTCCGGGTCTGAGGGGACATGGATCGGTCAAGGCGTGCGGTGCTTGATTATCACGAACGCAGCAAGCACCGTCTCAACTTCTACGCTCCTGGCCCTGGGGGGCTCGACTGGGCAACCCAGCCGGATTCGTTTCGCGTATTTCACGGCGCTCCGCGCGTTGCTCTGCCGTTGGCCGCGGACACTCTGGCCACCTGCTACAACGCGTTACGCTGCGGCACCCTGCCGCCCACGCAGGGATTCGATCTATCCACTCTGGCAATCCTGTTCGAACTCTCGCTTGGCTTGTCGGCGTGGAAATCCTTTGGTGCCCAGCGGTGGGCACTGCGCTGCAACCCTTCGAGCGGAAATCTGCATCCGACCGAGGGCTATCTTCTGTGTCCGGCTCTGCCCGGCTTGCCCGCAGGCGTCTACCACTACCTGAGCCGGGATCATGCGCTTGAACATCGCGCTTCAGTGGACGAGCCACGATGGAACGAGGCGTTTTCTGAAAGTGGTGTCCTGGTCGGCATAAGCTCGATCCACTGGCGCGAGGCATGGAAATACGGCATGCGCGCCTGGCGCTACTGCCAGCAGGATTGCGGCCATGTCATCGCTGCGATGAGTTACGCAGCCGCAGCGCTCGGCTGGCAGACGCGGTTGATGGAGTCGGTTGCGGATGATGCGGTGGCCGGCTTGCTTGGAGTGGACCGCCGCGAAGATTTCAGGGAAGCCGAAACGGAGGCGCCGGATCTTTTGCTCTGGATTGGTAACCCTGACACGCGGCCCGATCTCGAGAGCATGCTGATCGCTTTGGACGGCGCACAGTGGCACGGACGCGCCAATCGACTGAGTTCGGGACATGTGGCCTGGCCGGACATCGATTCGATTCATCGCGCCACCCACAAGCCCCACA
This sequence comes from Burkholderia arboris, assembly GCF_038723655.1. Taxonomy (NCBI): domain Bacteria; kingdom Pseudomonadati; phylum Pseudomonadota; class Betaproteobacteria; order Burkholderiales; family Burkholderiaceae; genus Burkholderia; species Burkholderia arboris. The sequence goes on from NZ_CP109822.1 coordinate 418,396, forward strand.
CTCGCGAACCACCCTCGCCACCGCATCCGGAGCAGTGTCCAGCGCCGGCGACGCCAACCCTCGATCTCAGCTTCGCCCGAATCGCCAGACAGCGTCGCAGCGCCGTGAATTTCGATGGCACGACGCGCATCAGCGACGCGACTTTATTCAGCATGCTGGCGTGCTTGCTGACACATCCCGACACGCCGCCGTGGAATGCGCTGATGTCTCCTGCCGCAGTGCATGCGGCGCTGTTGGTGCACCGCGTCGACGGGCTGGAGCCGGGCCTGTATATGCTCGTCAGGACACCGGGCGCACTGCCGGATCTCAAGCGATCTCTGCGTCCCGAATGGTTGTGGCAAAAGATCGGGCCGGACCATCTGCCGCTCTATCTTCTACTGCCGTACGATTTGTGCGCGGCGGCAAAGTTGATTTGCTGCCATCAGGATATCGGTGCCGATTCCTGCTTTGCGCTTGGAATGATCGCGAGATTCGAAATCGCGTTGAAGCAACCCTGGCGTTATCGCCATCTGTTCTGGGAATGCGGCATGCTTGGCCAGGCGCTCTATCTCGAAGCAGAAGCCGCCGGTGTGCGCGCGACGGGGATTGGCTGCTTTTTCGATGATGAGATGCACGCATTGCTCGGCGTGAAGGATCATGTCTGGCAATCCCTGTATCACTTCACCGTCGGTGGCGCGGTGGACGATCCACGCCTGTCGGCATGTCCGCCGTACGAGATTCAGCCTTGATGCGCAAGCCCACGCATCGATCCTGGCGGGGGAATATCCGCGAGGATCGCTCGCTGCCCGGGCATCGCAAGTCATTTCGATGCGATGAACGCCGCGGAAGCGAACCCATGACGCGTGCGTTCGGCTTCTGGCGTCGCCGTGGCCGATCGCTGCGCTCGACCGAACGAAGAAATGTGCCGGAGGATACCCTCCGCACGTGATCGTTTTTCAGAAACAACGACGGTCAAATCGGCCATCGACGAGAGAGCAACTCGCGGCCCGAACCAGTCAGCTGATGCCGGGCATCGGCAGCCTCGTCACATGTCGATGACCGAAGCGCCGCTCACCTTTCCGTCGATGATGTCCTCTCCCTGCTGCCGGGCGGCACGCCTTGCCATTCCAAAGTCAGAGAATGCAAGCGGTTGGTCCAGCCTGAAAACACGGCTCGCGGCGGAGGTTGCTATCGCGCCCGGGCGACATATCCGCACCGCAACGTCATACCCTTCGGCGTAGCGGGAATGTCCGTCAAAGCGAATGAATGTGCGGGCGAAGACGAGGGGATGAAGCTCATACCCCTTGTAGAAAAGAAGCGGGCGTGTCGACATGTTGGTCACTCCACAGGGGGTGAGTCACTATACCTTCGAACGAGCACCTTAGGGCGGCGCCGAGACGATTGCCGCAATTGAATTGACCGAAGGTGGCCTGGCGCGTATCGCGATCACGAGCTCCGCGAAGCGGATCGCTGCCTGCACGTGACGACGGCTGTCAGCCTCGCTCCTCTTCGGTGCGTGGCGATCTCTTCGAATCCATCTCCGCCCGAACGCGGCTTTTCATTTCCGCCGCCGCAGCCGGCTTAGCAGCTCAAGTGCCACCGTGTCAGCGTCGTTGTTGAGCATTTCCGCTCGCAACAGCAGGCCGCCGACACGAACGGCTGCATCCCAGCTATCTTCGGTCATTGCTTGATGGTTGCGTGCAAGCTGCTCGGCAAGAGCCAGGAGCGCCACCATCCTGGCCGACTCGCCAGAAGTCCGGCGCTCCTCCCTCCCGGCAATGAGCCGGAACAGACCAAGGACCGACTCGGCGGTCACGGAGGGGATAGTCATTCGGACTTTATACGCCCTTTCGGTCCGCCCCGCCCATATGTCACGCCAGCCCCTGAACCTGCCTAGTACCGCCGCGCATACCCCTCGCGATACAGCGTAGCGCCGATTGACGTCAGCAGTGCGATCTCATCCTCACTCAATCGACTCCATGCCTCCGCCAACCAGCCAGCGAACCCGGCACACGCATGGTCCAGATCCGCGGCCGCCTTTCCTTCCGCGTTCATCCGCTCGAAGATCGTCATCACGTCATGTGGCTTCATGGTCGGCTCCTTGTGAGCTTCCAGCATAGTTGATCGGGGGCGTCCGCCCCTACTTCGTCGCGCGCTCGATTTTCGCTCTGCCCGTGGCCACAAGCCGAAACCGGCCATTAGCGGTTCGACCCGGTGTCCCGTTCCGTTGACGTCAACATGCCACGTGCATATGGATCGGTTAAAGCCTGCCTGCGCCACGTCATCGCTCGCATTGCCGAGCATCCCCTGAACCGCGTTGGCCAGTTGCTGCCACCGGCCGTCGCTGATTTGTCTTGCTCCAATATCGTCCGGGTGCCTGGCTAAATCCATTCGCAGTCCGCAGGACTAGTCGGTCATGAACGACGAAGGAGGATATCTGCGACGGCTGCAACTGCGTTACCGGTCCGGATGAAGGTCGTGAACGTAGAGGGCGCCTGCCTGAACGCCCCGCGCCTGGATATCGTGTGCGTAGTCAGCCTGCGGCTGGAGACACTGCCTGCGGTACCAGGGGACGTACTCGCGAACGGAATCCTGGGCGGAATGCCGCTTAACCGAGGGACACGGCGGCTCGAATGTCATCGCGACGTAGGCAGCCAGCGGCAGCTGATGGCCGCCTGTTGCCTGCCGCAGCGACGCATGGCACTCGATTCAACGAATGAGCGCTGCGGTCACGGCTCTCATGGTCGCAATGGGACTACACTGAAGACGCTATAGCAGTAGGAGACAGTGATGAGAGACCCCGACCCCAAAAGCACCTTCCGGGGGCTGCCGCTAACTGCGGAGCAGGACGCGGAAGTGAGGCACTACATCAAGGTCCGAACCAGCCGTGGCCTGCCGTGGGACACGCCGGAGCTGAGCGCGATGCTCAAGGACATGCTGCTCCCCCCGGGTGACAGCAACAGCGATGCCGACTCCCCGGAAGACGAAACCAAAGCGGCTGCTGAGCGCGCAACGGCGTCGGTTGACGAAGCGATGGACCCCATCGAGGCGAGTGAAGAGCGGAATGCGGCCATGGAGTCGGAAAGCATGAAAGGACCGAGACGATAAAACCGCAGGCAATGATGCTTGCTGTCTGGTAGCGCCGTATGTCGGGGATCGTGATGTACACCGCATGGGTTCAGTGCGCATGATTTCAACGCCTGAGCGGGTGCCGTCGGCCCCCGTGACATCGAGCCCCGCGACATCCGCGCTGAACACAAGGGGGCTGAATATGCGGCTGATCGAACCGGATGAACACCGAGACTTTCTGGCGACCCTGGAGCGCCGTGGTTTGGCAGAGGGCGATTTCGATCTGCAGGAAACCGATACGACCGACCCGAAGGGTGATGAGAACCTCGGTCTGCAGGGCTATGTCACCATAACCAGGTTCTCGACGCAGATTGCGAGGGAATACGTGGTCGGCGACGAAAGCGACTGGCTACAGCATTTCAGGAAAGATCTCGAAGCGGGTGCCTTCGATAGACTGGAATGATTTCCCGACGCGACGTGCCGCACCTGGGAGGAAGTCCGGCTTGCGAGAGTCGCGGACTTCGTGGGCGTGGGACTCGTGCGGCCCGATGGCGTGAGCGCGGGAAAGACGAGCGGCGCAATGGAGGCGCTTCCTGCGCGGGTGGCTGGCGTGCCACCCGAAGTTCAAATCATCGACGCTGGGAGATCGTCGACCCAATACGCCTCGAGCCATTCGAGGGCCCAGCTTTTCGCAAAGACAATTGCGTCCTCGCGCACATCGAAGCCAGCCAGATCTCCGCTCAGTTGCACGTCATACTCGCTGCCATCCGAACGATTGATGCTGATCCGCGCGTGTGCCATGTATTCCCCGTCGGCTCTGCGCGGTGTCGGGTCGATATGGAATCGGGTTGAATCGAGCTGCATTTTCCTTCCTCCTTCAGTTGCTGCGGGACCAGTGGCCACCGCGAGCGTTTCGTCGCGACCGGGACCATCAAATATTGAGGAATGCCATGATATGACCTGCCTCCGGGCCCGATTCTCAGCTCGACATTCCGCCTTTGCGCAACAGCGCGCGGATCGAGAGAAACATCAGAAAGGCATCCTCATCGATTTCATGACGACGATCGAGAATGACGTCATCCAGCTCGGCACGAGCGTCATACGGCAGGAACTGCTCGATGACGCCAGAACCATCGTGTCGAATTCACTTCAACAGGTCTTTCCTGTTCATGTCCAGTCTCCCGCCGATGCCGGCACGCCATGCGCCAGGCGTGCTCGAGTCTGTGGCGCCGCCGCGGACGCAGAAGCAGGATGGACAGGGGAAGAGATCGGGACGCGCTATCCAACACGCTCATGCCCTGTAGACACGTATCGATCAGACGCTTCGTATAGGAAGGCGATGCGTGTCGCGCTCGTCCGCATTGCGCGGTTTCGATGAGAGGCCCGATCACGTTCGGAGGGGGGCGCGCCTTGAGTGGCGCGGGAATCGGTAGCGAGTCAGTCAACGAATCCATCCTACGCCCATTGGCGAACTTGTACAGCGAAAGTTCTGCGCGAACCGCCGCATGGCTTGCGGCCCCGATCGGGCGCGGGGACGCATCGGTTCCGTCACGTGTGAACAATCGCCGGTACGCGGAGCGATGGTGCCCTGACGGTATCGTCGAAATTTCACTTAGAAATTCGAAACAACTCGAAGCAACGGAGACGAGGATGTGCAACCGGGGCGAGCTTCGCCTATCGCGGCGTCTTCTTGCGCGCCCACCCGACATGCTCCGACCGAAACAGCTTGACAGGGTGTTTGGCCCCGCGTAGGGTGGGTGTCTGAAGCCTTCAAGAAGCGTGATTGCTGCTCATCACTGACCGCGGAACGCGGTATTCGTTGTCCTCTCCCTCCTTGATCCTTTTTCGTGCACCCCTATCGGGGCGCATGCATATTGTCCAATATCAGGAGAGTTTCCATGGATACCGGTACCGTCAAGTGGTTCAACGACAACAAGGGTTTTGGCTTCATCACGCCTGACAGCGGCGGCGATGATCTGTTCGCGCACTTCTCGGAGATTCGCGGCGATGGCTTCAAGACGCTGGCCGAAGGTCAAAAGGTCAGCTATGAGACGAAGCACGGGCCCAAGGGTCTGCAGGCATCGAACATCACTCCTCAGTAATCCACATCATTCTCCGATCCTGTGTACAGGGTCGGTCATGCAGTGATCGGTCGGGATCTTTCGCATCCGCCGCAGACGCCCCCGGTCCTCCTGCGACTACCGTTTCGCGTCGAGACGACTTGCACGGATATGTGCGAACGTACACCACAAGGAAGAAGGTGGGGACGCCGCGCGTCCGGCGGCGAACGACTGGACGGCTCATTCATCGTGAGTTTGCGATCGACGCGTACGGAGGTAACTTTGACCAAGAGTCAGTTGCGCAACAAGCGATCACTCGCAAGACCACGGCGCTCCAAGGATTGGCCGGTGCTCGGCGCGGCGCTGAACTGGGTGCCGCCGAAGGCACCCGCCGCGCCCGCCAGATCGAGCGGGAAGAAGCGCTCCACCGGGACGCGCTAGCGGCCGGACAGGGCGTGGCCCGCATGTCGTGTGGGTACGCGCTCCCCACGCATGGTCAATCTCGTATTTGCAATGAAGCCGCGCCCTGTCAGGGGGGCGGAGATCCGCACGCCACTGCGATTGCGGTGCGTCACATCGATTGGAGAAATTGATTTGGCAAAGGAAGAATTGCTGGAATTGGACGGCGTAGTGAATGAGGTGCTTCCGGACAGCAGGTTTCGCGTCACCCTGGAAAACGGTGCGGTCGTTGCGGCGTACGCATCGGGCCGCATGCGCAAGCACCGCATTCGCATTCTCGTTGGCGATCAGGTCAGGCTCGAATTGTCGGTCTATGACCTGACCAAAGGACGTATCAATTTCCGGCACAAAGACGAACGGGCTTCGCCCAGTGCGCCTCGAAACCGATTTGTTCGACGCTGACCATGTAGCGTCGATACAGGATTGATTGCGCTCGTCTACGCAGTTTGTAGCCATCAATCACCAGGAGTTCATCATGAGTATGTGTACCTATCGCGGATTCGAAATATATCCGCTGATCTACCCTCACTTTCACGCAGGCGCCGGCCGTACTCACAACTACGAAGCCGGTTTCGACGCGGCGGTCAAGGTTTGCCTGCGCGGCACCGACACCACGCTGACCCGGAGCCAGACCTTCAAGCTTGTCGACGGTGCGCCGTTTGCCAGTGCCGGTGACGCACGCCGGGCCTCGCAACGTTACGCAGAAGACATCATCGACCGGAACCGAGGCGAGCACTGGATGCTCGACGCGGTTCTTTGAGACGACTCTTTGTCGAACAGCAATGCATGGGCGTGCGCGTCAATCGGAGACTCGCGTCCCGATCCGATATTGAGCGAGCCGATGCCATGCTGCCGGTCACGGGAAACTTGCACCGTAGCACCGGCATTCCTTTTTTCCGTGCTCTCAAAGCAGATCAACGGACGAGCGGCCGCATTGTGCGACTGGCGCGCTACGCGCTGATGGACGTCGCGTTGCCGAGCGACGCTGCGTAGCGACCAATCCGCCGACGCAGATTCAATCGATTCCTTGCGCTTTTTCGTGCACCTCGATTTGCTCGTCGAGCAAACTGCGCGCGAGCGTTCGCGCGGCGTCACGCGCCTCTACGTCCGTCGAAAAATCCCCTTCGGCATCGTGTTGCTCAGAGGAGTCAGGATCCTCTCCAATGCGGTGCACGTGGACGATTCCGCGATAGCGCCCAGACACGGTCTTCACCACGCGAAGGCGTGCCACGTGCGTATGGGTCGTACACACTTCATCATCCATGATGCCTTCCTTGCCAGGACCCCTGGTAAGACAACGACATGGTCGACTACACCCGCCCGCCTGCATCCGTGCGTTTGGCCCCCGGTAAACTTCGGCAAGGCGGGGTTGTCGCCGCCAGCGTGGGCACGTCAATGTTTGCGATGCAGCCACCCCAGGTGATGCGAGTCCAACCACTGAACAACTTCCATACCGGGATGTTCGCTCTGGTAACGGCGCGCCAACGCGAGGGCAACCACCGCGACCACCGCAAGACCAACCACCCAACCAATCATCGACTGAGTCATGACAGCCTCCTTGTGGAATGCAGCCATGACTGAATTCTAGGCGTCTTGGGGGAAGGATTCCCAAGTTCTGCTACGCCGCGAGGATGTATCGCCTCCACATATACGATCCTGGGGACGGTACGCTCGACCTCTTTCCGATCGGTAGCGCCCCATAGCCACGGACCCGGTTCACAAGCGATCAAGCAGGTCATGGACTGGACAAGCGTCGCGTCGGAAAGCGAACCTCTGCTGTCTCGGCACCAGGATGCAGGCAAATGCGCTCTCATGTGTCTTGCGACAGACCGCGGTTGAACAGTCGCGGGGCCAACAGGCGCCATCCGATCGCTTCGACGCCACCGATACCCAGGCGGATTGCTGTTCCCGGGCCGCTTGGCCGACAGGGGCGCATGCTCGATCGAACCCGAGATATCTGTCGCTATGCGTCAGGCGTCCTTTTCGAGCCACCACGGCTTCGCTGCTCGCTCGACCGGATAGTAGTCGAGCGGCTTGCCAGCGAGCCATTTCGGGCGCGGATCGCGGCCGGACCATGCCTTACCCGACGATGGGCCATGGTATTTCGCTGGGGCTCGGGTCCTGAGCGACTTCCGGAAACCAGCGGCACACGGCAAATCATTCATCGGATGGTTCTACCGGAATACTCCGATGCAGGCGGGCGACATTCCCAAAGACGAATTCTCTGAGAAATCCCATACCCAAGGACATTTTTTCCGAGCTGGGTAGCATGGGGTTGTTTCAAAAAATATGGCTAAGTCATTGATTTTTATCGGGCGGAAAAGTCCCTTTTTCCGAGGGGCCCCAGTTGTTGTTGTCTCTCCGAAAAGATGTCCGGCTTCTCAATCTGTTGCCCTCCATCTACATGCCAGCCGATACGTTTGCCGTGTTTGGTGATCGGCGAGAAGGTGCGTGATTGTTTCCGACGAGGCTGGAATCGCCGGATTGATATTTTTCGCGACTCAATCGGTTGTCGAAAATATATTGGACGTCTCGAAATGGATGCTGCATTGTTCACGCATTCGCCGTGATCGCGGAAATTGTGCCGAAGGGGCCAGGTGACACGAGCGAACGCCATTCACGATTGCGGTCGCGGCTCCTGTTCCCGGAGTCGTGGCACGGGTCGGCCGGGCATTGAAAATAATGTCCGTGGGCCAGGCCGGGGCAACAAAGAAAGAAAAGCGGCGAAAAGGACCTGAGAAGATGAAGGAGACGCGACGGACGCGGGCAGCACTCCGGATCGGGCACATGCCCGACCCGGTTTCGCCATTACGCCCAGACCGAGATCTGTTCGACCGACAGCGCGGTCGCAACGGCAGGGCGGCGGAGCATGCGCTCCGTATGCGCAGCCCAATGCGCGAACCCGCGCATGTCGAGCTTCAGCATGTTCCCCCATTTGAAGAAGATCAGCAGCATCGGATCGACAATCGAGTAATGCTCGCCGAGTGCCCAGTCGTGCGCGGCGAGCCGTTCGTCGATTTGCGCGTACGCGGCGAGGATGCCGGTGCGTCCTTTCGCACGGATACCGTCGTGCGCGGCCGTGTCGTCGCTGAAGCGCGACGGATGGAAATTGAGCGCGACCGTCCCGGGCAGCACTGACGCGAGCCAGTTCATCCACTCGACGGCACGTGCGACGCCCATCGCGGTATCGGGCAGCAGCCGGGCCTCGGGATAGCGCATGCCGAGATAGAGCAGGATCGCGGACGACTCGGTCAGCACATCGTCGCCGGTGTGCAGCACGGGCACCTTGCCTTTCGGGTTGAGTTGCCGGAATTCGGCGCTCTGCGTTGCACCGTCCTTGATCGAGACGAGTGCGAGTTCGAACGGCGCGCCGAGCTCGCGCAGGATGACGTGCGGTGCAAATGACAGGTGGCCGGGGCAGTAGAACAACGTATGAGTTTTCATATTGGTTAAGTGTCCTATTTATATGAATCGGGAAGCTGACCGGGTTGTCGTGTCGACGCGTCGCATGGTGCATGACGCCTGCTCGAAAGTCAAAAACGAAAGACGATGTGAAGGATAGTGCGGCTCGATGCGGATGTCGCCGGCGGGCGCGATGCATGCGGGACGGGACGAACGAAAGTTTCTGGAGCGTAATCGTGATGCGGATGATGAGTCTCGACGAATTGATCGACAGCGTGAAGACGTTTCTGGCCGGCATCGATCCGGGCGCCCCGGCACGTGTGACGGCGCAGACGAACCTGCTCGATGCCAGCCTGCTCGATTCGCTGTCGCTCGTGCACTTCGTGTTGTTCATCGAGCAGACGCTCAGGATCGAGATTCCGATCGGCGATTTCGTGCTCGACTCGATCGCGTCGGTCGCGGCGATCTACGACCACTACGTGCTGGGTACGCCGCGCGCTGCAGGTTCTTCATGCTGATGCGCGCCTGTCCAACCTCGAACGTCACGACCCGGGACGCGACACGATGACGACGGAAGACCTGCTGAGCGGCGAGCATTTCGCGTATTTCGCGTACGGCTCGTGCATGAATCTCGCGAGCCTGTCGACCTCGCTCGGATGCGATGCGGCGGCATATTTCGCGGGCGCGGCGCGGCTCGATGACCACCGTCTCGCCTTCAACTACGCGTCGCTCAACGAGCCGGTCTGCTGCGCCAACATCGAACCGGCTGCAGGCGCAATCGTCGAGGGGGCGCTGTACCGGTTGCCGATGGGCATGCTCGCCGCGCTGGAGCGCCGCGAAGGCGTGCATCTCGGCCGCTACGTACGGTGCGCGGTCGAGGTGTCGGAGCAGGGCGGGCAGCGCGTGCACGCGCTGACGTATCGCGGTGCAGTCACGCTCGACTGCGACGCCGCGCCGAGTGCACGCTATCGCGACCTGCTGGTGCGCGGGCTGGCCGATGCGGGCGTGTCGACGTCGTATCGGGACAGCACGGTCGCCTACATCGTCGGGTTGCGCGATCGCCCGCCAGCAATGCAGTGACGGCACGCCGTGCGCGGCCGGATGGAATCACGGTACCGGAGGCTCCACAAGGGCGTCCGGTCCAGCGGTGCGTTCTCGACTTCGAACGTCGACGAACGTTGTAAAGGAGCCCTAAGCGGGCATGTGAGCAAAAGGCTGAACATGAAGAACGCTTTCGACTACCCGCGCGCGCTGCGCGCGTTCCATCCTGCCGGCGACGCAGTTCCCGGGCACAACGACGTACAACGAGCCCCCGGAGGCGTCGCGCTGTCGCGACCGGCCATCGCGACACCGATGCGCACCTGATCCGCAGCACCCGAACCGGATTCGACGAACCGCTGAACGGACGTCGCACGCAGGCGTGCGTGCCCGCGGCATCCTGCGCGCGCGAACGTGACGGCTGCGCTCGGCCGCGCTGGGCGACGCGGCCCGATGCCGAGCGGCGCAAGCCGGAATCCGGACGCCGTGCGCAACAAAAAATAACCGATCGAAAGAAAGGAAAAATCATGGAGACGCTTGTATCGACCGTATCGTCCGCATTGCGGGTTTCGGAGGAAGCAGCCTATCGCAAGGTCGCGTGGCGGCTGATGCCGCTGCTGCTGTTCTGCTATCTCGTGTCGTATCTCGATCGCGTCAACGTCGGCTTCGCGAAGCTGCAGATGGCCGGCGATCTCGGGCTGTCCGATGCGGCCTACGGGCTTGGCGCCGGCATCTTCTTCTTCGGCTACTTCATCTTCGAAGTACCGAGCAACCTGATTCTCCATCGTGTCGGCGCACGCGTCTGGATCGCGCGGATCATGGTGACGTGGGGCGCGATCTCCGCGCTGACGATGTTCGTCACGACGCCGGCGACGTTCTACGCGATGCGCTTCGTGCTCGGCGCCGCCGAGGCCGGGTTCTTCCCGGGCGTGATCCTGTACCTGACCTACTGGTATCCGGCGCACCGGCGCGGGCGGATGACGACGGTGTTCATGACGGCCGTGGCGCTGTCGGGGGTCGTCGGCGGCCCGGTGTCCGGCTACATCCTGAAGGCGTTCGACGGGCTCAACGGCTGGCACGGCTGGCAGTGGCTTTACCTGCTCGAAGGGTTGCCGTCGATCGTCGCCGGCGTGCTCGTGTATGCGCTGCTCGACGACCGGATTGCGCAGGCGAAATGGTTGAGCGACGACGAGCGCGCGCTGCTCGAGCGCAACGTGAACGCGGAGGAAGCCGTCAAGTCGCATCTGTCGCTGGGCGCCGTGATGGTGAATCCGCGGGTCTGGCTGATGTGCGCGATCTACTTCTCGTTCGTCATCGGACTGTATGGCGTCGGGTTCTGGCTGCCGACGCTCATTCATGCGACCGGTGTGGCCGATCCGCTGACGATCGGGCTGCTGTCGACGGTGCCGTACGCGCTGGCGGTGCTCGCGATGATCGCGATCGCGCGCAGTTCGGACCGGCAGCGCGAGCGGCGCTGGCACCTTGCGGTGCCTGGCGCGATGGGCACGGTCGGGCTCGTGCTCGCGGTCGGATGGGCGCATCAGACCGGGCTTGCGATCGCGGCGCTGACGCTCGCGACGATGGGCATCCTCACCGCGATTCCATTGTTCTGGAGCTTGCCGACCGCTTTTCTCGGCGGCACCGCGGCGGCGGCCGGGATCGCGATGATCAACTCGATCGGCAATCTCGCGGGATTCCTCGGCCCCTATCTGATGGGGCTGCTCAGGCAGGTGACCGGATCGAACGACGCAGGCCTTTACATGATGGCCGGCTGCATGGCGCTGGGCGGGCTGCTCGCGCTGTCGTTGCCGAAGGCGCTGGTGAACCGGTAGCGCGGCGTTTCCCCCAATGCATCCCGGAGACAGGACATGATCCACAACGAACCCGCGCTGTTCACCGACCAGTCGATCGGCGCTTCGCCGCAACGCTTTCGCGACGCGATGTGCCGCGTTGCGTCGGCGGTTCACGTACTCACGAGCGACGGGCCGGCGGGGCGCTGCGGCATGACGGCGACCGCCGTGCTGTCGGTGTCGGACGCGCCGCCGACGGTGCTGGTGTCGGTCAATCGAGACAGCGTGTCGGCGCAGCGGCTGATCGCGAACGCGGTGTTCTGCGTGAACACGCTCGGCGCGGCCGACCGGTTTCTCGCCGACGTGTTCGCGGGCCGCACCGCGCACGCACGCGACGAGCGCTTCTCGGTGGGCGAATGGGGCACGCTCGCGACGCGCGCGCCGGTGCTGGCGAGTGCACGCATCGCGCTCGACTGCCGGCTCGTGGCATCGATGAGCGCCGCGACGCACGAGCTGCTCGTGGGCGAAGTGGTGTCGCTGCATTGCGCGGCGCCCGACGACGACGCGCTCGTCTATCTGCAGCGCGAATTCCGCGTCGTATAACGACGCGCGCCGACAGGACGACTCACATGAAACGCGAAATCGTACAAGCCACCAACCGCTGCCGGAGCGAGATCCTCGCGGGCGGCTTTCGCACCGACGTTACGCGCATTGCGCAATGCGCACGGACGCACCTCGGCAACTATGCCGACAATCCGCACGTGCGCGCGCTGCTCGTGACGCTGGAAAACCGTTGCCTCGCATCGGGGCGCCTGCTGGACCTGACGTACTCGGTTGACCCTAGCTTCATCCTCGGTTTTTTCGATGTGCCGTACAACGCCGACGCGTTTCTCGAGGCGGCCACCATCGCACCCGTGCCGATTCCGCCGAGCGTGCTTGAAATCGCGCCGGACGGCAATGCGCTGCCGGTGCAGATCCGGATGTGCACGGACGGCTTCCGCAATCCGCTGGCGGTCGCCGTGTTCGGCGAGAACTTCATCGATGCCGATCTGCACGCCTATCACAAGGCGTATTACTTCATCGACAAGTTCGTCGAGCGCTTCAAACGCTACACGCGCCCGGCGATCGAGGCGAGATGGTCGCCGACGGCCTTTCCGGACCTGCTCGCGGCCGATGACGAACTGCTGACGCAGGCCAGCGCGATCTGGGTGCATTTGCACGAATACCACCATCGCACGGGCTTCCTGCCGATTCCGGAGTACCTCGATGCGAAGAGTACGCGCAACGGTGCCGGCGCCGAGGAGTTGCGCGTCGACATCCTGTCGATCCTCGCGCTGTTCCGGCTGCGCTCGGACGATCGCGTGCTGCGCGCATCGATCCAGTACATCCTGGCCGAGCGTCTGATCCGCTACCCGCTGCAGGCGCCGCCGCTCGACAACTACGACGCGCGCTCGTCCGTCGCGCTGTTTCATTACCTGTCTCGTCACGGCGTGATCGCGCAGCGTGGCGAAACACTCTATTTCGAAGGGGGCTACGAACGCCTGACCCAGGCGCTCAGGTCCATCGTGATCAAGCTGACCGCGCTCGAATACAAGCTCAGCGTGTCGTCCGATCTCGACCGGAGAAAGATCCTGTCGTTCGTGCTGCCGACGCTCGCGAAGAACGACAACAACTGGGGTGCGGCCGGCCGGCCGCACTGACGGCCGGCTGCTTGCCCGCCGCGCCGACCTTTTCGAATCGAATCAACCGAGGATCAGGATGCCTACCTATCGTTCACGTACTTCCACCCACGGACGCAACATGGCCGGCGCTCGCTCGCTGTGGCGCGCGACCGGAATGACCGACGCCGATTTCGACAAGCCGATCATCGCGGTCGTCAACTCGTTCACGCAGTTCGTGCCGGGCCACGTCCACCTGAAGGATCTCGGCCAGCTCGTCGCGCGCGAGATCGAAGCGGCCGGCGCGGTCGCGAAGGAATTCAACACGATCGCGATCGACGACGGCATCGCGATGGGCCACGACGGCATGCTGTACAGCCTGCCGTCGCGCGAACTCATTGCCGACAGCGTCGAGTACATGGTGAACGCGCACTGCGCGGATGCGATGGTGTGCATCTCGAACTGCGACAAGATCACGCCGGGGATGCTGATGGCCGCGATGCGCCTCAACATTCCGGTGATCTTCGTGTCGGGCGGGCCGATGGAGTCCGGCAAGCTGACCTTCCGCGGAAAGCGGCGGTCGTTCGACCTGATCGACGCGATGGTGGTGGCCGCCGATGAGCAGGTATCGGACGACGAGGTGCGCGCGGTCGAGAACGTCGCATGCCCGACCTGCGGCTCGTGCTCGGGCATGTTCACCGCGAACTCGATGAACTGCCTGGCCGAAGCGCTCGGGCTCGCGCTGCCGGGCAACGGCTCGGTGCTCGCAACGCACGCGGAGCGCAAACGGCTGTTCCTCGAGGCCGGCCGCGTGATCGTCGATCTCGCGCGCCGCTACTACGAGCAGGACGATGCGAGCGTGCTGCCGCGTTCGATCGCGACGCGCGATGCATTCGAGAACGCGATGACGCTCGACATCGCGATGGGTGGCTCGACGAACACGGTGCTGCACCTGCTGGCCGCCGCGCACGAAGGCGAAGTGCCGTTCACGATGGCCGACATCGACCGGCTGTCGCGCCGCGTGCCGGTGCTGTGCAAGGTCGCGCCGTCCGTGCAGGACGTGCACATGGAAGACGTGCATCGCGCCGGCGGCGTGATCGGGATCATGGGCGAACTGGATCGCGCGGGGCTGCTGAATACGACGCTGCCGACGGTTCATGCACCGAGCGTCGCGCACATGCTCGAGCGCTGGGACGTGATGCGCAATCGGGTCGATTCGGTCGCGCGCTTCTATCGCGCGGCGCCGGGCGGCGTGCGTTCGCACGTCGCGTTCAGCCAGGACAACCGCTACGACGAGCTCGATCTCGACCGCAAGACCGGCTGCATTCGCGACGCCGAGCATGCATTCTCGCGCGACGGCGGGCTCGCGGTGCTGTTCGGCAACATCGCGCGTGACGGCTGCATCGTGAAGACCGCCGGCGTCGACGGCGGGATGCTGCGCTTTTCCGGCATCGCACGCGTGTTCGAGGGGCAGGAGGAGGCGGTCGAGGGCATCCTCGGCGGTGCGGTCGGCCCGGGCGACGTCGTGATCGTCCGCTACGAGGGGCCGCGGGGCGGGCCCGGGATGCAGGAAATGCTGTATCCGACCAGCTACCTGAAATCGAAAGGGCTCGCGAAGCAGTGCGCGCTGATCACCGATGGCCGCTTCTCGGGCGGCTCGTCCGGACTGTCGATCGGGCACGTGTCGCCGGAGGCGGCCGAAGGCGGCGAGATCGGCCTGATCGAGAACGGCGACGTGATCGAGATCGACATCCCGAACCGCTCGATCCGTGTCGTCGTCGACGACGACGAGTTGCAGCGTCGTCGTGCGGCAATGGAAGAACGCGGCGAACGCGCGTGGCAGCCGGAGAAGCGGCAGCGCCGCGTGTCGGGTGCGTTGCGCGCGTATGCGGCGATGACCACCAGCGCCGCGCGCGGTGCGGTGCGCATCGTGAAGGGGTGATCATGCGGCCCGCCCCGATCCGTCCGGCAGCCGACGCGCAGGTCGACACCGTGCTCGTCACGGGCGGCCGCGCGCCGGCCGCGCATCACGGCTTCGTCAATCCGCCCGTCTATCGCGGCTCGACCGTGCTCGCGCCCAGCGTGGCCGATCTGCTCGGCTACACGCAGCCATACGTTTACGGCCGGCGCGGCACGCCGACGACCGCCGCGCTGCAGGACGCGGTGCTTGCGCTCGATCACGGCGCCGGCGTGGTGCTGTGCCCGTCGGGGCTCGCCGCGATCACGACCGCGCTGTCGTCGTGCCTGTCGGCTGGCGACCATCTGCTGATGACGGACGCGGTGTACCGGCCGGCCCGGCAGCTGTGCGACGGCGTGCTGCGGCGCGCGGGCATCGAGACTACGTACTTCGATCCGTGCGCGTCGGTCGACACGCTCGCCGCGCTGATCCGGCCGAACACGCGCGCGCTGTATCTCGAAGCGCCCGCGTCGCAGAGCATGGAGATGTGCGACGTGCCTGCGCTCGCCGCACTCGCGCACGACCGCGGGCTGGTGGTGCTGTTCGACAACACGTGGGCGACGCCGCTGTTCTTCGATGCGTTTGCGCACGGCGCCGATCTCGTGATCCAGGCCGGCACCAAGTATCTCGCCGGCCATGCCGACGTGATGATCGGCATGGTGTCGGCGTCGGCGCGCGCGCTGCCCGCGCTCGAGCAGTACCAGCGCGACACGGGGCAGTGCATCGGCTCGGACGATGCGTTTCTCGCGCTGCGGGGGGTGCGCACGCTCGGCGTGCGGATTCGCCAGCACCAGGCGAATGCGCTGCGCGTGGCGCGCTGGCTCGCGGCCCGCCCGGAAGTGCGGCGGGTGTGTTATCCGGCGCTCGAGGACGATCCCGGCCATGCGCTGTGGGCGCGCGACTTCAGTGGCGCGACCGGGCTGTTCTCCGTCGTGCTGCGGCCGGCACCCGCGCAGGCCGTCGCCGCGTTGCTCGAAGGGCTGGCCTATTTCGGGCTCGGCTATTCGTGGGGCGGCTACGAAAGCCTCGCGATGCCGTTCGACTGCTCGGCCTACCGCACCGCGACGCACTGGGATCCGGGCGGCCCGTGCGTGCGCTTTCACATCGGTCTCGAAAACGCCGACGACCTGATCGGCGATCTGGAGGCCGGTTTCGCCCGCTTCAACGACGCGCGCTGACGGGCCCGCCGCGCGCGGCCCGCACGCATTGCGCCCCATTCCGACGACGAGGAACCCCGTATGACGAAGCAACTCTGCCTGGGTGGATTCATGCGACCGATCTGCCTGCACACCGCGTGGTGGCGGCATCCCAGCGCGCCGACGCTCGCAAATTTCAACTGGCCGATCATCCGGTCGCTTGCGCAGAAGCTCGAGCACGCATGCTTCGACGCGGTCTTCACGGCCGACCATCTGGCGGTGATGCCGATGCCGCCGAACGCACTCAAGCGCAGCGGCACGATTACGTCGTACGACCCGCTCGTGATGCTGTCGGCGATCGCCGCGTGCACCGACCGCATCGGCCTGATCGCGACCGGCACGACGAGCTACGAGGATCCGTACCTGCTCGCACGCCGTTTCGCGTCGCTCGATCACCTGAGCGGCGGGCGCGCGGGCTGGAACATCGTCACGACCGTCAATCCGGAAGCCGCGCTCAATTTCGGGCTCGAGACGGCGTTGCGGCACGCGGAACGCTACGAGCGCGCGGAAGAGTTCTTCCAGGTCGTGACGGGGCTGTGGGACGGCTGGTCCGATCATGCGCTGGTGATGGACAAGGAAGCCGGTGTGTTCTCCGATCTCGACCGGATCCGGCCGCTCAACCACAAGGGCAAGTTCTTCTCGGTGAAGGGGCCGCTCAACGTTGCGCGGCCGGTCCAGGGCTGGCCGGTGATCGCGCTCGCCGGGGCGTCCGAGGAGGCGCGCGACATGGCCGCGCGATCGGCCGATCTCGTGTTCGGCAACGCACGCAGCATCGAGACGGGCCGCGCGTTCTATCGCGACGTGAAGTCGCGCGCGGTCGCGGCCGGACGCAATCCCGACCATCTGAAGGTCTTGCCCGCGAACCAGGTGTACGTCGGCCGCACGCGTGCCGAGGCGCTGGCGAAGAAGCGCTACATGGACGATCTCGTGCACGTCGACAGCAACATTCCGAACCTGTCGATCCGGCTCGGCGTCGACTGCTCGAAATTCGATCCCGACAAGCCGTTGCCTGAGCTGCCGCATACCGAACAAGGGCAGGGCAACCAGCGCGAATGGGCGGCGCTGGCGCGTCGCGAGGGGCTGACGGTGCGCGAGCTTGCGAAGCGGGCAGCCGAATCCGGCACCGGCGAAATGGTCGGCACGGCGTCGGAAATCGCCGACCAGATGGAGGAGTGGCTGATGACGGAGGCATGCGACGGCTTCATCGTCGTGTTCTACACGGTGCCCGACGGCTATGACGACTTCGTGACGATGGTGGTGCCCGAGCTGCAGCGGCGTGGCCTGTTCCGCACGCGCTACGAAGGCGCGACGCTGCGCGAGAACATCGGCCTGCCGCGGCCGAAGAGCCCGCTCGACTGAGCGGCGCCGCATCCGATTTCGTGACGGGAGACCGTAATGACCCATGAAGCTTCACCCAGACACACGTGGATGACGACGACCTATCGCCGCCGGCTGGGCGTGCTGAGCGACGCGGCCCACCTGCCGTTGCTCGGCCACGGGCTGTGCGGCGTCGAGCGCGAGACGCTGCGCGTCGATGCCGCCGGCCGGCTCGCGATGACGCAGCATCCGCGCGCGCTCGGCGCGGCGCTCACGCACCCGTCGATCACGACCGACTATGCGGAGCCGCTGCTCGAGTTCGTCACGCCGCCGCAGCACGACGCCGCCGACGTGATCGAGCGGCTCGACGAGCTGCATCGCTACGCGTGCGATGCGATCGGCGACGAGCTGCTGTGGAGCCAGTCGATGCCGTGTCCGCTCGACGACGATCGCCGCATTCCGATCGCGTGGTACGGCACGTCGAACCTCGGCATCCTGAAGCACGTGTACCGGCGCGGGCTCGCGTTCCGCTATGGCAAGGCGATGCAGTGCATCGCCGGGATTCACTACAACTATTCGCTCGCGGATGCCGTGTGGCCGCTGCTGCGCGACGGGCGCACGCCGGCCGGCCGCGACGGGCACGACGCGCGTTCGGCCGGCTATTTCGCGCTGATCCGCAATTTCCACCGCTACGGCTGGCTGCTGCTGTACCTGTTCGGTGCGTCGCCGGCGTTGTGCGCGGGCTTCGTCGCGGGCGACCTGCACGACCTCGACACGTTCGATGCACAGACGCTGTACCGGCCGTACGCGACGAGCCTGCGCATGAGCGACCTCGGTTACCAGAACCGGGTGCAGGGCGCGTTCGCGCCGTGCCTCGACACATTGCCGGCCTATCTGGAAGGGCTCGCGCGGGCCGTCGCGCAGCCGTGTCCCGAGTACCAGGCGATCGGTGCGAAGCGCGATGGCGAGTGGCTGCAGCTCAGCACGCACCTGCTGCAGATGGAGAACGAGTTCTATTCGGCGATTCGCCCGAAACGCACGGTGCGCAGCGGTGAACGGCCGCTCGATGCGTTGCGCGGCCGCGGCGTCGAGTACGTCGAAGTGCGGTGCCTCGATATCGATCCGTTTGCACCGCACGGCGTAGCGGAGACGACGTTGCGCTTCGTCGACGCATTCCTGCTGTTCTGCGCGCTCGACGACAGCCCGTGCTTCACGGATGCCGAACAGGACACGTGCCGGCGCAATTTCGCGACGGTTGCACGGGAGGGCCGGCGCCCGGGGCTCGAACTGCAGCGCGGCGGCGAACGCGTTGCGCTGCGCACCTGGGCGCACGAACTGCTCGCACGCGTTCACGAGGCGGCCGGTGTGCTGGATCTCCAGCGCGGCGACACGCGCACGACCGCGGCGCTCGATGCGCAATACGCGAAGCTCGACGATCCGCGGGCGACGCCGTCGGCACTTGTGCTCGACGCGCTGCACACGTTGCGCGACGACCCGCGCGGCGCGTGCTTTGCGTTCGGGATGCGGCAGTCGCGTACGCATACCGGGGACTTCCGCGCGCGGCCGCTGCCGGCTGACCTGAAGGCGCGATTCGATGCGACGGCGGCCGAGTCGCTGAGCCGCCAGGCCGATCTGGAACGCACGCAGATCGGCAATTTCGACGCGTTCCTCGCCGCGTATCACGCGGGAACGCTGAACCAGGAGTGCGGCGAGCCGGCGCGCGACGCGCGATGAGGCCGCTGCTGTACCGAATCCATTCCACGGAGGACAGATGAGCAGTATCGCGGAAATGAAAACCGAACGCGGGTTCTCGGCACGCGCGGCCGGCGCAGGCGCGCTGGCGTCGTTCGTCGGGTTCGCGTCGACATTCACGCTGATCGTGAATGCGCTGACGAACGTCGGCGCGACGCGCGCGCAGGCCGCGTCGGGCCTGATGGCCGTGTCGATCGTGATGGGGCTGGCCGGCATCGTGCTCAGCGTCCGGACCCGGATGCCCGTCAGCGTCGCGTGGTCGACGCCCGGTGCCGCGCTGCTGCTCGGCCTGGGCGCGGTGAAAGGCGGCTATCCGGCGGCGGTCGGGGCACTGGTGCTGACCGGCGTGCTGCTGACGCTGGCCGGGCTGTGGAAGCCGCTCGGCCGCGCGATCTCGAAGATCCCGTTGCCGATCGCGAACGCGATGCTCGCCGGGATCATCCTGAACCTGTGCGTCGCACCGGTGCATGCGCTCGCGCGGTACCCGCTGGTCGTCGCGCCGATCCTGCTCGTCTGGGTCGTCATGATGCGGATCCGCAAGATCCTCGCGGTGCCGTGCGCGGCAGTCGCGACACTGATCGTGATCGCGTTCATCGCAAAGACGGGAGGCATCGGTGCGGACGGCATGATGCCGCATCTCGCGCTCGTCGCGCCGGTGTTCTCGGCGGAGACGATGATGAGCGTCGCCGTGCCGCTGTTCATCGTGACGATGGCGTCGCAAAACATTCCGGGCGTCGCGGTGCTCAACGTGAACGGCTACCGGCCCGAAGCGTCGCGGCTGTTCGCCGCCACGGGGCTGTGCAGCCTGCTGGCGGCGCCGTTCGGCGCACCGCCGATCGGGCTGGCCGCGATCACCGCCGCGCTGTGCGCGGGCGACGAGGCCGGCCCCGACGAATCGCGCCGCTACTGGGCGGGCATCGTGTGCGGCGCCGCGTACATCGTGTACGGGCTGGCCGCGAGCGCGGCGACGCTCTTCATCGCGGTCGCACCGCCGATCATCATCGAGGCCGTTGCGGGCCTCGCGCTGATGAACGCGCTCGGCGGCGCGCTGCTCAACGCATTCACCGACAAGGAGGCGCGCGAAGCCGCGATCCTGACCTTCCTCGTGACGATCGCCGGCCACGCGTTCTTCGGCATCGGCGGCGCGTTCTGGGGGTTGCTGACCGGCATCGGCGTCACGTTCGTGCTGCGTCGCGCGCAGAGCCGGTGATGCCGCGCGAGCGCGCGGCCTGACGAAGTCCTGTTGCACTCATCAAAACAAAACGGAGCAGACATGCAGCACACCATCGTGAAAATGACCGCGACGCCGGTGTTCGCGCGCGGCGACGCCGAGATCGCCGGTGTCCGGTTGTCCGGCAAGCTGTCGGGCGTCATCGTCGAAATCGAGACGTCGCAGGGCGTGACCGGCCACGGCTTCACGGCGATCACCGACGAAGCGGTCGTGGCCGCCGCGATCGATCACGTTGCCGCGCCGAACCTGGTCGGGATGAACGTCGTCGAGCGCGAGCGGATTCTCG
This sequence comes from Burkholderia arboris, assembly GCF_038723655.1. Lineage (NCBI taxonomy): Bacteria > Pseudomonadati > Pseudomonadota > Betaproteobacteria > Burkholderiales > Burkholderiaceae > Burkholderia > Burkholderia arboris. The sequence goes on from NZ_CP109822.1 coordinate 439,590, forward strand.
ACAAGCTTTACTGGCTGCTGTGCCCGCGCGGGCAGACCGGCTACGCGGGGCACGTGATCTCCGCGATCGACATCGCGGTCTGGGACGCGATCGGCAAGATCGCCGGCATGCCGGTATGGAAAATGCTCGGCGGCGCGCGCCCGGTGGTGCCGCTGTACACGACGTTCGGCTTCGCGTCGCTCGAGCGCGCAGAGCTGACGCATGCCGCGCGCGCGCTCGTCGGCGCCGGGCACCGACGCATCAAGATGATCGTCGGCTATCACGCGCTGGCGCGCCGCAACGAAGGCCGGCCGCTCGACCAGGTCGTCGCTGACGACGTGGCGCGCGTGCGGGCCGTCCGCGATGCGGTGGGCGATGCCGCGGAAATCTACATCGACGCGAATTGCGGGCTCGACCACTATCACGCGCTGCGGCTCGCCGAGCGCGTGGCCGACTGCGACATCGGCTTTTTCGAGGAGCCGATTGCCGACAACGATCCCGTCAAGCTCGCCGACCTGAGAAAACGCGGCGGCATTCCGGTCGCGACCGGGCAGAGCGAGGGGCAGTTGTTCCGGTTCCGCGATTTCCTCGTGAACGAGTCCGTCGACATCCTGCAGCCCAACGTATGCGTGTGCGGCGGCTTTTCGGTCGCGGCGCGTGCGGCCGCGCTCGCGCAGGCGTTCGGCGTGCCGATCGACAACGGCGGCACGTTCCCGTTCCACAACATGCACCTGCACGGCGGGCTCGCGAACGGCGGGTCGGTCGAGTGGCACGTTGTCGCGGTGGAGATCTGCCGGAACCTGTTTACCGGCCTGCCGGCCGAGCAGGACGGCACGCTGGCGCTGCCGGATGCGCCGGGCCTCGGCTTCGGCATCAATCGCGACGGCGTGCGCGAATTTTCGTCCGGCCCCGGATCGCTGGGGCACGGCAAGGCCTGACCGGCGGCCGGTGCGTGCCCGCCGCGGTGCGCGGACAGGCTGCGATGCGCTTGCAGTTGCCGGAGGTGAGTGTGCCGGTGGACGACATCGGCGGCACGATCCACGCGCACCCGACGCTCGGCGAAGTGCCGCGGGGGCTGCATTGAGCGCGCTCACGTAGGCGTTGCAAGTGTGATCCAGCGTGGATCCGACTGGTGGGACGGAGCCCCGATACGCGGGGCTTCTTTGTTTGCGTTGGCAACGGATGCCATGCTTGGTTGGCCGGCTACCGGACGGGGTGCTGCGTTTCTACCCGGAAGATGGACGAGCAAGCGGTCTTTTCGATCGGATGCGACGGCGCCGACAAATGGACGAGCATGCCCGACGCTTTAAATGACCGAGCAACTCGAGCGCGCGTATTGACGCGCGTATGGATGGTCGAGCCGTGAGCGGATGGCGAATCGGTCTCGAGCGTTGACCGTTCTCGGGATTAATTTTGTCTCGTTTGAGGTGCGAGGGTTCGCACGATGTTGATGAAGCTGGCGAGGACGTGCCCGATATCGTCTTTCCGCCACACAAGACCCGTTTCAACGATGGATGGCCCGTGTGCCAGAGGGCGATAGACGACGCCCGTGCGTCGCAAGTTGCGAAGCGATTGCGGAACCAGGGCGACGCCCATGCCGGCGGAAACGAGACTGACGATTGTTTGCATCTGGATCGCTTCTTGACCAATGCGAGGAACGACGCCGGCAGAACTGTAGCACTCCATAATGGTGTCGTAGAAAGCCGGTGCGAGATGCCGCGGGAAAATCACGAGCGGAAGCGCTGCGACGTCTGGCAGATGAATGGGTACGTCCTCGGGTGCGTTCGACGCGCCGGCCGGCATCGCGAGCACGAGTGGTTCGCTCAAGACCGGAAAATACGATATTTCAGCCGCGTAGCGCGGCGATACTGGCGGGATAATCAGGCCCGCGTCGATGCGGCCTGCGACCAGCGCGTCGATTTGAACGTCGCTTGTCGCTTCGGTGAGTTGCAGCCGCACTAGCGGATAGCGGGCGCCGAATTCGCGTAGCAGCGATGGCAGGAGCCCGTAATCGGCAATGGAAACAAATGCGAATGACAGTTTCCCGGTTTCGCCGCGCGCGAGGCTCTGCGCGAGTCGCGGAAGCGCTTCAGCCTCAGCGAGCAGTTTGCGCGCCTCGGGGAGCAACGCTTCGCCGACCGGGGTGAGTGCAACCGTTCGGTTCGTGCGCGCAAATAAAACGACGCCGAGTTCCCGCTCCAGGGAACGAATTGCCTGTGAGAGGGGAGGTTGGGTGATTGAAAGACGCACGGCCGCGCGGCCGAAGTGCCGCTCTTCAGCAACTGCCACGAAGTAGTACCACTGGCGTAGATCGGGAGGGGAATTGAACATTCTCGTGAAATGCGACTAATAGCGATGAACAATATATTGGACAAGCGGTATCTAGCGCGTGGGTTTTCCGGTCCGCATGTCGAAAATGGGCAGACTGCCCTTTGAAGGCACCCGATATCCCCTTCCACTCTGTAATTCTCGCGAATGATGGTCTCGTAGCAGCCTGGTATCGCGTTGTCATTCAGGAAGAGCGCGCCTCGGTCTGTTTGATTATTTTTCATCACCTTGATGTGACGAGTGAGCGGACACAAGTGGGATTTTACCTAACTCGGCGATCTGATTTTAGCCCTCTTCGAGAAGCGGCGATTTTCATGGTCGTGAGGGCGGTAATGGGCAGCGGAATCTTATCGGTGGTTCCAGCCGACTGAATGCCAAGGCAGGGCGGCTGACGAGAATCTCGCGCGAGCAGCACGACGAGTTGGGTATTTTTCCAGATGCGGCCCATCCAGGTGACGATAGAGACGAGCGTCCCATCGACGGTCAAATCGAAGGAAAGCACTTCGGGGGCGTCCTGTGTGAGCCGGGCCAAGCGTTGTCCTCAGGCAGGCAAACTTCGCTCGCGTCCGCGCCGGCAACCCGTGTTGGCTAGTCGCCATTTTGTATGCTCGCGACGGGTGTATCCGCCGCTATCCCGCTGTACCTGTTATTGAGCGCTGTGACGTAACACAGCAGGTCTTCAGTGCGCCCTTCTGAAACGACTTGCTCATCAAAGGTCGACACACGAGTTGAAAGAGGCTCGCGCGCCCAGAACGATCAGAAAGCTGACTCACGGATTGGTCCGGGCTTGGGTTTGCGGATTGACTTGTGCTGTTTCTCGCTCTGATATCGTTATCGATACGCTCACTAATCCATGCCCACACGAGTGAATTTTGGCGAGCCGCTTCGAGGGCTATTTCTGCCGCGACGTCATAGTCGCTGCCGTTGGCATTCGCTCCGAACATCTGCTTTGTTCGATTGACGTTCACGTCGCGCTGCCTGCTGGAAGCCCCGGCAGCATTTATTTCAGCTTGTAGTTTTTGACGCTACTTTCTCTGGGCGAGCCTGTTCTGCCCCTGCGTCTACTCGTGATATCCGTCGACTGCTGTTCCCTGTTCATGTCGGAACCGATACCGCCAGCCTCGCGGGTTTCGCGCCGGATCTGCCCGGCCTGTGTTCCCGCCACGGTCGCGGCGGGTTGCTGGGTGGCCGCGGATCGGGTGCCGAAGGATCACGTCGGCGTGATCAGCGGGATGACCAAACTGGTCGGAACGGAGGCAGCGTCGGCGCAAGTGCCGACGGGCGTCGCCCTTCCGGGTGACTGCTTGCGGTCCGGTGCAGCGGATCGCCGGCGCAGCGCGATCGTGCGACGCGATTCATTCGGGTAAATTCGAACGCCTGATTGACAGGCGGCACGAGGTTGACTAGATTCATCGCATGAACGCACGTTTCGTCACGACCACCACGACCACCACCACGACCGCCAATGGCGGGCTGGGGGGAGGTTGCACGTCGTAGATCCATGCGTCGATCATCCCCAGAAGCCCCGCCGGAAACGGACGGGGCTTTTTTCATGCTCCGTTCGACCGGCACCTGACGTCAACGGAGAACGTGATGGACGATTTCGATCATCGAGTGCTTGGCAACAGGCTCGATCTGTTTCACCAGCAGGATGAAAGCCCGGGTGCCATTTTCTGGCATCCGCGCGGCATGATCCTTTTTCGCGTCGTCGAGGAATATATTCGTGTCCGGATGCGGCAGGCCGGCTTCGCAGAAGTCAGGACACCTCAGATTGTCTCGCGCGAGCTATGGGAGCAGAGCGGTCATTGGGAGAAGTTCGGGCGAAACATGTTTTCGCTCGAGAGCGACAGCAAGCCATACTGCCTGAAGCCGATGAGCTGCCCGGGCCATGTACAGGTTTTCAGGAAAGGCACGCGTTCGTATCGCGATCTGCCGGTCCGGTATGCGGAGTTCGGCGCGGTTCACCGGGCGGAGCCGTCGGGGGCATTGCACGGCCTCATGCGTGCCCGTGCGTTCACGCAGGACGACGCCCACGTGCTGTGCATGCCCGATCAGGTCGAGGCCGAAGTGGCGCGCTTCTGCATGCTGCTGAAGACGATCTACGCAGACTTCGGGTTCGACGGATTCGACGTGGCGCTGTCGACGCGGCCGGCGCTTCGAGCCGGCGACGATGCGGTGTGGGATCGCGCGGAAGCGATGCTGGCGTCCGCTGCGCGAGCGGCGGGCCTGGATTTCGCGGTCCTGGCGGGCGAAGGCGCGTTCTACGGCCCCAAACTCGAGTTTCATTTGCTCGACCGTCAGGGGCGGAAGTGGCAGTGCGGAACGATTCAGCTCGACTTCGTGTTGCCGGAGCGGCTCGGCGCAACCTATGTTGCGGAGGACGGTGCGAAGGCCACGCCCGTCATGTTGCATCACGCGGTGCTCGGGAGCCTCGAACGGTTCATCGGGATTCTGCTCGAGCACTATGAAGGGTGGCTGCCGACGTGGCTGGCGCCGGATCAGATCGTCGTCGCGAACATCGGGGAGGGCGACCGCGCGTTTGCCGACGATACGGCGTTCGCCTTCGAAGAAATCGGTTGCCGGGTGCTGCGGGATTTTCGTTCGGAACGCTTGCCACGCAAGATCTTCGATGCGCGGGAGTTGGCCGCGCCGATCGTCGCGGTAACGGGGCGGAAGGAGGCGCTCGCCGGCGAGGTGTCGTTGCGGACGAGAGGCGGGGAGCAGCACGTGCTGAAGCTCGACGATGCGCTGGCTTACCTGAAGCAGCAGGCACGCGCGCCGTCAGCGACGCGCGTGTTTCGTCCGCCGGTTTGAGCGGACGGCGGAGCCCGTCCATGTGTCGTCGCGGCATGGACGGGTATCGGAGTGTCGGCAGGTGGGCCGTGTTCCGGCGGGTACGCCGGAGGCGGCGCATGCTACCGGGTCCTTCGGAACCGCCCGCTCGCACACTTGAACCACAGCCGCACGGCCCCGACTCCGCCCGCCACCGGAATCCGCGGCAGCAGAAACGGATCGTCGGCCGCGCTGGCACATCCGCGCCGGGTGGTCGTCGCGTTGCCGTACCCGGCGTCCATGACCTGGTCGCGCACGCGCGCGTCCAGGTCGCCGTACGGATAGCAGAACGATTCGACACGCTGGCCGCTCAGCATTTCGAGTTGCCGCTTCGATTCGGTCAGCTGGAAGTCCGATACGGGCGTCGGCACATACGACAGCGCGACGTGATCCAGCGTATGCGAGCCGATTTCATGGCCGTGATCGCGCCACGCGAGCATATCCTCGCGCGTCATCAGCGGCGAGCGTGCCGTATGGGCATCTGCGTCCCAGTCGTTCGCCCCGCCGAACCGGCCGGCGACGAAGTAGCAGGTCGCGGTGAACCCGAGCGCGTCCAGCACGGGCATCGCGTGCGTCAGCACGTTGAGGAAGCCGTCATCGAACGAAATGCCGAAGACCTTGCCCTTGCGCTCCCCGCGCAGGTACGGCTGGAGTTCGCGCACGCTCACACCGCGGTAGCCGAGCCGCTTGAACAGCGTCATCTGGCGGCGGAACGCGTCGGGGGCGACGCTCAGGCCGCGCAGCCGGTCGGGCGGCGGCGGCAGCGGGCGGATCTGGTGATACATCAGGATCGGATAGCGTGGGGTGCGCGCAAGCATCGGCGGATCGCGGGAAAGCGGGGTTACGCGGCCTTGCGGAAAATCCGCAGGGTCTTGAAGTCGCCGACCTCGACGAAATCGGCATTCGCCGCCCATTGCGCAATGATCGGCTCGGCCTTCCGGTACGCCGACGAACCCTTGTAGAACAGCAGGTGGCCGTTGGGCGTGGTATGGCGTGCGAACAGGTCGAGCACCTCTTCGTCGGTCTTCGCGCCGTAGCGGCTGTTCGACTCGTCGCGGAATTCGCACAGATGGAACAGCGTGACGACGTCGAATGTCGGCAGCAGGCCCGAATTGCTCGTGTAGATGTCGCCGAAATACGCGAGATAGGTCTTGCTCACCTCGGGTTGCCGCGTGACGAGATCGACATACGATTTGTATTCCTTCGGCGACGCCGTCACGCCGAAGACGGTGTTGTTCAGGTGCGGCCGCGCGCATTCGACGCCGACATGGTGATGGCCGCCGGTGCCGAAGTGATAGATGCGCACGCCCTTGAGGCGCACGGATTCCAGCCATTCGACGAAGTGCACGTCGCACGGGCATTCCTGCGTGCGCAGATCCCAGTACTTCTTCCAGATATTCATTGCCATTTCGTGGTTCCCAGGGATGTCACCCAGCGATAGGGGTTGTGTCGAATCGAGTTCTGATAGACGGACAAGGTCGCCTCGACGAATTTGTCGAACGAGAATTCGTGCTTGCCTTTCAGCCGCGCGCTGCGCCCCATGGCGCGAACGCAGCCTGGTTCCCGCACGATCGCGCGCAGGATCGCCTCGATCGCTTTGGGCTCGCGCGGCGGGACGACCCACCCGTCCACGCCCGGCTCGACGTTCTCGGGCAGCCCGCCCACGCGCGTCACGATGGCCGGGCAGCCGAGCGACATCGCTTCGCGGCACGCGTACGACAGGCTCTCGTGGTACGACAGGACGAACGACACGTCGATGATCGAGAACGGTGTCCGTACGTCGTCGAGCCGTCCGGTGAAGGCGGTGCGCGACGCCATGCCGTGCCGCGCGATCTGCTCGCGTTGCTCGCCGGAGGGCTCCGCGCCGACCAGCAGTACGCGAAACCGATCGCGCTCGGGTTCGGGCAGGCGGCCGAGCGCCGCGATCAGATCCATCCAGCCTTTTTCCGGCGCAGTGCCGGCGCTGCTGCCCAGCACGATCGCATCCGCACCGGACGACCCGAACAGCGCGATCTTGCGGCGGCGGAGCTCGTCGCCCGCCAGCCGTTCGGCAGCCGGCCGGCGCACGCCGTGCTTGACCACCGTCACGTTTCCATACGGCGAGCGCAGCGCGAGCATGCTCGCGACGTAGTCGCTGACCGCGATCGTGTGGTCGGTGGCCAGCCGGGCGCGCAACTGGTTGCCGAAGCTGTCGGCGCGATAGGTGTTGTGCTTGGTCAGCACGACCGCGGGCCGGTACCGGCACCCGAGCAGCGCCAGCATCACCTGCCGGTGATCGGCGGACCCGTTGACGTGGATGACGTCGAAGCGCTCGGCGACGATCCGCTGGCGCAGCCGGACGATTTCCTGGCAGAGCCGGTTCCAGCGCGGCTTGAATTCCATGTCGAAGATGGCCACGCCGGGACTGTCCTTCAACAGTCGCGACAGGCGGCTCCCCTCCGGCGACGCGACGGTCACGCTGTGATGGCGGCTCATCGCGACGGCGAGATCGCGGACGTAGGTGTCCTGGCCGCCGCCGTAATCGCCGTGGAAGTTGGTGTACAGAATGTTCATCACGATGCCGTTTTTTCTCGATCGCTCACTTCAAAGGAATCCTGATGAAATGAACGACTCAGCCTGATGGGAGCAATGACTCGAACACGGTGCTGCATTTCCGGCTCTGGATCGCGCATTGACGTCAAGGGATGGCGTCAAGGCGAAACATTTCCAAATATTACATATCGTTTACGTGCCGTAGTGTCGAGGTCTGCGCATCTTTGTGAAAATGTGTCGCGATCGCTTGATCGTGTCGCCACCGGCGTGACGATCTCCGGTGAACCAGACTGGAAGATGTGCCCCCGGGATTTGATCTCGACGGGCGCTTTCCATATAATGCGACGAATTAGTCCGGTTATCTCTGCAAGCATGGCTCGCACACGCAACGAAAACCTTCATCGGCAGCGCCGGGAGCAGGTCCTTGCCGCGGCCGCCCGAGTCTTCAAGGCCAAGGGGTTCCACGGCGCGCGCACCGAAGATATTTGCGCGGCGGCCGACATGAGCGCGGGCGCGGTGTTCCGCTACTTCGCCGACAAGCGCGAGATGATCGACGCGATCATCGTGGCCGAGGTCGAGCGCTATACGCGGGATGTCGAGCGTTTTCTGAACCGGGAAGGGTTGACGCGGCTCGCCCGCATCACGGCCGACGAACTGGCCGGGATGACGGGGCAGACCGATGGCGGCCTCGGTGTCGACAGCTGGCTCGAACTTGCGCGCGACGCCGACCGCCGTCCCGATTTCGTCGCACTCGACCGGAAGTTGCGCGGGGAGTTCGCGCGCGTGCTGGCGAGCGGCCAGGCCGATGGCTGGGTCAGGCCATCGTTGGATCCGGCCGGGGCCGCGAACATCGTCTTCTCGCTGTTCAACGGCCTGTGGCTCGACCAGAGCCTCGGGACCGCGAGCGACATCGAGCACATGGCCGCCGCGCTCGGCGACTTCTTCCGGACCTACGTCCTGGTTTCCTGACACCCCACGCTGCCCTTCATGAGGAACATCGCATCATGCAGACAATGACGCCCGACGTCGTTCACGCATCGGCCCGCCCGCCCGGGTCGTTTTTTTTGCTCATTAACGAGACGAAGTACTCCGTTTATTATTGGATACATGCGCTTGCAGGCTTGCTCAAACGGTGCAGCCGGTTGTTGCCGATCGTGTGCGTCCTCCTGCTCGGTGCCTGCGCGACGCCGCCGGAGGTGGTGAAGTCCGGCGAGGCGGTGTCCTATCGCGGGCTCGTGAAAAGCGGCGAGCATGGCATGGCGGTGCCGCCGCGGCCGGCCGATCTGGGCCGCTATGAGCGGGTCGTCGTCGAGTCGGTGCAGGCCACGCCGTCCGTATCGGCCGACGTGTCACCCGACGAGGTTCAGGCGGTGCGGGATGTGCTGCAGCACAGCCTGGAAGCGGAACTGCACAAGCGCTTCGCCGCGCCGGCGAGCGGCGATGCCGGCCCCTCGCTCACCGTTCGCGTTCGCATCACGCGCGTGGCCGACGCGTCGCCGCTGCTCAATATCGTGACGACGTCGTTGATCTTGTGGCCGGTCAGCACGGGCGGCCTGTCGATCGAGGTCGAAGCGCTCGATGGCCGCACGCGCCGGCAGGAAGCGTTGCTGCTGCTGGCCGACGATGGCGGCGCACGGGATTTGATGGGCAGCTTCCAGCGCACCGGTCATGCGCGCGCGCTCGCGCAACGGTTTGCCGCCGAGGCGGCGGACTTTCTCGCACAGTTCGGCCGGGCCCCCGCGCCCTGACGCATCCACGGGCCTGCCGCGCCGTTCCCTGCCTGATCCGCCTGCATTCCCCGGCATCCGGCCCCACAGGAAGCGGGCCGGATCGCGACAAACCCGCCTTTTACGACGACATCCGGACGCAAATCAACCGGCGCCGCTTTCAGATTTGAAAGCCGGTGCGCCATTTGCGTTAGAATGCCCCCCCTTGTCCGCCCAGGCGACCGCCAGAGACCGCCAAAGCGGACGCGTCGCCCGCGCGGCGACACAGGTTCCGATTCGCAGCCGGACGCGAATGATTTGCCAGCCGTTAGCAACATACGTTTTGTAATTTGGATTACTAATGAAGAAGAAGCACAACATTACCAAGTACATCGTTGTCGCGATGATTCTTGGTATCGCCGTGGGTTACGCATGCCATAGCGCGTTTCCCGACCCGAAAATGGCGAAGGAAGTCGCCGGCTACGTGTCGTTGCTGTCCGACGTGTTCCTGCGACTGATCAAGATGATCATTGCGCCGCTGGTATTCGCGACGCTGACCGTCGGCATTGCGCAGATGGGCGACGGCAGCGCGGTGGGCCGCGTGGGCGTCAAGGCGTTCGGCTGGTTCTTCATCGCATCGTTCACGTCGCTGCTGCTCGGTCTGCTGACCGCGACGATCCTGCAGCCGGGCAGCCACCTGAGCCTGCCGCTGCCGCCTTCCGATGCGGCGCTCAACCTGAAGACGGGCGCCTTCACGCTGAAGGATTTCGTGGTCCATCTGGTGCCGAAGTCGATCGCAGAGGCGATGGCGAACAATGAAATCCTGCAGATCGTCGTGTTTTCGATCTTCTTCGGCACCGCGCTGTCCGCGCTGGGCGATGCGGGCAAGCGCCTGACCGGCGTGATCGAGGATCTCGCGCAGGTGATGCTGAAGGTGACGGGCGCGGTGATGTGGTTTGCGCCGATCGCGGTCTTCGCGGCGCTTGCGTCGACGATCACGACCGAAGGGCTCGGCATCCTGCTGACGTTCGCGAAGTTCATGGCGAGCTTCTATCTGGCGCTCGCGCTGCTGTGGGGCGTACTGACGCTCGCCGGCGTGACGTTCCTCGGCAAGCGTGCGTTCACGCTGATCCGGCTGATCCGCGAGCCGTTCCTGCTGTCGTTCGCGACGGCGAGCTCCGAGGCCGCGTATCCGAAGCTGCTGGATGCGCTCGACCGCTTCGGCGTGAACCGCAAGATCTCGAGCTTCGTGCTGCCGATCGGTTACTCGTTCAACCTCGACGGTTCGATGATGTATTGCACGTTCGCGGTGCTGTTCATCGCGCAGGTGTACGGGATCCATCTGCCGCTCGGCACGCAGATCACGATGCTGCTGATGCTGATGGTGACGTCGAAGGGGATGGCCGGCGTGCCGCGCGCGTCGCTGGTCGTGATCGCCGCGACGCTGAACCAGTTCAACATGCCCGAGGCCGGGTTGCTGCTGATCATGGGCGTCGACATGTTCCTCGACATGGGGCGCTCGGCCACCAACGCGGTCGGCAACTCGATCGCGGCGGCCGTGGTCGCGAAGTGGGAAGGGCAGCTCGGTGATCCGCGCGATGACAACGAGTCGGACGGCGGCACGGTTGCCGACGTGAAAGTACGGGAGACATCGGCATGATGCGCGGCAACGCGGCGACGCGTTGCCTGCCCCGGCGTCCATGACGATCGCCGGCCTGGATTCGATACGGATTCAGGCCGGCGATTTGCTTTGTGCAATGACTTTGCGCCGTATGCGGCGGCCTGTTCCGATTTTCCGGTAAAAGCGTCCGCCGTTTCAATCTGTCGTCGCTGGACAAGCGGCGATATTCCCGCAGGCGAACGCCCGACTTTCTCCATTCCCGTTCCGGCGCGCAAGTGAACATTCACTGTTGCGCAGTCGCGCTTGCCGCAAGCGTGCGATTCGCAATTTTTTTCGATTTATATAACGCTATTCTCGCCCTGCTCATTATCGAAGGCATGCCGTACGTAATACCGACTGCGCCAGATGATTCAGGGGAAGAAGTTCCGCATTGCGGATTTCAAGCCATCTGGCCGGCCCGATCCCTCATGTGAATGTTTGCCTCATTCAGGAGCGCATCCGTCATGGTCGCCAGTAAACGAATCCAGGCTGCGCTTCTTGCCGCAGCGATCGCCGCAATTGCGCCGGCGACTCATGCAGGCAATACCACCGACTGGCTGGCGAATACGTACGGCACGCTCGCGGCGCACGTCGGCAACGTCGCGCGCGCGATGTGGGTCGCGCCCGAAGGCGTGATCTACACGGCGTCGATGTGGGACGAGGATGAAGGCGGCGTCGCGATCTACCAGAACGGCAAGAGCATCGGCTCGATCGGCACGCATTCGGAATTCCAGGGCAGCGCGATCACCGGCAACGCGACGTCGCTGTTCGTCGCGCTGCAGCCTGGCAAGACGTACGGCAGCGGTGCGGTGGGACGCTACAACCGCGCGACGAAGTATCGCGACCGCGTGATCCAGATCAGCGCGGCGACCAACCAGCCGCGCATCGATGTCGTCACCGGGCTCGCGACGGCCGGCTCGCTGCTCTATGCCAGCGACTTCTACGGCAATCGCGTGCGCGTGTTCACCACCGACGGCGTGTGGCAGCGCGACATCGACGTGCCGGCGCCGGGCGCACTCGCGGTGGATGGCGCGGGCAACGTGTGGGTCGCGCAGAAGGCGGCGGGCTCGATCGTCGGCTTCAGCCCGGCCGGTGCGTTGCTGAACACGATCCGGATGCCGGCCGGCTCGCAGCCGTCGGCGCTGTATGTCGATGCGGCGGCCGCCCAGCTGCTGGTGGGCGACGAAGGCCCCGACCAGAACATCAAGCGTTATTCGATAGCGGGCCGCCCCGCGCTGGCCGGCACGTTCGGTGTGCGCGGCGGCTATCTCGACACGACGACGGGCATCAAGGGGCAGGTCGGCGCGCAGCGCTTCACGCGCATCGTCGGGATCGGCAAGGACACCGGCGGCAACCTCTACGTGCTCAACAACCCGTGGGGCGGCAGCTGGGATCTCGGCCGCAACGGCGCGACCGACATTCATGCGTACAGCAGCACGGGGAGCCTGCGCTACACGCTGCAGTCGCTGAACTTCGAAGGCATCGCCGCGCCGGACCCCGTCACGGACGGCGCGCTGTTCTACGGCGGCACGCACGTGTACAGCGGTACCGCGGGCGGCAAGTTCGTCGCGAACACCGTCGACCCGTTCGCCTACCCGTCGGACCCGCGCATCAACATGAGCGATACGCAGCGCGACGAACACTTCGGGCTGCTCACGTCAGTGGGCGCGAACCGGATCCTCGTCGCGGCCGGCCAGAATCCGCCGGTCTTCTACTTCTACCATTTCAACGCGGCGAACGGCTATATCGCGATTCCGGACGGATCGATTCCGGGCCCCGCGTTCAACACGACGCAACGCGTGACGAGCGGCTTCAGCCTCGACAGCAAGGGGGGCGTGTGGACCGGCCTCGACAAGACCGGTGCGATCACGCATTACCCGCTGAGCGGCTTCGACGCGAACGGCAAGCCGTCGTGGGGGCCGGGCGTCGCGACCCGCATTCCGGCCAGCATCGTGCCGCTGACGCGCATCGTCTATCTCGCGGACAGCGACACGATGGTGCTCGCGCAAGGGGCGGCCGGCAGCAACGACTGGACGTCGATCGGCACGCGCATCGAGGTGTATCACGGCTGGAGCGCCGGCAACACAACGAAGCCCGATCCGGTGATCACGCTGCCGCACAGCGGCGCGAAATCGATCGACGCGGTGGGCAATCATCTGTTCGTCGGCTACTGGTTCAGCAGCAGCGGGCCGCTGTGGCCGAACGTCGACGCGTTCAACCTCACCACCGGCAATCTCGACGCCACGCTGGTCAATGCAAGCCCCGCGACCGTCGATACCAGCAGCGCAATCGACGCGATGTACAGCATCCGCGCGTACCGCCGGTCGAATGGCGAGTACGTGGTGATGAAGAACAACGTGAAAGGGAACAGCATCACCGTGTACCGGTGGACGCCCTGAGCCGCTGAACGCGCGGCCGCTTCGGCTGGCGGCCGTACTCGCGAAGTCATGACGGCAATCGGGGCGTTCTCGCGGGATTGCTGCACAACACGAATGCAATGAACGGCGCGCACAATGCGCGCCGTGCCGCGTTGCGCGGCCTCTCCCCAACCTCCCGACGCGGAAATGCCGTTCCGTGCACAATGACAGCGGCACACGCAGACGCTGCGTGTGCAGGTGTGCACGATGAACGGGCGCGGCCACCCCGTGCCGCGCTTTCCATGCTCGAAGTGACGAAACGATGAAGATGAAAACGACACCGAACCGCCTGTTGCTGATTGCCGCGCTCGCAGGCGCATTGAGCGGTCCTGTCCACGCGCAGACGGCGGCGACCGTCGCGACGGTCAACGGCACGCCAATCACGCAGGCCGACGTCGATACGCTGCTGCGCGCGTCCGGGCAGCCCGACTCGCCGCAGGTTCGCCAGGCGATCAAGAACCAGCTGATCACGCGCTTGCTGGTGCAGCAGGCGGCCGAGAAGGCGAACTACGGCGACAAGCCCGAGGTCAAGGCGGCGGTACAGCAGGCGAAGGTGACGGCCGAGGTGCAGCTGTACCTGCGCGACAACGTGAAGCCCGAGCCGGTGACCGACGAGCAGGTGAAGGCGCGCTACGACGCACTCGTCGCGACGCTCGGCAAGAGCGAATACAAGCCGCGCGTGATCGTCGTCAAGGATCCGGTGACGGCTGCGACCGTGCTGAGCGAGCTGAAAGCGGGCAAGTCGTTCGACGGGCTGGCGCGGCAGTACAGCATGGCGCCGAGCCGCGACAGCGGCGGCGAACTGCCGTGGGTGAGCTTCAATACGCCCGCTGCGGAAGGCAAGACGGGCGGGTTGCCGCTGCCGGTCGCGCAGGCGCTCGAGAAGCTGACCGCCGGCGCGGTGACGAAGGATTCGATTCCGGTCGACGGCGTGCGGGCGATCGTGAAGCTGGATGCGAAGCGGCCGACGCAGGTGCCGGGTTTCGAGGCCGCGAAGCCGGGGCTTCAGCAGCAGCTGCAGGCGATCGCGGTCGAGAAGGCGAGCGCGCAGATGATCGGCAATCTGCTGAAGGACGCGAAGATCACGCAGTAATCGTCATGCGGCGGCATTGCAATGGCGCGCGTCACGCGCGCCAGATCATGCTCGCGCTCGTGCCGGTTTCCGACGCGAGCCGGAAGCCCAGCCGTTCGTAGAGCCGGCGCGCCGGGTTGCCGTGCAGCACGCTGAGCGATACCGGCACGTGCTCGCGCGCGGCGTCGGCCAGCAACGCGTTCAGCACGGCCTCGCCGATGCCGCGGCCCTGGTGCGCGGGGAGGATCTGGATCTGATGGACGTGCCATTCGCCGGCGGCACGCGTCACCTTCAGCAGGCCGATGGCGGCAGCGCCTTCGCAGACGATCATCGCATCGTCGAAGTGCGCGCGGATGCGCTGGTCGTGCGCTGCGTCGTCGGTCGGCGCGCCGACGCGCTGCAGGTGCTCGGTCATCGTCAGTCGACGGAGCGTCAGCAGGAAGGGGAGGTCGGTGTCGGAGGCGGTGCGCAGGCTGATCGCGTGTGTCATGGTGCGGACTCGTGCATTCGGGATGGGGAGCGGTAAGTGGCTCCCCGCCGCGCATGATTCCCGATTGCGGGAAGCCGGTCAAAGGCAGGGCAACGGAATGTGCGGCACATACCCGATCGTCCTGCCCGATGGGCGTGCCGGATGTCGATCATGCGTCGCCAAGATTGGCAGTCAGGTTGTCGATCACGACGCGTTTCAGGCTGGCGAGTGCGGAGGGGGCATTGCCGCTCGCGCCGTGGAGGCACACGTCGACGGGCGGCAACGGCGGGAGGCCGTCGCGCTCGCCAAGCCGTCGCAGCGCCGACGGCACACCGACCATCGTTCTCGGCGTAATGCCCAGTCCGCCCGCGACGCCGGCCCACAGGCTTTGCAGGCTGCCGGTCGTGTAAGCGAGCCGCCACGGGATGCCGGCCTTGTCGAGCGCTTCGGTCCCGGCCTTGCGGAACAGGCACGGCGGCTTGTACAACGCGAGATCGAGCGAGGCGCCGGCGCGCGGGCGCACGTCGACACCGGACGGCCCGATCCACACCATCGGCAGCGTGACCAGGCGTTCGGCGTCGGCGCGATGGCCCCGGCCCATTGCGAGAACGAGGTCGAGTTCGCCGCCGTCGAGCCGCTCCAGCAGTGCGCCGTTGCCGTCGACGACGATGTCGACCCGCACGCCTGGGTGGGTGCGCTTGAACTGGCCGAGCGCGACCGGCAGCCACGATTCGGCGAAGTCGCCGGGCAACCCGAATCGCACGGCGCCTTCGATTGCCGAGCCACGGATGGCACTCACCGCTTCGTCGTTCAGTTCGAGGATACGGCGGGCATAGGACAGCATCAGTTCGCCGGCGTCGGTCGGCACGAGGCCGCGCCCCTGCCGGCGAAACAGCGGCTGGCCGATCTGTGTTTCGAGCTTGCGCATCTGCTGACTGACCGCCGACTGCGAACGGCCGATCCGGTCGGCGGCGCGGTTGAGGCTGCCGAGCCGGTCCGCGGCGATCAGCGTGCGCAGCGCATCCATGTCGAGATTCGGGAGCGTCATGATTCGGTTTTTCTTATAAGTCAGTTTCAAATTATCGTATTTATTGCACATTCTCCCCGCTACGATCAAGCGAACCGTTCATTGCGGTTGACGGGGATGCGCGCCTACGCCACTGCGGATTCCCGTGACGTTTCTTCCCTTCTTTCCGACAAGGACTGCGAATGAAAATCGGCTCGATATTCCGTCAAGGCTTCCCCGGCATGTTGCTGGCCGCATCGATGGTTCCCGGCGGCGCATCGGCCGCACCGTCGCTCGCGGGGACCTGGACCTTGGTCGCGGCGGACGTTCAGCATCCCGACGGCACGATCGGCCGCGACTACGGTGCGGATCCGAAAGGCCTGCTGCTGATCGACCCGCACGGGAACTACTCGCTGCAGATCTTCAAGTCCGAACGCCTGCGTTTCGCTTCGAACGACAAGGCGACCGGCACGCCGGATGAATTCCGTACAGCCGTGCTCGGGTCCAGCACCCATTACGGCACCCTGACCGTCGATCCCGCGGAGCACACGCTGGCGTTTCACATCGTCAACGCGTCCTATCCGAACTGGGTCGGGCAGACGCAAACGCGCAGCTATCAATTGAAAGAGGGCGAATTGAGCTATCGCGTTCCACCGCGGCCCAACGGAGACATACCGATTTCGGTGTGGCGGCGAGTCGATTGAGACGGACGGAGATCCGAAGCCAGCCGCAAACGGCCGCGAGCGCGGCCGGCGTTGCGCCCGCCGGTATTCCCCCGCCCGCCGCGTCCGCATATCATTCGCACATCGCGCACCTGCAGGCCGCAGGCGCGGCACACAGGGATTCTCGATGGACACCAAACGATCGCGGCCGGGGCTCGTCGCCGCGCTGCTCTGGGCGGCGCTGTATCTCGCGACCGGTTACATCTCGCACGAGTTCAACGGCCCCGTCCGGCTGACGGGCTACATCTGGCTGCCGGCCGGCGTGACGGTCGGCGCGTTCATGCTGCGGCCGGTGCGCGACTGGCTGACGCTGGCCGGCGCGTTCCTCGTCGGCCAGCTCGCGCTGACCACGATCGAACACGGCAGCCTCGTCAACGCGGTGCTGTTCACGGTCGACGAGGTCGGCGCGGCTGCGCTCGCGGTCTGGCTCGTGCAGCGCGTGCGCTTCTCGCTCGAAGGGCTGTACTTCCTGCGCTCGGTGATCCTCGCCGGGATGATCGCGGGCGTCGTCGGCGCGGTCGGCGGCGCGGCGTGGTACACGACGGTCAAGGGCGCGCCGTTCTTCGACGTGTGGTCGGTGTGGGCGGCGTCCGATTTCGTCGGCGTGCTGCTGGTCACGCCGGTGCTCGCATCGTGGTCGCGCTTCCGTGCGCACCGCTCGGGCGACCACGAACGCTTCGACCTGGTGCTCGGCATCGTCGCGTTCGTGCTGCTCGCGGTCGTCGCGCTGGTGATCTTCGACGGCGACACGTCGCGGAAATTCGGCACGGGCGCCGGCTTCGCGCTCACGTATATCCCGCTGTTCCTGACCGTCGCGGTCACGCTGCTGCTCGGCGGCCGCGTGGGCTCGTCGTCGGTGCTGGTGCTCGCGCTGATCGTGATCGAGCAGACCGCGCAGGGCGACGGCCCGTTCTCGTCGTTCCACGAGCACTATGGCAGCGCGCTGCTCGAAGCGCAGCTCTATCTGGCGGTCGCGTCGCTGCTGGTGCTGACGGTCAGCACGCTGAAGACGACGCGCGAACGCGTGCACGAGCATGCGGCGGTCCTGCAGAACAACATGGAGCTCGCACTCGCGAGCGCCGGCCAGATCGCGTACGTGCTCGATCCGGAGTCGGGCCGGATCGACTGGAGCGGCGACGTCGAGCGCGTGTTCGGCGTCGGCGTCGATGCTTCGCAGATCGCGAGCGTGCCGCTCGTGCTCGAACGCGTGCAGCCGGGCGACCGCGAGGCGCTGAGCGACTACTGGAACGCGGAGATCGCGGGCGAGGATCGCGCATCGCTGTCGCTGCGCATCGTGCTGCGCGACGGCGGCACGCAGACGATCACCGACCACGGCGCACCGCTGCTCGATTCGAACGTCGACGTGACGGTGGTCGCGGGCGTCTGGCAGATCGAACGCGTATGGCCGGCGGACGAATGAGCGGGCACGCGTCATGACAGGCCGCACGGGCGTCCTGCTGATCCACGGGCTCGGCGGCACGCAATACGATCTCGGTTCGCTGCACAAGGCGATGCGGCGCGCGGGCGCCGACACGCACATGATCACGCTGCCCGGGCACGGCACGCGCCCCGAGGATCTGGCCGGCGTGCGCGCGGAGGCGTGGCTCGACGCGGTGACCGAACAATATCGCGCGCTGGAGCGCGAGTACGACACGCTGCATGTCGCGGGCATGTGCATGGGCTCGCTGGTCGCGCTGCTGCTGTGCCATCGCGTGCAGCATGCGCGCGGCCGGCTCGCGTTGCTGGCCACGCCGATGTTCATCGACGGCTGGTCGACACCGTGGTACCGGTCGCTGCGGCACGTGCTGTACCGCGTGCCCGGAGTGGCGGAGCGAATGCGCGTCGAGGAAGGCGATCCGTTCGGCATCAAGAACGCGACGATCCGCGCGATCGTGAAGAAGAAGTTCGAGCGGCAGGACAGTTTCCACTATGCGTGGGTGCCGCTTGCCTGCGTGCGGCAGGTCGACCGGATGCGCGACTGGGCGCTCGACGCCGCGGCCGGCACGCCGTGCCCGACGCTCGTGCTGCATGCACGCGAGGATGAACTGACGAGCCTGCGCTCGGCCGATTTCCTGCTGGAGAAGATGCCCGATGCGCGCGGGATCGTGCTGGAGAACAGCTATCACATGATCTGCGCGGACAACGATCGCGACGACGTCGCGCGGCACGTGCTCGAATTCTTCGGGTTCGATCCCGTGCATGCGGTGAGCCAGGCGATGGCGCGCAGGATGGGGCGGCTGGAACCGTGACGCCGAAGCGCCCGGCTCGGGACGCCGAAGCGCCCGGCCCGGGACGCCCGACATCCGCCGCCCCCGGTACGCATCGGCTCATGCATGCGAGCGCCGGGGCGCATTCATGCCGTTGCCGTCGCGCGTCGAGCCAGCAGCGCCGATGCGGCCAGCTGGCCGCGTACCGCGTCGATCGCTGCGTCGTCCGGCGCAATGCCTTCAAGGTAGATGAAATCGACCGTCGACAGGCCGATGACGGCCAGCACCTGCTTCAGGTACGGCGTCAGGAAATCGGGCTGCCGTGCCGCCGGCCCCGTGCAGATGCCGCCGGAGCGCACCAGCACGAGCACGGGCCGATCGGCGAGCAGGCCGAACTTGCCTTCCGGCGTGGCCCTGAACGTGCGGCCGATGCGCAGCACGTAATCGATCCACAACTTCAGCGCGGCGGGTACCGTGAAATTGTGCATCGGCGTGCTGATCAACACGCCGCCGCTGTGTTCCACTTCCGCGATCAGTTGTTCGGAGCACGCCAGCGCGGGATCGGAATCCGGTTGTCTCGCGACCAGTGCGTGCGCATAGGCGGTCGACAGCGAAGGCAACCCGGGTTCACCGAGGCTGCGCGACACGACACGTGCATGGGGGCGGGCCGTCTGCCATTGCGCGATGGCTTCGCATGCGAGGCGCGCGCCCAGCGAATCGCTTCCATGCGGGCTGGCATCGACAAAAAGAAGGTGGTTCATCCGAGCGCCTGCAGAGACTGGCTGAAATGCATGCCGCGGGACAGCAGCCCCTGGCGGAAATAGAAACGCTGCGCGAGCGCATTGGACAGCCCGGTATCGAGTACCAGGTGCATGCAGCCGTGTTGCCGCGCGTCGTCGCGCACCGCATCGAGCAGCCGCTCGCCCAGCCGCTGGCCGCGCGCGTGCCCGGTCGCGACCAGGTCGTCGACGTAGACGAAGCGGCCGTACAGCGTGTTTTCGAGGTGACGGTATCCCGCCAGCGCGACGACCGCACCGTCCGGGGTGGCGTGCCGCGCGGTCAGCAGCACATAACCTTGTTCGGCCTGGCGGCGCATCTGCCGCACGAACGCATCGGCATCGGTCAGGTGGGGGCGCAGCTCGCGCATCACGTCGAGTGCCGACCGGTAATCCTCATCCGTCACGGCTCGTTTCAAATGAATTTCTTGCATCACGATGGCTCCACGGTAACGCCGTTACTTTACAAACCGGATGGCTTATCCTGAAGGGGCAAAAAGTGACTATTCGACTGGGACATGAACTTCGACGACCTGATCCCGGACCGCCATCTCGACATGCCGGTCTACCGGCAGCTGTACGGGCGCATCCGCGATGCAATCGAGACGGGCAGGCTTGCGCCGGGCAATCGCGTGCCGTCGGTACGGGGCCTGGCCGGCGAACTGAATCTGGCACGCGGCACGGTCGAAGCGGCCTATCAGATCCTCATCGGCGAAGGGTACCTGGTCGCACGCGGGCCGGCCGGTACCGTCGTTTCACCGCAGCTGCCGGATGGCCGGCAGCCGCGCGCCGCCGCGCCCCGGCCGGACGAAGCGCCGCACGGCGATCCGGCGGCGAGCGGGCCGAAGCCGTTTCAGATGGGCATTCCCGCGCTCGATGCATTTCCGCGCATGCCCTGGATTCGGCTGACCGGGCGTCATGTGCGGGCGATGGCGACACCGTCGCTGGACTACGCGCCGCCCCAAGGTCACGACGCGCTGAGGCGCGCGCTGTCCGCCTATCTCGGTGTGTCGCGCGGCATCGACTGCTCCGCCGGGCAGATCTTCGTCACCGCGGGGTATCGCGGCGCACTGGACCTGATCTGCCGGACCCTGCTGCGCCCTGGCGATACCGGTTGGTTCGAGGATCCCGGTTACATCCACGCACGCCGCCTGCTCGAGCACGCGGGCATGCGGCTCGTGTCCGTTCCGGTCGACGACGACGGCTTGTGCGTGGAAGCGGGGCGACGCCGTGCGGCCGATGCGCGTTTCGCCGTGGTGACCCCGACCCATCAAAGCCCGCTCGGTATCGCGCTGTCGCTGCCGAGACGCCTGGCATTGCTCGACTGGGCCCGCCGGCAGCGGGCCTGGATCGTCGAGGACGACTACGACAGCGAGTTCCGGTACGACGGTCGCCCGCTGCCCGCGCTCAAAAGCCTGGATCGCCATCGCCGCGTGCTTTACACCGGCTCGTTCAGCAAGGTGCTGTATCCGGGCTTGCGACTGGGCTATCTCGTCGTGCCCGAGGAGCAGGTCGATGCCTTTCGCGAAACCGCCGGCTGGCTCGGCGGCAGCGGCCAGATGCTGATGCAGTCCGTCGTCGCCGACTTCATGGAACACGGGCACTTCGCGCGCCACCTGAAGAAAATGCGTGCGCTGTACGCAACCCGCCGCACGTGGCTGATCGATGCACTGGTCAAGGTCTTCGGCGACGCGCTGCACATTCCGCCCCGCGCGGGCGGCCTGCATGTCGTGGCGTACTGGCGCGCGGCAGTCGACGATTGCGCCGTCGCACGCATGGCCGACCTGCACGGTTTGTCCATCCAGCCGCTGAGCGGCTGGAGCCCGGGCGGCCGGACGCCGTCCGGCATGCTGCTCGGCTTCACGAACCTGGCCTCGGCGCAGCAGGCCTTGACCCTGGTTCGACGCCTGCACCGGCTCATTCGCGCGTGAACCGCGCGTGGCCGGCAACGTGCCGGCCGCCCGGGCCGCGCATGCGGGTCATCGCCCACCGTGATGCCGGGCCGGAGCGATGCCGTTACCCGGCCTCCGGCCGCCGTGCGATCCGTGCGCGGGTCGCGGGCGATGCAAGACAGGTGGCCACGGCTTCGTAGCCGGGGGCGCCGGGGTACGGTGCGACGCGAGCCGGTGGGCTATGGTTGGCGGGACACAGAATGATCGCTTCGTCGGGGCCGACGGCCGACAGATCCAGCATGGCCGACGAGCGGGTCAGCAGGAACAGCGGCCGCATGCCGCCGGCCCTGGCGCGCTGGCGAAGGCATGCGATCAGCGCCGCCTGCGTCGACTGGTCGAGATCCTGTTCGATCATGTCCACGACCCGGGCGCCGGCGCCGTCCGCCTCGAGGCCGGCGAGCAGCGCGGTCAGCGCCGGAGACGGCGTGGCGCCTTCGCCCGCGAGCCAGGCCGACGTGCGCCCGACGCGCGCCTTCAGCACCGGATCGGCCTGCAACGCGGCGAATGCCGCCGCGCCGTCGTCCTCCAGCCGGTCCAGCCCGATGAACGCGGCGCCGGGCAGCGCGTCGGCCAGCCGAAGCGCGAGCCGCGTCTTGCCGCTCCCCAGCGAACCGATGATGTAGTTCAACGGACGGATATCGCGACACTCGAACCATTCGCCGTTCCACGGCCAGGGGAGGCTGAACGCAACGCCGGCGGCCGCGGGGTCGAGCAGGCGGGTCAATTCGCCGTCGTTGGGCATTCGGCCGCGTGCGAGATCGGCACGGATGGCGCGAACCTTGCCGACCTTGCCGACCAGATCCCGGATGCCGCGCTCGAGCGCCGCTTCATGCGTCGCCAACGCGTCGTTCAGGCTGCCGGCGTCGCCATCCAGCACGCTCGCGACCTGGGCAAGGCTCAGGCCGAGCGCGCGCAACGCCGCGATTTCGGCGGCACGCGCCAGATCGTCGGGGCCGTAGGCCCGGTATCCGGACACCGTGCGCCCGGGCGTGACCAGCCCTTGCCGCTCGTACAGCCGCAGCGCCTTGATCGATACGCCGAGCCGTGTCGCGGCTTCCGATGCGCTCAGGCCGCGCGTGACGTTGCTCATGGGTCGCCCCCGGGTCGTCGATTCGTTGCGGTCAGCATAAAGGCGATCCCAGGGGCCGGGTCAAGCGGGTTTCCGCATGTTTCGGCCGGCCGCGATGCGGGCATGACGGCGACGCACCACGCCCCGCTGCTCAGTCGGCGGCCGCGAACTCGTCCCGCAGCGCGTGATACAACCGCCGGTACCGCGCGAGCCGGCCGGCCAGCAGATCGACCGACGCCGCATCGGGCGCGACCGTCTCCGTCACCGGCGGCGCGACACAGACGTCCGCGAGCGAGTCGTCCGTCGCAGCGAGTCGCGCCAGACGCGCGGCGCCGAGTGCTGCACCGACCGCGCCGTCCGCGTGGCGCTGCATCGTGAGCCCGGTCGCATTCGCGCACAGCCGCGCCCAGAACGCGCTTTTCGATCCGCCGCCGATGAACGACACCGCGTCGAGCGTCGTGCCGGCCGCGCGCAGCGCGTCGTAGCCGTCGGCCATCGCGAACGCGACGCCTTCCATCACCGCATACGCGAGGTCGTACGCATCGTGTTCGTTGGACAGCCCGAAGAACACGCCGCGCGCATGCGCGTCGTTGTGCGGCGTGCGCTCGCCGCCGAGATACGGCAGGAACAGCGGCGCGCGGGCCGGCTCCGCGCGTTCGGCGCGCGCGGCCAGCACAGCGGCGGTCGTGCCGTGTGCCCGCGCGAGCCAGTCGAGGCTCGCGGCGGCCGACAGGATCACGCTCATCTGGTGCCAGCGCCCTTCGATGCAGTGGCAGAACGCGTGCACGGCGGCGTCCGGGTTCGGCGCGAAACGGTCGTTGCCGGCGAACAGCACGCCGGACGTGCCGAGCGACAGGAAGCCGCTGCCGGCGCCCGTCACGCCCATGCCGATCGCGGAGGCCGCGTTGTCGCCGGCCCCGCCGGCGATCGTCACGGGCCCCGCGATGCCCCATTCGCGCCGCAGCGTGTCGCGCAGCTGTGCGGCGGGCGCATTGCCTTCGACGAGGCGCGGCATCTGCGCGCGCGACAGCTCGGTCGCGGCGAGCATCCGGTCGGACCAGTCGCGGCGCGCGCAGTCGAGCCACAGCGTGCCCGACGCGTCGGACAGGTCGGACACGAATTCGCCGGACAGGCGCCAGATCAGGTAATCCTTCGGCAGCAGCACCTTGTGCACCGCGCGGAACACGGCCGGCTCGTATTTCGCGAGCCACAGCAGCTTCGGCGCGGTGAAGCCGGGCATCGCCATGTTGCCGGTGATCGCGCGCGATTCCGGCACCAGCGCCTCGAGCTCGACGCATTCGGTGCCCGCGCGCGTGTCGTTCCACAGGATCGCGGGGCGCAACACCTGGTCCGCGCGATCGATCAGCGTCGCGCCGTGCATCTGCCCGGACAGCGCGATGCCTTGCAGCGCGGCAAAGCCGGCCGGGTGCGCGGCGCGCACCGATGCGATCGCGTCGAGCATCGCGTGCCACCACGCCTGCGGGCTTTGTTCGGACCAGTGCGGATGCGGGCGGCTGATCGACAGCGTGGCCGAGCCGGTCGCGAGAGGCACCGAACGGGAATCGGTGAGGAGTACCTTGACCTCGGACGTGCCGAGATCGATGCCGAGAAATGTCACGTATGAAGCGTCCTGTCTGGGGCGCGCGGCGGCGCGCGTCGCGGGGGCGGCGCGTCGTCGCGGCCATGGGGTTCGTTGAGCCGGTGCAGCGCGCGGAACCGCGACGGCGGCACCTGCTTCATCGCGAGAAACTGACGGTTGAAGTTCGACAGGTTGTTGAAGCCAACCCGGTAGCAGATGTCGGTCACCGTCAGGTCGGAAAACATCAGCAGCTCGCACGCCTCGTTGATGCGCAGGCGGTTCAGGTAGCGCACGAACGACGAGCCGGTGTGGCGGCGGAAGAACCGCGTGAAGGTGCTGACGCTCATGCCGGCGAACGCGGCGACGTCGGTCTCGCGCAGCATGCCGGGCAGGTTCTGCTGCAGGTACGACAGCACCTGGTTGATGGTCGACGACATGTAGTGCTGCGCGTCGCTGCGGTAGCCGGGGCCCGCGAGCACGCGCCGCTCGCGGCACGACGACAGCCGGTCGAACAGCGACATCAGGATCTCGACGCGCCGGCAGCCGTGCGCGTTCGCGAGTTCGAGCATCAGCGGCGCGACCTCTGCGCCGACGCGGTCCGGAAACTGCACGCCGCGCGCCGCGTCGTCGATCAGGTCGATCACCGGCTGCAGCTCGCTGAACGCGCCGACCATCTTCTCGATCGCATCGCGCGAGAACTGCAGCACGACGTCGCGCGACGACACGCGTTCGCCGTCGGCAAGCTCGCTGACCCAGTTGTGCGGCAGGTTCGGCCCCGTGACGATCAGGTTGCCGGGGCCGAAATCGCCGATGTGGTCGCCGACGAACACCTTGCCGTGCGACGCCTGGATCAGATGAATCTCGTACTCGGGATGAAAGTGCCACTTCGCGACCGAATGCGGGTAGTCGTGGACCCACGCGCGGAACGACTCGTCGCGGTGGGTGGGAACGATCTCGAGATCCGGGTTCATCGTGTGCTCCGTCGGGGCGTGCCGGCGTGCTACGAACGGGACATCGACCAGCCCGTCGCGGCCGGCGGCGTGGCGCGCGTTGCGGCCGCCGGCGGCGCCGCCTGCGCGATCGGGTTCGCGTCCGGCAGCGTGACGTTGCGCTCGGTGCCGGCGTCGAACAGATGCAGGGCTTCTTCGTCGAAGCGCAACGCTACCACGGCGCCCGGCGTGGGGGCCATCGGGGCCGGCACGAGGGCCGCGCACGGCTGGCCGCGCCAGTCCAGCGTGACGAGCGCCTCGGCGCCGAGCAGCTCGACGAGCTCCACGGTGCCGGTCAGCGCGAGCGTGCCGGGGGCCGGATCGCCTTCGGCGACGAGCCGCAGGTGGTTCGGCCGGATCGCGGCCTTCACGTGCTGGCCGTCCTGCAGCCCCGCGAAGCGCGACGACGCGAGCGGCCAGCGCGCGCCGTTGCAGTCGAGCAGCAGGTTCGCGCCGAGGCGCTCGATCGTGCCGTCGGCGAAGTTCATCGCGGGCGTGCCGACGAACCCGGCGGCGAACACGGTATGCGGCCGGCCATACAGTTCGGCCGGCGTACCGATCTGCTCGATGTGGCCGCCGCGCATCAGCACGACGCGGTCCGCGAGTGTCATCGCTTCGAGCTGGTCGTGCGTGACGTACAGCGTGGTCGTCTTCAACTGCCGGTGCAGCCGCTTGATGTCGCCGCGCAGCTGCGTGCGCAGCTTCGCGTCGAGATTCGACAACGGCTCGTCGAACAGGAACACGGCCGGCGTCTTGATCATCGCGCGGGCGATCGCCGCGCGCTGCTGCTGGCCGCCCGACATCGCGCGCGGACGGCGGTCGAGCAGCGCGTCGAGGCTCAGGATGCGCGCGACGTCGCGCACGCGGCGGTCGATCTCGCCGGCCGGCACCTTCAGGCGCCGCAGGCCGAACGCGATGTTGTCGTACACCGTCATGTGCGGGTACAGCGCGTAGTTCTGGAACACCATCGCGACATTGCGCTCGCGCGACGGCAGGTCGTTGACGACGGCATCGCCGATCACGAGCTCGCCGCCGGTGATCGCCTCGAGGCCCGCGATCATCCGCAGCATCGTCGACTTGCCGCAGCCGGACGGGCCGAGCAGCACGATGAATTCGCCGTCGGCGATCTCGAGGTCGAGCGGGTGCAGCACGGCGGGGCCGCCGTCGTAGTGCTTCGACAAAGCCTTGCAGGTGATCTGGGCCATGGCTCAATCCATTTCGATCTGAATCTTGACGTCGCGCGGCTGGCCGCTCGCCGCTTCCTCGAACGCGCGCACGCCTTCGGAGAACGGGAACGTGCGCGAGATGAACGGCTTCACGTCGATCGCGCCGGACGCGATCAGCGCAAGCGCGCGCGGGAAAATGTTCGCGTAGCGGAACACCGATTCGATGCGGCCTTCCTTCGCCTGCAGCGCGACCACATCGAGCGGTACGGGCTCGACCGGCATGCCGATCAGCACCGCGCAGCCGCCCGGGCACATCAGGTCGACGAGGCCCGCATACGCGTTCGCGCTGCCGCTCGCCTCGAACACGACGTCCGCGCCCCAGCCACCGGAGGCGTCGGCTACCGCATCGGCGAGCGGCCGCGTGCGCACGTCGACGGTCGTGACGGCCGGGTTGTCGCCAAACAGCGCGAGCTTGTCGGGCACGACGTCGGCGAGGATCACGCGCGCGGCGCCGCCGGCGAGCGCGGCGAGCGCCGTCATCGCGCCGATCGTGCCGGCGCCGATCACGACCGCGAGGTCGCCTGGCTTCATCGCCGCCTTCTTTGCGGCCTGCAGGCCGATCGACAGCGGCTCGACGATCGCGCCTTCGGCGAACGACACGTTGTCGGGCAGACGGTACGTGAACGCGGCCGGATGCACGACGAACGGCGTCAGGCAGCCGTGGATGGGAGGCGTTGCCCAGAAGCGCACGTCGGGATCGAGGTTGTAGAGCCCGCGCAGTGTCGCGGGCGAATCGAAGCGCGGCACGCCGGGCTCCATGCACACGCGATCGCCGACGCGCAGGTGCGTGACGCCGGCGCCGGTCTCGACGACGGTGCCGGAGGCTTCGTGGCCGAGCACCATCGGCGCATCGACACGGAACGGGCCGATGCCGCCATGAACGTAGTAATGCACGTCGCTGCCGCAGACGCCAACCGTATGGACCTTGATCCGGACGTCGCCGGGGCCGACCTCCTGCGGCAGGTCGATGTCGCGCAGCGCGAGCTCGCGCGTGCGTTCGAGTACGAGCGCTTTCAACACATCCTCCTTATTTTCCCTTGACCATCGAATTGAGCAGGCGGCTCAGCATGCCGACGAACACGAGCGGCGGGAGCGCGAGCAGCACCGTCGACGCGTTGATCACGCCCCACGGCACTTCCTGGCCGAGCGACGTGAACGCGGATGCGACCACCGGCAGCGTCGCGCTGCGCGACGACGTCAGCGCGAGCGCGATCATCAGTTCGTTCCAGACCAGCACGAAGCTGAACACGATGCCGCCGAGCAGCGTGCTCGCGCACACCGGCAGCGCGATATGCCAGAACACCGCATACGGGCCGTAGCCGTCGAGCGCGGCGGCTTCCTCGATCTCGCGCGGCAGCCGGCGGAACACGGGGATCGACAGCCACGTGATGGTCGACAGCGTGACGAGCAGGTACGTGACGATCATCGACAGCTTGGTGTCGTACAGCCCGAGGTCGACCCAGATCGCGATCAGCGGCAGCGCGACCGCGACGGGCGGCAGGAAGCGCAGCGACAGCAGGAAGAACTGGATGTCGCGCTTGCCGCGCACCGGGTAGCGCGCGATCGCATACGCGG
Organism: Burkholderia arboris; assembly: GCF_038723655.1. Taxonomy (NCBI): domain Bacteria; kingdom Pseudomonadati; phylum Pseudomonadota; class Betaproteobacteria; order Burkholderiales; family Burkholderiaceae; genus Burkholderia; species Burkholderia arboris. Next base: position 467,686 of record NZ_CP109822.1, read on the forward strand.
CCGGCACGCCGAGCACCGCGCCGATCAGCACGGCCGCGCCGACGATCGCGATGCTGTTGCCGAGCCCGATCAGCACCTCGGGGCTCGACAGCACCTGCTCGTAGTTCGCGAGCGTCGGCGTGAAGAAGAAGCGCGGGGTCGGCGTGACGATGTCGAGCAGGTGCTTGAGCGAATTGAGCACGGCCCAGAACAGCGGAAACGCGGCGACCAGCAGGATCGCGCCGGCGATCGCGACGGTGGAAACGGCGGCGGGGCCGCGGCGGGCCATCAGTCGTCCCATTTGTTGACCCTCTTCCAGATGAGCGTGAAGACGAGCGTGGTCGCGACCATCATCAGCACGGCCATGCCGGACGCATATGACACCTTGCCGGCGAGGCCGATGCCCTGCTGGTACGCATAGAGATCGAGTGTCTCGGTCGCGATGCCGGGGCCGCCCTTGGTCATCACGTAGATCAGGTCGAACGAACGCAGCGACTCGACCATCTTGATGAACACGAGGCTCACGAGCGGCGCCTTCAGCATCGGCAGCGCGATGTACGCATGCACCTGCCACGTCGTCGCGTAGTCGAGCCGCGCGGCTTCGAGCGGCTCGGGCGGCAGCGTCTCCAGCAGCTTCAGGATCACGACCGCGAAGAACAGCCCCCATTGCCACACGTCGACGAGCGCGACCGCGTACAGCGCGAGATGCGGATCGGCGAGGAAGGCGGTGTTCCCGACACCGAGCGTGCCGAGCAGCCAGCTCAGGATCCCGGTGAGCGGCGCGTACATGAACTTCCAGATGAACGCGGCCGACACGCGCGGCAGCAGCACCGGCATGATCAGCACCAGCGACGCGAAGCGGCGCCAGCGGCCGTGCACGCGCTCGAACAGGAACACGGCGAGCGCGATGCCGACCAGCACCGCGCCGGCGACCGTGACGACTTCCCACAGCACCGACACCTCGATCGCGTTCAGGAAGCGGCGGTCCGACGCGAGCCGGATGAAGTTGCGCAGGCCGACGTATTCGCTGTCCGGGTAGCGCAGCACGCGGTTGCGCAATGCGAGGTTGATCGCGGCGACGGTCGGGACGAGGCTCAGGACCGCGAGCAGCGCGAGCGTCGGCGCGAGGAATACCCACGGCAGGCTCGTGCGGTCGCGGCGCGCGCGGCCGCGCCGGGCCGACGGTGTGGATGGGGCCGGGCGGACGCCGAGCGCGCGTCCGCCGGCGCCGTCATTTGCGAGCGCCATGTTCGAGCGCATCCTTCGCGTACTGGGTCGCGTCGTCGAGCGTGCCGCGCGGGTCCGCCTGCGTGCCGGTGAACACCTGTTCGAGCGCGATGCCGAGGTTGTCGCCGATATCCGGCCACTGCGGCGTGCGCCAGATCGTCACCTGCGTGACGGGGTTGGTGTCGTTCAGCCCGGCCTGGATCTGCGGCGCGACGTGCTGCTTGAAGTACGGGCTGTTGATCGTGCTCGTGCGGTTGTAGTCGCTGAACACGCCGCTGCGCAGCCGCGCCTGCTCCTGGTCCTTGCTGGTCGCCCAGGCGATGAAGCGGCCGGCGGCCATCCGCGTGCAGTCGTCCTTCGCGCCGACCGCCGAGATCGCGAAGCCGTGGCCGTACGCGGCCGACGGCAGCGGCGCGGGCGGCCGCGTGTAGCCGACCTTGCCGGCCACGCTCGACTTGCTCGCATCCTCCATCCAGTCCGCGAACGGCGTCGATTCGATCATGAACGCGACCTTGCCCGAGCGGAACGCTTCGAGCGCGTTGCTCCAGTCGTAGGTCGCGGCGCCCGGCGGCGCGTACTTGAACAGGTCGCTGTAGAGCTGCGTGGCCTTCACGGCGGCCGGCGAGTTGAACGCAGGCTGGCCGCCCTTGTCGGTCCAGGCGCCGCCCATCCCGAGCATGAACGGCGACCAGCGCCACACGTTCATCCCCGAGCCGCGCTGGCCGCGCGCGACCCAGCCGTACAGCTTCGGCGGCGCGTTGAGCTTCTTGATCGCGGCGACGAGCTGGTCGAGCGTCTTCGGCACCGGGATGTGCGCGGCGTCGAGCAGGTCGCGGCGGTAGAACAGGAAGTCGCCGCCGCCGATCAGCGGCGCGAAGTACGCGACGCCGTTGTAGCTCGCGACCGCACGGCGGCCGGGCAGGAAGTCGTCGTAGTCGTAATCCTTCGGGTAGTACTTGAGAAGCGGCACGATCCAGTTGGCCGACGCGAATTCGGCGACGTTCGCTTCGTCGACGTAGTAGATCTGGTAGGAACCCGCGCCGGTCGACGCGTCGAGCCGCGATTTCGCGCGGCGGTCGTTCTCACCGAAATAGCTGATCTCGACCTTGGTCCCGCTTTTCTTCTCGTAGTCGGCCAGCGACTTCTCCATCACCGACAGGCCGAGACTCTTCTGCGCGAGCACCCGAAGGGTCGGCACCTTGCAGGTTTGCGCGGCCGCGACGCCCGGCAGACAGGCGCCGAGCAGCAAGCCGGCTGCGACGATTCGCATCTTGTTCACCCGTGTCTCCTTGATTCTGCTTGTTCGAATACCGTCGATGACGGCAGGACTCATGGTGTGACGGCGGCGATGCGGGCACCACATCAAAAGAAAACGCGAACCGATACTTTTTGCTCAGGGTCGGTCGTGCGATGCACAAAATGTGTCGGTCGGGCGCGTGGCGTGGTGCGCCGCCCGACCGACAGGAGGGGAGGGGAAGGGAGGGGAAGGCGGGGCGCTAGCCGCGCGCCGGCCGGTGCGGCGCGTCGGGCGCGATCCGGTAGACGCGCAGCGCGTTGTCGTGCCAGATCGCACGGCGCGCGGTGTCGTCGAGACGCGCAATCGCGCGGGCGAACGTGCGCAGCAGCACGGGATAGGTCACGCGCAGCCCGGCCACCGGGAAATTGCTCGCGAACAGGCAGCGCTGCCAGCCGAAGATCGCGATCGTGTCGCGGACGATCCGCGCGTTGTCGGCGTCGTTCCACGCCGCGTCGCGCAGGCCGAGTTCGGAGATCTTCACGGTGACGCGTGGCAACGCGGCGAGCGCTTCCATGCCGCTGCGCCAGCGCGCGAGCCCGGCTGCCGAGCGGTCCCACGGCAGGCCCGCGTGTTCGAGCACGACGTCGACGTCGGGGGCGCCGGCAAGCAGCGCGGCCGCTTCGCCGAGATGCCAGAACGGCACGCGCAGGTCCCAGCTCAGGCCGTGCGCGGCGAGGTGCTCGAGTGCGGCCGGCCAGCGCGGGTCATGCAGCGTGCCGGGCCCGTCGATCGACGCATCCGGCGTGGCCGCGGTGCGCGGCTTGAAGCGCACGCCGCGCACGCGCGGCCACGCGGCCTGTTCGGCGAGCCGTTCGTCTACGTCGCCGGCCAGCACGTCGACCCACGCGACGACGGCCGACGGCAGCCCGTGCGCGGCGGCGACGTCGTGCAGCCAGCGCGTTTCGGCCAGCGCCTCGTCGTGCGCGCGCTCGGCCTCGACGTGCACGCTGGCGACGATCGGCGCGTGTTGCGCCGCGTGCCGGAATTCGTCGACGCCGAAGTTGCGGCACAGCGCCGCGTAGTCGCCGAACATGAAGCGCGCCGGATCGTATTGCGCCTGCAGCCACGGGTAGTGCGCACCCGCATCGAGCTGCCACAGGTGGTGATGCGCATCGACGAGCGCATCGGGCAGGCCGTCGATGTCGTCGGGCGACGAACCGTCGTGCATGTCAGCGCGCGCCGGCGAGCACGTACGACGCATCGGGCTCGCGTAGCGTCGCCAGCGCACCGACGAAGCGCCACGTATCGAGATCGAGTTCGCGCACGTAGTCGTCCTGGAACGACACGTACGCGACGCGCCGCGACGGATGGAACGACAGTGCGGTCGGGTTCGCGGGCAGCGCGATGCGCTCGATCTCCTCGAGCTGCCGCGCATCGAACACCGAGATCGACCGTTCGCCCGAATTGGTCAGCAGCAGCAGGTCGCGGCCGTCCGGCGCGCTCGTCCGGTAGATGCGGTTCGGATCGCTGCGTGTTTTCACGCGGCGGCCGCAGGTCATCGTTTCCGTGTCGATCTCGACCAGCGTGTCGTCGCCGCGATTCGCGACGAACAGCGTGCGCTCGTCGCCCGACAGCGCATTGCCCTCGGGGCGCGGGCCGGGCATCACCGCGCGCGGCGCGACCGTCGCGTCGCGCGGATGGAACTGCGTGACCGTGTTCGACAGCAGGTGCACGCCGTAGGCGCGGCTCGCGTCGCGCGTGAGCGTCACGAGGTGCGTCTTCACGCCGCCGGACGGCACGGCCATGTTCGGCACCGGCTGCCGCGTCGGCTCGTCGAATACGAGCAGCATGTCGTGTGCCTCGCTCATCGCGTACAGCCGGCCGTCGCGGTCGGCCGCCATCCCGTGCGGCCGGTAGTACGGCCACAGGTCGAGCATGCGCGTGTGCGTGCGCTCGACGAGGTCGATCTCGGCGATCCGGTGATCGCCTTCATGGCCGCGCGACCACGCGGTTTCGATCCCGAAGATGCCGACGTACGCGTGACGCTCGTTCACATCCACGGTGAATTCGTGCGGGAAGTTGGGCAGCACGATGTGCTTGAGCGGCGCTTTCGTGTCGAGGTCGTAGAAGCTGAAGGTGTGGGCGCATTTCTGCACCAGCAACAGGATGTCGTTCATGGTGAGTCTCCGTCATGTCGTTCGCAGTCCCGCGTATCCGGGGTCAGTCCTCGCAGCGCTTCGGCAGCGTCATCGCGAGCAGGCCGGCCACCGCGAGCGTGACCGCGAGGCTGTAGACGCCGGCCGCCGCGCTCACGTGCTGGGTCAGCACGCCCACCGCATACGGGCCGCAGAAGCCGCCGAGATTGCCGAGCGCGTTGATCAGGCCGCGCGCACTGCCGGCCGTCTCGACGCTGCAGAGCTTCGGCGGAATCGCCCAGAACACGCCGGCGGCCGCCTGCAGGAAGAAGCCGCAGCCGATCAGGAACGTGAACGACACGGCCATCGACCCGTGCGTGAGCACCGACAGCGCGAGGCACGCGGCGAAGCCGACGAGCGGCAGCAGCACGAACAGGCGGCGCTTGCCGGTCCGGTCAGACCAATACGACGTGACGAACATCCCGATCACCATCGCGACATACGGCAGCATCGCGAGCAGGCCGATCTTGCCCATCCCGCTGTGCGTGAGGTTTTTCAGCAGGGTCGGCAACCACATCGTATAGCCGTAGATGCCGACCTGATAGCAGAAGTTGATCGCGATGAGCAGCCAGATCGTCGGGTTGCGCAGCATCTCGCCGAACGACGCGGCCGCCGGCGTGCCGGCCGCGCGCTTGCGCTCCTGCTCGTCGCGCAGCGCGTCGAGGATGTATGCCTTCTCGCGGGGCGACACCCAGCGCGCGGTCTCCGGGCCGTCGTCGGCGAACATCATCCACGCGACCAGGCACAGCAGCGACAGTGCGCCCGCGCTGAAGAACAGGTGACGCCAGTCGTACGCGGCGAGGATGAAGCCGGACAGCGGCGCGGTGATCATGCCCGCGAGCGGCACGAACATGATGACCATTGCGTTCGCACGGCCACGCTCGCGATCGGGGAACCAGTGGCTGACCATCGTCAGCACGACGGGCAGCATCCCGCCTTCGGCCACGCCGAGCATGAAGCGCAGCGCCAGCAGTTGCCAGGTGTGCGTGACGAGACCGGTCAGCACCGACAGCACGGCCCAGCTCACGAGCGACCACGCGATGAAGGTCTTGCCGCTGCCGAGCGCCGCGCGCCGGCCGCCGGGAATCTGCAGGAACAGGTAGCCGAAGAAGAAGATGCCGCCGGCGAGCCCGGCCATCGTCGCGTCCATGCCGAGATCGGCGTTCATCCCGCCGGGCATCGCGAACGCGATGTTCACGCGGTCCATGTAGGAAATGATGCAGGCGAGCAGCAGCGGCGGAATCACGCGCAGCCAGCGGCGGCGCGGAATGGCTTCGCCGGCTTCGTATGCCGGGGTGGCGGGGGTCAACAGGGTCATGGCGTCTCCATCCAGTTTGGGTCGTCGGCCGCGGCGGCCATCTGACGGGCCGCTGTCTTGCCGTGGCGGGCCGGCCGGTGCCGGCCGCCGATGCGCGGCGCCCGCGCGCCGCACGTACTTCCGGTATTAGCGCCCCCAGCGCAGCACGAGCGGGTCGAGCCGCCGCGCCGCGTCGAGCAGGCCCGCCCGCACCTGCGGATGCAGCTCGGGCCACGGCGCGCGCGGCTGGTCGCACGCGATCACGCCGCCTTCCTTCATCAGCGCCTTCGCGGTGAGGAAACCCGCCTGGCGGTTCTCGTAGTTGATCAGCGGCAGCCAGCGCGCGTACTGCTCGCAGGCTTCGTCGCGGCGGCCGGCGAAATACGCGTCGGTGATCCGGCGAATCCCGTCCGGATAGCCGCCGCCCGTCATCGCACCGGTTGCGCCGGCATCGAGATCGGCGAGCAGCGTGATGCCTTCCTCGCCGTCCCACGGCCCCTCGATCGCGTCGCCGCCGAGCGCGATCAGCTCGCGCAGCTTCGACGCGGCGCCCGCCGTCTCGATCTTGAAGTACGACACGGCATCGAGCTCGCGTGCGAGCGACGCGAGCAGCGACGCCGGCAGCGCGACGCCGCTCGCCGGTGCGTCCTGGATCATCAGCGGAATGTCGAGGTTGTCGGCGACTTCGCGGAAGAACGCACGCACCTGCGTTTCGGGCACGCGGAACGTGGCGCCGTGGTACGGCGGCATCACCATCACCATCGCCGCGCCGAGCGCCTGCGCCTGCCGGTTGCGTGCCGCGCAGATCCGCGCGCTGAAGTGCGATGTCGTGACGATCACCGGCACGCGGCCCGCGACGTGCTCGAGCGTGGTGCGCGTGATCAGGTCACGTTCGTCGTCGCCGAGCGCGAACTGCTCGGAGTAGTTCGCGTGGATGCAGAGGCCGTGCGAGCCGGCATCGATCATGAAGTCGAGGCAGCGGCGCTGGCCGTCGAGATCGAGCGCGCCGTGCGCGTCGAAGATCGTCGGTACGACCGGAAAAACGCCCTGGTAGCGTGTTTTCATGGCCGGCCTCACTCGACGATGTCGAACTGGTCGAGGAATTCGGTCTTCAGCGTGAGGCCGAGGCCCGGTACGTCGTCGCGCAGCTGCAGGAAACCGTTCTCGGCCACCGGCTCGCCGTCGAAGATGTAATAGAACAGCTCGTTGCCGACCTCGACGTCGAACATCGGGAAGTACTCGCTCATCGGCGACGCGAGCGTGCTCATCGTCAGGTGATAGTTGTGCATCTGGCCCGCATGCGGAATCACCGGCACGCTGTACGCCTCGCACAGCGCGTTGATCTTGTGCGCCATCGTGATCCCGCCGACACGGTTCGTGTCGTACTGCACGACCGACACGGCCTTGCGGTCGAGCAGCTGCTTGAAGCCGTACAGCGAGAATTCGTGTTCGCCGCCGGAGATCGGGATGCGCGTCAGCTGGTTCAGCTCCGCATAGCCGTCGATGTCGTCGGCGATCACCGGTTCTTCCAGCCAGCGCGGCTGGTATTTCTCGAGCTTCGGCAGGATCCGCTTCGCGTATTCGAGGTTCCAGCCCATGTAGCACTCGAGCATCAGGTCGTTGTCGTAGCCGATCACCTCGCGGATCGCCGCGACCGACTTCAGGTTCTCGACCACGCCCTGCTGGCCGTGCGCGGGCCCGTAGCCGAAGCGCATCTTGAACGCGCGGAAGCCCTCCTTCAGGTACTGCTGCGCCTCGTCCTGCATCGCCTTCAGGTCGGTGCGGTAGAGCTTCGAGTAGTAGCAGGGGATCTTTTCCTTGGTGCGGCCGCCGAGCAGCTTGAACACCGGCTTGCCGACACTCTTGCCGAGGATGTCCCAGATCGCGATGTCGACCGCCGAGATCGCCGCCATGCCGATGCCCTTGCGGCCCCACGCGTGGGTCGCGCGGTACATCCGCTGGTTCAGGTATTCGTAGTCCCACGGGTCCTGGCCGATCACGAGCGGCGCGAGGTACTGGTCGATGATGACCTTCGCGACGTGCGGCGCGAGCGCGACGTTGCCGAGGCCGACGATGCCGTCGTCGGTCTCGACCTCGACGACCGTCCACGCATGGAAACGGAACGTGCTCATCGTCTCCTGCGGCGCGTACAGCAGATCCATCGCGTTCGAACAGAAGTTGCCCTGCGGCGGGACGGTCTTGCCTTTCCACTGGAATACGCGTGCGCGTACGGACCGGATTTTCATGGCGGTGTCTCCGAGAGTCGGTGTTGTCGTGTGTGAAAGGCGGGCGGCCGGGCTGGCCGTCACGCCGAAACAGCGGGGGTGCGGCGCGCGGCGCCCATCCGGCAGGCGATCTGCAGCGCCTGCCAGGTCGCGCCGACGTCGGCGGTGCCGCGGCCCGCGATGTCGTACGCGGTGCCGTGCGCGGGCGTCGTGATCGGCACGGGCAGCCCGCCCTGCACGGTCACGCCGCGCGAGAAGCCGAGCAGCTTGATCGCGATCTGCCCCTGGTCGTGGTACATCGTGACGATCGCCTGGTAGTCGCCGGCCTGCGCCTTCAGGAAGATCGTGTCGGCGGGGAACGGGCCGTGGAACGGCGCGTCGGTCGGCCAGTCGCGCGCCTGCAGCTTGCGCACCGCCGGCTCGATGATGTCGACTTCCTCGCGGCCGCAGCTGCCGCCGTCGCCGCCGTGCGGGTTGAACGCGGCGATCGCCACCTTCGGCGCCGCGACGCCGTTCGCGAGCAGCGACCGGTAGATGAGTTCCGATGCCTGTTCGATCCGCTCGATGCTCAGGCAGCCGGCCGCGTCCTTCAGCGGGATGTGCGACGAGATACGCGCCGTCCACAGTTCGCCGAGCGTGTTGAATTCGCAGAAGTAGCCGGTCACGCCGAGCGCTTTGGCGAAGTGGTGCAGCTCGTCGTCGTGGCGCAGCCCGCCGAGCTTCATCGCGTACTTGTTCAGCGGCGCGAAGCAGATCGCGTCGATGTCGCCGGCCAGCGCCGCGTCGAGGCACTGGTCGAGCACGGCGAGCGTCGAGCGGCCGCCGGCCGCGCCGGGCTGGCCGGCCGTGACCTGCGCGGGATCGATCGTGTCGACTTCGACGAACGCGGCGCGCGCGGCCGACGGCCGGCCGCGCACGGCGGCCAGCGACGCCACGGGCTCGACGTCGACGGTGACGCCCGCGACGCGCTGGCCGGCTTCCCACAGCCAGCGATCGCCGATCAGCACGAGATTCGCGCGGGCGGTGGCGTCGGGGCGGGCGAGCAGTTTCGCGATCAGTTCGGCGCCGATGCCGGCGGGGTCGCCGAGCGTCAGCGCGACGACGGGCAGGGTGGCGGCGGTCGAGGAGGTGTTCATGCGGTGTCTCCGGTGGCGGCGCGTGGCCGTTCGTGTATGGGGTTCATGCTAGGTAGACGGAATGAGTCGGTAAATTGAAAACTCTTGATGAATCGATAACCTGGAGTAATCAAAGATGGGCTCGATCGACCGACGAGACTCGACCCCGCAGTTGCTGAACCGGCTGCGCATGCGCCAGATCGCGTTGCTGCTGGCCGTCGACGAATGCTCGACGCTGCGCGCGGCCGCCGAGCAGATGGGCCTCACCCAGCCGGCCGCGACGAAGATGCTGGCGGAACTGGAGAGCGCGCTCGGCCAGCGGCTGTTCGATCGCGTCGGGCGCGGGCTTGTGCTGAACCCGGCCGGCGAGCGCGTGCTCGGCTATTTCCGCGGGATTCGCGGCAGCGTGGAAGCGTTGAATCGCGAGCTCGGCGAGCTGCAGCTCGGCAGTGCCGGGCGGCTCGCGATCGGCAGCATCATGGCCGCGTCGCCGGGGCGGCTCACCGAGGCGCTGGTGCAGTTGAAGGCGCGTTATCCGCTGCTCGCGATCGACATCGCGGTCGATACGAGCGACCGGCTGATGCCGCAACTGCGCGAAGGCGTGCTCGAAGTGGTGATCGGGCGCAATGTCGGCACGGATTGCGATTTCCGCGTGGTCGACGACGAGGCGCTCGCGATCATCGCGGGCCGCGACCATCCGCTGGCAAGCGCGGGGCCGGTGGCGTTCGATGCGCTGCTCGATTACGCGTGGATCGTGCAGCCGGCCGGCAGCCCGGCGCGTGAAGTCGTCGAACGCGAATTTCGCGCGCACCACCGGCCGATGCCGCGCGGGCTCGTCGAAACGGGGTCGATCCTGACGACGATGAACCTCGTCGACCGCTCGTCGATGCTCGGCGTGATTCCGCTGACGGTTGCGCAGCGCAACGCGGAGCACGGGCTCGTCGCGATCGTCGATTACACGCTCGAGCTGAAACTGCCGTCGTACGGCAGCATCGTGCGGCGCGACCGGCCGCTGAGCGCGCCCGCGCAGCAGTTTCTCGCGCTGTTTCATCACGACGGAGCCGAGGATGACGGCGACGCGTAATGGCGCGGTTTGCCAGCCGAGGCGGCCGAGCCAGCCGCGTCGGCCGCGCTGGCCGAACCAGCCGCGCTGGCCGAATCGGCCGACCAGGCCGAATCAGCCGAGCAGGCCGAGCCAGCCGAGCCAGCCGAGCCAGCCGAGCCAGCCGAGCCAGCCGAGCCAGCCGAGCCAGCCGAGCCAGCCGAGCCAGCCGAGCCAGCCGAGCCAGCCGAGCCAGCCGAGCCAGCCGAGCCAGCCGAGCCAGCCGAGCCAGCCGAGCCAACCGAGCCAACCGAGCCAACCGAGCCAACCGAGCCAACCGAGCCAACCGAGCCAACCGAGCCAACCGAGCCAACCGAACCAACCGAGCCAACCGAGTCAACCGAGTCAACCGAGTCAACCGAGTCAACCGAACCAGCCGAACCAGCCGAACCAGCCGAACCAGCCGAACCAGCCGAACCAGCCGAGCCGGTAATACGCCCGCATCGCGGAACGCGATGAAACGTGATGGCGCCGCGTGATGGCGCCGCCGGCGAGACGGGGGAGGCAGGCGAACCCGAAGCGAAAGGCTTCAGCGCGCCGACGGCGCGGCGGGCGCGTCGGCGAGCGACGGCATCGATTCGGACAGCGTGCGATCGGGGCGAATCCGCAGCGCGGCGACGATACCGATCAGCAGCATCGCGACCGAGCCGATGAACGGCACCGTCCAGCTGCCGGTGCGGTCGACGAGATAGCCGAACAGGATCGGCGACAGGATCCCCGAGATCGCGGAGCCGGCGTTCATCATCCCGCTCGCGATGCCGGCGTGGGTCGGCGCGATGTCGCTCGGCACGGCCCAGATCGGCCCGATCGTCAGTTCGAGGCACAGGAACGACCCGGACAGGCACAGTGCGACGCCGGCCGTCGAGTGGACGAACGCGAGCGGCAGCAGGCAGATCAGCGCACCGGCGAAGCTCGTGACGATCACGCTCTGGCGCGACAGCGCGAGGTTGCCGGTCTTCCGGTAGATGCGGTCGCAGAGCCAGCCGCCGAGTGTGTCGCCGACGACGCCCGCGAAGAACACGCCGGACGCGAACAGCGCGGTCGATTTCAGGTTCAGGCCCTGGCCGTTGAGGAAGAACGTCGGCAGCCACGTGAAGAACAGCCACGCGGTCCAGCCGTAGCAGAAGTAGACGAAGATGGTCGGCGCCATCCGGCGGAACAGCGGCCCCCACGGCGTCGGGCCGGACGGGGCGGCAGGGCGGGCGGTGCGCGCGCGGCCGTCGTCGTCGCCGAGCGGGTGCTCGCGGAAACCGACGATCCACCATGCGAGCCATACCACCGTGACCGCCCCGATCACGAAGAACGCCGCGCGCCACGACAGCCACGTCATCAGCGCGGCGACGATCGGCGGCGTGACCGCGTTGCCGAGCCGCGAGAACGAATGCGTGAAGCCCTGCACGACGCCGCGCCGCTCGCGCGGAAACCAGTGCGTGATCGCGCGGGCCTGGGCCGGCAGCGTCGCGCCTTCGCCGATGCCGAGCAGCAGGCGTGCGGCAAACAGCAGCCCGAGGCTGTGCACGAGCCCGGTCGTGAAGGTGGAGACGATCCAGATCAACCCGCAGCCGATCAGCGTGATGCGGGCGCCGAACCGGTCGGCGATCCAGCCGCCGCCGATCTGGCAGATTGCATACGAATACGCGAACGCGGAGAATGCGACGCCAAGTTCGGTATTCGACAGGCCGAGTTCGGCCTTGATCGCACCGGCCGCGGTCGCGAGGTTGACGCGGTCGACGTAGAGAATGAACGAAAGCGCACACAGCAGCCACAGCGTGTGGCGCCGTTGACGGTGATCGTTATGCATGTGTCTCACTCCATTTTCGTGCGCGGCGTTGCAATGACGCGGCGTTCACGGGCGAAGCCAGCATCGCGCGGCGGCGGAGACACTGTCTAATGAATCTTTGGGATCAATCGATAACCGCAGGTATTCATTCCTGTTTCAGCCACGCCGGAACCACAGACGCAACGCAACACCACGGGTGAAGAATTGACCGACAACGACGAACTTTCGCTCCGCCGGGAGAGCCGCTTCTGGCAGCTCGCGCCGGTGAGATGGTGGATCCGCGGGCACGGCAGCGACGGCTATTCGTTCCGTCTGCTGCTGCACCCGCTCGTGCTCGTGTGCGTGCTCGAATTCGTCTGCATGATGTTCGAAGCGCTGTACACCAGCATCGCCGTCAGCGCGGTCGCGACGCTGTTCCTCGGCTTTGCCGGGTTCTACGGCGCGCAGCGCGAATGGCTGATGACGTCCGTGACCGCGCGCGCGCTCGTGAAGGCGCGCATGAAGAAGGCGGCCGAGCGGTTCTCGTCGCTCGGCGTCGGCGCGACCGTGCTCGCCATCTTCGTTGCCGCGACGTCGCTGTCGCTCGTGATGTCGGGCCAGCCGGTGCTGGACAGCGTGTCGAAGGATGCCGTGTCGATCTTCATCGCGCTGGTGTTCCTGCCGGTGTACGTATCCGGTGCGGTGCGCAAGCTGGCGATCGCGCGGATCGAGGAACTGGAGGCGCTGCGTCACGCGACCGTCGGCACGCGGCTGAAATTCGACCGGGCCGGCGCCGTGCGCGCGGTGGTCGTGCAGGGCGCGGCCGGAAAAGGGACGGTATCCGTGATGGAGTACACGGTGCTCGGGTTCAGCCCGCCGCTCGAACAGGTCGGGCGTGAACCGCGCGCGTGAAGGTGTAAAGGTTTAAAGGTGTAAGGGTGCGCGTTACGCCGGGAACCGTTCGCTGTCGGGCGCCGGCGCGAGGTTGTCGGGCCACTGCACCTCGAACCGCGTGCCGCCCGCGCCGGTCGGTGCGCAGAGGGCTTCGCCGTGATGCGCGTGCGCGATCGCCGCGACGACGGCGAGCCCGAGGCCGGTGCCGCCGGGTTGCGTATCGTCGACGCGCCGGAACGCCTGAAACACGTGCGGTGCGAAATCGGCCGGGATGCCGGGGCCGTCGTCCTCGACGCGCAGCCGGCACATGCCGTTTTCGATGCGCGTCTGGATCCGGATCGCGCCGGGCACCGCATGGCGGCGCGCATTCTCCAGCAGCGCCAGTAAAGCCTGGCGGATGCGGACCGGGTCGCAGCGCATGCGCCGCGGGTCGAGATCGAGTTCCGGATGCTGGCCGGCGGCCTGCAGCGCGTGCGTGAACACGTCGACCACGGCGCGCACGTCGGCAGCGAGATCGGTGTCGCGGATCTCGATGCTGAGGTGGCCGCTGTCGGCGAGGCTGACCACGCGCAGATCTTCGATCAGCCGCGTCAAGCCTTCGACCTGCGTGAGCAGGCTGCGGTACAGCGCTTCGCTCGGCGTGAACACGCCCTCGGCGAGCCCCTGCAGCCGCCCGCGCAAGACGGTGACGGGCGTGCGCAGTTCATGGGCGATCGCCGCGTTCCAGAACGTCTGTTCGTCGGTCACGCGCTGCAGTTCGCTCGCGAGCGCGTTGAAGTTGTCGGCGAGCAGCGCCGCTTCGTGCAGCGAACGGTCGCCGGCGACGGCGCGTGCGGCGAGATCGCCGCGCGCGACGCGGCGGATGCTGTCCGTCACCGAGTTCAGCGGCACGAGGATGCGGCGCGACAGGTTGACCGCGACGATGATCGCGATCAGCAGGCCGACCAGCGTGGTCGAGATGATCCACACCCACTCCGGCCCGCTCGGGAGCCAGCTCTGCGGCTTGAAGTACTCGGGCGAGTACTTGTACAGCAGGTAGTAGAACGCGTAGGCCGTCACGACGATCAGCACCGTGATGCCGAAGGCGATCGCGCCCATCGTCAGCGCGATCTGGCGGCTCAGGCCGTCGAGTTTCAATCGCCGCTCCACAGTTTGTAGCCGACGCCGCGCACGCTGGCGGGCACGCCTTGCACGCCGAGGTCGTCCAGTTTCTTGCGCAGCTTGCTGACGTGGCTGTCCACGGTGCGCTCCAGCGCGTCGCCTTCCGGCAGGCAGGTGGCCATCAGCTCGGCGCGGCTGAACACGCGGCGCGGCGCACGCGCAAGCTGCGCGAGCAGCTTGAATTCGGTGAGCGTCAGCACGAGCGTGTGGCGTTCGCTGCCGACTTCGACCGTCGCTTCGTGGTGCTCGAGATCGATCTCGAACGGCGCAGCACGCAGCACGCGCTGTTCTTCCTGGCGCGAGCCGGCCATCGACCGGCGCAGCACGGCCTGTGCGCGCGCGACGACTTCGGCCGGGTTGAACGGCTTGACCACGTAGTCGTCGGCGCCGATGCGCAACCCGGTCAGCTTGTCGATGTCCTGGTCGAGCGCGGTCAGCATGATGACCGGCGTGTCGCCGCGATGGCGGATTTCGGCGAGCACTTTCCAGCCGTCGACGTGCGGCATCTGCACGTCGAGCAGTACGAGGTCCGGCTTCAGCGACAGGTGGAGTTCGAGCGCGCGGCGGCCGTCGGCCGCGTGCACGGTGCGCAGGCCGTTGCGCGCGAAGTACGCGATCAGGATCTCGGCGATCTCGGGTTCGTCCTCGGCGATGAGGACGAGCGCTTGCGCGCCCTGGCCGGCGCCGGGAGATGAAGAAAATTCGGGCATGGCCACTCGTTCAGATCCATCGGGGTTCCATCGAATCGCCATACTACCGTACGACCCGTTCCATCGAACGAAGGCGGGCGCAGCGCGTTCACGAACGGCATCGCGATGATCCTGCCGCTCGACCTGCCGGGCGTGTCGCGCGGCAAGCCGCTCGACAAGATCGGCCAGCGTTCGCTGCCGCAGGGCGAGATCTATTTCGACAACGTGAAGGTGCCGAAGCGCTTCGCGGTCGCGCTGAAGGACGACTATCTCGGCAACCTCGCATCGACATGGTCGTATGCGGGCACGCACATGTGCCAGGTGTTCGTCGGTGCCGCACGCGCCGCGTTCGAACTGGCGCTCGCCTACTGCCACGAGCGCAAACAGGGCGGCGCGCTGCTGATGGATCACCAGATGACGCACCTGCGCATCGGCGAGATGCTGCGCCGGCTCGAGATGGCGCGTGCGATCGCGCGCCGCAGCCTCGCGTTCTCGCGGATGTCGCCGCAGAGCCATCCGTATGCGACCGCGCAGGCGAAGGTGAGCGTGACCGAGGAAGCGATGAAGATCACGCACGAGGCGTTCCAGCTGTTCGGCGGCAATGGCACCACGCGCGAATTCCCGATCGAGAAGCTGTTCCGCGACGTGCGCTCGGCGTTGATCGAGGATGGCGAGAACACCATTCTCACGTCGCGCCTCGGCGTGCTGGCCGGGCAGCTTTATCAGAACGGGTGGGCGCGCGAGTAAGCGGCACCGGGCGCCCTGCGGTCGCGCCCCGGCAGAACGCCGCCCGGGGCGCGGCACGCACCGTCAGTGCCCGACTTCCTTGCAGTGCGGAATGCCGGCAAGGACACCGTGGCCGCCGGGAATGAACACGGCGATATACGGCGAATCGGCGCCGAGATCTGGTCGAGCACGTCGTTCAGCGTGCTCGTCGCAGCGCCGGCGTATCTCGCCCGCCACGGTCGCCGCGCCCGCCGAGCAGGCCGCCGCGTCGTCGGCCGCGTCGCCGCGTGCGGCGAAGAAAGCCGACCGCGCGGCCGACCGCGCGGTCGCGAAGAAGGTGCGCCAGGCGATCGTGAAGGCGCCCGGCATCGGCAATGCGCAGCCCACCGTGTTCGCGAAGGTGAAGACGGGCGACGTGACGCTGGCCGGGCCGATCACCGACGAATCGCAGGACCGGGGCGCGGTGGACGCGGCCCGTCAGGTGCCGGGCGTGACGTCGGTGAAGAGCAAACTCCAGCTGCGGCTGGAGGGCGGCCAGTAACGGGTTGCGTGTGCCGCCCCCTGGCAACGATGGCGGCACCATGACGACCCGGGGCCCGGGGGCACGATCGCGTCGTCGTGCGTCAGAGGTGCCCCAGCAGCACCAGCACGACGACGATGACGACGATCAGCCCGACCGAGCCCGATGGCCAGTAGCCCCAGCTTCGGCTGTGCGGCCATGAAGGAAATGCGCCGATCAGCAGCAAAATCAGGATGACGATGAGGATCGTACCGAGCATTGCACCCTCCCGGAATGGGTTGACGTGACGGTGCGTGATGCCGCAATCCGCGTGCCCGCGGGCATTGGGCCCGGCTGGGAATGGCGCGGAGCGGGCGTGAATTCATGTGGTGAATACCTGATGATTCAGAAAATAAATTTCAAAAATGCTTCCCTGCTGGCTATGCTGAATCCTTCACTCAGGCGGGCATGCGATGGCTGAACTCTTTCTGGTACGGCACGGGCAGGCATCATTCGGCACCGACGACTACGACCGGATTTCCCCGGGCGGCGAGCAGCAGGGTGTCTGGCTCGGCGAATACTTCGCGTGGCAGCGCCTTGAATTCGACCGCGTGATCTGCGGCACGATGAACCGCCATGCGCAGACGGTCGACGCGATTCTGCGCGGAATGGGCCGCGAAGGCGTGCCGGTCGACCGTCACCCCGGCCTGAACGAATACGACTTCCACGGGTTGTTCGCGGCGGCCGCCCACGACTATCCGGAGATCGCACGGCTTGCCGCCGGCTCGATGAAGGAGCACTTCCGTGCGCTCCGGCAGGTGCTGCAGCTGTGGACCGAGGACAAGCTCGACGCCGCCCCCGAAACCTGGTCGCATTTCCAGCAGCGCGTGGGCGACGCCCGCGCCGCGATCCGCCACGGCGGCGGCCAGCGCGTGCTCGCGGTGAGTTCCGGCGGCCCGATCGCGGTCACCGTTCAGCAGGTGCTCGCGGCGCCGCCGTCGAGCGCGATCGCGCTGAACCTGCAGATCCGCAACAGCAGTCTTTCGCAGTTTTTCTTCAACGCCGATGCGTTCCACCTCGCGTCGTTCAACGGCATCCCGCATCTGGAGGATCCCGAACGGCACGCGCTGCGAACCTACGGCTGACCCACGAACGATCGCGACGATGACGAACCCTTCCCAGCAACTCGACGTAGCCCGCCTCACGCACTATCTGGAAACGCACGTGCCGGGCTTCGAAGGCCCGGTCGACACGGAGAAGTTTGCCGGCGGCCAGTCGAATCCGACTTTCCTGCTGAACGCGAAGAGCGGCCGCTACGTGCTGCGCCGCCAGCCGCCGGGCGAACTGCTGAAATCCGCGCACGCGGTCGACCGCGAATTCCGCGTGCTGAGCGCGCTGTCCGGCACCGCGGTGCCGGTCGCGCGCCCGTATCACCTGTGCGAAGACCGCGACGTGATCGGCAGCCTGTTCTACGTGATGAGCTTCGAGGACGGCCGGATCTTCTGGGATCCCGCGCTGCCGGAACTGCCGAAGGCCGATCGCGCGACGTGCTACGACGCGCTGCTGCAGACGATGGCCGCGCTGCACGACGTCGATGTCGATGCGGTGGGACTCGCCGACTACGGCCGCCCCGGCAACTACTTCGAGCGCCAGATCGGCGTGTGGACGAAGCAGTATCGCGCGGCGGAAACCGGACGCCTCGACGCGATGGAGACGCTGATCGACTGGCTGCCGAAAGCCTGCCCCGAGGATACGGGCCGGCCGGCGCTGGTGCACGGCGATTTCCGGATCGACAACCTGATGTTCGCGCGCGACGGCTATCGCGTGCAGGCCGTGCTCGACTGGGAACTGTCGACGCTCGGCAACCCGCTCGCCGATCTCGCGTACTTCTGCATGTGCCTGCGGCTGCCGTCCGGCGGGCAGGTGCGCGGGCTCGCGGGCCAGGATCGCGCGGCGCTCGGCATCCCGGACGAAGCGGCGATCGTCGCGCGCTATTGCGAACTGCGCGGCATCGAGCCGATCCGCGACTGGCACTTCTACCTTGCATTCAGTTTCTTCCGGCTCGCCGCGATCGCGCAGGGCGTGAAAGCGCGCGCGCTGCAGGGCAACGCATCGAGCGAGCAGGCGCTGCGCGTCGGCGAGATGGCCGGCCGGCTGGCCGAACTGGCCGTCGGCGTGATCGACGCGCATCGCTGATATCGCCTGGGTCGCCGGGCGGCGACTCGACAATCCAATCAATGGAGGAGCACAGCAACATGGCAACGAATCTGTTCGACCTGACGGGCAAGATTGCCCTGGTGACGGGCGCGAGCCGCGGCATCGGCGAGGAAATCGCGAAGCTGCTCGCGGAGCAGGGCGCGCACGTGATCGTATCGAGCCGCAAGCTCGACGACTGCCAGGCGGTGGCCGATGCGATCGTCGCGGCGGGCGGCCGCGCCGAGGCGCTGGCGTGCCACGTCGGGCGTCTGGAGGACATCGCCGCGACGTTCGAGCATATCCGCGGCAAGCACGGCCGCCTCGACATCCTCGTGAACAACGCGGCCGCGAACCCGTATTTCGGGCACATCCTCGATACCGATCTCGCCGCGTACGACAAGACCGTCGACGTGAACATCCGCGGCTACTTCTTCATGTCGGTCGAGGCCGGCAAGCTGATGAAGGAACACGGCGGCGGCGCGATCGTCAACACGGCGTCGGTGAACGCGCTGCAACCGGGCGACCGGCAGGGCATCTACTCGATCACGAAGGCGGCCGTCGTCAACATGACGAAGGCGTTCGCGAAGGAGTGCGGGCCGCTCGGCATTCGCGTGAACGCGCTGCTGCCGGGGCTCACGAAAACGAAGTTCGCGGGCGCGCTGTTCGCCGACAAGGACATCTACGAGACATGGAAGGCGAAGATCCCGCTGAAGCGCCATGCGGAGCCGCGCGAAATGGCCGGCACCGTGCTGTATCTCGTGTCGGACGCGGCGAGCTATACGAACGGCGAATGCATCGTCGTCGACGGCGGCCTGACGATCTGAGCGCGCGATGAAAATCGACAGCTACGCCGGGCAGGCCGTGATGATCACCGGCGCCGCCAGCGGCTTCGGCGCGCTGCTCGCGAGCGAACTGGCCGCGATGGGCGCACGGCTCGCGCTCGGCGACCTGAACGGCGAAGCGCTCGAACGCGTGGCCGCGCCGCTGCGCGCGGCCGGCGCCGACGTGATCGCGCAGCGCTGCGACGTGCGCGTCGAGGCTGAGGTGGCGGCGCTGGTGCACGCGGCGGCCGAGCGCTTCGGACGGCTCGACGTCGGCATCAACAACGCGGGCATCGCGCCGCCGATGAAGGCGCTGATCGATACCGACGAAGCGGATCTCGACCTGAGCTTCGCGGTGAACGCGAAGGGCGTGTTCTTCGGGATGAAGCACCAGATCCGCCAGATGCTCGCGCAACGCGAAGGCGTGATCCTGAACGTCGCGTCGATGGCCGGGCTCGGCGGCGCGCCGAAGCTCGCCGCGTATGCGGCGTCGAAACATGCGGTGGTCGGGCTCACGAAGACGGCCGCGCTGGAATACGCGCGCCACGGCATCCGCGTGAACGCGGTGTGCCCGTTCTACAGCACGACGCCGATGGTCACCGACAGCGATATCGGCGACCGCCAGGACTTTCTCGCGCAGGGCTCGCCGATGAAGCGGCTCGGCCGCCCCGACGAAATCGTCGCGACGATGCTGACGCTGTGCGCGAAGGAAAACACTTATCTGACCGGGCAGGCCGTCGCCGTCGACGGCGGTGTCTCGGCCTTCTGACCGAACGGAAGACGGAATCTCGAGGAGTCGATCATGGAATTTGGCTACACCCCGAAAGTGGAAGCATTGCGCGAACGCGTGCGCGCATTCATGGACGCGCACATCGTGCCGCGCATCCGCCAGTGGAACGAGGAAGTGCATGCGGGCCAGTACCCGGTGTCGTTCATGGAGGAACTGAAGGCGCGCGCGAAGGCGGAAGGGCTGTGGAACCTGTTCCTGCCGCACCTGAAGGACGACGAGCCCGGCACGGGCCTGACGAACCTCGAATACGCGCCGCTCGCCGAGATCATGGGGCGCGTGGGCTGGGCGTCGGAAGTGTTCAACTGCAACGCGCCGGACACCGGCAACATGGAGCTGCTGCACATGTTCGCCACGCCCGAGCAGCGTGAACAGTGGCTGCTGCCGCTGCTGCGCGGCGAGATCCGCTCGGCGTTCGCGATGACGGAGCCCGACGTCGCGTCGTCGGATGCGACGAACATCACGACGCGCATCGAGCGCATGGGCGACGAATACGTGATCAACGGCCGCAAGTGGTTCATCACGAACGCCGCGCATCCGAACTGCAAGATCTTCATCGTGATGGGCAAGACCGATCCCGATGCCGAGTCGCACCAGCAGCAGAGCATGATCCTCGTGCCGCGCGATACGCCGGGCGTGACGGTCGTGCGCAACATCACGGTCGTCAATCACTACGCGCCGGAAGGGCACTGCGAGATCACGTTCGACAACGTGCGCGTGCCGGCGCGCAACCTGCTCGGCGAGGAAGGCAGCGGTTTCGCGCTCGCGCAGGCGCGCCTCGGGCCGGGCCGCATCCACCACTGCATGCGTTCGATCGGTGCGGCCGAGCTGGCGCTGGAGTTGATGGTCGACCGCGCGCAGTCGCGCGTCGCGTTCGGCAAGCCGCTGAACCGTCACGGCACCGTCGGCGAATGGATCGCGCGTTCGCGCATCGAGATCGACCAGGCGCGCCTGCTGGTGCTGAAGGCCGCGTGGATGATCGACAAGGTCGGCGCGAAGGCCGCGCGCAAGGAAATCTCGATGATCAAGGCGCTCGTGCCGACCGTCTATACCGATGTGTGCGACCGCGCGATGCAGGTGTTCGGCGCGGCGGGGTTGAGCCCCGATACGCCGCTCGCCGACCTGTGGACGTGGGGCCGCGCGCTGCGCTTCGCCGACGGTCCGGACGAGGTGCACCTGCAGGCGATCGCGCGGATGGAGATCAAGGACGGCGAGCCCGGTTCGACCGCGCCGTACCTGACGCCGCCGCTGCGCGGCTGACCGGCCGGTCTTCGCCTGGCGAACATGGACGAACGGGAGGCGCGCGCCGTAAGATGCCGGCAAGGAGATCCGGCGATGCGCCTTGCGAAGATTGATCTGAACCTGTTCGTCGTATTCGAGGCGATCTACAACAAGCGCAACCTGACGCGCGCGGCCGAGGTGCTGAACCTCACGCAGCCGGCCGTCAGCAACGCGCTGGCGCGGCTGCGCAAGTCGCTGAACGATCCGCTGTTCGTCAGCACGCCGGCCGGGATGATGCCGACCCCGATGGCCGAGAACATCGTCGGCCGCGTGCGCGAGGCGCTGCAACTGCTCGATTCGAGCGCGCACGAAGGCGACGTGTTCGATCCGGCGTCGTCCGAGCGCGTGTTCCGGCTCAGCATGAGCGACCTGACCGAAGCGCTGCTGCTGCCGGCGCTCGGCGAACTGCTGCAGACGCATGCGCCCGGCATGCACGTGCGCAGCTACACGATGGACCGCCGCGAAGTCGCGACCGCGCTCGCGAACGGCTCGGTCGACATCGCGATCGACGCGCCGCTGATCGGCGATCCGCATCTGCACCAGGCCTTGCTCGTGCGGGACCGCTACGCGTGCATGATCCGCGACGATCACCCGTTCAAGGGCAACACGCTCACCATGGACGACTACCTGTCGATGGGGCACATCCACGTGTCGAGCCGCCGCAAGGGCAGCGGGCACGTCGACGCCGAGCTGACGCGGCTCGGGCTGCGCCGCAATATCCAGATGCGCGTGCAGCATTACATGGTCGCGCCGCTGATCGCAATGCGCGGCGATCTCGCGCTGACGGCGCCGCTGCGGCTGCTGCAGCGCTATCCGGCGCGGATTCTCGAACTGCCGTTCGAGATGCCGGGGCTCGACTACTTCTGCTACTGGCATCGCAGCGCCGATCAGGATCAGGGCAGTCGATGGTTGCGCGAGCAACTGATGACGCTGATGGGCGGGATCGGCGAGGCGGCGTGACGCGCACGCGGCGGCCGTCGGCTACGGCGACGTGAGCTGCACTGCACGCCGGGTGGGGATGTCGTGATGAAGCGAATGCCGGCCGCCCCCGCGACGGCCGCGCATCAACGACGCGCATGCGCGACCGCTTCGACCGCATCGCGAAACCGCTTCAGCGCAGGCAGGCCGGCCATCGTCGCGAGGTGGATCAGTGCGATTTCGCCCACCGGCATCACCGGAACCCCCCCGACCCTACGGATCACGCCCATGCGCGCATAGTGCAGTACGGCCGACTGCGGCGCGACGGTCAGCGCGCCGAGCGCATCGGCCATCTGCAGGTTCGTGTGAAACGACATCGATTCGACGAGCGGGCGCGGCGGCATCAGGCCGTTATCGACGAACAGCGCGTCGAACGCGCGGCGGGTGTCGGTGCCGGCATGCGGGATGATCCAGTCTTCGCGCTGCAACTGTTCCGTCGAGATGCGTCGCGCATCGGCGAACGGATGCGCGAGCGGGCACGCGATTGCCAGCGGTTCTTCGTACACGGGCAGGATCGTCACGTCGAGCCCGTCGAGCTTCGATAGCGCTTCCGCGTCGGGGCGGCTGATGATGCAGTCGATCCGTCCGGTCGACAGCGCGTCCAGCAGCCCGGAGACGTTCGATTCCATCACCGTGAGCCGCGGCGCGGGCGCGTCGCGTGTCAGGTGCCGCATGATCTGCGGCAACAGCGCGACGCTGACCACGGGCAGCATGCCGATGCGCAGCAGCGGCCGGCCTTCGTCGTTGCCGTCGCCGGCCAGTGCGACGTCGAATTGCGCGAGTGCGATCCGCAGGCGCTGTAGGACGGCTTCGCCGTCGGCGGTCAGCCGCCCGCCGCGCGCGCCGCGCGTCACGAGCATCATGCCGAACACCGCTTCCATTTCCTGCAGCATCTTCGTGATCGCCGGCTGCGACAAGTGCAGCGTGCGGGCGGCCGCGGCGAGCGAGCCGCCGTCCGCGACCAGTTCGAGCATACGCAAGTGCCGCAGCCGCAGAAAATTGCCCGCATTGCGGCGCCCGGAAATCAGGTCGGGATTCATATTTTCGGAAGGCTGGTTCATGAATCTTCAATTTTCATGAAAGCGCAACCTGCCCACAATAGCGACTCGACCTAATGGAGAGAGACATGTACGACTGGTGGAGACAAGCGGGGGACCGGCACCGGCAGCTGGCCGGGTCGCCGCGGTGTCGGGCGGCAGCGAAAGGAGCGCGGGCATGACGGCATTCAAACCGCTCGCCGGGATTCGCGTGTTGGATTTCACGCACGTCATCGCGGGTCCGCTGGCAACGTTTCATCTGGCGCAACTCGGCGCCGAGGTCGTCAAGATCGAGAACCGCAACGGCGGCGACGTGATGCGCCGCGGCAACGGCCGAATGGGCTTCGTTTCGCTGAACGCCGGCAAGCGCTGCATCGAACTCGACCTGTCCGACGCCGATGATCTCGGCCAGGCACTCGAACTGGCCCGCGAAGCCGACGTGCTGGTCGACAGCCTGCGGCCAGGCGTGCTCGACCGGTTCGGGCTCGGCGACGGCCCGCTGCGGGCGCTGAATCCGGGGCTCGTCTACTGCTCGATCAGCGGCTGGGGCAATGCCGGGGCGTGGCAGGACCGGCCGGCCTACGATCACGTGGTCCAGGCGGCGACGGGGATGACGCTGATGGCCGGCCGTGAAGGCGAGCCGCCGGTCAAGACGGGCTTCCCGGTGGTCGATGCCGGCACCGGGCTCGTCGCCGCGATGGCGATCCTGGCCGCGCTGCGCGAGCGCGATGCATCCGGTACGGGGCGATATCTCGACGTGTCGATGACCGGCGCCGCGTTGCAGCTGATGTACCCGTTCGCATGCCAGGCGCTCACGGCCCGCGTGGCGCCGCCACGGGTCGGCAACCAGGGATACTCGGGCAGTCCGGCGGCGGACCTGTTCGCCACGCAGGACGGCTGGGTCGCGCTCGGAGCCAACACGCCGAGGCAACTGGCGGCCGTGCTCGGCGTACTCGGGCGCGCGGACATCGCGCGCGATCCCCGCTATTTCGATCCCCCGCTCGATGCCGGCGGGCCGGCCGCGTTCCTGCGCGCCGGCGACCCGGCGGCGTTGCGCGCCGCGCTGGCCGATGCGATTCGCGAATGGCGCGCGGCTGACCTCGAGGATGCGTGCGCCGGCGCCGGCGTGGCCTGCGCGAAGGTGCGCACGATCGTCGAGTTCGTGGACGACGCGATGAACCACGACGCGCTCGAATCCGTCATGCTGACCGACGGCGACTGCAGCGTACTGTCGCCGGGCCTGGGCTATCGCGTGCGCGCGTCGCGTGCCGAGGGAGGAACGCAGACATGAACACGGGCATGCAATACGCGACGGACAGCGGCGATCTGACCACGCGTGTCGAAGCGGACCGGGTGTTCGCGCGCATCACGAGACGGCTCGTGCCGCTGCTGTTCCTGTGTTACCTGGCCGCGTTCGTCAATCGCAACAACATCGGCCTCGCGAAGCTGCAGATGCAGAGCGCGCTCGGATTCACCGACGCGGTGTACGGCGTGGCGGCCTCGGCGTTCTTCGTCGGGATCCTCCTGTTCGAACTGCCGAGCAACCTGATGCTGCGGCGGGTCGGCGTGCGCCGCACGCTGCTGCGGATCATGGTGTTGTGGGGCATGGTCGCGGCCGCGACGATGTTCGTCAGGACGCCGGGCCAGTTCTACACGCTGCGCTTCCTGCTCGGCACATTCGAGGCGGGGTTCTTTCCTGCCGTCGTCGTGTATCTCACGTTCTGGTTTCCGCCCGAGCGCCGCGCGAAGGTCATTGCGCTGTTCATGACCGCCGCCGCGGCAGCCGGCCTCGTCACCGGGCCGGTGTCGGGCTGGGTACTGAACTCGATGGGTGGCGTGGCGGGGCTCGGCGGCTGGCAATGGTTGATGCTGCTGGAAGGCGTGCCGAGCATCGTGCTCGGCGTGATCGCGTTCCGCGTGCTGCCAGAAGCGCCCGGGCACGCACGCTGGCTGTCGCCCGACGAGCAACGCATCGTGCAGCTGGCGCTTGGCGCGCACGACGAGCGGCAGACCACCCGTCATCCGTTGCGCGCGGCGCTGCGGGAACCGTGTGTCTATCTGCTGGGCTTGACGACGTTCTCGCTCGGCTGCGCGACCAACCTGCTGATTTTCTGGCTGCCGTCCATCATCGAGGCGACCGGTGTCACGAACCTGCAACACGTCGGCCTGTATGTCGTGATTCCGAACCTGATCGGCACGATCGCGATGGTCTGGTACGGCCGCCGGTCGGACCGGCGCCGCGAGCGTCACATGCATTTCATCGTTGCGGTCGGCGCGGGTATTGCCGGACTGTGCACGATGGCCGTTTCGCACGGCGCGTTGCCCGGCGTCATGGCCGGCGCCATCGTCGCGACCTGCGGCATCGCGTCCGCCTACCCGGTGCTGTGGGCGATCGCGACACGCCTGTTGCCGCGCGACGCGGCCGCCGCCGGCATCGCGCTGATCTCGAGCATGGGTGCGGCGGCCGGCGTGAGCTCCGCGCTGTTCGGTGCGATTCGCGTACGGACGGGCAGCCTCGACCCGGCGCTCTATCTCGTCGCGCTCGTGCTCGTCGCCGTGGTGCTGCTGTTCGCGTGCGTCAATCGTCTGAAGGCCGCCGACGCGGCACTCGTCAACAAGGAACACCGCTCATGAATCACCCGTTCACGGACACGCAGCCGGTGCTGGGCCCGGCACCCTTCTTCGACATGGCGGAACTGCTCGACGAGTCGACGCTGGCGCCGGAGATCGTCTCCGATTGCGTGCGCGAGAGTCGCCATCGTGCGGGGCGCCGCGTGCGCGTCGTCGAGCTGACCTTCACCAGCCAGCGATGGCACGGGCTCGTCTGGCGGCATCCCGCCCGCATCTACGTGCCCGACGGCTATGACGGCGACGGCGCGGCCGGCATCATCGGCACGGAGCGGCAGGCCTTCGAGCCCGGCGAATGGGCCCGGCGCGTCATTCCGGGCACGACGCTCGATACCGAAGGCGAATACGCGGAAGGTACCGCGCTCGACCTCGGGATGCCGGTCATGATCTTCGCGAACCCGGCCGATTGCCCGTTCGGCCTCGACGAATCGGATTTCACCGGCTATGCGCTGAAGAAGACGCTGGAAACCGGCGACCTGACCTGGAACGGGTACTACCCGATCGCGAAGGCGTATCTGCGCGCCATCACGCTGCTGCATTCGCTCACGGGCATCGGCACGAAGCGGGCCGTCCTGCTCGGCCATTCGAAGCGTGGAGTCGGCGTGGCCATCGCGGCGGGCGCGGACCCGGAGCGGGTGGCGGGCGTGATGGTGTGCGGCTACCACGGCGGGAACAACCTGTATCACCTGGCGACGAAATTCGCCGAGTTCGGGCCGCACGTCGCCGGGCCGGCGGAGTCGCACGCCGGCCCCGGGTTTCAGGGCGCGGAGACGATGCTGCGCGCGATCAACAATCCGGTCGGCTTTCGGATACTGATGCACTTCGATCCGTATCTGTGGCGCGACCGGATCAAGGCCGCCTATCTCGTCGCGCTCGGCACCAACGACGAGTTCTTCGCGCTCGGCGCGCCCAACAGCATGATGACCGACATGCCGGGCGACAAGGCCTATCTCGCCATCGACAACGTGCGTCATTCCTGGGTCTCCGCGAAGCATCTGGCGGCTTGGCGGATGTGGCTCGCCCGCACCTTTGCCGACCGCCGCGTGCCGCGCATGCCGGCGGTTCGGCACGAGACGGCCGGCGACCGGCTGGCCGTGGCCGCGCGCGTCGAGCCGGAGCACGTGACGGGTGTCAGGCTGTTCCACGCGTTTCACCCGGTCTCGCAGGACTGGCGCAGCGCAACGTGGCAATCGACGCCGATGGCGGCGCGCGACGGCGAATGGCACGCCGAGTTGACGCACCCGGCGGGGCACAACCTCGCGTGGTACGTCGAGGTCGAGCACAACGGCGCCGGCGAGCCGGGCTACGTCAGCTCGCTCGTGCAGAACGTCGGGCGTTCGGCCGGGTAATCGCGGCGGAAGGGGATCGGCGAACGCGGACGCGGAGCGTCGATTCCGGCAACAACCGGCATCGATGGGCACACACTCGATGCCGGCATTGAACCATTGTTTTGGTGTGCGAATCATGAAGTGAGGCCGTGACGAACACATAAAGCCAGGAACTGGCAGGAGGAGACTGATGAGGAGATTCGCATGGATGGCGTTGCTCGGCGCGTTGCCGGGCATCAGCGTCGCGCAGTCGAGCGTGACCCTCTACGGGCAGATCGGCGGCGGGATCCGATGGACCAACGGTATGCAAGGTGGAAGCGCCGTCGGGTTCAACAACAACCTGATCTCGGGCAACGATTTCGGCATCCGGGGACGGGAAGACCTGGGCGGCGGGTTCAAGGCGCTGTTCGTGCTCGATGGCTCGTTCAACAGCGGAACCGGCGCACTGAAATCGTCCGGCACGCTGTTTTCCCAGGCGGCCTACGTGGGCGTGACGGGCGGCTTCGGGCGCCTGACGCTCGGGCGCCAGTTCAACGCGGCGACCGACTTCGGGATCGTCGTGGACCCGGCGGGCGGGCGCGGCCAGTCGCTTGCCATCGAGCCGGGCGTGCTGTGGAGCGGCAATCCGTTCACGCTCGATTCCCGCTTCAACAACACGATTAAATATATCGGCGAACTGGGCGGCCTGCGCGTCGCGGCGAGCTATTCGCCCGGCGGCGTCGCGGGCAATACACGCGCCGGAACCAATTTCTCGGCGGCCGCGATGTATCAGTATCAGACGGTGCTCGGCGGCGCCTCCTACTCGAAAACCTACAGTGCGGATGCGACGCAGTCCGCACAGACGTGGATGGCGGGCGGGACCTGGCAGATCGGCGCCGGCCGGCTCTATGCGAGTTACTCGGCGCTCGACGTGTCGAGCGCGAACGCGAACCGGCCGCATCGCCGCGACAAGATTCCCGCGCTGGGTGTCGTGTATCAGGCAACGCCGTTCCTGCAGTTCACGGCCGGCATGTACGACGACATCGGCAGCAATCTCGGCAACCAGCACGGCGCGGACGGGCACAAGCTCACGACGTACGCGGTCGTCGAATACTTCCTGTCGAAGCGCACCGAGCTCTACGCGGAGTTCGATCGCAACGGCTTCTCCGGCGCGTACCGCACCGATCCGACCAATATCGCGGCCATCGGCTTGCGGCCCGGCGGCAGCGGCGTGACGGGGGTATCGATCGGCCTGATGACGAAGTTCTGAGCGTTGACCGACGTCATATTCCGTGTGTGAAGGGGAACCGAATGAAAGCACTGCAACGTGGATTGATCGCGACCGTCGTGACACTCGGTGTCGTGGTCGCAGCCGGCACCGCGCGAGCCGCATCGGAACCGGTGTCGACAACCGCTGCCAGTGGGGCATCGGCGGACAAGGCGAGACGGGCTGACGACCGGCGTCTGACGCGTCGTGTCAGCACCGCACTCGCCCGCACCCGCGGGCTGAACGCGACGCGCATCGTGGTGCGCGCCCGGAGCGGCGTCGTGACGCTGCGCGGCGGCGTGAGCGACGGTCAGCAGGCCGCGATGGCCGTGGCAGCGGCACGGCAAGTCGACGGCGTGACGCAGGTGACGAACCAGCTTCGTCTGGGCGAACAGATGCCGTGACCGGCGCGGGCGGCTCCGATGCGGAACGATCGGACGCGGCCCGTTCATCCTGCGATCGGTTGCGGCCGGGCGAACCCGGCACGCACACCGGGCGGCCGGTGTGCGGCTAACGTAACGGCGTGTCGCCGAGTGCCAGCGCCAGTACCTTCGCCACATGCACCGCCTGCGTCTGCGCACCATCGTGAATCTGATGCCGGCAGCTCGTGCCGTCCGCGACGACGATCGCGCCTTCGGCCCGCGCCCGCACGGCCGGCAGCAGCGACAACTCGGCCATCGCCTGCGATGCGTCGTAGTGCTCGGCTTCATAGCCGAAACTGCCGGCCATCCCGCAGCACGACGATTCGACCGGCGACACCTTGAGCCCCGGGATCCAGCGCAGCACGGTCTGCACCGGTGTGAATGCGCCGAATGCCTTTTGGTGGCAATGGCCGTGCACCAGTGCCTCGGCGGTTCCGTCGATTTCGCGTAGCCGTAGTGACAGCCGGCCGGCTTCCTGCTCGCGCACGAGAAACTCTTCGAACAGGAACGCGTGACTGGCGAGTCGTGCGGCTTCATCGCCATAGCCATAGGCAAGAAACTCGTCGCGCATCGACAGCAGGCACGAAGGCTCCAGCCCGACGATTGCGACGCCGCGTTCGAGGTAGGGCCGCAACGTATCGAGCGTGCGCTTCGCCTCGGCCTTCGCTTCGTCGACGAGCCCCGCCGCGAGGAACGTGCGGCCGCAGCACAGCGGCCGTTCGCCTTCGCGCACGTTGAAATGCACGGTGTAGCCGGCCGCTTCGAGCACGGCCTGCGCGGCGCGCGCGTTGTCCGGTTCCTGGTAGTTGCTGAACGTATCGACGAAGAGCAGCACTTCGCGGGTTGCGGAACCGGTCTCCTGCGAAGACGTAGGCGCAGCTGTGCCTGCACCTGCACCTGCACCGACATCCGCCAGAAACGGCCGCGCAAACGCGGGCAGCGCACGCTGCGGCGCGAGGCCGATCCATTGCTTCATCGCCGCCGCGACGACCGGCACGCCGTTTGCAAACGCGATCGCCCCGCGCAACCTGGACGCCCACGGCGCGTAACGCGGCAGATACGCGACGAGCCGTTCGCGCAGCGTCGTGCCGTGCTTGCGGTTCCACGCATGCCGCGCCTCGATCTTGAAGCGCGCCATGTCGACGCCCGTCGGGCAGTCGCGCTTGCAGCCCTTGCACGATACGCACAGGTCGAGCGCGGCCTTCACGTCGTCGCCGGCGAGCCCGTCGTCGCCGAGCTGCCCCGTCACCGCGAGCCGCAGCGTGTTCGCACGGCCGCGCGTCACGTGCTGTTCGTCGCGTGTCACGCGGTAGCTCGGGCACATCGTGCCCGCGTCGAACTTGCGGCAGTGGCCGTTGTTGTTGCACATCTCGACGGCCGATGCGAGCCCGTGCGTGATGTCGGTGCCCGTGCCGGGTGCGGTTTCGTCGCCGGTCAGCGGGTTGCGCGTGACGTTCCACGCAGACCAGTCGAGCGCGGGCTGCGACGGCAGCGCCGCATAGCCCGGCGCGAAGCGGAAGTTCTCCCGCACGTCCATGCGCGGCGGATTGACGATCTTGTCCGGGTTGAAGCGGTTGTCGGGATCGAACAGCGCCTTGATTTCCGTGAACGCCGCGTTCAGGCGTGGGCCATACTGCCACGCGACCCATTCGCCGCGGCACAACCCGTCGCCGTGCTCACCCGAATACGCACCCTTGTACTCGCGCACGAGCGCCGCCGCTTCGCCGGCGATCTCGCGCATGCGCGTCGCACCGTCGCGCCGCATGTCGAGAATCGGCCGCACATGCAGCGTGCCGACGCTCGCATGCGCGTACCACGTGCCTTCGGTCTCATGCTTGTGGAACACGTCGGTCAGGCGGCGCGTATATTCGGCGAGATGTTCGAGCGGCACCGCGCAATCCTCGATGAACGACACCGGCTTGCCGTCGCCCTTCATGCTCATCATGATGTTGAGCCCGGCCTTGCGCACGTCCCACAGCGCCTTCTGCGCGCCGGCATCGGTCATCTTCACGACGCTGCCGGGCAGCCCGAGATCGGCCATCAGTTCGGCGAGCCGGTCGAGCTGCGTCAGCTGCGCATCGCGCGATTCGCCCGCGAACTCGACGAGCAGGATCGCCTGCGGCTGCCCGGCCAGCGCCTGTTCGATCACGGGCCGGAACGCCGGGTTCTCCATCGACAGGTCGATCATCGTGCGATCGACCAGTTCGACGGCCACCGGCTTCAGCTTCACGATGTGCTGCGCGGTATCCATCGCCTGGTAGAAGGTCGGGAAGTTCACGACGCCGAGCGTCTTGTGCGCGGGCAGCGGCGCGAGCTTCAGCGTGATCTGCCGGCTGTACGCGAGCGTGCCTTCGGAGCCGACGAGCAGGTGCGCGAGATTCGCGTGGCCGTCGTCGGTGTACGCGCGCGGGTTCTGGCAGTCGAACAGGTCGAGGTTGTAGCCGGCCACGCGGCGCAGCACCTTCGGCACGCGCTCGACAATTTCGTCGCGCTCGCGCCGTGCGATCCGTTCGACGCCGTGCAGCAGCGCGAGCGTGCGACGATCGGTGACGGGCTGCGCGAGCGAGCCGAACCGGCACTCGCTGCCGTCCGCGAGGATCGCGTCGATCGCGAGCACGTTGTGCACCATGTTGCCGTACTCGATCGAGCGCGACCCGCACGAGTTGTTGCCGGCCATCCCGCCGATCGTGCATTGCGCGCCGGTCGACACGTCGACCGGAAACCACAGCCCGTGCGGCTTCAGCCACGCGTTCAGGTGATCGAGCACGATGCCCGGCTCGACGGTGACGGTGCGCGCCTGCGCATCGAATTCGACGATCCGGTTCAGCCACTTGCTGTTGTCGACGACGAGCGCCTCGCCGACCGTCTGCCCGCACTGGCTCGTGCCGGCGCCGCGCGCGAGCACGGGGATCTTGCGGTCGCGCGCGACGTCGAGCGCGATGCGCAGGTCGTCCTGGTCGCGCGGCACGACCACGCCGAGCGGCATGATCTGGTAGATCGACGCGTCGGTTGCGTAGCGGCCGCGGCTCGCGCGATCGGCGTGGACGTCGCCGCGCATTTCCGCGCGCAGCCGCTCGAACAGCGGCGACAGCGCGGCGCCTTGCGACGGCACGAGATGGACAGGGCGAACCAGCGAAGGCGTGACGGCGGATTTCATGGCGGCGGTCGGTATCGGGTGAAAACGGATCAGGCGTGGATCAGGCGAGCGTGACGCTGACGGGCGGCAGCCCGGCGATGCGGCCGACGGCCGTGCCTGCCGCGTTCGGGAAAAACATCCCCGTGTACGAGCCGGTCGTGACGACGGTGCCGGCCGGCAGCACGATGCCGCGCTGCGACGCATGATTCACGAGCCACGGCAGCAGGCGGCGCGGGTCGCCTGCGGGATTCGTGCCGGGTGCGGCGCCGGCGATGTCCTTCCCGTCGAACGTGAAGGCCGGGTTGGGCGTGAGGAACGGAAAATCCTCGCGATAGCCGGTCATTTCGCCGAGCACGAGTGCGCCGTGGTTCTGCAGGTCGGCGAGCTGCGCAACGGGCGCGACGTCCGGCCATTCGCGGAAGCGGCTCGCGACGATCTCGATCGACGCGCCCATCTGTGCGATGCCTTCGAACACTTCTTCGTCGGCATACGCGGTGGCGCGCGGCGCGAAGTCGCGGCCGAAGCGGAACGCGATTTCCAGTTCGAGGCCGAGAGGCCGGAACGCGCCGCGCGGCAGCGTGACGCCGCTCGCATGCCGGCAGTCGTCGGGCAGCGGCGCGCCCTGGATCGGGCCGTCGGGCTGTTTCGCGCCGACCTTCCACGCGCCGATCGCGGCGCTGCGTTCGGCGAGCACCTGCGCCTGCACGGCATAGGCAGCATCGGCGCTGACGGGGACGAGTTCGGGCGGCAGCGCGGCGAACGCGATGCCGTGTTGCCAGCCGGCGGCGAGCCGGGCGGCGAGATCCTGGGTAGCTTGGGTCATCGTGCGTCTTGAAGAAGAAGGCGGGCGCCGCCGGCGGCAGCGCCCCGGTTGGCATCAGGCCGGCGAGCGGTTGGCGGCGGGCTGTTCGGCGGGTGCATCGGCGAAGCGGCTGTCCGGCTGCATGCGGAACGCGAGCAGCACGCCCACGCCCATCAGCACCATGCTGCCGATGAACGGCAGCTCCCAGCTGCCGAAGCGGTCGATCACGAAGCCGGAGATCACCGGCGACAGGATCGCCGCGAGCGCGGAGCCGGAATTCATCATCCCGCTCGCGGTGCCCGAGTATTCCGGTGCGATGTCCATCGGCACGGCCCACATCGGGCCGATCGTCATCTCGGCGAAGAAGAAACCGGCCGCGAGGCACGCCATCGACACGTACAGGTGGTGCGTGAACAGCAGCGGCAGCAGCGACAACAGCGTGAACAGCATGCAGATCGACACCATCCAGCTGCGCGCACGCTTGAGGCTGCCGGTGCGTGCATAGACGCGGTCGGTGACGATGCCGCCGAGCGTGTCGCCGATCACGCCCGCGAAGAACACCGCGGACGCGAACACCGCCGATTTCTTCAGGTCGAGGTCGTAGCTGTGCAGGAAGTACTGCGGAATCCAGCTCAGGAACAGCCACAGCGTCCAGCCGTAACAGAAGTAGACGATCGTGACGGGCATCATCCGGCGGAACAGCGGGCCCCACGGCACGGTGGCGGGCTTCTGTTTCGGCGGCGGCAGCGCATCGAGTTCGGCCTGTGTGATGCGCGGGTGGTCCTTCGGATGTTCGGTGTAGACGAGCGCCCAGACCGCGACCCACACGATGCTGATCACGCCGCAGATGTAGAACGATTCGCGCCACCCGTACACGGCCATCACCGCGACGACGGCGGCCGGTGCGACCGCGTTGCCGACGCGCGAGAACGCATGCGTGATGCCCTGTGCGAAGCCGCGTTTCTCGCGCGGCACCCAGCGCGACATCGCCGACGTGGCCGCCGGGAACGTCGCGCCTTCGCCGAGCCCGAGCAGCAGGCGCGCGGCGAGCAGCGACGCGAGGCCGCCGGCCATCCCGGTGAGCAGCGTTGCGACGGCCCACAGCAGCCCGCACGCGAGCAGCGTGCGGCGCGCGCCGAAGCGGTCGCTGACCCAGCCGCCGATGATCTGGAATACGAGGTACGGATACGCGAATGCGGAGAACACCAGGCCGATCTCCGTCTTGTTCAGCCCGAACTCCCGGCCGAACCCGGCGGCAGCCGTGCTCACGTTCACGCGGTCGAGGTACGTGATGAAGTACATCACGCACAGCATCACCAGCACGATGCTGGTCGCCCGGAACAGCTTCATGTTGCGTCTCCTAGATGTTGTCTGGCTTGCCGCTGCAACCGCGCCGGCTCTGAGGCCGGTTTTGTGCCGATGCAGCGCGGCCGCGCGTCGTGCGGGCCGCAAAGGGGAACGAGCGATGTGCCCGCGGCACGCCGCAGGCACACGCGGTCAGGCCGCCGCGCGCAGCGCGGGCGTGTGGGTGTTCGACGCGAGATAGTCCATCGCCGCGACGACCCCGCTCGCGGCAACCGGCACGCCGGCGAGCTTCAGCCCCATCTCGCAGCCGGCGAGCGTGGCCATCAGCGTGAGGTCGTTGCAGTCGCCGAGATGGCCGATGCGGAACATCCGGCCGCGCATCTTGCCGAGCGCCTGCCCGAGCGACATGTCGAAGCGTTCGTAGATCAGCTTGCGCACGGCGTCCGCGTCGACGCCGTCCGGCATCATCACGCCGGTCAGCACGGGGCTGTAGACGGCCGGGTCCGCGCACTGGATCTCGAGGCCCCATGCGCGCACCGCGCGGCGCGTCGCTTCCGCGAGCCGCTGGTGGCGCGCGAACACGTTGTCGAGCCCTTCGCCGAGGATCATGTCGAGCGCTTCGGCGAGCCCGTACAGCAGGTTGGTGTTCGGCGTGTACGGCCAGTAGCCGTTCTTGTTCGCCTCGATGATCTCGTGCCAGCCCCAGAATGCGCGCGGCAGTTTGGCGTGCTCGCTCGCCGCGAGTGCCTTCGGCGACACCGCGTTGAAGCTGATGCCCGGCGGCAGCATCAGCCCCTTCTGCGAGCCCGACACCGTCACGTCGACGCCCCATTCGTCATGGCGGTAGTCGGCGGACGCGAGCCCCGAGATCGTGTCGACCATCAGCAGCGCCGGGTGGCCGGCCGCGTCGATCGCGCGGCGCACCGCCGCGATGTCGGACGTGACACCGGTGGAGGTCTCGTTGTGCACCACGCACACGGCCTTGATGTCGTGCGCGGTGTCGGCGCGCAGGCGCGCTTCGATCAGGTCCGGCTGCACGCCGCGGCGCCAGCCTTCGATGCCCGGCAGGCCGAGGAATTCGGGCTTCAGGCCGAGCGCCTCGGCCATCTTCTTCCACAGCGTCGCGAAGTGGCCGGTCTCGAACATCAGCACGGTGTCGCCGGCGCTCAGCGTGTTGGTCAGCGCGGCTTCCCATGCGCCGGTGCCGGACGCCGGATAGATGACTACCGGCTGCGTGGTCTTGAAGATCTTCTTGATGCCGGCCAGCACCTTGAGGCCGAGCGCGCCGAATTCGGGGCCACGGTGGTCGATGGTCGGGTAGCTCATTGCCCGCAGGATGCGGTCGGGCACCGGGCTCGGCCCCGGAATCTGCAGGAAGTGGCGGCCGGACGGGTGAAAGTCGAGTTGCAGCATGGTCGTTCTGTCTCCTTGGTTGCATTTTGAATTTTGCATGCAAAATACTTTAGCAGAGCGACCACGGCAGAACCAAGCGCTGATTTCACCGAAAATGCCGGTGTTTACCCGACATTGGCGGGGTGATATTCGGGTCGGGCGAGTTGCAGTAGAATCGCGGGAAGCAAGAGGGAAGGACTTTGCATGCAAGATTTGAATGATCTGGAGCATGCCGGCAGCGCGCCGGCACTGCCGAAACTGGAGCGGCAACGGCTGCACGACACGGTCGTCGAGCACCTGCGCAAGTTCATCGTCGAAGGTGTGCTGACACCGGGCATGCGGCTGAACGAGCGCGAGCTGTGCGAGACGCTCGGCATCTCGCGCACGCCGCTGCGCGAGGCGTTCAAGGTGCTGGCGTCCGAGGGGCTGCTGGTGCTGTCGCCGAACCGCGGCGCGAGCGTGTACCGGATGACCGAATCGGAGATCCGCGAGACGTTCGAGCTGATGTCGGGGCTGGAGGCGTTTTCCGGCGAGCTGGCGTGCGAGCGCATCACGCCCGCCGAACTGGCGGAGATCAAGGCGCTGCATTACTCGATGCTCGCGTGCCGGATGCAGAACGACCTGCCCGGCTACTACAGCCGCAACCAGGAAATCCACGACCGCATCAACGAGGCCGCGCGCAATTCGGCGCTGCGCGGCACGTACCAGGCGATCAACCGCCGGATCATGTCGATGCGGTTCCGCTCGAACCAGCACGTCGAGAAGTGGAATCGCGCGGTGCACGATCACGAGGAGATGATCAAGGCGCTCGAGGCGCGCGACGGCAAGGCGCTCGCGGCGATCCTGCGGCGGCACTTGCTGGAGAAGCGCGACGCGGTGTTGCTGCTGCACGCGGAAGTCGACGCGTAGCCGCGTTCCGCGTGCGGGTTCAGAACGCCGTGCGCAGCCCGAGCCCGGCCGAATCGCCGTTTCCGTAGCCGCTCGCGCGGTCGCGCAGGTAGGCCACGTAAACATCGGTCCGTTTCGACAGCCGGTAGTCGTAGCCGAGCGCCCACGTCGTTCTTGACGGGCGGTCGCGGCCGTGGCTCTTCGCGGCCATCACCGATGCGAGCACCGTTCCGAAGCCGATCGGCACCGCCGCGCCCACCTGCCCGCTGTGCGTGCCGAGCCCGCCGCCGTCGATCGCGTCGTGCACGTACTGATAGAAAGCGGTGAACTTCACGACCTTCAGGTCGTAGCCGACGCCGGCCAGCACGGCGTCCTGCTGCGTGAAGCCGGCGATGGATGCGTTCAGGTCGCCGGGCGTCCGGTCGAATTTCGCCTGCTGGAACGCGAGCGTCGCGCTGAACGCGCGGTGTGCGTCGTAGGTGACGCTGCCGCCCCACTGGTTCGCGCCGGTATGGCCCGGCGCGTTGCCCGTCGCATAGATCAGGCTCGCCTGCAGAGCGTGCTCGCCGGGTGTCGAAACCAGCACCGAATTGCTCCACCCGTTGTCGCCGACGAGGCCTTGCCCCGCGACGCCCTTGTACATCTGGTTCAATGCAGGTGAAAAGCCGAACGACGTCGAGAACGGATTGAAGCGCACGACGGCGATGTAGTACGGCGTCGTGTTGCGTCCCGCGCGCAGCACGCCGTACGGCGTCGCGATGCCGACATACGCGTTGCGCCCGAAGAACGTATCGCCGCCGAAGCGGCCGGCGCCGCCGTTCGACGGGCGCATGAATGCTTCGAGCGCGAACTGCAGCGCGTAGCCGCCGCCGAGCGCCTCGCGGCCGCCGATCCCCCAGAAGCTCGTCGTGAAGCCACCCGAGTTCATCGCATGCGCGCGCGGCTTGCCGAGGCTCTTTTGCGTGCCGGCATAGACGTCGGCCAGCCCGTACAGCGAGACGGACGACTGGGCCGTGGCGTCGTCGGCGATCGAGCACGCGATCAGCGATGCGCCGACGGCCGACAGCAGTCGACGGCGCCGGCCGGCAATCCGGGTTGAATGGATAGGCATACTGATTGAATCACATAGAGGAAGAGAACGGACGGGTGCGCGACGGCACCCGTCGAACGGAACGTCAGAACGCGTGGCGGATACCCGCGCGCCCGACGGCCTGCTTCTGGTTACTCGACGGATTGAAGCCCGCGATCTGCGCGACCGGCGCGTCGCCGGCGGCCTTCTGGAACGCACCCATCACATAGACGCTGGTGCGCTTGGACAGTGCATATTCGACGCTCAGGTTGAACTGGCGATACTTCGGCTCCGCGTTCGTCGCGTGGTCGCGGCCCGTCGTGTACGTATAGCCGGCGCCGATCGTCACGGCCGGCGTCGGGGTGACGAGCGTCGACAGCTCGTAGTTCTGGAACGTCGCATCGTGCCCCGCGCTGCCCTGCTGGAAGTTCGTGTTCGTGAAGTCGGCGAGCAGCTTGAGCCACTGTACGACCTGGTACGACGCACCGACGCCGAACACCTTCTGCGCGCGCGCCGCGTCGAGGTAGTTGCCGTAGATCGCGTTCGTGAAACCCGGATAGTTCTGGTAGCCCTGTGTCGACACGCCCGGGTTGTTGATCCGCAGATAGCCGACGCCGAAGCCGACCGGGCCGGCCGCATAGCTCGCGCCGACGCTGAACGTTGCGTTGTCGGAGAAGCGGCCCGGCTGCCCGCCGAACGCATAGAGGCCGCCGAACGTGATGCCCGCGATCGTCGGGCTGCGATACTTGACCGCGTTCGAGATCGGGAAGCCGTTGTCGGTGTTGTCCATGTCGTTCGGGTGCGCGAAGTAGTAGCCGCCGATGTTGCCGTTCAGCGTGAACGGCTCGACGTAGTCGACGATCGAATCCCACTGGCGGCCGAGCGTCAGCGTGCCGAGCTTCGTGTCGTTCAGGCCGACGTACGCGTTGCGCGAGAACGCCAGGCCGCTGCCGAGGCGGCCGGAGTTGAGGTCGAAGCCGCTTTCGAGCCGGAAGATCGCGCTCAGGCCGCCGCCGAGATCCTCGGTGCCGCGCACGCCCCAGCGGCTGCCGGCCGTCACGCCCGACGCGAGCTGCACGAGATGCTTGCCCTGCACGTTCGACACGTAGTCGACGCCGTCTTCGACGATGCCGTACAGCGTGACGCTGCTTTGCGCGTGGGCGGTGGCGGCCGCGGCGAGCGGCAGCGCGAACAGGATTTTTTTCATGAGGATGTTCCGGTGCGGGGTGGTTGAAAGACGGCGAGCGGCGTGCGATATGGACGGACATTCGGGCCCCGCGCCGCGATCGAACGGCGATCGCGGCGGCGGGTGTGACAACCGACGGGTGAAACGAAGGAAGGGCGGCGCGCCGCTCAGTTGCGATACGCGCGCAGCAGCGCATCGGCAGCGCGGAAGTCGGGCGTGAGCGGGCGGTCGCGCTGGAGGAACGCGACCTTCGTGCGCAGAGCGCGGTACAGCGGCTGCGTGGCCGGCGCGAGCGTGAACGACGGCTGCTTGCGCTGGCGCAGGTCGATCGCCTGGCCGGCTTCGACGAGTTCGAGGCCGAGCAGCGTGTAGCTCGCGTCGATCTGCTTCTGCACGCGCTGTACGACGTCGGGCGCGTTCGTTGCGATGTCCTCGATGCCGCCGGCAACCGGCAGGTAGTCGAGCGACACGGGCATCGCGAGCGACTTCACCGTCATCGCGAGCGCGGTCGGCGGCTTCTCCATCGCGCCGAACGCATGCACGGTGTCCTCGGTGCCGAGGAAGCGCGAGAGGCCGGTGAGGTGCGGGTCGTTCAGCTTGACGATGCGCTGGGCGGATGCGAGTGCGTTGTGGCCGAGCGCGAGCCCGAGCTGTTCGAACGCGAGCACCCACGGCAGCGGCTCGAAGTTCGCGCTCGGCAGCACGGCGCCGCCGCCGTCGACATAGCCGGCCGCGTCCTGCGCCCGGCTCGACTTCGGCGTGACGCCGACCGCGACGCCCGGGTTGTCGTCGCTCGAATTGAGCTGCACCTGCAGCAGCGCGCGCGCTTCATCGTAAGTGCGATCTTCTTCGCCGAGCAGGTAGACGCCGGAGCGGAAGCTGAGCGGATCTTGCAGCGGCCGGTCCGGATCGCGGTTCCACAGGCTGCTGCCCGCGAGCAGCGTGCGCAGCGTGGCGCCCGCGCGCAGCGTCGCCGGGAACGGCCGCAGCGCGAGCGTGTCCTCGCGGA
Source organism: Burkholderia arboris (assembly GCF_038723655.1). Lineage (NCBI taxonomy): Bacteria > Pseudomonadati > Pseudomonadota > Betaproteobacteria > Burkholderiales > Burkholderiaceae > Burkholderia > Burkholderia arboris. The sequence goes on from NZ_CP109822.1 coordinate 507,302, forward strand.
ACGGCGATACGTTGCCGTTCAGCCCCTGCAGGCTCAGCGCGAACACGACCTTCGACACCTGCGCGAGCCGTGCCATGTCGGCGAGCGCCAGCGCGCCCATGCCGACCGAATACGCGTTGGAACTGAGGATCGCGAGCGCGTCCTTGCCGTACGGGCGGATCGTCGCGATGCCGGCCGACTTCAGCGCGTCGGCGGCCGCGACCTTGCGGCCCTGGTAGTACACGTCGCCTTCGCCGAGCATCGCGAGACCGACGTGGCTCAGGATCGTGATGTCGGCCTCGCCGATCGAGCCGTCCGCCGGCATGGCCGGTGTGACGCCGCGATTGAGGAACTGCGCGTACGCGTCGACGATCGCCGGCTGCACGCCGGCGCCGCCGTCGAGCATCGCGTTCAGGCGTGCGGCCATCGCGGCGCGGGCCACGCGCACGCTCATGTCGGGGCCGACGCTGCCCGAGTGCGCATGGATCAGCCCGATGTTGAAGCGCGTCGACGCGTCGATGACTTCCTGCGACAGCTTGCCGTGCGCATCGACCATCTCGCGGTCCTTGTTGAGGCCGACGCCGACCGTCAGCCCGTAGATCTGCTGGCCGGCCGCGGCGGCCTTCAGCAGCACGTCGTGCGCGGCGACCACGCGCTGGCGGGCGGACGGCGCGATCGACACGGCTTCGCCGTCGGCAATGCGCGCGATCGATTCGGGTGTGGCGGACCGGCCGTCGAGCGTGACGTCCGCGAAGGCCGGGACGGCGGCGAAAAGCGCGAGCGCGACCGCGCTCCGCATGAGGAAGCGTTGCATGAAGCAGTTCTCCGAATTCAGGCGTGACGTGACGTGGAAGACAGGGCGGCGATCGATACGAGCGCGATGGCGCTTGCGACCATCACGTACCAGGCAGGCGCGAACGGGTTGCCCGATCGCTGCGTGAGCCACGCGAGGATCGCCGGGGCAAAGCCGCCGAAGATCGTCGTGGCGATGTTGTAGGACAGCGACATGCCGGTGGCGCGCACGCGGGTCGGGAACAGCTCCGACAACGCGGCGGGCGCGACACCGGTGAAGATCGCGACCATCACGCAGAACGCGCTCTGGACGACGATCAGCGCGGCGAGCGTGTGCACGTCGGCGAGCCAGTGCAGCAGCGGATACACCGACACGAGCATCAGCACCGCGCCGACCGTCAGCACCGTGCGCCGCCCGAAGCGATCCGACCAGCTCCCGGCGCACACGCAGGTGACGGCCATCAGGCAGTTGCCGATCAGCGACGCGATGAACGCGTCGCGTCCGTCGAAATGCAGCGCGCGCTGTACGTGCGTCGGCATGTAGATCACCAGCGCATACACGCACACGGCCCACAACACCGAGAACCCGGTACCGACCACGAGCGCACGCGGATAGTCGCGCACGACCTGCAGCAGCGGCGTCTTGCGTTCGGCCGGCGCGTGCGCGGCGCGTGCCATTTCCGCGCGGAAATGCGGCGTTTCGTCGAGTGTCTTGCGCAGCCACAGGCCGACCGGCGCGATCGCGAGGCCGAGGATGAACGGAATCCGCCAGCCCCAGTCGCCGATCTGTTCGCGCGACAGCGTGAGCGTCACGGCGGTGGCGACCAGCGCGCCGAGGATGTTCGACGCAGCCATGCTCGCCTGCAGCCACGATGCGTAGCGGCCCTTCTGGTCCGCCGGCGCGTGCTCGATCAGGAACGCCGCGGCACCGCCCACTTCGCCGCCGGCCGAGAAGCCCTGCAGCAGCCGGCCGCACAGGATCAGCAGCGGCGCGCCGATGCCGATCGCGGTGAACGGCGGCGCGAACGCGATGATGCCGGTGCCGGCCGCCATCACGAGGATGGTCAGCGTCAGCGCGGCCTTGCGGCCTGCGCGATCGCCGTACACACCGATCGCGAGCGCGCCGAGCGGCCGCGCGATGAAGCCGATCCCGAACGCCATGAACGCCTCGACCAGCTCGGTGCCCGTGTCACCGCGATGGAAGAAGTTCTGCGCGATGTACACGGCAAAGAACGCGTAGACGGAAAAGTCGTACCACTCCAGCGCGTTGCCGATCGACGCCGCGGCGATCGCGCGCCCGGCACTCGAGGCGGGGGGCGACACGGCCGTGGCCGTGTCGAGGGGAACCGCGGTTTGCTTCACTTCGATCTCCTGTCGTCGTGCGGACGGCCTTACAGCCGGATGTGCGGAATCTGCTTGCGTTCCGCTTCGTCGAGCGCTTCTTCGTAGCCGGCGTCCGCATAGCGGATCACGCCGAGCGCCGTGTCGTTGGTCATCGACAGCGTGAGACGCTGGTTCGCCGCCGCGCTGCCGTCGGCCACGACGGTGATGCCTGCGCTGGTCATGTAGCCGCTGTAGCCGCCGCCGCCCGAATGGATCGCGACGAGATCGGCCATCGACGAGCAGCTCATCATCGCGTTCAGCAGCGGCCAGTCGGCTACCGCGTCGGAACCGTCGCGCAGGTTCTCGGTCATGATGTTCGGGTGCGCCATCGCGCCGGCGTCGAGGTGATCGCGCGTGAACGCGACCGGCCCGGCCAGCACGCCGTCGCGCACCATCGCGTTGACCGCGAGCGCGAGGCGCGTGCGCTCGCCGTGGCCGAGCCACGCGATGCGCGCCGGCAGCCCTTCGAACGGCACGCATTCGCGGGCGCGTTGAATCCAGTTCGTGACGATCCGGTTGTCCGGGAAGTGCTCGAGCAGGTAGTCGTCGATGATGCGGATGTCGTTCGGGTCGTTCGACAGCGCGATCCAGCGGAACGGGCCGATCGCACGGCAGAACAGCGGGCGCAGGAACGCCTCGGTGAACACCGGGATCTCGAACGCGCGCGTGACCCCGCCGTCCTTCGCATGCGTGCGGATCAGGTTGCCGTTGTCGAACACGATCGCGCCGCGATCCTTGAAACCGAGCATCGCCTCGACGTGCCGCACGATCGACGCGCGGCTCGCGTCCATCAGCTTCGTGCGGTCGCTGTCGCGCAGCGCGCGCGCTTCGTCGAGCGTGTAGCCCGACGGCACGTAGCCGTACACGAGATCGTGCGCGGCCGTCTGGTCGGTCACGATGTCGGGCACGACGCCGCGTGCGAGGATCGCCGGGAACACGTCGGCCGCGTTGCCGAGCAGGCCGACCGAGACCGGCTCGCGCCGTGCCTGCGCGTCGCGGATCAGCGCGAGCGCTTCGTCGAGATCGCGCGCCTGCCGTTCGAGGAAGCCGATCTGCAGCCGCTTGTCGATGCGCGTCTGGTCGATCTCGACGACGAGCGTCGCCGCGTTCGCCATCCGGCCCGCGAGCGGCTGCGCGCCACCCATCCCGCCGAGGCCGGCCGTCAGGATGAAGCGGCCACGCAGGTCGTTGTCGAAATGGCGCTCGGCGATTCGCGAGAAGATTTCGTAGGTGCCCTGGATCACGCCCTGCGAGCCGATGTACTGCCAGTCGCCGGCCGTGAGCCCGCCCCAGCAGATCAGGTTGCGCCGCTCCAGTTCGTAGAAGTGTTCGGCCTTTGCCCACTGGCCGATCAGGTTGCAGTTCGCCATCACGACGAGCGGCGCGCTCGCGTGCGTGCGCAGCAGCGCGACGGGCTTGCCGGACTGCACGACGAGCGTGTGGTCCTCGTCCATCGTCTTCAGCGTGTTGACGATCGCGTCGTGCGACGGCCAATCGCGCGCCGCACGGCCGAGCGCCGCATAGACGATCAGGCGATCGGGATCCTCGCCGACGGCGAGCACGTTCTCGAGCAGGCGCAGCAGCGCTTCCTGGCGCCAGCCCTTGCAGCGCAGCGTGTTGCCCGACGTGACTTCGAAGGTGCGGTTCATCCGGTTCGTCATCGTGATCTCCGTTCAGCGCGCGAGCGCATAGTCGGCGATCGAGATGCCGAGTGCGGCTTCGACCGGCGGATAGACGGCCGGATCGAACACCGACGACGACAGCGGAATGTGCGCCTTCGCCACGCGCAGTACGTGGATCTCCATCCCTTCCTTCAACTGCCCGGCGCTGACGGGGCGGCCTTGTGCATCGAGCGTCGTGATTACGTCGGGGTAGGTCGCGATCCGTGCGCCGTGCGCGTCGTCCACCGCCATGTGTTCGTTCATCACATGAATGACTGCGCGCTGCGCGCCGCTGCCGACATGGACGAGGCCGACGTCGAACGCTTCGCGCGTGTATTCGAGCGTGTTGCGCTCGACCTTGCCGCTCGCGACGATCTCGCCGCGGGTGGCCGCGCAGATCGCGTCGATCACCGCGCTGCCGCCGCGCCGTTCGGCGTCGATGATCGCTTCGCCGAGGGCGAGCGCGCGACTGATGCCGCCGAGCGCCGCATGCTGGCGCACGTACGAGGCGCGAATCGGATTGCGGCAGCTCGCGATGAAGCCGCCGGCCATGTCGGCCGCCTTGCGCAGCACCGGCGACACCCTTGCGGTCGCGCCGCGCACGACCACTTCCATGTACGCATGCTGTGCGCGGTTGCCGCCGGCTGCCGCCTGGATCATCGGCGCGGTGCTCGATGCGAGGCCGAGCGAGCCCATGTCGCCGGTCGGATGGGCGCGGATGTCGCCCACCGCGTCGACCACCTTGGTGCCGAGCAGCGCGGACGGCAGCCACGCATTCAGCGTGCTCGACATCCCGTTCTGCCCGATGATGAGCCCCGCGAGCGGCTCGCCGAGCGCGTCCTGCACGAGCTGTGCGGCCTTCACGTAGTCGGCGCCGAGCATTTGCCAGTCGGTGAGGCCGCCCGGCGCGCCGATCGCGGCGGCCGTGGCGATCCACGCATCGTCCGGCAACTCGTCGATGGTGACCAGTTCGGGGCGGCCGATCGTGACCGCGAGCGTGCCGAGTTCACGGCCGTGGTCGGCCCAGCCGCCGCCGCCGCATGCGAAAACCGAACCGCCCTTGACGGCGGCTTCGACGTCCTTCGAAGACAGAATGCGTCCCATGTGTCGTTTGTCCTGAGAGGGGAAAAGGGCTGTACGCGCCGGCCGGAAAGCCTTGTGTGGCGGTACTGTCCAAACGATTCTAGGGACGCCGAATATTGAGCGTTATTGCTATTTTATGGAGACTTCATAACGCGATGTTAAGCGTAGGGTAATCCCGGTGACGCTCGAGCGACAGGCTGCCTGCGCACGAATCCGTCCCTGCCGGTGCGACGACGAAACGCAGGCTGGACAACGATTCCAGCCCGTTTCGGCACCCAAATTCATGCGTTCGCGGAGAGCGTATGGAGCGTGTCGATGAACTCGTGCGCGAGCCTCGACAGGGGGGCGAGCACCGGGTGCAGCACGCTGACCGGCGCGGCGATCGTCGGCACGATCGGCTTCACGACGATCTGCGGCCATATCGGCCCCGCGACCGTCAGTTCGTCGATCAGCGCGATGCCGGTGCCGGCCTGCGCGAGCGCGCACGCGACGTGCGCCTGCTGCACCTCGATCTTGACCTGCGGCACGAGCCCTTCGTCGCTGAACAGCCGCCGCACCAGTTGCCCGAGCGGAATGTCGCTGCCATAGCCGATCAGCGGCTGGTTCGCGAGATCGCGCACGGCCAGCGTCTTGCGGCGCGCGAACGGGTGCGATGCGGGCACGGCCGCGACCATCCGGTTCTCATAGAGAGGCTGGCTTTCGACGTTCGGGTGCGTGTCCTGCAGGAACGCGATGCCGAGCTCGACCTGCTGCGTGAGCACCGCCTGCAGCAGCACGCTCGGGATCATCGTGTGCAGGATGATGCGCACGTCGGGAAAGCGCTCGTAGAACGCCGCGATTGCGCGCGGCAGCAGCGATTGGCCGAGATTGGGGCTGCACGCGATGCGCAGGTGGCCCATTCGGTTCTCGATCAGGTCTTCCGCGATTTCGTTGACGCGCTGCACGCCCTGGTACACCGCGTTGACTTCGACGAACAGCCGCTGCGCTTCCGGCGTCGGGTAGAGCCGCCCCTTGATGCGCTCGAACAGCGCGAGGCCGAGCCGTTGTTCGGCATACGAAATGAGCCGCGAGACGGCTGGCTGCGAGACGTGCAGCAGCTTCGCGGCGCCGCTGATCGAGCCGGTCAGCATGATGGCGCGAAACACCTCGATCTGGCGCAGGTTCAGACGCACAGCCTTAACTCCATGTTATGTGGGGACGATAAATCGGCATGAGACATTCTGGCAGAGCGCTGCCTAAACTGCTCGTGATCAAAAAAGCAGGAGGCGAAGATGAGCGAATTCGAGCAGGTAGTGCGCGGCCGGCTGGTCGATGCGCGCGAGGTGGTCGACGACGGCTGGCTGGCGATCCGTGGCGGGCGGATCGCCGCGCGCGGCACGGGCGTGCCGCCGGCGGCACGCGAGACGGTCGATGCGCGCGGGCAGTGGGTGCTGCCCGGCGTTGTCGACGGGCAGGTGCATGCGGCCAGCCAGGCCAACCAGGAGGGGCTCGGTCACGCGTCGCGTGCGGCCGCCGCGGGTGGCGTGACGGTGATGGTCGACATGCCGTACGACGATCCGGAACCGGTCGCGTCGCGCGCGCAGCTCGACCGCAAGATCGCGGAAGCCGAGCGCGACTGCCACGTCGACGTCGCGCTGTACGGCACGCTCAACGCGAAACACGGCCTCGAAGCGGCGGCCGGGCTGATCGACGGCGGCGTGTGCGCGTTCAAGTTCTCGACGTTCGAGGCGACGCCCGGCCGGTTTCCGCGCGTCGAGGAGGACGTGCTGTACGACGCGTTCCGGCTGATCGCGCCGTCGGGCCTCGCATGCGGCGTGCACAACCAGATGCAGGACATGACGCGCAAGAACGTCGCGCGGATGATCGAAGCGGGCGACACGGGCTGGGACGCGTTCCTGCGCGCGCATCCGCCGCTGATCGAGAACCTCGCGACCGCGCTGATCTACGAGATCGGCGCGGAGACGGGCGCCCGCGCGCACGCGGTGCACGTGTCGACGTCGCGCGGCTTCGAGTTGTGCAACATGTTCCGGCAGGCCGGCCACCGCGCGAGCATCGAGACCTGCGTGCAGTACCTGATGCTCGATCACGAAACGCATACGAAGCGCTTCGGCGCGAAAACCAAGCACTATCCGCCGATCCGGCCGCGCGCGGAGCAGGACCTGCTGTGGACGCACATCGCGCGCGGCGAATGCACGTTCGTGTCATCGGATCACGTGAGCTGGGGGCTCGAACGCAAGGGCGACCCGAACGTGTTCCGCAACGCGTCGGGCGGCCCGGGGCTCGAAACGCTGCTGCCGGCGTTCTGGACCGGCTGCGAACAGCGTGGCATCGCGCCGACGCGCGTGGCCGAACTGCTGGCGACTCACCCCGCGCGGCATTTCATGCTCGACGACCGCAAGGGATCGCTCGACGTCGGCGCCGATGCAGACTTCGTGATCCTCATGCCGGAACGCTATGCGTTCGATCCGTCGCGCAGCCTGTCGGCCGTGCAGTGGAGCGCGTTCGAAGGGATGGAATTCACGGTGCGGATCGCGGCCACCTATTGCCGCGGCGCGCTCGTGTACGACGGCGAGCGCATCGTCAACGCAGCAGGCTCGGGCCGCTTCCTGAAGCCGCACGGCAGCCGTTCGATCGCCCCGCAACAGGAGCCAGCATGAATCCGACGGATTTCCCTTTCCCGCCGCTGAACGCGGTGCGCCTGAACGCGCGCGTCGAGCAACTGGCGCGCTTCACGCGGCCCGACGTGCCGTGGACGCGCCGCGCGTTCTCGCCGCTGTTCGCGGAAGCACGCGCATGGCTCGCCGCGCAGTTCGCCGAGGCCGGGCTTGCAGTGTCGATGGACGCAGGCGGCAACCTGATCGGCCGCCGCGAAGGCAGCGGCCGCCGCACGAAGCCGCTTGTGACGGGCTCGCACTGCGACACGGTGGTCGGTGGCGGCCGCTTCGACGGGATCATCGGCGTGCTCGCGGGCATCGAGGTCGCGCATACGCTGAACGAGCAGGGGATCGTGCTCGACCATCCGTTCGAGGTGATCGACTTCCTGTCCGAGGAGCCGAGCGATTACGGCATTTCGTGCGTCGGCAGCCGCGCATGGGCGGGCGTGCTCGACGCAGGCATGCTGCGCGCGACGAACGCAGAAGGGGAAACCCTGGCGGAAGCATTGCGCCGCATCGGCGGCAACCCGGACGCGCTGCGCGAACCGCTGCGCGCGCCGGGCAGCACGGCCGCGTTCGTCGAGTTGCATATCGAACAGGGGCCGGTGCTCGAAACGCGCGGCTTGCCGATCGGCGTCGTGACCAACATCGTCGGCATCCGGCGCGTGCTGATCACCGTGACCGGGCAGCCCGACCATGCGGGCACGACGCCGATGGACATCCGTCGCGACGCGCTCGTCGGCGCCGCGCACCTGATCGAGGCCGCGCATGCGCGCGCGTCGGCGCTGTCGGGCAACCCGCACTACGTGGTCGCGACGATCGGGCGGATCGCGATGACGCCGAACGTGCCGAACGCGGTGCCGGGGCAGGTCGAGCTGATGCTGGAAGTGCGCAGCGACAGCGACGCGGTGCTCGATGCCTTCCCCGAGGCGCTGCTGGCCGGTGCGGCCGCACGCCTCGATGCATTGCGCCTGAGTGCACGCGCGGAGCACGTGAGCCGTGCGCGGCCGACCGACTGCCAGCCGCTCGTGATGGATGCGGTCGAGCAGGCGGCCACCCAGCTCGGCTATCCGAGCATGCGGCTGCCGAGCGGCGCGGGGCACGATGCCGTGTACGTCGCGCCGACCGGGCCGATCGGGATGATCTTCATTCCGTGCCTGGGCGGCCGCAGCCATTGCCCGGAAGAGTGGATCGAGCCGCAGCAACTGCTCGACGGCACGCGCGTGCTGTACCGGACGCTCGTCGCGCTCGACCGCTCGCTGGCGGGCGCGGCGTAACGTGATGGCAGGCGCGCGGCGTGATGCCTACGCGGTGCGCTGCCCTTCGCGCGGCCCGTGCCCCGTCCAGCGTTTGAATGCGCGCCGGAAGTTGTGCGCGTCGCTGAATCCGACTTCGTGTGCGACGTCCTCGATCGACAGCCGGGGGTTGCTCAGCAGCGTGAACGCGCGCTTGCGGCGGATCGTGTCGATCACCGTCTGGTACGACACGCCCTGGTCGGCGAGCCGCCGCCGCAGCGTGCGCTCGCTCATGCACAGCTGCGCGGCGATCTCGGCGAGCGATGGCGTATGCCGCAGGTCGCGCCGCATGATCCGTTCGATCGATTCGAGAAACTCGGTGCCTTTGGATTCGGGCGGCAGCGCGTCCTGCAGGAATTCGAGCACCTGGCGATGCGCGAGCGGATCGTGCGTCGCGATCGCGCGGTTGCCGATCGACGCGTCGCACGACAGCAGGTTCTGCTCCTGCTCGAAGCGCACCGGGCACGGGAACACGCGCCCGTACTGCTCCGCATAGGCAGGCGGCGGGTAGCTGAGATCGATGACCTTCGGCTGGAACGCCGGGCCGACGAGCGAGCGCCCGATCTTCAGGAAGCTGCTGAACGCTTCCTCGACGAGGAAGGCCTCGATGTCCGGTTCGAGAAACACGTTGGTCGCGCGGATCGACAGCGTGCGCGCGTCCGACACGAGGTCGAAGCGCATCAGCGGCCCCGTGTGGCGCTGCAGCTCGAGGCCGACCGTGATCGCGTCCTTCAGCGTGGGGCTCGTCAGCATCGCATAGCCGACCAGCCCGATCGACGCGATCGTCTCGCTCGTGCCGAGTTCGAGGCCGAGCGCGCGCTGCGGCGCCATCTCGAGCGCGCGCCGGATCATCGTGCTGGCCTGGCGCAACGAAATCCGGCACGACGGATTCGACAGGTCGGCCACGTCGAAGCCGAGCCCGAGGCACAGCCGCACGGGATCGATGCCCAGTTCCTTGCTTGTCTCCGCGAGGCACCGCAGTAAATGCACCGGCAGATTCGCCGTCGTATAACGGGCGGTATCGTCCATGGATGCTCCCTGTTTTTTTCCACGGATTGTACTCGTCCCGCCCGGCCGGGGTGCCGCCCCGGCCGTTATCGCCCACATGCCATGCGCCCCCGCGTCAGAAGTAGTGCCGCAGGCCGACCGTCGCGCCGAGCTGCGTGGTGCTCGTGCTCGGCGACTGCCCGTTCACGCCGACCAGCTGCGCGCCGATCAGCCCGCCGCGGTAGATCGCGTAGTCGACTTCCGCGTAGAGCATGCTGCGCTTCGACAGGGCGTAGCCGGCGATCGCCTGGAACTGGCGCGCGCGGCCGTCGAAGTCCGGCGTGTAGCCCGACTGCGTGGTCCACCAGGCGTTGACGGCCGCCGTGAAGGTCTGCGTGAAGCGGTAGGTGAGCCCCGCGAGCGCCATCTTGCGGCGGCGGAACCCGCCGGGCGTCGACGGATCGACCACCTGCGCGGGCGAGATGATGCCGAGCGCGGCGAGATCGGTCGGGCTGAACGGGCCGTTCTCGAACGACGTGAAGTCGTTGTCGCGCGCGTTCTCGATATAGCCGGCGTTGACGGTGGCGTTGCCGAGCGTGACCGAGCCGCCGCCGCCATAGATGTCGAACTTCGCGTGCGTGACGTCGTCCCAGCTGCGCATGAACGACGCGCCGACCGTAAACGGCCCCTTGTCCGGCGCGTACGCGATCGCCGCGCCGGCCTGGCTGCCGAGCGCGCCGCCGCCCGCATGGCCGCCCGGTGCGTACTGCGCGAGCAGGTACAGGCTGCCGAGCTGTGCGCCGTACTGGATCATGTTGCTGGTGCGCGCACCCGCGAGCATCGTCTGCTCCGGTTTGAACAGGTTGAAGTACGGATCCTGCGGGCCGGCCCACAGGTTCGAGCCGTAGGTCAGCGACACCATCTCGAACGGCACGTTGTACTGGCGCCCGAGCGAGAGCTGACCGAGCGACGTCGACGTGAGCCCCACGTACGCGACCTGGAAGAAGTTCGGCGAGCCGGCCGGCACGATCGCGCCGCCGTTCGGGCCGAAGTGGCTTTCCACGTTGAACTGCGCGGACAGCCCGCCGCCCAGATCCTCCTGCCCCTTGAGGCCCCAGTAGCTTTCGGTCAGGCCGCCGCCGTCGGCCATCGAGAGCTTGCGGCCGGTCGACACCGGAGTGCCGTCGGCGCCGTAGGACACACCGTGCGTTTCGTAGCGGATGCCCGCGTCGATCACGCCGTAGAGCGTCACGTTGCTTTGCGCGTGCGCGCCGGCACTGGCCAGGACCATCATCGCGCAGCATGCCGCGCGAATGCTATCGGGACGATTCATTCTTATGGACTCCGCATCGGTCAGGGGGGCGGCAGCGTTGCACTGCCGGAAGCGACTGTAGAAAGCCAAATTTGCGCGGGCCACGGCCGCGGCGGCCAATCTCGTGGTGCGTCGCGGCCACGCCGTTGCGCAGTGCGGTCAGGGTGACGCGCGGACCGCGACGCCGGGTTCGGCACGGCGCAGCGCGAGCCGCACGCACGGCGCGGCGGCCAGCACGGCCACGCACAGGACGTGCGCGACGTGCTGGCCGCCGAAGCGGCCGAGCAGCGCGCCGGACAGCGCGGTGCCGATGCCGGCCGCGAAGAACGTGACGACGAGCGTGCGCGCGACCAGCGAGCCGTCCGGGTCGACGTCCGACAGCATCCCGGTGAGGAACGGCACGATCACGAAGAACGCGCTGTTCAGCACGAACTGGCTCAGGAAGTACGTGCTGCCGCTGCGCGCACCGAAGAACCATTCGATCGACCCGATCATCGCGAGCTGCGCGGCCCAGATCAGCACGAGGCGATGCTTGTGGCTGGCCGGATGCGACGGAATCGCCGCGCCGACGAAGCCGAGCAGCGACGACACCGACAGCAGCACGCCGATCGTCGTCGGCGACAGCCCGGCGCGCTCGCCGACGAAACCCGCGATGGCCCACTGCGACGCCTGCACGCCATAGACGAGCGCGGTCACGATCCAGATCGCGATCACCGGTCGCCACGGCAGCGCGTGGCCGCGCGCGCGGGCTTGCGATTGCGCGCTCGCGAATGCGTCGATACCGCGGATCGCGGGCGCCAGCACCGCGACGACCGCCGCCAGCAGCGCGAACACCCAGCGGCCGAGCCACGCGGCAGGCAGTGCCGCGATCAGCACGAGGATGCCGCCGTTGATGCCGCCCGCGAGCAGGTTGATCTGCCCCCACAGGCGGTCGGTCGACGCGCGCTGCGACACGCCCGATGCGACGACGACGAACAGCATGCCTTCGAACAGCCCCGTCATCCCGCGTGCGGCGGCGGCCGACACGACGCCGGGCGCGATCGCGCTGAGCGCCTGCCCGACGATCGCGCCGACGAGGCCGGCCAGCGTGAACGGCCGCGCGGCGCGCGCGATCCGGTGCGACAGCAGTGCGCAACTGATCGCGATGCCGAGGATCTCGGCGCTGACGAGCGCGGTGGCCGTGCCTTCGTCGAGCCGGAAGCGCATCATCACGGCCGCGACGAGGAACGGCGACAGGATCAGGCCGTTGGTGGCCGCCGCGAAGGCGAGCGCGAGGCGCACGACGGCGCCCGTCGACGGATCGGGGCGCGACTGCGCGGCGGAGTGCAGCGTGGCGGTGGTCATGAAGTCTCCTGGCTGGAACGCGGCCGATCTTGCGCGACGCCGGCCGTTTCGTGCATCGGGTGTGTCCCTCGGCGGGCTGTCGAAGCCGGCGCGGAGGCGAATGCGTTCGGTTGCAGCCCGAACAGCGTGCGCAGGTACGGCGTCAGGAAGCGGCCGTGCGGGTCCATCCGCTCGCGCAGCGCGAGGAAGTCGTCCCAGTGCGGGTAGCACGCGGCGAGTTCGGCCGCGCGCAGCGCATGCACCTTGCCCCAGTGCGGCCGCCCGCCGTGGTTGCGGCAGATCGCCTGCACGCCCGAGAAGTACGCGTCGAACGGCATCCCGCGATACTGGTGCGCCGAGATGCGCACGCTGTCGCGCCCGTAGTCGGGGCTCAGCCAGATGTCGTCGCCGCGCACCCAGCGGTATTCGATCGGGAACATCAGCGGGAAGCTGCGGCGCGCGATGAAGTCGCGGATTTCGCGCAGCGCGTCGGCGCCGCGTTCGGCCGGCACCGACCATTCCGTCTCGTTGAAGCGGACGCGCCGCACCGTCGACAGCATCGCGTAGCTCGCATCGACATGCCGGCCGGCCGATACGGTCGACGCGCACAGCCGGCTCAGCGCCGGGCACAGCGACGGCACGCGCCGGCCGAGCCCGCACAGCGCGCCGAACACGGTGTTCTCGAGGAACGATTCCGATGCGCGGCTCGCCCAGTGCACGGCATCGGCCGGCGCGTCGGTCATGTCCCACGCCTTCGTCAGCACGGTATCGGTATGCGGGAACCAGTAGAACTCGAACGAGCGGTGCTTCGCGATCAGCGTGTCCGCCTGCGCGAGGCAGTCGTCGAGCTGCATGCCGCCGCGTTCGAGGCGCAGGTTGAATGCGGGCACGAGGCGCAGGCCGATCTCGGTCAGCACGCCGAGCGCGCCGAGCCCGATCCGGCCGCCCGCGAACAGTTCGGGATGCGTGTCGGCCGTCGCGCGGATCTCGCTGCCGTCCGCACACAGGAAGGTCAGGCTGTCGATCTGCGTCGACAGGTTGCCGAGCGCGATGCCGGTGCCGTGCGTGCCGGTGCTGGTCGCGCCGGCGATTGACTGCACGTTGATGTCGCCGAGGTTCTCCATCGCGAGGCCGTGCCTGGCGAGTGCGGGGCCCAGCGCCCACAGCCGCGTGCCGGCATGCACGCGTGCGACGCGCCGGTCGCGATCGACGTCGATCACGCCCTGCATCGCGTCGAGCGACAGGATCACGTCGTCGGTCTGCACGAGCGGCGAGAACGAATGACCGGCGCCCGCCGCGCGCACGGTTGCGCCTGACGCGGCCGCGTCGCGCAGCACGGCGGCGAGCGCGGTGCGCGATGCGGGCGTCGACACGGTTGCATCAGGACTGCAGACATATCCCGACCAATTGCGCCACATGGTGTTGTCTCCCTGGGTCTCGTTTGAATGTTTGGGTTTGTGCGGGTTGAATGAGGAGCACGTGGCCCGTCAGAAAAAGCTCTTGCCTTCGCCGCGATAGGTCGGCGCCTCGCCGACCACGCGGCCGCCGCGGATCAGCAGCAGCGTGTTGAAGCGCTCGCACAGCTCGCCGGCTTTCGCGTGGCGGAACAGGATCGGATCGCCGACGGCTGGCGCGAATCCGTGCGGCACACGCACGGGCGTCTGCACTTCGCCCGCGCCTTCGTTGGCGATCAGCGTGCAGCCGGCCGGCAGCCACGGGCGCGGCAGGCGGCTCTTGCCTGCCGGGCCCGACGCGACGTAGCCGCCGCCCAAGCAGGTCACGATGCCCGGCTGCGGCATCCGCACGACCGGCAGCGCGAAGCCGGCGGCCGGCTGTGCATGGAATGCCGCGTAGTGGTCGAACAGCGCCGGCGCATAGAGGCCGGAACCGGCTGCGAGTTCGGTGACCGACGCGTCGCCGAGCGTGCTCTCGAAGCTGCCGGTGCCGCCGCCGTTCACGAAGCGCAGCGTGTGGCCGGCGTCGACGAGCGATTGCACGGCGGCCTGGCGGCGCGCATTGATCTCGCGCGCCGAGCGGCGCTTCAGGTGGCGCACCAGCGCGTTGCGTGCGCCGCCGCCCGGTTCGGTGTCGGCCACGCCGGCGATCTGTCCTTCGTAGCCCATCAACCCGTCGAGCCGCACGTGCCGCCGCTCGCGGATGCGGTTCGCGAGTGCGAGGGCGCCGGCCGCGTCGCGCACCGGCGAGCGGTACATGCCGAAGTACAGGCCCGGATACGCCGACGACATGTCGAGATCGATCGCGAGCGGGATCGTCACGCGTTCCTCGTGGGCGATGCGGTCGATCGCGTCGACCTGTGCGCCGTCGTCGACCATCAGCGTGATCGAGCGGCCCTGCCTGAGTTGCGCGGCGACCGCGCGCAGATCGTCCGGCTCGACGGTCGGATACGCGACGACGATGTCGTCGAACCCGCCTGCCGCGAGCCATGCGGCTTCCCCGGCCGAGTAGCACAGCAGCCCCTGCATGAACGGGCCGGCGGCCAGCGCCGCGCCGATCAGTTCGCGCGAGCGCACCGATTTCGTCGCGAGCCGGATCGGCATCCCGCGCGCGCGGCGCTTCAGGTCGGCGAGATTCGCGTCGAGGCAATCGAGATCGACGAACGCGGCGGGGAGCCGGCGGCCCGCGAGCGCGTCGCGGTAATGGCGGTAGTCGCGGACGGCGGCAGGGGGGCGAAGCGGGAGGTCTGCACGGCTCATGGAACGGGCTCGGCTGGGTCGGTTGTGCGTCGCGCCGACCGTTCGGCGCGTGTCGGAAATCAGCATAGGGCTGGCCAAAATGGTGACCAAGCGCTGAGCGGGTCGTTAGACGGGTCCGATCCGGCCATCCGTATCGGCCACGTCGGCGGCGCACCGCTGCGCGTCGCGCGGCTGGACCGCGCCTTGCTTGGTGTCGCGACGCGCATCGCGCATGCGGGCCCGAACCTCCGCCGGGCGGGCAAGGCGCGCCAATGCTCGCGTTGGCCGAGGCGGCAACGAAATGCGTTTCAAACGTCGTGCCGGGCCTGGCCGGTGCGAGCAGGTTTAGTGCCTGCGTTCTAGTGCCGCTTTTGACTGCATGCCGGATTCGACCTAGAACCTACTCGCGGATGCACCGGCGAAGAACGGCATGACGTGACGAGGAGGCGACGTGAAGAAGAACAGGGCACTCTGGCGGCGCGCAGGCGCGATCGTGGCGATCGGCGTGGCTGTCGCGATCTGGCGGTACGAAGCGGCGACGCCGGCCGAAGCCGCGTCATCCGGCACACCGGCCGCAGCAGCGAGCACGCAGCCCGTCGCGGCCGATGCGTTCGGCACCGGCGCCGCGACGCCCGGCCCGGAAGCGCGACGGCTCGACGTCGATGCGCTGCGCCGCAGCCTCGCGGGGCGCCCCGATGCGGATGCCGAAGTGAAGCGCATCGTCGCGTTCGCGCGCTTCCGCGACGAGGTCGCCGCTTATGGCGATCGCCGCAACAGCCTGCCGCAGGCCGAGCGCTCCGTGCTCGCGCGCCGGATTCTCGACGAACTGCCCGACCATGTCGCCCGTAACGAGATCGTGCCCGTGCAGGCCGAAGCGCTCAGCGCGGCGCTGCTGACCGATACCGAGGCCGATCCCGCGACACGCAGCGCGGCGATCCGGTCGATGCGCGCGCAATGGGATGCGTATGCGCAGCAGACGGTCGGGCCGTCACCCGCGCAGGATCCGCGCTATCTCGCGTACGAACGGCAAAGCCGCGACGTGGTCCGGCAGGTTCAGGCGAGCGTTCCCGATCCCGACCAGCAACAGACCGTCATCGCGCAGCGCCTGCAGGCGCTGCGTGTCCAGCTGTTCGACGGCGCGTCACCGTCCGGCGTGCACTGAGCGCCGAATCCGCGACGCCGGGCCGATGCCCGGCGGCCGCGTCATGTCCATTGACCAGGAGGGGAGATGTCCACAGCACGATGCCTGCTGCGCGTCGCCGTCGCGACGTTGCTCGGTTGCGCGGCACTGAACGGCCACGCGGCCGATACGACGATGCCGGATCCGTCGATTCCCTATTATTCGTGGTACGAAGTGACGTTGCCGGAGAGCAGCGGCGCGTCGTGCGGCAACGGCACACCGATGCGCTTCTACGTCAATCGCGCGCAGTCGGACAACCTGCTGTACATGATGGAGCCGGGCGGCGCGTGCTGGAACTACGGCACCTGCACGCAGACGTCGACCGGCGCCGAGGCCGGCCTCGGCGGCTTCAATCCGGACGGCATCCCGCACAACTACATGAACGGCACCGCGAACGAGGCGCTGCTGTCTTCGTTCCTGTCGCCGCTGCTCACGCGGATGGATCTCGCGCACATTCTCGTCGGCGAACCGAAGGTCGAGACGCAGCAATGGACACAGGTTTTCGTGCCCTATTGCACCGGAGATATCCACATGGGCAGCGCGGTGCGCAACTACACGTCGCCGACCGGCGACTGGCGTCTCCAGCACTACAGCGGGCTGAAGAACATCCAGGCCGTCGCGCAGTGGCTGACGTCGCACGGCTTCGGCAAGCCGAACCGGCTGCTCGTGTACGGGATGAGCGCGGGCGGCTACGGCACGCTCGCGAACTACGCGACGCTGCGCAACACGCTGCAGCCGCAGGCGCACAGCTCGCTGCTCGACGATGCCGGCACCGTGTTCAACACGCCGTTCGATGCCGATGCGGCCGCGCATCCGTCGGTCGGGTTGTACGACAGGGTGCGCACCGAGTGGGGGATGACGGGCCCCGACGGGATGATCACCGTGAACAGCCGGCTGACCAGCCGGTTCGATCCGGGCAACATGGGGAGCGCGTACGCGGCGCTGTCGGCGACCTTTCCGCATGACCGCTTCGGCTTTTCCAGCTACCAGCGCGACAAGATCATCGCCGCGTATCACTACCGCGCGTTCGTGCCGGCCGTGATGGCGGCGCCCGACGATGCGACGAAGGATGCGTTGTCGCTCGCGATGTTCGCGACGGAGCTGGACGGGCTGAAGCAGACGCTGAACCCGCTGCCGAACTTCGGCTACTTCATGCCGTGGGCACGTAACGACTTCATCGACAACCACCAGGTGACGGCGGTCAGCTTCACCGGGTCGGGGATTCACGAGAACGGCACCGACGCCGACATCGGCACGTTCGTCGACAACCTGCTGAACCAGCAGGACCCGGCCGATACGCCGGTGATGAAGGCGTTCCGCACGCAGCAGTGGTCGGACTTCACGTTCTCGACGTTTCTTGCGTGGATCGACAGCGTGTTCAACCTGACCGGCGAAGCCGGGCCGATCTCGGGGCATCGTGCATAAGGTGTTGCGCCTGGGCGAGCGGGCGGCGGCGCGGTACGCCGCCGTTCCTGCCGGGGCGATGCGCGCCTAGAAAGAACCGTCGTCGAAGCGGGACGAAGCCGGACGGCGCTTCATGTCCTTCAGCCAGTCCCGGACCTTTTCCGGATCGTCGAATTCGCGCAGTGCCACGGTCAGGTCGTGGTTGCTGCGCTGCATGCCGGCGATGTCGCGCGTGAGCATGCGCATCACGGTATCGGGCGCCACCTTGACCGTCGACGCGATCCCGTAAGTCCGCCGGAAGCCGGTCTCGACGTGCTGGATCTCCTGATCCAGCTCGCGGAGCTGCTCCTCCAGGATGCCGTTGTAGCGCGTCAGCCGTGCTTCGCTCAGGCCGTCGATCGCGCGCCGGTCGATCTGTTCGATCTCCAGCTGCAATTCCAGCAACTGCAGCAGATTGCCTTTCGCATACGCGTGATTGACCCGCTGCATCAGCACGGTCTTGCGCTCCTGCTCCTGCGGATCGGTTTCGCGATCGGGGTGCAGCGCGCTCGCGAGCTTGCGATAGACCTCGCGGATCGACTTGCTCGATTCGGCCTGCTCGGCTTCGCGCTGGGCGGCTGCGGCCGATTGCCGGGGCGCTTTCTTGCGTTTGGCGCGCTGCGCTTCGCGGGCTTCATGAGCGGCCATGTCGCGCTCGAACTGTTCGTCGAGTTCCGCTTGCATGCGCTCGGCGAGTTCGTCGGGCGACAGCGCGTCGAGATCGTCTGCCGGTTCAGCGGCGGGCGTCGGTTCCGGCTTCTGTTTCGTCGGTGCGCGATCGGCCGCTGCGGGGTCGTCGTCGCCGGAGGCGGCGTGCCGGTTGTAGATGATTTTCAACGCCGCGTCGGCGCTGACGTCGAGCAAGTCGCGAGCCATGCCGGCGATCAGCCCGGACAGCGTGCGCTGCTCGGCCTTGCTCAAGCCCTTCTGCAGGAATGCGTCGTCGAGCAGATTGAGCAAGCGAATCCGCAACGCCGTCGACGCCTGTTCGAGCGGCAGCAGCCCGTCGACGAATTTTGCCTGGAAGGCCGGCATCACGGCGTCCCACGCGCCGAGCCGCTCGCGTCGCTTTTCGATCTGCTTGACGAGCGTATTGAACGTGTTCTGGGCTTTCGACAGGCTGGCTGTCTCGTGGCCGGGTGCGATGACGACCGCGGCACCGCGATGTGCGGTCATGATGAATGTCCTCCGGCCGCGGCGGGAGGCGCAGCAGGCCGGTATTTTAGCCGGATGGGCTGCGGGGCGGCACGGAAGGGCGCTATCCTCCGCAGCGACCGGCGGCGCGTTACGGCTTCACCGTCGCAACGGCCGGCAAGCCGGACTCCGCGCCCGGCGCGCCGTTCGACCCGTAGGCCGCTTCGGCGGTCTTGCGTTCGGCGAGGCGCTTGGCCGCCAGCCGCTCCTGCGCGGCAACGATGTCACCGGGATAGTTGTCGCCGTCGGCGGCGATCGGCACGTAGCCGACCGATTCGAGATCGAGCAGTTCCTGGCGCACCTGGGCGCGCGTGAGCGTCGAGTGCGACGCCTGTGCGTACGACGCGGACGGTGCGGCGAGGAGAACGGTGGCGGTAGCGGCGACGGTGGCGATGGTGACGATGACGGATTTCACGGTTTCCTCAGACGGTTTCGTTACGGTCCGGCGCGCGTTTGGCTGGCTGAACCGACGACACAAGTTTAGGAACCCGGACCGCCCGGATAAATGCGGAATTCGTGCCAGCAGTGTTACAGAACGAGCAAGAGTGGGCCGGGCGGCGCCGTTGCGTCAGTCGCCGAACAACTGGCCCTGCCCGGAGATCACGCGTTCGAAATCGTCCCGCAGGAACGGCAGGATCGCATCGGCGACCGGCTGCAGCTGGCGGCTCAGATAGAACGCATAGTCGATCGGCGAGCGCATCGTTTCGAGCGGCTCGGGGCCGGCCGTCGTCATCACGTAGCTGATCCAGCCGCCGCGCTGATACTGCAGCGGCCGCCCCTGCGCGAGGTTGAACTCGTCGGCGATCCGCGCCGCACGCACGTGCGGCGGCACGTTGCGCTCGTATTCGCGCAGCGGCCGGCGCACGCGCTTGCGGTAGACGAGCTGGTCGTCGAATTCGCCGGACAGCGTGCGCTGCACGTAGTCGCGGATGAAGTCCTGGTACGGCTCGCGCCGGAACACGCGCCGGTACAGCTCGCGCTGGAACTGCTGCGCGAGCGGCGTCCAGTCGGTGCGCACCGTTTCGAGCCCCTTGAAGACGAGATCCTCGCCGCCGCCGGCCGCGGCCGCGAGGCCCGCGTAGCGCTTCTTGCTGCCCTCTTCCGCGCCGCGCACGGTCGGCATCAGGAAGCGGCGGTAATGCCGCTCGTATTGCAGTTCCAGCGCGCTCTCGAGCCCGAAGTGGTCGCGCAGGTGCGCGTGCCACCAGCGGTTCACGTGCTCGACGAGCGCGCGGCCCTTCGCGCCGGCTTCGTCGTCGTCATGCGTGCGGCCGAGCCACACGAACGTCGAATCGGTATCGCCGTAAATCACTTCGTAACCCTGAGCTTCGATCAGCTCGCGCGTGCGGTGCATGATCTCGTGGCCGCGCATCGTGATCGACGACGCGAGGCGCGGGTCGAAGAAGCGGCAGCCCGTCGAGCCGAGCACGCCGTAGAACGAATTCATGATGATCTTCAGCGCCTGCGAAAGCGGCGCATTGCGCTGCCGCTTCGCGTCGTCGCGGCCTTCCCACACGCGGCGCACGATATCGGGCAGGCAGTGCGCGGTGCGCGAGAAGCGCGCGCCGAGAAAACCGGGCACCGATGCATCGTCGCCGGGGTTCGCGAGCCCTTCGATCAGGCCGACCGGATCGATCAGGAACGTGCGGATGATCGACGGGTAGAGGCTCTTGTAGTCGAACACGAGCACCGAGTCGTACAGGCCGGGGCGGGAATCCATCACGAAGCCGCCGGGGCTGTTCTGTCCCGTCACGTCGCCGAGGTTCGGCGCGACATAGCCGAGCCGGTGCATGCGCGGCAGGTACAGGTGCGTGAACGCCGCAACCGAGCCGCCGGTGCGATCGGCCGCGAGGCCCGTGACGCTCGCGCGTTCGAGCGCGAAGGACAGCAGGTCGGCCTTGTCGAAGATGCGCGTGACGAGCTCGCAGTCCTTCAGGTTGTAGCGCGCGAGCGCGGGCTTGTCGTGATCGAAGCGGCGCTGGATCTCGTCCATCCGCTGGTACGGGTTGTCGATCGACTTGCCTTCGCCGAGCAGCGACTGCGACACGTATTCGAGGCTGAACGACGGGAAGGTCCACGTCGCGGATTTCAGCATGTCGATGCCGTCGAGGATCAGCCGGCCGGCCGCGCCCGCGAAGAAGTGGTCGGGCTGCTGCCCGTGCGCGCGCCAGTCGAGCACGCTGCCGCCGCGGCCGAGCTTGAGCGGGATGCCGTATTGCTCGGAATGGGCATGCAGGATGCGCAGGTCGAACTGCACGAGGTTCCAGCCGATCACCGCGTCGGGATCGTGTGCGTCGAACCAGTCGTTGAGCCGCGTGAGCATCGCGGGCCGGCTGTCGCAGTAGTCGAGGTTGAAGTCCAGCGTGGCTGCAGCGCCGCTTGCGTCGCCGTTCGGTGGGCCGAGCATGTAGACCTGCCGTTGCCCGCAGCCTTCGAGCGCGATCGAATACAGCTCGCCGTGGACGCTGGTTTCGATGTCGAGCGACACGCAGCGCAGCGTCGGGCGGTAGTCGTTGGCGGGTTTCAGCTCGCCGCCGCTCAGCGTGCCGTCGCGGCCGGGCTGGCCGCGAAACTGCACGGAGGCCGTGATGAAGCGCTCCATCGCGTAGCGGTCGGGCGGCTGCACGTCGGCTTCGTAGACGTCGACACCGGCCGCGGCGAGCCGCTTCTGGAGCCCGGACAGGTGGCGATAGCGCTTGCAATAGAGGCCGACGACGGGGCGCTGCCGGAAGTCGCGCAGCGCGAGCGGGCGCAACTCGGCGTCGTGCTCGCCGGCCAGCGTGCGTTCGGCGAGCGCCTGCTGTTCGGCGGGGATGAACGCGACGGCTTCCTGCGGGCGCAAGCGCACGCGGCGCGGACCGTGTTCGGTTGCCAGCCAGAACTCGATCTCGATGCCGGATGCGGTGTCCCGCCAGTGGCGGGTAAGGATGAAGCCCTGCTCGAACGCCGTCAAAACGCTTGCTCGTCGTGGATGCTCAGGCGGCGGATTTTAGCGCTTGAATGGCGGTCGTGCCGACGGGGTGCGCGTGGCAACAGGTGGCAGGAAGCCGTCGGGCGATGCGCGATCCTGTGCGTGCCGACTGGTGTCACGGTTGCTCAAAGCGGTCGGCGGCAGGCGTGCGACGGCAAGAAGAAGGCTACTCGCGACGCAGCGTTTCGAGCTCGGCGGATGGCGGCCGCTGGCTGGCGCCATAGCCCTTCGACTGCAGCCTGGGCATCATGCCGACGACGAAGTCGATGAACGCTCTTACCTTGGCCGGAACATGGTTTCGACTGGGATAGTAGACATAGAGCGGGAACGTCTCGTCGCGCCAGTCCGTCAGAATCGGCACCAGCGTGCCCGCACGCAGGTGCGTGTCGATGCCGAGGTCGATCACCTGAGTGATCCCGAAGCCTGCAAGGCAGGCGCCGATTTTGGTTCCCGCATCCGTGACGGTCAGGTTGCCTTTTACGGCCACTTTCACTTTCTCGTCGTCACGCCAGAACTCCCAGTCGAAAGGCCTGCCGGTAGCCGGATCGATGGCCAGGATGCATTCATGGTCATCATCGACCAGATCCTGCGGCGACCCCGGCCGGCCGCGCTGGTCCAGATAGGACGGCGCGGCCACGGTCAGCACCCGCGGACTGTAGAGCCTGCGACAGACCAAGGTTGAAATGGATGGCGGTCCAAACCGGATGGCGAGATCGAATCCGTCGCTGACCAGGTCCGAGAGGTCGTTCCGGGTCTCCAGCTTCAGGTGAAGCGCGGGGTGATCCTTCATGAACTGGGCCAGCTCCGGCGCCAGCACGAGGCGGGCGAACACGGCATCGCACGCCACACGGAGCGTTCCGTTGACGACCGAGGTCTGGCCGGAGGCATCGACGGTCGCCGCTTCGATGCCCTGGAGTAGCGGCAGCACCTTCGATAACAGCGCATGGCCCGCGTCCGTCACTTCGACGTGGCGGCTGGTGCGATGCACGAGCTTCGCGCGCAGGCGGTCCTCCAGTCGCTGGATGGCGCGACTGACTGCAGGCTGAGTCTTGCCCAGGCGAGCGGCGGCACGACCGAAGCTGCCCGATTCGGCCAGCGCTGCCAGGACAAGCAAGCCGCTGACCAGTCCTCCATCGAGGTCTTCCATGATCCATGTGTTCCTGTAATGGCAGCGATAACCGGATTGCCGTAGCCGACGGCGGGGACGATCGCTCACTATACGAGCCGTTCACTACCGAGGAAAGCCAGCCATGACCCAGACCCAGGCCGTCGTCGCGTTGATCGACGACTACTTCAATTTGGCTTGTGAGCCGAAGAGCCGCGACTTCAACACGGTCTTTCACCCGAGCTGCCTGATTCAGTGGCTGGATGAAGGCCGGTTGCGCACCCTGTCGTCGCAGGAGTATGCGGCGCTCATCAACGGAAGGCCGAGCCCTCGATCGACCGGCGCGCCCAGGGACGAGGCGATCCTCTCGATGGAGAATGTCTCGGACGGCCTTTCAACGGCGACGGTGCGGGTGCGGATCGGCAACAGGCTGTTCAACGATCACTTCGTCATGCACAAGGTGGAGGGCCGCTGGCTGATAGCGACCAAGGCGTCGGCCGTTGTGCGTACTTTCGACTGAAGCGCGGCGCGGCAGATGCGCATCAAGGTCCGGATTCGTGAGAGCGCGACCGGAGACGAGCAAACACTGGCGGGCGTTGTTCTCGGCGGAGCCTTTGTGGCCTACTGGGTGTGGTTCCGCGTTTTCTACGCTCCCGTGGGCCGCGACACCGTCGAAACGTCTCGGGGAATGTCGTCGTCGTAGAAGCCAAAGGCGGATGGAGGCGATTCGCCGGCGTACGGCACGCCGGCGGCTCCCCGGAAGACTGCAGATCCCGGCCCCCTCAAACATGCCCCTCATGCTCGATCGCCCCACCACGCGTGGTCCTTGCCGCGACCCTCACCGGCACTCCTGACAATCTAGCCGCCCGCTTCGCCCACATCGCCGTCAAAATCGGCACGAGAATCGCCGTCACGAGGCAAGCCGTCGCGACGATCGCCGTCGCGGCCGGCACCATCGGCTTGAACTTCGGAATCATCTCGCCGATGATCGCCGGGTTCGCGACCGCGGCGCCGGCCGTCGACGACGCGGCAAGCCCGGCAGTGCCGTTGCCGCCGCCAAGCCACTTGTCCGCCAGAATCAGCGGCACACCCGTCACGACGATTACCGCGAGCCCGAGCGCAATGCCCGGCAGCCCGCTCTTCGCGATCACGTTCAGATCGATGCCGTTGCCGAGCGCGAAGCCGAAGAACGGGATCAGCGGATGCACGCAGCGTCCGAACAGCTCGCGCAAATCTTCATCGAGGTTGCCGAGCGTGAAGCCGATCAGGAACGGCAGCACCGCGCCGACGAAGAGCCGCGTCTCGAACACGGCGACACCGGCCGCGCCGAGGATCAGCATGCTGACGAGCGGCCCCGATTCGACCGACATCAGCACGAACGCGCCGGCTTCTTCCTTGCTGCCGTACTGCTGCATGACGGCCGCATAGAGGCCGCCGTTGGTCATGTCCATCGACGTCGTGATCGCGAGCAGCGACAGGCCCGCGAAGAGGCCCGTGCGGATGCCGTCGTCGGGGATGAACTGCGCGGCGATCACGGTCGCGAGCCACGCGACCACGATCTTCGTCGCGAGCAGCGTGCCCGATTTGCGCAGCACGACACCGGTCGCGCGCAGGTTGATCGTCGCGCCCATGCAGAAGAACCAGACGGCGAGGATCGGCACCGTGCCCGCGATCAGGCCGTTGGTGAACGAGCCGAAATACTTCCCGGCGTTCGGCGCGAACGTATGCACGCACGCGCCGAGCAGCATCGGGACCAGCATGAGCCCGCCCGGAATGCGGTCGATGGCCTGTTTCAGCTTCACGTCTCCTCCGTGGACGTCGATGCGTCCCGTTGTCGAATGATGTCTGCTGACTGACTATAGAGCATGATTCGGAACGACGGTCCGTTTTTGTTATTTGGATGGATAGTCGTATACCCGCATCGGCATAAATCTATGATAATTATCGGAAATATGCGCCGATAGCACGGTACTCAAATTTCGGATCGGCGTTCCGTATTTGTGGAATCTGTGCTTCAATTCATCGTATGACCGCCGTCGAAACGGGGGCCGGCGGCCTATTCATTCCTCACGGAGAACCGGCATGGAAGTGCGGCAGGGCATACACAGCGAACACGCGAAGACGCTCGATACGGCCGGCCTGCGCCGGCATTTCCTGGTGGAGAACGTGTTCGCGCCGGACGCGCTGTCGCTCACCTACAGCCATATCGACCGGATCGTCGTCGGCGGCGCGTGGCCGGCCACGCGGCCGGTCGAGGTGCCTGCGTCGCTCGGCGCGGCGATGGGCGTGAGCCATCTGCTGGAGCGGCGCGAACTGGGCGCGATCAATATCGGCGGGTCCGGCTGGGTCGAGGTCTGCGGGCAGCGTCACGCGGTCGGCACCGAGGAGGCGATCTACATCGGGCAAGGCGGGCAGGGTGTCGTGTTCGGCAGCGACGATCGCGTGCATCCCGCGAAGTTCTACCTGAACTGCGCGCCCGCGCACACGGCCTATCCGACGCGCACCATCACGCTCGCGCAGGCGTCGCCCGAAACGCTCGGCGATGCGGCCACGAGCAATCGCCGCACGATCTACAAGTTCATCGTGCCCGACGTGCTGCCCACCTGCCAGTTGTCGATGGGGATGACGAAACTCGAGCCCGGCAGCCTGTGGAACACGATGCCGTGCCATACGCACGAGCGCCGGATGGAGGTGTATTTCTACTTCAACCTCGCCGACGACGCGGCCGTGTTCCACATGCTCGGCGAGCCGCAGGAAACGCGCCACGTCGTCGTGCACAACGAGCAGGCGGTGATCTCGCCGAGCTGGTCGATCCATTCGGGCGTCGGCACGCAGGCGTACACGTTCATCTGGGGGATGGCCGGCGAGAACCAGGTGTTCAAGGACATGGATCACCTCGCGGTTGCCGACCTGCGCTGACACCATGAAACGCGATACGCCCGATCTTCCTTCCCCCGACGCGCGCAGCGCGCTCGCCGGCCTGTTCGACCTGACCGGCAAGGTCGCGATCGTCACCGGCTGCAACACGGGGCTCGGCGCGGCGATGGCCGTCGCGCTCGCGTCGGCCGGGTGCGACATCGTCGGCGCGAACCGTTCGGCGCCTGCCGAGACATCGGCGCGTGTCGCAGCGGCTGGTCGGCGTTTCGTCGACGTGCGCGCCGATTTGTCGACGCTCGAACCGGTCGAGCGGATCGTCGGCGGTGCGGTCGATGCGTTCGGTCATGTCGACATCCTCGTCAACAACGCGGGCATGATCCGCCGTTGCGATGCACTCGAATTCACCGAAGCCGACTGGGACGCCGTGATCGACGTGAACCTGAAAAGCGTGTTCTTCCTGTCGCAGGCCGTCGCGCGGCAGATGGTGCGGCAGGGGCGCGGCGGCAAGATCGTGAACGTCGCGTCGATGCTGTCGTTCCAGGGCGGCATCCGCGTGCCGTCGTACACGGCGTCGAAGAGCGGCGTGCTGGGCGTCACGCGCCTGCTCGCGAACGAATGGGCCGCGCGCGGGATCAACGTGAACGCGATCGCGCCCGGCTACATGGAAACCGACAATACCGCACAGCTGCGCGAGGACAGCCGGCGCAGCGACGAAATCCTCGGCCGCATTCCGGCCGGCCGCTGGGGCGTGCCCGACGATCTCGCGGGCGCTGCCGTGTTTCTTGCGTCGCGTGCGTCGGACTACGTGCACGGTCACACGCTCGCCGTCGACGGCGGGTGGCTCGCGCGCTGAGCGCGCCGCACGGCGGACGCGTTATGCTCTCCCGATTCGCACTTACGGATTCACGGACATGACAGCAACGCCCAGGCAGCGCAAGCGCGATCAGGCGAACCCGGAGGCAGGGGCCGGCCGTCCGGGGGCCGGCCATCCGGGGGCCGGCCAGCCGGAGGCCGACGCGTCGTCGGCAGGCGGCGCGGAGAAGGCCGATTCGGTCGCGGCCGTCGGCAAGGTCTTCACGATCCTCGCGGCGCTCGGCGATCGCCGCGAAATCGGCATCAGCGAACTGTCGCATCAGCTCGGCATGTCGAAGACGACCGTGCATCGCTTCCTGCAGACGCTCAAGGCGCTCGGCTATGTCGCGCAGGAAGGCGAGACCGACCGCTACCGGTTGACGATCCGTCTGTTCGAACTCGGCAGCAAGGCGCTGGAGAGCGTGGACCTCGTGCGCGAGGCCGATCTCGAGATGCGCCGCATCGGGCAACTGACGCGCGAAGCCGTGCATCTCGGCGCGTTCGACGAGGACGCGATCATCTACATCCACAAGATCGACGCCGACTACGGGCTGCGCATGCAGTCGCGGATCGGCCGGCGCAATCCGCTCTACAGCACGGCGATCGGCAAGGTGCTGCTCGCGTGGATGTCGCCCGGCGAGGCGCGTGCGGTGCTGGCGGGCGTCGAGTTCCGGAAGTCGACCGCGAAGACGCTGGCGTCGGCGGATGCGGTGATGAGCATCCTGCCGCGCGTGCAGCAGCAGGGCTACGGCGAGGACAACGAAGAGCAGGAAGACGGCCTGCTGTGTCTCGCGGTGCCCGTGTTCGACCGTTTCGATCGCGTGATCGCGGGGCTGTCGCTGTCGTTTCCGACGATGCGTTGCGGTGCGGACACGAAGGCGCATTACGTCGCACTGCTGACGGAAGCCGGGCAGGCGATTTCCGCGCGGCTCGGCCATCGTCCGGCTGTGGCCGGCGTCGAGCCCGCAACGGTCGCGCACGATTGAGCGCGTGCCGGTCGCGAGCCGGCAGAATGAAAAACCACGACGACGTAAAGAACGGATCATGCAGATGAAAATGACGATGCGCATGGGCATCGCGATGCTGGTGCTCGGCGCGAGCCTGGCGGCGAACGGCGCGCAGGCAAAAAGCGCGGTGGATTGCGGGCAACTCAACGCGGCCGCGAGCGGCCCGGACGACAACTTCCGGCCGCCGGCGTCCGGCAGGGTCGTCGGCGCGGGGCGCGCGTACTTCTACTCGGCGCCTGACGCACAGTGCATGACGAAGCGGACCTTCATCGTCCCCGGCGATTCGGTGACCGTCTACAAGCCGCACGGGCGCTGGTACAACATCATGTACGTGAACGGCAAGACCGGCGACGACTTCGAAGGCTGGGTCGAGCAGGGCCGCGTGCACCTCGACGGGCAGTACGGCGCGCAGTAGCCGCCGGCGGCAACGCCCCTATGCCGACGCCCACGCGAAGTCGCGCTGCAGGTGCGCCGCGCGCAGCGGCCGCTGATACAGGTAGCCCTGCGCATACTGGATCCCGACCGCATGCAGCGCGCGGTGCTGCGCTTCCGTCTCTACGCCTTCCGCGATGATCTTCAGGTCGTAATGATGCGCGACGGCCGCGATCCCCTCGATCAGCCCCGCGCCGCCGTCGTTCAGTTGCGCGACGAACTGGCGATCGATCTTCACGTAGTCGAACGGAAAGCGCGACAGCATGTCGAGATTGCTGTGATGCGTGCCGAAATCGTCGATCGCGAACTTCGCGCCCTTCGACCGCAGCGCCTGGAAGATCTCGGTGGTTCGCGCGTTCTTCTCGAGCAGGATGCGCTCGGTGATTTCGAGCACCAGCGTAAAGCCGGGCGGCAGCGCGTGGATCGCTTCCTCGACGATGGAGACGAACTTCGCGCGCTCGAGATCCTTCGGCGCAACGTTCACGGCGATGCGCAGCGGCACGGACGGCGTCAGCGCGGTCAGTTCGGACACGGCCGTGCTCAGTACGAATTCGGTGATCTTCGGCAGCACCGCGCTCGATTCCACCTGCGGGATGAACACGGCCGGGCTGATGGCCCCCCACTTCGGATGGTGCCAGCGCAGCAGCGCCTCGACGCCGACCGTCCTGCGCGTCTGCACGTCGACGATCGGCTGGTACACGACATGGAATTCGTTGCGCCTGAGCGCCTGGCGCACGGCTTTCAACAACAGCCGCCGCGGCGCCATCGCCAGCAGGTAGGCGGCCATCACGAGGCCGTCCGCCAGCAGCACGATCGTCGCGCAGATCAGCCGGTAGTGGCGCCGGACCTGTGAGGCGTAGCGCGCCGATGCCGTGACCGACACCGTGAAGGGCCAGCGGTGCGATGCAATCGTGCTGCCGCCTGCGGGGGCCGCGTCCGCTTCCGGCGCGAACTTGCCGTGCTGATCGAGACGGCCCGAGCCCGCGATCGACAGCGTGGCGGCTTTCGCGCCGTTGCCCGCGCCGTGCGCGAGCGCGTCGGCCACGTAGTCGCCCTCGATCAGGTACAGGATGCCTGCGCCGCTCGCGGTGGCCCGGAACATGGACACCACCGGAATGCCGCGCTGAAACGGCGTCTGGCGCAGCAGCGTGACGGCCATCGATCCCGGTGCGGGCTCGCGTGTATACGCGTCGAGCGGGAGGTCGATCGCACCGAGCGCCGACGAGCAGGTGACGCGGCCGTTGTGTACCAGCGCGACCGCGCGCAGGTAGCGCAGGCGAGTACCCACTTCGGCCAGCGTCCGGAACACCGTCGAGCAGGGCCGTCCGACGAGTGCGGTCAGTTCGTCCGCATGTCGCAGGCGAGCACTGTCCAGGATGCGGTCCACCGACGCCGCGATGTCGTTCGCGACGACGCGCTCATGTGTGGTGACGGCCTCGCGTGCGTAGCGATCGGCCAGTGCGATGGCGAATGCGGGCACGAGCACGCAAACGATGACGGCGACGAAAAAGACAACACGCGGCCACGCGCCGCTGCGGTAGAAAACTGGCTTCGAGCCTGGCGTGAGCGCCGACATTCCCGCGGTTGCCTTTGGTGTTGTACGCATGGCGTGGCAAGTCGAACCGGTCGACGCGCAAACGGCGCGCATGCCGCATGCCTGGTTCGGGCCGTGCGGCTCGCGCGCCGGATTCGGGACGCCGGTCGATCCGGCCGGCGCGGCGGGCATGGCGGCAGCCTGCTCGCGATCGGTCCTTCATCTGGCAGCATTCCTCAATAACATGCGTTCATCAAGCATGTATATCGGCGCAGCGTACCGAAAAAAGCCCCGGCCGCACGAGGGTGCAGCCGGGACAAAAAACACCGTCTCTTGGCACGAGGATGGTGCGCGGCAAGTATAAGATGAGCCGAGGTATTACGAAATATTGTTGTCTAAAAATTGGTGCAGTTTTGTGATTGTGTCTCAAAAAGAAACATTTCCACGAGCGACGCCGTGTTCGATGGCCTGCCGCCGGCGCACGGACGGTCGCCGCGGGACGGCCGCACATCATGCCGGAGCGTCGCGATGATGGAAGACAAACCCGCGCCCACGGTCATCGTGACCGATGGCGCAGCCGCCGCGGACGGCGGCTCGCTGTGGATCCGGATTTCGGTGGACGGGCAGGTCCGCAACTATTCGCTCGATCGCGCGCTCGTGTCGCGCGGTACGCCGCGCTACGACACGATCAGCGGCGAGGACGGCGTGCTGTCGAAAGGAGAACGACAGGAACTGCGGGGGCTGCTGGCGCGCATTGCCGACCCCGCGATGTGGGCCGGCATCGTCGGCACGTTCATCGAGGTGCTGAAGCGGCCCGACGTGGCCTGACAAGGGATAAGCGATGCAGTGCCGGCGCGTGGCGTCGGCCGCGATTCAGAAATCGTTGCGCATCTTGTGCAACAGGTCGCCGGGTGATTGATGCGTATCCACTGCGGTGAGGACGTCGGTCACGAACCACGGCAGGTTCAGTTGCGTATCGGAATCGCCGACGCATACGCGGATCGGCGGGGCCTTCGATGGCGCGCCGGCGGGCTGCGCGGCGTCCCGCGACGGCACGCAATTTTTCCCATGCGTTTGAGCCGGAACCGGCGCACCGGCGATGGCCGGCACGCTGACGGCGGCGAGCAGGGTCAGGACAGCGGCAATGGCAACGCGTTTCATGAAGATTCTCCGGCGATGCTCGTTCGACCGTGCGGGCGCACGCGAGTTCGGCGGCGGCGCGGCCGCGTCGCGCGTTCGTCCGCTCAGCCGCTCAGCCGCGCGCGACGCTGGCCGCCCGCACCGGCTGCCGGTTGCGCCACTGCTGCGGCGATTCCCCGGTCCAGCGCCGAAATGCCCGCGTAAACGCGCTGTGCTCCGAATAGCCGAGCAGCCAGGCGACTTCCGCCAGCGTCAGCCGCGGATCGTTCAGGTGGTCGATCGCGAGCCGCCGCCGCGTGTCCTCGCGCAGGATCCGGAAGTTCAGCCCGAGGTCGGCCAGCCGGCGATGCAGCGTGCGCGACGACACATGCAGATCCGACGCGATCTGCTCGATGCTCGCTTCGCCCTGCGTCAGCAGGCGCGCGACGGCTTCGCGCACCGACTGTTCCAGGTCATCGGTCTGCCGCAGCTCGGCGAGCAGCGCGCTCGCCTGGCGTTCCATCATCTGCCGCAGCGCGTCGTCCGGCTGTTGCAACGGCTGCGTGAGCAGGCGCAACGGGAACGCGAGCCGGTTCACCGGCTGGCCGAAGCGCACCGGGCAGCCGAAGTAGTCGAGATACGGTTGTTCGTCGCCGGGTGACGGGTGCACGAAGCAGACTTCGTCGGGCCCGTTGCGTGTGCCGGTGATGTTCCGTGCAAACTGGACGATCGCGGTCAGCGCCACTTCGTCGACGAGCGGGCCGAGCGGTTCGGGCGCATCGTGCCATTCGATCGCGACCGATGCCGCCTCGACGCGCACTTCCATGCGCGCGACGTTCGCGATCAGGTGTTCGTATTGCTGCCAGCGCGCGAGCGCGGCGCCGGCGTCGCGGCACGCATGCAGCGCATAGCCGAGCGCGCCGAGATGCGCGGGCGTGATCCGCTGGCCGACGTGCAGGCCGAGCAGCGGATCGTCGAGCGCGCGGACCGCGCGTTCGAGCAGGCTTCGCCAATGCGCGCTCGCATACAGCGTCAGCCCGCGGTCGTCCTCGGGCGGCCGCGCCTCGCCGAGCACGTGCGCCGCATCCTGGCCCTGCGCGGACAGATAGTCGAACAGCAGCCGTACGTAGGTGCTCGAATAGTAGACGCGCTGGGTCGAGAGCGGGGAGGCGGCGGGCATGGCGGAAAGTGTCAAGTAATCGTCGGCAAGTGTCAACGCGGGGCGACCCGTGCGCGACCATACTGCCCGGCAGTTCCCGATCGAGGCTGCCGACATGCCGACCGAATTGATGACGTGGCTCCATGCGTTCCTGGGTAACGGCGTGGACTGGAAGCAGGTGCTGCTGATCGGCATGACGCCGGTGTTCCTGATCGCGTTCGCGATCGAATACGCGGTGATGACCGGGCGCGGCCGCCGCGAGCCGTTTCGCTGGAAGGAGATCGTCGCGAACCTGTCGCTCGGTGCCGGCTATCAGGTGGCCGAGACCGTGATGGGGCTGCTGTTCACGGGCGCGATCTTTGCGTGGGTCTACCGGCACCGGCTGTTCGACGTGCCGGTGAACGGCTTCACGATCGTGCCGATCTTCGTCCTCGTGGAGTTCTGCTATTACTGGTTTCATCGCACGTCGCACCGCGTACGCTGGTTCTGGGCCGCGCACGTGCCGCATCACAGCGGCGAAGTGATGAACTTCACGACCGCGATGCGGCAGTCGCTGTTGAACGCGTTCGTCGGCGTGTTCGTGTTCTACCTGCCGCCGGTGTGGCTCGGCATCCCGCCCGCCGTCGTGCTGTTCCTGCTCGCGGTCGATCTCGCGTACCAGTACTTCGTGCATACCGAAGCGGTCGGGCGGCTGCCGCGCTGGTTCGAGTACGTGTTCGACACGCCGTCGAACCATCGTGCGCATCATGGCCGTAATCCGCGTTATATCGACAGGAACTACGGCGGCGTGCTGATCATTTTCGATCGCATGTTCGGCACGTACGTGGAGGAAACGGAACCGGTCGACTACGGGATCACGCAACAGATTATTTCGTACAACTTCCTGGTTCTGAACGTGCACGAGTTCGTCGACATGTGGCGCGACGTGTGCGCACCCGGGCCGGTGCTGCAGCGATTGAAACATCTGTGGATGCCGCCCGAGTGGGAGCGGCCGGGGCATCGGCCGATCCATACGTGGAGCGTCGAGCGGAAGGGGGAGGAGGCGGGCGTGGCGATTCCGCACGCCGCCCCCGTGGAAGAGGCTGCCGCGTCCGGGCGCAAGATCGTACAAGCCACCGGGACGCGCCCGGGCTAGGCTCGGTGTTTTCTTCGGCGGAAGGCGTGGCGGGCGATGACAAGGAAAGTATTCTGGGACGATCCCTACCGGACCACGCTGGATACCGTCGTCACGCACGTCGACGGCGATCGCGTGCAGGTGGACGCGACCATCTTTTTCGCGTTTTCGGGCGGGCAGGAAAGCGACGCGGGGGCGCTGGGCGACTATCCGGTCATCCAGGCCGAGAAGCGGGGCCTCGACATCGTCTATACGCTCCCGCATGACCACGCACTGCGGATCGGAGATCATGTGACCTGGCGCATCGACTGGGCGCGCCGGCACCGGTTGATGCGCCTGCACTTCGCGGCCGAAATGGTGTTGCAACTGGTCTACCGGCTCAGGCCCGGTATCGAGCGCATTGGCGCGCATATCGCGCAGGACAAGGCGCGCATCGACTTCGCGAGCGACACGAGCCTGTCGCCGTTGTTTCCGGAGATCGAATCGGCCGCGGCCGACCTGTCGAAGCGCGACCTGCGCATCGTGACCGACTTCAGCGATGTCGATGCGCAGCGCCGGTTCTGGACGGTCGACGGCTTTGCGACGATGGCGTGCGGCGGCACGCATCCGGCGACGACCGGCGAGATCGGGATGCTGACGCTCAAGCGGAAGAACACCGGGAAGGGCAAGGAGCGGATCGAGGTGATGCTGCTCGAGCCGCAGGTGGCGGACGGGCATGCGGCCGTGCGGCTCGTGTGACCCGCACCGCGCTTCACCTGCGCGTCACCGATACCCGTAACACTGCTTCAACCCGGCGTAGTCGTAGAAGTGGCTGCCCGGCGCGATCTTCGCGCCGTCGCACGCGGCCTGGAAATCCGTCTCGCGCTCGTTGTACAGCATCTTCACGATGAGCCGCGATCCGTTGCGGTAGACATCCCACTGCATGTTCGCGGCCATCGGCGACACCTGGTCACCGCGCCACGGATTGTTCGCATACGTGTAGGTCTGCGCCTGCGGCGTCGGCACGAACACGTTCTTCAGGTTCATGACCGATGCGAACGGAATCACGATCTCCGCATGCGTGAAGCGCAGCTTCGCGGCGCGTGTCAGGTCGCCGCGCGCGATCGCGTCGACTTCGCCGAAGAAATCGTCCTGCAGCACCTTCGCCATCCGGTACGTCACGGGGTTCGCCTCCTGGATACCGGGCCCCTTCTGGTAGTAATCTTCGGCATCCTGCAGGTATGCAAGATACTGCGCCTGCTCCGCGCCGATGTATTTCTCCAACGTGACGCCACCGGTCTCCGCCGTCATCGCGGGCGCGACCTGCAGCAGGTTGTACAGTACGTTGGCCGCATCGACGGCCGTCGCGATTTTCGTCTTGCCGTCGCCCTTCAGCGTGTTGGTGAACTTGCCGTCCGTCGACGTGAACGCATAGGTCCCCGTGTTCGCGAACGTGTAGCCGTCGGTGCCGAGCTTCGCGATGAACGACGGCGACACGAGCGCGGACAACACCGTCTGCGCGACGTCGGCCGCCTGCGGCGCAGCCTTGATCGCCTTCAGCTTCGCGGCCACCGTCGCGTCGTTCGCATAGGCCTGGTACGTCTGGCTCGCCTGATAGGTCGCGTAGTACGGATCGCTCGTATCGGTGACGAGATCGGTGGCCGGCTTCAGCGAGTGGAAGTACAGCAGGAAGCGGTGGGTGCCGGCCGGTTGCACGGCGGGTGCGTTCGCCGGATAGCCGGACGGCGCAGCCGGCAGCGTGATGGCCGGCGCCAGCGCCGGCTGCGCGGCGACGAGTGCCGCGGAGAAATACGTCGAGCTGTCGACCGCGCGATCCTGGCCCGAGTTGACCACGACGACCTGCCGGTTGCCCGCTGCAAACAGCGCGGGCAGCCGCTGCGCGAGACGCGTGGCGAGTTGCTGGTGTTCGCGGATCCCGGTTTGCGTGAGGTTGCCGTACCCGGGTGTCGAGATGCCCTGCACGCCGTAACCGAGCAGCGCATTGGCCTTCATCATCGCGTACGTGTCGGCCTTGAGCTGCGTGCCGAGCGTGGTCAGCGCGCCGTCGGCCTCGGCCTTGACCAGCATCGCGTAGATCGCGCCGTCGTACTTGAAGCCCGACAGCCCGCGCGAGCCGTGGCGCGCGACGAGCCCGGTATAGACGGGCGCGTAGCCGGCGGGCGGCGCTTCGTACGTCGCGGCGTCCTGCTGTGGCCGATACGGCGTCTTCGTCTGGTAGTAGGTCGCGGGCGCCGGTGTCGGCTTGGGCTGCGGCTGCGGTGCGGGTGTCGCGCCGCTGTTGTCGGCCGACGTGGCGGGCGGGGGCGAGTCATCCCCGCCGCAGGCGGCGAGCATCAGGCAGGCAATCGCGAGGGCGGCGGCGGTGCGGGTCGGGCGTGTCATCGTGGCGAGCAGCGGGCGGGACGATGCGGGTTCGCGTCGTCCCGTCTCCGGGAGAGGTCGGTCAAGCCCGGAAGTGTTGCAAGCAACTTTGACAGCAGAATGTCAGGATACGGTCGGGCAACCGTCGGATTGCCGCCGGATCGATGCTGGCCGGCCGCCGCCGGCCCGAGTGCCGGCGTTCAGTGCAGGCCGGCCGATGCGATCGAGCGCACGGTGTCGGTGATGTTTACGCAGCGCGACAGGCCAAAATGCTCGGCTTCGCGGCGTTCCGGTTCGCTGCTCGCGATGGCGACCGCGCGTTCGGGCGGCACGCCGAGCGCCTGCAGCGCGATCTCGAACGGATGCTGATTTGGTCCGGAGTCCTGTTGATTTGCATCGGTGACGACGACCGAGAAGCGGTCGAGGTTCGCGCGGCCGAACTGGCCTTCGAACATGTCGCTGAGCCGTGCGGCCGGCAGCGTCGTGACGAGACCGAGTCGATAACCTTCTTCCGATGCACGGTCGAGCCACTGGATGATCGCGTCGCGCTGATGGCGCGATTCCCGCGAATCCGGTGTTGCTTCGATCTGCGCGAATGCTGCGTCGAGACGGGTGACGATGGCTTCGATAACCACGGTGATTCCTCTTCAGAGACGTGATGATCCGTTCGCCGACGGGAATGCCACACACCTTAGCGTCGATCCGGAAAACGCGACCAATTAATATTTCTATCAGACCTATATGATTTGACTAATGAATGGGGTGGCGAGCCAGAGCGGGCGCGGGATGCGTGTCGTGCGGGGTGTTCCGCGCGAATTGCGTCGCATCGACGGCCCTCGATGTGATGCACCAAACTCGCGCACGTTGTGGATGCAACCGTTATATGCATATAAAAAAACGGCATATCGAGCGATGGCCGCCCGATATGCCGTCATGCGATGCCGCGTGCGAATCGTCGCTCAGTGCAGCTTGATCGACGGCTGGTTGCGGCTTTGCAGCCAGTGGCTCAGCGACTGGAACAGCGCGCGCTTCACGCCGACCACGCTGAACAGGTGCTTGCGATACAGGAACTTGTACAGCCCGATCGCCGCCAGCCCGTCGACGATCAGCGAGCGCGACCGCACGCCGATGTCCGCCTGGTACACGGCGCCCGCCTGCCCGAGCGACACGACGGTGCCCGCATCGTGGAACGTGAAGCCGGCCACCGGCTTGCCGGCGATGCGCCGCGCGAATGCGTTGACCAGATACACGGCCTGCTGGTGCGCGACCTGCGCACGCGGCGGCAGGAATCCGCTCGCGCCGGTCGAAGGGCACGCGGCGCAGTCGCCGAACGCATACAGGTGCGGATCGTCGGGCGTCTGCAACGTGCCGGTCACGATCACCTGGTTCGAGCGGTTGAGCGCGATGTCGCCGATGTCGCGCAGCATCGCGGGGCCAGCCACGCCGGCCGCCCAGATCGTGATGTCGCTCGCGAGCCGTTCGCCGGTTGCAGTCGTCACGGCATCCGCGCCGACTTCCGCCACGCGCGTATCGGTCAGCACGTCGACGTTCAGCGCGCGCAGCTGCGCGTGCATCTTGCCGGACAGCCGTTCGTCGAGTGCCGGCAGGATGCGCGGGCCGCCTTCGATCAGCCGGATGTGCACGTCGCGTGCCGACACCAGTGCCTTGAAGCGGTACGTCGTCAGTTGCTGGACCGCGTGCCGCAGCGCGGCGGCCAGCTCGACGCCCGTCGCGCCCGCGCCGATCACGTTGATGCAGATCGGCGCCGCGCGCCGCGCCGGTTGCTGCTCGGCCACGTGATTCGCCTTCGTGCAGGCCGCGAGGAACTTGCGGCGGAAATCCTCGGCCTGGTCGAGGTTTTCGAGCGGCAGTGCGTGGCGAGCGGCACCCGGTACGTTGAAGAAGTTCGTCACGCTGCCGACCGCGAGCACGAGGTCGTCATAACCGAGTTCGCGTTGCGGCAGGATTTCGGTGCCGTCCGCGTCGTGCACGGCCGCGATCGTCGCGGTGCGGGACGCGCGGTCGACCTGCTGCAGCGCGCCTTGCACGAAGCGGAAGCCGTGGCGCTTCGCCTGCGCCGCGTATTCGATCGTGTGGGACGCCGGATCGCGATGGCCCGATGCGGCTTCGTGCAGCAGCGGCTTCCAGAAGTGCGTCGGATAGCGGTCGACGAGCACGATGTCGGCCTGGCCGCGACGTCCGATCGTGTCGCCGAGACGCGTGGCGAGCTGCAGGCCGCCGGCGCCGCCGCCGACGATCACGATGCGCGGCAGGCGCGGTGCGCGGTCCGTTGCAAGGGTGGGCGTGGTGTTGTCCATGTTGGGCTCCCGCTGAATGACGATTCGGATGACATTGCTCAAGAACCGACGATATAGTTTGGAACCCACTCGAACAATTTAATGTTTATAAGCGACTCATATGTATTCACTTATAGGAAAGACCGCGACGTTCCGGCAGCTGAAGGCGCTGGACATGATCGCGCGGCTCGGCAGCGTGTCGCGCGCGGCCGAGGAGCTGAACCTGACGCAGCCGGCCGTGTCGCTGCAGGTTCGCCTGCTCGAGGAGGCCGTGGGCGCCGCGTTGCTGCAGCGGGTGGGGCGCGGCGTGCAGCTGACCGCGGCCGGCGAGATCGTGGCGCGCTATGCGCGCGAGATCCTGCATCTGTGGAGCGAGGCCGGCGACGAAGTGGCCGCGCTGACGGGCGACCTCGGCGGCACGCTGCGGATCGGCGCGATCACGACGGCCGAGTACCTGATCCCGCCGCTGCTCGTCAAATTCACCGCGACGCGCCCCCACGTGAAGACCTATTTCAAGGTCGGCAACCGCGACGACATCATCCGCATGCTCGCAACGCATGAAATCGATCTCGCGGTGATGGGGAGTGCGCCGAAGGAGCTGCGCACGCATGCGGTCGAGTTCGCGAAACATCCGATGGTGTTCGTCGCGGCGCCCGGCCATCCGCTGATGCAGCGCAAGCGCGTCGCGCTGAAGGATCTGGAATCCGCGCACCTGCTCGTGCGCGAACGCGGCGCGGGCACGCGCTCGACCGTCGAAAGCCTGTTCAAGAACGCGGGCTACCGGTTCCATGTGGGCTCCGAACTGTCGAGCAACGAGGCCATCAAGCAGATGGCCGAAGCCGGGCTCGGCATCGCGTTTCTGTCGTTGCACGCGTGTGCGCTCGAACTGCGTACGGGACTGCTGGGGCAATTGCCATTCCCCGGCAACCCGATCGAGCGCGAATGGTATGTGGTCACGCTCGCCGACCGGCGGATCTCGCAGGTGACGGGGCTGTTCCGCGACTTCCTGATCAAGCAGGGCGCGCCGGTGATCGACGGTGCGACGGTGGCGCCGCACGAGCGGCGGCGCAAATAGGTGGATACGTCGACCGGCCGGTCAGACAAGCCCGAAGTCGTCGTTGCTGTCGGGAATCGACGCCAGCAGCCGTTCGAGCCGGTACCAGCCGATGCGGCGCAGGCACCACGCGGCGACGGAAGTCCGGTCGTGGCGGGCGTCGGGGCCGGATGCGCAGTGGGTGGGGGTGGAAGGCGCGAGCGCGATTGAAGTCGCGCGCAGCGGGCAGGAATGGGGCATGACGGGCTCCGTAGGTGTCGGATGAGGCGATCGTAAGCGTCGCGGCGCCCGCCGGCGCGCACGCAAGGATCATCCGGAGCAGAAACGGATGATCTTTTTCTGCTCGACGTCGCGGCAGGCGCGCAGGCCCGGCACGCCGGCTCGAAACGCGTCACAATGCGCGTTCGGCACCCGATCTGGTGGAGACAAGCAATGAGCGATCCGATTCTTGCCGCGCCGACGGACAACGGCGTCCCGGTCAGCCTGCGCTCCAGCTGCGGGCTGGGCTGGCAGGGCTTTGGCGCGTCGCTGCTGGAGATCCGCGCGGGCACGTACCGGATTCCGGCGGCCGAGCATCACCGGATCGGCGTGCATATCGGCTCGCCGGTCCGTGCGGATTGCGTGTGTGACGGCGAACGTGTGTCGCGCATCCAGGCGCACGGCGACGTCGACGTGATTCCGGCCGGCCTGCCCGGCCAGTGGACCGACAGCGCCGACTGCCGGATCCTGCACATCGCGCTCAGCGACACGTTCGTGCGGCGCACGGTCGAACAGCTCGAGCTGAAGCCGTCGCAGGCACAGATCCGGCGCCGGCTGCAGGTGCGCGATCCGCGCCTGCAGCACATCGCATGGGCGATGGCCGCCGAACTCGAAGCGGAAGACGCGTCGGATCCGCTCTATGCGGAAAGTCTGTGCACGGCGCTCGTCGCGCGGCTGGTCGACGGCCAGCCGGCGTTCCGCGAACGCCGGCGCACGCTTGCGCCGAAAGCGGCCGCGCGCGTAATCGACTATGTCGAAGCGAATCTCGACCGGCGCATGACGCTGGCCGAGCTCGCGGCGCTCGTGTCGATCAGCGTGCCGCATTTCAAGGTGTTGTTCCGCGAAACGCTCGGGATGCCCGTGCACCAGTACGTCGTGCGGCGCCGGGTGGAGCGCGCGAAGGCGCTGCTGCTCGAAGGCCGGCTCAGCATCAGCCAGATCGCGCTGGAAGCGGGGTTTGCGCACCAGAGCCACATGGCGAACTGGATGAACCGCGTGCTCGGTGCGACGCCGACGGAGATTGCGCGGTCGGGGGCGCGGGGCGGGTTGCGGCTTGCTTATGACGGCGAGGACGGCGCGAAGCCTGCGCGTCGATAGCTGGCGGGTGGATGGCACGATCCGTGCGGACCTTTGCATCACGTCATCCTTTCCTGCTCGATTCATCCCTCCCTGCGCGCCGCGCCGGCCGCGCAACCCGACAATCACAGCACCTTCATCCCCCAGGAGCGAACCGTGTTCGTGATCTTTGGAGCATCAGGCAACGTCGGCCTGTCGACCGTGACGACCTTGCGCAACGCAGGCCATGCCGTGCGCGCGGTGTTGCACGACGCACGTCATCGTGACCGCTTCGTACAACTCGGCTGCGATGTCGCGATCGCGGAACTGACGGACCCGAACGCGATCGCCGCGGCGATCGACGGCGCGCAGGCCGTGCAGATACTGTGTCCGGTGCCGGTTGCCGACCCGGATCCGGCCGCGACGATGACGCGGACGATCGACGTGGCGACCGCCGCGCTCGCCGCGAACCCGCCGCCGGCGCTGCTCGCGCTGTCGGACTACGGCGCGGAGCGCGATGGCAATACCGGCATCACCCGGCTGTTTCATCATTTCGAGGAACGGCTGAAGACGATTCCGACGCAACTGACGTTGCTGCGGTCGGCCGAGCATCTGCAGAACTGGGCGCGCGTCTTGCCGGTCGCGCTGGGCGCCGGCGTGCTGCCGAGCTTCCACCATCCGGTCGGCAAGGTCTTTCCGACGGTGTGGGCGCCCGATGTGGGCGTCGTCGCGGCGCGGCTGCTGCTGGATGCACCGGAAGGCGGCGGCGGGCCGCGCATCGTCAGCGTCGAAGGGCCGCGGCGGGTGAGCGTGACGGCCATTGCGGATACGCTCGGCGCGGCGGCCGGCCGCGCGATCGTCGCGCACGAGCTGCCGCGCGACACGTGGAATGCGACGCTGCTGCGCGCCGGGCTCAGCGAACGCCATGCGCAACTGATCGTCGATCTGTACGACGTGCACAACGCCGGGCAGATCGACGTCGAGGCAGGCGCGTCGGAGCGCGCTTACGGGACGACGTCGCCGGCGGACGCGCTTGCGCAACTGGTGCGCCAGCACGCGCGCTGACCGAAGCGGCCGCGCGGCGCGCATCACGCCGCGCGCCGCACCTTGTTCAGCACCGCATACGACAGCGACCCGATCACGATCCCC
Organism: Burkholderia arboris; assembly: GCF_038723655.1. Classification (NCBI taxonomy): domain Bacteria; kingdom Pseudomonadati; phylum Pseudomonadota; class Betaproteobacteria; order Burkholderiales; family Burkholderiaceae; genus Burkholderia; species Burkholderia arboris. The sequence goes on from NZ_CP109822.1 coordinate 548,626, forward strand.
CAGAACGCGGAGCCGAGCCCGAGCCACGTCATCCCCGACGCGGTTGCGAGGAACGTGATCACCGACGCTTCGCGGTGGTTCTCGTCGTCGAAGATCCCGTGCACGTTCGCGCTGATCGCACCGATCAGCGCGAGCCCCGCGAGGATCGCGACGAATGCCTTCGGCAACGCGAAGAACACCGTGACGATCGTGCCCGCGAACAGCCCGCCGATCAGGTAGAACGCGCCGTTCGCGAGGCCGGCGATGTAGCGCCGGTCCGGATCCTCGTGCGCGTCCTTGCCGGTGCAGAGCGCCGCGGTGATCGCGGCAACGACGATCGTGATCCCGCCGAAGCACGCGACCGCGAGCGACATCACGCTGGTCGCGGTGATGATCGGGCGCGCGGGTGTGTGATAGCCGGACACGCGCAGGATCGTCATCCCCGGCAGGAACTGGCCGGTGAGGCTCACGACGACGAGCGGCAGCGCGAGGCTGAGCGTCGTGCCGAGCGTCCATTCGGGCGCGATGAAGATCGGCCGCGCGATGCTCGGCGACACGTTGCCCAGATGCGTCATCCCGAGCAGCGTCGCGAGCGCGGCGCCCGTCAGCAGCACGAGCACGATGCTGTAGCGCGGCAGCAGGCGCCTGAAGATCACGTAGGCCGCGATCATGCCGAATGCGAGCACGGGCTGATCCGACGCGGCGGAGAACGCATGCATGCCGAACGGCAGCAGGATGCCGGCCATCATCCCGCACGCGATGCCGCGCGGAATGTGGCGCACGAGCCGGTCGAAATAGCCGGTCACGCCGATCACCACGATGATGAGTGCAGCGGTGATGTACGCGCCGACGGCCTGGTTGAGCGTCAGTTGCGGAAACAGGCCGACGAGCAGCGCGGTGCCGGGCGCCGACCACGCGGTGATGATCGGCACCTTCATCTTCCAGCTCGCGAACAGGCCCGATACGCCCGCGCCGATCGAGATCGCCCAGACCCACGACGACACCATTTCGTTGGATACGTGCGCGGCCTGCGACGCCTGGAAGAAGATCGCGAGCGGGCCCGCGTAGGAAATCAGGACCGCGAGAAAGCCTGCGGTGATCGCGGAAACGGACCAGTCGTTGCCGATCGTGCGGATCGCGCCGGGCGGGGAGTTCGGTTGCATCGTCGTCGGGGAGTGCGGCGCGCGGCCGTGAGGCAGAGCCGGGGCGAATGATTGTTGGAAGCCCCGGATGAGCCGTCATTCTGGACATTGCCGGCGCAATTGGCAATTCGCCGGCGAAGCTTGACGTTGTCGGCGTTTCGTAAGGATTTGCGCCGATGCGGGCGGATCGATGGCCCCGCCGGGCGTCACGTACTGATCTGCAGCACCTTGTCGACCACCGCTACCTTCACCCCGCTTCCGGTCGACAGCGACGCCGTGCCTTCGTCGAACGGATGCACGGGCGGATCGGTCGGCGCCCACGCATGGCGCGCGAGCAACGCGCGATAGCCGCCGCGGATCACGAAGCCGCCGCATTTCCGCGCATACGCGTCGCGCCGCATCCGGTACGCGCGCGGCAGGTCGTACCACGGCAGCTTCGGCAGGTCGTGATGAACCAGGTGGTAGTTGTTGTTCAGGTACAGCAGCCGCATCGCGAAGCCGGCCTCGTTGATCGTGATGCGCGCCTTCGGATGCCGCGCGGCGCGGTGCTCGTACAGCGAGCGGATCATCGCGAGCGACAGCGCGGGCCACGTGACGGCCAGCAGGTAGTACCACCACGGCACGCCGATCGCCCATTGCAGCCACGCGAGCAGCGCGGCCACGCAGGCGGCATGCGTCGCCCACATCGGCAGATAACGGAAGTCGCCGCGCCGGAACGCGGCGAGCGCATCGGCGACCGTCGCCACGACGGAGAGTGGCGGCCCGACGACGATTCGTCCGATGAAAGTCTTGCGCGCGACCGTGAGCGCCCGGCGCCAGCGCGGCAGCCGCGCCCAGCGTTCGCGCGTCACGTAGTTCGTTTCGGGATCGACGCCCGGCACGGTCAGGTCTTCGTCGCGATGATGGTCGAGGTGCATGTCGCGATACAGCGTGTACGGATACCAGACCGTCAGCGGCGGATAGCCGAGCAGCTTGTTCACGAGGGCGGAGCGTGTCGGATGTCCGTGCAGCAGTTCGTGCTGCAGCGACATGTGCCATGCGCCGAGCAGGATCAGCAGCGGCGTCGCGGCCGCGAGCGACAGGTGCCCGTCGCGCACGAGCAGCAGCACGGCGAGCCAGCCGCCGTAGATCACGGCGACCAGCAGCCAGGTCGGCCACTCGGTGCGGGCAGTGAAGCGGGCGTCGAGCGCGGCAATTGCGCGCGCATGATCGACGTCGAAGTATTCGGCCATGGCGTTGAGGCGGGATGGATCGGGCAGGGCGGGGAACGAGCGGTAGAACCGGTGCGCTCGGCCCGGGTGCGCAGGTGTCTCGCGGATCACGGTCGGTCTGCCCGGCATCGCGCACGATGGCGGCGCCGGCAGGCCTTCGAACGGTACCCGGCGGCGGCCGCCTGGCCAACCAATCGATTCGCATTTGCTTATCGTCGTGCGGCCGATAAGCATCGGGGCCGCCGCCGATGCGTAGAATGCCCGCATGAACCCTTGGATCGCAGTACTGCCGATGTACAACGTGACGCCACGCCACGCCGCCTTGTGGCGTGCGCTGTTGCGCGACGCGCTCGATGCGTTCGCGAGCGCGGGCGGTGCGGCCGGCGTCGCGCTGCCCGATGCGCCGTTCGACGACCTGCACGCGCTGTGGCGGCGCGACGATCTGTTGCTGTCGCAGACCTGCGGCTACCCGTACCGGATGCTCGGCTTGCGTGACGCCGTGCGATTGATCGCGACGCCCGCTTTCGACGCGGACGGCTGCGACGGGGCGCGCTACCGCAGCGTGCTGGTCGTGTCGGCGCGCGTGCATGCGGGCGGCGCGACGACGCTCGCCGCATGCCGGGGGCTGCGCGCCGCCTTCAACGGCGAGGATTCGCACAGCGGGATGAACGCGTTCCGGCACGCAGTCGCGCCGCATGCGCATGACGGACGGTTCTTCGGATCGGTCACGCCGTTCGGCTCGCACGTGAACGTGCTGCGTGCGCTGGCCTCGGGTGAAGCCGATTGCGCGTCGATCGACTGCGTGACGTTCGCTTATGTGCGCGACGCATTGCCCGAGCTGCTGAAGGACATTCGAATCATCGGCACGACGGCCTCTGCGCCGGGATTGCCGCTCATCGCATCGCGCGTGCTGCCGGAAACGCAGATCGGTGCATTGCAGGATGCGCTCGACCGCGCGGCCGCGGCCGATGCGGAACGCGCGCGCGTGCTGCGGCTGACGGGATTCGAACGGCTGTTACCCGCCGACTACGACACGATTGCGCGGTTCGCGCAGGATGCGGCCGCGCACGGCTATCCCGAACTGGCCTGATGCAAGGGCCGGCGCGCAACGCTGCGACCGTTCGCGCCGCGTACTGTCATTCCTCGTCCATCAAGCGGACCTTGACCCGCTTGCCCTTGATCTTCCCGGCATTGAGCTTGCGCAGCGCGTCGTGCGCGACGCCGCGCTCGATCGCGACATAAGTCGAGAACTCGGTCACGTTGATCTTGCCGATCTGCTTGCCGTCGAACCCGGCGTCGCCGGTCAGCGCGCCGAGCACGTCGCCCGGGCGGATCTTGTCCTTGCGCCCGCCGAGAATCTGCAGCGTTTCCATCGGCGGCAGCAGCACGCTGTCGTCCGCCGGCTTCAGTTCCGCGAGCGGATGCCATTCGACTTCCCGCTTCTGCGCCTGCTCGATCCCGCCGACGCGGCCCATCTCGTCCATGCTCGCGAGGCTCAGCGCCCAGCCGTCCTGATCCGCGCGGCCCGTGCGGCCGATGCGGTGCACGTGCACTTCGGGATCGGGCGTCACGTCGACGTTGATCACCGCTTCGAGCTGCGCGATGTCGAGCCCGCGCGCGGCGACGTCGGTCGCGACCAACACCGAGCAGCTGCGGTTCGCGAACTGGATCAGCACCTGGTCGCGCTCGCGCTGGTCGAGCTCGCCGTGCAGCGCGAGCGCGTGGAAGCCCTGCGCATGCAGGACGTCGAGCAGGTCGCGGCACTGCTGCTTCGTGTTGCAGAACGCGATCGTGCTCACCGGCCGGTAGTGGTTCAGCAACTGGCCGACCGCATGCAGCCGCTCGTCCTCGGTCACTTCATAGAAGCGCTGGCGGATCTTGCTGTCGTCGTGACGCTCCTGGAGCTTGATTTCCTTCGGGTTCCGCAGGAACTGCTGGCTGAGCTTCGCAATGCCGTCCGGATAGGTCGCGGAGAACAGCAGCGTCTGGCGCGTCGTCGGGCACATCCGCGCGACCTTCGCGATGTCGTCGAAGAAACCCATGTCGAGCATCCGGTCGGCCTCGTCGAGCACGAGCGTGTTCAGCGCGTCGAGCTTCAGGTTGCCGCGATCGAGGTGATCCATGATGCGGCCCGGCGTGCCGACGACGATGTGCGCACCGTGCTCGAGGCTCTGCGCCTGCGGGCGCATCGGCGTGCCGCCGCACAGCGTCAGCACCTTCACGTTTTCCTCGGCGCGCGCGAGGCGGCGCACTTCCTGCGCGACCTGGTCGGCGAGCTCACGCGTCGGGCACAGGATCATCGCCTGCACGTCGAAGCTGCGCGTGTCGAGGCGTGCCAGCAGCGCGAGCGAGAACGCGGCGGTCTTGCCGCTGCCCGTCTTCGCCTGCGCGATCAGATCCTGGCCGGCCAGCGCGACCGGCAGGCTCGCGGCCTGGATCGGCGTCATGTCGACATAGCCGAGCTGCGCGAGGTTCGCGAGCGTGGCGGGCGTCAACGACAGCGCGCTGAAGGGCGTGGCGGTCGGCTGGGTCATTCGAGGTCTCCGAGGTAAGGCTTGCCTTCCATCTGTTCGTAGACGACGGTGCCGTCGTCGCCCTCGAAGCGTTCGAGATAGTTGCGCGCGCCGCACAGCGGGCAGCGGAACAGCAGCCCCTGGCCCTCGTCCTTGATGACGACGTCGGACTGCTCCCACTGCGTGCCGCAGCTCTGGTTTCGGCAGGTAAACACGGTCTTTCTCCAGCTGAATTCGGTTGATGGCGCGCCCCGGGCGGGCGCGGCAACGGCGGGCGGCGCTCGCGCGGCTTGGGCGCGGGCCGCACCGGCGTCGCTTGGGTGGCGTCGATGCGGATGATGGATCGGGCGGCGACAGGGTCGCGCGTGCCGCAATTCTAGCGGATGCGGGGGGCGGGCAGCCGGCTATCGGCAGCGGACGGCCCGGCCGCGGCACGATCGTCGAGGGTCCCGGCAGACGGCGCACGCCGCACCGCGCGCATCCACGATGAAAAACGGCCACCCCGTGGGGCGGCCGTGCAGTGCGATGAAACGGGGCCGGACGCGTTACAGCGCCATGTCGGCCGACGCCTTCGCCGGGCGGGCCGGCGCGTTGCCGGCCGGCTGCGACGACACGCTGACGTCGATCTTCGGCGGCGGCGACAGTTGCAGCACGTCGCTCGTGTAGGTCCATTCCTCGACGACCTTCGCCGGGCTGTCGTTCAGCTTCGTACCGTAGCTCGGCACGATCTGGCGGATCTTCTGCTGCCACTCGGGCGTCGCGACCTTGTCCTTGAACACCTTCTTCATCAGGTTCAGCATGATCGGCGCGGCCGTCGATGCGCCCGGCGACGCGCCGAGCAGGCCCGCGATGCTGCCGTCCTGCGACGCGACGATTTCGGTGCCGAGCTTCAGCACGCCGCCCTTGACCGGGTCGCGCTTGATTATCTGCACGCGCTGGCCGGCCTGCCACAGGCGCCAGTCTTCCTTCTTCGCGTTCGGGAAGTATTCCTTCAGCGCGTTGAAGCGGTCGTCGTCGGACAGCATCAGCTGGCCGGCGAGGTACTGGACCAGCGGGAATTCGTCGACGCCCACGCGCATCATCGGCGCGACGTTGTGCAGGTTGGTGCTCTTCGCGAGGTCGAAGTACGAACCGTTCTTCAGGAACTTGGTCGAGAACGTCGCGAACGGCCCGAACAGGATGATCTTCTTGCCGTCGATGATCCGCGTGTCGAGGTGCGGCACCGACATCGGCGGCGAGCCGACCGATGCCTTGCCATACGCCTTCGCGAGGTGCTGCTTCACGACGTCGGGGTTGTCGGTCACGAGGAACGAGCCGCCGACCGGGAACGCGCCGTAGTCCTTCGCTTCGGGGATGCCCGACGCCTGCAGCAGGTGCAGCGCACCGCCGCCCGCGCCGATGAAGACGAACTTCGCGTCGACCGATTGCGGCGGTTCATCCGAGTGCAGCTTGACCCACGACACGTGCCACGTGCCGTCGGCATTGCGCGTGATCTCGCGCACTTCGCTCGACAGCGACAGCGTGAAATTCGGCTGCGTCTTCAGGTAGCCGACGAACTGGCGCGTGATCTCGCCGAAGTTCACGTCGGTGCCGATCGGCGTCCACGTCGCCGCGACCTTCTGGTTGCGGACGCGGCCTTCCATCATCAGCGGCACCCACTGCTTGATCTGGTCGTAGTCTTCCGAATACTGCATCCCGCGGAACAGCGGGCTTGCCTGCAGCGCTTCGTAGCGCTTCTTCAGGAAGCGGACGTTGTCGTCGCCCCACACGAAGCTCATGTGCGGCGTCGAGTTGATGAACGAGTGCGGGTTCTTCAGCACGCCCTGCTTGACCTGCCAGGCCCAGAACTGGCGGGAGATCTGGAACGATTCGTTGATCTCGATCGCCTTCGAGATGTCGATCTTGCCGTCCGCCTTCTCCGGCGTGTAGTTCAGTTCGGCGAGCGCCGAGTGGCCGGTGCCGGCGTTGTTCCAGCCGTTCGAGCTTTCCAGCGCGACGCCGTCGAGGCGTTCGACCATCGTCATCGACCAGTCGGGCTGGAGCTCGTGCAGCCAGACGCCGAGCGTCGAGCTCATGATGCCGCCGCCCACCAGCAGGACGTCGACCTTCTTCGTATCGGCGGCATGCGCGGACGATGTCGCGACGCACAGCGCGAGCGCCGCCAGTATTACCCGTAACGTTTTGATCACAGCAGATCCCTTTTTCAACTTGGATGCATCGGTTTGCCATGCCGCCCGGCGCGCAGTTCCATCGCGCCGGCACGCGGATCCGGAGATCCGGACCGCGAATCCGGAATTCCGGATCGACGCTGCGCGCCGTTGCATTTGCGCACGCGAAGCCGTTCGGAAGGACACCTTCGGATCGGCTTCCCGCGGGCAGGCAACTGCCAGCGTCGCGAGGGTGCGCAACGCGCCCGGGCCCTCGTGGCAAGCCTGAGCGGACGGCGCTTCAGGCTGCATGGAAAGAGGCCGCGCGCGACGCGTTTTTGCGGGGGCGGGTGGCAAGGGGCGCGTAATATAACCGAACTCGGACAACGTGTCGCAGACGACGAATGTCCCTGTTTTTGTGGGGTTTTTTGTGTGTCCGGATTTCCGGAACGACGGTGCGCGAAGCGGGAAAACGGGCGGGGTCGGAGGGGTGAAATGCGCGGGATGGGCATGCCGTGCACCACGCCGATACTTCATCGGGTCGCGGCGTTGCACCGCGACCCGTCCACATCAGATCACTTCACTTCGCTCCGCCGTTCCGGCAGAACTGCTCGTAGACCTGCGCCGAATTCGCGAAACCATGCGCCTTCGCGAGTTCCCACGGACGCTCGCATTGTTGCGTGCGTTCGCACCACGCATAGCCGGCCGAGCCGATGCAGCCGTGTGCATCGCGATCGCCGCCGACCATCGGCGGGGCTGCTTGCGCGGCGGTATCGGCCGGCGCCGGCGCATTGGCCGGTGCGGACGATTGCGCCGCACAGGCGCTCAATGCGAATGCGCAGGCGATCGCGGCGGCAAACGACGCGGAGGGAAGGTAACGTTTCATCGGGTAGCGCTCCATGGGATGACGATCGACTGCGGATGCCCGTGCGCGGGCGCATAACAGCATGAACGGTCACGCATCCGGCACCGGCACGCGCGACGAGAACTTCACCTCGCGCAACGCGAGGCTCGACTGGATCGACGACACGCCGGCCTGCTTTCTCAGCACGCGCTCGACGAATTCCGCATACGCGTCGAGATCGGCCGCGACGACCTGCAGGATGTAGTCGGCCGCGCCCGTGATCTTGTGGCACGACGTGACCTCGTCGTGACGCCGCATCACCTCCTCGAAGTGATCCGAATCCTGATCCGAGTGCATGTTGAACGTGACCTGCACGAACGCGAACACGTTCATGCCGAGCGCGCGCCGGTCGAGGTTCGCCTGGTAACCGGTGATCACGTGCTCGTCCTCGAGCCGTTTGCGGCGGCGCCAGCAGGGCGTGACGCTGAGCGACAGCTTCTCGCCGAGCGTCGCGTTCGACAGTGCGCCATCTTCCTGCAGCAGGCGGAGCATCGCGCGGTCTACGCCGTCCAGTTCAACTGAAGCGCGATTTTTGCTCATATCCGGAGTTCCGTAGGCAGATTTCTCAAAATTGTACGAAACGAAGAGGCGAAAAGCAAAGCTATTGCCAGCTGGCGTCAATAGACTGTTGCCACCCCTTTCCCCTCGTCATCACGGCAACGGTCAACCATGCTCACGGTCTACAGCAGCGATCACCACCTGCATCGCGGCGTCGAATTGAAGGACGGCGCGATTACCGAGTCGTTCGAAAACCCCCTTCGTGCCGAAACGGTGCTGGCGCAGGTCCGCGCGGCCGGCCTCGGCGACGTGATCGCGCCGCGCGCGTTCGACCGCGCGAGCTATGCCGGCGCGCACAGCGCGCGCTACGTCGATTTCCTTGCCGGCGCATGGGACGAATGGACGGCGACCGGCCGCACCTGCCAGGCGCTGCCGCTCGTGTGGCCGGTGCGTGCGATGCCGGCGTCGACGACGTTGCCCGGCTTCATCGATGGCAAGCTCGGCTTCTTCGCGATGGACGCCGGCGCGCCGATCAACGCAGGCACGTGGGACGCGGTGAGCGCGAGCGCGAACTCGGCGCTCACGGGCGCCGACCTGCTGTCCGGCGGCGGCGCGCGCGCGGCGTTCGCGCTGTGCCGCCCGCCCGGCCACCATGCGGGCCGCGAGTACATGGGCGGCTATTGCTACCTGAACAATGCGGCGATCGCCGCGCAGCACGGCATTGCAAGCGGCGCGGCGCGCGTCGCGGTGCTCGACGTCGATTTCCACCACGGCAACGGCACGCAGGACATCTTCTACGAGCGTTCCGATGTTCTGTTCGCGTCGCTGCACGGCGAGCCGCCGGTGTCGTACCCGTACTTCTCCGGCTATGCGGACGAGCGCGGCGCGGGGGCCGGCGAAGGCTTCAACCTGAACCTGCCGCTGCCGAAGGGCACGCAGTGGGACACGTATTCGGCCGCGCTCGGCCAGGCCGCTGCCGCGATTGCGAAGCACACGCCCGATCTGCTCGTCGTGTCGCTCGGCGTCGACACGTTCGAGCACGACCCGATCAGCCATTTCAAGCTGCGTTCGCCCGACTACCTGCGGATCGGCGAAGCGCTCGCGCGCCTGAACCTGCCGACGCTGTTCGTGATGGAAGGCGGCTACATGGTCGACGAGATCGGCATCAACGCAGTGAACGTATTGCTGGGATTCGAAGGGCGCGCGTGAGCGTGCGGCATGACTTCGACGAACGACGGATCTGAACACGAACGAAGCGCGACAAGGACGGAGACAACCATGAATCGACATCACAAGACGGCACTCGCCACCGCGGCCGCACTGACGTGCGCGCTGTCTGCAGGGGCCGCGCACGCGGACGACATCGTGCGCATCGGGCACGTCGCACCGCTGACCGGCGCGATCGCGCACCTCGGCAAGGACAGCGAGAACGGCGCGCGGCTCGCGGTCGAGGAAATCAACGCAAAGGGGCTCGTGATCGGCGGCAAGAAGGTCACGCTGCAACTTGACGCGCAGGACGACGCGGGCGATCCGCGCACCGCGACGCAGGTCGCGCAGCGGCTCGTCGACGACAAGGTCATCGGCGTCGTCGGCCATCACAACTCGGGCACGTCGATCCCCGCGTCGCGCGTGTATCGCGACGGCGGCGTCGTGCAGATCTCGCAGGCCGCGACCAACCCGACGTACACGCAGCAGGGCTTCAAGACGACGTATCGCGTCGTCGCGACCGATGCGCAGCAGGGGCCGGCGCTCGCGATGTATGCGGCGAAGAACATGGGCATCAAGACGGTTGCCGTGGTCGATGACTCGACCGCATACGGGCAGGGCCTGGCGACCGAGTTCGAGAAGGCTGCGAAGTCGGCCGGGATGAAGGTCGTGTCGCGCGACGCGACCAACGACAAGGCGATCGATTTCCGCGCGATCCTCACGAAGATCAAGGGCGAGAACCCGGACGCGATCATGTACGGCGGGATGGACGCGACGGGCGGGCCGCTCGCGAAGCAGGCGCGCCAGCTCGGCATGCGCGCGAAGATCCTCGCCGGCGACGGCGTGTGCTCGACCGACCTGCCGAAGCTCGCGGGCCCGGCGTCGGACAACGTCGTGTGCTCCGAGGCCGGCATCGCGCTCGAGAAGATGCCGGGCGGCGCGGCGTTCGCGAAGCGCTACGAAGCGCGCTACCACCAGCCGATGCAGGTGTATGCGCCGTTCTCGTACGACGCGGTGTACATCATCGTCGACGCGATGAAGCGCGCGAATTCGACGGATCCGACGAAGGTGCTGGCCGCGATGCCGGCCACCGACTATCGCGGCGTGATCGGCGAAACGAGCTTCACGCCGCAGGGCGACCTGAAGCACGGCGCGATTTCGGTATTCACGTACAAGAGCGGCAAGAAGGCGCTGCTCGATATCGTCAAGATGTAACGCGGCACGCACCGCTGTCGCGGCCCACCGCAGGCGCAGACCTCAGGCCGCGATACCGGCGAACACGTTGTGGACGACCACTCCTGGCACGAGGCGGGGCTGCCGCAGCCAGTCGAACGCGTGCGCGACGATGCGCACCGTCGGCTGGCTGCCGTGCAGCGACCCGAGCGATTCACGGTCGATCCACGCGCAAAGCGCGATCCCGTTCATCGGGTGTCGCCGTTACAGCCGCTGCACCTGCGCGCGCGTGCCGGCCTGGCGCGTTTCCGCGTCGTGCACGATATGCAGCTCGCGCGTGCGGATCGGCAGCGCGCAATTCGCGTCGGCGAGGGTCTTGCGCACCTGGCGCGCGAGGCGCCAGCGCATCGCCCAGAACCTGTCGGTATGCGTCCACACGCGCAGGTTCGCGATGGCCGTGCTGTCGTCGAAGCGCATCACCATCACGTCCGGCGCGGGATCCTGCAGCACGTCGGGATCGGCCACCGCCAGCGCCCGCAGCGCGTCGAGCGCGCGATCGATATCGTCGTGCACCGACACTTCCACTTCGAGATCGAGACGGCGCGTCGGGTTGCGTGTGTAGTTGCGGATCGCGCTGCCCCACAGCGCGCTGTTCGGTACGTACTCGCAGATGCCGTCCGGCTTCGTCAGCCGCGTCATGAACAGCCCGACCTCGTCGACGGTGCCCGCGACGCCCGTGCCGCCGTCGATGTAGTCGCCCACCTTGAACGGCCGCAGCAGCAGGAGCATGATGCCGGCCGCGATGTTCTGCATCGTGCCCTGCAGCGCGAGCCCGATCGCAAGGCCGGCTGCGCCGAGCACCGCGATGAGGCTCGCGGTCTCGATGCCGAGCTGCGACAGCGCGCCGACGATCGCGACGATGCGGATGCCCCACACGGCGACGTCGCAGAGGATCGGCCGCAGCGTGTCGTCGACGCGCTCCTTGTTCGAGAGCAGCCGGCTCAGCCAGTTGCCGATGCGTTTCGACAGCCACCAGCCGGCGACGAGCAGCGCCAGTGCGGTGCTCAGCTTGATCGAGAGGGTGGAAAGCGCGTTCCACAGGAACGTCCAGCGTTCCGGATGAAGTTGATCGAGAAACATGACGGAATTCCGGGTTGAGGACAGATGATGCAGCGCGTCGCGCTGCCGGCAGCGTTCGACTGTACACGCGGCGCGGTGGTTCACGCGAATGCCTGAGGTCGGAGCGCGTGGATTTAACGCGGGTACTAAGGGCGCGTTATAACAAATAGGATTCGTCCTATTCAGCCATGTTGAGTGGATCGATACACTCGCCTTCATGTTGCCGGATCGCGATGCAGGCTCCTCCGCGATACCCGGTCCTTTCCCGGTTTTTCATCGATAGACAGCGAGTGACGACGTCATGCGGTCAGACCTGCGTTTTCGTCTCGCACGCGAGCAAGGTCGACCCGCACAACACGGCGTTCGCTGTTTCCCGTTTCGCCATGCGCTGCTGCGCGCCGTCATTGCGGCGCGATCGCGCAGGCGTCTCACGACGCCGCGCCGTTCACGCCCGTGGTGGCGGGCATGGCACACCTTGTCGCACCGGCAGGTCGCGCGGTGCATGCGTCGGAGCGCGGCGTCGTGACGTTCATCGGCACCGAGCCGCGCGGTTATGGCAAGTACGTGGTGATCCGCCACGACGGCGGCTATGCGTCGTACTACGCACACCTGTTGGTGTTCGAGCCGACGTTGCGAACCGGCAGGCGGGTCGTGCGCGGCCAGCGCGTCGGCGCGTCGGCGCGGTCGGCCGCACCGGGACGGCCACCGGCCCGCATCTGCACTTCGAGATACGCAGGCATGCCCGCCTCGTCGATCCGGTCGCGCGGGTGCAGGCGGCCAAGTCGGCGAAGCTGAAGGGCGAGCAGCGTGTCGCGTTCAACCGCGTGGCGCGGGATGCGCGCACGCAACTCGCTTCGGCCGCGTGGACGCAACCGGTTGCGAGGTCGGAGCCTTCCGCGTCGCACGCAGGCTGATCGTTTGCCGGACGCGAGCCTTCGCGGCCGGCATTGCGTCATCGGGCACACACGTTGGCTGTCGCAGCGTCGTCACTATTCGGAGCGCGCGTGCGTTTGAATGACAGGTCATCGTGCGAAGCAACATCACTGAATGGCGTGCGGCATGTGCGCCGCCAATCATTCGTCGCATTGCGTCAAATTTTCCGATTGCTTCGGAATGCGGCGCGATCTCCTTCAACGCGTCAAGCAAAGCCGGCAATTTCAACCGGCAATTCGCTTCATCCGGCTACGGCGCCCGCCACGCCTTCATATGCCGCACAGCGGCAATTCCGCTTTCCTTATTTCCCAATCCGAAATTAATCGCGGCGTGATTGCCGATATCACGTCACCGGATCTTGCGATTATTTCAAGACAGGTGATATAACCCGTTTCACGCACCGATTTGCAGCAATAACGTCACCAATAAAGGCGAACGGCAAAATGAAAAGAAAGGCGCGGAACCTGGGTTTGGGTGGGATGGCGATCCTGACCGGCGCGATGCCGGTGGGCGTACATGCGGCGTGCTCGGCCACCGCGCCGGGTAGCGGCACGACGGTCACGTGCACGGGTGCGAATGCGCCGTCGGTCGTGGCCGCGACCGGCAGCACCAACGTGACGATCAACCTCGATTCGACGGCGACGGGCAGCTATGTGCTGACGTCGACACCGACGCCGTTCTCCGTCGACACCTCGAGCGCGATCGCCAACAACGGCAACCTGTCGATGTCCGGCAACGGCACGGGCGTCGCGAACCGCGGCGCGGTGCTGCTCGGTGTGAACAACGGCAACACGCTCACCAACGGTGCGACCGGCGTGATTTCGACGACGGGCGCCTACAACGACGCGATCGCCGCGAACGGCAACAACAACACGCTCGTCAACAACGGCTCGATCGCGACTACCGGCAACAATTCCTACGGGATGACGGCCGCGTGGGGGCAGAGCAACCCCGGCGCGTCGGGCAACCAGATCGTCAACACGGGCACCGTGACGACGTCCGGCAACAACGCGCGCGCCGCGTCGCTGCTCGGCGGCAACGGCACGATCACCAACAGCGGCACGCTGACGTCGAATGGCCGCGATGCGCCGGCCGTCTACATGCAGGGCAACAACGACATGCTGGTCAACAGCGGCACGATCCAGACGACCGGCACCGCGACGAGCGGCGGCAGCGTCGACGCGGTCGTGTCGAACACGCTCGGCAGCTCGTTTACCGCGACGATCACGAACCAGGCCGGCGGAAAGATCATCAGCAACAACGGCATCGGCGTGCGCTCGACCAATGGCGCGACCACGATCACCAACGCCGGGCTGATCCAGGGCGGCGGCGGCACCGCGATCCAGGGCGGCAACGGCAACGTGACGCTGATCCTGCAGACGGGCTCGCAGATCGTCGGCACCGCGAACGGCGGCGGCGGCGCCAACACGGTGACGCTGCAGGGCACGGGTACCGCGTCGAACGCGTTCACGAACTTCCAGAGCCTGACGATGGCCGGCACCGACTGGACGTGGGCCGGCACCGGCACGTTCTCGACCGCGCTCGTGCAGAGCGGCACGCTGAACCTCACCGGCACGCTCGGCACGACGACGGCGTCGGTCGTCGCGACCGTCAATGCAGGCGCTACGCTGCAGGCGAACGCGTCGAACCTGCCGCTGTCCGTCACCGACAACGGGCTCGTGCGTTTTCAGCAGGACAGCGCCGGTACGTACACGGGCACGATCAGTGGTTCGGGCGCGGTGGAGAAGACCGGTGCGGGCACGTTGACGGTCACGCCATCGTCGGCGGGCGGCAACACGTACTCGGGCGGCACGACGATCACGCAGGGCACGCTGTCGGTCGCCGCCGACAACGCGCTCGGTGCGGCGCCGGGAGGCCTGACATTCAACGGCGGCACGCTGCAGCTTGGTAGCGCGTTCAACCTGGCGTCGGGCCGTGCGGTGTCGATCACGTCGAACAACGGCACGATCGATACGCAAGGCTTCAACTCGACGCTGACACAGGGCATCACGGGCGCCGGCGCGCTGACGAAGCTCGGCAGCGGCACGCTGACGCTGAACGGATCGAACAGCTATTCGGGTGGCACGAACGTGAACGCCGGCACGCTGGTGGTCGGCGATGGATCGAGCGCCACGTCGGCCCTGGTCGGCGGCGGCCCCGTGGCGGTCGCGCCGGGCGCGACGCTCGGCGGGTATGGCAGCGTGACGGGCAACGTGACGAACAACGGCACGATCTCGGCGGCCAACGCACTCGCGAGCCTTTCAGGCGGCGCGACCGGCAATTTCCTGATCAAGGGCAACCTGACGAACGCGGGGCGCGTGCAACTCGGCGGCAGCGGCGTCGGCAATACACTGACGGTGGCCGGCAACTACGTCGGCCAGAACGCGACGATCGCGTTGAACACGACGCTCGCGGGCGACGGTGCGCCGTCCGACAAGCTGGTCGTCAGCGGCGGCACGGCGAGCGGCAGCAGCGCGCTGAAGGTGACGAACGTCGGTGGCGCGGGTGCGCAGACGACCGGCGACGGCATCCAGGTCGTGCAGGCGACCAACGGCGCGACATCGAGCGCCGGCGCGTTCACGCTGTCGGGCGGCACGGTGAGCGCGGGCGCTTATTCGTACTTTCTCGCGAAAGGCGGCGCGGCGAACGGCACCGGCGACAGCTGGTACCTGCGCAACACGGTGCCGCCGAAGCCGGAACCGCCGGTCGTCGAGCCGGGGCAGCCGACGCCGCCCACGCCCGAGCCGGTCACGCCCGCCGAAGGCACGCCGGAGTCGATCGTCGAAGCCGTCACGGATGCCGGCGCCGGCGGCAACCCGGAGCCGATCTATCGCCCCGAGGTGCCGCTGTACGCGGAAGCGCCGGCCGTCGCGCGCCAGCTCGGCCTGCTGCAGATCGATACGTTCCATGACCGGCAGGGCGAGCAGGGCTTGCTGGCCGAGAACGGTTCGGTACCCGCGTCATGGGCACGCGTATGGGGCGGCAACAGCAACATCAAGCAGAAGGGCGATGTGACGCCGTCGTTCGACGGCACGGTGTGGGGGATGCAGGTCGGCCAGGACCTCTACGCCGATACGACTGCCAGCGGCCATCGCAACCACTACGGCTTCTTCCTCGGCTTCTCGCGCGCGGTCGGTGACGTGAACGGCTTCGCGCTCGCGCAGCAGGACATGGGCGTCGGCTCGCTGCAGGTCAACGCGTACAACCTCGGCGGCTACTGGACGCATATCGGCCCGGGCGGCTGGTACACGGATGCCGTACTGATGGGCAGCGCGCTGACCGTACGCACGCATTCGAACGACAACGTAAGCGGTTCGACGAACGGCAACGCGTTCACGGGTTCGGTCGAAGCCGGGCTGCCTATCGCACTCGGTTACGGGCTGACGCTCGAGCCGCAGGCGCAGCTCGTGTGGCAGTGGCTGTCGCTCGATCGCTTCAACGACGGCGTGTCGAGCATCGGATGGCACAACGGCAATACGTTCCTCGGCCGGATCGGTGCGCGGCTGCAATACGCGTTCGATTCGAACGGCGTGAGCTGGAAGCCGTACCTGCGCGCGAACGTGCTGCGTTCGTTCGGCACCGACGACAAGACGACGTTCGGCGGTTCGACGACGATCGGCACGCAGGTCGGGCAGACGGCCGGCCAGATCGGCGCGGGGCTCGTCGCGCAGCTGACGAAGCGCGGCAGCGTGTATGCGACGGTCAGCTACCTGACGAACCTCGGCGGCGAGCACCAGCGCACGATCACCGGGAACGCGGGCGTGCGGTGGGCGTGGTGATTGAAAGGGCTGGGATGCGTTGATCGATCGGCCGCGGCGCATATCGTCGCGGCCGGTCCGCGCACGCCACTTACGCAGCGTGTTCGACCGGTAACCAGATTTCCAGCACGCCAGCGCCCGTCACCGGATCGTAGTCGCCGCTGTAGCGCTCGAACTCGGGTGCGTCGACCGCCTTGAATCCCGACGTCGGCAGCCAGCCGTTCCAGATGCTGTAGAAGGTCTGGTGCAACGTCGAGATATGCCCGGCGTGTTCGAACACCGCATACCGCTGCGGCGCCAGTTCGACCCAGCGAAACGGCGCGGGCAGCCGGTCGCGGCTCGTGACTTCCACGCCCGCGATGTATTCGAAGCTGCCATCCGCATCGGGGTTGCAGCACACGCCGTACGTCACGTCGCCGACCTGGCCCGGAAGGGTACCGATGTATGGGATGAACGCTTGCCACAGCGCCGGAATCCCTTCGTTGGTTTCGAACGTATAGCGGTCGCTCATGCCCGCGATCAATCGCTTGCCGGCGGTTTCGAAGCGTGACGGCGTCACGTCGATGATCTTCAGTTCTTTCATGCGAAGCGGCTCCACAAGAGACAACCCGTCGAGTGTGCGCCGTGCCCGCACGTCCTCGGGCGTCATGCCGAAGAGATCGCGGAAGGCGCGCGTGAACGCCTCATGGGAGCCATAGCCGGCATCGAGCGCCACGTGCAGGATGTCCGGCGCGCCTTGCGCCAGTGCCCGCGCCGCACGCGTGAGCCGCCGCGACCGGACGTAGCGCATCACCGGCCAGCCGGTATTCATCGAGAACAGGCGCGAGAAGCCGAAGCGCGACATGTCGCAACCGGCGGAAATCCTGTCGAGCGTCAGTTCCCTGTCCAGTTCGGTTTCGATCAACCAGAGTGCTTTTCCTACCGGGTTCATGGCGGGCCAATGAGGGTGTCGGGCGGACTATATGGTATCGGCGTCTCGGGCATTTGATCGTTCTTGCACGCGCAAGCGGGTTTCGTCGCGAAAAAGGTGTCACAAGTGACTTTGTCGCCGACCTGCGCTACGCTCCCAACTCCGATACCCCGAGTCGTAATAGCATGTCGTTCATCAGCACCGGCGTCGAGTATGGCCTGCATTGCCTGCTCTACCTCGCCGACACTTCCACGGGCGTGCGCGATGCCAGCGTGCGCGATCTGGCCGAGATGCAGGGCGTGTCCGTCGACTACGCGGCCAAGTTGTTCACGCGTCTCGCGAAGGCCGGGATCGTCGCGTCCAGCGAAGGCATTCGCGGCGGCTTTACGCTGGCGAAGCCGGCGCGTGACATCTCCGTGCAGGATGTCGTCGCAGCGATCGACGGCGACAAGCGGCTGTTCGACTGCCGCGAAGTACGCAGCCAGTGCGCGGTGTTCGAGGGTGACGCACCCGCGTGGGCCACGCGCGGCACCTGTTCGATTCACGCTGTGATGCAGGCGGCCGAACAGGCGATGCGGGAAGAACTGAAGAAGCAGTCGCTCGCCGATCTTGCCGGGCGGGCGTGGTCGAAAGCGCCGGCCAGTTACGGTCCGAAGGTGGTCGGCTGGTTTGCCGATCGCGCGGCGAACCGTGGCGGCGAGCGCTGATTCGTGTTTGCGTGAAACGACAATACGCGGGACGCTGTCACCGCGCCCCGCGCATCATCGGCGCACGTGCGCCGGTCAGGCCACGACGATCCGCAACGGATCCGCGGCCGTCAGCGCTTCCGCACGATCCGCGCGCGGCGGATAGATCCACTCCGAATTGATCCGGTGCTTGAGTTGCTTCGCTTCAGCACCCGTCAGTTTCACCTCGCGCTCCCAGCCTTCCGTATAGACCGCGCCCCACGGGCCGAGGTCCAGGCACGTCACGTACTTCGGCTGGCTGTACGGAATCGGTTCGAGACCCAGCAGATCGGCCGCCACGTTGTGCCCGGCCGAACGGCCCAGGTTCATCGCGTGCTGGCACGACATCATCGTATGGTTGCCTTCGTCGTCGGTTGCCGCATAGGCGACGTCGCCCGTTGCATAGACGCCCGGCACGCCGTCGACCGCGAGGTTGCGGTCGACGTGCAGGCGGCCCGTCGCGTCGCGGCGGCCCGGAATCTGTTCGGTCAGCGTGCTCGCACGCAGGCCGGCGGTCCAGATCACGGTGTTCGACTCGATGCGCTCGCCGTCGGCCGTCGTGATGCCGCCTGCGTCGACTGACGCGACGCCGGAACCGAGCTGCCACGTCACGCCGAGCGTGCGCAGCGCTTCCTCGATGACGGGGCGCGGCCCCGCGCCCAGATCGGGGCCGATCGCGTCGTTGCGCTCGACGATCACGACGCGCACGTCGGCCTGCTCGCCCAGCACGGTGCGCAGGCGCGCCGGCATTTCCGCTGCCGTCTCGATGCCCGTGAATCCGCCGCCTGCCACTACGACCGTATTGCGTGCGGCGGAAGCCGGCTGCCGCGCCAGGTCGCGAATGTGCGCTTCGAGTTCGACGGCTTCGTCGGTCTGATCAACGCTGAACGCGTGCTCGACGAGGCCCGGAATTGCCGGGCGGAACAGGCGGCTGCCGGTTGCCAGCACAAGGCGGTCGTAGTCGAGCGTCGACGCCTGGCCGCCGGTGCCCAGCACCTCGACGGCCCGGCGCGCGGCGTCGATGCGCTCGACCGTGCCCTGGACGAACGTCACGCCGACCGCGTCGAAGATCTCGCCGAGCGGCGCGCGGAAATTCGCCGGGCCTTCTTCGTAAAGGCGCGGACGAACGTGCAGGTGCGCGTCGGGCGCCACCACGGTGATCTCCACGTCGGTTCGGCCGTGCAGGTCGAGCAGACGCGCCGCGCTCAATGCGCTCCACATGCCGGCAAAGCCGGCCCCGATAACAAGAATTCGTTGTGCCACTGTTCCACTCCGGTTGATTGATGCACGAGGTCGGTAGAACACCGACGTTGCCTCCCGCATGGATGCGCTCCATAACTACGATTCTATGAGTCGTAGTTATGGAGCGCAAGTCCTGTGTTCGGAATGACCCGGCGAAAAATCAGGGAGTGACCCGGTTGGAGGCTGTGTCGCGCACCCGGTTCGGAGCCGGTTTGCCGGCATGCTCGCGGGGCATTGCCGCGCGACTGGACCGTAATCGGGTTGGCCTGACGCCGATCCGTCGCCCGCACCGTAACGATGTCGCAGTCGTTGGACGGGCGACCGTTGCTGCGTCATGACGCGAAGCGATGCTGAGGCGCAGGGGAACGTGCCGGCGCGGGGATCCGGCGTCCGGCTTCATGGTTGCCGGCCTTCGCCGACGGCGCTCAACGTCCTGCCGCGAGCGCGATCGGCGAGCGTCTTCCGTTGGCGACGTGATGACGCAGGCGTTCCCGGGCGGCCAGATACAGGTGCCCGGTGATGGCGGACAGTTGCTGATCGTGGATCAGCAGGATGCGGCTGACCGCTTCCGGTTCGTGATCGACCAGCCGGCAGCAGGCGCCCTGGTCGACGCGTGCGACGCACGCGTGAAGCGCGCGCTCTGCGCACCGGTATGCCATGACGTTCGTGTCGATCGACGCCGTATCGCGCAGGTAAAACGTCAGGTAGACGATGCGGACCAGGTAGCCGACCTGATCGAGGTTGCCGCCGCCCGACGTCACCGACTCCAGCGCCAGATGATGGGCCAGCGACAGGGTTTGCACGATGTCGGTCGGCAGCGGTTTCAACAGGTGCCGGGTGTCGCTGCGACGACCGGCCCATTTCATGATTGCCTTGCCTGCTGGCATTGCTTCCTCGTCAAATCCATTGACTGGCAATCGCCGGGTGAATCGGCCCCCGGCGATTGCCTTCCCGTTGATGGTGCGGCCGGTTAACCCAGCGGCCAGTTCAGGAACACGATGCCGTCGTTGTAATCGTCGTCCGTACCGTCTTCCGACCCGACGATCCCGAAGTACGACTTCTTGAAGAGGTCGACCTGCCGCGAGCCCAGGCGCGACGGCTTGCCGTTGGCCATGACGATCACGCGCACGCGTCCCTTGCCGGAGTCGAGCACCTTCGTGCCGAGGTTCTGGTCCTGCACGCCCGCGCCCTTGAACGTGGCGGCGGGTTTCGGGTTGTCGTCGATGTAGATGTCGATCGTCTGGTCGTTCGCCGCGTTGGTGAGCGCGGTGACGCCGAACTTGATGTTCGGCGGCAGGTTGAAGGTGCCGTCTCGTTCGCCGCCGGCGCCGACGTTGCCGGCACCGGTGTTGCCGCCCGCACCGGTTTCGCTGCTTCCGCCGCCCTGCGACGACGATTGCGCGGCTGTTTCGCCGATCGCGGAAAGGCTCGCGTACGAATCGATATGCATCGCGCTGCCGCGCACGCTTTTCCACTGGCCTTTCACGAACGTGACGCCGCTGCCGACGTCGATCGTCGCGACGAGCGTGAACGGCATGCGCCCGGTCGACTCGGGCACCTTCGATGAATAAGTGAAGCAGCCGTCCGCGACGAGGCCTTTGTCGGTCGCAATCGCGAAATAGATGCCGGGGAAGTTGTTGCCGGTCGCGTACGGCGTCGGCACGTTGAGGATGACCTGCAGCTTTCCGTTGCGAATCTCTGCTTTGGCGATGTCGATATACAGGCCCGGGATGTCGACGTAGGTTTCTGACGTCACGACAGGCGCGCTGACGATCGAAGCCGAAAGAAGCGGCATGGAAGTCTCCGGTGATAACGCAGTTCTGGATGGGGGGCGTGAGGGTCCGCCGAACGCGACGCAAATCCGCCGGCCGGCAGGCGGCCGGCCGGCGGCGGTCGGTCGTTTGTTGCGCGTCAGGTCAGCCGATCGGCCACTGGAGCACGACGATGCCGTCGTTGTAGTCGCTGTCGTGGCCGTCTTCCGACACGACGATGCCGAAGTTGACCGTGTACGGCGAGCCGTCCGACTTCTTGCCGTTGATCGGCGCGAGGCGTGCGTCGGTGGCCGACGGCTTGCCGTTGACCGACACTTCGAAGCGGAGCTTGCCGTTACCGGAATTCAGCGTGACTTCACGCGTGCCGTCGCGCGTCGTCAGCTTGTGATAGGCCGCGGGTTCGGCGCTGTCGCCGATAAACAGCTTGATGTGCTGTTGCTCGGCCGCATTCGCGAAGAAAATCGCGCGGAAATCGGTATTGGGCGGAATCGAAAACTCGCCAGCGCGGTTGGAAGACGTTTGAGAGTCGGCCATGCGTTCCTCCTGAGGAGTGTTGGGTAGGGCGTGAGGCCCTGTCGCGCAAACGTTTGCCGTTTGAAATGCGACTTCCCGAGCATGCCGAAAAATAAATAAAAAAATATTCGAAATTGAGTGATTATTGTTTAATGAATCGAAAATCACGTTTAATCGATTCAATGAAATGGATTGAATGAAATGAGTTTCGAGGTATTCGGGAAATGATGTCGGTGCGCGTATCGTTTTATTGAACGCTGCGTGGCTGTGCCGGCGGGGAGGGGGCGGGCGCGATTGGGCTTCGGAGCCGACACTCGGCGTTCGCATATGGCAGCGTTGTCGTTTCAACATCGACACCTCGGTCGTGGCCGCGCCACCGGCCACCGTCGAACGCCCACACCGAAACCCGGTTACAAGGGGAAGGGGCGGCGACCGGCGAAGAGGATGGACCGACTCACTCCGAACATGAATAGGACCTCACCGGCGCCGCACCCGTGAAGCATATCGGCAGGGCAGGGCGCCGCCTATCGGACACGACTGATTCTGCGCACACAAAAAACGCGCGATTCCCGCGCACCCCGTTGACAGCCCCGGCCACCCTGTGATTTGATTCTGGCCATGCAAGCCGCCCAGTCCCTCTTCTCGCTACGACTACTAGCCCGTTTCTCCGGGCTGGGTCTGCGGCTGCGCGCTTTCCATCTGCTTCTGTCCTGAAGCGCCAGATTTCCCCCGTATCGCCGACCTGGCCCCGGTTATCGACCGGCGCCTGAGTTCGTCTTTGTTCCGTATCGCTCCGCTCCGTCCCGGTCGCTCAACCGCCAAGGCTGTCGTTCGCCGTACCGCTTTGCCGTTGTGCCGTTTCATCGCTGTCACCGCTGCGCGCGCAGCCGGCCACTCCCGCCGATGGCCGCCGCGACGCGGTTTCCCGACAAACCGACCGAGGACCGAACACCATGATGCTGAAGAACCCCGCGACGAAGTACCGCCCGTTTACGCCCGTCAACCTGCCGAACCGCACGTGGCCGTCGCGCACGATCACGCAGGCGCCGATCTGGATGAGCACCGACCTGCGCGACGGCAACCAGGCGCTGTTCGAGCCGATGGACGCCGCGCGCAAGATGCGGATGTTCAAGACGCTGGTTGCGATCGGCTTCAAGGAGATCGAGGTCGCGTTTCCGTCCGCGTCGGAGACCGATTTCAACTTCGTGCGTGAACTGATCGAAGGCGGCCACATCCCCGACGACGTGACGATCGAGGTGCTGACGCAGGCGCGCGACGACCTGATCGAGCGAACCTTCGCATCGCTGCGCGGCGCGAAGCGCGCGATCGTGCACCTGTACAACGCAACGGCGCCGGAATTCCGCAAGATCGTGTTCGGCCTCGAGCGCGACGGCGTGAAGCAGCTCGCAGTGAACGCGGCGCGCACGATCAAGCGCTTCGCCGACGCGGCGACCGATACGCAGTTCACGCTGCAATACAGCCCCGAAACCTTCACGGCGACCGAGCTCGACTTCGCGAAGGAAGTCTGCGACGCCGTGTTCGACGTGTGGCAGCCGACGCCCGAACGCAAGTCGATCGTGAACCTGCCGGCGACCGTCGAAGTCGGCACGCCGAACTTCTACGCGGACCAGATCGAGTGGATGCACCGGAACCTTGCGCGTCGCGATTCGCTGATCCTGTCCGTGCATCCGCACAACGATCGCGGCACCGCGGTTGCGGCGGCCGAGCTCGCGGTGATGGCCGGCGCGGACCGCATCGAAGGCTGCCTGTTCGGCAACGGCGAACGCACGGGTAACGTCGATCTCGTTACGCTCGCGCTGAACCTGTACACGCAGGGCGTCGATCCGGGCCTCGATTTCTCGCAGATCAACGAAGTCGCGCGCACGTCCGAGGCGTGCACGCAGTTGCCGATCCACCCGCGTCATCCGTATGTCGGTGACCTCGTGTTCACCGCGTTCTCCGGTTCGCACCAGGACGCGATCAAGAAGGGCTTCGCGGTGCAGCGTGCCGACGCCGTATGGGAAATGCCGTACCTGCCGATCGATCCGAGCGATCTCGGCCGCACCTACGATTCGATCATTCGTGTGAACAGCCAGTCGGGCAAGGGCGGCATCGCGTACCTGCTCGAACAGGGTTACGGCGTCGCGTTGCCGCGCCGCATGCAGGTCGATTTCAGCGCAGCCGTGCAGCGCCTGACCGACGACAGCGGGCAAGAGGTGACGAGTGCGCAGATCTGGTCGCTGTTCCAGCAGGAGTACGTCGAAGGCGATGCGCCGCTGCGCTATGTCGGCCATGAGCTGACCGAACGCGACGGCCGCGAGTCGATCGTGCTGACCGTCGACGTGCACGGCGAGCGCCGCGTGCTGCGCGGCGAAGGCAACGGCCCGCTCGACGCGCTGATGCACGCGCTCCACACGCCGTTGCGGATCCAGCATTACGAGGAACGCGCGCTGTCGCAGGGCGCCGACGCGAAGGCGATCGCGATCGCCGAGCTGGCCGGTTCCGGCGTGCGCGGCAGCGCATTCGGTGTCGGCGTCGACGCGAACCTGACGACCGCGTCGATTCGTGCGGTGATCAGCGGCGTCAATCGCGCGTATGCCCGTGCGGACGAGGCCGTGCAGGCGACGTTTTTTGGCGCACGGGCCGCGGTGAAGGCCGTCGCGTAAGCGGAGCCGGGGTGGCCGCGCCGGGGTGCTCCGGCGCGGCGGCCTCGCCGATCGCTGTGTCGCTGCTGCTGCACGATCCGGCAAGCGAGTCGTGCAGCGCTTTCTTCATGAAGTTCACCCACGCGCGCGTTTTCGCATCGAGAAGCTGGCGCGACGGATACGCCAGAAACACCCTCACGTCGTCCGCTCGATAGTCGGGCAGCACGCGCAGCAGCGCACCCGAACGCAGCGCGTCATCCACGACGAAATCCGGCAGCAGGCCGACGCCCGCCCCTTCCGTTACCGCGATCGCCAGCGAAGCCGCGATATCGGCCGTCAAGGCCGGTTCGAACGCGATCGTCTCCGAAGCAGTGCCGTTCGTCAGCGCCCATTCGCGCGCCGGGTACGCGGGCGCGACCAGTTGCACGCAGCGATGCCGTGCGAGGGCGCGCGGCGAGTCAGGCATCCCGTAGCGTGCGACATACGCGGGCGAGGCGCACAGCACGCTGCGGATCCTGCCGACGTCGATCGCGACCTGGTCGGAACTCGGCAGGCTCGGCATCGCGATCACCGCGACGTCGTAGCTGCCGCGGATCAGGTCCGGCACCTGCGGCGCGAGCGTCAGGTCGACGCTGACGTCCGGATAGCACGCCTGGAACCGCGCAACGAGCGGAATCACGAAGCGGTTTGCGATGCTCGCGCTGCAGTGCGCGCGCAGCCGGCCGTGCGGATGCCGTTGCGCGCCGCGGGCCTCGCGTTCGCTCGCGGCGACGGCGAGCGTGATGTCGCGTGCGCGCGCGAGGTAGCGTTCGCCGGCTTCGGTCAGGCACATCGAGCGCGTCGTGCGGTTCAGCAGCCGGATGCCGAGATGCGTTTCGAGTGCCGCGATCGTGCGGCTCACGTACGCGGTCGTGAGGTCGAGCCGCTTGCCGGTCTCGGTGAGGGTCCCCGCGTCGGCGAGTGTGACGAAGACCTGCATGCTTTGAATCAGATCCATCGGCGTGGCGCGTGTGTGGTGCGATGCCGCTACTGTAGCGAGCGGCCCGGCGCGCTGCGCGCGCCCGCCAGCGATCGATCGTCGCGAAACGGACAGTCCGGCTCAGCGCCGCCGGAAGTATTCGCTCGGCGGGACGCCGAGTGCCTTGCGGAACATCGCCGCGAATGCGCTCGGGCTGTCGTAGCCGTGTTCGAGTGCGAGTTCGAGGATCGGCGTGCCGGCCGCGAGGCGCGGCAGGCTCAGCAGCAGCCGCGCATGGCGGCACCACGCGCCGTGCGTCATCCCCGTTTCGCGCTTGAACGTGCGCGCGAGCGTGCGCTCGTTCATGTGCGCGTCGCGTGCCCACGACTGCAGCGTGACGGCCGTCGCTGGGTCGCTGATCAGCTGCGTACACAGCGCAGCGAGCGCCGGATGGCGCGGCATCGGCACATGCAGCGACAGCAGCGGCGCGATTTCGATTTCATCGAGGATCAGTGCGAGCACGCGGCCCGCGCGATGCGCGAGGTCGTAGTCGGCCGGCAGTTCGCATGCGGTCACGATCAGCTCGCGCAGCAGCGTGCCGACCTCGATCACGCGGCATTCGCGCGGCAGGCTCGGCCGCACTTCCTGCGCAACGAACACCGTGCGCATCTGCACGTCACCGGCCATGCGGATCTCGTGCCGCGTGCCGCCCGGCACCCAGACCGCGCGGCCCGTCGGCACGACCCAGCTGCCGGCGTCCGCATGCACGAGCATCACGCCGGAAATCGCGTGAATCAGCTGGCCATGCCGATGCGAATGCGGCGGATAGGCGATGCCGGCCGCTGCGTCCGACGCGACGGCGGCAATCTGCTTGTGCTTGTCCTTGCGCTCGAGCGCGCTGAAGAATTGATCCACGTGTCCTTTTCTCGACGACGAATGCGCTTTACGCGCGAGATCGACCGACCGGGTCGAAATTACCATAGGCCCATCGTTTTTGTTCGATTGCCATTGCACGATGCGCGCCTCGTTATTGCCTCCGGTTTTTCTTCGTTCGTCCGTTGCTGTTGTGTTGCTGAGCGCGGCGATGCTCGCCGCGTGTTCGGTCGGTGCGCCGTACCGGCCGCCCGCACCCGATGCGGCGCGCATCGGACCGTTCGACGCGGTGTCCGACGTGCCGGTCGCGGCCGCCGGCGAACCGCCCGCGCGCTGGTGGCGGCTCTACGACGATCCCGTGCTCGACGGCCTCGTGCGCGACGCGCTCGCGCAGAACCGCGATCTCGCGGCCGCCGCCGCGCGGGTCGAGCGTGCGCGTGCGGTGTTCGACGAGGCCGGCGCCGCGCGGCTGCCCGACACGACGGCCGGGTTCGGCGTCGACTACGGCAAACACGCGCCCGACCAGATCGTCGCGGCGGCCAAGGGCACCGATGCGCATACGCGCGGGGGCTTCGCGCCGTCGTTCTCGCTGTCGTGGGAAGTCGATCTGTGGGGCCGCGTGCGCCATCTGGTCGACGCTGCGCGCGCCGATGCCGATGCCGTGCAGGCCGCATCCGATGCGATGCGCGTCGTGGTGGCTGCCGAAACGACGGCCGCCTATGCGCAGGTGTGCGCATACGGCGAGCGGATCGACGTGGCCCAACAGTCGGTCGGGATCGCGGATCGGCTGGCCGCGCTGACGGCGAAGCAGCGCGCCCACGGGCTCGTATCCGACCTCGAGGTGGCGCGCTCGCGCGCGTTCGCCGGCGACACGCGCGCCGATCTGCCCGCACTCGTCGGCTCGCGTCGCGCGGCGCTGTACGAACTCGCGGTGCTGACCGGGCGTGCGCCCGGCGCGTTGCCCGATGCCGCCGCGCATTGCCGCACGGCGCCGGTGCTCGCGCGGCCGTTCCCGGTCGGCGATGGCGCGTCGCTGCTGCGCCGCCGCCCCGACCTGCGCGAAAGCGAGCGCCAGCTGGCTGCCGCGAATGCGCGGATCGGCGTGGCGACGGCCGAGCTGTATCCGTCGATCTCGCTCGGCGGCTCGGTGAACTGGCTGTCGACCGGCAGCGACCCGGCGACGCTCGGCGACAAGTACGCGATCGCATGGGGTGTCGGACCGCTGATCACGTGGCGGTTTCCGAACCTGGCGGCGAGCCGCGCGCGACTCGCGCAGGCGCGCGCCGACGACACGCTCGCCCGAACTCAATTCGATGCGCAGGTGCTGCGCGCGCTGAAGGAAACCGAGCAGGCGCTCGCGCGGTACGGCGCCGCTTGGCGCCGCCGCGCCGCGCTCGAAACCGCGCGCGCCGAGCATGCGCGCGCCTATCGCCTCGCCGAGCTGAACTACGAGGCCGGCGCACTCGATTTCCTCGGCGTGCTCGATGCGCAGCGCAGCCTCGTTGCGGTCGATTCGGCGCTGGCCGAGTCGACGCAGCAGGTCTCGCTCGACCAGGTCGCCGTATTCAAGGCGCTCGGAGGCGGCTGGCAACCGTAGCCCGCCGCATTCGCTGCACCCCTGTCCGTTCTCTTGCACGCCCACTCATCATTCCGATCATGAGCACGACTGCCATACCCGAAAAAGCCAAAACCGCCCGATTCTCCCGGCGCCAACTGATTGCCGCGGGCGTCGTGCTCGCCGTCATCGCGCTTGCCGTGTCCGGCTCGCACTGGTGGACCGTCGGCCGTTTCATCGAGGGCACCGACGACGCGTATGTCCGCGCCGACGTCGTGACCGTCAGTTCGCGCGTATCGGGTTACGTCGTGCAGGTCACCGTCGACGACAACCAGCCGGTGAAGCGCGGCGACGTGCTCGTGCGGCTCGACGACCGCGACTACCGCGCGAAAGTCGACGATGCGCAGGCGGCCGTCGCGGCGGCCGATGCGACGCTGCAGGCCGAGCAGGCGGCGGCCGCGACGCTCGACGCGCAGGTCGGCCAGCAGCGCAGCCAGATCGCGCAGGCCGACGCCGACGCGGCCGCCGCACGCGCCGAAGCCGCGCGACGCGACGCCGATGCGACGCGCTACAAGCAACTGCTCGCCGAATCGGCAGCGAGCGGACAGCGCTGGGAGCAGGCGCACGCGGACGCGCTGAAGGCGCGCGCCGAGCTGGCCCGCGCGGGCGCGGCCGTGCGCGTGCAGACCGACCAGCAGACCGTGCTGCAGCGCCGTCGCGAGCAGAGCACCGCGGCGATCGCGCAGGCGCGTGCGCGGCGCGCAGCCGCCCAGGCGAAGCTGGCACTCGCACAGCTCGATCTCGACCACACGGTGATCCGTGCGACGCGCGACGGCAGTGTCGGCCAGCGCGCGGTGCGCTCGGGCCAGTACGTCGAAGTGGGGATGCCGCTGCTCGCGGTGGTACCGCTGAGCGACGTGTATGTCGTCGCGAACTTCAAGGAAACGCAGCTGGGCGCGATGCGCGACGGCCAGCCGGTCGAGATCGACGTCGACACCTATGCGGGCCGCACGCTGCACGGCCGCGTGATCGGCCTCGCGCCGGGCTCCGGCGCCCAGTTCGCGCTGCTGCCGCCCGACAATGCGACCGGCAACTTCACGAAGATCGTGCAGCGCATTCCGGTGAAGATCCGCGTCGATGTGCCGCCGGCCGGCGTCGTGCTGCGGCCCGGGATGTCGGTGATCGCTCGCGTCGACACGCGCGGCACGCAGGGGGCCGGCTCGTGACCGATACGACTGCGCAGGCTGCGCACGAAGAGACCGTTTCGCTGCGCGCGTGGGTCGCGGTGCTCGGTGGCGTGTTCGGCTGCTTCATGGCAGGCATGAACGTGCACGTGACCAATGCGTCGCTGCCCGACATCCGCGGCTCGCTCGGCGCGAGCTTCGAGGAAGGCTCGTGGATCACCACCGCGTACCTGGTCGCCGAGATCGTCGTGATTCCGCTTACCGGCTGGCTCGTGCAGGTGTTTTCCGCGCGGCGCGTGCTGCTGGTCGGGGCGTCCGGCTTCCTCGCGTTTTCGCTCGCGTGCTCGGTCGCGCCGAGCATCTCGACGATGATCGCCGCGCGTGCGCTGCAGGGCGCATTCGGCGGCGTGCTGATTCCGCTGTCGTTCCAGTTGATCATCACCGAGCTGCCGCCGTCGAAGCACCCGCTCGGGATGGCGCTGTTCGCGATCGCGAACAACGTCGCGCAGGCGGCCGGGCCGTCGATCGGCGGCTGGCTGACCGACGTGTATTCGTGGCGCTGGATCTTCTACCTGCAGATTCCGCCGGCGATTGCGCTGGTTGCGGCGATCGGCTGGGCGATCCGGCCGGTGCCCGTGCAGCTTGGAATGCTCAGACGGGCCGACTGGTTCGGGATCGCGACGATGGCGGTCGGCTTGAGCGCGCTGCAGATCGTGCTGGAGGAGGGCGGGCGCAAGGACTGGTTCGCGTCGGGCCTGATCGTCGAACTGTCGCTCGTCGCGGCGGCGGGGCTGGCCGCGTTCGTTGCGATCGAGCTGCGGTGCAAGGAGCCGTTCATCAACCTGCGCCTGCTGGGTCGCTACAACTTCGGTATCGCGAGCCTGATGCAGTTCCTGTTTGGCGCGGTCGTGTTCGGCGTGGTGTTCCTCGTGCCGAACTACTTCGCGGAACTGCACGGCTACAGCGCGCGCGACATCGGCCTCGCGATGATTCCGTACGGGCTCGTGCAGTTCGCGATGTCGTTCCTCACGCCGCCGCTGATGCGCCGCACGAGCCCGCGCACGACGATCGTGCTCGGTTTCGTGCTGGTCGCGGCCGGGTGCCTGATGAACATCCACCTCGACGCCGACGCCGCATCGAACGTGATCGTCCCGTCGCTGATCGTGCGCGGGATCGGGCAGTCGTTCGTCGTGATCGCGCTGGCCGTGATGGCCGTCGACGGGATCGAGAAGGCGCAGCTCGGCTCAGCTTCCGGCGTGTTCAACATGGTCCGCAACGTCGGCGGCGCGATCGGCATTGCGGTGATGAGCCAGCTCGTCGTCGAACGGCAGAAGCTGCACGCGATGCGCATCGGCGAGGCGGTCACGCCGTTCTCCGAAGCATTCCAGGAACGCATGGCGATGCTCGCGCGGCTGCTCGCACGCGTGCATGCCCCGCGTGTGGACGTACTGCCGGGCGGATCGATCTCCGGCGTGCACGAGCTCGCGCTCGGGCTCGTGAACCAGCGCGTGATGCGCGAGGCGCTGCTGATGGCGTACAGCGATACGTTCCTGATTGCCGGGATCGCGATGATCGGGTGTACGGCGGCGGCGTTCGTGTTGAAGGGGAAGAGGAAGGGGTGACGGTGGAGGGGGCGCGATACCTCGTATTCGACGCCATCGCATCGTGCGATGCACTGCCCGGTTTCGGGCAGTGTCTTGTTGCGCGCACGCGAGTGCCGCGAGATGCGTACCAGCTTTCGGACGCGTGATTGACCGACCTCGAGGAAGCGCGGCGTCGGCCGTCAGACTGAAACCGTGATACCTGCCGAAGCCGAGTGTCCGGCCGGTCGCACGACGATTTCCACTTGCTGCCCAAACGCCACCAACGTGAGCATCAGTTGATCCAGCGACACGCTCCGGAGCGTGTCGCGCTGCTCCGGAGTCACCACCGGCCGGACCATTTCCGTGAGCGCGGCAGCCTCGTCGTCGCTCAGGCCGCGCGACGCGATCAGTGCATTGAGCTTCAGCACGAGCGCGGACTTGGCCGCCAGTTCACCGACGTCATAGAAATCGAAATCGGCCGGCACGTCGTCGGCAGGTTGGTGCGGGGCGTGGCGATTCATCGTGCATTTCCCGTTGTCGGCGAAAGCGGTTGCTGCTGGTTTTTCGTCGCGGGACCGGGCTCGGGGAATCGTTCGCGCTCGAAAGAATCGCAGTCGCTTTCGTCGATTGGCGTGATCACCAGACGCCTGTGCGATACCTCGATTCTCAGGCGCTGCCCCGGATCGAAACCCGCTGCCTCGATCCAACGGCCGGACAGCTTCATCGATAGATACCGCTCGGGCGGCGCCATGTCGGTGAGTCGGAGGTGCGGAATGGTGCGGCGATGTTCAATCGCCGCGTGGGGCATGACGAAGCGATCGGGGAACAGAACGGTTGCGCTATGATTCGCGTCAGCCATGGCTAACTCCTGCTGTGAGTCGGTTGTGGTCAGCGGCGCGTGGGTGTTCGTGCACCCGCGCGCCGCGCTCGTTTACACGACGGATTTTTGTCGGCCAGGCCATCGCATACATGACACGCTCGATGGCCATGCATCCTCGCGAAAACGCACAGCCACTGTAGCGTAGTCGCGATTGGGGCGGGTTATGGAAAGATGCGTTTTCCTAACTTTGGCCATGTGGACGATGCAGGGCGCGATCGTCTCTGCAACGATGTACATGCCGTTCATGCGCGTTCGCCGGTAGAGCCGGCAGCACGCGCGACAAGGGTGAGAGCGTTGTGCTGTCAAGGTTCGGCACGTTGAGATCCGGCGTTGCCGGCACGGGGGCGCGATGTTCGATGCGAGCTTGGTCATCGTGCAAACGAGATACGCCGATCAGTTGTGGAAACTGTGAAGAATTGTCCGTAACCGTTCGTGCCAAACCGATCGGCTCGATGCGGTCGAACCCGAGCGCCGGCCACCACGATGCGGCTGGCAGATCGAATTCGAACAGGACAACGTCGCAGCTCCGAGGGCGCCCGGCGTGGCGTGTGTCTTCGGTGCGATCGAAGCACAACGTACCGAACGGATCGGACAACGACCCTTCGCCACCGGTGCGGACGCGAAGCAATGCGACGTATGCGTCGGGCGGCCTGAATCGGGCAGTTGCGCGAGGCGCGGCGATGGCTGATTCCGATGCGTCGGGCATCCCACCCCAATGTTCGGGGCGTACATCGCGCAATCCGGTTTCGAATGGATCATCGCAACCCGTTCCCGGCACGGGCAACGTCTCGGGCGGATTGCATCGAGAAGAACCGGATGCCGACAGGGCGTCGAGCCGGCGCCTCACGCGCATTGCTCGCCATCACGGCTGCTTCACATATTTCAATATTTCGACTATCATGGAAATATGGAAACGAAACAGACCGTTGCCGCGCTCGCGGCGCTCGCGCATGAATCCCGGCTTGCCGTGTTCCGCACGCTCGTGCAGGCGGGGCCGGAAGGCTTGCCGGCCGGCCAGATCGCCACGCTGCTCGATGTGCCGCCGTCGTCGCTTTCCTTCCACCTGAAAGAGCTGGCGCACGCCCAACTCGTTACCAGCCGGCAGGAAGGGCGCTTTGTGATCTATTGCGCAAACTTCGATACGATGAACGGGTTGCTCGGCTATCTCACGGAGAACTGCTGCGGCGGCAATCCATGCTCGCCCGTGTCCGTTTGTTCGCCGGCCGGTGGAACGGCTCGCGCCCGTCAACCGTGAAGCGCACGCGCGCCCCCATTCATGACGACCAACGTACTGATCCTCTGCACCCATAACTCGGCACGAAGCGTGTTGTCGGAAGGGATGCTGAACCATTGGGCCGCGAAGCTCGGCAAGGACGTGCGGGCGTACAGCGCCGGCAGTGCGCCGAGCGGGCGACTCAATCCGTTCGCGCTGGAGGCGCTGACGAACGCGGGTGTCGACGTCGACGGCTACCGCAGCAAGAGCTGGGACGAATTCGTCGGCGACGGCGCGCCTGAAATGCGCATCGTCATCACGGTGTGCGATGGCGCGGCGGTGGAAACCTGCCCGTACTGGCCCGGCAGTCCCGTGAAAATCCATTGGGGCTACGCCGATCCGTCGAATGCGACAGGGGGGGACGAAGGCAAGCGCCTCGCGTTCGAGCTCACGCGTCAGGCGATCGGTTACCGGATGCTGCAGTTGCTGGCGCTGCCCGTCGATCGCATGAGCAATGCCGAACTGCAGACGGCGCTGACCGCCATCTCGCAAAACTGATCGCATGCGTGGCGGCTCGAAGCATCGAGCCGCCACGCGCGACTTCAACACCGACGCCCACGCCCACGCCATGAATACCTCCAACGTCGCCCCGCCGGGCAAGGCTGTCGTGAAGCCCGCCATCAATTTCTTCGAGCGCTACCTGACCGCCTGGGTTGCGCTGTGCATCGTCGCCGGCATTGCGCTTGGCCAGGCACTGCCGGCCCTGTTCCAGCAGATCGGCCGGATGGAATATGCGCAAGTCAATTTGCCGGTCGGGCTGTTGATCTGGGTGATGATCATCCCGATGCTCGTCAAGGTCGACTTCGGTGCGTTGCACGAGGTGCGCCGGCACGTGAAAGGCATCGGCGTCACGCTCGTCGTGAACTGGCTCGTCAAGCCGTTCTCGATGGCATTCCTCGGCTGGCTGTTCATCCGCCATCTGTTTGCACCGATGCTGCCGGCGGACCAGCTCGACAGCTACATCGCCGGGTTGATCCTGCTGGCGGCCGCGCCATGCACGGCGATGGTATTCGTGTGGAGCCGGCTGACGGGGGGCGATCCGCTGTTCACGCTTTCGCAGGTCGCATTGAACGACAGCATCATGGTGGTCGCGTTCGCGCCGCTGGTCGGTCTGCTGCTCGGTATGTCGGCGATCACGGTGCCTTGGGCGACGCTGCTCACGTCGGTCGTGCTGTACATCGTCATCCCGGTGATCCTCGCGCAACTCTGGCGCAGGCGTTTGCTTGCAAAGGGGCCGGCTGCCTTCGATGCCGCGATGGCGAAGATTGGCCCGTGGTCGATCGCTGCGCTGTTGGCCACGCTCGTGTTGCTGTTCGCGTTCCAGGGCGAAGCGATCCTGAAGCAGCCGCTGGTGATCGCGCTGCTCGCGGTGCCGATCCTGATTCAGGTGTTCTTCAATTCGGCATTGGCCTACTGGCTCAATCGTGCGGTCGGCGAGCAACATAACGTAGCGTGTCCGTCGGCGCTGATCGGCGCATCCAACTTCTTCGAGCTGGCCGTCGCGGCCGCGATCAGCCTGTTCGGCTTTCATTCCGGCGCGGCGCTGGCCACGGTCGTCGGCGTACTGATCGAGGTGCCGGTGATGTTGCTGGTCGTGCGCATCGTCAATCAGTCGAAGGGCTGGTACGAGTGCCGGACCTGAGAACATCGGAGAACTCACCCATGACTGACTACCTGAACGATTTGCCGCAACTCGACGGCGACCTGTTCCGCGTGCCGGACGCCGCTCAATTGCGGCCCGTGAGGCCCTCGACTCATCCGCCCCGGCTCCTGCTTCTTTACGGCTCGCTGCGCGAGCGTTCGTTCAGCCGTCTGCTGGTCGAGGAAGCCGGGCGCCTGCTCACGGCGATGGGGGCCGACGTGCGCGTGTTCAATCCGAGCGGCCTGCCGCTGCCCGATGACGCACCGGACAGTCATCCGAAGGTCGTCGAGCTTCGCGAGCAGGTGATGTGGTCGGAAGGAATGGTGTGGTGTTCGCCGGAACGGCACGGCGCGATGACCGGCATCATGAAATCGCAGATCGACTGGATTCCGTTGTCGGTCGGCGCCGTGCGGCCGACGCAGGGCAAGACGCTCGCGGTGATGCAGGTGAGCGGCGGCTCGCAGTCGTTCAACGCGGTGAACCAGATGCGCGTGCTCGGGCGCTGGATGCGCATGCTGACCATCCCGAACCAGTCGTCGGTGGCGAAGGCGTTCATGGAATTCGACGAAGCGGGGCGGATGAAGCCGTCGGCGTATTTCGATCGCGTGGTGGACGTGATGGAAGAACTGGTGAAGTTCACGCTGCTGACGCGCGATGTCGGTCCCTACCTCGTCGATCGGTACAGCGAACGCAAAGAGACTGCGGAGGCGCTGTCGCTGCGGGTCAATCAGCGCAGCATCTGACCTTTCTCGACGTCGATTGATGCGTGACGCTGCGTCACGCGTACCCGCACTGCACATACGTGGCAGGCACGCGTCGACTTACGCGAGCAGCGCTTCCATCCGCTGGCGCGCATGCTCCAGCCCGGCATTGAAGCCGTGCGGCTTCATGTCGAGCCCTTCGGCATAGACGAATTCCACTTCATTGATACCCATCAGGCCGAGCACGGCGCGCAGGTATGGCGTGACGGCATCCGTCGCCTGGCCGACGTGCACGCCGCCGCGCGCGCTGAATACGATCGCGCTGACGCCTTCGACGAGGCCCATCGGATAGGTCTCCGTGTAGTGGAACGTCACGCGTGCACGCGCGACGAGGTCGAACCAGTTCTTCAACTGCGTCGGCACGTTGTGGTTGTACATCGGCGCACCGATCAGCAGCAGGTCGCTGCTCTTGAGTTCGGCGATCAGCTTGTCGGACAACGCGATCGCCTGTTGCGCGCGTTCGCTGGGATTCTCCGCGCCGCGCAGTGCGTGAAACAGCTCGCTGTCGAGTATCGGCAGGTCGTCGCCGACGAGGTCACGCACGCTTACTTCATCCGTGTGGCCGTTGGCCTGGCGCTGCGCGAGGAACGTGTCGATCAGCGTACCGGTTTGCGACTGGCTGCCGTTGATGCTGGATTTGAGGGCGAGGATCCGGGCCATGGGGGCGTGCTCCATTGCGAATGTTGAGGACTGGAATCGATCCTATCATTCACTTTTTATCGCCAAAAGCGATAAGATCGACGCATTGTGTAGCGTAATTGTCCTCAATTGCATGCGAAACAACCTGAAAGGCATCGACGTGTTCGTCGCCGCGGTGGAAGCGAGCAGCTTCGTGCAGGCGGCCGAGAAGCTGCACATCACGCGTTCGGCGGTCGGCAAGAGCATCGCGCGCCTCGAGGAGCGGCTGGGTGTCGTACTGTTTCAGCGCACGACGCGCAGCCAGAGCCTGACCGACGAAGGGGCGCTGTTCTACGAGCATTGCCTGCGCGCGATGGACGAGATCCAGGCCGGCGAGGCACTGCTCGAAACCGGCAAATGGCAGATGAAAGGGCGGCTGCGCGTGTCGATGCCGACGCTGTTCGGTCATCTGTGCCTCGCGCCGATCCTGATCGAACTGGCGAAGGCACACCCCGATCTCGATCTGGACCTGTCGTTCAGCGACCGGTCTGTCGATCTCGTCGAAGAGCGTTTCGATCTCGCGGTGCGCATCGGCACGTTGCCGAACAGCAGCGGGCTGGTCGCGCGCCCGCTCGGCGAGCACCGGATGGCGTTCTGCGCATCTCCGGCTTACCTGAGCCGTTACGGCGAACCGCGAACCCATGAAGCACTGGAACAGCACAAGGCGCTGGCCTACACGCGCTTTGGTCAGGTGCATCGCTGGCCCGTCATCGTCGACGGTCAGCGCGTGGAACTGCAGCCCGCTGTTCGGCTGCTGTCGGACGACCTGCGCGCGTTGATGGATGCCGCGCTGGCCGATCTCGGCGTGGCGTGGCTGCCGTACTGGCTGGCGCGCGATGCGTTGCGCAGCGGCGCGTTGCGCGAGTTGCTGGCCGATCGGCCGGGCGTGATCTATCCGATCCAGGCGGTATGGCCTTACACGCTGCATCTCCCGCTGAAAGTCCGCGCAGCGGTCGATGCGCTGCTGGTGCACTTGCCTGCCCGGCTGGCGGTAGTCGAAGCGCGGATGTGATGAAGCGGCATCGCGCCGCCTCCCGTCCGCCGGCGCGCGTTACTGTCCGAAGCGTTGCGCGACGGCGTCCTTCAGTCGCGCGGCGGTCAGCTCGCCCATGTGCGACTCGACGAGGTCGCCTTTCGCATTGAAGAACAGCGTCGTCGGCAG
This sequence comes from Burkholderia arboris, assembly GCF_038723655.1. Lineage (NCBI taxonomy): Bacteria > Pseudomonadati > Pseudomonadota > Betaproteobacteria > Burkholderiales > Burkholderiaceae > Burkholderia > Burkholderia arboris. The sequence continues at coordinate 585,565 of NZ_CP109822.1, forward strand.
CCCGCGCGACCCGTACGCATGCATCGTGTGCAGCGACGGGTCGAGCAGCACGTGATCGAAGCGCAGGCCCTTTTGTTCGAGGAACGCGCGCACGACCTGTGCATTTTCGCCCTGGTTGAGCATCAGCACGGTGATGCCCGGATGGTCGCGCTGTGCCTGTTCGAGAATCGGCATCTCGCGCTGGCACGGCGGGCACCATGTCGCCCACAGGTTCACGACGACCGGCTTGCCGACGAAGCTTGCCGGCAGCACGGGCGTTGCATCGAGCGCCTGGAGTTCCATTGCGGCCAGCGGCGGCGCGCTCTGCTGCAGTGTCGCCAGCGTGCCTTGCGCGATACCCCACGCACCGAGGCCCGCGACGATGCCGGCCAGTACCGGCCGCCGCAGCGCGGGCAAGCGGCGCAGGCGCCAGCCCGCGAACACCAGGGCGGCCGCCAGACCGATGCGCCAGTCGAAGCCGCCGTCGCCGAGCGCGACGATCGAGCGCGGCGATGCCGCATAGTCGCTCCACCACTGCGCGATATAGCCGACGCGCGCGGCGACCAGCCCGAGCAGCAGCACGTCGAGGATCAGGCTCGATGCCGTCTTGTGATGTCCGTCAGGCGGGCGGCGCTGGATGACACGCGCGACGAGCCACGCCAGCAGCGCGGCGGCAGCGACCGCGACGACGCGGATCGAGAAGGGACCGAGGCTCAGCATGAAAGGGAATGGTTGGACGTGAACGAGCGGGGCAGGAGAGGGGATTGTCCGCCGCGGCGATGAAACCGTCGACGGTGATGTCGGCGATTCGACCGGTTGCCACGTATGGGGGTTCCCTTCGAGAACGTAACGGCGTATTGCGGATTCGGCGAACGCGCGTGGATCAGGACTGCGTGATGTTCATGTGGATGGGCAGCGAATCAGACCGGCCTGATGGCCAGCGGCATTTCGCTCATCAACAAGATGCATGCCGGTGAGATGTGGTGTCATCCGGTATCCCGAACCGGGAACGTTCTTTGACGGCCGCTCCTCTCGCGAGCGGCCGCTTTTTTATCGTCGTGCGAGCGGGGGTGAATGCCTTGTGGCGGCCGGTGGGCGCGGCCGCGCGCCGATGCCAGTCGGCCGGACCAACGCAACAGGAATGCTGCCAGATGCGAGCGCGGGGCATTCACTCGCGCATTGCATGATGTTGGTTGTCGACCGGCGAAGCTGATCGTTGGCGGCGGCATGGGGTCTGCCGCCATGGCCCGACGGGCCGCGCATCCGCGTTCCGTCGGGCATCGGGCCTTACAGTTTCTTGGACGCTGCCGATGCGGCGGTGGCCTGCTGCGCCGCGGTCGCCGGATCGAGCGTCGCGAGCGTCTTCTCGGTGAATTTCTCGTACAGCCAGTCCAAGCGGATGCTGTCGACACCGGCGATACCACCGAGCGCATACGACGCCGACACCTTGAAGTGGTCGACCGGATGATTGTCGGCATCGGCAAACGTGACGGCGCCGTCGATGTAATCGCTGCCGGCCATGAAGCCGAACATGACGGCAGAGAAACTCGACCGCACGCGAATGCCGGTGACTTCGACATTCAGGTGCATCGCATCGGTTGAATCCGCCTTTGCCAGAAGCTTGCGTGCGTCCAGCGCGCTTTCGATTTTCTCCTGCAGCTTTTTGGCGTCGAACTTCAGGTTGTCTTTCAACGCCTCCTGCGCAGCATTGTCGAGCGTGACCTTGACGATCACGGGTTTCGTACCGAATTGGGTCGTCGATGCGGTCACGTCGGCCCCCGCCGGATTGCCGGCATCGCGTGTCACGCTGCTGGCGCAGCCCGACAGGAAGCCGATCGTCACCAGTGCCAGCGCGGCATGACGGAAAAGAGATTGCATGGTTTGGTCTTTTGATTGGGGTTATTTGAATTGGCTCTGTGGCCGGGCCGGAATCTAACATGACGCGATCCGATCCAGATAGTCGAATGGATCGAAATTCGATTCGGTGTTTATGCATCGTGGTGCTTAGCGCCGATGCATGGCGGCGGCACTGCGTGGTGTCGGACGACAGGTGTTGGAGACCGGCCTTTGCGGTCGCGGCGGCGACCCATTGCGTGCGATTACCGTCGGTTGGCAGATACCGCACCACCCAGCCGATACGCGGTAAAGAACTCGTACCACGGCGACCCTTCCCCGACCGGCACGCCGAGCGCTGCCGTCCGCTGCTTCAACGCGCCGAATACGTCGTTGATGCGCGCCGTCTGTCCCGCATCGTTGAACGGATAGGGCCGCGACCGGCCGGCCGCGAACGCGCCGTACGCGATGGCGAGCAGGCGTGCGTGGTCGTCGGTTGACGCGATCGCGCCGTTGATCGTCTCGGCGAAGCGCGGCCGGTCTTCGGCGCGCGATCCGGACAGGCACAGGAACACGATCGCCGACAGTTCATGCAGGTCCTTCACCCGCAGCAACGCGGGCAGCCGCGCGACGATCCGCTCGACCGGTTCTTCACGCAGCGCGTCGCCGAAGTCGAGCACGGCGGTCATCGGATTCGTGTCCGCCGTCAGGCGATCGAGCGCGGGTGGTGCGGCCGACGCGCCATCCGGCGCCGCACCCGGCGCGGACCGCAACGCAGCGGCCACCTGCTGCGTCCATTCCGGAAAGATCATCCGCACGTTGCCGAACTGCTCGCCGCCTTCCGCCGCCGGATTCCACCGATAGACGATCGTGCCGCCGCGAATGAACGGCGAATACAGGTGTTCGGGCGTTTGCGGCAGCGGCCGCCGGTTGATCGGCAGCCACGACAGCGTCAGCCAGTCATAGCGGCCCGTCGCGGGCACGGAGGGGCTCGAACTCGCGACGACCTGCCACGTGCCGCGGTTCGCATAGCGGCGGCGCGCATCGGGTACCGCGACGGTCTGGCCTTTTGCGGTGTCGAAATACGTCGGGCCGGTGACGTTCGCTCCGCTGTCCTTGGCGGGCGTGACGGTCGAGATGACCCACGATGCACCATCCGCCGAATGGTAGTCGGACGGTTTCAGCGTCGCCACGTCGTGCACCATGCGTGTTTCCGCCGCGACAGGGCTCGGGGGGAGGTTGGCTTGAGCGGCCAGGATGCTCGGCATGGACTTTCCTCGGAATCGGGTGCGTATCGTCGAGGGGGCGATACGCGGCGGCGCGGGTTGTTTGTCGTAACTGTAGGACGTTGCGGCCGGAAACGGAAACCGGCCCAATGCCGTAGCCGGCCCACGCCGTTCGCCGCTTCGGCTTACCATCCGCATCCTGGGCAACGACGAATACCGGGCGGAAGCGGACATGACCGACACGAAAGCCATTACCGAACACTGGATGCAGGTCGCCGATCAATGGATTGGCTGGGCCGGCAAGCCGGGGCACGATGCGTTCTGGAAATACCGTGCGGGGCTTGCGGCCTACATTGGCCGCGGCACCGGCCTCGCGCTGGAGATCGGTTGCGGCGAAGGCCGCGTGAGCCGCGAGCTGAAGGCGCTCGGCTACGACGTGACCGCGAGCGACGCGGTGCCCGCGATGCTCGACGCGGCACGCCACGCCGATTCCGCGCATCGCTATCAACTGGCCGACGCGGCGGCGCTGCCGTTCGACGCGGCCAGCTTCGATCTCGTGATGGCGTACAACGTGCTGATGGATCTCGACGACATGCAGCGCGCGTTGAACGAGGCGCGCCGCGTATTGAAGCCGGACGGGACGCTGTTCATCTCGCTCGTGCATCCGTTCCGCGATCGCGGCGGCTTCGCGGGGCCGCAACCCGATGCGCCGTTCGTGCTGAAGGGCAGCTATTTCGGGCGCGAGCATTTCGACGGCGTGGAAACGCGCGACGGGCTGTCGATGCATTTCGCGGGGTGGTCGTTGCCGCTGCAGGCGTACATGGAAGCGCTGGAGGCGGCCGGGTTCGCGATCGCGTCGCTGCGCGAGCCGCCGCCCGATCATGCCGATACGGATCAGCTGAAGCAGTGGGCGCGCGTGCCGCTGTTTCTGTGGATCAAGGCGCGGCCGCTGGGCTGAGCGCCCGGCCCGCCACGCTCAGCGCGGCAGCGCCTTCCTGTACACCACCCCGCCTGTTCGATCCGCGACTGTGTCGTAGAGCCGCCGCGCCGTGTGATTTGTCTCGTGCGTCTGCCAGTACACGCGTTCGGCGCGATGCCGGTGTGCGGCGTCGTACACGGCCTCGATCAGCGCGCGGCCGACGCCCTTGCCGCGTTCGCTGTCGAGCGTGAACAGATCCTGCAGGTAACAGGACGGCCCCGCGTGCGTCGTGCTGCGGTGGTACAGGAAATGCACGAGTCCGACGAGCCGGCCGTCGTGTTCGGCGACGAGCGCGTGCACGGGTTCGTAGCCGTCGAAAAAGCGCGACCACGTGAGCTGCGTGACGGACAGCGGCAGCGCGGTGGTGTCGAAGCGGCCGTAGAAGCGGTTGTAGCCGTCCCACAGCGGCAGCCATTGGTCGTAGTCGTCTTCCCGGACCATGCGTACGGTCAGGTCGGTGTCGGTAACGTTCATGTTCGCGAGCCTGTCGATGAGGGTAGGGTGCGTTGCCCATCCGGCGGGCACGTCGCAGGCCTCTACGATAGGAAGTTCGCGGCTCGACGGGTAGGCCCATGACGACCGCACTTTCTGGTGCCACCGCCAGGGACCGGGCATCCGGCCAACGCGATCGTGAAGCGCCGGCAGCGCTTTCGGGATGCGCCGACGGCCCGACTGCAATCGTGATTCTTCCTCGAATACCGGTGTTGGGCCTTTCCAGTCGCACATGGGCGAGCGGACCTCGACCGCAGCGACGGGTACGGCGCGGTTGCTTACCCGCGCATCGGCGGATTGAGCTGCGCGAACGCCGCCTGCCGGCGATACGGGAAGTACGGATAAGGCGCTTCCACCGCGCTCGCTGCGTCGAGTTTCGCGACCTGCGCATCGGTCAGCGCCCAGCCGACCGCGCCGAGGTTCTGCCGCAGCTGTTCCTCGTTGCGCGCGCCGATGATCACCGACGACACGGTCGGTCGCTGCAGCAGCCAGTTCAGCGCGATCTGCGGCACCGTCTTGCCGGTTTCTTCCGCGATCGCGTCGAGTGCATCGACCACGTCGTACAAACGTTCGTCGTCGACCGGCGGCCCGTAGCTGGCCGTTTCATGCAGGCGGCTGCCTTCGGGCAGCGGCGCATTGCGCCGGATCTTGCCGGTGAGCCGGCCCCAGCCGAGCGGGCTCCATACGAGCGCGCCGAGGCCCTGGTCGGCGCCAAGCGGCATCAGGTCCCATTCGTAGTCGCGGCCGACCAGCGAATAGTAGACCTGGTTCGCCACGTAGCGCGACCAGCCGTGCCGGTCGGCCGCCGCGAGCGACTTCATGATCTGCCAGCCGGCAAAGTTCGACACGCCGATGTAGCGCAGCTTGCCCGCGCGCACGAGATCGTCGAGCGTCGACATCACTTCCTCGACCGGTGTGCCCGCGTCGAACGCGTGCAGTTGCAGCAGGTCGATGTAGTCGGTGTCGAGGCGGCGCAGCGCGTCGTCGACGGCGCGCACGAGCCGCGCGCGCGACGTGCCTGTATCGTTCGGGCCGTCGCCGGTCGGCAGGCCCGTCTTCGTCGAGATCAGCACCTGGTCGCGGCGGCCCTTGATTGCGGCGCCGAGCACGCGCTCGGACGCACCGTCGGAATACACGTCGGCCGTGTCGAACAGGTTGACGCCGGCTTCGAGGCAGATGTCGACGAGGCGGCGCGCTTCGTCGACGCCCGTGTTGCCCCATGCGCCGAACAGCGGGCCGGTGCCGCCGAAGGTGCCTGCGCCGAAGCTCAGGACGGGAACCTTGAGGCCGGAGCGGCCGAGCGTGCGGTATTCCATGTGCGCTTCCTTTCGTCGTGAGCGCGGTGCGAGGCCGCGTGTCGTTTGTCAGGCGATCACTGTACCGTTTGCGGCTTTTCCTGATAATCCTGAAGATAGCGAAAATATCCTTCGGAAGAGGCGAACAATGCTGCTCGACAACCTCGCGCTGTTCCTGCGCATCGTGGAGAAGGGCGGGCTGGCCGCGGCGGGCCGCGAGGTCGGGCTGTCGCCGGCCACGGTGTCCGAGCGGCTGACGGCGCTCGAGCGCCACTACGGCGCGGCGCTGCTCACGCGCACGACGCGCGCGATCAGCCTGACCGACGAGGGGCGCACGCTCGCCGACGGCGCACGGCGCCTGCTGGCCGAAGCCGACGAACTCGAGAGCCGCGTGCGGCTGGGCGTGCAGACGCTGTCGGGGCCCGTGCGGCTGAGCGCGCCGGCCGATCTCGGGCGCGAGCGCGTCGTGCCGGTCGTCGATGCGTTCCTGGCCGAGCATCCGGGCGTGACGGTCGACCTGCATCTCGGCGACGGTTACGTCGATCTCGTCGGGCAGGGGCTCGATTTCGCGATCCGCCGCGGCACGCTGGCCGACAGTTCGCTGCGCAGCCGTTCGCTTGGCCGGGCACGGCGCGTGGTGTGCGCGTCACCCGCGTATCTCGCCGCGCACGGCACGCCGACGCATCCGGACGATCTTGCTGCTCACGACTGCATCGTGATGCGTTTCGGGCAGGAGCTCTATGCCGAATGGCCGTTCAGCATCGATGGACAACCGAAGCGTGTGATGGTGCGCGGCCGGCGTGTGGCCAACGACGGCGCGCTCGTGCGCGCGTGGTGCGTCGCGGGGCATGGCATTGCGCTGAAGTCGCTGGTCGACGTCGAACGGGATCTGACTTCGGGTGCGCTCATCGAGATCCTTCGCGACTTCTCGCCGGATGAAGTCGATTTGCAGATCGTCTATCCAGGTGGTGTGGCGCAGCCGCGGCGCGTGCGCGCGTTGATCGACATGCTGACGCAGGCGCTGACGGCGGCGTAACGCGTCGCCACACGTTGCAGCGACGGTCTCGCTGCGATCGCATCGCCGGCGGAAATCCCCCGCCAAACCATTTGCCCACATTTCGTCATTTAGCTAATATTCAAAACGTCAAACGAAACCGCACCCCATGGACGACGTCACCCGCATCAGCGCTTTGGCCAACGAAAGCCGTCTGGCCGTGCTGCGCTGGCTCAAGCAGCCGCGCAGGCATTTCCCGCCGCAGCCGCATGGAGACTTCGACGAGCTCGGCGTGTGCTGCACGTACATCACCGAGAAGCTCGGCATCGCGCCGGCCACGACCACGCGCCACATGCGCATCCTCGCGGATGCCGGGCTCGTGCGGGCGACCCGCGTCGGCAAGTTCACGTACTACAAGCGGATCGACGGCGCGCTGCAGCAGCTCGGCCACGATCTCTCGCAACTCTGACTCCCACCGAGGCAACCGACATGGACGAACTTGCATTGCTGGCCGACGCCGACCGGCGCGCGCACGCGTATCTGGCTGCAACCGCCGACCGGCGCGCGTTTCCCGACGCGGCCGCGCTGGCTGGCCTCGCCGCGTTCGACGAACCGTTGCCCGATACGGGCCGCCCGGCCGACGACGTGCTGCGCCTGCTCGACGAGCACGGCACGCCCGCGACGGTCGCATCGAACGGCCCGAACTACTTCGGCTTCGTGATCGGCGCGACGCTGCCGGCCGCGGCGGCCGCCGAGCGGTTGATGCTTGCGTGGGACCAGTGCGCATCGTCGTATGCGAATTCGCCGGTGGCCGCGACGCTCGAACGGCAGGCCGCGCGCTGGGTCGTCGATGCGCTCGCGTTGCCCGAAGGCAGCGCGGTCGGCTTCGGCACGAGCGCGACGGCCTGCACGCTCGTCGCGCTGGTGGCCGCGCGGCGTGCGCTGCTCGCGCGCAAGGGCTGGGATATCGATGAAAACGGCCTGATCGGTGCGCCCGAAGTGAAGGTCGTGATTTCCGCGCTCGCGCACATCACGGTGAAGAAGGCGCTGCGCGTGCTCGGCTTCGGGATGAAGCGCATCGTCGTCGCGCCGGTCGACGTACACGGCCGCATCGACCCCGCGCAGATGCCGCCGCTCGACGACATGACCATTTTCTGCGTGCAGGCCGGCGAAGTGAACACCGGTGAATTCGATCCGTTCGCGGTGCTGATTCCGCCCGCGAAGGCGGCGGGCGCATGGGTGCACGTGGACGGCGCATTCGGCCTGTGGGCGCGCGCCTCGTCGAAGCGCGCGCTGACGGACGGCATCGACGGCGCGGACAGCTGGACGACCGACGGCCACAAGTGGCTCAACACGCCGTACGACGGCGCGATGGTGATCTGCCGCGACGCAGCCGCGCTCGCGACCGCGATGAACAGCGACGCCGTCTACCTGAGCGGCGCGCAGGATGCGCAGAAGAACCTGAACCTCGAATTCTCGCGGCGTGCGCGCGGCATTCCGGTCTGGGCCGCGCTGCGTTCGCTCGGCCGCGCCGGCGTGGCGACGCTGGTCGAGCGGCATTGCGCGCAGGCGGCGCGGGTCGCGGACGGCCTGCGGGCGGCCGGCTACGACGTGCTGAACCGCGTTGTGCTGAACCAGGTGCTCGTGCGCGCCGGCACCGACGACGAAACCGCCGCGATCCTCGACGCCGCGCAGGCGTCGGGCGACGTGTGGTTCGGTGCGACCGTGTGGCAGGGGCGGCCGGCGTTCCGGATCAGCGTATCGTCGTGGCGCACGGAAGATGCGCACATCGACCGGCTCGTCGCGTTGCTGACTGAGCTGCGCGGCGTGCACGTGCGTTGAACGTCACGCATCGTCCTGATTCACGACGGTTGCAGACGCCGCCTTCAGGCATTCGATGAAATGCAGCGCGGCCGGCGTCAGCAACGCATGACGCCGCATCACGATCGCGACCGTCAACGCGGGCATCGGCTCGGCGAGGTCCAGCGCGACGATGCCGCGCGACTTGCGTTCGACGTCGGCGAGCGGCCGTGCGAACACGCCGAGCGCATCCGTCTGCGACACGAGCCCGAGTGTCGCCGCAAACGACGGGCAGTGCACCACCCGCTTCGGCGTGTCGATGCCGAACGGCATGAAGATCGAGCGCACCAGATCGTCCCCGCCTTCGCCGTAGCGCGGCACGCACCATTGCGCATCGACGAGTTCGCGCAACGAGCGGGCGTGCGCGAGCCGATGGCGGTTTCTCGCGACGACCGCGAACGCCGTCCGGAACAACGGAATGCTGACGAATTCGTCGGGGTCCGGCAGCGCGTTCGACAGCTGATGCGTGACGATGAAGTCGAGCGAACCGTCGCGCAGCCGTGCGAGATCCGTCGCGGTCAGCGCATCGTCGACGTTCAGCGTCGCGCCGGGCAGGTCGCGCGCGAATGCCGCGAACGCGCGCGGCAGGATCGTCAACGCGACCGTCGGGCTGACCGCGATCGACACCGAGCCGGTCGTGCCCAGCCGCAACTGCTCGATTTCGTCGCGCGTGCGCTGGATCTCCTCGACGATCAGGCGCGCACGAATCGCGAACGCGCTGCCGTAGTCGGTCAGTGCGATCCCTTTCACGCTGCGCATGACGAGCGGCACGCCCAGCTCCTGTTCGAGTTCACGCACGATGCTGCTGATGGCCGGTTGCGTAACGCCGAGCGCGCGCGCCGCGCCGCGAATGGTGCGATGCTCGGCGACCGCGAGAAACGCATCGAGCTGCTTGAGCTTCATGGGTGACCGATCCGGTGACGAAGAAAGCGCGGGGTTCCGGGCGGAACGCCAGGTGACAAGAAAAAATTATCGTCTACAACGAAATCTTGGATTTTTCTTATTGGGTCGAGTGTATATGCTCGGTGCTTTTCAGGAGCGGCGACGATGATGCTCGTTAACCAGCAAAGGCTGTGGGATTCGTTGATGGAGATGGCGGCGATCGGCGCGACCGCGCACGGCGGCAGTTGCCGGCTCGCGCTGAGCGACGACGACGCGCGCGGCCGGCGCCGCTTCATCGCGTGGTGCGAGGCGGCCGGTTGCGAGATCCGCGTCGATCCGATCGGCAACGTGTTCGCGCGCCGGCCGGGCACGCAGCCCGAGCTGCCGGCCGTGATGTGCGGCAGCCATCTCGACACGCAGCCGCTCGGCGGCCGCTTCGACGGCGTCTATGGCGTGCTCGCGGGCCTCGAAGCGATCCGCACGCTGAACGAGCACGGGATCGAAACGCGGCATCCGATCGAAGTCGTCGCATGGACCAACGAAGAGGGTTCGCGCTTCACGCCGGGCATGATGGGCTCGGCCGTCTACGCAGGCTCGCTGGATCTCGACTACGCACTGGATCGCCCGTGCATGCAGACGGGCGTGCTGCTCCGCGACGAGCTCGAACGGACCGGCTTCGCCGGCCCTGCGCGCGAGCGGCAGATGCCGCAAGCGTATTTCGAAGCGCACATCGAACAAGGGCCGGTGCTGGAGCAGGCCGGCTTGCCGATCGGCGTCGTGACGGGCGTGCAGGGCATCTACGAACTCGACGTCACGGTGACCGGTTTCGAATCGCATGCGGGCACGACGCCGATGAGCGTGCGTCGCGACGCGATGGGGGCGGCGGCCGCGATGATCGCCGCGATCATCGAGCACGGCCACGCGTTCGACGCCGATGCGCGCGTGACGGTGGGCCATGTTGCGTGCCAGCCGAATTCGCCGAGCACGATACCGGGCAAGGTCCGGTTCAGCGTCGACGTGCGCCACCCGTCGCAGCCTGCATTGCAGCAGCTCGTCGCCGACATCGAAGCGATCTGCGTAGAGCGCACCGCGCTGCGCGGCGCGAGCGTGGAGGTGCAGACGATCGCCGAATACGAGCCGGTGGTGTTCGATGCCGAATGCGTCGCACGCGTGCGGCAGGCAACGGCCGCCGCCGGCTATCCGTACCTGGAGATGTGCAGCGGCGCGGGGCACGACGCGGTGAACCTGTCGTACGTCGCGCCGTCCGCGATGGTGTTCGTGCCGTGCAAGGCCGGCCTGAGCCACAACGAAGCGGAAGATGCCGATCCGGTGCACCTCGCGCAGGGCGCGTCGGTGCTGGTGAACCTGCTGGCCGATTGCGCGCGCTAGCCGTATCGCAGGGGCGGCCTGGCGTACCTTTCGAGCGTGAAAATGTCGGACAATAGCCGCTGCGCGCGCCACGTCGGCGCCGCGTTCAATAGACGCATTCACGCTTGCGAGATCCCCATGCCAACGCCCTTTCCCCGGGAACTGCTGAAGGCCGCCGATATCGAGAAGATGGAACCGGCGCGCGCGGTGCATTCGCTGAATCCCAATGCCGTTCGTCTCAAGCGACAACTCAGCGACCTGACCGGTCTGACGCAATTCGGTGTCCATCTGCTCACGCTGATGCCCGGTCACGAATCGGCCGAATATCACCGTCACCTGTACGAAGAAGAATTCGTGTACGTGCTGTCCGGCACGGGCTCGGTCACGATCGGCGAACGCGCCAGTGAAATCGGACCGGGCGACTTCATCGGCTTTCCGCGCGGCGGTGAAGCGCATACGGTGCAGAACACGGGCGAAGCGCCGCTGGAGCTGCTCGTCGGCGGGCAGCGGCTCGAACACGACGTCTGCGAATACCCGCGAATCGGCAAACGGCTTTATATCGCGGGCGAGCTTGAAGACTATGTCGAGCTGCCGAAACAGCCGTAAAGACCCATCGCATCCGCGATGCCGGATTCCATATAAAAAATCGAATCAACTCTATCTTGTTTAGATAAACAAAATAAAAATTCGTAAAAATACGGGGTAGAGAAATCGCGTTTATTTGGGCACGCTTGTGCGCATTGTCCGTTCCTGAGCGCCGGTATTTCGACATGCCGGCGCGTCTTTTTTCGGTCACCCGAATGCGGCAATAAATACGCGCGTCCGGCAGTTTCGACCGATTGACCGCGTACGCGACAAGTCACGAAAAGATTCCTGGCTGGAAGCTCAGTAGTTCGAACCAACAGCTTGATTCAAGAGCGAAACGGAGACAGGCGATGTCGAGGAACTGGGGGTTGGGAACGGCGCTGCTGGCGCTGTGCGTTGTCTTGGCTGCATGCGGCGGTGACGGCGATTCGCCGTCGGCAGCGGCTTCGAATCTGTCGGCCGCGGCGCATTCGCAAGGCAACGAAGACGGCAACGGCGGCGACGACAACCGCAATGGAAACGACGAGAGCAACGGCAACGAGGCGTCGAAGAAAAACGCCGACATCCGCGTCGTCCAGTACGTCAATCCGCTGATCGGCACCGATTACGCGACCGACCAGCCGGCCGACCCGGTCGGCTCGGGTCTCGGCGGCGGCACGTTCCCGGGGCCGACGGTTCCGTTCGGGATGATGCAGTGGAGCCCGATGACGCCCACTGCGCAATACGACAGCCGCAAAGGCGACGGCTCCGGCTTCTCCGGCGGCTACTGGTACGGCGATACGTCGATCGACGCATTCAGCATCCTGCACTTGAGCGGCACCGGCTGCTGGGCGAACGGCGGCTACCTGAACGTGATGCCGCAACTCGCACCCGGCGACGCCGGCACGCCGGCCAGCTTCAGCCACGCGAACGAAACCGCGCAGGCCGGCTACTACGGCGTCACGCTCGGCAACGGCATCAAGGCCGAGCTGACGACGACGGTACGCACCGGCTTCGCGCGCTTCACGTATCCGGCACTCGCGCAGGGCCAGCAGGCGACGATCGCGATCGATCCGACCGTGCTGAACAACCGTGCGCAGGGCACGACGGCCGACACGGTCGGCCAGGTTGGCGACCGGGCGTTGTCGGGCACGATCGCGGGCGGCGGGTTCTGCTGGGCCGGGCATGCGGTGCCTGTCTACTACTACGCGGAATTCAGCCAGCCGTTCGCGGCGAAGCCCGCGCTGTCGAACAACCGCCCGCTGACGTTGACGTTCAACGTCGACCGCAAGCATCCGGACGTGATGATGAAGCTTGGCATCTCGTTCGTCAGCGAAGCGAATGCGAAGGCGAACCTGCGCGCGGAGAATCCGGAAACGGATGCGCAAGGCGGCCGGAACTGGCGCTTCGACAAGGTGCGCAGCGCAGCGAGCGCCGCATGGAACGCCCGCCTGAACGCGATCCAGGTGACGGGCGGCAACGAAGCCGACAAGACGAAGTTCTACACCGCGCTGTATCACGCGTCGTTGCACCCGAACGTGTTCAACGACGTGAACGGCCAGTATCCGGACTTCTACGCGTCGAACGGCGCATCCACGGCGCCGACGCGCCAGGTCGACAAGGGCCGCACGATGTACGCGAACTTCTCCGGCTGGGACATCGACCGCTCGTTCATCCAGCTGCAGGCGCTGCTCGACCCGGTGCGCACCAGCGATATCGTGCAGTCGCTCGTGCTCGATGCGAAGGCGTGCGGCGCGTTCCCGCGCTGGGCGTACTTCAATACCGAAACGGCCGTGATGCCGGGCGATGCGGGGTCGATCGTCACGGCGAACGCGTATGCGTTCGGCGCGACGAACTTCGATACGCAGGCCGCGCTGTCGATCATGAAGACCAGCACCGCGCCGGGCGCCGCGTGCGCGGGCACGCCGGTGATGGGCAGCCGCGCGGACTACGACCGGCTCGGCTACGTGCCGGCATCGGGCAACGGTGACAACCAGACCGCGTCGAACACGCTCGAATACGCGCTGCGCGATTTCGCGGTGTCGCGCTTCGCGACGGCGCTTGGCGATACGGCGACGGCCGGCACGCTGCTGAAGTCGAGCGGCAACTGGCAAAACCTGTTCGACCAGGGCGCGATCCAGCCGAAGACGTCGGCCGGTGCGTGGGTGACCGACGGTTCGGGCTTCATGGAAGGCAATTCCGAGCAGTACACGTGGTACGTGCCGCACGATCTCGCCGGCGTGGTCGCGCAGGCGGGCGGCGCCGCACCGGTCGTGAAGCGGCTCGACACGTTCTTCACGCACCTGAACATCGGCACCGTGCAGCCGTATTTCTACGTCGGCAACGAAGTGACGATGGCCGTGCCGTGGGCCTATGCGTGGGCCGGCGCACCGTCGCATACGCAGCGCGTGCTGCACGCGTCGCTCGCGAGCGAGTTCGGCACCGGTGCGGCAGGGCTGCCCGGCAACGACGACCTCGGTGCGATCTCCGGCTGGTACGTGTGGGCCGCGCTCGGTCTCTATCCGGTCGTACCGGGCGTGAGCGGCGTCGCGCTGTCGAGCCCGCAGTTCGAGAAGATCACGGTGCGCGTCGGGCAGCACGACGGCAGCTACCGCCTGCTGCACATCGCCGCGCCGGGCGCGGGCTCGGGCGACGGCGCGTCGTTCTACGTGAAGTCGCTGAAGCTGAACGGCGCACCTTACTCGACCGCGTGGCTGCCGTTCGAGCGCATCGCGAAGGGCGGGAAGCTGTCGTATTCGATGACGGCCGATGCGAGCGCCACGACGTGGGGCACCGATGCATCCGCGATGCCGTCGTTCCCGCGGGCGGGCGGCGCGCAGTAAATCCAGGGGATCAACGAGCGGTTCTTGCCAACAGGATCGACGAGAGAGAGGGAGGGACGAACGGATGAAGCTACGTCATGTGGTGGGTATCGGGTGCCTTGCCGTGTTGTCGGGGTGCGGAGGCGATCAGGGTTCGACGGATGCGAGCGTGCTGGCGCAGATATCGAACGCGCAGGGCAACCAGAACGATCAAGGCAACCAGAACGGCCAGGGCGATCAGAACGATCAAGGCGAGAACGGCGGCGCGAGCAAGCGGTCGGTGCTGCGCAGCGTCGATCCGATGATCGGCACCGCGAACCTCGACATCAACGCGGACTGGGGCAGCGGTGTGCGCGGGCACGGTCACGTGTACCCGGGCGCGACCGTGCCGTTCGGGATGGTGCAGCTCGGGCCGGACACGACCGGCGGCGCGCATACGTTGCCGTGGAACTGGGATCGCACGTCGGGCTACCAGTACGACGATCCGTTCATCACCGGCTTCACGCATACGCACCTGTCGGGCACCGGCATCGGTTCGGGCGGTGAAGTGCGGTTCATGCCGACGCTCGCGCCGGTCGACAAGGCGACCTTGGCGAAGGTCGCCGCGGATGCGACGATCACCTACAACGCATCGTTCAGCCACGACGACGAAACCGCGAGCCCCGGCTATTACCGCGTGAAGATGGCGCCGGTCGGCAGCGGCAACACGCCGTGGAACGTGCAGGGCGCGAAGATCCTCGCGGAAATGACGGCGACCACGCACGCGGGCGTCCATCGCTATACGTACTTCCCGAGTGCGGCGACGCAGAAACGCAGCATGATCGTGAGCATCGACAACCCGATCGGCGGCTCGACCGCGAGCGGCAAGATCCAGGTCATCGACGCGCAGACGATCGCCGGCTGGCAGTTCACGAACAACTGGGCGAACAACAAGCCGACGTATTTCGTCGCGCGTTTCTCGAAGCCGTTCGATACGAAGCACGTCGCGTTCAGCGCGGACGGCTTCAAGGCCTACCTGACGTTCGCCGACGGCAGCGACGGCGGCGCGGTCACCGTGAAAGTCGGCATCTCCCCGTCGGGCATCGCGGATGCGCAGGCCAATCTCGCGTCGGAAGTCGGCACGAAATCGTTCGACCAGGTGCGCGGCGCCGCGGAGCGCGTGTGGAGCGCCGCGCTCGACCGGATCCGGATCAAGGGCGGCACCGCCGACCAGCGGACGATGTTCTACACGTCGCTGTACCGCACGATGCTCGCGCCGACGGTCTACAACAACGCGGACGGCAGTTACGTCGGCATGGATTCGACCAATGACGGCACGAAGTCGCCGCCGACCACGAGCAAGCATGCGAACCCGGGCTTCGACTATTCGTCGACGTTCTCGCTGTGGGATACCTTCCGCGCCGAATCGCCGTTGATGACGCTGGTGCAGCCCGAGCGCGTCGACGGCTGGGTGAAGTCGCTGCTCACGCAGTTCAGGCAGAACGGCAAGGGCGAGCTGCCGGTGTGGCCGCTCGCGCAAACGGAAACCTTCACGATGGCCGGCCACCCGTCGATCCCGATGATCGCGGATGCGTACCTGAAGCACCTGACGAGCGCGGGCATCGACGACATCTGGACCGCCTTGACGACCACGCAGAGCGCAAGCGCGCACGGTTTCGATCAGTATCGGCAAAGCGGTTACGTGTTCGCCGGCGACAACGCGTCGGTGTCGACGACGCAGGACTATGCGTTCGACGACTGGGCGACGGCCGCGGTCGGCAAGGCGGCCGGCAGGAGCGCGGCCGACTACCGGCCGTATCTGCAACGCAGCCAGAACTACCGGAACGTGTTCAACCCGGTGCCGAACAACGGCTGGAAGTTCTCGCAGCCGAAGGACGCGCAAGGCAACTGGGTCGCGGGCTTCGATCCGTCGGCCGCCGAGAAGACGGACTTCTCCGAATCGAATTCGTGGGTCGATACGTGGAACATCTTCCACGACTTCCCGGGCCTCGTTGCGCTGCTCGGCGGCAAGAGCCAGTTCATCGCGCAGCTCGACCGCACGTTCGATCAGTCCAACCCGCTGACCTTCCTCAACAACCAGGGCTTTCCGGACCTGACCGGCCGCAGCGGCCAGTTCTTCGCGGGCAACGAGCCGGCGAACCACCTGCCGTACCTGTACGACGTCGCGGGCATGCCGTCGAAGACGCAGGACCGGGTGCGCACGGTGATGGACGACATGTACTCGCTGACGCTGACGGCCGGCGATCGCGCGTTACTGAGCGGCGACAGCCTGAAGGCCGCGGTGAACGATCCGCGGCGCGTACGCGATGCGGCGATTCCGGGCAACGACGATTGCGGCCAGCTGTCCGCGTGGTATGTGCTGTCCGCACTCGGCATCTATTCGCTGAATCCGGTCGGCGGCGTGTTCTATTTCGGCACGCCGCTGTTCGAGGAAGCGACGATCGACATCCCGGTTGCGTCGGGAAGCGGGGCGGGCGGGGTGTTGAAGTTCGGCGCGACGCGGCGCTTCAAGGTGAGCGCGCATACGGCGGGCGGCGGCGCGCCGTCGCCGGTCAACCGCTACGTGCAGTCGGTCAGCCTGAATGGCACGCCGCTGCACCGGCCGTACATCACCTATGACGAGATGAAGGCCGGCGGCACGCTCGACTTCGTGATGGGTTCGACGCCGAACGATGCGTGGGTTGGCCAGTGGAACGGCCAGGACCCGAACAGCGCGCTCGCGCCGTCGCTGGCGCTGGCCGGCAAGTAAGCCGCAAGCAGCCCGCTTCGACGGGGGCCGCGTTTCTTCACTCGGCCGTGTCGGTCTCGATCGCGAGGCCGGCCGCCTTCCACTCCGGAAAGCCGTCTTCGAGCCGCGCGGCCTTGAAGCCGCGTGCGCGCAATGCGGCGACGGCCTCGAACGCGAGCACGCAGTAAGGGCCGCGGCAGTACGCGACGATTTCCGTGCCGGCCGGCAGATCGCCGAGGCGTTCTTCGAGGTTGCTCAATGGAATGTTCATCGCGCCGGGCAGGTGCCCGAGCGCGAATTCGTCGTGCGGACGCACGTCCAGCAGCGCAACGAGCCCGTCGGCCATCCGGCCGGTCAGCTCGCCGCGCGACACCGGCTCCAGCGCATCGCGCGCATGGAAGTAGTCGCCCAGCACCTGGTTGACCTCCGCGACATTGCGCTCGCCCACGCGGCCGAGCGCCTTCATCAGCACGACGACTTCGCTGTCGCCGGCGAGCCGATACACGATGTGCTTGCCGCGCCGCTCGGTATCGACGAGGCGTGCGCGCCGCAGGATCTGCAGGTGCCGCGACGTGTTCGCGAACGTCATCCCCGACAGCGTCGTCAGTTCCTCGACCGACCGCTCGCGCTGCGCGAGGTGCTCGAGCAGTTCGAGCCGGTTCGGGTGACCGATCGCCTGCGCGACCTCGGCGAGGCTCGCATAAATCGCTTGCTTGGGTCCCGTGCTTGACACGTGGCCTCTCCTCGATCAATCATTCATCAAATTGATTGAATGTTACCGCATCCGCGGGACAGGGGCAAATCCGATGATCCTCAGACCATTCCTGCATCCCGATACGGGAGGCATTTCATACCTGTTCGGCTGCGGCGGCAAGGCGGCCGGCGCGGTCGTCGATCCGGTCGCTCCGCCTGACGACTACCTGCGCGCGGCCGAGGCGGTCGGCATGAAGATCGCATACGTGATCGATACCCACGTGCATGCGGACCACCTGTCGACCGGCCGTGCGCTGGCCGACGTGGCCGGCGCGGCGTACGTGCTGTCCGCGCGGGCCGATGTGGCGGTGCCGTTTACCGGCGTCGGGGAGGGCGACCGGCTCGCGCTCGGCAACGTCGCCGTCGACGTGCTGCACACGCCTGGCCACACGCCCGAGCACATCAGCCTGCTGGTGACGGATCGCACGCGCGCCGACGAGCCGTGGTTCGTGCTGACCGGCCATACGCTGATGATCGGCGACGTCGGCCGCACCGAGCTGGCCGTCAGCGCCGAAACGGGGGCGCGCGACCTGTTCCGCAGCGTGCGGCGGCTGGCCGCGCTGCCCGACCACGTCGAAGTGCTGCCCGGCGCGTTCTCGGGCTCCGTGTGCGGACGCGCGCTCAGCGGGAAACCGGCGTCGACGATCGGGTTCGAGAAGCGCTACAACGCTGCGCTGCGCATCGACGACGAAGACGCGTTCGTCCGCTTCATGCTGGCCGACGTGCCGCCCGCACCGCCGGCCGCTGCGCAGCTGCGCGCGGCCAACGCGGGGCGCGACGCGGCGGGGGGCTGACGTGATGACGAATGGAGCGGTGGCGCGCGGCGGGCGCGCAGTGGCGCTCGGCCTGCGCGCGAACTGGCGGCAATTCGCGCTGCTCGTGCTGGTCAACGCGTTCGTCGGCGGGATGGTCGGCATCGAGCGCACGGTCGTGCCGCTGATCGGGTCGGAGCAGTTCCATCTCGAATCGACCACGCTGATCACGTCGTTCATCGTCAGCTTCGGGCTGGTGAAGGCGTTCGCCAACCTCGTGTCGGGCCAGCTCGCCGATACGTGGGGGCGCAAGCGCGTGCTGATCGTCGGCTGGCTGCTCGGCCTGCCGGTGCCGTTCATGATCATCGCGGCGCCGAACTGGGAATGGGTGATCGCCGCGAACGTGCTGCTCGGCTTGAGCCAGGGGTTCGCATGGTCGATGACGGTGATCATGAAGGTCGACCTGGTCGGCCCGAAGAGCCGCGGCCTCGCGGTCGGCCTGAACGAATTCGCCGGCTACTTCGCGGTGGGCGCGACCGCGTTCGCGACCGGTTATCTCGCGAGCCGCCATGGATTGCGGCCGACGCCGATCTATCTCGGCGTGTTCTACGCGATCGCGGGGTTGCTGCTGTCGATCCTCGTCGTGCGCGATACGCGCGAGCATGTGCGACTCGAAAGCGGCAAGCCGGGCGGCGCGTCCGCATTGTCGTTCCGCGAGGTTTTCCTGCTGACGTCGTTCCGCGACCGCAACCTGTTCGCGGCGTCGCAGGCCGGCATGATCAACAACCTCAACGACGGGATGAGCTGGGGCATTTTCCCGCTGTTCTTCACGACGCTCGGGCTCGGCATCGAGCGGATCGGCATCCTGAAAGCCGTCTATCCGATCGTATGGGGAGGTTGCCAGGTCGTCACCGGCCCGCTGAGCGACCGGTGGGGCCGCAAGGGGCTGATCGTCGCCGGAATGTGGGTGCAGGCGGCCGGGCTTGCGCTGACCGCGCTGACGGGGCAGTTCCGCTGGTGGCTCGTCGCGAGCGTGCTGCTCGGCCTGGGCACGGCGATGGTCTATCCGAGCCTGATTGCGGCTGTGTCCGATGCGTCCGAGCCCGGCTGGCGCGCGCGTTCGCTGAGCGTGTACCGGTTCTGGCGGGATCTCGGCTATGCGATCGGCGCGCTGTCGGCCGGCCTGATGGCCGATCGTTTCGGCTTCGCGGCGGCGATTCTCGTGGTGGCGGCCGTCACGTTCGCGTCAGGGGGCGTCGTCGCGCTTATGATGCGGGAACGCCACTGACAGGGTTCCCCGATATGGACGCGCCGCTCCCGCCGATGTCTGCCCCGATAGCCGAAACGGCCCCTGAAACCGAAGCCGCCGGCGAGCCGCGCGCGTCGCGCCTGCACCGGCCGGTTGCGCTCGTCACCGGCTCGACGTCGGGGATCGGCGCGGCCGTTGCGCGCCGCCTGGCGGCGGACGGCTACGCGGTGATCCTGCATTCGCGCCACTCGGCCAGCACCGGGCGCGAGATGGCGCGCGAACTCGGCGGGGCCTACGTGCAGGCCGATCTTGCGGACGATGCGGAGCGCGTGCGACTGATCCGCGACGCGCTTGCCGTGCACGGGCGGCTCGACGTGCTCGTCAACAATGCAGGCGTCAGCCGCGTGATTCCGCATGACGACCTCGCGGCGGCCACCCCCGACGTGTGGCGCGAGATGCACGAGATCAACGTGATCGCGCCGTTCCGGCTCGTCGCCGAAGCGGAGGCCGCGTTGCGCGAGGCCGCGTCGCACGGGCGGGCCGGGTGCGTCGTGAACGTCAGCTCCCATGCGGGCGTGCGGCCGAAGGGCGCGTCGATTCCGTATGCGGCCGCGAAGGCCGCGCTCAATCACACGACACGGTTGCTCGCGCGTACGCTCGCGCCGGCGATCCGCGTCAATGCCGTGGCGCCGGGGCTCGTCGATACGCCGCTGACTGCCGACTGGACGGAAGCGCAGCAGTTGTGGCGCGAGCGCGCGCCGATGCGCCGCGCGGCGACGCCGGACGACATCGCGCAGACGGTCGCGATGCTCGTCGCATCCGATTACGTGACGGGCGAGATCGTGATGCTCGATGGCGGATTGAACCTGACGTGATGGGGTGATGCAGCGGCGCGCACGCGTCGCGTGCGCAACCGCCGGGGCGATCGGAAGGGGCGGGCGATCAGCCGAGGTTCGACCGCAGCCGCGCGAGCGCCTGGTCGTGCGTGCGCTCGAACTTCAGCGGCGTGACCGCGATGTAGCCTTCGCCGAGCGCAACCGTTTCCGAATCCGCATCGTCGTCGCGCGGGGCACGCGCGAGCCTCAGCCAGTGATAGTCGATCTCGCGCGGATCGCGCCCCGACACGATCTCGACACCCTGCAGCGTGCCGGTGCCCTGGTTCGTCACCTTCAGGCCGCGTACGTCGTCGGCCGGTCGCGGCGGGAAATTCACGTTGAGGCACGCATCGCTGTCCCAGCCGGCGGCGACGAGCCGACGGATGACGTCCGGCGCATGCGCGCGTGCGGTGCCCCACGGCACCGCGTTGCGATCGGTGAACGCCTGGCTCAGCGCGATGGCCGGTACGCCGACCAGCATGCTCGTCATCGCGGCGCCGACCGTGCCGGAAAACACCGTTTCGGTGCCGAGATTCGCGCCGCGATTCACGCCCGATAGTACGACGTCGGGCCGCGCATCCTTCATCAGGTGGCTGACCGCGATCGCGACGCAATCGCCGGGCGTGCCGCGCACCGCGAAACGGCGCTCGCCCTTGCGATGCACGCGCAGCGGTTCGTGCAGGCTCAGCGAATGCGACGTGCCGCTCTGGTCTTCCGCCGGCGCGACGATCCACACTTCGCGCGCCAGTTGCGTGGCGACCTGTTCGAGTACTTCAAGGCCGGGGGCGTCGAATCCGTCGTCGTTGGTGAGCAGGACACGGTCGAACAGCGGGCGGGTTGCTTGCATCGGGACGATCCTCGCGGAGATGGGCAATGAGAGGGGGAGTGCAGCGCCGCGGCCTGCGTGGCGCAAACCACAAGGCTAGCACCGCGGCGTGAGGATCGTCGTGTCACGCCACCGGCGTTCGGCGGCGCGGACGTGAAAACGGGCGCCTCGTGCGCCCGTTCGTCGTCGAATGTGCCGGCGATGCGGCGGGCCGGCACCGCTTAGCCGAGCAGGTAGCGCAGCAGGCCGGCCGAGACGACGCCGACGATGACGGTCGGCAGGATCGACAGGCGCGTCGCGGCGAGCAGCGTGATCGCGAGCGCGAGCAGGTCGGCGGGGCGCGTCGACACGAAGGCCGGCGCGATCACCGAGATCAGCACGCAGCCGGGCACGTTCTCCATCACCGACGCCATCCGCGGGCTCAGCGTGCGGTTGCGCAGCAGCACGTAGCCGAGGATGCGCGACAGATACGTCGTCGACGCCATCAGCACGATCGTCGCGACCGTGCTGAAATCCGGAAGCTCAGGCATCGCGCGGCTCCCACAGCAGCGCGGCGATCAGTCCCGCGCACGCGCCGGCCGCGACGTACCACGCGCCCGGCAACGCAAGATGCGTGGCCGCCGCGACGACGAGGCTCACGAACCACGGGCGGCTCGCGCGCATCCCTTTCCACATCCCGCGCAGCAGCACCAGAAACACGGCCGTGAACGCCATGTCGAAGCCGTACTGCTCGACGTTGCCGATCGTCGGGCCGACTGCTGCGCCGAGCGTCGTCATCGAGATCCACGTCAGGTAGAGCCCCATGCAGATGCCCGCGTAATAGGGCACGCTGATGTGCGTGGCCGAGCGCGCCCTGGCGTCGGCGAGCGACATCGCCCAGCTCTCGTCGCACATGAAGAACAGCGCGATGAACGCGCGGCGGCGCGGCAGGCGCCGGATGTACGGCTCGAATGCGGCGCCCATCAGGATGTGGCGCGAATTCACGAGGAACGACATCGCGACGATCAGCGCGATGTGCGGCGGCGACGTCCACAGATGGATCGCCGCGAATTCCGAGCCGCCGCCGAAGTTCAGGCCCGTCATCATCGGCACCTCGAACAGGCTCAGCCCTTTCTGCGCGGCCTGCGCGCCCAGCACGAGCGCGAACGGCACGAAACCCAGCATGACGGGCAGCGCCGCGCGCAAACCGCGACCCATCTCGGCGACATAGGCGGGCTTGTCGCGAAGCCCGGACGACGTTGAAACGCTACTGCTCATTACTCCTCCTTCGGGGGAGGGATTGTCTGCTTTTTTGACTCGAATCGGGTTGCGTTGTGGCCAGATTTTTCTCAGAATTTGGCATTGAACGCGTGATACATGAATTTTTTGGAATCGGATGCCAAATGAAACTTGACGCTATCGACCGCCGGATCCTGAGCGCGCTGCAGCGCGACGGCCGGATGCAGAACGTGGAACTCGCGCACGAGGTCGGGCTGTCGCCGTCGCCGTGCCTGCGGCGCGTGCGGCTCCTCGAGGAAGCGGGCGTGATCGAGAAATACGTGGCCGTGCTGAATCCCGCGAAGGTCGGCAAGGGCCTGACGATCTTCACGCGCGTGTGGCTGAAGGGGCAGGACGCGGAATCGGTGAACCGTTTCTCGGAGGCCGTCCAGCAGATGCCGGAAGTCGTCGAATGCCACCTGATGGCCGGCGATTGCGATTTCCTGCTGCGCGTCGTCGCGGCCGACATCGACGACTATCGGCGCTTCCAGATGGAATACCTCACGCGCATTCCGGGCGTGCTCAGCGTGAAGACCGACATTCCGATGCAGAAGGTCAAGCTCACGTCGGCGTTGCCGACGTAGTGCGACGCGGGTAGGCGGCAGCGCGTCGACGAATGGTCATGGCGCGGTGACAATCGGCGGATAAACTGGCGGGGTAAGTCGCATCGCGCGGGTTGCCGGTGCAGTCGTGCGACGTTCGATGCGCAAGCAACTAACGGTCAATCTCGATGCGACCGGGCACACGGCGCGCCGCGCCGGGTCATGCGTTGAAGCGAGTGCGTTTCTTCTTGTCGGGCCATTCATGCAGCCATTCAACAATCCGTGGAATTCGCTGGAAATCGTCAAGCTCGTGCTCGGCGTGCTGACGCCGTTGTCGGTCGCGTGTCTTGGCTGGCTCGTCGCGCGCCGGCTGAAGCGGCTCGAACTCGTGCAGTGGACCAACCAGCGGCTGATCGAGAAGCGGCTCGCGCTGTACGACGCCGTCGCGCCGCAGCTCAATGCGCTGCTGTGCTTCTACACGTGGATCGGCTACTGGAAGGACATCTCGCCGGACGACGTGATCCGTGCGAAGCGCGACCTCGACCGCACGTTCCACATCTACCGCTACCTGTTCGACGACGACGTGTACGACGCGTATCACACGTACATCCACGCGCTGTTCGACGTGCATACGGGCCCGGGCCGCGACGCGCGGATCCGCTCGCTGATCCAGGCGCCCGACGGCGATCGCAGCGTGCATGGTTCTTATGACTGGAAGCCGGCGTGGTCCGACCGTTTCGCGACCGCGAATGTCGTGCCGAAGGACGACGTGCTGCGCCATTACACGCAGTTGATGGAGCGGCTGCGCGTGGCGCTCGGCGCGACGCGCTAAGGCTTCGGCGCCGGCGCGACGCTTCACGCCGGTATCGAAATCCGGCACCGGGCGGCGCGAAACCCCACCCTGGCACACGAAGCGGATGCGGAGCCCGGCCGCTGCTGACATGCTCGCGCCATCACCACTCGCGCGAGGTCCGTATGGTTGTCGACACTGGCTGCCAGCCGCTCCTGGTCCGCTCGCCCGGCGCGGGCCGGCGGCGTTTCTTCTCCGTTGCTTCTCTCGAAACGCATGACACGCCGTTGCCGGTCGACCCGGAGATCGGCGACATCGTGTTCATCCGTGTAACCGTGCGGCCGTTTCTCGAGGTGGCGAGCGCAACGCGCTCATGGACGAATCACGTCGGGATCATCGTCGGCGAGCGCGGCGGCGAGGCGCTGATCGCGGAGAGCACGTTTCCGCTGTCGCGCGTGACGACGATGTCGCGATTTCTCGCGCGCTCCGACCGCGGCGCATGCGTGATCGCGCGGCTCAGGCAGCCGCTCGACGCCGCGCAGCGGCGCGGGCTCGTCGACGCGGCGATGCGCCGGATCGGCGTGGTCTACGACACGGGTTTCAATCTCGCGTCGCGCCGGCAGTTCTGCTCGCGGTTCGTGCGCGAAGTGGTGCGCGATGCGACGCGGATCGTGCTCGGCGACGTCGAGACCTTCGACATGCTGCTGCGCCGGAATCCCGATCATCCGCTCGGTTTCTGGAAGATCTGGTACTTCGGCCGGATTCCGTGGCGTCGCCGCACCGTGACGCCGGCGAGCTTGCTCGACAGCGGCGCATTGCGGGTGGTGGTGGATACACGCGATCCGGGTAACGATCGAGCCGACTGACGAGCACGTGTATCGCCGCGCCGCCCGTGCTCAGTTCCGTCCCGCCACCGCAAGCCGTGCCGCCAGCCCCACGAACACCGACCCGAGCAGATACTGCGGCAGCTTCGACGGCCGGCGGCGCGCGCCGATCCGCTGGCTCAGCCGGCTCGCGGAGAGAATCACGGCGCCGTTCACGACGATCCCGATCAGGTTCAGCACCGTCGCGAGCACGAGAATCTGCACGGCGATCGAACCGTGCTCGGGCCGCACGAACTGCGGGAACAGCGCGAGCACGAACAGCGCCATCTTCGGGTTCAGCAGGTTCGTCGTCAGCCCCTGACGGAAGATCGTCGCGGTCGAGTGGCGACGTGGCGACGCGACGGGCGACAGCGCGGTCGCATCAGAACGGAACGTTTTCCACGCGAGATACAGCAGATACGCGGCGCCCGCGAAGCGCACGGCGTCGTACGCGAGCGGCACCGCGACGAAGAGCTGCGACAGCCCGAGTGCCGCCGCGAGCGCGTGGCAGTAGGTGCCGGCCTGAATGCCCGCGAGCGTCGCGAAGCCTGCGCGCCGACCCTGGCTCACGCTGCGGGACGCGATCAGCAGCATGTCGGGGCCGGGCGTGGCCGTCAGCGCGAGACACGCGCCGGAGAATAGCGCGAGCGTGGAGAGGTCGATCATGGCAGTCCCTTTTGTCGATGCGACGTAAAAGGGAGGTCAGTTTAGGAGGGCGCGCGCAGCCGGTCAATCGAGCGAGCGGACGATGGTCAGGCGTCGCAGATCGCAACGTGACTCATCATCATGCGCGCGCGATCGGCGCACCCGTCACTGCTTGCGGCAAGCAACCTGATAGTCGATCACGGTGTTCGCCGAAGGCTTGTCCGGCTCGCCGCCGACTGTCGTCACGCCGAGCGCGCCGGCCGCGTTCCGGTAGCGCAGCGCGCAATACCCCATGCCGGTGCCTGAACATGCTTCGGCTTCGATGATGCCGTGCTTTGCGAGCGCTGCCGCACCGTCCATCGCGTCCGGTTTCTCGCGCGGGGGCAGCGGTTGCCAGCCATGCGCGATCAGGATCTTGCGTGCCGCGTCGAGCGGCTTGCCGTACACGTTCGGCACGACCGCGCGGCCGTTGCAGTGCGTGCTTTCGGCGGCGACGCGGGTCAGCCGCAGGCTCCCGTTCTCTTCATGCAGTTCGCCGACGGGCGGCGCCGGGCCGTCGCCGCCCCAGATCAGCAGCGCGCCGTTGTCCAGACGATCGGCCGAGCCGAGCTGCCAGCCGGCCTTGCGAGCGGTATAGCCGAGCGCGACGAGCGTCGTGCCGTCGAACACACCGACGTTGCCGTTGCGCGCGAAACAGATCGCGCTCGTGCCGGCACTGAATCCGCTCGAGAACGTCACGACCGTGTAGCGCCCAAGCGGCGCTTCGGACGTCACGATCCAGTTGCGCTTCGCGACTTCGCGGCCGGCCGCGGTGGTGGTCTTCGCGCGATATTGCGGGCAAAACGGATCGAGTGACCCGTTCTCCGGCGAATGCGGCAGCACGCCGAGCGGCACCAGCGATGCGCCGGCGATCTCGGAGGCCGTGCGCAGCGTATCGGCCGATGCCGTGCCGCCGAGCGCGGCGCAGGCAACGGCCGCGATCGCGGCTGCAGGGGCGAGACGGCGGGCCAAGGCCGGAGCGATGAAGCGGAACACGCGGGCAGTCTCCGTCGAAAGGGCGGCGAACGCGACGATCGCGATTTTCCGCGCGCGTGCCGCCAACGACTCAGCCCTGCGCGACGACGTCGATCCGCAGCGCTGCGCCGCCGTCGACGATCGCCAGCAGACGATCGACGTTCGGGTGCGCGCCCGGGCGGTTACGCGCGTCGGCCGTATGCTCGGCGAACACCGCGAGGCCATGCTCGGCAGCCTTCGCGTCGAGCGTGCCGAAGGCCTGCCGCAGATAGTTGTACACCGCGAGCGAGCCCTGCTTGCCCGGCTGGTTCTCGATGGTCGCGACCACGTCGCCGTTCGCGCCGACGAGATCGATGCGCGCGACGCCGTCGATGGCCGGCAGTTGCGCGAGGTTGTCCTTGAATACTGGGGTCGGTTGAATCACTGAAAACACTCCGTCGGTTCGGTCATGGGCCAAAGTGCGTGGCCGGCCGTATCTTATCCGATCGGCTTCGGCGAACTGGCCGGCGCGGCGGAGGACTCGACAGCGCTTCGCCTTCGGTGGCACGGATTCGCCGGGGACGAGGCGACGTGAACGGCACCTGAATCCGGGCGCATGACTGACGCGACAGGGCAAATATGGCGCCGGCCGGGTCTGGCGCGCCCGATGGCGCAGCAGAGGCTTCCCCGCGTCGTTGGCACTGGCGTAACCGTGGGCGGCATGGCAGGACGCTTGCAGTCGACAGAAGAGGCCAGTGGTGATCGCGGGCGACGATTCGCGAGCCCCGCCAGCGTGCGCGCTCCGAAGCGGGCTATTGGCCCGAGGCGGCCGGACGTGTCATGGCCAGAAGCGAGTTGACGAATGCCTCGCGCTGCGCCGGGCCCAGCGGACGCAGTCCGCACACTTCGTCGAACCACAGCCCTTCCACCGCGAAGCGGATGATATGAGCGGTGCGTTCGGGCAACTGGTCGCGGCTCAGCAATTCTGCCCAGCGCGCCGCATGCGTCGCGTAAACAGGCAGCAGGCCGGGTTCCAGAAGCAGGCTGCCGATCACGGCGGAAAGGCTTCTCCCTTGCAGCGCCTGTTCGGAACTCGCGATGATGTAGGCGCGCGTCCAGGCGCCTGGCTGCCCATCGGCCTGTGCGGCTTCGGTGACTGCCCGCTCGAAGGTGGTGGCTTCGAAGTGAAGCAGCCCGGCCAGAAGTTCGGACTTGCTCGAGAAGTGATAGAGCAGTCCTCCTTTGCTGATGCCGGCAACCGACGCGGCCTCTGCAAGGGTTAATCCCAGGATGCCCTTGTCTTGCAGGATGTTTCGCGACGCTTCGAATATTTTTCTCTTTGTGTCGCTGATTTCATTGTTCATATGCTATCTGGCGGAATACTGCAGTAAAAATGATTCGAAACGAGCCATACCGGCTGGACGGTGCATTATACAAATTCCCTTTGCCATTTTTTTTGATTTCGTTACTGTACCGGCTGGACGGTACATAAGACGTGCGCCAATCAAAATCCCATCTGCCCCGGCCTGGATAGAACGATGAACGAGTACACGAGTTTCTCCGCGATCGACGAATGCGCCGAACGTCTCGACTGCGTATTGACGCTTTCGCAAGGGAAGGTCTGCGGCGCCCACATGGGCGACAGCATCCGGTTCGTTGGCATTCCGTATGGAAGGCCAACGAATGGCGAGCTGCGTTTCAAGCCGCCTGCGCCCGCACCGGGATGGGACGGAATCCGGGATTGCTGCACTTATGGCGATGCATGCCCGCAGTTCAATGACGACTTGCCGGCCTGGCAGTTCGATGGAGGCCATTCGGCGAACTGCCTGAACCTCAATGTCTGGATGCCGGTCGCGGCGGAGCGTGGCGATCGTCTGCCCGTCATGGTGTGGCTGCATGGCGGCGCGTATCTGTCGGGTTCCGCAAACCTGCCGCTGTACGACGGGCGCATGCTCGCCGAGGAGCAGCAGGTAGTGGTCGTGTCGGTCAACCATCGCCTCAATGCGTTCGGCTACCTGTACCTGTGCGATCAGGATGCCCGCTATTCGCACGCGGCGAACGTGGGACAGCAGGATATCGTGCTGGCGCTCGAGTGGATCGCGGCGAACATCGGCGCATTCGGCGGCGATGCGACCAACGTCACGCTGTTCGGCGAATCAGGCGGTGGCGGGAAGATCTGCGCGCTGACGATGATGCCGTCAGCCGACGGCCTGTATCACAAGGCCATCATTCAGAGCGGCGCGTTTCTCACGATGCTGTCGCGGGAGCAGGCGAACGCCAGGGCCGGTGAATTCCTTTCGATGCTGGGCGCCGATGCGCGATCGCTCGACGGGATGCCGGAGGAGCGGGTGCTCGAAGCCGCGCGACGCCTGTTCGATCGCCATGGCTATACCGCGTTCTGGCCCGTCGACGATGGTGTCGTCATCGATGCGTCGAGAAGCCGGAGCCCGTCGATACCGATGATGATCGGTACGACGCGTCACGAGGCAGCGTACTTTCTGGAACCCGGGTTGCTCGCGCACGATTCGCTCGACTCGACCGGCCATCGCGACGCGCTGGAGAACGGTGTCCGCCCGTTCAGCACCGGCCCGGACGAGGTGACGGCAACCGTGGGAGCCGCATGGCGTACCCATGAAATCGAACCCGACACGATCGGTCGGGATCTGACGGACGCCGTGTTCTGGATGCCCGCGGTGGCGCTGGCGGAGCGCAACAGCCGGCGGGCGGACACATTCATGTACCGGTTCGACTGGGAATTCCCGTGCTGTGGCGGCAGCTACGCCATTCACGGCGCCGAGATCCCTTTCGTATTCGGTACGCTCGACTACGCGCTTCCGGCCTGGGACAGCACGGATTTCCCGGGCAACCGGTATCCGGGCGACACGCGAGGCGACCGGTTCGAACTGGCCGCGCGCATGCGGCGCGCATGGGCCGATTTCGCCCGATACGGAGATCCATCGGCGCGCGGCGCCCCGGTGTGGCCGCTTTACACGACGGAGGCGCGTTCGATACGGATTTTCGACCGCACCTGCCGCATCGACCAGGATCCCGATGCCGAGCGCCGGCGAGCGCTGTTCGCCGGGCACGCGGGCTTGTAATGCACCTCCCCTCATCGACAAGGAACCACCATGGAGACGTCAGCGGCCACCCCTGCATCCGCACCCACGCGGCCTTTGAACTGGATTGCCATCGTATTTTTCGTGCTTGCCACCAACGGGCCGCTCACCAGCCTCATCGGGTGCGTGCCGTATGGCGTTGCGTATGGAAACGGAATCGGGATCGCCGGTTCCTATCTCTGCGTGGGGCTGATCTATCTGTTCTTCGCGGTCGGTTTCACGGCGATGAGCCGCCACGTGAGTCATGCCGGCGCGCTCTATGCCTACGTCGGGCAAGGTCTGGGCCGGCCGGCGGGCGTGGGAGCCGCGTTCATGGCTGTCGCATCCTATTTCGTGATCACGCTCGCGTGCTATGCACTGCTGGGCTTCTATATCAGCTATTTCATCGGCACGCTGACCGGCGTGACCGTGCCGTGGTGGCTCGGCACGCTGGGCGCGGCGGTTGTCGTGCACGTGTTCGCGATCAACAATGTGCAGTTCAATGGCGCGGTGCTGTTCCTGTTGATGATTGTCGAGATCGGGTTGATCGTCGCTTTCAACATCAAGGTGGCTGCCACGGGCGGAGGCGTTGAGCACTTCAGTCTCGCACCGCTGCATCCCGCGAATGTATTCACCGCGAAGTTCGGCACTTCACTCGTGTTCGTCGTGGTGGCCTACATGGGATTCGAGACGACCGTGATCTACGCGAACGACGTTCGGAACCCGAGCCGGTCGATTCCGATCGCCACGTACGTCAGCGTTGCGGTCATCATGGCGATCTACGTGGTGTCGACGGTGCAGATGTCCAATGCGTTCGGTTATGCCGAAGTCGTTGCCCTTGCGGTGAAGTCCCCGGCGGATCTGTGGTTCGCCGTGACTGAGCGGGTACTCGGCAAGCAGATGGTGGTGGTCACCAATGCACTGCTGATCACCAGCATGCTGGCCGCGATCATCAGCTTCAACAACGCGACCGTGCGTTACTGGTATTCGCTCGGCCGCGACGGCATTGCGTTCGAGTGGCTTGCGCGGTTGAGCGTGAAGAAGGGGCTTCCGATCCGCGCTGCGAACATGCAGTCGACGATCATGGTCACGATGATCGTTCTGTTTGCCCTCTATCGTGTCGACCCGGTCATGGTGATCGCACCGTATCTGAGCATTCCGTCCGCGATCGGCATCGTGTGCGTGCAGGCGCTGACCGCGCTCGCGGTCATCCGGTTCTTCGCCGCCCGTCGCGAGCGCGAGACGCGGTTTGTCCGGTGGGCTGTTTTCCCGGCCATCAGCTTTGCGGGATTCGGCTACTTCCTGTACGCGATGATCGGCAACGTCTCGCTGATGGCCGGTACGTCGTCGGTCGTCGTGTCGATGCTGCCGTGGACGACACCGGCGATCGCTGTCATCGGTGCGACCTTCGCGGCGTGGCTGCGGTATGCGCGGCCGACGGTCTATAGCCGATTGGGACGCTTCCTGAGCGACAGCTGATCACGCGGAATATTGCGGGAACCGGCGATCTCTTTTTAATTAGGTATACAGATTAATGATGCGTGTCCGGAGATCGCCGGAACGACGGATCTCGAGCACTTATCTGCCCGGTCGTGTCGTACCGGTCGGCACGCTGGCGCCGGCCGTGCGCCACGCGAGCGCCGCGCCCGCGAGCTGCAGTGCGCTGCCCGTCAGCATCGCGACCCGCAACCCGGTCGCATCGCCGCCGCACGCGTCGTACAGCGCGCCCAGCATCGCGACGCCGAACACCGCGCCGATCATCCGCGTCACGTTCATCAGCGATGCGGCCGTGCCCGCGCGCGTGGCATCGACCGCGCCGACGGCCGTCGCGGCCAGCGACCCGACGGCAAGGCCGAGCCCCGTACCCGTCAGTGCGAGCCCCGCCTCGGCCCACAGCAGCATCGGCGCGTGCGGGTCCGTCGAGCCGGCTGCGCCGATGCCGATCGCGGCGAGCCCGAGCCCCATCAGCGCGACCCCGCCGGCACCGGCCGTGCGCCCGCCGACGCGGGCTGCGGCCGCACCTGAGCCGAACGACACGAGCGCGAACGGGATCGACATCGGCAGCAGCGCGAGGCCCGCGCCGGTGGCGTCGAGCACGTGGTGGCTCTGCCACGCGAGCGGCAGCACGAACAGCATCCCGTAGCCGCCGAACGTCATCGTGCCGTTGCCGACGAGCATCCCGCGAAACGCGCGGTTCGCGAACAGGTCGAGCGGCACCAGCGCGGCCGTACCGAGCCGCCGTTCGATCCGCACGAACAGCGCGACGGCGGCAGCCGCAGCCGCGACCAGCAGCACCGCGCGCAGCGGGGCGTGGCGCGCGTCGATCGTCGCGAACACGACGCAGCCGATCGCGATCGCGCCGAGCACCTGCGCGGCCGGATCGAAGCGCCGGCCCTGCGGATCGGCCGATTCCGGCACGACGGCGCTGGCCAGCACGATCGCGGCGACGCTGAAAGGAATCACGATGCCGAAGATGCTGCGCCAGCCGAATGCGGGGATCAGCACGCCGCCGAGCGTCGGCCCGACGATCATCGCGATGCCGCCGCACGCGGCCCAGATGCCGAGCGCGCGCGCACGTTCGGCCGGATCGCGCCAGGTCACGCGGACGATCGCGAGCGATGCGGGGATCAGCAGCGCGGCGCCGGCCCCGGCAAGCGCGCGGCCCGCGATCAGCACGCCGAGCGTCGGCGCGAGCGCGCACACGACCGATGCGCCGCTCAGCACGGCCGCGCCGAGCACGAATGCGCGCCGCCGGCCGAACAGGTCGCCGATCAGGCCGCCCGTGAGCAGCAGCACCGCATACGCGAGGTTGTACGCGTCGATGACCCATTGCAGCGCACCGACACGCGCGCCGAACGCCGCGCCGATCGGTTCGGTTGCGAGATTGGCGATCGCGGTGTCGATCTGCGCGATCAGCACGGCGATGCACAGGGCCGGCAGCACGAGGCGGTGCCGGGCGGGCGCGACGGCATCGGCCGCGCCGGTGGAAGCAGGACGAAGCGTCGGGTTCACGGGCAATCCCCTTGGCGTCCCATTACCGTCCGGTACCGCTCAGTACGCCCGCGTCGCGCGAGCGCTCGATGTCGGGGCTGCGATACGCGCGCTCGGGAATCTCCGCGAGCCGCGACGCATGCACCTGCCGCGGCGCCAGCCCGTAGAACTTCTGGAAGCTCATGATCAGCGGCGACCACTTGTCCGGATCGATGCGGTCCGGGTGGCCGTCCATCAGCAGGTCGGGGTGGATGTGCACGCGCTGGATGCGCACTTCGAACACGCGGATATGGCCACGCAGGTCCGGCGCTTCTTCGCCGATTCCGTGTGTGGCCGCGACGACCGCTTCCATGTGCACCGGGCATTCGAGCGCGCGCGGCGGCGCGACCGTTTGCGAGGCGGCCGCGGTGAGCCCGGCCGTGCCGAACTTGTCGGGTTCGAACACGTAGCCTTTCGCGCGCTTGCCGTCGGGCACCGGATAGGTGCCGGTCGTGCGCGCGATCCGGTCGACCGCGTTCGCCTGCGCGGACGACGGCAGGTTCAGCACGCATTCGCCGGTACGCAGCAGGTTGCGGGTGGTCTGCGAGCTGGCGGCGATGCCGATCACGCCGCGCCAGCCGAGCCAGAACGCCGACGAGATCGGCGCGAGATTGGCCGTGCCGTTCTCGTTCAGCGTGCTGACCAGCACGACGGGCGTGCCGAAATAGAGGATGTTCGGTTCGGTGACGCAATGCGGTGCATTCATGGCTGGAGCCCTCGGTGACGGATCAGTCCACATGCTGATCGCGTCGCCGCGGCGCGGCGCTCCGAATCTTGTCGTGTCATTCCGAACGTGTGCGCAGGTGGCGATGACGCCGCAATGGACCGGTCGGCAGCGCGTGCGCTTTTCCGCTACAGTAGGAAATCGCAGGCCGCGCCCGCCGCACCACGCACGCGGGCGCGGCCACGTTCCGCCAACGCACCCGAGGGCCTGATGGACACCGAGCAACGCTACACCGCCAACGCGCCGACACGCGCGGAAGTCGATGCACTGGGCGGCGCCACCGTCATCGAATTCGGCGCGAACTGGTGCGGAATTTGCGCAGGCGCGCAGCCCGCGATCGTCGCGTCGTTCACCGCGCATCCCGCCGTGCGCCACCTGAAGATCGAGGATGGCCCGGGCCGCCCGCTCGGCCGCTCGTTCGGCGTGAAGCTGTGGCCGACGCTCGTATTCCTGCGCGACGGCGTCGAAGTCGCGCGCGTCGTGCGCCCCGCCGACGCGCAACAGATCGAAGCCGACGGCTTCGCCGCGCTGGCCTGAGATCACGGCGATGCAACAGGCCATCACGCACATCGGCGTCGACACGCGCGGCAGCGGCCTCGTCGAATTCACGCCGCAGGTGCGTGCGTTCGTCGACCAGCAGACGATCC
Organism: Burkholderia arboris; assembly: GCF_038723655.1. NCBI lineage: Bacteria > Pseudomonadati > Pseudomonadota > Betaproteobacteria > Burkholderiales > Burkholderiaceae > Burkholderia > Burkholderia arboris. Next base: position 619,628 of record NZ_CP109822.1, read on the forward strand.
GCACCGGCCTCGTCACCGTGTTCTGCCGTCATACGTCGGCCTCGCTGCTGATCCAGGAGAACGCGGATCCGTCGGTGCGGCGCGACATCGAACGCTATTTCGCGACGCTCGCGCCCGAGGACGACACGCGCTACGAGCACGACACCGAAGGGGCCGACGACATGCCGGCGCATCTGCGCACGGCGCTCACGCAGGTGCAGCTGTCGATTCCGGTCGAGCACGGCCGCATGGTGCTCGGCACGTGGCAGGGGATCTATCTGTTCGAGCATCGCCGTGCCGCGCACCGGCGCGACATCGTGCTGCACGTGATCGGGGAGTAGGCGGGCGCGCGGGGCCAGCCTGCCGGGCCGCTGGGCCGCCGGCTCAGGCGAGCAGCTTCTCGACGAGCGCGCCGAGTTCGCGCAGGTGGACGGGCTTCGGCAGGAATGCGTCGAATACCCGCTGGTTCTCGCGCAACGCGGCCGATTCGTACGCGCTGACACCGAGGATGGCCGGATGGCGGCCGTCGTCGTCGGGTTGCGCGACCGCGCGAATGCGCCGCGCGACTTCGAAGCCGCTCAGGTCGGGCAGTTCGAGATCGAGCACGACGATGTCGTAGCGGCCCGTGCCGAAGCGCGCGACGCCTTCCTGCCCGGTGCCGCACAGATCGGCGTCGATGCCGAGCGCCGACAACATCGCGCCGAGCGTTTCGCGCGCGTTGTCGTTGTCGTCGACCACCAGCGCGCGCCGGTCGTGATGCGGGATCGCGAGCGGCAGCGCGGGCCCGTCGCCGGCCGCGTGGCCGGCGGTGTCGACACCCGGCACTTCGGCCGGCAGCGTCACGACGAACTCGCTGCCTTCGCCGACCACGCTGTGCACGTCCACATGCCCGCGCAGCGTCGTCACGATTTCGCGCACGACCGCGAGCCCCATCCCGATCCCGTCGACGTGCAGCCCGACCGCGTCGTTCGCGCGATAGAACGGCTCGAAGATCTTCGACAGGTGCTGCTTCGCGATGCCGGCGCCGGTGTCGCGCACGGCGATCCTCACCTGCTGGCCGGCTGGTGCGTCGGCGAGCGTGATCGATACCCGGATCGAGCCGCCGAGCGTGTACTTGACCGAGTTCTCGATCAGGTTCGACAGCACCTGCCTCAGCAGCTTGCGATCGGAGCGGATCGCGAGGCCGGGCGGTTCGACCAGCTGCGTGACCGCGATCCGCTTCGCGGCGATCTTTTCGCGCAGCGGTTCGAGCACTTCGGCGAGCAGCGGCGCGATGCCGACGGTATCCAGTTCGGCGAGGCGTTTCGTCGAGCGCAGCTTGATGTAGTCGGTGAGGTCCTTGACGAGCGCTTCCAGCGACAGCGCGGAATTCTGCAGCCGCCGGATCGTCTTCAGGTTCGCGTCCGACTGCGGGCGCGCGAGCAGGATCTCGATCGACCCGCAGATCGCCTGCAGCGGCGTGCGCAGCTCGTGGCTCACCATCCCGAGGAACGCATTCTTCGCCTCGATCATCTCGAACGCGCGGTCGGACGCCTTGCGTTCGGCGTCGAGCGCCGCGTCCTGCCGTTCGAGCAGGTCGTCGCGCGTGCGCATCGTGTAGAACAGCAGCAGGAACAGCGCGCACAGGATCACGCCGAGCACGATGCCGAGGATCAGGATCGCACGCTGCTTTTCCTTCAACTGATGAAACGTGAAGTCGCGCTGCGCCATCTCGATCGCGCGGAAGTAGTTCGCGAGGCCGTTGACCTTCGGCCAGTACGCGTCGACCTCGTCGATCACCTTGTGCGCGTTCTTCGGCGAGTCGCGCAGCAGCGGCACGTCGCGCTTCAGGCGCGTCATGAATTCGCCGAGCGCGTCGATCTCGTTGCGCGCGCGCGGGATGCGCAGCCAGTATTCGGACACTTCGGACGGCCGCTGCAGGAAGCCGAACGACACCGACAGGCTGTCGAGCTGCATCTGCACGTGATCGAAATCGTCGTCCTCGTGCGTCGCGTAGAGAATCAGCTGGCGGTCGAACCGCGTGTAGACGTTGCGGTATTGCGCGGCGGTCCAGAACACGCCTTCGCGCGGCCCTTCGAGCACACCCTCGTTGACCGAGGTGGCGAGGAGGTCCCACAGCAGGAACGCCCACGCGGCGAACCCCATGATCCACAGCGAGCCGAGGACCAGGATGATCTTTCTGTTCTTCCACCGCCGCCGCTTCATGTCACTTCACGGTCAGGCCGATGATCTGCCACGCGAACTTGGCTTCGCCGAGCGGCGTCTTCAGCTCGTCGGGATACTCGTCGCGCGGATACATGATCCACAGCGGGCCGTAGTTGTCGTTGCCGAGCACCTTGCCGTTCATCGTCCGCGCGAGGATCACGCCGTACCGGTCGGCATCGGATACGGGAATCGTGAACGTGTACTCGTCGATGCAGCGGAATTCGATCTGCGTGCCGTGCGCGCCGACGGTCTTCAGCACGTCGGACAGGAGCGGGCCGGTGAAGGCCGCCTTCGGCGTCCAGCTCGTCGACGTGACGATCGTGTGCTGCGGCAGCGCCATCAGTTCCTGCTCGGAAAAGATGTAGGTCATCTTCCCCTGCTGGTTGCTCTTGCCGATCTTGCCGTCGACGGTGAACGTAAACGACGAAGCGGCCCATGCGGCGGCGGCCATGCCGAGCAGGCAGGCTGCCAGCACGCTCTTGGTCCAGATGGTTGAAACGCGCATGTCTTTCCCTCGGTATTGTGGTTCGTTTGGCGGGTTGTCGTTCCGGTTCCGGTTCTCAGTTCGCGGCGGCCGCGGCCGGCAGCGCGATCTTCAGTTCGCGCGCCACTTCGGCGAACAGGATCGGCAGGCGCACCGGCTTTTCTTCGCAGCGTGCGTTGTAGTGCGACACGATGTGCGCGATTTCGTCCTCGCTGGCTTCGCCGGTCGAGATCTTGCCGGTCAACAGGAAGATCGGCGCGCCGCTGTTCTCGCTCGAGCGGATGCCGCGCACGAGTTCGGCGGCGGTCTGGTCGCCGAGCATCCAGTCGAGGATGTAACCGTCGAAATCCTCGACTTCCAGCGCCTTGCGGAACGTCGCGCCGTCGAAGTACGGAATCGCGTTCACGCCTTTTTCGATGAAGTATTCACACACCGTTTCGGCGACGTCCTGCGAATCGTCCACCACGGCGATCCGCGCCGCATACACGCTCGGCTGGGCCGAGCGCAGCTCGATCACGTCGACTGGATAGGTGCGGCCCTCGCGCGCGTGCTGGCGCTCGGTGACGATCCATTCGCCCTGCCACTGCATCGCGACGAAATCCGTTTCGATCTGGCTGCTGGCCTTCGCCGAAATCGCGGCGCGGCAGCGGAAGCGCTTCGATTCGATCACGAGCGTCGCATCGATCATCTCGGCGGCGGCCGGCTGCGAGCCCTTGTCGTCGAGCAGGATCGCGGGCGGCACGCCGAAGTGCGTCGCGATGTCCTGCAACTGCGACAGGTTCCACGGGATCAGGCCTTTCATCTTGCGCGTGACGACCGAGAAGCTCAGGCCGAGCACGTTCGCGATCGTCGTGTTGTGACTTCGCGGCGGAATGCCGTTCCGGTTCAGTAGGTCGCGCACCTTGTTGGCGGTCATGAGATCGACATTGGCCTGCTCGGTGGTGGACATCTCGATGGGGTCTCCGGGGGTTGTGGCGAGGAAGAGCATATCAAAGTTGACGCATCATGCAAGTTTTGAGAAAGCGAATGACCTTGACATGCCATTTTTCTCCATTATTATTGCTCACCACGTCACTATTGTTTGTCGCGTCATGTTTGGAGATCGAGCCGGCAGCAGCCGGTACAGCGAAAAGCGGCAGCAGTGAGGCAGTGACGGAACGATTCGAAGAGAGAACCTGAGAGAGCCTTGGGCGCGTGTCGGCGTTGGCGGATGGCATTGTATCCGCTGCGCCGCGCGCAACCGGGTACGAGCTCCTAGGGTGGGACAGCTCGAAGAATTGCGGCGCCAATAAAACTTGAGGAAAGTACCAATGTATCGCCGTTTACTCGCACCGGGGCTGCTGTTGCTATTGGCCGCGTGCGCGCAGGATCCGTCCGTCACCAGCAACACGGTGCGGATCTGCGACGACACAGGTTGTTCCGACCGTCCAAAAGATCAGGTGTCCTATCAAAAAAGGGACGATACGGAAGACCGGGAAGACCCGCGCATCGCCGCACTGAAGCAGACCGCGAAGACCCAGCCGAAGGCGGCCTACGACCTCGGGCTGCGCTATTTCCGCGGCGACGGCGTGCGCCAGGACAGCTACCAGGCGCTCAAGTGGATGCGCGAGGCCGCCGAACGCGGCGACCTCCAGGCGCAGAAGGCGCTCGGCAGTTTCTACCTGTTCGGCCTCGAGGAAATGGGCTCCGACGCGCGCGAAGCGGAGAAGTGGCTGTCGATCGCGGCGGGCCGCGGCGACAAGGAATCGAAAAAGCTGCTCGATCTCGCGCGCAAGGCCAAGAAGGAAGACGAGGAAGACTGGAAATGGCGCACGCAATGGCGTGACGTCTATTACGGCTACTGGTACTCGGGCTATCCGTACTACGGCGTCTGGCAGCAGACGTACTGGTACTACTGACCGGGCCTAAAGCAACGGGGGCAGCAGCGGGGAGACCACCATCGCGCGCCACGCCGGGGGGCTTATCGAAGTTCGCACGAACACATAAGCCGAACAACGACTCTAATCGATCGACAACGACATGAAGACCAACCTTTCCCATCGTCTCACTCAAGGTGCGCTGGTTGCAGCGCTTTGCGCGTCCGTCGCAGGCTGCGGCGGCATGGTGACGCCCGGCGGCCAGAACGCCGGCGTGACGGGCGCGGCGGCGGGCGGCACGAGCGCCGGCGCCGATTCGGGGTTGCAGCGCTGCGCGTCGCCGCTCGGCACGATCGCGGTCGACGACGGCCGCAATGCCGACTGGTGGGGCCCGTTCGGCAGCGCGACCAAGATGACGACGATCGATCCGCTGCTGCGCCTGGCGGTCCAGCAGTCGAACTGCTTCGTGATCACGTCGATCGGCAATCAGAAGAGCGACGCGCGGCTGTCGCGCATCACGCAGCTGCAGCGCAACTCGGGCGAATACCGCGCGGGCTCGAAGCAGCAGAAGGGCCAGCGTGTCGCGGCCGACTACTACATGGAACCGCAGATCGTCATCAACGATTCGCCGATCGGCGGCATCGGCAGCATGATCGGCGGCCTGATCGGCAACAGCGCGGTGGCGGCGGTGGCCGGCCACCTGCAGACGAAGGCGTCGGTCGTGACGCTGACGCTGTTCGACGTGCGTTCGGCCGTGCAGATCGCGGCGTCGGAAGGCAGCTCGACGTCAACCAACTACGGTGCGGCGCTGGGCGGCTTCGGCGGCGGCGTGGGCGGTGCGCTGGCCGGCTTCTCGACGACGCCGGAAGGCAAGGCGACGGTCGTCGCGTTCATCGACGCATACAACAAGATGGTCGTTGCACTGCGCAGCTACAAGGCGCAGGACGTCAAGGGCGGCCTCGGCCGTGGTGGCCAGCTTCAGGTCAACTGACGTCCCCGGCCGGCGGAGCGCCGCTGGCCGATTCCTGATTCATGACTGTCCGTGCGCGCGGCGTGAGCCGTGCGTACTGGCTTCGTCCGTCCTTTTTGCAGTGAGGTGATCCCGATGAAGGCCGTTGCATTGATCGCATTGACCTGTCTGGCGCTGACCGCTTGCGGCGGCGGCGACGACAATTCCTCGCCCGGCGGTGGATCGGGCACGAGCAACAACGGTGGCAGCGGCGGGTCGGGTTCGGGCGGGACGGGAAGTGGTGGCAGCGGCGGTAGCGGCGGGTCGGGCGGCTCGGGCGGCAGCACGCTGACGTGGCGCTACGAGGCGCAGCCCGTCGCGGCCGACAAGGCGAGCTTCCTGACGCTGGTCAACAGCGAAGGCGCGAAGGGCTATCGCTATCTGGGCGACTACTTCTACAACGCGGGCAGCGGCGGTTCGCAATCGATCTTCGTGAACGACGGCACTGCCCAGACCTACACGTACCAGTTGCAGACGGCCGCGGCCGACATGCCGTCCTTCGTCAGCCAGGCGAACGCGCAAGGGGCGAGCGGCTACCGCTATGAAGGGCCGCTCACGTTCGGCGAGCTTTATCGCAAGGACGGCGGCTCGTCGGCTACTTATACGTACACGACGACGGGCCTGCCGGCCGACACGAACGCGTTCCTCACGCAGGCAAACGGCCAGGGCCAGTCGGGCTACTGGTTCCTCGGCCCGATGGCGATCGGGGCCGTGCAGGCGAACGTGTACATGAAGAACAACGCGTCGAACGCGACCTATACGTACGATGCGCTGGTGCCGACGACGACCGTCAGCGACTTCATCGCCCAGGCCAACAGCGAAGGCGCGAAGGGCTATCGCGCGAAGGGCGGGATGCTGTTCGGTTCGACGATCTCGTGGGTCTACGTGAAGGACCAGACGCAGTCGCCGACCTTCACGTACCAGTCGGCCGCGATCCAGTCGACCGGCGCCGCCTTCGTCCAGCAGTCGAACACGTTCGGCGCGCAGGGTTCCGCCTATCTGGGCGATCTCGCGCTCGGTACGACCAGCCCGGTGATGGCGTCGTTCTACTTCAAGCCGACGAACTGCACGGGCTTCCTGTGCACGACGCTCAACCCGCTCACGCAGAACTGAACCGGCCGTCGCTTGCCGGTTGTCCATGTGCCTCGCCGCTTGCGCGGCGCTTCCGCGGGGGGCCGCCGCTTTCGGGCCCACCCCCGCTTTTTTCCTCGTTTCTTCCCCTCGCGGTCACGCGTCGCCTGTTTCGTGCGCGGCCGGGACGCGTCCTGTCACGGTTTTTCCCCGCATCGAATCTAGGTCAAGTTCTAAATATCTAACCAATAGACTCTGACGTGTACGAAACGGTTCATTCGGGGTGGACGCTCGCACACGCGTTTGGCATCGTCGGAATTCATTCCATCCTTTCCATGGTGAGTTCCGGCGAGCGCTTGCGATCCGAATCGGTCGTGTTCGGGGTCGCGGCCGCCGCCGCGCGTCATGCCGCAGAGTTCGCTTCAATCCCTCCGCCGCTACCAGAGCATTTCGGTGTTCGGTGGCGGCATCGTCGTTACGGTCCTGGTCCTGATCGCCTGCGGTCTCGGGATGGTGGCGATCGTCTCGGGCCATGTCGAGGGCGAGCGGCGCAACTACCTGAACGGGCTGGAGCAGACGCTCAACGAGATCCAGGTGAGCGAGGCGTCGTTCCGCAACGGCGTCGCGAATGCGCAGCTGATCTGGCGCGAGGCCGATAGCGCGCCCGAGTCGGCTGTCGCTGCATTCTTCCGCGACGACCAGCGCGTCGCGATCCGGCCGCATCCGTCGCTTGTGCTCGGCGTGCCCGGGCACACCGGCGACCGCGCCGAGGTCGCGCGCTACCTGTCGTTGTCGGTGCTGCTGTCGCGCATCAGCGCGGCGAGCTCGATCAATCGCGGGCGCACGCTGGAGGGTTACCACTACAGCACGCGCACGGGCATGTTCGGGCTGGTGCCGAACCGGAACCGCGACGATCCCGCGCTGGTGTCGCCCGACGCGCGCGCACGCGTGCTCGACGCGCTGCATATCGATTTCGGGCGTACGTATCCGGGTGTCGTCGATGCCCGTCCGCAGGTGCGCTGGCTGGCGCCGTTCGCCGATCCCGTATCGGGGCAGCCGCGCATCCGGATCGCGGCCGAGGCACATGACGACGGCGGCACGTTTGCCGTGCTCGCGACCGAATACCCGCCCGATTACCTGCTGTCGTGGCTGGCCGATTATCGTCCCGAAGGTGCGTTCTACATCACGACGGCCGATGGCCGGCTCGTCGCGATGGATCCCGCCGCGGGCGACGCCGGCCGCGTTGCGCGCCTGCTGGAACTCGCCCCGTGGCGGGGCCGTGCGTCGGCGGGTTCGCCGGTGTTCCGCGACGGTTTCCTGTTGTTCCACGGCACGCTCGAATCGACGGGCTGGACGTTCGCGTATGCGTTGTCGTGGGCCGACGTTGCGGCCGGCGTCGCCCGTTCGGCCGGCACGCTGGTGGCGGCAACGCTGCTCACGCTCGCGGTCATGTGGGGGTTGCTGCTGCGCTTTCACCGGCGCGAATTCGCGCCGCTCTACGCGCGCTCGCAGCGCGTGTTCGACAGCGAGGCGCTGTGCCGCAGCGTGATCGAGATGGCGCCGATCGGGCTCGGGCTGATCGCGCGTGACGACGGACATTTCCTGCTCGCGAGCCCTGCGTTGACGGACATGGTCACGCGGATCGGCGGCGACTATCACGCGCTGTCGAATCAGGTGGCTGCCGCGTGGCAAGCGCATGTCGCGAGCGGCGACGAGGGCGGCGTGCTGCATGATGATCTCGTGCTGGGCGACGATGAAGCCGCGCACCCGCATTTCGAATTCATTGCGTGCGGCGCGCGTTACCAGGGCGCGGACGTGCTGATTGCCGCGGTCGCCGACACCACCGCGAAGCGGCAACTCACGCAGCGACTCGAAGAGGCCGTGCGTGCGGCCGATTCGGCCAATGCAGCGAAATCGTCGTTCCTCGCGGCGACGAGCCACGAGATCCGCACGCCGCTGAACGTGATCCTCGGCAACCTCGAGTTGCTCGAACGCTCGGCGCTCGACGCGGCCCAGCACGGCCGCATTCGCACGCTGCGCTCGTCGGCGACGAACCTGCTCGCGCTCGTCAGCGACATTCTCGATTTCTCGAAGATCGAGGCGGGCGCGATGCAGGTCGAGTCGATCGAATTCGACGTGATCGCAACGGTCGAGCGCGAACTGAACGCGTTCGTGCCGATCGCGAAGGCAAAAGGGCTGCAGCTGTTCTGCGAATTTCGTGCGTGCGTCACGCAGCGGATGCGCGGCGACCCGACGCGGCTCGCGCAGGTGCTCGCCAACCTGCTGAACAACGCGATCAAGTTTACCGACACGGGCCGCGTGAGCGTGCGCGTGGCCGTCGTCGCCAACGGCCGCGGCGCGCCGGAGTTGTCCATCGAGGTCGAGGATACGGGGATCGGCATCGCGGCCGAGCATCGGCACAAGCTGTTCAAGGTGTTCTCGCAGGTCGACACGTCGATCACGCGCCGCTACGGCGGCACGGGGCTCGGGCTCGCGCTGTGCGACCGGCTGGTCACCGCGATGGGCGGCCGCATCTCGGTGGCGAGCGAGGTTGGCGTCGGCAGTTGCTTCGCGGTGCGCCTGCCGCTTGGTGCGACGGTCGTCGCGCTCGGCCGGCCGCGCGCCTGCCGCGTAGGCACGCTGACGCTGATCGCCGCGCAACCCGAGTGGCGCGATTTCGCGTGGCCGCACCTGGATGCGTGGGGATTCGACGTCGTCGTGTACGACAGCCCGTCGAACCTGCCGCGCGACGCCGCGTGGCGCGGGCCGGTCGTGTTGTTCGGCGATGCCGATGCATGGTCGCAGGCGGACCTGGACAGCCTGCGCGGCTGTACGCCGCTGATTCTCGCCACGCGCGACGGGCCGCTCGAACCGTACCGCGCGGGCGCTACCGTACGCGTGTCGAGCTATGCGCTCGGCGGCCTGCGCGCGGTGCTGACGCAGGGCGGGCCGCCAGCCGGCGAAGGCTCGCTCGACGCTTCGTCGTCCGGCGAGCGGCCGGGCGCCGGCCGCGGGCCGCGCGTGCTGGTGGCAAACGACGAAGCCGTCGACGGTTCGATTTTCCGCGAGCAACTGCATGCGCTCGGCTGCATGGTGGCCGAAGTGAGGGCCGGACACGCGGCGCTTGAAGCGTTGATGGGCGGCGGCTGGGACGTGTTGTTGATCGGCGCGGATCTGCCCGACATGCGCGCGTATGAACTGGCCGAGGCCGCGCGCGCCGCCGCCGCCGGTTGCGACGTATTGGTCGTGACGTCGCACCTGACGCCCGAAAGCATGCGCCGTTGCGTGGCGGCAGGCGTGCGGCGCGTCCTGACGAAACCCGTGACGCTCGCACGCTTGCGCGGCGCGCTCGCGCCGGTGTGGCAGCGTGGTGCCGCTTCGGCGCGCGCGGTTTCCGGGCCAACGGGGCCGGCCGATCACGCAACAGCGTGGTGCGACGAATAACGATCGACCGCAGGCGTGCGAGTGCGGGTCAAGAAAAAGAAGGCAGGATGCCGTCGCATGTCGCGCGGCAGATTTCCAATCAACCTTGGAGGGGAAGGTCGTGCGCCATGCGAGGAAGACATTCACAATGCTGCTTGAGTTTGCCGCGCTCCCGGAGAAATCCCGCCGGGAATTTCTGACGTCGATGAACGAGTTTTTGTTGATGTCGCCGGCACAGAAGCGGCGCGCGATCAGCGAATGGAAAAGCAGAGCGGATGGCCACGCGCATGACCTGCCCGTCAATCCGGATGGTCGATAGCCGATCGCGATGGGGCGCGATGGGGCTCGGGTGCCGTCGCGGTATCCAGTAGCGGCGCCGGACCAATTGCGAGGTTCGGCGAATCGTGCGAAGAAGTCGTGCGAATGCGTCATGCGCGCGGGGTGTGGGGGTGCATCGAATGCCTGATCGCCACGGGGATGGTGCCGATGGAGAGGCGAAACGGGATTTATCTTAAAATTGAGTCACCTTTTGTCCGGTGTGCCGATCACGGCCAGCCATCGACGCGATGGCGCTTGCACGCCCCCGCCTGGGCGGGGAACCGGATGCGTGACGGAAAGCCTCGGGGAAACAGGAACATGGACGAATTCTTTGTGCGCGTAATGGTGGCGGACGACCATCCGGCGTCCGCGCTCGGGATGTCGCAAGCGCTGCAGGGAAGCAGCACGATCAAGCTCGTGGGCGCCGTTTCGAATTCGACGGACCTGGTCGCGGCGCTCGACGCGCAACAGAGCGACGTGCTCGTGCTCGATTACGTGATGCCGAGCGGCAAGTACGGCGACGGTCTCGCGCTGCTGTCGTTCCTGCAGCGCCGCTATCCCGCGCTGCATATCGTGTCGATCACGATGATCGACAGTCCGAGCGTGCTGCGCGCGATCGGCAGGCACGGCGTGAATTGCATCCTCAGCAAGTCGGATGCGATCTCGCACCTGATCGGCGCGGTGCACGCCGCGTACGTGGGCGGGAATTACCTGTCGCCATACATCAAGCAGCTTCTGCAGGACGGCGATCTCGCGCCGGTCGCGCGTGCGCTGACGACGCGCGAGATCGAGGTCGTCCGGTTGTTCTGCGCGGGCTATACGGTGGGCGAGATCGCTGCGCAGCTCCATCGCAGCAAGCAGACCATCAGTTCGCAGAAGTCGAGCGCGATGAAGAAGCTCGGGATCGTCCGCGATGCCGATCTGATCCGCTACGCCGACGACGAAAGGCTTCAACCGGTACCGGGCGCGTCGGACGCGAGCGAATAGCGTGGATACGCGGCACGCGTTCATGCGCGGCCATCTCGCAAGACTTGCCCGCCCCGTCGCCCCCGGTCGACCCTCAGCAACGGAACGATGCCAGCAAAACTGAAACGGCACGCCGCGCAAGTCGCCGCGGTAGGCGGCAAACCCTTCGATCCCGGCCGCGTGCGGCGCCAGCAGCAAGCGTTGCTGTACGGGGGCGGCATTGCGATCACGGCGTTTATCGTGCTCTGTGCGATGCTCGTGATGCGGCTCGACGTCACCGACTATCTCGCGCGCACGCGTTCGGCCTTCCTCGGGCGCAAGGCCGAGCTGTACGCCGAGCTGCAGGTGACGACGGTGCTGCTGAACCGCCATGTGGACAACCTGGAACTGCTGTGGCGGCGCGGCGAGCAGGCATCGCCGGACGCGCTTGCCCGCTTTGCGCCTTCCGGCGACAAGCGGGTGTTTCGCAATCGCAACGGACAGGCGACCTTCGTCGCATTCGCGCGCGTGACGCCGACGCATCCGATCGCAAGCTATTCGCGGTATCTCGCGATCGTGCTGCGGCAGGCCGAAGTGACGGTCCTGCCGACGCAGGAGGCCAGGGATTCCGGGATCAACGCCTATCTGATCGGATTGGATGGCGAGTTTCTTGGCGTGGCGGGCCGCAGGCTCGCGCAGCGGGCGCTCGCGCTGCCGCCCGGTTTCGATCTCGCGGCGTTGTTGCGCCAGTTGACGCCGCGCGATGACCGCGCGCTGCCGGTGGCACCGGTGGGCGACAGCGATACGATCGTGGACGCCCGCGTCGATCCGTTGCTCGGCCGGTCGGTGCTGCGCGTCGCGGAACCGTTTCGCGACGCGGACGGCCACCCGGTCGGCTGGCTCGTGTTCAACGCCCGCCCCCGCATCGACGATCTGATGGCGTCGCAGGAGGTCGATCAGGCGTTCGCACTGGTCGATCAGGATGGCGACGTCGTGGCCGGCGGGCAGCCTGACCGGGCGATGATTGCGCACGCGCTGGATGCAGCGCGAGAAGCGCGGGGCGACCATGTCGCCCCGCGTCGCATCGGCAGCCGCTTCGTGATCGGCGACCGCCTGCCCGATACGGGTCTCGTGCTGATGACGACATTCTCGTGGCGCAGCGTACTGGCGGCCGTCGCCGCGTCCGCGAGCCTGACGGCCGCCGCGGCCTTGTTCGCGATCGCGGTTCTGTGGTTCGTGATCGTCACGTTCGATCGACGCGCGCTGCGCACCGCGAACCGCCGTGCGATTCGCCTGATCGAGAGCGAGGCGCTCAACCGGACGCTGATCCGCACGGCGCCGGCCGGGCTCGCCTTGCTGTCGTTTGCCGACGGCGACACGATCGTGCGCAACGAGGTGATGACCGCATACGATCGGGACGTGTCGGGCGAGCCGCTCGGCAAGCGGCTCTGGCGTGCTTATCGCGATCACGTGCCCGCGCTTCCGCGCGACGGCGGCCGCGCGCTCGTCACGCACGAACTGGCGGTCGAACGCACGGGGTTCGGCACCGCGTATCTGGCCGTGCACATCATGCGCACCAAGTATCGCGGGATCGATGTGTTGCTGTGCACGCTGCTCGACATCACGGCGCGCAAGCAGGCGGAGGAGGCGTTGCGCGCCGCGCGCGAAGCGGCCGAGCATGCGAACAAGGCGAAGTCGACGTTCCTCGCGACGATGAGCCACGAGATCCGCACGCCGCTCAACGCGATCATCGGCAACCTGGAGCTGATGGAGCGTGCGTCGATGGCGGCGCCCCTGCGCCGTCGGCTCGGTACGATCATGTCGTCGTCCAATGCGCTGCTGCGCGTGATCAACGACGTGCTCGACCTGTCGAAAGCCGAGTCGAACCAGATGGCGCTCGAGCATATTCCGTTCGACCTGCGCGGCGTGTTGCGCGATGTCGCCGCGATCTTCCGGCCGCTCGCGGACGCAAAGCATCTGACGCTCGTGTGCCGGCTGGCGCCCGAGCTGGCCGACGGCTACGTCGGCGATCCCGTGCGGCTCCAGCAACTCGTCACGAATCTCGTCAGCAACGCGATCAAGTTCACGAAGCGCGGCGGCGTGACGATCGACGCGCGGCGCGCGGCGGCGGCGGGCGCGGGCGGGCCAGGCGTCGAGATTGTCGTGACCGACACGGGGGTCGGCATTCCCGAGGACGCGATGCCGACGCTGTTCGACGTGTATATCCAGGCCGATGCGTCGATCTACCGGCGCTTTGGCGGCACCGGGCTCGGGTTGCCGCTGTGCCGGCGCATCGTGAAGCTGATGGACGGCGAGCTGTCCGTCAGCAGCCGGCCCGGCGAAGGTTCGATGTTCGTCGCCGCGCTGCCGCTGCCGGAGGCGCCGCCCGGCTGGTGCGCGGAGCAACCGGCATCCGGTATGCACGTCGACGGCGAGCCGTTTTCCGACGAGGGAGCGGCAACAATCCCCGCTGACGACGCGGTGCCATTGCGCGTGCTGGTAGCCGAGGATCACCCCGCGAGCCGCGCGCTGCTGCGCGACCAGCTTGACGCGCTGCGCTTCGATGCGACGATCGTCGCAAACGGCGTGGAGGCGATGCGTGCATTTTTCGAGCGGCAGTACGATGTCGTGCTGACCGATCTCGGGATGCCCGAACTCGACGGCTTCGCGCTGGCGAATTTCCTGCGCGAGCAGGGGGCGAAGATACCGGTGATCGCGATGACGGCGCACGCGACCGACGAGGATCGCCGGCGCTGCGTGCAGGTTGGGGTCGTGGAGGTCGTGTTGAAGCCGTTGTCGATCGATGCGCTCGACGAAGTATTGCGAAGACATGCCGGGCACGGCGAGCGCTCGGATAACGGGCGTTCGGATGTCGTGATGACGGACGAGATCAGGCAGGCACTGCATGTGGCCTCGATGCGCTCGTTGACGATGATCGAAAGCGGTTTGTCGAATGGCGATGTCGATCAGGTCAAGATCGAATTGCACTCGATGCGTGGCGGTTTCGCGCTGGCCGGATACGCGGAGGCGATGGACGCGTGCGCGCGCGCCGAGCGCGCGGTTCATGACGGCGGCCTCGATGCACTCGCGCCGATCTGGCCGACGGTTCGGCACGCGGTCGAGGAAGCGCTTGACCGGCTGGCGGACGGGCCCTCGTCGATCGATACCTGATGTCGGTCGAGTGCCGGCATGATCCGCGCTGGCGGGTCCTCCGAATGGATGGCGGGCCGCGCGCGTTGCCCCGACGATGCCGGATGAACATGCCATGATCCGGCTTGCCGCGATACGCGGCCTGTCAAGCGCGGGCCGCTATTGATAGGAGAACGTGAACGACGCGCGCGCGTCGACTGTTCCCGGGGTGATGGTCGGCGCCGTTTTCACATACTTGGCCACCAGCGGAATCGTCACGGTGCCGCCGTCGTTGACCTCGTCGACGAACCATTGGTTGGTGTTACCCTTTGCCGCGGAGTCGGGGCCGAAGCGAATCGGTGTCGAATTGCCCTGACGGAACAGCTGAACGCCTACGCCGCTCGCCCCCGACGTCGAGGACAAGCTCAGCGTGTCGCCGGTGTTCGCGGGCTGGTTGATATCGGTCATCGTTACATGAACACTCACCTTTCCGCGGCAGGCGACGCTCACGGAAAGATTCTTCGATGCATCGGAGACGTCGCCGACGGCCTTGAGCGCGCCGCCGTAGATGCCGGGAAGGGGGATCGTGTTATGTGTGCCGGAAGTCAGCGAGCAGCCGTCGGTCGTCACGTTGACCGAAAGGGCCGGCAAGTACAGGGTGTGATTCGTATGCTGGGTTGAAGAGTGGACGCCGCTTTCGCCGATCGCCTTTTGCGGATTCTTGTAGGAACCGGTAGCGAGTGAACCGCTGAAAACGAGTGCGAGCCGGAACTCGGGCCCTACCTGCTTGTTGCCGTTGCCGTTGGCAGGGGTGGGCTCCGAGCGGGTCTCCGATGTAAGCGCATGCCATGGCCCGACGACCGACGGGTGTTTCAGCCGGACCATTGCGGCAAAGCCGATGCCGGGAATCCCCGTTTCATAGACCGGAACCGATTGCCCTTCGAAAAGATAGGTGACGTTGGGGACGAGCACGCTGGTGCCGAGCAATTTGGCGTCCCATTTGTTCGGATTGCAGTCTTCCGTCAATCCTCCGGGGGCCGTGATGTTGCTCAACGAACCGGCCTCGACCAGGGTGCCCGGAATCTGGGCATCCCGCGCGCTGGAGATACTTGCGGGAATCGTAGGACGCGGGAGGGCGTTGCCGGGAATGACGACGCAAATCGCATGCACGGCGGACGGAGCGATCAGCACCGCGAGTGCAACGACGATCAGATGAACGAAGTGGCGAGAAGAGCGGGTCGAATTGCGTGTCATGGTGTGTCTCTGCGATGAGATGTCGGTTGGGTTTCCGTTGCCGCATGCATTGGCCGGCCGGTCAAGGCGGCGCATTCGCCGGAACGGGGGCGTTCGGGAGTCGGACGGCGTGTCAGGTCGCATTCGTCCTGCATACGCCGCCGACCTGTTCCAGCACGGCCGATCGACGCTTGCCCGCCTTGACCGGAAGGTTGTATTCGATCCGGCAGATCGAACGCGCATCGTTGCCCCACGTGACCGTGAGCGCGCCGTTGTCCTTCAGGCCGCGAACGAAGATCTTGCTCGCCTGACCGACGACGCCGAGGCTCTTGCCGGTTTCGTCGGTGACCGCGGCGCCGAACGGCAGCGGCGTGCCATCCGGCTTGCGCGCCTGGATCACGGCCGCGCGTCCGCTGTCGGTGTCGAACTTGAGCAGCGGCACCGCGCCGGCGCGCGGCGCGACCTGCTGGCTCGTTTCCTTCAGCTCGACGTCCATCGAAATGCCCTTCGGGTCGAGCTCGACCGTGTTCATGTTGTACGGCGTGAGGTAAGGCACGATCGCGTAGCCGCGGCTGTCGACCCGCACCCCGGATGCGTTCGTGAGCCGCGCGCCTTCCGCCCCCTTCGCCTCGACGATGCCGAAGGTCTCCGACAGCGGCTGCGACAGCGTGATGCCGCCCGGGTGCGCGACCGCCGCGCCGCGGATGCCGATCGAACCCTGCTGGTAGTTCGAGCTGCCGCCGGCGCTGACGTTGAGCTCGGCGACGCGCGCGCGATACGTCAGGTTGCCGCTGCCGTCGGTGTTCGCGTTGCCGCGGTTGTTCGTATAGTTGGCGCCGACGCTGTACGACAACGCGTTGTCCTCGCCGAGCGAGCCGGATACCATCGACTGCACTTGCGTGCGGCCTTGCGTATCGCGCGACACGTTGCTCGTCAGCATCGTCGGGCTGGACTTGCCGAGCGGAATCGTCACGCTCGCGTAGTACAGCGTGCTCATGGCGCCGCCGAAATCGCGCTGGCGCGTTGCCGACAGGCTGTATGAGATATTCCGGAACGAATTGTTGTAACCGGCCGAGTAGTTGATGTCCGAGCCGGGGCGATTCCAGTAGTTGGCGGCGGACGCGGTCAGGCTCAACTGGCCGCCTTTCTCGCCGAGACGCTGGCTGACCATCAGCGACGCACGGCTGCGCTGCCGCCAGACGGTGTCGACCGATTGGCCCTTGCGCACCGTATCGCGCGCGTTCATCGCGTCGTTCAGGTTGAAATAGCCGTTCGTCGAGTAGCGGTACGCGGCGATCGACACGTCGGTGCCCGTCGCCGCGACGGATTTCGCATAGCTGACGCGCAGGCTCGAGCCGCTGAAGCGCTTCACGCCGGGGATCGACGTGGCGGCCTGCGTGAAGTCGAGGCCGAGCGCGCCGAAGCGCGTGTTGAATGCACCGCCCAGCATCGCGGACGCATAGCCGGCCGCGATCGTGACGCCGCCATACCCGGTGACCAGGTTCGTGAGGCCGCGCTGGTAGGTCGCTTGCGCGAACAATGGGTGGCCCGAGTTCTGCTGGTTGCGCAGCGTGCCCGCGACGAAGCTGTAGCGCTGGATGCCGGGCCGCAGCGACAGCGGCACCGCCGCATACGGCACCGAGAACGTGTGCACGGAGCCGTCCGCTTCCGTGACGGACACGCGCAGGTCGCCGCCGTAGCCCGTCGGATACAGATCATTGATCTCGAACGGGCCGGGCGAGACGGTCGTTTCGTACAGCGTCACGTCGTTCTGCCGGATCGTGACCTTCGCATTGGTGTTCGCGACGCCGCGCACGACCGGCGCATAGCCGCGCAGCGAGTCAGGCAGCATCCGGTCGTCGGTCGACAGGCGCACGCCGCGGAACTGTGTCGAGTCGAACAGTTCCCCGGACGTGAAGGTTTCGCCGATCACCAGTTGCGACGAAAGCGACGGCAGATCCCGCTGCACATAAGTCGAGATGTCCTGATACCGGCTGCCGCCGCGTTCCGACCACGTGTACGAACCGTTGTGGCGGAAGTGCCAGTTGCCGATATTGATGCCGCCGTTCAGGCCGAGATAGGCTTGCGTATCGGTGCGGCTGCCCCTCGGCTTCGAGCTGTAGACGTTGAGGCTGTAGTCGAGCATCCCGACGGGCACGCCGGCATCCCACTGATCCCGGCTGACATGCCCGCGTGCCTGGCGAACGAGCGACGCCTGCGGAACGGCGAGCGTCAGGCGCTGCTCGCTGAAGTCGAACGATGCGCTGGCCTCAGGCACGATCTGGCCAATGCGGCGGCACTCGCCTTTGACGGTGATCGCGGCCACGGTCTCCGCGGGCAGCTTCGTGAAATCGACGCCGATACGGCGCAGCAGCTTTTCGTCGAAGCAGGGTTGCGCGTCCGGCATGCCGGGGACGGCCGCGAACGCGATGTCGTAGCGCCCGATCCAGCGCGGCCCGACCATGAGGTCGACGCTATAGGTGGCCGGCTCGACGAGGTTGCCCCGCGCGAAGCGCGTGATGTCGACCGGCTGCCCGTTGCCGTTGTTCAGGAAGCCCGGATCGAACTCGACCTGCGCGATCTGCATCGTATCGGACACGCCTGTCTCGGGGAGGCCGCCGTCGGCATGTCCTTCACCTGCCCACGCGGCGAGGCTCGACAGCACCAAGGCGCACATCGGTTTGAGGCGCGTGGTAGACGGCGCATCCTTGAGCGGATGCTGGATGGGCTGAGTCATGGTGGATGAGCCTCGGGTGGAGAGGATGCGTAGCGGCGTGCGCAATTGCACGAACCGGTCGTGAGGTCGATGCGGACAACGTGGGCATGGGCTCGCCGGTCGTCCGCATGCGTGGCCGTGTGGCCACGTCGCGAGGCTAGGCGGTCGGGTGGGGACGCGCGGGCAACCCGCACGGCGTTACGGCTGCATGGACACCGGCTGTTCGTTGTTGGTCGACGCGCCCCAGTCGTTGATGCTGCCGAACTGGACCATTGCGCCGGCGGCGGGCTGGGTCTTGAGCGCGGCGATCGGGAATGACTGCGTGGTGCCCGGCAGCACGTAACCGGCGCCGGCGTCGTATTTATTGCCGCCGGAATGCAACAGCACGCTGCCGATATTGACGACATACGGCGTCGGATTCGTCGCCTGCAGGACATATTTGCCTTCCGCGCCGCGCGCGACCTGCCAGCGCATCTGTGCGGGCGCGCCTTGCGCGTTGCCGGGCAGATCGCGGGGGCGGAACATGATTTTGATGCGTGACCGGAACGCGATCTGAAGCTGGTTGCGATCGGCGTTGCCGGCCGCTTTCGGCGGAATTTCCAGCACGTTGAGCCAGAACAGCGACTCCTTGTCGGCCGGAAGCGGGTCGTTCGTGTAGATGAGCCGCAGCGTCTGACCTTTCTGCGGCTCCATCCGGAACATCGCCGGCGTCAAGGTGAAAGGGACGTCGATGGTATCGGGCGATGCGTCCGCGTCGCCCGTGTCGATCCAGGTCTGCACCAGCGCCGGCGCGGAACCGTCGTTCGTGAGTTTGATCGTCACCTCGCGGTCGTTGCCGGGGAAAATGACGCGCGTACCCGAGATCACGACGTTCGCATACGCATGCGAAGCGATCAAGGTGGTAGTCAGCGCGATGGCTTGAAGCGATTTGAGGATGACGTTCATGGCGAGCCGGATAGGTTTGCCGATCGTTGTCGTCGATCGGTGGGACGAAGCGGCGGCGTGCGCCGCACGCCGCCGGAAGGCCTCCTGTGCAAGCGGGGCCTGGTCGAGCGGAGGATTACTGATAGACCAGCGAGTACTGGACCTTCGAATTTGCCGGGCCGCCGATTGCCACGCCGGTCGCCAGGTACTCGGCGAAGAAGTTCAGCTGCGCGGTGCCGTCCGCGCCGATCGAGACCACTTGCGATTGCTGGTCGGATGCGTTCGCGCCGACCACGATCGGGCTCTGGCCGTCGTTCAGGATCTGGAGAACGACGTTTTGCGCCTCGGGATTCTCTGCCGTGCCCTTGTCGAGCGACAGCTTGCCGTCCGCCGTCACGTTGGTCGCGTTTTCGAACGAGACCTGAACCTTGGTCGGGTTGCCCGAGCTGGATTCGCCGTCCACCGCGCAGCCCGACAGCTTGAAGCCGAACGCCGTGCGGCCCGCCACCGCGCCGGCGGCATTCAGCGCGCCGGCGCTGACCGTTGGCATCGGGACGGCCTTGTTGGACGTGCTGCCGGCATCGGTGCCGTCGATCTTGCAGGTTGCCGCGGTGACGTTGCCGGTGAACGTGATCGTGCCGTCCGCCGCATGGGCGGCCGACGCCAGGCCAAGGCCAGCCACGGCGAGCAGCGTTGAAATGAGTTTGGTGCTTGCGAGTTTCATAGTCTTGATCTCAAACGGTGGTTGATGTTGTGAAACGCACGAAAGCCGCTTTTTGACAGTGCACATTTGGGGCATGGCAAGTCTTGGAATGGCGAGGTACGAATCAGGAACGATTGTCGAGAGTTCGACCAGTGGATGAAATGGGATTCGAACGAGATTGATTGTTGATTTAATAGTACAAGTACTAAATCGGAATTTATGGTGTGGTTTGCGGGGTTGCGAGGTGGAATTGTTCGGTGGATTTAACATTTTTAAATCAGCGGGTTATGCTGATTCGGGTCTCCGTGCCGAAGACAATCGGACAGCCTCCGGTCCCTCGGGGGTGATGAATCGTAAGTCAGTCATTCTGCATAGTCCGAAAGGATAGATTTAAGAGGCGCGATATCCCTGGTCGGATTCGTAAAATTAAAAAAAATATGAAGGCGAGTCGTGAAAATCAGGAAGTCGAATAAGACAAATCAGGCTGCGCACCCACTATCCGGTGAGTCTTGCCTGGCCGGGCCGGCATCGGCGTCGGCACCGCATGGACAGGGGCGGCCATGCATGCAGTGCTTTTGACGGATTTTTTTGGAAATTCTGATTTCGTAAAAGTCCTAGTGATATTTTCGAATATTGACGAACAAGTTCTATTGACCGTCATGTAGGGTCGGCTGGCAATATTCGTGTCGTGGAATTGAATTATCCACGTACGGATTTCCGGTGTGAATTTAAAACGCCGGGAGTCGCTTGTTCGAAGCCTATTCTTGATAGAGACCAATCGATGAAACTCAGCAAACTCATTCTGGTGCTCGGCGTTGGCGGCGCGGTGTTCGGCGTCGTGCAAACGGCGCAGGCCGAAGCCGTGTCGAAGAAAATCACGCTGACCGCACAGATCAACGACGCGATCTTCGTGTCGAAGCCGGACGGCTCGTCCTGGTACAACACCGAAGAGCTGGCACCGACCGACTACACGCAGTCGAAGTTCACGAAGACGCTGCCGGTGCGCGTGTTCACGAAGAACGCCGATTTCAACATTTCGCTGGCGCAGCCGCTGAAGATGTCGAGCGGCGCGTACGAAATGAAGAATGCGAAGGTCACGCTGTCGTCCAACGCGGGCCCGTCCGAGGTCAAGTTCGGCGCGGTCCAGAAGATCACGCAGACGACGCCCGGCAACGGCGGCTTCGACGAGATCCACAACCTGAAGATCGACGTCGACGCACCGGCCCAGCTCGGCTCGATCAGCACCAACGGCAGCTATAGCGGCGATCTCGTGATGGTGTTCGAGCCTGCCGCTGCGTCGGGCACGCCGTAACCCACGAACGAGCCCCGCTTCCGGCGGGGCTCGTTGTCCCCTTCACGGCACGGTCATCGCACCGTGCCCGCCCGTCAAGAATCACGTCAGAAGAAAACAGCGTGTCCGCCTATCAAGCTCCGTTTCGCGTCAACAAGCTGTGGCTGGGCGCGTGTCTTTTCATTTCATCGCACTCGTATGCAGAACTGAAAGTATCGTATGGCGTGCCTGATGGATTCAGCGCGGCCGAGCTCGACGATACCGCGAATTACGTGGCGACGTTCAACGGCCGGACGTTGCCGGGTTTCATCGGCTACTCGCCGGAAGCGGCTGCGCTTGTCTTCGACGAGGAAAAGTACGAAGCGAACGGCATTTCGCGCGACGACATCGACACGCTTCGCCGTGTCGTGTCGCAGCTCGACTACAAGGAGTGCAGTCGCGGCTGCGATCTCGACATCGCCGGCTATCACGTCACCGTCGACAAGCTGAGACGCTCGATCGCCATTCGCGACGCGGGCGAGGACACCATCGCACCGCAGACGGGCGTCGGCATCGTCAACAACCAGTCGCTCGATTTGCGCGCGGCGTCCGACGGGTACCGCACGGTCAACGTCAATGGCAATACCTGGGTCGGACTGCCGTTCCAGAGCTTCGGGTATGTCAGCTGGTATGCCAGCCGCACCGAGACGCGCAGTTACAACAGCAGTACGAAAGGCGTGTCGTCGTATTACCTGCAGAAGAATTTCGCCAGCACCTACATGCGGGCGGGCAAGCAGAGCAGCATCGATTACGCGGCCGGGTCGGTCAGCACGCTGCTGACGCCGAGCTTCGACCAGTTCGTGACGCTCGGCAGCCAGACCCACCTGCAAGCCGACACGCGCGCGGGATCGCTGATCCTGTACGCGACGGCGGAAGGCAACTACGAATTCTATCGCGGCGGCCGTCTCATCCTGAAGCGTCCGGCCATGCTCGGCCGCAACGAAATCAATTTCGCCGACCTGCCGGGCGGCTATTACCCGGTCGACGTGCGCCTCGTCGACCGGAACGGCAACGTGATCAATCGCGAGACGCGCGAGATCAACAACCTCAATTTCGGCGCGAGCAACGGTAATTCGTGGCATGTGACGGCCGGCAAGGAGATGAGCGAGGGCGGATATCTGCTCGAGGCCGCGATGAGCCGGAACCTGAAGCTGTTCTACATGAACGCGTCGGCGATTGCCGGGCGCGGCGGCAAGTGGGCGGCCGAAGTGAACGTCACGCGCCCGATGCAGATCGCCGGCGTCGACGTCGCGCCGACGCTCGGCGTGCTGAGCGGCGAGCGCAGCACCGGCGCGTATATCAATATCTCGACCGCGAGCGAAGCGCTCGGCAGCCTGTCGGTGAGCCGGTACCAGAATACCAACGTGTCGCGTTTCTATGCGGGGCAGCCGAGCACGGCCGTGTCCTATAGCCGCAACGTGCGCGGGGTGACGTTCGGCTACAACTACCAGAAGTCGAATTCCGGCGAATCGCAGCAGGCCGAGGCGCGCTGGAACTACCGGCCGAACGGCCTGTGGGGCTCGTTCGCGCTCGGCGTGCAGAAGGGCGGCTTCCAGCCGAACCGCAGCAACGGCTACGGCGTGTACTTCAACATGACGATGATGCTCGATCGTGTGCAAGGCACCGTCAACGCGACCTATGCGGGCGGGAAGACACAGTTGAGCGGCGACGTCCGCAAGGAGTTCATCGACAGCTTCGGGTCGACCACGGCCGGGCTCACTGGTGCGCGCATCGGCAACGAATACAGCCTCAACGTATACGGCACGCGCGCGGGCACGCGCGGCGATGCATCGCTGAACCTCGGCCACAGCAGTGCGGGCAGCAACGTCGATTTCAACTATCGAGGCATGATCGCGGCCGGCCGCGACGGCATCGCATTCGGGCGTTACAGCCAGAGCGGCAGCGCGATGCTGCTGAAGACGCCCGCTCTCGACGGTCTGTCGTACGGTTTCAACGTCGAGGGCAGCCCCGTCGGCGATGGCGGCACCTATGCGGTGCCGTTGAACGCGTATCGCGACGTGCCGTTCGCGCGCGTGCTGAGCAACAGCGAAGGCGTCGACATGAACATCGAGGTGCCCGCGAACATCGTTCGCGCGCACCCCGGGCAGGTGTATTCCGCGAAAGCACGGATCGACATCAACATGATCTACAGCGGCTTCCTGACGGATACGGCTGGCCAGCCCGTCAGCGGGAAGATCGTCGAGACGGGCGACACCGTGCACCCGAACGGGCTGTTCTCGATCGTCAGCAAGGCGATGCTGTCGACGATCACGCTCGATTCCGGCGGCCAGCGGCGCACCTGCAACCTGAAGCAGCCGGACGGCAACTACTTCCGCTGCGAATGACGGCTTCGACAATGAACTTTACGGATGGACACATGAATCGGAAATGGCGAATCGCACGCATCGCAGCGGGCGTCCTGTGGCTGGCAACCGCGCTTTCGGCACACGCGGAAGGCGAACTGATGGTGATGCCGGCCACCGTCAAGGTATTCGATGGGCACGAGCAGAAAGTGACGGTGCGCAACCTCGGCGATGCGCCGCTTTATCTGTCCGTTTCCGTGCAGAAGGTCACGAATCCGGGCATGACGCCCGAAACGAAGGTAGCGCTCGG
This sequence comes from Burkholderia arboris, assembly GCF_038723655.1. Lineage (NCBI taxonomy): Bacteria > Pseudomonadati > Pseudomonadota > Betaproteobacteria > Burkholderiales > Burkholderiaceae > Burkholderia > Burkholderia arboris. The sequence goes on from NZ_CP109822.1 coordinate 643,566, forward strand.
CGATCTGCCGCATCCGGGCATCCTCGCGAGCCCCGACAAACTGACGCTCGGGCCGAACCAGGATCGCTCGATCTCGCTGAAGTCGCTTGCGGAGCCCGGGAACGAGGAGCTGTACCGGCTGTACATCGTGCCGGTGAAATCGCTGAAGGTGGACGATGCGCCGCAAGACAAGATCACCGCGCCGATGTCGGTTTCCGTCGGATACGGCGTGCTCGTCCGGCTGATGCCGCCTCCGGGAAAGCAGCGCAGCGGATGGGCGCATCGGTGTGACGGCGGCGGGTTGACGCTCGAAAACACCGGCAACGTGCGACAGGTCTTCACGGACGTGACATACGACCAGGCGCCTGCCGCGCAAACCGTCGCCGTGTTTCCGGGCACGCCGCAGCGGTTCGCCACGAAGCGGATGACGCTGCGGGTCGACGACAAACCTCGGACACTGCAGTGTCCGTGACGACCCGCCGCGCCCGGATGGCGATGGGCATGCTGGCAGGGCTGGCGTGTGCGGGCAGCAGCGTGGCCGCCGGCGTGCTGAAGCTGTCGCGTGTGGAACTGACGCTGGAGCCGGGCCGGCCACCGGGCGAACTGTATGTCGAGAACGTCGGTGATACGCCGCTCTACCTGGATGTCGAGCAGCACCTGCTGACCAATCCGGGAGAGGCGCCGGAGCGGCGGGTGCCGATTGCCGAAGTGGCACGGCCGAGCTTGCTGGTGCTGCCCGGCCGGCTCTCGCTCGCACCGGGGCAGCGGTACAGGATGGTGCTGAAAGAACTGAGTGTGCCGTCACGGCCCCAGGTATGGCGGGTCACGTTTCGGCCGAACGAGCGGGTACGCGTCGAAGGTGGCGAGCGCGAGGGCGCGGCGCCGCTGTTCGTCAAGATCGGGTACGGCGTGGTGATATACCAGCGCGCGACCGGGAAGGAATAGGCAGGAATGCGAACAGGTTCGTTGTGACGAGAGACTGCAACATGACTGGAGCGACATGAAAAGAGTGATTGGGGTAATCGGAATGGCGAGGTGGCGGCAATCCGGTGCATTGGCATTGGCGTTGGCACTTGCCTTGTTCTCGCGTGGTGCGTCGGCGGCGCTCGAGTTTGGAAACGTCATGGGCTCCTTCACCAAATGCACATGGAGGAGCAACGGTGACGGAACCAGCACGATCGAGCTGAATGTCTTTTACCTACCGATTAGAGACGCACTGGGCAAGGACCCGTCGGGAGCGTTCCGGCCAGATAGCTGGTTCACCTCCAGGCTCGTGCGGGTATATACGTACGACAGCACCGGGAAGCCGGATCCAGGCCCTCAGGCGGCGGCGGCCACATTGGTGACGATGAATGGCACTTACCACACGCGTGCCGGAGCTGTCTACACGGCTCGGATTTATGACGGAGGCACCGTGGCCGGTCCTGTTCCTGGGTGGGATTTCGGAGGTTTCCGGGACGTCACTGTCCGGATTCTGATCAACGACGCGAAGATCAAGGACTGGCCCGCAGTCGGCGTGGGCGCCGGCAACAGCACGCAGAGCGGCTGGGTCTTTGATTACCAGGCGCTTTATGTCAGCGACTTGGGGGGCGGCTCGTGTCGCAAGATCGATCCTGGAATCCGGCCGCCCAAGCCGCCGCCTATCGTCACCGTCGACATGGCCGCTCCGGACTGGGACCTCGGCGAACTGCAGCGGGGCGAACATGAAGTCACGCTCGCCAAGCCCGCGGATCAGCTGTGCTTTACCTATATGGGCGAAGACGGCTTCCGGAATTTCGTCATCGACGCGACGAGCGCAAACGGCGTCGCCGGAAATCGCTATCTGCTTCGGAACGTTCGCCAGCCGGCCCAGAGCATTCCGTACAGCCTGACGCTCGACAGCGGCACCGAACGGTTCCCGTTGCCGAACACGGGCAGTGCGGGCGTGAGACTGAACAAGGCGATGCGCACCTGTTTCATTCCGACGTTCAAGACGTCGGTGGAGATGTCCACCGAGCCCGGCGACTACAGCGATGTGCTGTCGTTCACGGTCATGACCAAAACCTAGGAGTCTGAATGAAGCAGCACATCTGGGGTTGCCTGCTTGCGGCGTCGGCTTGCCTGCCGATGTGCGCGGCGGCGCAGGAGATCAAGGGCAAGACCGTGAGCAAGGTCACGGCTCGCGTGGTGCGCGCGGACAACCTGATCGTGACCGACGACAAGGGCGGCTGGTTCGGCAGCGGTCTGACGATGCAGCAACTCGGCGGCTGGGATACGGCCTACGAAGTGCAGGCGCGGCTGCGTGTCGTATCGACGACGGGACGGTTCCGGGTCCGGATGGACGAACCGCTGGACATCAGGAACCAGGCGAAGCCAGCCGTGGTCTTCCGGTCGCCGGCGGTCAGTCTCGGCGCCGAAGGCGCCGAGCGCAAGCCGCTCGTCGTCGGGCACGGCGTCGATTTCCAGAACCCGGCGGCGCCGTTGCCTAACGTCGACTCCGAGGGCTATTACAACCTCGCTGTTTCCGCCTATCCGCCGGTGGGCGATTTCAAGAGCACGGCGGGGACGTATACGGGCACCTTGTCGCTGGTCTTCGAACCGCTCGTGGCGAAGCCGTGAAAATGCGCCCTTTTCTTTTCCTGCTCGTGACGATGATCGCCACATTTGGCCCCGATCACGCCGGGGCCACAATCGATGTGTTGCCGAAAGAGATGTCGATCGGCTCGGACACAGCCACGGTGCAGGTCATGAACAACGGCGGCCGCGCCGAGTACGTGACCATTTCACTGTCGCGCCTGCTCAATCCGGGTGTGCCGCTGGACGAGGAAAAACTCGAGCCGGTAGGCAACGCGGCCAGGCCGACGCTCTACGCGTCGCCGTTCAGGTTGAGCCTCGGGCCCGGGCAGACCAAGACCATCGTGCTGAAGCCGTTGAGTCCGGTCGATACGGAGACGGTCTACCGGCTGGACGTCAGGCCGGAAATCAAGGTGTTGGGCACGGAGCAGCAGAAGGCTGTCGGCAACGTCGTCGTCAATCTGGGGTTCAGCGCGCTGGTCCGTCAGTTGCCCGCTCGCCCGGAAGAAAAATTGTCCGTCGCGTGCGACGCATCCGGCGCCCGCCTGACGGCCGCGGGAAACGTGCGCTACGAGGTGAAAGGCGCCCGGGTCGACGGGCGCGCGGTCGAGCGCTTCAATGTCTACCCGGGCGTGCCTAGGATGCTGCAAGGGCGCGTCGTGGAGATTCCAGGGCAGCCGGCGTGCCGCGGCGGCGATGCGCGTTGACGGCGCGCCGGTGTGATGCTGGCCGCCGTTAGCCGTTCCTGAAGATCTCCGCATACGCGCTCGAAGCCGGCACCCCGCCCGACTGCGCATACAGCACCTTCGACCCCGGCTCGAATTCCCCGCGCGGCACCGTGTCGGTCATTTATTGCATCGTTTCCGTCGCAAACCAGAACGGTCGGTGCGCTCTCTAGCCACGTACGCGGGCGGATCGCGTCGAGCATGCCGTTGAGCAACGTATCCGGATGCGGATTGCCGTCGGGCAGCGCAAAGCCGCGATCGAGATCATCGGTGCCCGAATGCGGCGGTCGATATGTCTATCCCGTCCCGGATCAAAGAGCATGGGTCGATCCTATGCATCCGCACCGACCCGTTGACGATCTCTGGGATATCGCGAAAGGGCCGCACACTTCGAAATCGGGCAAGTACTCGCGCGAATGCGTGATCGCCTCGGCACGCGCAATTTCGGTGGGCGCTGCAGATGTTGCCATTTCGGCCGGAAACGAATCTGCAACCCGTGTTCCCGAACCAGGCGTGCCGGCAGGCACGGCAGCGGACGAGCGGTGCGTCGCGGCGATGTTCATCCGCAGGTCGTTGCGCGAAGGCGGGCGGACACACATTGCAGGGCTCGGTCGATCATTGACCACCATCAATCCGTCAGGTACGTAAATGCACTTCATCGAAAAATCGGACAAGACTCGTCCTTGTTTATGACGTTTTGGGACGTGACCGATTTAAACCGGAAGATCGTGCAGGCAATATTCGGGTTTGCTTCGTCTCGGTCAGCATTGAGCTCGCCGGCAAGCCGCAGGCGGCAGTCCATCCGGGGTGTGCCGATCCTGTCACCGGAGTTTGAAATTTGACGGTTCATGAAGTTTGGCGGTTAGCCAGCATCCATGAAAAAAGATTCGTATCGCTAAATAATTTTCAGGAATCGCTCTACACTCGATCATCGATTCGTTCCGGCATGACGTGTGCGGCGTGTAGGCACGTTGCTGTCCTGTCGTCGCTCGATTGTGACGGGTGATCGATCAGGGTTATGTCTTCGTTGAACCACGCCAGATACGTCTCCGTCGCGCGCAGGAAGGTTTACCGGTTCGGGCTGGTGGACGCCGGCCTGCTTGTCGCTACCGCATGGGCGGCGAGAAGCTGGTTCGGCGGCTCGTCGTACGCGCGAGCCGACTCCGTGCAGATCGCCATCTCGATCGTTTGTGCGCTGGCCTTGTTCTCGCTGCTCGGTCTGTACGGCGATCCAGGACGCGGCGCACCGCGGCACCGCGTATGGCTGGCCCCGGCCGGCCTGGCCGTCGCGTTGTGTGTCGGTACGGTTTGCGTCACCACGCTCGACGAGCAGTCCGAGGTGGCGCTCGGGTGGGTGATCGGCTGGTTTGCGCTGTCGGCGGTTGCGCTCGCCGCGTCGCAGGCATTGAGGCGATGGCTGGGCGTTCGCGCGGCGGCTCGGCATCTCCGGCGCAAGCCGATTGCGCTCGCCGGATATCGCGAACGCTGTCGGGCGGTCACCCGTCCCGACGCACGGGAAGCGGGCAGTCCGTTCCAGGTGGCCGCGATCTTCGATATGTCCGGTTCGTCGCCGGTCGGCCCGGATGAACCGGAAGTCCATCGCGATCTGGCCGCGTTTGTCGATAGCGTGCGCCGCGCCCACATCGGGGAAGTCTGGATCGTGCTGCCGCTGTCGGCGGCCGATCGCGTCGGCGAGATCGTTCGTGCGTTCGCAGAGGATCTGGTGGACATCCGCTTCATGCCGGACCTGACCGGCATGACGCCGCTTCATCCGCATCGGGCGAATCGCGGTCATGCGCTCGATCTCGTCGCGTCGCCGCTATCGGCGCGGGCGCTGGCAGGCAAGGCGATGTTCGATCGTGCATTCGCCGGCCTGGCGCTGGTCGTGATCGCACCGTTGATGGCCCTCATCGCGATCGCGGTGAAGTGGTCGTCGCCGGGGCCGGTGCTGTTCCGGCAGCAGCGCCGAGGCGCCTACGGGCGCATCTTCACGATCTACAAGTTCCGGACGATGCACCGGCACGATGCGGGCGAACAGGGCGAGGTCAGGCAGGCGACGCAAGGCGACCCGCGCGTCACGCGCATCGGCGCGCTGTTGCGGCGCACGAGCCTCGACGAACTACCGCAGTTCTTCAATGTGCTGAAGGGCGACATGTCGGTGGTCGGGCCGCGCCCGCATGCGGTGGAGCATGACCGCTTCTACCAGCCTCTCGTCGACGGCTACATCCAGCGCTACCGGATCAAGCCGGGCATCACGGGCTGGGCCCAGGTCAACGGATATCGAGGCGAAACGGATCGCGTCGAGAAGATGCAGAAGCGGGTCGAACACGATCTCTATTACCTGAACAACTGGTCGTTTGCGCTGGACGTGCGGATTGTGGCGGCCACCGTTCTGTGCGGATTCACGCATCGCAATGCCTATTGAACGACGCGTCGCCGCACGCGGTCTGGATAACGGAAATGGAAACTGGAAAATGGTCGCGCTCATGGGCGCCACGCCTGCGATCGGTGCTGACGGGGTTGCCCGTCATGCTGCTGTCCGCTTGCGCAGTCGAGCCTGGCATGCACATGAACCTCGCGAACGATACGCGGCAGGATGCCGGTCTCGCGCGGACGCATGACGGCGGCGTGACGGTGTCGATGCATCGCATCGATGCGGCCTTGCTCGATCAGTCGCAACGTGAGCCTGCGCCGCGCGAAGCGGCGCCGGTGCCGATCGGGCCGATCGACGGCACGCTGATCGCAGCCCAGCGGCGCGACGCGCGCACACAGGGCGAACGCACGCGCGCGGCGCTCTTCGCCAAGCCGGCACCCTACGTGGTCGACGCGGGCGACGTGCTGCAGATCACCGTATGGGATCACCCCGAGCTGGCCGCGGCACAGGGCAATCCGGGCAATCAGCAGGTACGCCCCGCCGATCCGCCGGCGGGCTTCGTCGTCGATCAGGCCGGAAGCGTGTCGTTTCCGTACGTGGGTGAACTGCACGTTGCCGGTATGAGTACGAGCGGGATTCAGGCGGCGCTGCGTGCGCGGCTCTCGAAGTGGTTCGTTGCGCCGCAGGTGACGGTGCGGGTCGCGTCGTATCGCGGGAATCGCGTCTATGTCGACGGCGAGGTCCGTGCGCCGGGCGCGCAACCGCTCAACGACGTGCCGATGACGCTGCTCGAGGCCGTTGGGCGCGCGGGGGGCTTCACGGCCGATGCCGACCAGAGCCGGATGACGCTCGTGCGTGCCGGTACCGCCTATCCGGTCGATCTGCCGGCGCTGATTCGCGAGCGCTTCGATCCGTCGCGCATCCTGCTGCGCAACGGCGACCTGCTGCAGGTCGGCGCGCGCGACCAGTTCGGCGTGTACGTGATGGGCGAGGTCAACAAGCCGATGACGGCACTGCCGTTGCGCAACGGCCGGCTTACGCTGGCCGACGCGCTGTCTCAGGCCGGCAGCGTGAACCAGGGAACGGCCGACCCGAAGCAAACCTACGTGATTCGCGCCGGCGCGGATCGTCAGGCGCAGGTGTTTCATCTGGATGGCAGCTCGCCGGTGTCGATGGTGCTCGCCGATGAGTTCGAGCTGCAGCCGCGCGACGTCGTGTACGTCGACAGCACGAAGCTGGCGCGCTTTGGCCGCGTGCTCGCGCAGCTGCTGCCGGCCATCAACGCGGGCCTGACTGCCGCGATCGTCACGAAATGATGCAGCGGATCCTGGTGGTGTGCACCGGCAACGTATGCCGCAGCCCGGCCGCACAGGCGCTGTTGTCGCATGCGCTGCTCGGGCGCACGGTGCAGTCGGCCGGCGTCGCGGCGATCGACGGGACGGTGGTCGACCCCGTGATGAACGAGTTGCTGACCGCGCGCGGTTTCGACCTTTCCGCGCATCGGGCCCGGCGCATCGGTGACCGGACCTGCCTGTGGGCAGACCTGATCCTGGTCATGGAGAGCGCGCATCGCCGACTGATCGAGCGGACTTACCCGGTGACGCGCGGCCGTGTGTATCGCCTTACCGAGCGCTACCAGACCGACGTTCCTGATCCGTATCGCCGTAGCCGCTACGTCTACGACTATGCGACGAAGCTGATCGAGCACGGCGTTGCCGATTGGGCTGCGCGGATCGCGACGTTGGAACCGAACCGGCCGCAGTGTCCGGATACCGGCGTGGATGCGCCGGAACAATCGCAGTGAACCTCAAATGAATGCATCGAACCTACGCCAACCTCATTTACGCGACGCCGATGAACTCGACGTCCGCGGCCTCCTCGACGTGCTGATCCGGCACGCGGGCCGCATCGTCGCGGTCACGGTGACGTGTGCGGCGCTCGGCGTCGGTTGTGCGTTCGTCGCGAAGCCGGTCTACAAGGCAGACATCGTCGTGCAGGTGGAAAGCGGCAGCTCGGACCTGCGCAGCACGGCGGAAGGCGGGCTCGTCGGCGGCCTCGGCGCGTTGTTCAACGTGAAGTCGACCGACGACGGCGAGATGGAAATCATCCGCTCGCGGCTCGTGACCGAACCGGTCGTCGACGGCCAGCATCTGCACATCGAAGCGCGTCCGCGCCGCGTGCCCGTGATCGGCTCCATCGTCGCGCGCTTCAATCGCGGGCAGTCGGCACCTGGCCTCTTCGGGATCGGCGGATTCGTCTGGGGCAACGAGCGCATCGATGTTCCGACTTTCGACGTGCCGCGCGACTTCCTGGAGCACGCATTCATCGTCACGACGCTGGGCCACGGGCGCTATCGCCTGTCCGGCGGCGATCTCGATCGCGATGTGGAAGGCGCGACCGGCGAACTGCTGCGCGTGAAGACGGGCGCCGGCGACGTGACGCTGCAGGTGGCCGGCATCGAAGCCGCGGCGGGCGCGCAGTTCGTCGTGAAGGCCGATTCGAAGCAGGTCGTGCTCGCCGAACTGCAGAAGAAACTGACGATAGCGAACCGCGGCAAGGATCAGTCCGGCGTGATCGGCGTGTCGTACGAAAGCCATGATCCGGTGCGCGCGGCCACCGTGCTGAATGCGATCGCCGACAACTACGTGCGGCAGAACGCGAACCGCAAGGCGGCTACCGCCGAGAAGTCGCTGGCGTTCCTGAGCGACCAGATCCCGACCGTGGAGCGGCAGTTGCGCGCGGCCGAAGATCGCCTCAATGCATACAAGGCCCGCCATGAAATCGTGGACCTGACCGAACAGGCAAAGGCGATGCTGACGCAATCGACCGCCGCGCAGACGTCGCTGTTCGAGCTCGAACAGAAGCGGCTGGTGCTGGCGTCAACGCTGACGCCGGCGCACCCGGAGCTCGCGGCGGTCGACCGGCAGATTGCCGCCGCCAAGGCGCAGATCGGGACGATCAACGACACGATCCGGCGCTTGCCGGACGCGCAGCAGAACGTCGTGCGCCTGCGCCGCGACGCGACCGTGCAAACGGAGATCTATGTCGGCTTGCTGAACAGCATCCAGCAGCTTCGCGTGGCGACCGCGAGCAAGATCGGCAACGTGCGCGTGATCGACCGGGCGATCGTGCCGGACGAGCCCGTGCGTCCGAAGCCGGTGCTGGTCGCGGCGATTGCCGCGCTGGTGGGGCTCGTGCTCGGCACGTGCGCCGTCATCGGCCGCGCGGTGTTGTTCGGCGGCGTGACCGATCCGGCGGAGATCGAGCGAGAGACGAACCTGAACGTGATGGCGACGATTCCATACAGTGCTGCTCAACGCCGGGTCGCGCAGCGCTGCGCCGCGGCAGGCGGGGCAACGGTTCTGGCGCTGGCGCGACCGGGGGAGCCCGCTGTCGAGGCGCTGCAGAGCCTGTGCACGGCACTGCGGTTCCAGTTGATGGACCGGCCCGAGGGCAACCGCGTGCTGATCACCGGACCTTCCGCGGGAGTCGGGAAATCGTTCGTGTCGGCCAACACGGCCGCGCTGCTCGGACGGTCGGGCAAGCGCGTGCTGCTGATCGACGGCGACCTGCGTCGCGGCGAACTGGCGACGCGCTTCGGCATGCAGCCGCGTATCGGCCTGTCGAGCGTCCTTCGCGGCGGCGTGAGCGCCGCCGACGCCATCGTGCGCGACGTCGCGCCGAACGTCGACCTGCTGCCGTCCGGGCCGCGCACCGACCGGCCTGTCGAACTGCTGTCGTCGGATCGTCTGCCGGCGCTGCTGACGCAAGCTGCGCGCGATTACGACGTCGTACTGGTCGACGCGCCGCCGCTGTTGCCGGTGACGGACGCGGTCGTGCTGGCCGCGCACGCGGACACGATCCTGCTCGCGGCGCGCGCCGGCGTGACGACCTCGGGCGAGCTGCTGGAATCGGTGAAGCGGATCGAACGCGTCGGCGTGCGACCGACGGCGGTCGTGTTCAACGGCTTCCGGCCGGGGCTGCGCTCCGCTCGGTACGGCAACTACGGCGCGTATGCGTATGACGGCGCCGATGTGCAAACCGCTGTGGATCGCGCGTGATCCGCCGATGGAGAATCCGATGACTCATCGCCACGAAAACATCCTCGTTACGTTCGGCACGCGCCCGGAAGCCATCAAGATGGCGCCGCTCGTCCACGCGCTGCGTGCCCGCGAAGGCGTGCGATGCGGTGTCTGCGTGACGGCCCAGCATCGCCAGATGCTCGATCAGGTGCTCGACCTGTTCGGCATCGTGCCCGATTTCGATCTCGACCTGATGCGCGCCGGGCAGACGCTCGGCAGCCTGACCGGGCACATTCTCAATGCGCTCGACCCGGTGCTGGCATCGTTCCGTCCCGATCTCGTGCTTGTGCACGGCGATACGACCACGACGCTCGGCGCGACGCTCGCGGCGTACTACCGGCGCATTCCGGTCGGTCACGTGGAAGCCGGGCTGCGCACCGGCGACCTGTACTCGCCGTGGCCGGAAGAGGCGAACCGGAAGGTGACGGGCGCGCTCGCGCTGCATCACTTCGCGCCCACCGAAACCTCACGGGCGAACCTGCTGGCCGAAGGCGTCGAAGCCGATCGCGTGCATGTGACCGGCAACACCGTGATCGACGCATTGCTGACGATCACCGGGCGCCTCGAGCACGACCGGGCACTGGTGCGGCAGATGCACGAGCGGTTCCCGTTCGTCGACGACGAGCGGCGCATGATCCTCGTGACCGGCCACCGCCGCGAGAACTTCGGACGCGGGTTCGAGCAGATGTGCGAAGCGATCGCGACCATCGCGAAGCGCTATCCGGAGTGCCGCATCGTCTACCCGATGCACCTGAATCCGAACGTGCGCGAACCCGTCCTGCGGCTGCTCGGCGATATCGGCAACGTCGTGCTGATCGAGCCGCAGGCGTATTTGCCGTTCGTCTATCTGATGAGCCGCGCATGGCTGATCCTGACCGACTCCGGCGGAATCCAGGAAGAGGCGCCGTCGCTCGGCAAGCCGGTGCTCGTGATGCGCGACACCACCGAGCGGCCGGAAGCCGTCGCGGCCGGCACGGTGCGGCTGGTCGGCACCGGGGTCGACCAGCTGGTCGGCGCGGTGGTCGAGCTGTGGGAAGACGGCCGCGCCTATCGCGCGATGAGCCGCGCACACAACCCGTATGGCGACGGCCGTGCCAGCGAGCGGATCGCGGATCTGCTGGTCTCGCCGCCGGTCCTGACGCAGGGGCCGACATTCCCGGCCGGCTCGCCCTGCTGAATCCCCCGACGTCCTGAGAACCTCATTCATGTCATTCGAAACCGTTTCCGTCATCGGACTGGGCTATATCGGCCTGCCCACCGCGGCGGCCTTTGCTGCGCGCCGTAAAAGCGTGATCGGCGTCGACGTATCGCAGCACGCGGTCGACACGATCAATCGCGGCGAAATCCATATCGTCGAACCCGAGCTGGACATGCTCGTGCATGCCGCCGTGGCGCAAGGCTACCTGCGCGCGACGCGAGCGCCCGAGCCGGCCGATGCGTTCCTGATCGCGGTACCGACACCGTTTGCCGACGGCAACAAGCCGGACCTGAGCTACATCGAGGCCGCGGGCCGGTCGATCGCGCCCGTGCTGAAGAAGGGCGATCTGGTGGTGCTGGAGTCGACTTCGCCGGTCGGCGCGACCGAAAAACTGGCCGCATGGCTCGCCGCGCAACGCCCGGACCTGACATTCCCGCAACAGGCCGGCGAGCGCTCGGACATCCGTATCGCGCATTGCCCCGAGCGTGTGCTGCCGGGCCATGTCGTGCGCGAGCTTGTGGAGAACGACCGCGTGATCGGCGGGATGACGCGCAGATGCGGCACGCGTGCGCAGGCGCTGTACGAGGTGTTCGTGCGAGGCGAATGCATCCTGACCGATGTGCGCACGGCCGAAATGTGCAAGCTGACCGAGAATGCGTTCCGCGACGTGAACATCGCGTTCGCGAACGAGCTGTCGGTAATTTGCGACCGGCTGGACATCAACGTCTGGGAACTGATCCGGCTGGCGAACCGCCATCCGCGTGTCAGCGTGCTGCAGCCGGGGCCGGGCGTGGGTGGCCATTGCATCGCGGTCGATCCGTGGTTCATCGTCGATTCGGCGCCGGAGCACGCTCGGTTGATCCGCACCGCGCGCCACGTGAACGACGACCAGCCGCACTTCGTCTACGAGCGCGTGCGGCAGGCGGCGAGCCGGTTCCGCGACCCGGTGATCGCGTGTCTCGGGCTTGCATTCAAGGCGGATATCGACGATCTGCGCGAGAGCCCGGCAGTGAAAATCGTCGAAGCGCTGGCGGAGAACGCCGGCGCGACGCTGCTGGTCGTCGAACCCAACATCGCGGCGCTGCCGGCTTCGCTCGAAGCGAAGACCCGGCTGTGCGACCTGAACACCGCGCTGGCCGAAGCCGACGTGATCGCGATCCTCGTCGACCACGCGTCGTTTCGGCGCATGGACCCGGTGCGGCTGCAGACCAAGGTCGTGATCGACACGCGCGGCGTGCTGGCGCGCGGGTAACAGGTAGGTGCGCGAAAGCCATGCTGCGGAATACCGACGCCAAAAAGCTGCAGGGCCGTGTCGAGGCGCTTGTCTGCACCGGCGCGCCCGGCCTTTATCGCGTGCTGACATTCTGGCTCGTCCAGCGAATTTATTCGCTGGACGAGCTCGGACAGGCGGCGTCCAACCTGTCGATCGCACAGATGATCGGCTTCTTCACGGCGATCGGCTGGGCGACGCTGATTCTGGTACGCGTACCGGCAACCGACGGGAAGCAGGCGGCGCGTGACGCGTTCTACGCGCTGGTGTCGATGGCGGGATGGACCGCCGTGGCCGCCACGGTCGCCTGCGTGCTGGTGTCCGCGACCGGCCTCGCCGCGTTCGATCTCGGCGGCGTGGTCGCGCTGACGTGGGGTTGGGCCGTGTATCAGCTCGCGCGACATTTTTTCGTGTCGTACCGCCGCTACCGGATCACGATCGCATTCGACGGCCTGCTGATCGCGGGTTCGTGCGCGATGCTATGGGTCGGGATGCGCCACGGCTATTCCGCGTCGTCGTGCCTGGCCGTTGCGTTGGTCGGGGTGGCTGTCGCGATGTTTGCCGCGATCGGGGTGCCCGGTCGTCGCGCGTTCTCGATGCGCATCGACGTGAAGGGGCTGCAGTTCGGGCTGACCAATTTCCTGTCCGGCGGTGTTGCGCTGGTGACGGTGCCGGCGGCGAAGGCGATGTGCGGTGCGTCGTTCGCGGGAATGCTGTCGTTGTTTGCTTCGGTGACCGCGGTCGGCAACCTGCTGCCGCGCGCCATTTCGATCGCGCAATTGCCGGACCTCGTGAAGCGGAAGAAGGACAGGGCGCCGCTCGACGCAACGCTGGGCGCGATGCGGCGCAATATCGGCGTGTCGAATCTGGTTGTACTCGTCGCGAACGTTGCGATGGTGGCGGGGCTGACCTACCGCTATGGGCTCGACGGCGACGGCGTGTACGTGGTGTTCGCGGGCGGCGTGCTGCTGGCGATCCAGTGCGCGGCGGGCGTGCTCGGCGTCGTCAGCAGTAACGTGATGATGGCGTTCGAGGAGAGCGCGATCACCGCGCGGATCAACATCGGCACGTCGTCGCTGTTCGTCGCGCTGCTCGGCGGCAGCATCGCGATCGGCGGCGACGCAGGGTTCTTCTGCATGCTGGTGTCAGCCGTGATCGTCACGCTGATCCGGAACGCGATCGTCGTGATGCAGGCGCGGCGGGTGTGTGCGGCCTATGCAGGCTCGATCGGGGCGGTGGACGTTGCCGATCGGAAAACGGTGCCGGCGTCGTCGGGGGCCCGTTCATGAACGTGGCGGCCCGATTCCCGGCGATCGCGCCACATCGTCGGTCGCGCGTAGCCGACGTGGGCGCCGGACTGCTGGCGTTCGCGTACTTCGTCTTCTGCGTCAGCGACACGCTGCTCACGCTCGACGACGATCGTTCGCAAGCCGTCAAGATGGGCGCGTTCGGCCTCGTGTTCGCGGCAATGCTCTTGCGCCCGCGCTTTCATCGGCTGGCCGTCGTCGTGCTCCCCATCGCCGTGTCGCTCTGCATCGGGATGCTGTTGTCGTTCAACGTCCGTGCCGGGATCGAGGAACTCGTCCGTTTCCTCTTTCCGGTCGCGATCACGGTAGCGATCTTCCCGTACCGCGACCGGCTCGACGTGCTGCTCAGAACGTTCATCGCTGTGGTCGTGAGCAACGACCTGTTCCAGCTGTATTTCTACGTGTCGTATGCGACCGGGTTGCCGCTGTTCATGCCGGTGCGGATCGACTCCGGACTGTTCCTGCGTGCTCAAGGGTGGATGGGGTTCTTTTCGGAGTTCAGCTTCATCAATTTTTGTGCGTTTCTGCTGTGCCGCTGGCACTGGTCCGGCCGTCGCGCGGCGATCGCGTCGTGGGGGTTCCTGTTCTTCGCGTTGCTCGGCTTCTCGTTCAAGCTGTTCGCGGCGCTGGCGCTCTATCCGTTCGTGAGGAACGTCAGGGATATGCGCGCATGGCTGGCCGCTGCCGGCATCGCGGGCACGATGCTCGTGCTGATGGCGATGGGCGTGCTGGATTCGCTGTTGAAGGTCGGCATGGCGAAGATCCTGTTCTACGTCGTCGCGGGCAATTCGGCGCGCGCCGAGTCCTATCGCGTGATGTTCGAGTCGATCCGCAACGGCCATCTGCTCGGCGAAGGGCTGGGCAGCTTCGGCGGCCCGGCATCGGTGAAGTTCTCGTCGCCGCTCTACCCGCTCTATCACTTCGATTGGTACGGGCTGGGCGGGCTGTTGAAGACCACCGACACGTTCTACCCGCACCTGTTCGTCGAGATGGGCGTGTTCGGCGCGATCGCGTGGCTGGCGTTCGTCCTGGCATACGGGCAAGGCCGGCGCAAGCCGGCCGTCTGGTTCTACATCGTCGGCGCGTTCTGCTTCGACAACATCTTCTCGATGGCATTCGTGTCGCCGTCTTACGTATTTTCCTCGCTGCTCACGATGTATGCGTTTTCGTGGGGGCGGCCGCGCGTCGGCTCGGTGCAGCGCGGCGGGGAGGTGGAGGTCCGCTCATGAATATTCTCGTCGTGACGAACATGTATCTCGGCAGCAACCGCGCAAGTCCCTGGCAAGGCGTGTTCGTGACCGAGCAGGTCGAGGCGTTGCGGCGTTCCGGCGGTTGCACGGTCGATGTGCTTGTCATCGAGGGGCACGGCGACAAGCGTGAATACCTGCGCTCGGTCTGGCAGGTCTGGAAGACTGCTCGCGCGGGACGGTACGACATCGTGCATTACCACTTCGGCCTGAGCGCGTGTTCCGCGCCGCTGGTCCGGCTGTTCACGAAAGCGCGGGTTGTCATCACGTTCCACGGCACCGACATCCTGGGTCCGCTCTGGATGCGCGCGCTGTCGAAATCGATGGCCTGCTTCGCGCATGCGTGCATCGGCGTGAGTGCGGAAATTTCATCGCGTCTGGTCTGGCTGCGCCGCGGATGCGTGACGATTCCGTGTGCCGTCAATGAGAAGGTCTTCGCTGAGGCTCGCGACGATGCGCTCATGAAATCCGCCGTGCCGATCGTTGTCTTTCCGTCGTCGCCGAAGCGTCGGGAGAAGAACTATCCGCTGTTTGCGCTAGTGCTGCAGCAACTCGCGGAACAGCACGGCATCCGGGTGCAGGAGCGGCATATCGACGGCCTCGATCGCTGCGAGGTGCGCGACCTGCTGGCGCGTGCCGCGTGCCTGCTGATGACGTCGACCCGGGAAGGGTCGCCGCAATCGGTCAAGGAAGCGATGGCACTCAATCTGCCGGTCGTATCGGTCGATGTCGGCAACGTGCGGCAACTGCTCGACGGCGTGTCGCCGGGCATGGTGGTGTTCGGCCACGACGCGGGCCGTCTCACGAACGGCGTTGCGGATGTGTTGATGGACGGCGCGCGATCCAACGGGCGCGAGAAGCTTGCGGCGCTCGGTTACTTCTCCGCCGATGTGTCGGCGAAATTGAAGGCACTGTACGCGTCGCTGCGCGGGGCGCCCCGAATTGTCGACGATACCCCGGATGTCAAAAAAAGATAACGAGGCCCTGCCATGAACCGCGCCGAAATATTTTCATGCCCGATCCATCTGATGTCGATGAACGAGACGGTTGACTGGATCGGCGCGCGAGTCGAGAAACGGCAATTCACGCAGCACGTCGCCGTCAACGTTGCGAAGATCGTCAACCTGCAGCGCGATGCGGAACTCGCCGCGTCGGTCCGCGAATGCGACATCGTCAACGTCGACGGCATGGGCGTCGTCTGGGGCGCGCGGCTGCTCGGCATCCCGGTGCCGGAGCGCGTCGCGGGCGTGGATCTGTTCGATCGTCTGCTGGCGCTGGCCGAAGCGAAAGGGCTGCCGGTCTATCTGCTCGGCGCAACGCCGGAGGTCGTCGAGCGGGTCGTCGCGGTGACGGCGGCACGCTTTCCGCGGCTGCCGGTCGCCGGATATCACCACGGCTATTTCCGGGACGACGAACAGGCCATCGTGGACGACATCCGCCGGTCGGGCGCGCGGCTGCTGTTCGTCGCGATCACGTCGCCGCGCAAGGAAACCTTCATCAATCGCTGGAAATCGCAGTTGGGCGTCGATTTCGTGATGGGCGTGGGCGGGACATTCGACGTGGTGGCGGGGAAGGTGAAGCGGGCGCCGATGTGGATGCGGCGCAGTGGGTTGGAGTGGGCGTTTCGCGTGATCCAGGAGCCGGGGCGGATGTGGAAGCGCTATCTGTGGACCAATAGCCGCTTCCTGGCGATGCTGGCGCGCGCGTATGTATCGCGGTTGTTTCGGCGAAAAGGCGGGCCGAATGCGCGGTAGATTCGTCGTTGCCGCATGCGCGCTCGTTACATCGGTTTGCCGCGCAGGTCCGGAAAGTGGCAAGCATGACGATGCGCGCTTTTATCGGTCGGACTGGGCGCGTGGCATCGATTCGCGGCTTCGTTTGCAGGCGCCGGTGGCGCAGAACATCACCACTGCCGAAATTTCCGGTATTCACGGCACGCTGTTGAGGGTGACGATGAGCCGTTCGCAGGACTTCAGCGGCGTGGCGAGCGGCACGCCACGTTCCGAGATCAGCTTCTCTCCGGTGTTTCGCTTCGTCAACGGTCGCGACTACGAGGTGCGTTGGTCGACGGTCATTCCCGCCGACTACCGGTTCGATTCCGGACAGCCGGAACTCATCGCGCAGTTGCATCAGGGCGGCAGCGACGGATCACCGCCGTTTGCGTTGCTGCTGAATAACGGAAAGTACGAAGTCGATGTGCGCGGCGTGCCGGGCATGCCGAGCCGATCCATTACGTTCGGCGACCCGTCGGCGGATCGCGGGAAGCCGGTCTGGTGGAGGCTGCGGTATCGAGCGGACGATCAAGGCGTCGACGCGCTGACCGATGTTTTCCGGAACGGCGAACGCGTCGTGCATGTTACGGGTGTCCCGAACGCGTATCCGAACGATCGCAACGCTTACTTCAAGCTCGGCCTCTATAAATGGTGGTGGAAGACTCGCCCGTCCGATGTGACCGAGCGAACGATGTATTACGGCGACATCGAGATGAAGGTATTGCACGAGACGGAGCGGTGAGCGGAGTCGAACCGGGCGGCTGTCGTACCGGTTCGACGGAGGAGCGACGCAGGTGCGCACCACGCCTCCGCCCGGCCCCCATCACCCCTGCCGGAAAATCTCCGAATACGCACTCAACGCCGGCACGCCACCGAGGTGTGCATACAGCACCTTCGACCCCGGCTCGAATTCCCCGCGCCGCACCTTGTCGATCATCCCGTGCATCGACTTGCCTTCATAGACCGGATCGGTCAGCACGCCTTCGAGTCGCGCGCACAGCCGGATCGCTTCGAGCGTGCCGTCATTCGGCAACCCATACTCGGGGCCCGCGTAGCGCGTGTCGAGCACGACTTCGCGCTCGTCGATGCGACGCCCGAGTTCGACGATTTCAGCGGTATGCCGTGCGATGCGCGTGATCTGCGCATGCGTTTTTTCCGGCGTTGCGGACGCGTCGATGCCGATCACGCGATCCGCGCGCCCGTCGGCCGCGAAGCCGACGACCATGCCGGCCTGCGTGCTGCCCGTCACCGAGCACACGACGATGTAGTCGAACTTGAAGCCGAGCTCGGCTTCCTGCTGGCGTACCTCCTCGGCGAAGCCGACGAACCCGAGCCCGCCGAGCGGATGCTCGGAGCATCCGGCCGGAATCGGATACGGCTTGCCGCCCGCCTGCCGCACGCTTTCCATCGCTTCTTCCCAGCTCCGGCGAATGCCGATGTCGAAACCGTCCGCGACGAGCCGCACGTCGGCGCCCATCATGCGCGACAGCTGGATGTTGCCGACGCGATCGTAGACGGGGTCTTCATAGTTGACCCAGTGCTCCTGCACCAGCACGCATTTCATGCCGAGATGCGCGGCGACCGCCGCGACCTGCCGGGTCTGGTTCGACTGGACGCCGCCGATCGACACCAGCGTGTCCGCGCCCTGTGCGAGCGCGTCCGGGATCAGGTATTCGAGCTTGCGGGTCTTGTTGCCGCCGAACGCGAGGCCGCTGTTGCAGTCCTCGCGCTTCGCATACAGCTCGACCTTGCCGCCGAGGTGCGCGCTCAGGCGCTTGAGCGGTTGGATCGGCGTCGGGCCGAACGTCAGCGGATAACGGGGGAAGCGTTGCAGGTTCATCGAAGCGGTCTCCGGTAAGGCGGAATGTGCATGGGAATCGGTGCGCTCGGGAGCAACCGGCACGGCGTCTCCCGATAAAAAATGATAGGCATGCAGGCGAGAAATGAGCTTGCGAAATAAATATCGTCGGCCTACGTTGATAATGATTCGAACATCAATATCAAAATTTGAGTTCGCAGAAACGGAGGAAGACGCAATGAAATTAAGTGGACGTTCGGCTTCGTCGGCTGACGCCGCACCCGCGCTCGATCGCATCGATCGCGCGATCCTCAGGCAGCTTCAGCAGGACGCGTCGATCTCGAACGTGAGCCTCGCCGCGAAGGTGAAGCTGAGCGCGCCGGCGTGCCTGCGGCGCGTCGAGCGGCTCAAGGAGATGGGGATGATTCGCGGGATCGTCGCGCTGCTCGACCCGAAACCGCTCGGGGCCGGCATGCTCGTCGTGATCGGGTTCGTGCTCGACCGCTCGACGCCGGAAGCGTTCGCCGCGTTCGAGAAGGCCGCTCAGAAGGTGTCGGGGTGCGTGGAGTGCCACGTCGTGACCGGTGAATTCGATTACTTCATGCTGGTGCGCACGCGCGACAACGAGAGCTTCAACCGGCTGCACGCGGAGCAGCTGATCTACCTGCCGGGCGTGCGGCAGGTACGCTCGTTCATGGTACTCAAGGAGATCCTGTCGACGCACGCGCTGCCGGTGTAGCGCGGCGCGCGGGCGGTTCCCGGTAGTGACGGCTATGCCATTTGGTTGATTGGAAGTTCTCGATTGGTTGCATGCAATGGGAATTCACATTAACCCATTTGGGAGTCGCAATGACGGCGACCACACCCGCGGCGCCGGCGGGCAGTTCGAACGGTCTGGGCGCCGGCAAGGGCGATTTCGACACCTTTCGCCGGATGGCGCCGATGTTGCAGCGGCGCACGATCGCGGAGGGTTTCGATGCGGTCATCATCGAGCGCGTCGCGCGCGAGTTGCTTGGCGTGCCGGTTCAGTCCCTCCTGAGCGCGCTGAGCCTTCCCAGCTCGACCATTCTGCGGAAAATCGCCAAACACGGCCGGTTGTCGCAAGGCGAGTCCGATCGCGTTGCGCGCGTGCTCTATGTGCTGGATCTCGCTACCGATCTGTTTGAAGACCGCGAGCGCGCAGCGGTGTGGATGAGCCGGGCGAACGCGGAGCTCGACGGGTTGAAGCCGCTCGAAGTGCTCGACGTCCAGCCCGGCTACGACCGGGTGCGCGACATTCTGAACCGTGCCCAGTTCGGGGTCGCCGCGTGAGGTTGTATCGTCTCGCGAAAGAACGAAAGGGGCACTACCTGGCCGACGACCTGAGCGGGAACGGCGCGGCGATCGCAGGTGGCCGCTGGAATCCGCGCGGCATGCGTGTGCTGTACACCTGCTGCCATGCGTCGACGTCGTTGCTCGAGGCGCTCGTCCATCTGTCCGGCTTGCTTCCCGCTGGCGGATTTTTTCTGGTGACGCTGGAAGTGCCCGACACCTCCATGACAACGCGTACCAGCCGGACCTGCCGGACGATTGGGCGGTACTGTCGCAGGATCCGGAGTCGACCGCCCGGATCGGGCAGGTCTGGCTTGAAGCGGGCGAGCCGTTGGCGATGCGCGTACCGTCAATCGTTTGCCCGACCGACTTCAACGTGTTGCTGAACCCGCTGCATGCGGATTTCGCTTCGAGTGTGAAAGTGATCAGCAAGGAAGCGTTCGCGCTGGATCCTCGCCTCTTTGGCTAACCGGTTGGTTTGCCTGGATCGACGAACAGTCGTCGAGTGCCGGGCGGTCGCGTCGTCCGGTCAGCGCTGCCATGGCGCGACGCCTGGCTGCGCGGGCTTGCCGAGACGCGCTCGCGCGTCGCGCACGACAGCCGCATCGAGTTCCCCATCGTCCGCCAGCGCCTTCAGCGCGGCGAGCACGATGCTCGCGCGATCGACTTCGAAGAACGCACGCAGCGCGTCGCGCGTGTCGCTGCGCCCGAACCCGTCGGTGCCCAGCGTCACGTAGCGGCGCGGCAAGTACGCGCGGATCAGTTCCGGCACCGCGCGCACGTAGTCGGTCGCGGCAATCACGGGCCCGCGCGTTGCGGCGAGCGCGGCGGTCACGTAAGGCATTGTGCCGGTATCCTCACCAAGCCGCGTGAGTCGCTCGGCTTCCATCCCGTCGCGCTGCAGTTCGGTGAAGCTCGTGACGCTCCACACGGCCGCGTCGATCCCCCAGTCGTCCTTCAGCATCCGTTGCGCGGCGAGCACCTCGCCGAGGATCGCGCCCGCGCCGAGCAACTGCACGCGCGCGCGCGCATTCGATTCGGCCGGCAGCAGATGAATGCCCTTCAGGATGCCTTCGCGCAGCGCGTCGGGATCGCCGTCCGGCGCGGACGGCTGCGCGTAGTTCTCGTTCGTGACCGTCACGTAATAGAACACGTCGCGCTGCTGTTCGACCATTTCGCGCATGCCGGCATCGACGATCGCCGCGACTTCATACGCGAACGCCGGATCGTACGCGCGGCAGTTCGGGATCGTCGACGCGGCGAGATGGCTGCTGCCGTCCTGATGCTGCAACCCCTCGCCGCCGAGCGTGGTGCGCCCGGACGTCGCGCCGACGAGGAAGCCGCGCGAGCGCTGGTCGGCGGCGGCCCAGATCAGGTCGCCGATGCGCTGGAAGCCGAACATCGAGTAGTAGATGTAGAACGGCAGCATCGGCAGGTCGTGCACGCTGTACGACGTCGCGGCCGCGATCCACGACGAGATCGCGCCCGCCTCCGAGATGCCTTCCTCGAGAATCTGGCCGCGCGTGTCCTCGCGGTAATAGAGCATCGAACCGAGGTCTTCCGGCTCGTAACGCTGGCCGAGCGGCGAGTAGATGCCGACCTGCCGGAACAGGCTGGCCATGCCGAACGTGCGCGCTTCGTCGGCCACGATCGGCACGACGCGCGAGCCGACGTCGCGATCCTTGATCAACGCGGCGAGCATGCGCACGAGCGCCATCGTCGTCGACATCTCGCGGCCGGCCGCGTCCAGCGCGAACGCTCCCCAGGCCGGCATCGAAGGGACGGTCAGCCCCTTCGATGCCGCCATCCGCCTTCTGGGCAGATAGCCTCCCAGGGCAGCCCGGCGGGCATGCAGGTAACGCATTTCCGGGCTGTCTTCCGCTGGCTTGTAAAACTTCAGTTGCTCGACGTCGCTGTCCGACAGCGGCAACCGGAAGCGGTCGCGGAACGCCTTCAGATCGTCGACGTCGAGCTTCTTCTGCTGATGGGTCGTCATCCGGCCCTGGCCGGCCGCGCCCATCCCGTAACCCTTCATCGTCTTCGCGAGAATCACCGTTGGCTGGCCGCGGTGCGCGAGCGCACGCGCATACGCGGCGTGCAGCTTGCGCGCGTCGTGGCCGCCGCGGCGCAAGCGGTCGATCTCCGCATCGGTGAGCTGCGCGGCGAGCGCTTCGAGTGCGGGATCCTGGCTGAAAAAGCGCGCGCGGTTGTATGCGCCGTCGTTCGCGGAGAAGGTCTGGAACTGTCCGTCGACGGTGCCGGCGAACGCGCGCGCGAGCGCGCCCGCGTGATCGCGCGCGAACAGCGGATCCCAGTCGGAGCCCCACAACACCTTGATCACGTTCCAGCCGGCGCCCGCGAACTGCGCTTCGAGCTCGTCGATCACGCGGCCGTTGCCGCGCACCGGGCCGTCGAGCCGCTGCAGGTTGCAGTTGATCACGAACACGAGGTTGTCGAGCCCTTCGCGCGCGGCGAGCGACAGCGCGCCGAGCGATTCGGGTTCGTCCATCTCGCCGTCGCCGAAGAAACCCCACACGGTGCGGCCCGCGGTGTTCGCGAGGCCGCGATGCTGCAGGTAGCGCATGAGGCGCGCCTGGTAGATCGCGTTGATCGGGCCGATCCCCATCGAGCCGGTCGGGAATTGCCAGAAATCGGGCATCAGCCACGGGTGCGGATACGAGCACAGGCCCGGGCCGGCGATTTCGCGGCGATAGTGCTTCAGGTGATCCTCGGTGAGGAAACCTTCGAGATACGCGCGCGCATAGACGCCCGGCGACGAATGCGGCTGGAAGTACACGAGATCGCCGCTGGCCGTGCCGGTTGCATCGCCGGTCTCGGGCGGCGCCGCGCGGAAGAAGTGGTTGAAGCCGGTTTCGAACAGGTCGGACGCCGACGCATAACTCGCGATGTGGCCGCCAAGCTCGCCGTACGCGCGGTTCGCGCGCACGACCATCGCAAGCGCGTTCCAGCGCAGCGCGGCCGACAGCCGTTCCTCCAGGTCGAGATCGCCCGGATACGGCGGCTGCTCGGCGAGCGCAATCGTGTTCAGGTAGCGCGTGACGGGTGTGCGCGACGATGCGAGGCCCGTCGCGCGCGCATGCTCGGCGAGCCGGTCGAACAGGTATTGCGCGCGGTCGCGGCCGACGTGTGCAACCACCGCGTCGAGCGCCTCGAGCCATTCGGCGGTTTCTTCCGGGTCCGCATCGACGCGCGCGAGGGCCGCGCGCTGCGCGTGTTCGATACCGTTCGACAGATCCGTCATGCCAGTCTCCTCGCGCGCCGGCGGCGGCACGCATCAATGGGACTCATGCTACGCGCCGATCCGCAGAATATGCGTCTGATTTCATTGGGAATTTGTGTCTGGATAGTGTAAATATTCTGGAATCGTCGCGAGATAAGGAATATTCAGGCCATGAGCACCTCCCCGAAGCGGCTCGACCGCATCGACATCGGCATCCTGAACCAGCTTCAGCAGAACGCGCGGATCACGAACGCGGAACTGGCGCGCGCGGTGAACCTGTCGACGACGCCGTGCTTCAACCGCGTGCGCGCGCTCGAGAAGCTGGGGTTGTTCCGGCAGCAGGTCACGCTGCTGGATCCCGAGCCGCTTGGGCTGCGGATCAACGTGTTCATCCAGGTCAGCCTCGAGAAGCAGGTCGAGGACGCGTTGCAGCGCTTCGAGGAGGCGATCTCGCAGCGGCCCGAGGTGATGGAGTGCTACCTGATGTCGGGCGACGCCGACTACCTGCTGCGCGTCGTGATGCCGGACATGCGCACGCTCGAACGCTTCATCATCGAGCGGCTGACGACGATTCCGGGCGTGTCGAACATCCGGTCGAGCTTCGCGCTGAAGCAGGTGCGCTACAAGACCGCGTTGCCGCTGCCGGCGGCGGGGCTCACGCTCGTCGATCCGGACGAGTCGGCGTCCGACTGGAGCTGAGCGCACGACCTGTCCGCCGGTCCGTTCGCTGACGGCGCGGTGACGGAACCATGACGCTCGCCGCACCGGATCGAACCCGTCGCGCGCCAGCGCGTCCTACGGCAGTCGGCCCGCTTGCGCGGTCACGACGCGGCGCGGACCAATCGCGTATGCTCGTTCGGTCGCTGCCGGCTGCGCATGCACGTCCGGCTCATGCGTGTCTCGATCCATCAACAGCGAGGGCATCATGGCAAGACAATCGATGGCGGAATACCTGGCGAAGACGCTGGCGGCAGCGGGCGTCGAGCGCATCTGGGGCGTGACGGGCGACAGTCTGAACGGCCTGTCGTTCAGCCTGAGCCAGATCGGCTCGATCCGCTGGATGCATACGCGGCACGAGGAGAGCGCCGCGTTCGCGGCCGGCGCCGATGCCGCGTCGACCGGGCGGCTCGCGGTGTGCGCGGGCAGTTGCGGCCCCGGCAACCTGCACCTGATCAACGGGCTGTACGACTGCCACCGCAATCACCAGCCGGTGCTCGCGATCGCCGCGCACATCCCGTCCACCGAGATCGGCCTCGGCTACTTCCAGGAAACCCATCCGCAGGATCTGTTCCGCGAGTGCAGCCACTTCGTCGAACTCGTGACGAATGCGTCGCAGTTTCCGCGCGTGCTCGCGCGGGCGATGCGCACCGCGATCGAGGCGCGCGGCGTTGCGGTGATCGTGCTGCCGGGCGACATCGCGCTCGGCGACGGCCCGGAAGAGGCGCCGGCATGGAGCGATTCCGCGCCGCCGTCGATCCTGCCGGCCGATGCCGATCTCGACCGGCTCGCGGCGCTGCTCAACGCATCCGACGCGGTCACGCTGCTGTGCGGCAGCGGCACGCAGGGCGCGCATGACGAAGTGGTCGCGCTGGCCGACATGCTCGGCGCACCGGTCGTGCATGCGCTGCGGGGCAAGCAGTTCGTCGAATGGGACAACCCGTTCGACGTCGGGATGACGGGGCTGATCGGTTTCAGCTCCGGCTATCACGCGATGGAATCGTGCGACACGCTGCTGATGCTCGGCACGGATTTCCCGTACCGGCCGTTCTATCCGACGAACGCGAAGGTCGCGCAGATCGACTGGAAGGGCTCGCAGCTCGGCCATCGCGCGCCGCTTGCGCTCGGCCTCGTCGGCACGGTGAAGGAAACGATCGCGGCGCTGCTGCCGCGCCTGACACGCAAGACGCAGCGGCGCTTCCTCGAGAATGCGCTGAAGCACTACGCGGCGGCGCGCAAGGGGCTCGACGATCTCGCGGTGGCCGAGCCGCCGGGCCGCGCGATTCATCCGCAGTACCTGACGAAGATCGTCGACGAAGTCGCGGCCGACGACGCGATCTTCACGGCCGACGTCGGCACGCCGACGCTGTGGGCCGCACGCTACCTGACGATGAACGGCCAGCGGCAACTGCACGGCTCGTTCAATCACGGGTCGATGGCGAATGCGATGCCGCAGGCGCTCGGCGCGCAAGGCGCGCATCCCGGGCGGCAGGTCGTGTCGCTGTCCGGCGACGGCGGGCTGTCGATGCTGCTCGGCGATCTGCTGAGCGCGCGCCAGCTCAACCTGCCGATCAAGATCGTCGTGTACAACAACAGCCTGCTCGGCTTCGTGTCGATGGAACTGAAGGCGGCCGGCTATCTCGATACGAACGTCGACCTGAGTCCGACCGATTTCGCGGCGATCGCGAAGGGGGCGGGCATCTTCAGCGTGCGCGTCGAGCATTCGGAGAACGTCGAGGAAGCGCTGCGCATGGCGTTCGCGCATGACGGGCCGGCCGTTGTCGACGTCGTGACGTCGAAGTACGAGCTGGCGATGCCGCCGAAGATCGAGTTCGCGCATGCGAAGGGCTTCAGCCTGTTCATGCTGCGCGCGATCCTCAGCGGGCGCGGCGACGAGATCGTCGAGCTTGCGAGAACCAACCTGCGGTGATGCGGTACGGGGCGCGTCGTGGCCGCGCCCGTTTTGCGTTGCCGGTCGAACGACACGGAAGCATGGATATCCTGATTCGCACCTACCAACCATCCGACCTGCACGCACTGTCGGCCATCTGGTTTGACGCATCGATGCTCGCGCATCCATTCCTCGGCAACGCGCGCCTGCGCCAGCAGCGCACGCTCGTCGAGGACATCTACCTGCCTCGCTCGGAAACCTGGGTTGCCTGTCGCGCGGACGAGCCGGTCGGTTTCATCGGCCTGCTCGACGGGGCGATCGGCGGGTTGTTCGTCGCGCCGGCGATGCACGGCCACGGGATCGGTCGCGCATTGGTCGAGCACGCGCTCGCGATCAAGGGCGCGCTCGACCTGGAGGTGTATGCCGACAATCGCGACGCCCGCGCGTTCTACGGACGGCTCGGTTTCGAGGCAGTCTCGCGGCGCGACGAAGACGACGACGGCCTGCCGTTCGCGAACATCCGGATGCGTTCGACGCGCTGAGTGCGCAGGCAGGCTCGGCGTGCCGCGTGCGTTCAGTCCGTCGCCGCTTCGCGTCCGGCAGCGGCCCACTCACGCACGGCCTCGACGAACAGCCGCAACGCGGCTGGCGGATGCCGGTTCGCCGGATAGTAGAGGCACAGCGCGCCGAAGTCCTGGCCCCACTGCGGCAGCACGTGCACGAGCCGCCCGGCGGCCACGTGGTCGGCGACACGCGATGCCGTGACCCACGCGATCCCGAGGCCGCCCAGCGCCGCGTCGATCATCAGGTTCTGGTTGCCGAGTGTCAGCGGCCCGTCGACATCGACGGTCACGCGCCTGCCGTCGCGCATCAGGTCCCAGCGAAGGAGCGTGCCGCTTTCGAACCGGTAGCGGATGCACGCATGACGCGCGAGTTCCTGCGGGCTTTCCGGCGCGGCGTGCCGCGTCAGGTAGCCGGGCGATGCAACTGCGATGAAGCGCAGCGGATCGCCGAAGCGCACCGCGATCATGTCGCGCGGCACGTCTTCGTGCACGCGGATGCCCGCGTCGAAGCCGTGCTCGACGATGTCGATCAGCCGCGAATCGACGACGAATTCGACGTGGATGTCCGGATAGCGCGTGGCGAACGCCGGCAGCACGTGCAGGATCAGCGGGCGCGATGCCGCTTCCGACGCGCTGATCCGGATCTGGCCGGACGGCCGGTTGCGGGCGGTCGCGGCGTCGTTCAGCGCATCCTCGAGATCGGCCACCGCGGGCCGGACGCGCAGCAGCAGTTGTTCGCCGGCTTCCGTCAGCGCGACGGAACGCGTCGTGCGGTTGAACAGCCGCACGCCGAGCCGCGCTTCGAGGTGGCGGATCGCGTGGCTCAGCGCCGACGGCGATACGCCCAGGATACGCGCCGCGCCGCTGAAGCTGCGCTGCTCCGCGATCGTGATGAAAGTCGTCAGTTCGCCGATGCCGGTGCGCAGCATTTGTGAGATTCCCTCAATAACGCATGAAATGGTACGCCGATTGTTGAGCAGTATCCATCAACCTACACTGGCTTCCTCGGCATTCGCCTTCACTTTCAGCAGGAGCCATTCATGCAAAAGCGTGCACTGGGAAACAGCGGCCTCGAAGTCTCGGCAATCGGGCTCGGCTGCATGGGATTGAGTTACGGCTACGGCCCGGCCACCGACAAGGCCAGCGGCATCGCGCTGATCCGTGCCGCGTTCGAGCGCGGCGTGACGTTCTTCGATACGGCGGAAGCGTATGGCCCGTTCGTCAACGAGGCGCTGGTCGGCGAGGCGGTTGCGCCGTTTCGCGACCAGGTCGCGATCGCGACCAAGTTCGGCTTCGAGGACGGGCAGGCGATGAAGGGCGTCGACAGCCGGCCGTCGCGTATCCGCGAAGTAGCCGATGCGGCGCTGAAGCGGCTGAAGATCGACCGCATCGATCTGTTCTATCAGCATCGCGTCGATCCGAACGTGCCGATCGAAGACGTAGCCGGCACGGTCAAGGACCTGATCCGCGAGGGCAAGGTCGCGCACTTCGGACTGTCGGAAGCCGGCGAGCGGACGATTCGCCGCGCACACGCGGTGCAGCCGGTCGCCGCGCTGCAAAGCGAGTACTCGCTGTGGTGGCGCGAGCCGGAAGCGCGGATCCTGCCGACGCTCGAGGAACTCGGCATCGGCTTCGTGCCGTTCAGCCCGCTCGGTAAAGGTTTCCTGACCGGCGCGATCGATGCGAACACGACGTTCGCCGCCGACGATTTCCGCAATCTCGTGCCGCGTTTCTCCGAGGAAAACCGCAAGGCGAACGCGGGCCTCGTCGATCTGCTCGGCCGCATTGCGACCGATAAAGGCGCGACGCGCGCGCAGATCGCGCTGGCCTGGCTGCTGGCCCGCAAGCCGTGGATCGTGCCGATTCCGGGCACGACGAAGCTGCACCGGCTCGACGAGAACGTCGGTGCGGCCGCCGTCACGCTGACGGCCGACGATCTCGCCGCGATCGAGGCCGCGCTGCAGCAGATCCGGATCGTCGGCGAACGTTATCCCGCGCACTTGCAGCAGCGCGTCGATCGCTGAACGCGTCCGGCGGCTGATCGGGCACGAATTGATCAGGGGAATCAGGGTCAATCTTCACGTCGCCTTAAGTTTGCGTTTCCTAGAATCGATTTGATCGTCGCTCTTCCTGCGGCGGACCGATTCGTCCAGGAGGATGCGCATGCCAAAGCCCCGTGTCGCCGTAGCCCTGTTCCATCAAGTCTTCGGCACGTCGCCGCGGGCGGCGCAACTGCTCAAGGGCTGCCCATGATGTGGCCGAATGCGTGGCGTGTCTCGGCACTGTTCGTGCGCGAGTGGGTCGGCCGTCCGGCCGCGGTGGGCGCGTTGTGCCCGAGTTCGCGGCACCTGGCGCGCGAGATGGCCGATGCGGTGCCGGACGGCGACGGGCTGGTCGTCGAGCTTGGCGGCGGCACCGGCGCGATCACCGCGGCGTTGCTCGAACGCGGCGTCGCGCCACGGCGCCTCGTCGTGGTCGAGCGTTCGCCGGCGTTCGTGCAGCACCTGCGACGACGCTTTCCCGGCATCTCGATCGTATCGGGCGATGCGCGGCAGCTCGAGCGGCTGTTGCCGCCCGATGCGCGCGTCGATGCGATCGTGTCGTGCCTGCCGTTGCGCACGCTGCCGCGCGAGGCCGTGACGGCGATCGTCGATCAATGTCGTCGCGTGCTGTCGGCTGACGGCGTGATGATTCAGTTCACGTACGATCTGCGGCCGCCCGGCCGTCATCCGCTCGGCGATTCGGCATTCGTTGTCCGCGGCAGCCGGATCGTCTGGGCAAATATTCCGCCTGCGCGCATCGTGACCGTGCGCAGCGCCGCCGCCGAACACGCGGAGTGACGCGGCCACGCGCGGGGCATCCGGACGCGGCGGCCTGCCGCATCCTTTCATAAGTCATACCGATCCTTCCAATTTCCATTCATCGTGCCGTCACATCAGGTTCCTACCATCGCCTTTCATTTCGAAAGCATCAACGGCGGGGAGAACCGGCAACATGAATCGAATCAAAATGGCGGCGCTGCTGTGTGCCGGCGCCTTTGCGCTGGCCGGCTGCGGCAGCGACGACGGCCCGACCAGCTCGACGCCCGCCCCCGTGAAGGCAGCGGCGCGCAACGTGATCTTCTTCCTCGGCGACGGGATGGGGATGACGACGCTGACGGCCGCGCGCATCTACGGTGTCGGTGAAGACGGCGCGCTCACGATCGACACGCTGCCGGAAACCGCGTTCATCAAGACGTATTCGAACGACGCACAGGTGACGGACAGCGCGCCGTCGATGTCGGCGTACATGACCGGCGTCAAGACCAACAACGAAGTGATCTCGATGTCGCCCGACACGAAGGCGATCGAGCCGAGCGCCGGCCTCACCGGCAACTGCGGCGCGAACAACGGCAAGTCGGTGTCGACGCTGCTCGAAATCGCGAAGGCGAAGGGGATGGCCACCGGCGTCGTGACGACCACGCGCGTCACGCACGCGACGCCTGCTGCAACCTACGCGCACGTGTGCCATCGCGATGCCGAGAACGACATCGCCGCGCAGCTCGTGCCGGGCGGCGCGGGCTACAACGGCGCGCTGGGCGACGGCGTCGACGTCGTGCTCGGCGGCGGCACGCAGTTCTTCGTGCCGAAGGACGGCGGCGGCAAGCGCACCGACGGCCGCCACCTGGTCAACGAACTGAAGGCGAAGGGCTATGCGGTCGCGCAGAACCGCGACGACCTGCTGGCCGCCGATGCGACGAAGAGCGGCAAGCTGGTCGGCCTGTTCTCGTCGAGCCACATGAGCTACGACCTCGATCGCGGCGCGACCAAGGAACCGAGCCTCACCGACATGGCGACGCGCGCGCTCGACGTGCTGCAGAGCAACCCGAACGGCTATTTCCTGATGGTCGAGGGCGGCCGGATCGATCACGCGCTGCACGACACCAATGCGAAGCGCGCGCTGCAGGACACGGTCGCGTTCGACAACGCGATCAAGGCGACGCTCGACAAGGTCCGCAAGACCGATCCCGACCTGAAGAACACGCTGATCGTCGTCACGGCCGATCACGACCACACGCTGGTGCTGAACGGCTATGCGGCGCGCACGGGCAAGACCGAAGCGGGCAAGCCCGGCGTGCTGGGCGTGCTGCGCAGCTACCAGACGGGCGCGATCGCGAAGGACGCGGACGGCGCGCCGTACACGATCATCGGCTTCGGCAACGGCGAGAACCGCGTGCAGGGCAGCCGCGCGGGCACCGCGCTCACCGATGCGGTGACGGGCGCCGACGACTATCGCCAGGAGGCGGTCGTGCGGATGGACAAGGGCAACGAGACGCACGGCGGCACCGATGTGTTCCTCGGTGCGATCGGTCGCGGCGCGGATGCGTTCCACGGCGTGATCGAGAACAACAAGGTGTTCGAGCTGGTGCGCAACGCGGTGCAGCTTTGAGCGCCGACAACACGGGTACAGGGGAATACAGGATGTCGACCATCAAGTGCATCGCGGCGGCGCTGGCCGTCGCGGGTTTCGCGTGCGGCGCGGCGCAGGCCGCCGGCCAGGCGAAGAACGTGATTTTCTTTCTCGGCGACGGCATGGGGCCGACGACCGTGACGGCGAGCCGGATCTACAAGGTCGGCGAGTCGGGACAACTGACGATGGAGAAGCTGGCGCGCACCGCGCGCGTCAAGACCTTCTCGAACGACGCGCAGACGACCGACAGCGCGCCGTCGATGGCCGCGTACATGACCGGCGTAAAGATGAACAACGAAGTGCTGTCGATGTCGTCCGACACGCGCGCCGTGGCGCCCGGCAACGACGCCAATGGCAACAAGACCGTCAACAACTGCGCGCCGGGCAACGGCCAGCCGGTGTCGACGCTGCTGGAACTGGCGAAGGCACGCGGCAAGGCGGTCGGCGCGATCACGACGACCGAGCTCACGCATGCGACGCCGGCCGCGACCTATTCGCACATCTGCCATCGCGATGCGCAGTACGACATCGCTGCGCAGGCGGCACCGGGCGGCGCCGGCTACAACGCGGCGCTCGGCGACGGCGTCGACGTGCTGATGGGCGGCGGCCGCAACCACTGGACGCCGTTCGATTCGGTGTCGAACAAGCGCGGGCGCGCGGACGGGCGCAACCTGCTCAACGAGATGAAGGCAAAGGGCTACACGGTTGTTGCCACCAAGGATCAGCTCGCGCAAGCCGGCAACGGCAAGCTGGTGGGCCTTTTCAGCTCGACGAGCCATCTCGAGTACGAACTCGACCGTGTCGCGGGCAAGGGCGAAGGGCCGACGCAGCCGAGCCTGGCCGACATGACGTCGAAGGCGATCGACGTGCTGTCGAAGAATTCGAACGGCTATTTCCTGATGGTCGAAGGCGGCCGGATCGATCACGCGCTGCACGGGACCAACGCGAAGCGCGCGCTCGAGGATACGGCGGCGTTCGACGAAGCGATCCGCGTCGCGCTGTCGAAGGTCGACCTGTCGAATACGCTGATCGTCGTGACGGCCGACCACGACCACACGATGACGATCAACGGCTATTCGAAGCGCGGCAATCCGATTCTCGACATCAGCCGCAATTATCGCGACGGCCAGCCGAGCAAGGATGCCGACGGCAATACCTACACGACGCTGGTGTTCGGCAACGGCGCGAACCGGCCGAACGTGCGTACGTCGGTCGATTCGGCCACCGCGATGAACGAGGCGTATCTGCAGGAAGTGGGCGTGCGAATGGGCAGCGCGGGTTCGGAGACGCATGGCGGCGGCGACGTGATGCTGTTTGCCGACGGCGCGGATGCGAAGGCGTTCAAGGGCACGATCGACAACACGAAGGTGTTCGGTCTCGTCCGTTCGGCGTTCGGTTTCTGAGCCTGGTGATTGCATGACGAACGGGAACGCCCGATGAAACGTCAGATCCTCTGTGCGCTCGCCTGCGGGATGGCTGCACTGCCGGCTTTTGCAGCGGCGGACCTCGACGCCGTGCTGCTGCACGAGAGCCGCACGGTCACGGCCGACGGCGTGACACGCACGACGCTGTATCGCGAACGGATGGTGCGGCGCGACGGGCACGTATGGGTCGAGCGCGTGCTGCCCGCCGCGGCGGCCGGCGGCGGTCATGGCGACGATCACGACCATGACCACGACCATGACGCGGGCCGCCGCACCGGCGTGCAGCCGGCTGCGGCACACGCCGGGCACAAGCACTTCAACTTCCAGGCGGCCGCGCGGCACGTCACGTACGACGGCAAGGCGGCGCGCATCGAGTACGTCGATGCAACGAACCGGACGGTCGTCAGCGTGCCGCCGGCCGAGTACGAAACCACGGGCTTCGACGGCTCGTGGGACAACGCGTATTACGTGACGCCGCCTTCGCAGCTGAAGCGGCTCGCGGTCGCCAGGCGCGGCGACGCGCCCGGTACGCTCTGGTACGAGCAGGCCGTCGATACGCCCGGCGCGCGTGGGGTGAACCGGATCCTGTGGAGCGAGCGGCTGCAGGCGCCGCTGTCGGTCGAATACCGGAGTGCCGATGGGCGCGTCATGCGCAAGCTGACGCTGACCCCGGCGGCGGCCGTGCGGCGCGAGACGTTGCCGTGGCAGACGCTCGCCGGTTATTCGCGCAAGGAATACGCGGACTATCTCGATTGATCGAAGTGTCGTAGGCGGGGCTTGCGGTCAGGCAGGCCGTATCGTTGCGCGATACGGTCGGGTCCTGGCCGATTTTTCTTTCCTCGCCGACGTGCGCGGGAAGCTACACGCGCGCGCTGTCCGTCACTTGCACCGCAGGCCGTAACGCGACCCGCTTGATCAAGCGGTCGAGCGGGGTCGCATAGCCGCGCGCGATGATCGCGCTCAATCCGGCCGACAGCACCAGATACGCGACGAGCAACGCCAGCTTGCCGTCGCCATGCATCGCCGAAGGCGGCCAGAACGTGCGCAGCGCACCGAGCACGATCAGGTGGAACAGGTACAGCTCGTAACTGAGCCGGCCGCTCCAGCGCAGCGGTGCGAGCATGCGGCCGTGCGTGCGTTCGCGCTCCGCATGCGCGCCGATCAGCAGCACGGCCGTGCCGAGCGCCATCGCGGAGACGCCGGGCACATGGCTTTCGGCGATCGGCCATGCGAGATACAGCACCACCATCGACGTTGCCGTAATCCATTGCACCGGCGCTGCCGCGAGCGCCTGCCAGCGTGCGCGTTCGGCCAGCAGCGCGGTGCAGCAGCCGATCGCGATGCCGTCGAAGCACGCAAAGTACGCGTAGAGGAAGCCGCCTTCGTCGCCTGGATGCGTGTAGCGGTACACGGGACCGATCGCGGCGATCAGCAGCCAGAACGCGCACAGCCGCGCGTCGCGGCGCAGCGCGATGCACAGCAGCGGGAACGACAGGTAGAACACCTCCTCGACCGACAGCGACCACAACACGCCGAGCGCGTAGTTGACCCATCCGTAGGTGCCGATCAGCACGTTCATCCAGAACGTGAGCGACGCGAGATTCACGAGCCAGTACGACACGGCGACGCCCTGCGGCGCATGGTTCGTGAAGATCGGCACGCCGGCCGCCGCGAGGCCGTTGACGAGCGCGAGCAACAGAAGCAGGCACGGGACGATGCGTGCGATACGCGACACGTAGAACGCGCGTACGTCGAGTGCGCCGAGGCTGCCCCAGCGGCGGCGCGCGTTCGACGTGATCAGGTAGCCCGAGATCGCGAAGAACATCGTCACGCCGTAGTTGCCGTTGCGCACGATTGCGTGGAGCGTGTCCCAGCCGAGCACGCGCGCGAGCGCGGTGTCGCGCAGCGAGTACGCGATGTTGAAGTGATGCAGCAGGACGAGCAGGATCGACACGCCGCGCAGCAGGTCGATGCGGGCGTTGCGCGGTCCGGTGCTCATTGCGGCTGGCCCGGCTCGGCGAGCGCCGGCAGCGCCGCGAGGAACGTGTCGCGCGAGCGCAGGCCGGCATTCGGCGTCTGCCGCTTGTCGTCCTGGATCAGGTTCGCGAACACCAGCGTGCGCGGCCCCTTCGTCGCCCAGCCGACGAACCAGCCATACGCGTGCGCGCCGTCGTACTTGAGGCCCGGCGAGCCGGTGCCGGTCTTGCCGTGCACGGTCCAGCCGCCCGGGTGCGCGTCGATCAGCGTGATGCGCTCGGTCATGTCGTACGCATGCGCGCTGACGGGCAGCGTGCGGCGCACGATCTTGCGCATGAACGCAACCTGTTCGAGCGGCGAGATCCGCAGCGACGAGTTGGCCCATGCGCCCATCACGCCGCTCAGTTCGCCCTGCTTGCTGGTCACGTCGGCGTTGCCGTAGCCGAACGCGCTCGTGTACTGCTGGAAGCGTGCCTGCCCGAGCGCCTGCGCGACCTGCTCCGAATACCAGAAGATCGACAGCTTCATCCAGCGGGCCGGGTCGGTCGGCTCGCGCCACGGCGCACCGCCCCAGTCGGGGTAGCCGGCGTGGAAGTCGAGCGTGGGCGTGTGCTCGTCCTTCAGCACGCCGGCGTCGAAGCCCATCAGGCTGATCGCGACCTTGAACGTCGATGCGGACGTCACGCGGGCCGCGCAGTCGCCTTGCTGCACGAGCACCTGGCCGGTGGCGGCGTCGGCGACGACGGTGCAGACCGGATGGGCGTGAGAGGACGCGGCGGCCAGGAGGCCGGCGGCGAAGGTGAACAGCGCGCGGCGCCAGGGCTTCAAGTGACACTCCTCGGGGATGGGCAGCAGGCGCACGGCGCGGGCGAAAGGCGGCAGGCCGTGCGCAAGGAAGGCGACGGCCGGCATCGAGGAAGGCGGGGATGGCGGCCGTTGCGCAGGCCCACAGTGTATCGACGGATCGTCGTTCGTTGACCTGTCACGGTTGACGGGGCAATTGCGTGCCCGTTACCCGTTGGCGGCGGCAATGGCCCGTCGCGCGTGGCGGCGCGCATGAAAAAGCCCGCCGGCAGGCTGGCGCCTGCGGGCGGGCGAAGACACCTCGAGCCGATCGGCGCGGGTGTCGCGTGAAGAACGGAGCGCCGGGTTGCGTCAGAACTTGTGGCGCAGCGCGAGCCGCACGGCCACCTGGTTCGACGTCGACGACGGCGCGTCGGTGCCGGGGATGAACGCGTTGTCGAGGATCGAGTTCGTCTTGTCGCCGGCGATGTGCTGGTACGCGGCCTGCACGTACACGTCGGTGCGCTTCGACAGGTTGTAGTCGGCCATCAGCCCGACCGAGTGGATCTTCGGCTTCGCGTCGCCGGTCGATGCGTCGTATTTCTCGAGCGACAGCACGTACTGTGCGCCGACCATGAACGCCGGCGTGATCTGGTACGAACCGTTCACCTCGAAGTTCTGGTACTTGATCGCGCTGACCGTCGCGCCCGGTGCGATGATCGCGCCCGGCGTGCCGAGGTAGCCGTTGCCGGTCGGGTTCTTGTAGTTCGAGTTCGTGTACGCGAAACCGACCGTCGCGGGCCCGAACGTGTAGTTGATGCCCGCGCCGAACACGCGCATGCGCTCGGCGATGTAGCTCGCGTCGTTCGCGGTGATCGCGCCGGCCGAACCGTCGCCCGGATGGTTCGCCTGCAGGTACGCGGCGCCGATCAGCAGGCCGTTGT
Source organism: Burkholderia arboris (assembly GCF_038723655.1). Classification (NCBI taxonomy): domain Bacteria; kingdom Pseudomonadati; phylum Pseudomonadota; class Betaproteobacteria; order Burkholderiales; family Burkholderiaceae; genus Burkholderia; species Burkholderia arboris. The sequence goes on from NZ_CP109822.1 coordinate 679,171, forward strand.
TCTGGTATTGCGCGCCGAAGCTGTACGCGCGGTTGTCCGAGAAGTTCGTGCTGTTGCTGAAGCTGTACGCGCCGCCGAACTGGAAGCCGCCGAAGTTCGGGCTCGCGTACTTCACCGTGTTGTCGAGGCGGAACGAGTTGTCGGTGTTGTCGTTGTCGAACGGGTGCGCAAGCAGGTAGCCGCCCCAGTTGCCGTTGGCCGTGGTCGGCGCGAGATAGTCGACCACGGAATCGTACTGGCGGCCGAACGTCAGCGTGCCGTACTGCGTCTGGCTCAGGCCGACGTACGCCTGGCGGCCGAACATGCGGCCGCCCTGGTTGAGCCGGCCGGTGTTCACGTCGAAGCCGTTCTCGAGCTGGAAGATCGCCTTCATGCCGCCGCCGAGATCCTCGCTGCCTTTCAGGCCCCAGCGGCTGCCTTGCGCGTAGCCGCTCGCCATCTCGTAGACGTGGCCGGTGCCGACGTTGTTCGTGTAGTTCAGGCCTTCGTCGATCACGCCGTACAGCGTGACGCTGCTTTGCGCGAACACGGGGGCTGCGAAGGTTGCCGTTACGGCGAGCGCCGTCAGGGTCTTTTTCATTGAGAGATCTCCGGGATATCCAGCTTCTTGTATCGGTTGTCGTGAGCGCGTCCGGCGAGGCGCGCCCCGTCATCCGGGGCGTTTCCGGCGCAGCGCGCGCGGCGCCGGAAACGCGCAATGCGCGGCGCCGCGGCGACCGGCTGTGACGGGTCGTGTCTCCTCCGATGACACCGCGCATTCTTCCGAAGCCGAAAAGGAATCGAAAGCGAGTAATTTCGATGGATGGGATCGGGTTCGCCAATGGGGGCGCGACAGCTCGTTTCGACAGTCGAAACGGTGTGCGCGGCGCGGTGGTTCAAGGCTGGCCGGGCCAGCGCCACGACGCGGTCCGGGCAGGGGCTTGCGCCTCCCGGAATCCCGGCCGAAGCCCGTCCAGCCTGCCTGGCAGGGCGCCCGGCGATCGATTGGCGCAGCCGATTGCACTGATCGGAATTACTCGTTTCCCTAAACAAATTGGCGACGGAAACATGCAGGCTGACCGGACGTGGCGGGATGCACGATTCGCCGGTCGCCGCGCATGCCGCGACGCACAAACAACAGATTCGATTTGGAGACGACCCACCATGCAGATTCGACGACTGAAAACGGTCCTTCTCGCCGCCGCGGCGATTCTTTCCGCGCCCGCGGCGCACGCGGCCGGCGGCGCGTGCGCCGACGGCAAGACGGTCCATTTCGCAGGCATCACGTGGGAGAGCGGGTCGTTTGCGACCGAAGTGCTGCGGCAGATCATGGAGAAGGGCTACGGCTGCAAGACCGACGTCGTGCCGGGCAGCACGGCCGCGACCGAAACGGCGCTCGCGCGCAACGACCTGCAGATCTGGGCCGAGCAGTGGACGGGCCGCAGCGAGATCACCGCGAAGGCCGTCTCGTCGGGCGCAGTGAAGCTGATTGGCGACACGCTGCCGGGCGGCACGACCGAAGGCTGGTTCGTGCCCGACTACGTGTTGAAGGGCGATCCGGCGCGCAACATCAAGCCGGTCGCGCCCGGGCTCGTGTCGGTCGACGATCTGCCGAAGTTCAAGCAGGTGTTCGCCGACGAGGAGGAACCGGACAAGGGCCGTTTCCTGAACTGCCCGACGGGCTGGGACTGCGAGCGCGTGAACACGCGCCTGCTGAAGGTGCTGAAGCTCGATCAGTCGTACACGAACTTCCATCCGGGCACCGGCGCGGCCCTCGACGCGGCGATCGCGTCCGCGTACCAGCGCGGCGCGCCGATCGTGTTCTATTACTGGGGCCCGGCCGCGCTGATGGCGAAATACAAGTTCACCGCGCTGAAGATGCCGGCCTATAACGAAGCATGCTGGAAGACGTTGCGCGACGAGAGCAGCACGCACCAGTGCGCGTCGTCGTACATGGTGTCGCGGCTGACGGTCGGCGTGTCGAAGCCGTTCGCCGATGCGAACCCCGATCTCGTCGGCGTATTCGGCAAGGTGCGTTTCCCGATGGACTTCCTGAACCAGACGATCCTCGAGATGACGACGAAGAAGATCGATGGCGCGGCGATGGCCACGCAGTTCCTGAAGACCCGCCAGGACATGTGGAAGCAGTGGGTGCCGGCCGACGTCGCGCAGAAGATCGCCGGCAGCCTGAAGGGCGCGTAACCTGCGCGCGGCGGCGGGCTCGGGCTCGGGCTCGCCGCCGCCGTCACGCGCCTTCGCGGCGCGACGGAGAATCAACATGAACGGCTTCTTTCTGCACCTGTCGATCGCCGACTGGGTGAACAGCGCGCTCGAGACGTTCGTCGCGCAATACGGCGACAGCTTCCATCACTTCAGCGTGCTCGTGTTGCGCTACCTGCTCGTGCCGCTCGAAGGCGCGCTGCGCGTGGCGCCGCCGTGGCTCGTGCTGCTGGTCGTCGGCGCCATCGCGTGGAACGCGACGCGCCGTATCGGCCTCGGCGCGCTCTTCATGCTGCTGCTCTACGCGATCGGCTGCTTCGGCCTGTGGGACAAGCTGATGCAGACGCTCGCGCTGATGCTCGTCGCGACGGTGCTGTCGGTCGCGATCGGCGTGCCGGTCGGCATCCTCGCGTCGCGCAGCGCGTGGCTGCGCCGGATGCTGCTGCCCGTGCTCGACGTGATGCAGACGCTGCCGAGCTTCGTGTACCTGATCCCGGTGCTGATGCTGTTCGGTCTCGGCAAGGTGCCCGCGATTCTCGCGACGATCATCTACGCGCTGCCGCCGCTGATCCGCCTGACCGATCTCGGCATCCGCCAGGTCGATCCGGACGTGACGGAAGCCGCGCGTGCGTTCGGCACGACGCGCTGGCAATTGCTCGTCAACGTGCAGTTGCCGCTTGCGCGGCCGAGCATCATGGCCGGCATCAACCAGACGACGATGATGGCGCTGTCGATGGTCGTGATCGCGTCGATGATCGGCTCGCGCGGGCTCGGCGAGGACGTGCTCGCGGGCATCCAGACGCTCGATGTCGGCAAGGGCACGCAGGCCGGCCTCGCGATCGTGATCCTCGCGATCGTGATCGACCGGATCAGCCAGGGCTTCGGACAGGAGCGGCGCGCGCGCCGCAGGCTCGCGCAGCAGCGCCGGCAGAAGGGCGCATCGCGCGTGCCGTACCGGCAGCCGCGCAAGGCGCAGTCGGCGGGCGTCGATTCGAATCAGGCGACGCAATCGTCGCGCGCATAGGAACGGAGGCAGACATGACGACCATCGACGTCAAACACGTGTACAAGCTGTTCGGGCCGCAGGCCGCGCATGCGCGCGTGCTCGACCTGCTGCGCTCGGGCAAGCGCAAGGCCGACGTGCTGGCCGAAACGGGCTGCAACGTCGGGCTCAACGACGTGAGCCTCGGCATCGAGTCGGGCGAGATCTTCGTGATCATGGGGCTGTCGGGTTCCGGGAAATCGACGCTCGTGCGGCACTTCAACCGGCTGATCGAGCCGACGGCCGGCGAGATCGTGATCGACGGCAGCGACGTGATCAAGCTCGACGCGCACGGGCTGCGCGAGCTGCGCCGTTTCAAGGTCAGCATGGTGTTCCAGAACTTCGGGCTGCTGCCGCACCAGACCGTGCTCGACAACGCCGCGTATGCGTTGCGCACGCGCGGCGAGAAACGGCACGACGCGCTTGATGCCGCGCGCAACTGGCTGACGAAGGTCGGGCTCGACGGTTACGGCGATCATTACCCGGACGAGCTGTCGGGCGGGATGCGGCAGCGTGTCGGGCTGGCGCGCGCGCTGGCGGCCGATACCGACGTGCTGCTGATGGACGAGGCGTTCTCCGCGCTCGATCCGCTGATCCGCACCGAGATGCAGGATCAACTGCTCGAACTGCAGGCGACGCTGTCGAAGACGATCGTGTTCATCACGCACGATCTCGACGAAGCGTTGCGCATCGGCGACCGGATCGCGATCCTGCGTGACGGCACGCTTGTGCAGGTCGGCACGCCGGACGACATCCTGTCGCGCCCGGCGGACGATTACGTGCGTCGGTTCGTCGAGAAGCGCACGAGCGTGAACTGACGCGCGTCACGCCGCCCAGGCCGCGTACCGCGCTCACTGCGCGCGGTGCGCGGACGTCGTCAGTACGATCTTGCCGACGTGCACGCCGGAGTCGATCAGCACGTGCGCGCCGCGTGCGTCGTCGAGCGGGAAGGTGCGGAACACTTGCGGCCTGACCGTGCCCGCCGCGACGTGCGGCCACAGGTGCCGTTCGAGTTCGGCGATGAGCGCGCCCTTCTCCTCCGGCGTGCGCGAGCGCAGCGTCGAACCGATGTGCGTGAGGCGCTTGGTCATCATCGGCCACACGTCGAGTTCCTTCGCCGGCCCGTTGAGCGCGCTGACCTGCAGAATCCGCCCGTTCATCGCCGCCGCCCGGTAATTGCGCGCGACGTAGTCGCCCGCGATGATGTCGAGGATCACGTCCACGCCTTTGCCGGCGGTGATCCTGTCGACTTCGGCGACGAAATCTTCTTCCCGGTAGTGCACCGCGTGATCCGCGCCGAGCCGCAGGCTCGCGGCGCGATGCGCGTCCGAGCCGACCGTCGTGATGACGGTCGATGCGCCCATCGCCTTCGCGATCATCGTCGCGGTGGTGCCGATGCCCGACGCGCCGCCGTGAATCAGCACCGATTCGCCCGCCTGCAGCCGCCCGCGCTGGATCAGGTTCAGCCAGACCGTCAGGAACGTTTCCGGCATCGCCGCGGCTTCGATCATGTCGAGGCCGGGCGGCAGCTTCATCGTCGTGAGGTGATGGGCGACCGCGTATTCCGCATAGCCGCCGCCCGTCACCAGCGCGCTGACCCGGTCACCCGGCGCGAAGCCGTGCACGGCTTCGCCGGTCGCGACGACTTCGCCCGCGATTTCCAGGCCCAGGATGTCGGATGCGCCGGGCGGCGGGTTGTAGAGCCCCTTGCGTTGCAGCACGTCCGGGCCGTTTACGCCGGCGGCGTGAACCCGGATCAGCACTTCGTCGGCCTTCGGGCGCGGCACCGGGCGACGTGCGGTCGCGAGGACGTCGGGGCCGCCGGGCCGGGTGATTTCGACTGCCGCCATGTCGGCGGGAACGGGGGAAAGCGTATCGGACATGTTTGCCTCCAAAAGACAGGTGAGTGGTCGGTGAAAAAAGTATAGGCTTGGGCATTGATGAATTCGCGCAGCGATTTTCACAACCACCGATGCAAATTCGCATCACACCGGAGAAGCCGCTTGAACTGGGACGACGCACGGATCTTTCTCGCCATCCACCGGGAACGCAGCCTGCGCGGCGCCGCGCGGGCGGTCGGGCTCGACCAGGCGACGGTCGGCAGGCGGCTCGCGGCACTCGAGCGCGCGCTCGGCGCGACGCTGTTCCTGCGCACGTCGGCCGGGTATGTGCCGACCGCGGTGGGCGAGGTCGCGCTGCGCAACGTGGAGAAGATGGAGCAGTCGGCGATCGACCTGGTGCGGCAGACCCAGGGCGTCGACCGGCGCCTGGCGGGCGACGTGCGCGTGACGACGACCGATACGATCGGGCTCGAATTCGTGATGCGCGCGATGCGCGACCTGCACGACGAGCATCCGGACGTGCGCGTGCTGCTCAACACGTCGACGCAGGTGGAGAACCTGGCCAAGCGCGAGGCGGACATCGCGATCCGCACGATCAAGCCCGACAATCCCGATCTGCTCACGCGCCGGCTGGCCGCGTGGCCGACGGGGTTGTACGCGTCGGAGGAATACCTGGAGCGGCATGGCGAGCCGGTGCCCGGCACCGGCTTCGAAGGGCATGACCTCGTGTGCTTCCTGCCGCACCTGAATGCGCGCAGCCCGCTCACGGTGGTCGGCGAGCCGGTGCGCGCGGGGCGGATCGTGTCGGGGCTGAATTCGAATCTGATGTTGCGCGCGGCGGCGCGCGCCGGGCTCGGGCTCGCCGAACTCCCGGTGCCGATCGCGGAGCGCGACGCGCTGGTGCGCGTGTGGCCGGCACGTACGTCGGCGCGTCCTTACGAAGTCTGGATGGTGACGCACAAGGATTTGCGGCATACCGCGCGGATGAGCGCGATGATCGACCACATCGTGCGGGTGTTCGACGAGGTGGAGGGGCGGAGCGGGGCAGGGGATTGAGGGTGCATCGACGGATGAGGCGCGGCGCGCGTCGATGCATTGGAGATCGACGAGATCCGTGCGGCAGGCGCATCCGATTCCGCTGCGGGTGAACGGGCCTTTCGTGTCGTACGCCGAATGGTCGCAACGATTCTCAAGGGAGTGAGGGGGCTCGATGAATCGATTCAGTGTGGACGGAACAACGCTTTGCGACTGGAAGAAGTTTCACGACTACTTCGCGAGCGAATTCGGATTTCCGGGTTACTACGGCCGGAACATGGACGCATGGAACGATTGCATGAGCGACTATTGCTACGAGCACGGCATCGTGTCGCTGCGGATCGACGACGCGGAAGCGTTGAAGGATCGCAATCCGGAGATATTCGCCGCACTCGTCGCGTGCAGCGCGTTCATCAATTGGCGCGCGACGAAGGACGGCGGCGATCCGTTGATCGTCTTGTCGTATTGGGCGTAGTCGTGGCGTTGACGTTGCGTTGCGTTGCGTCGTGACGCCGATCGGCGGGCCGGCATGCAAGCGCATCGTGCGCGCCGGCCCGCATCGGCGAGAACGCAGCCGCCTCAATGCGGGACCGTTTCCCGTTCGCTTACCCGCACGGCAGACGCTTCGCCGTGCCTCGCATCCGCCAGAATCAGATCCGCGCCTTTCTCCGCGACCATCATCGTCGGCGCGTTGATGTTGCCCGACGTGATGTTCGGAAACACCGACGCATCGACGATCCGCAGCGCCTGCAACCCATGCACGCGCAGCGACGCATCGACCACCGAGGTCGCCGCGTCCGGTCCCATCGCGCACGAGCCGCACAGGTGGTAGATCGAACCCGACTGCTCGCGGAAATACTGCAGCATCGCGTCGTCGGAATCGACCTGCGGCCCCGGCGAGATTTCCTCGACGGTCATCGACTTCAGCGCCGGTGCGCGCATCAGTGCACGAATCACCTTGCTGCCCTGCACGGCCTCGTCGAGATCCTTCTGCGTGGTGAGCGCGTTGACGTGGATCTTCGCGGCATCTTCCGCGCGGTTGGACGCGATCTCGATCATGCCGCGGCTCGTCGGCCGGCACGGGTTGAACGCGATCAGGAAGCCCGAGTAAGGCTCGGGCTTGATGCTCGCGCGGTCGCTCTTCGGAATCCGGTACGACAGCGGGTTGAAGTAGAGCTGGAGGTTCGGCTCCTGCGCATCGGCCGTGCCGCGGAAGAAGCCGCCTGCCTGGTTCACGCTCATCGCGAGCGGGCCACGCTTCGTCAGCAGGTAGCGCAGCCCGATCTTCATCTTGCCGAGCAGGGTGCCCATCTCGTCGTTTAGCGTCGGCCGGTTCGCCTTGAAATAGAAGCTCACGCACAGGTGGTCCTGCAGGTTGCGGCCGACGGCCGGCAGCGCATGCACGAGCGGCACGCGCCGGCGCGCGAGCAGCGCCGGATCGCCGACGCCCGACAGTTGCAGCAGCTTCGGCGTATCGACCGCGCCGGCCGCGAGGATCACCTCGCGTGCTGCGACGAGCGTTTCGTCGCCTTGCTCGCCCGCGACGACCACACCGGTCGCGCGCGTGCCGTCGAACGTCACGCGCCGCACGAGCACGCCCGAGCGCAGCGTGAGATTCGAACGGCCCAGCGCGGGACGCAGGTACGCGAAGCTGCTGGAGCAGCGTTCGCCGTTCTTCGTGTTCAGGTCGTAGATGCCCGCGCCTTCGAACTGCGCGCCGTTGAAGTCGTCGGTGCGCGGCAGGTTCAGTTGCGCGCAACCCTTCAGGAACGCGTGGACGATCGGATGCACGTCGGCCTTCATCGACGTGATGTGGATCGGCCCCGTCGCACCGTGATGCTGCGGATCGGTCGCACCGGCCGCGTGGGTTTCGAGCTTGCGGAAGTACGGCAGCACGTCGTCGTACGCCCAGCCCGGATTGCCGGCGTTCGCCCAGTCGTCGTAGTCGCTGCGCTGGCCGCGCACGTAGACCATCGCGTTGATCGAGCCCGACCCGCCGACCACCTTGCCGCGCGGGCAGTACAGCTTGCGATCGGCGAGCTGCGCCTCGGGCTCGCTGTAGTACATCCAGTTGTAGCGGCGGTTGTAGTAGGTCTTCGTGAAGCCGACCGGCACCTTGAACCAGAACGACGCGTCGCGTTCGCCCGCTTCGAGCAGCAGCACCGAGTGCCGTCCCGATTCGCTCAGGCGGTTCGCGAGGATGCAGCCGGCCGAACCCGCGCCGACGATGATGTAGTCGTAGCTCATGTCTGTCCTTTGCGCTCAGCCCTTCGCGGGGGCGAGATCCTTCACGTCGACGGGGTGTTCACCCATCTGCAGGTGCAGCCGTTCGCCGGTGTAGGGCGTGTGTCGCCTCACGACGTCCATGTCGAGTTCGATACCGAGGCCCGGCTCGTTCGACGGGATGATGTAGCCGTCTTCCCAGCGGATCGGCGTCTTCACGACTTCGGCGTGGAAACCGCCCCACGTCATGATGCTTTCCTGGATCAGGAAGTTCGGCGTGCAGGTCGCGAGCTGGATGCTCGCGGCCGCGCCCACCGGCCCGTTGTACAGGTGCGGTGCGATCTGCGCGTAGTGCACTTCGGCGAGCGTCGCGATCTTCTTCGCTTCGAGCAGGCCGCCCACGCGTGCGACGTTCAACTGCAGGATCGATGCGCCGCCCGCCTGCAGCAGCTTGTGGAATTCGTACTTGGTGGTCAGGCGCTCGCCGGTCGCGATCGGAATCGACGTGTGCTTCGCGACTTGTGCGATCGCGTCTTCCTGGCCGGGGGGAACCGGCTCCTCGAACCACAGCGGGTCGTACTTCTCGAGCCGCTTCGCGAGCCGGATCGCCGACGACGGCACCATCTGCCCGTGCGTGCCGAACAGCAGGTCAGCCTTGCTGCCGACCGCCTCGCGCACGCGGCGGCAGAACAACTCGCAGCGGTCGAGCACTTCCAGCGACAGCTGGTGGCCGGAGTAGGCCGTGTACGGGCCGGCCGGGTCGAACTTGACGGCCGTGAAGCCGAGCTTCACGTTCTCGGCCGCGCATTCCGCCGCGAGGTCGGGATCGTCGTAGTCGTATTCGCCGTTCGCGTTCTTCGGGTACAGGTACGTGTACGCGCGCAGCCGCTCGTGGATCTTCCCGCCGAGCAGTTCGTACACGGGCTTGCCGGCGGCCTTGCCGATGATGTCCCAGCACGCCATCTCAAGGCCGCTGACGACGCCCATCATCGTGAGATCCGGCCGCTGCGTGAAGCCGCTCGAATAGGCCTGGCGGAACAACCGTTCGACGTGGTGCGGGTCGCGGTCCAGCAGGTGGCGTTCGAACACGTCGTCGATGATCGGGGCCATTGCCTTCGGGCCGAACGTCGCCGAATAGATCTCGCCGACACCTTCGATGCCGTCGTCGGTTTTCAGTTTCACGAAGATCCAGTACATCCCGCCGATATGCGGCGGCGGCACGGCGACGATATGGGTTTCGAGCGAAACGATCTTCATGCGGACTCCTGGATGCGGTGAATTCGGTTGAGGCGGTATTTGAGGAACGCGGCGGCGCCCGCGCCGCAGAGCGCGATGGCCGCGATATAGCCGAAATAGAGCTGGTAGCCATGCGCGCCCGGGTAGGTCTGCGTCACGTAGCCGTTGATCAGCGGCACGAACACGTCGGGCGAATAGCCGAGCACCGAGATCAGGCCGATCGCGAGGCCCGCGCAATGCGTCGGCACCTTGCAGTCGTCGAGCAGCGACCAGTACAGGCCACGGATCGCGTAGGTGAGGATGCCGATGAACAGCACGAGCACGACGAGCATCGCCTGCGGGCTGTGCGCGGGCGCTGCGATCAGCCCGACGAGCGACAGCGCGGCGAGCACCAGTGCCCAGAACAGCACCGACACCTTCGAGACGCGGTCGCCGAGGAAGCCGCCGCCGATACCGCCGACGGGGCGCATCCACAGCTTGAGCGTCGTGATGAAGCCGGCCGCCGTCGCGCTGAGCCCGAAATTGCCTTCGTGCAGGTAGGCCGAGAAGCTGTAGGTCGCCCAGAACACCTGGTAGCCGCAGAACACGATCGCGGCGACGAGCCACAGCTCGGGGATCGCCGCGAGCGTCTTCAGGTCGGTCAGCACGTTGCCTTTTCGGCGTTCCGTCACGGCCTTGCGTTCGCCCGTGCTCGCCGGATCCTTCACCAAAGCGAGCAGCACGCCGAGCGCGATGCAGAAGAACGCGTACAGATGCACGACGAGCCTGAAGCCGGCCGCATCGGTACCGCCGCGCGCCTGCGTCACGTAGGCGAACAGGGTGATCGCGATCGTCGCGAGCAGCGCCTCGATGAGCCCGCGGCCGCCGTCGAGCAGGCCGAAGAAGCGGCCCTGTTCGTCGGGGCCCGCGATCATGTTCACGCGCTTGATCACGGCGGCCCAGAACGTGAGGCCGGTGGACAGCCCCCAGCAGCCGAAGATCAGCACGAGCGTGTCGAACGACGGCCCGGTCGCGTAGACGAGCCCGAGCGCACCCGTCGCGAGCAGCGAGAAGCAGATCAGCCAGCGCGGCGACAGGCGGTCGGCAAGCCAGCCGCTCGGCAGGTAGCTGACGAGGAAGATCGTGCCGAGCGACGAATACAGGTAGCCGAGCTGCACGTCGTCGATATGGAAGAACTGCAGCATCGTCGGCTGGTACACCTGCCGCAGATACAGCATCGGGTAGATCGCGCCCGCGGCAATCACGAGCAGCAGCAGTTGCAGGTAGCGTTGCGCACGGGAATGCTGCGACGCGTGAGCGTCGTCGTGCAACGCGAGCGACGCCGCGGGCGTCGACGGTTGGGTCGGCATGATGTCTTCCTCCATCAGGCGTCCTTGAAGCGGACGCCTGCAGGTTTTTTTATGTTCTGGTCGGGTCAGGGGCGGCGCGCGCGGCGTGGTGTCGTGGGGCGCGCGCCGGTGTCAGTACTTCATGACGACGAGGCGCGTCTGCGTGAATTCGAGCATCCCGTGCTTGCCGTCGTCGCCGCCGAGGCCCGAGCGCTTCCAGCCGGCGTGGAAGCCCTGGTACGGATCGGCCGGCGTGCGGTTCACGTACAGCTCGCCGGCTTCGATCGCGTTGGCGACGGTCATCGCGGTGCGGTAATGCTCGGTGTAGAGCACCGACGACAGGCCGAACTGGTGGTCGTTCGCCTGCGCGATCGCTTCGTCGATCGTCGTGTAGCGCAGCACGGGCATGATCGGGCCGAAGGTTTCCTCCTGCACGATCTCCATGTCCTGCCGCACGCCGGTGAGCAGCGTGGCCGGGTAGAAGAAGCCGGGGCCGTCGGGGATCGCGCCGCCGGTTTCGAGCGTCGCGCCTGCCGCGATCGCGCGTTCGACCATTCCGTGGATGTGTGCGCGCGCCGATGCGCTCACGAGCGGGCCCATCCGCGCGGCGTCTTCCTCACGGTTGCCGATGCGCACGGCCGCCATCTTCTCCTTCAGCAGCGCGACGAAACGGTCGTGCACGCTGTCGTGCACGTACACGCGCTCGATCGCCGTGCAGAGCTGGCCGCAATGGGTCGTCTTCGACGCGACGAGCGCAGCGGCCGCGCGTTCGAGATCGGCGTCCGGCTCGATGATCGCGGGCGTCTTGCCGCCGAGTTCGAGCGACGGCTTCGCGATGTTCGCCTTGCAGTAGTCGAGCACCTTGCGGCCCGCGTTCACGCTGCCGGTTAGCGTGATCATCCCGACTGCCGGGTGCGTGCACAGCGCTTCGGCCGTCGCGTGGTCCATCGTCAGGATGTTGACGACGCCCGGCGGGAAGCCCGCATCGTCGGCCGCCTTCGCGATCTCGAACGCGGAGACCGGCGTGTGGTTGCTCGGCCGCACGACCACGGTATTGCCGGCGATCAGCGCGGGCGCGACCTTGCGCAGCAGCGTGTAGACGGGATAGTTGAACGGGATCAGGCACGCGACGACGCCGATCGGCTCGCGCTGCAGGAACAGGTTCTCGTCGGGCGTGTCGCTCGGGATGATCTCGCCTTCGATCCGGCGTGCCCACTCCGCGTGGTAGCGCGTGATCTGGCCCGCGTAGACGGCTTCGTTCGACGCGTCCTCGACGCTCTTGCCGGATTCCTGCGCGAGCGCCGCGCCGATCTCGGGCGCACGTGCGGTCAGCGCGTCGGCGAAACGGTGCAGGTACGCAGCGCGTTCGGCGCTCGGCAGCTTGCGCCACGTCTTCTGCGCGGCGGCCGCGGCGTCGACGGCGGCGAGTGCGTCGGCCGGCGTCGCGGCCGGCACGCGCGCGAACGGCGCTTCGGTGGCGGGATTGTGGACGACGATGAACGCGTCGCTTTCCGGGGCGACGAAACGGCCGTTCACGTAGTTGCGTTCGGTGCGCATGAAGTGACTCCTCCGATGAATGCGGGCGGATCGCTTCGGGTGGCGACACGCGCGGTACGGGACAGAGGTCATTCTCTTCATGCGTTTAGCGCACGACAAACGACTTATTTTCGCGTCGAGCATGAGAAAAACGCACGTTACTCGGCCGATCGGCCGGAATCGCGTGTCCGGCGTGGCTGTCGTGGCGCGGGCCGGGAGCGGGACGGGCGGTGGCAGGGCCGCGGTTGCCGACTGGTCCGAAGGCGCGCGGGGGCGGGAGGCGGTAAGGTGTCGGCCGCGCTTGGGGCTTCGGCGCGGACGGGGCGGTCGGCTATGCCTGGGGGGACGGATCGTGCGCTAGGCCAGCGGCACTTGCGGAAGCGGCGACGACGGTTCGAGATGGCGCTTCGCGAGCCACACTTCCTGCTGCAGCCAGTCGCGGAACTGGACGATGTGCGGCAGGTTCGTCTGCTCGGGCCGCGTGACGAACCAGTACGACTGGTGGCCGTCGACGTGCACGTTGAGCACCTGCATCAGTTGCCCGGTCGCCAGTTCGCGCGCGACCATGTGGCGATCGGCGATCGTGATCCCGAGGCCGTCGATCGCCGCGCGGATCGCGTGGTCTAGCAGGTCGAATTCGTAGCCGCCGCGCGTGTCGACGTCGGCGATGCCGGCCGCCTTCAGCCAGTGCTGCCAGGTCAGGTAGCGCTGGTCGTCGGTGGCGAGCACGTGCAGCAGCGTGAAGCGGTTCAGGTCGATCGGCGCGCCGTCCTGTCGCAGCCGCGCATACAGCGCGGGCGCGCAGACGGCGATATGCTGCTCCTGCATCAGCAGTGCGTTGTCGAAGCCGTCCCATTCGCCGTCGCCGAACCGGATCGCGCAGTCGAGCACGCGCGATTCGCCGAGACTGTCGTGTATGCGGGTCGTGAGGCTCAGCTCGAATTCGGGATGCGCGTCGCGCAGCCGGCCGAGCCGCGGCATCAGCCAGCGCGCGGCGAAGGTGGGCGGCACGTTCGCGCGCAGGCGGTTCAGGTGGGTTTTTTCCTGCAGGCTGCGTACGGTCAGCTCGATCTTGTCGAACGATTGCTGCAGCGCGCGCAGCAGCACGCGGCCGGCCGCCGTCAGTTCGAGCTGGTGATGGCGGCGCTCGAGCAGGGTTTCACCGAGCTGGCCCTCGAGCTGGCGAACCTGGCGGCTCACCGCGCTCTGCGTCACGTTGAGCAGTTCGGCCGCGCGTGTGAAGCTGCCGGTGCGGCCGGCCATCTCGAAGGCTTTCAGCGCATTCAGCGCCGGCATCTTGCGTCTCACGGGGCGGTGTCGTGTTTGGTGCGGGATGCTTATTGTAGGCGGGCGGCGCGGGCGCGGGGACGATGAATGGATGCGACGGAGGGCGCGGGCCTCCGGGCAGCTTTATGGCGCGGCGGTTGGCGCGGCGTTGCGACAAGGCTGCGCGCTGGATGGACGGCGGCGCCGGCCGGCAACGGCACGAACGGCACGAACGATACGAACGATACGAACGATACGAACGATACGAACGATTCGAACGAAAGGGACACACATCATGCGACGCCTGCCATCGTTGATCGCGCTGCGATTTTTCGAGGAGACCGCGCGTCACCTGAGCTTCAACCGTGCGGCGGTTTCGCTGTGCGTGACGCAGGGGGCGGTGAGCCGGCAGATCCGGCTGCTCGAGGAAGCGCTGGGCACGCGGCTGTTCGAGCGCGATCACAAGGGCGTGCGCCTGACCGATGCCGGCCAGCGGTTGCTGCCGTTCATCGGGCAGGCGTTCGACACGATCGAGCGCGGCGTCGACGAAATCGCCGCCACGCGGCCGGGTGCGAAGCGGCGGCTGACGGTGTCGCTGCCGCCGACGTTCGCGACGCAGTGGTTTTCGCCGCGGCTCGGCACGCTCGCGGAGACGCTGCCCGACGTCGAGCTGTCGATCCGCACCGAGCCGGCCGACGACTGCCATTGCCACATCCGCTTCGGGCGCGCGGCGCGCGCCGGGATGCAGTCGGAGCTTCTGATGATGGAGCGGCATGCGCTCGTCGGCGCGCCGCGCTATCGCGGTGACGCGCTCGACGTGCTGCTCGGCCGGCTGCCGTCGCTGCATGTGCTGCACGAAGGCAAGCGTCTGACGCTGTGGGCCGACTGGTGCGAGCAAGCGGGCGTGCCGGTGGCGCGGATCGGCGACGGCATCGAGTTTTCCACGCTCGAACAGGCGATCCGCGCGGCGCGCAAGGGTGCGGGGCTCGCGGTGGTCGACCTGAACATGATCGAGGAGGAGATCGGCGAGGGCAGCCTGGTGCGGCTGTCGCCGGTGCAGCCGATCGGGCCGTTCGGTTATTGGCTCGATGTCGAGCCGGAGAGTATCGCGGTCGAGCCAGTAGTCGCGTTCGCCGCGTGGTTGCGGGAGCAGGCGGGGCGGAAGGGGTAGGGGCGACCGTGGGACGCGACTGATCGGAAGGTGGGGGAAATCGGATCGGTCCGCGCCCGTCGCACGGTGCTTTCAACTTTGGTGTCCGTTAAAGATCGTTACCGACGGGAGACGTGTACGGTCGTTGTCGAGCCGAGCCAGACGGCTTTTCCCCGTCGTTGCCGGCTACGCGTCGGGGTCGTGTCCGAAGTGCATGAGTGTCTCCCGGCGGCCGCTGGCTTCGATTTCGGCGAGCGATTCGACCGGCAACTGGCACTTGGAGAGATCGATACGCCCGACGTTGAAGACGGCGCGTCGCGGCGGGGATGCCGGCACGTCGGCCGGCCGTGTGTCATGCTCGACGGCGGACTGGCGCATGACGCGCGCCAGGCTTCGATGGAGTTCGCTTGCGACGAGCGTATCGAGGAGTTGCCTGGCTTCGGAGACGAGAGCGAGGCGATGCCGGTTCGCCTGCCGGCCCCGCTTTGCCGTGGCGCGCGCGATCCGGAATCCGGCAATCGGCGTGTGCTTTGCGTTCATTCGTAAATCCCCTTTTCGATCAGATATCTTTGCAACGCCCGCACAGATGTGCCGTGCGGTGCGACGTCGAATGACATCCAGCGATGTGATCCCGCCACACGCCAGAAATCTCGCCCGAATCGTGTGGCATAGAGCGCACGCAGCGACCGGAGCGATCCGTCGGCAAGACCGACCGGGTGCCCCTGGAAATACTGGAACAACGCCGCTTCATCGCTGCACTTGTCGGGAATGGGCGCGTCGAAACCGAACCGTGGCCATGCGTAGTATCCGAGTAGCCGGCGCCCGCCCGGTTTGGGCGCGCCCTTCCGGCCCCCCGCTGCGAATGCAATGATTCGGCTGATGCCCAACGTATCAGATGCCCTGGCGATGCGCCACAGCATCGCCGCGCCGAGTCCCGCGATTGCGTTGTCGACGAGATCGATCGTCTTGAGTTCGAGTAGGGATGTGTCCGATTCTCGACGCACCGATACACGGTTTTCGGATCGGATCCAGGTGGTGTTCGTGACCGAGAGCGTCAACCAGCCTCTGCTGTCGAGATAGGCTTGAATCGCCGATCCGGTGGGCGCTCCGCACAACGAAACCAGCAACGCGTCGGGAACGTGACCCTCCACACCCAGCAACGCGGAGATATCCAGGTCGTTTCGATCGATCGTGAGCCGATCGTCGAAGTACGTCGTCTCGTACGGCAGGACATGGCTGAGGTCGACATGCTGAGCGGGCATGGTGGCGGTCGAAAAGCGGAAAACCCCAGCATATCGCCGCGAATCCTGCGGGCCGAGTCAGCCGAACGGCCAATCGCGAGACGGAACGCCCGCCGTTCCGCCCGCCTTACGACCAGTCGAACGTCAACAGCGCCACACGGCTCACCGGCTCGTAAAACAGGAGAATCCAGTCCGCCCCCATCGCGCGATATTCCCATCCGGTTACGCCGGCGACGAAGCGAAAGCGCGCACCGTCGGGGCCGATCGGCCGGATGTTGTCCGGATCGCTGTCGTCGACCGGAAAATCCGAGGTGCCCGACCAGTTGCCCCAGCCCACCGATCCGCCAAGCTGGTCGATGAGGTTGCACGGTTTTTCCTGGCTGAAATCGCGCTCGTCCGGCGCGTACTGGTTGGACGAGTAGAGCACGCCGTATTCGGCGAACCGCTTGCGCGTCGCTTCGATGCTGGCCTGTTGTTCGGCGTAATGCGCCTTCAGTTCCGCGCGATAGCCTGCGTCATGTGTGCCGGGCGGGTTTTCCAGATAGAAGTAGCGCGGGTCGCCGAGCAGCGTGTAGCGGTTGTTTTCGTCGAGCCGGAACCCGATCCAGTTCGCGCGGAGATAGTCGTTGTGGTACGCGGCCGTGTCCTGCCCGACGAGCCCGTCATAAGGTTCGACGGGGCTGAGCAGGTGGATCCAGCCCTGCCACGACGGATTGACCGTCGACAGGTCGATCGACACGAGCGGATGCAGATGGCGCGCGAGTGCGGCATGGGGCTCGGCAAAGACGTCGGTGTCCGGCGGGTAGACCTTCAGGCCAGGTTGTGGCGTGACGATGTCTTCAATCGTGATCGGTATCCGCATGGTGAGGATCCGGCAAGGCTACACGAGTAAAGGCGAAACCCGGATGAATACCGGCGCCGTCGCAGCCTGTTCGTAGCGCGCCCCGTTCCGTCCATCCACCCGATCGGCCGTGAAAGCATTCGCGCCGGTCCGTCTGGAGATCGTCTTCTTGATAATAGTTGATAGCCGGGATACGCTTGGCAGATCGAATGCAATCCGGTCGGGAGGTCGACATGATCAGTGCGGAACTGGGCCAGCAACTGGAGGCTTACGTCGCGAAGCTGGTCGAATCGGGGCGCTACGGTTCCAAGAGCGAAGTGCTGCGCGAAGGCGTGCGCCTGATCCAGGATCGCGAGGCGCAACTGAATGCGCTGGACGCGGTGATCGCGCGCAGCGTGGCCGATGCGGAAGCAGGGCGCAGCGCCGAGGCGGCGGAAGTCTTCGATCGTCTCGAGGCGAAGTATCGGGATCAGGCGGATCGTCAGGCCTGACCGTGCGCCTGTCCGATTTTGCGATTGCCGAACTCGAAGCAATCGCCGATGACATCGCACGCGACAACCCGCAACGCGCCGTGACGTTCGTGCGGGAAATCCGCGACAAGTGTCTGGGCCTGGCCGCGATGCCGCTGGCGTTTCCGCTGGTGCCGCGCCTCGAGCGTGACGGCGTGCGGCACCGAGTGTACGGCAACTACCAGATCTTCTACCGGGTCGTCGGCGATCCGCCGACGCGGATCGACATTCTTCACGTCCTGCACGGCGCGCGGGACTACGCGTCGATTCTGTTCTGAGCGGACGCGCGCATCTCATCGTGTCCGGAATGAACGAACCCGGCCACGACCCGGTTCGACCGCATCGCGTTCGGCATCGCCGCGGCACATCAGCGGCGTGCCGATGCGAAAGCCTCAGGCGCGATGAAGCAGGCGGGCACGCAACCCGCCTCCATCGTCAATGCCCCGACGCCTCCTCCAGCGTTAGATGCTTCGTCTCCGGCGCCCACGCGATCGACACGATCATCCCCGCCAGCAACACGCCCGCGAGCGCGAACATCGTCGCGTGAAAGCCGAGCGTCGCGATGCCGGCCGGCAGCAGGAACGTGCCGATCGCCGATCCGAGCCGGCTGCACGCGATCGCGAGGCCCACGCCGCTCGCGCGCACTTCGGTCGGGAAGCACTCGGGCGGGAACACGCCGACGAGGTTGCTGAACGCCGACATCGTCAGCGTGAAGATTGCGAACGCGACGATCATCGCGAGGGCCGCCGACGACGGCAGCACCGCGAGCGCGACGAGCGACGCGCACGTCACCGCGAACGAGCCGATCAGGAAGCCGCGTCGCGACAGCCGGATCGTCAGCCAGATGCCGATCAGCGCGCCCAGCACGAGAAACGCGTTCAGCAGCAGGTCCGCACCGAATCCTTCGGCGAGGCCGATCGTCTTCAGGATCGTCGGCAGGAACGTGTAGATCGCGAAATACGGAATCACGAGGCACACGAAAAACGCGCAGTTGAAGAGCGTGCGGCGGACCAGGTCACGCTGGAACAGTCGCGCGAAACCGGCATTCGCATGCGGTTCGGCCGAACCGTCGAGCATCACGTGCGGCCCGAAATGCTTCGCGACGATCGCGCGCGCTTCCTGCACGCGGCCCTTGCCGAGCAGCCAGCGCGGCGATTCGGGCGTGCCGATCCGCAGCACCAGCACGATCAGCGCAGGCAGCGCAGCTGACGCGAGCAGCCAGCGCCATGCGTCGGGCGCGGCGTCGCCGTACGCGAGGCCGAGCACGTTCGCGGCGACATAGCCGATCGTCCAGATCACGCTGAACGAGCCGAGCAGCGCGCCGCGATGCTTGCGCGGCGAGAATTCGGCGAGGATCGCATGGCCGACGGTGAAGTCGCCGCCCATCCCGAAGCCGATCAGCACGCGCAGCGCGCACAGTTCGAGCGGCGACGTGACGAAGCACTGCGCGAACGCGGCCGCCGTGATGATCACGAAGCTCGTCAGGAAGATCTTCTGCCGGCCCATCCGGTCCGACAGCCAGCCGAACACGAGGCTGCCGAAGAAGATGCCGATCAGCGCCGAGCTGCCGATCATCCCCATCCAGAACGCGTCGATCGGCATCTGCCTGCCGAGCGCGGCCAGCGCGTAGCCGATCGTACCGAGCGTGTAGCCTTCGGTGAAATGCGCGCCGAACGTGAGGCCGGCGATCTTCACGTGGAAACGGTTGAGCGGCACGTCGTCGAGCGCGACGGGGCGGTGCGGCGCATCGGCGCCGCGCGACAGCGGCAACGCGCGCGCGGTGCCGGATTGAACGTTGGCTTGGGTCAAGCTGCCTCCTGGATTGTTATCTGGCGCGCAATGGCGCGCGCAGGCGGCGCGCCGCCGCGAGCGTCGTGCAAGGCGTGGTGCGGCCGCGCGCCCGGGCGGCACGCGGCGCGGGTCGACCGCGGGGAGCGGTCAGCGGCCGAGGCCGGCCATCAGCGTGTACTTGAGTTCCACGTATTCGTCGAGGCCGTACTTCGAGCCTTCTCGGCCGAGCCCCGATTGCTTGACGCCGCCGAACGGTGCGACCTCGGTCGAGATGATCCCGTCGTTGACGCCGACCATGCCGCTCTCCAGCGCACCCGACACGCGCCACGCGCGGCCGAGGTCGCGCGTGTAGAAGTACGCGGACAGCCCGAATGGCGTGTCGTTGGCCGCGGCGACGGCCTCTTCCTCGGTCGTGAAGCGGAAGCAGCCGGCGACGGGGCCGAAGGTTTCCTCTTCGGCGATCAGCATGTCGGCCGTCATGCCGGTCAGCACGGTCGGCTCGTAGAACGTGCCGCCGAGCCCATGACGCTTGCCGCCGGTGAGCGCGTGCGCGCCCTTCGCGGTCGCATCGGCCACGTGCCGCTCGACCTTGCCGAGCGCCGCCTCGTTGATCAGCGGCCCCTGGTCGACTTCGTCGACGAGCGCATTGCCGACGCGCAGCGTGCGCACGGCGTCCGCCAGCTTGCGCGTGAACGCGTCGTACACGCCGTCCTGCACGAGAAAGCGGTTCACGCACACGCAGGTCTGGCCCGTGTTGCGAAACTTCGACGCGATCGCGCCCGTGACCGCCGCATCGAGATCGGCATCGTCGAACACGATGAACGGCGCGTTGCCGCCGAGTTCGAGCGACAGCTTCTTCAGCGTGTCGGCCGACTGCTTCGCGAGCAGCTTGCCGACGCGCGTCGAGCCCGTGAACGACAGCTTGCGCACGACGGAAGAACTCGTCAGCGTCTCGCCGATCGCGACCGCGTCGCCCGACACCACGTTGAACACGCCGGCCGGCACGCCCGCACGCTCGGCGAGCACCGCGAGCGCGAACGCCGACAGCGGCGTTTCCTCGGACGGCTTCAGCACCATCGTGCAGCCGGCCGCGAGTGCGGGGCCGGCCTTGCGCGTGATCATCGCGAGCGGGAAATTCCACGGCGTGATCGCGGCGACGACACCGACCGGCTCGCGCGTGACGACGATCTGCGCATCCGGCTTCGGGCTAGGGATCACGTCGCCGTACATGCGCTTCGCTTCTTCCGCGAACCATTCGAGAAAGCTCGCCGCGTACGCGACTTCGCCGCGCGCTTCCGCGAGCGGCTTGCCTTGCTCGCGCGTCAGCAGTTCGGCGAGCGCGTCGCGGTGTTCGAGCATCAGCTCGCCCCAGCGCTTCACACGCGCGCCGCGCGCCTTCGCGGTCAGTGCGCGCCACGCGGGAAACGCGTGCGCGGCCGCGTCGATGGCGCGCTGTGTGTCGTCGGCGCCGCCTTTCGCGACTTTCGCGATCGTCTCGCCGGTCGCGGGGTTCAGCACCGGATAGGTCGCATCGCTCGCGCCATGCGATTCGTGCCATTCGCCGCCGATGTAATGGCCGGTCCTCAGAAATTCGTTCATTGTGTGTTGTTCCTTCAGTGCCTCGGAGCCTCGGCCCATCAGTCCGTCGCGAAACTGCCCTGCGCCGGACGCGACGCGCGCGCGATGCGCTTGCCGGCCGTGTAGTCGTTGATCAGGTCGCACGGCGTGTAGTTGCGTTCCAGCTCGTGCAGTTCTTCTTCGGCGAGTTGCGTTTCGAGCGCGCCGAGCGCGCTGTCGAACTGCGCGACGGAATCCGCGCCGACCAGCATGCTCGCGATGCCGGGGCGGCTCAGCACCCACGCCTGCGCGATCTGCGCGGGCGGTACGCTGCGGCGCTTCGCGACCTTCGCGACCGATTCCGCGATCGCAAGCGATGAAGCATCGCCGTACATCTGCGCGGTGAAGAAGTCGGTCTGGTTACGCGTCGATTGCGGCTCGCAGGTCAGCAGGCCGCGCGCGAGCGGGCTGAACACCGACACGCCGACGCCCTGGTCGATGCAGTACGGCACCATCTCGCGCTCTTCCTCGCGATACGCGAGGTTCAACTGCAGCTGCATGTTGATCGGCTTGTCCCAGCCGTTTCGTTCGCAGGCCTGCATGATCTTCGCGAACTGCCACGTATACATCGTCGATACGCCGATATAGCGCGCCTTGCCCGCGCGCACGATGTCGTGCAGCGCGCTCATCGTTTCCTCGACGGGCGTGTTCACGTCGAAGAAGTGCAGCATGAAGATGTCGACGTAATCCATCCCGAGCCGCTTCAGCGAAGCGTCGATTCCGTCGAGCACGTGCTTGCGCGAATGGCCGCCCGCGTTCGGATAGCTGCCCATGTCGTAGCCGACCTTGGTCGTCACGACGAGCTCCTCGCGGCGCGCGTTGCGCTTCAGGATGCGGCCGACCACTTCCTCGCCGACGCCCGTCGAATAGAAATCCGCGAGATCGATGAAGTTGACGCCGGCGTCAAGCGCACGGCGCACGATCGGCTCGCTCTGCGCTTCGTCGAAGATCCAGGGCTTCCATTCGGGGGTGCCCATGTTCATCGTGCCGAGACACAGGCGGGACACCTTCAGGCCGGACTGGCCGAGGCGGACGTATTCCATGTTTCCTCCAGGTGCGGCCTTGTGTCGGCCGCTTGTCGTCGTCAGTTTTTCTTCGGGGTATAGAACGGGTTCGACACGTCGCGCGCGGCGGCGAATACCGCGTCGCGATGCGGCAGCCCTTCCATCGCGGCGACGATCGCGTTGCGGCACGCACGATAGTTGTTCTCGAACACGGCATCGAGATCGTCGGTCTGCGGGTTCACCCAGTTCGCCGACACGACGACCCAGTCGTTCTCCGCTTCGGGCGGCAGCGTGCCGTTCTCGAGCGCTTCGGCCACGGCCTTCGCGATGCCGGCCTGCGACGCGCCCCACGTGGCGTTGCCGTGGAAATCGCCGGCGATCTGCGCCTTGTTGACGTACAGCGTGAGCGGCTTGGTCGGCACGCCCGGCTGCGCGATCACGACGAACGGCGCATGGCCGGCCGACGGCGTCGCGAGGGCCGTGGCGAACGCCTGGCCCGCCGGGCCGTTGCGCGGGCCGACCAGCACGTTGATGTGCGCGAGGTTGACGCCGGGGCCTTCGAAGCCTTCGCCGATGTAAAGCTGCCTGGGTTGAGATGCGGTCATTGCGGTGTCTCGTCGATGAGGTTGGGTGTGAGGCGATTGTGGTGGGCCGCGGCGCGGCCGGTGAATCGATGTTTTCTGATCGGGCTATGAGTTTTCGTCGTCTCCGGGAATGCCCTGAGGTCGGCACGCGGACGCCCGCCGGGCGGGCCTCGGCCGGTGTCGTGACGGCGGGCGGGGCGGGCTCGGCGGGCGGGCATTCGCGAACCGGCTCCGGGTTTGTCATACCCGGGCAGGGGTTGGAGGGCCGGGCGCATCCGGACAACAATCGGCGTACTCCGAGCCCTATCTTTCGTCTTCCCTTCTTTTTTCGAAAGCGAGTAATTCCGATGGCTGCCATTCAAAGGCCCGATTGGTCGAAGCTCAGTTCGCTCGATCCGGAACTGATCCGCGCATTCGTCGCCGTGGTCGAGAGCGGCGGCTTCACCGCGGCGGCCCGGCAACTGCATCGCACGCAATCGACGATCAGCCTGCGCATCCGCACGCTCGAGGAGCGGCTCGACACGCACCTGTTCATGCGCAACAGCCGGCGGCTCGAACTGTCACGCGACGGCGAGAATTTCCTGATCCATGCGCGCCGCATCATCCAGGTGCAGAACGACGCGATCCTCGCGCTGAAGCAGGCGAGCAGCGATCGCGGCGTCGTGCGCTTCGGGCTGCCCGAGGACTATGCGGAGCTGTGGCTGCCCGATCTGTTGAAGTCGTTCTATGCGATGCGGCCGGGCGCGCGCTTTCACGTGCATTGCCGCACGTCGCTCGAACTGCTCGAACGGCTGCAGGCCGGCGAGCTCGACGTCGCGCTCGTCGTGCGCCACGGGCCGAACGCGGGCGGACGGCTGCTCGGCCGTCACGAGGTCGTGTGGGCCGCGCACCGGGATTTCGCGCTCGGCCCGCAGGCGTCGGTGCCGCTCGCGCTGTTTCCGGAGACGTGCTGCTACCGGCAGCGCGGGCTGCAGGCGCTCGCGACGGCCGAGCGGCCGTATCACGTCGTCTATACGAGCCAGAGCCCGACCGGCATCAAGATCGCGGTGAACCACGGCGCGGCCGTGACGATGATCGACCGCTGCACGCTGCCCGAGAACTGGCGCGTGCTCGACGAGACGGACGGGCTGCCGCCGCTGCCGGCGGCCGATCTCGAACTGCATCGCTCGCCGGGCATCTGCGATCCGCTGACCGACGATCTGGTGTCGCTGATCGAATCGATGGTCGACGAGCGGCGGCGCGCGTCGCTCGAAGCGTTCGCGTAGTGCGGCGACCGACGCGCAGGCAAGGCTGACGCGAACCGTGGCGCGCGGCTGCGGCGCGCACATGACGGCCGCACGGTGACGTGTCGCGTCTCCGTGCCGTTTTTTGCGCCGGCGCCCCGTTTTTTTGCACGACGTTTATGCGGTCTCTTCTAAGCTGGGGATGTGTCGAACAGCCGAGACGGCCTCCGTCCGCTCCATGACCTTCATTCATCCCGTTCCCGCCTACGACGTCGCCGGCCGCCAGTTGCGCGCCGGCGCACGCAACAACGTCATTCCGTTCCCGCCGCCGCGCCCGCGCCTGCAGTTGCCCGTCACCTTGACGGCCGATTCCGGCGAACACGCGCACGCGCGGCTCGCGGCGCTGCTGCATTCCCCGCTCGGCGTGTATGTCGTCAGCGCGCGTGCCGTGCGCGACGTGATCCACGTGCACTTCGACATCGCGCCTGAAGACCTGGATTTCACGCTGCACATGCTGATCGCGCAGCAGGCCGATGCGGTGATCGGGCCGGTCGCGCGCTGGTTGCGCGTCGGGCCGAAGGCACGGTGAAGCGGGGAGCGGTTGTTGCCCGTTCCTCGATGGCTTATCCGATCCGCTGCCCGACCGCCGGGTTGCCGCGCTATCCGCCCGCAGGCGGCGGACAGGCGCGCGACACCGCGTGCGCGGCGCCGATCCTGAATATGGAGGGGTCATGGACCTCATGGAAGCAGTGCAGGTCGCGCGGCCGGCAAGCCGTCGCGTACGGACGGCGTTGCTGCCGTCGGGCCAGCAACTCGCGCGTCAGCTCGTGACGACGGTGCGCGTGGCCGAAGTGCTGCTGCATCAGGCGATCGTCGTGCCCGACGGGCATCAGTGGTCGGTCGACACCGAGCGGGTCGACGCGATCGGCGGGCCGCTAGATGCCTGGGAGACCTGCGTGGCCTGGCGGATCGGCAAGGTGTTCGGGGCGGCGGTCAGCCCGGCCGCACGCGTCAACGATCCCGGCCAGGTGGCGGTCGAGATCCGGCTCTGCCTGCCCGAGCAGGCATATGTGGCCGAGCGGCGCGTGAGCATCTTCGGCCGCCGCCACGGCCACCGGTTCGGCGCGACGCTGTCGGTCGCGTCGGGCGCGCAATGGGGCTGGCAACGTACCGAACACGTGGTGCCGGAATGTCGGCACGTGCGCGCCGATACGCTCGAGGCACTCGTCGATGCGGTTGCCGCGCACGTCAACGCGGCGCTGGGCGCGGCCGGGTTCGGCGCGACGCGCTGACTATGCGTCGCCGGCCTGCCCGGTCTGCCGCTGCAGGTCTTCCATCAGCTGTTCCGCGAGAAAGTCGCACGGCGGCCGCTTCGATTTCGTGCTGCGTGCGAGGATCAGTTCGAGCGGCGGCAGGTCGGGCAACCCGTGCGAGCGGCCCAACATCGACAGTTGCGCGGGAATCGCGCAGCGCGCGAGCGGCGCGACCGCAAGGCCGGCCTCGACCATGCTCAGCAGCCCGAGCAGGCTCGGGCTTTCATATGAGGTGCGGTATGGCACCTTGGCGCGCTCGAGGCTGCGGATTGCATTCTCGCGCGCGACGCTGCCCGGCATGAACACCGCGATCGGCAGCGGCCGTTCTTCCCAGACGCGCGGCCCGTTCGTCATCGCGGCCCACGCCATCGGCTCGTGGCGGATGAAATCGCCGGTCAGCCCCTTGATGCGCGTGCCGCACACGAGATCGACGGTGCCGTCCTTGATCAACGGCGCGAGCGCGCTACTCGGCAGCCCGATCACCTGGATCTCGACCTTCGGGTAGGTCGCCGAAAACTTCTTCAGGACGGAAGGCAGCAGCGACGACGCATAGTCGTCCGGCACGCCGATCACGACCTTGCCGGTCACTTCCGGCCGTACCACGGCCGCCCATGCCTCGTCGCGCAGCGCCAGCATTCGTCTGGCGAATCCCAGCAGCACCTCGCCCTCGCGCGTCAGCACGATGCTGCGCGGCTTGCGCACGAACAAGGGCCGGCCGATCGCGTCTTCCAGGCTCTTGATCTGCATGCTCACGGCCGACTGCGAGCGGTTCACGGCCTCGGCGGCGCGCGTCATGTTGCCGGTCTCCGCGACGGCGACGACGGTGGTCAGCACGTCGTGATCGAGCATCTTCATCGGTATCAGGAAAACTGAACGTAACGATCAGCATTATGCGTTTTTATTGTTGCTGTGTGTCTGCCATAGTGCGATCACGCTGGCGTTTCCCCCGAGGGTGGCGCGGCGAACGGGCCGGCCGAGCCGGCGTGCAGGACTGAACAAGGAAGCGTGGTGTATCGATGATGGACCATCCGTTGCGCGCCGCCCTGGCCGCGGAATTGCATGCCCGGCCGTTCCTGCGGCTCGCCGAAGCCGTGTCGCTCACGCATTACGCGATCTACGCGGACGGCCAGCCCGACATCCACGAAACGCTGCTGCACGCGCTGTGCCGCGATACCGGCATTGCCGCGCCGCACGACGGCGCGACGCACTACGCGGTGCAGTCGCCGAGCGGCTGGCACCTGAAGTGGGAGCGCCACACCGAATTCTCGACCTTCACGTTCGTCGCGCCGCGTCGCGACACCGGCTATTTCGACGATCTCGCGATCGAAGGCATTCCGGCCGCGTGGTTCGCGCGGCTCGCCGGCATCCGTTTCGTCGCGGTGCGCATGGAACTGCTGACGGGCGACGCCGCGCGGCTCGTCTGCGGCGACCTGCGCCGCTGGATCGACGGGCCCGCGCTCGTCGGCAGCAGCGTGCTCGGCGGCGGCAAGGTGTTCTGCGACTGGCATGTGCGCGACGACGGCTTCATGCGCTTTCTCGTCGTCGACGAGGATTTCCGCGAGGAGCAGGGCGGCCGCCTGCTGCAGCGCCTGTATGAAATCGAAACGTACCGGATGATGGCGCTGCTGGCGTTGCCCGTCGCGCGCCGGATGAGCCGCGAGCTCGACGAGATCCACGCGGCGCTGCACGCATTGATGCAGCGGATGGACGCGAGCGGTGCCGACGGCGACGACACGGCGCTGCTCGTCAAGCTCACGCATCTCGCGGTACGGGTCGAATCGCTGTCGGGATCGGGCGCGCGCTTCAGTGCGTCGCGTGCGTACGAAAAGCTCGTGCTGGCGCGCATCCACGAGTTGCGCGAGGAACGCATCGAAGGGATGCCGACGATCGCCGAATTCATGGAGCGGCGCTTCGCGCCGGCGATGGAAACCTGTCGCAGCGTATGGGCGCGCCACGAACAGATCGCCGCACGGATCGCGCGGGCGGTCGACCTGCTGCGCACGCGTGTGAACCTCGCGCAGGAAAAGGACGTGACACGCCTGCTGGCGGGCATGGAGCGCACCGCGCGTAACCAGCTGCATCTGCAACATGCGGTCGAGGGGCTGTCGGTGGCTGCCATTTCGTACTACGTGCTATCGCTTGCCACGGCAGCGTTCAAGGCGCTGCACGTGATGAACCTGCCGGTCGACCCCGAACTGGCGGAAGGCCTGCTGATCGCGCCGGTCGTGTTCGCGGTGATTCACATCACGCGGCGAACGCGTGCGCAGCTGGCGCGATCGGAGGCGGCGCACGACGGCACGACAGTGCATGCGGCAGCGTTGAAGCAGGTCGGTTAGAACATCTAAAACATGATCAGGTAAAGGAGTGGAGATGACTTTTTCGCAGAATCAAGCAGGGTTTCATAGCGGTTTCGATGCCGCGTTCGACGAACCGGCATCGGACGATGCCGGCGTGCCGGAAGCGGCGCGCGTGACGTCGTATCAGGCCGTGCTGCAGGAACCGATGACGTCGCTCGTCGGGAATACGCTCGATCGGCCGGACGTCGCGGCGGTGGCGATTCTCGGCTACAACTGACGCGGTTTGCCGCGCCGGTTCGATCCGGCGCCGCGGCCTGCATTACCCGGCTGCCTTCCGGCTCGCCGGGCGTGAATCGCCTTCCGGTTTTTCCTTTCCCTTTCCCAGTGCCAGCGCCAGCTCGACGAACGCGCGCGCGGCCGCGCTGCGGTACGCGCCCTTGCGCTGCAGCAGCACGGCCGTGCGCTTCAGGACGGCCGGATCGAGCGCGACGGCGACGAGATCGTCGTGCCCCGTCGCGATCGTCGCGGGCAGCAGCGTCGCGAGGTTCGTGCGGCGCACGATCTCGATCACCGCACCCAGCGAATTCGCTTCCATCAGCACGCGGGGCTGCACGTCGTGCTCGCGGAAATAGCGATCGATCTGCGTGCGTGTCGCGAACTCGGCCGTGAGCAGCACGAGCGGCGCATCGTGCAGCGCGCGCAGGCCGGCCTTGCGCTTTCCCGCGAGCGCGTGCCGACGGTTCACGACGAGCGCGAGCGTTTCGACCAGCAACGTCTCCACTTCGATATCCGCCGACTGCACGTCCTCGAATGCGATGCCGACATCGAGCTCGTCGTCGACGAGCAGCGTCTCGATACGCTCCTGCGACATCTCGCGCACCGACAGCGTCACGTCCGGATAACGCCCGTAAAACGCGTCGACGAGCGGCCCGACGAGATAGCTCGTGAAAGTCGGCGTGACCGCGATCCGCAGCGAGCCGCGGCTCAGATCCTGCACGTCGTGAATGGCGCGCCGGCCTTCCGCGAGATCGTGCAGCGCCTGCCGCGCATAGCGGAAATACACGTCGCCGGCGTCCGTCAGCCGCGTGACGCGCCCGGTGCGGTCGAATAGTTGCGCACCGAGCGTCTCCTCGAGCTGCCGGATCTGCTGCGACAGCGCGGGCTGCGACACATGCAGCGCGGTGGCCGCACGCGTGAAGCTGCGGTGTTCGGCGACGGCCAGGAAGTAGTGGATATGGCGCAGCAGCATGGCGGTTCCTATAAGTTGTGCTTATCGGGTTGATCATAAATCAGTCTTTTACGTTATTGGAAGTCCGGCGTAACCTGCCCTTCATCGATTCCACCCGACCCGGAGAACACGCGATGAAGGACATCATTGAAGGCTTCCTGAAGTTCCAGCGCGACGCCTATCCGGAACGCGCCGCATTGTTCCGCGATCTCGCCCGCAGCCAGCACCCGCGTGCGCTGTTCATCTCGTGCTCGGACAGCCGGCTCGTGCCGGAACTCGTCACGCAGCGCGAACCGGGCGACCTGTTCGTGATCCGCAACGCCGGCAACATCGTGCCGTCGTACGGCCCTGAGCCGGGCGGCGTGTCGGCGTCCGTCGAATATGCGGTCGCCGCGCTGCGCGTGACCGACGTCGTGATCTGCGGCCATTCCGACTGCGGCGCGATGACCGCGATCGCGACGTGCCAGTGCATGGACCACATGCCGGCCGTCGGCCACTGGCTGCGCTACGCCGATTCGGCGCGCGTCGTGAACGAGGCGCGCACGCACCGCAGCGAACGCGAGCGGATCGACTCGATGGTGCGCGAGAACGTCGTCGCGCAACTCGCCAACCTGAAGACGCACCCTGCCGTGCGGCTCGCGCTCGAAGAAGGGCGTCTCGCGCTGCACGGCTGGGTCTACGACATCGAATCGGGCTGTATCGACGCCTATGACGGCGCGACCGGCCGGTTCGTGTCCCTCGCGGACCACCCTGGTGTCCGCGCGACTCCCGCGACGCTCGCCGTCGCGGCCTGAATCCGAATTGCTCCCACCCCACCACGAGGAATTGCCATGATCCAGTCCCAGCACAGCCAGACTGCCCGCCACGCGCTTGCGGAAACCGTCGTCCTCGCGAAGGCGCGCAAGAACCTGTCGTTCGCGCAGCTCACCGAAGGCACGGGCCTGAGCGAAGCGTTCGTCACGGCCGCGCTGCTCGGCCAGCATGCGTTGCCGGCCGATGCGGCGCGCGTCGTCGCCGGCAAGCTCGGCCTCGACGACGATGCGGTCCTGCTGCTGCAGACGATCCCGCTGCGCGGCAGCATCGACGATCGCGTGCCGACCGATCCGACGATCTACCGCTTCTACGAAATGCTGCAGGTGTACGGCACGACGCTGAAGGCGCTCGTCCACGAGAAGTTCGGCGACGGCATCATCAGCGCGATCAATTTCCGGCTCGACGTGAAGAAGGTCGACGATCCCGAAGGCGGTTCGCGCGCGGTGATCACGCTCGACGGCAAGTACCTGCCGACCAAGCCGTTCTGACGCCCGCACGGCGCCGCGGCAGCAGCGCCGTACAGGTTCCGCCCGACGTGCGCCGGCTGCCGGCCGGCGCGCGTTCCCGCGATTCCGTTGCAACGAGGACACCGCCATGGATTTTGTGAAACGCACGATCGATCTCGCGATGAAGAACGTGGAAGAAGGCGGCCGCCCGTTCGCGACGGTGATCGTCCGCGACGGCGAGATCGTCGCGGAGAGCCCGAACCTCGTCGCGCAGACCCGCGACCCAACCGCGCACGCCGAGATCCTCGCGGTGCGCGACGCATGCCGCAAGCTCGGCACCGAGCACCTGACCGACTGCGAGATCTACATCCTCGCGAGCCCGTGCCCGATGTGCCTCGGCTCGCTGTACTACTGCAGCCCGAAGCGCGTGATCTACATCACGACGCGCGAGGATTACGCGCCGTTCTACCGCGACGACCGCAAGTACTTCGAGCTCGACACGTTCTATGCCGAATATGCAAAGCCGATCGAGGCACGCCGGTTGCCGATGGTGCAGCAAAAGCACAGCGGTGCGATCGACGTGTACCGGCGCTGGCAGGAACTGAACGCGAAGTGACGTCACCCGCGCGGCGCACCGGCCGCGCGTGGCAGCCGCCCCGGCTGCTCGTTTTCCCCACCCTCCGTTTCGCCCGGCGGCGCCCGATCTGCCGGGTGCCCGCGCCGCTGCACGGGCGCCGTGTCGCGCCCCGTTTTCCCGCCTCCCCAAACATCGATCCCGTTCAATGTCCGGAACGGAAATCCGCGATCCAAAAGGTTTTTGACACGTTTAAAAATTCGCCCTGGAGACGACAGAAACGTGCGGAAAGCCCGATGAAAACCAATGAAATGTTCATGACAGCCAGCGCGCCGGCCGATGCCGGCCGACGCGAATGGCTGCCGATCGCCGTGCCTTTCCCCCAGCCCTGTTTCGTTGCGCCATTCGTTCCGGACGGGGAGTCGTTCGATTCCGCTCCACCGACACCGCGCGCGCGTCCGACCGGTCGCGCCTGACGCCCGAGATTCGCTTACCTGCCCAACACGGACCATCATGAAACGGGATTCATTCAGTACACCTGATGCAGCGCTTCGAGCGACGATCGATCAGCTCAAGCCGAACGACGCCTTCGTGCGCATCGAAAACGTCGTGAAGAAGTTCGGCGACAGCACGGCCGTCGACAACGTGAACCTGACGATCGCGAAGAACGAACTGTTCGCGCTGCTCGGCAGCTCCGGCTGCGGCAAGTCCACGCTTCTGCGCATGCTCGCCGGGCTGGAAACGGCCACCTCCGGCAAGATCTTCGTCGACGGCGAGGACCTCGCGTCGCTGCCGCCGTACCGCCGCCCGGTGAACATGATGTTCCAGTCGTACGCGCTGTTCCCGCACATGACGGTCGAATCGAACGTCGCGTTCGGCCTGAAGCAGGAAGGCACGCCGAAGCATGAGATCAAGGAGCGCGTGGCCGATGCGCTCGCGCTCGTGCAGATGAGCAAGTACGCGCAGCGCAAGCCGCATCAGCTGTCCGGCGGCCAGCAGCAGCGCGTCGCGCTGGCCCGCTCGCTGGTCAAGCGCCCGAAGCTGCTGCTGCTCGACGAGCCGATGTCCGCGCTCGACAAGAAGATCCGCCAGAAGACCCAGCTCGAACTCGTGAACATCATCGAGAAGGTCGACGTGACCTGCGTGATGGTCACGCACGACCAGGAAGAGGCGATGACGATGGCCAGCCGCCTCGCGGTGATGAGCGAAGGCAAGATCGTGCAGATCGGCGCGCCGGGCGAGGTGTACGAGTTTCCGAACAGCCGCTTCTCGGCCGAATTCATCGGCTCGACCAACCTGTTCGAAGGCCGCGTCGTCGAGGACGAGCCCGACCACATCTTCGTCGAGAGCGACGACCTCGAAGCGCGCATGGTCGTGAGCCACGGCGTCACCGGCCCGCTCGGGATGCCGGTCGGCATCTCGGTGCGCCCGGAACGCGTGCACGTGTCGCGCGAGAAGCCGGGTTCGAAGCACAACTGGGCGCGCGGCGTCGTGACCGATATCGCGTACATGGGCAGCTACTCGCTGTACCACGTGCGGCTGCCGAGCGGCAAGACGGTCGTGTCGAACCTGTCGAGCTCGCACCTGATGAGCGACAACGCGCCGGCGTGGAACGACGACGTGTTCGTGTCGTGGTCGCCGGCCAGCGGCGTCGTGCTGACGCAGTGAGGACGACACGATGAGAACCTCTGCTTCCACGCCTTCCGCGCCGGTGTCGTCCGGCGCCGCGAGTACGGGCGCCGGCCGCGCCCGCCCGGGCCGCTTCGCCGCGCTGTCGCGCTTCCTGCCGTCGGGCCGCAGCGTCGCGATCGGCGTGCCGTTCCTGTGGCTTGCCGTGTTCTTCGCGCTGCCGTTCGTGCTGGTGCTGAAGATCAGCTTCGCCGACCAGGTGATGGGCATTCCGCCGTACACGTCGCTCGTCGAGATCAAGGACGGCGTCGTGCACTTCGCGCTGCAGCTGTCGCACTACGCGTTCCTGCTGCAGGACGACCTGTACATCGCGACCTACCTCAGCTCGCTGAAGATGGCCGCCGTGTCGACGGTGCTGTGCCTGCTGATCGGTTACCCGATGGCGTACTACATCGCGCGCTCGGAACCGAACCGCCGCAACGTGCTGATGATGGCCGTGATGCTGCCGTTCTGGACGTCGTTCCTGATTCGCGTGTACGCATGGATCGGCATCCTGAAGGACGACGGCCTGCTGAACCACACGCTGATCGCGCTCGGCATCATCCACACGCCGCTGCGGCTGTACCACAGCGATGCGGGCGTCTACATCGGGATGGTCTATTCGTACCTGCCGTTCATGGTGATGCCGCTGTACGCGCACCTGGTGAAGATGGACCTGACGCTGCTCGAAGCCGCGTACGACCTGGGCGCGAAGCCGTGGGTCGCGTTCACGCGGATCACGCTGCCGCTGTCGAAGAACGGGATCATCGCCGGCAGCCTGCTGGTGTTCATCCCGGCGGTGGGCGAGTACGTGATTCCGGAGCTGCTCGGCGGCGCCGACACGCTGATGATCGGCCGGGTGATGTGGGATGAATTCTTCAACAACATGGACTGGCCGATGGCGTCCGCGGTGACGGTCGCGATGGTGCTGCTGTTGCTGGTGCCGATGGCGCTGTTCCAGTACTACCAGGTCAAGGAACTGGAGGAAGCGAAATGATCAAGCCGAGCAAACCGCTGTCGACGGGCGTTCTCGCCTTCGGCTTCCTGTTCCTGTACATCCCGATCATCAGCCTGATCGTGTACTCGTTCAACGAGTCGAAGCTGGTGACGGTGTGGTCGGGCTTCTCGCTGAAGTGGTACGCGGCGCTGCTGGAGGACGACGAGCTGCTGACGGCCGCGTGGCTGTCGCTGAAGATCGGCCTGCTGACGGCGACCGCGTCGGTCGTGATCGGCACGTGGGCGGGCTTCGTGCTCGCGCGCTTCGGCCGCTTCAAGGGCTTCACGCTGTACACGGGGATGATCAACGCGCCGCTGGTGATTCCGGAAGTGATCCAGGGCATCTCGCTGCTGCTGCTGTTCGTGGCGCTGGAGCAGATGTTCGGCTGGCCGAAGGGTCGCGGGATGGTGACGATCTGGATCGGTCACGTGATGCTGTGCGTGTCGTACGTGGCGATCATCGTGCAGTCGCGCGTGAAGGAGATGAACAAGTCGCTGGAGGAGGCCGCGCTGGATCTGGGTGCGACGCCGCTGAAGGTGTTCTTCGTGGTGACGCTGCCGCTGATCTCGCAGGCGCTGCTGTCGGGGTGGCTGCTGTCGTTCACGCTGTCGATCGACGATCTGGTGCTGTCGGCGTTCCTGTCGGGGCCGGGGTCGACGACGTTGCCGCTGGTGGTGTTCTCGCGCGTGCGGCTGGGGCTGAACCCGGAGATGAACGCGCTGGCGACGCTGTTCATCACGGCCGTGACGATCGGCGTGATCGTCGTGAACCGGATGATGATCGCGCGCGAGCGGCGCCGCATGGCCGACCTGAAGGCGGCGTTCGCGGCGGCGTGAGCGTGTGGCGGGGCGCGATGTCGCACGGCAATGGCGCGGTCGCCACGTCGCGTGGCGACGCGCTATAGTCGTGCGATGCCCGCCGCGGTTGCTGCATGCCCGGCGGCCCCTTTCACGCACGCATTCGCCCGATGACCGCCCATCCCGACGTCACCCTCCGACTGACCGACACCGAGCAGCCGGCCGCCCGAGACTTCATCAGCCGCCGGCTCGGCGAATTCAACCATGCGATGACGGGGCGCTCGGACGCGGCCGCGCTCGACGTTTACGTAACCGATCCCGCGACCGGCGAGGTTCTGGGCGGCCTCACCGGCCGCACATCGCTCGGCCTGTTCTTCATCGACCTGTTCTATTTGCCCGAATCGCTGCGCGGCGGCGGCTTCGGCAGCCGGCTGCTGCGCGAGGCCGAAGCGGAAGCGAAGCGGCGCGGTTGTGCGCGCGCGGTGCTGTACACGATCTCGTTCCAGGCGCCGGACTTCTACCGGAAGCAGGGTTACGAGACGTTCGGCGAAGTGCCGTGCGAGCCGGAAGGGACATCGCGCGTATTCATGGTGAAGGTACTGTGAATCGCTGCCACCGGCTCGCTTCTCGCGGCCGGATTTTCGCGGCGATCGCCTTCCGGACCTAGCCGGGAAGACGGACCGGATCGACGAACCGGCCCCGGAAGATGCGCGATCGTCGTCGTCGCGAACAACGCGTCTTGACGATCCGTGACCCGGTATCGATGCCGCGTGGTGCTCATGGTGCGATGCCTTGTGCCAACGCGACGCTGCCACTCGAACGCCGGCATGCCGGCGCAGCAGGCGTTGCAGATTGCCTGCCGCACCGACCGGCGCGCCTTCCGTGCGAACCGCTATCGAGCACCGGCCGCCTGCGTCAGCAATGCTCCAGCGCGTACGACAGGTCGGCGATCAGGTCATCCGGATGTTCGAGCCCGACCGACACGCGAATCAACCCTTCCGATACGCCCGCCGCGGCACGCGCATCGGCCGGCACGCCCGAATGCGTCGTCGACGCCGGATGGCAGATCAGCGATTCCGTACCGCCGAGACTGACCGCCGACTTGAAGAGCGTCAGGTGGTTGATGAACCGGAACGCCTGCTCGCGGCCGCCGTCGAGGATGAAGGCGAACGTCGAGCCGGGCCCGCTGCACTGGCGCTGATAGACGGCCTGGTAGGCCAGATCGTCGATCAGCTCGGGGTGCAGCACGCGCACCGGCCGATGCGGATTGCCGGCGAGCCAGCGGGCGACGGCGCTGCCGCTGCGTGCGGCCTGCTGCATGCGCAGCACGAGCGTTTCCATCGAGCGCGTGATCATCCACGACGAATGCGGGTCGAGCTGCGAGCCGAGCGTACTGCGGACCGAACGGATTTTCGTGATCAGGTCGCGGGCGCCCGTGACGCCGCCGGCGACGAGGTCGCTATGCCCGCCGATGTATTTCGTCAGCGAGTACACGCTCAGGTCGATGCCTTGCCGCGATGGTTTCTGGTACAGCGGCCCGAGCAGCGTGTTGTCGCAGACCGACAGCGGGCGATAGCCGTGGCGCGCCTCGAACGCGTCGATTTCGCGGCGCAGCCCTTCGAGATCGAACAGCGCGTTGGTCGGGTTGGCGGGCGTCTCGATGTAGCACATCCGCACGTTGCCCTTTTGCGCGGCCGCTTCGAGCGCGGCGCGGATCGCGCTGGTGGACAGCCCGTCGGCGATCGCTTCGGAGCGAATGCCCCACTCGGGCAGGAACTTCGAGATCAATGTCTCGGTACCGCCGTACAGCGGCACGGACTGGACGACACAGTCGCCCGGCCGCAGGAACGTCAGCAGGATCGCGGCGATTGCGGACATGCCGCTCGACGTGACGACGGCGGCTTCGGAATCGTCGAGCAGCGCGAGGCGGTCCTCGACGATCTCCAGGTTCGGGTGATTGAAGCGGCTGTAGACGAGGCCCGCGCCTTCGCCTTCCGGTGACGGCTTGCGCCCGGCCACGACGTCGAAGAACTCGGCGCCATCCTCGGCCGTGCGGAACGCGAACGTGGACGTGAGGAACACGGGCGGCTTCACCGATCCTTCCGACAGGAACGGATCGTAGCCGTAGGACATCATCTGGGTTTCGGGATGGAGTTCCCGGTCTGCAATCTTGCGCTTGTGGTAGTTGCGATAGGCCATGCAGTGCTCCGTGCAGAGGGGTGAGGAACGGCCGTTGCAGCGGCGGCATCACGCGTGCGGCGCCGGGTAGGCGCCGTTCGTGGCAGCCGCATGTGCCGATACTAACCCTAAGGCGCTGCTTCGTGACGCGCTACTGACACTATGGACAGGGTGTCGCACGCGCGACGATCATGTCGTAAAGCGCGCACGCCGCGGGCGACAGTTGCGCGTTCTTGCGCGTGACGAGCACGAGCGTGCGCGACACCGACGGCTCGACGAGCTCGATCGTGCGGATCATCGGATACGCATTCTTCTGGATCGCGAGCTTCGGCACGACGGCCGCGCCGAGCCCTTCCGCGACGAGCCCGAGCGCCGTCGAGCTGCGCTGCACCTCGTAGAACGAATGCAACGACACGCCGCTCGTCTTCAGCGCGCCTTCGAGCAGCCCGCGATTGCCGCTCACTTCGCCGGCGAAGATCAGCGGATGCGGCTGCAATGCCGCCCAGCGGATGCGCCGCCGCTTCGCGAGCGGATGATCGTCGCGGCACACGAGCACATAGGGATCGTGCGTGAGCGGCACGCTGACGAGTTCGGGGTGCTGGTCGCCGGCGATGCTGATGCCGAATTCGGCCTCGCGCCGCAGCACGGCCTGCAGCACCGACGCCGATGCGTGATCGAGGATCTTCACGCGATCGTGCGGACGGTGCCCGGAGAACGCGCGCAGGATGCGCGGCAGATACTGCACGCCGACCGTCGGCACGCATGCAATCGTGACGTCGCCGCGCTGGCTCAGGCCCGTCTCGCGGATTTCGGTCAGCGCGTCGGACAGCTCGTTCAGCAGCCGGCGCGCCTGCGGCAGGAAACGCCGGCCGATCTCGGTCAGCGTGGTGCGGCGCGTCGTGCGCTCGACCAGTGCGACGCCGAGATACGATTCGAGCTTGCGCAGCCGCTGCGTGATCGCCGTTTGCGTGACGTGCAGCGTATCGGCTGCCTGCCGGAAGCTGCCGCCGTCGGCGATTGCGACGAAGGCCTGGACACCGAGCGTATCGATCTTCATCAGAATCTTGAATCAATCACGATATTAAATTCATTTTACTGAAGGTTGGCGGCAGTCGCAGAATGCGCTGCATCGGCGGCCCCATGCATCCCGTACCCGGATGCGCCGCGGCCGCCCAAGCCGACCAGGAGAAATAGCGTGACGACCCCACTCGATCAATACGCGAACCAGTATGTACAGTTCGAAGACGAACGCACGCGGCCGGTGCGCGATTTGCTGGCCGCCGTGCCGAAGACGCCGATCCACACCGCGATCGATATCGGCTGCGGGCCCGGCAACTCGACGGAAGCGCTGATTGCCCGTGCGCCCGACGCGACGATCCACGGGATCGATGCGTCGGCGGACATGATCGCGGCCGCACGCAAGCGTCTGCCCGCATTGCGTTTCGATATCGCCGACGTGGCCACGTGGGACGATCCGGGCGGCTATGACCTGATCCTGTCGAACGCGGTGCTGCAATGGGTGCCCGTGCACGACACGCTGTTCCCGGCGCTCGTCGGCCGGCTTGCGCCGGGCGGCCATCTGGCGGTGCAGATGCCCGACAACCTCGACGAACCGGCGCACCGGCTGATGCGCGAGGTCGCCGCGGCCGGGCCGTGGGCCGACCGGCTGAAAGGTGCGGCGCGTACCGAGCGGTTCGATGCGCGGTACTACTACGCGCTGCTGTCGCCGCTGTGTTCGCGCGTGGACGTGTGGCGCACGACCTATTACCACGCGCTGCGCGGTGGCGCCGATGCGATTGTCGAATGGTTCAAGGGCAGCGCGTTGCGGCCGTATCTCGCGGCGCTCGACGACGCCGGACAGCGCGCATTCCTCGCGCGCTATCGCGACGCGCTCGCCGGGCCGGGCGGTTATCCGGTGCAGGACGACGGCACCGTGCTGCTGCCGTTTCCGCGCCTGTTCATCGTGGCGACGCGGAAGTAACGCGGCAACGACGTGACGGGTGGCGGCGGTGCGTCAACGCACCGGCGGCACCGATGCCGGATCGACCGTGCGGCTCCGTGCGGTCTGCCCGTCGCGCAGGTCCTTGTACCAGAAGAGGGCGACTTCCCCGGCATTCTCGCCATCGGCATACAGGAAGCGGTCGTGGCCGCCGAGCGCGAAGCCGGCACGCGCATACGTCGAGCAGGCCGCGACGTTGTTCGCCTGCGTTTCCAGCCGGATGAAGCCGAACCCGTGATTGCGCGCCCAGGCTTCCGCTGCTGCCAGCAGGAATTGTCCGATACCGAGGCGTCGATGATCCCGGTCGACGGCCAGCTCCGCGATCTCGGCCATCCCGTTCCAGCTCTCCTCGATCGCGACGAACCCGGCGAGCCGCTCGCCGGCCGTCGCGCGAAAGAGCGCCGTTTTGCCCGACGCCTCGTCCGCCCAGCCGGCCGGATCGAAGCCGTAGTCCTTGCGTCGCACCGGCAGCGCGCGAAGATCGAGCAAGTCCTGATACGGCGCGTTCAATTCCCATGCGATGTCGAACGAGAAATCGCATCCGTCCAGTTCGTCTGCGGCAAGCGCGAGCGCCGGTTCGATGCTGATGTGTTCGGCTCGGTCCATATGTCGGTGTCCTGTCTTCGCGGGAGGGTGTGGTTCTGTCCGTGACGCGATCGCCGGCGCCGTGAGGCATGCCGATTCGCATCGATTGTCTTTCTTCGTTTTCTGCACCTGCACAATTCGCCGCGCGCGAAACCGGCACAGACCGGCGGCGTTTCCGGCGGTCGAAGGCACGCGAGCCGTGAACCCGACGACCGCGCACACGTTTGCGGCATACGTGCGCGGGCTGGGGTGCGCGATCAAACGCCTGATTATGCTGGAATTCGGCGCCGGCCCGGTGCGACGCGATGCGATGACGGCCGCCGCGCAGCCCGTCGCCGCTTCCGGTTCGCCCGCGGTCGCCTGTGGATGAAAGACGACAGGAACCCGAATAATTGTTTACCGTTTGGTGACAACTCGATATATTCCGAAAAATATATCGAAGGTCGTGATGCCGTCAGGCGTCACGTCGTCCACCCGCTCCACGAAAGCCGGAAGAGATTCTGACCTGCATCGCCGGAGCAACGCGTCGTCACGGCACGCGCAACCGGTGCGCACGCTTCCCGACGCTGCAACACGAGCGGCCGCCCTTCGGCATGCCGCTTCCGCAAGCCCACACTGGCATCGAATCGGAACATCGTGCGCACGCATGAGGCATGGGCGCGTCCGGCGTTCCGTCGGTGAGCGGGCTTGCGTTCGTCCGTCATACGGTTTTTCGTCAAGACGCCGCGCGTTTCGCTGCGACGCAGGCGCGTGCGTCCACAACAAAAGGAAGCAACATGAAGAAGACCATCGTGGCCGCGGCCGCACTCGGGATGTTCGGCACGGCCGCGCATGCGCAAAGCAGCGTCACGCTCTACGGGTTGATCGATGCGGGTATCACGTATTCGAACAAGGTCGCGACGACGGGCGGGCACGACAAGCTCGTCAAGTACGGCGACGGCGTGGCATCGGGCAGCCGCTGGGGCATCCGCGGCACCGAGGATCTCGGTGGCGGGCTGAAGGCGCTGTTCGTGCTGGAGAACGGCTTCAGCAGCGGCGACGGCACGATCGGCCAGGGCGGCGCACTGTTCGGCCGGCAGGCGTTCGTCGGCCTGTCGAAGAACGGGATCGGGTCGCTGACGTTCGGCCGCCAGTACTCGTTCTCGACCGACTACATCGGTGCGAACTACACGATGGGCAGCCAGACGCCGGCCGGCAACTACGCGTATCACATCAACGATCTCGACCAGCTCACGTCGAGCCGCATCAACAACGCGGTGAAGTTCCAGAGCGCGAACTTCGCGGGCCTCACGTTCGGCGCGATGTACGGTTTCTCGAACTCGACGCAGTTCGCGGGCACGCCGACCACGACCGGCGCGAACGGTTCGCAGGGTTCGTCGAGCGCGTACAGCTTCGGCGCGAACTACGTGCAAGGGCCGTTCGGCATCGGCGCCGCGTACACGAACATCCGCTTTCCGAACGGCGCGACGCCCGCGTTCGGCGTGAGCATCGCGAACATCAACACGCTCGGGCTGCGCGATCTCGAGACGGTCGGTGTCGGCGCGCGCTATGCGATCGCGGCGGCGCTCGTGTGGGCGAACTGGACGCATACGAAGTTCACGCCGCTGTCGGGCGAGTCGTCGAAGCTGAACAATTATGAAATCGGTGGCCGCTATGCGTTCACGCCGGCCCTGAGCGGCGGTCTCGGCTACACGTTCTCGAAGCTCGACGGCCGCTTTGACGGCAAGTGGCACCAGGTCAACGCCGCGGTCGACTACGCGCTGTCGAAGCGCACGGACGTGTACGTGAGCGCGGCCTACCAGAAGGCGTCGGGCAGCAACACGATCAACGGCCGCGCGGTGCCGGTCCAGGCAGAGATCGGCTCGTCGGGGTCGTTCATCGGCAACGCGGGTGCGAACACGCAGTTCGTCACGCGCATCGGCCTGCGTCACAAGTTCTGATCGACGCATGACCCACGGGCGGGCGCTCTCTCGGGAGCGCCCGTATTGCTGTAGCGCGCGACGAAACGCGACACGGCACCGGTTCGAAAATCGATATATTCTCCTGTGCATATCGAGGCGACACTCGATCCGCCCACATTCATTGCCCGGGAGCACGCTCTTGAATTCGACGCAACGCGAAGCCGTCGGCGAAGCCTTTTCGCTCGACGCGATGCAGCATGCAAGAACCATGACATGGCAGGCCGTCGACGCGATCGCCAAGGGCGTCCGGCCCGGCATGCACGAATCGGAGGCCAACGCGCTGGGGCTGAGCGTGCTGAAGGACCTCGGCATGGACCGGATCTGGCATCCGGTCCTCGTCCGCTTCGGCGAAAACACGTTGCGCACGTTCAAGGAGCGCTCGGTGGCGGACCCGGTCCTTGCGGCGGACGACATCTTCTTCATCGACCTCGGCGCCGTCTGGGCGAAGCACGAGGGCGATGCGGGCGCGACGTTCGTATGCGGCGACGATCCCGACATGCATGCCTGTGCGCGTGCGGCAGGCGTGATCTACGGTGAAGTCGAGCATCACTGGCGGACCACCGGTTGCGCGGGTATCGCGCTGTACGAGTTCGCGGCGCAACGCGCCGACGCGCACGGCTTCCGGTTGAACGTCGACATCAAGGGCCATCGCGTCAGCGATTTCCCGCACGCGATCTACAAGGCTGGCAATCTCGGCGATTTCGACGCCGCGCCGGCCGCCGGGTTGTGGATCCTCGAAATCCAGATCGCCCACCCGACGCGGCCGTTCGGCGCGTTCTACGAAGACCTGCTCGTCTAGGCGCGGCGCCCGGCCGGCGCGCGTCACACGTGCACACCGGCCGGGGGCCTGAAACGACGACGGAACCGCCGCGACCTCAGATGCTGATCGTGATCGGGCCTGCGAGCGGCGTGTAGCCGTCGTCGAACAGCAGCCACGCGTCGTACTGGCCCGATGCAAGCGTGCTGTTCGCGGTTGACGAGAACAGCAGCGAGCCGGTGCTCTTGGGCAGGTACGCCCACGACTTGTAGCCGCCCTTGGTCGGCTGCGCGCCGCGCGGATAGATGCCAACCCAGTTCTTCGGGCTGTGGCGCCACGGCGGCACGACGTAGTCGAACCGCAGCGTGCCGTACGACGACCCCTGCGACGCCAGCGTGGGGACGAACTTCCCGTTCGTGTTGCCGATTGCCGAATCCGTCAGCAACGTGCCCGATTGCGTCTGGACGCAGCCGGCGATACGGCGCAGGAAGTTCGGGTCGTTCGCGTCGCGGATGCTCGCGTCGTACCAGCCGGCGTCGCCGTACCACGTGACGGCCTGCGTCGCGCCGGCCGGCACGCTGACCGACTGCGCGCCGTTCATCCCGTACGCGTTGTCGACGAGCTGGAACGTCGTCGCGCTCGAGCCGGCCGAGTTGTCGAGCGTGATCCGCACGTTGCCGTTCTGCACGTCGTAGCAGAGGCTGACTTCGGCGGTCGAACCCGCGTTTCCCGATGCGCCGATGTTGCCGCGCAGCGTCTGCAGGAACCCGTTCGGTCCGTAGATCGAATAGTCGTAACCGCCCCCCGAATTCAGCGCGAGCGAATCCGTGAGACACGTCCCCGTGCCGGCACCGATCGTGTACTGCCGCGGTGTCGTGCTCGTGCCGTCGACCCAGGCCTGCAGATGCACGCCGGCTGCGCCGGTGTTGGTCATCGTCAACCCGAGCGTCTTGCCGGACCGGTTGACCCGGCCCTGGACGAAGAACTCGTACGGCAGCCGGCACGCCGTGTTGCGGCCAGCCGTTTGCGCGGGGACCGCCGTGGTGGTCGCCGCGGGAATCGGGACCGTCGAGCCGTTCGGATTCATGTTGCTGGCCGCTGCCGGAATCGCCGGAATCGTCTGGTCGGGATTCGCGAAGTCGAACGCCGACGTCAGGTCGCCGCAGACTGCGCGACGCCACGGGGTGATGTTGGTCTCCTGCAGCCCGAAGCGCGCTTCCAGAAAGCGGATCACCGACGTGTGATCGAAGACCTGCGAGTTGACCTTGCCCCCCTTCGACCACGGCGAAATCACGAACATCGGCACGCGCGGGCCGAGCCCGATCGGCACGTCGCCGCTTGCCGAGCCGTCCGATGCGGCACCGCTGCCGGCGACGAATTCGGCGGCCGTCGAGATCGTCGACCGGCCGGTGCCGGCGGCGGCACTCGCCGGAACGGCCGGCGGCATGTGGTCGAACAGGCCGTCGTTTTCGTCGTACATCACGAGCAGCACCGTGCTGGCCCATACCGCCGGATTCGACGTCAGCGCATTGAGCACGTTGCTCACATACCATTCGCCGCCGCTCGCGGCCCACGACGGATGTTCGCAATACGCATAAGGCGCGGCGATCCACGACACCTGCGGCAGCGTGCCGTTCGCGACGTCGGCCCGCAGCTGGCTGAACAGATTCGTGTCGTATTCGGTGCCGCCGCCGGTCGGGTCGACCTGCGTGCCGTTGAGCGCCGGTGCGAGCGGATCATTGGCGCCGAGATTCTGGTACTGCTTGAAGTTCAGGATGACGTTGTCGCCGTAGTTGCCGTTCCACCAGAGATCGCTGCTGGAGCCGTTGTATTCGCCATAGCCATGCCCGGCGTCCAGCCCGTTGCCCTTGTCCTGGTAAAACTTCCACGTGACGCCGGCCGTGTTCAGGCGTTCCGGCATCGTGGTCCAGCCGGTGCCGGTCATCGTGTTGGTCGTATACGGCGAATAGCCGGCGACGTTGCCGCAGCAGCCGGTCCACAGATACAGGCGGTTCGGGTCCGTCGGGCCGAGCATCGAGCAGTGGTAGTCGTCGCACACGGTGAATGCGCTCGCCAGCGCGTAGTAGAACGGGATGTCGTTCTGCGTGAAGTAGTACATCGTGCCGCTGG
Source organism: Burkholderia arboris (assembly GCF_038723655.1). Lineage (NCBI taxonomy): Bacteria > Pseudomonadati > Pseudomonadota > Betaproteobacteria > Burkholderiales > Burkholderiaceae > Burkholderia > Burkholderia arboris. The sequence continues at coordinate 722,580 of NZ_CP109822.1, forward strand.
TCTTCGCCGCGACCCAGTTGTCGTAGCGGCCGTTGTTCCACGCGCTGTGCGTGCCGCTCCAGGTGTGATCCAGGTCGTTGTAGTACGTGTCGCCGTTCGCGACGCCGGAAACGGGCGGCGACGGGTTGAACGGAAACACGTAGGACAGCGCCGACGGCTGGCGCCAGACCGGATAGCCGCTGGAGATCACGACCGGCCGGGGATCGCCGAAGCCGCGTGCGCCGCGCAGCGTGCCGAGATAATGGTCGAACGACCGGTTCTCCTGCATCAGGATGACGACGTGCTGCACATCCTGGAGGGTGCCGGTGACGGTCGCCGCCGGGATCGACTGTGCGCGCAGGATGCTTTCGGGAAGCATGCCGGTGACGGCGGTGGCGCCTGCGAGCTTCAGCGCATCGGTGAGGAACTGACGTCGTGTCGTGGGTTTGTTTTGCATGATCGCTTTTCCTGGGTGGCGGGTTGGGCTTGCGCCGGTCAGTGACACTCGCTGGCGCAGTGAATGACCGGCGCGGATGCCGGCCCCGATGCCGGCGCGCGCGCGGCGGCGACGGTGCCCGCGGCGCCCGGGTCGCCGTCGCCGCAAGCGGCCAGCGTGCACAGGAGCGCGATCATGAAAACGCCGCGCCAGGGCGGCATATGGCTTGCCGCACGGCGAGGCGGGACGACATGCTTCCGATTCGATTCGAATCGGATTCCTGATTGATCGGGGTGAATACTGCGTGCTCCGTCTTTCATTTCTCCTCCAGACATGAAAATGGACAGCAGAGAGTAGCGCCCGAATCAGAACAGCTTCATGACAGGCCAGCCGCGTTTGCCGGCCACCTGAGAGAGCCTCGAGTCGGGATTGGTCGCGACCGGATGCGTGACGTAGTCGAGCAGCGGCACGTCGTTGATCGAATCGCTGTAGAAGTAGGTTCGTTCGAAATCGGAGGGTATGTAACCCAGCGATCTCAGCCATGCAGCCGTGCGCACGATCTTGCCTTCGCGGAAGCTCGGCACGCCGACACTGCGCCCGGTGAACTGCCCGGCCGGCGTGCCGTCGTCGGTATCGAGCTCGATGCCGAGCAGATGCTCGATCCCGAACTCGGCCGCGATCGGCCGCGTGACGAACACGTTGGTCGCCGTCACGATGCAGCACAGGTCGCCGCTCTCGCGATGCCGGTCGACCAGCGCGCGTGCTTCCGCCGTAATCGCCGGCCGGATCACCTCGTCCATGAACTGCGCATGCCAGCGTTCGAGTTGCTCGCGCGAGTAGCGCGTGAGCGGCGCGAGCGTCACGGCGAGATACGCGTCCATGTCGAGCGTGCCGGCCGCATAGTGGCCGTAGTGCTCGTCGATCAGTGCCGTATGCGCGTCGTCCTCCTGCCAGCCGACCCGCGTGATGAAGCGGCTCCAGGCCTGGTCGCTGTCGAGTGGCAGCAGCGTGTGATCGAGATCGAACAGCGCGAGATTCTTGTGCATGGGTTATTCCTTGTATTGCGGATTTACGCGCCGATGAGCTTTTCGATCGCGTCCTTCGCGTTCTTCCCGTCGATGGTCGTGACGCCGTCGAGCCACTTCGACAGCACGCCGGGGTTCTTCTTCACCCACTCCTTCGCGACCGCGACTGGATCTGCATGATTCATGATCGGCACCATCAGCTGGTTCTCTTCGTTGGTCGTGAATTTCAGGTTGGTCAGCAGGTGGCCGACGTTCGGGCAGCGTTCGAGATAGCCGGGCGTGACGAGCGTGTAGACCTTTGCCGAGCCGTAATTCGGGCCGAACACGGTGTCGCCGCCGTCGAGATACGCGATCTTGAAGTTGATGTTCATCGGATGCGGCTCCCAGGCCAGGAACACGATCATCCGGTGTTCCTGCACCGCGCGCGTGACCTGCACGAGCATCCCGGCTTCGCTCGATTCGACCAGCTTGAAGCCGCCGAGCCCGAATTCGTTCTTGTCGATCATTCGCTGGACCAGCGCATTGCCGTTGTTGCCGGCGCCGATCCCGTAGATCTTGCCGTCGAGCTGGTCGCGGAATCGGGCGATGTCGGCAAAGCTCTTGAGGCCCTGGTCGGCCGCGTATTGCGGCACGGCCAGCGTGTAGCGCGCGCCGACCAGGTTCGGCTGCGGCAACTGGTGAACGGCGCCGGCATCGACGAACGGCTTCACCGTCGGCGTCATGCTCGGATCCCAGTAGCCGAGGAATGCATCGATCTGGGCCTTCTTCACGCCGGCCAGCACGATCGGCGGCGACGCGATCGTCTTGGTCGCCTCGTAGCCGAGACCGTCCAGCAGCATCATCGCGACGCCGGTGGTCGCCGCGATGTCGCTCCAGCCGACATCGCCGAGCGTCACCTTCTTGCAGACGTCGCTTTCCGACGCGTGAACGGGGGCCGTTGCCAATGCCGCCAGCAGGGTTGCAGCGAGCATCCATACCTTCTTGATCATGTTGGTCTCCTAAGCAAGTGTTTCGGATCGTGTTGCCTGATTGGTCTGACGATTGATCGTGTGGATCAGATGAAACAAACGAACTTGGGTCTGGCTTTGTCGTTTTGCGTACCGTATATTAGAACGCACAAAATCGCAAGATCGCACAAAAATACAACTCGCCGCTCGCCGGATGCGACGGCGGCCGGATGAAGTCAGGACAAGCCGGGGCGGCCGGGACGGGCGCCTCATCAAGCAGATCGACAGAAAGAGGAGACCTCGATGATCAGTCAAATGGAAATCATTTCGCGCCTGTTGCTGGCGGCCTTGCTCGGCAGCATCGTCGGCATCGAGCGCGAGCGGTTGTCGTGGGCGGCCGGGTTGCGCACGCACATGCTGGTCGCCGTGGGCGCCGCGCTCGTGATGATCGTGTCGGCGTTCGGCTTCGCGGATATCCAGGACGCGAAGAACGTGTCGCTGGACCCGTCGCGCGTCGCTGCGCAGGTCGTGTCGGGCATCGGCTTTCTCGGTGCAGGGTCGATCATGCTGCGCGGCGAGATCATCCGCGGGCTGACGACGGCGGCGAGCCTGTGGGTGGTCGCGGCGGTCGGGCTGGCCGTGGGCGGCGGGATGTACGTGGCCTCGATCGCCGCGACGGCGATCGTGCTGGCGATCCTGGCCGGGCTGAAGCCGATCGAGAAGCGCTTCTTCGTCGCGCGGCAGCGCTGGGGCGTGCGCATCCTCGCGAGTCGCGGCGCCGTGAAACTGACGTCGTTGCAGGCGATGCCCGGCATCGACCAGGCGCGGATCGTCCAGTTCATCATCGAGCAGGACGACGCGGCGCCCGACGACGACCGCATCCACGTGGTGTTTTCGAAGATGACGAGCAGCGAGTTCCAGGTGGTCCGTCAATCCCTGCAGACCCTCGTCGGCATCAAAAAGATGGAGGAAAGCGCTGGGTAGACGGTCGTTCGAATAAGATTGACAGACATTTCCGAGGATATTTCATGTGGCAAGAAGAGCGATACCAGAGGATCCGGCTTCTGTTATCGAAGATGCAGCGCGTTTCCACCGACCGGATCATGGCCGATCTGAACGTCTCGCGGGAAACCGTGCGCCGCGACCTCGTCGACCTCGAGGCGCTCGGTGAACTGAAGCGCGTGCATGGCGGCGCGGTGCAGGTGGGCGACGAAGCGCCGATCGCCGAGCGCGCGCAGACGCACGTGAAGGCGAAGCTGTCGATCGCGCGCGCGGCGGCGCGGCTCGTCACGGGCTCGCAGACGCTGTTCATCGACGCGGGGACCACCACCACGCTGCTGGCCGAGGAACTGGCGAAGCTGTCGGGCCTCACGATCATCACGAATTCGATCGACGTCGCGCTGAAGATGCGGTCGAGCGACCCGGAGCAAGGGAAGAACGAAACGATCCTGCTCGGCGGGATGATCGGCAGCCGCGCGGCCGCAACGGTCGGTGACGGCACGGTTGCCGAAATCTTCCGCTACCGCGCCGATCTCGCGCTGCTGTCGCCGGTCGGCGTCGACCATGTTCGCGGTGCGACGAACTACGACCGGATGGAAACCGAGGTGGCGCGCGCAATGGTCAGCAACGCGGCGGAGGTCGCGATCCTGGCCGATTTCAGCAAGCTCGGCACGAACAGCCGGATCGGCTTCTGCGAGCCGGCACGGATCGGCACGCTGGTGACCGACCAGAAGGCGGAGTCGGTCGACAGCTACAAGAGCATCAGGAAGGCGATCCGGAACATCGTGCTTTCATAGCGCCTGCAGGCGCGGGGCACGACCGGCTGCCGTATACCGCTCATGCGGCGCGCATTCTGCCAGCCGGCCTTTTCGCGGCGTAATATATCCGCCGATACAACGCAGGCCCGCCACCCGGCGGGCCGTCACGGAGGCGGGCGATGGAGATGGCAGGGACGGCGGCGCCTTCGGCGCATCAGGCGGCGGCAGGTTCGATTGCGCTGACGGGCGCATTCGTGCGGCCGATGACGGTGACGCTCGACGATCTGCGCCGGCACGCGAGCGCGATGGCCGAGCCGTTCGACCTGCGCTGCTTCACGACGAACCGCTTCATCCGCTCGGTCGCGCCGTATCGCGGCGCGCGGCTGAAGGACCTGCTCGACGCGGCCGGGCTGCGCAACGACGAGCCCGGCGACTTCAAGCGAATGGTATTCATCGCGCATGCGCACGACGGCTATGCGGTCACGTTCTCGTGGCACGAGCTGTTCAATACACCCGTCGGCGAACACGTGATCGTTGCGTTCGAATGCGGCGATGCGCCGCTGTCGATCGAGGACGGTGCGCCGCTGCTGTTCTCGGGCGCCGACCTGCTGCCCGCGCCGCGCCACGTGAAGCGGCTGGCCGGCATCGTCGCGCGCGTGCTCGAGATCTGATCGCGACGCGCGCGCTGCCGGCGTTCGCGGCGGCGGCCATCGTGTATGCTTGCCCGCATCGATCTAACGGCGGACAAGATGAAGACTTCGGCACACCCCAAGCCTGAGGTGCGGTTCAGGATGCGTATCCAGCAGGCCGATACGATCGCGCTCGGCCCGGGCAAGGTCGCGCTGCTCGAAGCGGTGCGCGAGCACGGCTCGATTTCGGCGGCGGCGCGCAGTCTGAAGATGTCGTACCGGCGTGCGTGGCTGCTGATGGACGAGCTGAACCGCTCGCTGAAATCGCCGGCGACGGTGTCCGAGCATGGCGGGCAGAGCGGCGGCGGCAGCGTGCTGACGCCGGTTGGCGAAGAGATCATCCGCCTCTATCGCGGGATCGAGGAACGCGCGTATGCGGCCTGCGCGGACGAGATCGCCGCGCTCACGAAAATGGTGCGCCGCTGAAAGACGCATCGTACCGAGGCTGGCGCCGGCTACCCGTGTCGCAGGCAGAAGCGTGACGTGTCGCCCGCGGGGGTATCCGTCGCGATGACGTCGCGCGCCTGGGCATCGAGCCGCCCGATCAGTTCGACGAAGCTCGCGACGCTGGCGGTCCGCAGCGGGTAGTACGCGATGTGGTGACGCTCGCAGATGCGCTTGAGCAGGTTCATCGAATCGTGGTCGATGCAGTCGACCGGGAACACGACCATCTGCGCGCCCGGCAGCGCCGCGGCCAGCAGGCCTTTGCGATCCTCGATGCCGCCGTCGTGCAGCGTCACTTCGCCGCCCGCCGTTTCGACGATCCGCCGGATCGCCCGGTTCGAGCCGGGCCGCCCGCCCACGTAGACGAGGCGCCTGCCCTGAAGCATCGACAGCGAATCCGTTGCCGGGTCGGCCGGATCGCCGGTTGACGCCTGCACCGCCTGTTCGATCGCGCTCGCTTCGGCGCGCAGCGTCTTCACCATCGCCATCAGGTCGTCGAGCCGCGCGCGCATCGCGCGGGCGCTCGCCTGTTCCGCGGCGATCCGCTGCTCGGCCGCCTCGCGGCGGCTCGTGTGCAGCGCGAGCCGCTCGTCTCGTGCGGCCAGCGCTTCGCGCAGCTCATGCACTTCGTCGCGCAACACGCTTTCGGCGGCCAGCGGCTGCGCATGCTGGCGTGCGTGGAGCGCATCCCGCTCCTGCAGCGCCGCGTCGCGCTGCGTGCTCATTTCGTGCAGGCGCGCCTGCTGCCGCTCGATCTTCGCGTGCAGTTCCGCATTCTCTTCCTCCAGCGCGACCAGCCGCCGGATATCGGCGCGATTGGCCGCGCCGACCAGGTGCGACAGCATGTGCAGGTCGCCGAACGCGGCCTGACGCACGCCCATCGTCGTGCGCGGATGCGTCATCAGCGCCCAGTAGGCAGGCGGAACGTCGCCGCTCTTGAGCGCTTCCTTCCAGCGCGCGAGGAGTTCGTCCGCGTCCTTCGCGGCGTCGAACGCACGGATTGCACCCGCATAGCGTTCGTCGAGCGCCTTGTGCAACGCCTTGGCGCCGGCCGTGCCGCCGATCGCGAGCTCGACGGCCGCGTGGTGGATCTCCAGATCGGTCGCGTGCTGGCGATCGAGATCGGCGAACTTCGGTACGAGCTTGCGCAGTTCGTGCGTGGTCAGGCAGGTGCCGATGATCGAGCAATGCAGGTTGGCATCGAGTTCGGACAGGCGCGCGCGGCGCTTCAGCTCGACCTGTTGCGAGCGGGACGGCGCGCAGCAGGCGTCGATCCGCGCGCCGGCGGCTGCGCGGGGCGTGCCGCCCGGCGACGAGAGATCCGCCGTGCGGGCCAGGCGAAAGGGCGGAGCGTGCATGTTGACCTCTATCCGGCAGGTTCGGACCGGAGACGGATGCGCGAAAGATTCGCGAAATATACCATGGAATATAACGGGGGAAATGCCGGGGAAACCACCGGGCCACGCGGGGGAGCGCGGTCAGCAGAGCGCGGTCGAACGGCCGGTGTGCGGCAGGGCGGCCGGTGCCGCGGGTGAAACGGGGAGCGATGCCTGCGCATGGCGCGCCATCACGGATTCGACGCACAGCCCGACGAACAGCACGTCGACGCGCTCCAGCGCCGCAACCGCATCGCGCATCGCGGCCGGATCGTTGCTGAACGAGTCGGAAAACACGTCGTCGCGCGTGCGTTCGAGGCGGCGCGCGTGGCCGATCGCACGTTCGAGATCGGGCAGCCGCGTGAAGCGCGCGGTACGGGCTTCGTGTTCGAGCGTCGCCAGCAGTTCGCGAAAGCTCATGGCCGACAGCCTGTCGTCCGGCATGGCGCCGGCGGGCGCGGCCCGGAACATCCGGATGAAACGCGCGACGCTGCCGCGCAGGCGCCGGAACGCATCGACGACATCGGTGACCTGCTGCGCGCGCGCATCGCTCGACAACGGCTTGAGTGCGCTGATCCTGCGCGCAATCGGCTGTTCCCGGGCGGTGTGCAGCGGGAGGCGATCCGTCGACGGGCGGGCCATGGTGTTTCTCCGGGTAGGCAGGTATCGATATATTCTACGGAATATATCGAGTGCGCAAAAAAACGGCGACACCGTGTCGCGAGACGCGGTGTCGCCAACGGCCCGAACGGCCGCGCCCGTCAGTCGATGGCAACCGGGTGCCGTCGCGTGACCGCCACCGGCAGGGCGGCGGGCCGGATGCCGGGCGTCTCGTCGACGGTCGTCCGGCCGCCGTCGCGAAAGAACGCCTGTTCGGCGGCATTGTTCATCACGAGGATGCTGATGCGGCGATTGGTCGGCTCGTCGGCGACGTTCCTGTCGAGCGGCAGCACATCCGCGAGCCCGCGCACCTGAAGCAGCTTTTCTTCCCGCAACCCGCCGACGACCAGCGCGCGCCGCGCGGCGTTCGCCCGATCGCTGGAGAGCTCCCAGTTCGAATAGCCGGTCGGGCCATCGGGATAGGGCGTCGAGTCGGTATGCCCCGCGATCGACACGCGGTTTTCGACATCGTCGAGCGCCGAGCCGATCTGCGTGAGGATCGCGGTGGCATAGCTTTCCGGTTGCGCGCTGCCCGTCGCGAACATCGGACGCTTGAGCGAATCGACGATCTCGATGCGCAAGCCTTCGTTGGTGATCGCGATCCGGATCTGGTCCTGGTACGCGCGCAACGCCGGACTGCGGGCAATTGCCGCGGTCAGCTTCGCCTTCAGGCGCTCGAGTTTTTGCGTATCCACGGTGCTGGCGAGCGCCGCGGGCGAGTCGGCGGGCGATGGCGGCGTCCTTTTGCCGATCGCCGGCGCCGGGTCCGACAGGTCGCGGCCGCCGCCCTGCACGACGCTCGGGCGCGGGGCGTCCGCGTCCTTCCCGCCGGACAGGAGCGTCGACAACGGCGTGTTGAAGTAGTCCTCGATCCCCTGCTTGTCGTACTTGGAGACCGAGCCAAGCAGCCACATCAGCAGGAAGAACGCCATCATCGCCGTGACGAAATCGGCGTACGCGATTTTCCAGGCGCCGCCGTGGTGGGCGTCATGGTCGCCGCCTTTCTTGCGACGCACGACGACGAGCGATGGCGATGCGGACTGCTTCGACGAACTGGAGCGGCGGTCGGTCATGGCGTGTTCCGTTTCCTTGCGTATCCGTTACGCCGCCTTGGGCGACTTGGTCGCGCGGACGGCATCGTCGAGTTCCTTGAAGCTCGGGCGATCGGCGGTGAACAGCACCTTGCGGCCGAACTCCACCGCCACCGCCGGCGCGTAGCCGCTCATCGACGCGAGCAGCACGGCCTTCACGCACTGGAACGGCTTGGCCGCGGCGCGGCCCTTCGCGTTGAGCAGATCCGCGAGCGGGCCGACGAAACCATACGCGAGCAGGATGCCGAGGAACGTGCCGACGAGCGCGCCGGCGATCATCTTGCCGAGCACGGCGGGCGGCGCGCCGACCGAGCCCATCGTGTGCACGACGCCCATCACCGCGGCGACGATGCCGAACGCCGGCAGGCCGTCCGCCATCTTCTGGATCGCATTGGCCGCGACCGACGCTTCCGCGTGATGCGTATGCAGTTCTTCGTCCATCAGGTCCTGCATCTCCAGCACGTTCACGTTGCCGCTCGACATCATCCGCAGGTAATCGACGATGAAGTCGAGCAGGTGATGGTCTTCGAGCACATGCGAATACTTCTGGAACAGCGGGCTTTGCTCGGGCGCATCGACGTCGGCCTCGAGCGCCATCATGCCGTCCTTGCGTGCCTTCTGCAGCAGCTCGTACAGCAGTGCGATCAGTTCGACGTACTGCTGCTTCGTGTAGCCGCCGCCCTTGAAGCAGGTCGGCAGGGTCTTGATGGTTTTCTTCAGCGTCGTGACCGGATTGCTGACGACGAACGCGCCCAGCGCGGCGCCGAAAATGCATAGCAGCTCGAACGGTTGCAGCAAGGCCGGCAAATGGCCGCCGACGCCGACGAAACTGCCGATCACCGACCCGATCACGACGATCCATCCGATGGCTACAAACATGATTACCTCGTCCGCGACTTGCGCTGATGCACGTGTTGTCGAAAAGCGAGCGGGATGTCCGGCCATCTCGCTCGATGCCCGCGACGGCGCCGGATCGTTGCGTGTCGAATGCGATCAGGGCGGTCGTCCCGATGCGTCGCAGCGCGATGCCAGTCGGCGGGTGTTGATGCAATAACGGCGATCGTCCGGACGACTGAACCCGTGATTCCACGTATCCCGCGCGATTCGCGCCCGGCACACGTTTGCGGGCGCCGAGGTGCGCGATTTTCTTGATCGAGGTCAAAAAGTGCGAAGCGATCGCGCGAACGGCCGTATCGATGCGACCCTGAAACAGGGCGGCAAATGACGTAACCTTTCCCGGGAGAAGGTTCATCGCGGGATTCCGGGGAGCGCGGCGTGCGACGCGCATCGTCGGCCGAGCGGCGCGGTCCGCGTGCCGGCAGGGTTTTCATCAGGACATCCGGGGCGCCGCACGATCCATCATGGAGCAGGCACTGTCGCAGCCAACCGCAGGAGAGCGCACCGTGACTTCCGATCCCACTCCCTCGACCGCCTTCGTGTTTGCCGGCGGCGGCAGTCTTGGCGCGATCGAGGTCGGCATGCTCCGCGAGCTGGTCGCGAGCGGCGAACGGCCCGATTGCGTCGTCGGCGCGTCGGCGGGGGCGATCAATGCCGCGTATTTCGCCGGCCGGCCGGACGCGGACGGCGTCGCGATGCTCGCCGCGCTGTGGTGCCGAATCCGCCGCCAGGACGTCATGCCGTTCTCGATGCGCAGCGTCGTCGCGATGCTGCTGCGCAACCGGCCGCATCTGGTCGAGGCCGACGCGCTGCGCCTGTTGCTGGAAAGGAACCTGCCATACCGGCGGATCGAGCAGGCCGCGTTGCCGCTTCACATCGTCGCGACCGACGTGCTGAACGGCCGCGAAGTCGTGCTGTCCGCCGGCTCGGTCGTGGATGCCGTGCAGGCCAGCGCGGCGATTCCCGGTGTGTTTCCGTCGGTCTGCATCGACGGCGTGGAACTCGTCGACGGCGGCGTCGCGAACAACACGCCGATCTCCGTTGCAATCGCGCTTGGCGTCAAGCGGATCGTCGTGCTGCCGGCCGGGTTCGCCTGTGCGTTGCGCGTCCCGCCGCGCAGCGCGATCGCGCATGCGACGCACGCGCTGACACTCGTGATCGCGCGGCAACTGGTGCGCGATCTGGAGCTGTACGCGGCACGCGCGCACATCCATGTCGTGCCGCCGCTCTGTCCGCTCGACGTGTCGTCATACGATTACTCGAAGTGTGCGCAACTGATCGACGCGGCCGCGGAACGTACGCGCGCGTGGATCGACGCGGGCGGGCTTGCGCAGTGTGCGATTCCCGGCCAGTTGCGCGAGCACGATCATGCCGCGGAGCAGTCGCATTAGCGGTGGCTCTCGCACCGTACCGACGCATGACGGACGCATGCCGATCGCCGGACTGCCGGGCCGCTCCGCAGAAATCTTCGAGGAATAAAAAAAGCGGCGCCGTGCCACCCGCCACGGCGCCGCCAACGGCCTGAACGGCCGCACTGGTCAGTCGATTGCGCGCATGGCGTGGCGCAGTTCCTGATAGCTGCGCAGCCCGGTGACGCCGAGTTCGCGGCCGATCCCGCTGAGCCCGAAGCCGCCCCAGCACACGTGCGGGTAGATCAGCTGCGGCGCATTGATCCACACGAGCCCTGCGCGCACGCGCTGCTGGAATTGCCTGGCGATGTCGGCATCGCGCGTGACGACGGTTGCGACGAGCCCGTAGCGTGTGTCGTTCGCGAGCGCGATCGCTTCGTCGTCGGTACGGAACGACTTCACGCACGCGACGGGGCCGAACACTTCGTCGGTCCACAGCGGGTTGTCGGCGGCCGGTTCGGCGATCACGACGGGCGCCATGAAGAAGCCTTCGCCGCCGGCATCCGTCACGCGGCCGCGGAACGCGACGCGTGCACCCGCATCGATGCCGTGCTGGAGCATCGCCTCGACGCGCGCTCGCTGCGCGGCCGAGATCAGCGGCCCCATCGCGACCTGTTCGGCGGCCGGCGGCGCGACGACGAGCGCACGTACGGCCGTCTCGAACGCGGCCATGAAGCTGCGGTAGAGGCTGTCGTGCACGAGGATGCGCGCGGTGGCCGAGCACATCTGGCCCGCGTTCGTGAACGCGCCCGCGACCGCGAGCGATACCGCGACGTCGAGATCGGCGTCCTCGCGCACGATCAGCGACGACTTGCCGCCGAGTTCGAGCGTCACGCGCTTCATGTCGACGGCAGCGGCCTGCATCACCTTGCGGCCGGCCGCCGTGCTGCCGGTAAACGAGATCTTGTCGATCAGCGGATGCGCGGTCAGCGCCGCGCCGATCTCGGCGCCGCCGTTCACGACGTTGACGACGCCGGCCGGCACGCCGGCTTCGACGATGATGTCGAGCAGCGCATGCTCGGCCGGCGACGTGAGTTCGGACGGCTTCAGCACGACCGCGCAGCCGGCCGCGAGTGCCGGCGCGAGCTTCCACGCGGTCGTGACCATCGGGAAGTTCCACGGCATGACCAGTGCGGCGACGCCGACCGCATCGTAAAAGCGTTCGGCCGTGACGGCGTCGCTCGGCAGCGTGACGGGTTCGGCCGCGAACAGCGCCGGGTCTTCGCACAGCTTCGCGTAGTACGCGAACGTCGCGACGACATCACCGACATCGGCTTCGGCTTCGAACGGCGGCTTGCCGCTCACCTGCATCTGCAAGGCGGCCAGGCGGTCGCGCGCGGCTTCGACGCGCTCGGCGATCGTTGCGAGCAGGCGCCCGCGCCCGGCGGGCGGCGTGTCGCGCCAGCCCGCGAACGCGTCGCGCGCGGCGCGAACCGCGGCGTCGACGTGCGCGGGCGTCGCGAATTCCTGCCAGCCGATCGTGTCGCCGGTCGACGCATTGAAGATCGGCGCGCCGGCCGTGTCGGAATGCGTGCGCACCGGCTGGCCGGCGATGCGCGCGGCGGGCAGTACGAAGGTGGTCGTGGCGCGGGAAAGCTCGGCGGTGGACATGAGGGGCATCCTGTCGATCGGGTTAGCGGTAGGCGACGCCCGGCATCACGCAGAGCATCTCGAATGCGAGGTTCGCGCCGGTGAGCGCGGTCGTGCCGGTCGGGTCGTACGGCGGCGACACTTCGACGAGGTCCGCGCCGACGATGTTCAGGCCCTGCATCCCGCGGATGATTTCCAGGCCCTGCTGCACGGTGAGGCCGCCGATTTCCGGCGTGCCGGTGCCGGGCGCGAACGACGGGTCGAGGCCGTCGATGTCGAAGCTCAGGTAGACCGGGGTATCGCCGACGCGTTCGCGCACCTGCGCCATCAGCGGCACGAGCGACTTGTTCCAGCATGCTTCCGCCTGCACGACGGTGAAGCCCTGCTGGCGGCACCAGTCGAAATCGTCCGCGTGATAGCCGGTGCCGCGCAGGCCGATCTGCGTGACCTTGTCGCATTGCAGCAGCCCGTCTTCCACCGCGCGGCGGAACGGCGTGCCGTGCGCGATCTTCTCGCCGAACATCGTGTCGTTCACGTCCGCATGTGCGTCGATGTGCACGACGGCGACCTTGCCGTACTTTTTATGCAGCGCGCGCAGGATCGGCCACGCGATCGTGTGATCGCCGCCGAGCGTGATCGGCCGGCAGCCGTTCGCGACGATCTCGTCGTAGGCTTCCTCGATGCGGCGCACCGAGTCTTTCAGGTCGTACGGATTGGTCGCGACGTCGCCGATGTCGGCCACCTGCAGCGAATCGAACGGCGCGGCGCGCGTGGCCGTGTTGTACGGGCGCAGCAGCACGGATTCGGTGCGGATCTGGCGCGGGCCGAAGCGCGAGCCCGAGCGGTTCGACGTGCCGAGGTCGAGCGGCACGCCGACGAAACACACGTCGAGGCCGTCGGTCGTCGCGGCCTGCGGCAGCCGCATCATCGTGGCGATGCCGCCAAAGCGCGGCATGTCGTTGCCGCCCATCGGTTGATTGAGTTCGCGGGGCATGGGGCCGTCTCCTTTTTCTGAGGTAAAGCGATCGGCCGATGGTAGAGGAGAACGCCTGCGCGAAGATTTTGAAGTCGCAACGTTTACATCGACGGGTCTCGATGCGAGTGGCGCCCCCGCATCGACGCGGCGCAACCGAAGGCGGCCGTGCGGCCGGTCCCGGCCGGGTCAGCCGGAGATGACCGGCGGCGTGGCGCCGTCGTGCGATCCGGCGCAAGGAAACGCGGTGGCGGCCGAACCCCACGCGGCGAGTTCGCGTTTGGTCCGCACGCCGAGCTTCGCGAACGCGCGCTTCACGTACGACTCGGCCGATGCGACGCGCACGCCGAGAATTCCGGCGGTTTCCGGCACGGTCTTGCCGGAGATCAGGTGCTTGCAGGTTTCGTATTCGCGTTTCGACAGCTTCACGCCGTCGGCTGCGATGCGCGCGTCGAACTGCGCGAGCGGATGGACTTCCGGTGTCGGATGTGCGACGCGTCGCACGGCGGTGGTCGACGCGTGCAGTTCGAGCAGCGGGAACAGCACGTCGCTGATGCTGCGGAAGCGGTTCATCTCGGCGAGCGTGAACGGCGGCCGGTCGCGGCCGCGTTCCAGCGCGATCGAATGCTGCGAATAGCGCGTGCCGCGCGCGAGCACGCATTCATGGCCGATATGGACGTCGTCGAACAGTCGCTGGCGGAATTCGCCGGGCGGGATCGCCGCGATGTCGCGCACGACGAGCATCGTGCCCGTCTTGCCGCGCAGCCCCGCGAACAGCGGGTCGCTGTCGAGAAAGCGCTCGTAGTAGAGCGTCATCACGTCGGAGATTTCGGTGGATTCGGTGCCGATGCCGCTGCTGCCGATCCATTCGCAGCGGTAGCCGGTAGGCATCGTGCCGTCGACGCGCGAGCGTTCGACGTGCGCGACGTCGAGCGGCACGACGTCGTTCAGCAGTTGCGTGAGGCGCGGCACGAAGTGCGGCGTGCCGACCGTCTCGATCAGCTCGCCCAGCGCCTTGAACGACACGTTGAAGCGGTCGTTGTCGCGATGGAAGGGGTTCACGTTGAGCAGCATGCGGTTCCCCGGTGAAAAGCGGCGCGATTGTAGCGTTCGAGGCCGGAAACGTCATTAGGGGGAAACACCGTCGGTTGTCCTGCCGACCCGTTTGCCCTGCAAAACATCGCTTGTCCCCCCTGGAGGGGGGCATACCGGGGCAGTGTAAATGAGTAACTTTGTCTCTGCTTTTTCAATCAAGAGACGAACGATTCTGATGACCAAACTGATCAAGGACATCCTGCCGCTGGGCGCAGGCGTGGGCGAATTCACGAAGCTCGACTTCGGGATGGACGAAAGCGACTGGCGCGCAGCCGAAGGCAAGAGCGGCAACTACATCATCGGCTGGTGGGAAGGCAAGGTCGGCTCGGTGGAGTTTCCGGAAACGGCGGCCGACGAAGCGGTATGGCTCGTCGAGGGCCGGATCGCGCTGACCGACGTCGAAGGCAACCGCAAGGAATTCACGCCGGGCCAGGGCTACCTGCTGCCGGCCGGATTCGCGGGCCGCTGGGAGACGATCGAGGACGCGAAGAAGTTCTACGTGCTGCTCGAGAAGTCGTGATGTCCGAAGCCGCCGCCGTGGCGTCGTCGTCCGTGTGACGCGAACCCGGCGGCGGTTTCGTTTCCGCGTGTGATGGCTGGGATCATGGAAATGGAAGTCAACGAAGCAAAACAGACCGCGCCGGTGCAGGCGCACGCGCTGCGTGGCGCGCCGGTCGCGCTGGGCGTCGAGGCGGCGCTCGCGAATACGAAGCTGTTCCCGTACTGGCTCGACAACCCGGCCGCGCCGGCCACCGAGCCGGAACTCGTCGGCGACGTGACGGCCGACCTGCTGATCGTCGGCGGCGGCTTCACGGGGCTGTGGTCGGCCGTGCAGGCGAAGGAACAGATGCCGCACCTGAACGTGGTGCTGATCGAGGCCGGCAAGGTCGCGCACGGCGCATCGGGCCGCGCGGGCGGGATCATCTCGACGTCGGTGATGCACGGGCTGCCGAACGCGGTACGCGTGTTCCCGAACGACATCGCGGAGCTCGAGACGTTCGGCCATCACAACCTCGATGGCTTCGAGGAAACGCTGAAGCGTTACGACATCGACGCCGACATCGAATGGAACGGCGAGATGACGGTCGCGGTCGATCCCGAGCACATCGCGCACCTGAAGGGCGACTACGACCTGCATCGCGAGTACGGCCACGACGTCGTGCTGCTGAACCGCGACGAAACGCTCGAACAACTGAATTCGCCGCTGTTCGCGGGCGCGCTGTGGTCGCGCAACCGCAGCGGCATCGTGCATCCGGCGAAGCTCGCGTGGGGGTTGAAGCGCGCGGCGCTGTCGCTCGGCGTGACGCTGTACGAGCACACGCCGCTCACGGCCGTGACCGACGAAGGCAGCACGGTGTTCGTGAAGACGCCGAAGGGCAGCGTGCGCGCGCCGCGCGTCGTGTTCGGCAGCGGCACCGCTAAAGTAGGGATTCCCGATATCAACCGCCGCGTGATGCAGGTGCGCGACCACGTGCTCGCCACCGAGCCGCTGACCGACGAGCAGCTCGCGCGGATCGGCTGGCAGAACCGCCAGGGCGTGTACGACACGCGTACGCAGCTCAACTATTTCCGGCTGACGAAGAACAACAACATCATCTTCGGCGGCCTCGTCAGCTATCACTTCGACGGCGATCCGGAACCGCACCAGGACGGCCGGCGCGAAACCTACTACCGGCTCGCGGAAGCGTTCTACCGCACGTTCCCGCAACTGAGCGACGTGCGCTTCTCGCATGCGTGGGGCGGCCCGATCGACTATTGCTCGCGCGGCTCGGTGTTCGCGAAGCGCTATCTCGGCGACAAGGCCGTATTCGTCGCCGGCTATACGGGCTTCGGCGTCGCGGCGAGCCGGTTCGGCGCGTTCATGGGGCTGAACATCCTGTTCGATCGCGACAGCCCCGAGCGCAAGCTCGACATCGCGAACCAGAGCCCGAGCTACATCCCGCCGGAGCCGATGCGCTGGGTCGCCGCGAAGATCACGTTCCATGCGTTCGACGGCGCGGATGCCGAAGGCGGCTGGAAACGCGCGTGGATCAGCGGCCTCAAGGCGATGGGCTTCCCGATGTAAGCGACACGGCGGCCCGGGCCGGGCCGCCGCCATACCAAGCTCCCCTGAGGAGACGGTCCGCGTTGCGGACACGGAGAGAGACAGCGAATGAACGGTTTGAATCTGCAGGATGAAGCGCGACAGGAAAGCGCGCTATTCGTCGTCGTGATGCTGTTGCTCGGCATTCTCGGGCCGACGGTCTTTCTCGGCCTGCCCGCGATCGTCGGGCAGGTCGAACGCCATTGGGGCTTCGGCGAAGCGGCGCTCGGGCTGTCGAGCTTCATCGAGGTGCTCGGCGAATCGACGGGCACGCTGCTCGTCGCGTTCGTGCTCGGCCGCCAGCCGGTGCGGCTCGTGCTCGCGGGCGCGGTGACGCTAGCCGCCGGCGCGAACCTCGGCACGCTCGCGACGCACGGGCTCGTCGCGTATTCGACGTTGCAGTTCATCGCGGGCGTCGGCTCGGGCGGGCTCAACGGCATCGCGCTGCGCTACCTGTCGTACTCGCGCGCGCCGGAACGCAATCTCGGGATCATGCTGATGGGGCAGGTGATGTGGAGCATGGTGCTGCTCGCCTACATCTTCCCGATGCTGAGCGGCACGTGGGGCGCGCACGGCGTGTTCGGTTTCGTCGCGTGCGTGCTCGGCATGTTCGTGCTCGCGATGCCGCTGTTTCGCCGCGGCGAGACGATGGCCGCGCCGACGCCGGCCGGCGTGGCGGGCAAGATCGACCGCAAGGGCGCGATGCTCGTGCTGTGCGCGCAGCTCGCGCTGTACGGCGGCGTCGGCGTCGTGTGGACCTTCCTCGAAAAGATCGGCACCGATGCGGGCCTGAGCGGCAAGTCGGTGTCGCTCGTGCTCGGCATCGCGAACATCGCGAGCCTCGTGATTTGCGCGGCGATGCCGAAGCTCGGCGCGGGCGCGGGATTGCGCCGCTGGACGCTCGTGAACCTCGGCGGCTGCGCCGTTGCGGCGGTGCTGCTCGCGATGCCGGCATCGGTCGCGACGTTCACGCTCGGCGCGATCGTGTTCATCGGCTGCTGGACCGGCGGCGCGCTGCTGATCTACGCGACGATTCCGCAGTACGACCTGATCGGCAAGTCGGCCGCGCTGTCGCCGGGCTGCGTCGCGCTCGGCTATGGCGTGGGGTCGGTCGCGGGCGGCTCGCTGATCGAAAGCGCGGGCACGCAGTCGGCGCTGATCGCGGCGATCGTGTTGTGCGCGGTGGCGTTCCTTTGCTACGGGCGGCTGCGGCCGGCCGTGTTCGGCATGGAGCGCACGCTCGCGGTGGTATCGGAGTGAAGGGGTTGCGACGCGCGCCGCTGCCGATGGCGGCGCGTGTCCGGTTCGGTTCATCGGCGAAGGCGGCGGGCGGGGCGCGCGAAGCGCGTCGTGCCGGCCGGGCAACGCGCGTACGCGCAGCGGCTTGACGCATGTTTTCGAATACCTCCGATCTCGATCTCCGGCTCATCCGGGTCTTCCTGGCCGTCGTCGACGCACGCGGCATCACGGCCGCCGAGGCATCGCTCGGCGTGCGGCAATCGACGATCAGCACGCAGCTGTCGGCGCTCGAAGCGCGCGTCGGCTTCAAGCTGTGCGATCGCGGGCGCGGCGGGTTTCGCCTGACGTCGAAGGGCGAACGCTTCGCGGCCACCGCACGCACGCTCGTCGCGGCGACGTCCGAATTCGTCGCGCGCGTGCGCGACATCGATCGCAAGCTGGTCGGCACGCTGTCGATCGGATTGATCGGCCAGGCGCCGCTCGTCGAGAACGCGCGCGTGGCCGATGCGATCGGCGCGTTCCGCAAGCGCGACCAGGCCGTCACGTTCTCGATGAAGGTCGCGTCGCCGCAGGAGCTCGAGGAAAGCCTCGTCAACCACCAGCTCGATCTCGCGATCGGCTATTTCTGGCATCGCGTGCCGGGCCTGCTCTACACGCCGCTGTTCACCGAACAGCAGGTGATCTACTGCGGGCGCGGGCATCCGCTGTTTCATGCCTCGCGGCCCGTGACGGCGGACGACCTGCAGCTTCACGACTGGGTGTGGCGCACCTACCCGGTGCCGGAGGAACAGTATCCGCTGCCGGAGCGGCGCGTGACCGCGAGCGCGGACAGCATCGAGGCCGCGACGATCCTGATCCTGTCAGGCGGCCATCTCGGCTACCTGCCCGCGCATTACGCGGAGGCGTTCGAGCAGCGCGGGCTCGTGAAGGCCGTCGGCCGCACGACGTTCAGTTTCGACGTGCCGCTGCATCTCGCGATGAAGCGCAGCACGAGCGACAAGCCGATCGTCGATGCGTTCTGCGAGGACTTGCTGCGCGCGTTCAACATCAAGGCGGCCGCGCTGGCCGCATAAGCACGCAGGCGGCGCGCTCAGCAGTCGACGAGCACCCAGTCGAACAGTTCGCGTCGCGTGCGCACGCCGAGCTTCGCGAACGCGCGCTTCACGTACGACTCGGCCGTCGACAGCTTCACGTCGAGCTGCTGCGCGGCCTCGGGCACCGAGCGCCCGCACAGCATCAGCCGGCAGATCTCGTGCTCGCGGCGCGACAGCTGCACGTCCTGCCGTTCGAGGCGTGCGTCGAAGCTCGCCTGCGATTCGACATTCACCGACACCGCCGCCACGCGCCGCGCCGCACAGGTGCGTGCATGCAGCTCGAACATCGGGAACAGCAGATCGACCATCTGGCGGAAGTGGAACAGCTCGTCGGTCGTGAACGCGGCGCGCCCGACGGTGCGCGCGAGCCCGAGCGCGTACTGCAGGTGCGCATTGCCGTGCACGAGCAGGCATTCCTGCCCGATGCCGGGTTCGTCGAAGATCCGCCGGCGGAACTCGCCTTGCGCGATGCCGTCGACATGGCGCTGCACGAGCAGCGTGCCGGCCTTGCCGCGCAGCGGCGCGACCAGCGGGTCGCTCTGGCAGTAGTCCTGGTAGTAGACATCCATCACACGCAGCGTATCGGCCGCGAAGCGCAGGCTGCCGCTGCCGAGCCATTCGACGACGAAGCCCGACGTGCTGCCCGTGTCCGCGCGCCAGCGTTCGAGGTGCACGGCGTCGGCGTCGATGCTGTCGTTGACGAATTCCGTGACCGCGCCGACGAAATCCGGCGTGCCGACCGCGCGTAACGTCGCGCCGAGCGAGTCGGGGCGCACGCCGATCAGGTAGTGGCCGCGGGCGGCAGGGTCGGGCTGGAGAAGTCGCATGATCGGGCGGGGGCGGTCTGGGGACAGCGCGACGTTACGCGAACGCCGCGCATGCGTCAGCCGGGAATTCACCGGATCCACCCCGCGGATTTCGGCCGTTGTCCCCAAAACGATGACAAGCCGCTGCATGCGGCGGCCAGAAATCGCCGAAGCCCCCTCGGCGGGGGGGCATACCGGTGCGAATCGTCTGCCTATAGTGAAAGCACTTCGAAAACCTGATGACCACAAAGGACAGGCAATGCAGATTCAACCGACGCAGGCCGCCGCGACGCCGGCGGATTTCGTTCTGACCAACGCGAAGGTCTACACCGTCGATCCGCACAAGCCGTGGGCGCAGGCCGTGGCCGTGCGCGACGGCCGGATCGTCCACGTCGGCGATACGGCAGCCGTGCAGGCGTACGTCGGCGCGCAGACGAAGGTGGTCGATGCGGC
This sequence comes from Burkholderia arboris, assembly GCF_038723655.1. Classification (NCBI taxonomy): domain Bacteria; kingdom Pseudomonadati; phylum Pseudomonadota; class Betaproteobacteria; order Burkholderiales; family Burkholderiaceae; genus Burkholderia; species Burkholderia arboris. The sequence goes on from NZ_CP109822.1 coordinate 742,623, forward strand.
CGGCCGGCTTGTGTTGCCGGGCTTCGTCGAATCGCACTGGCACTTCGAGACGACCGCGTTCGCGTTCCAGGCGTTCGTGAACTACGAGGATCCGCAGAAGGTGCTCGGTGCGCTGCGCGCCTATGTCGAATCGCATCCGGACGAGCCGGCGATCACCGGCATGGGCTGGGTGCAGGCGACGATTCCGCCTGCGATGCTGCGCAAGGAGACGCTCGATGCGATCTGCGCGGATCGCCCGGTGTGCCTGCTGTCGACCGATTTCCATTCGATGTGGGTGAACTCGAAGGCGCTCGAGATTGCGGGTATCGACGCGTCGACGCCGCCGGTGCAGGAAGGCGCGAGCTGGTTCGAGAAGGACGCGGCGACCGGCGAGCCGACCGGCCTGATCGTCGACGGCGCCGCGTATTCGCTGCTGATGCAGCGGATCAGCGCGGCCGGCCTGCTGCCGACCGGCATCGACCTGTACCTGAAATCGATTCCGCCGTGGCAGAAGAAGCTGTGCGCGGCCGGCGTGACGACCGTGTTCGATGCCGGTTTCTTCGACCCGAGCGGCGATCAGTCGCTGCTGTACGAGACGCTGCAGACGATGGAGCGCGCGGGCGACCTGAAGCTGCGCGTGGTCGGCAGCGTCGCGGTGATCGGCGAGATCGACGACCCGGTCGGCACGCTCGTCCGGTATCGCGAGCAGTACGATTCGCCGCTCGTGAAGGCGCGCGCGCTGAAGCTGTTTCTCGACGGCACCGAGGCGAACCACACCGCCTACCTGCTCGAACCGTATGCGGACCGCCCCGACACCTGCGGTGCGCCGACGATGCCGGCCGACACGTTCAACCGCTATCTGGTCGAAGCCGATCGCGCGAACGCGAACGTGATGGTCCATTGCGTCGGCGACGCGGCGGTGCGGATGGCGCTCGACGGCTTCGACGAGGTCAACCGCTCGAACCCGCCGCGCGACCGCCGCCACGTGATCACGCACGCGTTCCTCACGCATCCGGACGACATCCCGCGCTTCCGTCGCGCGGGCGTGATGGCGAACACGCAGCTGCAGTGGGGCGTGGTCGACGCGTATACCGAGCAGCTGCGCGACCACTACGGCCACGAGCGCTGGAGCAACATGTACAAGTTCCGCACGTTCCTCGACGAAGGCGTGACGGTGTCGATCGGCATGGACGGCCTCGCGTGCCAGTGCCGCTGCCAGCACAAGCCGCTCGAACACATCGAGTCGGGCCACACGCGCCAGCTCGCGGGCGAGCCCGACGCGCCGGTGTTCCCGGACATCGCCGAGCGTCTGAGCATTCCGCAGTTGATCGCCGCGTACACGATTCACGGCGCGTACCAGCTCGGGATGGAGCACGAGGTCGGCTCGCTGACGCCGGGCAAGCGCGCGGATCTCGTCGTGCTCGAGCACGACCTGTTCGAGGTCGGCCAGTACGACATCGGCCGCATCGACGTCGGGTTGACGATGATGGGCGGCCGCATCACGCACGTGGGCGACGCGTTCGGTGCGCGCACGGGGATGCAGGCGTCCTGACCGGGCATCGCGGCTGACGAAGCGGTGACGGATGCTTTCGGATTGCTTCCGTTTTCGCGGCACGGCGCATCCGGCCGGAACCGGATGCGCCGATTGTGCGGCGTGTCCCCCTATTGGCAGGGCAGACCGGCCAATTTCCTCTGGCTACATTTTTCCGGACCGAAGCACACCCCGTTCATCGCGAACGGATCATGATATCGACGGAGGAAGACATGGCAGGGGACTGGAAACATCATCTGAGGACGGCATGCGCGGCGCTCGCGCTGGGCGGGTTCGCCTGCGCGGGCACGCCGGTCGCGCACGCGGCAGACGTCGTCAACGTGTACAACTGGGGCAACTCGATCGGCAAGGCGACGATCGCGAACTTCGAGAAGGCGACCGGCATCAAGGTCGTCTACCAGGAGTTCGATTCGAACGAGACGCTGCAGGCGAAGCTGCTGTCGGGCACGTCGGGCTACGACGTCGTCGTGCCGTCCGACATCTTCTGGGCGCGGCAGCTGCAGGCCGGCATCTATCGCAAGATCGACAGGAGCCAGGTGCCGAACTACGGGCTGCTCGATCCGGAAATCATGAAGGTGCTGTCGAAGGACGACCCGGGCAACCAGTTCGGCATTCCGTGGACGTGGGGCACCGACGGGCTCGGGATGAACGTCGAGAAGGTGAAGGCTGCGCTCGGCAGCGACGCACCGCTCGACAGCTGGTCGCTGCTGTTCGATCCGAAGTACGCGAAGAAGCTGAAGAGCTGCGGCGTGTCGGTGCTCGACTCGCCGGTCGATGCGTTCGGGATGGCGTTCGTGTACCTGAAGAAGGATCCGAACACGACGAATCCGGCCGACTACCAGGCCGCCTATGACCTGCTGAAGACGGTGCGGCCGTACATCACGCAGTTCAACTCGAGCAGCTACATCAACGATCTCGCGGGCGGCGACATCTGCCTCGCGCTTGGCTGGTCGGGCGACGTGAACTCCGCGCGGATCGCGGCCGCTGCCGCGAAGAAGTCGTATCACATCAAGTACGTGATCCCGACCGAGGGCAGCGCGATGTGGTTCGACATGATGGCGATCCCGAAGGATGCGCCGCATCCGGACGCCGCGCTGAAGTTCGTGAACTTCGTGCTGTCGGAGAAGGAGAGCGCGAACCTGACCAACGACACGTCGTATCCGTCGGCCGTGCCGTCGTCGAGGCACCTCGTGCGCGCTGAAGTGACGAGTGATCCGGCCGTGTTCCCGCCTGCCGACGTGATCCGCAAGCTCAGCCTCAGCAAGCCGGTTCCGCCCGAGCTGATGCGTCTGCAGAACCGTCTCTGGACGAAGCTGAAGACCGAGTAAGCCGGCCGCCGTTCCCCGCACTCCCGCATACCTTGCGCGCGCCCCGCCGCCGATCGCGGCGGGCGGGGGCGCGCTCGTCCCGACGACCACCCAGAACATGAAAATCAAACACATGACGATGCTGTGCCTGCTCGCGTTCGAAGCGGCTTCGGCAGTCGCACATACGCCGCAGGCAACCGATGCGAGCAGGATGAAGGCGCTGCAGGCGCAGGTCACCGCGCTGCAGCAGCAGGTGAACGAGCTTCGCGCGAGCATGCTGGCCGCGAAGCCGGCCGGCACCGTAACGACGGCCGATGCCGCATCGGGCAGCGCGAAGATCGGCACGATCAACACGGCAGCGGCCGCCGCGCCGGCAGCCGATGCCGCGCCGGCGTTCACGAACGACGATCTGCAGCAGATGCGCGAGCAGATCGCGAACGCATCGCTGAAGGTCGACTCGCTGCAGGAGGCCGCGACGACCGGCCCGCTCGCGGGCCTGAGCATCACCGGCTACGTCGATCCCGTGTACCTGTTCAACCGCGCGCAGCGCACGTCCGGCTTCCAGTTCCTGAATCACGATCCGGGCGCGTACGACTACTACAACAGCACGATCGGCGACGTCTACCTCGATATCAAGAAGACCTTCGGCGTCGGCCCGATGGCGCCGTCCGCGGAGATCGTGATCCAGCCGAACCGTGGCTTCGGCAACGTGTTCAGCAATTCGCACGGCGGCGTCGGCAACAACATCGTCACGCAGGCGCAGGTGAACGTGCCGCTCAGCACGACGCGTACGTTCGAGATCGGCATGATGCCGAGCCTCGCGGGCTACGAGGTGCAGCCGTCGAACCAGATGCTCACGCTGACGCACGGGCTGCTGTACGACTTCAGCGAGCCGGGCAACCTGATCGGCATCGGGCTGAAGGGCTCCAACGCGGCGATGACGCGCTTCTGGCAGGTCGTGATCGGCAACGAGGTGCTGCGCACGGCCGGCGCGATCGCGAACGCGGCAAACAACACGACCAAGACCAACTGGACGCCGACGATCACCGCGCGTTTCGACAATGCGACGTCGACGGCGTTCGACTTCGGCATCTCCGGGATGCTCGGCCGGCAGTCGCTGTTCTCGCCGTGTGCGGCGGCGGGCGGCTACGGCTACCAGTGCAACGGTTCGTCGCCGACCGGCCTCTACAAGTATGTGGAAGCCGACATGACCTATACGCACGACAAGACCCAGGTCAACGCGCAGGTCGACTACGGCGAGCTGCAGAAGGGCGCCTGGAACGGCGGCACCGCGCGCTGGTACGGAATGTCGCTGCTCGGCCATACGAAGTGGACGACGTCGTGGGTCGGCCGCATGGGCGCGACACTGCGCTTCGACTACCTGAACAACACGTCGAACGGCGGCGGCGGCACGAACATCCAGTACGGGCTCGCGGGCGGCAACCCGTCGGTGAACGGCACGAGCGGCTTCGGCGTCGATCCGTCGTGCTTCCAGGGTTCGGCGACGAATGGCGCCGAATGCAAGGGCGCGCAGCGCTATGCGATCACGGCCGACCTGTTGTTCTATCCGACGCAACAGATTACCGTGAAGGTCGAATACCGCCACGACGCGGCGAACCATCCGGTGTTCCTGAAGAGCAACGGCACGTACTCGCGCAGCAACGACCTCGCCGGGATGCAGTTCATCTACTCGTTCTGACGGCGGGCGCGCCGATTTTTTCGTACCACGAAACATGCTCCGGGCCGCTCGGGCCCGGAGCGCATTCGACACAGGAGGTTTGATCTTGAAGCTGCACACATTCGCGACCGACATCACCGATCCGCGCGAGCGGGGCCGCCTGATCGGCGCGCGCTTCGCGCCGGAGATCCGCGAGACGGTCGCGCTGTATCTCGCGTTCTTTCCGAAGCTCGGCATCGAGCCGCAGCGGGCGCGGGAGATCGGCGAAGCGAGCCTGGCCGCGCTCGACGCATGGTGCCCGCGCCTCGCCGCCGAAGTCGAGGCGATCGCCGATGGCGTCGACCTGCCGCGCTGGCAGCTCGCGTGCCTGAATGCGCGCACCGAGATTCTCGCGACCGCACCGGCGTCGGCCGAAGGCGAATGCTCGACGACCGTCTACGCGCCGGCCGGCCCGGATGCGCCGCGCACGCTGCAGACGTGGGACTGGCACGACAGCCTCGCGCCGCGGGGGTTGCTGATGCAGTTCGTGACGCCGCAGGGCCGCACGGTCAAGCTGTTCACCGAATTCGGGATGCTCGCGAAGCTCGGCGTGAACAGCGCGGGGCTCGGGCTGCATTTCAACATCCTGCACCACGCAAGCGACAACGACAGCGCGGGCGTGCCCGTGCACGCGATCGCGCGGCGCCTGCTCGAGGATGCGACGACGGTGAAGGAGGCGATCGACATCGCGCGCACGGCGCGCGTGAGCGCATCGACGGTGCTGACGGTGTTCACGCGGCACGACGCGAACCCGCGCGCGGCGAGCATCGAGCTGAGCCCGTCGGGTGTCGGTGTAGTCGTGCCGCGCCCGGACGGCTGGCTGCTGCATACGAACCACTTCCTCGATCGCGCGTTGAGCGGCGGCGAGTGCATGCCCGACAGCTCGACCACGCGCGAGCGCTTCGCGCACCTGAACGCGGTCGTGACGGGGATGACGAGCGCCGATGTGCGCGAACGCGCGGCGGCGATGTGCGGTGCGGCCGGCGACGCGGCCATCGTGTGTTTCCACCCGGATTTGTCGATGCCCGACACCGAACGCTGGGAAACGCTGCTGACCGTCGGCATCGATACCGATGCGTGTGCGCTCGACTATGCGGCCGGCAATCCGCACGACCTTTCGCGTGACGGGTTCACGCGGTTCTGACGCGGCACGCGGGAAGAGGTAAAGGAGGGCGGCCCATCTGGGCCGCCCTCGTGATGCTTATGCGTCGATGCGCTCGACCTTGCCGACGAGCAACCCGTACGACAGGCTGCCCGCGAGCGCCATCGCGGCGATGTAGGTGATCGCGCGCGAGAAGTCCGCGCCGTCGACCAGCAGCCCGATCACGATCGGCGTCGCGATCGCGGACAGGTTGCCGATCAGGTTGAACACGCCGCCCGTGAGGCCGAGCAGCCGCGCGGGCGCCAGGCCGGACACGAGCGACCACGTGATCGACGCGAAGCCGTTGCCGAAGAACGCGATCGTCATGAACGCGATCACCCAGCCCGTGGACGTCACGTAGTTCGCGCCGATGATGCACGTCGAGATCAGCAACCCCGAGATGATCGGCAGCTTGCGCGCGAAGCCTTGCGAGGCGCCGCGGCGCATCAGCCAGTCCGACAGCACGCCCGAGCACAGTACGCCGACGAACGCGGCGAGAAACGGCAGCGATGCGAGGAAGCCCGACTTGATGAAGTCCATCCCGCGATACTTGACGAGGTAGGTCGGGAACCACGTGAGGAAGAACCACAGCGTCGAGTTCAGCGCGAACTGGCCCAGGTAGATCCCCCACAGCTTGCGCCGGCCGAGCACGACGCCGAGATCGCGCCACGTCGACGGTGCGCGTTCGCTGCGCGCCGCGATGCGGTCCTCGAGATCGACGATGCCGCCGCCGTCGCGGATCAGCGCGATCTCGGCCGCGTTGACGCCGCGAAACGCGCGCGGCTCGCGATACACCGCATACCAGATCGCAGCCCACGCGATGCCGGCGAGGCCCGTCGCGACAAACACCATGTGCCAGCCGAGATGGACTTGCAGCCACGCGAGCACCGGCGTGAGGAACGCGAGGCCGACGAACTGGCCCGACGTGTAGCCGCCGATCGCGCTCGCGCGTTCGCGGGTCGGGAACCACGTCGTGACCACGCGGTTGTTGATCGGGTAGGCCGGTGCTTCCAGCGCGCCGACGGCGAGACGCAACACGATCAGCCCGACGAACGAACCCGCGAAACCGAGCAGCAGCGTCGCGGCCGACCACAGCGCGAGCGCGCCCGCATACAGCACGCGCGGCGACACCTTGTCGACGAGCCAGCCGCCCGGAATTTGCATCAGTGCATAGGTCCAGCCGAACGCGGAGAACACGAGGCCCGCGCGCACCGGATCGATGTTCAGTTCCTTGAACAGCGCGGGCGCGGCGATCGACAGGTTGCTGCGGTCGAGATAGTTGATCACGACCGTGACGAACAGCAGCGCGAGGATCAGCAGGCGCTTGCGGCTGGGCTGAGCGGTTGCGGCTGTGCGGGCGGCGGAATCGGGTGCGGTACCGCCATGCGCGGTCGAGGGCTCCGGCGGGTTCGCATGGGTGCGCGACGCGGATTGGGCCACGGTTGTCTCCTGTGTTCTATGCCCGGCCGGCGCCCGCGAGCGGGGCGGCCGAATCGAATGGCGTTGGGGCGAACGTTAGAGCCGTGGAGCGAAACGCGTCAACATTTGAACAGGTATCCCTATTAATGGGATGTTGGGCGTTCAGTATGTGGGACAGGCGGCGTGCGAGCCGCATCTTGGATCAGTTGGCCATCGCTTCCTTCGCGCTGACCCAGCCCTGCACGGCACCCGCGTGCGGATTGCGATACCGCACCTTCAGCCACTGGAAATCGTCGCTCGCGTCGATCACCTCCACCGTGTCGCCCGCGACGACATAGCGGCGCGTGGACCCGTCGGTCATCGCGTCGTGCAGCGGCAGGCGTGCCGGGCGCACCTTGAACGTGACCTTGCCGGCGTCATAGCCCTGCGGGCGGCGCGCCACGCGCTTGCCGTGCTCGTCGTAGGTGAGCAGCATCGACGACGGGCCCGATTCGCCGTCGAGCAGGTCGCGCAGATCGTCGGGGATCGCTTCGCTGGATTGATACAGGTACATCTTGCCGCCGGCGTCGAAGCGGTACGCATCGGTGTACCAGATCGGCCCGCCGCGGCACGAGCTGTACAGCGTGCGCTCCTTCGGCTTCGCTTCGACGTTGATCAGGTCGTCGCAACTGCCGTGCGGCATGTTCTTCGCGGGCTATTGCAACGGCTCGAACTGCTGGCGCGCGGCGTCGTACAGGTAGATGCCGTAGTTTTCGTTGACCATGCCGAGCAGCGCGTGCACGGCGAGATCGCGGTGGCCGTCGAAGTTGTAGTCGTCGGTGGCGAGGTGATAGTGGCCTTCCTCGTCGGTGGCGGTGACGTCGAGCGTCTGCGTTTTCCCGCTCGGCAGGAAGCGGACCGTGATGTGCGCGCTGTCGGCGTGCTCGACGCGGGCCGTGACGGTGTCGTCGACCTTGAACGTGAGCAGCGGCTTGGCTGCATGGGCAGCGGGGGCGATCAATGCACAGGCTGCCGTCAGCAGTGCGGCGACGCGGAGAAGCGGGCGGAATCGCAGGGAGCGTGTCATGAGCGGGCGGCTGGTCAGCGTTGCGTGCTGTCGTCGCGATACCCGTCCTTGCCGACGAAAATCTCCTTCAGCGCGGCCCGCAGCGTGACCGGATCGTACTGGCCCGGTGCGAGATGGATGACGTAACGCGTTTGACCGTCGAGACGCGCGGCGATGCCCGGTTCGATCTCGACGTCGATCGTATCGTCCGTCAGTCGCACCGACAGATCCTTGACGCGCCAGTTGATCTGGTCGCGCACCATCACTTCGATCAGCGCGTCGTCCGGAAAGCGCGACAGCGCGAAGCAATAGTCCTGCTCCGCATCGTGACAGTAGATGTTGGCGAAGCTTTCGTCGTCGTCGAGGTCGGACGTTGCCGCGCCGACGGTAGCGTGAAGTTCCATGAACGTAGGTTCCTGCGTATGGGTTATCTGGGGTTACCGGGGCAATCGGGTTGCGTTTCGATCGCCGCTTCAGGCGTCGCGCCGGTATCGCAGGTCGCATCGACATCGCGCGCCTTCAGCCACAACCCGAATTCGCGCATGACGTCGACCACCGGCCGCAGCCGGTCGCCGTCCGCGGTCAGATCGTACTCGACACGCACCGGCACTTCCGGATAGACGGTCCGCCGCACGAGCCCGGCGTCCTCCAGCGCGCGCAGGTCGAGCGTCAGCATGCGCTGCGAGATGCCCGGCACGTCGCGGCGCAGGTCGCTGAAGCGCCGCGGCCCGTCGAGCAGGTACGACACCAGCAGCAGCCGCCAGCGGCCGCCGAGCAGGCGCATCGCTTCTTCAACGGAACATCCTGTCGCACTCGTTTTCATCGTGCTGAACCCTGATCGGTAAATTTTTTGTGACTACGGCACAAACGACTGCCGTCTTCTCAGCCGTGTGCCGATGCGAGATATTAGCGCCCGCGTCGCGGCGAATCGATACATGGACCATTCACGAAGGAAACGCATGAAGCTCTATCACGCTCCCGGCAGTTGTTCACAGGCGATCTGCATCGTGCTGCGCGAAGGCGATATCGACGCGGAGATCGTCAAGGTCGACGCCCGCAAGCATGTCGTCGAAGACGGCCGCAACTTCTACGACGTGACCGAACTCGGCTACGTGCCGCTGCTCGAACTCGACGACGGCACGATGCTGCGCGAAGGGCCGGTGATCGCGCAGTATCTCGCGGACCAGCGCCCGGAAGCCGCGCTCGCACCGGCCTACGGTACGCTCGCGCGCTACCGGCTGATGGAATGGCTCAACTTCCTCGGCACCGAGATCCACAAGGGTTTCATCCCGCTGCTGTATGCCGTGCAGGCGGGGAAGTACGTCGAGCCCGTCCGGCAGAAACTCGACAGCCGCTTTGCATGGATCGACCGCCAGCTCGACGGCCGGACGTTCCTGGCGGGCGACACGTTCACGGTCGCCGATGCGTACCTGTTTGCGCTCACCGGCTGGGGCAAGGCCGACTGGATGCGCTCGGTGTACCACGCGGATATCGACCTGAGCCGGCATGCGCATCTGCGCGCGTGGTACGAGCGGGTGCGCGTGCGGCCGGCCGTGCAGGCCGTGCTGGCGGCGGACAATCTGCTGCGGTAATCCGCGGTGGCGGTCATGGAGACGGCGCGTCATTTCGCCGTATCGACGCACCGCCACGCAGCAATGGGCCGCGCTATAATCGCGCCATGAAATGGCTTCGGACTTTCATCCTGCTGCTGCTGTGCGCGGTGCTGCCCATCACTGGGCTGGCAGCCAGCGGCTTGACCGGTGAATGTCCGATGCAGCACACGATGTCGATGGATTCGGACACCGGCATGAACCTGGCCATGTCCACCGGCATGAGCGACTGCGATTCGATGCAGCCGTCATCCGCCGATCACGCGAAGGCCAAAGCCAAGGGCATGGCCTGCAAGGTGACGGCCCAATGCCAGTTCGGCAGTCTCTATCACCCGGCCGCCCGCGCCGACGTCAGCCGTCCCGCTGCATTCGCCAGCACGATCGTCTTCCACTACACGCAGTCCGTCCCGGTCCGCGACCCGAGCGGGTTGTGGCGCCCTCCACGCATCAGCTGATCCCGATCTGACCGGTTCACCGCCCACGCGGTGAGGTTCGTCCTGTGCGCAGGACGTGGAATCCCTTTGGGTTCCGACTTGGGGTTACACCATGTCATTCGATTTCAGCACGCCGCACACGCGGCGTGCGTGTCGGCGCGCGCCCGTGCTGTGGGCAGCGCTGCTGGTGGCGGGCGCCGTTCACGCGCAGCAGCCACCTTTCACGCTGGACGCCGCGCTGCAGGCCGCGACCGATCATTCCGCCTCGATGCAGGCCGCGCAGGCTTCCGTGCTCGCGCGTTCCGAAGCGGCCTTCAAGGCCGGCCAGTTGCCGGACCCGATGCTCAAGGCCGGCATCGACAACCTGCCGATCAACGGCGGCCAGCGCTTCACCGTCGGCCAGGATTTCATGACGATGCGCCGTATCGGCATCGAACAGGAATGGGTGTCCGGCGACAAGCGGCGGCTGCGCACGGCACTCGCCAACGAGCAGGTCGGCCGCGAACGCGCGGGCTATCTCGCGCAGCTCGCCACCGTGCGTGAGCGGACCGCGACGGCATGGCTCGACGCCGTTTACGCGAAGCAGGCGCTCGCGCTGCAGCAGGCGCTGCTCGGTCACATGAATCACGAACTCGAGGCGACGCAGGCGTCGTATCGCGGCGCGAAGGCGAGTGCGAGCGATGTCGTACAGGCGCGCGTGATGCTCGCGCAAACGCAGGATCAGGTGCTCAAGGCACAGCAGGCGTATCGCACCGCGCTCATCGCGCTGGCCCGCTGGACGGCCGTTCCGGTGGCCGACGTGACGGGGGCGCCGCCCGCGCCCGAATCGTTCGTGTCGTCGCTGCCGCCGGACGAACTGCGCCTGTCGCAGCCGGCGCTCGTCGCGGCGGCGGACGACATCGCGGTGGCCGAAGCCGACACGGCGGTCGCGAACAGCGAGCGCAGCCCGAACTGGACGTGGGAGATCGCGTACCAGCAGCGCGGCGGCGCGTATTCGAACATGGTGTCGGTCGGCGTCTCGATCCCGCTGCCGCTCAATCGCAAGAACCGCCAGAACCGCGACGTCGCCGAGAAGGCCGCACTCGAGACGAAGGCGCGCCTGATGTACGAGGACACGCTGCGTCAGGTGCAGGCCGATATCCGCACGCAATCCGACACGCTGGCGAGCGCCCGCGAACGCATCGCGAACCTGAGCGCCGCGCTGCTGCCGGCCGCCGACCAGCGCGTGCAGCTCGCGACGGCTGCGTACCGCGCCGGTACGGGGGCGCTCGCTGACACGTTCGCCGCGCGGCGCGCGCAACTCGACGCGCAGTTGCAGGTGCTCGATCTCAGGCGCGACGTATCGCAGACCTGGGCACAGCTCGAATATCAGGTCGTGCCGTCGGCGATGGCCGCCGCGCAGTGAAGGAGAACACCATGACCAAGCAATCACTGGCGCGCGCGGCGCTGATGGCGTTCGCCGGCGCGGCGCTTGCCGGGGCCGGCTATTTCGCGGGCGCCCGCCATGCGGCGGGCGGTGCCGAGATGGCCGCTGCTTCGCCGACGCGCATGCCGGACCGGCAGGCAACCCGCAAGGTGCTGTACTGGCACGATCCGATGGTGCCGAACCAGCACTTCGACAAACCGGGCAAATCGCCGTTCATGGACATGCAGTTGCAGCCCGTCTATGCGGACGAAGGCGGCAACGCAGCGGGCATCCGGATCGATCCGGGCCTGCAGCAGAACCTCGGCATCCGCTATGCGACCGTCCGCCGCCAGCAGACGGCGGCGGGCTTCGACGCGGTGGGCACCACGCAGTTCGACGAATCGCGCGCGGACGTCGTGCAGTCGCGCGTGACCGGCTATATCGACCGTCTGTACGCGCGTGCACCGATGCAGCGCATCGCGAAGGGCGCACCGGTCGCGTCGTTGTTCGTGCCCGACTGGCTTGCGCCGCAGGAGGAATATCTCGCGCTGAAGCGCGGCGGGATGGACGGCAGCCTGCTCGATGCGGCGCGCGCGCGGATGCGGGCGCTGTCGATTCCGGACGGCATGATCGCCGCCCTCGATCGCACCGGCCGCGCGCAGACGCATGTCGTGCTTGCCGCGCCGGAAACGGGTGTCGTCAGCGAGCTGAACGTGCGCGACGGCGCGATGGTCGCGCCCGGTCAGACGCTCGCGAAGATCGCCGGGCTGTCGACGCTGTGGCTGATCGTGGAGGTGCCGGAAGCGCTCGCGCTGAACGTGCAGCCGGGGATGTCGGTCGATGCGACGTTCGCGGGCGATCCGGCGCGCCACTTCAGCGGACGCATTCGCGAAGTGCTGCCCGGCATCAGCACCGGCAGCCGCACGCTGCAGGCACGCGTGGAGATCGACAACGCATCGCTGAAGCTCACGCCCGGCATGCTGATGCGCGTGCGTGTCGCCGCGAAGGACACGGTGTCGCGCCTGCTCGTGCCGTCCGAGGCCGTGATCGCGACCGGCAAGCGCACGATCGTCATCGTGAAGAACGGCGACGGCCGGCTTCAACCGGTATCGGTCACGGCCGGCCGCGATGTCGGCGGCGACACCGAAGTGCTCGGCGGGTTGAACGAGGGCGACACGGTCGTCGCGTCGGGGCAGTTCCTGATCGATTCGGAAGCCAGCCTGAAAGGCGTGCTGCCGCGGCTGGAGCGCGCGACGGGGGCAAGCGCGGCCGCATCGTCCGTCGCGGCAACCGCGCCGGTCTATGAAACCACCGGCAAGGTCGAGAAGGTCACGGCCGATGACATCACGTTCTCGCATCAGCCTGTACCGGCGCTTGGCTGGGGCGCGATGACGATGGCGTTCGGCAAGCCGTCGGCCCGCGCGTTCCCGGACGTGAGGCCAGGCCAGACCGTACGATTCGCGTTCACGCAGACCGACGACGGCTACCGGCTGACGAAGATCGAGCCGCAGGGAGGCGAACGATGATCGCGCGCATCATTCTTTGGTCGGTCCGGAACCGCTTCCTCGTGCTGCTGGCCACCGTGCTGCTCGCCGCATGGGGCGTGCATTCGCTGCGACAGACGCCGCTCGATGCATTGCCCGACCTGTCGGACACGCAGGTGATCGTGAAGGCGTCGTATCCGGGCAAGGCGCCGCAGGTCGTCGAGGATCAGGTCACCTATCCGCTGACGACGACGCTGCTCGGCGTGCCGGGCGCGAAAACCGTGCGCGCGTACTCGTCGTTCGGCGACGCGTTCGTCTACGTGCTGTTCGACGACCACACCGATCCGTACTGGGCGCGTTCGCGCGTGCTCGAATACCTGAGCCAGGTGCAGAGCCGGCTGCCGGCCGGCGCGACCGTGTCGCTCGGGCCCGATGCGACCGGCGTGGGCTGGGTGTACGAGTACGCGCTCGTCGATCGCACCGGCCATCACGATCTCGGCCAATTGCGCGCGCTCAACGACTGGTTCTTGAAGTTCGAGCTGAAGGCGGTGCCGGACGTCTCGGAAGTCGCGAGCATCGGCGGCATGGTGCGCCAGTACCAGGTCGTGCTCGATCCCGACAGGCTGCGCGCCTACGGCATCACGCAGGCGGCGGTCGCGGATGCGCTGCGTCAGGCCAATCAGGCATCCGGCGGGTCGGTCGTCGAGCTGGCCGAGTCGGAGTACATGGTGCGTTCGTCCGGCTACCTGCGCACGCTCGATGATTTCCGTCATGTCGTGCTGCGCACCGACGACGCGGGCACGCCGGTGCTGCTCGGCGACGTCGCGCGCATCCAGGTCGGCCCGGCGATGCGGCGCGGGATCGCCGAGTTGAACGGGCAGGGCGAGGTGGCGGGCGGCGTGGTCGTGATGCGCTCGGGCAAGAACGCATTGACGACGATCGATGCGGTGAAGGCGAAGCTCGCCGGCCTGAAGCGCTCGCTGCCGCCCGGCGTCGAGATCGTCACGACCTACGACCGTTCGCAACTGATCGAGCGCGCGGTCGGCAACCTGAAGGACAAGCTGATCGAGGAATTCGTCATCGTCGGGATCGTCTGCGCGGTGTTCCTGTTCCATCTGCGCAGCGCGTTCGTCGCGATCCTGTCGCTGCCGCTCGGCGTGCTGGCCGCGTTCATCGTGATGCGCTACCAGGGCGTGAACGCGAACCTGATGTCGCTCGGCGGGATCGCGATCGCGATCGGCGCGATGATCGACGCGGCGATCGTGATGATCGAGAACGCGCACAAGCATCTGGAAGCGTACGACCACGCGCATCCGGGCGAGCCGCTCACGGCCGCGCGCCGCTGGGCGCTCGTCGCGGCGTCGGCCGCGGAAGTCGGGCCCGCGCTGTTCTTCTCGCTGCTGATCATCACGCTGTCGTTCATCCCGGTGTTTTCGCTGGAAGGGCAGGAGGGCAAGCTGTTCGCGCCGCTGGCGTTCACCAAGACCTACACGATCGCGGCCGCCGCCGGATTGTCGGTGACGCTGGTGCCGGTGCTGATGGGCTATCTCGTGCGCGGCCGCATTCCGCACGAGCACGCGAATCCGATCAACCGCGTGCTGATTCGCCTGTACCGGCCGCTGCTCGAAGCGACGCTGCGGCGCCCGTGGTTCGCGATCGGCGTCGCGGTCGTCGCGCTCGCGCTGACAGCCGTGCCATTGTCGCGGCTCGGCGGCGAATTCATGCCGCCGCTCGACGAAGGCGACCTGCTGTACATGCCGACCGCGCTGCCGGGCATTTCTGCCGACAAGGCGAGCGCGCTGCTGCAGCAGACCGACCGGCTGATCAAGACCGTGCCCGAGGTCGACACGGTGTTCGGCAAGTCGGGCCGCGCCGATTCGGCCACCGACCCCGCGCCGCTCGAGATGTTCGAGACGACGATCCGGTTCAAGCCGCGCAGCGCATGGCGGCCCGGCATGACGCCCGAGAAGCTCGTCGACGAACTCGACCGGACGGTGAAGGTGCCGGGCCTGTCGAACGTGTGGGTGCCGCCGATCCGCAACCGGCTCGACATGCTGTCCACCGGGATCAAGACGCCGGTCGGCGTGAAGATTTCCGGGCCGGACCTCGCCGGCATCGATGCGATCGCGACGCAGGTCGAGGCGGCCGTGAAGCACGTGCCGGGCGTGACGTCCGCGCTTGCGGAACGATTGACCGGCGGGCGCTACATCGACGTCGATATCGACCGGCTCGCGGCCGCGCGCTACGGCTTGTCGGTCGCCGATATCCAGTCGGTCGTGTCGTCGGCGGTCGGCGGCGACGATGTCGGCGAAGTGATCGCGGGGCGTGAGCGCTTCCCGATCAACATCCGCTATCCGCGCGAGATCCGCGATTCGCTCGAGAACCTGCGGCAACTGCCGGTCGTCACCGCGCGCGGCGCGCAGATCCGCCTCGGCGACGTCGCGCGCATCGACATCGCCGACGGGCCGCCGATGATCCGCAGCGAGAACGCGCGGCTGTCCGGCTATGTGTACGTCGATCTCCGCGGCGTCGACCTGAGCACGGCGGTCCGTGCGATGCAGCAGGCCGTCGCGCAACAGGTCGCATTGCCGCCCGGCTATTCGATCGCGTGGTCGGGGCAGTTCGAGTATCTCGAGCGCGCGGCGGCGACACTGCGCACCGTCGTGCCCGTCACGCTCGTCGTCATCTTCGTGCTGCTGTTCCTCACGTTCGATTCGGCGGCCGATGCGCTGCTGCTGATGTCGACGGTGCCGTTCGCGCTGATCGGCGGCTTCTGGCTCGTGTGGGTGCTGGGCCATGCGGTGTCCGTCGCGACGTCGGTTGGCTTCATCGCGCTGGCCGGTGTGGCCGCCGAGTTCGGCGTCGTGATGCTGTTGTACCTGAAGGGCGCGCTGCAGCGCCGGCTCGATGCCGGCGCACCGCTGACCGATGCGGTGCTGCTCGACGCGATCCGCGAGGGCGCGGTGCTGCGCGTGCGGCCGAAGGCGATGACGGTCGCCGTCGTGCTCGCCGGCCTCGTGCCGATCATGGTCGGCCACGGCGCCGGTTCCGAAGTCATGCAGCGCATCGCCGCGCCGATGGTCGGCGGCATGGTCACGGCACCGCTGCTGTCGATGTTCGTCATTCCCGCCGCGTGGCTCCTGTTTCAGCGCCGTCGTGCACGAAGCGCGGGCCAGGTGCGGCATTCCGATGCAGTTCCTTCCGGCACGAACGTGCCATCCACCCCAACTGGAGAATTACGATGAAGATGAATCGATTGATCGCCACCGCTACCGCAACCGCCGTCGTCGCGCTCGGCGCTGTCGCCGTACCGGCGTTTGCCGCCGGCGAGATGTCGGGCATGGACATGTCGGGCATGAAGATGTCGTCGGACGGTGCGGCCGAGTCGAATGCCGCGCTGACCGATGCCGAAGTGAAGAAGGTCGATGCCGCGAGCGGCAAGATCACGCTGAAGCACGGCGCGCTTGAAAACGTCGGGATGCCGGCGATGACGATGGCGTTCAAGGCGAAGGATGCGGCGATGCTCGCGCATGCGCATGCGGGCGACAAGGTCAAGGTGCGGATCGAGAAGGTCGATGGCACGCTGACGATCGTCAAGCTCGTCAAGGGTTCCTGATCGTCCGGAGCGGGCGTTGTTGCCGCCTGCGTCCCGCGCAGCGAAGCGCGCCGCGCCGACGTGTCCGTCGGCCGGCGCGCCCGTTCCTGGCGTCAGGGCATCAGCATCAACGCGTCAGCGTCAGGACCAGATACCCCGCATAACCCGCGCCGTTCGCGAGCAGCGCCCAGATCGCGAGCCCGCGCGTGCGCGCATTGAAGCGCAGCCACGCGGCCGCCGCGAACGTGATGATCACGCCGGTCAGCACTTCGGGGCGCGGCTCCCACGGCGTCAGCATGATGCCGATTGCCGGCAGCAGCGTGCCCTGGAACACCATCGCGCCGGTGATGTTGCCTAACGCGAGCGTGTCCTTCTTGCGCCGGATCCACAGCACGCTGTTGACCTTCTCCGGCAACTCCGTCGCGATCGGCACGATGATCAGCGACAGCAGCAGCGCCGAGATGCCGAGCACGTGCGACACGCCTTCCACGCCGTGAATGAAGCCCTTCGCACCGGCGATCAGCAACGCGAGGCCGATCAGCAACTGCAGCGCGATCGTCGCCAGGTTGGTCGGCAGGCCGAGACGCGACAGGAACATCGCATGGGGCGCTTCGGTGCCGTGCCCGGCATCGACGAGCTGGGTCGATGCGCGGAACGTCATCACGACGTACATCACGTAGATGCCGACCAGCATCGCGGCGAGCAGTGCCCGCACGGCCCAGTTGTGATGCGGGACGAACATCGCGGCGGTGGCCAGCGAGAAGGCTGCGAGGAAGTAGTTCATGTCACGCACGAAGCCCGTGCGCTCCGGTGCGATCGTGCCGCGCAGCCCGCGCGAGCGGATCACGGCGAGCGTCATCAGGAACGTGGTGAGCGTCGCGAGCATCAGCGGCGCGCCGAGAATCGCGCCGACGCCGATTTCCTCGTTGACGGCCTGGTTCGCGGTGCCGCCGGCCAGTGCGAGCAGCGGCACCATCGTTTCGGGCAGCGCGGTGCCGACGGCCGCGAACAGCGAACCGGTAACGCCTTCGGAAATCTTCAGGCGTTCGCCGAGATGTTCGAGCGCATTGGTAAAGACCTCGGCCGCGACGAGGATGACGATCAGCATGAACGCCAGTTCGAGGAACATGTAGGTCATGCGGCACCTCCGCAGGCACGTGCGTAACGGGCGGGGGAGCGCGGGGAGAAGGTTGCGGGGAACATGGGGACTCCGTGGTCGGACGCTGACGAACCATGGCGCATCCGCCGACGTCCGACCAGGAACGACGCGATGCGCCTATGGTCTCGCCAAGCCGATCCGGCTGAACGCGCCACGGCCGCAGGCCGAGTGTGTTGACGCGTTCGCTTTCCGGGGGACGGAAAGCAGGCTACTCCCCAAAGACGAAGGGCAGTCTAGCCGAGCCGATTGCTTTCGGCAAGCTTGCGTGTGCATATCCTTGCATCGGATGAGGAAAGGCGCGTGCATGGCGGGCACGCTTGCCGCATCGGAAAGCAATCGGCATGGGGTGACGTCACGTGAACGTCGTGAATGAGAATCGCTAACCGGATTGCCCTTCCACGCTGCGCGGAAAGTAGAGCGCGAACGTCGTGCGCCCGTCGCGGCTCGCGACTTCGACCTTGCCGCGATGCAGTTCCATGATCGACTTCACGATCGCGAGCCCCAGCCCCGCATTGCGGGCCGCGCCGTGCCGCGACGAATCGATGCGGTAGAAGCGTTCGAAGATCCGCTCGACCTGTTCGGGCGGAATCGCGCCGCCGCGATTCGTCACTTCGACGACTGCGAAATTCCCTTGCGTCGAAACGGCCAGCTCGATCGTCGACGCGGCTTCCGCGTGTTCGAGCGCATTCGACGCGAGGTTGCTCACTGCGCGCCGGAACAGCGTTGCGTCGGCGATGACCGGCGCTTCGCCCTGCACGTCGATGCGCACGCCCGCTTCGTCGGCCAGCGCCTGGAAATACGACGCGAGCCGGCGCAGTTCGCTGCCCGCGTCGAGCGCGGTGGCCTTCAGGTGCTGCCGCGCATTGTCGGTGCGCGCGAGAAACAGCATGTTCTCGATCATCCGCTGCAGCCGTTCGCATTCCTCGATGTTCGAATCGATCAGCGCTTCGTATTCCTCGGTCGAGCGCGCACGCGACAGCGTAATCTGCGACGAGCTGATCACGTTCGCGAGCGGCGTGCGCATGTCATGGGCGAGATCGGACGAGAACTGCGACAGCCGCACGAACGCGCGTTCGAGGCGGTCGAGCATGCGGTTGACCGACGTCGCGAGTTCACGCAGCTCGACGGGGCCGCCGCGCGCGTCGAGGCGCGCGTTCAGGTTGTGCGCCTCGATGCGCGACGTCTGCCGGCCGAGGCTCTCGACCGGGCGCAGGCCGCGCGACGCGACCGCATAGCCGAGTGCGCCGACCAGCAGCGCGCCGACGGCCGCCGCGAGCCAGATGTCGACACGATAGCTTTCGAGCAGCGAATGCCGGTCGGTCGCCGTGCGCGCGAGCGCGACCTGGATCGCTTCGCCGGACGGCAGCGTTTCGCGGGCGTACACGCAGCGCGACGTGCCGATGCCGGATGGCGAGCAGGTGAACGGGCCGGCGCTGCCACCGGCCGGATGCGATGCCGCGATGACGGAAGCGAGCGTGTTGCCGGCCTCGTCGGAATGCTCGACGAGCGGGTGGTTCTGCGCGTCGTAGATGCCGAGATAGACGCCCGGGTGCGACAGCAGCACTTCATGAAACACGGCCGGATCGGCGCGCAGCGCGGCCGTCGATCCGCTGGCATGCGAGAGTTGCAGGAACTGGTTGAGCTTGCCGGAGATCTCGATGTCGTCGCGCCGCGTGAGTTCTGCGGACAGCGAACGGTACAGATACGCGCCGGTCAGCGCGAACACGAGCGCGGCGACGACGGCGAACGCGACCGTCAGGCGCCGCAGCAGCGAATACGACGCCGGGCTCGCGGTCACGAGCGATCCTCGAGCACGTAGCCCATCCCGCGGATCGTGTGGATCAGCTTCTTCTCGTACGCGTTGTCGATCTTCGCGCGCAGGCGCTTGATCGCCGCATCGACGACATTCGTGTCGCTGTCGAAATTCATGTCCCAGATCTGCGACGTGATGAACGTGCGCGTCAGCACTTCGCCTTCGCGTTCCGCGAGCAACTGCAGCAGTGAGAATTCCTGCGCGGTCAGGTCGATGCGGGTGTCGGCGCGCCGCACGCGGCGCTTGAGCAGGTCGACCTCGAGATCGGCAACCTGCAGGAGCTCGCGCACGTTGCGCGGCGCGCGCCGCAGCAGCGAGCGGATGCGCGCGAGGAATTCGGCATACGCGAACGGCTTGAGCAGGTAATCGTCGGCGCCGAGTTCGAGCCCGGCGACCTTGTCCTCGATCGCCTCGCGCGCCGTGAGCAGCAGCACGGGTGTCTGCTTCTGCGCGCGCAGCCGCTTGAGTACCTCGAAACCGTCCAGCTCCGGCAGCATCACGTCGAGCACGACGAGGTCGAAATCCTCGTGCAGCGCGAGGAACAGCCCGTCCTTGCCGTTTTCCGCGATGTCGACCGTGTAGCTCGCCTCCATCAGCCCCTTCCGGAGGTACGAGGCCATCTTGGGTTCGTCTTCGACTATCAGTATCCGCATGGTAAGGCAGGCTGTCCGTGATTCCAGCCGGTCAGTGTAACGCCTGAGCTTACGGCGCCGCGCGTGCGCGAAGGATGACCGCCGGATGACGGGATTGTCATGGAGCGCGCACGCTGCGTAGCCCGCGTTTCATGAAAATCCGGTCATGTTTCGGCCATGTCGTCGTCACCGCGCCGGCGATAAGCTGCGGCCGTCGTGTCTCCGGAGCGCGCCATTGCGGCGCCGTGCCGGCCCATCCGGTCATTGCCTGCCTGATTCCGCATCCATGTCGTACTGGCGCAAATTCGTCCTCGTCGTGCTGCTGGCGCTGAGCCTGCCGATCCAGTCGTTCGCGGCCGTGTCGATGGCATGCGCGGGCGCGGTCGTGGCTACGCCGCACGCGGAAGGCACGGCACGCGCCGATGATTCGGCCGCGCAGCATGCGATGCCGGGTGCGCACGGTGGCCAGCATGGGCATCAGCATGAGCACGACGATCATGCGCGACATGCACAGCCGTGCCCGGCGTGCGGGTCGTGCTGCTTCGGCACCGGCATGGCGGATCTCCCTGCGGTGTCCGTTGCGTCGGGTATCGGTATCGCGATCGCCTCTTTCGCTCCGACGCCAGTCGTTGTGTCGTTCCTGACTGGCGGCATCGACAGGCCACCGCGCCGGCTTCTCGTCTAGACACGGCCCGCGGCCCGACCGGCCGCGATCTGCAATCCGCGCCGGCGGCGATATCGAATCCGCCGGACGACTCACGACGAGACCTTTTCATGCGACTGATCACTGCGGCGCTGTTGAGCGCGGCGGCCTTCGTGCCGTCGCTCGCGCCTGCGCAAACCCCGCTGCCCGATCCGGCGGACGCCGCCGCGGCGGTGCCGGATGTCACCGTGACGTCCGCATTCGATGGCTACCGGCCGTATCGCGACGACGAAGGTCCGGGCTGGAAACAACTGAACCGGGACGTGACGGCGCGGCCCGCGAAGCCCGGCACGCCGCCGCGCAACGGCGGCGCCCATGCAACACACGGAGGGGCCGCGCAATGACGAACCTGGCGATATCGCCGAGGATCGGCGCGGCCGCGGTCGCGCTGGCGTTCCTCGCGGGCTGCACGACGTTTTCGAAGGACGGCGGATTCGATGCCGTGTCGTCCGCCGCATCGGAACGCATCGGGAAAGACGCGGTGGTCGTCAGGACCGACGCTGATCGCGAAGCCGTCGACAAGCGAACCAGGGAACTGCTTGCGAAACCGCTGTCGATGGACGACGCGGTGCAGGTCGCGCTGCTGAACAACCGCGGGCTGCAGGCGTCGTATGCCGAACTCGGGTTGTCGGAGGCCGACCTCGTGCAGGCCGGCCGGCTGCCGAACCCGCGCTTCGCGTTCAGCCGCACGCGCGCCGGCGATGGCGAGCTGACGCTTGGCCGCACGTTCTCGGCGAACGTGTTCGCGCTGCTGACGATGCCGCTCGCAACGAATATCGAACGCCGCCGCTTCGAGCAAACCAAGCTGGAAACGGCCGACGCGATGCTGAAGGTGGCGGCCGATGCGCGCCGCGCGTATGTCGAGGCCGTCGCCGCCGAACAGGCCGCGAACTACGCGCAACAGGTGCGTGACGCCGCGAGCGCGGCCGCCGAACTCGCGCAGCGCATGCGGCAGGCCGGCAACTTCAGCCGCCTCGATTACGCACGCGAACAGGCGTTCCATGCCGACGCGGTCGCACAGCACGCGAAGGCGCGCCAACAGGCCGTGGCCGCGCGCGAGAAGCTGACGCGCGCGCTGGGGCTGTGGGGCGAGCGCACGCAGTACGCGCTGCCCGAGCGCTTGCCCGACCTGCCAAAAGCGCGCCCGGACCTGCCCGGTCTCGAACGCTTCGCGATGAGCAACCGCTTCGACATCCAGGCCGCGAAGCTGCAGACGCAGGGCGTCGCATCGTCGCTCGGCCTGAGCAAGGCGACACGCTTCGTCAACGCGGTCGAGCTCGGCTACGTGAACAACTACGAGACCGGCAAGGGCCACGAGCACGGCTACGAGATCAGCGTGGAGATTCCGCTGTTCGACTGGGGCGGCGCGAAGGTCGCGCGCGCCGAGGCCATCTACATGCAGTCGGCGAACCGGCTCGCGAAGACGGCGATCGACGCGCGCTCGGAAGTGCGCGAATCGTACGCGGCGTATGTGACGAGCTACGACGTCGCGACGCACTATCGCGATGAAGTCGTGCCGCTGCGCAAGACGATCTCCGACGAACTGCTGCTGCGCTACAACGGGATGCTGGCGAGCGTGTTCGAGCTGCTGACCGATGCGCGCGAACAGGTCGGCGCGGTCAACGGCTACATCGATGCGCTGAAGGACTACTGGCTCGCCGAAACCGATCTGCAGATGGCCGTCGGCGGCCGGCTGCCGTCATCGGGCGCCGCGCCGCGCGCGACGAATGACACCGCCTCGGCACCCGAATCCCCATCCAGGGCCGACGCTGCTCCGCAGCCGGCTTCCACCCCCGCGGCGCAACCGGCGCCCGCGACGCAAACGCATCCGGAAGGTCATTGACATGGTGTCCCGTCGACAATTTCTCAGCGGCTCGGGCGCCGCGCTGCTCGGTGCGGCGATGGTCAGCAAGGCCGGCGCCGCGTCGCTGCCCGAAGCGCCCTCGATGGCGAAAACCGGCACGCAGCCGCCGCTCGTGCCGCCGAACGGCCGCCCGTACACGCCCGTCGCGACGCTGAACGGCTGGTCGCTGCCGTGGCGGATGAAGAACGGCTGGAAGGAATTCCACCTGACGGCCGAACCCGTCGTGCGCGAGATGGCGCCCGGCATGAACGCGAACCTGTGGGGCTACAACGGCCAGTCGCCGGGCCCGACGATCGAGGCCGTCGAAGGCGACAAGGTCCGCATCTTCGTGACCAACCGGCTGCCCGAGCACACGACGATCCACTGGCACGGGCTGCGGCTGCCGAACGGGATGGACGGCGTGGGCGGTCTCACGCAGCCGCACATTCCGCCCGGCAAGACTTTCGTCTACGAGTTCCAGCTCGAATCGCACGGCACGTTCATGTATCACCCGCACGCCGACGAGATGGTGCAGATGGCGATGGGGATGATGGGCATGTTCATCGTGCACCCGAAGGATCGCGGCACGATGCCGGTCGATCGCGACTTCGTGTTCCTGCTCGCCGCGTACGACATCGACCCGGGCAGCTACACGCCGCGCGTGAACGAGATGACCGACTTCAACATGTGGACGTTCAACTCGCGCGTGTTCCCGGGCATCGATCCGCTGCCGGTGCGCGCCGGCGACCGCGTGCGGATTCGTTTCGGCAACCTGACGATGACGAACCATCCGATCCACCTGCACGGCTACAGCTTCGAAGTCGCGGGCACCGACGGTGGCTGGATTCCGCCGGCGGCGCGCTGGCCGGAAGTGACGGCCGATGTCGCGGTGGGGCAGATGCGCGCGATCGAGTTCACCGCCGATCGTCCGGGCGACTGGGCGTTCCACTGCCACAAGTCGCACCACACGATGAATGCGATGGGCCACCAGGTGCCGAACCTGATCGGCGTGCCGCAGAAGGATCTCGCGAAGCGCATCGGCAAGCTCGTGCCCGACTACATGGCGATGGGCAGCACGGGCGGCGCGATGGGCGGGATGGAGATGCCGCTGCCGGACAACACGCTGCCGATGATGACGGGCACCGGCCCGTTCGGGCCGCTGGAGATGGGCGGCATGTTCACGGTCTGCAAGGTGCGGCAGGGGCTCGGCCGCAACGACTATCGCGATCCGGGCTGGTTCCGGCATCCGAAGGGCACCGTCGCCTACGAATACACCGGCGAATTGCCGGACGGTTGAGCAGCAGCACGCGGTGGCCGTACCGATGCGGCCGCCGGGTTTCATTCACTCACATGGGAGTCTTCACGATGAAGAAGGGACTGGTTTTGATGGCAACGGGTTGCGCGCTGGCGTTTTCCGCCGCGTCGTACGCAGCCGGCGACATGGCCGGCATGGACATGAGCGGCGCCGCGAAGCAGGGCGCCGACGCGGCGCAGCGCATGTCGCACGGTGAAATCCGCAAGGTCGATACGGCCGCCGGCAAGCTGACGATCAAGCACGGCCCGCTGGAGAACCTCGGGATGGACGGGATGACGATGGCGTTCAAGGTGAAGGACCCGGCGATGCTGTCGCAGGTCAAGGCCGGCGACAAGATCGACTTCGTCGCCGAGGACGTGAATGGCGCGCTGACGGTCGTCGAACTGAAGAAGCCGTGACGCGGAGCGCGAACATGAAGATCACGAATCCCGGACGGTTGGCCGCGATCGTTGCGGCGGCCGCACTCGTTGCGGCCGTGCCGATCGCGGCGTCGGCACACGGCAAGCTGGAAAGCGCCGCACCGGCGACGGGCAGCACGGTCGACGTGGCGCCCGACGCCGTGCGGCTCACCTTCAACGAAGACCTCGAACCGGCATTCAGTTCGGTGAAGGTGTCGGACGCGAGCGGCAACGCCGTCACGCAGGACAAGGCGCAGGTCGATGCATCGAACCCGCGCGTGATGACGGTCGCGATGCCGAAGCTCGCGCCCGGTGCGTACACGGTGCAATGGGCTGCGATGACGGCCGATGCGCACCGCACGAAGGGCACCTATACCTTCAGGGTGAAGGGATGAACGACGGCATCGTCGGCCTGCTGCGGCTCGTGGCGGTGGCGATCCAGAACGCCGGGTTCGCCGTCGTCGTCGGTGCGCTGCTCGGCAGCCACTGGCTCGCGCGCGGCGCGTCGGCATGGCAGCGCGCCGTCGGGCGGCGGCTCGTCGCGACGCTGCGCCTCGCGTCGGTCGTGTCGCTGCTCGCCAGCATCACCGCGTTCTGGGCGCACTGCGCACTGATGAGCGAAGTGTCGTTGCTCGACGCGGGGCCGGCCGTTTGCGCGATGCTCGCGGGCACGGGATTCGGTCATGCCTGGCTGGCCGGCGCCGTGTTCATGCTCGTCGTCGTGCTGCTGTCGTGCGTCAGGCGCGCGGACGACACGCGGGTTCCGTTCGCGATGTGGGCTGCGCTCGCCTGCGTCGCGCTGGCGCGCAGCAACGGCGGGCATCCGGTGGACGCAGGCTGGTTCAGCGTGCCGGTGTGGATCGACTGGCTGCATCTGCTGGCGATCAGCGCGTGGGTCGGGCTCGTGCTCGTGACGGCGTTCGGCGTGATGCCGCGGCTCGCCGGCATGCCCGCGAGCGAACGCATGGCGGGCGCATCGTTCGTGCAGTCGCTGTCCGATGCATCGACGTATGCGCTGATCGTGCTGTTCGCGACCGGCGCGTACAACGGCTGGCGCGGTGTCGCCACGCCCGCCAACCTGGTCGCGTCGACGTACGGGCAGATCCTGCTGCTGAAGTTCGCGCTGGTGCTGATCGCGGCGGCGCTCGGCGGGCACAACCGCTTCTTCGGGATGCCGAAGCTGTTGGCCGCGCTGAAGGATCCGGTCGCCGCGATGCCGGCCCGTTCGTTGAAACGGTTCGGCGCAGTGTTGCGGATCGAGGCGGTCGTGCTCGGTGGCGTGCTGATGGTCGCGGCCGTGCTCGTGTCGAGTGCGTTGCCGGGGACGGTGTAGCGCGGCGGGCCATGCGCACAGGCACGCGGGGCAATCGTCGCGGGCACGAAGACGTTTTTCGTCAGACGATTTCCCCGCATTTTCAGGCCCGAACGGGCGATCGGTGGCGATCGCAGCGTGATAACGACAATTACATCGACCTGTCTTTCGATTACCAAAAACTGTCATTGAGCGCCGCTAAGCTTTCGCCACCCTCACAACCGGGATTCCCCGTCATGCGCTCGCCAATCCGCCTGTTTACCCCGCTATTGCTGCTCCCGACGCTCGCCGCGCCGGTCTTCGCCGCCACGGCCGCCCCCGTCAGCCCGAACTGCGGCGGCAGCACGACGCCGATCGCCGATATCCAGGGGCCTGGCGCGCCGTCGCCGCTCGCCGGCCAGAACGTGTCGATCGAAGCCGTCGTCACCGCCGATTTCGGCGGCACGGACGGCTTCGGCGGCTTCTTCGTCCAGCAGGCCGATGCGCAACGCCGCAACCAGCCGGGCGTGTCCGAAGGCCTGTTCGTCTATGCGCCGAAAGCGCGCGCGAAGGCCGGCGATCTCGTGCACGTGACGGGCAAGGTCGAGGAGAAATACGGGCAGACGCAACTGACGCTGTCGGGCGCGATCGCGGTGTGCGCGAACGGCCAGACGGTCACGCCCGCGACGCTCACGCTGCCGGTCGACAGCCCGAGCACGTTCGCCGCGTACGAAGGGATGCTCGTGCGCCTGCCGCAGACGCTGAACGTGACCGACAACTACGAGCTCGGCCGCTACGGCAGCGTGATGCTCAGCAATGGCCGCCTGCGCACGCCGACGAGCGTCGTGCCGCCCGCCCAGGCGCAGACGCAGATCGACGCGAACGCACGCAACCGCCTGATCCTCGACGACGGCTCGAACAAGCAGAACCCGGCAACCGTGCCGTACCCGGCGCCGGGCCTGTCGGCCGCGAACACGCTGCGTGCGGGCTACACCGTGCGCGACGTCGAAGGCGTGCTCGAGGTGCGTTACGGCGCATGGCGCGTGCAGCCGCTGCCCGGCGCGGCCGTACCGGCGTTCGACACGCGTCCGAACCCGCGCACGAACGCGCCGGCACGCGATCCGAAGTCGAACCTGCGCGTCGCGTCGTTCAACGTGCTGAACTACTTCAACGGCAACGGTCTCGGCGGCGGCTTCGACGATCCGAACAACCGCGGCGCGAAGAACTACCAGGAATTCCAGCGTCAGGAAGCGAAGATCGTCGGCGCGCTGAAGGCGCTCGACGCCGACGTGATCGGCCTGATGGAAGTCCAGAACAACGGCTACGGCGAACTGGGCGCGGTGCGCCAGCTCGCGGCGAAACTCGGCAACAACTGGCGCGTGGTCGATCCGGGCGTGTCGCGCCTCGGTGGCGATGCGATCGCGGTCGCGATGATCTACGACAGCCGCAAGGTCGAACCGGTCGGCCGCACGGCGACGCTCGCGATCGACGACAAGAACCGCCAGCCGCTCGCACAGTCGTTCCGGCTGATCAACGGCAACAAGCAGTCGCTGACGGTGGCCGTGAACCACCTGAAGTCGAAGAACTGCCCGGACGCCGCGAACGACGATCTCGACCAGGGCGACGGCCAGGGCTGCTGGAACCCGACGCGCACGCGTGCGGCGGCGAAGGTGGCCGACTGGCTCGCAGGCAACCCGACGGGTGTCGCGGGCCAGGGCGTGCTGCTGATCGGCGACTTCAACAGCTACACGTACGAAGACCCGATCCGCACGCTCGAATCGCGCGGCTACCGCAACCTCGTCGCGCGCTGGATCGGCGCAAATGCGTACAGCTACGTGTACAACGGCGAAGCCGGCTATCTCGATCACGCGCTCGCGACGCTGCCGCTCGCGTCGCACGTGAAGGCCGTGCACGAATGGCACATCAACGCGGACGAGCCGCTCGCGCTGCAGTACACGCTCGCGTACAAGTCGGCCGAACAGCAGAAGACGTTCTACGCGCCGGATGCGTATCGTTCGTCGGATCACGATCCGGTGCTGATCGATATCGCGCTGCCGGGCGGCGGGAAGTAATCGCGGGCTGACGTGCCGTCACTGACGACGTGCGGCCCCGCCGCACGTCGTCGGCCCGCCTGGAAATGCCGGCCGGATATCGGGTAAATAATGCCGCCGATACCGGATTGAATTAACGAAATCGGTATTTTGTGGATGACGCGATGCGCATCGGCATCGCAATTGAAGAAAGGCCGAAGTGAATCGAATCCTGAAGTGACGGGTGAATGTCGCTATCCAGTCTTAATCGATTATGGATAATAAAAATGAAAGAAAAATCCTGTCGATCTGAAGGCCTTCGATGCGCAGTGCCAATACGGCAAAGGCTTGCGTGTTGTGCGAGAAAAGTAAAATATTTGGCGCCGCATTGCGGATAAAGCACACCTTGCACGAATAATCCCGTTTTCTTTCAAATGCCAGACACTGGCGGCCCTTCGCATCATTGCGGGATTTTTAATATCGGAATGATCTTTGACAACGCGGCGCAGCACCGCCTATTTTTGTCATGTCGTAAATTTTGGTCATATAAAAGTTGTCCAGACTGCAGGGGGCGCGTCCGAGCACCATTCTCGCCAGCAGTTTGCTGTGTCTGTATCAAGTTCAGTCTCTGAGAAGTCCCATCCCCAACCGCCGACTGCCGACCGTGCAACGCGAGTGGCGGGTAGGCCTGCGCGTTTCGCGGGCGTTGGCGGCCTTTGTGAAGTGGTATCTGAACCAGCCACAAGGAAAGAGATGAAACCAGACAGGAGCAGTACCGGCAGCCGCCGTGTTTGTCACGGCCGGCTGGCCGGGCTAGGTGCATTGACCGTCATGACACTGGCGCTCGCGGCGTGCGGCGGCGACGATTCGTCGTCCGTCGGCGCGTCGAGCCTCGCGCAGGCCACGGCCAGCCAGCAGGCCAGCGCGCAAGCGGCCGGCAACCAGGCGCCGGCGGCCAACCAGCCTTACGTCGACCAGGTCGCGTACTCGATGAATGCGACCGACGGCCTCGCCGCGTCGCAGGTCTCCGAAAAAGCGGCCGTCATGCATTACCAGTGGAAGGGCGGCGGCACGACGGTCAACTACACGACGACCACCGGCCACCTGACCGCGCAGGATGCGAACGGCAATGCGGAAGCGTCGATGTCGTATGTCGCGTACACCGCGCCGAGCAAGAACGGCAAGCCGCGCCCTGTCACGTTCGTCTATAACGGCGGCCCCGGCTCGTCGTCGATCTGGCTGCGGCTCGGCTCGTTCGCGCCGACGCGGGTCGCTACGCCCGATCCGCTGTTCGGCACCAACTGGCCGAACTATCCGCTCGTCGACAACGCGGACAGCCTGATCGACACCACCGACCTCGTGTTCATCGACCCGCCCGGAACGGGGCTGTCGGAAGCCGTGTTGCCGAACACCAACCAGAAGTACTGGGGTTCGGATGCGGACGTGAACATCATGCGCGACTTCATCCAGCGCTACCTGAACGTCAACAGCCGCAGCACGTCGCCGATCTACCTGTACGGCGAATCGTACGGCACGCCGCGTACCGACATGCTGGCGCTCGCGCTCGAATCGGCCGGCGTGCACCTGACGGGCATCGTGCTGCAGTCGGCGATCCTGAACTACTTCGCGGATGCGGTGGAGGCGGTGGCGATCACGCAGTCGACGGAAGGGCTGCTGCTCGAAACCGATACGGTGGCCGGCTATCTGCCCGGCTACGCGGCGGTCGCGGCGTACTTCAACCAGGTCTCGCCGGCACCGGTGAACCCGGGGTTGTACGCACTGCAGACGGAACTGTTCACGACGCTGATCTACAACCAGCTGCAGAAGTACTCGCAGTCGTGGGTGTTGAGCCAGCTCGGCATTCCGGATGCGCTCGGCACGCCGGTGTTCCCGAGCGATGCGACGCTGAAGCTGTGGTCGATCCCGTCGAGCCTGACGCAACAGGCGCTGCGCGGCTACTTCAACGCGAATCCGTTCGGCACGAGCCTGCTGCCCGGCACGACGATCGGCCGGTATGACGGACGCGTGTCGTTGCCGAACTCCGATCCGCGGCTGCAGAACGACGGCGATCCGTCCGACATCCTGATTTCGCAGCCGTTCACGAACGCGCTCGCGACGCAGATGCCGGATTACCTCGGCTATACCGCCCCGAACGCGACGTACCTGCCGCTGAACGACAACATCATCGGCGTCTGGGACTTCTCGCACGACGGCCAGCCGATGCCCGACACGATCCCCGATCTGCTCGGTGCGCTGCAGCTGAACCCGAAGCTTCGCGTGCTCGCGGAGAACGGCTATCACGATCTCGCGACGCCGTTCTTCAACACCGAGAAGCAACTCGCGCGGCTGCAGACGGTGAAGGGCCTGAATCCGAAGCTGCAGGTGAACTTCTTCCAGGGCGGCCACATGATCTACCTGGACGACGTCGCCCGGCCGGAGATGAAGCGGGACCTGAAGACGTTCTACAAGGGCGCGCGGATTCCGACGGCGCTGACGCTGCACACGCTGCCGCCGCCGTGGCCGGATGAAAACCCGCCCAGCGTGCCGACCGGCAGCGTCCCGGGTGCGACGGCCGCGACGACGCTGGCGGCGGCCCCTTAAGCGACGGACTCCTTGTCAAAGGAACCCTCTATTCATCCATTGAATGCGAGTGATCATGTCCCTAATCAAATTGATGCGGCGTATGTCCCCGTTGATCGTGCTCGGAGCCGTGATGAGCAGTGCCTACGCGTTGCCGCCGCAGTCGGTGGCGCCGGTGAAGCTGCCGCACGGCGGGCGCGGTGTCGACGGTCCGTTCTTTCCGGCCACGCGGGCGGCGCCGGTGTTGCCGTCGACCGGCGCGGCGCTGCAGCAGCAGGCGCAGCAGCGCGTCGACGCACGGCTCGGCGGCAATACCGTGCTGAGCAACGGCGCGGCCGTGACGAAGGCGCAGGCGCAGAGCAGCGGGCTCGGTTTCGTGTCGAAGCACTTCGACGAGATCGATGCGAAGCACACCGGACGCGTGACGATGAGCGACGTACGGCAGTTCATCCAGCAGCGGCAGGTGCAGGCGCAGCAGGAACAGCAGGACGAGTGACGTAGCAGGCAGCGCGGTGGCCGGTGCGATATCCGTCGCATCGGCCACCGGATCGTGAGCGGGCCCTAGCCGGCCCGGTGCGCGGCGTAGCGTTTCGCCGTGGCCGACGGCAACTCGCCGAACATCGCGCGATAGTCCTGCGCGAAGCTGCTCAGGTGCCAGAAGCCCCACTTGGTGGCGGCGGACGTCACGGAATCGCCGAGCCGCAGTTCGCGGCGCACGTGATTCAGCCGCACGGCACGCAGATACGCAATCGGGTTGAGGTTCAACGTATCGTGGAACGCGTACTGCGCGGTACGCCGGCTGATGCCGAGCTGCACGCACAGTTCGGCGATCGACAGCGGGCAGGTCGACGCGTCCTGGAGCCGTTCCTGCACCGCGTTGACCAGCGACCAGTATTTCGTCGGGCGCGCGGCCTGCGCGCCAGCCTCCGGCGTGGCGGCCGTCATCGCTTCCGAGATCGCATATAGCACGGTGCGCTCGAGCAGTTCGATCCTCTCCTGCGTCGCCACGTCGTCGATGCGCAGGCATTTCGCCGCGGCGGCCAGCGTCTGGCGCAGCAGGTCGCGCAGATGGTCGGCCATCGCGGTCGCCATCGGGATCACCGGCGAATGGGTTTGCGCGCGCAGCGACGCGGCCACCGTGCGCATCGCTTCCGTCGACAGCTTCCCGGGCTCGATCTCGATATTCACGAGCACGTGCCGGTCGGGCGAATAGAACTCGAATTGCGGCTGGCTCGAGAACACGTGCAGGCTGTCGCGCCCGCTCTTCTCGCCGCACAGCCGCGCGTGGCCTTCCAGTTCCAGCGGCACGGCCACGGCGATCCGCTCCGACGGCACCGCGCCTTGCTGCAGGATGACCTTGTCGAGGTCTTCGACGAGCAGCTTGATGCCGCCCAGCGACATGATCGACGACGAGCCATGAAACAGCCCGCCGGAGATCTGCGTGTAGTTCATGTTCCAGCCGTCGAACGACCGCGCCTGTTCCTCCACGTCGGTGAACGCGCAGAACGCGACCGTGCGCGCGAACAGCGGGTCGCCGGAGAAATCGCTCGGGTGGGCAGGCGGCGTCATCGGGGGCGGGAAGGGGCGGGCCGGATCGATTCATTGTAGCCGCTCGCCCGGCCGGTCAAAAAGGCCGCAACCGGCACATGCTCGTAAATACCCTTGCTTGCCGAAATCCGATAGTGAAAAACCTGTCGACGCCCTACCTTTGGCACAAAACCAACGCTGGAGCGACGTCGATGGAACTTCCCCGTGGCGGATTCTGGAGAAACTGGGTCGGCAACCAGTCGTGCGTGGCCGCGCACCTGGCATCGCCGACCAGCGAGGCCGAGATTGCGGAGCTGGTGCGCACCGCGACGCGCCAGGGCAAGCAGGTGCGCTGCTCGGGGTCGGGCCACTCGTTCACGCCTGTCGTGGCCACGAGCGGCTTGCTGCTGTCGCTGCAGGATTACCAGGGCATCGTCGATGTCGATCAGGCGCGCAAGCGCGTGACGGTGAAGGCCGGCACCAAGCTGAATGCGGTGACGCGCCATCTCAAGGAGGCCGGCCTGTCGCTCGTCAACCAGGGCGACATCGATTCGCAGGCGATCGCCGGTGCGCTCGCCACCGGCACGCACGGCACGGGGACGACGCTGAGCAACCTGTCGTCGCAGGTCGTCGGGATGCGCATCGTGCGCCCGGACGGCTCGATCATGGAAGTGAGCGACGGGAAGGACCTCGATCTGCTTCATGCGACGCAGGTGAATATCGGCATGTTCGGCGTGGTGTCGGAGATGACGCTGCAGGTGACCGATGCGTTCTGGCTGCACGACCGCGTGTGGCGCGAGGACTTCGAAGCGTTGATGGAGCAGTACGACGCGCTGGCGGCGACGCACCGGCATTTCGGCTTCTTCTGGTGCCCGACGCCCGCAAGCCGCGACCTGTACTGTCTGCCCGACACCACGAAGGTGTCGAACTCGAAGAAGGACTACGACGTGTGCGAGATCAAGGTGATGGATGTCACCGACGAACGCACGTTCCATGAAGGCGAGCACGAGAAGATCGCCTACAGCTCGGAGGTGTACGCGATCCACTACGTGCCGAACTTCCACGAACTCGAGTACGCGGTGCCCGCGCAACATGGCAAGGAAGCGCTGCGCCGCGTGCGCGACCTCATCCTCACGAAACACCGCGACTGCATCTTCCCGGTCGAATACCGCTTCACGAAGGGCGATCCGGCCTGGATCAGCCCGTTCCATCGGCAGGACAGCGTGACCATTTCATGCTCGGGCGGCCCGAACGGCGTCGACTACTGGCCGTTCCTGAAGGACGTCGACGACATCCTGCGCGACTACGACGCGCGTCCGCACTGGGGCAAGCTGCATTTCACGAACCGCGAAGACGTCGATCGCTGGTTCCCCAAAGCCGAAGCGTTTCGCGCGCTGCGCCGCAGCGTGGACCCCGAAGGCTGCTTCCTCAACGATCACCTTCGATCCCTGTTCAGCTGAGCATACCGAACGAACCAGACTGGAGAACGACACATGAATGTCAAGATTGACGGCCGCCTGGCCGGCAAGGTCGCCATCGTCAGCGGCGGCGCCGGCGGATGCGGCGGCGCGGCGTCCGAACTGTTCGCCGCGCAGGGCGCGAAGGTGGCGATCGTCGACCGCGACGGCGATGCGGCCGAAACGCTCGCCGCGCGGTTGCGCGATGCGGGCCTGCAGGCGATCGGCCTCGGCGCCGACGTGTCGAAGCAGGCGGAGGTCCAGAAGGCGGTCGATGCAGCGCGCAAGCAGTACGGCAACGCGGACATCCTGTTCAATCATGCAGGCACGCTGATCGTCAAACCGTTCCTCGACATCGAGGAATCCGAATGGGACTGGTTGATGGGCGTGAACGTCAAGAGCATGTTCCTGATGACGAAGGCCGTGCTGCCGCAGATGCTGGAGAAAGGGCGCGGCAGCATCGTCTGTACGTCGTCGATCTCGGCGGTATGCGCGACGCCGGGCGAAGTGCTGTACGACGCGACCAAGGGCGCGTGCCACATGTTCGCGCGGGCGATCGCGGTCGAGTACCGCGACCGCGGGATCCGGTGCAACGCGCTGGCCCCCGGGTTCATCCGCACCCCGCACGGGATGCGCGAACTGAAGGACCTGCAGGCGATGGGCGTCGATGCGACCGAAGCGGCGATCGCGGTTCAGCAGGGCCGGTTGTGCGAGCCGTCGGAGGTCGCGGCGGCCGCGTTGTTCCTCGCGTCCGACGAATCGAGTTTCGTCAACGGCACCCACCTGTTCGTCGACAACTGTTTTTCCGCCGTCTGAACGCGGCGGTTCGCAAGAAGCCGAACGGCGGGCGTCACGCTTGCCGCATGATCGGCCCGTCTCGTCGAAGGTTCCGCAGCGATGCGAACCTTCGATTTTTTTTGTCCGCACGGCGCGGGGTGCGTCCTAGCGGATTGTCGCAATCCTTCTATCTGAACGGTGGCGCGTCTGCTGGAATGCGAAGGCCGAATCACCCTGCAGCCGGCATCCCGCGGTCAGTCAATCACTCTCATTGGGTCCATCATCATGTTCAATCGCACCACCAGCACCGTTGCCAACGTCGATCCCGAAATCTTTGCAGCGATCGAGCAGGAAAACCGCCGCCAGGAAGATCACATCGAGCTGATCGCGTCGGAAAACTACACGAGCCCGGCCGTGATGGCCGCACAGGGCTCGCAGCTCACGAACAAGTACGCGGAAGGGTATCCGGGCAAGCGCTACTACGGCGGCTGCGAGTACGTCGACGTCGTCGAGCAACTGGCGATCGACCGCGTGAAGCAGCTGTTCGGCGCGGAAGCGGCGAACGTGCAGCCGAACTCGGGTTCGCAGGCGAACCAGGGCGTGTTCTTCGCGATGCTGAAGCCGGGCGACACGATCATGGGGATGAGCCTCGCGCACGGTGGTCACCTGACGCACGGCTCGCCGGTGAACATGTCGGGCAAGTGGTTCAACGTGGTGAGCTACGGCCTGAACGAGAACGAAGACATCGATTACGACGCCGCCGAGCAGATGGCGCAGGAACACAAGCCGAAGCTGATCGTCGCGGGCGCGTCGGCGTTCTCGCTGAAGATCGATTTCGAGCGTCTGGCGAAGATCGCGAAGTCGGTGGGCGCGTACCTGATGGTGGACATGGCGCACTACGCGGGCCTGATCGCAGCGGGCGTGTACCCGAACCCGGTGCCGCACGCGGACTTCGTGACGACGACGACGCACAAGAGCCTGCGCGGCCCGCGCGGCGGCGTGATCCTGATGAAGGCGGAGTACGAGAAGCCGATCAACTCGGCGATCTTCCCGGGGATCCAGGGCGGCCCGCTGATGCACGTGATCGCGGCGAAGGCGGTGGCGTTCAAGGAAGCGCTGTCGCCGGAGTTCAAGTCGTACCAGGAGAAGGTGGTCGAGAACGCACGCGTGCTGGCTGAAACGCTGGTGAAGCGCGGCCTGCGGATCGTGTCGGGCCGTACGGAAAGCCACGTGATGCTGGTGGACCTGCGTGCGAAGCACATCACGGGCAAGGCAGCGGAAGCGGCGCTGGGCGCGGCACACATCACGGTGAACAAGAACGCGATCCCGAACGATCCGGAAAAGCCGTTCGTGACGAGCGGCGTGCGCCTCGGTTCGCCGGCGATGACGACGCGTGGCTTCGGGGTGAAGGAGGCGGAGATCGTCGGCAACCTGATCGCGGACGTGCTCGAAGCCCCGGAAGATGCGGCGACGCTCGAACGTGTGCGTGGGCAGGTCGCCGAGCTGACCAGGCGGTTCCCGGTCTACGGCTGACAGACGCGAGGGTCGACCGTCGCAGGGCGGTTGAATCCCGTCGTTACCCGTCGACATAAAAAAACCGACTCGCGGCATCGTGCCGGCGAGTCGGTTTTTGAGTTTGCCTGGAGACGCTTCAGACGGACGGATCGACGTTCGCCTCGAGTTCGCGGATGCGGTCGAGATTGCGCGTGTCCTTCAGCACCGGAGGCCCCGCGAACGTGTTGCGCACGCCGAAGCCGTACCAGATCACCATCAGCACCACGACGAAGCCGACCAGCACGTACAGCACCTTTTCGTTCGGCGGCTGGATGCCGACATACGCGAGCACACAGGCGCCGACCAGTGCGAGCAGCGCGCACGGCTTCGACCAGATCCCCAGCCGGAACGGGCCCTTGTCGGTCCACGAGCGGCCTTCGGCCAGCATCCCGGAGCCGATCGGCATCGCGTACGAGATGAACAGGAACACCGCGCTGCCGGCGCTCAGTACCGAGAACGCATCGCCATACAGCGTGACGACGATCGCGAGCACCGCACACGTCCAGATTGCGGGCCCGGGTGTCCGGTGGGCCGGGTTCACGCTGCGCAGCAGCTTCGACGCCGGCAGCCCGCCGTCGCGTGCGAATGCATACATCATCCGCGACGTCGACATGATCGCCGCGAGCCCGCACACGTAGTTGATGAAGAACATCGCGATTTCGAGGGTCACCCGCAGCGTCTTCGGAATCGGCGCGAGGATCGCTTCGAAGAAGCCGGTGCCCTGCTTCATGCTGGCAGTCAGGTCGGGCATCACCAGTACGAACGCGCACACCATCACGTAGCCGAACACCGCGGACCAGAACACCGACCCGATGATGCCGCGCGGCACGTTCCTGGCGGCGTCGTGCGTCTCTTCCGACGTATGCGCGGACGCGTCGAAGCCGGTGATCGTGTAGGTCACCAGCAGCAGGCCGGACAGGAACGCGAGCGGGGTCGTCTGCTTCGGCCATGCGCCGCCGTCGACGCCGGTGAAGTTGGTGAAGGTGACCAGCCGGTGCGCGTCGAACGCGACGGGCGAGTAGTAGAGCAGCGACACCACCAGCGCGATCGTCACGACGAAGATCAGGTAGCCCGACAGGTCGGTGATCTTGCTCGCGATCTTGATGCCGCGCGCGTTCAGGATCGCCTGCGAGATCGTGATGACCGCGATGAACGCGGTTTGATGCCACCACGTCAGGCTGTCCGGACTGACGCCGAACATCGGTGCGATCAGCGTCTTGAAGAACGGATCGTAGGTGCCGAAATTGATCGCGGCGATCACGAAGATCAGGCCGATCAGGTTGAGCCACGCGGTCATCCACCCCCATTTCTTCCCGCCGAGGATCGCGCCCCAGTGATAGAGGCCGCCGGCCGTCGGAAACGCGGACGCGATTTGCGACATCGACACGGCGACGATCAGCGCAAACAGCGAGCCCAGCGGCCAGCCGAGGCCGATCGATGCGCCGCCGGCGGCGGAAAACGCGAGCTGGAACGCGGTAATGCCGCCCGACAGGATGCAGATCACCGAAAACGACACGGCGAAGTTCGAGAAACCGCTCATACGTCTCGACAGTTCCTGCGCATAGCCCATCTTGTGCAGCAGGCTCACGTCACTGTCGGTGCCTGAATCAGGCTGGAATTTTGCATCCATAGTCGCTCCGTCACGAATGTCCTGCGTGGCAGGACCGTCATCGCCGCCCGGGCCTCATGCCGCGACCCGCTCCTGGGATTCGTCGGCGGCACGCGATGCCGTGCTCGAACGGCCATCGCTTTCCATTCCGATGCGTGAACGGTATGAAATCAAATCTCCCGGCTCTATCAGATTTCGGCAACGTAGTGAAAATCCGGAGGCGTGCCCTGTTTCAGGGCAAGTCCGCCCGCATTTCATCCTGAACGCGGGATGAATCGGGGCGGCCTATTCCGTCTTCCGCTTGTCGCTTCGAGGTCCGAAGCGCGCGCGATAGTCGCGCGGCGTGGCGCCGACGCGTTTCGCGAAGGCACGCTGCAACGCGTCCACGCTGCCGAATCCCGAACGTTCCGCGATCCGTTCAAGCGGCCAGTCGGCCCGCTCCAGCAGTGCCTTCGCGCGCTCGACGCGCGCTGCAAGCACGTACTGCGCAGGCGACAGTCCGGTCTCCCTGAGGAAATTGCGCGCAAACGTCCGTTCGCTCATGTGCATGCGGGCGGCCAGTGCAGTGACGCCGAGGTCGCCGGCCGGATTGTCTGCGATGTCGGTGAGCAGCGCGCGCATGCGGGGTGTCGCACCGGCCTGGAGGTCGAGCCCGACGCTGAACTGCGCCTGTCCGCCGGGACGGTGCATGAACAGCACGAGTTCGCGTGCGACCGCAAGTGCGGTCGGTGCACCGCAGTCTGCCTCGACGAGTGCGAGGCACAGATCGATGCCGGCCGTCACGCCGGCCGATGTATGGAACGGCGGATCGCTCACGTAGATCGCGTCCGGTTCGATCCGCGCATCGGGGCAGCGCGCCTGTAGCGTCGCGCACTGGTTCCAGTGCGTGGTCGCGCGCTTGCCGTCCAGCCATCCGCCCGCGGCGAGCACGAACGCGCCCGTGCAGATGCTCGCGATTCGGCGCGTGTCCGCGATCCGCGTGCGCAACCACGGCAGCACGCCGGCTTCCGACGCGGCGTGTCGCAGCGCCGCTTCATTGCCGCCGGCAACGATGATCGTGTCGATCCGCCCCGGCAGTGCCGCGAGCGCGGCCGTGCCGGCGAGGCGCAGGCCCGCGTGCGTGACGAGGTCATTTCCGTGTTGCGTCGCGAGTGTGAGGCGGTACGGCACGGCATGGTCGGACAGGTAACGGTTCGCGACCGCGAACACTTCCATCGGGCCCGTGATATCGAGCGACTGGACGCCTTCGAAGCCGACGACAACGATGTCGCGTGCCGGGCAGGTTGACTGGGACATGGCGGAAAGTGCGGTGGAGTTGTCCTTGTGATCGCAAGCATGATCCTTGTAATTTTCCGGACGTGCAATCGACTGATGCGAGGGGACGATGCGGGTACGGAAGACAGGCGGGGCAGTGTTGTTCGTGTGCGGGCTGCTGGGCGCTTGGGGATCGGGGCGGCCGGTGCAGGCACTGGCAGAGGACACGCCTCCAGTCGCGCAAGCGTTGACGATGAGTGTGCCAAAGTCGGGCCGCACGCGGCCGCTCGTTGCAATCGTTGCAGACAACGCCGGAACTGAAACAACCGATTTCATCGTTCCGTACGCGATTCTGAAGGCGTCCGGTGCGGTCGACGTGGTCGCCGTGTCGGCCGACGAGGGCGAGGTCGAGCTGATGCCCGCGCTGCGCATGCTGGCAGACACCGCGTTCGACCGGTTTGACGCCACGGTTCCCGCGGGGGCGGATGTCGTGATCGTGCCTGCGATGCATCGTGCCGACCGGCCGGCGGTGCTGGCCTGGCTGCGCAAGCAGGCGGCTGCCGGCGCGACGATGGTGGCGATCTGCGATGGTGCCGAAGTCCTCGCGAACGCGGGCTTGCTGCGGCATCGCACGGCGACGTCCCACTGGTATTCGCGCGAACGACTGCGTCGCCGCTTTACCGATACGACGTGGGTTGATGATCGCCGCTATGTGATGGACGGTAACGTCATGACGACGACCGGCGTGTCGGCGTCGATTCCCGCTTCGCTGGCGTTGGTGAATGCGCTGGTCGGGCCGGCAGCGGCACGCGAGACGGCGCAGAGCGTCGGCGCGCAGGCATGGAGCGACGTTCACGCCGGTAGCCGATACGCGTTGACCACGCGTGCGGTGGCGATGGCGTTGATGAACCGCCTCGCGTTCTGGCGGCACGAGACGTTCGAACTTCCGGTCGAAAACGGGTTCGACGAGCTTCCCGTTGCGTTGACCGCCGATGCGTGGGCGCGGACCTGGCGCAGTGACGTCGTCGCGACGGCAGACGCGCGCGTGATCGAGTCGAGGCACGGGCTGCGCTTGCTGGCGCAGCCGGCGAATGACCGGCACGAGCACGTGGCGATGCCGGCCGGCCGCCATGGCGAATCGGTGCTTCCCGGTGTGCTCGGAGACATCGCGGCACGCTACGGCGACGCGACATCAGGTTGGGTCGCGCTGCAACTGGAGTATCCGAAGTAGCGGCTGTCGTGCGGGGAATGCTGACCATGCACGCCGCGCTTACTTTACTAACCCGGCGAGCTGGGGATCGGGATAGGGCAGGAGGTCCCGCGACTCGGTGGGCTCGGCCACCCATTTCTTACCGTTCCAGTGGAAATCGGCCTGCGTCTCCGACCCGTGGCCGTTCGAGCGGATTGCAACGGTGCAGGCCGCCTGGCCCGGGTAAGTCGGGTTTTTGGCGCCGATGCAGGACCCGAGAAATACCATGACGCCGCCGAGGCCGAACCGCTCCTGCATCGCGTAGGTCGCGTCGGCGTCCGAGAGCCGGTCAGGTACCGGCGTGGCGTCGCACGCGGCGATGCTCGCTGCAAGCGGCAGCGCGGTGGCCCGGCCGGCACGCTGCTTCTTGCACGGGCTGCCGGCGGAAGGTGCGTCAGTGTCGGCGCGCTTCCACGCGCGGAAATGTGACGGGCAGGGCATTCGTGTCTGGGGTGACGGACAGGACAACCATTGTGCCGGAACTCACCGTTGGCCTTGCCCGATCGCCGCCCGAGCGCGGCATCTTCGCGTTACGCGATGGTGTGCGGGTTCAGGCCGAGACCGGGGCCGTGCGCCGGGCGCACAAACGATTCCACAGCATGCCGGCCCGATTGCCGCTTCCGCAATACGCGAGCACCGGCTTCTGCAGCGTGTCGACCAGTGCGCCGAACGCGTCGACTTCCGCGTCGCCGATGTGGTCGCGCTCGACCGGCAGGTAGCGTGCTTCGAGGCCCAGTTCGCGGGCTGCGGCGGCAATCTCGTCGAAGGCCGGCTGATCGACGCCTTCGCCGTCGGGCCGGTTGCAGATGACCGAGCGGAAGCCGGCATTGCGGATCGCCTTCAGGTCGGCCGGCGTGATCTGGCGCGACGCGGAGAACCCGTTCGCGGCGGTCGCGCGGCATTGCTCGATCGCCTGGCGGAAACACGCGATCGCGAAGTCGACGTCCTGCTCCGTCGTGAAGCGGCCGAAGCTAATGCGCACGGTGCGGCCGGCCGTTTCCGTATCGAGGCCGATCGCGGTCAGCACGTGCGACGGTGCGCCGCTGGTCGAGTTGCACGCGGAAGTCGACGACACGGCGAGCGCTTCGCCAAGCATGAACGGGAAGAAGCCCGGTGCGTTCACCGTCAGGCTCAGCGTGTGCGGGATGCGGCGCGCGGCGGCAGCGTTCTGCGTGACGTCGCCGAGCGCGAACAGCGCGCCGGTCAGGCGTGCGCCGAGCGCGGCGATCCGCGCGGCTTCGGCGTCGAGCTTTTCAGCGGCGAGTTCGCACGCGACGCCCATGCCGACGATCTGATGCGTCGCGAGCGTGCCCGAGCGCAACCCGCGCTCATGACCGCCGCCGTGAATCTGCGGTGCGATGCGATCGGCGATCTCGCGGCGGACGAACAGCGCGCCGATACCCTTGGGGCCGTAAACCTTGTGGGCCGACATCGACATCATGTCGATGCCGAGCGCGCGCACGTCGATCGGGGTCTTGCCGAGTGCCTGTGCGGCGTCGACGTGGAGCAGGGCGCCGGCGGCGTGCACGATGCGGGAAATGGCGCCGATATCGGTCAGCGTGCCGATCTCGTTGTTCACGAGCATCAGCGACACGAGGCCCGTATCGGGGCCGATCGCGGCCGCCACGGCGTCGGCGGTGATTTCGCCGTCGCGCGTGGGCGTCAGGAAAGTGACTTGCGTGCCGTGCTTCGACAGGTTCGCCATCGTGTCGAGGATGGCCTTGTGCTCGATGCGGCTCGTGATCAGGTGGCGCTTGTCGGTCGCGTTCTCGGCATAGCCCTTCAACGCGAGGTTGTTCGATTCGGTGGCGCCCGACGTCCAGACGATCTCGTCGGCATCCGCGCCGATCAGCGCGGCGACTTGCGCACGTGCGTGCTCGACCTTGTCTTTCGCCAGCCGGCCGGCGGCGTGCGAGCTCGATGCGGGGTTGCCGAAGATGCCGTCGAAGCCGAGGCAGGCCGTCATCGCTTCGATCACGCGCGGATCGGCGGGCGTCGTGGCGGCGTAGTCGAGGTAGTGCAGCGTGGTGGTGTCGCTCATGTCCGTCTCTTGCTCATTGCGTAATGAGAGAAATGATACGGGGGACAGGCGGGAAAAAGGATCCAAAGTTGGCTGGCGATTCAGCTTGATATGGAATAACGTTTTATTTGAATGTGGAATGGAGGAATTTGTTTCTCCATGGGCTGGGCCGTGCACGGGCGGGTGCCGGCACGGCCGGGCAAACCGGCGGGTGGCGGGCTCACGCGTAGAAGCGTTGCGGGCGGAAGTCCTGAAGCTGCGCCGTTTCGATGCCGTCGAGCACTTCGATCGCGAACAGCTGGCCGATGGCCGGCGCGGACGTCATCCCGCTGTGCATCGCGGCAACGTGGACATTCCGGTACTGGCGGCCGCGGCCCATGATCGGATACTCGTCGCGGGGCATGACGCGATAGCCGAGCGTCATGGTGTCGAGTTCGATCCCGCGGGTCTGCGGCAGCACGCCGGTCACGCGTTCGAGCAGCTGCGCGCCGAGTTCGGGCGTCGGCGCCAGCGCGCCGGTGTCGCCGAAGTTCGACCCCGCCACGATGCGCCCGTCGGGATTCTGCTTGATGTCGAGGCCAGCCGGCATCAGCACCTGATGCACGAGCGGCGGCATCGGCTTGCTGTGGGCCAGGATGCCTTTCGACGTGCGGAGCGGAACGGGGATGCCCGCCTGTGCGCCGAGCCGCGTGGAGTCGTTGCCGGCCGCGATCACGACGTGGTCCGCGAAGAACGGCCCCTTGTCCGTCGTGACACCGATCGCGCGATCGCCCTTGAAATCGATCGTCGCGACGTTGGCCTTCGTCAGCGTGACACCGGCCCGGATGCCGGCCTGGACCAGCGCCAGCGTGGCGGCGACGGGGTCGAGCGTCCCGTCGAGGGTCGAATGCCAGCCCGCGCCGAAGTCGCCGGCGCGCACGCCGGGCACCAGCCGTTCGAGGTCGTCACGCGTGATGTTGCGGATCGGATAGCCCCACGGCTGATGCCGCGCGGTCGTGTAGTGGAGCGTGTCGATCTGCTGCGGGTCGGGGCCGCACCACGCGATGCCGCCGCCCCACTGAATCTGCAGCGACGGGCCGATTTCAAGCTGAAGGCGGCGCCATCCGAGGATGCCTTCGTAGTTCAGCGCGTAGTACGAGTAGGGCGTCTTGTTGTTCGCGTTGATCCACGCGAACGAGTTGCGCGTCGTGCCGGACGCCGGCGCGTCCTTCTCGATGAGCGCGACCTCCGCGCCGCGCGCCGCGAGGTGATACGCGATCGACGCGCCCATCACGCCGCTGCCGATCACGATCACGCGGTCTTTCGACTTCGCCGCCTGCACGATCTCGGGAAAAGCGCCGGCGAGCGGCACGGCAAGCACGGGGAAGAACTGCCGGCGGTTCATGAGCATCTCCTTGGTTCGATATGTTTCGCAAAACTAATGAAGTGAATGA
Organism: Burkholderia arboris; assembly: GCF_038723655.1. Classification (NCBI taxonomy): domain Bacteria; kingdom Pseudomonadati; phylum Pseudomonadota; class Betaproteobacteria; order Burkholderiales; family Burkholderiaceae; genus Burkholderia; species Burkholderia arboris. The sequence goes on from NZ_CP109822.1 coordinate 785,955, forward strand.
AAGGAACGACCGGCCGGTGGCCGGTCGGGTGCGCGTCAGGTCTCGATGAGATTGAGGAACTGACGTACGCGCGGGTGGGTGCTGGCCGTGAAGAACGTATCGGGCGTCGTGTCTTCGACCACCACGCCGTTCTCCATGAACACCACGCGATCGGCGACGTCCTGCGCGAAGCGCACTTCGTGGGTGACGACGAGCATCGTCATCCCGTTGCCCGCGAGTTCCCGCATGACCGCGAGCACGTCTTCCCGCAAGGCCGGATCGAGCGCGGAAGTCGGTTCGTCGAACAGGATGACTTCCGGGTCCATCGCGAGGCCGCGTGCGATGGCCACGCGCTGCTTCTGGCCACCGGACAGCCGCGCGGGATATTCGCCGGCCTTGTGTGCGAGGCCCACGCGATCGAGCAGGTGCAGGCCGCGCTCGGCCGCCTCGCCCTTCCTCACGCCCTTGACGCTCACGAGCCCCTCGATGACGTTTTCCAGCGCGGTGCGATGAGGAAACAGGTTGAACGACTGGAACACCATCGCCGTGCGCTGGCGAATGGCCTTGATGCGTTTCTGCTCGTCGCGCGACAGCGCGGCGCCGCCGGTGCGCGCGATTTCGATGCCGCACACCGACACCGTGCCCGCATCGGGCAGTTCCAGAAAATTCAGCGAACGCAACAGCGTGGTCTTGCCGGAACCGGACGGCCCCATCAGCACGACGACTTCCCCGCGCGCGACGCGGAAGTCGACGCCCCGCAGCACGGCGTTGTCCCCGAACGACTTGGTCAGCCCCTGAACGACGATGGTATGCATGGTGGTCTTCATTGAAAGCGCCGCGACACCCGGCCTTCGAAAATCGTCTGGACGATCGTCAGCACCTGGTTGATGACCCAGTAGATCAGGCCGACCATCAGGAACATCTCGAGGTAGCGGAAAGTGGATGCGCCGACCTGGTCGGCCACGCGCGTGAGTTCGACGACGGTGATCGTGGACGCCAGCGACGTGTCCTTGATCAGCGCGATCATCCGGCTGCCGACGGGCGGAATCGCGATGCGCAGCCCTTGCGGCAGGATCACGCGCCACATCATCTTCCAGTAGTTCATGCCGAGCGAATGCGCGGCCTCCCACTGGCCGCGATCGACCGCATTGATCCCGGCGCGGAAGTTCTCGCTGAGGTACGCCGCGGAAAAGAGCGTGAGCGCCAGCAGGGCGGCGGGCACCGGGTCGAGCGTGATGCCGTAGCGCGGCAGGCCGAAGTAGATCAGCAGGATCTGCACCAGCAGCGGCGTGCCGCGAAAGATCGACACGTACGCGAACGCGACGCCGCGCAGGAACCGGATCGACGACACCCGCGCGAGTGCGACGGCGAGCCCCAGCGCCGACCCGAGCGCGAACGACGCGAGGCCGAGGAACACGGTCATCGTCACCGCGCTTTCGAGCAGCGGCAGCGACCGCACGAAGAGATCGAACATGCGTTACTCCTTCTGCGCTTTCGCCTTGGCGATGTTGCCGACCATGTCGTAAGTCGGGCCGACCCAGCGCTTCGCGAGCCGTTCGAGCGTGCCGTCGGCGGCCATGTCGTCGATTGCCTTGTCGACGGCGGCGAGGAGCGCCGGTTGTCCCTTCACGAGCGCCGGCGCGGAAAGCTGATAGATCAGCGGCTCGCCGACTTCCTTGACCGGCAGGTGATTCACGTTCGCGTATTTCATCCCGCCGAAGTGGGAGATGATGACGGCGTCGAGCCGCCCGCTGCCGAGATCGTTGAACACGAGCCCGCCGTTGTCGTATGCGCGGATGTCGGAATCCTTCAGGTGCGCGCGTGCCCATGCCTCGTTCGACGAGCCGGTGGTGACGCCGACGCGCTTGCCCTTGAGGTCGGCCTGCCCGTGGATGTCCGTGTTGTCGGTGCGCACGAAGATGCGGAAATCCTCGACGCCGTACGGCTTCGCGAAATCGACCTGCTTGCTGCGCTCGGTAGTGGGCGTCAGGTCGTTCATCACGAGATCGTACTTGCCGGCCTTGAGCCCCTCGACGAAGTTCTTGTACGCATCGGCGATGAACACGACCTGCTTCACGCCGATGCGCTTGCCGACTTCGCGCGCGACTTCGACGTCATAGCCGGCCGGCTGGTTGCGATCGTCCAGCAGGCTCCACGGCGGGCTGCTCTGCGTGTTCGCGACACGCAGCGTGCCGCTGGTGCGCGCGGCCGCGAGCAGGTCGGCAGCGCCGGCCTGGACGCTGGACAACGCCAGCGCGCCCGTGATGCCGAGCGTGACCAGGCATCTGGCCAACGCGCGTGTGGTCTGGTTTTTCATGGTGTCTCCTTGGGTGTCGGTTGGTCGCGCATGACCGTCGCGTTATGCGTCGCCGTTCCTGACGTCGGTGAACGCGGCGAGGCCGGTGCACAGATCGTCGATCAGCAGATCGGGGGATTCGAGCCCGATCGACAGGCGGACGATCGGCTGGTCGGTCAGCGGGAACGGGCGCTGTGCCTGCAGCGGCGCCGGGTAGTACGCGGCGAGGCTATGGACGCCGCCCCAGCTCGCGCCGATCGCGAAGTGGCGCAGCGCATCGAAGAACGCGGTGAACGCGGCTTCCGGTGCGGGTTCGAGCATCAACGAGAACAGGCAGCCGTTGCCGGAGAAATCGCGCTTCCAGATCGCATGGCCCGCGTCGGACGGCAACGCCGGAAACAGCACCTTGCGAACGGCCGGATGGGATTCGAGCGCTTGCGCGACGCGCAGTGCCGCCGCGCTTTGCGCATCGAAGCGCACCTTGAGGGTTTCGAGGCCGCGCAGCACGAGGAAACAGTCGTCCGGGCTGGCCTGCTGGCCCAGGATGCTCTGCGTCTCGCGCAACGTCTCGTAGTGGCCGAAGTCGTTCATGCTGATCGTGCCGAGCAGCAGGTCGGAGTGACCGCCGAACAGCTTCGTGGCCGCTTCGACGCTCAGGTCCACGCCGTGTTCGAGCGGACGGAACGCGAGCGGGCTGGCCCACGTGTTGTCCATCATCGTCATGACGCGATGGCGGCGCGCGACTTCGACGATCGCGGGAAGGTCCGGCACTTCCATCGTCACCGTGCCCGGCGATTCCATGCAGATCATCCGCGTGTTCGGTTTCACGTACCGCTCGATCTCGGCGCCGATCGCCGGTTCGTACAGTTCGACTTCCACGTCGAACAGCGCGAGCCATTTCTGCGCGAAGGTCTTGAGCGCGCCGTAGCACGCGGCCGACACGAGCAGGTGATCGCCGCCGCGCACGAAGCCCATGACGGACGTCATCAGCGCGGCCTGCCCGGACGGCGCGAGCACGCAGTGCGCGCCGCCTTCGAGCGCGGCGATGCGGCGCTCCAGTTCGCGCGCCGTCGGCGTGCCGGTGATGCCGTAGCTGTAGCCGTCGGGCTGGCGTTCCTTGCGGCGGGCGAAATCGTCGAGCGAGTCGAACACGACGGTCGAGGCGCGCATGACCGCCGGCGACAGGCTGCGGAACGGTTGCGGGGGGAGCGGCGGGGTGGTGGTCATGATGCGGGTCGGTACTCCGTGACTGGAAACTGGATGACGTGAAGTTTTACTTTCGCGCCGGTTTGCAGCAACATCGGAAATAATTAGGTTGATAAGCCGAGGTTATAGGTGGGCGTGCGCGATATCGAGGTGTTCCGGGCCGTGATGAACGCCGGCAGTACCAGCAAGGCGGCCGGCGTGCTGGAGATTTCGCAGCCGGCGGTGAGCCAGTCGATCCGGCGGCTGGAGAGCATGGCCGGGTTCCGGCTGTTCGAGCGCGTGCGCAGCCGTCTCGTGCCGACGCAGGAGGCCGTCGCGCTGATGCGCGACGTGGACCGCTACTTTCTCGGTTTCGAGGTGATCGAACACCGGATCCGCAGCCTGCGTTCGTACGGATTGGGGCGGCTCGCGATCGCGTCGCTGCCCGCGCTCGGCACCGGGTTCCTGCCGCGCGTGATCGCGTCGTTCGATGCGGCGGCGCGCGACGTGCAGATTTCGCTGCAGGTGATGAGCTCGCGCGAGGTTCACGAGAAGGTGTCGGCCGGGCAGGTGGATTTCGGGTTGATGTCCGACGAGATGTCGATGGCCGGGCTGGAGCACTCGTCGTTCGTCAGCATGCCGGGCGTGGCCGTGATGAGTGCGCGTCACCCGCTCGCCGCCAAAAGCGTGATCAAGGCCGAGGATCTGTCGCAGGCGCCCTTCATCGCGCTGAACCCGGAGGACAGCACGCGATTGCGGCTCGAAACGCAGTTGCGCGGGCTCGGCGTCGTGTTGAAACCGCTGGTGGAAACGCCTTACTCGCATACCGTGTGCGAACTCGCGCTGGCCGGCGTGGGCGTGGGGTTCGCGCACCCGCTCGTGGCGCTCGATTTCGTGCCGCGCGGGCTGGTCGTCAGGCCGTTCGACGTCGATGTCGCGTTTACGGGCGTGCTGGTGTTTCGTCCGGGCACGCCGATGTCGGAGAACGCGCGGGTGTTTCTCCAGCACATGCGGATTCAGCTGGAGGCCGACCGGAATGCGCTGGTGGCGCTGTCCGGCAGGAAGGGACGGGGGCGGGATGCGCGAGCGGCGACGGGCGGTGGGAGATGACCCGGCACCGGTGGGCCCGACGGCGACGGCGCGGGCTCGTCGAGCAGGCCATGCGAACGACTTGACGCACGTGTCGACGAGCGCCGGCGATGGCCGATCGAAGCCGAATCAGTTGTGCACCAGCACCTTGCCGATGACCTGGCCCGATTCCAGCGCTTCGTGTGCATCGATCACCTGGGTCAGTGGCACCTTCATGCCGATTCGGGGCGAGTAGGCGCCCGCTGCGACGCATGCGTCGATGTCGCGGATGGCAGCCTGCTTGGCTTCGCCGGGCACGTGATAGATATAGACGAAACGCAGTACGCAGCCGTGCATCATGGCCTTCAGCAGCGGAACCGGCAGCGCGTCCGTTGCACCGGCCGTTGCATAGGCGCTGATCACGCCGCCTTGCGACAAGCAGGCAAGATCAAGGTCGAGGTTGGATTTCAGGTCGACGTCGACGATACGGTCGACCCCGTGCCCGCCGGTTGCATCGAGAATGACGCGTGCGCCATCCGCGGCGTGCCGGTCGATGACCAGATCCGCGCCGTTCGCTCGTGCGACGGCAGCCTGTTCGGCGTTCCTGACCGATGTCGCAACCCACGCGCCCGCCCATTTCGCCAGCAGAATCGCGGCGGTGCCGACGACGCCCGCGCCGCCGTGAACCAGTACCGGTCGCCCAGCCAGGCTGCCGTCGGCGAACAGGCAACGATGCGCCGTCAATGCGGGAATGCCGAGTGACGCGCCCACGTCGAACGACACATGGCCCGGCAGGCGAACCGCATGGCTTGACGGAACGACGACGTATTCGGCCGCCGTGCCGGCGGCGCGGCCGAATTGCGCCTCGTAGATCCAGACCCGCTCGCCGAGCCGGTCCGGCGATACGCCGGGGCCGACCGCATCGACGATGCCTGCGCCGTCCTGGTGAGGCGTGATGCGCGGGAAGGGCATCGCGGAGGAGAACCCGGCACGCGCTTTCATGTCGGTCGGATTCAGTCCGGAGACATGGACGCGGACGCGTACTTCGTTCGGCCCGGGCGCCTGCGTCGGCAATTCGCCGACGATCAGGACATCCCGGGCGGCACCCTGACGCTCGTAGAACACTGCTTTCATCTGTCTTGCTCCGATGGGTTTCCTGCAACTGGGGCATGCCGTGCGGTCTTGACCGCCGCCCGGAAAAATTCTGCGTTGCAGGGATATCGATGGCAAGTAAGTACGAGTTTGATATATAGGGTAAATTTTTATACTATTGGCCGATGGAGAAACCCAATACGAACGCATACCGTTGTACGGTAGCGGCAACGGTCGACGTCATCGGCGGAAAGTGGAAGCCGTTGATCATCTATTATCTGCTCAGTGGTACGAAGCGATTCGGCGCGCTTCGCACGGCCATCGGCGGCGTCACGCAACGATCGCTGACGTTGCAGCTTCGGGAGCTTGAAGCGCACGGCATCGTTTCCCGGGCGGTATTCGCGGAGGTCCCGCCCCGAGTGGAATATTCGTTGACGGACGTGGGGCGAACCCTCGCGCCCGTGCTCGACGCGATGAAAGACTGGGGCGACAGCTACGTTGCGCGGGGCGAGTCGCGGTAAGTGCATTCGGATCGGGGCGCGCCAGCTCCGGTGACGGGCGGCACGCGCCGGATCGGTACGCGCGGCCGCCCGCCGGTCAAACATGCAGTGTCGGCACTGCGCCGGATTGCGCGGCCGGCACGCCGACACGCAGAACGATCAACAGTGCCGCAAGCAGCATCACGATCCCGCCTGCGACGAACACGCCGGTGATGCCGCTGAAGCTGAACATCGCCCCGCCCGCGGCCGCGCCCGCCGCAATCGACGATTGCACCGATGCGACGACCATTCCGCCGGCGCTTTCCGCCTGATCGGGCACCGCGCGCGTCACCCAGTTCGACCACGCGACCGGCACGCCGCCGAACGCCATCCCCCAGAACGCGACCAGCAGTGCATGTCCGGCGACGGATGCCGGCAGCATCACCAGCGCGAATGCCGCGATGCCGACGAGGCAGGGCATCAGCGCCAGCGTGCCGCGCAGGCTGCGTTCCATCAGGAATCCGGTGATCAGCGTGCCGGCGAAATTCGCGATGCCGAACCCGAGCAGCATCAGCGCGAGCCCGTCCGGGCCGACACCCGCCGTGCTTTCCAGGAACGGCCGGATATACGTGAACAACGCGAAATGGCCCGTGTGCGCGAGTACGCAACCGAACATGCCAATCGCGACGCCCGGGCGCAGCAGCAACTGCAGCACCGTGTTCAGCCGCACGGTGCCGCGCGGCGCCATCCGCGGCAGCGTGAACCACTGGAACAGCAGCGTCGTCGCGCCGACCGCCGCCGCTGCGATGAACGCGCTGCGCCACCCGAACAGCCCGCCGAGATAGCTGCCCAGCGGCACGGCGACGACCGTGCCGACGGCAATGCCGCTGAAGACGATCGACAGCGCACGCGGCAGCAGCGCCGGCGGCACCAGGCGCATCGCGACGGCCGCGGCCATGCTCCAGAAGCCGCCGAGCGCGATGCCCAGCAGGATCCGCATCGCCAGCAGCATCGCGAGGCTGGAAGACAGCGCCACCAGCAGGTTGGACGCGATCATCAGCGTGCTGAAACCGAGCAGCACCGTCCGCCGGTCGAGCCTGCGCGTCAGGCCCGGCACCAGCAAGCCGGCGAACAGCGCGACCACGGCCGTGACCGTGACCGCCTGGCCGGCCAGCGCTTCCGATACGTGCAATCCGGTCGCCATCGGCGTCAGCAGGCTGGCCGGCAGATACTCCGCGGTCAGCAGCCCGAACACGCCCATCGCCAGCGAGAACACAGCCGTCCATGCGGGCTCGGTCACGGCCGCGCTGCGACGACCGTCGTCGCCGGGTACGGCGCTGGAAACACATTCGCTCATGACAAGACATTCCTCGGAAAGTTGATTTCAGAGCGAGTCTAGGTGGGATGGTCAGGATGATCTATGATAGAAAGCCTTGAATTTTTACCTGAAACCCCGAAGATGACCTTGCCGGACCCGTTCGCGCTGTCGTCCGACCTGATCAGCGAGCTGCTGACCGGCATGCGCCTGCGTGGCGTCCAGTACCGCCGCATCGAGGCCGGGCCGGCGTTTGGCCTGGGCTTCGATACGCGGCCCGGGCACGCGTACTTCCACTTTCTCGCGGTCGGCTCCGCGGTACTGCGCACCGAAGACGGCACGCTGCACGAACTGTCGGCCGGCAACGCGCTGTTCCTGCCGCGCGGCGACGCGCACCAGCTCCTGTCCGGCACCGATCAGCCGGTCCGCGATATCGACACGTTCGACGCCGCTCCGCTGGGCGACACGGTGAGCGCCGTGAACGCGTGTCCCAGCAAGAGCATGACGCCCGGTGCGATCCTCTTCACCGGCTGCATGGCGTTCGATCTCGGCGGCATGCAGGCGCTCGGCCGGTTGATGCCGGGCGTGATGGTGGTCGATGCGAAGGGGAAGCGCTATCCGGGGCTCATGCCGATCCTCGCGTCGATGAAGCGCGAAATCTGCTCAGGGCGCATCGGCTTCGCCGGCGTCCTCGCGCGCCTCGCCGACGTGGTGGCGGCCATGCTTGTGCGCGGCTGGGTCGAATGCGGCTGCGACAACGCATCCGGCCTGGTGGCTGCATTGCGCGACCCCCGGCTGGCGCGGGCGATCCTGGCGCTGCATCGGCAGCCCGATCGGGTCTGGAGCGTGTCCGAACTGGCCGCCGAGTGCCATATCTCGCGCTCCGTGTTCGCGGAGCGTTTCCAGGCGACGATCGGCACGCCGCCGTTGCGTTATGCGACGGAGTTGCGAATGCGCGTGGCCAGCCAGTGGTTGAACCACGACCGGCTGCCGATCGAGACGGTGGCGCTGAAGCTCGGCTATGCGTCGCAAGCTGCGTTCAGTCGCGCGTTCAAGCGCGTGACGGGGGTGCCGCCGGGGGCCAGCCGGCAGGTTGTTCGGGGTACGTAGAAACCGTCGATGCCGTTGCGCCGGTCGAACCGGCTGCATCGTCCCTGCTCGCGAAGCAGAGCGCCGATGCGTCGATGTCTATGAGGGATTCCCCCGTAACACGCGAGTGGGCACGACGTCCACGTTGCGTGCACCCGCTCCACGCTGTCCCGCCGTCCGTTCCAGCCTACCCCTGCCGATTATTTGCGTTTCGCGAATGGCGCGTTCGCCGGTTGTTCCATACCCGATTCGCGGCCGTGCACCTATCGTGGTGGCGTCGGTCGAGTGAATTTGATTCGTCGAATCCGAAAGGCGGCCGGCACTTCCTCGCGATTCACGTCGCACACAAAAATCATCGGACCTGACCCATGCGCAGGCGCTCCGGCGCGCGCAGGCGAACCGGCGTCCACGGAGACGGACATGAAAGCAAACGAGTGGGATACCTCATACGAGTGGAAGGCGGTGACGCTGCTGGCGCTCGGTTTCGGGCTGGTCGGCCTCGACCGCTGGCTCATCGCGCCGCTGTTCCCGTCGATCATGAAGGACCTGAACCTGACCGCGCAGGACGTCGGCAACTGCATCGGCGTGCTCGGGCTGTCGTGGGGCATCTTTGCGGCGCTGATGGGCGGCATCTCCGACAAGGTCGGCCGCCGGAAGGTGCTGATTCCGGCGATCGTCGCGTTCTCGCTGTTGTCCGGTTTCTCGGGGCTCGCGGGCGGGCTGCTCGGCCTGATGGCGATTCGCGGGCTGATGGGCGTCGCGGAGGGTTCGTTCTGCCCGACGAGCTTCGCCGCGACGGCCGATGCGTCGCATCCGCGGCGGCGCGGGCTGAACCTCGGCCTGCAGCAGAGCGGCTTTGCGCTGTTCGGGCTTGCGCTGTCGCCGATCATCGCCACGCAGTTGCTCGGCTTCGTGTCATGGCGCTGGGTCTTTGCGCTCGTGGCCGTGCCCGGCCTGATTCTCGGCGCGATCATGTTCTTCGTGATCCGCGAGCCGAAGGTCGTGAAGGAGGTCGCGTCCGAACCGGCGCCCGCGTCGCTCGGGCATGTGCTCAAGAGCCGCAACATCCTCGTGGCAATGGCCGCGCTGTGCTGCGCGATGACCGGCGTCTTCGTGCTCGGCGCGCTGCTGCCGCTGTACCTGACCGATTACCTGTCGCTCGGCACGCAGAAGATGGGCCTCGTCGTCTCGGCGATCGGCTTCGGCGGTTTTCTCGGGCAGTTCGGGTTGCCGGGGCTTTCCGACCTGGTCGGCCGCCGCATCGCGAGCATCGTCGGGTTCGTGGGCACGGCCGTGATGCTCTACATCTTCCGTGGCCTCGGCCCGCAGCCGCTCGCGCTGTTCGGCGTGCTGTTCGTCGCGTCGTTCTTCACGCTCGGGCTGGTGTCGCTGCTGTCCGGCCCGGTGGCGACCGAGGCCGCCCCCATCGGCCTCGTGTCGACGTCCATCGGCATGGTGGTCGGCGTAGGCGAGATCTTCGGCGGCGGCATTGCGCCGGCGATGGGCGGCTACGTTGCCGCACACTTTGGCATCCAGAACATTCTGTGGCTGCCGATGGGCTCGGTCCTGCTGGGAATCGTGGTCAGCCTGTTGCTGAAGGAAACCGCGCCGGCCGTGCTGCAGCGTCGCGCGGTCGTGCGGCCGGAACTGGTGGCCGGAGAGCAGTCGCGGTAATGCCGGCGCGGGCATACCGGCGCGGGCATACCGGCGCGGGCATACCGGCGCGGGCGTACCGGCGCGGGCGTACCGGCGCGGGCGTACCGGCGAACGCCGGTACCGGTGCGCCCGGCAATTGACATCGATTTGGCGACACTGTGACGCCTTTCGCATGACACAGCCCGATACCCGCACAGGTAGACTGCCTGTTTCGCTGTCGAAAAAGGGCGCGGTATGGACCGGTTCCTGAGCATCGAAGCATTCGTGAGAGTGGCCGAGGCAAGCAGCTTCGCGGAGGCCGCGCGGCAACTGGGGGTGACGAGTTCAGTCGTGACGAATCGCATCCAGCAACTCGAGAAGTTCGTCAACGCGCCGCTGTTCCATCGCAGCACGCGCCACGTGCGGCTGTCCGAAGTGGGCGAGGCGTTCTATCGCGAGTGTGCGGAGGTGGTCGGGCGCGTCAACGAGCTGACGGACCAGATGCGCGAGCTTCGCGCGACGCCGACCGGGCGGCTGCGCATCCAGATACTGCCCGGGTTCGCGCTCGATCACTTCGGCGCGCCGCTCGCCGCATTCAATCAGCGCTACCCGGGCATCCAGCTCGACATCATCGTCAATGACCGTGTCGTGGACCCTGTCGAAGAAGGGTTCGACATCGCGTTCCAGATCTTCCCGCCGATTTCCGAATCGCTGATCGAGCGACGGCTGTTCACGGTCCGGCGCCTCTTTTGTGCGGCGCCCGCGTACGTCGACGCGCATGGTGCGCCACAACATCCACGCGATCTGCTGCAGCACACGACAGCGCTGTATTCGGGCTACCCGTCGCGCAACCGCTGGACGATGACGCGCGGCGACGAGGTGGTCGAAATGGAGCTGCCGGGCATGATTCGCTCGAACTCCGTTCACCTGCTGCGCGAATACGCGCTGACGGGCGGCGGTGTCGTCTGCTTGCCCACGCTCGTGGCGAGCGAAGCGCTCGTCGCGGGCCGCCTGGTGCCGATCCTCACCGATTATCAGCTCGCGCCGCTGAGCTTTGCCGCCGTCTATCCCGCAACGCAGCGACAGGCGTTGAAGGTGAAGGCCCTGGTCGAATTCCTCGCCGAATACATCGGCGACGAATCCCCGTGGGATCTCCCGCTGCTGGAGCGCGGCTGGGTGCGTTGAACCGCGCGGATTATTCGCGAAACGCAAATGCCGTAATCGCCATCCGTTGCCTTGTTGCTGCTGTCCCTTGCCCCTAGAGTTGAATCCAACAAGCGGTTCAACTCAGGAGACAGCAATGACCAGCACGGCATTCCACACCGTCTTCGGTTCGCTCGATGGCTATCGGAAGGGCGAGATCGAAATCACCAGCGGCAGCGCGCAGCACTACGCCTTCTCGAATGTCTTCGAGGTGGCGTCGAAGTCGGCCCCTTACGAAAAGGTCGTCGCCGGCAAGAATCTCGAATACGTGATCGAAGTGTTGAGGACCGACGGCCAGTCGCCGTGGTTCGCTTGCGCGCATGACGAGTTCGCGATCCAGATGGACGGCGAAGTCCGGATCGAATTCATCAAGCTCGACAATCCGCCGGCATCGGGTCGCGGCACCGTGAGCGCCGGCACGCAACCGGCCGGCCGGAACATGGGGTACGTCGTATTGCGCCAGGGCCATCAGGCGCTGCTGCCGGCCGGCTGTGCGTATCGCTTTACCGCGAGCCGGCCGGGCGTCGCGCTCGTGCAGACCATCCTCGGCGAGCTGTCGGTCGAGAAGTGGGCCGAGATCTGCCTGCACTGACCTTCCGACCTCATTCGACTATCCCAGGAGACACGTAATGGCCACCCTCGAAACCCTCGACCCGTCCACGGGCTTTGCCGCCGATCTGGTGCGATCGACCGAAGCCGATTCCGTCACCGGCTACCGCCGCTTCCAGCTCGGCGAATTCGGGTTCCAGCGCGACGAATACTTCGTGAAGATCAGCTGGCCCGCGAAAGGCCAGACGCGTACGCATGCGATGCCAGCGGACGCATTCCTGCGCGCGATGATGCGCGACGTGGCGTGGGGCTTCTTCTACGGCTGGGTGAATTTCGATCACGTGTTCGGCACGCGCAATCACTACGGCAAGGTAGACATGTATGCAGGCACCTTCAACGGCATCCTGAAGGACGCCGGTGTCGATTACACCGAGACCTTCGAAACGCCGACGATCATGGCGACCTTCAAGGCAATGCTGCACGACTGGACCAACGAAGGCTTCGACCCGTTCGCGGCGCCGGAGGAAACGGGCACCGCATTCGGGCGCAAGCACGGCGAAAACGGCTCGGCGATCGAGCGCACGCGTATCGCGACGCGCCGCATGCCGGGCCTCGAAGGCGACTCGCCGCTGCGCGACGCGCTGCCGGTCAACCGTGCGTTCCTCGACGTCGTGCAGGACGAGCCGGAGGTGCACGTCGAACCGGGCTTCGAGGGCGAACTGCACGCGTTCAACCTGTTCAAGTACCTGTCGCGCTCGGACGTCACGTGGAATCCGTCGGTCACGTCGGTGTGCGGGCGCAGCCTGTTCTGCCCGACCACCGAGGAATTCATCCTGCCGGTGTTCCATGGCAACGACCGCGTCGAATGGTTCCTGCAACTGTCCGACGAAATCGTGTGGGACATCGGCGACAAGAACACCGGCGCGCCGCGCGCACGCATCACGATGCGCGCGGGCGACATCTGCGCGATGCCGGCCGACATCCGGCACCAGGGCTACTCGACGAAGCGATCGATGCTGCTCGTCTGGGAAAACGCGACGCCGAACCTGCCGCAACGCTACGAAAGCGGCGAGCTCGCGCCGTACCCGATCGCGTTCTGAGCCGCGTTTTTGCTACCGATTCAGCTTTCGCTTCCGCAATACACCGAGGACGATTCATGCAAACCCAACTCTTCATCGACGGGCGCTTCGTTGACGCCGTCGACCGCGGCACGATCGACGTGCTGAACCCGCACGACGGCTCCGTCATCACGAAGATCGCGGCGGCCACCGCGGCGGACGTCGATCTGGCCGTCGAAGCCGCGACGCGCGCCTTTCCCAAATGGTCGGCGATGCCGGCGGCCGAACGCGGCCGTCTGCTGCTGCGCCTGGCCGACGCGATCGAAGCCAACGCGGAGGCGCTGGCGCAGCTCGAATCGCTGGACACCGGCCACCCGATTCGCGATTCGCGGTCGCTCGACGTGCCGCGTACGGCCGCCTGCTTCCGCTATTTCGGCGGCATGGCCGACAAGCTGCAAGGCTCGGTGATTCCGGTCGAGACCGGTTTCCTGAATTACGTGCAGCGTGCGCCGATCGGCGTCGTCGGCCAGATCGTGCCGTGGAATTTCCCGCTGATGTTCACGAGCTGGAAGATGGGCCCGGCACTCGCCGCTGGCAATACGGTGGTGCTCAAGCCGTCGGAAATCACGCCGCTGTCGACCTTGCGCATCGTCGAGCTGATGGCCGAAGTCGGGTTCCCTGCGGGCGTCGTCAATATCGTGCCCGGCTACGGGCATACGGCGGGCCAGCGGCTCGCCGAACATCCGGGCGTCGGCAAGATCGCGTTCACCGGTTCGACGGCGACCGGCCGCCGGATCGTCGAAGCGTCGCAGGGCAACCTGAAGCGCGTGCAGCTGGAGCTGGGCGGCAAGGGCGCCAATATCGTGTTCGACGATGCGAATCTCGACGCGGCGATCAACTGCGCTGCGTGGGCGATCTTTCACAATCAGGGGCAGGCGTGCATCGCGGGTTCGCGGCTCGTGCTGCACGAACGCATCGCGGACGCGTTCCTCGAGCGGTTCGTCGCGCTCGCGTCGTCGATCCGGATCGGCAATCCGCTCGATCCGAATACGGAAATGGGGCCGCTCACGTCGAAGCAGCACCTCGACCGCGTGCTGTCGTATGTCGACGTCGCGCGCGAGCAGGGTGGCCGCGTGCTGACGGGCGGCAGCGCGCCGCAGGATCCGGCGCTCGCCAATGGTTACTACGTGCGCCCGACGATCATCGAGGCCAGGAGCGCAGCCGATCGTGTCGCGCAGGAGGAAGTGTTCGGTCCGTTCGTCACCGTGCTGCGTTTCGGCAGCGATGAAGAAGCGCTCGCGATTGCGAACGCAACGGAATACGGGCTCGGCAGCGGCCTCTGGACCCAGAATCTCTCGCGTGCGCACAAGATGGCGTCGCAGATCAACGCGGGCATGTGCTGGATCAACTGCTACAAGCGCGTCAATCCCGGCAGCCCGTTCGGTGGCGTCGGCAAGTCGGGCTACGGCCGCGAGATGGGTTTCGAGGCCATGCACGACTACACGGAAGCACGTTCGGTGTGGGTCAACGTCGACGGCAACGTGCCGCCGCATTTCAAGCGCTGAGGCTCTCATGGAGCGCTTTGTCTATCAGGGCACCCCTTCGCGCGTGGTATTCGAATGGGGGGCGCTCGACAAGTTGCCGGACGAACTGTCGACGCTCGGCGCCCGTCGCGCGCTCATCCTGTCCACGCCCGAACAGCGGCATCTCGCCGATCGCGTGAAGAGCGTGCTGGGCGAGCGTGCGGCGGGCGTATGCGCGCAGGCCGTCATGCACGTGCCGGTCGAAGTCGCGCGTGCCGCGCGCGAGATGGCGGCCGCGCTGGGCGCGGACTGCTGCATCGCGATCGGCGGTGGCTCGACGATCGGGCTGGGCAAGGCCATTGCGCTCGAATCGTCGCTGCCGATCCTGGCCGTGCCGACGACTTACGCGGGCTCGGAAATGACGCCGATCTACGGGATCACCGAAGGCCGGCTGAAGCGCACCGGGCGCGATGTGCGCGTGCTGCCGCGTACCGTGATTTACGACCCGTCGCTGACGTTGTCGCTGCCGCCGGGCATCTCGGCGGCGTCGGGCGTCAATGCGATGGCGCACGCGGTCGAGGCACTCTATGCGGAAGACGCGAACCCGGTGATCAGCTTGATGGCCGAAGAGTCGATTCGCGCGCTTGGCGAAGCGTTGCCCGCGGTGGTGCGCGATCCGGAGGATCGGACGATGCGCAGCCGCGCGCTGTATGGTGCGTGGCTTGCCGGGACCTGCCTCGGCGCGGTCGGCATGGCGTTGCACCACAAGCTTTGTCACACGCTCGGCGGCACGTTCAACCTGCCGCACGCGCAGACGCACGCGGCGATGTTGCCGCATACCGCACATTACAACCATGCCGCGGCGCCTGATGCACTACGCCGCGTTGCGCGGGCGCTGGGCGGGACCGATGCGGCCGACGCCGGCCCGCTGCTGTTCAGGCTGAACGAGCAGCTTGGCATCGCGCCGGCGCTCGCCGGAATCGGAATGCCTCGGGAAGGGCTCGACGAAGCGGCCGACCTCGCGTGCAAGAACCCCTATGCCAATCCCCGGCCGATCGAACGCGCGGCGATTCGTGCGTTGCTTCAGGACGCATGGGACGGGCGCGCGCCGCATTGAGCGGCCGGATGCGCCAACGGAGAAAGACGTGATGAATGACCTCATCGACCGGAGCTGATCGTCATGGCTCGATTTTTCGCGGTGTTTGCGACGGACCAGCCCGGTATGCGCGACGTGCGCGACCGCGTGCGTCCGATTCACAGGACGTATCTGCGCTCGGCTGCCGAGCACGGCGTGTACGTGCGGCTCGGCGGGCCGACGCTCGACCCGCACGGCGACGCGATGAACGGAACGCTGCTCGTCGTCGAGGCGGACGACCTTCATGCGGTGATGCAGTTCGTCGGAAACGACCCGTATGTGAAGGAAGGGCTGTTCTCGCACGTGGAAGTGCGTCCGTGGGACTGGAGCCTCGGCAACCCCGAGCAACGGGTGTGAGCGATGGAAGCGAAACGACTCTGCCGCGTGTCCGAGGTGCCTGATGGCGGCGCGCGCGTGGTCGACGAAGCCTGCATCGGACGTCCCGTCATCGTGGTGCGGCGTGGCGAGCAAGTATGGGCGTATGTGAATCGGTGCCCGCATTTCTCCGTGCCGCTCGATTTCGTGCCGGGCGATGTTTCCTGCTATCGGTCGCAGGTGCTGATGTGTGCGCATCACAGCGCGCTGTTTCGCTTCGATGACGGCGTGTGTATCGACGGGCCCTGCACGGGGGCCGGACTGGAAACCGTCGCGGTCGAAGTGGATTCCACGGCTTGGGTCATCTATCGAGGCGCTTGATTCACGGGTTTGGATCCAGGCGGGTTTGAAGCCGGTTCTTGTGCGGATTGTCGTGTTTATAAATAAGTAAAACTAATCATATTTCCGATGTTGATGTAGCTGCCTGAATCCAGGCGATTTTTCACGAAGCAACAAGCGGGCAAGCGCCACCCAGTGTGGCGACGGACGCGTATTTCCATAAAAAAGACGGAGACAACATGAAACTCAGGTTTGGCGTATTCGCAGTTCTTGCCGTCGCGCAAGGCGCGTGGGCGCAGAGCAGTGTGACGATGTTCGGTCTGATCGACTCCGGCATCTCGTATGTCAGCAACGAGGGCGGCGGAAAGAACGTCAAGTTCGACGACGGCATCTACGCGCCCAATCTCTTCGGCTTTCGCGGTACCGAAGATCTCGGTGGCGGGTACCACGCAACATTCGCGCTCGTGAACCAGTTCTCGATGGCGAACGGCAGCATCGTCGGGACCGGAATTTTCGGGCGCAACGCCTACGTGGGCATCGATAGCGACCGGTTCGGCAGCATCACGCTGGGGAATCAATACGACTTCATGGTGGATTCGCTCTTTTCGAAGGGCAATGCAATTTCGCGAGACATTTCCGGGCTGTACGGATTCCGGAACGGCCCGTTCCAACGTCTCGCGCTTCCCGACAACCCGACCGGCGCGTTCGACTGGGACCGCACCGCAGGCAGCAAGCCGATCGCGAACGCCGTCAAATACAGTTCGCCGACGGTCGCGGGCTTGTCCGGCGGCGTGATGTATGCGTTCGGCGGCGTGGCCGGTTCGGTCGGCGCGGACAACGCCGTCAGTGCCGGGGTGAACTATGAACTCGGGCCGTTCGGCGTGGGGGCGGCCTATACGAACGAGAAGTACGGCCCGGCGCCGGGCGTGCCGTCGACCAGCGTGCGTAACTGGGGCGTCGGGATGCACTACGACTTCGGTGTCGTTGCCGCAAAGGCCTTGATGACGACCGTGCACAACTCGTTCAACGATGCCGGCGTGTGGATGGCCGAAGCCGGCGGTCTGTGGCGGATCCGGCCGGATGTCGTTCTGGGCGCGAAATACATGTACATGAAGGGCAATGAAGCGGTGAGCAACAACCACGCGCATCAGATCAGCATGGCGCTTCAATACCTGTTGTCGAAGCGGACCATGGTGTACGTGTCGGCGGATTATCAGCGGGCGAACAGCGGCGCGAACGCGCAGGTGAATGGCGTGCTGGATCCGAACGGTGCTTCAAGTTCGGCGAGTCAGGCCGTGGCGCGGGTCGGGTTGCATACCGTGTTCTGACGGCGTGTCGCGCCGCGTTCTTCAAGCACGCAGGGCGACACATGCTCGCCCTGCGTCGATATTCCCCATCGCCGAAATTCTCCGCACAGTCCGCAACGCAACGATATTTTTCCTGGTAAGTGAGCGGTAAGTCGACTGGTCCTACAGTAGCCCCCGTTTCGATCGTCGACTCCAGGAAAATGATTGTGAAAACCACCTTCCACCGCGAACGTCCGTTGTTGCTGCTTGCCGCCTCATTCGCATTGTCGTCCGCTTCCGCCTGGGCCGACGAGAGTATGATCCCGCCCGATGCCGATCATTCGGGGCTGACCATACTCAATAACGCGACCAACGTGACGCATTGGGGATTGGGTGCCGGAGTCGGCATTGAGCCGTCGGTCTACCAGGGCGATAGCAGCCGCGTGCTGCCGTTTCCGCTGGTCTATTTCGACAACAAATGGGTCCAGGCCATCGGTACCACGGCCGACCTGAAAATCGGTAGCTGGAGCGGGGTCAGTGTCGCGCTGCGTGGCCAGTTCTCGATCTTCGACGGCTACAAGGGCTCGGACGCCCCGATCCTGAACGGCATGGAAAATCGCAAGGGCGCGTTCTGGTACGGGCCTGCTCTGTCATGGGGCACCGGGTTCGGCACGTTGTCGGGCACCTTCCTGTTCGGCGGAAACAAGGGCGAGCGCGCGAAAATCGGCTTCGAGAAGGCGTTTGCTTTCGGCCAATTCTCGGTTGCGCCGCATGTCGGCGTGGAATGGCTGAGCGACAAATACGTCGACTACTATTACGGCGTGCGACCATCGGAGGCGCGCGCCGGGCGCGCAGCCTACAGCGCGGGTTCGACCGTGAACGTGTCGGCCGGCACGCGTATCGACTACCGGCCGACAAAACAGCAGACGATCTTTGTGGACGTTGGCGTGTCGCGTCTCGGCGACGCCATCACCGACAGCCCGATCGTCGGAAGACGGTTCGTTCCCGAAGCCAGGGTCGGCTACATGTATCGGTTCAAGTGAGTGCGAGTATGCCAAGAGTGGCGATTGTCGAGGATCATGAGCGCCTCGCCGACCTGTTGTCCCAGGCGCTGGCCGCTGCGGGAATCGAATCCGACCGGTTCGGCAATGTAGGGGAAGCCACCTACGGTGTCGACCGGGCCGACTACGCGCTGCTGATCATCGACCGTGGCTTGCCCGACGGAGAGGGGCTGGCGTTCCTGCGGACGCTGCGCGCGGCAGGGCGCATGACGCCTTGCCTGATGCTGACGGCGCGCGACGCGCTGCACGACCGCATCGACGGGCTCGAAAGCGGGGCCGACGACTATGTGACCAAGCCGTTCGAAATGAGCGAGCTCGTCGCCCGCGTGCGCACGCTGATGCGGCGTCCGGCGTTGCTGACGACGCTCGTCGCGTCGTTCGCGGATGTGAGCGTGGACCCGCCCCAGCGCGCGATGCGCTGCGGCGACCGGACGGTGCTGCTTGCGCCGGCCGAGCTGCAGGTCATGCTGTGCCTGATCGAAGCCGCCGGCCGGACCGTCCGGCATTCGATACTCGAGCATGCCGCCTGGGGGCTCGGGGAGGCGGTCACGCCGAACGCGCTCGAGGTGACCGTGCACCGCTTGCGCAAGAAACTGGCTTCAATCGGTGCGACGATGCGGCTGACCAATATCCGCGGTGCCGGCTTCGCGCTGCGGGATGCATGACGATTCGCCGCGTCTCGCTCGTTGCTGCTTCAGGGTAAGAAACTGACCATGTTCCATCATTGGATTCGACGCCTGTCGACGCGTCTGTGGGTGACCAACGTCGTTGCGTTCGCCATCAGCCTGGCGCTGCTGGCCGCAGTTTCCGCGCATGTCCTCGATCGATATCCGGAGTTCTTCGGGCGGCGGCAGCAGATGGAGAGCATCCGTCATATCGAGGCGGGGTTGAGCTTCGACGCCGATGGGCGTCCGGTAGCGGTGCGATTGGGCGAGCGTCCGGCGCTGATGTTCCGGCTCTTGCCGACCGAGGTGAAGTATCGCGTGCTCGACGCGACGGGCAAGCTGTTGCTGGCCTCGGTGCCGTCGAGCGGCGATCGACCGTGGTTGACGGAAGATCTCGCGAAGGCGGCCGGCAAGGTGCTGCCCACCACGATCGACGGCAACGCGTATGCGATCGCCACGCAGCGCGGATCGAACGGGCGCGTCGTTTATTACGTGCAGGTGGCGCAAAGCAGGCAGCTCGTCGATGCGCTCATCATGTCGAGAATCGATCCGATACCGAAGACCGTCGCATATGTGCTCGTCATTGCAACCATCATCTTCGGGCTGACGCTGCCGCTGACGATCAGCCGCGTGCTGAAGCCGTTGCGGGAAGTATCGCGTGCCGCGAGGGGCATCGAGCCGCGCAACCTGAAGACGCGCTTGTCTTCGGACGGCATTCCCAGCGAGATCAAGCCGCTGATCGATGCGTTCAACGATGCGCTGACGCGGCTCGAGAACGGTTTCGCGGTTCAGCAGCAGTTTCTGGCCGACGCCGCGCATGAGCTGCAGACACCGCTCACGCTGGTCAGAGGCCAGATCGAGTTGCAGCCCGACATCCGGCAGAAGGCGCTTCTGCTTCGCGAGATCGACCTGATGGCGCGGCAGGTCAAGCAACTGCTGCATCTGGCCGAAGTCAGCGAAGCGCAGAACTTCTGCTTTGGCGACGTGAACGGCGCCGAAGTCGCGCGCGACGTCGTGAGCATGCTGGCCGGCAAGGCCGATGCGAAGCAGGTGAAGCTCCATATCGAAGCACGCGACGCTGCGTCACCGATTCGGGCGGATGGCGGAGCGCTGTTCATCCTGCTCAAGAACATTCTCGAGAATGCGATTAATGCGTCGCCGTCGGACGGCGTTGTCGTGCTGACCGTTCTCGACAAGGCGATCCATATCGACGATGAAGGGCCGGGCATTCAGCGGGAGCATCTGCCGCGGCTCTTCGACCGATATTGGCGGGCGCCTGATTCGCGGTATGACGGTGCCGGTCTCGGGCTGGCCATCTGCAAGGAGATTGCCGTGGCCCATCAATGGAAACTGACGGTCGATGTGCTGGCGACGGGGACGCGGTTCAGTGTGTGGTTTTAGGCCGTGATGAAGGGATTCCGACCCTCATGCAAGGCGCGAAGGTCCGTGGGCTCCCCTGGTGCGAGGGCCGGAAGAGTGGACCTGTCCCGCTGAAGGGTTGCTTTTCACAGACCACTTGCCCGACGTCGTTTTTTCGATATAATGAATCAACGTTCGAAATGTCGAACGTGAGAAGTCAAGCATCCAGAGTCGGATTCTCCGACGCCAACCTGCCCTCCCGGGCAAGGTGGACGCCTCTGAGGCGATGCGGCCGATTTACGGCAACGAAACGGGAGCAGCATGGCTGGCACCGGTTCGGTAATCACTTATCCGGAGCAACCATGAGCCAAGTTTCCTCCGCTTCCCGCCCGGCAGTCTGTGAAGACTGGTCGCAATTCCTTCCCGGTTTCACGTTGACGCATACCGTCCATCTCGTATCGAGACGGAATCCGGGCATCGTCTCGACCGCGGCGGCCGTACTCGAAGGGGAAACGGCGACGGTCGATCGTTGGGCCATCACGCGCTGTGGCGATGTTCTCGAGCAGAAGATCGTTCTCGGTGAAATGACGGAAAGGCAGGCGGTGCGATTGCGTGAACGGCTTGCTGCGCTTGAAGGCGTGCTGCGCACGAAGGTGGAGCATCATTTCGTGCGGGCGGGGTCGGTTGCGTCCGAACATGCATCGGCGAGCGGGCGTTAGGCGAGGCGTTTGCGTTGTCGGTGTATCGGCTGAAAGCGGGGAGAGGAAACGCCCCCCTCACTCCACCGTCACCGACTTCGCCAGATTCCTCGGCTTGTCGATATCCGTCCCCCGCGCCAGCGCAGCGTGATACGCGAGCAGCTGCATCGGCACCGTATGCAAAATGGGCGACAACGGCCCGTAGTATTCATTGAGCCGAATCACCTCGATCCCCTCACTCGGCACCAACCCGCAGTCCACATCCGCGAACACGAACAGCCGTCCATTCCGCGCACTCACCTCGTGCATGTTCGACCGTAGCTTTTCAAGCAGCATGTCATTCGGCGCAACCGCAATCACCGGCATCTCGTTACTCACGAGCGCCAGCGGCCCATGCTTCAACTCGCCCGCCGGATAAGCCTCTGCATGAATATAGGAAATCTCCTTCATCTTCAGCGCGCCTTCCAGCGCGATCGGATAATGCATCCCGCGCCCGAGAAACAGCATGTTGTCGCGTCGTGCGAGCAACTCTGACCACGCCATGATCTGCGGCTCCAGCGCGAGCACTTTCGACATCGCATCGGGCAGATGCCGCAGCGCGCGCAGATGCGCTTTCTCCTCGTCGTCGCTCAACCGCCCGCGCACCTGCGCCAGTGACAAGGTCAGCAGGAACAACGCAACGAGCTGCGTCGTGAATGCCTTCGTCGAAGCGACCCCGATCTCGATCCCCGCACGCGTCACGAACTGCAGTGCGCATTCGCGCATCAACGCACTCGTCGCGACGTTGCAGATCGCGAGCGTATGCGTCATCCCGCTGCGTTTCGCGACATGCACCGCCCCGAGCACATCCGCCGTCTCGCCGCTCTGCGACACCGCGACAACCAGTGTGCGCGGATTCGGCACACCGTCGCGATAACGATACTCACTGGCAATCTCGACGCTCGCCGGCAGCTTCGCGATGCTCTCGATCCAGTACTTCGCGGTCAGTGCCGCGTGATAACTGCCGCCGCACGCGAGCAGCAGCACCGAATCGACGTCATTGAACACACGCCACGCACCGTCGCCGAACAGCTCGGGCATGATCGACGAAACATCGAGCAGCGTATCGGCCACGGCCTGCGGCTGTTCGAAGATCTCCTTTTGCATGTAGTAGCGGTACGACCCGAGATCGGCCGCGCCGCTATGCGCGGCGACACGTTGCACCGCGCGCTCGACGCGCTGGCCGGCCGCATCGACGATCCAGTAACGATGCAGTTGAATGTCGGCGACGTCGCCGTTCTCGAGATATGCGATGCGATCGGTGATGCCCGACAGCGCAATCGCATCGGACGCCAGGAAATTTTCGCCTTCACCGACGCCCACCACGAGCGGCATCCCGTCGCGCGCGCCGACGATCCGGTGCGGCTCGTCGCGGCACATCACCGCGATCGCATAGCTGCCGCGCAGTCGCGCCACCGCATGCCGGACCGCATCGAACAGGTCGCCGTCGTACAGATGGTCGATCAAATGCGCGATTGCCTCGCTGTCGGTCTGGCTCGCGAATACATAACCGTGCGCCTGCAGCTCCGCGCGCAGTTGATCGCAGTTCTCGATGATGCCGTTGTGCGACAGCGCGATGCGCGCGTTCGCGTCGCTCGGCGAGAAGTGCGGATGCGCGTTGAGCGTGACAGGCGCGCCATGCGTGGCCCAGCGCGTATGGGCGATCCCCGTGTAACCCGACAGTGCATGCTCGGCGATCTCGCGCTGCAGGTTGGCGACCCGATCGACGCTGCGGGCGCGCGCCAGCGCCCGGTCGCGGTAGACCACGACGCCGCACGAATCGTAGCCGCGGTATTCGAGCCGCTTCAGGCCGTCGACCAGGTTCGGCAGGATGTCCCGCTGGGCGACCGCCCCGACAATTCCACACATATCGCGCTCCGTAAATGTCCGTCTGGACCCGTGAGAGCGATGGTAGAACCTGTCAAATGGAATTAAATTTCAAAATTCAACGATGAATGAAACGTAAGGATGATCATCTATCATGTTGAAATTAAATTTCACACCCTGACCGGAAGGAGCCGCCGATGGCCGGCATCACCCTCGACGATCTCGACCTGCGCATCCTCGCGATCCTGCAGGACGACGCGTCGGTGTCGAACCTGCAACTGGCCGAGCGCGCGCTGTCGTCGCCGCCTACCTGCATGCGCCGCGTGCGGCGGCTGACGGAAGCCGGCGTGATCCGCCGGCAGGTCGCGGTGCTCGACCCGGTCGCGATCGGCACGGCTGTCACCGCGCTGATCGAGATCAGCCTCGACCGGCAGACGGCGGAAGACTACGACGCGTTCGAAACGTACGTCTGTGCGGAGCCTGCCGTCACGCAGTGCTACCGCGTGTCGCCGGGGCCCGATTTCGTCGTGGTGGCCGATCTGGCCGACGTCGCCGAATACGACGAATTCGCGCGGCGGCTGTTCACCGGTGCATCGAACGTCCGCAACGTGCGGACGTTCTTCTCGACGCATCGCGCGAAATTCGAAGCGAACGCGCGGGTCGCACATGCGATGCGCAAGCGCACGTGACGTAACCGCGTCGTTCGTCGCGCATCACGCGGCTGCGTCTGCGAGTTGCAGCGGCTTGCCGTACCCGAAGCAATGCGCGGGCTCCGGAAATACGCGCTCCCGCACGTCGTGCGCGTACTGCCGGATCGCGTCGCGCATCACCGCATTCGCATCGGCATAGCGCTTCACGAAGCGCGGCGTGTACGCATCGAACGCGCCGATCATGTCCTCGGTCACGAGCACTTGCCCGTCGCATGCCGGCGATGCACCGATGCCGATCGTCGGGATCGTCAGCGTGTCGGTCAGGTGGCGCGCGAGCGCTTCGGCGGTGCCTTCGATCACCACGCTGAACGCGCCGGCCTGCTCGGCCGCGCACGCGGCGTCGAACACCTGCGTAGCGGAACGCGGATCCATCCCCTGCGCGCGGAAGCCGCCCGTCGCGTTGGCCTGCTGCGGCATGAGGCCGACATGCGCCATCACCGGAATGCCGCGATCGGTCAGGAAGCGGATCGTGTCGGCCATCTCGGTACCGCCTTCGAGCTTCACGGCCTGCGCGCCGGTTTCGGCGAGCAGCCGCGCGGCGGAGCGATAGGCCTGCGCGGGCGATTCCTGGAACGTCGAGAACGGCAGGTCGACGACGACGCACGCCTGCGCGGCGCCGCGCACGACGGCCGCACCGTGTGCAATCATCATGTCGAGCGTGACGCGCAGCGTATCGTGCATCCCGTACAGCACCATGCCGACGGAGTCGCCGACGATGATCACGTCGGCCACTTCATCGACGAGCTTCGCCATCGGCGCGGAATACGCGGTCAGCGACACGAGGCTGCCGATGCCTTTGGTCGAACGGATCGCGGTGACGGTCTTGCGGGTGGTGCGGGTGTGAGCGCTCATGAACGGAAGCCGTGTAAAAGAAGAGCCGCCACGGTAGCATCGCGTTCGTTCGTGCAATGACCTTCGGAGGACGTCTTATGTTGCTGGCGGGACAATCGGGTGACCCTTACGCGGTGCCGCCGATGGCGCGCCTGCCGAGGCCGCTGTACGTGCGCGCGTTCGGGATCCCCGGCAACGTGAGCGTCGACGCGCACAGCCATCCGTGGGCCCAGCTGATGTATGCGACGAGCGGCGTGCTCGAGGTGTCGACGCCGTCGGGCCGGCATCTGCTGCCGCCGCACTATGCGATGTGGATTCCGCCGCACGTGCCGCATGCGGTGTCGACGCGCGATTGCGTCGCGTTCCACAGCCTGTATCTCGACGCCGCGATCGCGCGCGACGACGTGAACGACGACTGCACGATCCTCTGCATGACGCCGCTGTTGCGCGAGCTGGTGATCGCGACGGGCGAGTTGCCGGTGAACTACGACGAGGCGGGGCCGGAGGGCGCACTCGTGTGCCTGATCGCCGACCGGATCGCACGGATGCAGCCGGCGCCGCTGACGGTGCCGCTGCCGCGCGATCCGCGCCTGCTGAAAATCGCGCGGGCATTGCATGCCGCGCCGGGCGATACGCGCAGTCTCGACGAATGGGGCCATCAGGTCGGCGCGACGCGGCGCACGCTGTCGCGGCTGTTCCGGCAGGATACGGGGCTGTCGTTCACCGAATGGCGGCAGGCCGTGCGGCTGATCGCGTCGCTGCCGCTGCTCGATGCGGGCGAGCCGATCGGCACGGTGGCCGCGCAACTGGGCTACGACTCGACGTCGTCGTTCATCGCGCTGTTCCAGGCAAAATTCCGCACGACGCCCGGCGCATATGCGAAGCGTGAAGCGCGCCGGCCCGTGTTGAGCGCGTGATGCGCATCACGTATCAGAATGCGAGCGCCTGCTGAACCGGATGATGGGCGCCGCGTGAGAACCCGGCGCCTTCGAGCGACAGCAGCGCACGCTTGCGGTCGATGCCGCCTGCGTAGCCGGTCAGGCTGCCCGACGCGCCAACCACGCGGTGGCACGGCACGATGATCGATACCGGATTGCGGCCGACCGCACCGCCGACGGCGCGCGCGCCGCTCATCGGCAACCCGACGCGTTCGGTGATGTCGCCGTACGACACGAGTTCGCCGAACGGAATCGCGAGCAGCTCCTTCCACACGCGTCGCTGAAACGCGGTGCCGCGCAGGTGGATCGGCACCGAAAACGTGTTGCGCGTGCCGGTGAAGTATTCGGCGATTTCTTCCGCGACCTTGCATGCGACCGGCGACCTCGCGAGCGCTTCGGCATCGGTCACGATCGCCACCGGCGGAAAGTATTTCTGGCCGACGAAGTAGAGGCCCGTCAGCGCATCGTCCTCGATGCGCACGGCGATGTCGCCCAGCGGGCTCGGAATCAGGTGAGCGGGAGTCATCGCGCTGCATCTCCATGAAGGCGCCACACATGCAGTGCGGCATACGCGCGCCACGGCGCCCAGCGCGCCGCATGCGGCGCAGATGATGGCATGGTCGCGCGTTCGGCGCGTGCGGGAAGCCACGCATCGTCGGCGGGGAACGCATTCGGCCAGGCCATCGCACGCATCGCGACGTACTGCACCGCGCGTTCGTCGAAGCCGGGCATCGTGCGCAGCGCGGCGAGCGTTGGATCGAGCGGCGCCATGGGTTCGAGTGCGAGCGTGCCGTCGTCGACTGCGCGTGCGAGCGACACGATTGCCCGTGCCGTATCGCGCTTGATGCCGATGGTTTCGAGGGCCGAAGGCGGCAGGGCGGCCAGCGTTGCAGCGGACGGCAACGCGTGCGTGAGGCCCGGCGGCGCGCCTTCGACCGGGGCGCCGAAGCGTTCTGCAATGCGTGCCGGCGCCGGCGTACCCGCATCCGCCGCCGCAAGCCGCTCGCCTGCGAGGGCGCGAATCGCGATCTCGAGGCCGTCGAACGCGCCGGGCACCCGCAGGCCCGGCGAGCCGCTCGCGAGATCGCCGAGATGCGCGTCGATCACGTCGGGCCGGCTGTCGAGATCGAACAGCCGCCGCACGCGGGCAAGCACGGCCGGGACGACCGGCGTCAGCGCGCGCGACACGGTGACGGCCAGCGCGAAGCGCTGCGGCACGTGTGCGACGGATAGCCAGCCCGTCACGCGGCCACCGTCGTTCCGGTCCGGCATGTCGACGACACGCGCATAACCCTGCGCATCGATCCGCTCGACGCCGTCGATCTGCCGCTGCGCCAGAAAGCGCATCAGGTCGTCCCACGCGAATGGCGGCCGGTACGGCAGCGGGAACGTCATGTCGCCGTCGGCCGATGCACCGGCGCCTTTGCGCAGCCGCAGCGGGTTGAGGCCATAGCGCTGGCGGAACAGGTCGTTGAAGCGCCGCACGCTGCCGAATCCGGCCGTCGACGCGACGACGGCCACCGGCAGCGCGGTATCGGTCAGCAGCCGCTTGGCCATCAGCAGCCGGTGCGTCTGCGCGAACTCGACCGGCGACACGCCGAATTGCGCGCCGAAGATCCGCCGCAGATGCCGCTCGGTCACGCCGACGCGCTGCGCGAGCGCGTCGACGGAATGTGCGTTCAGGAAACCGTCCTCGATCAGCGAGGCGGCTGCGTCGGCGAGATTGCCGGACAGGTCGAGCAGCCCGTGGCCGGGCGCGAGTTCGGGGCGGCAGCGCATGCAGGGCCGGAACCCGGCTTTCTCGGCGGCTGCGGCGGTCGGGTAGTAGCTGCAGTTCTGCGCCTTCGGCGGCTTCACCGGGCAAACGGGGCGGCAATACACACCGGTCGTCGCCACGCCGACGAAGAACCAGCCGTCGAAGCGGCGGTTCCGCGAAAGCAGGGCGTCGTAGCAGGTGTCGGGATCGAGGCGCATGCGACGACTGTAAACCATCCCCGCGCCGGATTCTGGCTGGAATCGGACATGTGAATGGGCGACCGCACTCCCGCGCGCGTGTCGGGAAAATCCGGGAAAAACGGTTAATGCCAATCTGCGAAACAGTCGTCTCTTTTGCGGTGACCCATTTGAGATGACTCATCGAAATCCCCGAATGACAGGGCGCCGGCAGACGCCCTATCCTTTGAAAAACGTTTTCCAGATTGGTGGGTGAACCGACCCGTGCGTCAGCGCGGGCCGCCCACCCCGGCGCCGGTCGCCGGTCAACGAATACCGTGCGGCGCGACGGGCGCGGCCGCGCATCGGAGACATTCATGCAATCTGCCGTCGTCGGCGCCGTGCGCGCAGCCGCCAGCCGCTACCGCTGGACCGTCTGTGCGCTGCTGTTTTTCGCGACCGTCATCAACTACATGGACCGGCAGATCCTCGGCCTGCTCGCGCCGATGCTCCAGCACGACATTGGCTGGAGCCAGGTGCAGTACGGCCGCATCGTGATGGCGTTTTCCGCGTTCTATGCGCTCGGCCTGCTTGGCTTCGGGCGCATCGTCGACTGGCTCGGCACGCGCGTGTCGTACGCGGTGGCGATGCTGGTGTGGAGCATCGCCGCGATGCTGCATGCGGCAGTCGGCTCGGTGACGGGCTTCGCGTTCGTGCGTGCGCTGCTCGGGATCGGCGAGGGCGGCAATTTCCCGGCCGCGATCAAGACGACGGCCGAATGGTTTCCGCGCCGCGAACGCGCGCTCGCGACCGGCATCTTCAACTCGGGCGCGAACATCGGCGCGGTGTTCGCCCCGGCGATCATCCCGGCGATCGCGGTGGCCTACGGCTGGCGCGCGGCGTTCGTGATCATCGGCGCGATCGGCCTCGTGTGGCTCGCGGTGTGGCTCGTGCTCTATCGCCAGGCCGACACGCGTGCGCTCGCCGCGGAGTACGACGAGCCGCGCGACGAAGCCGAAGCGCTCGATGCCGCGAATGCGAACGCCGGCGCGCCGCGCTGGGGCGAGCTGATCCGCAAGCGCGAGACGTGGGCATTCCTGATCGGCAAGTTCCTGACCGATCCGGTGTGGTGGTTCTACCTGTTCTGGCTGCCGAAGTGGCTCAACGAGTCGCGCGGGATGGACATGCAGCACATCGGCCTGCCGCTCGTCTGCATCTACGCGCTGACGACGGTCGGCAGCATCGGCGGCGGCTGGCTGTCGTCGATGCTGCTGCGCGCAGGCTGGAGCGTGAACGGCGCGCGCAAGACGGCGATGCTGATCTGCGCATGCTGCGTGCTGCCGATCGCGTTCGTGTCGCAGGTGCAGAGCCTGTGGCCCGCGGTGCTGATCGTCGGCCTCGCCGCCGCCGCGCACCAGGGCTGGTCGGCGAACCTGTTCACGACGGCGTCCGACCTGTTCCCGCGCCGTGCGGTGGCGTCGGTGGTGGGCATCGGCGGGATGGCCGGCTCGATCGGCGGCGTGCTGTTCTCGGAAGTGATCGGCCAGGTGCTGCAGCGCACGGGCCACTACTGGGTGCTGTTCGCGATCGGCGCGTCGGCCTACCTGATCGCGCTGGCCGTGATGCACGTGCTCACGCCGAAGATGAAGCCCGCGAAACTCGACGCCTGATGGCGTCCCGGCAAACGAACGCGCCGCCCTCGGGCGGCGCGTTTTCTTTCGGCGCGCGCGGCGGGCGCGCGATCAGCCGGCCGATGCCGTCGATGCACGCATGATCAGCCGCGGCTCGAACGTCGAATAGCTCGCATCGGTGCGTCCCGCGAGCGCGTCGATCAGCTTCTGCATCGCGAGCTCGCCCATGTTCTCGCTCTGGATGTCGACGGTCGTCAGCGCGGGCGCCGCGTATTCGCCGTACGGCACGTTGTCGATGCCCGCGACCGACACGTCCTGCGGCAGCCGGAAGCCGAGCGATGCCGCTTCCTTCATGAAGCCGAGCGCGATCAGGTCGTTGTAGCAGATCACCGCTTGCGGACGCTGCGGCCCGAGCATCACGCGCGAGCATGCGCGCTCGCCGGCTTCGGCGGTCGGCGCATGCGCATCGTGCACGTCGAGCGTGAGCCCCGCTTCGGCGAGGCAGTCGCGCGCGCCCTGGATCCGCTCGTCGTTCACGCGCGCGGTGCCGAAGCCGAGATAGGCAATGCGCGTGTGGCCGAGATTGAGCAGGTGACGCGCGAGCATGTAGGTCGACAGCCGGTTGTCGATGCCGACGCTCGGAATCGGCAGGCCGGGGCTGCGACGCAGCAGCACGAGCGGCTTGTTGAGGTCGAGCATCCAGCCGGCTTCCTCGTCGGGCATCCGCGTGCTGACGATCAGGCCGTCGACGCGCTGCGCCAGCGCTTCGATCAGCGAGCGTTCGCGCGCCTGGCTCTCTTCGGTATCGACGAGCAGCAGCGTGTAGTCGTGCTGCAGCGCGACGCGGTTCGCGCCTTTCACCACGTTCGTGAAGTGCGGGTTGCTGATGTCGAGGATCACGAGGCCGATCGTGCGCGTGCGGCCGGTGATCATCGAACGCGCGAGCGGGTTCGAACGGTAACCGAGACGCTCGATCGATTCCTTGAGCCGCGCCTCGACGGTCGGCGAGAAGCGCTGCGTGCCGTTCACGTACTTCGATACCGTCGCGACCGACACGCCGGCTTCCGCAGCCACGTCGCGGATCGTCGGGGAAACTTTTTTCATCGGAAGGGTAACGTTTTCGTTCTATTACGCCGGATTGTGTCAGAAAAAGCCGGTGCGCGGCCAGCCGTCGATATCGGGAAAGTGCGGATGGCTGAGAACGGGTTCGACCATTGACGTTCGGCCGCACCACCGCGTATAGTTGGAAAACGTTTTCCGATTTTGGTCAGATTCAAGGAGATTCGATGAACGCCTCATCCACCGCCGCGCGCAAACCGTTCGGGCGCCTGCTGCTGACGGGCGCGGCCGGCAACCTGGGCCGCCAGTTGCGCGGCGCGCTCGCCGACTGGGCCGACGTCGTACGCGTCAGCGACATCGCGGCGCTGGACGACGCGGCCGCGCATGAAGAAATCCGCGTGGTCGACCTGGCCGATCGCCCGGCCGTGATGGCGCTCGTCGATGGCGTGGACGCGATCGTCCACCTCGGCGGCATTTCGGTCGATGCGCCGTTCGACGATCTGGTCGGCGCGAACATCACCGGCACGTACAACCTGTACGAAGCCGCGCGCAAGCACGGCGTGAAGCGTGTCGTGTTCGCAAGCTCGAACCATGCGATCGGTTTCCATCCGGTCACCGAAGTGCTCGACGCCGATTCGCCGCTGCGCCCCGACAGCCTGTATGGCGTGACGAAGTGCTTCGGCGAATCGCTGTCGCGCTATTACTTCGACCGCTTCGGGATCGAGACGGTGTGCCTGCGGATCGGCTCGTCGTTCGAAGTGCCGAAGAATCCGCGCATGCTCGTCACGTTCCTCAGCTATCGCGACTTCATCGAGCTGGTGCGCTGCTCGCTGCTGACGAACCGTGTCGGGCACGCGATCGTCTACGGCGCGTCGGACAACCCGGTGAAGTGGTGGGACAACACGAAGGCCGGCTTCCTCGGCTTCCGCCCGCGCGACAGCTCCGAGCAGTTTGCCGGGCTGTTCCCGGTGACGGCGCCGACCGCCGAGTACGACGATCCCGCGCAGCGGTTCCAGGGCGGCGGCTTCGTGGTCGGCGAGCCGATGGAGCGGAACGCGTCGTAAGCGTTGCCGGCCTCGCCGGCGTCGCGATTCAGCGCAGGACGTCCGTCGCCTTGTGCCGTTCGTCGACGCCGTCGATCAGGATCAGCGGGCCGCTCGCGTGCCGGGCGCGCAGCGGCTGGATCTGCCGGTACGCATCCGAGTCGTACCATGCGCGCGCCGTGTCGAGATCGGGAAACGCGATCGCGATCAGGTCGCCGCGCCACACGCCTTCGCGACCTTCCGGCCGCGCGCCGTGAATCGCGAAATGACCGTCATACGGCGCGAGCGTGCCGTCGATGCGTTCGAGGTACTCAACGATGTCGTCGCACATGTCGACGTCGTGCAGGTGGGCGATGGCATAGGCGGTCACGGCGGGCTCCTGGGCGTGCTGCGGTTCGTGAATCGATGGCGCCATGATCGCGGTGTGGGCGGCGCGCGTCGATTACCTGCGACGTAGGCAAATCCGGACAGTCGTGCCGCAGCGCACTTCAAGCGACCGGCACGCACCGTCGCCGCCCGCGCGCCGTCAATGCTTGCGGCACGCCGGATCGCTGTCGCGCCGTTCGGCGGCATCGCACCAGTCGCTCGGCCGCCACGCGTCGAACGCGACGGCCTTCGCCGCATCGGCGCGCGTGACGCGCACCGGGTCGGCTTTCAGCGCATCGCCATCCGGGTTCTCGTTGAATCGCCAGTTCCGGAACACTTCGCGATGGAACATCCACGTGCGATGCGCCGCCTCGTAGCGAAACGTCACGCGGTCGCGCCAGTGGTTACGGCCTGCGAATACGCCTTGTTCGACCGTGAACGTGCGAGGCTCGACCGTGAGCGCATTGTCGGCGACGCCATCGAGATACGGGTCGCCCATGCCGCCTTCGTCGGCTTTCATGATCACGGTGTCGTTGCGCGCCGCGAGCCGGTAGTGCCCGTCCTTGCCCTGCAGGAAGATCAGCAGCGGCCGCGGCGAAGGCGTACTCATCGAATCGCCGGGCTGATGCGCGACGACGACGTACCCGTTGCGGGTGCCGTCGGTCAGTCGCCCCGACGCGGCATCCAGCGCTTCGTAGCCGGCGGGCAACTGCGCGACGATGTCGGCCGGCAGATCGGGGGTGTCCGGGCAACGGATCGACGAATGCGTGTCGTCGCACGTCGCTGCAAAGGTGCTGCCGATGGCGAACGTCAGTAGCGCGGCGATGGAAAATCCTCGGATACGGGGAATCGTCATGCGGATAGGGCGGTCATGAGGGGGCGCAGCGGAAGCCGGCGCGCTTGCGTCGACGCGTCTCGCCACAGCGCGGGTTGATCGATCGATGGGGAACGCCGTGCAGTCAGTCACGCCCGCTTGCGCGCCGGCCGCACGACGGGCGCGGGTTCAAGCGGTTCGCTGGCCTGCTCGCACAGCCGGTCGAGCATCCGTTGCGCGGCGCCCGCGCAATCCTCGCCCGCCGGTTTGTTCTCGATTTCGTCGATCAGTGTTTCCAGATGCTGCCGGTTCTGTACGAGACGCCGCTCGAGCAGCGCGATTTCGTCGACCTTGTGCCGCAGCGCGACCAGCAGTTCGTCGCGCGGCCACGCGCCGAGATCGGGCGGCAGCACCGCGCGGATTTCGTCGAGCGCGAAGCCCGCGCGCTGCGCACGATCGATGATCGCGAGCCGCGTCAACGCTTCCGGCCCGTATTCCCGGTAGCCGTTCGCCTGGCGGCGGGCCGGTTCGAGCAGGCCGCTCGCTTCGTAGAAGCGGATGCGGGACGCCGCGAGGCCGCTCGCCTTAGCCAGTTCGCCGATTTTCATGATGTGCTCCAAAAGGGCTTGACCTTAAAGTTGACTTTAAAGTTATCGTTGGGCATCGTCAATCGAGGAAGTCCACCATGAATCTGTTTGCGCCGCTGACACTGCCCAACGGGGCGGTGATTCCGAACCGTCTGGCCAAGGCCGCGATGGAAGAGAACATGGCCGATGCGGACCACGCACCGTCCGACGCGTTGCTGCGCCTGTACCAGGCGTGGGCCGACGGCCAGGTCGGCCTGATCCTGACCGGCAACGTGATGGTGGACGGCCGTGCGATGACGGGGCCGAACGGCGTCGTGCTCGAAAACGACGCGCAGCTCGACCGCTTCCGCCGCTGGGCGCAAATCGCCCGCTCGGGCGGCGCGCACGTATGGATGCAGATCAACCATCCGGGGCGCCAGATGCAGGCCGCGCTCGGCCAGACGACGCTCGCGCCGTCGGCCGTGCCGCTCGCGCTCGGCGCGCTGTCGAAGCAGTTCCCGGTGCCGAAGGAGATGACGGAAGCCGATATTCGCGACGTGCAGCAGCGCTTTGTGCGCGCCGCGCAACTCGCGGAGCAAAGCGGCTTCACCGGTGTGCAGGTGCACGCGGCGCACGGCTATCTGCTGAGCCAGTTCCTGTCGCCGCTGACGAACCGCCGGCAGGACCGGTGGGGCGGCAGCGTCGAGAATCGCGCGCGCCTGCTGCTCGATATCGTGAAGGCGGTGCGTGCAACGGTGTCGCCGGAATTCGTCGTTGCGGTGAAGCTGAACTCGGCCGATTTCCAGCGCGGCGGCTTCAGCGCGGACGACGCGAAGCGTGTGGTCGAGCTGCTGAATCCGCTCGGCGTCGATCTCGTCGAGCTGTCGGGCGGCAGCTATGAAGTGCCGGCGATGCAGGGCGAAGCCCGCGACGGGCGCACGCTGGCGCGTGAAGCCTATTTCCTCGAATTCGCACGCGACATCACGGCCGTCGCGCGGATGCCGCTGATGGTCACGGGCGGGATCCGGCGTCGTGCGGTCGCCGAGCAGGTCGTGAACAGCGGCGTGGCGATGGTCGGCATCGCGACCGCGCTGTCGATCGACCCGAACCTGCCGCGCGACTGGCGCGCGGGCAAGGACAGCGCACCGGTGCTGCAGCCGATCCGCTGGAAGAACAAGGCGCTGGGCGCGCTGGCCAACATGGCCGTCGTCAAGTTCCAGCTCACGCGGCTCAGCGAAGGGCGGCGTACGCACCCGCAGGTGTCGCCGCTGCGTGCGCTGGTGCGGCAGCAACTGGTCGCGCAGTGCCAGACGCGCCGCTACCGGAAGTGGATGGCGGGGCGTGCGGCGGGCACGGGGGCGTGAGGCACGAAGGCGGGGTGGCAGCGGCGATGCCGGAGACTGACCGGCACGCCGCCGCGCCCGTGCCGGCCGGCACGTTGTGCGGCGGCATGCGCCGTCAGAACCGGTAGTTCGCCAGCACTTCGAACCGCCGGTCGTTGCCGAGCAGGTACTGCGTCTCGTTGTAGTACGCGGATTGCACGTAGCGGCGGTTGAACACGTTGTACGCGCGTGCGGTGATCGTCGTGTCCTTGCGCGGCTTCCACGCGAGGCCGAGGTCGACGGTCGTGTACGACGGCATCACGAGCTGGTTCGCGGTGTCGGCGAAGCGCTTGCCGACGTACTTGACGCCCGCGATGCCCGTCCAGTCCGGCGCGAAGCGCCAGCTCACCCACAGGTTCGCGAGCCGCTGCGGCACCGACACCGGCACGTTGCCCGCGCGCGACACCGTCGTGCCGCCGGACGACTGCTGGAAGTCGTCGTACTTCGCGCGCAGGATCGACACGTTCGCGTCGACGCGCCAGTCCTTCGCGATCTCCGCACCGACCGTCGCCTCGAGCCCGCGCGACGATTGCTGGCCGACCTGGATCGACTGGTTCGGGTTCACCGGGTCGGCCGTCAGCAGGTTGCTCTTGACGATCCGGTACGCGGCGAGCGTCCATTCCGCCTTGCCGTCGAGGAACGACTGCTTCACGCCGATCTCGATTTGCTTGCCGGTCGCGAGCGTGAAGTTCGCCTTCGACGCATTCAGCGACAGCAGCGAGCTGACCGGATCGGCCGATACCGAGTACTGGCCATACACGGCGAGACCGGGCCGCACGTCGTACACGGTGCCGATGCGCCAGCCGGTGTTCGCGAACACCTTCGTGAACGCGCCGCCGTTCACGAGATCGTCGCGGTTCACGCTCGCGTGGTCGTAGCGCAACCCGCCGATCACCGACCAGCGCGGCGTGATCTCGAGCCGGTTCTCCGCGAACAGCGCGTACTGGTTCGACTGGCTGCGGTACTTCGGAACGGTGCCGGCCGTGTTGATGAAACTGCCCGGGTCGAAATTGAACGGATCGACCGTCGACGTGCCCGAGTACGGCGAGTTGTTGTCGTGCTGGAACGTCGTGTGGTTGAACTCGAAGCCGGTCGAGAACGTGTTGCGCATGCCGAGCAACGCGCTGCTGACCGTGGCCGTCGTCACGTTGCCGTACTGTTCCTGGTCGTGGAAGATTTCCGTGTAGCTGCTGCGCCGGACCTGCGCGCTCGACGGCAGGTACGTGTAGTACTCGGCATCCTTCCAGTGACGGTTGCTCTTCATCCGGTACAGCGTGGTCGTCACGTTCAGGCTGTCGCTCGGCTGCCAGTTCGCCGATACGGTGGCCCAGCTGTCGCGAAACGCGATGTCGCTGTCGCCGACGTTGTAGTTCTTCTTGTCGAGTGCCCGATCGCGCGCGCCGTTCACGAGCGGCACGCCGAAATACTGCATTGGGTGCATGAAGCCCTGCGCGTACGACGCCGTGACGGTCAGGTCCGGCGTCACGTCGTAGCGCAGCGCGCCGGAGATCGACAGGTTGCGCGAGTCGCCGCGGTCGACCCAGTTCGACGAGCGGTTGCCGCTGATGTCGAAGCGGTACGACAGCTTGTCGTTGAGCGCGCCGCCGCTGCCGAACGCCGCCCGCGCCGTGCCCTCGGTGCCGCCGCCGACCTGCAGCTCGTTGCGGATCGGCGTGCGCGTCGGCTTCTTCGGCACGATGTTGACCACGCCGCCGATCGCGCCTTCGCCGTAGATCACCGAAGCGGGGCCGCGCAGCACGTCGATATGGTCGACCGACCACGTGTCGAACGGGAACGTGACGCCGATCGCGCCGTACGGGCGTACGCCGTCGTAGAGCTGCGTGACCGACGATGCGCCGACGAAGCCGCGCGCACTCAGCTCCGAATTGCCGTTGCCGGGATGCGGCGACGCACTGATGCCGGCGGCGCGGCTCACCGCGTCGATGATCGAACTGTCGCCGCGCGTATCGAGCGTCGCGCGGTTGATCTGCTCGACGCTCGCGGGCGTTTCGAGCGACGACAGCCCGAGATGGCTGCCGGTGTCGAGCGGCTGCGTGAGCGCGGGTGCCTTCTGCGCGTCGACGCGGATCGGGGCGAGCGTGGCGCCGGTGCGGTCGACGCCGCTTTCCTGTGCCTGCCCGGCCGGAGAAAAGGCCGCGAGCACGGCGGCGGGCAGCATCAATCTGAACTTCATTGTTTCGGTTTCCTTCGAATGGGTGGAAGCGCTTGCGTCGATTACGCTGCCGCGCGCGTCGCGCGGCCGAACAGCAGCCGGTCGAGCAACCAGACCGCGACGATCGTGATTCCCATCAGCGGGAAGACGATGCCGAGCAGCACGAGCCCGGCGATCCAGCCGCGCATCGGCGGCGTGCCGCGTTCGCGCGACGGTGCGCCCAGCTTTCCGGCCGGGCGGCGCTTCCACCACATCACGGTGCCCGTGACGGCCATCGCGGCCAGTCCGAGCGACAACACTGCGCAAATGATCTGGTTCGCGAGCCCGAAGTAGCGGCCCATATGCAGCGACGTGCCGTACGACACGGCCTGCGATACCGCGCCGTAGTCGTCGTAGCGGATGTCTTTCAATACCGCGCCGCTGTACTGGTCGACGTAGATCGTGCGTTCCGCTTTCGGGTCGGCCGGGAAGTACGACGCGGTGAACACGCCGTCCGCGCCGGACGGCAGCGCGAGCGTGTAGCCGCTCGTCACGCCCAGGCCGGCGACGGTCGCGATCGCGCGGGCCAGCGGCAACGGTGCGGGGGTCGGCGCCGACGGCGATTGCGGAACGGGCACGTTGCCGACCGCCCACGGCGTTTGCGGCAATGGCAGGTCGTCCATCACCATCCCCGGCATCGAATCGCTCGAATCGTGGTGATGGCCGGACGGTGCGGCGGCGTGCGCCGGCGCCTGCCCGGGCGTCGTGGCGGCGCCCGGTCGCGTCGAGCGCACCGATGAGCCGCCCCATGCGCCTTCCGGCGCGCCGAGGTTCACGGTCGCGGCGAGCGCCTTGAAGTTCTTGCCCCACGAGCCCGACCACGGCAGCCCCGTCAGGATGAACGCGACCGTGCCGGCCGCGAGCCAGATACCGGCTGTCGCGTGGAGGCTTTTCCACAGCGGCCGGCCGCGCAGCGACAGGTCGGGCCGCAGTGCGCGCCCGACGCGCTCGGCGCCGCGCGGCCACCACAGCGCGATGCCGGTGCCGATCATGACGAAGGTCCAGCAGGCGGCAAGCTCCATCAGCAGCTCGCCCGTCTTGCCGAGCAGCAGCTTGCGATGCAGCATCCGGTCGACCTGCATGAAACGGTTGTCGACGCTCAGCGTGCCGAGCACGCCGCCGTCGTACGGGTTCACGTACACGCTCTCGCGGCTGCCGTCGCGCAGCCGGAAACCATACTCGGCGCTGCGGTCCGGCGCGGTGGACACTTGCACGGACACCGGCGTTGCACCGGCCGGCATCGCGGTGCGTGCGCGTGCGAGCAGCGTGTCGGCGTCGAGCCGCGGCGTCGCGCGCGGTTCGACGATCAGCCGGTGCGGATAGAGCAGCGGCTCGATCTGCGGCTGGAAGCAATAGAGCGTGCCCGTGATCGCGAGGATCACGAGGAACGGCATCACGAACAGGCCGGCATAGAAGTGCCAGCGCCAGAGCGTCCGGTAACCGGCGCTTGCGGAACGGGTGGGCGAGATTGCCCGATCGACGGTCGTCGACATGGTGTCAGCTCCTCGTGAGCGTCGAGCGGCGGGGCCGGCGCGGGCCCGCTGCCGTCAACGTGCGTCGCACCCGCATGCGTGCAGGGGCGCAACGGGCGGCGCGGCGTCATGCGCAAGCGATGCGCAACGCGGCGCCGCCCGCGCGATGCGGGCATGCGGATGAACGCGTGAATCAGGTCGTGTGAAACGAACGGCGTGAAGGCGCATGCACATTGACGTGCACGCGCCGCAAGGCGGAACGTTCAGCAGAACAGAGGAGGTGCGCGGGAGGGCGGGCGATCGTCGAATATCGATCGCACGAAAGGGATACTGTCGAAATGAATGCGGAACCGTCGCGGCGCCGCGGCGGGAAACAGCAGCACCAGCAGCACGAACGACGCGAGTGCGGTGAATAGCGCTGCACCGAAGGCGCAGAGGCTCTCGCCGTTTCCGGAGGACGCGGTCTTGTCGGCGTGCGCATCATGCTTGAGCGCATCGACGAGCGCCAACGCGTCGTTGGCCGGCGTGATCGGCGCGCTCGCATCGAAGCGGGCGGCCAGTGCGGCGCCGGTGACGATCAGCGGGCCGCGGCCCGAACACAGCACCACCGAGCCCGCCTCCGGACCATCCGGATCGAGCATCACGGCGCCCGACATCAGCGCGCGGGACAGCAGCGTCACGAGGAGGAATCCCCACAGCAGTTGTCGCGCGACGCCTGGCCGGAGCAGGAAGCGGCGAAGTGCGTTCATGGCGCGCGATTGTACCTCCGTTTGCGGGGAGGGGCCGTCGGGCAGCACGGGTGGGCGGTCAGGCCCGGCCGAAGCCGGCCACGTTCAGGGCCGGCGGGGCGTATCGGCGGAACCGGGCGCGATGTCGTGTTCGCCTTCGGCTTCGTCGCCGGCCAGCAGACCGGAGAGATCGGCCGGCGACAGTCGCCGCATCGTGCGTTCGACGTCGTGATCGTAGCGGCGATCGTTCGGGTCGAGATGTTTCTGTGCCTTGCGCCCGTACCGCTTCGCGAAGACGCAGAGTTCGCCGGCCAGTCGCGATGTCCGGTTCGCGATGCTCATGCGGCGAGATTACCGGGCATCCGCGCACATCGGGAATGAGCGGGTTTGCCGCACGTGCCGTTCGCCGCAGACGATGCGTCGTGCCGGCTCAGACCGGATACGCATCGTCGACCTTCAGGTTCGCGAGCCGGAACAGCGTGCGCAGCGTCTGCGGATGAATGTCGCGGTGCGCGGCGAGCGACGTCAGCATGAAGTCGAGCACCTTCGCGTAGCGGAGCAGCACGAGGCAGCGTGCGAGATCGGGCGTGTGGCCGCGCATGTCTTCGGCGAGATTGACCATTTGCGTCGACAGCGTGCGGGCCATCTCGAGTTCCATCTGCTGTTTTTCGGTCCAGTCGGGCAGCGGCTGTTCGAGCACCTTCGCGAGAAAGAGCTGGAACGACGGATCGGACGAGTTGGGCAGCGCATTCATGAAGGGCCTCGTTGCATGTGCGGATCGTTCGGGCGGATTCTTGGACGCGCCCGAGGGGGGATTCCTGTCCGCGCGATGACCGGCGCGGCTTTTACCCGAATGGAATGCAGATTCCGTACCAGCGTCGTCAGACGATTGTTGAGTAATGTTGAGCAGTGATACGGCGCGGGTCGGCGAGTCCCGCCGGGACTGGATTGCGCAGTCGGTCGAGAAAGGTGTCTACGGACGGGAGGACCGGGGCGTCGGGTGCCCGACGCGGCCCGACGAGGCGAAATGCTTCACGGATGTAACGTAACGCCGGCATCGGACGCGTCGTGCGTTTCTGCCGACGAACGGCCGGAACGACGCGTGCAGCGCGGTCTGGCCACGTCTGCCGTACGTTCGGCGGCGGAAGGCGGCGGCACGGGACGACTGCCGTTGCATCGCGGGAACCGGCGGCGAATGCGCCGGTTGTTTCAAAACAGAGACACGCTTGCGCGGGGCAACCTGGTTGCACGGCCGCTGAACTGGCCCAGCGAATTGCTGGCCAACTGTTCATGGGCAGACGGCGTGCGTTTGCCAACAATCTCCGGATCATCCCTGCGAGGTTCGACATGAGCGTTCCCACCTTCTTCTCGGCCAACCTGCTGCTGGCGTACACGGCGTATTTCATCGGCACGGCCAGCCCGGGGCCGAGCAATCTGGCAATCATGTCGGTCGCCGCGAACCAGGGCCGCAAAGCGGCGCTCGCGTTCGCGCTCGGTGTGATCTCCGGGTCGATGTTCTGGGCGACGGTGGCCGCGCTTGGCGTGTCGGCCGCGCTGCTCGCGTGGTCGAAGCTGCTGGTCGCGATCAAGGTCTTCGGCGGGCTGTACCTGTTGTGGCTCGCGTTCAAGTCGGGGCGCACGGCGCTGTCGGGGCCGGCGGCGGCATCGGCGAACGCGGCGAGCGAGCCGCGGCTGTCGCGCTTCTACGTGCGCGGCGCGATGCTGCATTTGACCAATCCGAAGGCGATCCTCGTATGGGTGTCGATCGTCGCGCTGTCGTCGAACGGTGCGGGCGCGTCGCACGGCACCGTCGTGCCGGGCTGCCTCGCGATCGGCTGCGTGGTGTTCGGCGGCTATGCGCTCGTGTTCTCGATGGACGGTGCGCGCCGGTTGTACGTGCGCGGCCGCCGCGCGATGGAGGCGTGTCTGGCCGTCGTGTTCGGCGTGGCGGGGATCAGGTTGCTGGTGACCAACGTCCAGGGCGTACGATAGGTCGATTCACAAGCGATTTCCGATGGGGGGAAGATGGGCCGCAACCTCGAAATCTGGCGTATCGCCATGGTGCTGGCGCCGACGAGCCTGCGTAGTCGAATCCATGCGTTTCCAGGCGATCGGTCGCGGAATGCCAACTGGACGCTGGAACAGCAGCAGGAATATATCGATGCGATCCTCCGCGACCGGTGGGTCGACACGCAAGTGTGGATGCGCACATCGGGAGACGACGGGTTTGCGCGTTTCGGGGTGGTTGACGGGATGCGGCGTCTCAGGACGATCTGGCAATTCGGAGATGGCACGTTGCCGCTATCAGGCTCGTGCGACCCGATCGACGGCGAAGTCGTGGCAGGGATGCGATACGACGAACTGCCGGAAGCCGTTCTGGCGCGATTTCTGGCATACGAGTTTGCCGTGTTTTCATTCGACGGCGACGACGTCGTTGACGTGTTCGAGCGCGTCAATCGCGTGGCCGAGCCGCTCGGCGCAATTGAACACGGGAACATGACGTGAGTCGATTTCGCGCCATCGTGCCGGGCCTGCTGGGCGCGGGGCTGTCTGTTTGTCTGGCGTTCGGCTGTGCCGCTCGCGAGCCGGCGTTGCCTGACATATCCACCGCGCAGGCCCCCGTGCTGCGGGATCTCGCCGACATTCGCCTCGCGGTCGAATCGATCGACTGCGACGACCTGAATCAATGTTCGGTCGTGGCGCGAGGCGTCTACCAGGGCCGGACGGTCGGTCTCAAGGTCGTGTTCGGCGTGCGTGCCGGCACCGGCCGGGGAATTGCCTACCAGTCGATCGGCGGCGAGAGTGACGCGTTGCTGGACGCGATGGCAACACGCTACGGACAGCCACTGTCGTCGCCGCATTTTGCGGCGCGCGTGTCCGGCGACATGATCGTGCTGAGCGGGGATCTTCGTCGCGTTCGTACGTCGCCGGTGCAGGCGAAGGTGTTTCTCTTCGCGAATGGCGCCGAATCGAGCAACGCCGAGCTGTACACGAACGTCGACGCAACGCGCGGCGTGCTCGAGATTCTTGAAAAGGACCCGAGCTACCGCCGGAATGTACTGGCGGCGCTCGCACGGTAGGCGGGCAACCGCCGCGGCTTCGCCGAGGGCCTGGCGATCGGGCGGGCGCTGCGACACCCGCCGCGTGCGTCAGAAAATGAAGCCCGTGTTGATGAACTTCGAGTGGTGATCCGACACGATCGAATCGAGCAGCTGCTTGCTGCCGTCGGTCTGCTTCGCGGCGACCATCGAGCGGATCGAGAACGCGCGCAGCGCGTCGCTCACCGACAGTGTGCCTTCGGCCGAATCCTTGCGCCCCGCGAACGGGAACACGTCGGGCCCGCGCTGGCACTGGCAGTTGAGGTTCACGCGGCACACCTGGTTCACGAGCGGATCGACGAGCGCGCCGATCTGCGCCGGATCGGAACCGAAGATGCTGACCTGCTGGCCGTGATCCGACGTCGT
The DNA here is from genome assembly GCF_038723655.1 of Burkholderia arboris. Classification (NCBI taxonomy): domain Bacteria; kingdom Pseudomonadati; phylum Pseudomonadota; class Betaproteobacteria; order Burkholderiales; family Burkholderiaceae; genus Burkholderia; species Burkholderia arboris. Next base: position 828,298 of record NZ_CP109822.1, read on the forward strand.
CACGTAGTCGAGCGCGGTCTCGACGTCATCGAACGGCGCGACCGGAATGATCGGCCCGAATTGTTCCTCGCGGTACAGCTTCATCCCTTCGGATACCGGATACACGACGGCCGGGTAGAACAGCGTCTTGCTGAACTCGCCGCCCGAGTGATTGACGACCTGCGCGCCCTTGGCCTTTGCATCGTCGATCGCGTCCGTCATGTACGCCGTGCGATGCATGCCCGGAAGCGGCGTGATGCTGACGCCTTTCTCCCACGGCATGCCGATCTTCAGCTGTTCGAGCGCAGCGGTAAAGCGCTTCAGGAATTCGTCGACGATCGAGCGATGCACGAGCAGCATCTTCAGCGCGGTGCAGCGCTGGCCGTTGAACGACAGCGCGCCGAGCAGGCACTCCTTCACGGTCAGGTCGAGATCGGCGTCGGGCAGCACGATCGCCGCGTTCTTCGCGTCGAGGCCGAGGATCGCGCGCAGGCGGTGCGACTTCGGGTGCTGCTTCTTCAGGTGATCGGCCACCTTGCTCGACCCGATCAACGCGAGCACGTTGATCTTGCCCGACGCGAGCATGTGCGGCACGACCACCGCGCCTGGCGCGTAGATCGTGTTGATCACGCCCTTCGGGAACGCGTCGCGGAACGCTTCGAGCAGCGGCTCGAACAGCAGCGTGCCGTACTGGGGCGGCTTGAACACCACGGTGTTGCCCATCAGCAGCGCGGGGATCAGCGTTGCGAACGTCTCGTTCAGCGGATAGTTGTACGGGCCCATGCACAGCACGACGCCGAGCGGCGTGCGGCGGATCTGGCCGATCGTGCCTTCGGCGATCACGAAGCGCGAGTTCGCGTTGTCCAGTTCCTTCAGCGCGTCGATCGTCTGCGTCATGTACGTGACGGTGCGATCGAATTCCTTCTGCGAATCGGCGAGGCTCTTGCCGATTTCCCACATGATCAGGTTCACGACGAGTTCGCGTTGCGCGACCATCCGCTTGATGAAGTCCTGCATGCACGCGATGCGTTGCTCGACCTTCATCGTCGGCCACTCGCCACGGCCGGCATCGTATGCGCGCACCGCGGCGTCGAGCGCCGCGTCGCTTTCCGTTTCGCCCATCACCGGGTAGCTGCCGATCTCGACCTGCTCGACGCTGCCGTCCGCCTGTCGCACGCACACGGGCGACAGGACGGTCTTGGTCGCGCCGTCCCACGGTCGCAACGCGCCGTCGACGAGCGACACGCGCTGGTGGATCGGGGCGGTGAGCCGGAATTCGGCGGGGATGTCCTGATAGGCGGGAAACAGCTGCTGCAAGGAGGCGGAATCGGGCATGACGGTCTCGTTTGACGGGGTGTCCGGAAGGGACGGGCGATGCGAATCCTGAGCTGAATGATCCTCGATCCTGAATCGGCATCATGACGCGCACGCGACTGCGCGTCACGCGGAACCCTGGCCGATTCAACGAATGGAACCAGTTCCATTAAAAAGGAACGCCGTCTCGAATGCAAGGATGGCTGAATGGCATCGCACGAACCGTAAGTATTTGGAAAGACTGTTGACGAATGGCCGGTATAACGTGCCTGGTGCAACCGCAAACGTTTCACTTTGGCCGGATTGGGCGGATAATGGCGCAGCGCGGCGAAGAAAAAAATGAAGTGAGCCTGAGAGCAGACGTAGTGAAGAATAGAAGTAGGTCCGCCGCGTTGCCGATGCGAGGTCGGCTGCCCGGAGCGCCGGGTCGGGGTTGCCCGGTCCGGCGCGCACCGGACCTTTGAATCCGTTCCGCCTGCCCGCCCCGATCCTTCGTGATCCTCTCCAATCTCGTCCCTTCCGTTTCCCGGCTCCCGTATTCGATGTGATCGCCGCTACGCGATCCGGTCGACCCTGTTCTTTCATTTCCATTACGTTCCGGGCGCATTCATCCCGTCGAACGGAAAGGCATTCGTCAGGAATGCAGATCGCCATGTGCGCGCACGTTGCGGACAGGCGACACGTTAAAAATTAACTAAAAATACGAATCATTCTCGTTTATTATTTCGCCCGATTACGAGCCATGACGGGATGTCACGGCTGGTTCATGCCGGGCGTGCCGGCCGGCATCCATCCGTGCCGGTCATTCGCCGGCCGGCATGCGCAACGGGCGATCCTCCGCGCGCGTCATCTCCTTCACGGAAAGGGCTTCACCCGCCGGTTCGTCGCGTGATTCGCGCATTGGCCGGGTGTGCTTCCGTTCGCCGCATTTCTTCACCACCTCTACGTTCACGATGAAACTCAACAAGAGCGCCTGCCATGCGCTTCTGATCGCCACGTCGCTGGCTGGCGCACGCACTTCGTTTGCACAGGCGAGCGAAGCCGCCGCGACCTTGCCCGCGATTTCCGTCAACGCGGCCGCCGAGCATGCGTCGTACGACGGCGGACACTCGCGTGCAGCGACCAAGACCGACATGTCGCTGATGGACGTGCCGCAGACGGTGAACGTCGTCCCGCACGCGGTGATCGAGGACCAGAACGCGACGTCGATGCAGGACGCGCTGCGCAACGTGCCGGGCGTCGGCTTCTCGGTCGGCGACGGCCAGCGCGACCAGATCACGATCCGCGGTTTCAACAGCATCACGGACCAGTACGTCGACGGCATTCGCGACGATGCGCTGTACTACCGCGACCTGTCGAACGTCGATCGCGTCGAGGTGCTGAAGGGGCCGGCGGCCGTCCTGTACGGGCGCGGTTCGGCGGGCGGCATCGTGAACCGCGTGCTGAAGCGGCCGCTGGCGGCCCCGGTGAACGACGTGGGCGTGACGCTCGGCACGCGCGGCGAGCGGCGCGGCGAATTCGACCTCGGCTGGAACGCGAACGATGCGGCGCGTTTTCGCGTCACCGGCGCGGCCGAGAACTCGAACAGCTTCCGCGACCAGTTCCAGCTCAACCGCCAGGCGATCGCGCCGTCCGCGCAGTTCAAGCTCGACAGCGACACGGTGCTGAACGTCGAATTCGACTACCTGCACGACCGCCGCACGTCCGACCAGGGCCTGCCCGCGTATCTCGGCCGGCCGGTCGACGTGCCGATCAACACGTATTACGGCTCGGCCGATGCGGCGAACAGCTCGTACAACGACATTTCCGCGAAGAGCGCGACGGTGTCGCTCGATCACCGCTTCAACGATTCGCTGTCGTTCCACGGCGCGATCCGCGCGTACGACTTCTCGCTCGAGCGCAAGAACTACGTGACGTACGAGCCGATCAAGACCGCCGCGCACCCGGTTGTCACGCTCGACCAGTCGACGCGCCAGCGCACCGATCACGGCATCGACGGCCTGTTCGAACTGACGCAGAAGACGTCGTTGTTCGGCATGCGCCACGAGCTGCTGTACGGGCTCGAACTGTCGCAGCAGCAGAAGTTCGACACGATCTACAGCGTGACGAAGGTCGCGACCTACGATCTCTTCAATCCGCAGCCGGTGATCCTGCCCGGCGTGCCGACCGGCGCGCGGGCGAAGACGAACGCATCGACGGTGGTCGGGCTCGCAGGCGTCTACGCACAGGACCTGATTTCGCTGACCGAACACTGGAAGGTGCTCGCCGGTTTGCGCTTCGACTACCTGAACCAGATCCGCCACGACTACACGTCGTCGAACGTCAACCTCGACCGCACCGATCATGCGTGGAGCCCGCGCGTCGGCCTGATCTACGAACCGCTCGACTGGCTGACGCTGTACGGTTCGTTCAGCCAGTCGTTCTCGCCGCTCGCCGACACGCTGATCAGTTCCGGCGCGTTCTCGAACGGCGCCGCGCTCGCGCCGCAGAAAACCACCGCGTATGAAGTCGGCTCGCGCTTCGACCTCGGCGGCAAGGCGACGGCCAGCGTTGCGCTGTTCGACATGCGCCAGACCAACCAGCAGATCGGCGATCCGGCGAATCCCGGCTATGCGCTGCCGATCGGCACGCAGCACGTGCGCGGGATGGAGCTCGGCTTCACCGGCGAGATCGCGCCCAGGTGGTCGGTGTATGCGGGTTACGCGTATATGAACGGCACGGTTGACGGTTCCGCGCAATCGACGGCGGCTGGCCTCGCGGTGTCGAGCAACACGCCGGGGCTGATGCCGCGCCACAGCGCGAACCTGTGGCTCAAGCGCGAGCTGCCGTACGGTTTTTATGCTGCGGCCGGCATGCAGTTCCAGTCGGCGCGCTATACGTCGGCGAGCGATCTCGTCACGCTGCCGTCGTTCACCGTGTTCAACCTGGGGGCCGGCTATCGCAGCAAGAAGGTCGACGTGACGCTCACGCTCGACAACCTGTTCGATCGCCGCTACTTCATCGCCGCGCACGGCAATGCGGACCTGTACAACATGCCCGGCGATCCGCGTACGCTGACTGCCACGGTGAAGTGGCATATGTAACGCCCGTCACGCCCGTCACGCACGCGCCGTGCGCGACAATGCGGGTCGTCGTCACGATGACCCGCACCGTGTTGCCCATGATCCGCCAAATGATTGATGTGTTGAGCATGACCGGCCGCGCCCGCGTGCCGGGTATCGTATTGTTGCTGGCGTGCGGCTCGGTCGTGGCCGGCGAGCAGCCGATCCCGGCGGATGCCGAGCCGGAATGCCATGCGGTGCATGTCGACCGGGCGATCACGCTGTCGGGCCGCTTCGCGGTCGATTTCGACGACGATACGATCGGGCCGGACGTGTGGTTCGAAGAAGACGCTGCGTCGGCGAAGCGCTTGCCCGACCGCTCGCAACGCGCGGGCGTGATCGTTTTCACGAACCAGGAGGATGCGCGACGCGGACTGCGGCTGCCCGCCGCGCAGCCGCGCGGCGTGTGCCGGCTCGACGGGCGCGCGACGGTCGTGATCTGCGATCTGGATACGGCGTGCCCGGGGCTGGAAACGCCCGATAGTGCGCGGCTGGTGAAGGTCGTCACGGCTGGCCCGCCGGCGCGGCATGCATGCAACGCCACCGCCCCATGACGTTGGCGCGACAGCGCCGTTACTCGACGTCCTCGTCATCCTCCAGGCCGTCATCCGCCGCCGCGCCCTCCGGCGCCGCATACGCGCTCGCCTGCTCGAGCAGCCAGCCGCGAAACGATTCCAGCGGCTTGCTGTGGCTGAATTCCGTCGGATACACGAGGTAGTACGCCGAATCGCCGACGGTGGCCGCATCGCACGGCACGACGAGGCCGAGCTGCTGCAACTGTTCCTCGACGAAGAACTTCGGCACGAGCGCGACGCCGAGCCCGGCCGCGGCCGCGCTGATCAGCATCGTGTGCAGCTCGTAGCGCACGCCCTGCATCGTGCGGATGTCCTCGATGCCATGTGCCTCGAACCATTGCGCCCACGCGCCGGGACGCGTCGTCGAGTGCAGCAGCGGATACGCGAGCAGATCCTCGACGCGCTCGACGGGCCCGTCGAGCAGCGCGGGCGAGCAGATCGGCACGACTTCCTCGCCGAACAGGTAGTCGGACGACGTGCCGGGCCAGGTCGGCTTGCCGTAGTGGATCGCGGCTTCGAAGTGGGTGTCCTCGAACGAAAACAGGTCGGTGCGGCTGCCCATGTTCACGCGCACGTCGGGCGTGCGGTCGTAGAAGCTCTTGATGCGCGGGATCAGCCAGTGCGACGCGAAGGTCGGCAACACCGCGAGTTCCAGGTAGCCGCCGCCGCTGCCGTGCGCGATGATCGACAGCGTGTCGCGGTCGAGCGTTTCCAGCGCGCGCCGCACCTGCGTGCCGTACAGCTTGCCGGCGCGCGTCAGCACGACGCGCTGCTTCACGCGGGCGAACAGCCGTACGCCGAGGCTCGCCTCGAGCGTCGCGATCTGGCGCGATACCGCGCTTTCGGTCAGGAACAGCTCCTTGGCCGCGTGCGTGAAGCTTTCGTGGCGCGCGGCGGCTTCGAAAGCCACGAGCGCGCCCATGTTGGGAATCTTGAATTTACGCATGATGCTCGATTTGTCTGACGAACGGGCCCGCGCCGAGTGGGGGCGGAAGGCAGGCGAGGAACGGCTAATAATTCCAAAAACTCATCACGTGTCAATTTAATCTCGCTTTACGCCCCACTGCAACCCTTTGAATAATGCTCCCCACGCAAGGTCAGGCGCCCGTGGGGCGGCCGGCCAACGAGTTGCCGGCACGTTTGCCGGCGGTCCCCCGAGACGAGAATCCTGATGCGCAATCCGAATATCGAGAGCTTGCTGACGAAGCTGCTGGGACAGGCGAAGACCGACGCCCTGTTCTCGACCCTGAACATGCCGGCCATCCTCGAAGAATGGGAAGACGGCGTCGTGACGCGCGCGGAAATCGCGCAGGCGATGAACATGGCGCTGTTCGAAGGGCTGCTCGAGCGTTCGGCGAACGGCCGCGTGTACACGGCCGAAGCGATCGAAAGCGGCGGCTCGGTCTATTTCGACCACGGCGCGCTGCGCACGGTGCGCTGGCCGAACACGGGCGCGCTGCCGCCGGGCGAAGCCGCGTTCACGCGCATCCTGCGTCCGCTCGGCTTCCGCCTGAACGGCCGTTACCCGCTCGACAAGCTCGGCATGACGGGCCGTGCGTATGCGCATGAAGATGCACCGGACGAAATCGCGCAGTTCTTCGTCAGCGAGCTGCATCCGGAACGTTTCTCGAAGGAATTCCAGCAGGCCGTGACGAACGTCGTCAGTTCGTCGCGCGATCCGCTGTCGCCGGCGGCCGTCGCGCTGCTGTGGGAAGTCGAGCGTGAGGGCTGGCTGTCGCTGGAAGCCGCGCACGCGCTGCTGCCCGAGATCGTCGGTGCGTTCGCGCGCCAGCACGACCTGCCGAACGAGCTCGACTACGAAACGCTGCTGATGGAATCGGCGGAAATGGCGTGGATCTCGACCGAAGGCAACGCGTTCAACCACGCGACCGACCGCGTCGCCGACGTGTTCAAGCTGTCGGACGACGAGAAGGCAAAGGGGCGGCCGATGAAGCCGGAAGTCGAGCGTTCGCGTTCGGGCCGCGTGTTCCAGACCGCGTATCGCGCGGATACCGTCGAGCGCGAGTTCCGTACGCGCGACGGCGGCACGGTGAAGCGCAACGTGCCGGGTTCGTTCTACGAGTTCATCACGCGCAAGCGCACGTTCGACCAGGGTGCGCGCCGCTGGGTGACCGACCTGCGCTTCGACGCAGGCAACGCGCAGGGCATCTTCAAGATGACGGCGAACGCGGCGAAGTAACGAAGCACCGCCATAGCCGTGACGAACCGGTCGGGCAGGGCGTGCAGGCGTCCTGCCCGATTTGCGTTTGACGGCCGCGATGCCGCGGAGCGCGCGTGCGTTCGAGCGGCAGCGGCGGAGCGCCGTGCCGCGGTCGATTGCGTCGCCGGGAGGATGAGGGTGCCGCGAAGGCGGCGGGCGCGTGCCGGGCGCCGCGCCGTCAGAAGACGTGCGTGATCAGATAGAACAGCACCAGCAGCCCGAACGGCACGCCGAGCAGCCAGGCGATCAGGTATTTGCCCATGTCGTCATCCTGATGGCCGCGACGCCATCGGCGCCGCGGCGGGTGAAGTAGCCGGAGGCGTTACAGTTCGCGATCGAATTCCTTCAACTGCTTCTCGGCCGCGTCGCGGGCGATCCCGTAACGTTCCTGGATCTTCCCGGCCAGATAGTCGCGATTGCCTTCCGCGACCGCGAGATCGTCGTCGGTCAGCTTGCCCCACTTGGCCTTCAGCTTGCCGGTGAGCTGCTTCCACTGGCCCTTGATCTTGTCCTCGTTCATCGTGTGCTCCTGTGTCGTAACGGGAAAACTGCGGGAGTAGGCGCGCGGCAACCGCCGCGCGGTAAGTCAGGCCTTCGCCTTCAGGCCGGATGCGTCGACGTGCTTCACGCCCTTCACGGCGCGCGACACGGCGATCGCCTTCTTCACGGCGATCTTGGACGGCAGCACGCCCGTGAGCGTGACCACGCCGTCGACCGTCTTCACGCTGACGTCGGTGCTCTTCACGCCTTCGGTGGTCGCAAGCTCACCCTTCACCTTGGTCGTGATCCACGTGTCGGTGACGGGCTGGTTCGAATGGACCTGCGTGCCGTTGTCGGCCGAGGCGTCCTGCGCAACCGCGTTCGTGAGCGGTGCGGCGCCGAGCAGGAACGCCGCGCTGACGGCGAGCAGCGTCGAAAGATGCGGGGTCTTCTTCATGGATGGGTTCTCCGTCGGTTGGCGAGTCGAATGGGTAAAGGCGAACGGCGTCAGCCGTCACCGGACGATCGGCGTGTCGTAGCCGGGCTCGCGCGGCGGGATATCCGGGCGCGGCATGTCGGGCGGCAGCGGCACCGGCGGATCGGTGCCGGGCGGCGGTTCGGGCGGACTGTCCGGATGCGGTTCGGGCCGCGTCGGATCGGGTGTCTGGTGCAGCTTCATTCGGGCTTCTCCTCTGCGGTTGGGAAGGCAGCGCATGAGCGCCGATGCAGTACCAGCGTACCGATGCGAACGCGAGCGGACATCGCGCAAATTCACCTGATCGGCTAGTGCGTTTGCACGGGGGGCGGGAGGGGCAGGGGGATGCGTCAGTCGAGTGGCGCAAGTGGAAAGCGGGCCAGGCGGATGCGTCCGGGATCGGCGGGATGCCGCACGATGGCGTGCGGCGTGCGAATGTACTATGGCGGATAGTGCATTCGCGCCTGTCATGCGCCCGGGCGGCAAGCGATCATCGCCACACGCGCCGGCCGGCGCGTGTCGACGACGATACGACCGGGCCGGCGGCCAAGTTGACCACGCGGAAAACCATTCGATGAACGAACAGGTAAACGAACAGGTGCTCAAGTCGCATACCGACCGGCGCCAGCTGCACCAGATCATCGCGGGGCTCACCGAGGGCGTGATCCTGGTCGAGCCCGACCAGCGGATCGTCTGGGCGAACGAGGCCGCGCTCGCGATGCATGGCGTGACCGAACTGAAGGCGCTCGGCGCGGACGTCACCGCATACCGCGAGCGCTTCCGGCTGCGCTACCGGAACAACCATCCGGTGCGCGACGGCCACTATCCGATGGATCGCGTGATCGCCGGCGAGGAATTCAGCGACGTGACGGTCGAAGTCGAATCGGCCGCCGACGAGACGTTGAGCTGGGTGCACCGCATCCGCAGCCTCGTGCTGACGAACGCGGCCGGCGAACCCGATTGCCTCGCGCTCGTGCTGCACGACGCGACCGAATGGGCGAGCGCCGAGGAGCGCTTCGAGCGCACCTTCAACGCGAACCCGGCGCCGGCCGTGATCTGCCGGCTCGACGATTTGCGCTACGTGAAGGTCAACCAGGGCTTTCTCGACATGACGGGCCACGCGCGCGACGACGTGCTCGGCCGCTCGGTGTACGAAGTCGACGTGCTCGAACAGGCCGAGCGCCGCGAACTCGCGATCGAGCGGCTTGGCGAGGGCGCGACGATCCCGCAGATGGAAGCCGTGCTGAAACTCGCGGACGGCAGCACGAAGGCGGTGGTCGTTGCCGGGCAGCCGATCGACATGAACGACGAGGCGTGCATGCTGTTCACGTTCATGGATCTCGAGCCGCGCAAGCAGGCCGAGCGCGCGCTGAAGCAGAGCGAGGAACGCTTCGCGACCGCATTCCGGATGGCGCCGGTCGCGACCGCGATCGTCACGGCCGACCGCTTCGAGCTGCTCGACGTGAACGGCGCATTCGCGGCGATGACGGGGCACGCGCAGGACGACCTGCTCGGCAAGTCGGCGGACGAGATCGGGCTGTGGGCCGAGCGTGGCGCGTGGCTGCGCATCGAAGGCCGGCTTGCGCGCGACGGCAGCGTGCGCAACGCGGACGTGCAGATCCGCACGCGCGACGGCGACGTGCGCGATTGCGTCGTGTCGGCCGACCCGGTCGCGATTCACGGGCGCGACTGCCTGCTGGTCGCGCTGCTCGACATCAGCGACCGCAAGCGTACCGAGATGGAGCTCGTCTATGCGATCGAGACCGCGATGCAGGATGCATCGTGGTTCAGCCGCACGCTGATCGAGAAGCTCGCGAACGTGCGGCGCGCGAATGCGCCGGACGCGGGCGCGCAGCTGTCGGACCTGACCGCGCGCGAGCGCGACGTGTTCGACCTGCTGTGCCACGGTCTGGCCGACAAGGAGATTGCCGGCCGCCTCGGGCTCGCGCCGAACACCGTGCGCAATCACGTCGCGACGATCTACGCGAAGCTCGACGTGCACAGCCGCGGCGAGGCGATCGTCTGGGCGCGCGAGCGCGGAATCGTCGGCGCGGCCGAAGCGGGCGGCGCGCGCGGCACGAAGGGCAAGGACTGATACCGGAGGCCGCGGCCGTCGGTACGAATGCACCATGCCCGTTGGTGCATCCGCATCTGCCGCCCGCGGTGCTCGCTTGCGATCCTGTCCACTCGGCGGTGCGGCGCAGGCCGTCACATCGCCGGCTCTCTCCAACCATCGCAGGAGACGACCATGGACAGGAATCGCATCGAAGGCAAGCTCAAGCAGGTCAAGGGTTCGGTCAAGGAAGCGCTCGGCAAGGTGACGGGCGACCGCAAGACGGAAGCGGAAGGCCTGGCCGAACAGCAGGCCGGCAAGCTCCAGGAGAAGGCCGGCGAGGCGGCCGATGCGGTGCGCAAGCATACCGGCGCCGATCGGCACTGACCGATGATGCGGCGTTGCGGGCGCCGCGCAGGCCGGCCGGGCCATCGTCGCAACGATGATGCGCCATCGGCATGACCACGGCCGGCCTTTACCCAAGCGTGCCGCCGCCGTTTCCCACTGAACGATTCCACCCGCGGCCACCGTTGCACGGGCCGCGGGTCGGCCGCGAACGCGGAACTTGATGATAAATCCTCACAACATAGTTCCGATATTTCGTTTGCTGCACCGGTATTGGCTACCCACAATCCATTCACCTCTTTCGCGACGAAAGGTTCTTCGGAGACGGAACCGCGGTGATCGGCCGGCCGGTTGGGCGCATTGAACGGCGCCCCGGCAGGCAACGACATCACCGGCGCGCCAGAGGTCGCCGACGCGCGGCAAGCGCGCGTTGCACCCCGACCCACAGAAGAAGGATTGCCATGACGTTCCGCATTCGTTCGCTTTCCGGCGCCGCATTGACCGCCGCGCTCCTCGCGTTCCAGACGGGCGCGGCCCACGCGCAGGAAACGGTTGTGAAGGTCGGCGTGGCCGGCCCGCTGACGGGCGGCGGCGCCGCGTACGGCAAGGACATCGAGAACGGCGTGCGCATGGCGGTCGACGAGGCGAATGCCGCGCACACGACGGTCGGCGGCAAGCCGGTGAAATTCGTCGTTGCGTCGCAGGACGACCAGAGCGATCCGCGCACCGGCGTGCAGGCTGCGCAGCAGCTTGCCGACGCGCAGGTGGCCGTCGTGATCGGCCACTTCAATTCCGGCACGACGCTGCCCGCGTCGAAGATCTACGCGAAGGCCGGGATTCCGATGATCACGCCGTCGGCGACCAATCCCGACATCACGCGCGCCGGGCTCGGCACCGTGTACCGCGTGATCGCCACCGACACGCAGAACGCGGGCAACGCCGGTGCGTACGCAGCGAGCGTGACGAAGGCGAAGCGCATCGCGATCATCGACGACCGCACCGCGTTCGGCCAGGGCGAAGCCGACGAATTCGAGAAGGCCGTGAAGGCGAACGGCGGCACGATCGTCGCGCGCGAATTCACGAACGACAAGGCCGTCGATTTCAGCGCGCAGCTCACGAAGATCAAGAGCACCAACGCCGATCTCGTGTTCTTCGGCGGCCTCGACGCGCAGGCGGCGATGCTCGTGAAGCGCATGCGCCAGCTCGGCATCCGCGCGCAGTTCCTCGCAGGCGGCGGCGTGATGAACGCGAACTTCATCAAGCTGGCCGGCAATGCGGCGGAAGGCGCTTCCGTGTGGGAATACGGGCAGCCGCTGTCGCGCCTCGCGAAGGGCAAGCAGTTCGAAACGAAATTCAAGCAGAAGTACGGCATCGACATGCTCGCGTATGCGCCGTTCGCGTACGACGCGACGTGGATCGCGATCAACGCGATGCAGAAGGCGAACTCGACGAAGCCGGCCGATTTCAACGGCGCGCTGAAGGGCACGCGCTACGACGGCATCACGGGCACGATCGCGTTCACGAACACGGGCGACCTGAAGAACCCGAGCTCGACGCTGTATGAAGTGAAGAACGCCGCGTGGCAGCCCGTCACGACGAAATCGGCGGACTGAACGCAACCCGCGCGAGCGGACTTTCGCGGCGATGCCGGACGTGCTGAAATAGCCGAAGCGATCGCCGGGGAAGTCTGCCCGCGCGACGCCGCGCGCGACGCGGCACGAACAACCTGCAGGCGCGGCCGGCTGGCTGCGCCCTTTACGTGCAACTGGAGTCAGTCGTGAGTTCTCAAGTCGTCATCGTCGGCGGTGGTGTGATCGGCAGCTCGATCGCTTATTTCCTGCGCGCCACCGATCCCACGGTCGCCGTGACCGTCATCGAACGCGACCCCACCTATGCGCGATCGTCGTCGGCGCTGTCGGCCGCATCGATTCGCCAGCAGTTCTCGACACCGCTGTCGATCGAGATGTCGCTGTTCGGCATCGACTTCCTGCGCTCGATCGGCGAGCGGCTCGAAGTGGACGGCAACCGGCCGTCGATCGATCTGCACGAAGGCGGTTACCTGTTCCTCGCCACGCCGGCCGGCGATGCGACGCTGCGCGAGAATCATGCGCTGCAGACGAGCCTCGGCGCCGACATCCGGCTGATGGATGGCGATGCGCTGCGTGCGAAGTTTCCGTGGCTGAACGTCGACGATCTCGTGTCGGGCGCGTACGGCGTGAGCGGCGAAGGCTGGTTCGACGGCTATGGGCTCGTGCAGGCACTGCGCAAGAAGGCGCAGGCGCTTGGCGCGCGATATGTGCCGGCCGACGTGAAGGACGTGGTGCGCGACGGCCGCAAGATCACGCATGTCGTGACGGGCGACGGCGAGCGTTACGCGTGCGACACGCTCGTCAACGCAGCGGGTGCATGGACGCGCACGCTGTCGGCGATGATGGGCATCGACATCCCCGTGTTTGCACGGCGCCGCAGCATCTTCAACGTATCGTCGCCGGCGAAGCTCGCCGATTGTCCGCTGCTGATCGACCCGACCGGCGTGTACTTCCGGCCGGAGGGGCGCACGTATATTTGCGGTACGTCGCCGAGCCCGGATCGCGATCCGGACGATCTGCCGCTCGATGAAGTCGATCATGACCTGTTCGACGAGGTGATCTGGCCGACGCTCGCGAACCGCGTGCCGGAATTCGAGGCGCTGCGTGTCGAGAATTGCTGGTCCGGGTACTACGAGTACAACGTGTTCGACCACAACGCGATCATCGGCTACCACCCTGACCTCGACAACGTCGTGTTCGCGAACGGCTACAGCGGCCACGGGCTGCAGCAGGGGCCGGCGACGGGGCGTGGCGTCAGTGAACTCATTCTGGGCGGGCGTTATGACACGCTCGACCTGTCGTCGCTCGGCTGGGCGCGAGTGCTGGAAAACCGGCCGATCGTCGAAAAGAACGTCGTGTAGCGCGACGTAACCGCCCGGTAGCGGGGTGGGCGGGATTCTCCTTGTGTCTCAAACCCATTGGCCCGACGCTTGTCGGGCCTTTTTTTGTTTGCGCGGATCAGCCGGCGCCGTAGACGGCGTCGCGCAGATCGAGCGTGTACTGGCCGTTCATCCCTTCGTAGAGCGTATTCGACAGCGACACGACGGTCAGCCCGCGGGCGCGATCGACGAACCACGAATGACCGTAGACCCCGCCCCAGCGCCATGTGCCGACGGACTCCGGCGACGCGGCCGCCTGCGGGTCGTGCAATACCGAAAACCCGATCCCGAAGCCCGCACCCGGCAGGTCCGGCAATTCGAAGTCGCCGGTCTGTACGCGGCCCATCTCGGCGACCAGGTCGGCCGGCAGGATCGCGCCACCGCCCGCGCGCAGCGTATCCAGCACCGTCAGCACGTCGCCGGCGGTACCCACCATCCCCGCACCGCCCGATGCGAACGCGTGCGCATTGAGCGCGCGCGACGGCGAGTACGTGACGCCGACGAACCCTTCGTCGATGGGCACCGTCTCGTTCTCGGCGAGGCGGTGCGGCTGCGGCGTGTCGTTGACGTATGGCGTGGCCAGCCGCGCGGGATCGCGTGCGACGAAGGCCGTGTCGCGCGCACCGAGTGGACGCAATACGAGCGCGTCGATCGCGTCGGCGAGCGGCGTGCCGCAGACGGCCTCGATCAGCGCGCCGATGACGTCGATCGACAGCGAGTAGTTCCAGCCGGTGCCGGGCGCGAACTGCAGCGGGACGCTGGCGATCCGGCGCAGGTTTTCAGCGAGCGTGATCGCCGCGCCGTCCAGCCCGTCCGACACGCCTGCGCGCGCATAGGGGCCGTTCGCGTCGGTTTCGTTGAAGCGATAGTCGAGGCCGGCGGTATGCACGAGCAGCTGACGCACCGTGATCACCGGCACGCGGCCGTCGGGCAGCGCCGGACGGAACTCGGGCAGCCAGCGCGTGATGTCGTCGTCGAGCGACAGCTTGTGTTGCGCGACGAGCGCCATCGCGGCCGCCGAGACGATCGGCTTCGTGACCGACGCAAGCCGGAACAGCGTGTCCTCGCGCATCGGCGTGCGCGATTCGCGGTCCGCGAACCCGGCCGCGCGGCGGTAGACGAGTTCGCCGTCGCGTGCGACCAGCACCACGGCGCCGACGAGGCGCTGCGTGTCGAGCTGGCGGGACAGGACCGCATCGATGCGCTCGGCGAGCGCAGGATCGGCGGGCGACTGCAGGGACGAAGCGGAAGAGGCGGTCATCGAAGATTCCGTCGTGAAGAGTCTGATCGACATGTTATGGGCTGCCTGCCGCATGCGTCGTTAACCCTTACACGAAACAGGGCTACGTGCGCGTCGCGGGCCGGTACTGACGCGCATCGAACCGGATTGCGGACAAAATATGCCCCAATCGGCCTGCCGCGTTCGTTAGAATCTGCTTTCGTCGAGGAAATGACGCATTTGCACGGGTGCAGAGCAGTATCGAGTCGCAGGCGCTGCGCGCCCTGATTCCATCGTTCATCTTTCACCGGAGGCGAGCATGCCAGGTTTACTTCCCGATGTTGACCGCGAGGGACTCCTCGAATATTCGGTGGTGTACACCGATCGCTCGGTCAACCACATGTCGCAGCGCTTTCAGGGCGTCATGCGCGACATCTCCGCCACGCTGAAGAAAGTCTACAACGCGAAATCGGTCGTGATCGTTCCGGGCAGCGGGACGTTCGGCATGGAAGCCGTGGCGCGGCAGTTCGCGACGAACAAGAAGTGTCTCGTCATCCGCAACGGCTGGTTCAGCTTCCGCTGGTCGCAGATTTTCGACATGGGCAGCATTCCGTCCGAAACGACGGTGCTGAAGGCGCGCCCGGTCGAAGCAGGCCGGCAGGCTGCCTTTGCGCCGGCGCCGATCGACGCAGTGGTCGCCGCGATCAAGGAGAACAAGCCCGATCTGGTGTTTGCGCCGCATGTCGAGACGGCGTCCGGGATGATGCTGCCCGATGGGTATCTGCGCGCGGTGGCCGATGCCGTGCACGCGGTCGGCGGGATGTTCGTGCTGGATTGCATCGCGTCGGGGACGGTTTGGGTCGACATGCAGGCTAGCGGCGTCGATATTCTGATCAGCGCGCCGCAGAAGGGGTGGAGCGCGTCGCCGTGCTGTGCGATGGTCATGCTGAGCCCGCTCGCGCGCGAGCGTATCGATGCGACAACCAGCACCAGCTTCGCGTGCGATCTGCGCAAGTGGTTGCAGATCATGGAAGCGTACGAGGGCGGCGGGTTCGCGTATCACGCGACGATGCCGACCGACAGCCTCACGACGCTGCGCGACGTGATGAAGGAAACCGAGGCGTACGGCTTCGACAAGGTGAAGGCCGAGCAGCTCGAACTTGGCGAACGCATTCGGACGCTGCTGGCGGAGAAGGGGTTTCGGAGCGTGGCGGCGGCGGGGTTCGAGGCGCCGGGGGTAGTGGTCAGCTATACGGACGATGACGGTATTCGAACCGGGAAGAAGTTTGCGGATGTCGGGTTGCAGATTGCGGCCGGCGTGCCGCTGCAATGCGACGAGCCGGAGGATTTCAAGACTTTCAGGCTCGGGCTGTTCGGTCTCGACAAGCTGCATGATGTCGATGGCGCGGTCAAGCGGTTCTCGGATGCGTTGAACCGGATTCTTTAAGGCGTGATTGCGGAGTAGGTGCGCACCGGATCGCTGGCGGGACGGTGCGCGCGTAATGTGTTGTCTTTGCAACCACTTTCGTTCCGTCACCCTTGAGCAACTCAACGAGCGGTGTCGAACCGCTCGTTGCGCGTCCGGTTCTGGCTTGAAGAACCGTATCCCGAACGCGTCTTTGGTTTCCTTCACCAGGATTGTTCGTCCGCAGTTCCCGCATGCAAGCAGAAGCTCAGACCGTCGAACGGGATCGGCGATCAAGCCATCCGCATTTCTTCCGGGCAGACGGGTAATGCGAGCCAACGGATGGACGCACTACCGCATCAGGCAATACAAGACATCCGGGCAGCCTTCCTCGTTTCTGCTTCCGTCGCTGTATGCAATGGCAACGAACCCGTGCTGCTCGTAAAACGCAGCAGCATCGCGGTTCATCTGGAACGTATAGAGCTGGAGCTTGCCGTCCGTCTGCGCTTTCACGGCTTCCAGGAGGGATGTGCCAATCCCTTGCCGTTTGAATTCGGGGCACACGTACAACTGATCGAGCCATGCGACGCCGTCGGTGACGGTGTGTGCGGCCATGCCGACGATGCGGTCATCGTTCACTGCAACGGTGACGTTTCCCGACGGGATCAGCATGTTGGCAATCCAGTCCCGGACCGCCGCTTCGGCATGCGCGAGCGGCGCATAGGACGCCAGCGCAGTGCGCGACCGTAGAAAGACTTCGGCCACCTCTACGGCATCGGCTGTCGTTGCTCGACGCAAGATCAACGGCATGTATCCGCCACTCCGAGATCATCGAAAGAGGCACCACGATAGCAGCACGGAATCGAACTTCCAAGATCGCTGAAACTCGCGAGACCGGGCGCTGCGTGCAACGTATCGGGTTCGCGGTACGGAGAACTGGCGATGCGCGTTCGTTGTCGATTTGCTGCCTCGGTCCGAGGTTCCTGGACCCCGGCATTCCCGTATCATCTGTCCGGTTCGCCGGGACCGCCTGACCTGACCGTCCCGCACAAACGAAAGGACGAGCGATGAAGGGCGAAGGGAACGGCCACGGTAAAGCGATCACGCCCAGCGCGACAGCCAACCCCAAGCGTGCCGGCATCTCGCATGCCCCGAAGAGCACCGACCCGCGCGACTACCAGAACGCGCCGGGTATCGCGGCAGTCATGCCGAAAGCGTTTCCCGACGGTTTCGTCGTCGCCGAACATCGACACCCGCGCGCGCAACTCGTCTACACGATGACGGGTATTGCCGAAGTCTTCGCGTGCCAGTCGATGTGGATGATCCCGCCGCATCGCGCACTGTGGATTCCGCCGGACCTTCCGCATGCGATGCGTGCACACGGCCTCCTCGAAATGCGAACCGCCTACGTCGACCCGCGCGCGTACCCGTCGGCCTACCCGAATCAACCGCGGCTGGTCGAGGTTTCGCCGCTGCTGCGCGAGTTGATCGTGCGCGCGTCGTCGCTCCCGATCGACGCTCATCCGGCCGGACGCGACGATCTCGTCATCCAGCTCATGCTGGCGGAAATCGAGTGGTCCCCCGAGCAGCCGCTGCGGCTTCCGTCCGGTCGGGACCGGCGCCTTGCCCGGATATGCGATGCAATCCTGTCGAATCCGGCCGATCAACGAACGCTGACGGAATGGGCCGATGAAGTCGGTGCGTCGAGCCGGACCTTGGCGCGGCTGTTCACCGCCGAAACCGGCTTGTCGTTCAGCCAGTGGCGGCAGCAGGCGCGAATCTCGGCTGCGCGTCCGTTGCTGGCATCAGGGTGCTCCGTGATCGCTGTCGCGGCCGAACTGGGCTACGAAACCACGAGCGCATTCTCGACCGTGTTTCGCCGGTTCACCGGCATGACGCCGAGCGCTTACGCGAAATTGTCCGATTCCGCGTAGCAAACGTCTCTCCGCAACACGCGGGGCGCGGCGTGCAGGCTTATCGTGTCGGTCATCGCTACCACCGACCGAACGAGGCAAGCCGACATGACGCGATCCGACATCGAATTTCCGTCCGAATCCACGACGCTGCGAGGCTGGTTCTACGCGCCGGTGCAGCGCACCGCCGATAGCAACACGTATCCCGCCATCGTGATGGCGCACGGCTTCTCGGCCGTGAAGGAACAGTACCTGGACCGCTATGCGGAGGCGTTCGCCGCGTGTGGCTTTGCCGTGCTGCTCTACGATCACAAGAACTTCGGCGCAAGCGACGGGCTGCCCCGTCAGGAAATCGACCCCGTGCAACAGAAGCGCGGCTATCGCGATGCGATCAGCTATCTGCTGACGCGTGCCGATGTCGACGCCGAACGCATCGGCATCTGGGGCACCAGCTACAGCGGCGGCCACGTGCTCGAA
Source organism: Burkholderia arboris (assembly GCF_038723655.1). Taxonomy (NCBI): domain Bacteria; kingdom Pseudomonadati; phylum Pseudomonadota; class Betaproteobacteria; order Burkholderiales; family Burkholderiaceae; genus Burkholderia; species Burkholderia arboris. The sequence continues at coordinate 846,823 of NZ_CP109822.1, forward strand.
GTCGCCGCCATCGACCGGCGCGTCAAATGCGTGGTGTCGCAGGTGCCGACGATCAGCGGGCATCAATCGGGCTTGCGCCGCACGCGTTCCGATCGGGTGCCGGCGATGCTGGCTCGCTTCGACGAGGACCGCCGGCAGCGATTCGCGGGTGGTTCGCCGGCCATGCTGCCGGCCGTCAGCGTCGATCCCTTGGCCGCCTGTGCGATGGCCGGCGCGGATGCGTACCGGTTCTTCACCGAGTCCGCTGCGCAGTTTGCGCCGAACTGGCGAAATGAGGTGACGTTGCGCAGTGCCGAGATGTCCCGCGAGAACGAGCCGGGCCAGTACGTCGACCGTATCTCGCCGACACCGCTCCTGATGATCGTCGCCGACCAGGACGTGCTGACGCCCACCGACCTTTGCCTCAAGGCGTGGGAAAACGCGCTGGAGCCGAAGCGCTTGCTTCAGGTCAAGGGCGGGCATTTCACGCCGTATCTCGAGCACTTCGACGCAACCAGCCAGGCGGCTGCGGAGTGGTTCACGCAGCATCTGTGCGGCCCGCGTTGACCGGAGCCAACGGCGCCAGCCGATGCTTCGTCATATGAAGTAATAGCTGTAATACGGCATGAAATCTTCTTTCCAGTGACTCGGGCTAGACTGGTTTCGCCTTGTCCCCCCCAAGGTGTTGTGTGACCTCCGCTCGGCCCGCGCTTTTCGGCGTGGGCCAATTTTTTCGGGCGGGTGTCGCCGGCGGTCGAGCGATTGCCGGCCCGATCCGCATTGGAGGAAACGTAGCGTGACAGCCCATCCGATCACCCGAAATACCGGTTCGCTCGTGCGCTTCGTCGCATTCGGCGCCGCGGCGGCAACAGCCGCGATGTCCGTCGTGCCGGCTGCGTTCGCGCAAGCCAGCGCGGCCGTTACCAGCAGTGTTTTCGTACACCAGCCGTACGACACCGGCAACAGCGCGATCGACGACAATTTCCAGTACATCGCGCATCCGCCGATACGGCCGGTCGCGGTGAGCGAGCCGACGGTCTCGCATGGCGCGCACCGGGGCCGTCGCGGACAAGCCGGCAGCACGAATGCAGCGGGTGCGCAGGGCGGCGGAGCGAGCAACAACACGGCGGCGATGCCGTTGCCGAAAATGCCGACGGCTGAAGCATCGAATGCGTCTGTTTCGCAATAGGCCTGCTTCTTCGAACTTTTCCCGACGGACGCAGTAGCTGACGATTGATGGCGCTCGGTCCCGCGCGCGTTCGTCGGGCCTCCTCCGAATCTTGACAACGCCGTGTCGTGCGGCGTGACCGCCCGGTGAGGGGTGAGCGGGATTCTCCTTGTGTCTCGCTCGTTGGCCCGACTCTGTCGGGCTTTTTTTGTTGGTGAGCCGAGAGGTGTACTGTCGCCGGCTGTGTGTGGCAACATCGCGGTGGTCTCGACATCACACCCGGGTGCAGGCCAGCCCATCTATCCGAGGGGATCTCATGTTTGACCACGTCAAATTCGGAGTCAGCGACTTTGCCGCCAGCAAGGCGTTCTTCCTCAAGGCGCTCGAACCGATTGGTGCCGTGACGGTAGACGAGGGCGAGCCGTCTTACGGGATCGAGATCAGTACGCCCGCCAAGTCTTCGTTGTGTCTGTTCCAGACGGCCGAGAAACCGGCGCATCTCCACATCGCGTTCGTAGCGGACAATCGGCGGCAAGTCGATGCGTTCTATCGCGCGGCGCTGGAGGCCTGCGGGAAGGACAACGGCGCGCCCGGGCTGCGGCCGCATTATCACGCGAACTACTACGCGGCGTTCGTCATCGGTCCGGATGGACACAATATCGAGGTCGTGTGTCATCAGGCGGAGGGGTGACCCTTCGATGCGCGGCACCAGTAGACGAATGTCGGCGTGAGCTTCGGCAGGCGTTGGGCCACGCAGTGGGCGATGCAGAACGGGGGGGGCGCCGCGATCGACCGGAGCGGACCTGTCGATGCCGGGAATAGGTGCGCCAGCGCTGTCGAGCGCTTCCTGTCTATGGATGGACGGTTTCGCCTCGATTCAGCATGTCGATGAATTCGCGGATCTTGCGCGCCCTTGTTTCCGGCTTCTTGGCATTCTGTATCCGAAACAGAATGGCATAGCGGTTACGGCTGTTTAGTGTTGCGAAGAACTTCCTGGCTCCCGGATTCGCGTCCAAGGCTGCTTGCAGGTCGTCCGGCACTATCGAGTTGCCGGCCGACGTATACGCCGCCTGCCAGCGCCCGTCCTTCCTGGCCTTCTCGATTTCGGTCATGCCGGGCGGGCGCATTCTGCCCGCGGCGATCAGCGCTTCAGCCCTCTCCTTGTTGAGTTTGGACCAGATGCTCTTTGTGGTGCGTGGGGTGAAGCGTTGCAACCAGTATTGCTCGCTCTCGGCCTTCTTCCGACCATCGATCCAGCCGTGGCAGAGGGCGCATTCCAACGCCTGTTGGTAGGTGACGGTTTGCTGCCCGGCGCCTTTTTTGGCCAGACGCAGCCACGCTCCGGTCGACGTGCTGCCGTGTTTCTCTAACCAGCTTTCCCATTCGGTCTGACCGGTCAATGTTAGAACGCATTCGGTCATGTCACTGTCCTGAATGGTGGCGTACATGTGCGGGGAGGGCGTCCGCAGTCTAACAGCGTTTATGCGGGCATCGACCTCCGTGGCGCGATCCATGACCGCACGCTCGATCGTCACTGGCCCGTCGGCTGGGTCGGGTTCCGCATCAGCCAGTCGGATGGGTAGCGTTGTCCGCCGCCACTGCCTGTTCGACAGGAATGGTCGAATCATCGACAATCTCCGTCATTCAAAAAAATGAGAGAGGGTGGTGTATGCGCTGGATCGGTAAAACGCTCGCGGTGAGCTTGGGCATGGCTGTCGTCGGTATCGCCTCCGTTCGGGCGGCATCCGCCGAATCCGCGTTCCCGCGCTTCACGCAGGCGGAAGGCAAGGTCGATAGCGATGGCCTCCCGCTGTCCGGCGTGAAGCTTTGCGTGCTTCCCGACCATGCGCCGTGCTTCGAGATGCCGCCGGTGCCGCTTCCCCATTCTTCGAAGGAGCTGTACCAGTTCGGTCTGGATCCACGGTCCGAACGGCTGCCGATCGCATCGGGTGGCTCGTGGGTGTTCTTCTCGGGGATGTTCTCGGGTGGCGGCAGCGGAATGCTGGAGCGCGTGGCGATCCTGCGTATCGGCGCGAACGGCAAGATCGAGAACCTGATGCCGCAAGTCACTCAAACGGAGTCCGCCGATCGCGCGATGTGGAAGCTGCCGGATGTTTCGCCGTATCCGCTGTTTGTCCGCGCGGACTTTGTCTGGGGCGACGACGAGGATCATTTCGGCAAGCACTTCTTCGACGTTGACGCGTGGGCGTTCGATCCCGCGACCAGTCAGTACAAGAAGCGCTTCTCCTACCGCACGACCAAGCGTTACAGCCGGGGCGACGGCTCGGATCGCGTGCTCGCCGCCGAGCGTGCGGAAATCCTGCGCCGCCTCGCGGCCAGCAAGTAGCTTGCGCGCCCCCGCAGCCCATCCGCCCGGGGGCATCGCACGACGGTCAATGCAGCATGTCAGCGGGTAGCGCTGGCCACCGCTTCGTCGATCAGCGCGGCCACTTCCACAGGATGCGACGCGAGCGACGCGTGGCTGGCCGGCAGTGTAATCACCTTGCGTGGATTCATTCTCGCGGACATGCGCCGTTGATTCTCCGGCGCGATCATCCGGTCGTCGCTGGAGACCTGATACCACGACGGCTTGACCTTCCACGCCGGCGACGTGATCGCGTCGCCGAAGGTGCTCGCCAGCGGGGCCTTTTGCGTGACGGCCATCACGAGCCCGTCGTCGTCGCCGAGGTCCTGGCAAAAGCTCTCGTGGAACGTGTCCGCCTTGACCCACAGATAGCCATCGCTGTCCGGCGCGAGGTTGGCTGCCGCGGCCGGCAGATGCTGCTGCGTGATTGCGCCGGGGCTTTCGCCGGCGTCCGGTGCGAAGGCGGCGATGTAGACAAGCCCCGCGACATTGTCCGCGTTGCCGGCCTCGGTAATGACGGCCCCGCCGTACGAATGTCCGACGAGCAGAACGGGGCCTTGAATCTGCGCGATCATTTTCCGGGTACGATCGACGTCATCGGCCAGCGACGTCAACGGAAGTTCGACTGCGCGAATCGACCGATGACCTTTTCGGCTCAGTTCGACAATGACCCTGGCCCAATGCGCGGCACCGCCCCAGAAGCCATGGACGAGCAAGATTGTCGGCGTGGTGTTCATCGAGATGCTCCTCAGTGTAGAGATCGAATGTTCGAATGTCTTGCGACGATTCGTGACATGCTGTGCGTTCGGACTGCTGATAATCGGCAAGCGCCCATCAGCCGGACCGATCGTTCGATGAATCGGGCGACGGGCGACGCCGGCTGAAATTATCGAATGGCGTATCCGTCGGATCTACGGCCAAAACGCCGAAGATTATGCCGAGACGCCACGAAGCGCGAGAAGTCTCATCCCATACCGCAAGGACGTTCGATGCATTCGCCAGATGTGTTCTCGGAGATTTATGCCCGTGCGCGCGTGCGCGGTCGAGTGAGCGTATTGACGTGTCCGGGCGTCGCGGCGCCGAGTGTGTTCGAAGGCAGTGACGTGTTCATCCATGCTGTCCAGCAGGGCACATGCAGGCTGGTGGTGAACGGAAACGGGGAGGTCGTCGTACTGGCGTCCGGCGATGTGGTCGCGCTGATGAAAGGGCAGCCGCATCGTATCGACGCGCAGCCACATGCGGCGGCACCTGGAGATCCGCGCCCGGCCGGCGTGCGGATCGTGACCATCGCGTTCACGTTCGACGGCGTCGGCGGCGATATTCTCGCCCGTGGTTTGCCGGACGTGATGACCGTGCGGGGATGCGAGCAAGCCGAAGCCGGTTCCGGACCGTCAACCCAATGGATCCCGACGACGATCGGCGCGATCGATCTCGAACTTCAGGCGCCGTCGGTGGGCAGCGAAGTCATGCTGTCGAAGACGGCGGAGCTGATGTTCATCTGGCTGATCCGGCGTCACATGGCAAGCGGCGATCCGGCCAGGCGCGGCTGGGCCGCTGCGCTGGGCGACCCCGCGGTGAATCGGGCGCTGTCGCTGTTGCATGCCGATCCCGGCTACGAATGGAGTGTTCCGGAGCTGGCCAGGCGGGTGGGGCAGTCGCGTTCCGCGTTTTCCCAGAAGTTCGTCGATGTCATGGGCGAGACACCCATGCGCTATCTCGTGAATTGGCGCATGGACCTTGCCGCGCACCTGCTTGCTTCGTCGACGCTGCGCATTTCGAAGATCGCCGAGCAAGCGGGATACGCGTCGCAGGCTGCGTTCGGGCGCGTGTTTCGGCGGCGTTACGGCATGTCGCCGTCGGACTATCGTGACACGTACGCGACGGAGTCCGGTCATGCCGGGCCGTGAGCGCGGTCCGGCTATTCAGCCGGAATCGATGGTTCAGGCCAATGCCGGTTTTGCGGATGACAACGTGCTGTTCCGGTCGATCGCGTTGATTGGCCTTCAGCGCAAGATGCCTTTATCGCTGCGCTTCCCCGTACGTCTCCTTGCACACCCCGCGCAGCGCATCGACGAGCAGATCCCGCGCGGGTGAATGCGAATCGGCGGAGCGGGTGAACAGCGCAATCGGCGGAAGCGTCCACACGAGCGAGTAAGGCACGATCGCCACGCCTGCAATCCGCACCAGTTCTTCCGCGATATCGGCCGGCACGATCGACACGGCCTCATCACTCGACGCGATCATTTCGCCGATCAGCTTCGACGAGTAGCTTTCGACGATCGGCACGGGCGGCGCGATGCCGGCCGACAGGAACAGGTCGGCCACCTGTTCCCGCATCGGCGTATGCGGCGCGCCGAGAATCCAGTCGAGCGCGTGCAGCTTGTGCCAGTCCAGCGGCGTGCGCGCGAGCTTGGCCGCAAGACGCCGGCTCGCGATCATGCGCGGCTGCTGCTGGTACAGCACTTCGAACGAAACCGGCCCCAGATCGATCGCCGACGACGCGCGCCCGATCACGATATCGACGCTGTGATCCCTGAGCTGCAGCAGCAGCTGATCGCTGGTGCCTTCGTGAATCGTCACGGTCAGCCGTCGCTCCATCCGTGCCTGCAACCGCTTCAGCGCGGCCGACAGCATGTGCCCGGAGATGAACGGAATCACGCCGATGTGCAGATGGGCCGCATGCCCGGCGGCGACGGCCTCCATCTCGCGGGCGAGGTGATCGAGATCCTTGATCATCGCCTTCGCCCGCTCGAGCACGACCGCGCCGAGCGCGGTGGGCCGCATGCCGCGCGACGAGCGCTCGAACAGCGGCGTGCCGAACATGCTCTCCAGCTCGGACAGCGCGTTCGTCACGGCGGGCTGGCTGCTGGCCATGTGCTCGGCGACGCGCGTCAGCGACCCGTGCTGCTGGATCTGCAGCAACAGCACCAGATGCCGAATCTTCAGACGAGCGCCCAGCCGCCTGACCACGTCGTTTGCGTCAAAAGTCATTGACTAGTCATGCATTCATCATGAAAAAGTGATGGACCGATATTAAAACAGAATCATCACGTTATGGCGGATCCCTAGAATCACCTTCATGGATCGCGCCGGGACTGGCCTGGCGCCCACGCCGGGACCCAAAACATGAAACAGACAGAGACACAGCAGCAGGCCGCGTTCGACTATCACGAGTTTCCGACCCCCGGGAAAATCTCGGTCGTGGCGAGCAAGCCGCTGGTGACTCAGCGCGATCTGGCGCTGGCCTATACGCCCGGCGTGGCGAGCGTGTGCGAGTCGATCGCCGCCGATCCGCTGCAGGCGCACCGTTTCACGAGCCGCGGCAACCTGGTGGGCGTGATCACGAACGGCACGGCGGTGCTCGGCCTGGGCAACATCGGCCCGCTCGCATCGAAGCCGGTCATGGAAGGCAAGGCTGTCCTGTTCAAGAAGTTCGCCGGGATCGACGTGTTCGACATCGAGATCAACGAGACCGATCCGGACAAGCTGGTCGACATCATCGCGGGCCTCGAACCCACGTTCGGCGGCATCAACCTCGAGGACATCAAGGCGCCGGAATGCTTCACGGTCGAACAGAAGCTGCGCGAACGCATGAAGATTCCCGTCTTCCACGACGATCAGCACGGCACGGCCATCACCGTTTCCGCCGCGTTCATCAACGGGCTGAAGGTCGTCGGGAAGTCCATCAAGGAAGTGAAGGTCGTGACTTCGGGCGCCGGCGCAGCCGCGCTGGCGTGCCTGGACCTGCTGGTCGACCTCGGGTTGCCGGTGGAAAACGTCTGGGTGACCGACATCGAAGGCGTCGTCTATCGCGGCCGCACCACGCTGATGGACCCGGCCAAGTCGCGCTTCGCGCAGGAAACCGATGCGCGCAAGCTTGCCGAGGTGATCGGCGGCGCGGATGTGTTCCTGGGGCTGTCGGTCGGCGGCATCCTCACGGCGGAAATGCTGAAGGCGATGGCGGCGCGTCCGCTGATTCTCGCGCTGGCCAACCCGACGCCGGAAATTTTCCCGGAACTGGCGCACGAGACGCGCGACGATGTCGTCATCGCGACGGGCCGCTCGGACTACCCGAACCAGGTCAACAACGTGCTGTGCTTCCCGTACATTTTCCGGGGCGCGCTGGATGTGGGGGCGACGACGATCACGCGCGAAATGGAAATCGCCGCGGTTCACGCGATCGCGGGGCTGGCCGAGGAAGAGCAGAACGAAGTCGTCGCGGCGGCCTATGGCGCGTACGACGTGTCGTTTGGCGCGCAATACCTGATTCCGAAGCCGTTCGACCCGCGCCTGATCGTGCGGATCGCGCCGGCCGTGGCCAAGGCGGCGATGGAAGGCGGCGTGGCGACGCGTCCGCTCGCGAATCTCGACGCGTATGTCGAGCAGCTGCAGCAGTTCGTTTACCACTCGGGCGCGTTCATGAAGCCGCTGTTCGCGACCGCGCGTCAGCTGGTGCGTGACGGCGGCAAGGCGCGGATCGTGTTCACCGAAGGTGAGGACGAGCGCGTGTTGCGTGCGGTGCAGGTGATCGTCGACGAGAAGCTCGCGCGTCCGATTCTGGTCGGGCGTCCGGAGGTGCTGCTGGCGCGCATCGAGCGATTCGGCCTGCGTCTGCGACTCGGTCAGGACGTCGAAGTGACCAATCCGGAATATGACGAGCGCTTCCCGCAGTACTGGACGAAGTATTGGGAACTGCGGTGCCGCGACGGCATTTCGAAGGAAATGGCGCGGGTGGAAATGCGCCGCCGCCTGACGCTGATCGGCGCGATGATGGTGCAGCTCGGCGATGCGGACGGGATGATTTGCGGAACGGTGGGCGAGTATCACAATCACCTGCGGTTCGTGGACGAAGTGATCGGCAAGAAGCCCGGCGCGTCGACCTACGCGGCGATGAACATCCTGCTGCTCGATCAGCGCACGGTCGCGCTGGTGGATACGCACGTCAACGACAACCCCGATGCGGAGCAGATCGCGGAGTTCACGATCGCGGCGGCGCGGCAGATGGAATGGCTGAACCTGACGCCGAAGGTTGCGCTGCTGTCGCGGTCGAATTTCGGGTCAGGGAGCGCGGCTTCGGGCGTGAAGATGCGCCGGGCGCTGGAGATCGTGCGGGAGCAGGCGCCGGATATCGAGGCCGATGGCGAAATGCATGGCGACTGTGCGCTGGATGAAGGGCTGCGTGCGAAGCTGCTGCCGATGTCGCCGTTGAAGGGGGCGGCGAATTTGCTGGTTTGTCCGAATGTGGATGCGGGGAATATCGCGTACAACCTGCTGAAGACCGAGGCGGGGAGCAATGTGGCGGTGGGGCCGTTCCTGCTGGGCGTCAATGCGCCTGTGAACATCCTGACTTCCAGCGCGACCGTGCGGCGGATTGTGAATATGGCCGCGCTGACGGTGATCGAGGCTAATCGGGGTGTGGCGGGCTGATCGATTGGCGGGAGCGGGGCGGCAACGGCCGCCCCGCGTTTGTCGGCATTCGGCGTGTGCGATGATGTGCCATGACCAACATGAGAGATGGAATGACGACGACCTTCGACGAGGCGACAACGGCGGCGATCGCCGCGTTTGCCCAATTGGATCTCTACACGGCTGTACAGGCGATGCGCGCCGAGGCCGATTACGACCGCGAACTGGACCAGTGGATCTCGCGCTACATCGACGAGCATGACAGCGACGCGGACGATGCAGCGTACGACGCCTTGCACGCGCAGGCACAGGCAAGCCCGGAATACGCGCAGTTCGTCGATGCGGTTCGCCGGGAAATCCTGGAATACTTCGGCGTGACCGACAATCAGCTGGACTGCATGGTCCTGCTGCGCGCTGACGACAGCGATGCGCTTTGGGCGGAAGTCAACCGGCAGCGGAGCGCGCTGGGAACCGGTGAGGTGCGCGGAGATCTCTGAGCATTGCCGGTGTCATTCAATGCGCAGAAACATGCCCGCTTTCTCGGGAAGCACCGACGGCTGGAAGCCGTAGCGCTCGTAGAACTTCGGCGTCCCGTGATCCGCCATCAGACTGACATAGGCGGTCGGCGGCGCATTCTCGTGGATGTAGCGCATGAGCGCTCGCATGATCAGATCGCCCACGCCTTTCTTCTGGTGAGCCGGCAATACTGCGATATCCACGATCTCGAAGAAACAGCCGCCGTCGCCGATCACCCTGCCGATTCCGACCGGAACGCTCCCCCAGTACGCCACGACGCTGAAGAGGCCATTCTTCAAACCGAGCGTTGCGGCCTGCCCGGATTTTCGGCTCAATCCTGCAGCAACGCGAGTCTCGATGTACGTGGATACTGATGGGACTTCTTGATGTATGACGTACCCCATGTGACCTCTCCAGGTTGGTCGTGTCGTCGATCGTTGAATTCGGCTTGTGCGCGATGTTTCCGCCGTGTCTGGATGCGTACGCGCGCCGGCGTAGAAAAGCGGACTGGATCATGCGGGCCGCTCAGGTCACTTTATCAAGTTCTGGCGAATTCGCTGCCGGTTCCATCCTTGACGACGCTGGCGTGAACGCCCGGATTCTGTTGCGACGGAATGGCAGTCAAGGTTCCGGCTGAACCGCAGGCGAGGAAGTGCTCTCTGCGCCGGCCCGGTACGCCTGGAAACAGTGACGGTCGCCTCAATGGCTCGACAAGACGACAATCGAGATCGAGATCGAGAAGTTGGAGCGGCCAGAGACAAGGCCACCCATATCAATCGCCCCTTATTTGTTGTCCCAATCTCCACGTCTTTCGTCTAATCGGACTGTTTTAAAAGTTGTTTTCATTACTATTGCGGACGTACTTGAGCATCGATTATTTTGGCGCCAGTTCATTCAGAGGTGCTATCCATTCATGCCAGTTGTAAAAAAAGTCCCGTATTACCGGATGGAGCCGCGACTTTTATATTTCGGAAAGCATTGGAGATGTTACTCGGGCGTTGTCGGGTGTGTTCGCTTTCGGAAATTTCGGGTGAAGGATGTCTACTGGCCAGTGCATAACAAGACATACCGGCACTGGAGATCGGTGCGTAATCGTGGCGGTGACTTCATGGTCTACAGTAAGCCCAAACTCATCAAGCTGGACAAGCCGATCATTCTGAAAATTGACACCGTATACAGGACCATTTCGGCCGAGTAATGAAAGCGACCATGACCATCCTCAAAGTGGCCTTGTCTGTGATCGCCATATACCTGGTTGTCGATATCGGGTGGCTGTTCTTGCCGCTCAACGTGAGGAACGGGATCATACTTGTCGCGGCCATGAATACGAAGCACGCGATCTTCGCCATCACGTCGATCCTCTTCGGGTTCTACCTGTACAGGCTTGTCAGAAATTTCAACCGGTTCAGCCGATCGAAGCGTGTCGGTCTGGCGATCGTCACGCTCGTTTTTTTGCGTTCATCTACCTGGTCGGCTTTCGCGGGATCATGACTGACGATACCGATTGCCAGCGCTTCAACTACAACGTCAAGATGAACGGTGGTATCAAACAGGTCGACGGCACGACCTACATCGTGAATATCTGCGGAAGCGGTCGCCACGGAAGCGGCTTTTTCGCTGATCAAAATGAGCAGATCAAAATCGTCGTAGCGGATGCTCACGGATCGACGTTGGCCACTCGCCTGTCTTTCGTTTTCTGGGGCGGGCGGCCGGGCTACGAGCCGATCACGTTCCGTGATGGCAAGTTGATCTACTTCGACGCATCGGATGAATACGACAGTGAAAGGTCGATCTCGATGCCGCCCACCACGCTCGATTGGGTCGCGGCGAGAATTCCAATTTGGCTTCGCTGAGAATGGTCCTGCTGCACGGGTGCTCGTCGCGTTGATGCGATGCGGCCCACGATTCTGGATTCGCGCGTGGGCCTCCAGTGATACTTCGCCGCGTTGCGGCGCATCAGAGCCTCTTGCGGCAACACGTAGATCGACGTCGTACCGGGCGACACGCTGCCGAACGTGCGATGCGCGGCTTTCCTTGGCTGCCGCCGTTATCTGTCCGTGCATCGTCGACGACTTGCACTAGCGATTTAGTTGAGGAGCGGCATGCGTGCCCGCATCCAATCAACAGTCGTGGAAGGGAAGGATATCTTGCGTTCCTTGCCCTCCCCAGTGTTGTCATAGAAGGTGATGCGATCGAGGCCGTACTCGAGCGCCATCTGGTACCTTCACGTCAACGACGTTACCCGAACGATCATGCCGAACGACAGCCGTTGGCGCTGCGAGAGTGGCCGGACCCCGATCCTGACCGGGGACGGTCGCCCCTATGCCCCTTTCAAGATCTGCCTGATGCGGCTCTAGCGACTGCGACGCAGTCGTTTCCCAAACGCGACTGACCGCCGGGACGATACCACCCTGGCCATCGCTGCGAACGCCGCGACTCACACGCACTGCCACCTCCAACAACTGTCACGACCTCAAGGCCCGTGAGGCTGCGCCACGTCCGATGAAACGGCATGCATCGAAACGCGAGCGAACATCGTCGACGCATGTTGCCAAAATAATGCACGACGTATACAGTTGCACAAAGTGCATAAAACGACGTTTCCTGCAGAGCCGACCGATACCGTGCCAGGCCGACGCCACGCGAAACCCTCGATGTTCAACACCCGCCATTGGAGCGACGTCAGTGCATCAAACGCTATCGACCTCACTCAGCGCGCTGTACGACCTCGGCTTCGCGTTGTTCCATTTGACCTTCTGGCGCTGGTTCAAGTGGCCGCGGTCTCTGGAGAGAAGCGGGCGACTCAATCAGGGCATTACCCAGACACTTAACGTGATGCTGAGTTACGTGTTCGTTGTCTACGCGGCATCGCTTGTCCTGGCTGCAACGCCAAGCCAGGGGCCGCTCGCGCTGGCAGGCAGCGGATTCTGGTTGCTGAGGGCGATTGCACAACCGGTGCTGTTTGCCAGAACGCGCCTGAGCTGGATCCTCGCGGCAGTGTTCGCGCTTGGCGCGGGTCTGCATGCCATCTCGTACGTTGATTCCGCGAAGGTGGGCGCCGACGCGTTGTCGTCCGCCAAACCGCTTTCGTGAAAGCGGCGTCAGCGTACTTTCGTTTGCCGGATCTTCCCGGTTCTAGAGTGTCTTCCGAAACGCTGTCCAACATCGCCATGAATGCCGAGCAGCTCTTTCAACAAGCACGTGAAATCGTCAGCAACTGCACGCTCTGTTTTGTGTCTTCGAACGACGCGTCCGGTCAGATCAACTCCAGAGTCGTCGAAATCCTGGAAATCGGGAACGACCTCACGATTCGATTCATGACCGACTCGAGAACGCGTAAAGCGTTGGAGATTTGCCGGGGGAGTGCGATCAGCCTGTCCTTTCTCAGTACGGCCGACCGGGGATACGTGACGATCGGAACCGTTCCGGTCGTCTCCGCCGATACCGCGTTGAAGCAACGCATCTGGAAGGAGTCGCTGTTCACCTGGTTTCCGAACGGGCCGGATGATCCTTACGTGATCGCCGTCACCTGCGCGCCCGTCTGGGTTGAACTGTGGTCGCGCATGCGGGGGATTGCGCCCGATCCACTCGGCCTCAACTCGGTCCGGCTGATTCAGAAGGATGGCAACTGGCATGCCGGTCATACGTTTCCCGCCACTCGCGAATCATGGCATGAGGGATCGCATGACGCGCAATGACAAACAGCCCGCCGTCGTGATCGGTGCAGGCCTCGCCGGCCTGTCCGCTGCACTGCTGCTGGCACGCAACGACAGATCGGTCGTCGTCGTGGAAGCATCGGACGAAGCAGGTGGTTGCTGCTCCACCGCGACGAGCGACGGCTTCACGTTCAACAACGGCGCGATGTATGTCGCGGTGCCGTCGCTGATTCGCGCGTCTTTCCGGCGCCTCGGTCTCGACTTCGATCGCGACGTTCCGATGGTGGCCATCGAGCGCCCTCACGTCACGCATCTGGAGAATGAAACGGCCGTTCATCTGTCCAGCGCCGATGCGTCCTATGTGGAAGGCGATCGGGCGGATTCGCGGACACGGCAACTGCGTGACGGCCTTGGCAGGCTCCAGCGGCAATGGGGGCCCGTCTACCGTACGCTGGTTGATGAAGTGCTGCCGCAGGAGCCTTCGCTCCTGCGGACGTTGAGCAAACTGTGGCGCTACCTGCCGCGCATGAGCGGGCACGCCAGCCGCCTGATCGAAGCGCACTTTGCCGATGCAGACCTGCAGGCGGCTGTCGCATCGACGCTGCTCTATACCGGGCAAGCCCCCGATCGCCTTCCGGCCACGCAGATCATTGGCTTGATTGCGATGCTGGAAGAGGGGTTCCATCTACCTCGTGCAGGCATGGGCGCGATCAGTTCCGCCATGACGCGCGAGCTGTCCAGACGGTCGGTGCCGATCCGGTTCGGTGCCCATGTCCGCGAAATCATCGTGGAGAACGGGGCCGCCCGGGGCATCGTGCTTGCCGACGGTGAGCGCATCTCGACAGATTGCGTCGTCGCGACGTGTTCGGGTTTCGACGTGGTGCGCCACCTGTTGCCCGACCATGCGGTGCCGCGGGGGCTGGCGCACAAGGCTCGCGCGGCACCGCTGTCGCATCGTGCGATCTCGATTCAGGTGGGCGGCTCGGGCGCGGTGCCGCCGCGCGCCTTCATCACCAATCGCGTTCCAGCGATGCGGCAACAGGGGGCCTTGCACGCATCGACGCCTGGCGTGCCTCACTGGCTTGCCTATACCTGTCCGTCGCTGGTGTTGCCGGAGCTGGCGCCGAACGGCAAGACCGTGCTGGAGTTGTATGCGCCGGCGACGGGCATCCACGCCGCATCGGAATGGACAAGCGCGATGACAGAGGCTGCGGTGGGCGACTATCTCAATGCGCTACGGGCCCATCTTCCCGGCCTCTGCATCGAACGTGTCCGCGTTGCGGATCCGCAGGATTTCGCGAGCGGACGGCATTTGTACGAAGGGGCGCTCTACGGGATTGCGCCGGGCACGACGCCTGACAAGTTCTTTCCGCATCGGACAGGGCTGCGGGGCCTCTATCTGGGCGGACAAACGACATTCCCGGGGTATGGCGTACCCACGGCCATGCTTTCCGGGATCCAGGCTGCGGAAGCGGCCGTGCAGGACATGCGCGGGAATGCGTGAGCCTGGGAAGCGCTTGCCCGAAACATGCATCAAATCCGCATTCCGTGCCGCCCGCAGCCCCCCATTTAATGACCAAACCGCAAGACCTAGTGCATAGATATCGTTTGCCGAGCCCTTAATGACTATCGACAATCGTGGCTCGAATTCACCGCCGTGGCGCCAGAAGCGCCGCGGTGGCCGGCACTTGACGGCTATCCCGGCCGTCCGCGCCCTCCAGCTCACGACGACATGTACGCGTTCACTCCCTCATTCCAAAACCCCGCCGGCTCGCCGATCCGCGAGTTGTTCAAGTACCTGTCCGAACCGGGCATGATTTCCTTCGCGGGCGGCTATCCGGCCAGCGACTTGTTCGACGTCGACGGCCTGAACGCGGCGGCCGAACGTGCGTACGCGCAGCCCGTGCGCTGCCTGCAATACGGCCCGACCGACGGCCTCGCCGAACTGAAGCAGCAACTGATCGGGCTGATGGCGCGTCGCGGCGTCGCGTGCACACCGGCCGAGCTGCTCGTCACGACCGGCTCGCAGCAAGGCCTCGACCTGCTGCTGCGCGTGATGGTGTCGCCCGGCGACGTCGTGCTGACCGAACAGCCGGCTTATCCGGCCACGCTGCAGGCGATGCGTCTGCAACAGGCGCGCATCGTGACGATTCCCGTCGACGGCGAAGGCCTCGACGTCGATCGCCTCGCGGCCCGGCTCGCGTCCGGCGCGATCGCGCAGCCGAAGCTGCTCTACACCGTCCCGACCTTCGCGAACCCGACCGGCGCGACGCTCACGCGCGAGCGCCGGCTGAAGCTGCTGCGTCTCGCGGTGCAATATCGTTTCCTGATCATCGAGGACGATCCGTACGGCGACCTGCGTTTCGCGGGCGAAGCCGTGCCGTCGATGCTCGCGCTGGCCGGGGAAGTGGACGGCGCGCGCGACTGGATCGTGCATTTCGCGAGCCTGTCGAAGATCGTCGCACCGGGGCTGCGCGTGGGCTGGACGATCGCGCCGGCCGAGATCACGCGGCGCTGCGTGATCGCGAAGCAGACGGTCGACCTGTGCAGCACACCGTGGGCGCAGGCCACCGCCGCCGAATACCTGGCCGACGGCGCGCTCGAACGCCATCTGCCGCGCATCACGGCCGCGTACCAGCGCAAATGCGACGCGATGTGCGACGCGCTGCGCGACGGGTTCGGCGATGCGATCGAATTCCATCGTCCCGAAGGCGGGATGTTCGTGTGGGCGCGGATCGGCGCGGTGTCGTCGGACGTGCTGCTGCAACAGGCGATCGCCAACAAGATCGTGTTCGTGCCCGGCAAGGCGTTCTTCGCGGACAACGTCGACGCAGCGTCGCTGCGCCTGTCGTTCGCCGCGCCGGACGTCGATGCGATCCGGGAAGGCGTCGCGCGCCTCGTGCGCGCGTATGGTGCGGCGCTGGCCGCGTGAGGAGACATCAACGTGAATATCACCGTCAACGAAACGGCATCGATGGGCGCAGCGTCAGGCGCGGGCGACAAGCGGCCGGCCAAGCATCGCTCGTCGCAGATCAGCGCCGGGCCGCAGTATGTAGCCGACGTGCTCGGCCGCTTCGGCGCGGAGCCGGTGACCGATGCCGGCGACGCCGCGCCGGTCGTGCTCGGCTACAACTGAGCGGCACAAGCACGGCGGCTCGCGTCGCACGCGAGCCGTCGCTCGAACAAACGGGTAAGCTTCCGCGATCGAAACACCGACGATCGCCGCCGCCTCCTCATGTCCGACCCGACTTCCGAATCGCTCGCGCAAGCGTATGACCGCGTCTGGTCCTGCCTCGAATCCGGCGTGAGCATGAACCGCTCGCCGTTCACGATGCTGCAGGCGGCCACGCTCGGCCTCGATGGCGCGCCGAAGGTGCGGACGATCGTATTGCGTCAGGTGAGCCGTGCCGATCGCGTGCTGTCGTTTCATACCGATGCGCGTTCGGAGAAAGTCGCCGAGTTACGCCGCGATCCGCGCATCTCGATCGTCGCGAACGATCTGGACGCGCTCGTGCAGATTCGCGCGGAAGGCGTTGCGTCGATCTGCGAAGACGAAGCGCAACGGCGTGCGATCTGGGAATCGAGCCGTCCGCATACGCTGCTGCTGTATCGCGCGCCGTTGCCGCCCGGCACGGTGATCGACTCACCGGAAGCAGCGCATCTCGACAGCACCGCGCCAACCGGCGACGGCTACGAAAATTTCTGCCTGATCCGCATGACGGTCACGCGCATCGACTGGCTCGAACTTGCGCGAGCAGGGCATCGTCGGGCGGTGTTCGACCTGTACGGCAAAAGCGGCTACGCAGCGCGCTGGATCGCCCCCTGACGCTGACGCAGCACGTTCGAGGCGCTCAAGCCGCTCAAGGCCGCCCGTCCGACGCCGCCTGCCCGGTCATCCACTCGCGCATCACCACAATCGCATCGTCGTCACGGCGCTCGGCCGGATACACGAGATAGAACCCCATCGACAGCGGAAACGCGAAATCGAACGGCTTGCACAGCCGCCCGGCGGCGAGGTCGCGCTCGACGAGCGGATCGGTTGCAAGCGCGATGCCCTGGCCGGCGACGGCCGCATCGATCGCGAGCGACGTCTGGTTGAAGCGCAGCCCCTTGTGCGGATCGATGTCGACCGGTTCGGGCATCGCTTCAAGGAACTCCGGCCACAAATCGTGCGCATCATGCAGCAGCACCTGACCGGCGAGCGCACGGGGTGAAGCCGGAGCGGCCAGCACGGCAGGGCTGCACACCGCACACACATCGAGCGGGAACAGCGCATGCGTGACGAGATGCTTGCCGAACGGCGGCTTGCCGTAGCGGATCGCGAGATCGACGCCGTCGTGGCGGAACGTCGCGATCTGCGGATCGGCGATCACGCGCACGTCGTAGTCGGGATGAGCGTCGGTGAAGTGCGCGAGCCGCGGGATCAGCCACTTCGACGCGAACGACGGCGTCGTGCTGATCGTCAGCGCCGCGCGCCGCTTCACGAGCTTGTCGGTCGCGTCGGCGATCGCGTGCAGCGCGCGCTGCACGTCGGAGAAATACGCGGCGCCGTCGTGCGTAAGCGCCAGGCCGCGCGGCAGGCGCTCGAACAGCTTCAGGCCGAGCACGTCCTCGAGGTGGCGCACCTGCTGCGCGACGGCGCCCTGCGTGACGCCGATCTCGTCGGCGGCGGCGCGGAAATTGAGGTGCCGTGCGGAGACTTCAAACGCACGAAGCGCATTCAGCGGCGGCAGGCGGGAAGGGCGTGGCGGCATCGTCAGGCTGTAGAAAAACTATCGGCTGGCGGCAGAAATACTGGTTCGACAGCTGGAATTGATGCGCCTACATTACCACCATGGCGCGCCGAATGGCGGCTGCGCGGCGGCAGAATCGGAACGAGGAGCAAATCGTGACTGTAGAAAAAGTGGCGTTGATCACGGCAGCGGGCAAGGGCATGGGCGCGGCGATCGCGCGCGAACTGGCGGCGACGGGCTATCGCGTCGCGCTGATGTCGCCGTCGGGCAGCGCGGTGGCGCTCGGCGAGGAACTGGGCGGCTTCGGCATCCAGGGCTCGGTGACGGAAGAAGCCGATATCGACAAGCTCGTGCAGGAAACGGTTGCGCGCTACGGCCGGATCGACGCCGTCGTGAACAACACCGGCCATCCGCCGAAGGGCGACCTGCTGGCGATCACCGACGACAACTGGCACGCGGGGCTCGACCTGATCCTGCTGAACGTGGTGCGCGTGATGCGCCGCGTGACGCCGGTCTTCCAGAAGCATGGCGGCGGCGCGGTGGTCAACATCTCGAGCTTCGCGGCGGACGCGCCCGAGCAGCCGATGCCGGTGTCGTCGGCGCTGCGTGCGGCGCTGAGCGCGTGGACGCGCCTGTACGCGGAACGCTATGCGGCCGAGAACATCCGGATGAACGCGGTGCTGCCGGGCTTCATCGACAGCTGGCCGGAAACGCCGGAGATCGTCGCGCGCATTCCGGCCGGCCGTTTCGGCAAGACGGGCGAGATCGCGAAGACGGTCGCGTTCCTGTTGTCGGACGGCGCGGGCTACATCACCGGGCAGAACATTCGCGTCGACGGCGCGATCGTCAAGGCGCTCTGAGCGTCGCAATCGACGAGCGAGCGGCGGCGCGGGCCGCTCGCGGTGCAAGGCTACAAACGCGTACAAATCAGACAAATCCGGGATACATCAGACCTTTCAAATGGGCGACGCCGCGTGACGAGGGCGCGCCGGACTGAAAGCCTGGGCGCGATCCCGCGCGCGGCATGTTCACTTTCCACTTCACGAAAGGAGATGCCGAACGATGTCTTCCACACCGTTTTCCCCGATGCGTCGCCACCTGCTGGCCACTTCCGTGGCCGCCGGGGTCTCGGCGATGCTGCCTACCGCGCTGCATGCCGCGACCGGCGCGAGCGGCATACGCCCGTTCACCGCGCACATTCCCGATGAAGCCGTGGCCGACCTGCGCCGCCGCATTGCGGCGACGCGCTGGCCGGGCCGCGAGACCGTCGCCGACGAATCGCAGGGCGTGCGGCTCGCGCGCATGCAGGCGTTGCTGCGCTACTGGGGCACCGACTACGACTGGCGCAAGGGCGAGGCGCGCCTGAACGGGTTCCCGATGTTCGTCACCGAGATCGACGGGCTCGACATTCATTTCATCCACGTGCGCTCGCGGCACGAGAACGCGATGCCGATGATCATGACGCACGGCTGGCCCGGTTCGATCTTCGAGCTGCTGAAGGCGATCGGCCCGCTGACCGACCCGACCGCGCACGGCGCGAGCGCGGACGATGCGTTCCATGTTGTCGTGCCGTCGCTGCCGGGCTTCGGTTTCTCGGGCCGGCCGACCAGGACGGGCTGGGGCTCCGATCACATCGCGCGTGCATGGGGCGAGCTGATGGCGCGGCTCGGCTATGCGCGCTTCGTGTCGCAGGGCGGCGACTGCGGCTCGGTGATCTCGCACCGGATGGCGATGCAGCGCGTGCAGGGTCTCGCCGGGATTCACGTGAACATGCCGGCGACGGTGCCGCCGGATATCGCGACGCTGCTCGCGACCGATTCGCCCGCGCCGGCTTCGCTGTCGCCGAACGAGAAGGCCGCGTACGAGAAGCTCGCGACGTTCTATCGCGACAACTGCGGCTACTCGGCGATGATGGTCACGCGGCCGCAGACGGTCGGTTACGCGCTGGCGGATTCGCCGTCAGGGCAGGCGGCGTGGATGTACGACAAGATCTCGCAGTGGACGTACAGCGGTGGCGTGCCGGAGCGCTCGATTCCGCGCGACGAGATTCTCGACGACATCTCGCTGTACTGGCTGACGAACACCGCGACGTCGGCCGCGCAGATCTACTGGGAGGATCACTCGAACAACTTCAACGCGGTGGACATCTCGCTGCCGGCGGCGATTACGGTGTTTCCGGGGGAGATCTATCAAGCGCCGCGTAGCTGGGCCGAGCGCAGTTATCACAACCTGATCTACTTCAACGAAGTCGACAAGGGCGGGCACTTCGCGGCGTGGGAAGAGCCGGAGCTGTTTGCGCGTGAAGTGCGTGCCGGGTTCCGGCCGCTGCGGCGCGGGTAAGCGGGGGAATGGCGAACGCGGGCCGGTGGTTGTGCGGGCCGCGTTCGCCGTTATGCGCTCACGCGCGGCCGACCGTCACGACGGATTGAGCATGCGCAGGCTTTCGACGGCGTCGTCACCCATCCACAGCAACGTGTTGAGGTACGTCTCGATGTGCACGACGAGCGCCTGGCGTGGGCCTTCACGCCATTCCGTCGAGTTGTAGAACGCCGCCTGTTCCGTCTCCAGCGACTGGCGATCGGCATAGGCCCGCACCAGACAGTAGCTCTCTTCTTCGTGATCGGAACGGCCGTAATACACGACGTCCATTCCGTGCGCACGGATCATGGGAGCGGCGAGCTGGTGCATGGCCTGATGAAATGCGTGCAACGTTCCCGGCTTCAGGCGGTAGGTGCGAATTTCCAGCAACCGGTTCATGTTTCCTCTCCTTCGCGTTCCTCATGATCGGCCGCGCCGATCCGGACGATCCGGATCACGCAGATTCGTGCCGATGCCGGCGCAGCACGCCGTCGAGCCACGCATCGATATCCTGGTGAACGAGGTTCCGGTCGTGATCGTTCAATATCTCGTGCCGGTCGCCCGGATAAAAGCGGTAGGCCAGCGCCAGGTGCCCGTGGCGCATGTATCGGGTAATCAGCGACTGGATCGACAGCGTGTTGTCGCCGACCGGGTCGCGGGTTCCGGCGATCACCAGGATCGGCAGGTCCACCGGAATCCGCGATTCATGTTCGGGGATCCACAGGCTGTGGAAGCCTTCGAGCACCGAGTACAACATGCTGTTGGAAAACGGTTTGCCGCAGAGTTCGTCGTCGAGAAAGCGTTGTATCTCTGCCGGGTCCGCCGTCATCCATTCGCAGCCCGTCGACGGTTGCCCGTGAGCGACGAACGGGGCGTTGAATGCTTGCAGCACCGAGCCGAACAGCATCGCGGGATGGTTGCCTTCGGCGGAATGGGCCACGGCCTTGAGCTGGTCCAGCGTGTCGCCGTCGACGCCGGGCAATGCGCCCATCGTGCCGCACAGCATCGCGCCCGCAAGCAGGTTGCCGTGGTTCTGGATGTGCGATTGCGTGAGTGCGGAGCCCATGCTGTGGCCGAACGCGATCAACGGCAGGCCGGGATACTGCGTGCCGATCAAGCGGGACAACTGAGCAATGTCGGTCGTCATGTCGGACCAGGCGGTGAGCCCGGCCTGCCCGAGCGCCGCGACCCCGGCGGTGTGACCGTGCCCGCGCAGATCGAGCGCGAACACGACGCAGTTTCGCGCGGCCAGATGGCGGGCGAGCCCGTCGTAGCGGCCGCCATGTTCGCAGATTCCGTGCGTGATCTGCACCGCCGCTCGCGGTCCGTCGCTGGCCACCGGCATCCATTTCCGCAGAAAGATCCTGGTGCCGTCCACGTCCGACGTGAATGACGATTCTTCGTACCGGCAATCTATCGATGGGCTCATGTCGGGGCTCCGTTTGACGTTTTCGGGGGAGAGGCGATCGAGCGTATGCGTGTCGCGCGTTTTCACGATGATCGCGACATGACGGTCCCGCTCGCGCGAAAACGAGCAGGACGGTTCGTCCCGGGCGAGCATATCAGGAACATCGGCCGAACAATAACGAAGCAGTCGATTGATGAGCGTTGGTGGGTAATTGGCGTTGGATGCGGGTGTTTTACGTCGTGAGTCGTTGAATTTCCTGTCGGAGAAGACCCCCCGATGCGTCTGGTGATTCGCGTCTGTCCACGCGCGGCATGGGCGGGCCGTGCATCGCGGCGCTACGCAATCGCTTGCAACGCCTGCGCGAACCGCTTGTCCGCGAGATACGCGACATTGAACCGGCAAAACCTCGATGGCCGCTCGGCCTGCGGCGAAAACACCGCCCCCGGCGCGAGGATCACTCCGCGCTCCAGCATCGCCTGCGCGAGCTGCATCGAATCGGGCCAGCCGGGTAGCGCGGCCCACAGATACAGGTTCTGGTCACAGGGCCGATAGACCTCCGCGCCGAGACGGCCGAGCGCATCGAGCGCAGTGCCAGTGGCACGCCGCAGCTTCTCCTGAAGATGATTCGTATGCCTGAGAAAGTGGCCATCGCTGACGATTGCATCGAGCGTGCGCTCGCAGTATTCCGAGCTGCTGACGTGCGTCAGCATCTTCACGTCGGCGAGATCGCTGGCAAGCGCGGCATTGCAAGCAAGGAACCCGACAC
Source organism: Burkholderia arboris (assembly GCF_038723655.1). Taxonomy (NCBI): domain Bacteria; kingdom Pseudomonadati; phylum Pseudomonadota; class Betaproteobacteria; order Burkholderiales; family Burkholderiaceae; genus Burkholderia; species Burkholderia arboris. Next base: position 869,178 of record NZ_CP109822.1, read on the forward strand.
GCAACGCCGCCGACACCGATTTCGAGAAACTGCCGATATAGATGGTCCGGCGCAGCTGGTCGAGCGTCGCGATGCGTGTGAGCGAACGCGGCCGCAGGTCGGCGAGCGCATCGTCCTCGACGATGATCAGGTCGTGCGCATCGGCGAGCTGCAGGATGCGGTGCGCCTTGGCCGCGCTCGTATCGGTCGCGGTCGGGTTGTGCCCGACCGATTGCGTGAAGAACAGCTTCGGCCGGTACGCGGCGACAAGCTCGGCCAGCTTCGCGACGTCGGGGCCGTCGATCTCGCGCGGCACGCCGACGATGTTCGCGCCGCTCAGCTTCAGCTTGCCGAACAGCGGGTAGTAGCCGGGATCGTCGACGAGCACGGTGTCGCCGGGGCGCACGAAGTAGCGCAGCACGAGGTCCATCGCCTGGTTCGCGCCGTGCGTGAGCACGATCTGCGCGGGCGGCGCTTCGATCTCGTAGCCGGCGAGCTTCTGCTGCAGCGACTGGCGCAGCGGCAGGTAGCCGAAGCGGCTGCCGTAGCGGAACAGCGACGCCGCGCTCGTGCGCATGATGCGTTGCTGGTACTGGTTCAGCCGCGTTTCCTCGAGCCACTCGATCGGCGGGAAGCCTTCGCCGAGATTGAGCACGTCGGGCTTCACGTGCAGCTGCTCGCGCATCAGCCACACGATGTCCATCGCGCGGTTGAGCGAGCTTGGCTCGTCGATCTCGGGCGCGGCTGCCGCACGCCGCGTGACGAAGAAGCCCGAGCCGCGGCGCGGCTCGATCAGGCCGTCGGCCGCGAGCATCTCGAACGCGCTGATCACGGTGTTCTTCGAGCAGCCGGACGCCTCAGCGTATTCCCTGATCGAAGGCAGCTTCGCGCCGGCCGGCAACACACCTTCCTCGATCTGTCTGGCGAGATTGTCCGCCATCGCGCCAGACAGGCTGGCTCTTGCACGCTGTTTCATCGGAATGCTCCGTCGGGCCGGCCCGCTGTAATGGGTACGGTTGGGTGACTGTCTGCGCCTTCTGTACCTTTTCAATGGGTACAGCGTGACTATTATTCGGCTATCCGCTGCCCGCCGCAAGCGCCGACGGGCCACACCGCCACCCCGAAACAGCAGACCCATCATGTCCATCGATTCCGCCTTGCCCAACTTCCGCTCGCTCACGCCCGAGCAACGCCTGTCCCACCTGTCCCGCGCCGTCGGGCTCGACGATGCCGAGCATGCGCTGCTCGCGAAACCGGGCGCGCTGCCGCTCGACACCGCGAACGGGATGATCGAGAACGTGATCGGCACGTTCGAACTGCCGATGGCCGTGGCCGGCTACTTCCGGATCAACGACCGTGACGTGATCGTGCCGATGGCCGTCGAAGAGCCGTCGATCGTTGCGGCCGCATCGTATATGGCGAAGCTGTCCCGTGCGGCCGGCGGCTTCCGCACGTCGAGCAGCGGCCCGCTGATGCGTGCGCAGGTGCAGGTGATCGGCGTCGACGATCCGTACGGCGCGCGGCTCGCGATCCTGCGGCACGCGGCCGAACTGATCGCCCTCGCGAACAGCCGCGACAAGGTGCTCGTCGGCCTCGGTGGCGGCTGCCGCGACATCGAGGTCCATGTATTCCCCGACACGCCGCGCGGCGCGATGGTCGTCGCGCACCTGATCGTCGACGTGCGCGACGCGATGGGCGCGAACACGGTCAACACGATGGCCGAAACGGTTGCGACGCGCATCGAAGCCATTACGGGGGGCCAGGTACGGTTGCGGATACTGTCCAACCTCGCGGATCTCCGGCTGGCCCGGGCAGAGGTACGGTACTCGGCCGCCACGCTCGCGACCGATGCCTATTCCGGCGAAGACGTGATCGACCGCGTGATCGACGCGTACGTGTTCGCGGCCACCGACCCGTATCGCGCGGCGACCCACAACAAGGGCATCATGAACGGCATCGATCCGGTCGTGGTCGCGACCGGCAACGACTGGCGCGCGGTCGAAGCCGGCGCGCATGCGTATGCGAGCCGCAGCGGCCGCTATACGTCGCTGACGACGTGGGAGAAGGCCGCCAACGGCGACCTCGTCGGCACGATCGAAATGCCGATGCCGGTCGGGCTCGTCGGCGGCGCGACGAAGACGCATCCGCTCGCGCGTCTCGCGTTGAAGATCATGAACGTGACGTCCGCGCAGGAACTCGGCGAAATTGCCGTGGCGGTCGGGCTTGCGCAGAATCTCGGTGCGCTGCGCGCGCTCGCGACCGAAGGCATCCAGCGCGGCCACATGGCGCTGCATGCGCGCAACATCGCCGTCGCAGCGGGTGCGACCGGTGCCGACATCGACCGGATCGCGCAGCAGATGGTCGCGGCGAAAGACGTGCGCACCGACTTCGCGGTCGAGTTGCTCGCGGGCCGCAGCGGCGGCTGACGCGTAGACTGCACGCCGCGCAATCCACGCGGCGTGCAGCGCGCCACGCCGGCCAGACCGGCGACCTATCAATCCAGGAGGAGACACATGGAACAGACCGGTTCAAGCGCGGTCGCAACCGCGCCGCATCGCGCCCGGTCGTTGGCCGGCGCCGATGCGGCGGCCACGACGCTCGTCGAGGTGTGGGGCGATACCGTGGCGACGAAACATCTCGCGTGGTCGGTGTTGCTGGGCATTGCGATCAGCCTTGGCGCGTTCGAGATCGGCCGCGTGGTGCTCGCATCGTTCGTCCACGACGTGGCGATCGCGCGCGCATACGCGATGCTGATCGGCCTTGCCGGCTGCCTGCTGGCCGGTACGATCTGCGCGGTGCTGTTCAAGCCGAAACGCACGGTGATCGAACACGCGGCGGGCGGCGCCGAGCGTGACGCGGCACTGCGGCAGCTCGCCGAAGCATCGGGCGGGCTCGGCTCGACGAGCGACTTGTCGGCCAGCGCACGCGCCGAGATGGAGGAACTCGGGCTGCTCGATCTCTTTGCGTCGTACGACGCATCGTCCGAGCGCGCACGCGCGGGAGGCCGCTGATGGACGCGCTGCTGCATGCGTTGCCGGCCGCGTTCGCGATGGGGCTGCTTGGCGCGATCGTGTTCTCCGGCATCGGGCTGATCTCCGGCACCGACGAAACGACGACGATCGCGCCGCTCACCTTGCTCGTCGCACTGCTCGGCGTGCCGCCGGCCGGTGTCTTCACGTTTTTCCTCGCGGGCGCGGTGGCCAAGCACATCACGCATTCGATCCCGACTGCGCTGCTCGGCATTCCCGGCGACACGATGGCCGCGCCGCTGCTGCAGCAGGCGACGCTGCTGCGCGCGCTCGGCGTGCCGCACATCGCGCTGCGCAAGATGATCTCCGGTGCGATCGTCGCCGCGTTCGTCGCGCTGCCGCTCGCGGTGCTGTTCGCGTCGCTGCTCGCGCCGTTCGGCGCCGCGATCGCGAAGGCCGCGCCGTGGGTGTTCCTCGCGGCGGCCATCGGCATCGCGTACTTCTCGGCGGGGCGCTGGGCATCGGTGCTGCTGCTCGTGCCGTTCGTGATGCTGGTGGTCGGGCTGCAGGCGCTGACGGGCCATTACGGCGTGAAGCTGAGTGTCAGCTACTTCCTCGGGATCGCGATCGGGCCGCTGGTGGCCGACCTGTTCTCGATCCTGTCGCCGGCCGAGCGGCGGCGCATGCGCCGCGACGGGCCGTCGACGTTCGTGCTCGCGCCCGACGTGAAAAGCTGGCGCGGCTATTTCCCGAATCCGCTGAAGGTGCTCGACCGCGAGCAGGTCGCGTGGACGGTTGGCACGGCCGCCGTGTCGAGCGCGACGTTCGTGTTCAGCCCGGTCGCGATGACGGTGCTGATGGGCGAGATCGTCGGCGCGCGCGTGCGCCATGCGTACCAGCGCCTGACGACGGTGATCGCCGCGCGTAACGGCGTGACGGAGGCGACCTACATCGCCGAGGCGCTGATTCCGCTGATCGCGTTCGGGCTGCCGCTGAGCCCGGTGGCGGCCGGCCCGGCCGCACCGCTGTTCAATGCGCCGCCGCGCTTCACGGTCGACGCGGCGAGCGGGCAGATCCACAACCTGCATACGTTGATGAGCTGGCCCGAGTTCCTCGGCTACGGGCTGCTGTCGATCCTGCTGGCCGCGCTGATCGCGTATCCGCTCGCGATGCACCACGCGCACCGCGCGGCGTCGTTCGTCGCACGCAAGCTGAGCCACGAAGCGATCATCGCGACCTTCGCGGGGCTGATCGTCGTGATCGGCGTGTGGGAGGGGCAACTGCTGGGGCTCGCCGTGATCGTGACGATCGGCCTGTTCGGCGGAATGCTGTCGCGCCTGTTCGCGTTCAACACGGGCGTGCAGTTCATGGGCTACTACGTCGCGGTGCTCAGCGTACCCGCGATCGCCAAGCTGTTCTGAAGAACCCGCATCCGGGAGCCGCGTGTGCCGCGCGGCTGCCCGGAAACGGGGCTTTTCATGCGATTTTTGAATCGCTGTGTGTCGTGTTCGCACACAGATACGTTGGGATACAAAACCTCCGGATGGTTCGGATATAAAGCCGGTGAAGCGATTCACACGGCGGCGCGGAGCCCTGCGCCGCCGCTGCGAACGGCGACACCTGAATGCCCGCACGTGCCGCGGGCGCCTTCCTTAGCGATCGACATTGGAGAACGAGTCATGCCTGATACCGTGAACACCCGCCGCCGCCTGATCCTGGGCTCGACGCTGGCGAGCCTGAGCCTTGCCGACCTCGGCTTCAGCGCGCTCGCGCACGCGCAGTCGGCGCCCGATGCACCGGCCGGGAAGCGCCCGGCCGGCGTCGCGTCGCTGGGCACGATCCACCAGATCGACGCGGGCGTGCTCAACGTCGGGTATGCGGACCTCGGGCCGAAGCAAGGCCCCGTCGTGTTCCTGCTGCACGGCTGGCCGTACGACATCTACAGCTACGCGGACGTCGCGCCGCTGCTCGTCAAGGCCGGCTATCGCGTGATCGTGCCGTACCTGCGCGGTTACGGCTCGACGACGTTCCGCTCGGCCGACACGGTGCGCAACGGCCAGCAGGCCGTGACGGCCGTCGACATCGTCGCGCTGATGGATGCGCTGAAGATCGACCGCGCGGTGTTCGGCGGCTACGACTGGGGCGCGCGCACGGCCGACATCATCGCGGCGCTGTGGCCGCAGCGCGTGAAGGCGCTGGTGTCGGTGAGCGGCTACCTGATCGGCAGCCAGGAGGCGAACCGCAAGCCGCTGCCGCCGCAGGCCGAATTCCAGTGGTGGTATCAGTTCTATTTCACGACCGAGCGCGGCGAACTCGGCTACGCGGCGAACCGCGACGCGTTCAACAAGCTGATCTGGCAACTCGCGTCGCCGAAGTGGCAGTTCTCCGACGAAACCTATGCACGCTCGGCCGCGTCGTTCCAGAATCCCGACCACGTGGCCGTCGTGATCCACAACTACCGCTGGCGCCTCGGGCTCGCGAAGGGCGAGGCGCAGTACGACGACATCGAGCGGCGTCTGGCGGCCGGGCCCGCGATCACGGTGCCGACGATCACGATGGAAGGCGATGCGAACGGCGCGCCGCATCCGGAGCCGGCCGCGTATGCGAAGCGGTTCACGGGCAAGTACCAGCACCGCACGATCACCGGCGGCATCGGCCACAACCTGCCGCAGGAAGCGCCGCAGGCGTTTGCCGATGCGATCCTGCAAGTGGAGCATCTGTGATGCGGGCTGGCATGGGTGTCTGGCGTCGCGGCGCGCGCCGTGCGCTCGTCGCGGGCGTGCTGCTGGGCGGCGCGCTGTCGGCGAGCGGTCCGGCCGCATTCGCGGAGCAGCCGAAGCCGGCTGCGGCCGCATCGCCGATCTACGGCGTGACGATCCCGCCCGGCTACCGGAAGTGGGAAATGGTTGCGCCGGCCGAAGAGGCCGCACCGCTCGACGAGCTGCGCGTGGTGCTCGGCAACCCCGTTGCGATCCGCGCGCTTGAACGGGCAACGCTGCCGTTTCCTGACGGCACGATCCTCGTGAAGCTCGCGTACAAGCGCAAGCAGTCCGACGAGTTCGCACCGGCGACGGTGCCCGGCCAGGCGACGACCGTGCAGGTGATGGTGAAGGACTCGCGTCGCTATGCATCGACGGGCGGCTGGGGCTTCGGGCGCTTCATCAACGGCGTGCCGGCCGATATCGGCCAGCATCAGACGTGCTTTGCGTGCCACCAGGCGCGGGTGAAGAACCACGACTACGTGTTCACGCGGCTTGCGCCGTGACGTGACATGGCCGTGCGAAGCGGATGGAGAGGCGTGCCCTGCGAGGCACGCCTTTTTTCATGGTGCGCGGGGCGGGGCGAAGCGGATCGGCAAGCAGGTTTGTATCGCACTGTATCTGCGGCCGCTCCTGAAATACTGGCATGCAGAAAGCACCGGTTTCGGAAACATGCCGGATACGTGAGCGGGTTCTACTGTCGACATGCAGCAAACGTTCGGTGCCAGACGTCCGCACCGGATGCCAAGTGATCGATACCCCAACTTCGTTCCAGGAGAACTCTGATGAAAGCCGCTCGAATCCTCGCCGTTGCCGTCCTCGCCGTCGCTCCCGCCTTGTCGTTCGCCGATACCGGCCACAGCCTCACGCGTGCCGACGTGCGCGCCGAACTCGTCCGCCTCGAGCGGGCCGGCTACAACCCGGCGCGTAGCGAACCGCACTACCCGGAAGACATCGCTCACGCGTTGCAGGTGGCGCGTTCCGACCAGAACGGCCCGTCGAAGTCGCAAGGCGACACCGTGGCCGATGCGCCGACGCCTGCCGGCAATCGCGACGCGGCGCAATCGCGCGCTGCACGGAATGCCGCCGACGACCTGTACGCGCATTCGTAATCCGGTGCCGCGCCTGCTGCACGCAGACGCGGCCGCCACTGCAGCACTTCATTTGAACAACAGACACGACAGAGAAAGGAGCATGACGATGGCCGGTTTGATGAAACGGGTTCTGGTATCCGCCGCGGTGATCGGCGGACTGTTCGGTGCGGTCGCGGCGCAGGCCGCGCCGAAGGACGACCTGAAGGGCACGAACGTCGTGCTCGTGCACGGCGCATTCGCCGACGGTTCGAGCTGGAACCGCGTGATTCCGCTGCTCGAGGCGCGCGGGCTGCACGTGGTGTCGGTGCAGAATCCGCTGAGCTCGCTCGCCGACGACGCGGCCGCGACCAGGCGCACGATCGACGCGCAGAAGGGACCGGTCGTGCTGGTCGGCCATTCGTGGGCCGGCGTCGTGATCAGCGATGCGGGCAACGACGACAAGGTGAAATCGCTCGTGTACGTCGCCGCGTTCGCGCCCGATAGCGGCCAGTCGATCGCCGACGTCACGCAGGGGCTGCCGGCGCCGTCGTGGGCCGGCGAGCTGCGCAAGGACGCGGGCGGTTTCGCGCGGTTGTCGGACAAGGCGATCGCGCAGGACTTCGCGCCGGACCTGCCGCCTGCGCAGCAGCGCATCGTTGCGGCGACCCAGGGGCCGTGGTATAGCGGTTGCATCTCGGAGAAGGTCGCGCAGGCCGCATGGCATGCGAAGCCGTCGACGTTCGTCGTCGCGACGCAGGACAGGATGATCGATCCGACGCTGCAGGAAACGATGGCGAAACGGATCGGTGCGACGGTCGCACGCGTGAACGGCAGCCATGTCGCGATGCTGAGCCAGCCGAAGGCCGTGGCCGACGCGATCATCGCTGCGGCCGAGCGCGCGAAGCAGGATACGCAGTGAGCGAACGGGGCGCCGCGTCTTCGTGAAGAAGCGCGGCGCCGTGTGGGATTGTGATGTCTTTCCACCAGGAGAAGTCATGACCGAACTCTGGCAACTGTCGGCCGCCGAACTGGCGAAACGTGTGCGGCATCGTGAAGTGTCCGCGCGCGACGTGGCGGACGCTGTGCTCGATCGTCTCGATGCCGTGAATCCGGCGATCGACGCGGTGGTCGAACACCGCCCCGACGACGTGCGGCGGCAGGCCGACGAAGTCGACCGCGCGATCGCGCGCGGCGACGATCCGGGCCCGCTCGCGGGCGTGCCCGTGACCGTGAAGATCAACATCGATCAGGCGGATTTTGCGACGACCAACGGTACGCGCTTGCAGGAAAACCTGATCGCGCACGCCGACAGCCCGGTGGTCGCCAACATCCGGAAGGCCGGCGGGATTCTGCTGGGCCGCACCAATTCGCCGACGTTCGCGCTTCGCTGGTTCACGTCGAATCTCGTGCACGGCCACACGCGCAATCCGCGCAATGCGTCGCTGACGCCGGGTGGATCGAGCGGCGGCGCGGCGGCCGCCGTGGCGGCCGGGATCGGCCCGCTTGCGGTCGGCACCGATATCGGCGGCTCGGTGCGTTACCCGGCTTATGCGTGCGGCGTGCACGGGATCCGGCCGTCGCTCGGCCGCGTACCGGCGTTCAATGCATCGTCGCCCGAGCGTGCGATCGGTGCGCAACTGATGTCGACCGCGGGGCCGATCGCGCGCACGATCGACGACCTCTCGCTCGCGCTGCGTGCGTTCGCCGCGCCGGATACGCGTGACCCGTGGAACGTGGCCGTGCCGTTCGACGGGCGCGAGGTGCCGAAGCGTGCTGCGCTGTGTGTGCGTCCGGGGGGCTTGCAAGTCGTGCCTGAAGTGGAGGCTGCGTTGCGCGATGCCGCGCGCCGGTTGGTCGATGCGGGCTGGATCGTCCACGAGATCGACGATACGCCGCCGATGCGCGAGGCGGCGTTGTTGCAGGAACAGCTTTGGCTCGGAGACGGGTTCGATGCGTTGGCGAATTCGGTCGAGCAGGACGGCGATCCGGGCGCGGCGGCGGTGATTGCGGCCGTGCGCGGCAAGGTGCGCGACCTGCCGGCCGACGTGATCAGCCGTGCACTGGTCCGGCGTACGACGTTGACGCGGCAATGGCGGCTGTTTCTCGACGAGTATCCGGTGTTGCTGTTGCCTGTTTCGTCGGAACTGCCGTTCCCGGACGATCTCGACCGCCAGGGGCCGGACGGCTTCGCGCGCGTGTGGGAAGCGCAACTCACGTTGCGTGCGCTACCCGCGATGGGGCTGCCGGGGCTGGCCGTCACGACGTCACTCGTGAACGGCGTGCCAGTGGGCGTGCAGGTAGTGGCTACGCATCATCGCGAGGATCTGTGTCTGCTCGCGGGGCGAGATATCGAAGCGCGTGGCGTGCCGATTGCGCCGGTCGATCCGCAGTCTTGATGATTTGACGGGGGCGTGCATCGGCGATGCGCGCGCCATCCGGTTCATTTCGGATTCCATGGCAACGCGGCCCGCGCCGCGTTGATCCGTTCCCTCCCATCCTTTCAAACTCCTTCGATGCAAGACATCGAACGGTCACCGTCCCGCATTTCCAGCCCGCCAGCGACCGCGCGCCGATAGCGCGCGTCTGCTATTGCATTCCCCGCGGCGCTGATTAGGAAATGAAATTTTATTGGTTCTGCTTCCCCGACCGCCCTCGCATAGTGGCGCTGACGGCTATAGACAGCACGCAAGCTGCGACGGCCGGATTCCCGGTGTTTTTGTTCATACGAATCTACGAAAACAAGGAAGTGTCATGACGGTTGGACTGGAAGAACGAACCGCTGCACAGCAGGCGCTCGAAGACGCGCGCGCGGCGGCAGCGGCGGCCGGCACGCCCTACGCGGGCGGCGTCGCGCCGCAAGCCGCGTGGGCGCTGTTCTCCGCTGGAGACGTATTGCTGGTGGACGTGCGTACTGCGGAAGAACGGAAATTCGTCGGCCACGTGCCGGAGTCGATGCACGTACCGTGGGCGACCGGCACGAGCCTGACGCGCAATCCGCGCTTCGTGCGCGAACTGGAAGCGAAAACCGGCAAGGAGGCCGTCGTGCTGTTGCTGTGTCGCAGCGGCAATCGCTCGGCACAGGCGGCCGAGGCCGCGACGAAGGGCGGCTTCACGCAGGTATTCAACGTGCTCGAAGGGTTCGAGGGCGACCTCGACGAGCGGCAGCACCGCGGTAGCCGGAACGGTTGGCGCTTCCGCGGCCTGCCGTGGGCGCAGGACTGATTGATTCACGGCCGTTACGGGGAGAAAGCAGCATGGCCGCATTCGACATCGACGACATCGTTCAATCGCTGCAAAGCGTGCGCCGCGCATGGCGCGAGAAGCAGCGGCGCTCGCTCGAACCGGGCGGGCGCGACCTGCCGGCGCGCGAGGCGCTCGCGCAGATCGTCGGCGCGCTGAAGGGCGTGCTGTTCCCGATGCGGCTCGGGCCGCCCGACCTGCGCCAGGAGAGCGAGAACTTTCACGTGGCCCATGCGCTCGATGCGGCGCTGAACGCGCTGCTCGCGCAGGTGAAGCTGGAGTTGCGCTACGCGGCGCGGCAGCGCGGTGCCGAAGGGCAGGTCGATCACGTCGATGACGTTGCGTCGACGGCCGTGCAGGCGTTTGCCGCGCGCCTGCCCGAAATTCGCCGGCTGCTCGACAGCGACGTGCTGGCCGCATTCCACGGCGATCCGGCGGCCGGCAGCGTCGACGAAGTGCTGCTGTGCTACCCGGGCATCCTCGCGATGATCCACCACCGGCTCGCGCACGAGTTGTACGGGCTTGGCCTGCCGCTGCTCGCGCGGATCATCGCCGAGCAGGCGCATGCGGAAACGGGCATCGACATTCATCCGGGCGCGCGCATCGGCGCGGGCTTCTTCATCGACCACGGCACGGGCGTCGTGATCGGCGAAACGGCGATCATCGGCGAGCGCGTGCGCGTGTACCAGGCCGTCACGCTCGGCGCGAAGCGCTTCCCGCGCGATGCGGCCGGCCATCTGGAGAAAGGGCTCGCGCGCCATCCGATCGTCGAAGACGACGTCGTGATCTATGCAGGCGCGACGATTCTCGGCCGCGTGACGATCGGGCGCGGCGCGGTGATCGGCGGCAACGTGTGGCTCACGCAGGACGTGGCCGCCGGCGAAAACGTCACACAGGCCGTGCTGCGCAGCGAAGCGAACGCCGTGCCGCGCGCGGCGGCGCGTGTCGCCTAGGAGGCGCGATGAGCGACCTCATCCATCACTTCGGCGCCAACGTGCGCAAGCTGCGCGAAGCGCGCACGTGGTCGCAGGAGCAGCTGGCCGAGCACGCGGGGCTGAACCGCTCGTATGTCGGCGAGATCGAGCGCGGCGAGGCGATCGCGTCGATCGTCACGGCCGACAAGATCGCACGCGCGTTCGACGTATCGATCTCGATGCTGCTGCCGGGCGTGTACGTCACCTGAGGTCGCGCCGCACCGTTTCCCCCTTCGGATGCACCGCCTGACGGCTATAGCATGTTGAGCCGGCAGGTGCGTGCTTCCGATAATCACCGAGCGTCATAAGCAATCCCGTTTTTCATCTTAAGAACCCGGAGCCACACATGTCGACCGTTGCAAGCGGCACGGCCGCGCTGAGCGATCACGCCGCCCGCCAACTAGCGAACGCTACCAAGACCGTCCCCCAGCTTTCCACGATCACGCCGCGCTGGCTGACCCATCTGCTGCAATGGGTACCGGTCGAGGCCGGCATCTATCGCCTGAACCAGGTGAAGAATCCGGAAGCCGTGCGCGCCGCCTGCACGCAGCTCGAAGACGAAAGCGTACTGCCGCAGACTTTCGTGCCGTACGAGGAACAGCCGCGCGAATACTTCCTGAATGCGGTCAGCACGGTGCTCGACGTGCATACGCGGATCTCCGATCTTTACAGCAGTCCTCATGACCAGATCAAGGAACAGCTGCGCCTGACGATCGAGACGATCAAGGAACTGCAGGAAAGCCAGCTGATCAACAACCCCGACTACGGGCTGCTCGCGAACGTGACCGACGACCAGCGGATCTTCCCGCTGACGGGCGCGCCGACGCCGGACGATCTCGACGAGCTGCTGACGAAGGTATGGAAGGAGCCGGCATTCTTCCTCACGCACCCGCTCGCGATCGCCGCGTTCGGCCGCGAATGCACGCGGCGCGGCGTGCCGCCGCCGACGGTCAGCCTGTTCGGTTCGCAGTTCCTCACGTGGCGCGGCATTCCGCTGATTCCGTCGGACAAGGTGCCCGTTGCGGACGGCAAGACCAAGATCCTGCTGCTGCGCGTCGGCGACAAGCGCCAGGGCGTCGTCGGCCTGTATCAGCCAGGCGTCGCGGGCGAGCAGGGGCCGGGCCTGTCGGTGCGCTTCATGGGGATCAACAACCAGGCGATCGCGTCGTACCTGATCTCGCTGTATTGCTCGCTCGCGGTCCATTCGCCGGATGCGCTGGCTGTCCTCGATGACGTCGAAATCGCCAAGTTCCATGACTATCCCGACACCTACCGTTAATCCCGGCCTGGCCGACGGCCACGCGCATGCGCTGCCGCACGCGGTGCTGCCGGCAGGGTTGCCGGACCCGGCGACGCTCGCGCGGCTCGCGTCCGAGTTCTTCGCGACGCCGCCCGGGCAGGCCACCGCGCCCGGGCTGTCGGCGGGCAGCGGTGCGGTCGGCGGCGTGCCGTCCGCGCTGCCCGCGGCCGCGCCGATCCTCGCGTCGGTCAGCAACCCGGTGCCGGGCGGCTCGCCGCTCGCGGGCCCGGGCGGGGCGGGTACCGGCGTGCCGGGGCTCGCGCTGCCGCAGGGCAAGGTGCCCGGCGCGAACCTCGCGCCGTCCGCGCCGACGCACGTGCTGTCGCTCGGCAACCGCGCCCCCGCGCTCGCGCCGCATGCGGCCGCGCAGAACGGGCTGCCCGACAACGCCGTGTCGATCGCGCCCGCGCTCGAACCGCGTGTCGGCGGCGCGGCGCTCGGCGTGCCGCCGGTGAATGCGGCCGCACCGGAAGGCGCGGCGAAGGCGTCGCCGTACTACTTCACCGACGGTTCGCTGCAGGGCTGGCAGGCGACGCCGCAGGACATCGTCGTGCCGTCGAACGGCCTCGCGTCGCCGGAAGCGTTCGGGTTGCCGGGCGATGATGCACTGCGCGACCTGCTCGCCGTGCATCGCGACGCGCCGGTGTCGCGCGCATCGGGCGGGGACGTGCCGCGCTACTTCATCGACGAGACGCACGCAGCCGAGCCGCAAGGTCAGTTGCATCGCGGTGCGCATCCGCCGTTCGACGTGAACGCGATCCGCCGCGACTTCCCGATCCTGCAGGAGCGTGTGAACGGCAAGCAGCTCGTCTGGTTCGACAACGCGGCGACGACGCACAAGCCGCAGGCCGTGATCGACCGCCTCGCGTATTTCTACGCACACGAGAACTCGAACATTCACCGCGCGGCACATGCGTTGGCCGGCCGCGCGACGGATGCGTACGAGCATGCACGGGAAACGGTGCAGCGCTTCATCGGCGCATCGTCGCCGGACGAGATCGTGTTCGTGCGCGGCACGACCGAGGCGATCAACCTGATCGCGAAGACGTGGGGCGCGCAGAACGTCGGCGAAGGCGACGAGATCGTCGTGTCGCATCTCGAGCATCACGCGAACATCGTGCCGTGGCAGCAACTCGCCGCGCAGAAGGGCGCGAAGCTGCGCGTGATTCCGGTCGACGATTCGGGGCAGGTGCTGCTCGACGAATACCGGAAGCTGCTGAACGACCGCACGAAGATCGTGTCCGTCACGCAGGTGTCGAATGCGCTCGGCACGGTCGTGCCGGTGAAGGAGATCGTCGATCTCGCGCATCGCGCGGGCGCGAAGGCGCTCGTCGACGGTGCGCAGTCGATCTCGCACATGCGCGTCGACGTGCAGGCGCTCGATGCGGATTTCTTCGTGTTCTCCGGGCACAAGATCTACGGGCCGACCGGGATCGGCGTGGTGTACGGCAAGCGCGCGATCCTCGACGACATGCCGCCTTGGCAGGGCGGCGGCAACATGATCGCGGACGTGACGTTCGAGCGCACGGTGTTCCAGCCGCCGCCGAACCGGTTCGAAGCCGGCACCGGCAATATCGCGGATGCGGTGGGGCTCGGCGCGGCGCTCGACTACGTGAGCCGTGTCGGCATCGAGAACATCGCGCGCTACGAGCACGACCTGCTTGCGTATGCGACGAGCGTGCTCGCGCCGGTACCGGGCGTACGGCTCGTCGGCACCGCGCGCGACAAGGCGAGCGTGCTGTCGTTCGTGCTGAAGGGCTATGAAACCGGGGAAGTCGGGCAGGCGCTGAACGAAGAGGGCATCGCGGTGCGCTCGGGGCATCACTGCGCGCAGCCGATCCTGCGGCGTTTCGGGCTCGAGGCCACGGTGCGGCCATCGCTTGCGTTCTACAACACGTGCGACGAGGTCGATGCGCTGGTACGTGTCGTGCGACGGCTGGCGACGCGACGCTAACGTTGTTGCCCGCTTGCGGCGGCCGTTGCCGGTCGCCGCAAGCGCTTTCCAGCTACCGGGTCAGAACCGCACGACCGGCTTCTTCTCGACGCTGAACCCGTCACGCAGCACGCACGCGGAATCGGCGAAGTAGCGGCGGGTTTCCGACAGCAGATCGGTGTTGCCGCGCCGGCAGAACACCACGCCCGATCCTTCCTCCGTCAGCAGTTCGTCGATCAGCGATTCGGGTTGCCCGATATCGGCGAGGTGGACGCTCTGCACGCCGTGCGCGAGCGCATCGAGCGCTTCCCGCACGCACGGCGCCGCACCGGCTGCCGGGTGTTCGGCGAGCCATTGTTCGAGTTCCGTGATGCCGTACAGCCCGGCGAGTTCGCCGAGTTCATGCAGCAAGGCGGTGTCGACCATCATCACCAGCGTGACCGCACCCGTGCGTTGCGCGAACAGGCTGCCGACGCGTTCCGGGCGCAGCAGGTGGTCGTGACCCGCGTCGTCCGGTGCGACCGGCATCACGACGGGCACCAGTCCGTGTTCCAGAAACGCGGTCAGCGCGGCGCCGTCGAACCGTGCGACTGCGCTCGTGTCGGTACGGTCGGGTTCCGCGCTGGCGACCAGCAGGCCACCGTCGTGACCGTCGATGCCGATTGCCTTTGCACCGTGACTGCCGATCAGGCGTACCAGTTCGTGATTGACGCTGGCCATCGCGGCGTGCGCGGTGTGAACCGATTGCGTTTCGGACGCGGCCGGTATGCCCTGGACGATGACCGGACGAACGCCGGTGAGCGCGAGCAGCGCGACATCTTGCGCGAAGGCCACGCGGGTGCGCGCCTCGTTCGCGGCGCCGCCGTCGACGATGACGACGGTCTGCCCGTGCAGGGCATGCATGAACGGCAGCGAGCGGGCCAGGCCGGCGACGCGCCGTGACGTAAGGGTGGGACTTTCAGGGTCGGGGAACATGGGAATCCAGAAGGATGAAGGGAGTGCCTGCCGCCGCACGGCGCGGCATCAGTGCGTGCGTTGCATCAGCAGGTGAATCTCGTCGGGCCTTTGCGCATCGCGCGACGCTTGCCGAAACGGACGTTCGCTGAAACACCGTGCCGCGTCCGCGAGCAGTTCGAGGTGCGCGCGGTCGTCCGCTTGCGGCAGGACCAGCACGATGAATTCGCGCACGGGCTTGCGGTCCGGCGCGTTGAACGCGAACGGGTACAGCGCGCGAACGAACAGCGCGACGGCCGAGCCGAGCCCGTCGACCCGTGCATGCGGAATCGCGACGCCCTGGCCGAGGCCGGTCGAGCCGAGTTGTTCGCGCTTGATGAGTTCGGTCCTGATCCGTTCGGCGGACACCCCGCTGCTGCGCTCGATGTATCGCGCGACGAGGTCGAACAACTGGATTGCGCTTTCCACCGGCACGTCGAGCAGGATGTGCTCCGGCGGACAGGCGTCGGCCAGCCGGGTCGCGAGCGGCGTGCCGCCGTGTCGGTGGGGAGGGTCGGGTTGGCCGCCGACGGCGGCCTGCTGCGTTTGCATGCGGATCTCTCCGTGTCGGGATGACAAGGAAATCCTAGACAAAACCGCGTAAAGACGGTGTCAGAGACGTGGGGGCCGGGTATTAAAATGTCGTATCGATCGTCGATGGAACCGGGCCCGACACCGATATCGTCAGGTACCTGACAGCACGAACGGCAGTGTCGTCAGCAGAAAGACCGAAATGCCGACCACCGGCGCGCCGAACGCGATCGCCGCGAACGCCACGGCGGCGCTGGTCAGCACGAGCGTTCTCGACACGCGGCGGTGCCGGTCGTGTGCGATCGTCCTGTCTTCGCGGATGGCATCCGTCCGCGTGCCGTGTACGTGTTTCCAGAACGTCAAGCCCAGCATGATTGCTCCTGTATGAAAGACGCCCGAGGTACGGCGCGGGATGCGCCGTGCGTGTCAGCTGCGTTTGAGCTTGAGCACGCGTGAAATCTGCGCGGCCGTGAAGCCGCTGTTGCGCACGTAAGGCGCGCAGTCGAGCGGCGCCGTGAGCGATTCGTTGACGACGTACTGGCCGACGAAGCGGTAGGCGTCCGTTGCCGTTTTGATGAACACCGGAATCGCATCGCGCTGCGCGGCGAGCGTTCTGCCGGCCGAGCGAGCGGACGCGCTGCCGTCGCAGAGGATTACGTCGGGTGCATGCGGGTTGAGGTCCGCGCGCAGGCAGGCGGCCACCACCTTGCCGTTCTTCGTCGGCAGGAATCCCTGCTTGCTGCCGCCGCAGGCGGTGTGAATGAATTCGCGTGTGTACTGTTTGTCGATCTCGAACATGACCGGTCTCCGGTAACGGAAATTTTCCTGGATGAAATCAGGCATGCAAAGTAAATGGGTCGGATCGGCGGATCGATGATGCGTCGTCGCACGGGATGTGCTGCGCACACACGCTCGAGCGCACGCGTCACGATGCGCGGTTATCGCATCGACGTCGTGTTCGGGCTTGCACGGGAATGACTACGGCGCGCACCGTCCGCCAGGCGGCAGGACGGAGGCTCGGGAAAGCGAGACGCAGGCGTCCTGCCTGTCAGGCAGAGAAGCAACTCGGAGGGCGAGGACTTCGGATGCGCATGTCGCGTCTCGGTGGTGGATGGCGAACCCATTCTAGTGAACGTATTCGCGCGCGCAAGTAAAAAGGTCGTAAATGTGCTTGGTCGCCCGTTACGCGCATGGCCACAGAGGTGCGCAGGTGCGGTGCGGTGCGCGGCCGAACGCGCCATTCGCGCCACCGCTGCCCCACGGCCATTCGCCGCCGTCGACGATGGCGTGCATGGATGACGTGACGATGAGCGGCGAGGGTTCGACGGGGAGGGGGCGCAGCGGATCAGCGTCCGGCCAGCATCCGTCCGCCCACCCCGATCAGCAGCAGGCCGGCCGCCGTATCGAGCACTGCCTTGCGCCGGACCAGCAACCCACGCACCGAAGGATGCGACGCGAGCAGCGCCATCGCGCAATACCACGCGGCCGAGATCGAGATCGACAGGACGACGACCGTGAGATCGAGCCACGCCGGCGCACGGGCCGGCACCATCAGCGCGAAGATACTGCCGTAGAACGCGACGGATTTCGGGTTCGTCATGCTGACGGCGTAGCCCTTTTTCGCCGCCTTCCAGTCGGACGCAGCTGCCGGCGCGGAATCGGGCAACGGCTTGCGCGCCGTCACGATCATTTTCAGGCCGAGCCAGATCAGATAGGCGGCGCCGGCGAGCCGCAGCGCGGTGTGGACCCATGCGACGTGCGTCACGAGCAGGCTCAACCCGGCGATCGCGATCGCGGCCCAGGTGCCGGACGCGGCGGCGAGGCCGAGCCCCGTCATCACGCCCGCGCGGCGCGACACGACGGCGGTCGACGTGACGATCACGAAGTTCGGGCCCGGGCTGGCGACGCTCAGCAGCAGGACGCCGGCGAGCGGAAGCAAGGTGTTGAGGGTGGTCGACATGGCGTGAGCGGCGGCGCGGGCGGACGGACTTTCATCTTACCCGAGCGCGGTAACGGCCACGCATACGGTCGATCCCAAGAAAAAACGCGCGACGACTTCCGTCGCCACGCGTTTCATGTTCCAGCAGGACCGCACGCACGCCGGCGAACCGGCGCGCACCGTCCATCATCAGAAATCGAACCCCGGCCCGCCCGCACCCGGGCCGCCGGGCCCGGCAACCGGCGCCGCATCCTTCGGCGCTTCGAACACGGTCGCGTCGGTCGTCAGCAGCAGCCCCGCGACCGACGCCGCGTTCTGCAGTGCCGTGCGCGTCACCTTGGTCGGATCGAGCACGCCCGATTCGACGAGGTCGCCGTACTCGCCCGTCTGCGCGTTGTAGCCGAAGTTGCCCGCGCCTTCCGCGACCTTCGCGACGACGACGCTCGCTTCCTCGCCCGCATTCGTGACGATCTGGCGCAGCGGTTCCTCCAGCGCGCGCAGCACGATCTTGATGCCGGCGTCCTGATCGGCGTTCACACCTTTCAGTTCGCGGATGGCCTGCCGCACGCGGATCAGCGCGACGCCGCCGCCCGGCACGATGCCTTCCTCGACGGCCGCGCGCGTCGCGTGCAGCGCGTCGTCGACGCGATCCTTCTTCTCCTTCACTTCGATCTCGGTCGCACCGCCGACCTTGATCACCGCGACGCCGCCCGCGAGTTTCGCGACGCGTTCCTGCAGCTTTTCACGATCGTAATCCGATGTCGCTTCGTCGATCTGCACGCGGATCTGCTTCACGCGCGCTTCGATGTTCTTCGCATCGCCGGCGCCGTCGATCACGGTCGTGTTTTCCTTGCCGACCTCGATGCGCTTCGCCTGGCCAAGTTCGGCGAGCGTCGCCTTCTCGAGCGTCAGGCCCGTTTCCTCGGCGATCACCTGCCCGCCGGTGAGGATCGCGATGTCTTCGAGCAACGCCTTGCGGCGATCGCCGAAGCCCGGCGCCTTGACCGCGACGGTCTTCAGGATCCCGCGGATGTTGTTCACGACGAGCGTCGCGAGCGCTTCGCCTTCGACGTCTTCGGCGATGATCAGCAGCGGGCGGCCCGACTTCGCGACCTGTTCGAGCACCGGCAGCAGGTCGCGGATGTTCGAGATCTTCTTGTCGTGCAGCAGGATGTACGGGCTTTCGATCTCGGCGATCTGCTTGTCGGGATTGTTGATGAAGTACGGCGACAGGTAGCCGCGATCGAATTGCAGCCCCTCGACGACGTCGAGCTCGTCGGCGAGCGACTTGCCGTCCTCGACGGTGATCACGCCTTCCTTGCCGACGCGGTCGATCGCTTCGGCGATACGCTGGCCGATCGATTCCTCGCCGTTCGCGGAGATCGTGGCGACCTGCGCGATCTCCTTGCTCGTGGTGGTCGGCTTGCTGATCTTCTTCAGCTCGTCGACGGCCGCGGCAACGGCCTTGTCGATGCCGCGCTTCAGGTCGAGCGGGTTGAGCCCGGCCGCCACGTATTTCTGGCCTTCGCGGACGATTGCCTGTGCGAGTACGGTGGCCGTCGTCGTGCCGTCGCCGGCGGCGTCGCTGGTGCGCGACGCGACTTCCTTCACGAGCTGCGCGCCGATGTTCTGCAGTTTGTCCGCGAGTTCGATTTCCTTCGCGACCGACACGCCGTCCTTCGTGACGATGGGTGCGCCGAAGCTGCGTTCGAGCACGACGTTACGGCCTTTCGGCCCGAGCGTGACCTTCACCGCGTTCGCGAGGATGTTCACGCCTTCGGTCAGCTTCGACCGTGCGATGTCGCTGAAAATGATTTCCTTGGCTGCCATGATTGCGCTCCGTTATTGATTGACGACCGCGACGATGTCTTCCTCGCGCAGCACGAGAAACTCGTGGCCGTCCACTTTGACGGCCTGGCCTGCGTATTTGCCGAACAGCACGCGCTCGCCGACCTGCAGGTCGGGCACGATGCGCTGGCCGTCCGCATCCTTGCGGCCCGGGCCGACGGCGATCACTTCACCCTGGTCGGGCTTTTCGGCGGCGCTGTCGGGGATCACGATGCCCGATGCGGTGGTGGTTTCCTGGTCGAGTCGCTTCACGATCACGCGGTCGTGCAAGGGGCGTAGGCTCATCTTTTCGTCCTGTGCTGATCTGTCGAATTTGGCTGGCACTCTTTAACAGAGAGTGCTGACGAGTATAAAAATGCGCGGCGGCGCGATCCAATAACGGATTTGCACAAGCATTCGCGCCGTCGTGCAAAGCACCGGGAACCGGCTATTGCGACACGGCCTGCTGCGCGACCGGCGAGCAGACCGGGTGAATCGTCTCGCCGGCCAGCACGCGCTTCACGAACGGAATCGAATCGGCGAGCGATGCGTTGACGGTGCCGTTGTGCTCGCGGCCCGCATACAGGTGCGCCTCGACGGTCGTACCGGCCGCGCACGCATCCTTCGCGAGCGCGAGTTCGAGCGGCGCCAGCCCGTCGTCCGCGCCCGCGCCGATGAAAACGGGCGTGGAGATCTTCAGCGTCGGGGACGTCAGGTAGTCGTCCCACCATGCCTGCAGCCGTGCATCGCCGCCCGGTTTCACGGTGTTCGCGTGCGTGAGGTGTGCGAGTGCCGCGTCATCCTCGAGCGATGCGAGGCAGCCGATGCGCGCCTGTTCGAGGATCGGCAGCGCGCGCTCGGTCAGTACTTCATCGGCGCGCAGCGACGGGTCGATCTGCTGCGCGGACAGCACCGAATAGAACTGGTACGCGAGCGTCGGATCGACCCGCTCGGGATCGCGCCGGTATGCGGTGTCGAACTTCGGCAGCGACGCGAGCGTGGCGCGCGATGCGTTGTAGATCGTCCCGGTCGCGACGGTCGCGCGGATCGCGAGTTCGGGCGCATAGACGGGCGCGTAGCCAGCCGCTGCGAACACGGCCGAACCGCCTTGCGACTGGCCGACGAGCACGACATCGTTCGCGAGGCCCGGCACGCCGCCGAGCACCGCGCGCACGCTGTCGAGCAGCGTGTAGCTGTTCGAACGGTTGTTGAGCTGCGGATTCGGGCCGGGCGTGCCGAGCCCCTGGTAGTCGGTCGCGACCACCGCGAATCCTTGCTGAAGCCACGCATTCAGGTAGCGCACGTCGCGATACGAGCGGCCGAACCACGACGGCGCGCAGATGTCGGCCATCCCGAACGTGCCGTGCGCCCACGCGACAATCGGCCAGCCGCCGGCCGGCGGCGTGCCGCGCGGCACGAACAGCGCGCCCGACACGGCAATCGGCGTATGGCCGCCGACGCCGTCGGTCGATGCATACAGGATGCGCAGTTGCCGGGCGGCGCTCGCGAGCCCGAGCGCCGCGGGCAGCGGTTCGGAACGCAGCAGCGCGCCGGGCGTGGCCGGAATGTCGCGATCCCATGTGTAGAACGCGGACACGCGGCCGTCGCCTTGCAACGGATCGGGCACGGGAACATGGCCGGGAGACGCTGCGAGTGAAACGACGGAAGGCAAGGCGAGCGCCGATACGAGCAGCGTGCGTGCGGCGAGGCCGCGCAGGGGAAGAAGCGTCATGGTCGGATGAAGGTCGGTGAGATCGGATGCACCGTGCAGGGCCGGCGCGGGTCGACCACGATGCAAGTTTTGAACCAGCGGGCTCGTTGCGCATACTGCGCGCGGTATCACGGGCGCGCGATCCATACCGGGACGAGCGCGCACGCGTGTCGGCTGCGCGTCGAGCAGCAATCCCGGCCGCCACGTTGTTGCTCTTGCAACAGACACATGCACACAGACTGCACGGCGCGAGTCGCGCATCGCGTGCCCGCGCCGCACCGGCCGGTTTGCGGCGAGCGTTTGCCCGGCTGGCACGATTGCTGCTGATCCGGTGCCGTGCGTTGCGGTGTCGCGACGCAAGCTCATCCGTCCACCGATCAAGGAACCCGTCCTCATGTCCGTCACCCAAGCCATCGACAGCGGCGAACTCGTGGCATTCGTCGAGCGCGCCACGCGCGAATTCACGCAGGCCGCGCGCGTGCTGAAGGAAACGCGCACGCTATCCGCAACCAACACGTTCCAGGCGTTCCAGCGCGTGCCCGGCACGGAGCTCGTCGTTGCGCTGTCGGCGCCGAGCCCGTGGGCCGCGTCGCAGGAGATCCAGCCCGTCGTCGTGACGCTCGACGGCGACGTGCTGCATGGCGACGCGCGCGCGGGCGGCAACGGCCCGCGCTACGCGGGCGTGTTCCGCGAGGCGCCGGAAGTCGACGTCGTGATTCACGTGCATGGCCCGTACCTCGGCGCGTGGGCGAGCGCGCATCGTCCGCTGCCGATCCGCTATGCACCGGCCGCCCGCTACACGCGGGCCCGCGAGATTCCGGTCTATGTCGACCGCCGCCCCGGCGAGCCGCGCTTCATCGTCGACACGATCCGGCGCGATCCCGACGTGCCGGCGATCATCGAGGCGAACGGCGGCGCGACGTTCTGGGGCAAGTCGATCCTCGACGTGTCGAAGTACATCCTGATCCTCGAGGAAGCCGCGTATTTCCAGGCGCTCGCGGAACCGCTCGGCGGCTCGCTCGACTTCGGGCCGGGTGCGCTCGAACAGCAATGGAAGATGACCGGCCTCGCATGATGCCGTGCGGCGGCCGGCGCAATCCGGCCGCCGTCATACCGATAGCTCGATGAATTGGTTCGTGGCCGGCGCGCGTCTTGCTATCGTCGAACCTTCCCCGTTCAACACGCCGGTCGTGCCATGGCCATCTTCAGCTTGCCGGACCCGACTTCGCACGCGATCACGATCCGCGCGAAGGCACTGACGTTCGACGATCCCAAATCGCGGGTGCTGCTCGAACGCATCCAGCTCGTCGCGCCGAGCGATGCGACGGTGCTCGTCACTGGAGAAAGCGGCACCGGCAAGGAGCTGATTGCGCGTCTCGTGCATTCGCTGAGCGAGCGCCATGACGGCCCGTTCGTCGCGGTCAACTGCGGCGCGTTCTCCGAGACGCTGATCGAGAGCGAGCTGTTCGGGCACGAGCGCGGCGCGTTTACCGGTGCGATCAACAGCCAGCCCGGCTGGTTCGAATCCGCGAATCGCGGCACGCTTTTTCTCGATGAAGTGGGCGACCTGCCGCTGTCCGCGCAGGTCAAGCTGCTGCGCGTGCTGCAGGAGCGCGAAGTGACGCCGGTCGGCTCGCGCAAGACCGTGAAGATCGACGTGCGGCTCGTCGCGGCGACCAACGTGAACCTCGAAGCCGCGGTGCGCGCGGGCAATTTCCGCGAGGACCTGTACTACCGGCTCAACGTCGTGAAACTGAGCCTGCTGCCGCTGCGCGAGCGGCCCGGCGACATCGCACCGCTGATCGAGCATTTCATCGACACCTATGCGAAACGGCTGCGCGTGACCGCGCCGACGCTGACCGACGCCGCGCGCGCGCGGCTGCACGCGCACGCGTGGCCCGGCAACATTCGCGAACTCGAGAACGTGATCCACCACGCGGTGCTGATCTGCGCGGGTGGCGCGATCGACGTCGGCGACCTGCAGTTCTCGGCGCTGTCGCTCGCGCCCGACACGGCCGACGCACCGGGCGCGGCTGCCGCACCGGCGCGCCGCGCACGCGACGTCGCCGAAGCGACCGAGGCGCTCCGTCACGCGGTGATCGAGCTGCTGGATCTCGGCACGCCGTCGCTGTGGCAGCACATCGAGGACACCGTCTACCGCAGCGTGTTCGACTACAGCGATCATAACCAGCTGCGCATGTCGCGCCTGCTCGACCAGTCGCGCAACATCGTGCGCGCACGGCTCGCGCAGCTCGGCATCCTGAAGCCGCGCGACGCGGGCGACGCCGACGCACGGCTGCGCCGTCAGGCGTGATCGCGCCAGCGCAGCGCGCGCTGCGCGATCCGCTCGCATAACGCACTCATCCCGACGGCCAGCGCCGTCACACCCAAGACACAAACCAGCAGCACGTCGGCGCGCGCGCCGGCCTGCGCGTTCTGCATCAGGCTGCCGACCCCGGCTCCCGTGTTGAACAGCAGTTCGCTGCTGGTCGCGGTGATCCACGCGAACGGCACGGCTTGCAGCACGCCGGCGAACAGGTCGGGCAGCGCGCCCGGGATCAGCACGTCGCGCCACAGGCCGATGCGCGTCAGCCGGTACGATTGCGCAAGCTCGACATAGCGCGGATCGACGCGGCGCAGCCCGTCGAAGCTGGCGGTGGTCATCGGGTAGAACGCGGCAAGCGCAATGATGAACACCTTCGCGAATTCGCCGGTGCCGGCCCACAGGCTCAGCAGCGGAATCAACCCGAGCAGCGGCACGTAGCGCAGCGCCTGGAACGCCGGCTCGGCGAGCTTGCGCACAAGGGGCGAACGCGCCATCGCCGCACCGAACAGGAGCCCGAATGCGACGCCGAACCCGAGCCCGAGCGTCGTGCGGCGCAGGCTCGCGCCGAGATCGGTCGCGAGTTCGCCGCTGCGGGCGAGTTCGACGAGCGCCGCGCCGGCCTGCTGCAGCGGCACGAATGCGTATTGATGGGCCGCGTCGCCGGACGACGCGACTTGCCATGCGGCAACCAGCAAGGCCGGCACGACAAGGCCGCGGGCGCGACGGCGCAGCGGGGCGAACGAGAAAGCGCGAGTAGCGAAGGTCATGCCGAAGCGTATCCAGTCAGGGTCAGCGCAAGGGTGTCTGCCAGCGCAACGCGTAGCGCTGCACGAGCGCGATCGATCGGTCGAGCGCGAAGCCGATCAGCCCGATCACCGCGACGTCGACGAGCACGACGTCGAGCCGCAGCATCTGCCGCGCAAGTTCCATCATCTGGCCGATCCCGCTGTCGGCGCTGAGCAGCTCGACCGCGACGAGCGCGAGCCACGCGCGCGCGAGCGCGATCCGCACGCCCGTCAGCAGCGGCGGCAACGCGGCCGGCAGCAGTACGTCGCGCAACAGGGCGAAGCGGCCGAGCCCGTAGTGACGCGCCATCTCGACGAGATCGCGCGGCGCGTCGTGCACGCCCGTGTACGCGGCCAGCGCGACCGGGAAGAACACGGCCTTGCCGACGACGACGAGCTTCAGCGGCTCGTCGACGCCGATCAACAGGATCAGCAGCGGAATCAGCGTGAGCGTCGGCACCTGGCGCAGCAGGTCGAACGTCGGTCGCAGATAGTCGGAGAACAACCGGCTGCGCGCGAGCAGGATGCCGAACGCGGCGCCGCCGGTTGCGCCGATCGCGAAACCGAGCACGAGGCGATGCAGCGTGATCAGCAGGTTGTCGCGCAACTCGCCGGTGTCGAGCAGCGTGCGCAGCGTCGCCGCGAGGCGCTCCGGCGGCACGACGAGCTGCGGCGGAAACCAGCGCTGCGCGCTCGCGAGCCACCACAGCGCGGCGCATGCGACGGGCGTGATCCACCACAGCGCGTGCTCGCCGAGCCGCGCGATGCCGGGCAGGCGGATCGCGCGCAAGCCGTCCGGTGCGAGGGCACGCGTCGGCATCAGCGGCTCGCGACGCGCGCGGCGTCGGCGCGCCAATAGCCGTCGAGGCCGAGCTGCTTGAGCGCGGTCGACACGAAAGCCGGCGCGAGCAGTGCGTTCACGTCGACCGGTGTGGACGTCAGGCCGGCCTGGCGGCTGTATGCGACGACGTCGCGGTAGTGGCCGGTCAACGCCGGCGTGAAGAGCGGTGTCCATTGCTCCTTCCACGGCGTCGATTCGTCCGCGTATTCGCGTCGCACGACGCTTTCGGGCTGACCCGATGCGCTCAGGATCTTCACGTACGCGTCGCGGTTCTGCGGTTGCGAGATCCAGTGCGCGGCGCGCACGTAGGCGGTCGCGACGAGCTGCGTGATGTCGGGGTAGCGCCGCACGAAATCGTCGGACGCCCACAGTTCCGCGCGCATTTTCCAGTCGTCGGGCGCGGTCTTGGTCGACCAGATGATCTTGCCGACCTGCTTGTCGACCAGCGAATACGCGTCGGACAGCGTGAAGAAGCCGTCGACGCGGCCGGCCGCGACGGCCGCCGCGCCGGCCTGCGGATCGAGGTTGTAGATCCTGAAGTCGGACAGCTTCAGCCCGTTCTCCGCGAGCAGCTTGCTGAACGTGACTTCCCACGGCCGGCCGCGATTGAGCGCGATGCGCTTGCCCTTCAGGTCGACGATCGATTTCGCGGTCGAGCCGGCCGGCACGACGAGATACGTATTGCTGCCGACGCCGCCCGGCACGATCAGGCGCGTGTGCGTACCCGACGCGTTGACGACGACCGACGGCAGGTCGCCGTAGCCCGCGAAATCGATGCTGCCGTTCGTGAATGCCTCGTTGACGAGCGTGCCGACCGCGGCGGTCGACACGGGCACCCATTGCAGCGTCACGTGCCGCGCGGCGAGCGCTTTCTCGAGCGACTTGTCGGCGTCGATCAGTGCGGACGCGCCCGCGTACTGCGTCTTGCCGCCGCTCGAATATGCGACGACGGCGATACGTACGACCTTCGGTGCACCGTCCGCATGCGCGGCCGGTGCCGCGAGCGATGCGACGGCCAGCGGCAGCGCGGCGAGCAGCGCGCGCAGCGGGCGGCCCAGCGAGGCGAGTGAGAGCGTGTGTTTCATGATGGTCCCGGACAGTGAACGATAAAGGGGCTCACGCGCGTTTCTGCAGCGACAGCCGCAGCACGTCGGCGAGCGGCCGCGGGTCGATCCAGTCGGCGACGTCGAAGTCGGCCTCCAGGAAGCCGTGGTCGTGCAGGAACGTCTTGAACTCGTCGAGCGCGGTGACCGATGCGTCGTCGAGATTGACGCCGAGGTGGCGGTGCAGCTGGTTGCCGTACGCGGCGCGCACCCAGTCGATCGACGACGCGGTTTCGCCGGCCACGTAGTGCGCGGTTTCGTCGGGATGCGTGCTCGCCCATTCGCCGGCGGCGACCACGAGCTTCAGGAAGCCGGCGACGATGTCCGGATGGTTCGCGAGCACGTCCGCGTTCACGGTCAGCGGGCGCGGCGTGCCGTTGTTGTTGCGGATCGAACGCTCCGGATGGAAGCCGATGTCGATCACGACGTGCGCGCCGATCAGCTGCGCGATCTCGAGGCCCGTCGAGCCCTTCACGTAGATCGCATCGACTTCGCCGCGCAGCAGCGCACCGGCTTCGGCCGCATACAGCGCGCGGCTCGAGAAGCCGTGCGGCGACGCGAACAGGTCCGCCGCGCGCGCGGGGCCGACGGCCTGCAGCGTGCGTGCGCGCACGTCGACGCACTCGACGTCGCGCGTGGTCAGTCCGTCGAGGCTCAGTGCGTTGACGAAGCCGCGCAGCGCCGATGCGCGAAAGATGTCGATGCGGTCGTCGGGGCGGCTCGGGATCGCGATCCGGCGTCCGCGCAACGCCTTCACGGAGCGGATGCCGGAGTCGGGCCGCGCGAGGATCAATTGCGATTCGTCGACCCACGACAGCCCGATCACGCGCGTGTTCGCGTCGTTCGAGCGCGCCCACATCGCCGGGATGCTGCCGCCCTGGCGGAACGATTGCGCGAGCGTGTGATCGCTGATCGACGACACGTCGTGCCGCGTGGCGCCGCGC
Organism: Burkholderia arboris; assembly: GCF_038723655.1. Taxonomy (NCBI): domain Bacteria; kingdom Pseudomonadati; phylum Pseudomonadota; class Betaproteobacteria; order Burkholderiales; family Burkholderiaceae; genus Burkholderia; species Burkholderia arboris. The sequence goes on from NZ_CP109822.1 coordinate 896,405, forward strand.
GGCGAGCGGATCGCGACGCCGTCGGCCGACGTCTCGCCGTTGAGCCAGCCGAGATGCACGGCGATGCCGAGCGGCGTCGGCACGGGCGATCGGGCGTACCAGAACGTCTGCTGCCTGTCCGATGACGAATCGGGCCTGTCTGTCATGTGTGAGATTCCCCTGTCTGGGTAAGCATGGTCGATGCGCGGTGTCGCACGCGCGGGCCGTTCCACGTTGCAAGTTCCGGGCCAGTGAGCGGAAACGGCCGTGCGGCACGCGGCGCGGGCATCGCGTGCGTGGCATGGCGCAACGGCCGGTGCATCGCTTGTTGCGTGAGCAACAGTCGCGTCGGGTGCTGTTGCGCGCGCAGCACCGGTGCGGCACGTGCAGCAGCACGGCAACGGTTCGCGTTCGTGATGTCGGCAACGTCCGGCGGGGGGGCGTCGATCGCCGTCGACGCCCGGCCCGCAAGGCGTCGCGCGTGCTGGCAGGCGGCCCGGCCCGGGTGGCGGCGAGCGCGTTGGCACACCGCGTGCTTTACAGCACTGCATACGCGCGGCACGCCGGTGCCGCATGCAATCCGAACGGGCCGACAAGGAGAATCCCGATGGCTGTTGAATTTCTGTGGCGCCTGCCGATGCACGGCGACGGCCGGCGCGCACACGATCTGCATACGCGCGGCGAATGGAACCGCCAGCGCGCATCGCGCGTCGCGCCCAAAGTCGACGACGACGATTTCGGCTACATCGACTATCTGTCGCAGGTCGCCCGCGCGGCCGACATCGCCGGCTTCCACGGCGCGCTGATTCCGATCTTCCGTTTCACCGAGGAGCCGTGGGTCGTCGCGGCCGCGCTGGCCCGCGAGACGCGCCGGCTGCGGCTCCTGATCGCGTTGCAGCCGCATTTCGTGCATCCCGTCTATGCGGCGCAGATGGCGGCGAGCCTGCAGCGGATCAGCCGCGGCCGCGTCGAGTGGAACGTCGTCACGGGCGGCGGCGGCCCCGACCAGCGCGCGTACGGCGACTTCATCGATCACGACAGCCGCTATGCGCGCACCGACGAATTCCTCGACGTCGTGAAGGGCGTCGCGGCAGGCGAGCCGTTCACGTTCGATGGCCGTTTCTACCGCGTCGAAGGCGGTGGCCTGTTGCCGCCGCTGAGCGGGCAGAAGCCGCCGCGGCTCTATCTGGCCGGCGCCAGCGACGCGGCGCTCGCGGTCGCCGCGAAGCACGGCGACGTGCACCTGAGCTGGGGCGAGCCGCTCGCGAAGCAGAAAGAGGTGATCGACGCGGCGCGCCGCGCGCTCGACCGGCAGAACGCCGAGCGCGACCTGCGCTTCGGCATGCGCATCGACATCCTCGCGCGCGAGACCGAGGCGCAGGCGTGGGCCGAGTTGCGACAGATGTTCGCGACGGTGGGCGACACGACGCGCAACGGTTTCGGCGGGCGCGGCGAATCGTCGGAATCGGTCGGCGCGAAACGTCAGTTCGCGCTGCACCAGGGCAACACGCAGCACTTCGACGACCTGATCGTCGGCCCGAATCTGTGGGCCGGGATGTCGCAGATCCGCGGCGGCCCCGGCTGCGTGATCGTCGGCAGCCACGAGCAGGTGGCCGAGCGGCTCGCGGAATACGTGGAGATCGGCGTGTCGACGTTCATTCTCGCGAGCAATCCGCATCTCGAAGAAGCGTACCGCGTGGGCGAGGAGGTGCTGCCGCTCGTCGACGGCGCGCTGAACGCACGCGGCACGCAGGCAGCGCTGCGCGTGGCCGGCGCCTGAGCGCGGCGGCCTTACTCCACACGTCAACGACAACGACAAGGACACTCGCCATGACGACACTCGCTGCGCAGGCCACGGCCTGCGACGCACTCTGGTACACGCGCTGCCCGGTGCCGACCGCGCTCGGCATCGCCGTGCATCGCGGCTGGTTCGACGAAGAGTTCGAGCCGGACGGCATCGTGCTGAACTCGCTGCAGGAGACGGCCGACGCCGACAAGCGCGAATCGCACTTCGATCACAGCCTGCCGCACTCGTTCCGGCAGGGCGGCAATATTCCCGCGCTGTGGGCGCGGGCACGCGGCGCCGATACGCGCGTGATCGGGCTGTCGTGGACCAACGAATTCCAGGCGATCGTCACGCTACCCGAACGCGGCATTCGTCGTGCGCGCGATCTGCGCGGCCGGCGGCTCGGGTTGCCGCGCCATCCGATCAGCATCGACTTCTGGCGGGCCGCCGCGCTGAAGGGCTTCCTCAGCGCGCTCGAACTGGAAGGGCTCGGCCACGGCGACGCCGAATGGGTCGACCTGCCCGACACCCGCGAGCGCCGCACCGGGCCCGCGTCATTCACGCGCGGCCCGCACGAGTACGGGCTCGAGATCGCGGCGCTCGTGCGCGGCGACGTCGACGCGGTGTTCGTGAAGGGCGTGGCCGGGCTGGAAACCGTGCACCTGATCGACGCGCAGGTCGTCATCGATCTCGGCGCGCATCCCGATCCGCTGGTGCGGATCGGCAATGGCACGCCGCGCACGCTGACCGTCGACCGCGCACTGATCGACGCGCGCCCCGATCTCGTGAGCCGCTTCCTGTCGGTCGTGGTCGGCGCGGGCGACTGGGCCGCGCGCCATCCGGCGGAGACGGTCGCCTACATCGGCCGCGAAACGCGTGCGTCCGACGAATGGGTGCGCTACGCGTACGGCGCGGACGTGCACCGCCATCTGGAGACGGGGCTCGCGCCGACGTCGATCGACGGTCTGGTCGCGTTCAAGGATTTCCTCGTCGAATGGGGTTTTCTCGAACGTGATTTCGACGCGCGCGCGTGGATCGATCCGGCGCCGTTCACGCAGATCGACCGGCACCGCCATGCGTGGGTCGCGTAGCGCGCCGCGGCGCGTCATTGCAAGGAGTCGAACATGACAGGGCTGACGATCGAATACGGCGTGCCGCCGGCGCGCCGGCATGCGGCGCGTGCGGCGCCGCGCGCGGCGGCAGGCGCGCGACCTTCGCCGGTGGCGCCGTCTGCGCATGCGGACAAGCGGCCGGCACCGGCGAGCGGATGGCGCGGCGCGGGCGCGATTGCGCTGGCCGTCGCGGCGCTGCATGCGGGCGTCGCGCTGCTGGCCGCGCGCGCGCCCGCCGCACCGCCCGTGCAGCCACCGCGGCCGCTGCCGATGACGGTGGAACTGACGCGGCCGCCCGAGCCGCTGCCGCAGGCCGCGCACCCGCCGCCGCCGGTCGTGCCGCCGAAGCCGTTGAAGCAGGCGCCGACACCGGCGAAGCCGCTGACGCCACTGACACCGCCGACGCCGCGCATGGCCGTTCCGCATCCGGCACCCGCGCCGTTCGCCGTGCCGCAGGCGTCGCGCGAAGCGGCGCCCGCGCCAACGGCGCCCGCCATCGCGGCTCCGGCACCGGCGCCTGCGCCCGCCGCACCTGCGCGCGAAACCGCACCGATCGGCGACGCGGCATACCTGCGCAACCCGGCGCCCGACTATCCGGCGTTCGCGCAGGACCAGGGCTGGGAAGGGCGCGTCGTGCTGCGCGTGCACGTGCTCGCGAACGGCACGCCCGATTCGGTCGACGTCCGCACGAGCAGCGGCCGCCGCTTGCTCGACAACGCAGCGATGGCCGCCGTGAAGCGCTGGACGTTCGTGCCCGCGAAGCGCGGCGACGAAGCCGTCGACGGCTGGGTCAACGTGCCGATCGATTTCAAGCTGGGCTGACCCGCCGGGCGGCCCGCCACATATCTCAAGGAACTCACATCATGAACGGTATTCCGACCACCTTCATCGTCCAGGGCGCGCTCTGGCTGCTCGTCGTCTTCTCCGTCGTCACGTGGACGCTGATCGTCGTGAAGGCGATCCAGAGCCTGCGGTCGAGCGCGCGCAACCGGCGTTACGTCAGCGCGTTCTGGGCCGCGAACAGCTTCCACGACGCGGCCGCGCTCGACGGCGCGAACAGCCCGGTGGGCGAACTCGCCGCCACGGGCTTCGACGCGCTGCGGCGCGCCGACGAGAGCAGCGCGCACGATCTCGAACACAGCTGGAGCCGCCACGACCTGCTCGAGCGCCATCTGCGGCAGCAGATCCACAACGCGCGCAGGCGCGAGGAAGCGGGGCTGGCCGTGCTCGCATCGATCGGCAGCACCGCACCGTTCGTCGGCCTGTTCGGCACCGTGTTCGGCATCATCCATGCGCTGACCGCGATCACGCACAGCGCGTCGGCGAGCATCGACGTCGTCGCCGGGCCGATCGGCGAGGCGCTCGTCGCGACCGGGATTGGCATCGCGGTCGCGGTGCCGGCCGTGCTCGCGTACAACTTCTTCGTGCGCCGCGTGAAAGCCGCATCGGCCGACCTCGATGCGTTCGCGACCGACTTCGTCACGCTCGCGCAGAAGGCCGGCTTCCGCGTGCCGGCCGCGCTGCCCGCTGCCGCACCGGCACGTCGCGCCGGCGACACCCGTCAGGAGGCGTTCGCATAATGGCCTTCTCGTCCTCCTCCGACAACGACGACGTGCTCAGCGAAATCAACATCACGCCGCTCGTCGACGTGATGCTCGTGCTGCTCGTCGCCTTCATCGTCACGGCGCCGCTGCTCAACAACGCGGTGCACGTGACTCTCCCGAACACCGTCGCCACCGCACCGGCCGACCGCAAGCCGAACGTGACCGTGAGTGTCGACGCGAAAGGCGTCGTGTATCTCGACAAGCGCGCGGTCGCGCTTGCCGCGGTGCCGGCCGAGCTGGCCGCGCTGAAAGCGGGCCGGCCCGACGTCGCGCTCGACCTGCAGGCCGACGAGCACGTGCCGTACGGCACCGTCGCGAAGCTGATGGCCGCGATCGAGCACGCGGGCATCACGCGGCTGTCGGTGCTCACCGCGCCGCGCGGCTGACGCGCCTTTCACGACTTCCTTTGCGAACGCATCCATGAGCACCACGGCTTCACACAACGTTCAGTCGATCTGGTACACGCGCTGTCCGGTGCCGACGCCGCTCGGCATCGCCGCGCATCTCGGCTGGCTCGACAGCGAATTCGCCGGCGACGGCATCACCGTGCGCGCGCTGCAGGAAAGCCAGCACGCGGCACTGCATCACGCGCACGTCGATCATTCGCTCGACAACGCGTTCCGGCAGGGCGGCAGCATTCCCGCGCTGTGGGCACGCGCGGCCGGCGCCGACACGCGCGTGGTCGCGCTGACCTGGGTCGACGAGGCACAGGCGATCGTCGCGCTGCCGGAAGCCGGCCTGACGCGGCCGAAGGACTTGCGCGGGCGCCGCATCGGCCTGCCGCGCCGCGACGGCGAGCGCATCGACATTTTCCGCGCGGCCGCGCTGCGCGGCTTCGTCAGCGCGCTGTCGCTCGACGGGCTCGGCCCCGGCGATGTCGAATGGATCGACGTCCCGGCGTCCAACCTGCGCGCGCCGGTGGCGACGCCCGTGACCCGCGACGCGGCGTTCAGCCATCCCGCGAGCCTGTCGAGCCGGCGGCTCTATGCGGCGGAAGCGGCCGCGCTCGTGCGCGGCGATGTCGACGCGATCTACGTGAAGGGCTCGCTCGGGCTGGAAACCGCGCACCTGATCGGCGCGCAGCCGGTCGTCGACATCGGCTTTCATCCCGATCCGCAGATCCGCATCAACAACGGTTCGCCGCGCCCGCTGACCGTCAATGCGTCGACGCTCGAACGCCACCCCGGCATCGTCAGCCGCTTCCTCGCGCGCGTGACCGACGTCGAGGGCTGGGCGCGCGAGCACGAGCAGGAAGTGCTCGGCTATCTCGGCCGCGAGACGGGGTCGGGCCATGACTGGCTGCGGCTTGCGTACGGTGCCGACGTGCATCTCCGGTTGCGCACGGATCTCGACGAAGCGTCGATCGCCGCACTCGACGATTTCAAGCGCTTCCTGGTCGACTGGCGATTCCTGCCTGCCGACTTCGACGTGCGCGCGTGGATCGACCGGCGCGAGCGCTTCACCGGCGGCTTCATGCTGCTGGCGCTCGCGAGCGGCACGACGATCAGCATGGCGCAGCTCGCGACGACGCTGTATGCGCTCGCGCTCGGCGTCGACAGCGCGCGGCTCGGCATCATCGCCGCGATGGAGCCGCTCGGCATCGCGCTGATGACATTGCCGGCCGGGCTGCTGGTCGCGCGCTACGGCGCGCGGCGCGTGTACTTCGCCGCGAGCATGGGGCCGATGCTGCTCAATCTCGTCGTGCCGTTCACCGGCGCATGGCCGCTGATCGCGCTCACGCAGGCGCTGATCGGGCTGTGCATCCCGTTCCGGATCGTATCGATCAACGGTGTGTTCCTCGCGCGGCTCGCGCAGATCGGCCTCGCCCGCGCGGGCTGGTATCGCGCGGCCATGTCGGTCGGAACGGGCATGGCCGGGCCGTGGCTCGCGAGCTGGCTGATCGGCGCGCATGGCGCGGTCGCGACGTTCTGCGCCGCGTCGGCGAGCTTCGCGGGCATGGCGTGGTTCAGCCGGATGCTGCTCGGCGACGCGGAACCGCCGCCACGCGGCACGCAAACCGAAACCGGCGGCCTGCGTGCGTTGCTCGCGCTCGCCTGGAGCCGCGACGTGCGCGAGCAACTTGCGCTGGAAGCGGTGAACAGTGCGACCCGCTCGCTCGCCGGCACCTTTACGGTCGTGCTCGCCATCCAGTATCTGGGGTTGTCGCAGTCGGGAGCCGTCGCGCTGCTGACCCTGCAGGGCGTCGTTGCGGTGATCGCGCTGTTCGGACTCGGGCATGTCGCGCAGCGGATGACGGCGCACCGTTGCCATGCATTCAGCCTCGCGGGCGGCGTGGCCGGGCTGCTCGCGCTCGGCCTCGCGCACGACGCGTGGATCGTCGGCGCAGGGCTCGCCGCGCTGTGCGCCGGATCGTCGCTGCTGCATCTCGTCAACATGCAGCATCTCGGCCGTCATCCGGCCGACAAGAGCCAGGTGTCGAGCCTCTACAACCTCGCGTCGATGACGGGTGCGTTCTGCGGACCGCTGGCCGGCAGCGCGCTCGTGCCGGTGGTCGGGTTGCCGGCGGTGTTTCTGTGCTGGCTGCCGGTCGTCGCGCTGGTTGCGTTCGCGCTGCGGTTCGCTCACGCGCGGCGCGGAGCGATCCCGTCACTGCCTGCAAAGCTGTCCTGATGATTGTCGGTGCCGGTGTTGCGTGACAAGCAGTTTGCTTCGCTCCACAGATGCGCATGCAGCAACACCGGCACTGCATGCGTGCTGGAAGCCCCGTACGACGGGCCTCTCGATGCTGGCATCCGAATTGCAATAGAGAACCCGTGCGTAGCTCGCACGTGCGTTCAACCGATCAAACAGGATGACTCATCGATGTTCAGGAAAAAACTAATCGTCACCGCGCTGGGGGGACTGCTGACGGGCGGCACCGTATCGTTGCCGGCGTGGGCGGAGGACGGCGCGGCGACGGCGGGGGCGCCGGACGCGAAGCCGGCGCAACAGGCACCGGAAGCGGCGGCCACGGCCGCGCCGAAGGCAGCCCGTGCGAACCGCGGCGCGGCCGCGCGCGAAACGAACCTCGGCACGGTGACCGTGACGGCGCGCCGGCGCAAGGAGAGCATCCAGGACGTGCCGGTCGCGGTGAGCGCGCTGAGCGGCGATGCGATCAAGAACAACGAGCTGCGCGTCATCAACGACGTGACGAAGTACGTGCCGAACTTCACCGGGCAATCGACCGAAGGCCGCGAGCGGCCGCGCTGGTTCATGCGCGGGGTCGGCAGCAACGATCCGTCGGACCTGTCGCTGAGCCCGATCGGCGTGTACTTCGACGACGTGTACATCAACAGCGTGTTCGGGCAGGGCTTTCCGCTGTTCGACCTCGATCGCATCGAGGTGCTGCGCGGGCCGCAAGGCACGCTGTGGGGCAAGAATACCGTCGGCGGCGCGCTCAGCATCACGTCGCAGAAACCGACCTTCGACGTGAGCGGGTACGGCAAGCTCGGGCTCGGCCAGTACAACAGCCGGCTCGCGGAGGCCGCGATCGGCGGACCGATCGGCAAGAACGACGTGCTGGCCGCGCGCGTGTCGGTGTATCACGAGAATGCCGACAGCTTCTACACGAACACCGTGCAGCAGGGGCGCTTCGGCGGCTTCCACGACAACGCGGTGCGCTTCCAGGTGCTGGCCGTGCCGACGTCGGACACCGATTTCCTGTTCAACATCCACGGCCGCAACTACACGGGCGGCGGCAATGCGTGGCATGCGGAAGGCGCGGGACGCGGCGGCGCGAACCAGTTCGGCTTCGTCGGGCCGAGCGATCCGTATACGGTGTCGCTCAATGCGCCGTCGAGCGATCACATCTCGTCGTGGGGCACGTCGCTGACCGCGCACTGGCGCATCAACCCGGCGGTGTCGCTGACGTCGATCACCGCGTTCGAAGGGCTGCACCGCTGGTACCAGGACGACGAGGACTACTCGCCGTTCGATGCGGCGCGTTCGCACGACCGCCTGTCGAGCCGCCAGTTCTCGCAGGAATTCCGGCTCGAATCGCCGCAAAGCGACCGGCTGAGCTGGCTCGTCGGCACGCACCTGTTCACCGAGCAACTGGCCGAGCAGGGCGCCGGCGGCGGGCTGCCGGGCTCGCCGTCGCCCGCGTACTACCATCTGACGGACCTCACGCAGCATACGCAGAGCGCAGCGATCTTCGGCAGCGTGAAGTACCGGTTCACCGACCGCTTCAACGTGACGGGCGGGCTGCGCTACACGATCGAGCGCAAGACCATCAACCTCACCGGGCTGCAGGATACCGGCAACGTGACGTTCAGCGATCCGAACAGCTGGTGGTCGCCGTCGTCGGTGTCGTCGCCGCTCGCGGTCAGCGCGCAGCAGAACCAGACGAACACGTGGCGCGCGCCGACCTGGGATCTCACGCCCGAATATGCGCTCAGCAACAACGTGCGTGCGTATTTCCGCTATGCGCGCGGCTTCCGTTCGGGCGGCTACAACGGCAACGCGTATACGCAGAGCACGGTGTCGACGGTATCGCCGGAGTACCTGACCGATTACGAAGTCGGCATCAAGAGCGAGTGGTTCGACAAGCGGCTGATCGTCAACGCGAGCGTGTTCCACTACGACTATCGCGACATCCAGGTGTTCGCGCTCGCGCCGAAGCCGTTCGGCGGTCCGCCGGTGTCGACGCTGTCGAACGCGGGGCAGGGGCGTGCGGACGGCTTCGAACTGGAGCTGAAGGCGCAGCCCGTCAACAGCCTGTACCTGTTCGCGAACCTCGGGATGCTGAACACGCGCTACACGGAGTTCCGCTACGTGCCGACGGCGGTGGGCAACTCGTTCGCGCGTTCGCCGCATACGACGCTGAACGCGGGCTTCGACTATCGCGTGCCGGTTTCGTTCGGCACGCTGACGGCCGGTGGCGACGTGAACTACCGCAGCCGCGAGTACTTCAGCGCGACGCGGCAGACGATGCCGCAGCTGTGGCAGGGCGGCTATACGGTACTGAACGCGCATGTGTCGTACACGACGCCGGACCAGAAGTACATCGTGACGGGCTACGTGACGAACCTGACGAACAAGGTCTACAAGAAGCTCGAACTGCTGCCGTCATATGGCGCGTATCCGGTGCTGTACGGCGATCCGCGCACGGTCGGGATCACGCTGACCGCGAAGATCTGACGCGTGGTGCCTGCCGCGGCACCGGTGCGGGTGTGCCGGTGCCGCGGCGGGGGAGGTGAGCGGCCGGCGTCCCGCGGCCGTCAGATCAGCAGCGACACCGTCCTGAACAGCGCGAGATCCTCCTTGCGCGCGGATCGTGCATGCCGGCGGATCACCTGCAGCAGGCAGTCGATAAAGCAGCGCGCCGCGTCGCTCAGCGTGCTGCTGCGGCGCGTGACGATTCCGAGGTCGCGCGGTTCGAACGTTTCCTTCAGCGACAATGCGCGCATCCGTTCGCCGAACGGCGGCACGGCCGCGAGAATCGTCGGGCACCACGTGCACATGTCGGCCTGTTCGAGCATCGTCTGCAACATCGCGACCGACTGGGCACGAACGATGCGCCGTTCGTCGATCCGTGCGCCGTGGCGCGTGAACAGATAGTCGACGAGCGCGGCCTGCCCGTCGGCCGCGAAATTCAGCACCCAGTCGTTGTCGAGCAGGTCGTGGATCGACCGTGCGCGTTCAAGCGGGTGGCCGGCGCGCACCATGACCGACGTCTCGTAGCGCAGCATCGGTTCGCAGGAAAATTCCTGCGTGCCGCCCGGCGGCACATGCCCGAGCGCGAAATCCATGCTGCCGTCGCGCAGCAGCGGCTGCGCGACGGCGATCAGCGCTTCGTGGAGTTCGAGGCGCACGTCGGGCATCCGCTCGCGAAACAGCAGAACCGCCTCCGCGAGGAACGTCACCGTGAGCCACGGCGTCACGCCGATGCTCAGCCGGCCCTCGACGCGGCCGCGCATGCGTTCGAGATCGCTTTGCGCATGTTCGAGCTGCTTCAGCACGAGTTTCGCGTGCGTGAGCAGCGTCTTGCCGTATTCGGTGAAGCCGATGCCTTCCGGCGCGCGCACGAGCAGCGGCAGCCGCTCGCTCGCTTCCAGTTCGCGCAGCGCGCGTGTGACGGCCGCCTGCGACAGCCCCAGCGTACGCGCCGCGCCACGGATGCTCCCAGCCTCCGCGCTCGCGACGAGCGCCTGCAACTGATGCAGTTTCATCGTACTCATGGGGCGATACCCGACAACGAAAGGTTGTCATCATAACGAAACCGCGGCTGTTCGCCGGGATTTTCGCTGCATACGATTCGGCCACGATCGGTCATCCGGGCGATCGACCCGCGGAACGCATCGAGGAGAATCGGGGTTGGACCATGAAAACATTCCGTCGGAAATGGCGGCCATCGAGACGGAGATGATTGCGCTGCGCCACCGGCTGCACGCCCATCCCGAACTCGGCTTCGAGGAACATGCGACGAGCGAGCTCGTGGCCGAATGCCTGACAACGTGGGGTTATCGGGTGACGCGCGGGCTCGGCGGCACGGGCGTGGTCGGCACACTGACGCGCGGCACCGGGAAGCGGCTCGGGTTGCGCGCGGACATGGACGCGCTGCCGATTCGCGAGACCACCGGGCTGCCGCATGCGAGCCGGCGCGACGGCGTGATGCACGCGTGCGGCCACGATGGTCATACGGCGATGCTGCTCGCGGCGGCCCGCTGCCTGGCGGAACGCGCGTGTTTCTCGGGCACGCTGAACGTGATTTTCCAGCCGGCCGAAGAAGGGCTCGGCGGCGCGAAGCGGATGATCGACGACGGTCTGTTCACGCTGTTCCCGTGCGATGCCGTGTTCGCGATGCACAACGTGCCGGGCTTGCCGGCCGGCGTGCTCGGCTTCTGCGACGGCCCGGCGATGGCATCGGCCGACGAGGTGCACGTGCGCGTGATCGGACGCGGCGGGCATGGCGCCGCGCCCCACACGACGATCGATCCGGTAGTGGTGTGTGCGTCGATCGTGATGGCGTTGCAGACGGTCGTGTCGCGCAACGTGAATCCGCAGGAACTGGCGATCGTCTCGGCCGGCTCGATCCATGCGGGCACCGCATCGAACGTGATCCCGCCGCATGCGGAGCTCGAACTCAGCGTGCGCGCGTTGTCGCCGGACGTGCGCGCGCTGCTCGAGCGGCGCATCCGCGCGATCGTGCAGGGGCAGGCCGCGAGCTACGGCGCGACAGTCGAGATCGACTATCGGTACGGCTATCCGGTGCTCGTCAATCATGCGGCGGAAACGGCCTTTGCGCGCGACGTGGCCCGCGAGTGGGGCGGCGACGCGGCGCTGATTCCGCATCTGCGGCCGATCGCGGCGAGCGAGGACTTCGCATTCATGCTCGAGGCGTGCCCGGGCAGCTACCTGTCGATTGGCAATGGCGACGGTGCAGCCGGATGCGGGCTGCATCACCCGGGTTACGACTTCAACGATGCGTGCCTGGCGACCGGCGCGAGCTACTGGATCGCGCTTGCGGAGCGATACCTCGCGTGATGCGGTTGCCCGGTTTGGGGCCACGGTTCACGATTTACACAAGGAGACAGGCAATGAAACAGTGGAAGTTGATGGCGGCACTCGCGGTGGCGCTGGCGGCAGGGACGGCGCATGCCGGCGACTGGACGGGCAGGGAGATCCGCCTCGCGGTCGATCCGACTTACCCGCCGCTCGAATACAAGCTGCCCGACGGCAGGCTGACGGGCTTCGGGATCGACATCACGAATGCGTTGTGCGCGGAACTGCACGCGCGCTGCGTGTGGGTCGAGTCGAGCTTCGACGGGATGATTCCGGGGCTGCTCGCGCGCAAGTTCGACGTGATCGCGTCGTCGATGACGATCACGCCGAAGCGGATGCAGCAGATCGCGTTCACGAACCGGATCTCGAACGCGCCGGCGCGACTGGTCGTGCACAAGGGGTCGCCGCTGCTGCCGAGCGCCGAGTCGCTGAAGGGCAAGCGCGTGGGGGTCGAGCAGGGTTCCGCGCAGGCCGACTACGCGGTCGCGAACTGGCAGCCGGCCGGCGTGCAGATCGTGTCGTACCAGAACCAGGATCAGGTGTACGCCGATCTCGTGACGGGGCGGCTCGACGCGGCGTTCCAGGCATCGATCGCGGCCAGCGACGGGTTCCTGAAGAAGCCGCAGGGCAAGGACTTCACGTTCGCCGGCGCACCGATCGACGACGTGAAGTACTTCGGGCAGGGCGACGGCCTCGGGTTGCGCAAGCAGGACAACGACCTGCGCGACGCATTCAACCAGGCGCTCGCAACGATTCTCGCGAACGGCACGTACCAGCGAATCAACCGCAAGTATTTCGACTTCGATATCTACGGCGGGAAGTAAGCGGCCGCGCACGCGATGTGCGCGATCGGCCATAAATAAATAAGGAATACGGATGAACTGGAGATCGATTCTTGTCGCGATTCCGGCGCTGTGCGCAGCGCCCGCGTTCGCGCAAAGCAGTGTCACGCTTTACGGCCTCGTCGATGCCGGCATCGACTATACGAGCAACGTCGGCGGCCATGGCGCGTGGCAGATGGCAAGCGGCTTCGCTCAGGGCAGCCGCTGGGGGCTGAAGGGTACCGAGGACCTGGGCGGCGGCTACAGCGCGCTGTTCCAGATCGAGAACGGCTTCAACGTGAACAACGGCACGCTCGCACAGGGCGGCCGCATGTTCGGGCGTCAGGCCTACGTCGGGCTCGGCAGCACGCGCTTCGGCACGCTGACGCTCGGCCGGCAATACGATTCGGTCGTCGACTATCTTGCGCCGACGACCGCGAACGGGAGCTGGGGCGTCTATCCGTTCTCGCACCCGCTCGACAACGACAACACCGGCAATACGTTCCGCGTGAACAACACGGTCAAGTACGCGAGCCCGGACTTCTCCGGCTTCTCGTTCGGCGGCACCTACAGCTTCAGCAACGACACGGGTTTCGCAAACAACCGTGTATGGAGCGTCGGCGCGCAGTACGAGCAGGGCGGCCTGCTCGTTGGCGCGGCGTTCCTGAACGCGAACAACCCGGGTGCGACGTCGGGCGGGGCGATCGCCGGTTCGGGGTCGGTCGGCGCCGACGCGAATTTCGCGTCGGCACGGCTGCGGATCTTCGGGGCGGGCATCAACTACACCGCGGGGCCCGCGACGGTCGGATTCGCGTACACGAACAGCAACGTCACGCGGCCGACCGCGAACGTCGGCTACCTGTTCGGCGACGAGACGATCGAACCGGTGACGGGGCCGCTCGCGGGCGGCACGGTCACGGCGATCAAGTATCAGAACTTCGAAGTGAACGGCAAGTACCAGTTCACGCCTGCATTCTTCGTCGGCGCGCAATACGTGTACACGACGGTGCGCTACGACGCGACGACGGGCGCCGCGAAGCCGAAGATCCATTCGATCGGGTTGATGGCCGACTACAACCTGTCGAAACGCACGGACGTGTACCTGATGGGCGCGTACCAGCGGATTGCCGGCGACGCGACCGGTTCGTCGCTCGATCAGGCGTATATCCCCGGCGCGGCCGATCTGTCGTCGAACGCGAAGCAACTGATGGTGCATGCGGGGATCCGGCACCGCTTCTGACGGACCCCGGCCGGACGGCGGCGGAGGCGGCCCGCCGCCTCTTTCGATTACTGCGCGACGCGAATCACGACCTTCCCGAAATGCTGCCCCGACTGCAGGTACGCATACGCCTGCGGCGCATCGTCGAAGCCGAACACGCGATCGATCACCGGCTTGAGCCGCTTCGCATCGACGAGCCGCACGACGTCGTCGAGCATCGCGCGGCTGCCGACCATGAACCCGTGCAACTGGCGGACGCCGCCGATCAGCGACAGCAGCCCGAGTTCCGGCCCGCCGAAGCTGCTGAGGCCGCCGATCACCGACACGATGCCGCCCATCTTCGTCGCGGCGACCGAGCGTGGCAGCGTGTCGCGGCCGCCCACTTCGACGACCAGGTCCGCGCCCACGCCGTCGGTGAGCCGCAGCACTTCGTGTTGCCACTCGGGCGTGGCGTGATAGTTGATCGTTGCGTCCGCACCGAGTGCGCGGGCGCGTTCGAGCTTCGCGTCGCTCGACGATGTCACGATCGTGCGCAACCCGGCCGCATGCGCGAGTTGCAGCGCGATGATCGAGACGCCGCCCGTGCCGAGCAGTACGACGGTCGCGCCCGGCCCCAGCCCGCCGTCGACGAACAGCGCGTTCCATGCGGTGATGCCCGCGCACGACAGCGTCGCCGCTTCGTCATAGTCGAGATGCGCGGGAATCGCGACCAGCGCGGTTTCGTCGGACACGAAGCGTTCGGCCAGCACACCGTCGAAATGCGAGCCGGCCGACCCCGAGACTTTGTGCGGCGTGGCCGGCCCGTCGATCCAGTGCGGGAAATACGTGTTGATCACGCGATCGCCGGGCTTGAAGCGCGTGACATCGCGGCCGGTTTCGACGACTTCGCCGGCGCCGTCGGCGACCGGGATCAACGCTTCCGTACCGATGCCGAGATAGTCGCCGCGCGCGAACATCAGGTCGCGATAGTTGAGGGCGGCCGAGTGGATCTTCACAACGACGTCGGTCGGCCCGACCGGGCGCGGCGTCGCGTCGATGCGCCGAAGCCCGGCAATGCCGTCGCCCGGTTTAACTTGCCATGCATGCATGTCCGCTCCTTTTCGAGATAGTCCGGACTATCATAGTGTTGCGCAGGGGGACGCATTGGCGAGAATTCGGCCAACGATTGTCGCCGGTGTGGACACAAACCTGTCATCCCAACGGAGCGGAGTTGCATGGACGAACGGCTGAGAGGCGTCGCCGAATTTGTCGACGTGGTGGAATCGGGCAGCTTCGCGGCGGCGGCGTTGCGCCTCGGCATCACGCGTTCGGCCGTCGCGAAGATCGTCGCACGGCTCGAACAGCGTCTCGGCGCGCGCCTCCTGCAGCGCACCACGCGCCAGCTCGGCCTGACCGACGAAGGGCTCGTCTATTACGAGCAGTGCCGGCGGCTGCTGGCCGAACTCGGCGAGACCGAGGCGGCGCTCGACGCGGGTCGCCGCGAGCCGGCCGGGCGCGTGCGGATCAGCGTACCCGTGCTGTTCGGGCGGCAATGCGTGGCGCCCGTCGTGCGGCGCCTCGTCGAGCGGCATCCGCGGCTCGAAATCGACGTGTCGTTCAGCGATCGCGTGGCCGACCTCGTGAACGACGGTTTCGACATTGCAGTGCGCATCGGCGCGCTGGCCGATACGAGCGCGCTCGTCGGCCGGAAGCTGGGCGTGCAGCGCATGGGCATCTGCGCATCGCCCGCGTATCTGGACCGTCATGGGCGGCCGTCGGGGCTCGACGCGCTTGCGTCCCACGTCGGCATTGCATACTCGCGCGCCGGGCAGCCGACGCCGTGGCGGATCATCGGCACGGACGGCGCGGTCCACGACCATCGCACGGCCGGCCGCCTGCGGTTCGACGACCTGCAGGCGATCGCCGATGCGGCCGCCGCCGGTGCGGGCCTCGCGTGGTTGCCGTGCTGGCTGATGGCGCCCTACGTCCGTGACGGCCGTCTCGCGCTCGTGATGGACAGCGACAGCGTGTCGGGCGCCGAGGTGTACGCGGTGCGGCCGGCCTCGCGTCATGTGCCATCGAAGGTGCGCGTGGTCATCGACGCGCTGGTCGACGAGATTCCGTCCATACTGGCGTCCGATGACGCCGATGGCGAGCGCGTGCCGCAGCGCAGCGCTCACGCTCCGTAGCGACGCGGCACGTTCGGTTGACGCGGCGTATGATCACCCGCACAACGCACTGGCGGGGGCAGGCTGTCATGAACAGGAAGCTGCAGGTCGCGATCGTCATGGGCATCGTCGCGACCGTGATCAACGTCGCGTATCACCTGATCCGTCGATGATGCGCCGGCCCGCACGCTATTCCGGCACGAAAGCGGCGGACGCTCACGCGGCGCCGCGAGGCGAGCGCGCATGACCGCGATCGGCACCCCGATGGCCACACGCCAACCCGGCTGGCTGCGCATCGCGCCTGCACTGTTCCTGCTGCTGTGGGCCAGCGGTTTCGTGTTCCTGAAGCTCGGCCTGCGCTATGCCGATCCGCTCACGTTCCTCGCGCTGCGCTATGCATGCGTGGTCGCGCTGCTCGCCGGCCCGTTCCTGTGGCTGCGTCCGCCGTTGCCGCGTACGCGGCGCGAATGGCGCAACCTCGTCGTCGTCGGCCTGTTGCTGCAGGCCGGCTATTTCGCGTTCACGTACCTGAGCCTGAAGCTCGGCATGTCGGCCGGCGCCGTCGCGCTCGTCACGTCGCAGCAGCCGATCCTCGTCGGTCTGCTCGCGCCGATGATCGCCGGCGAACGCGTCGGCGCGCTGCGCTGGCTCGGGCTCGCGCTCGGCGCCGCGGGCGCGGTGCTGGTGATCCTCGCGCGCTCGTCGGTCGATATCGCTTCGCCGTGGGCGCTGGCCTTCGCACTGCTTGCACTCGCCTGCATCACCGGCGGCACGCTGTGGGAGAAGCGCTTCGGCACCGACGTGCATCCGGTCACCGCGAACCTCGTGCAGTACGCGGTCGGCCTCGCCGTTACCGCGCCGCTCGCGTTCGCGCTCGAACCGATGCACGTGGAATGGACGGCCGGCCTCGCCGGTTCGCTTGCCTACCTCGTCATCTGCAATTCGCTGATCGCGATCTCGCTGCTGCTCGCGATGGTGCGATACGGCGAGGCGTCGCGCGTGTCGGCGCTGTTCTTCCTGATTCCGCCCGCGACCGCGCTGATCGCGCTGGCGGTGCTCGGCGAGACGATCGGTGCGCTCGCCTGGCCGGGCATGGCGCTTGCCGCGGCCGGGCTGTTTCTCGTGATGCGCTACTGAGCGACGGGTCTCGTTCGCGTCTCACATATCGAGAAGGCGTCCCGATAATTGACGCGAATTTCACGCGGCTCCTAGACTGGCCTGCATGACGCCGCGCCTCACGCGGCGCGACGATGCCGCGCACCGTGCGCGCATCCGCACCGTCCCGCGAGACGATGGAGACATGCCGATGACCGCTGCCGCCCCGCAGTTGCATGCCGCGACGATGCGGCGCCTGAACCTGCGCCTGATTCCGTTCCTGATGCTGCTGTATCTCGTCGCATACATCGACCGGTCGAACATCTCGGTCGCGGCGTTGCAGATGAACGCCGACCTCGGCCTCAGCGCCGAAATGTACGGGCTCGGCGCGGGGCTGTTCTACGTGACGTACATCCTGTTCGAAGTCCCGAGCAACCTGTTCCTCGCACGCGTCGGTGCGCGCCGCTGGATCGCACGGATCATGATCACGTGGGGCATCGTCGCGGCCGCGATGAGCGCCGTTCATACGCCGGGGCAGCTGTACGCGATGCGGCTGCTGCTCGGCGCGGCGGAAGCGGGCTTCACGCCGGGCATCATCTACTACCTGTCCGCGTGGTATCCGCAGAGCGATCGGGCGCGCGCGATGTCGTTCTTCTACATCGGCGCGACGCTCGCGTCGGTGATCGGGCTGCCGCTGTCCGGTGCGCTGCTGAACCTGAACGGCGTGCTCGGCCTCGAAGGCTGGCGCTGGCTGTTCCTGCTCGAAGGCGTGCCCGCGCTGCTGCTCGGCTTCGTCGTGCTGCGCCGCCTGCCGGACACGCCCGCGCATGCGCGCTGGCTGCCGGCCGACGAGCGCGCTTGGCTCGAGGCGACGCTGCGCGACAGCGCACCGCGCGAGCACCTGTCGCACGGCGTCGCGCTGCGGCGTGCGTTCGGCGACGGCAAGGTGTGGGCGCTCGCCGCGTTCTGGCTGCTGCAGGCGTTCGGCACGATCGGGCTCACGCTGTTCCTGCCGCTGCTCGTGAAGAGCCTGTCCGGGCAATCGAGCTTTGCGGTCGGCAGCCTGTCCGCGCTGCCGTTCCTGTTCGCGTGCGTCGCGATGTATCTGAACGGCCGGCATTCGGATCTCGGCGGCGAGCGCGCGCGCCATCTCGGCGTGCCGATGCTGCTGGCCGGCGCGCTGCTGGTCGCGGCGATCTACGCGCCGGTGTTGCCGGTCGCGTATGCGCTGCTCGTGCTCGCGGTCGGCTTCAACTGGGCCGCGACACCGGTGTTCTGGGCCGCGACGACCGAATACGTGTCGGGCCTCACGGCCGCCGCGTCGATCGCGCTGATCAATGCGGTCGCGAACATCGCGGGGCTCGCGCTGCCGCCGGTGATGGGGCGCATCAAGGACGTTACGCATTCGTACGATCTCGCGCTGCTGCTCGTCGCGGTCGCGTTGCTGGCCGGCGGCGTGCTGGCGTTGCGGATCGCGTCGCGGCGCGCGATGCCGGTCGCGGCGGGGCGGGCCGGCTGATCGACTGGCGTGTGCGTGAGGTCGACGGGTAGCCGGCGGCGACCGTACGCGTTTTGCGACGCTGCGGCACAATCGGGCGGAGCACGCGCGCGCCGGGTGACCACCGGTGCGTCGCGCCGTTTCCGGACTCCTCGTCAAAGGCACGCCCATGTCATCCCGCACTTTCCTCGTTACCGGCGCATCGCGCGGCATCGGCCTCGCGACCAGCGCCACGCTCGCTCGACGCGGCCATCGCGTCATCGGTCTTGCGCGGCATGCGCAGGGCATCGACTTCCCCGGCGAATTGCTTGCATGCGATCTGGCCGACATCGAACAGACGGCGGCGGTACTCGCGCAGATCGGCGAACGTCACGACGTCGACGGCATCGTCAACAACGCGGGCATCGTGTTGCCGCAGCCGCTCGGGAAGATCGATTTCCAGTCGCTGCAGACCGTGTTCGATCTCAACGTGCGGGCCGCGATCCAGGTCACGCAGCACTTTGCCGATGCGATGAAGGCGCGTGGCTACGGACGCATCGTCAACATCTGCAGCCGAGCGATTTTCGGCAGCCTCGATCGCACCGCGTATTCGGCCGCGAAGAACGCGCTCGTCGGTTGCACGCGCACGTGGGCGCTCGAACTGGCCGAGCATGGCGTGACCGTCAACGCGGTTGCGCCGGGCCCGATCGAGACGGAACTGTTCCGCCAGACGCGGCCGGTCGGCAGCGAAGCCGAGCGCAAGGTGCTCGCGACGATTCCCGCGCGCCGGCTCGGCACAGCCGGCGACGTTGCAGCCGCGATCGCGTTCTTCCTGTCCGACGAAGCCGGCTTCGTCACGGGGCAGGTGCTGTCGGTGGACGGCGGCGGCAGCCTCGGCGGGCGCAGCTGACGCATGGCGGCGCGGGGCGTGCCGGGCGCCGCGCATCGCATATTCCCGCACCCCGTTAGCATGTGACGAATCCGACTTTGGGCGCCGCGCGGGCGACGCTAAGATCGCCGATCCCTTAGATCGAGCGTCAACAATAATGAAAAAGTCCGCTGCGCCGTTGCATGCTTTCCGTTTCCGTGTCGTCTGCGCCGCGATCGCCGGCGCGGTGTCGCTGGCGTCGTGCGGCGGCGTCGACAGCGATGCACCGCCGCCCCAGGCCGACGCCACGCCGACCCCGACCCAGGCCGCGAAGCGCCCGAACATCCTGTACATCATGGCCGACGATCTCGGCTACTCCGACATTCATGCATTCGGCGGCGAGATCAACACGCCGAACCTCGACGCGCTCGTCGCATCGGGCCGCATCCTGTCGAACCACCACACGGGCACGGTCTGCGCGATCACGCGCGCGATGCTGGTGTCCGGCACCGATCACCATCTGGTCGGCGAAGGCACGATGGGCGTGCCGACCGACGAACGGCGCGGGCTGCCCGGCTACGAGGGCTACCTGAACGATCGCGCGCTGTCGTTCGCGCAACTGCTGAAGGACGCGGGCTACCACACGTATATCGCGGGCAAGTGGCACATCGGCTCGGGGATCGTCGGCAGCGCGACGGGCAGCGGGCAGACGCCGGACCAGTGGGGCTTCGAGCGCAGCTACGTGCTGCTCGGCGGCGCAGCGTCGAACCACTACGCGCACGAGCCGGCCGGCTCGTCGAACTACACGGAAGACGGCCGCTACGTTCAACCTGGCCAGCCCGGGCAGCCGGGTGGCGCGGGCGGCAGCCCGGCCGTGTTCTATTCGACCGATTTCTATACGCAGAAGCTGATCTCGTACATCGATGCGAACCAGCGCGACGGCAAGCCGTTCTTCGCGTACGCGGCGTACACGTCGCCGCACTGGCCGCTGCAGGTGCCCGACCCCTGGCTGCACAAGTACGCGGGCGTCTATGACGCCGGCTATGACGCGATCCGCAATGCGCGGATCGCGCGACAGAAGGCGCTCGGCCTGATTCCCGCCGACTTCAAGCCGTTCGACGGCCTGCCCGAGACGACGGCCGCATCGCCCGCGACCGCGAACAACGGCAGCGCAGCCGCGAAGTACATCAGCGCCGTGCATTCGGCCGCGGACGGCTACAGCGACTATGGCACTGGCAAGGTCGACAAGCTGTGGGCGAGCCTGTCGCCGGCCGAGCGCAAGGCGCAGGCGCGTTACATGGAGATCTACGCGGGGATGGTCGAGAACCTCGACTACAACATCGGCCTGCTGATCCAGCACCTGAAGGACATCGGCGAATACGACAACACGTTCATCATGTTCCAGTCGGACAACGGCGCGGAAGGCTGGCCGATCGACGGCGGCGCGGACCCGACAGCAACCGACACCGCGAACGCGCAGGACCCGGTCTATTCGGCGCTCGGCACCGACAACGGCAAGCAGAACGCACAGCGCCTGCAGTACGGGCTGCGCTGGGCCGAAGTGAGCGCATCGCCGTTCCGGCTGACGAAGGGCTATTCGGCCGAAGGCGGCGTGTCGACGCCGACGATCGTGCGGCTGCCGGGCCAGTCGCAGCAGTTGCCGACGCTGCGCGCGTTCACGCACGTGACCGACAACACGGCGACGTTCCTCGCGGTCGCGGGCGTCACACCGCCGTCGCAGCCGGCACCGCCGCTCGTCAACACGCTGACGGGCGTCGACCAGAACAAGGGCAAGGTGATCTACAACAACCGCTACGTGTATCCGGTCACGGGGCAGTCGCTGCTGCCGGTGCTTACGGGCTCGGCAACGGGTGAGGTGCATACGGCGCCGTTCGGCGACGAAGCGTACGGCCGCGCATACCTGCGCAGCGCCGACGGCCGCTGGAAGGCGTTGTGGACCGAGCCGCCGCTCGGGCCGCTCGACGGTCACTGGCAACTGTACGACCTCGCGTCGGATCGCGGCGAGACGACCGACGTGTCCGCGCAGAACCCGTCGGTGATCGGCACGCTCGTCAACCAGTGGAAGGCCTACATGAGCAACGTCGGCGGCGTCGAGCCGCTACGTCCGCGCGGCTACTACTGATACCGGGGACGACACGATGCGGTTCCGCTTCTGGACGACCGGCGCGGCGCTGGCCGCCACGCTGTTCGCCGCCGCGTTCGCGGTGGGCTATGCGAATTCGGCGGCGCCGGCTGGCGGCGCGTTCGACGACTTGAATCACGGCCGCGCGCTTGCGCCGCTCGGGTCGGAACGGCAGTGCGAGCGTTACTCGGGGCTGCCGGCGAAATGGCGCGACGACCCGCAGGCCGGGATGGTGCACCTGCGCGGCGGCGCGTTCGTGTTCGGCAGCACGCGCGGTTATGCGGACGAGCGTCCGGTCGGCGACGGCCGCGCGCGCGTCGGCGGCTTCTGGATCGACCAGACCGACGTGACGATCGCGCAGTTCGCCGCGTTCGTGCAGGCGACCGGCTACGTGACCGAGGCCGAGCGGCAGGGCGGCGCGGCGGTGTTCCATGTGCCGACGCGCGACGAGATGAATGCGCGCGACCTCGCGTGGTGGTCGTGGGTGAAGGGCGCGTCGTGGCGTCATCCGCGCGGGCCGGGCAGCGACGTGGAAGGGCGCGGCAACCTGCCCGTCACGCTCGTCACGCAGCGCGATGCGCTCGCCTATGCGCGCTGGCTCGGCCGCGATCTGCCGTCCGAAGCCGAATGGGAATACGCGGGCAAGGCCGGCCGCGACGATGCGTCGCTCGATGCGGCGCCGCGCGACGCGCAGGGCAAGCCGGCCGCGAACTACTGGCAGGGTGCGTTTCCGGTGCTCGACACGGCCGAGGACGGACATGCGGGGCTCGCACCTGTCGGCTGCTACGCGGCGAACGGCTTCCGGCTCTACGACATGATCGGCAATGCATGGGAATGGACGAAGGACGCGTACACGGGCCCGCATCAGTCGCACACGAACGGCGACACGGCGGCCGTCGCGCCGCCGACGCGCCGGCACGATACGCCGATGGTCATCAAGGGCGGCTCGTTCCTGTGCTCGCGCGATTACTGCGTGCGCTATCGCGCGTCGTCGCGCGAACAGCAGGAAGCCGATCTCGGTGCGTCGCATATCGGTTTTCGCACGATTCTGAGGGATGGGTCATGACGAAGGGCTTCGTGCGATTCGCTTTCGCGTGGTTGCTGGCTGCGTGCGGCGTCGTGCATCAGGGCGCGGCCGTTGCGGCCGAAACCGCTGCACCGGCGGTGCGCGTCGGCGTCACGCGCGGCGTGCATGCGCAGATCCTGGACGAAGTGAAACGCGTCGCCGCTGCGCGAGGATTGGGTGTCGATGTCGTCGAATTCGACGATGCATCGCGCATCGACACGGCGCTGGCCGATGGCCGGATCGATGCGGCCAGCTTCGAGGATGCCCGGCAGCTGGCCGCGACGCGCACGCAGAAGCGCTACGCGCTGACCGAAGTCGCGCCGACCGTCACGTTGCCGATGGCGTTCTATTCGCGCAAGCTGAAAAGCCTGAACGAACTGCAACCGGGTGCGACGGTGGCGCTTCCCGCCGATCCGCGCGGGATGGCGCGTGCGCTCGTGCTGCTGCAGAACGACACGCTGGTGACGCTGCGCGAAAAAGCCGGTCTGCATGCGACGCTGCGCGATGTGACCGGCAACCGGCTCGGGTTGAAACTCGTCGCGCTGCGCCGCGATCGTCTGTACGCGGCGCTCGACACGGCTGCATTCGTCGCGATCGACAGCGACGACGCGGCGCGCGCCGGGCTGCAACCCGCGCGCGACAGCATCAGCCTCGAGGATGCGCGCTCGCCGTATGCGAACGTGCTGACGGTGCGCGACGCCGATCGCGCGAAGCCGTGGGTCGCGCAGCTCGTCGCCGCGTATCACTCGGACGACGTCGCGCGCTTCATCCTCACGCGCTACCAGGATTCGGTGCGGCGGCCGTGGTAGAGACCTACCTGCTTGCGTGCAACGCATGCGGACGCTGCTGCAACAGCCCGCCGGCGCTGTCGTTGCGCGAGCTGTTCCGGCATCGGCATCGCTTCGTCGGCGCGCTGACGATCCGCCGCGTGCCGAGGCGGCGGATCGGCGAGCGCTGGCGTGCGGGCGGCCGCGAGCATGGGCTCGATGCGGATGACGTCGCGGCGTCCGATGCGCTGGCCGACCGGCTGTTCCATCGCATCGGCGGCGCGCATGGCGAATGGGTCGCGCTGACGCTGCAGGGCTACGACTATCCGTCGCTCGGCCGTTGCGCGGCGCTGGCCGACGACGGCCGCTGCAGCGTGCATGCGAACAAGCCGTCGATCTGCGGCGCGGTGCCGCTCGATCCGCTGCTGCCGGACCGGTTGCAGTCGCGTGTGCTCGCCGCGCGGCGCGACGACGCGGCGTGGCTGGGCGCGAACTGCATCGTCGATGCGGGCGCGGCACAGTCCTCCGTCGAGTCTTCCTTTCCGATTCCGCTGGTAACGGCCGGGCAGGTCGCAGATCGCGCGGCGCTCGACGCACATCGCGACGCACTCGTGTTCGAGCGCGCGGTATGGCGCGATGCCGTGTTCACCTCGTTGACGGATGGCGGGCAGGATGGGCGTCATGCGCTGTCGCGGCTTGCGCCAGGCGGCTACCTGACCGTGTCGATCGTGCCCGTCCTGCTGACGGTTGCATCGGTTTCCGCGCATTGCCGCGCGCTGTGCATCGACTTCATCGACGCGCAGCGTGCATTGATCGGCGCAAACATCGAAGCGGCACTCGCGCGCCGACGTGCCGACGACCGGCCAGCGACGCATGAGTTGCGCGGCTTCGCGCAGGCGCTCGAACGGGCGCGACTGGCGCTGGCGGCCATGCCGTCGCCCGCCGCCGGCGTGTGTGACGATGCACGAAGGATCGACGCGTGGCTCGACGACCGTCTCGCCACCGATCCGCTCGCCGCGTAGCCGCTGCGCGACGATCTCGGCATGCCGCGGGTGCCTTACACTTGGCGCTCTTTCAACCGTCTCCCATGGAGCGTGCATGTACGCGTCGACCTTCATTTTCCGTGCCGGGCAGTACGACGACGAGTTCCACCGGCTCGACCGGCAGATCGCCGACATGGCGCGTGCGACGCCCGGCTATCTTGGCGAGGAAACGTGGGAGAACGCCGAAGCGGGGCTGATCCAGAACGTTTACTACTGGGAATCCGAAGCTGCGCTTCAGCAGTTGATGCAGCATCCGGCGCATCTCGAAGCGAAAGCAAAGCAGGCACGCTGGCTGGACGGTTATCGCGTCGTGATTTCGAAAGTACTGCGCGAGTATGGCGACGGCAAGCTGACGCAGCCGCAGGCAGGACAATCCGCGTCGCCGGCTGTCTGATTCATTTCTTTCGCATTACATATAAATAACAAGCGGCGAATCCGACGCGCCCGCATTCGTCTGCGGGTTTCGGCGGCATCGCCTGCAATCAATTTTTCATCAAGCATGGCTAAGGTGGCGGGGCTTCACGTCGTCAGTCTGTCCACAACAACATCCCCACTCGATGTCGTACGGAGCCTTGTCCATGCCGAATGTCGCCTTGTCCGCGAAGCGCCGCCGCACGTTGCGCGATCGAACTGTTCCCGCCGTTGCACTCACGCTGATTGCCGCCAGCCTCGGTGCGCAGGCTGCCCCGACTGACGGCGGCGAAAGCCGCTTCGTACCGGGTTTCCTGGTGCTCAGCCGCAGCGTGTACGACAACGTGTCCGCCAACGTGCAGCCCGGCGCGATCCTGCCGCCGAACTGTGCAAAGACCACCGGCGGTTGCGGCGCGGCGTCCGGCGCGCCGAACGACGGTACCTATCCGTACGTGTGGAACAACGATCGTTACGACGGCAGCTTCGGCATCACGTCGCGCATCTTCCTCGACCAGATCACGCCGGCAGGCGGCACCGTCGGCACCCTCGAAGTGCCGAACAGCCTGCAGAAAGGCTTCGCGCACGACCAGATGGTGACGAGCTTCAGCTCGAAGTCGGAACTCGGCCTGCACCTGTCGGCCGACGGCAATTACCTGACGTTCATGGGTTACGTCGCGCCGGTCAACACGATCGACGTGTCGAACTCGAACACGCCGATCGCCGTCGATACGACGAACCCGGACGGGCAGACCTTCTACCGCGCGATCGCACGCGTCGATCGTCACGGCCATTTCCGTTTCACCGAGACGAATGCGTACAGCGGCAACAACGGCCGCGCGGCGATCCTGAACAACCGCGACGGCCGCGAGATCTACTACACGTCGGGCAATGCCGGCAACGGTGCGAATCCGCAACCGGACAACGTGATCCTCGGCGCGGGCGCGCAGCTGATCGACGGCGCGAAGCATCGCGAAGCGCAGCAGGACCCGGGCGTGCCGACGCCGCTCGCGAGCTTCTCGGTCACGGAACTCGGCGCGAAGGCCGACAAGATCGGCAAGGACGACAACTTCCGCGGCATCGCGGTGCACGACAACGTCGTGTACTACACGAAGGGCAGCGGCGGCAACGGCGTGAACACCGTGTACTTCGTCGATACGACCGGCGCGGCATGCCCGTCTGGCGTCGGCGTGCCGTCGCCGAAGGCCGTGCTGCCGACGGCGCCGCTCGCAGTGAACGCCGCGACGTTGCAGGCGACCGGCCTGCCGAACAACATGTGCGTGCTGGCCGGCTTCCCGGCCACGCCGAACAAGACCGCGACGACGCTGTCCTACCCGTTCGGGATGTGGTTTGCCGACGCGAACACGCTGTACGTCGCGGATGAAGGCGACGGCTACACGGGGGGCGCGGACCTGTACACGCATGCGGCCGCGCAGACGGGCGCCGGCCTGCAGAAGTGGGTGTACGACGCGGGCGCGAAGCAGTGGAAGCTCGCGTACACGCTGCAGAACGGGCTGGACCTCGGCAAGCCGTATTCGGTGGCCGGCTATCCGGTCGGCAACAACGCGGCGACGGGGTTGCCGTGGGCACCGGCGACGGCCGGCCTGCGCAACCTGACGGGGCGCGTCGAGCGTGACGGTACGGTCACGATCTGGGCGATCACGGCGACGGTCAGCGGCAACGGCGACGTTGGCGCCGATCCGAACCGGCTGGTCGCGGTGCGCGACGTGCTGCGCAACACGAGCGCGACGACGGCTGCCACCGAGAAGTTCGCGGTGCTGCGGACGGCGAAGTTTGCGGAAGTGCTGCGCGGCATCTCGTTCGCGCCGGGCACGGAACCGGGCCGGTCGCACTGACGCGGGTGATGCCCGGCTGACGCACGCGGCGTGCGCACCAGCGAACCCACGCAAAAATGCCCCGAAGGCCGGATGGTCTTCGGGGCATTTTTTTGTACTCCTGCGACGTATGTGTTCGCGATTGCTTTGATGATCGGGCCATTCGTGGCCCGGTCGGGCCAAAAGTGGCCCGGTAAATTTCTTTTACTTTCAAACGATTGGTTTTGAGCGGGCCACGAATGGCCCGATTTCCCCTCGAAAAAAACGATTTTCGCGGTTGCGCTTTCTTCGTCGCTTGCCTGAAATACCGGGCATTGCCGCTAACGTGCTGATATTAATGGACTAAATCGCGACTTGAGATAGTTGGCACGGGCATTGCCTTACCTAGTCCGTCATCACCGATGGCAACACGGTCAGAGGGCCGTGTCGGTTCCAAGAACAAGGACTGCATCCATGCCGACTCCCGCTTATATCAGCATCCAGGGCAAGACCCAGGGGAACATCACGCAAGGCGCTTTTACGGCCGATTCCGTAGGCAACGTCTATCAGGAAGGTCACGAAGACCAGATCCTGGTCCAGGAAGTCGAACACCTGATCGCCACCCCGACCGACCCGCAGAGCGGCCAGCCGTCGGGCCAGCGTGTGCACAAGCCGTTCACCTTTACCTCGCCGCTCAACAAGGCCACGCCGCTGCTGTATCAGGCGCTGGCCTCCGGTGAAATGCTCCCCGAAGTGGAAGTGAAGTGGTACCGCACTTCGACCGAGGGCAAGCAGGAGCACTTCTTCACCACCAAGCTCGAAGACGCCACCATCGTCACCATCAACACCGTGCTGCCGCATGCGCAGGACGCGACCAAGGCCGAGTACACCCAACTGGTCAAGGTCGCTATGGCTTACCGCAAGATCACCTGGACC
The DNA here is from genome assembly GCF_038723655.1 of Burkholderia arboris. NCBI lineage: Bacteria > Pseudomonadati > Pseudomonadota > Betaproteobacteria > Burkholderiales > Burkholderiaceae > Burkholderia > Burkholderia arboris. The sequence goes on from NZ_CP109822.1 coordinate 924,193, forward strand.
CACGCCATCGCCGGCACCGAAGCCTCGGACGACTGGCGCAAGCCCCAGGAAGCCTGAGCCTGGTCCACTCGGTGCGACTGGCGCGAGCGCTGGTCGCTCACTTCAGCATGTAGATCGCCAGCCCGGTAACGGGCTGGTAAGGAATGCTCATGGTTGATCGAACCGACCTGCGTTTTACCTTCGCCGCTGGCGATGAATCGTTCGAAGTGGTGGAGTTCACGCTGCATGAGGGGTTGTCCGAGACCTTTTTGTTGCAGGTGGAACTGGCTAGCGCGAATCCCGCCATCGACTTCGGTCAGGTGCTCGACTGCAATGGCCTGCTCACGATCTGGCAGGGCGGTGCACCCGTGCGTTACGTGCACGGCGCGGTGTCAAGTTTCGTGCAAGGTGACACGGGCTTTCGACGTACCCGGTATTCCGCGGTCATCGAGCCGCGCCTGGCGCGACTGAAGCTGTCCTCCGACTGGCGCATCTTCCAGACGTTGAGCGTTCCGGAGATTGCGCAGGCCGTGCTCAAGGCGCATCACCAGACGCTGGATTACGAGCAGCGCGTCACCGCCGAGCATCTGGCACGCGAATACTGCGTGCAGGCCGGCGACACCGATTACGATTTCATCGAACGCATCCTGCGCGAGGAGGGCTTTTTCTACGCCTTCCAGCACAAGGCCGACGGCCACCGGCTGATCCACTGCGATCGACTCTTTATCTTCGGTCGCCAGCAGGGCGAGCCGGTGATCTACAACCCCACGCCTGGCGGCGATCAGTCTGATCCGTGCCTGTGTACGTTTGCCTATACCGAGAACGTGCGCACCGCGCGCCAGGTGCAGCGTGACTACACGTTCAAGAGCCCACGCTATCCGCACGAATATCCGCGTGAGGGCACTGACCTCGATCACCAGGGCCGCGGCTACGCGCGCTACGACTACCCGGGCCGCTACAAGCACGAACCCAGCGGCAAGGCCTTTACGCAGGACCGCCTGCGCGGCCATCGTCGCGATACGCGTATCGCGCGGGTTAGCGGCGACGATGCGCGCCTGCAGCCGGGCATCGCGTTCGACCTGACCGGCCACCCGCGTGAGGACATGAACCGCGGCTGGCGTCCGGTCAGCATCATCCATCACGGCAAGCAGTACACCAGCCAGGAGGAAGAGAGCGCTGACGCGCGGCAAGGCACGCACTACCGCTATGACGCCGTACTGGTGCCGGACGATACCGAGTGGCGCGCCGAGCCGCTGCCGCGCCCGCGCATCGACGGCCCGCAGCCGGCGACGGTGGTGGGCCCCGAAGGCGAAGAGATCTACACCGACGAGTACGGCCGGGTGAAGGTGCAGTTCCCATGGGATCGCGACGGCAAGCACGACGAGCACAGCTCGTGCTGGATCCAGGTTGCGCAGAACTGGGCCGGTGCGACCTGGGGACATATGGCGATTCCGCGCATCGGGCAGGAAGTGATCATGGTCAACCTGGATGGCGATCCGGACCAGCCTCTCATCATCGGGCGGGCGTACAACCGCCTGCAATTGCCGCCGTACGAGCTGCCGCGACACAAGACGCGGATGACGATCAAGAGCCAGACGCACAAGGGCGAGGGCTTCAACGAACTGCGCTTCGAGGACGAGGCTGATCAGGAGGAAATCTATGTCCACGCTCAGAGGGATCAGAACATCCACGTCAACCACGACGAAACCACCTTCGTGGGCAACGACCGCAGCGAGCAGGTCGAGCACGACGAAACGATCGCCATCGGCAACGATCGCAAAGAAACCGTGGGTCGCGACGAGCAGGTCACCATCGGTCAGGACCGGCGCCACGACATCGGGCAGGACGACTTCCAGGCTATCGGCCGCAACCACACGATCCACACCGGCAAGGATCGAACCGAGGAAGTCGGCAACCATCGCCGCGACAAGACCGTTGCCGATCACACGGTGGATATCGGTGGGCATCTAACGCAGCGCGTGCAGGGCCGTGCCGAACTGGAGGCGGGGCAAGCCATTCGGCATCGCACCAAGGTTGTCGAGTTGCAAGCCGGCGAGGTAATCCGCCTGCGTGGCCCCGGCGGCACGATCACGCTGGATGGCAGCGGCGTGGAGATCGAGGCCATCGCCATCCGCGTGAAGGGCCCAATGGTCCAGGATCGTAAGGGTGCTGGGCACGCGCTTTCGCTATCTGGCGATTCGGTATTCGGTGATCCGCCGGATGACGCTTTCTACCTGACCTTCTCGGGCGATGCCTAAGCACGCGGAATTTTATGGCTAACTACAAATACCCCTTCAAGGACAAGGCCGGAAAGGACGTGGTCGACGCCGATGTCTACTACAGCGCACTCGGCATGGCCAGCGGCGGCTATTACGTGTTCGGACCGTCGGGCGCACATAGCGGCATTCACTATGAGTCGGCGATGGCCAACCTACTGTCCCTCGACGAGGGCATCGGCGCCATGACCAAAGGCGAAGTGGTCGCCTACCGGATCAATCGTGACTACCCGACCTTCCCCGGGGCGGCCAAAGGGCCGACGACCGCCGAATCCACCTCGGCCGCCTTTAGTACCGGCTTTGTTCTGACACGGCATACGTTGGAATACCCGACCGGCAATAAGCTCACGTATTTCTGCTTGGCAATGCACCTGCGTTCGTTTGGCGAATACGAACGCATGGGGAGTGTGGTCAAGCGCCCCGCGTACTGGCCGGCCAAGATCTGTCGCGTCAAGGAAACCGCCAAAGAGAAACAAACTGTACCGAAAGGGGCCACCGATCAGCCGGTCATCGGTTTGAGCGTGCGTGCAAAACCTTCGTTCGCCAAAGACTCGCCCGTCCTTGGCTACCTGCCACACGGTGCTCGCTTCACGGTACTCCAGCGCGACAAACAGTGGGTCAAGATTAAGCGCGTGATCGAGAAAGCGATCGTGCCGCCATCGACCGCGCAGACGGAGGTGCCCGCCACCGCGCATAGCGGATGGGTCTCGATGAGCTGGCTGGAAGCACTAGGCCAGGCGCCGGAGGACTTTGATGTCGTGGTTACGCCAGCGAGCCCGCCGGCGGTCAAAGCTGAGGAACTGCTGGGCCACATGGGTGAGTACCGGCGAGTACAGGATCCGGGGCAGGGCCGCAAGCTGATGCACCACGAGATCATCGTCGGCCCGGAACTGCGCGCCTTTCTGGAAAAGAGTCGTGCTGCTGCGGCAAAGGCCACGCCTCAGCAGAAAACGCTGCTGCGGGTGGCGCCAGATACCCAGTTGCATAACCCGGTACTCGCACCACCGCAGGCTGGTTTGTTGCCGGTGAATACCATTGTCGCGCTGGATGGTACGCCGCCTGACGATGCGCTGTACGTCAAGGTCAAGCCTATGGGGGCGATGCAGTGGATCGACCGCAAAGCCAAGTTGCCGACGGGTGCCAAGGAGGCCAATCTGTTCCGTCTCAACGATGGGGCCGTGTACGCGGCAGCGGAAATTGTTCGCGTGCCGCGGCAGGGGACGGTCGGTCAACCTGGAGCTACGCGCTTCCGCGGGGTTTTCGTCGAGGCTATTAGTCAGACGCCCGTTTGGATCACCAAAGACACGTACGCCACGCTGGTCGGTATCCAAGGACGTAAATTGCTGACGGCCGATCTGCCGCAAGGGTGGGGAAGTTTTCCACTGACGTTCGCAGCCAACGGCCCCAAGAACGGTGTGCAGCCGCAGCATGTGTCGCGGCTCATGATGCAGCAATCGAGACCGGACAGACAAATCCCCACGGAACTACCCAAGGTGTTTGCCCTGGATGAAGCGGGTAACGGCTGGTGGCAGGTGCAACTGAAAACCAGTGGCACCACCGCCATCGGCTGGGTAGGCGAAGTGGGCCATGCTGGTGTTTCCCTGCACTCGCCGCATGAGTGGGTGGACTTCAAACTGATTGAGTCCAAGCCAACCACGGCCGCCTACGGCAGCTATTTTGCCGACTTCAAGCAGATGGAGGAGTTTCAGCGCGGGCGATTGGGAATGAAGGACGCCGATCTCGACGTGCCGCTGCGCGAAGTGCGAGCGCTGCTCGATGCCGATCACGACGGTCAGCTCACCTTGGCCGAAGTGAAGGCAGCTCAACGCGATCACGACACCATCCGCCAATTATCGCGTGTGATCCTGCGCTATCCGAGTGAGTGGAAGGCAGACAAGAAGGCGTGGGATGCCTACGATGCGCTGATTCCCCCGTCATCTAAGACGGCTTGGGAGGCGGAGAAAGCGCGTATCGCACAGTTAGTGTGGTGGGATCAAGTGGCAGGAAAAGTAAAGGGCTTTCCGGTTAAGCCGTTTGTCTTCCACATCCATCCCGTCGCCATGGCCTGCAGTTTCTCTGGATATGCGGCAAGTCGCTTGTCGCGGAAAGGTTTTTGGTTCATCTACTCGCAAGAGGCACGCGAAAACGTTTCGAATGTACTGCATTGGCCAGGTGGCGACAGTGGCGTGACTCTCGGACCTGGATATGACATGGGGGAAAGAAGTGCCCCGAGCATTCGAGGGCAAATGCTAAAGATTGGACTCTCCGAAGCCGTGGCTACCGGAATTTCAGGTGCAGCAGGTTTGACAGGTGCTGCGGCAAAGAAGTTTGCCTCGGAAAACAAAGGCCTGGTTCGGCTTGATCGCCAGCAAGAAGCGGAGTTGCTGCGTGTCGTCGTACCCGCATATGAAAAAATAGTGATAAGAGATATAGATCGGGTTCTCACTCAGAACGAGTTCGATGCGCTCACTTCATTTGCTTACAATCCTGCCGGTCGGTGGCGTAGTCTGGCGACACTGATTAATGCGGGGGATCTTAGCTCTGCCGTGAGAAAGATAAGGGAAGGGGCGTCGTCGGGTGGAGTGGTGCTAGGTGGTCTGGTGAAGCGGCGGGAAGATGAAGTTAATCTTCTGATCGATGGTCGTTACGAATTTCAAGGTGAGGCCATTTCGATTCCATATTTTTGATCAATATTGCATCTTGAAAAATCAAGGCATTTATAAAGCAAGGGTGGAGTGTGAGTAAGGTGCTCGTGGTCTTTCTATTTTTTATATCGCTACCAGTGGTGCGTGCGGGTGAGTTGCCTGGAGGGTTGATTGGGAAATGGGAGGTTGTTGAGATTCATGTGGACAAAAACTTTGGTGGGAGAGTGAATTACGGATGGGATGATCCGAGGCTTAAGTGGAGATTGTTTAACTTCAGTAGTATCGAGATATCCAATAATACACCAGAAGATGAGACGAATTGCGTGACTCCCGAGATTTCGCCGGAGGACGTGAATTTTGACGATTTCCTAAGGGTGTATCTCGGCGGATACGGAAAGAGTTCGTCAAGATCTCCGACCAAAGACTATGAACTTGGCGTGGCCGGAAACACGAACGTGCAAGTGATGCATGTGCTTTGCGGACAAAAGCATTGGAATGGCTTGCTTGGTGGTATTTACGACGACGATCGAGACAACAACGGTTCGTGGTTGCTTATGATGAGCAAACAGCGGGTGTTGCTAAGCTGGTACGACGAGACGATCTTGGTGCTCTCTAAGATCGCGTCAGGTGCCAAGCCCTCGCCCTCCTTTGCTTGCTCAAAGGCCACGCTCCCTACAGAGTGGGCTATTTGCGGGTCGTTTGAATTGGCGGGATTCGACAAGAGCGTCGATTCCGCTTATCGCGTGGCGTTGCGGGACGCGCAGCAGTCTTCGGAAAGTATTGTCGACATTCAGCGCCAGCAGCGCGCTTGGCTCAAAGAGCGTAACCGTTGTGGAAGTAATTCAAACTGCATTCAAGCGGCAATGAAGAAACAACTAGACTGGTATCGGGCCGCGTATTTAATGGAGAGTCGCTGACGATCATGAATGACGACGCGAGTTGCATTCCCATTAGAGTCTGCATGCTTTGCTTCCTGCAAATCGGAGCGATAGAGGCGGCGGAACCAAATTGCGTACACGAGCAAGTCACCAGCGGTCAGGACCGACGCCACGACATCGGGCAGGACGACTTCCTGAGCGTCGGCCGCAACCACACGATCCACACCGGTAAGGACCGAACCGAGGAAGTCGGCAACCATCGCCGCGACAAGACGGCTGCCGATCACACGGTGGATATCGGTGGGCGTCTAACGCAGCGCGTGCAGGGCCGTGCCGAACTGGAGGCGGGGCAAGCCATTCGCCAACGCACCAAGGTTGTCGAGTTGCACGCCGGCGAGGTAATCCGCCTGCGCGGCCCCGGCGGCACGATCACGCTGGACGGGCGGCGTCACTCTCGACGCCGTGGTGATTCGGCTCAAGGGCCCGCTGATACGCTAAAGCGCAGACGGGCGAAATGCGCGAGCGCTTGAGTTACTGCGTGGTCAAGATGCCCAGCGAATGGGCACGGGACGATTTCGACAAGCGCTGGAGCTGGCTAAAAGGCATCGAAGGAGAGAGCGCCGTTGCAAACATTGTGTTTCCGATGTGCCTGGGCGATCCGGCGTATGAAAGGCTTAAGCGCCATCACCAGGCCTTAGCGTTTTGGGAAGATGCGGTGGAGAAAGGGCTGACGCTCGAGAAGGAGCATTATCATTTTCATCCGCTGCAGTTTGTTGAGGCGTTCAAGATCTGCGGATGGCTGAGTGAGGATGAGTTAAGGCATGTATATCCAAGCACATATGAAAGAATAACTGATGGCGGGTCTGATGAGGTCGCGCCAGGAGCGCTATCTGACAGTCGAAGAGAAAAATACAGAAAACACATTAATAGAGTAATTCGAAAATACTTGATCATCCAAAACATGAAGAGAATGTCTCATTTCTTTGGTCAGGGTGCGGAAGAGTCGAAAACTCTAACTTGGATGAGCGAGCAACGCACAGAGGCGAGTTGCAATCAATTATACGGAGGAAAACTTGGCAATGATCTCCCGGGAGACGGTTATAGGTATAGAGGTCGCGGCCTAAAACAGCTAACGGGTAAATATAACTACTCCGAATACTGGGTATATAGAGGGTGGATTGATCGACGTTCATTTACTGCTAACTGGTGGGCTCCTCATCATCCAAATGCCAATAGGCCAGTTATAGATGGTCCTGCACCTGATTAAATTCTCAGTGACGATTTTGCGACAATCGATGCGGGAGGGTGGTATTGGGAGGCAACGCCTGATCGTGGTGCGCCACATAATGGGAGCACTATAAATGTTCTTGCGGATAATAACGTAATGGACACGGCGGCCGTGCGGACGATAACTGTTCAAATTAATGGTGCGGCTGGGGCTATAAATAATCGTGTATATCACACGCTTCGAATCCATGAAATATTCGGTGACACTCTGTGATGAGAAAATTATTTGCGGCTGTAATTTCAATTTTACTCGCAACTCAGTATGCCTTTTCGGAGGAGGGCCGGGCGATTATTTTGCGAGGCGTAAAGTTTTCCTATCCGTCGGATTTTTATTTTGGGAGTCCGGTGCTGATAAATAAAAATGATTATGATGTAGTTGAGATAAGGAGGAAGGTTAAATCTCCGTTCCCTGTGGATAATCTAGAGCTGTGTTCTCTAGGGCTGGTGAGGTGCTCGGAGGTAACTGGTCAATATGTGATCGAGGAGTTGGGGCGACGAGTTATTTTGGGTGGATACGCTGATGAGGTTTATATTTCAAAAACTAATGGTTGGACATTGTATGAAAGTTATCCTCTGTGCCAAAATCCGGGGGTGGGTGGAAAGATTAATGGATTGGCCGGGCAATGCTATAAGTCCGTGCTTAACAACGGCGAGAAGGTTGTTGTCATTGGGGGTTTTCTTGGAGATGCAAGTTCATGTAGACCTGACAAGAACTGCTGGAAGAGGCAAGTCATTCGATTTAGATTAATCCAGGATTCCGTTTATAAAGAAAATTAAGGATGGCTCATCTTCCTTGGTCGGTACTGCCTGTGGGCCACACCTAAGAAACACTCATCGTCACGCTGAGCGAATTGTGCGGGGCTATCACACTTGCCACGCACGGCACCAGCGGTACGCTGCGGGGCAGAACGGACGAAGTTGAAGGGGCCTACAACCTCTACAAGACTCTAACGGATATGGTCACTGCGCGCCTGCTCGGCGATCTGCTGGTAGCGGCGGACAACGGCAACTGTGGGAAACAACGTAAGTTTTACCAGGAGCCATCGCAAGTCTCTCTGAGTGCCGGCTAGAGTCCTCGGGGGCAACTAGCAGTTCGAAGGCGTACGGGGAAAGCGCCGATGATGGTTAAACAGACAACATCTGCAAGGACATCATGGAGGGATCGTGACTATCTTCGTGCGACGAAGCGTGCTTATCGCTGTACTGTTTTGGGTCTCCACAGCGACTGCGGGGGAGGTCTATCGCACCGTAGAGGATAAAGAACTGACTGGTCGAAGCCCCGATCTGACTCGGGTAATCATTAGTCATAGGTCGTTTTCTGTCTACAAATCCTTGGGTTGTCGTTTAATAGGCGAGCGAATCGATTTGGATGGCAGGGGCAAGGTATTTCTATTCACCACTGAAGATGCGTGTGGGTGGGGTTCCGCCCTTGGCCCTATTTGGATTGTGCGTGTGGGAAATGATCATGTTGGCAAGGTGGTTTTGGATGCCAGAGGCTACTCTGTTGTAGGTAAATCAGGGTCCTCGCGTGGGATGCTCAATATAGAAGTTCAAAGTGGCAATGCGGCGTTTATAGCAACCCAAAGCTACCGTTTTGATGGTGTGCGATACAGAGCCGTCGGTTCACGACGAGGCGCGGGGGCACCGGATGGTGTTGTTGATTGACAAAAAAGCATCGTGCTCTTTGCCGACAAAATGACGGATAGGTTCAGGCGACCGGATCGGGAAATAAAGCTGCGCCCGTCCGCGGCACCAGCGAGACATACTGTCAGGAAACCGAACAATGTAGATCGGTGCGACCCACGCCTCAAAGCGCTTCAACCAACCTCCGCGTACTCTTCTCGCAATACTCATGACACGCCGCCCGCGCGGCGATCGACGCGCCGTGCACGAACCTTGGCGCATCCGCGCGCCGCGACATCGACACGACGATCGACGGCGGCGACGGCTGCAGCGGCAGCTCGACAACCTCACCGCTTTCAATCAGCGCATCGACGAACAGCACCGGAATCGCGGCGACGCCGAAACCGTCGCGCACCAGCTGTACGATCACCGAGATCGACGGCGAGCCGGTGATGCGCGTCTCCGACAGCGGCACGCCGTGCGCGTGCGCGAGCGTGCGCACGATGTCTTCGAGTGCGCGATGGGGCGCGGTGCCGCGCCCGTAGGTGAGGATCGGCTGGCGCAGCACCTGCCGCGCGAGGCCCGTGCGCGTGTTCGGCAGCAGCCCGGTCCGGGCGATCCAGCGCACCGGGTAGTTCGCGAGCGCATCGCACACGACCGACGCCTCGTCGCTGCCTTCCACGCGGATGATCAGGTCGAGTTCACCGGCCATCAGCCGGCGCTGCAGCACGACGCTGACGTCGACGGTCAGGTCGATTTCCAGTTGCGGATAGTCGGCCGCCAGCCGCCGCATATAGTGCGGCAGCCAGCTGTGCACGACGGTCTCGATCACGCCGAGCCGCAGCTTGCCGCGCAGCGCGCTTTCGCCGGACGCGGCAGCCTGCAGCTCCTGCGTCGCCTCGACCACGGCTTTCGCGTAGCCGAGCAGGTACTCGCCGTTCGGCGTGAGCCGGAATTCACGGCTGTCGCGATCGACGAGTACCGTCTGCAGTTCGTCCTCGAGCGCCTTCAGGCGCTGCGAGATCGCGGCCGGCGTCGCGTGCAGCGCCGCCGCGGTCGTGCGGAAGTTGCGCAGCTTCGCGAGCGTGACGAAGGTTTCGAGAAAACGCGTGTTCATGGCGGTCGGACAAAAGGGTCGATGCGCAGCTTGCCGGTGAGGAAAAGTGAACGGGACCGGGGAAAACCCCAAGATCCGTTAAGAAATTCTATACAAGAGGCGCAAAAAAACTCGTTGGCGACAAATTTTTTTCTTTTCTATTCTTCGCCGTATCCGATGACACGCCACCGTCATCCCGACGCCACCCCGATCTGCGACCGAACATCATGACGCCTTCCGAATTCCGCCAGTCCGTGCGCCACGGCGCGTTCCGCGGCCCGACCGCCGGCCACTGCGGCCCGTTTGCGCAAGCGAACCTCGCGATCCTGCCCGACGCGGCCGCGCACGATTTCCTGCGCTTTTGCCAGGCGAACCCGAAGGCATGCCCGCTGCTGGGCGTTGGCGAACCGGGCGCGTTCCGGATCGACGCGCTCGGCGAGGATCTCGACATCCGCACCGACGTGCCGAGCTACAACGTCTACCGTGACGGCCGGTTGACCGAGCGCGTCGAGTCGCTGGAAGCGCTGTGGCGCGACGACTTCGTCGTATTCGCGATCGGCTGCTCGTTCTCGTTCGAGGACATGCTCGCCCGCGAGGGGATCGGCCTGCGCCACGTCGAGGAGGGCCGCAACGTGCCGATGTACCGCACGTCGATCCCGAACCGTCGCGCGGGGATCTTCGGCGGCCAGCTGGTCGTGTCGATGCGGCCGATGCGCGGCGCCGACGCGATCCGCGCGGTGCAGATCACGAGCCGGTTCCCGGGCGTGCACGGCGCGCCGATCCATATCGGCCACCCGCAGGAACTCGGCATCGCGGACCTGAACGCACCCGAATTCGGCGACGCGGTGACGATCCGCGACGGCGAGCTGCCGGTGTTCTGGGCGTGCGGCGTGACGCCGCAAACCGCGCTGATGGACGCGAAGCTGCCGATCGCGATCGCGCATACGCCCGGCCACATGCTGATGACCGACATCACGAACGCGTCGCTGGCCGTATTCTGAAATCCGGGCCGGCAGAAAGACACGCATGACACACCGCACGCACGATCGCCATTCGAACGCGCATAACGACAGGAGTACCACCATGGAAAGCAAGACCCTCGCGGCGCCCGCCGCGGAGCCCGCGAGCCCCGAGCGCAGCGGCCTGTTCTCGTGGTACGCCGATGCGCAGCCGCGCGAGCGCCGCGCGTTCTGGAGCTGCAAGGTTGGCTACATGCTCGACGGGATGGACACGCAGATGCTGTCGTTCGTGATCCCGACGCTCGTCGCGACCTGGGGCATCTCGCTCGCGGACGCCGGCTTCATCGGCACGATCACGCTGCTCGCGTCGGCGCTCGGCGGCTGGATCGCCGGCATCCTGTCCGACCGGATCGGCCGCGTGCGCACGCTGCAGCTCACGGTGCTGTGGTTTGCGGTGTTCACCGCGCTGTGCGGGCTGGCGCAGAACTATCACCAGCTGCTCGCGGCACGCGCGCTGATGGGCTTCGGCTTCGGCGGCGAATGGACGGCCGGCGCCGTGCTGATCGGCGAAGTGATCCGCGCACGCGATCGCGGCAAGGCGGTCGGCCTCGTGCAGTCGGGCTGGGCGATCGGCTGGGGGCTGTGCGCATTGCTGTATGCGCTGCTGTTCTCGGTGCTGCCGGCCGAACAGGCGTGGCGCGCGCTGTTCCTCGTCGGGCTCGCGCCAGCGCTGCTGGTCGTCGCGATCCGCCGCTACGTGAAGGAGCCGGACGTCTACGAGAAGGAGAAGGCCGCGCAGGCGAAGGTGGCCGATGCGCCGCGCCTGACCGAGATTTTCGCGCCGAAGCTGATCACGACGACGCTGCGCGCGGCGCTGCTGACGACGGGCGCACAAGGCGGCTACTACGCGATCACGACGTGGCTGCCGACCTTCCTGAAGACCGAGCGTCACCTCACGGTGATGGGCACCGGCGGCTATCTCGCGATGATCATCTTCGGCTCGTGGGTCGGCTACCTGACGAGCGCGTACCTGACCGACCGCCTGGGCCGCAAGCCGAACTTCATCCTGTTCGCGGTCGGCTCGATGGTGATTGCGTTCGCGTACACGTCGCTGAACCTGACCAACGCGTCGATGCTGTGGCTCGGCTTCCCGCTCGGCTTCTTCGCATCGGGCATCTTCTCGGGGATGGGCGCGTTCCTCACCGAACTGTTCCCGACCCGCGTGCGCGGTTCCGGCCAGGGCTTCTGCTACAACGTGGGCCGCGCGATCGGTGCGCTGTTCCCGTTCCTGATCGGCGCGCTGTCCAAGCAGTACGGGCTCGGCACGAGTATCGGCATCTTCGCGGTCGCCGCATACGGCGTGGTGATCGTCGCCGCGCTGACGCTGCCCGAGACCCGCGGCCGCGAACTCGACGCCGCGTAAGCGGCAGGGCGGCCCGCCCTTCGTTTTCCTTCCCCTTTCATCGACACCGTGACACGGCGCGCGACGCGCGCCGTGCGGCGGCGTTCGTCCCTCGATTCAACGACGCATCGACCCGACATCATGACTGACCGACACCTTTCCCCCGTTCCCTCCGACGCCGCGCGCTGGCAATTCTGGATCGACCGCGGCGGCACCTTCACCGACATCGTCGCGCGCCGGCCCGACGGTACGCTCGTCACGCACAAGCTGCTGTCGGAGAACCCCGAGCAGTACCGCGATGCGGCCGTGGCCGGCATCCGCCACCTGCTCGGCCTCGCGGCAGGCGAGCCGATCACGCCCGCGCACGTCGACATGGTGAAGATGGGCACGACGGTCGCGACCAACGCGCTGCTCGAACGCAAGGGCGAACGCACCGCGCTCGCGACGACACATGGCTTTCGCGACGTGCTGCGCATCGCATACCAGAACCGGCCTCGCCTGTTCGATCTCGACATCGTGCTGCCCGACGCGCTGTATGAAACCGTCGTCGAGATCGACGAGCGCGTCGGCGCGCATGGCGACGTCGTCGTGCCGCTCGATGTTCAGGGAGCCGAAGCGTCGCTGCGCCGCGTGTTCGACAGCGGTGTGCGTGCGCTCGCGATCGTGCTGATCCACGGCTACCGCTACACCGCGCACGAACGCGCGCTGGCGGAGCTGGCGCGCCGCATCGGCTTCACGCAGGTGTCGGTGTCGCACGAGGTGTCGCCGTTGATGAAGATGGTGTCGCGCGGCGATACGACCGTCGTCGATGCGTACCTGTCGCCGATCCTGCGTCGCTACGTCGAGCAGGTCGCGCACGAGATGCCGGGCGTGAACCTGCAGTTCATGCAGAGCAGCGGCGGGCTGACGCGCGCCGATGCGTTCCAGGGCAAGGACGCGATCCTGTCCGGCCCGGCCGGCGGCATCGTCGGGATGGTGCGCGCCGCGCGCGCGGCCGGCTTCGGCCAGGTGATCGGCTTCGACATGGGCGGCACGTCGACCGACGTGTCGCACTACAACGGCGAGTTCGAGCGCGAGTTCGAGACGCAGGTGGCCGGTGTGCGGATGCGCGCGCCGATGATGAGCATCCACACGGTCGCCGCGGGCGGCGGCTCGGTGCTCGGCTTCGACGGCGCGCGGCTGCGCGTCGGGCCCGAATCGGCCGGCGCGAACCCGGGGCCGGCTGCGTACCGGCGCGGTGGCCCGCTAACGGTTACCGACTGCAACGTGATGCTCGGCAAGATCCAGCCCGATCATTTCCCGCGCGTGTTCGGCCCGCATGCGAACGAACCGCTCGACCGCGACGGCGTGGTCGCGAAGTTCGCGGCGCTCGCCGACGAGATCCATGCGGCGACCGGGCGGCGCGAGACGCCCGAGGCGCTGGCCGAAGGTTTCCTGGAGATCGCGATCGGAAGCATGGCGAACGCGATCAAGAAGATTTCCGTGCAGCGCGGCCACGACGTGTCGCGTTACGTGTTGACGACGTTTGGCGGCGCGGGCGGCCAGCACGCCTGTGGCGTGGCGGACGCGCTCGGGATGACGCAGGTGTTCGCGCATCCGCTCGCGGGCGTGCTGTCCGCGTACGGGATGGGCCTGGCCGACCAGACCGCGATGCGCGAGCGCGCGGTCGAGGCCGTGCTGTCCGGCGCATCGTTGCCGGCGCTGAACGCGGCGCTCGACCGGCTGGCCGACGAAGCCGTCGGCGCGCTGCTCGAACAGGGCGTGCCGCCGGAGCGGATCGCGACCGAGCGGCGCGTACACCTGCGCTACCAGGGCACCGATTCGGCACTCGACGTGCCGGCCGGCAGCGTCGACGCGATGCAGCAGGCGTTCGAGGCCGCCTACCGGCAGCGCTACGCGTTCCTGATGCCCGGCACGCCGCTCGTCGCCGAACTTGCGTCGGTCGAGGCGATCGGGCGCTCGGACGCACCGGTCGACATTGCGCCGCTGGCGCCGCGCGGGGCGGGTGAGGGCGCGACGCCGCGCGCCGATTCCGCGGTGCGCTTCTATTCCGGCGGCCAATGGCACGACGCGGCGCTGTACGTGCGCGACACGCTGCTCGCCGGCGACGCGATCGACGGCCCGGCGATCGTCGCGGAGAAGAACGGCACGACCGTCGTCGAGCCCGGCTGGCGTGCTGAAATGACCGCGCAGGGCAACCTCGTGCTGACGCGCACGACGCCGCTGCCGACGCGCCGCTCGCTCGGCACCGATGCCGACCCGGTGCGGCTCGAGATCTTCAACAACCTGTTCATGTCGATCGCCGAGCAGATGGGGCTGCGGCTGCAGAACACCGCGTACTCGGTGAACATCAAGGAGCGGCTCGACTTCTCGTGCGCGATCTTCGACGGCGACGGCAACCTGATCGCGAACGCGCCGCACATGCCCGTGCACCTCGGCTCGATGGGCGAGAGCATCCGCACGGTGATCGAGCGCAACCGCGACCGGATGCGCGACGGCGACGTGTTCATGCTGAACGACCCGTATCACGGCGGCACGCACCTGCCGGACGTGACGGTCATCACGCCGGTCTTTGCCGACGGCTCGGACACGCCGCTGTTCTACGTCGGCTCGCGCGGCCACCATGCGGACATCGGCGGGACGACGCCGGGCTCGATGCCGCCCGATTCGACGCATATCGACGAGGAAGGCGTGCTGATCGACAACTGGCAGCTCGTGTCGGCCGGCGTGCTGCGCGACGCCGACACGCGCGCGCTGCTCGCGTCGGGCCGCTACCCGGCGCGCAACGTCGAGCAGAACATGGCCGACCTGCGCGCGCAGGTCGCCGCGAACCAGAAGGGCGTCGACGAGCTGCGCCGGATGGTCGCGCAGTTCGGCCGCGACGTCGTGCTCGCGTTCATGGGGCACGTGCAGGACAACGCCGAAGAAGCCGTGCGGCGCGTGATCGGCGCGCTGCAGGACGGCGCGTACCGCTACCCGCTCGACAACGGCGCGGAGATTCGCGTCGCGATCCGCGTCGACCGCGCGGCGCGGTGTGCGGAAATCGATTTCACCGGCACGTCCGCGCAGCTCGACAACAATTTCAACGCGCCGAAGGCCGTCTGCATGGCCGCCGTGCTGTACGTGTTCCGCACGCTGGTCGGCGACGACATCCCGCTGAACGCCGGCTGCCTGAAGCCGCTGACGGTGATCGTGCCGGCCCGCTCGATGCTGAACCCCGAGTATCCGGCGGCCGTCGTGTCGGGCAACGTCGAGACGTCGTCCGCCATCACCAACGCGCTGTACGGCGCGCTCGGCTGCGTCGCATCGAGCCAGGGAACGATGAATAACTTCACATTCGGTAACGAGAAGGTCCAGTACTACGAGACGATCGCGGGCGGCAGCGGCGCGGGCGACGGTTTTGCGGGCGTCGGCGCGGTGCAGACGCACATGACGAACTCGCGGCTGACGGATCCGGAGGTGCTCGAATGGCGCTACCCGGTGCGGCTCGATTCGCACCGGATCCGTGCCGGGTCGGGCGGCGGCGGCCGCTGGCGCGGCGGCGACGGCGCGGTGCGGCGGATCCGCTTCCTCGAGCCGATGACCGCGTCGATCCTGTCGAACAACCGGATCCATGCGCCGTTCGGCGCGGCGGGCGGCGGCGCCGGCGCGCTCGGCCGCAACACGATCGAGCGGGCGGACGGCACGGTCGAGGCGCTCGACCATATCGGCCGCGCGCAGATGGCGCCGGGCGACGTGTTCGTCGTCGAAACGCCGGGCGGCGGCGGCTACGGCGTGGCCGGCTGATTCGAGCCCCCGGCGCGGATGCCCGCGCCGGGGGCTGAAAACATTGCAACGGACTGGGGAATAAAACCACGCATTCACGCGCAAACGGAATCAAAAATGGCCGAAAACCGGATCGCCGGAAAGCGATCCGACCCTGCCGGAACGGTGCGGAAGCGGTCGAATCCCGATATATCGGATCCGACCGGAAACGCCCGCCCGGCGGGGCTTTCGGTCAATCTCGCCGGCCCCGTTCCGCACTGCCGCAACCGATGTTTCGCACGCCGCCAATCATGAAAAATCCGGCTTGCCAATCGAGTCCCGATTCCTTGACACTCTGCTCTAAATGTGAGTGCCAATCCTCATCGTCATTTGATAAGATGGCTCTCATCATTCGTTAGGCAGAACCTGCGCGCATCACGCGCGAACGCCGGGTCGCATTAGCTGGAAACAAGTACGAGACGAGGACCGCTGTCACGGCAATCGCGGCTGCCCTGCCGGGAACGCGCACTGCGCGGCCCGGGGAGGCGGTCGGCCAACTCGCCTCCGTCTACACTGTGCGTTTTTTCTGGATCGGGGCGCTCCATGGATGACGAAAACGATAGCGCGGTGCTCGAGGCGCACGTCGGTACGCGCAGCCCCTGCTGGCGCCTCGGCAGCGACAGCAATGCGCTCGAGCTGGCCGCCGTGCGCGGCCTGACCAACGTCGCCGTCGCGCTGACGGGCGAGCAGGCCGCGCGCATCCGTGCGCTGACGGGCGTCACGTCGCATCTCGTGCTCGAGATCGCGCTGTTCGGCAATCCGGTCAGCCTCCATCTCGTCGGCAAGAAGCTCAACACGACCGACTGGGCCGGCACGGCGTCGGCCTATTCCGATACGGTGTCCGTCGCGGGCGATCTCGCGCACGGGCTCGCGTTCGCCGAGCAGGTCGTGTCCGAAGTGAATTCGCTCGTCGTGATCCTCGACCGCAACGGGATGGTCCAGCGCTTCAACCGCCTGTGCGAGGAAGTGACGGGCAAGCGCGAGGTCGACGTGATCGGCCGCAGCGCCTTCGAGCTGTTCATGAGCCCCGAGCAGGGCGCGCAGTCGCGCACCAACATCACGGGCTTTTTCGCGAGCAACCAGTCGTACGCGGTCGAGCGCTACATCAATACGGTCAACGGGCCGCGTCTGTTCCAGTTCCGCAACAAGTTCGTGCAGAGCGGCAGCGGCATCGAAGAGCAGTTCCTGATCTGCTCGGGCATCGACATCACCGAGGAGCGCACCGCGCAGCAGCGGCTCACCGAGCTGGCGAACACCGACGTGCTCACCGGGCTGCCGAACCGCCATGCGATCAGCGAGCAGATCCGCGCGGCGATCGACGCGGAGAGCCCCGACACGCGCGGCCAGGTCGGCATCCTGTTCCTCGACCTCGACAACTTCAAGCGCGTGAACGATCACTACGGGCACATCACCGGCGACCGCCTGCTGCAGGATGTGTCGTCGATCATCAGCGGCTGCCTGCCGTCCGGCGCGACGCTCGCGCGGCTCGGCGGCGACGAGTTCCTCGTGCTGTTCGAGCACGGCACGCGTCCGCTGCTCGAAGCGACCGCGCAGATCATCCTCGAGCGGCTGCGCACGCCGATCCACCTCGGGCTGATGGAGGTGTACACGAGCTGCTCGATCGGCATTGCGATGCATCCGCAGCACGGCGATTCGCTCGAGACGCTGATCCGCAGCGCCGACACCGCGATGTACGTCGCGAAGGAAGAAGGCAAGCATACGTACCGCGTGTTCTCGCTGGAGATGAACCAGAAGGTCGCGAAGTACATGTGGCTCGACACGAACCTGCGCAAGGCGCTCGAGGAAGAGCAGTTCGTGCTGCACTACCAGCCGGTCGTCGATATCGCGACGGGCGACGTGCACGGCGTCGAGGCGCTGATCCGCTGGCAGTCGCCCGATCGCGGGCTCGTCGCGCCGATCGAGTTCATCCGCTTTGCGGAGGAGTCGGGGCTGATCGCGCCGCTCGGGCGCTGGGTGATGCGTACCGCGGCCGCGCAGGCCGCAGCGTGGAAGGCGAAGGGGCTCGGCATCCGGATCGCAGTGAACGTGTCTGCGCGGCAGTTGCAGGACATGAACATCGTGCACCAGTTCGCGTCGATTCTCGACGGTGCGGGGCTCAAGCCCGGCCTGCTCGACATCGAGCTGACCGAGAGCTGCTTCATCGAGGACGAGGAATCGGCGATCGGGCTGATGCGGCAGTTTCGCCAGCTCGGCGCGGAGATCCATCTCGACGATTTCGGCACCGGCTATTCGTCGCTGTCGCAGCTGTCGCGCCTGCCGCTCGATGCGATCAAGCTCGACCGCACCTTCATCACCGGCATCGACCGCAATCCGCGCTCGCAGGCGCTGGTGCGCTCGGTCGTGTCGCTTGCGAAGGCGCTGAATTTCGCGGTGATCGCCGAAGGCGTCGAAACGCATGCGGAAGCCGATTTCCTCAAGCAGCTCGACGTCGATCACGCGCAGGGCTACTACTTCGCGCGGCCGATGCCGGCGCAGGCATTCGAGGCATGGCTCGCGGAGACGAGGAAGCTCAGGCTGATCGCCTGAGCATCGTTCGCCTGAGCGTCGTTCATGAAGGGGCGCCGCCCGCAAGCGGCGGCGCCCGTCGCGTTACACCGTGCGCAGCTTCGACACGCGCCGGTTCTGCAGCATCACGAGGCGTTCCATGTACGCGAGATCCTTCGGCTCGATCGTGAACGCCGCATGCACCCATGCTTCCGTGATGTCCATCAGCTCGGAGCGCGTCAGCTGGAACACCCGCTCGCGCGCGCGCAGCATCGCGCGCACGCCGTTCAGCTTCGGCTTCATCACGTCGATGAAGGTGCGCGTCGCGAGATACGCGTCACCCGCGTCGAACGTCTGGTCGACCAGGCCGCGATCCTCGTACCACTCGGCGGCGTGCGCTTCACCGGTCGCGATCAGTTGCTCCGCAATGCCCCGATCGGCCTTGCGTGCGACGAGCGAATAGCCGCCCATGCCGGGGAACAGGTTGAACGCGATCTCGGGGAACCCGAGCTTCACGCCCTTCTGCGCGAGCATGTAGTGATGCGCGAGCGCGGCCTCGAAACCACCGCCGAGCGCGCTGCCCTCGACCATCGCGATCGAGATCGCCCCGGTGCCGAAGCCCGTGTAGATCTCGTACACGCCGTCGATGCACGAGCGCGCGTAGGCCATCAACTGGTCACGCCGGCCGCTGCGGATCGCGTCGACGAAGAAGCTCAGGTCGCCGCCGACGTTGAACAGCTCGGGGACGAGCGAGCCCGTCACCCAGAAGTCGAACGTGAGGCCCGAGTCGCGTGCGACGCGCGCGAGATGGATGATGTCGGTAACGAGTTGTTGGTTAAAGCACGGCCGCGGCTCCGATCGCAGCATCATCCACATGACATTACGGCCCTCTTCGTAAAAGGCAGTCAGTTGCGACAGTTCGCCGGCTTCGTAAAACGGGCGGCACGCCGGATGGGATTGGAGTTGCATGGTATGTCCTCGTGAGATGTGGTTTTTGAAGACCGCCGCGCCCGGTGCCCTGCGGGGAATCGGGGTGCCCGCAGGGCGCCGGGGGCGAGGCATCGCCATTGTTGCGCGCACAAACTCGACGGATGTGTTGAGTGGGTCACCCGATCGCGCCGTCGGCGATCACGCGGCGGCGGGAAAGCCGGTTACACGCGAATGCATCGGTGCACGACCTGCGTGCAAGGCGGGAAGCCGGTTTCGGGCGGATTTGGCGCGGGACGGGCGTGACTTGGCGGGCTGCGAAGGTATTTCGCGTGTGAATCTATTTCGGGGCGGCCGGCAGCGACGGCGATGCAGAACGATCGTCGCTGCAACGGAAACCGGATGGCCGCGATCGCGGGGCGCGGCACCGTGACGTTGCACACGGCGCGGGCGATCGTGATCGGGGCATCGGCAACGAGACGTCGAATTCGTTCGTCATGCAGATCGATTGGCGAAATCGTCGTGGATCGATGCATGCGTCGGGCGTGCGTGACGTGCCGGTGGCCCGATCGGGTTCGGGCACGGGTCGCAGTACGGCCAGCGCACCCGGTGCAACGGCGTGGCATTCCGTACCGTCGGCTCGTCCGTCCGGGCCGCAATTCGGGCAGGGTATTCACCGATCGCGGCGCGGTTGCATCGAAATTTTTCGACGTTAGAATCCCGCGCGCGTCCTGATTGTGCCGCGCGAAGGCGCGCGCGGCGCCCCGCCCATCCTCATGTCGATGCGCGTTCACGGGAACTTGCCAGGATCGGCCCGGATCGGCCACCATTCGCTTCCGGCCCGACTGCGTCATCCCGCCGCGGTCCGGCCACATACCGACAGAAATGCCAGCTTGCACCGCGCGGCCGACCGAATCGGCGCGCGCGACCGGCTTGGAGGAGAACACCCATGTCAGAAAAACATCGGATCCTGGTGCTGGACGACGATCCGGAAGTGCGCGTCTGGCTGAAGAGCGTGCTGGAAGAGGCCGGATTCGACGTGTCGGCCGTCGACAGCGCGGCCCGGATGCAGCAGCAGCTCGCGGCCGCGCCGCACGCGCTCGTGATTCTCGACCTGAAGCTGCGCGGCGAGGACGGCCTGACGGTCGCCCGCGAGCTGCGGCGCCGGTCCGACGTATCGATCATCATGATCAGCGGCCTGGGCGACGAGACGGATCGGGTGCTCGGCCTCGAGACCGCGGCCGACGATTTCGTCACGAAACCGTTCTCCGGGCGCGAGCTGATCGCGCGGGTGCGCGCCCAGCTGCGGCGCACGATCGAGCTGTCGATGCCGCGCCCCGCGTCGAACGGCGGCGGCCCGCGCTACTGCTTCGACGGCTGGACGCTGGACCTGGCCGCGCGCACGCTGACGCACAACGGCGGCCCGTGCGCGCTGACGCAGGGCGAATTCGAGCTGCTCGCGGCGATGGTGCAGCAGCCGTCGCGAGTCTGGTCGCGCGACCAGTTGCTCGAACATACGCGCGGCTTCGGCATCGACGTGTACGACCGGACGATCGACGTGCTGATCCTGCGCCTGCGCCGCAAGATCGAGCCGAACCCCGAGCAGCCCACCTATATCCGCACGCAGCGTGGCATCGGCTACGTGTTCGCGGTGCCCGTCGTGCGCGTGTGATGCGATGCGCACGACGGTGAGGATGTTGCCGCCCTGGAGTGTCCGGGCCAAGCTGACCGCGACGTTTCTGCTGCTGTTCGGCATCACGCTCGCGGTCGTGGTGGTCGGCGTGCTCGGCATGCGCGCGAACCAGAACGCGCTCGACGAATACGAGGCGAACGTCGTGCCCGAGATCGCCCGCGCGCTCGAGCTGTCGGACAAGGTCGCACAACTCGCCGCGGTCGCGCCGAGCATGATGCTGACCGATTCGCCGGACCTGCTGCACAACGACACCGAGCTGATGCGAGGCCTGCTCGGCGATATCCGGCGGCTGTCGCCGGGCTTCGGCAAACAGCCGGGCCCCGCCGCGAAGGCGGGCGAGCAGCTCGCGGTGATCGACGATCTCGACGCGATCGACCAGGATCTCGCCCGGCTGCTGATCGTGTCGGGCCGGCAGCGACAGCTCAAGGAGGAGTTGAGCGCCCTGCGCCTCGCGAACGACCGCATCGGCGACGGCATCGCGCGCGACAAGAGCGTGATCGCGCAGCAGGCGCCGACGCTGCTCGAGATCTGGGCCCGTACGGCCGGTGCGCTGCAGGCGGCCAACGCGGCGGAGCTCGGCAGCGCGGAAAGCGACAACGAGGCACTGTGGCTGCGCGTGCGCGAACGCGCCGAAGACCGCCGCCAGCCGGTGCTTGCCGAGGCGCTGCAGCAACTCGACGGCGGCGCGCGCAGCGTGTTCGCGGTGCGCCGCGAGTTTCTGTCGAGCGAAGCGCAGACGGGTTATCTCGTCACGCTCCTGCGCGGCCACGCGGATCACCTGAGCGGCAAGTCGGCGCGCTACGTCGAGCGCTTGCGGCAGATCGCCAGCGAGCGCAGCGACAAGGTGCGCAAGGTCGCGGTCTCCAGCCAGTCGGGCCTGTTGCTGCTGGCCGTCGCGGGCGTCGTGGTGGCGTTGCTCGGCGTCGCGTATGCGAGCCGCATCCTGCACAAGCTGCAGGCGATGACGCGCGTGATGGCGCGACTCGCGAAAGGGATCACGTCCGACCGGATGCCGTCGACGCACCGGCCGGACGAGATCGGCGAGCTGGCGCGCGCGTTCGAGGTGTTCCGCACCAACCTGATCGAGAAGGAGCAACTGACCCACGGGCTCGAGTCGCAGCGCCGCCTGCAGGAGTCGGTGCTCAACTCGATGAACGACGGGGTGTCGGTTCACGACACGCACGGCAGCCTGATCGCGTGGAATCCGACCTTCGCGACGCTGCTCGGGATCGACCCGGGCACGCTGTACGCGGGCCTGTCGCTCGCGATGCTGCGGCAGGCCATGCATCAGCCCGCGCGCTGGCGCCAGGTGTCGCGCGAGACCGCGACCCGCACATCCGACGGCGCGCGCATCGCCGCGTCGGCCGAACTGCACCTGCGCGACCAGCGGACCCTCGAATTCCACTGCCAGCCGCTTCCGGACGGCGGCTGGGTGGCGGTCTGCCGCGACCTGACGAGCCGGCGTGCGGTCGAGGCCGAGTTGCGTCAGGCGCAGAAGATGGACGTGCTCGGCCAGTTGACGGGCGGCGTCGCGCACGATTTCAACAACTTCCTGGTCGCGATACTCGGCAACCTCGAACTGCTGCTGCCGCGGCTCGACGGCCAGCAGGATGCGCAGACGATGGCCGAGCGGGCGCGCCGCGCGGCCGAACGCGCGTCGCGGCTCACGCGGCGGCTGCTCGCGTTCGCGCGGCGCCAGCCGCTGCAGGCCGAACGCGTGTCGGTCAGGGCGATGCTCGCGGAGATGCTCGATCTCGTCGAATACTCGGCGGGCCAGCGGGTGGCCGTCGTGCTGGAGCCGGCCACCGACGCGATGTGGGTGAACGTCGACCGCGGCCAGCTCGAGAACGCCGTCCTCAACCTGGCGCTCAACAGCGCCGCCGCGATGCCGGACGGCGGGACGCTGGCACTGGCCGCGCGCCGCGCGCCGGCGTCCGACGGTGCGTCCGCGCCGCACGCGATCGTGCTGAGCGTCACCGACACGGGTTGCGGGATCGCCCCGGTGCTGCTCGACAAGGTAATCGAGCCGTTTTTCACGACCAAGGCGGCCGGCGAGGGGAGTGGGCTCGGGCTCAGCAGCGTCTACGGCTTCGTGCGCCAGAGCGGCGGCGATCTGCGCATCCACAGCGAGGTCGGCCAGGGCACGCGCGTGGAGCTGTGGCTGCCCGAGAGCGCGCCGCCCGAACGGCGCGCCGCGCCGGCCGTCACGGTGGCCGCGCCCGTTACCGGGCAGGCCGGTGCCCGTGTGCTCGTGGTCGACGACGATCCGGAGGTGCGCGACACGGCGCTCAGCCAGTTCGCGGCGCTCGGCGCGCGGGCCGACGCAGTGGCGACCGGCGACGCGGCATTGCGCTGGCTGGCCGAGCACGGCCCCGTCACGCTCGTGCTGTCGGACATCTCGCTCGGCGCGGGCGGCAGCGGCATCGCGTTCGCGGCGCGGCTCGCCGAGCGCTGGCCGGCGCAGCGCGTCGCGCTCACCTCGGGCTTGCCGCCCGAGATTCATCAGACCCATCCCGACTGGCGCGCCGACCTGCCGTTCGTGCCGAAGCCGTTCGATCTGGCGGCGCTCGCCGCGCTGCTGGGCTGACGCGCGACGGCGATTGTTTCGATTGTTAATGGCGCGGCGCGTTTCCGAAATTTTCGATTAACCGGACTGGAGTCTCATAGACCCACGGCACCCGGCGACGCGCTTGCGACACCGCGGCGCACGATTCGAACGATTCGAAAAAAACTGGAGACACCGAATGATGAAGCTCAAGGCAGGTTTGCTGACGATGGCGCTCGCGATGACGGCCGCCAGTGCCGGTGCGGCGACGCTGCGGATCGCATGCGGCGCAGCCGGCGTCGACCAGGACATTTGCCAGGTCTCGGCGAAGCGGTGGGCCGAGAAGACCGGCAACGAGGTCGAGTTCATCAGCATGCCCAATAACTCGAGCGAAACGCTGGCGCTCTATCAGCAACTGCTCGGCGGCGGCTCCGACAAGATCGACGTGATGCAGATCGACACGGTCTGGCCGGGCATCCTCGCGAACCACCTGATCGACCTGAAGCCGTACAGCAAGGGGCTGGAAAGCCAGTCGTTCCCGAGCATCGTCGCGAACGATACGGTGAACGGCAAGCTGGTCGCGATGCCGTGGTTCATCGATACGGGGCTGCTTTACTACCGCAAGGACCTGCTCGACAAGTACCGCGTGAAAGTGCCCGCCACGTGGGAGGAACTCGATGCCACCGCGCGCAAGATCCAGTCGGGCGAGCGCGCCGCCGGCAACGAGAAGGTCTGGGGCTACGTGTGGCAAGGGCGCGCATACGAAGGGCTGACCTGCGATGCGCTCGAATGGGTCAGCAGCTACAACGGCGGCACGGTGGTCGACGACAAGGGCCGCGTGACGATCGACAACCCGGGTGCGATCAAGGCGCTCGAGCAGTCGGCGAAATGGGTCGGCACGATCAGCCCGAAGGCCGTGCTGAACTACGGCGAGGAGGAAGCCCGCGGCGTGTTCCAGGCCGGCAACGCGGTGTTCATGCGCAACTGGCCGTACGCATGGGCGATCGCGAATCGCGCGGGCAGCCCTATCAAGGGCAAGGTCGGCATCGCGCCGCTGCCGAAGGGCGGCGCCGACGGCCGCCCGGCCGCCGCGCTGGGCGGATGGCAGCTCGCCGTGTCGCGCTACTCGCCGAACCCGAAACTGGCCGCCGATCTCGTGATGTACATGGCGAGCGCGGACGTGCAGAAGCTGCGGGCGATCCAGGGGTCGTACAACCCGACGATGCCGGCGCTCTACCGGGACAAGGACATCCTGCAGGCCAACCCGTTCATGGCCGATCTGCTGCCGACCTTCAGCACGGCGGTCGCGCGGCCGTCGACCGTGACCGGCGCGAAGTACAACCAGGTCAGCAACCAGTTCTGGAATGCCGCGCACGACGTGCTCGCCGGTAGCGACACCGCGGCGGGCGCGCTCGCGCGGCTCGCCGCCACGCTCAACCGGCTCGCGCCGGGCGGCAGCTGGCACTGAGCGCCGCGGCGCGCGATTGATCGATCGGGCCGGCTTCCGCAGGGCGCCGGCCTGACAGGAGACATCGAATGAGAACCGGAAGCATCGAAATGAGTAGCACTCCTGCATTCGTGCAGGCACCCGTGCGGGCCCGGGCCGGGCTTGCCCGCGCACGCCGGCGCCAGGCGTGGCTGCTGGTGGCGCCCGCGTTGCTCACGCTGGCGGCCATTGCCGGCTGGCCGTTGCTGCGCACGGCGTGGTTCAGCCTGACCGACGCGCAACTGTCCGACCTGTCGCAGCGTCATTTCGTCGGCCTCGACAACTATCTCGGCGCAGCGGGCGTGCTGCGCGACCCGGCGTGGTGGCAGGCCGTCGGCAATACCGTGCTGTTCGCCGTCGTGTCGGTCGTGCTCGAGACGGCCACCGGCCTCGGCGTCGCGCTGCTGCTGGACGTGCCGTCGCGGCTGCGGACGCTGCTGCGCGCGGCCGTGCTCGTGCCGTGGGCGATCCCGACCGTCGTGTCGGCGAAGATCTGGAGCTGGATGCTCAACGACCAGTTCGGGATCGTCAATGCGATGCTGATGTCGATCGGCGCGATCCAGGAGCCGCTCGCTTTTACCGCCGATGCGCGCCTCGTCTTCCCGACCATCGTGCTCGTCGATGTGTGGAAGACCACGCCGTTCATGGCGCTGCTGATGCTCGCCGCGCTGCAGACCGTGCCGCGCGATTGCTACGAGGCCGCGCGTGTCGACGGCGTGCCGCGCTGGCGCGTGTTCCGCTCGGTGACGCTGCCGCTGATCCTGCCGGGCGTGCTGGTCGCGATGATTTTCCGCTCGCTCGACGCGTTGCGCGTGTTCGACCTGATCTATGTGATGACGTCGAACAGCCGGATCACGAAAAGCATGTCGATCTATGTGCGCGAACAGCTGATCGATTTCCAGCAGGTCGGGTTCGGGTCGGCGTCGGCGATGTTGCTGTTCGTCACGATCGTGCTGTTCACCATCGGCTACATGGCGGTCAGCCGCCGCCGGATACAGGAGGCTTGACGTGAAGAAGCATCCGCTCGATATCGCGATTCACGGGCTGCTGTCGGCGCTCGTGCTGGTGATCGCGCTGTTCCCGTTCGTCTACATGATCGGTACGTCGATCAAGCATGGCGATGCGCTGTTCGACACGTCGCTGTTCCCGGCGAGCCCGTCGCTCGACAACTATCGCCAGTTGTTTCGCGACCAGCCGTTCGGCGCGTACCTGCTGAATTCGGCGCTCGTCGCGGGCGGGGCGGTCGCGCTGTCGCTCGCCGTGTCGGTGCTCGCCGCGTATGCGCTCGGCCGCGTGTCGTTCCGCGGGCGCGGCGTGCTGATGATGTGCATTCTCGGCGTGTCGATGTTTCCGCAGGTCGCGATCCTGTCGGGCCTGTTCGAGCTGGTCCGCTCGCTTGGCCTGTACGACCACCTCGGCGCGCTCGTACTGTCCGACCTGATCTTCACGCTGCCGTTCACGATCTGGATTCTCGTCACGTTCATGCGCGAGTTGCCGCGCGAGCTGGAGGAGGCGGCGCTCGTCGACGGCGTCGGCGTGTTCACGCTGATCTTCCGGATCTTCATGCCGCTGCTGCGGCCGGCACTGGCCGCGACGTCGCTGCTCGCGTTCGTGTCGGCCTGGAACGAGTTCCTGTTCGCGCTGACCTTCATGATCTCGTCGAGCCAGCGCACGGTGCCCGTCGCGATCACGATGATCTCGGGCGCGAGCAGCTACGAGTTGCCGTGGGGAACCATCATGGCCGCGTCGGTCATCGTCACCGTGCCGCTCGTGCTGCTGGTGCTGGTGTTTCAGCGGCAAATCGTCTCCGGCCTGACTGCCGGTGCGGTCAAGGGTTGACGCGTCTCGGCCCGAACAGGATCAAGAGGGAAAACATGAGTCAGATCAAGTTGAGCGGTCTTCGCAAGCAGTTCGGCACGACCCCCATCCTCAGCGACGTGAATCTCACGGTCGAGCCGGGCGAGTTCTGCGTCTTCATCGGCCCGTCGGGCTGCGGCAAGTCCACGTTGCTGCGGATCGTCGCCGGTCTCGAGGAACAGAGCGCGGGCGACGTATGGATCGACGGCCGCTGCGTCAACACGTTTGCGCCCGCGCAGCGCGACATCGCGATGGTGTTCCAGAGCTATGCGCTCTATCCGCACATGTCCGTCTACGAAAACATGGCCTTCGGCCTGCGTCACCTGCGCTTGCCGAAAGACGAGATCGACCGGCGGGTGCGGCTCGCTTCCGAATCGCTGCGCCTCGGCGAGCTGCTCGAACGCAAGCCCGGCGCACTGTCCGGCGGCCAGCGGCAGCGCGTCGCGATCGGCCGGGCGATCGTCCGCAAGCCGAAAGTGTTCCTGTTTGACGAGCCGCTGTCGAACCTCGATGCGGCGCTGCGCGTGAAGACGCGTGTCGAGATCGCGAAGCTGCACCGCAGCCTCGACAGCACCAGCATGATCTACGTGACGCACGACCAGGTCGAGGCGATGACGCTCGCCGACAAGATCGTGCTGCTGCGGCCGCTCGAAGGGCGCAGCGGGATCGCCAGCGTCGCGCAGATCGGCACGCCGCTCGACCTGTATCACCGTCCGGCGAGCCAGTTCGTCGCCGGATTCATCGGCTCGCCCGCGATGAACTTCCTGCCGGCAAGCGTCGCGGCGGCCGGCAGCGGCGAGGTTCGCGTGCTGGTCCGCGGCCATCCGCTCGGCGCCGACGTGTCCGGCGACGGCCTCGAGACGGGCGCCGGCGTGACCCTCGGCATCCGCCCCGAACACGTACGGGTCGGTACCGGCGCCGTGGCGGGTCAGGTCGCGCACGTCGAGCAGATGGGCGAACACACCTATCTGTATCTCGACACGCCGCTGTGCGACCAGCCGATCGTCGCGAAGACCGATGCCGCCGGCGCGCGGGTCGGCGAGCGCCTGCGCGTCGATCTGCCGGCCGCCGCGTCGCATCTGTTTCATCCGGACGGACGCGCGGCGGTACGCACGCCGCGCGAGCCTGCCGCACCGGCGCTCGCGATCGCCTGAGCGGCGCGCGGCACCCGGAACATCCGGCCACAGGTTTCAGGCGGTCAGGGCGCATGGCCGCTGTCGAATTGGCGCCAAATCATCGATAAAGGATAGTCATGCTAAATAAAAAACTTTCAGTGATCGTATGGAACGAGTTCGAGCACGAACGGGAGAACGCGGGTGTGCGCGCGATCTATCCCGACGGCCTGCACCGGGTGATCGCCAGCGCGCTTGCCGAGACGCCGGCGCTCGGCCACGGTGCATTGCCGCTCGAGATCGGCACCGCGACGCTCGACGAGCCCGAGCACGGCCTCAGCGAAGCGCGGCTTGCCGCGTGCGACGTGCTGATCTGGTGGGGGCACAAGGCGCACGCGAAAGTCTCCGACGAGATCGTCGAGCGCGTGCAGCGCCGCGTGCTCGAAGGGATGGGCCTGATCGTGCTGCATTCCGGGCACTTCTCGAAGATCTTCCGCCGCCTGCTCGGCACGAACTGCTCGCTGAAGTGGCGCGAGGCAGCGGAGAAGGAACGGCTGTGGGTCGTCGAGCCGTCGCATCCGATCGCGGCCGGGCTCGGCGAGTACTTCGAGCTGCAGCACGAGGAAATGTACGGCGAGCGTTTCGACATCCCGCAGCCGGACAGCACCGTGTTCATCTCGTGGTTCGAGGGCGGCGAGGTGTTCCGTTCGGGCTGCTGCTGGGAGCGCGGTCACGGCCGGATCTTCTATTTCCGCCCCGGGCACGAAGCCTACCCGACCTATCACGACCGCAACGTGCAGCGTGTGATCGCGAACGCGGTGCAGTGGGCCGCGCCGCGCGTGAACCTGGCCGACCGCTGCCCGAACTCGCCGCCGCTCGAGACGCTCAGCGAGAAGAGCGGGCAATTCGCGCACGTCGGTATCCAGCAGACCGCCGGAGACCTCGCATGAACGACGACTACAAGGTGGAACTGCCGGAAGCGGCGGCGATTGCGCGCGGCCGTCGCCTGCGCGTGGGCGTGATCGGGCTCGGGATCGGCCGCAAGCATATCGAAGGCTGGCGCGAGCATCCCGATGTCGACGTGGTTGCGATTGCCGACCCCGATGCGAAGCGGCTCGCGAAGGTCGGCGACGCGCTCGGCATCGATGCGCGCTACGCGTCGGCCGACGCGATGTTCGCGGCGGAGAAACTGGACGTCGTCAGCGTGTGCACGCCGAACAAGTTCCATCGCGAGCTGACGCTCGCCGCGTTCGACGCCGGCTGCCACGTGCTGTGCGAGAAACCGATGGCGATGAACGCGGACGAGGGGCGTGACATGCTGATCGCCGCGCATCGCGCCGGCAAGCGGCTGATGATCAATTTCTCGTACCGCTTCAGCGCGCAGTCGCGCGCGCTGAAGGCGCAGGTCGACAGCGGCCTGTTCGGCGATTTCTATTTCGGGCGCACGGTCTGGCATCGCCGGCGCGGGATGCCCGGATTCGGCGGCTGGTTCGGCACGAAGGCGCTGGCGGGCGGCGGGCCGCTGATCGATCTCGGCGTGCATCGTCTCGATCTCGCGCTGTGGCTGATGGGCTATCCGAAACCCGTGTGGGTGATGGGCAGCACCTACGATCCGATCGCGCGCGAACTGGCGGCGCGTGCGGGCAAGACGTTCGACGTCGAGGATCTCGCCGCCGCGCTGATCCGTTTCGACAACGGCGCGACGCTCGCGCTCGAGGCATCGTGGGCGACCAACATCCAGGAAGCGGAGCTGATGGAAACGCGTCTGCTCGGCACGCGTGCGGGGCTGCTGCAGAAGAACCTGAACGAGGGCTACACGTTCGACGCGCACGTGTTCATCGAGCAGAACGGCGCGCAGTTCGACATGCGGCTGAATCCGCCCGCGGAGGGCGCGCATTCCGCGATGTACGACTACGCGGAAGCGATCCTGTGCGACGTCCCGCATCCCGCCCCCGGTGAAGAAGGTCTGATCGTGATGGAAATTCTCGACGCGATCTATGCGAGCGCGGCCGCGGGCGAGCCTATCCGCATTCACGCGCCGGGACCGGCGGCCGTCGACGCGTCGCCGGTAGTGGACCTCGACGTCGCGGGCTGACGTCGCGGGTTGGATTCGTACCGGGCCGGCGCGCGGAGCGTCCGCCACGCCGGCCCGTCGGCAGCATGACGGACGACGCAGCACATACACCTATTCGATGACGCCGCGCATCGCACGCGACGCACTGACAACGTTTGGAGACACGTTCATGATCGACGAAGCAGGCCGCGTCGCGCGCGGCCCGGCACGCACCCCGTTCAGGCTCACGCGGCTCGCCGCCGCTTTCTCGCTCGCGGTCGCATCGGCCGCGCTGCACGCGGCGCCGGATCCGGCGACGACCCTCGCCGCGGACAGCGCACCGGGCGGCCTCTCGCAGGCCACCGGCGTCGTACCGGCCGACACGAGCCCCGCCAACGTGGCGACGCCGACGCCGTCGTCGGCCTGGAACCAGCTGACGCCGTGGACGCAGTTTCACGGCTACCTGCGGGCCGGTGTCGGGACCAGCGACAGCCATTCGCAGGCCTGCTTCCAGTTGCCGGGTGCGCAGAGCAAATACCGGCTCGGCAACGAATGCCAGGTTTACAGCGAGCTGGAGATCGACCAGACGCTGTACAAGTTCTCGAACGGCATGCAGCTGTCGGCGGTGGGGATGGCGAGCCTCGTCAACGATCTCGATCGCGCGCCGACCTTCAATGGCGATCACGGCCGCGTGCGCCTGCCGCAGTCGTACGTGCAGCTCACGAACCTTCCGGGGCTCGACGACATGCGGATCTGGTTCGGGCGCATCTACTACCGGCGCAACGACGTCCACATGAACGACTTCTATTACTGGAACCCGAGCGGCCTCGGCGCGGGCATCGAGAACGTGCCGATCGGCGGCGGCCTGAAGCTCAGCTATGCGTTGTTCCGCGAGGATTACATCGACCAGCCCAACTACGCGACGCGCCACGACCTGCAGCTGTCGGGCGTACGCCCGAACCCCGGCGGCGAACTGCAGTTCGGGCTGTCGTACATCCCGGCCCGCGCGCCGGTGCTGAACACGAGCGGCGTGCTGCAGGACGCGCACGGCGGCTGGTCGTTCACGGTTCAGCACATACAGACCAACCTGCTCGGCGGCAAGAACAAGCTCGCGTTCCAGTACGGCGTCGGTCCGGGCACGGGCCTGGGCTACACGGGAACGCTGACCAACGACAACCGCTACAAGAGTGTCCGCGTACTCGACGCGTTCGACTGGCAGGCCACGCGCGACTTCAGCGGACAGGTGGTCGGCATCTACCAGCGCGACATCGCGCCGTCGGGCGGGTCGCAGACCTGGATATCGATGGGCGTGCGGCCGGTATACGCGTTCACGCAGCACATCAAGCTGCAGGGCGACCTCGGGCACGATCGCGTAACGCCGTCCGGCGGCCCGACGCGCACGCTGCTGAAGGCGAGCGTCGCGCTGACGCTTGCGATGGACCGCTCGTTCTGGTCGCGGCCGGAATTCCGCGTGTTCTACACGTATGCGCGCTGGAACCAGGCCGCGCAGGATGCGGCGGCGCCCGGCGATCCGCTGTCGACGACGGGCATCTTCGGCACGTCGCGCACGGGCTCGACCGTCGGCGCGCAAGTCGAATGGTGGTGGTGAGCGCGATGACGGAACGCTGTACGACGATATCGATGGGGGCCGATGCCGTGCCGTTCTCGCGCATCGTGTTCGGGATGTGGCGGATCGGTGACTGGGCGTTGTCGGTCCGCGCGCGACGTGAGCTGATCGAGGCGGCGCTGGAACTCGGCGTGACGAGCTTCGACCATGCGGACATCTATGGCGACTACATGGCCGAGGGCCTGTTCGGCGACGTGCTGGCCGATGCGCCGCACTTGCGCGAACGGATGCAGATCATCACGAAGTGCGGGATCCGGCTCGTGTCCACGCGTCGGCCCGCGCACGGCATCAAGCACTACGACACGCGCGCCGCGCATGTCGTCGCGTCGGTCGAGCAGTCGCTGCGCGCGCTGCGTACCGACCGGCTCGATCTGTTGCTGCTGCATCGTCCCGATCCGCTGATGGATGCCGACGAAGTCGCCGCGACCTTCGCCGCGCTTCGGCGGGACGGCAAGGTGAGGGCGTTCGGGGTATCGAACTTTACGCCGGCGCAGGCTGCGTTGCTGCAGGACCGCATGGCGGCGCACGGCATGTCGCTCGCGACGAACCAGGTCGAATGCTCGCTACTGCATCTCGCGCCGCTCGACGACGGCACGTTCGACCAGGCGCAGCGCTGGCGCTGTCCCCCGATGCTGTGGTCGCCGCTCGCGGGCGGACGGCTGCTGACGGAGGCGTCGCCTGCCGCGACGCGGGTGCGCGAGCGCGCGGCGCGGATCGGCGATGCGCTCGGCGTACCCGCGACGACGGTGCTGTTCGCGTGGCTGCTCGCGCTGCCGTGCCGGCCGCTGCCGATCGTCGGGTCGAGCCGGATCGCGGCGCTGCGCGAAGCGGTAGCGGCGACCGGCATCGCGCTCGGGCGCGAGCACTGGTTCGAACTGCTGGACGCGGCGCGCGGCGTGGAGGTGCCATGACCATTGCGATCGACACACGATGACAATTCGGGAGATGGGATGAGCGTAGCAACCCTCAACGGGGACCCGGTCGCGCCGCGCGGCGTGCGCGCCGGCGAACCCCGCTTGCTGGCGGACATCGGCGGCACGCATGCGCGCTTCGCGCTGGAGACCGCGCTCGGCGGAATCGGCGACGTGCGCGTCTATCGATGCAGCGCCCATGCCGGCATGGACGATGCGGTGCGCGCGTTCCTGCGCGACATGGGCGGCGCACGGGTGCGGAACGCGGCGATCGCGATCGCCAATCCCGTGGACGGCGACATGGTCAGCATGACCAATCATGACTGGCGCTTCTCGATCGACGCGACGCGCCGCGCGCTCGGATTCAACACGCTGCATGTCTTCAACGACTTCGCGGCGCTGGCGATGGCCGTGCCGCATCTGCCAGCGGGACAACGGCGGCAGGTCGGCGGCGGGCACGCGGCGCCCGCGGGTACGATCGGCGTGCTCGGCGCGGGAACGGGGCTGGGCGTCTCGGCGCTCGTGCGCGCGGGCGATGGATGGGTGCCGTTGTCCGGCGAGGGCGGGCATGTGTCGTTCGCGCCCGCCGATGCACGCGAGGCCGACGTGCTGCAGTACGCGCGGGCGCGCTGGCCGCACGTGTCGTTCGAGCGGCTGGTCGCGGGGCCCGGCATCGCGGTGATTCACGCGGCGCTCGCTGCGCGCGATGGCTGCGACGCGCCACGGGCCGACGCAGCCGATACGGCCGCGATCATCGATCGCGCGCTCGCCGGCGACGCACGCTGCATGGCGACCCTGGATTGCTTCTGCGGGATGCTCGGCACGTTCGCGGGCAATCTGGCGCTGACGCTCGGCGCGACCGGCGGCATCCATATCGGCGGGGGCGTCGTGCCGCGCCTCGGGGTATTGTTCGATGCATCGCCATTTCGAGCCCGCTTCGAGGCGAAGGGCCGCTTTGCCGGTTATCTTGCGAAGATTCCGACCTTCGTGATCACCGCGCCGCATCCGGCCTTCGTCGGCGTGTCGCGCCTGCTCGCCCGCGCGTTGGGCGAGGCCGGCTGACGCGAGTCCGGCTCGCAGGGTTGTATTGCGACTGTCTGCAACGCGTCGGCATGTTGAAAGCAACCCCTCGCACGACGCGCCCTATGGAATACGCCGACTGGAAGTTGTCCCGGAACTCATTTAGTTTTAGAGGAGTGTCGCCGAGGCGTCGTGCGTTCCGGAGGAATCGTGACCGCATTCCAGAAGGTGTGGCAGTTGCTCGTCGGAAAGCCGCTCGACCCGCTCGATCCGCGCACGAGGCATGCGATCGCCGTCACGCCGCTGCTCGCCTGGGTCGGGCTCGGCGCCGACGGGCTGTCGTCGTCGTGCTACGGCCCGGAGGAGGCGTTTCTCGCGCTCGGCCAGCACCACGCGCTCGCGCTGTTCCTCGCCCTCGCGACGGCGGCGACCGTGTTCATCATCGCGCTCGGCTACAACCAGGTGATCGAGCTGTTCCCGACCGGCGGCGGCGGCTACCGGGTCGCGACGTCGCTGCTCGGGTCGAAGCCGGGGCTGGTATCGGGCGCGGCGCTGCTGGTCGACTACGTGCTGACCGTCGCGACGTCGCTCGCGAGCGGTGTCGATGCGTTCTTCAGCCTGCTGCCGGTCAGCGCGCAGGCGTTCAAGCTCACGACCGAGATCGTGCTGATCCTGATGATGACGGGGCTCAATTTCCGCGGGATGCGCGAATCGATCATGGTGCTGCTGCCGATCTTCATCGGCTTCGTGATCCTGCACTTCGGGCTGATCGTGTACGGCGTCGCCGTGCACGGCGGCAGCCTCGCGATGGTGGTGCCCGATGCGGTGCACGAAGCGCACGGCATGTCGCAGTCGCTCGGCCTGTTCGTGCTGCTCGCGTTGCTGATGCGCGCGTTCTCGCTCGGCGGCGGCACGTATACCGGCCTCGAGGCCGTGTCGAACAACGTCAACATGCTGGCCGATCCGCGCGTGCCGAACGGCAAGGTGACGATGTGGTACATGTCGACGTCGCTCGCGTTCACGGCCGGCGGCATCATCCTGCTGTACATGCTGTGGCACGCGAAGCCCGTCGACGGCGAGACGCTCAACGCAGTCGTGTTCGGCAGCGTGATCGACCATCTTGGGCTCGGCTCGGCGTTCGCGCGCCACGCATTGCTCGCGGCCGTGCTCGCGTTCGAGGCCGGGCTGCTGCTGGTCGGCGCGCAGACGGGCTTCCTCGACGGCCCGGCCGTGCTGTCGAACATGGCGTCGGATTCGTGGGTGCCGCGCCATTTCCGCGACCTGTCGGGGCGCCTCGTGCGGCAGAACGGCATCATCGTCGTCGGGCTGTCGAGCCTGCTGATCCTCTTGTGGACGCACGGCAACGTCGACGTGCTCGTCGTGCTGTACAGCATCAACGTGTTCCTCACGTTCAGCATGTCGCTGCTCGGGCTGTGCACGTACTGGTGGCATCATCGCAGCCAGCAGGGCTGGTTCAAGCACTTCTTCCTGTCGGCGCTCGGGCTGAGCGTGACGGCCACCGTGCTCGTCATCACGCTGATCGAGAAGTTCACGGCGGGCGGCTGGCTCACGGTGCTCGTGACGAGCGCGGTGATCGCGCTGTGCTTCATGATCAACCGCCACTATGCGTATACGCGTGCGCAGCTCGCGAAGGAAGATGCGTTGTTCTCCGGCAAGCCGCCCGAAATCGACGAGGCGACCGCGCCGGGCAAGCCCGATCCTTCGCAACCGACGGCCGTGCTGCTGGTCGGCAAGCATCGCGGCGCGAGCATGCACGCGCTGCTGTGGGTCAACCGGCTGTTTCCCGGGCACTTCCGCAACGTGATCTTCCTCGCGGTCGGCGAGGTCGATGCGAAGGCATACGACGGGCACGAACATCTCGAACGGCTGCGTCACTCGATCACCGAAGCGCTGGACTACTACGTCGCGCACTGCCGTCGCAGCGGCATCGCGGCCGACTACCGGATCGCGTTCGGCACGAACCCCGTCGTCGAGTTCATGAACCTCGCGTCGTCGACGCTCGACGAGTACCCGAACGCCGTGTGCTTCGCGAGCAAGCTGATCTTCCGGCGCGTGAATTTCCTCACGGCCTGGCTGCACAACCAGACGCCCGTCGAGCTGCAGGCACGCCTGCACGTCGAGGGCAAGCAGATGGTGTTGTTGCCGATGAACGTCGGGTAGCGGGCGCGTGAAACGGCTCCTCCGGTCGATGAAAACGATTCGATCTGACGTGTCGCGTCAGATCGTAAGCAATAGGAAACAATGCTCCGGTTTCGCCGGAAAGATTTGATAAGATTCGCGCGCTTCGAATCAACAACAAATCCTTTCCGGGAGACTTCATGACGATCGTCGCCACGACTGCCACCCGTTTCCTGCGCCACGGCCCGCACGCGTTGTCCGCCGCCGTGCTCGCCGGCTTCGCCATCTCGTCCCTTGCGCAGACCGTATCGCCGGGCATCTGGCACGACGACACCGAGTACACGCTGAACGGCAAGCCGTTGCCGCAAGGCACCGATCCGATGCCGGACCAGTGCCTGAGCGACGCGGACGCGAAGAACCTGCGCAAGACGATGGCCGCCCGCCTGCAGCGCGATAACGTCCGCTGCACGATCACGAACTGGGACTACGCGGGCACGACGCTGAAGGTCGCACTGTCCTGCGCGAACGAACAGGGGCGCGGCAACGGCACGGTGACGGGCGCCGTCACGCCGACGAGCTACGACCTGAATGGGCAATTGCACGGGCAGCATGCGCAGGCTGGCGCGTACACGCTCGCGTGGACGTGGCGCGGCAAGCGCGTGGGCGACTGCAAGTAACGGAGCGAAGCGGCGCGCATCGCATGGCGCGTGCCGTACCCATCGGTGAACCTGCCGCAAGATTGCAGGCATTCAGGGTCCGCATGCTTGAATACATCACAATGTGATATAAAATCAAGGCAGGCCTTCGCGTCATCCAGCCTCCACGCCACACACGAATCCGGCCGCGCGACGCGCATCGTGCGGGGCGAACGTCCGGTTCAGAAGAACGGGCGGCGCTCACGCGCAGCGGGATGGCCACGGGGCCTCGCCGCGACCGGCGGCACGATGCGCCGTACGGTTCGCGGCCACGACAAGGGGAAATGACGATGCTGATCACGTTTCGCTCTTCCGCCGCACCCGACATCGTGATGTTGCGCGATCTGGCGCAGTATCTGCTCGGGCTGGTCGGCAAGGGGCTCGACGTCCGTGGCGTGATTTCCACCGACGAACTGCCTGAGGCGATCGCACGGCTCGAACAGGCCATCAGGGACGATGCGGCGCGCGAACGCGCACACGAGCATTCGACGCAGGCGCTGCGCGACGACGTGTCGCCGCATGCGGGCGGGCTCGCGCAGCGCGCGTGGCCGCTGCTGGACATGATGCGTGCGGCCCGCGAACAGGGCCGGCACGTGATGTGGGGCGTGTAGGCGCGCAGCGCGCGTGCCGCCTGCGGTACCGGACCTCCGCTGGAAGGCCGGCGGCTTCGTGTCGAAAGACGCGTGTGCCGTCGGCCGATTTTTTTGCGTGGCGGGATCGCCGGCGCGATTACGAATGATGATGCGTATGCGAGCGCGACGAGCGCCGCGCGGACCTGTGCAGCAGTCTGTCGCGCGTGCGGTCGCGGCCGCGTTGGGCCGCGAAGAACAGCACCGCGAACACGAGGACCGCGAGCAGCACGAGGGTCTGGACGATACCGTTTTCCATGTCGCCTCCGGGCAGGATGGGGGACGAGGGATGCGCAACCGGGCGTCAGCCGGCGGGCGTGCAGGCGCCGGCGAGCTGCGTGTCGATGAAGCGCTTGGCCAGCGCGATCGAAATCCGGAGCGCGTCCGAGTCGTTGCGAAACACGTGATGCTTCGGATCGAGCAGATGCGTTTCGTGGCAGCCGCGCGCATCGCGCCAGTACACAACGGCGAGCGGCTGGTACAGCGCGCCGAGCTCGAGCCCTTCGCCGGCCATCGGGTCGACGAGCGCAACCGCGCGGATCGCGCACTGGCGATAGGTCAGGCAGAGCGGCGACGCCATGACGGTCTCCGCGCCGGGCGCCGGCCGTTCCGACCCCGCGTGGTGCGTGATCGGACGAATGGGCGCCGGGGCGTGGTCACGTGAGCATCGGCATCGCTTCGATCAGCACGATGCCGAGCAGCGCGCCGAGTGCGGCGCCGACCAGTTTCGGGTGCCACCGTTCGAGATGCAGCGCCGTCAGCAGCGCGCCGAACAGGATCACGCCCAGCAGCGCGAACGCGATCACGAGGTACCCGATTTCGAAATCGTTGTTGATCAGCATGATGTCTCCTTCCCATGTCGGCGGGTCGCGTTCGGCTGTGCTTTGCCTGCGCAGCCGACGTCGTACGCCGGATGTTCCTGAATCAATTATATATCACGACATGATACAAATGCCGCTCGTACGCGGAAGCGGTTGTCGGGCGGCGATATTCGGGGGCCGAGCGGCGTGGAGTGTCGCCGTGTCCGGCCGGATGCGGCGCGTGACGGCTTCCGGCCGGACGGCTTGACGCTCGGCGGCACGTCACCCACACTGGGTCGCACGACGGGCAGGCGGCGCGGGGCCTGTCATGTGCGCGTCACGTGTGGCATGTCCCCGCACCGGTGCGCGGCCCAGGCGTCCAGCCGCGAACGCGCGGAGAGCTTCGACGTGGTGCATTTTTCTTCCCGATGGACTGGCTGCCTGCTGATCTGCGCGGTTGCATTTGGCGCGGGAGCGGCTGTGGCCGATACGCTCGACACGGGCAGCGACGCGCCCGTCACCGTCGTCAGCGATGTCCACGAATTCGTGATCCAGCACGACGGTTCGCTCGACGAGCACGACGATTCGACGCTGCGCGCGAACAACGCGAACGGTATCGATGCAATCGCGCAGCGCTACGTGTGGTTCGACAAGAACCTCGAGAAGGTGGACCTGCTCGCCGCCGAGACGATCGACCGCGACGGTGTCGCGCATCCGGTCGACGCGGGCGGCATCCGCGACGTGCAGGAGCCGCGCTCGGCCGGCGCGCCGACGTTCCAGGACGGGCTGTTGCGCACCGTCGTATTTCTCGGCGTCGAAGCCGGGTCGAGCACGCGCGTGGCGTTCCGCAAGACCCGCACGAAGCCGGTCAACCGCGGCTACTTCGGCTACACGGTCGAGCCGTCGCGCGAGCCGGTCGACAGCCAGCGGCTGATCTTCGACGTGCCGGCCGACATGCCGCTGTACGCGGATGCGCGCGGCTACGTCGCGCTGCCGCCGGTCACCGCGAACGGCCGCACGCGCTACGCGTTCGACTACCGGCACGGCCCGTACGACCGCATCGAGAGCGGCGCGGTCGGCTACCCGACCTACGGCGACCGGCTCGTCGTGTCGACGCTGCCCGACTACGCGGCGTTCGCCGCGCGCTACCGCAACGCGGCCGTCGATCCGGCCGCGGACGATCCGGCCGTCGAGCGGCTGGCGCGCGCACTCACCGCGGGCGTTGCCGATCCGCGCGACAAGGCGCGCATCCTGTACGACTGGGTGCAGGCGAACATCCGCTACGTCGGGTTGTTTCTCGGTGAAACGGCCGCCGCGCCGCATCGCGTGACGGACATCCTGCGCAACCGCTACGGCGACTGCAAGGATCATGTCGCGTTGTTCGGCGCGCTGCTCGCGGCGGTCGGCATCCGCAGCGAGCCGGTGCTGCTCAATCTCGGGTCCGTCTACACGCTGCCGTCGGTGCCCGGCTACGGCGGCGGTGCGATCAATCACGCGATCACGTGGCTGCCCGATCTCGCGCTCTACGCGGACACGACGACGGCCGGCATCGCGTTCGGTTATCTGCCGCCGATCGTGATGGACCGTCCCGCGCTGCTCGTCGACACGGGCGTACTGTCGCGCACGCCGGCCACGCAGCCGCGCGGGCGCATCGCGCGGGTCGAGATCGATGCCGCCGGGCCGGGGGCCACGCGTTTTCATGCGTACATCGAGGACGACGGCTGGACGGCCGAACTCGAACGCAACCTGTTTCGCCGCGCGACGCCCGACCTCATCGCGCAGCTCGCGAACAACCGTCTGCGGCAAAGCGGCTTGCGCGGCCGCGCGCAACTGTCGACCAGCGACCGGCACGTGACCGACGGGCCATTCGATGTGACGATGTCGGGCACGCTCGACCATTTCGTGTGGCCCGACGGCACGACCGCGTTACCCGCGCTGTCGAGCCTGACGGGCGGCATCGCGACGCAGGTTGAAGGCTGGCTGGCCGAACCCGTGCGCACGCAGCCGTGGGGCTGCATCGGCGGCACGTTCGACGAAACCGGCGAGATCGCGCTGCCGGCCGACGTCGCGGTGACCGACCTGCCGGCCGATACGGCCGTGCACGACCGCTTCGTCGACTTCACGTCGCATTACGTTTTCGACGACGCCGCGCGTGTCGTGCAGGTCACGCGGCGGATGACGGCGAATTTCGGCCGCCAGGTGTGTACGCCGGACGAATTCACGGCGCTGCGCGTGTCGCTCGAGCGCATCGAACGCGACACGCAGGCGCAGATCGTCGTGCGGGCGAAAGGGCGCTGAACGGGCAGGGGAAGTGAGCGCATCGATGCGATCGGTCGACGCGCAGGAGGGACATCATGACGGAACGGGATCACGAGATCGCCGATCTCTCGAAGGAAGTGCTGGGCCGGATCGTGCAAGGCACCGTGGCGAGCGGCGCGGTCGTCGATGCGGAGCACTGCGCGGCGCTTGCCGTGCAGTGCGCGACGGCGCTGGTCGACCGGCTGGAAGCGCGCAGCGGCTGAGCGCTGCCATCGTGCGTGGCGGTGACTTGAGCGACGCCTGGCGGCCGTCGCGAGCCTCACGCGCGACGCATCATGCTTCGACGCGCACCTCGCCGTCCGCGCGCACCGCACCCGGCGGCTTGCCGACCACGCGCTTGAACGCACGGCTGAACGCGGCCAGCGAGCCGTAGCCGAGCCGGTACGCGACGGCTTCGATCGTCTCGCGGTCGCGCGCGATCCACTGCGCGGCGAGCCGCATCCGCAGCTCGGTCAGGTAGCGCACGGGCGTCATCCCGGTCGCCGCGAGAAACCGTTCGGCGAACACCGAGCGCGACACGCCCGCTTCGGTCGCGAGTTCCGCGACGCTCCAGTTGCGACCGGGGTCGCGATGCAGCGCGACGATCGCGCGGCCGAGCTTCGGCTCGCGCAGCGCCTGCACCCAGCCCGTCGCGTCGCCGCATCCGCACTCGACCCAGCCGCGCACGATGAACGCCGCGACCACATCCGCGAGCCGCGCGAGAATGCCCGCGAAGCCCGCGCGCGCCGTGCATGCTTCGCGCTCCATCGCGTCGAGCATCGGGCGGATTTCCGGGTAGCGCGCGAGCAGCGTGCCCACATGCATGAACTCGGGCATCGTGCCGACCAGCGGCTGCATGCCGCCGAGATCGAGTTCCATGCACGCGCTGAAGATCAGCGCATCGCCGGCGCCCGGCTCGGTCGTCGCGCAACGGGCCGGCGACGCACCGGCCGATGCCACCGACGCGACCGTATCGCAGATCTTCGCGACCTCGAAGCCGTTGAGTTCGTGGCACGGCGCATCCGCGTCCGACACCAGCGCGTGCACGCGGCCGTGCGGCAGCAGGATCGCGTCGCCGGCCTCGAGCCGCATCGTCTCGCCCGACGCATCGCGCAGCAGCACGGGCCCGCGCACGACGAAATGGAACTGCGCGCGGCCCGTCACATGGCCGAAATTCAGCCCGAACGGCCGCGCGACCTGGATGCGGCGGTACTGCACGCCGCTCAGGCGCATCCCCAGCAGCAGCTCGCTGACGAGGTCGTGCACATCGGGAATCGGGGGCAGAAGAGGCTCGGACATATCGAGATTCGGACGTTCGATCAATAAGCACGGATTGTATGTCATAGACCGTCCTGACGTGGTTCCTTACGATACGCCCTCATCAGTACTTTCCCTAACCGACACGGAACCACGCATGAATCCCGGAATCTCCTCGGCCGCCTCGACGGCGGCCCCCCGCGAACCGGCCTGGGGCGCGGTATTCGCGATGGCGCTCGGCGTGTTCGGGCTCGTCACGGCCGAATTCCTGCCGGCGAGCCTGCTGACGCCGATGGCCGACAGCCTCGGCGTGACCGAAGGCGTGGCCGGGCAAGCCGTCACGGCCACCGCGACGGTCGCGCTCGTCACGAGCCTGCTGATCTCGGCGCTGACGCGCACGATCGACCGGCGGCGCGTGCTGCTCGTGTTCTCGGTGCTGCTCGTCGCGTCGAACCTGGCGGTCGCGTTCGCGCCGAACCTGACGACGCTGCTGATCGGGCGCGTCGTGCTCGGCATCGCGCTCGGCGGCTTCTGGACGATGGCGACGGCCACCGCGATGCGGCTCGTGCCGACGTCGATGGTGCCGCGCGCGCTGTCGATCATCTTCAGCGGCGTGGCGGTCGCGACGATCGCGTCCGCGCCGATGGGCAGCTACTTCGGCCACCTGATCGGCTGGCGCAACGTGTTCCTGATCGCGGCCGCGCTCGGCGGCCTCTCGTTCGTGTCGCAGATCCTCACGCTGCCGTCGATGCCGCCGAGCGGCACGACGCGGCTGCGTACGCTGATCGACGTGCTGCGCCGGCCGACCGTCGGCCTCGGGATGTTCGCGACGATCCTCGTGTTCACCGGGCATTTCGCGTTCTTCACGTATCTGCGGCCGTTCCTCGAACAGGTGGCAGGTGTCGGCGTGAACGGGTTGTCGGCGATCCTGCTCGGCTACGGCATCGCGAACTTCGTCGGCACGTCGCTGGCCGGCCGCGTGCTCGAACACCGGCTGCGGCCGATGCTGATCGGCATGCCCGCGTTGATGGTCGTGCTCGGCATCGCGCTCGTCGCGCTCGGCCGTGCGCCGATGATCGACGCGGTGCTCGTCGCGTTGTGGGGGATGGCGTTCGGTGGCGTGCCGGTCGCGTGGTCGACGTGGGTCACGCGCACCGTGCCCGACGAGGCCGAGAGCGCGGGCGGGCTGATCGTCGCGGCCATCCAGCTCGCGATCGCGACGGGGGCGGCGGCCGGTGGCGTCGTGTTCGACGCGAACGGCGCGGCCGGCGTGTTCGTCGGCGCGGCCGTCGTGCTGGCGGTCGCGGTCGCGACGATCGTGACCGGCGTGCCGAAGCGCGTCGGCGTGGTGTCCGCGCTGGCGGAATGACGGATGCCGGCGGGCCGCCCGGCCCGCCGCTCAACGTAGCGGCGCGTGCGCGTCGAGCAGTTGCCGGTGACGCGCTTCGGTCGCGTCGTCGGCCGGAAACATGCACTCCATGCGCAGTTCCTGCGCAGCCGCGCTTTGCGGCGTACCGACCGTCGTGATCAACGAGAAGTAACGCAGCACGACGCCTTCGTGGATAAAGCCGATCGGGATGACCGGCAGCGACGGCGCGGCGGCCGGCGCCGGCGGCGTGTTCCAGTCGCGCGGCGCATCGGGGCTGGCGAGCAGGTCGTCGAGCAACTGCCGGGTTTCGTCGTCGAGCACGCGGCCGACCGATTCGCGATGCACGCGCTGCAGCAGGCTGCGCGACACGGTGCCCCAGTCGGCCACGAACGGCCGCATGCCGTGCGGATCGAACATCAGGCGCAGCAGGTTGCGCGGGCCTTCGCGCGCAGCCATGTCGATGAAGCAGCCGAAAAAGCGCGGCGCCGCATCGTTGGTCATCAACACGTTCCAGTGGCGGTCCATCACGATCGCCGGAAACGGCTCGTGCTGCCGTACGACGCGTTCGAGCGCGCGGATCACGCCATGCATCTCCTGCGCATCCCACGGCGCTTCCGAATACACCGGCGCATAGCCGGCCGCGAGCAGCAGCGCGTTGCGCTCGCGCAGCGGCACGTCCAGCGCCTGCGCGAGCGTCAGCAGCGTGTCGCGGCCCGGCACGCTGCGTCCGCTTTCGATGAAGCTGATCTGGCGCTGCGAGATGCCCGCGTCGAGCGACAGGTCGAGCTGGCTCACGCCGCGCACGTCGCGCCAGTAGCGCAGCAACTGGCCCAGTTCGTGCGGCGGCGTGTCCGGATCGCGGCGGCTGGCGTTCATCGGAGGGTCCTGATCGTTCCGTGATCGACGCGAACGACTATATCGGACTCACGCGGCATGCGCATGCCACGCGAATGCGTCGAACGGCGCTTCGAGCGCGGGCTGCGCGACGCTGCCGACGTAGTTCGTGATCGTCGACGCGGCGACGACGGCGATCACTTCCAGCAACTGCCCGGCGCCGAATCCCGCGTCGAGAAACGACTGCCGGTCGGCGTCGGCCAGGTGGCCGCGCGTGTCGATCAGCGCGCGCGCCGTGGCTGACAGCGCGGCCAGTTTCGCGTCGGCGGGCAGATCGCCGCGCCGGATCGCATCGACGTCGGCGGGCGCCACCCCCTGTTTCAGCGCGAGCGCGGTATGGAACGCGACCGGCCATTCGCTTGCGTTCGTCACCGCGTTGGTGAGCAGCAGCGTCTGGATCTGCGGCTCGGTGAGGCTGCTGGCATGCACGCGCTCGAACAGGCCGATGAAGCCGTTGATCAGCACCGGCGACGCGGCCATGGCTGCCGCGATGTTCGGGACGATGCCGAAGGTGTGCTGGAGCTGCCGGAGGGCGGGCTTCGATTCGGCCGGCGCGGAATCGATCGTATGAAGCGGAAAGGCGGACATGATGTTCCCGGGCGAGGAGCGCCGCCGGAATGGCGGCGCGACACCCGAAGCGTAAGAGCGTGCGTGTCGTGCGCCAATTACATGCAATGTAATCGTTCGATGCACACCCGGCGCGCGACC
Organism: Burkholderia arboris; assembly: GCF_038723655.1. Classification (NCBI taxonomy): domain Bacteria; kingdom Pseudomonadati; phylum Pseudomonadota; class Betaproteobacteria; order Burkholderiales; family Burkholderiaceae; genus Burkholderia; species Burkholderia arboris. The sequence goes on from NZ_CP109822.1 coordinate 968,667, forward strand.
GCTCCGCGAATCCGCTAGCCGCCTTGCTTGACCATCGAAGCCAGCGTCTTCATCGCTTGCAGATACGGATAGGGCCCGTGGCTGATGCGCGCCACGCCGTATTCCGCGAAGTCGGCGAGCGTCGGCGTTTCCGCGACGCGCATCACGTTCACGGGCAGCGGCGACGCGGCCGTCAGCGCGCGAATGAGCGCCGGCGAGCGAAGGCCCGGCACGAACAGGCCGTCGGCCCCGGCTGCCGCATACGCACGTGCGCGCGCCAGCGTCGCGTCGAGCAGGCGTTCGTCGTGCGTATCGGCCGCTGCCTTGAAGAACACGTCGGTGCGCGCATTGATGAAGTAGTCGGCACCCGCACGATCGGCCGCCTGCCGTGCCGCGGCGATCCGGGCTGCCGCTGCTTCGGTGTCACGCAATTCGCCCGTTGCCGGAACACTGTCTTCGAGGTTGCAGCCGATCGCGCCGGCCTGGATGCTCAGCGTGATCGTGTCGCCGACATCGTCCGGCCGCTCGCCGTACCCGCTTTCGAGATCGACGGTGACGGGCAGGTCCGTTGCGCGCGTGATTCGTTCGAGCACCTCCATCATCAGCGCGCGCGGCATCTGCTCGCCGTCGACGAAACCGTTGGCCACCGCGACCGACCAGCTGCCGGTTGCCAGTGCGACGGCGCCCGCGTCGGCGACCGTGCGCGCACTGCCGGCATCCCACACGTTGAACAGCGCCAGCGGCTGGCCCGCGCGGTGTAGCGACCGGAAATACGCGCCTTTCTCGTTGCTGCTCATGCTCGCTCCTCCTTGTGAAGACCGGATTGGTTGTCGTGCCGAGCGATATTGCCACCGAATCGGGCGCCGTGAGGCATTCGTACGATGACAACTGACAAGGAATGGCAGGAGACCGGCAACCGGTCGCGCGCCGGTTCAGTCGCGTGCCGCCGGATCGACCGATAGCGCACGCAACTGGCCGCGCAACTGATCGACTTCGCCCGGTGCGAACGGGCGCTCGATGTCGGCATGGGTCTGTTGCCACAGCGGGAACGCGTCGGCCAGCAGGTCGTGGCCGGCCGGCGTCAGTTCGAGCAGGCGGCTGCGCCGGTCGTCCGGGTCCTGGATGATCGTCACGAGACCGCGCCGCTCGAGCGGTTTGAGCGCGGCGGTGAGCGTGGTGCGGTCCATCGCGAGCAGCGACGCGACCGATTTCATCGAGGCCGGTTGCGGCCGGTTCAGCGACATCAGCAGCGAGAACTGGCCGTTGGTGAGGTCGAGCGGGCGCAGTGCATCGTCGAAGATGCGCGCAAGATTGCGCGCCGCGCGCTGCATGTGCAGGCACAGGCAGCAATCGCGCACCATCAGCGTCGTTTCGAAAGGAAGCGTTTCTTTTCGTGCCATGTTGCAATTGTGTTGATATCAACCTATCTTGTCAAGGTCGAGGCGCGGCAGCCCGCCGCGCCCGTCATCGGAGGAGAAGGCATGAGTGCTCAACAGCAGTTGTATCTCGCCGTATTTCTCGGGACCAAGGATAGTCCGGCCATGAAGGCGTGGGTGGCGCTTCCGGAGGAGGCGCGGCGCACGCGCGAGCGGGACGGCATTGCCGCATGGCATGCGTGGGTCGACCGTCATCGCGACGCGATCGTCGAGATGGGCGGGCCGCTCGGCAAGACCAAGACCATCGACGCGGGCGGCATCAAGGACACGGCCAACGCGCTGAGCGGCTTTACGGTCGTGCGCGCGGCGTCGCACGAGGCGGCCGCCGCGCTGTTCGAAGGCCATCCGCATTTCACGCTGTTCCCGGGCGTGGCGATCGACGTGATGCCGGTGCTGGCGATTCCCGGCGCGTGAGCGACCCGTCGTGCCGGGCGCCGCGCGTCGCGTCGATGCGCCGTGGCCGGCAGGCGGATATTTTCCCGACATTCTGGATGGAGATTGGCGATGAAGCTTTACGGATTTGCCGGCACGCGTTCGCAACGCGCGCTGTGGGGGCTGAAGGAACTGGATGCGGACTTCGAATTCGTGTCGGTCAATCTGCTCGAGGGCGAGCACCGGCGGCCCGAGTTCCTGCGCCTCAACCCGGCCGGCAAGGTGCCCGTGCTGGTGGACGGCGACCTCGTGATTCCCGAGTCGGCCGCAATCGTGCTGTACCTCGCGGACAAGTACCCGGAAAAAGGGCTGCTGCCCACCGACCCGGCGCTGCGTGCGGAGGCCTACCGGTGGGTCATGTTCGCGGTGACGGAGCTCGAGCAGCCGCTGTGGCGAATTACGCGGCATTCGTTCATCTATCCGCCGGAGAAGCGCTCGCCGGCCGATATCGAGCTGGCGCGTGAGGATTTCACGACGATGGCCGCGATCCTCGACAAGCATCTCGAAGGGCGCGACTTCATCGTCGGCGATTCGCTGACGGTGGCCGATTGCGTGACGGTCTACCTGATCGACTGGGCGAGCGAATGCCACCTGATCGAACCGTTCCCGCAACTGCGCGCGTATCTCGAGCGGCTGTATGCGCGGCCGAAGGCGCCGCAGCGGATCGCGGACGCACGCAAGGCGGCGTGACGGCGCGATGCGGGCATGCGCCGCACCCGGTTGCGGTCACGACACGTCGTCGGGGCCGCCGAGTGCGCGACACAGCATCGACAGGTCGCGCAGTTTGAGGTGCGGCGTCGCGGCCTGCTGCGGGGTGGGTTCCGTTGCCGGCCGCGGGTCGCGAACGACCCATGCGGCCTGAAGCCCCGCATTCAGCGCGCCGACGATATCGAGGTGGAAGTCGTCGCCGACGTGCAGCAGTTCGGCCGGACGCACGCCGAGTGCGTCCGCCGCCGCATGGAAGATCTCGGGTTCCGGCTTCGCGAAGCCGAATGCGCGCGCGCTGAGCGTCGTGCGGAAGAATTCGCCGCCGCCGGTCAGCCGGAGATCCGCGTTGCCGTTGGTCACGGCAATCAACGGAAAACGGGCGCTCAACCACGCGAGTGCTGGCAATGCGTCTTCATAGAATTCGACGCGGTTCCGCGCGGCATAGAACACGTCGTACGCGGCGTCGGTCAACGCGACATCTTCGTTCGCGCGCGCCAGCGCCAGCTGGATCGAGCCGATTCTCATCGCGCGAAAATCGCCGGCGAGGTCCGGGCGCAGCCGTTCGTATTCCTCACGGAGCTCGCTCAATGCCTGTTGCGTGGGCAGCACACGCCCGGTATTGGGCGCGTGCTCGATCAACCATGCGCGCAGCAGCGCCTCGGCTCGTATGACGGAAGGCCCGAACGGCCACAGGGTGTCGTCGAGATCGAACGAGACGGCGGAAACTTTGGCGAGACGCATGGCGGTTGAAAGAGGAGGGTTGCTTACCAGGGCCACGGAACGGAGGTTCCGGTGCCGTTGTCGAGGGCGTGCCGATACAGGAAGCGTGCGACGGTCAGGTCCTGAAGCGCGAGCCCCGTCATGTCGAACACGGTGATGTCGTGCGCGGCACGGTCGACCGACGCCGCACCGGCGAGGATGTCACCGATTTCCGTGCGCGGCAAATCCGGCGCCCACTGGCACTCGCCGATGCGGCGCGCCTGGTCGTGATCGTCCACGAAAATGCGCGCGCGTTCCAGCACGCCGGCCGGCAGCTCGCGCTTGCCTGCGGTATCGGCGCCCACGCAAGTCAGATGGGTGCCCGGCTGAACCGCGGCCGCATCGAACAACGCACCGCCGCCGGGTGTTGCCGTGATGACCACGTCGCTGCTGGCCACCGTGTCGTTCCGGTCGCGCGCCACGCTGATCGTGCATCGCTCCAGGAAGGCCGATTCGAACTCCGGGTCCGGCTCGCCGCTGACGTTCACGTACCGCACCGTGCACCGCTGCGGCAGCAGGCTCAGCGCGTAGTCGAGCTGGACGCGCGCCTGCACGCCCGTGCCGAACACGCAGATTCGCGTGCTGTCGGGGCGGGCGAGCTGTTGCAGCCCGAGGCCGCCGGCTGCGCCGGTCCGCGCGGTGGTGATCGCGTTGCCGTCCATGATGCACAGCGGGCGGCCCGTCGCCGGATCGAACAGTGCGACGGTGGCCTGATGCGGCTCGCCGCCGACGCGCCGGTTGCCCGGCCAGAACCCGGCCGCCTTGAAACCGAGCAGATCCTGGCCGGCGACGTCGCCCGACTTGATGCCGAACACGCCGCCGGTGTGCAGCTTCTCGCGCACCACCGGGAATACGCGTCCGGCCCGCCGACGGTGCAGCACGAAGGCTTCGCGGACCGCCGTCATGACTTGTCCGGCCTGAAGGGCGGGCGCGACGGCATCGTGGTCGAGAAGCAGGAGTCGGGCGTCTGTCGGCATGGTCGGGAGCGCCTTTTCGGCGCAAGACGAATCGAAGGTTTTTAAATTTTGTCCAGATTTGGATAAATAGTCAATCCGTGGCGGAGCGGCGTGGACCCCGGGCGTCGCTCACCAGCCGTAGAAGCGCGGCCACGTTTGTGCGGCGCCGCCTTCGCCGATGGCCTGGTATTCGGGATGTTGCGCGCCGGTCGCGCACGCATGATTCGGCAGGATGCGCAGGCGCGTGCCGATCGGAAACCGTTGCGCGATGCCGGTGTCCGGCGAGCCCGTGCGCGATACGATCCCGTGCTCCTGGTTGGCCGCGCTCATCACGTAGTCGCCGAGCACGTCGCCGGCTTCGGTGCAGACCTGCCCGTAGCCGAAATCGTGCGCCTGGCGCTGCGTGCCGCGGTCGCGGCTCATCGCCATCCAGCCTGCATCGACGATCGCCCAGCCTTTCTCTTCCTGATGGCCGATCACGGTGGTCAGCACCGACAGCGCGATATCGGACAGTCCGCATACGCCGATGTTGTGCATCACCAGGTCGAACATCACGTACACGCCGGCGCGCACCTCGGTCACGCCGTCGAGGCGTTGCGCCGACAGCGCGGTGGGCGTCGAGCCGATGCTCACGACCGGGCAGGGCAGCCCGGCGGCTCTCAGGCGCTCCGCGGCCCGCACGGTGCGGCTGCGCTCCTGTTCGGCGACCGCCGCCAGCGCGTCGGGCGTGTCGAATTCGTAGCTGGAGCCCGCATGGGCCAGCACCCCGCCGAGCACCATCCCGCCGTCGACCAGTGCGCGGCCGACGTCGATCAGCAGGTCGGCTGCGGGCGGGATGCCCGAGCGGTGGCCGTCGACGTCGACCTCGATCCACACGTCGAAGCGTTCGCCGTGCTCGCGCCCGAACGCGGCGATCGCGTGCGCGGCCTGCAGGCTGTCGGCGACGATCTTCAGGTCGCAGCCTTGCCGGCGCAACGCAAGCGCCTGGCCGAGCTTGGCGGGCACCATGCCGACCGCATAGACGATGTCGCGTACGCCGCCCGCGAAGAACTGCTCGGCTTCCTTGAGCGTCGACACCGTGATGCCCGGTGCGCCCGCCGCGATCTGCGCATCGACGACGTGCCGGCATTTGGTGGTTTTGACGTGCGGCCGGAACGTGACGCCGAACGTGTCCAGATGCGCCTGCATGCGCGCGATGTTGCGATGCATGCGGCCGACATCGATCAACGCGGCCGGGGTGTTGAGGGTTTGAAGGTCCACGATGGGTTCGATTGCGAGGTTGCCGATGCGGACACTGTAGGACGATTGGCATGCACCGTGTTTAACGCAGGACTAATCCATCATTAAATGCGACTTAATCAAGCGGACCTCGCGGACGCGTGGCGCGACTCATGCGTTGGCACGCCACGGCGGCGGATCGAGAAACTGCCGCGCGGCTTCGAGAAAGACCCGCTGGCGCGCCGAACGGCCGGTGCGCGACGGCAACAGCGCCGTCACCGGCGCGGACGGCAGGTGCCAGCCGGGCAGCAGCCGGACGAGCTTGCCGTTCGCGAGTAGCGGCGCGACGTCCCACTCCGAGCGTTCGACGATGCCGAGCCCGGCCAGCGCCCATTCGGTGATGACGGTGCCGTCGTTCGACGACAGCGCGCCGGAAACGCGAATGACGGCGGACCGCCGCGACTCGCCCTTGACGTCACCATCGGGCGAGAAACGCCAGCGCGGAATGTCCTCGTCGTTTTCGCGCAGGCACAGGCAGTCGTATCGCGCGAGGTCGGACGGATGATTCAGGTCCTTGATGCGGCGCGCATAAGCCGGGCTCGCACACAGGAAACGCTCGTTGGGCGCGAGCGGATAGCCGATCCACGACGACGACCTGAGGCTGCCGACATGGACGACCACGTCGGCTCCCGGCGCGCTGGTCAGCGGGCTCTCCGACAGGTGCAGCGAGATTTCGAGCTTCGGGTGCGCGCGCTGCACATCGCGCACGATCCGCGCGACGTACTGGCGGCCGAAGCCGAGCGGAGCGACGACGCGCAGCGTGCCCTGCACGTCGCCGTGATCGCCCGCGATGCTGACCGGCAGCGCCTCCACGCGCTCGAGAATGCCGACGGCCTCCTGGTAGAGCCGCTGCCCTTCGTCGGTCAGCGCAATCCCTTTCGGCTGCCGCACCGCGAGCCGCGCGTTCAGGCGCGCTTCCATCCGCTGCAGGCGAATCGTGACCGCGGGCGGCGTGAGGTCGAGCAGGCGCGCGGCAGCGGCCAGTGAGCGCGACGCGCCGATCGCGCGGACGAGCCGCAGGTCGTCGAGATCGAGCATTTCATGTCTCTTAATGCTGGGGGCGTCGGTCATTAAACCGCATATCACGCGGCGAAGCCATCGACGCGGCGGGACCGCGCTTGTCACATTCGGCCGATACATTGAATTTCCCGATGCCGTCCGGCATTCGGCACGAATTTTCCGATCGATTGACCGACCGTCCGTCATGACCCTCACCCAGCTTCGCAGCTTCATCGCCGTCGTCCAGCACGGCGGCTTCACCGCGGCCGCCCGTGCGCTGTCCACCAGCCAGACGACGATCACGTCGCAGATCCAGACCCTCGAACACGAACACGGCGTCGAGCTGTTCCACCGGCGCGGCCGGCGCGTCGAACTGTCGGCGGTCGGCCTCGAATTCCTGCCGATCGCGCGCCGCATCTGCAGCGACGAGAGCGACGCGGCCGCGCTGCTGCGCGACAGCGGTGCGTTGCAGCGCGGCTCGCTGAGGATCGGCGCGGTCGGCCCGTTCCACGTGACGGAGATGATCGAGGCGTATCACGCGATTCATCCGCGCCTGCACCTGTCGGTCGCGCTCGGCAATTCGGAAACCGTGCTGCGCGATCTCGACCAGTACGTGTGCGACGTCGGCGTGGTGGCGCGTGCGTTCGAGGACGCGCGCTACTTCACGCAGCGCTATGCGAGCTTTCCGGTGATCGCGTTCGTGCGCGCGACCCATCCGTTCGCGACGCGCGACGCGATCACGCTGCGCGAACTGGCCGGCGAGCCGCTGCTGATGCGCGAACCGGGCTCGACGACGCGCCGCGCGCTCGAAGACGCGATGGAGACGGCCGGCCTGACGCCGCGCATCGCGATGGACATCGGCAGCCGCGAGGCGTTGCGCGAGGCCGTCGCGCGCGGGCTCGGCGTCGGCACCGTGTCGAAGGCCGAGTACGTGCCCGACGAGCGGCTGCGGCCGCTGCGCATCGACGGCGATCCGGTCGAAACCCATATCCACGTGTGCTGCCTGAGCGAGCGGCGCGACAGCCGGCTGGTCGCGTCGTTTTTCGAGGCGGTCGCGCGGTGCCGGCCGCTCGACGCGTGACAGCGGATCGTCCGGTGCCGGCCCGCGGCGGCGATCGATCGAAAATTTCGATCGATCCATCGTCGATCACCGGGATTTTCGATCATGAACGCGTCATCGCGGATGCCTAACCTGCTGCTCAACCCCATTCCATCCAGGGACGAGCATGAACTTCGCTGCAGATTGGCCTTCCCGCATGATTCGTCATGCAGATTATTGGGCCGTGCACGTGCACGGCACGCCGTGTCGCGCGGGAGCGGCGGCATGAGCGACTGGCGCTTTCACAATCCCGTCCGGATCCGCTTCGGCGTCGACGCGCTGGCGGATCTGAACGAGGCGCTCGCCGGGCGCAGCTACGCGATCGTCACGTATCCCGACGCGGTGTTCGCGCGGATCGCCGACCGTGTCGAAGCACAGCTCGGGCCGGCGCTCACGCGGATCGACTGCGTCGAGGCGAACCCGTCGGTGCCGATGCTGCGTCGCGCGTGCGACCGGCTCGCCGCATTGCCCGGCAAGCCGGACGTGCTGATCGCGCTCGGCGGCGGCTCGGTGATCGATTCGGCGAAAGTGCTGGCCGCCGAACACGGCGACTTCGACCGCGTGCTGCGCATCCTGTCCGGCGGCGCCGGCAATGACGATACCGCGCGGCCTGCGCTGCCGATCGTCGCGATCCCGACCACGGCCGGCACCGGCAGTGAAGTGACGCACTGGGCGACCGTCTGGGATCCGCACAACGCGCGCAAGCTGTCGCTGTCGCGGCCCGATCTCTATCCGGAAACGGTGATCGTCGATCCGCGGCTGATGGTCGGCCTGCCGATGCAGCCGACACTCGCGAGCGGCCTCGACGCGCTGTCGCACGCGCTCGAAAGCATCTGGAACATCCATGCGAACCCGGTGACACGCGGCCTCGCCGTGCAGGCGGCGCGCGAACTGATACGCGGCCTCGGCCGCGTGAATGCGCATCCCGACGATCTCGACGCGCGCAGCGACATGGCGCTCGGCGCGCTGCGCGCGGGGCTCGCGTTCTCGAACACGCATACCGCGCTCGCCCACAACATTTCCTACGCGATCACGCTGACGCGCGGCGTCGCGCACGGCATCGCGTGCTCGTTCTGCCTGCCGGCCGTGATGCAGGCGGCGCTCGGCGTCGACGCCGCGTGCGACGCCGCGCTGCGCGAGATCTTCGGCGATACGGCGACGGCGCCCGCGCAGCTCGGCGCGTTGCTCGATGCGCTCGGCGTCGCGAGCCACCCGGCCGCGTACGGGATCGGCGCGCACGAATGGGCGCAGATCGTGGATCACGCATTCGACGGCGCACGCGGGCGCAACTTCATCGGCACGCGCGCACGCTTTCCGCATTTCGACTTCAGCCCGGAGCAGCCCGAGCGGGCGCTTCACTGACGAGGACTTCCATCATGACACCGTCTCACCCGATCGAAACCGACGCGCTCACGCGTCTCGACAACCTGCCGTGGACACGCTTTCACACGCTGATGCTGGTCGCGCTCGGCGTCGGCTGGGCGCTGGATTCGTTCGAAACCAACATCATCGGCAGCGTGTTCGGCGTGCTCAAGTCGCACTGGCACCTGAGCGCCGCGCAGGGCTCGCTCGCGGTCAGCATCTGGGTGTTCGGGATGCTCGTCGGCGCAATCGCGTTCGGCTATCTCGCCGACCGCTACGGCCGCAAGCGCCTGTTTCTCGCGACGCTGCTCTGGTACGCGTTGTTCAGCGTCGCGACCGTGCTGTCGTGGAACTACGATGCGTTCCTGTTCTTCCGCGCGATGACGGCGCTGGCCGTCGGCGGCGAATATTCGGCGGTGACCGCGACGATGGGCGAGTTCATCCCGAAACGCCATCGCGGCCGCACCGACGCGCTGATCCTGTCGGGCTTCCCGGTCGGTGCGTTGCTGTCGGCGGCCGTGTCGTATCTCGTGCTGAACCAGTTGCCGGCCGAGTGGGCATGGCGCGTGGGCTTCGGCCTCGGCACGACGATGGCGCTGGTGTTCTTCTGGATTCGCCGCGTGATTCCGGAGTCGCCGCGCTGGCTGATCCAGCAGGGGCGCGTGGCGGAAGCCGAAGCGATCGTCGCGCAGATCGTCGAGCGCGAGGCACGCGATCCGCGGGTGCAGAACGATCGCGCGCAGCTGACGAAACGTTATACGCCGACCCGTTTCGCGCACCAGGCGCCCGCGTTCTGGCGCAACGTCGGCGAGCTGTTCGGCGCGTACCGCGCGCGCTGCGCGCTGGCCGGGGCGCTGAACTTCTCGCAGGCGGCCGTCGTGTACGGCGTGCTGTCGCTGATGGCGCTCGTGATCCTGCCGTACATGAAGGTACCGTCGACCGACATGCCGGTCTACTACATGATCGGCAACGCCGCGGCGCTCGCGGGCGGTATCGTCGCGGCGCTGCTCGTCGAGGCGTGGGGGCGGCGCGCGTCGCTGTTCGCGAGCTACACGTTCACCGTCGCGGCTATCGTGTTCATCTACGCGATGCATGCGCTGCCCGGCATGGTGCTCGGCTACTGCCTGATCCAGTTCGGCGTCACATGGGCGTACATCTCGGGCTATGTCGTGTCGTCCGAGATTCTGCCGACGCGGATTCGCGCGACGGGGCTCGGGGTGTCGGTCGCGATCGGCCGGCTCGGCGCGGTGATCGCGCCGCTGATGCTGACGAACGTCTACGCGATGTCCGGCGCGCCGTCGGCCGCGCTGATCGTGCTGCTCGTGCTCGCGTTGCCGGGCCCGCTCGCGGCCGGCCTGTGGTGGATCAACGGGCGCGAGACGCGGCGGATTTCGCTCGAGGCGTGCAGCGCGGAAGCCGACGCGCAGCCGGCGGTGGACGCCGCGCCGCGCATCGCGTGACTCCCGGCTGCCTGCCAGCCTACGCGTGCAGCCCGAAAATCAGCGACCGGTGTGCGCCCACGCCGGCCGCGACGCCCGATGCCGATGCGAACGTCGCGTTGGTCATCAGGCTCGACGCGTCGCCGGCCGCATACACGCCGGCGACGCTCGTCTGCTTCCACGTATCGACGCGAATCGCGGTGCCGAGCGGCCCTTCGTCGAACGCGCAGCCGAGCTGCTGCGCGAGGTCGCTGGCCATGTCGGTGCGCGCGCCGATGAACAGCGCCTCGACCGGCACGACTTGACCGTCGGCGAGCCGCAGTGCGTCGATACGCGGTGCATCGCCGAGGATCTCGACGACCGGCGAGCGCGCGATGCGCACGCCGCGCGCGGCGAGCAGCGCGGCTTCTTCGTCGTTTTCCTCGACGACGCCCTGCGTGAACCACGTCGTCGGGCCCCAGTCCGGAATCAGGATCGCCTGATGGACCGAGAGCGGATGGGTGGCGAGCACGCCGAGCCGCTGGCCGCTTACTTCGTATCCATGGCAGTACGGACAATGCAGCACGCTGACACCCCAGCGTTCGGCGAGCCCCGGCAGCGCGGGCAGCTCGTCGCGGATGCCGGTCGCGAGGATCAGCCGGTCGGCGCTCGCGCGGCCGCCGTCGGCCAGCGTCACGTGAAAGCGGCCGTTCGCATCGCGTTCGGCCGTGCGCGCCTCGCCTTCGATCAACTGCACCGTCGGATACGCGGCGAGCTGCGCGGTCGCTTCCGCGACGATCTGCGCGGGCGGCTTGCCGTCCTGTCCGAAGAAACCGTGCGCGTGTTCGGCAAAGCGGTTGCGCGGCCGGCCTGCGTCGATCACGAGCACGCGACGGCGTGCCCGTGCCAGCTGCATCGCGGCCGACAGTCCTGCAAAGCTGCCGCCGACCACGATCACTTCATGATGGGTATCCATGTATCCACTCCTTTCTGAACCTGCGTGAATGACACACGTGCTCCGCTGGCGGCCAACTCATGAAACACGAGAAGTTGCATGATAGGGCGATGGTATCATTCATGCAACTTCAGAAGTTTCGAGAGAGGGGAGTGCCGCCCGTGAGAACCGACAGCCGTTTGTCGCGCATGCTGCATGCGCTGATCCACATGGACCAGGCCGACGGCCCGCTGACGTCGGAGACGATCGCGACGATGCTGTGCACGAATCCGGTCGTCGTGCGGCGCTTGCTCGGCGGCCTGCGCGATGGCGGCTACGTGCAGTCGGAGAAAGGGCACGGCGGTGGCTGGGCGTTGAGCGTCGCGCTCGACGACATCACGCTGCTCGACGTCTATCGCGCGGTGGGCGAGCCGCCGCTGTTTTCCGACCTGGTGCCGGAGGACGAGCCCGAATGCCTGGTCGAACAGGCCGTCAACGCACATCTGTCGGCCACGCTGAAGGATGCCGAAGCATCGCTGCTGGCGCGCTTCGGCGAAGTCACGCTCGGCATGCTGTCGCGCGATTTCGAGGCGAAGGCGGCCCGGCTGCGCCAGCCGCGCTGACGCATCGCAGCATCGCGGTCGCTCGCACCTGACGAGCGATCCGGCGCGGCTGAAACTGCCGTGCCGCGATGTTCTGTCCCCCAACTTCTGCCCGGTTCGCCCGCCACAGGGCAAAATACGGGTTTTCCGCACCCGCGAGGGCGCGACCGAATCACGCGCCGGGCGGCGGCAGTGCGCAATCCGCACGCCGCCGCCCGGCGCCCAGGCAAGATCGCTCGCCATGTCGCGAGCCCACAGGAGTCCAGACCCCATGCCCGAATCCAACCTGTCCTTCTTCGGCCGGCTGTCGCTGGCCGTCGGCACGTTCTTCTCCGTGCTCGGCAACCGCGAGTTCGCGGCCGGCGTGCTGCGCGTCCGCGATGGCGCCCCGGCGCCGGTCGCGCCGACCCCGGCCCCGGCTGCCGCGCCGGTTGCACCGGCGCCCGCACCCGTGAAGGCGCCGGCGCCCGAGCTGCGCGAAGCGAGCCCGCAGGCTGCGCTGCAACTGCTCGGCCTGCTGCAGCGCGATGCGCGCTTCATCGATTTCGTCGAGGAAGACATCGCCGGCTACGCGGACGCCGACATCGGTGCCGCCGCACGCCTCGTGCACGACGGCTGCCGCGCTGCGCTGCGCGAACACTTCACGATCGTGCCGGTGCGCGATGAAGCGGAAGGCAGCCGCGTGACGCTGCCGGCCGGCTTCGACGCGACGGCCGTGCGCGTGACGGGCAACGTGGTCGGCTCGGCGCCGTTCACGGGCACGGTCAGCCATCGCGGCTGGCGTGTGGCCGACGTGCGCCTGCCGAAGCTGACGGGCAGCCACGACGCTTCGGTGGTCGCACCGGCGGAGGTGGAACTGTGAGCGATCCGCGCTATTCGATCGGTATCGACCTCGGGACGACCCACTGCGCGCTGTCGTATGTCGACAGCAGCGCAAGCGACGGCGAAAAGATCACGCAGCAAGTGCTGCCGATCGCGCAGCTGACCGCGCCCGGCGCGCTGGAATCGCGCGACCTGCTGCCGTCGTTCCTCTATCTGCCGCATGAAAGCGAACTGACGCAGGGCGACCTGACGCTGCCGTGGACGGCATCGCGCGCCTTCGCGGTTGGCGAAATGGCACGCACGCGCGGCGCCGGCACGCCGATCCGCCTCGTGTCGAGCGCGAAGAGCTGGCTGTGCCACCCCGGCGTCGACCGCCGCGCGGCGATCCTGCCGAGCGATGCGCCGCCGGAAGTGTCGCGCGTGTCGCCGCTGGAAAGCTCGATCCGCTACCTGACGCACCTGCGCGAAGCGTGGGACCACGCGCATCCCGATGCACCGTTCGCCGACCAGGACGTAACGGTCACGATCCCTGCGTCGTTCGATCCGGCCGCGCGCGAACTGACGGCCGAGGCGGCACGCGCCGCCGGCTACTCGCGGATGACGCTGCTCGAGGAGCCGCAGGCCGCGCTGTACAGCTGGATCCAGAAGAGCCAGGGCGGCTGGCGCAAGCAGGTGCAGGTCGGCGACCTGATCCTGTGCGTCGACGTCGGCGGCGGCACGACCGACCTGTCGCTGATCGCGGTGGTCGAGCGCGACGGCAATCTCGAACTGCATCGCGTGGCCGTTGGCGAGCACATCCTGCTCGGCGGCGACAACATGGACCTCGCGCTCGCGCACGTGGTCGCACGCAAGCTCGCGCAGCAGGGCACCCAAGCCGATCCGTGGCAACTGCGCGCGCTCACGTACGCGTGCCGCGCCGCGAAGGAAACGCTGCTGTCCGACCCGTCAGCCGATGCGGTGCCGCTCGTCGTGCCGAGCCGCGGCTCGAAGCTGATCGGCGGCTCGATCCGCACGGAGCTCACGCGCGCCGAACTCACGCAGACGATCCTCGAAGGCTTCTTCCCGCAGGTCGATGCCGCTGCGCGCCCGGTGAGCCGCGCGCGGGTCGGCCTGACGCAGCTCGGCCTGCCGTATGCGCAGGACGCGGGCATCACGCGCCATCTCGCGGCGTTCCTCGGCCGCCAGGTCGCGGCGCTCGACTCGCTCGAAGGCGTGCAGCGCACGCTGCCGCAGGGCGCGACGTTCCTGCATCCGACCGCCGTGCTGTTCAACGGCGGCGTGTTCAAGTCGACGCTGCTCACGCAGCGCGTGCTCGATACGCTCAACAGCTGGCTGGCCGCCGAAGGCGCGCCGCCCGCGCGCCTGCTCGAAGGCGCCGATCTCGACCTCGCGGTCGCGCGTGGCGCGGCGTACTACGGCTTTGTGAAGCGCGGCCGCGGCGTGCGCATTCGTGGCGGCACGGCGCGTGCGTACTACGTCGCGATCGAGTCGGCGATGCCCGCGGTGCCGGGGCTCGAACCGCCGGTGCAGGCGCTGTGCGTCGCGCCGTTCGGGATGGAGGAAGGCTCCGACGCCGCGCTGCCGCCGCAGGAGTTCGGCCTCGTCGTCGGCGAACCGGTGCAGTTCCGCTTCTTCGGTTCGTCGGTGCGCCGCCAGGACCAGGTCGGCACGCTGCTCGACTACTGGTCGCCGGAAGAGCTGCAGGAACTGGAAGAAATCCAGGCGACGCTGCCCGCCGAAGGGCGCACGGTCGGCGAAGTCGTGCCCGTGAAGCTGCATGCGCGCGTGACCGAAGCCGGCACGCTCGAACTCGAGGCGATCCCGAGCGGCACGAACGAGCGCTGGAAGGTCGAGTTCGACGTGCGCGGCGCCGCCTGAGCGCGATGAAGCGTTATACGGTCGGCATCGACCTCGGCACGAGCAATACGGTCGTCGCGTACGTCGAGGCCGGTTCCGACGCGATCCGCGTATTCGACGTCGAGCAACTGGTCGGCCCCGGCGCGGTGGCCGCGCAGCCGCTGCTGCCGTCGGTGCGCTATCACCCGGCGGCCGGCGAATTGCCGCCGGACGCGTTGCGGCTGCCGTGGGCGGCCGATGCGAAGGCGAACGCCGCCGGTGTGCCGCCGGCCGTGATCGGCCGCTATGCGCGCACGCTCGGCGCGCAGGTGCCGGGCCGGCTCGTGTCGAGCGCGAAGAGCTGGCTGTCGCACGCAGCGGTCGACCGGCTCGCGGCGATCCTGCCGTGGGGCGCGGCCGAGGGCGTCGACAAGGTGTCGCCGGTCGATGCGAGCGCAAGCTATCTCGCGCATGTGCGCGATGCGTGGAACGCGCGCTTTCCCGATGCGCCGCTCGCGCAGCAGGACGTGATCCTGACGGTGCCCGCGTCGTTCGACGACGGCGCGCGCGCGTTGACGATCGAGGCCGCGCGGCGCGCGAAGCTGCCGGCGCTGCGGCTGCTGGAAGAGCCGCAGGCCGCGTTCTACGACTGGTTGTACGGTCAGCGCGACACGCTGCGCGATACGTTTGCCGCTGCGCGGCGCGTGCTGATCTGCGACGTCGGCGGCGGCACGACCGACCTCACGCTCGTCGATGTCGCGCCAGGCGACGACGGCGAGCCGGCGTTTACACGCGTCGGCGTCGGCAATCACCTGATGCTCGGCGGCGACAACATGGACCTCGCGCTTGCGCGCCTGGTCGAAACGCGGCTGACCGAGCCCGGCACGCGGTTGTCGGCCGCGAGCCTGTCGCAGCTCGTCGAGCGCTGCCGCGCGGCGAAGGAGCGGCTGCTCGGCGACGACGCGCCGGCGTCCGTCACCGTCACGCTGCTCGGCGCAGGCAGCAAGCTCGTCGGCGGCGCGCGCTCGGCCGAACTGACGCGGCAGGAAGTCGAGCAGATCGTCGTCGACGGTTTCTTTCCGCAGGTCGAAGCCGGCGAGCTGCCGCGCCGTGCGCGCGCGGCGATCGTCGAATTCGGGCTGCCGTATGCGAGCGACGCGGCCGTCACGCGGCACGTCGCCGCATTCCTGAACCGTCATGCGGAAGGCCCGCTGCCCGACACGCTGCTGCTCAACGGCGGCGTGTTCCGCGCGGGCGCGCTCGCCGGCCGTCTCGCGCAGACGCTCGGCGCGTGGCGCGGCGCGCCGCTCGACGTGTTGCACAACGCGCATCCGGATGTGGCCGTCGCGCGTGGTGCCGTCGCATACGGGCTTGCGCGAGCCGGGCGTGCGCCCCGTATCGGCGGCGGCTCCGCGCGCAGCTATTTCCTTGTGCTCGACGACGGTGCGGCCGATTCGGCCGCGCGCGGCGTCTGCCTGCTGCCGCGCGGTACGGAAGAGGGCCGCGAGATCCGGCTCGACGATCGCACGTTCGCGTTGCAGCTCGGACAGCCGGTGCGTTTCCACCTCGTGTCGACGGTGGCCGAGACGAAGTATCAACCCGGCGATCTCGTCGATCTCGACGGCGGCGATTTCGTGCGGCTGCCGCCGATCGCGACGGTCGTCGACGCAAAGGCGGGCAGCGACGCACGCGAAACGCCGGTGAAGCTCACCGCGTCGCTGACGGAGGTCGGCACGCTCGAAATGCACTGCATCGCGACCGACGACGCGGCGCGCCGCTGGCGGCTCGAATTCCAGTTGCGCGGCGATGCGCCGGTGCAAGGCGACGATGCCGGGCCCGCGCGGCATCCGCGGCTCGACCAGGCGATCGAGCTGATCGAGCGCTCGTTCGGCAGCAAGGCCGCGGACGTGACGCCGAAGGACACGCGCCGGTTACGCGTACAACTTGAGCACGTGCTCGGCGCGCGCGAAGCGTGGGATGTGGCGCTCGCGCGAGAACTGTTCGACGCGTTGCTCGCGCGCGCACGGCGCCGACGCCGCTCGGCCGATCACGAACGCGCGTGGCTGAACCTTGCCGGTTATTGCCTGCGTCCGGGTTTCGGTCATCCGCTCGATGCATGGCGCATCGAGCAGCTGTGGCCGCTGTTCGACGACGGGATTCAATACGTGACCGACGGACAGGTGTGGTCCGAGTGGTGGACGCTGTGGCGGCGCGTGGCCGGCGGCCTCGACGACGATGCGCAGACGCAGGTGCGTGACGCGATCGCGTTCCTCGAACCGTCGGACGACAAGCGCCGCAAGCTGCCGTTCGATCCGGGCAAGGTCGGCCCGGCCGACATGACACGGCTGTCCGCGTCGCTCGAACGGCTGCCGGTCGAGCGCAAGGTCGAACTGGCCGAGCGCCTGATCGCGCAACTGCAGAAGCCGGCCGAGCGTGCGCTTTGCGCGTGGGCGCTCGGGCGGATCGGTGCGCGCCGGCCGTTCTACGGCAGCGCGCACAGTGTGGTGCCGGCGGAAGTGGCCAATGGCTGGCTCGATGCGCTGTTCGCGCTCGACTGGAAACAGGTCGAGCCGGCCGCGTTCGCGGCCGCACAGATTGCGCGGATGACCGGCGATCGTTCGCGCGATTTGCCCGACGCTATGCGCGAGGCGGTCATCAAGCGCCTGTCGGCTGCGAATGCATCGTCGGCCTGGATCGACATGGTGCGTGAAGCGATCGCATTCGACGAAGCCGATACGGTGCGCGTGTTCGGCGAGACATTGCCGGCCGGATTGAAGCTGCTGGCCGTTTGAACGGCGTGCAGGATGCTTCGGCCTCGTTCGCAGGTCGAAGCATCCGGTTGCGTCGGCGGTAACGTGAGGCCGATGCGCTTTCCCTTCAGGCGTGCGATACCGCTTCGCGTTGCCGGTCCACTGCTTCGATTTCCGGCGCATCGTGCGCCGCATGACGCCGCGCGAGATGAATCCCCGCGAGCATGCAGCGCACCGACCCGCCGGCCAGTTCGATCGTCGGCACGTCGAGCGGTAGCAGCCGCGCGGAGCGTTCGATCACCGTTCGCTGGTCGCGCGTGAGGCAATCGAACGCACGTCGCGACAGCGCGAGCACGCGGCCGTCCTTGCCCGACAGTTCCAGCGTATTGCCGGCGAAATTCTCGATTTGCGATTGATCGAGCGCGATCACCGCGCGTCCCGTTTCGGTCAGGCGTTGTGCGATTTCGCCGCGGCGCCGGCTGTCGGCGATCAGGTCGAGGCCGACCATCGCGAATTCGGTCGCGACGCTCATCATCACGTTCGTGTGATAAATCGGCCGCCCGCTCGCATCGGCGGTATCGAAGCAGATCGGCTCGAAATTGAAGTTCGTGCAGAAGCGTTCGAGCGCGACCGGATCGGCGCGGCGCGAACGCGCCGTGTACGCGATCCGTGCGACGTGGTCGAGCACCATCGCGCCGGTGCCTTCGAGAAACACGTCGTCGTATTCGAGCCCCGAGTAGTCGATCACGTCCTGCACGCGATACTCGGCCTTCAGCATCTCGATCACGTCCGCGCGCCGCTCGCGGCGGCGGTTTGGGCTGTACATCGGAAACAGCGCGACATGGCCGCCCGGATGCGTCGAGAACCAGTTGTTCGGGAACACGGAGTCGGGCGTGTCGCGCTCGCCGTGGTCGTCGAACACGTGCACGCGCACGCCCGCGTCGGCAAGCGTCTGCGCGGCGGCCGTGACTTCGTCGCGCGCGGCGGCCGATACCGACGGTGTGTCGCCCGCGCCGCCGCCGGCCGTGCGCTGGAACGCATTGTCGGCCGCGGTCTGCGGGTTCGGCAGGAAGCGGTGCGGCCGGATCATCACGACGGCGGCCGGCGCCTGGATCGATACGAGATTCATGAAAGGCAGGAGCGAAGGGCAGGAAAACGGGCGGCGCACGGGCCGCCCGCGGATGACGGTCAGCGCGCGAACGCGGCGACGGCTTCGGTCACGAACGCAGCGTGACCCTGCGCGATCGCAGCGGGGTCGTCGATCAGCGCGAACAGGTTCTTCGGATCGACGGCCGGCGGAATCAGCGCGATCTCGACGCCCGCGTTGTGCTGCTGCGCGAGCGCGTACAGGTAGCGCAGCGCCGAGTAATCCTCGAGCGCGAAGCCGACCGAATCGAACACGGTGACTTCATCCGCGCGTTCGCGGCCGGTCGTCTCGCGTTGCAGCACGCGCCACAGTTCGGTGACGGGGAAGTCGGCCGGCATCTGCTGGATCTCGCCTTCGATGCGCGACTGCGGCTCGAATTCGACGAACACGCGGCCTGCGTGCAGCACGCCCGCTTCGAGCTCGGTCTTGCCGGGGCAATCGCCGCCGACGGCGTTCAGGTGCATGCCGGGCTCGATCATGTCGGCCGTGACGATGGTCGCGTACGCCTTGTCGGCGGTGACGGTCGTCACGATGTCGGCGCCGCGCACGGCGTCGGCGGTCGATGCCGCGCGCACGACGCGCAACGCCGGATACGCGGCGAGGTTCTGCACGAGCTTGTCGGTCGCGAGCGGATCGACGTCGAATACGCGGATTTCGTCGATGCCGAGCAGCGTGTGGAACGCGATCGCCTGGAATTCGCTCTGCGCGCCGTTGCCGATCAGCGCCATCTTGCGCGAATCGGGCCGCGCCAGCAGCTGGGCGGCGAGCACCGACGTGGCGGCCGTGCGCAGCGCGGTGGTGAGCGTGAGTTCGGCGAGCAGCAGCGGGTAGCCGGTATCGACTTCGGCGAGCGCGCCGAACGCCATCACCGTGTGCATGCCGCGCGCCGCGTTGACGGGGTGGCCGTTCACGTACTTGAACGCGAACAGCGACGCGTTCGCGACGGGCATCAGCTCGATCACGCCGTCGCGCGAATGGCAGGCGACGCGCGGCGACTTGTCGAAATCGGCCCAGTGCAGGTAATCGGCGCGCAGCGTGTCGACGAGTTCGCGCAGGAACGTCGTCACGCCGGTCCTGGCGATCAGGCGGGCGGTGGCGGGAACGTCGAGGAAGCGGGTCATCGGTCTGTCTCCATATTCAGTGCCGGTACGGGTGTCCTGGCGTTCTGGTCGACCGGGCGGGGCTTCGGCGCGCGTCCGGGCTTCCTGGAAAAGCCTCGGCGCGGCGTGGTCGGCCGGTCGATGGAGTCATTATTTCCGTGAGTCGAGCCAACAAAAAGACAGCAAAAGTGGCAGATTTCTCGATAGACTTGGCAAATTGCCAGCCCATTCCGGCAATGTGTCCGGTTTGCACTGGCCGGAATGCGCAGTCTCCGGCACGCTGGCGGCCGGCTCACGCTCAACTGGAAGCCCGTTCATGATCACGCTCGACGACGTCGACCGTCAGCTCATCGCACTGCTGCGCGACAACGCGCGACTGCCCGTCGTCGCGCTGGCGAAGGCATTGCGCGTCGCGCGTGCGACCGTGCAGAACCGGCTGACGCGGCTGGAGAAAAACGGCGTGATCGTCGGTTATACGGTGCGGCTCAAGCCGGCGGCGGAACGCCACCGGATCCGCGCGCTGATGTCGATCGCGGTGCAGGGCAATCGCGGCGCGGAGGTGGTGAAGGTGCTGCGCGGGCATCCGAACGTCGCGTCGATCCACAGCACGAACGGGCGCTGGGATCTCGTCGCCGAGCTGCATGCCGATTCGCTCGAGCACTTCGATCGCGTGCTCGGTGCGATCCGGCTGATCGACGGGATCGCGAATACCGAGACGAGTATCTTGCTGTCGACGCACAAGGCGTAACGCGGGCGGGGCCCGCAGCCCGTCTTTCCGTGCAGTCAGGCGCTGGCCGCCGGTTCCGGAAACACCGGTTCGCCCAGTGTCAGCATCAGCCGGTTCGCCCACGCGAAGATCGCAACCGCGTGCGACAGGTCGAGAATCTCTTCGTGCGTCAGCCCTTCGGCTTCGAGCGCCGCGATGGCGCGTTCGTCGATCGCGTCGGGGCGTTCGGTCAATGCGATCGCATAACGGACGATCGCGCGTTCGCGCGTCGTCGTGCCGGCCGTCGCCGGATCGTCGAACACCTGCTCGATCGCATCGGTGCGTTTCGCGAGTTGCGCGAAGCGCTGCGCATGCACCGACGCGCAATACACGCAGCCATTCACGCGCGATACGGCCGTGCTGGCCAGTTCGCGCTCGGCGCGTGAGAGTCCGCCGGGACCGTACATGATCGCGTTGAACACGCCCGAGCGTTGTCGCAGGATCTCGGGCAGATGGACGAGCAGCAGGTAGTAGTCGGACGTCTTCGCCTGCGGGTGGCTCGCTTCGAGCACCGCAAGCTGATCGGGCGTCGCCGCATCGAGCGAGACCGTGTCGAGCCAGGCGCGCCAGCCGAGCGTGTCGGACGTGAAGCCGTGGGTTGCCGTCGTCATGCAGCCTCCCTGGTCTTGCGTGCCTGAAGCGCACGGGCGGCAACGGCGACGCGCAACTGATAGGCGACGAACGCCACGAGCTGCGACAGCGCGACGATCGCGGGCGTCGTGAGGCCGGCCGACTTCAGCGCGTCGAGATCGGATGCGCGCGCATCGACAGGGGAGAGCGCCAGGCGCTTCGCGTGCGCGAGGATCGCGCCAACGCGTTGCGGCAGTGCGTCGAACGCGTCGGCATCGGCCTGTTCGATGTCGCCGGCCGAGCCGCCCGCGTCGAGCAGCCGGGCGCGATAGGTGTCGGCCAGCGCGGATGCATTCGACTTCCGCGCGACGTACCTTGCCGCATGCAGCCGCTCGACCAGCGAAAGATCGGGCAATGCGGGATCGAACAACGCGGCTTCGCTCAACTGCGTATGCAGCAGCACCTTGGCGCGTGCACGGCGCAGCGCGGCGACGGCGTCGCCGTCGCGCAGGCCCGCGACCGCGTCGATCGTATCCGGCACGGCGGCCGGCGTGATGGAATCAGTCATCGTTTCGTTTTTCCTTCTTCGTCGGTGTGATCGATGGCGCGCGGTCACGCATCGGCGTCGCGCCATTCGTCGCCTTGCAGTTCGGCATTCGCGTAAGCAACGAGCGCGTCGTAGTGGCGGTCGCGGTCGGCGTCGAACAGCCGGCTCGCGATACCGCGCGCCAGCCGCTTCGCGCCCGCGCTGATCGCCGGAATATCACCGGACAGCTTGCCGTGGCTCAGGCTCGCCGCATGGTTGAAGCAATGGATACGCGTGACGGCCGGGCATGCCCCGCGCTCGCGCTCCTGGAACGCGAACGCGGGGCCGAGGTCGGGTGACTCGGCAAGCTCGTCGAGCCGCAGATCCGGTTCCGGTCGATAGCGATCCTTCCAGCGCCGCACGTGCGCGCCGAACGATGCGAATTCCGCGCGCGTCGTCCAGTCCGAATGAAAGCCGGTCGCGAAAATCAGGAAGTCCACCGTGTAACGTCCGCGCGGCGTCGTCACATCGAGGCCGCCCGCGTGGCCGGCAAGCGTCTCGATCGGGCTGCCCGCATGAAAATGCGCATGCGCGTGGCGCGATACGCGCAGCACGCTGTCGCGCGGCGGCGGCGTTTGCGACGTCAGCGCGTAGTGCATGAAGCGCCACTTCGTCGCGTCGTCGAGATCGGCATAGCCGTACACGAGCCCCGGGCTGCCGATGCCGGTCAGCTTGTTGATGCGCGGGATGTCCGCGCGGCGGAAGAACAGGTCGACGCGCGCGGCGCCCGCTTCGAGTGCGGTGCCCGCGTTGTCGAATGCGGACGCGCCCGCACCGACTACGCCAACGCGCTTGCCTGCGAGCGCCGCAAAGTCGATCGGCTCGGATGAATGGGCCCAGCGCGTGCGCGGTGCGCGTTGCGCGACGGGCGGTACATACGGGCCACCGAGACCGTCACGGCCGGTCGCGAGCACGACGTGCCGCGCGAGCAGCGTCTGCGCCTCGCCGTTGCCGCGCACGTCGAGCGCGAGCAGGCCGTCGTCGCGCGGGCGCAGCGCGACGAGCGTCGTGTCGTTGCGCACCTGCAGGTCGAGCACGCGCCGATACCAGCGCAGGTAGTCCATCCATTGCGTGCGCGGAATCTTGTAGAGCGCGTCCCACGCGTCGCGACCGAATTGCGCTTCGAACCACGCGCGGAACGTCAGCGCGGGCAGGCCGAGCGCGGGGCCGGCAAGTTGTTTCGGGGAACGCAGCGTTTCCATCCGCGCGAACGTGACCCACGGGCCTTCATAACCGGCCGGCGCGCGGTCGATCACGCACTGGTTGTCGATGCCGAGCAGGCGCAGTTCGGCGGATGCCGCGAGCCCCGCCATGCCGCCGCCGACGATCGCGACGTCGAGCACGCGTGCGCCGTCCGCTTCGCGCGGCGGCACCCACGACGGCGCGGGCAGGTCGAGCCAGCGCAGATCCTGCGCGAGCCGTGCTTCGAGTGCGTCGAGCGGTGTCGTCACGCGGCCTCCGGTCGTGTGCGGCGCGCACGTGCGGCGCGTGGCGGGCGTGCGGCCCGCTCGCTGCGCAGCCGGTCGCCGCGCAGCAGCGCATCGTGCGCGGCGGCGTCGTGAAAGATCACGTCGTCGAGCAGTGCGCGCGTCGTGCGATGCAGCGCGTCGAGCAGCGCATCGACGGCGGCCGTGCGCGGCTTGCCCGCCGGGGTTGCGACGCCGAATGCGAACGGGATGTCGACGTCGAGCGGGCGTGCGACGACGCCGTCCACCGGCAGCGCGACGCCCGTCGCCGGATCGACGATGCCGATTCCGATGCCCGCGCGCGCGGCCATCACCGCATTCAGCGACGCATTGGTTTCGATGAACACGCGCGCATCGACGCGCGCGGCGGCGAACGCCGCGTCGATCCGCTGGCGCAGCCGGTGCCGGTTCGCGACCGTCACGATGCGACGGCGCGCGAGATCGCGCAGCGCGATACGTGGCTTCGCAGCGAGCGGATCGCCGGCGGGCAGCACGGCGACGCAAGGGGTCTGTGCGATCCAGTGCACGTCGAGCCCGGCATGCGCCATCGGCAGCGTGACGACGCCGACGTCCGCCGTGCCGGCCAGCACTTCGTGCACGACATGCTCGGCCGATTCGCTGCGCAACTGGTAATGCGGCGCGTGTGCGTCGTCGGGTAGCGCGGCGAGCGCGGCCGGCACGAGCGTGGCCGCGAGCGACGGCGTTGCCGCGATGCGCACGGGTTCGGCCGTTTCGTTGCCGAGCGCGCGTGCCCGCGCCTCGATCGCGCGCAGGCCGACCAGCGAGCGCTCGACTTCCTCGTACAGCAGGAACGCGCGCCGTGTCGGTGTGACGCGCGGGCCGTGCCGGTCGAACAGCGCGTAGCCGAGATCGGCTTCCAGCTCCTGGATCTGCCGCGTGACGGCCGGCTGCGAGCGGCCGAGCAATTCGCCCGCGCCGGTCACGCTGCCGGCCGACATGACCGCGGAAAAGGCTTCGAGTTGATGCAGCTCCATGACGCGTTCCGATGATGCGATTTGCGCATTGTAGGAGTGCGAGCATGCGTGATTCATATAATGATTTTTGCTATCGACAGCGTGAAAACTGCGAAGCGTGTGATCGCTGCGGTGGCCGGTTGCACACGCATGCGCACCGAATGTGTGGGGCGACTCGAAGGAAACACCCATCGAATCAACGCGATGCGACGTATGTCGATGCAGCGTGCAAAGCGGGTCGAACGGATGACCGTTCGCGTATGTGATCCGCTTCGCGTCGCACGCGATATCGATATGCGCAAAACTTCGTTGGATCGTCCTGAACCGGATGGTTACATGCCCTCACTCTTTTCGACCGATTGAAGCTGGGGGACGCATGAACGTTTCGGGGAACGACACACGCGGCGCATGGCGGCGCGTACTGGGCACGGTGGCGGCGCTCGCTGCCGCATGGAGTTTGTCGGCCGGCGGCGCGCTCGCGGCGGGCGTGTCGGGCGAGCCGGTGGTGGTCGGCGTGAGCGGGCCGCTGACGGGCCAGGACGCGCAATACGGCGAACAATGGAAGCGCGGCTTCGATCTCGCGCTCGACGAGATCAACGGCAGCGGCGGCATTCACGGCCGGCCGCTCGCGATCGACTTCCAGGACAGCCGCAGCGACCCGCGTCAGGCAGTGGCGATCGCGCAGAAGTTCGTCGCCGATCCGCGCATCGCGATCGAGCTGGGTGACTTCTCGAGCGCGACGTCGATGGCCGCGTCGCCGATCTACCAGCGCGGCCAGCTGGTGCAGTTCGGCTTTACGAATTCGCATCCGGATTTCACGAAGGGCGGCGACTATCTGTGGAGCACCGCGCTGAGCCAGGCCGAAGAACAGCCGCTGCTCGCACGCTATGCGGTGAAGGAACTCGGCTTCAAGCGGATCGCGGTGCTGTACCTGAACACCGACTGGGGCCGCACCAGCAAGGACATCTTCGCGAAGGCGGTCGCCGGGCTCGGCGCGCAGGTCGTCGCGGCCGAGGGCTACCAGCCGGCCGAGAAGGATTTCCGCTCGACGCTCGTGCGGATCGGCGCGTCGAAGCCCGATTCGATCGTGCTGATCTCGTACTACGCGGACGGCGCGCAGATCGTGCGGCAGGCGCGCACGTCGGGCGTCACGCTGCCGATCGCGGCGGTCGGCTCCGTGTATTCGCCGAAGTTTCTCGAGCTGGGCGGCACGGCCGTCGAAGGCGTCTACACGGAATCGAACTTCTTCCCGGCCGAGCCGCGCCCCGAGGTGCAGGCGTTCGTGCAGCGCTATCGCGCGAAATTCCATGCCGATCCCGATTCGTTCGTCGCGCGTGCGTACGACGCGCTGATCCTGTCGGCGGAAGTGCTGCGCCGCTACGGCACGACGCGCCAGGCCGCGCACGACGGCTTCGCGAAGGTCGGCGACGTGCCGAGCGTGATCTTCGGCAAGGTGCGCTTCGATCCGCAGACACGCCGTGTTGCAGGCGCGCGCACCGTGTACCTGGTCGTGAAGCAGGGGCAGTGGGCGCTGTGGGATGGCGCGAAGCCGCAGCTCGCGGCGCGCTGAACCCGACATGAACCGCATGCAAGTGACGGACGCATCGTGATGGCTTCCTGGCTCGACTACACGCTCAACGGCCTCATCGTCGGCAACATCTACGCGCTGCTCGCGGTCGGGCTCGCGCTGATCTTCGGCGTGTCGCACCTGATCAACTTCGCGCATGGCTCGGTCTACATGGTCGGCGCGTTCATCGGCTGGCTGTGCCTGACGCGCTTCGGGCTGCCGCTGCCGGTCGCACTGGCGGCGGTCGTCGCCGGTTGCGGCGCGCTCGGCGTCGCGATCGAGCGGATCGGGCTGCGGCCGCTGCGCCACGCGGCGCGCATCGCGCCGCTGCTCGCGACGATCGGCATCAGCTTCATCCTCGACCAGCTCGCGCAGCTCGCATTCGGCGCGGACCCGCGCGCGGTGCCGACGCCGCTGCCCGACTGGCACGTGCGGATCGCCGGCGCGACGCTCGGCTCGCTCGACCTGCTGATCGCGGGCATCGGTATC
Organism: Burkholderia arboris; assembly: GCF_038723655.1. Taxonomy (NCBI): domain Bacteria; kingdom Pseudomonadati; phylum Pseudomonadota; class Betaproteobacteria; order Burkholderiales; family Burkholderiaceae; genus Burkholderia; species Burkholderia arboris. The sequence goes on from NZ_CP109822.1 coordinate 994,702, forward strand.
GCGGCGGCCGCGCTGCTGTACGGCTTCCTGCGTTTCACGCGGCTCGGCCAGGCCGTGCGCGCGACCGCGCAGGATCGCGATGCGGCGCTGCAGATGGGCGTCGACGTCGATCGTGTGAACCAGACCGTATTCGCGATCGCATGCGCGCTCGGCGGCGTGAGCGGGCTGCTGGTCGGCATGTACTACAACAGCATCGATCCGGCGATGGGTTTCCAGGCGACGCTGAAGGGCGTTGTCGCGCTGCTGATCGGCGGGCTCGGCAACGTGCCGGGCGCGATCGCCGGCAGCCTGCTGCTCGGCCTCGTCGAAAGCTACGGCGTCGCGCTGTTCGGCACGAGCTATCGCGACCTGTTCGCATTCGGGCTGCTGATCGTGTTCCTCGTGTGGCGGCCGAACGGCCTGTTCAGCGCGAACCGCGCGCTGCCGCCCGAGCCGATGACGGGCACGTTCCTCGCGGCCGCGAAAGCCGTGCGCGTGCCGCGTCCGGTGCTCGTCGCGCTGATCGCGCTGGCGGCCGTGCTGCCGTGGCTCGGCGCGTCGCCCTATGTGCTGCAGACGCTGACCAACGCGTGGCTGTACGGGCTGCTCGCGCTGAGCCTCACGCTCGTCGCGGGCACGGTCGGGCAGATTTCGCTCGGCCATGCCGCACTGCTCGTGATCGGCGCGTATGCGTCGGCGTTGCTGTCGTCGGATCTCGGCTGGCCGCCGGCCGTGACGATCCCGTGCGCGGGCGTCATCACGGCAGTGCTCGGCACGCTGCTCGTGTATCCGGCATTCCGGCTGCGCGGGCACTATGTATCGATCGCGACGCTCGGCATCGGTGAAGTGGTGAGCCTCGTGATCCTGAACTGGGACGGCTTGACGCGCGGCCCGCTCGGCATCACCGGCATCGCGCCGCTGCCGTGGGCGACGACCGCGCGCGCCGCGTACTGGTTCACGTTCGCGGTGCTCGTCGGGTTTGCGCTCGTGCAAGCGCGGCTGCTGCGCTCGCATCTGGGTCGCACGCTGCGCGCGGTGCGCGAGGACGATGTCGCCGCGCGGGCGCACGGCATCGCGCCGAACCGTTACAAGGCGATCGCGTTCGCGGTCGGCGGTGTCGCGGCCGGCGTGAGCGGCGGCATTGCCGCGCACCTGTACAGCTACATCAATCACCAGACCTTCGATTCGCAGGTATCGATCCTCGCGCTGACGATGGTGATCCTCGGCGGGCTCGGCAACGTGCCCGGCAGCATCGCGGGCGCGATCGCGCTGATCGGGCTGCCCGAACTGTTCCGCTGGGCGGCCGACTACCGGATGCTGATCTACGGCCTCGTGCTGCTGCTGCTCGTGCGGTTCCGGCCGCAGGGCCTGCTCGGTACGGTGTAAGAGGGAATGCGATGACGACCCCCCAACCCTTGCTCGACGTGCAGGGCCTGACGCGCCGCTTCGACGGCGTGACCGCACTCGACGACGCGAGCCTGACGCTCGCCGACGGCGAGCTGCTGAGCGTGATCGGGCCGAACGGCGCCGGCAAGTCGACACTGTTCAACCTGATCGCGGGCGCCGACCGGCCCGATGCGGGCCGCGTGACGTTCGACGGCCGCGACATCACGGGCACGGCGCCCGAACGGCTGGCGGCGCTCGGTATTGCGCGCACGTTCCAGCACGGCCGCGTGTTCGGCAACCTGAGCGTGCTCGACAACGTGCTGATCGGCGCGCATGCGCGGCTGCGGGCGGCGCGGCCCGGCTGGCCCGCGCTGGGCGCGGCGGCCGAGGTGCTGCGTGCGCTCGTGCGGCCCGCGTCGGTACGGCGCGAGGAGGCCGCATTGCGCGAAGAAGCGCGCGCGATCGTCGCGGGGTTCGGCGAACGGCTCACGCCGCGCATCGATCATCCGGCACACAGCCTGTCGTATGCGAACCGGCGGCGCGTGGAGATCGGCCGCGCGCTCGCGCTGCATCCGCGCCTGCTGTTGCTCGACGAACCGACGGCCGGGATGAACGAGACGGAAACGGCCGAGATGTTGCAGCTGATCCAGTCGCTGAAGGCGCGTGGCCTGACGATCCTGCTGATCGAGCACAAGCTCGAACTCGTGATGCGCGTGTCCGACCGCGTGATGGTGCTCGACAACGGCGTGAAGATCGCCGAAGGTGCGCCGCGCGACGTGCGGCACGATCCGCGCGTGATCGAAGCCTATCTCGGCCGCCGCCATGCGGGCGGCGCGCCGGCCGATCGTCCTGCGCAGGCGGCGGCATGACCCTGCTTTCTTCCGGATCCGTTACGACGATGACCGACGCGCTGCTGAAACTCGAACACCTCGACACGTACTACGGGCCCGTGCAGGTGCATTTCGACGTGAACTTCGAAGTCGGCCGCGGGCAGATCGTCAGCCTGCTCGGTGGCAACGCGAGCGGCAAGTCGACGACGATGAAGCTGATCCTCGGGTTGATGCGGCCGCGCCGCGGTGTCGTGCGTTTCGACGGCGACGACGTGACGACGCTCGCGACGCCGCAGCGCGTGCGGCGCGGAATCGCGGCCGTACCCGAGGCGCGGCGGCTGTTCGGCGACATGAGCGTGCGCGAAAACCTGCTGATGGGTGCTTACACGCGTGGCGATCGCACGGCCGTGGCCGAGGATGTCGAGCGCGTGCTCGACCTGTTTCCGCGGGTACGCGAGCGCTTGACGCAGCGCGCGGGCACGCTGTCGGGCGGCGAGCAGCAGATGCTCGCAATGGCGCGCGCGCTGATGGCGCGGCCGAAGCTGATCTGCATGGACGAGCCGACGATGGGGCTGTCGCCGCTCTACGTCGACAAGGTGCTCGAACTGATCGACGCGATCAACAAGCAGGGCGTGACGGTGTTCATGGTCGAGCAGAACGCGAGCCTCGCGCTCGAGATCGCGCATTACGGGTACGTGCTGCAGACGGGGCGCGTCGTGCTCGAAGGGCCCGCGAAGGCGCTGCTCGACGACGAGCGCGTGCGCGATGCGTATCTGGGCGGGGAGGCGGTGGCGGCGTAGCAGGCGTACCGCCTTCATCGCCCGGCATGCGTCGGGTCCGCCTCATCGATCCGGCGTTCAAGCCTGCGCCCGGGCTCCGTCCGGTGCAGGTGAACGGCGTAGGTGTCCCACGGGAGCCTGATATCCTGCGCCGAGCGCGCGGCCGCCTGGATCATCAGTCTGCCGACTTCGCCGCGATGGTAGCCGCCGTGCGTGACGACATGGGTCAGCATCTCTTCGCGCGTCATGGCGCCGTTGTCGCCGTCGGTGAAGGCGAACGGAATCGACTCGGACAGCATGTCGGGCGTAGCGGTCTCGACATAGTCGAGGTACCAGCGATCGAGCGCGGCAAATGCCGCGCGCAGCGCATCGGGTTCGGGCGTTTCAGGCGTGTTGTCGGACGCGAACCCATGACGCTCGCCGCTCAGGTGCGCGGCAAAAATCCGGTTCACGACGAGGCAATGATTCATCAGCCGCAGCGCGAGATGGCGCGTGTCCGCGTGCTGCACCGGGTCGAGCGCCGACACGGCCCCGAGCATTTCGTCATGGGCCCATGCCTGGTAGCGCAGCATGCGGGACAGGAGTGCGTTCGCGCTCATGGTCGTTTCCTTGTCGGTTTCACCTAATATGTGAGCTTCGCCACCATTATTTTCAGTCGGAGTCCGCATGTCCACTCGCGTTTCCGGGGCGGCCGCCGCGATGCGGAAAGCCCCGCGCCAGGCCCGCTCGCGCGCGACGGTGGACGTGATCGTGACGGCCGGGGCTCGCGTTCTGGACCGGCACGGTTGGGCGGGATTCACGACCAACGAGGTCGCGCAGGTCGCCGGCGTGGGCATCGGCTCCGTGTATCAGTATTTCCCGAACAAGCTCGCGTTGGTCGATGCGATCCGGCGTCGCCATTTCGACGACGTGCTCGCCGTGCTGCAGCGCGCGCATGACCGCCGGGCGAGCGCCGGGCGCCGGCTCGAAGGCCTGATCGGCGATCTGATCGCCGCGCACTGCGATTACCCTGCGCTGCACCGGGTGCTGCTCGATCTTCCCGATCCGGGCGGTGCGAAGGATGCTTACGACACGTTCCAGAAGGAATATTTGCGCCGGTATGCGCTGATCGTTGCCGCGTGCCGCGGGCGTGCACCGGTCAAGGCCGACACGTTGACCGCGCAGGTGCTGTCGTCTGCGCTCGAAGGCGTCGTGCACAACGCGGCCCGGCGCGGGCTGCTGACGGATCCGAAACTGAAGCGCGAGCTCGTCGGGCTGGCGCGCCGTTACGTCGAAGATCCATGTGCTGCGACCACGAATGCGCGTTCATGAGCGGCGCGGGAAAATCATCACGGATACCGAAATTCAGGGTAGATTGACGGTCTCCTGATCTCGAACGCCACGGGGGCTGCCGCGTCATGTTGACCTACTCCATCCAGAAAGTCGGCTACGATTTCAATCAGCTCGATCAGCAAGGCGCGACCGACTATGCGTCGTTCGTTCATGCCTTCGATGCGTTCCCGTGGGCGGCCCAGCACGTTGAATGGAACGAGACGCAGGACGGCCCGTTTCCGGCGCTCGTGCTGCAGCAGGCCGACGATCAGCGCGAGCTGTGGGTGACTGCATTGAGCGACGCGCATTCGGACGGCTTCCAGCTGAATGCGCTGTCCATGCGGATGAAGAAGGGTCTCTTCGGGATCGGGAAGGGCAAGCTGGAGCAGCACGTCGACACGATCGACGTCGACGCGCGCGCGGATGTCGATACGTTGTGCCGGTTGTTCTGCGATCGCCGGTACGACGAACTGGACGAGCTGGTGGCGCGGCATGCGGAGCGCAACCGGTTCGACGACGGCAACGACGACTGAGCGTCGGCTGCGCGTGGCACGGCACTGATTCGACGGCTTATGCCTTTTTCGCGTCGGTTCCCGCTGCGCGCGGGAACGTCAGCACCACCGAAAACCCGCCCGCATCGGGAAACGCGAACCCCACGCGCCCGCCGTGCGCCTTCATCACTTCCTGCACGATCGCCAGCCCGAGGCCCGACCCCGTGCGCCGCTCGCTGCCGTCCGGCGCGATCCGCACGAACGGTTGCAGTGCTGCTTCCCAATGCTCGCGCGGGATCCCGCGGCCGTTGTCGGTCACCGTCATCGTGACCGCGCCGTCGGCATTGCCCGTGGTTGCGACCGACACGACGATGTCGTCCGCATGACCGTGCAGCAGCGCGTTGTGCAGCACGTTCGACAGCGCTTCCTGCAGGCTGATCGCGTCGCCGTCGATCCATGCCAGCGGCGCATCGCTCGCGAACGCAACGGCCACGTCGCGCTCGCCCGCGAGCGGAATCGTGCGGCCCAGCACCTCCTTCGCGAGCGCGACGAGTTCGACGGGTTGCAGCGGCACGACCTCGGTGCGATGAATCACCATCGCATGATTGAGCAACTGCCCGGTGAGCCGGCCGACGTCCGACGACGTCGCGCGCAGCGCATCGAGCCGCGCCGCGTGACGCGCGGGATCGGATTCGCCGTCGAGCAGCTCGATCTGCGCGTCGAGCCGCGCGAGCGGCGTGCGCATCTGGTGCGCGGCGTCGGCGATGAAGCGCTGCATCGCGTTGATGCGTTCGGCGAGACGGCGCATCAGCCCGTTGATCGACCCGATGATCGCGTCGATCTCGCTCGGCGTATCGACGGCCACCGGCCGCAGGTCGGCCGGATCGCGCGAGGCGATGATCGTGCCGATCTGCGCGAGCGGGCGCAGGCCGCGCCGGATCGCGAGACCGCTTGCGCCGATCGCGAGCACGCTCATCAGCAGGATCAGCGTCCACACCTTGATGCTCATGTCGTTCGTGAGCTGCTGGCGCGCGTGGGTGGTTTGCGCAACCGTCACGAGCGCCCAGCCCGGCGTGCTTTCCTCGGGCATGTAGCGTGCGATCGTCGCGGTGCGGATGCGGTGCCCCTGGTAGACGCCATTCGCGAATGCGGGGCCCTGTTTCGCGGCGGCGAGCGTCGCGGGGCTCGCGAGATCGTTGTAGCCGGCCACGACGACGCCGCGCGAATCGACGACCTTGTAATAGACGAGGTCGTAGCGCGACAGCGTCGACAGTGCGGCGACGGGCGGATTCAGCGCGAGTACGCCGCCCTGTACGTAGAGATTCTCCGCGACCTGGATCGATGCGCCTGCCAGCAACTGGTCGTAGGCGCGTTCGGCCGCGACGCCCGCGTAGTAGCGCGCGATCGCCGCGAGCGCGAGCGCGCCGGTCGCGACGACCAGCGCGATGAAAAGCAGCGTCCGCCCGAACAGCGTCTTCGGGAACCAGTCAATGCGCGGCAATCTGATACCCCATCCCGCGTGCGGTGCGGATCTCGACCGAGCTGCCCTGCAGCTTCTTGCGCACGCGCGTCACGTATTGCTCGACCGCGTTCGCGGTCGGCTCGTTGCCGAAGCTGAACAGCTGGTTCAGCAGTTCGTCCTTCGAGAAGATGCGCTGCGGCCGGCTCGCGAGGATTTCGAGCAGCGCGAACTCCTGGCGCGACAGCGACAGCGGCTGGCCGTCGAGCTCCGCCAGGCGGCTGCTGCGGTCGATCACGAGGCCGCCGAGCGTCAGCACGTCGTTCGCATGGCCGCTGTTGCGGCGCAGGAGCGCCTGCACGCGCGCGTCGAATTCGCGATAGTCGAACGGCTTCACGAGGTAGTCGTCGGCGCCGAGGCCGAGGCCGCTCACGCGGTCGTCGATCGCCGAGCGCGCGGTGACGAGCAGCACGGGCGTCGTGCTGCCCGACGCGCGCAGGTGGCGCAAGACCGTGAAGCCGTCCATGCCGGGCAGGTTCGCATCGAGCACGACGAGGTCGAAGCGCTCGACGCGCAGCAGTCCGTTCGCGGTCGCGCCGTCGGTTTCGAGATCGGCCGCGTGGCCGAGCCGCGCCAGGCGGCTGCGGATCGCCGCGCCGATTTCGGCATCGTCCTCCACGACGAGAATGCGCATGGTGCCGTTTTGCAGGTAGGTGGATTAGGGGTTTTCCCGGGGCCGGGATGTCAGCATTTTCTCAGACTCGGTCGATAACCTGTGTCGAGCCGGAAGCAGCAGGCAAGGACGGCATTAATACCAGAAATATTCAAGGAGACGGCAACATGCAGCATGTCACGGGAGCGACGAACGTGCGACGCCGCGCGACGGCGGCCTTCGCGTGGCCGTGCGCCGTCCGTCGCACGGCGGGGCGCGCATGACCGCGTCGCCGCGGCGCCGCGCGCTGATCGCCGCCGGGCTCGGCGTGCTCGCCGCACCGTCGCTCGTGCGGGCGAAGCCGCGCACGGTCCGGATTTCCAAAGGCTATGGCGTGCTGTACCTGCCGCTGCTCGTGATGGAGAAGCAGCGGCTGTTCGAGCAACACGCGGCGCGCCACGGCGTGCGCGACGTCGCGGTCGACTGGGTGCTGCTCGACGGCGGCAACTCCGTCAACGACGCGATGATGGCCGGCACGCTCGATTTCGCGGGCGCCGGCGCACCGGGTTTCATCGAGCTGTGGGCGCGGGCGCGCGGCATTCCGAATGTCGAGGTGATCGGCATCAGCGGGCTGTCGACCACGTCGCTGTCGCTGAATGCGAACCGTCCGGGCCTCGTGTCGTTGCACGACTTCACGCCGTCCGACCGGATCGCGGTGCCGGGCATCCGCACGTCGCTGTCGGCGGTCGTGCTGCAGATGGTCGCGAGCCGGCAACTCGGCCCGAAGCATTTCGCGCAGCTCGATTCGATCACCGTGAACCTCCCGCATCCGCAGGCGATGCAGGCGCTGATCCGCCGCGAGAACGGCGTGACCGCACACTTCACGTCGCCGCCGTTCTCGACGCTCGAGTTGCGGCAGCCGGGCATTCACCGCGTCGTGAGCTCGGTCGACGTGCTCGGCCCGATGACGCTCGACGTCGTGTTCGCGCCGAAGCGGCTCGTCGATACGGAGCCCGCGCTGGCCGTCGCGTTTCTCGGCGCGCTCGACGAAGCGAACCGCCTGATCGCGCAGGACCCGCGCGCGGCGGCCGCGCTGTATGCGGCGTCGTCGGGCGTCGGCGTGTCGCACGACGACGTGATGCGGATGCTCGCCGCACCCGACACGCGCTTCTCGGTGCTGCCGAACCAGCTGATGGACTACGTCGAATTCCTGTACCTCGCCGGCACGATCAAGGCGAAGCCACGTGCGTGGCACGAGATGTTCGCGCCGATGCTCGACGACTACCGGTCGGGCTGAGCGCGGCCGCTCCGTCAACGAGACATCCTGCGCCCGCGCACGCTGCGCGCGGCGCCGGTTCAAACGATATGCAACCGATACGCAACCGATTCACGCAAGGAGCCTGAAGTGAACGCTACCGACACCCTGGACCCCGCGTCCGCCGAAGAACAGCGCATCATGTCGAAGATGGCGCGGCGCCTGCTGCCTATCCTCGTCGTGATGTTCCTGATCGCGTTCATCGACCGGCAGAACGTCGGTTTCGCGAAACTGCAGATGGTGCACAGCCTCGGGATGACGGAGGCCGCCTTCGGGCTCGCGTCGTCGCTGTTCTTCATCGGCTACCTGCTGTTCGAGGTGCCGAGCACGCTCGCGCTGCATCGCTACGGCGCGCGCGTGTGGCTCGCGCGGATCATGCTGACGTGGGGCCTCATCACGGTGCTGATGGGCTTCACGACGTCGATGCCCGCGTTCTGCTCGCTGCGCTTCCTGCTCGGTATCGCCGAGGCCGGCTTCTATCCGGGCGTGATCTACTACCTGACGCTGTGGTTTCCGCAGAGCTACCGCGCGAAGGTGCTAGGCATCTTCACGCTCGGCAGCGCGCTCGCGAACATGCTCGGCTCGCTGGTCGGCGGCGTGCTGCTGAGCCTGAACGGCGTGTGGGGCCTCGCGGGCTGGCAATGGGTATTCATTGCGACAGGCATTCCGGCCGTGATCGTCGCGGTCGTCGTGTTCCGCGTGCTGCCGGCATCGTTCCGCGAAGCGCCGTTCCTCGACGAGCGCGAGAAGCAGATCGTCGCGGCCGCGCTGGAGCGCGAGAAGCCGGCGCAGGCCGAACACGGTCAGCCGTGGAAGGCGCTGCTCGATCCGCGCGTGATGCTGTTCGCGGCCACCTACATGCTGATGTCGACGTCGCTGTACGGCGTCACGTACTGGCTGCCGACGCTCGTGAAATCGTTCGGCGTGTCGAGCAGCATGAACGGCTTCCTGAGCATGCTGCCGTGGGCGCTCGCGGTGCTGCTGCTGCTGTGGCTGCCGGCGAAGCTGCGCCGCGCGAAGAGCATCCTGCGCACGATCGCGATCGTCGCGGCGCTTGGCGCGCTCGGCTTCCTGCTGAGCCTCGTGTTGCCGTCGACGCCGCTGCGCTTCATCGCGCTCGTGCTCGGCGGTGCATGCATCCCGCTGCTGTATCCGTGCTTCTGGTCGATGCCGCCGCGTTACTTCACCGGCGCACGGGCGGCGGCGAGCGTCGCGGCGATCAACTCGATCGGCAACCTCGGCGGCTTCTTCAGCCAGAACCTGATGCCGTTCGCGGGCAAGGTGACGGGCAGCGCGTTCGGGCCGATGATCGTGCCGATCGTGTGCCTCGCGTTGCTCGGGATCGGCGCGCTGGTCGCGTGGACGCGGTCGGAGCGGGGGATGGTCGCGGCGCGGGTGTGAGGACGGGCGGCGCTACCGCTTCATCACCTGGTTCCCGACGACCGCGAAATTGGCCGACGCGTGCGTGTTCGACAGCAGGTATTTGAGCGCGTGGATGTCCGGCGCGGTCGTCGTGAAGCGGTTGTCGCCGTCGAAGATGAAATCCCACGTGATGATGCTGCGGCTGCCGCCGGGGTTGTCCACGCGGATTGCCTGCAGCGATGCAAGCGGATACGCGCGTTCGTGCCAGTCGAACAGGTGTCGCACGTAGAGGTGATCCGGCGTCACGATCTCGTAGCGACGCAGGAACGGCGTCGCGACGACGAGCACGGCGACGGTGAAGACCAGCAAAGAGCGCGCCCCGCGCCACAGGACGGCCCGTGCCGACGGGCGGCCGCGCACCATGACGCGGTATCGCGCGCAGGTCGTCGGTACGATGATCGCAACGCCCAGCCACCAGGCGATCGCGATGAACCCGAGCGGCACGTTCATGAACGGCACCGAATAGGCGCCGACGAAGCTGGTCGGAAAATCCGTGAGCCGGGCGGTCGATACGAACCCGAGCCCGATGTAGCTGCCGGCCGGATGCGGAATGAACAGGATCTTCGTCAGCGCCTGCAGCGCGAGCAGGGTGGGCCAGCACAGCAGCGATACCGCAAGCCAGCCGACCACGACGATGAAGAAGGAAAGGACGTAGTTGCGGAGGGTTTTCATCGTGGCGATGGGGTGGAATCCGGTTGGCCGGTGCAATGGAACGGCCGATGTCGAGGGCCGCGACGAATTGTAGCGTCGCGCCGGGGTCGGTACGAATCCTGTTGCCACGGGATGATGGCAAGCGCGAAGTGTCGGGTAGCGAATGAATCGTGGTTGCCGGACCGGTGAACATGTCGAAGCTGCAAACGTTCAGGCGGAACACGAGCGCATGTTGAAAGTGGCAGGTGTGACGAAGGCGGTCGACTAAGCCATCGCGCCCCGGCGTTTTCCATCGCCTGCGGCATTCACCCGGCCTACCTCCGCGAACCCCATTCCCGCCATGCGCGACCGCCGCCGGCGCATGCGTCAGCGGAATCTCGACCTCGACCGTCGTGCCTTCGCCGAGCGTCGTCGCGATCCGCAGCGTGCCGCCCGCCGGATGGCGGTTCCGGATAAGTTGGTTAGGCCGAATGGCCGACTGCCCGCGAAAAAGCGGGTGTGCTACCATGCATTACATATGTAATACATGGGGTGTGCGATGAAAACCGCGACCATGCCGGCGCTGCGTGTCGATCCGCAATTGCGGGAGGCGGCAGAGTCGGTCCTCGAGGAAAACGAGACCTTGTCCGCGTTCATGGAGTCGGCGCTGCGCGATGGTATTGCGCGCCGCCGCCTGCAGCGCGAGTTTGTGACCCGTGGCCTCGCATCGCGCGACGAGGCGCGTCGTACCGGTGAATACGTCGATGCCGCCGACGTGCAGGCCGAACTCGAGGGCATGCTGAAGGCTGCGCGTGCACCGAAGGCGGCCGGTTGATCTATCAGGTCCGATATACGCGTGCGGCGCGTGAAGATCTGGTCCGGATGTATCGATACCTGCTCGAACGTGATGTGGATGCTGCGGCGCGCGCCGCGGACGCGATCGAACACGGTATCGCCATGCTGCGAATGTTTCCGTTCACATGCCGCAAGATCGACGATGGAAATCCGTTTTTGCGCGAGCTGATCGTGTCCTTCGGCACATCGGGCTATGTCCTGCTGTTCGAGATCGAAGCGGCCGAGCAAGTCACGATTCTCGCCGTACGCCATCAACGGGAAGATGACTACCACTGATGCGTGATCGACGCGGCAGCCGGCATTCGCCGATATTGCCGCCTCGGTCAGCGATCGATCCGCACCCCCCCATTCCCGCCATGCGCGACCGCCGCCGGCGCATGCGTCAGCGGAATCTCGACCTCGACCGTCGTGCCTTCGCCGAGCGTCGTCGCGATCCGCAGCGTGCCGCCGACCAGATACGCGCGCTCGCGCAATCCCACCAGCCCGAACGAACCTGACTTGCGCGGCACGGCAGGATCGAATCCCGCGCCGTCGTCGCGGATCGTCAGCGCGATCTCATCGCCGCCGTACAGGAGTTCGACGCTCGCACGCGACGCGGCCGCGTGCCGTGCGATGTTGGCCAGCGCTTCCTGCGCGATGCGGAACACGGCCGTCGCATACGGCTCGTCGAGTTGCAGCTCGGCCGGCTCGACGTGCAGCGAGCACGCAATCCCGTGACGGTGCCGGAAATCTTCCACGAGCCATTGCATCGCCGCGGCGAAGCCGAGGTCATCCAGCATCAGCGGGCGCAGGTCGGACGCGATGCGCCGCGTCGCGGCCACCGCGCCGCGCGCCAGCGTATGCATCGCCGCGATCTTGCGTGCGAGCTGCGCGTCGTCCTGCGGTACGCGGTCGATCAGCCATTCGAGATCGTTCTTCAGCGTCGCGAGCGTCTGCGCGAGTTCGTCGTGCAGTTCGCGCGCGATGCGGCGCTGCTCGGCTTCGCGTGCGCTGGCGCTGATCGCGGCAATCTCGCGCAATTCTTCGCGCGAGGCCTGCAGCGCCCGCTCCGCGCGTACGCGCTCCTCGACTTCGCGCCGCAGGTCGCGGTTCGACGCGCTCAGTTGCGCGGTGCGCGCGGCGACGCGCTGTTCGAGCCGTTCGTTCGCATCGTTCAGCTGCGCGCTCTTCTGCACGACGAGCAGATGCTGGTAACGTGCGCCGGCCAGCGCGCGCACCGTCTGCGCATGCAGCCGGCCGTTCTCGAACAGCATTGCGAACAGCACGACGCCGGACGCGACGAGACCGTATGCGCGCCCCGCGTAGAAGCCGAGATCGTAGCGGCCGTGATTCAGCATCGACGACAGCGCGATGTCGAACAGCCACGCGACGAGCACCGTCATCACCCACAGGTCGAGCACGGAATGGCGGCGCCGCTGCCACCACATCAGCATCAGCGCGATCAGGTTCAGCCCCCAGACGACCGTGATCGCGTTCGTCATCGTCGCGGCCATCCGGTTGCCGTTCATGATGCGCGGCAGCAGGTCGTGGCCGGCGGTCGCGAGCAGCGCGAGCGCGACCGTCGCGGCGACCGCCGACGCGATGCAGAACACCACCGGAATCGCCGCACGGCGCTGCGGGGTCGGGATCGGGCGTGCGCGCGACGTCGCGCGCAGCAGCGCATAGGCGGAAACCGCCAGCGGAAAGCCGCCATGCCAGAACAGGTACAGCCATGCGGTGGTCTGGTCGCCGGCGCCGAGCAGGCCCTTCGGCGCGAACAGGCCGGGAAAGGTCAGCATGTGCGTGCCGGCCATGAAGCCCGTGAACAGGTAGCCGCCCGCGAGCACGAGCAGCGGCTTCTGGCGCAGGATCGCGTACTGGCCGAGCAGCAGGCCGGCCGTCACCATGTCGTTGACGACGATCGCCGACTGGTACACCGGAATGAATGCCCAGCCGGGCGCGAGCGGCATGCCCGCGAACGGCGCGAGCACGGCGAAGATCGCGGCCGACACGAGCACGGTCGCGAGCGCGAACCGCCGTTCGCGCCGGCCCGGCGGCAGCGACGACATGAACAGGCGCGACGCGTCGGGATCGTCGTCGTCCGGCGGCGCGGGCGGGAAGGGGAAGGCGGTCGTCATGCGTCGTCGGAGCCGGGGTCGAGGTCGTGGCGCACCGCATAGCGGACCAGTGCGGCTTCGTGCGGCAATTCCATTTTCTCGAGGATCCGAGTCTTGTACGTGCTGACCGTCTTCGCGCTCAGCGCGAGTTCGGACGCGATCTGCGTGACGGTCTGGCCCGCGACGATGCGGCGCATCACGTCGAGCTCGCGGGTGGACAGCCGTTCGTGCGGCAAGGTCTGAGCCGGCGCACGCAACGTGCGCGCGAGGCTTTCGGCCGCGGACGGGCTCACGTACACGCCGCCCGCTGCAACCTTGCCGACGGCCTCGACGAGCTCGGCCGTCGCGCTGTCCTTCGTCAGGTAGCCGGTGGCGCCGGCCTTGAACGCACGCGCCGCGTATTGCGCCTCGGCGTGCATCGTCAGCACGAGCGTGCGCAGCGACGGCGCATGGTGCTTGACCAGGCGGATCAGCTCGATGCCGGTCGGTGCGGGCATCGACAGGTCGAGCAGCAGCACGTCGGCAGCGGCGCGTTCGGCCAGCGCGAGCGTGGCCGAGCCGTCGCTCGCCTCGCCGACGATCTCGAAACCGCCGGCCATTTCCAGGATGTAACGCAGTCCGTCCCGCATGACTGCGTGATCGTCAGCCAGAATTACCCTGATCATCTAGCGACCCTCTTCGGGATGACGCCGCGAACTGCTTGTCAGGTTGTCGCCGCGGCCGTTCTTCTGACCAATATATTCCGTCGGACCCAAAAACGGTACTCATCCGGGAAATTTTCGAGATAGCTTGGAGCCGAATGTGTACTGAAACGAAATAATCAGCCGGAAAGGGTACGATGCGAAGCGCTTGCGGATCAGGGTATTCCCGGGTGACTGCTGCGCAATGGGCGGGCCGGCACGGCGTCACGGGAACCGCTCCGCGAACCGTCCTGATTCGGGACTAAACTGGTGCCCGATGCCAATGCACTCGCCACGCCACCCGCCGAGGAGCCCCGCGATGATCGACCTTGCCGATATCCTGCCGTCCGCCCTGCCTGCTGCGATCGCATGGGCCGATGCGGAGGCGGCGCGCGGGATCGCGCAGGGCGCGCCGCTGACGCCGGCGCAGGCCGACGACGCGCGCACGGTGGGCGTTGCGCGGCCGGAGCGGGTCCGCCTCGTGATCGTTGACCGCATGCCGTTTCCCGAGACCTCCACATTGGCCGCGATTGCCCGCGACACGGGGCTGCTGTCGCCGGGGACGATCGGCCTCACGCTCGGTCATGCGGTGTACGTGCTGCGCGGGCAGGACACGCGCCGCCTGCTGACCCACGAATTCCGTCACGTGCATCAATACGAGGCCGCCGGCTCGATCGGCGCGTTTCTCGCGCGCTATCTGCAGGAGATCGCGACGGTCGGCTACCACGACGCGCCGCTCGAGGCCGACGCGCGGCAGCACGAGTTCGATTGACCGTTCACGCCGGCTCGACCGCGCGCACCTCGCCATGACCGTTCCCCATGCCATCGCCGACCCGGTGTTCGTCCGCCGGATCGTTTCGCCACGGTGCGTGCCATGAGCGACACGATCCACGCGTGGATCGGGACGATCGGCGCGCATCCGCTGCTCGTGCTGGCGATCGTGTTCGTGACGGCGTGCGCCGAGGCGATCGCGCTGATCGGCACGGTCGTGCCGGCCGGCGCCGTGATGTTCGCGGCCGGTGCGCTGATCGGCGCGGGCGCACTCGACGGGTGGACCACGATCGGCGTCGCGGCCGTCGGCGCGGTGATCGGCGACGGGATCAGCTACGAGCTCGGACGGCATTACCGCGGGATGATCCGCAATGCGTGGGCACGCTTCGGCTATGCGAACGCGTACGCGCGCGGCGAGGAGTTCGTGCTGCGTCACGGGATGAAGAGCATCGTGCTCGCGCGCTTCCTTGCGCCGGTGCGTGCGGTCGTGCCGGTGGTCGTCGGCTGTGCGACGCTGCCGCGCCGGTCGTTCTATCCGGTCAACGTCGTGTCGGCCCTCGTATGGGCGCCCGTGCACGTCGCACCCGGCATCTTGTTCGGCGCGTCGGCCGCGCTGGCCGCGGCGATCAGCGTGCGGGTCGCCGCGATCCTGCTGGTCGTCGCCGCGCTGGTCGCGCTCGTGTGGATCGGCGTACGCGTCGCGCTGCGGCGCGGCTGGCCGTTGTTGCGCCGCGTGCTCGTCGAAGCCGTGCACGCATGCGCACACCGCTGGCCGCGCTTCGGTGCGCGGCTGCACGATGCGATCGCGTACTTGCGTGGCCTGCCGGGCGCCGTGCCCGTGCTCGCGCTGCTGTTCGTCGGCTGCGTGTGGCTGTTCGCGGGCATCGTGCAGGACGTCGTCGCGAACGATCCGCTGATGCATGCGGACATCGCGTTGTTTGCGTTCCTGCAGAACCTGCGTACGCCGCCCGTCGATGCCGCGATGAGTGCGCTTGCCGTGCTGCACGGGCACGATACGGGGCTGATCGTCGCGGCCGCGTTTCTGGTCTGGCTGATGATCCATCGCTGCTGGCTGAATGCCGCGTGGTGGCTTGCGACGGTCGGCGTCGCCGTCGTGCTGGTGCCGGCGTTCGGCGCGGGCGTACCGGGCGCGACGCCCGCGAGCCTGCCGCCCGGCGCGCTGCACGTGCCGCTGCCCGATGCCGACGCCGCGTTCGCGATCCTCGCGAGCAGCGGCCTCGGCTGGGTGCTCACGCGCGACCGGCCAGCACGGTGGCGCATTCCGGTCGTGACGGCGGTCGTGCTGTGGATCGTGCTCGGCGGGTTCGCGCGGCTGTACGTCGGCGATACCTGGTTGTCGGGCCTGCTCGGCGGCTGGAGCCTCGGGCTGGCCTGGTTCGCGTTGCTTGCCGGCGCCTATGCGTACTGGCGTGTGCGCGAGCAGGTGCAGCCGCGGGGCGCGCTCGTCGCGGTGGTGGTCGTGCTCGCGACGGCCGCGGTATGGACGGTGCCCGCGCAATGGCAGCTCGATCGCGCGTCGCGCCCGCATGTCGGCGACGTGGTCGCGATGACCGTCGACCAGTGGCTGCGCGGCGGATGGCAGCGCGTGCCGACGCGGCGCACCGAGATCGGCGGCGATCGCGAGGAGTATCTGCCGCTGCAATGGAGCGCGACGTCGGACACGCTCGACCGGCATCTCGCGCAGGCCGGCTGGCAGCGCGCGACGCCGTGGTCGCCGGCCACCGCGCTGCGCTGGCTGCTGCCGCAGGCGCCGGCCGACGCGCTGCCCGTGCTGCCGCGCTATACGCATGGCGAAAGCACGCGGCGCGTGTTCGTCCGCGCCGATCCGGCCCATCCGGAAAGCCGCTTCGTACTGCGGCTGTGGCGTTATCCGTACGTGCTGCAGGACGCGCTCGGCATGCGGCCGCTGTGGTACGGCGCGCTGTATCGAGAGACGCTGCGCCGGCCGGCCCGGCTGATGACGATCGTGCGCACGACGACGATCGACGATGCGGCGGCGATCGCGCAGGCGCTGGCGGTCGAGCCGACGATCGAGCATCCGCCGGCGGGGATGGCGGCCGCGCCCGCCGAGATGCTGCTCGTGTGGATGGTCAGGCCGTGAGCGGGACGGTGCCGCTCAAGCGCGTGCGGGCTGCGCGGGGACGACGGACAGGCGCAGGCCGACGGTCTTGAGCACAGCCAGCAGGGTTTTCAGCGTTGGGTTGCCGTTCGGGGATGGCGTGCGATACCGCGATTTCCCGGCCCACGGTCATTCTTTCTTCCGGTACGAGGCGTGGCGATTCGGCCGAATGGCCGGTGTCGATGGCGCGATGACGGGGCAAGCGCCGTCGAGGACGGATGGGCGGGAGTAGCGGCAAGCCGCCGGCGCCAGCGCATTGCGCGTCCGGCGGCCGACAGGCTTCCCGCGTTACTGCTTCGCCGGCGCGATCGTCGCGACCTTGTCGAGCGCGGCCGGAATGTACGTGTCGAGCTGCGCGGTCACCGACTCGTAGAAGTCGATCGGCTTGCCCCAAGCATCGGGCACGTCGAGGTGCTTCCCGGACGCATACTCGGCGAGCGTGAAGACCTTGCCGGCGGCCGACGGATAGAGCGCGAGCACCTTCTCCTTGTGCTTGTCGGTCATCGTCAGGATCACGTCGGAATGCTTGACGTCGTTCGCGTTCAACTGCACCGAGCGGTGCGCGGACGTGTCGATGCCGCGCCGCTTCATCAGGATCACACCGTTCTCTTCCGGCTTTTCGTCATACGGATCTTCGTCGACTGCGCGCGAGATCACCGCGATGTGCGCATGGCGCTGCGCGATCAGCTGGCCGGCAATCGCTTCGGCCATCACGCTGCGCCCGGTGTTGCCCGTGTCGACGAATGCGACCTTCTTCGGTTCGTCGGCGAACGCCGACGTCGCGCACTGGATGCCGACGCAGCAGAGCAGCGCAAGCGCGTTGAGGGTGTGCCTTCTTTTCATGATGTGTCCGCCAGAGTGGGGTGGTTGTCACCCCGGCGGCACGCCGGGGCTTGCGGGGATCATGACGGCCGCGCGCGGCGGAAAAAAATAAACGGCCGGTTTTTGCAAGACGGTGTCGCTTCGCCGCAAGCCGCCGCGGCGACCGGCCATGTGCCGACCGCCGGGCACGCCCGTTTCAGCGTCCAGCCGTCGCGGCGACGCGTTGCGATGCAAACCCCGCGAGCGTGCGCAACGCATCCCGCGCCGAGCGCAGGTAAAACGCCTGCAGATGAAACACGTGCCAGCGCGCGGCATGAATCTCCAGCCGGCACGGCACGCCGCATGCGTGCGCATGATCGGCGAGCCGCTGCGCATCGGACAGCAGCACCTCCTGGTCGCCGGCCTGGATCAGCATCGGCGGCAGGCCGCGCAGGTCGGTGTCGAGCGGGCCGCGCGCGGCGGCCGAGCCGGCGCCGTGATACCAGCGCAGCCCCTGTTCGAGCCAGCCGCGCCGGATCATCGGATCGTCGTGGCGGCGCGAGGCCAGCGTCGCGCCGCCGAGCGCCGGGTCGGTCACGGGCGAGATCAGCAGCAGCGCGGCGGCGGCCGGTTCGCCGCGCGCACGCAGCGCAATGGCGAGCGCGAGGGCCAGCGCGCCGCCGGCCGAGTCGCCGGCGATCACGATCCGGTGCGGCGCATATCCCTGCGCGCGCATCGCGTCGTACACGGCCAGCGCATCGTCGAGCGCGGCCGGGCTCGGGTGCTCGGGCGCGAGCCGGTAATCGGGCACCCACACCGGCAGGCCGGCATCGTTCGCGAGCCGCGTCGTCACGCCGCGATGCGTATGCGGCCCGCCGAGACAGAACGCACCGCCGTGCAGATACAGGATCGCGCCGCCGGTATCGCCGCGCTTCGGCGCGACGACTTCGACCGGCACGTGGCACGCGGACGTGCGGTAGCGCAGCGTGCCGCCCGCGCCGGGCATCAGCGGCGACAGCAGCGCGACGACACGGCGCTGCGTGCGCGCGCCGAACGGCGGCCCGATCAGCGGCCGGAACGCGATGCGCAGGAAGCCGCGCAGCGAAGCCGCCGCGAGCGCCTCCAGCCGGCTGGCCGGCGGCGCGACCACCGTGCCGTGCACCGGCGCGGCCGGCCCGGGCAGCGGATGCGCGAAGCGGTACGCGGACGTGCCGGTGAAGCGCGTGATCCACCGGTAGGTCAGCGTGAAGCCCGGCCAGTTCGTGCTGTTGTGCCCGGATGCATCGACGTACCAGCTCTTGCAGCCGCTCCACACCGAACCGGCGAGCCGCTGCTGCACGTGCGCGTTGAAGCGCCGGTAGCGGCGTGCGTCGACGTCGATCTCGCGCGCACCGTTGCGCCGCATCGCTCGCACGCAGCGCATCACGTGCGCGATCTGGCTTTCGAGCATGTAGACGATCGAGTTGTGACCGAGGTTGGTGTTCGGGCCGTACAGCATGAAGAAATTCGGAAAGCCGGGCACGGTGAGCCCGAGATACGCCTGCGCGCCGCGTCGCCACACGTCGTTCAGGTCGAGCCCGTCGCGGCCCGCGATGCGCATCGGCGACAGGAACTCGGTGGCCGCGAACCCCGTGCCGTAGACGATTGCGTCGACCGGATGATGGACGCCGTCGACGGTCTCGATCCCGTCCTCCGTCACGCGCCGGATCCGCTGCGTGACGAGCGCGACATTGTCGCGGCTCATCGTCGCGAGGTACTCGCTCGACAGCAGGAGGCGCTTGCAGCCGATGGGGTAGTCGGGCGTGAGCAGTGCGCGCAGTGCGGGGTCCGGCACGTCGCGCGCGAGCAGCTTGCGGAACGGCCGGGCGACCGCCACTTTCATCAGTCCGTGCAGGCGCGTGAACGCGATCGCACGCGATTCGTAGCGCATGTAGATCGAAGCGCGATGCAGTTTCATCGCCCACGGCATCCGCCGAAACAGCGCCTTCTCCCACGGACGATACGCGCGGTCGGGGCGCGGTATCACGTAGGCCGGCGATCGCTGGAACACGGTCAGGTGCTGCACGCTGCCGGCGATCGCCGGGACGAACTGGATCGCCGATGCGCCGGTACCGACCACGGCCACGCGCTTGCCGGCGAGCGAATAGTCGTGATCCCAGTGCGCGGAGTGGAATGCGCGGCCGCGAAACGTGTCGATGCCGGGCAGGTCGGGCAGCGCAGGACGGCTCAACTGGCCGGTGCCGCTGACGAGCAGCGCGGCGCTCAGCGTCGTGCCGTCGCTGAGCGTGACGTGCCACGGCGCGCGGGCTTCGTCGTAGCGCGCATGGTCGACGTCGGCGCCGAAGCGCAGGTAGCGCGCGAGGCCGTACTTGCGTGCGCAATGCTGCAGGTACGCGTGGATTTCCGGTTGCGGCGCGAACATGCGCGACCAGGCCGGATTCGGCTCGAACGAAAACGAGTACAGGTGCGAGGGGACGTCGCACGCGGCGCCCGGGTAGCGGTTGTCGCGCCATACGCCGCCGACGTCGTGCGAGCGTTCGACGATCACGAAATCGTGGATGCCGGCGCGTTGCAGCGCGACGGCCATGCCGATGCCGGCGAAGCCGGCACCGATGACGATCGCTGCCAGCGGTGCGGCGGAGTCGGCGGAACGGGAAGGATCAGGCGACAGCATGGCGGGGTTCCTCAGGCTGGACGGCATCGTGCGTGGCGCACGCGGAAAGAGCGGCATCGCGATCCGTCGACGGACCGACGGCTTCATCGTGCGACCGCGCGGGCACACGGCTCACGCCGCGCATCAGGTCGACGGCCTTCTCGGCGATCATGATCGTCGGCGCGTTGGTATTGCCGCCGATCAGCGTCGGCATCACCGACGCATCGACGATGCGCAGCCCCTGCAGGCCGCGCACGCGCAGTTGAGGATCGACGACGGCCCATTCGTCGCGGCCCATCCGGCAGGTGCCGACCGGGTGATACACGGTGTCGGTGCGCCGCCGCAGCACGTCGCGGATCTCGTCGTCGGTCGTCACGTTCGCGGTGAACAGGTCGCGCGTGATCCAGCTCGCGAGCGCCGGCGCTTCCATCAGCCGGCGCGTGATGCGGAAGCCCGCGACCATGTCGTCGACGTCGCGCGGATCGTCGAAGAACGCGGGATCGATGCGCGGCGCCGCGAGCGGATCGGCGCTGCTCAGCGTGACCGAACCGCGGCTGCGCGGCCGCAGCAGGCACACGTGGCACGACAGTCCGTGGCCGGCATGCAGCTTGCGCGCATGGTCGTCGACGAGCGCGACGACGAAATGCAGCTGGATGTCCGGCGCGGCGAGATCGGCGCGCGTCTTCAGGAAACCGCCGCCTTCCGCGAAATTCGACGTCAGCATCCCGCGCCGTTCGCGGCGAAAGCGCGCGAACTCGCGCAGCATCCGCAGGCCGCCGCGTGCGGATACGCCCATCGTGTCGACGCTGCGCGTGCGATAGCCGAAGATGAAATCCGGATGATCCTGCAGGTTGCGGCCGACGCCGGGCAGGTCGGCCTGCACCGCGATGCCGAGCTGCTGGAGTGCGCGGCCGGGGCCGACGCCCGACAGCATCAGCAACTGCGGCGTCTGCAGCGCGCCGGCCGCAAGCACGACTTCACGCCGTGCGTGCAGCGTGCGGACTTCGCCGTGCTGGCGGACTTCGACGCCGCTCGCGCGCGTGCCGTCGAACAGGATGCGCAGCACCTGCGCGTGCGTTTCGACCGTCAGGTTGTCGCGACGGCCGAGATGCGGCAGCAGGTACGCGCGCGCCGCGCTCCATCGTTCGCCGTGCTTCTGCGTGACCTGGTAGATCCCGATGCCTTCCTGCTGCGCGCCGTTGAAATCGTCGGTGAGCGGCAGGCCGGCCTGTTGCGCGGCTGCCAGGTAGCGCGCATGGAACGGGTTGCCGGTGCGCAGGTCGCTGACCCACAGCGGGCCGTCGCGACCGTGCCACGCATCGTCGAAGCGCTCGTTGTGCTCGCTCAGGCGGAAGTACGGCAGCACGTCGTCGTACGCCCAGCCTTCGTTGCCGAGTGCGGCCCAGCCGTCGTAGTCGACGCGATGGCCACGGATGTAGACCATTGCGTTGATCGCCGACGATCCGCCGAGCGTCCTGCCGCGCGGCTGGTAGCCGATGCGGCCGCCGAGCCCCGGCTGCGGCACCGTGTCGAACGCCCAGTTGTTCAGGCGGGTCGGCATCATCGCCACCGCGCCGGTCGGCACGTTGACGACCGCGCTGTCGCCGCGGCCGCCGGCCTCGAGCACGCACACGGTCACGGCCGGATCCTCGGTCAGGCGCCCCGCGACGACGCAGCCGCCCGATCCGCCGCCGACGACGATGTAGTCGAAGGTCTTGCTCATGGAATCGTCTCCTTGCTTCGGTAGTCGATGGATCAGGCGAGGCGCGCCGGCATGCGGGCGCAGGCGGCGCGGCGGTGTGCGAAGCGGGCGGCGGGATCGGTCGGGCGACGCGGTCGCATGGTGTCTCCTCCTGGGGCGTTGGGGTCGTTCGGGCGACGACTGGATGACGCCGATGGTGCGGGCCGCATGGGAAAACACCAATGCTGCTTGGGGACAATTGTTTTAGTATTTGGGCCAAATCGGCGCTTCGAGGGTTTCTCCGCATGAGCTTCTGGGATTTCACCCGGAGTCCGGCCAGCGCCCGGCTGCTGGTCGATTTCGGCGACGAACGCGGCGTGTCGCACACGACGCTGCTGGCCGGTACGGGCCTCGCGGATGCGCAACTCGACGATCCGAAAGTCGAGGTGACGGCCGCGCAGGAACTGCGGCTGACCGGCAACCTGCTGCGCGCGCTCGGCCGTGCGCAGGGCCTCGGGTTCGAGGTCGGCCTGCGCTATCACTTCTCCGCGTACGGCGTGTGGGGCTACGGGCTGATCGCGAGCGCGACCGGGCGCGACGCGCTTGCGCTGGCGATGCGCTTCCTGCCGCTCACGTACGCGTACACCGTCATCACGTACCGCGAGGCGCCCGATACCGGCGTGCTCAACTTCGGCGCGCCGGAACTCGACGGCGACCTGAGCCGGTTCCTCGTCGAGCGCGACATGACGGCCGCGGCCGTGCTGCTGCAGGAAATCGCCAGCGGCGATTTCACGTTGTCGCACTTCACGCTGCAGGCCGCGCGCTCGACGTCGCTTGTCGTGCCGCGCATCGCCGGCATCGAGCCGGCGTTCTCGGCGCGCGCGAACAGCCTCGCGTTCGACCGCGGGTTTCTCGACCGGCCGCTGCCGCATGCGAATCCGCTGACGGTGTCGATGTGCGAACAGATCTGCGGGCAACTCGTCGAAGCGCGGCGCGCGCGCGTGGGCACGTCGGAGATGGTGCGCCAGTACCTGGGCTCGACGCCCGGCAGCGCGCCGTTCTCGCTCGACGACATGGCGCGGCTGATGAACACGAGCCCGCGCACGCTCAAGCGCCGGCTGCAGGAGGAAGGGACGACGTTTCGTACGCTGCTTGCGCAGGCGCGTGGCGCGATGGCCGAGACGCTGCTCGGCGACGCGCGGCTGTCGCTCGCGGAAGTGGCCGAGCGGCTCGGTTTCAGCGACCTGTCGAGTTTTTCGCAGGCGTTCAAGCGCTGGTATGGCGTGCCGCCGGGCGCGTATCGCTGCGCGGCGCTGCGAGCGGGCAATCGTCAATGAATCGCGGTACGATCGGCTGCTTGCCTGTCGACATCGCCAACACGAGAGAACCTGCATGATCACGATTCGCCCGATGACCGAGGACGATTTCCCGCGCTTCTGGCCGATCTATCGCGCCATCGTCGCTGCTCAGGAAACCTATGCATTCGATTCCGCGCCGACAGAGGAAGCGGCGCGCGCATTGTGGCTCGGCGCGCCGCTTTGCACGTGGATTGCCGAGGAGGATGGCGTCGTGCTCGGTTCGTACTACCTGAAGGCGAACGCGGCGGGGCCTGGCAAGCACGTAAGCAACTGCGGCTACATGGTGAGCGAGGCCGCGCGCGGACGCGGCGTCGCGCGCCTGATGTGCGAACACTCGCAGCAGGTCGCGCGCGAGCGCGGCTTCCTCGCGATGCAGTTCAACTCGGTGGTCGCGACGAACGAGGTCGCGGTCGCGCTGTGGCAGAAGCTGGGATTCGAGATCGTCGGCCGGCTGCCGCGCGCATACCGTCACGCGCGGCTCGGGTTCGTCGACTGCCTCGTGATGTTCAAGTGGCTCGGCGACCCGCCTGCCGCCGAAGCCTGAGCACGCAACCCGCTACCTCGTCAGACGGTGAACGCGCCGTCGAACACGATCCGCTCGTCGAGCGCGAGCGTGCCGCGCGCGAAGATCAGGTCGAGGTGGTGGCTGCCGTTTTCGCCGCCGCCGAGCCCGAGATGCAGGCCGGGGTGGCGTTCCTCGAACCCGGCGTTGCGGCCGTACAGCCCGCGGATGCCGAGGTTCGTGCCGATGCCGAATTCCTCGATGCGCCGGTGATTCGCGTGCCGGTCGAGATAAGTCGTGAAATCGCGCCGGAAGCCCGCGTCGTCGGTGTCGAAATCGACGATCGTGCTGTGTTCGACCTGCAGCGTCGCGAGCCGCTCGGCCACCTTGTACTTGATCGCGAACGGCACGGTGCCGAGAAACGTGCCGCTGAACACGACCGAGCCGTTCAGGTCGGTCACGTGCGTCGCGATCTCGCCGGGCACGACGTCGAGATTGCCCATGCCGTCCACGCTCGTCCATTTCTGGTCCGGCGCGAGCGAGCCCGTCAGCGTGTTGCCGGCTTCGTCGATGAAGCGGATCTGCGATGCGTGCCTGGCCGCGTCGATCAGCCGGCCGTTACGTGCGGCAATGTCGTCGAGCGATTCGGCGAACGCCTCGTCGAGATGCGGGCCGTAATCCTTGAACAGGACCGACTTGCTCCAGTGCTCGACGATCGCGGGGCGGATCGCGGCGAGGAACGGCGGCCCGCTCGGCGACGGGGCCGGCAGGCACGACGAGTCGTACAGCAGCACGAACAGGTCGGCTTCATTGAGCGCGGCGGCGATGTCGGCCGGCGCGGTGCTTTCGAGGCAGAGGGTCGTGGCGTCGAGCGATTCGGGCAGGGCGGAAAAGGCGCGCAACGCGATATCGCGGTTGCGGGTGTCATGGCCGACCAGCAGTTTTCCCGACTCGCCGCGTGCCAGCTTGTCGCGCAGTGCGGGGTGAAACCCGAGCGCGCGGTGCAGGTTCAGCATGCGTATCTCCGGAAGCGGCGGAAGGGCCGAAGCCCTTCCGCGAGAACGGGTGGCCCGCTCAGACCGGCCAGAGCGCGGTGCCGAACGGCACCACGGCATCCTCGACCATCATGTCGACGGCCTCGGGGTGCGTGTCTTCCTGCATCCAGTCAAGCAATTCGATCTGCTGGGTTTCCTGCATGTCAATTCTCCTGTGGTGAACATGAGTGATTCAACATGAAATCGCCGGAAAAATATTCCCGCTCCTCGTTCAGCATTTTGTGAATGCCGGACAAGTGGCGTCGATATTAGTCTGACGAATTTACGAATGCAATGCGTTGCAAGGTTTTTAGCCGGGACGTGCTAAACACGGGCGTTTCTTCGTGGTCGATGCAGAAAATCCGCCGATAAATCGAATAACGGAGCCGACCTGATTTTTCAATTATCGGGATCGATACCGTTTAAAACCATTCGGTGAATTTTTCCAATATGACATGCAATGACGCCGATTATTTCGAATCGCGTGATTCGAAAAAGAGGACCGCGCGCGCCCATCGCACGCCGGCCCGCGTGCGGCGGCGCCCCCGGTTTTCTGGCACCATCTGACGATCTTGCGCGACGGCTGAAGCCGCGCGCGCCGTCATCAGGACGGCATGACAACGATGGAGACAACCCGATGCGCGCAGCGCCGCAACCGGAACACGCCGGCCCCTCGCGGCCGGACGCCGGCGCAACCGACCCCGACCGCGTGGCCGCGTGGCGGCTCGCGATCTGCCTGTCGCTCGGCAGCGCGATCGCGCTCGGCCTCGCGCGCTTTTCGTATGCGTTGCTGCTGCCGCCGATGAAGGCCGATCTCGGCTGGACATTCGCGCAGGCCGGCGCGCTGAACACCGCGAACGCGGCCGGATACCTGATCGGCGCGCTCGCGTTTCCGTCGCTGTCGCGGCGCTGGCGCACGGGC
Organism: Burkholderia arboris; assembly: GCF_038723655.1. Taxonomy (NCBI): domain Bacteria; kingdom Pseudomonadati; phylum Pseudomonadota; class Betaproteobacteria; order Burkholderiales; family Burkholderiaceae; genus Burkholderia; species Burkholderia arboris. The sequence continues at coordinate 1,020,449 of NZ_CP109822.1, forward strand.
ACGCTGCTGGCGGCCGGCTGCGCGCTGACCGCGGTGCTGATGGCCGCGTGCGGGCTCGCGTCGGGCATGCACGTGCTGCTCGTGCAGCGGCTGGCAACGGGTGTCGGCAGCGCGCTGATCTTCATCAGCGGCGGCGTGCTGGCCGCGCGGCTTGCGTCGGCATCGCCGCGCGATGCGGGGCTGCTGCTCGGCCTCTACTACGGCGGCACGGGGTGGGGCATCGTCGCGTCGTCGCTGCTCGTGCCGGCCACGCTCACGCACGGCGTGCACGGCTGGCAGCCGGCATGGTTCGCGCTTGCGGTCGCATGCGTGCTGTTTTCGGTGGTGGCCGTGTCGGCCGCGCGCCGCATCGAGCAAGGGCATGCGGCACCGGCCAGGCCGCGCGACGGCACGCCGCCGGCCGCGACCGCGAGCCCGGCCCGTTTCGCGCTCGCGCTGGCCGGCTACGGCCTGTTCGGTGTCGGCTACATCGGCTACATGACGTTCATCGTCGCGCTGCTGCGCGGCGCGGGCATGAGCGGCACGGTGGTCGCGGCGTTCTACGTGATGCTCGGTGTCGCGACCGTCGTGTCGGCGCGGTTGTGGTCGGGGCTGCTCGACCGGATGCGCGGCGGCCAGGCGCTTGCCGTGCTCAATGCGCTGCTCGGCATCGCGACGTTGATGCCCGCGATGTTCGTGCATCCGGCCGCCGCGTTTGCATCGGGCGTGCTGTTCGGAGCGACGTTCCTGTCGGCGGTGGCCTCGACGACGGCCTTCGTGCGGCACAACCTGCCGCCCGACGGCTGGGCGAAAGGGATCAGCGCGTTCACCACGGTGTTTGCATTCGGCCAGATCGCCGGGCCGGTCGCGATCGGCTGGGTGTCGGACAGCGCGGGGCTCGCGCGCGGGCTCGTGTATTCGGCGCTGACGCTGTTTGCGGGCGCGGCGCTTGCGGCCGGGCAGCGCGCCTTGCGCCCGCCCGCTTGATCACGCGAACGTCACCGCACGCATGCCGTGCGCGATACGCGATGAAACGCGCGGCTGAAGTAGATGAGGCTGTCGCCGTCGTCGCGCACGCGGATCGACGTCGCCTCGATGAACATCACCGAATGCGAGCCGACTTCCTTCATCTCGGCGATCGTGCCCTGCAGGCTCGCGAGCGCGTCGCGCAGCACGGGCACGTCCTGCTCACCCTGATCCCATACGGGCAGATCGAAGCGCCGCTCCATCGGCAGGTCGGTGAGCCCTGCGAAGTGCCGTGCGAGCAGTTCGTGCTCGGCCGGCAGCACGTTGATGCAGACATGGCGGTTGCGTTCGAAGGTCGCGTGCATCGCGCTCGACCGGTTCATGCACACGAGCAGCGTCGGCGGCGTATCGGTGACCGAGCACACGGCGCTCGCGGTGATTCCGCAGCGGCCGTGCGGCCCGGCGGTGGTAATCACGTTGACGGCCGCGCCGAGGTGGGCCATCGCCTGGCGGAAGGCCTTCTGCGCGTCGGTCGGTTCGACGCGCGCCGGTCGATGGATATCGGTGGTGGAAGACATGGGCGCTCCTGATTGGACGAAAGCGGCGATCGCGCAGCGCTGCCGGAGCAGCGCCGGATCGCCGACGATGACCCAAGCGTACGTCGCGAAAATGCGGCCGACCATTCGCACGATTGACGATGAAGATGGCATTCTCGCCAACGTGTCTAAAGGTTCTACCTAGATGCGCGCCGCATCGCCCGAAAAAAACCGCGATTACGCGTTCGTGCGGCACGTGAAGGGGTTTCCAGCGGGTTTTCGGCTCGTTATGATGTGCCGCACACCCCCAGCGAACGACGCACGCGGCACGCCGGACACCGGCCTCTCGCGCAGCGCGTGCGATACCCATACCGATATTCAGCGAGACACCCGCGATGACGACGTCACCCGCACCGATCGTATACATCGTCGACGATGACAGCGGCATGCGCACGTCGCTCGCGTGGTTGCTCGAATCGGTCGGCATCGCGTCCGAAGGGTTCGCGAACGCCGCCGATTTTCTCGCACGCTTCGACGTGAACCTGCCCGCGTGCCTCGTGCTCGACGTGCGGATGCCGGAGAAAAGCGGCTTCGACGTGCAGGCCGAACTGAATGCACGCGGTGCGACGCTGCCGGTGATCTTCGTCAGCGGGCACGGCGACATTCCGATGTCGGTGCGCGCGCTGCAGAACGGTGCGATCGATTTCGTCGAGAAGCCGTACAACTCGCAGCAGATGCTCGAACGGGTGCAGCGCGCGCTGCGGCTCGCACAGCAGCGGCATGCGGTGAGCCAGCGCCACCGCGAGCTGCGCCAGCGGCTCGATGCGCTGACGGCGCGCGAGAAGGAAGTGCTGCGCGGCGTCGTGGACGGCAAGGGCAGCAAGCAGATCGCGTCGGACCTGTCGATCAGCGTGAAGACCGTCGACGTGCATCGCGCGAGCATCAAGGAGAAGCTCGGCGCGACGTCGATCGCCGCGCTCGTGCGCGACGTGATGGTCGTGTGGGGCGACGGCGGGGAGTCGTCGCGATAGCGGTCGGCATGCACGCGACCGCTAGCTAGCAGTACGACCAGACAACGGTCTCGGTCCGTTTCGCGCGATTCTGCAATCGCTTTTGACCTGGTCGCATTTCGACCCCTACTACTTCGATAACCTCCATAAGTTGGATCGATCTGCGGCGATGCGAAATCTCGAACACCTGCGGTAGCTGCAGGAGATTCGTGACGCCAAGATCAAAGCTGATCGCGAACGACGGACCGCCCAGGAGGCAGTCCGTCAGCAGCCTACCGTTTCATTGGAACAACTACGTGGCGAGTATCTCGGCCTGCTCGCCAATAAAACATGACGACAGCAGCGTGGTTACGCGCTGGAACGCATCCTCGCCGAGTTGTCCCGTCTCTCTCGCCTAGAAACGACGGAGGCGTTCCGCGTCAATGGAGAGCAGGTCGATGGCGCAGTGAAGTTCGACGGAGATCTCCCAGTGCGTAACGCAGTCCACCGCGTTGATGTCGTAGACACCGCGCCGGCCATGCAGGTTGTCTTGATGCAGGCTGTCGATGCCGATGAAGCCCGGGCGGTTCGCCTGTGTAGGCGCCCGCCGCACGGCGATTGCTGCGGCCTTGTACTCACTGCGCATCTTGGGGTGAACCCTATGGCGAGCCAGGTAGGCAGGCGCGCGGCGCAGGTTGTACCGATGCGACGAGGACAAGTGCTGCAGCCGCACAGCGCTCGTCGCCATAGACCTGATACATGCGCCGCAGCACGGCCGCAATGGCCGGCCCCGAAAGCCTGCCGTACTCGCGCGACTTCGGCCGGCGCATCCAGATCAGCGTCGGTATAACGCCGTGCAAAGGCGTTCGACGGCGCGCCTTGGGGCCGAACCAGCTGCTCGCGGCTCAGCCAGCGCAGCACCATCCGGTTCACGTGCGCGCGACTGAAACCGCTGAAGCGGCGCAGGTAGTGCAACACCAGCCCGCGATTGGCGCGCTTGAGCCGGCGATAGTGCAGCCGGCCCGGCACCGAGGCGATCCACGACCAGCGCGCGCGGGCATCGGTTGCGGGCACAAATTCCAGCGTCTCGGTTCCGTCGAGTATGCCGCGCACCTGTTCGATGGTGCGAATTCTTGTTTCATTCAAATCGATGATCATCCATAGATCATCAACCATCCCGATTAGCCTGCCGCTCATTGGCAGTCAATCGCTGGCCCGGCCCGCTTCAGCCCAGGCTCATCAGCGCGTGCAAACGCATCGGAAATCGACCCTTCAGGATCATGTTCCGTTGGACGGCGCTCGTTTCGTATGGCAATCAATTTTCAGATTCGTCCCATAGACGCGAGTGTCGCAGTGGCTGACCATCGCTAGTTGACGTCCAACACGCGCTGCCAGGCGCCATCGACAACTCTCGAAGGATAGCGATCGCGTTGCTCACTGACGCGAGACGGACTGGAGGATCGCTCTACTGAACGTGTCCAGATGGAACAGCGTGCCGACTGACCCGCAAGACGATGAGCACAAATCGCACGGAAAAAGAAGAGTGTTCCTATATCGCGAATACGAACAGTTGTTCCGCAGGGAAAGGTAGGAAATCCATCGGTGCTCCCTGCGATGAGCCGGGTTGGCGGCGGTGCCGAGCTGGTTTGTGCGGTGGACGTTCACTCGCCACCGCCTATCCGTCGACGCATGACGAGATAGGCTTGTCTTGGCAGGGAGCTTAACTATGCCCACGCAATCCGACCTGCGCTTTACTTTTACTGCTGGAGACGAACCGTTTGAGGTCGTCGAATTCACGTTGCGCGAAGGCTTGTCCGAGACCTTCCACCTGGAGGTGGAACTGGCCAGCGCGAATCCCGCTATCGACTTCGGCCAGGTGCTCGACCGCAATGGCCTGCTCACGATCTGGCAGAGTGGCGTGCCAGTGCGTTACGTGCACGGTGCGGTGTCGAGTTTCGTGCAAGGCGATACAGGGTTTCGACGCACTCGCTATTCTGCCGTGATCGAGCCGCGCCTGGCGCGCCTGAAGCTCTCGTCAGACTGGCGCATCTTCCAGACGTTGAGCGTGCCTGACATAGCGACGGCCGTGCTCAAAGCGCATAGCCAGACGCTGGACTACGAGCAGCGCGTGACCGCCGAGCACCTCGCGCGCGAGTATTGCGTGCAGGCGGGCGATACCGACTACGACTTCATCGAACGCATCTTGCGCGAAGAGGGCTTCTTCTACGCCTTCCAGCACAAGGCCGACGGTCACCGGCTGATTCACTGCGACCGCCTCTTTATCTACGGTCGCCAGCAAGGCGAGCCGGTGCTGTACAACCCGACGCCCGGTGGTGACCGTCCGCAGCCCAGCTTGCGCACGTTTGCCTATACGGAGAATGTGCGCACCGCGCGCCAGGTGCAGCGCGACTACACCTTCAAGAGCCCGCGCTACCCGCACGAGTACCCGCGTGAGGGCACCGATCTCGGTCACCAAGGCCGCGGCTACGCCCGCTACGACTACCCGGGGCGTTATAAGCATGAACCCAGCGGCAAGGCTTTCACGCAAGACCGCCTGCGCGGCCACCGCCGCGACGCGCGTATCGCGCTGGTCAGCGGCGACGATGCGCGCCTGCAGTCGGGCTTCGCCTTCGACCTCACTGGTCACCCGCGCGAGGACATGAATCGAGGCTGGCGTCCGGTCAGCATCGTCCATCACGGTAAGCAATACACGAGTCAGGCAGAGGAGAGCGCCGATGCGCAGCAAGGCACGCAATATCGCTACAACGCGGTGCTGGTGCCGGACGATGCCGAGTGGCGCGCTGAGCCACTGCCGCGCCCGCGCATCGACGGCCCGCAGCCGGCGACCGTGGTGGGCCCCGAAGGCGAAGAGATCTACACCGACGAATTCGGCCGGGTGAAGGTGCAGTTCCCATGGGATCGCGAGGGCAAGCACGACGAGCACAGCTCGTGCTGGATCCAGGTTGCGCAGAACTGGGCTGGCGCGACGTGGGGGCACATGGCCATCCCGCGCATCGGGCAGGAAGTCATCGTGGTCAACCTGGATGGCGATCCGGACCAGCCTCTCATCATCGGGCGGGCATACAACCGCCTGCAGTTGCCGCCGTACGAACTGCCGCGGCACAAGACGCGGATGACGATCAAGAGTCAGACGCACAAGGGCGAGGGCTACAACGAACTGCGCTTCGAGGACGAGGCGGGTCAGGAGGAGATCTACGTCCACGCGCAGCGCGATCAGAACATCCACGTCAACCACGACGAAACCACCTTCGTGGGCAACGACCGCAGCGAGCAGGTCGAGCACGACGAAACGATCACCATCGGCAACGATCGCAAAGAAACCGTGGGCCACGATGAGCAAGTCACCATCGGTCAGGACCGTCGCCACGACATCGGGCAGGACGACTTCCTGGGCATCGGACGCAACCACACCATCCACACCGGCAAGGACCGCATCGAAGAGGTCGGCAACCACCGCCGCGACACGACGGCTGCCGATCACACGGTGGACATCGGCGGGCATCAGACGCAGCGCGTGCAAGGGCGTGCCGAACTGGAGGCGGGGCAGGCCATTCGCCAACGCACCAAGATCTATGAAATCCGGGCCGCCGAGGTTCTCGAAGTCAAAGGCCCAGGTGGCACCGTGCGCATCGATGGCGGCGGGATCACGCTGGAAGGCGTGACGATTCGTACCAAGGGGCCGATCACTCAGCAGACCGGGGGAGCGAGTAATCCCTTCGCCATCACGAGCGCACCGGCGGCCGGCAAGCCACTTGATCGGCAGTGCGGCCGTCGCCCGGATGGCACCTGCCCACTCGCCGATTGCACGTGTTTGGGAGGTCGAGCGAAATGATCGATCTACCTGTGTCGCCGTTGCTCACATGGCAGCTCCAAGACCTTCCTGCCGATGCATTGCCCGATAGCGCCTGCCGCCATCTTCTGCTGATGACCGTGCCCTTGCAGAACTCGGTCTACCGCCCACCTCCGCAGGAGGGGGAGTGGCAGCCGGCCTACGCACCCGGTGCACTGGATCTGGTCCAGGCATGGGACCCGTTTCCGCATCGCGCCTGGCTTTGGCAGCGCGGTTCGCTCGACGATATCTACGACCAGGGCCCCTTGTTGGTGGATGCGACCGCTCAGCCCGCGCTGATGCAGCACGCGCTGTCGGAATGGGCGCCCATTGGCGGTGCCGTGGTCATCGGCGCCGAAGCCGATCTGGATACACTCGCCACCCATCTCAGCAGCCTCGTGCAGATAGACTTGCCGGACCAAAGTCAGGCGAATCTCGACATCCAGCCTCACCACCTTTTAGCGTGGCTTGATGCCCTCGACGAGGATCAGCGCAACGTATGGCTCGGTCCCATGACCAGTCTGTTATGGCGTACCCACTGGGGGCCGGTCCAGGCATGGATGCGCCTGGATCGCACGGCCGCGCCCAGCCGTGATGGCAACGACGCGCCGTTCACCTTGCGGTCGCACGAATGGGCCCGCTTCGATGCAAACACCCGCGAGCACTTCCTGCTCAGCCGCAGCTACGACGTCCAGGCGCTGCAGCAGCACGTGCATCGCTCCCTTGGCGATATCCGACAATGGGTAGCCCAACTGCTGGAGGTCGGTGCCCAGCTCTACATCAGCGACGACGAGGTGGCGACACGTTACGTCGACCTGATGGCGCGCCATCCCTGGTTGCTCCAAGACAGACAAGCCGTCGCCATCCTCAACGACCTCACCGAATCCCCGCAGGCGCGGGTGCGCCAGCTCACCGCCTTGACGAACATCAGGGAGTCCTCTCGTGACTAAGCCCACTGCCGGCGGTTCGTCCTCGGCCCCTTCGTGCAGCTCGCGGGTGCCCATCCTGCCGATTCGCTATGCCGTTGTGCCGCGCAACGACAAAGAGCCGCTCTATCGCTATGCCGATGCCGGTTTCACCCTGGAAAAGGAATTCAAGCCGCTCAAACGCTCGGCATACACCTTGCGTGCCCTGCGGCCGGGCTACGTCTATGTGTTCATGAAAGGGGCGAAGGGCGAACAACTGGTCATCCACGAATACGATGGCGAAGGGCACTACAAGGAACTCAAGTACCGCAGCCTCGAGCAGTACCACCGCAAGGACCGCTACAAAACCGGCGACAGCATGGGTTGGGTCTGGGCCGACACCTGCCAGGACACCGCCGAAGAAGTCTGGATCAGCTACAGCCCGCACCTGTGGACCAACGCCATGACCACCAAGATCGCGTCTAACCTGGCCGTGCGCCAGCGCCACATGCGCCGACTGGACATGGCCGAACTCACCTCGGGACAGAAGTCACCTTCGCGCCAGCCACATGTGCTGCCCGCCAGCGCGCTGAGCGAGTGGGTGGAAGACTGCAAGCTCAAGAGCAAGCGCCGCGACCTGAACTGGAGCAGCCACGCCAGCAAGGACGATCTGCCCATCAGCACCTTCGTGGCGCAGGGACAGCACTATCGCTTCACCCAGCCGCGGGTGCCCGTGGTGGTCGCGCTCAACGACGCCGAGGGTACCAGTCTGGATCTTGGGTTGTCCGTCGCCGCCTATCAGCATCAACTGCACGACATTCTGCCGACGCAGCAGCCCCAAGGCGCCACGGGGCAGGGCAAGGATCAGCCCCAAGCGCCCAGCGTGCCCGCCTGCTTCCGCCTGGATGTGGAAAAACTCAGTGCACAAAGCAAGGACTTCCACGAAAAGGACCTGATCGCCTCGCTGCTGGAGCAAACGCTTCGGGCCATGTACCCCGCCAACAAGCCCAAGCTGGACGACTTGGTCAAGCTGCGCGAGGAGCATCAAAGCAAGCAGGTGGGTGGCAAGCGCCGGGCGACGCCCGCTGAACTGCGTTACCAGGTGCTCACCGACAAGGGCGTATCGCCCAGCGGCCATCGCCTGGACGATCGCATCGATACCACACGGTACTTCGCATTCGTGGCCCAACGCGACGAGCGCGAAAAGGTATTGCGCACGCACCTGGGCACCGCGCTCGAAGCCTGCGACGACCACGACCAATGGCTGGCTACCGCAGAACCACGCCACCGCGACGAGCCCGCCAGCTTGGCGGCCGCTTTGGCCGCCTACGACCGTGACGAGAAGTCGTCCGCCCTGGGTCTGGAAATCACCTTGGCCCTGATGCTCCATCCCATGAGCCAGCCTCTGCCGGGTACAGATGACCAGGATGCGCGCTTCAGGCGGTTGAGCGCTTGGCTAGACCAGCGCGACAGTCCCCTCTATCTTGCGCTTGCCCCTTACAACCCGCTCAAGGACAAGGCCGATGCGGTCGGCGTGCTCCTGAGCGGCGCCAACTACGTCATCGAAGATTTGGCAGGGCGCTTCCCGGCTGCCGCTGGCATCACCGATCTCACTGCCGAAGTGGTGACCACCGTGACGCTCAAGCGCCTGCAGGGCAAGACCCGCTGGGACGCCAGCCGCAACCTGCGTCAGCAGGTGTTGGCCGCCGCTGGCGAAGCCAATGCCGAGAAGGCCCTGGGCCTGCTTGCTGCACGCTATGGCATCACCAAGTCGAAGCCGCTCGAAGATCCCCTCAGCAAAGAGGTGGACAAGTTCGTGAAGTCCGGCATGGCCGACTTCGAAGAGGTCAAGCGAGTGCGAGTCAAGGGCAGCCGCACTGTCACGGTAGAGGAGACGTTAATCAAGCGGGTACGCCCAAACCTGGCGTCGCTGAGGACCACGGCCGCCGGTGGTGGCGTGAACGTCGCCATGCTCTGCTTCAACGTTATTGCCCTCAAGGCTGTTTACGCGCAACTGCGCGATGATCCGTCCTTCGAATACGCGGCGGGTTTCGCTTCCGCCGTCCTGGGCGTGAGCGGTGCGCTGGTGTCCGTAGGCGTCAGCGCGCGCTCCGGCTATAAGATCCTCGCGCTACGCTATTCCGTCAGCGCGCCCGGCATGGCATTTGGCAACGGCGTTACAAATTTCGTGACCAGCAAGCTGTTTAGTCGGCTGTTGGGGTATCCGGCGATGTTAGCGGGGTTTGCGTCTGATGCAGGAAAGACAGTTCGTCAGGCCCAGCATGGGGACCTCGCGGCAGCAGGATTGACGTTCGCAGGGGGGACGTTTGTTGCAATTGGTTCTGCGGCAATCCTTGAAGGCGGCTTGGCAATTGCGGCTCCGACGGCCGTGGTGCCGGTTGCTGGCTGGGCCGCAGTTGCGATTGTGCTGGCGGGGGCAGTCGTTCTCGCCGGTGGGGTTTGGCTCCACTCCCTGGCAGATGCGCGTCGCCACAGCCCCCTCGAACTCTGGGCAGCACGCGGCACCTTCGGCACGCACAAGAACGATGGTGAAAAACGCACGCTGGACGCCAATGGGCAATTACTGCCGTTTTCCGGTGGCGTCGCGGAAGAAATCAAGGCTTGGTACACCGCCTATTTCGCCCCTGTGCTGCTGACCCAGAAGGATGCCGAGAACATTGGGCTCAAGGGTATCGACAGTACCTGGCACCGCAACCTGTTGCAGTGGTCTTACCCGAACTGGGGCAGGATCGCAACAAACCAGGTGCCGCCAACTACGACCACCGTGGAATTCACAGTCCTGCTGCGTGGCTACGTCATGGGGCAAAGCCATTGGTCCGATAGGTTGGAGCAAGGTAACAGCGGCGTGGCTGGTAACCCGACTTGTTACGACACACCCAGCGGCTTGGTCCTGCATTACAAAAAGGAAGTGAGGGAGGTCGACCGGATGGCCTTGACCATCGACTACAAACCCAATCAAGGTCTGGATGAAAGCGCGCAGGCAAAAGAGCAATTTCAATTGGAGCGATGAACCGATGTCGATGGAGTGGCGATTTTTTCATCAGCAGCGAACCGGCGTGCCACCGGCTATTCGCGATCAGTTGGTCAGCGTTGAACGGAATGTTCTCTGTCTGAGGAATCCGACGGCGGCAGACTCGGTGTTTACGGCCAAGATGTATATCTCCATGACACTTGTTTTTGTTTTTGTCACCACATTCTTGGTTTTTCGTGAGGAACGAGTTAATGCCTTCCTGTTGTTGCTTTACTCGATATTCATGATATTTCCTGCCTTAATTGGTATTTTTGTTTGGTTTCGCATCTTATTCATCAAGCGGCTATCCAACTTCTACTTTAACCGCAAGACGCGCAAGGTCTACTACCAGCGCAACAAGACCCAGATCGTATTCGACTGGGCACAGACCGAAGGTGCCGAATTTGTACGTAACGAGTTCGGTGGTCGCTCCTTCAGCACGAATTTCGCGTTGGCCTTCGGCCCGCGGCCAGCGCCCGGTGACGAGCAGGAACGAATTGTTCTGTGGGTCGACAGCAATGCACCCAACGACCCGGACCCGCGCTACATCGCCCAGGTGTGGGAGTACATCTGCCAGTTCATGGAGAAGGGCCCCGACCAGTTGCCGCCGCCGGACGAACCCAACTGGTGGTACGTGCCACTGCACCGCATCTGCCTCACCCCGGCCGAAGCGTGGTGCCACTACGCGCCATGGCGTACCGGCGAGCCGGGCGAGCGACAGGGTAAGAAGAACCGGCTGCTGCCGATGTGGCTGATTCTGTTCCCCTACAACCTGTTCTCCGCCCTGTGCTGGTACGTGGTATGTCGTCTCTTCAACGTGCGCAGCGCACCGCCGCCGGCAGAAGCCTTGGAGCGTTGAACCGATGGCGATGACATGGCGATTTTCCCGACAAGCGCGAACCAGTGTGGCGCCGGCCATCCGCGATCAGTTGGTCAGCGTTGACCGAGATGTGCTGTGTTTGCGGAATCCGTGGGCGGCAGATTCAGTATTCACATCTAAAATGTATGCATCCCTTAACATTCCGATGTTCGGTTATTTGTGCTGGTTGCTAATAGGGCGAGAAAGGTTCGGGGTACTTTTCTGGACCATTTTGGCTTGCACCATTGGATTTGGTTTATTTGCAATCTTGCTGTCTGGGTACCGCATATTCTTTATCAAGCGGCTATCCAACTTCTACTTTAACCGCAAGACGCGCAAGGTCTACTACCAGCGCAACAAGACCCTGATCGTATTCGACTGGGCACAGACCGAAGGTGCTGAATTTGTGCGTAACGAGTTCGGTGGTCGCTCCTTCAGCACGAATTTCGCGTTGGCCTTCGGCCCGCGGCCAGCGCCCGGTGACGAGCAGGAACGAATTGTTCTGTGGGTCGACAGCAATGCACCCAACGACCCGGACCCGCGCTACATCGCCCAGGTGTGGGAATACATCTGCCAGTTCATGGAGAAGGGCCCTGATCAGCTACCGCTGCCCGGCGAACCCAACTGGTGGTATGTGCCGCTGCACCGCATCTGCTTGACACCGGCCGAAGCCTGGCGCCACTACGCGCCATGGCTCACAGGTGAGCCGGGCGAGCGGCAGGGTAAGAAGAACTGGCTGTTGCCCATGTGGCTGATCCTGTTCCCCTACAACCTGTTCTCCGCCTTGTGCTGGTACGTGGTGTGCCGTGTGTTCAACGTGCGCAGCGCACCGCCGCCGGCAGAAGCCTTGGAGCGTTGAACCGATGGCGATGACATGGCGATTTTCCCGACAAGCGCGAACCAGTGTGGCGCCGGCCATCCGCGATCAGTTGGTCAGTGTTGATCGGAATGTCTTGTGTCTGCGTAACGCATGGGTAGCGGACTCGGTGTTCATGGGGAAGATGTATACGGCAGGTAATACCATTATGTTCGTATTTCTGGTTTATATGTTTTTTCAATTGCCAATAAATTCACCTCAATTACCTGGCTTCGATCTCTTAATCTGGACGTACATCGTAGGCTCGGCCGTATTTCTAAGTTTCTTCGCCGCTCTAACGTGGTGCCGAATATTCTTCATCAAGCGGCTATCCAACTTCTACTTTAACCGCAAGACGCGCAAGGTCTACTACCAGCGCAACAAGACCCTGATCGTATTCGACTGGGCACAGACCGAAGGTGCCGAATTCGTGCGTAACGAGTTCGGTGGTCGCTCCTTCAGCACGAATTTCGCGTTGGCCTTCGGCCCGCGGCCAGCGCCCGGTGACGAGCAGGAACGAATTGTTCTGTGGGTCGACAGCAATGCACCCAACGACCCGGACCCGCGCTACATCGCCCAAGTGTGGGAGTACATCTGCCAGTTCATGGAGAAGGGCCCCGACCAGTTGCCGCCGCCGGGCGAACCCAACTGGTGGTACGTGCCACTGCACCGCATCTGCCTCACCCCGGCCGAAGCGTGGTGCCACTACGCGCCATGGCGTACCGGCGAGCCGGGCGAGCGACAGGGTAAGAAGAACTGGCTGCTGCCGATGTGGCTGATTCTGTTCCCCTACAACCTGTTCTCCGCCCTGTGCTGGTACGTGGTATGCCGTCTCTTCAACGTGCGCAGCGCCCCACCACCGGCGGAAGCACTGACGCAGTGAGCGTCAACGTGCTGCGCGGGATGAGACAACGCGGTCATCCTGATTGGAATCCACCATCACCCCATCGGTCTCCAAGCGGCCGACTCACTCTGTTCAGGAGTGCGCTGGCATGAATAGCTGCAGCCCCAAAGCGACGACCCATGAAGTCGATGATCGACCTAACGTAGTCGGCTTTGGCGATCGGCATCTTTGCTGGTATTCGCCTGTTCGCCAGTAAGCGTGAAGAGAGTCAGTCGTAGTCCACATCAAAAGGAGCTTGATATGCGCCCTGTCGTACTTGTCGGTCATCGACACAGCTGTCCCATCCACGGTGAGGGCACCGTCGTGAGCGGCGCATCGTCTGCCACCGTTGGCGGTCGTGCCGTAGCGCGTGTGACTGATCGCATCAGTTGCGGCGCCGTCATCGAATCCGGCTCGCCTGGCACCAGCATCGAGGGGCAACCCGTGGCGCGCCAGGGCGACACCACGAGCCATGGCGGTACCCTGATCGAAGGCGAAGAGGGCTGGACGGTGGAGTGACTGCCGCCGGCAACGCAGTCATGGCAAGAGATTGCCTTGCCGTGATCGAAGTCTCTCGAAGAATGACGAATCGCCCAACGGTGATGCAGGCAAGGAGTCGCAATGAAAAACGATGATAAGCCATCGGTGGGAATGACGCAGTCTGGTGCCGACGGCCCGAAGGACGACCACACCGGCGGCGCCAGCTTTCTGCGTATCAGATTTCCGGAGGGCAACTCCGTGTTCGAAGGTCTGAATAGCCTGCAGGTGCTCGTGTTTGAGTCGGGCAGCATGAGCGGGAACATCCGAGAAATCGGTCGGGTGGAGATCCGTGATTTGAGTCAAGTCATGCGCCAGTAAATGGTGGAGACGCTCGAAACCATCTCGCATATCGTGCATTTTGTGGTCGGCGCGGTGATGAGTTACCTGCATTTGCGCAACGGACTTGGTCTATTCATCGAGGGCCACAACCTGGCATTGAAGATGTCTGCGGATGGCGTCGTTACCGTGCTTGGGGCCACTTCGGTGGTCGGTGAAAACGTCAACCGCTCACCGCCATCACCTACGGTCGCATCCTGATGCCCACGGCATGAAGGACGCACAAAAGTAGAGGCAAGATCAAGGTCCGCGCGTTAGCGCTTGCCGAGGGCGGCGAGCGTGTGCTGATGCAACGGGAGCAGAGATGGAATTCGAGTTCTATGCCACGGAGGCAACGTGGATCCGGGAAGGTAAGGTAGGCATTCTTAGTTTTTTCGATAGCGCGCCCATATGCGTCGCGCGCGGCACCGGTCGGCACCGCGCAATCGGCGCATACCGCCGCTCAGCGCATGTACAACCCGCCGTTGATGTCCCAGCACGCGCCGTTCGCGAAGTGCGCGTCGCCCGACGCGAGCAATACGGCTGCATCCGCCACGAATGCGGCCGACCCGAGCTTGCCGCCCGGCAGGCTTGCCAGCACCTGGCGCAGTTTTTCCGGCGCGACGCTTTCGTACACGATCGGCAGGTCGAGCGGGCCCGGCGAGATCGCGTTGACGGTCACGCCCTGCGCGGCGAGATCGCGTGCAAACACCTTGGTCAGCGTCAGCGTGCCGCCTTTCGCGGCCGCGTAGTGCGCACCCGTCGCCGAGCCGCCGTTCTGGCCGGCGAGCGATGCGATGTTGACGATGCGGCCCGCGCCGCGTTCCGCGAAATACTGGCCGAACACCTGGCAGCCGAACAGCACGCTGCGCAGGTTCACGTCGATCACCTGGTCGAACTGCTCGGCCGTGATCTCCATCGCCGGCACGACCTTCGACGCGCCCGCGTTGTTGACGAGCACGTCGATCGTGCCCCAGCGTGCGACGAGCGCATCGCGCGCGGCTTCGAAATCGCGTTTCGACGTGACGTCGAGCGTCAGCGCGATCGCGCGTTCGCCGCTCGGGTCGAGGTCGCGCGCATGCGCGCGAATGGCGTCGGCGGCGATATCGGCCAGTGCGACGCGGTAGCCGGCTGCGTGAAAGCGTTCGGCGATGACGGCGCCGAGCCCGCGCGCGGCGCCGGTGACGAGGACGACTCGATCTGACATGGTGCGTGATTCCCTGGTTTGCGGGCGCACGCCGGTTGAAGCGGCGCCCGCGTCGTGGTTCAGGCGGCGAGTGCCGCTTCGAAGTGCGCTGCGACCGCGCAGACCTGTTCGTCCGCGCCCTTGCGCCCGACGATCTGGAGCCCGGCTTTCAGCGGCGAACCTGCTATCGGCAGCGGCAGGCTGAGCGCCGGATGGCCGCTCAGGTTGAACGGGCGGATCAGCGACGACATCGCGATGACCGACACGCCGTCGCGTGCCTGCCGCAGCGTGATCGGCAGCGCGGGCAGCGTCGGCAGCACCAGCACGTCCGCGTGTTCGAGCGCCGCATCGACCTGCGCGGTGAAGCGTGCGCGGATGGCCTCGGCTTCCGCGCGTGCCGCAGGTGTCGTCGTCGCGGCCGTGCGCAGGCGCGCATCGAGATCGACGCCGAGCTGGCCGGTTTCGACCAGATGGCCGAACGCGCGCGACGTTTCCGCGTTGATGACGGTGAGCCCTGCCGCGAACGAAGCCGGCATATCGTCGAGCGTGACCTGCTGCGAGTACAGGCCCGACGCGCGGACGGCCGCATCGAGCGCGGCAGCGATCGCCGGATCGGCTTCGACCGCGATTTGCGCAACCGTGCAGCCCGCCACGGCGGCCGTAGCCTGTGCGCGATCGAAGCCCGGCGCGATGGCGGCCATCACCGCGGCGAGCGTGCGGATATCGCGTGCAAACGGCCCGACGCAATCGAGCGTCGTGTCGGCGGGCGCGACGCCGCGCCGTGACACGCGGCCGAAGGTCGGCTTCAGCCCGGCCACGCCGCAGCACGCGGCCGGCCCGCGAATCGAGCCGCCCGTGTCGGTGCCGAGCGCCGCATCGACGGCGCCGAGCCCGACGAGCGACGCGGAGCCGCTCGACGAGCCGCCGGGAATGCGCGTGGCGTCCTGCGGGTTGACCGGCGTGCCCGTGTAGTCGTTGATGCCCGTCATGCCGAACGCGAGTTCATGCATGTTCGCCTTGCCGGCGATCTGCCAGCCGGCGTCGAGCAACAGGCGAACCACATCGGCGTGTTGTGCGGCCGGCGGCGCATCGGCGAGCGCGCGGCTTGCGGCGCGGGTCGGATGGCCCGCGATGTCGATCGTGTCCTTGATCGCGATCGTGGGGCCGGGGCCGCCGAGCGTGAAGGTGTCGATGAAGCCTGTCATGGTCGGTATCGTGAGAAAGCGGTGGAGTGCATCAGGACCGGGGCGCGGCGGCGAGCGGCCACGGGCCGTCGAGTACGCGCTCGGTGCGGAAATGGCGGATCAGCCACGCAGCGCCGTGGGCGGCCGGCGCGAAATCGATGGTCAGCCGCGCGGCGATCAGGTCGGCCGACCCGTCTGCATAGCGCGACGCTTGCAGCATGATCCAGCGGCCGCGCGCGCTCGCGTTGCCGGCGCCGATCTCGATCGACTCCGATGTCAGAAAATGCAGGTTCGCCGAGAAATGCGGATCGGGCGGCAGGTAGCGGCCGAGCATCGCGACGATTGCGGCCGTGCCCTCGAGCCGGCCGAACTTCTGCGCGTACTGCGGGCCGATGCCTTCCCACACGGCGTCGGCGGTGAACAGTTCGGCGAGCGATGGCCCGTCGCCCGCGTCTTCGGGCACGTCGCACAGCGCCATGTAGCGCGTGATCGTCGCACGCACCGCGCGCTCGGCGTCGAGTGCGGCCATACGCTGCGCGAGCGCGTCGATCAGGCCCGGTGACAGGTCGGTCATCGCACGCCTCACGCCGCGGGCTTCGCGGCCGGCGGCACGGTCAGCGCGCGGCCGACGCGTGCTTCGATCTTGCCGTAGCGCCACAGGTTGTATTCGCCGACGGGCGTCGTGCGATACAGGTTGCACACGGCGACCGTCGTGTCGAAATCGGCGACGTCGGCCATGATGTAGAACGTCCACGGCGCGCCGTCGGCCTGGCCGACCACGAGGCGGTCGTCGTCCATCACGCCGAGCACGCGCACGCCGGGCATCGCTTCGACGGCCGCGAGCATCGCGCCGTACGCCTGCCACACTTCGCCGATCTTCTCGCGCGGCAGGTCGAAGAAGTTCTGCGACACGCCGCAGCAGAACAGGACGCGCAGCGGCAGCGGATTCGAATCGGACATATCGGGTTCTCCAGAGGAATCGGTGGGGCGCATGAAGCGGCCGGCGACGGTGCTTCGGCATGGGCTTCATGCGCGTTAAAAATCGTTCGGGCGACGCAGGTTACAGATAGCCGGGAAACGGCGTGACACCGGTGAACACCGCGCCGGCGCCGTCGAAGTTGCCTTCGCCGAGAAACGCGTGCTGCGTGACGACCATCGCGTCGCGCAGCAGCCGCTGCAGCGGGTGCGTGCGATAGATCGCCGCCGTGCCGCCGAGGCGGTACGCGCGTTCGACGACGCTCGCGCCTTCGCGTGCGATCTGCGTCGCGGCGAGCCGCAGCAGGCTGACCTGTTCGGGCGTCACCGGGTTGCCGGCGAGGATCGATTGCCACACGGTGTCGGTCGCGTCGTAGAAGAACGCGCGCGCCGAGCGCAGTTGCGCCTCGGCCTTCGCGAGCTCGATGCGGTAGTACGCGCGATCGGCGAGACGCGGCGCGCCGGTCGTCGTCTGCCGGCCGCCGGACATCCGGTTCACGACATCGAGCGCGGCGCGCGCGAGGCCGAGATTGACGACGGCCAGCACCTGCGCGGCATACGCAACGGTCGGGTAGCGGTACAGCGGCTCGTCGACGGCCGGCTCGCCGCCGCGCACGAAGGTCCACGCTTCGGGCACGAAGCGGTCGTTCACGCGCAAGTCATGGCTGCCGGTACCCTGCATGCCGACCACGCTCCAGTTCTCGACGATCTCGACATCGGCCGCACGGAACACGGCCGTGCGCGGCTTGTTCGGCGCGGCATCCTGCGCGCCCGGCACGGCAATGCCGACGCCGAGCCAGTCGGCACCCTTGCAGCCGCTCGCGAATTTCCACGTGCCGTTCACGCGCCAGCCGCCCGGCGCGGCCTGCGCCGGCTGCACCGGGAACAGGCCGCCCGCGAATACCTGGTCCGGGCCGCTCGCGTACAGCTCGGCCTGGGTCTCGAGCGGCAGCGCGGCGAGATAGACGTTCGCGGAGCCGAAGCTCGCGACCCACGCGGCCGAGCCGTCGGCAGTCGCGATCCGCTCGATCATGTCGAGGAACGCGGTCGGCGCGAGCGCGTCGCCGCCGAAGCGGCGCGGCGTGCCCGCGCGATAGATGCCGGCCTGCCTGAACAGCGCGATCACGTCGCGCGGCACGTGTGACAGGCGGTCGAATTCTTCGCGGCGCGCGGCGACGGTTTCGATCGCCGCGTCGAGCGGCGACAACTGCTCGGCCTCGCTGCCTGCCACGGGCGGCGATGACGGCGCGGGTTCGATGGCGAGGGCGGCTTGCGGCATGGTTGTCTCCTGGGCGAATAAGGGTTCGGATGCGGGGCGGCATGCGTGCCGTGCGGGTTGCGGACAGGCAGCACGACGATGCAACCAGTCTAGAAACGCCGAAAACACGCAGCAATTGGTGCGTTGGGCCGCGCGACTGGTGACGTTCCGTGCCGGCCTAAAGAAATCTTCAGATGCGATCGGCGCGCGCCGGTGCTATGTTGGGTTTCCGGCTGCGCGACGCTGCGCGCCTTCACCCGAATCCGATCATGAGTTTCCCCGACGAAGACGATTTCCACCGGCTGCTCGACGCGCTGACGACCTGCGTGCTGCTGCACGACGCGCAGACGAAGGCGATCGTGTGGGCGAATCGCGCCGCGTGCATCGCGCTCGGCTTTTCCGTCGAGGAATTGCTGCCGCTGAAGGCGCCGGACATGACGCGCCCCGAACCGAAGTACCGGCGCGAGATCGCGGTGAGCGCATGGGATCGCGCACTCGTCGACGGGCCGCAGGTGTACGAGTGGTGCTATCGATCGCGTACGGGCGTCGACATGCTGTCCGAGGCCACCGCGACCTACGTGCCGCTGCGCGGGCACGACGTCGTGATGGTGCAGTTCCGCGACATCAGCGCGGAAGAGGCGGTCCGCCAGCAATTGCGCCGCTACGAGGCGCGGCTGCGCGAATTCATGCAGGATCTCGACGAAGGCATCGCGGTCGTGACGCCGCACGGCGGCGTGCAGTTCATCAGCGAGTCGGGGCGCCGCGTGCTCGGGCTTGCGGCCGACGAAGCGCTCGGCGAGGTGCTCGACTACTGCTCCGAGGCCGATCGCGACCGCCTTGTCGCACAACTGCGCGATGCGCCGTCGGCGTACCCGTCCGCGCCGCAGCGCTACCGGATCGTGCGGCGCGACGGCTCGTCGTGCTGGCTGCGCATCCTGTGCCGGCAGGTCGAGATCGAAGGCGATCTCGACGGGCTGCTCGTGCAGTTCCGCGACGTGAGCGACGAAGTCGCGATCGAGGACGCGCGCCGCGCCGAAGCGCGCCTGCTCGAACACGCGGGTCGCTACAACGCGATGGGCGAGATGGCGAGCGTGATCGCGCACGAGCTGAGCCAGCCGCTCGCGGCCGTGCGCAATTTCATCGAGGGTGCGGTGCGGCGGCTGAACGGCAACGGCGCCGTCGACGACGCGATCTGGGGGCTGCGCAGCGCAGACCGGCAGGCCGAGCATGCGGCGCTGATCATCAAGAGCGTGCGCGAGTTCATCGTGAAGCGCGAGCCGGCCGTCGCGGTCGCCGACCTGCGCGACATCCTCGCGGACGTCGCGTACTTCATCGAGCTGCGCGCGAAGGAAGCCGGCGTGACGGTCGCGATCGTGCAGGCCGGCATGCCGCTGCCGATCCGCTGCGAGCGCGTGCTGATCGGGCAGGTGATCCTGAATCTCGCATTCAATGCGATCGAGGCGTTCGCCAGTTGCGAGCGCATGCCGCGCACGCTGACGCTCGGTACGGCGAACGTGGCCGGGCATGCCGAACTGCGTGCGATCGATAACGGTCCGGGTATTGCGGAAGATGCGCACGACCGGCTGTTCGACGGTTTCTCGTCGTCGAAGGCCGGCGGCAACGGGATCGGGTTGTCGCTGTGCAAGAGCATCGTCACGCGCCACGGCGGGCGGATCGCCGCGAGCCCGGCCGACGGCGGCGGGCTCGACTGCCGCGTGACGCTGCCGCTCGCCGGCACGCACGCGTAACCGCTGCGTCGCGTCACGGCCGGGCGGCGACGCGCGGCGCACGATCAGCGCCCCAGCGCCCGCGCGGTCTGGCCGCCGATGCCGAAGTCGGTGTTCGGAATGTCCTTGATGATCACGCGTGTCGCCTGCAGCGGTGCGTCGAGCACGTTCGCGCCCGCACCGGACAGCGCGGCGATCAGCGCGCGTTTCTGTGCGTCGGTGCGGCCGGCGATCAGGATCGCGACGATCACCGGCAACGACGGCGGCGCGCCGTCCGCAGCACTGCGGCCGCCGAGGCCGATATGCGTCGCGGGCAGTTCGCTGAGCAGCACGCGAACGGATTCGACCGGTGCGCCGATCGCGTCGACGGTCGCATCGGTCAGCGTGGCGATCAGCTCGGCCTTGCGCGCGTCGTCATGGCCGGCCGGCAGGAAAACTTCGAGTGTGGGCATGGTGGTCCGGAAAGGTGAAGGTTGCCGGCTCACCTTTGCGCGTGCAGCGGTGAACCGGCCACGGCTTACAGCAGGAAGCCGATCGCGCTGAGTGCTTCGGTCGAGTCGATCAGGCGCACGACCTTCCCGGCGATCCGCATCTCGCCTTCGGCATCGACGTGCAGCTTGTGCGTGACGTCGGCCGCGAACAGCGTCGCGACGCCGCGCTTGTACGCGACGACGACCTGCGCCGATTTCAGCTCGACGGTGCCGGCGCTGCTGCTTTCCAGCGTGAAGCGCGACACGGTGCGCACCGTGCGCGCCGCGTCGGTCGCCGACGCCGAGTAACCGGACACCATCCGCTGTACGCGTTTCTCGCGCATGTCCTGGTCGTCGAACACGTAGTTCAGCGTCGCCGCGAAATCGGTCGTGTCGGGGTCGATCGGCACCACGTAGTGGCCGGCCGGATCCCACAGGTCGAGCCAGGCGCGGTAGTCGCGGCGGTCGAGCATCTCGGCTTCGCGCCACACGAATTCGACCGCGCGGGCGAAGGTCTGCTCGGAAAAGAGGGCGTTGCGGTCGTCCATCATTGTTGCTCCATCATCTTGCGCCATTGCTGATACGCCTCGCGCATGCCGGTCTCGTCGGTCGCATGCGCGGTCTTTTCGCCGTTTGCGGCGGTCGTCTCGCGGTTCAGCCCGCGATTGACGAGGATCGGCACGTCGGGGCCCGCGTGCGCGCCGCGCTGCACGCGCTCCCAGGCTTCCGCGTCGTCGGGGCTGCCGAAGCCGAACGGGCCCTGGAAATGCTCGTGGATGCGCAGCCGCTCGCGGTTCGCTTCGTCGGGGCCGCCGTCCATCGCGAGCGCGACGTGGCGGATCTCGGTTTCGTTCGCGGCGATCGGCCGCAGCACGCGGAAGAACGCCATCGACAGCGCGAGGTTCGGGAACAGGTTCAGGTTGAAGCCGACGCCCATCAGCGAGCGCACGATGCGGCGCACG
The DNA here is from genome assembly GCF_038723655.1 of Burkholderia arboris. NCBI lineage: Bacteria > Pseudomonadati > Pseudomonadota > Betaproteobacteria > Burkholderiales > Burkholderiaceae > Burkholderia > Burkholderia arboris. Next base: position 1,041,920 of record NZ_CP109822.1, read on the forward strand.
GCCTCCGGCGAATGGCGCTCGGCGAGCTTCGCCGCGAGCGGCGCGAAGCGCTCGGGCAGCGGCGCGCCGTCGTCTTCGTCGAGGTCGATCAGCTCGGGCATCAACACCGCGAGGCTGTGACCGTTGCCGAGCCCGCGGCAGAACGCATCCTCGCTCGTCATGAAGCTGGTGATCGCGGCGGCCGTCTCGTCGTCGATCGACTTCATCCACGACTTGTGCACGACCGGGAAGTGGTAGAGGTCGGTCGTGTTCTCGAGCTGGATCTTCCAGTTGCCCTTGAACTTGAACTTGTGTTCGCCGTTCGCCTTGATCGGGTAGCCGGCGCCCTGTTTCATGAACAGGTCGATCCACGGCTTCGCGCCGCCGAGGAAATCCTCGAGCGATTCGATGTCGTCGTTGAAGCTCGCGAAGATCAGCCCCTGGTACACGCCGGCGCGCAGCTTCACGAGCGGCAGGTCGCGTTTCTCGCACACGCCTTCATAACCGTCGCCGTACGGCAGCGCGCGCAGCGTGCCATCGAGTGCATACGACCAGCTGTGATACGGGCACGTGAAACCCTTCGCGTTGCCCTTGTGAGATTCGCACACGGTCGCGCCGCGATGGCGGCAGCGGTTCTGCAGCACGTTGATCTCGCCGGTCTTGTCGCGCACGACGATCACCGGCTGGCGGCCGATCATCGTCGTGATGAAGTCGCCCGGGTTCGGCAGTTCGCTCTCGTGCGCGACCCAGATCCAGGTGCGGTAGAAGATGCGGTCGAGCTCGGCCTCGAACAGCGCGGGATCGTGATACATCGCGGGCGCGATGCGGTCGGGCTGCGCGAGACCGTGCAACGCGCGGGTGTCGATCGTCTGGTAGGAAATGTCGCTCATCGTCGTCGTGGGGAAAGAGTCGCGAAATCGGGCCGCGTCATGCGCGGTATCGAGTACCCAGTCTCGTCTCATGCTATATATCCGTCAAATTGATCTAAAATTAGCCAGTCAATAAATACGGCAAATAATGGAGGCAACGATGACGTCGGTCGATCATCTCGATCTGAACCTGTTGCGCGTATTCCAGGCGATCGTCGAAGAGCGCAGCCTGACGAAGGCCGGCGAGCGGCTCGCGCTGTCGCAGCCGGCCGTCAGCTATTCGCTCGGCCGGTTGCGCACGCTGTTCGACGATCCGCTGTTCGTGCGCACGCGCGCGGGCATGCAGCCGACGCCGGTCGCGCTCGAGCTCGCGGGGATCGTCGGCAAGGCGCTCGACATGGTGCGCGTGGCGCTGCGCTACGCGGAGCGCTTCGATCCGGCCACCAGCACGCGCACGTTCAGGGTGTCGCTGTCGGATGCGGGCGAGATGGCGTACCTGCCGGCGATCTGCCAGGCGCTGCGCGAGCGCGCGCCGCGCGTGACGCTGAGCGTGCAGCCGCTGCCGGTGGAGGAGATCGAGGAGGCGTTGCGTGCGAGCCGGCTGGATTTCGCGATCGGCAACCTGCCGGAACTGATGCCGCGCACGCGCCACCAGGTGCTGTTCGAGGAAACCTACGTGTGCATGACGGGCCGCCGGCGCGGGCTGCCGGCCGGCGCTGTGTTGAGTCTCGAGCAGTTCGTGCGCGCCGCGCACGTGAACGTGAAGTCGGTCGAGCACAGCCATCACGCGCTCGACGACGCATTGCGCGCGCAGGGCGTGGGCCGCAACATCGCGCTGGAAGTACCGCATTTCGTTGCGCTGCCGAGCGTGCTGTCGGTCACCGATCTCTATGCGACGCTGCCGAAGCGGCTCGCGCAGATCCTGAACCGCGACAACGCATTCCGCCTCTATGACCTGCCCGTCACGTTGCCGCCCGCACCGGTGACGATGCACTGGCACGAGCATTTCCACGAGGACGAAGGCAATGCGTGGATGCGCGCGCTGCTTGCCGAGATCGTCGAGCGTTTCGACGACGCGTGACGGCAGCCGGCGCGCGCCGGCCGCTTCAGAGATCGAGCACCAGCACCGCCGAACGCGAGCGCGACACGCAGCAGCAGATCACCGTGTTGCTCGCGCGTTCGGCCTTGCTGAGGCAGTGGTCGCGATGATCGGGCTCGCCGTCGATGACGGGCACCATGCACGTGCCGCACACGCCTTCGCCGCACGACGTATCGACTTCGATGCCGATCCGCGCGAGCGCGTCGACGATCGACGTGTCGGGCGCGACGCGCACCGTTTGCCCGCTGCGCTGCAGCCGCACTTCGAAGCCGTCGGCCGGGCCGGTGCCGGCTTCGGCGTGGCCCGCATCGGCGGAGACGGGTTCTGCAGCGAAGCGTTCGAGGTGAATCGCGTCTTCAGGCACACACGTCGCGGCGGCCGCGACGACCGCATCCATGAACGGCCCCGGGCCGCACGTGTAGACATGCGCTTGCGCATCGATCGACGCGACGCAGCGGCCGAGTTCGGCCGCGAGCGCATCGGGCTCGACGCCGTAGTGGAACGTGACGTGCGACGCGAACGGCTCGGCCGATAGTGCGTCGACAAAGGCGGCGTGCTCGCGGCTGCGTGCGAAATAGTGCAGTTGATAACGCGCGCCACGCTTGTGCAGCGCGTACGCCATCGACAGCAGCGGCGTGATGCCGATGCCGGCCGCGATCAGCACGTGCTCGCTCGCGTCATCCGTCAGACGAAACAGGTTGCGTGGCGTGCCGATCGACAGCTCTGCGCCGACGGCCACGTCGTCGTGCAGTGAACGCGAGCCGCCGCGCGACTGCGCTTCCTTCTTCACCGCGAACAGGTAGCTGCCGCGCTCGTCGGGGTTGCCGCACAGCGAGTATTGCCGCGTGATGCCGGACGGCGCGGTGACGTCGATATGGGCGCCCGGTTCGTACGCATCGAACGGCCGGCCGTCGATGCGCGAAACCCGGAAACAGCGGATGTCCTGCGCCGCGTCGATCAGCGCGTCGATCCGGACCTGGTGGCGGTTCGCTTGCATGGGAAATTCCGTGGGGTAGGAGGAAAGCGGCGCGGCAGAGCCCGCGCCGTCATGCGATCGAGAATAGGGAGGGGCGTCGCATAAATCAAATCGATTAAAAAGCGATGCCTGAATCAGTCGGATGGATAATGCTTGGGCCGCCGTCGGTGCTCAACGCGCGGCGATCGCGTCGCCCGCACCGGCGGCCAGCGGTGCCGCTGCCGATGCGTGACCGCGTTCGCGATCGAGGCTGCGGCGATAGTGCCGGCAACCGGCGGCGAGCAGCAGCGCGGCGAGCGTGGCCGCCGCGACGTTGACGATCGACATCGAATGGCCGACCGCGGCCGGTGTGCCGAACACGCGATCGGTGAACAGCGCGACGACGGTCGTGCCGATCCCGAGCGCGATCAGGTTCGACACGAGCAGGAACAGCGCGGAGATCTGCGCGCGCATCTGGTTCGGCGCGAGCGTCTGCATCGCGGCGGTCGACGTCGGCATCGGGAACGACGCGAAGAACATCGCGACGACCAGCACGGCCAGCGACGCGGGCAGGCTGTCGAGCTGCGTGAAGAGCGTCGCGGGAATCACCATGCATGCGGCGCCGATCGCACCGGCGCGCATCGGCGCATCGGCCCGGCCGCGCCGCAGCAGCCAGTCGTTGAGCCAGCCGCCGCAGAACACGCCGGCCGTATTCGCGACCAGCAGCACGATGCCGAGCGTGTAGCCGGCTTCGACGGCCGTCATCCCGAAGCGGCGGATATAGAACGCGGGCGTCCAGCTCAGCAGGCAGTACAGCGTCATCGCGTAGAACGAGAAACCGAGGTAGTGGCACCAGAAGGTCGCGCGATGCGTGCCGACGAAACGCAGCGAATCGCGCATCGACACGCGCCGCACGGCGCCCGAGCGATCCTGCGCGAGCCCCTTGCGTTGCGGGTCGCGCACGGTCGCGGCGAACAGCAGTGCAACCAGGATCCCCGGCAGCCCGACGATCAGGAACGTGACCTGCCACGCGTGCACCTGCCCGACGACCGGCAGCGTGAACGCGCTCGCATGCTTGAGCAGCGCGATCACGTAGCCGCCGATCAGGAACGCGACGCCGCCGCCGATGAACGAGCCGAGCGAATACACGGCGATCGCGCGCCCGAGCTTCTCCTTCGGGAAGTAGTCGGCAAGCATCGAATACGCGCCGGGCGACAGCGCGGCTTCGCCGACCCCCACGCCCATCCGCGCGATGAACATCTGCACGAAATGCTGGCTGAGCCCGCACGCGGCTGTCGCGACGCTCCACAGTGCGATGCCGATCGAGATGATGCGCGGGCGCGCATAGCGGTCGGCGAGATACGCGACCGGCAGCCCCATCACCGCGTAGAACAGCGAGAACGCGAAGCCGTTCAGCAGGCTGAACTGCGTGTCGGACAGGTGCAGGTCACGCTTGATCGGTTCGATCATCAGCACGAGGACCTGGCGGTCGACGAACGAAAAGACGTACGCGAGCATGCAGATGACGACGACATACCATTCGTACGTATAGCGCTTGCCGTCGGCAGCGCGGGCCGTGGATGCGGACATGCGGATTCTCCAGGAGCGGGCGGTGGAAATGCGCGGCAGCGGCCTTGCGGGCCGGGCGCCGTCGCGGCGCGAAAGCGTGCGGGTGACACGATCGGAGACGCAGCGTAGTCGGCCAAATTCGGCCGCCATAGCCGGAGTGACAGCGGCGCCACACGGACATTTACCGACCCGGATAAAGAAAACACCGAGACCGTGCGCGCGCCCCGCCGCGCAGCACGCGTGCGGCGGGGCGCGCGCGCCTCATGCGGCGCATCTATAAGCGTTATAGAGCGCATTGCGTCGACGTCCGAAATTGTCGTTCCTAGACTCGGCCCGTTTTTTATCGGCAGCGTTGGCCCCCTGTGGCGAACGCGCTTCACACCACGCGGCGCGACGCCGAACGGCGCCGGCACTTCTACGGGACGACGAACATGAACCAACCGAACGGGCGGGCCGACCGGCTTGCCGTACCGCTTGTCGCGCTGCTTGCGTGCATCGCACTGCCGGCGGCCGCGCAATCGAGCGTGACGCTCTACGGCCGCATCGACACCGCGATCGAATACGCGAACGCCGGGCCGAACCACGTGACGCGCGTGGGCAGCGGCAACCTGTGGGCGTCGCAGTGGGGGTTGAAGGGCGTCGAGGATCTCGGCGGCGGCTACGCGACGATCTTCAAGCTCGAGGACGGCTTCAACGCGGGCAGCGGTGCGCTGTCGAACAGCAGCGCGCTGTTCGGCCGCGAAGCGTGGGTCGGCATCACGGGGCCGTTCGGCGGCGTGCAGTTCGGCGAGCTCTACACGATCGTGCATACGACGCTCGTCACGTACAGCCTGCCGGGCCTCGGCGCGGGGCTCGCATGGGGCAACGCGACCAACAACTTCGTCGGGCCGGCGTTCCTGCGCGTGCGCAACTCGATGCGCTACACGTCGCCGCGCTACGCGGGCTTCCTGCTGCGCGCGATGGCCGCGCGCGGCACCAACGGCGCGGCCGGACAGCCGGCGACGCTCGGCGATACGTATGGCGCGGGCATCAACTACGTGCGCGGCGGCCTGTCGGTCGACGTCGACTACATGCAGCAGAAGTTCAGCCCGGCGGCGGCGTCCGCGCTCGGCGACACGAGCCCGGCCGCAAACGGCAACTACACGCTCGGCGCGATCTCGTACGACTTCAACGTGGTGAAGGTCGCCGCGCTGTACATGCGCCATCGCGGCGGCCCCGACGTCGCGACCGCGATCGACAGCCAGAGCGCGTATCCGCACAGCGACATCGTGGAGCTGAGCGCGACGGTGCCGATCGGGCGTGCGTCGCTGCTGCTGAGCGTCGGTCACTACCGGAAGATCGCGGACAGCGACGGCAACGCCGATTCGTACGGCATCCGCTTCGACTATCCGCTGTCGAAGCGCACGGTGCTGTACACGGGCGCCGCAATGGTGCGCAACGGCGCGCATGCGCGCTTCGTCGTCAACGGCGCGGCGGGCGGCGGCGTCGCGGTCGCCAAGCCGGGCGCGACCGCGAGCTCGATCGTTGCGGGCATCCTCACGTCGTTCTAGGTGTGTCGGCGGGCCCGCTTGCGCCGCTACGCGCAGGCGGGCGGCTGCGGTGCGAGCCATGCGTCGAACGGCGCCTGCTCGCCGATATTGAACAGTTCGAGCAGCAGCGCGCGCAGCCAGCGGTGGCCGGGGTCCGCGTCGAAGCGCCGGTGCCAGTACGCATTGACGGCCCATTCGCAGGCGCCCGCGATCTCGTACAGCACGCACGGCTGCCGCGCGGCGAACGTGATCGCGATCGTCTCCGGCAGGATCAGCGCGTAGTCGCCGTCCTGCAGCAACGCGGGCACCACCATGAAATCGGGCAGCGCCGCGCGCACGCGCGGCATCAGTTCGTGCCGTTCGAGCAGTTGCATCGACTGCGGATGCGACGTGACCGCGACGAAGCGCAGGGCGTCGGGTGCCGCGCCGTCGAGCACGAAATCGTCGGGCAAGCCGACGCGCTGGGCGGTGCGGCGCGGCATCAACAGCACGCAACGTTCGTGCAGCAGTGCGGTGCGCTGGAAGTGGCTCGATGCATCGGCGAAATGCCCGAGCGCGAAATCGATGCGCCCCGATTCGAGCGCGACGTTGAGCTGGCATTCGTCGACGTGCAGCGTCTCGATCACCGCACCCGGCGCGCGCCGGTCGAACGCGGCGAGCAGCGTCGGCAGGAATGCGCTCGCCGCGAAATCGCTCATGTGCAGGCGGAACACGCGCTGCGTGCTGTCGGGCGTGAAGCGCGAGCCTTCGTCGAGCACGTCCTGCAGGATCGCAAGCGCCTTGTCGACCGAGATCGCGAGCCGCTGCGCACGCGGCGTCGGCTCCACGCCGGTGCCGGTGCGCACGAACAGCGCGTCGCGGAACATCAGCCGCAGCCGGCCGAGCGCGTGGCTGACGGACGGCTGCGTGACGCCGAGCCGCAACGCCGCGCGGCCGACGTGCCGCTCCTCGTAGACCGCGCGAAACGTCTTCAACAGGTTGAGATCGAGATCCTGCACGCGCAGGCCGTTCGATGAGTCGGCCTCCTTCGTTGAAGGTTCGGCGCGGGCCGGGGCCGCGGGGCGGCCGGTTGCGGGATGCGTCATCGTGTCTGCCTCGCGGTGACGGAAGGCGCGTGGCCGTAACGCCGCGCATATGCCTTCGCGAAATGGCCGAAGCCGTGGATGCCGTGCGCGATCAGCACGTCGGTCACGCTGTGCGCGTCGCCGCGTTGCAGCGCCGCGTGCACCGCGGCGAGCCGGCGCTCGCGCACGTACGCGGCCGGCGTGGTGTGCAGGAACGCGCGGAACGCGTGCTGCAGCGTGCGCGGCGCGACACCCGCGACCGTTGCGAGCGCGGCGAGCGCGAGCGGTTCGCCGAGATGCGCATCGACGTGGTCGCACGCGCGGCGCACGTGCGCCGGCAAGGGCGGCGTGCCGCGTGCGAGCGCGTCGCTGTACGCGTGCGGCAGGTGCGTTAGCAGCAGCGACATCAGCCACGCGCTGAGGTCCGCGCCGAACACCGGCGAGGCCGTGCCGATGCCCGGCTGCGCGCCGAGGCGGCACAGGTATTCGAAGGTCGGCAGCACGAACGCGGAGCCCGCGCCGCCGGCTGCGAGATCGAACTGCAGCGGCCGCGTGAGTGTCGCCTGCAGCATGTCCTGCAGCTTGCGTTCGAGCGCGCCGCGTTCGAGCCGCAGTACGAGGTTGCGGCAATCGGGGCTCGTGCGCAGGCGGCTCGCGAGCGCGGGCGACGACACGGTCAGCTCGCCGGGGCCTGCGCATGCGACGACGCTGCCGGCCTGAAGCTCGCATGCACCCGCGAGCGTCAGCCTGAACAGGAAGTGATCGGCATCGTCGCCGAAATCGATGCGCGTTTCGCGGCCGTAGCAGAGTTCGAGCAGCGCGCCGTGGTGCAGCGGCACTTCGTACAGCTCCGCATGAAACGGATCGCGGCCGTGAGCGGCCATCCGGTGCGGCCCGAGCCGGTGTGCGACCGCGCGTTCGACTTCGTCGGGCGCCTGCAGCGTGCCGAGCCGGTTCGGCGCATGGCGGGAAAGGGCGATGTCCATTGATAGGCCTCGTAGCGGATGCAGGGGCGCGGCGCCATGCGCCGCGCCGCGATTGCGTTGCGCGAACGGGCGTGTCGTTGCGCGTTTTGAAGCGACGCGGCGAGGGCGGCCGCGTAGTCTCGGAAACACTCAATCACCGGGAGAAAACGATGAAGGCATGTGTTCTGGGCGGCGGCCACGGCTGCCATGCGGCGGCGATCGACCTGCTCGAAAAGGGCCATGACGTGACGTGGTGGCGGCGCGACCGCGAGCCGCACGCGCGCCTGCGCGAGCTGGGCGTGTTGAACGTGACCGACTGTCGCGGCAAGCGGACGGTGCCGCTCGGCGACGCGCCCGGCGCGATCCGCCTGACCGACGATCTCGCGGCCGCGCTGCGCGGCGCGCAGCTCGTCGTGGTGCCGCTGCCGGCCACGTCGCACGATGCGCTCGCCGCGCAGGTTGCGCCGCTGCTGGAGGACGGGCAGGTCGTGTTCCTGCCGCCCGGCACGTTCGGCAGCATCGTGTTCGCGCGTGCGGCGGCCGACGCCGGCAACCGTTCGCGTGTCGCGTTCGCCGAAACGGGCACGCTGCCGTACCTCGTGCGCAAGCATGGCGACAACGAGGTCGTGATCAGCGCATACGCGACGCGGTTGCCGACCGGCGTGTTTCCGGCGAGCGCGGCCGGCTGGGCGTTCGACGTGCTGCGCGCGGGCTATCCGTCGGTCGAGCCGGTCGAGGATGCGTTGTCCGGCGCGCTGATGAACGCGGGCCCGGTGATCCATCCGCCGCTGATCCTGATGAACGCGGGGCCGCTCGAACACTTCGATGCGTGGGATATCCATCACGAAGGCACGCAACCGTCGATCCGCCGCGTGACGAATGCGCTCGACGCCGAACGCATCGCGGTGCGCGAAGCGCTTGGCTACCGTGCGCCGCATTTCCCGCTCGCCGATCACTACGCGACCGAAGGCGACGAGTGGATGTACGGGCGCGGCGCGCACGGCAAGCTGACCGATAGCGGCGACTGGCGCGAGAAGATCGATCTGCGTACGCATCGCTACATGCTCGAAGACACCCGCCTCGGGCTGTCGTTCATCGTGTCGTGCGGGCGCTGGGCCGGCGTGCCGACGCCGGTCGCACAGGGGCTGCTGAGCATCGCGAGCGCGGTCGCGGTGCGCGAGCTGTATGCGGAAGGGCGCACGCTGGAGCGGCTCGGGCTGGCGGCGCTGTCGAAGGATGCGCTGCGCGCGCTGCTCGACGCGGGGTACTCGGCATGAAGGCGGCCGCCGATGTGACGCGCATCCATGTGCTCGGCGCGGGACGCATGGGGCAGGGGATCGCACTCGTGTTCGCGTTTGCGGGCCTCGACGTGACGCTGATCGACTTCAAGCCGCGCGACGCGGCCGGCTGGCAGGCATTCGACGCGCGGACCCGTGACGAGATGGTACGGCCGCTGCACGCGCAGATCGCGCTCGGCCGCATCGATGCCGCGCAGGCCGACGCTGTCGTCGCACGCATCGCGCTCGTCTCGTACGGCGGCGCGGCAGACGCGGTGCGCGACGCCGATATCGTGTTCGAAGCGCTGCCCGAAGTGCTCGATGCGAAAGCCGGGGCGCTGCGCTGGCTTGGCGAACACGTCGATGCGCGCGCCACCATCGCGTCGACCACGTCGACGTTCGTCGTCACCGAGCTGCAGCGTCATGTCACGCACCCCGAGCGGATGCTGAACGCGCACTGGCTGAATCCCGCGCTGCTGATGCCGCTCGTCGAGATCAGCCGCAGCGCTGCGACGGATCAAGCCATCGTCGACGCACTCGCCGCGTTGCTCGAACGCGTCGGCAAGCAGCCGGTGATCTGCGGGCCGGCGCCCGGCTATATCGTGCCGCGCATCCAGGCGCTCGCGATGAACGAAGCCGCGCGGATGGTCGAGGAGGGCGTCGCAAGCGCCGAGGATATCGACACGGCGATCCGTACTGGCTTCGGGCCGCGCTTCGCGGTGCTCGGGCTGCTCGAATTCATCGACTGGGGCGGTTGCGACATCCTGTACTACGCGTCGACGTACCTGGCCGGCGAGATCGGCCCGCGCTTCGCACCGGCCGCGAGCGTCGTACGCAACATGGAATCCGGCCGCGACGGCGTGCGCACGGGCACCGGCTTCCATGACTATGCGGACGTCGACGTGCCCGCGTACATGCGACAGCGGCTCGGCGAATTCGCGCGGCTGCTCGATCACCTGGGGCTTGCACCGGCGTTCGACAGCGCGCGGCACGCCGCCGGGCGCTGACCGTCGCCCGGTCATGCGGCGTCGCCGCGCGAACCGTCGGCGTGCGTGGTGCGCGTCTCGCGCATCACGCACAGCGTGGCGACCGTGACGAGGCCGAGCGCGACGAGGAACAGCGACACGGGCCACGACGCGTGATAGCGCGCGAGCAGCGCGGTCGCGATCAGCGGCGACATCCCGCCCGCGAAGATCGATGCGACTTCGTGCCCGAGCGCGACGCCCGAGTAGCGCACCTCGGTGCTGAACAGCTCGCCGACGAGCGCGGGCAGCGTGCCGATCATCGCGCCGTGGCTGACGGCCGTGCCGACCGTCAGCGCGAGCCACACGAGCGGCGTCACGCGCGTATCGAGCAGCCAGAAGAACGGAAACGCACAGGCGACGAGGCTCAGCGCGCCGATCAGGTACACGGGCTTGCGGCCGATCCGGTCGGACAGCCTGCCCCAGGCGAGCATCGCGCCCATCTCGACGATCATCGCGATCATCACGCCGGTCAGCATCACGCCGTTCGGAATGCCGACGTACTTGCCGTAGACGAGCGAGAACGCAAGGAAGATGTACGCGCCGCCGTTCTCGGCCACGCGCAGCCCCATCGCGAGCAGGATTTCCTTCGGGTGACGGCGGATGCACTCGACGATCGGCAGATGCGCATGCTTGCCGCGCTTGCCGGCCTGCTCGAAGTCGCGGCTTTCCGGCAGGTGGCGGCGGATATAAATGCCGATCGCGAAGATGACGATGCTCGCGAGGAACGGCAGCCGCCAGCCCCACGTGCGGAACGCGTCGTCCGGCAGCGCCTGCGCGGCGAGGAACGCGGCCGACGACAGCACGAAGCCGCCGCCCACGCCGAGCTGGCTCCAGGCGGCGTAATAGCCGCGCTGCTCGGGCGGCGCGTTCTCGCTGATCATCAGCACGCCGCCGCCCCATTCGCCGCCGGATGCGACGCCCTGCAGCAGGCGCAGCACGACGAGCGCCGCCGGCGCCCACAGGCCGACCTGCGCGTAGGTCGGCAGCAGGCCGATTGCGAAGGTCGACGCGCCCATGATCAGCAGGGTCCACACGAGCGACGCCTTGCGCCCGTAGCGATCGCCGACGTGGCCGAACACGATCCCGCCGAGCGGCCGCGCGACGAAGCCGAGCGCGAACGCCGCGAACGCGGCGAGGCTGCCCGCGAGCGGCGAGGCCCCGGGCGGAAAGAACACGTGGCCGAACACCAGCGCCGCGGCCGTGCCGTACACGAAAAAGTCATACCACTCCATCGCGTTGCCGGCGACGGAAGCGATGACGATCCGGCGCAGTTGCCGGTCGGCGAGCGGCCGGGCGGCGCTCGGGGATTGCACGGTGTCGGTCGGGTACATGGCGGACTCTGAAGGGGGAGGCGGGCACGCGCCGTCTGTGCGGCACTGCGGGCTAGTGTTGTCGGCACCGCCTTCCCGGTCAAATCCGCAGAAAAAGGGGAGTGTCATCACTCCCGCAAATGATGGTCGCGGCAGGTGCGGGCGGCTATTTCACGCGCGCCTGCAGCAGCGCGACGATGCGTTGCACCAGCGGCGGCAGGTACGCGCCCGCCCGATGCATCGCGGCGATGCGCCGTCCGAGGTCGAGTTCGCCGGGCAGCAGGTCGAGCGCGCGCAGTCCGTTGAGCTGATCGAGCGCCTCGGTCCCGCCGACGCACAGCAGCGGCGTGCCGCGCAGCAGGTGCAGCAGCGACGTGCTGCCGAAATCCGTTTCGACTCGCAGGCGTGGGCCGGGCAGGCCGCGCGCGCGGAACGCGTCGTCGATCTGGCGCCGCACGGGCAGCGTCGTTTCGGGCAGCAGCCATTCCTGGTCGACGAGATCGGCGAGCGTGAGGCTGCGCTTGCGCTGCAGCGGATGCGCTTCGTCGGCGAGCACCGACAGGCGGTCGCTGAACAGCTCGACGCGCACGAGCGTCGCGTCAGGCTGAATCGGCGCGGGCGCCACGACGAGATCGAGCTCGCCGGCCGCGAGCAGATCGAGCAACTCGCGCGCGAGCCGGCAGCGCAGCCGCAGCTTCGCGGCCGGCCGTTCGCCGATCAGTTGCCGGCACGCGCCGAGCACCAGCGCGGTCGGCACGGTCGGCGAGTAGCCGATCCGCACGACGCCCTGCTCGCCGCCGCGGATCGCGCGCATCTCCTGCATCGCATCGTCGAATTCGAGCGCGATCCGCTGCGCGCGCGCGACGAACCGCGCACCGGCCGGCGTCGGCGTCATGCCGCTCGCGGTTCGCTCGAACAGCGTCACGCCGACCTGCGTTTCCAGCCGCTGCATGGCCTTGGTGAGCGCCGGCTGCGACAGGCCCAACGCGTCGGCAGCCTTGCCGACGCTGCCGTGCCGTTCGACGGCCAGCAGGTATTCCAGATCGCGCGTATCCATCAGGGAATTCCAATGAGTTATGACTTTATAGCCAATGATGCATTGTGGTGATGCCTGTGCATCTTACAGACTGGCGGCATTGTTCGACCAGGAGAATTCGCTTGAGCTTCGCCTACTTCCTGCGGCGCGCGGCCCGTTACTGGGGCGACCAGCCCGCCGTGCTGCATCGCGACCGCGCCGTCACGTACCGCCAGCTCGACGAGCGTTCGACCCGCCTCGCGAATGCGCTGCGCGGGCTGGGTTTCGCGCCCGGCGAGCGGATTGCCGTGCAGGCCCGCAACACCATCGAACTCGTCGAGATCGAGTGCGCGCTGTACAAGGCCGGCCTCGTGAAGGCCGCGCTGAATCCGCGCTTCACGGCGGCCGAGGCGGCCGACGTCGTCGGCAACTGCACGCCCGTCGCGTTCATCGGCGGCCGCGGCTATACGCATTACACACCGGACTCGCCGGGCTTCGCGTCGGTGGAGCGGTTCGTGTCGATCGACGGCGTGACCGAAGGCTACCTCGATTACGAAACGCTGCTCGCGCAGGGCAGCAGCGCGACGCCCGACTACGCGCCGGCCATCGACGATCTCGCGGTGCTGCATTTCTCGTCCGGCTCGACGGGGCGCATCAAGGCCGCGATGCAGAGCTACGGCAACCGGCTCGCGTCGCTGCGCAAGATCGTGCTGGGCATGGACCGCCCCGCGCAGCCCGGCGACCGGCTCGCGCTGATCGGCCCGATCACGCACGCGTCGGGCATGCTGATGCAGCCGTACCTGTTCTGTGGCGCGACGCTCGTGCTGTTCGACGCATTCGAGCCCGCGCGCTTTCTCGCCGACGTGGCGCGGTTGCGCATCACGCACGCGTTCATGGTGCCGGCGATGATCAACATGGTGCTGAACGAGCCGGACCTCGTGCACGCCGACCTGCGCAGCCTGAAGGTGCTGGGCTACGGCGCGGCGCCGATGGCGCCGGCGCGCATCGAGGAGGCGTGGTCGCGCATCGGCCCGGTGCTGTCGCAGGGCTATGGCGCCAGCGAGTCGACGTCGGGCGTCACGCGCCTCAGCATCGCCGATCATGCATACGCGCTGCTGTCCGATCATGCGCGGCTCGCGTCGTGCGGCCGGCCGCTCGGCGAGACGGAGGTGCGTGTCGTCGACGCGAACGGGCGCGAAGTCGACGGCGACGCGATCGGCGAGATCGTGATTCGCGGCGCGGACGTGTTCCAGGGGTACTGGAACGCGCCGGAGCTGACGCGCGAGGTACTGGTCGACGGCTGGCTGCATACGGGCGATCTCGCGCGCACCGACGACGAAGGCTTCATCTACCTCGTCGACCGCAAGAACGACATGATCATTTCGGGCGGCTTCAACGTGTACCCGACGGAAGTCGAGGCGACGCTGTACCGGCACGCGGACGTGCTCGAGGCGTGCGTGGTGGGCGTGCCCGACGAAAAGTGGGGCGAGGCCGTGAAGGCCGTCGTCGTGCTGAAACCCGGCCGCGACGCGCAGGCCGCCGATCTTGTCGCGCATTGCCGCGCGCTGCTCGCCGACTACAAGCTGCCGCGCGCCGTCGATTTCGTCGCGGAGCTGCCGAAGAACGCCAGCGGCAAGATCGCCCGCAAGCTCGTACGCGAGCAGTACTGGCACGGCGTCGCGCGCCGCGTCAACTGAAGGAGACACCACCATGTTCGATCATCTGCAACGCCCCGAATTCGTCGCGCTGCGCGCGGCCGTGCTGCGCTTCGTCGACGACGAACTGCGCCCGATCGAGCGCGAGCTGCGGCTCGACTCGGAAGACGTGTGGCCGCGCGACGTATTGCGCCGCGTGTGGCAACGCTCGGCCGCGCTCGGCTTCTACACCGCGAGCCTGCCCGTCGAGATCGGCGGACAGGGGCTGTCGATCGCCGAGGTGTGCGCGCTGAAGGCCGACCTGGCCGCATGCGGCGCGGCCCTCGCGCCGCACGTGCTCGGCGAACTCGGCGGGCCGCCGCGCATCGGCAACATGCTGAAGTACGCGACGCCCGCGCAACTCGAACGCTATTTCAAACCGGTGATGCGCGGCGAGAAGTCGACGTGCTTCGCGCTGACCGAGCCGCACTCGGGCTCGGACGCGATGAGCATCCGCACGACGGCGGTCGAGGACGGCGATTCGCTCGTCATCAACGGCTCGAAGCACTACATCAGCGGCGCGCCGTTCGCCGATTTCGCGATCGTGATGTGCGTGACCGATGCGACCACGACGCCGCCGCAGATCACCGCCGTGCTCGTCGATCTCGACCTGCCCGGCGTGAGCGTCGAGCACGAGTACGTGCCGATGTCGGGCCAGCACATCGACGCGGACATCCGTTTCGTCGACGTGCGCGTGCCGCGCGAGAACGTGTTCGGCGGCGTCGGCAACGGCTTCCGGCTCGGCATGTCGCGCATCAACGTGAACCGGCTGCTGCATTGCCCGACGATGCTCGGTCTCGCGATGTCCGCGTATCGTGCGTCGCTCGATCATGCGCGCACGCGCCGGCAGTTCGGCGGGCCGATCGCGCGCTTCCAGGCGATCCAGCACATGCTCGCCGACATGGCCGCCGCGCTGTGGGCGTGCGAAAGCATGATCGCGCACACGGCCGCGCTGGCCGAAGCGGGCGCGGACCTGCGAATGACGGCATCGGCGTGCAAGCTGTACGTGTCGGAGCGCTGCTTCGAGGTGGCGGACAAGGCGGTGCAGATTCACGGCAACGTCGGCGTGACGCGCGGCCACCCGGTCGAGCAGACGTTCCGCAAGCTGCGGATGTTCCGGATCCTGACCGGCACGAGCGAAATCCAGCGCAACGCGATCGCGAAGGCGATTCTCGAACCGTCCGGCGCGGGGCGCGAAGCATGACGGCTCGCGATGACATCGAAGGCGCATGCGACCTGCCCGACGCGTGGCCGGCCGGCGACGACCACGCGCCCGCCTGGTCGTGCCTGCGCGGCGTGCGGATCATCGACGCCGGGCAGTTGCTGCCGGGGCCGCATGCGTGCGCGCTGCTGCGCCAGCTCGGCGCCGACGTGATCAAGGTCGAGCCGCCGGGCGGCGACACGTTGCGGCAGTTCGGCGCCGACACGTTCGCGCAGTTCAACCGCGGCAAGCGCTCGATCGTGCTCGATCTGAAGACGCCCGACGGCCGCGCGCGCTTTCTCGATCTCGTGCGCGATGCCGATGCGGTGGTCGAAGGTAACCGGCCGGGCGTGATGGCGCGGCTCGGGCTCGATTACGCGGCGCTGGCCCGTGCGAACCCGCGCGTCGTGCTGTGTTCGATCACCGGCTACGGGCAGGACGGCCCGTATGCGAATCGCCCCGGCCACGACCTGAACTTTCTGGCCGATGCCGGCTACTGGTCGGTGCCCGCGCAACTGCATGACGCCGTTGCACGGCCGCGCGTGCGGCTCGCCGATCATGCGGCCGCCATGCATGCGGCGCTCGCGCTCGCGGTTGCCGTGATGAGCGCACGCGCGAACGGGGCCGGCCAGCACCTCGACGTGTCGATCCACGACGCGATGTTCGCGTGGACCGCCCCGGCCGCGTGGGCACTGCGCACGGGCCGCGATACGCCCGACACCGCACGCTGGGTGATGCCCGACAACGACCTGTTCGAAACCGCAGACGGGCGGCACATCGTGCTCGCGACGTTCGAGGACAAGTTCTGGGCCGCGTTCGCCGATGCGCTCGGCGACGCGTATCCGGCGCTGCGCGACCCGCGCTATGCGCAGCGCGCGGGCCGGCAGGCGCATCGACACGAACTCGGCGCGTTGCTGCGCGCGACGTTCGAGACCCGCACGCTGGACGGCTGGATGCGCGTGCTCGGCGCGCTCGGTTTGCCGGTGTCGCGCGTGCCGGTGGCCGGCGAGGTATTCGACGACCCGCACGTGCGGGCACGCGGCGTCGCGCGCGAGGTGGCGGCAGACCACACGCTCGCGGTGCGCTTCCCGGTGAAGTTCTCGCTCGGCTTGCCGGACGGCGATGACCATGTGCCGGCACCCGGCGAGCACGGTGGCGGGTAGCGCGACGCACCCGGCCGCCCACGACAACGAAACAGGAGACAGCCATGACGAATGGCGCGCAATACCGCCCCGGACGGGCGTGGTCCATCGCGACGATGCTCGCGTTGATGATGCTGGTGAATTTTCTCGACAAGGTCGTGCTCGGCCTCGTGTCGGTGCCGATGATGCGCGACCTGCATCTGAGCCCGACGCAGTTCGGCGTGATCGGCGGCAGCCTCAACTGGCTGTTCGCGGTCGCGGCGGTCGCGGGCGGCATCGCCGCGAACCGCTGGCCCGCGAAATGGCTGCTGTTCGCGATGGCGGCCGCGTGGGCGCTGCTGCAACTGCCGATGCTCGTCGCAAGCTCGATCTGGGTCGTCATCGCGTGCCGCGTGCTGCTCGGCATCGGCGAAGGGCCCGCGTCGCCCGTCGCGACGCACGCGATCTACAAGTGGTTTCCCGATACGCGGCGCAACCTCCCCGTCGCGCTGCTGCACCAGGGCAGCGCGCTCGGCCTGCTGATCGCGGGGCTCTCGATCCCGGTCATCACGTCGCACTGGGGCTGGCGCGCGAATTTCGCGGTGCTGGCGCTGCTCGGGGTGGTGTGGTGCATCGCGTGGGCCGTGGTCGGCGAGGAGGGCACGCTGTCGCGGGCGCCACGCACGGCCGGCGGCGACCGCGTGCCGTACGGGCGGCTGCTGACCGACCGCACGGTGCTCGGCAACTTCCTCGGCCACTTCGCGGCGAACTGGATTCTCGCGATGACGCTCACGTGGATGCCGACCTACCTGCAGCTCGGGCTCGGCTTCGGGCCGCACGAGGCCGGCCGGATGTTCGCGCTGTTCGTCGCGGTCACGTCGCCGCTCAGCCTCGCGCTCGCGTGGCTGTCGCAAACGCTGCTCGCACGCGGGATGCCGTCGCGGCACGGGCGCGGCACGTTCATCGCGGTTACGCTCGCGATCGCCGGCGCGATGCTGGCCCTGCTGCCGGTACCGGAGATGCCGCGCGCGGCGAAGCTCGTGCTGCTGACGCTCGGCAGCGGGCTGACGCTGACGATGTACTCGATCGGCCCCGCGATGCTCGCCGAAGTGACGCCGGACGCGCAACGCGGCGGCGTGCTCGCACTCAGCAACGGCTTCGCATCGCTCGCAGGCCTCGGCGCGCCGGTCATTACCGGGATGCTGATCGAGGGGGCCGGCGCGTCGGTCGCGCACGGCTTCGAACAGGCCAGCATCGTATGCGGCGTCGTGCTGATCGCCTGCGGCGCGCTCGGCGCCTGGTGCCTCGATCCGCAACGCTCGCTGCGGCGCCTCGCCGGTGACGCGGAACACGCCGCGCCGCCGGTCGGCGCGTGCGGCCGCTAGCACCGCGCATCGCGTCACATCGCTTTCGGCGTGCGGCCTGCTTGCCGGGCGGCGCCTTTCGACGGTAGCAGCACCACGATACGCCGCGCGACGACGCGGCAGGAGGAGACATGAAGAAAATGATCGCGGCGGCGCTGGTCGGCGCGCTGTGCGGGAGCGCGCATGCGCAGTCGAGCGTGACGCTGTTCGGCCGGATCGGCGGCGGCGTGCGCTGGGTCAACGGGCTGCCGGGCGGCAGCCAGGTCGGCTTCAACAACAACATCATCGCGGGCAACGAGTTCGGCATTCGCGGCCGGGAGGATCTCGGCAACGGGCTGAAGGCGCTGTTCGTGCTCGACGGCGCATTCAACAGCGGCACCGGCGCGATGAAGACGTCCGGCACGCTGTTCTCGCAGGCCGCGTATGTCGGCCTCACCGGCGATTTCGGCCGCGTGACGCTCGGCCGCCAGTTCAACGTCGCGGAGGATCTCGGCATCGCGCTCGATCCGCTCGGCGGGCGCGGGCAGTCGCTCGCGGTCGAGCCGGGCGTGCTGTTCGACGGCAACTTCTTCACGCTCGATTCGCGCTTCAACAACATGGTCAAGTATCTCGGGCAGGTGGGCGGGCTGCGGTTCGGCGCGAACTATTCGCCCGGCGGCGTCGCGGGCAGCGCGCATGCGGGCACCAGCTATTCGACGGCCGCGATGTACACGTATTCGGACCTGATGGGCGGCGTGTCGTATGCGAAGACGTACAGCCCTGACGGCTCGCAATCCGCGCAGACGATCCAGGCGGGCGGCACGCTGCAACTCGGCCGCGCGCGCTTCTACCTGAGCTATGCGTCGCTGAACGTGCGGGCGAACAAGGCCGGTGCGCCGTCGCGGCGCGACGACATCCCGTCGTTCGGCGTCGTCGTGCAGCCGCTGCCTTCGCTGCAGCTGAGCGCGGCCGCGTTCTACGACCGCGCGCGCAACCTCGGCAACGTGTCGGGCGCGGACGGCCACAAGCTGACGACCTATGCGATCGCCGAGTACTTCCTGTCGAAGCGCACCGAGCTGTATGTCGAAGTCGACCGCAACGGGATGACCGGCGCCTACATGCGTGACCCGGCGACGATCACGGCATTGAACCTGCGGCGCGGCGCGAGTGCGACGACCGGTGTGTCGATCGGGCTGATGACGCAGTTCTGAGGTTTTCCTATCAACGGCTTTCAAGGAGCGTGATCCGATCATGCGTACTTCATTCCGACTGGCTACAGCGCTGCTGATGGCAGCGTGCTGGAGCATCACCGCCTGCGCGCAACCCGATGCCGCGAGTGCGGCGGCTCCCTCTTCGGCGGCTCCGGCGGCTCCGGTGGCGCAGGAATCCGCACAAGCGCAAGCGCCGGCACCGGCCGGCCTGTCGCCGTCGCAACGCAAGGCGGCCGACCGCAAGCTGAAGCGTCGCGTCAGCACGGCGTTGGCCCGTACGAAAAACCTGAACGTGACGCGCATCCTCGTGCGCGTACGCGACGGCAGCGTGACGCTGTCGGGCTCGGTCATGGATACGTCGCAGGTGGCGCTTGCGGCGATGGTCGCGCGGGGCGTCGACGGCGTAACGTCGGTGTCGAACCTGTTGCGTATCGACGGCCAGCAGCCGTAATGTCCGGGCGCATCGCCCGATTCTTTTCCACTACGAGGCATGACTCGATGCGAATTCATCGACGCATTACAGCGACCCGACGCAGCCGCCGGCTTGCCGGCACTTTCATGCTGGCGGGCGGGCTCGCGCTCGCCGCGACCGCTGCACCGGCCGCGCCGACCCATGGCGCGGCGCCTGCGGGCATGATGCAGGGCTTCCCGCCACCGGCCGACCAGCTCGTCAACAAGCAAAACGCGTTCACGCCGGCCAGCCTGCGCTGGGCGTTGAGCAACACGCGGCTGCTCGCGCCGACGGCCGGCATCCGGCACGCGGCTGCGCCGATGCCGCTGCCCGAGCAGCCGGCGCCCGGTCTCGACGCGCTGCCCCTGACGATCGGCGGCGAAACGCTGACGCTCGACGCGTATTTGCGCGCGACGCATACCGACGGCTTCATCGTGCTGCAGCGTGGCCGGATCGTCTACGAGCGCTATTTCGACGGATTCCGGCCCGACCAGACGCACGCATGGGCGTCGATGACGAAATCGGTGACGGGGCTGCTCGCCGCGCAGATGATCGAATCCGGCGTGCTCGACGCAGGCGCGCCGTTGTCGCGCACGGTGACGGAACTGGCCGACACGCCGTTCGGCAGTGCAACGCTGCAGCAGAACCTCGACATGGAAGTGCCGACTGCCTATACGCCGGGTATCCCGCCCGATCTCGGCCTGTTCGGCGCGGTCGGGCTGGTGCCGCACCGCGAAGGCGCGCCGGCCAGCATCGTCGAGTTCCTGCGGACCGTGCAGCGCGTGCCGGAGGTGGCGCCGGGCAGCATGTGGTTCTACCAGAACGGCTCGCCGGAAGCCGTCGCGTGGGCGATGCAGCGCGCGACGGGGCAGTCGTGGAGCGCGCTGGTCGAGCGGTGGCTGTGGCGCGATTTCGCGGAAGACGATGCATACGTCGCCGTGGACCGCAACGCGATGGCGATGGCGAGCGGCGGGCTGTATACGACGCTGCGCGATGCCGCGCGCTTCGCGGAACGCGTGCGCACCGGGCTCGGCGGTGCGCCGGGCACGCTGCCCGCCGCGACGATTCGCGCCGCGCTGCAGCCAGCGCACAACGCGGCGCTGTTCGCGAAGGGCAACGTCGTGCCCGGCAAGGACGGTTATGCGTATCGTGACTACTGGTATCAGGTGAACGACGGCGACGGCTCGTTCGCGGCGGCGGGGCGCTTCGGCCAGTCGATCCTCGTCGATCCGAAGTCCGCGCTGACGATCGTCAAGTTCTCGTCGTCGCCGGACTTCGCGCCGCGTGCGCTCGATGCGCACGGCGACGCCGCCCGGCCGCGCGCCGCGCTCGAACGCGGCGACGCGCTGAGCATGGTTGCGCGCGCGCTCGCCGAGCGGTTGCGGTAACGTACCCGCAGCACCCGCACCCGCACCCGCACCCGCACCCGCACCCGCACCCGCACCCGCACCCGCACCCGTGCCCGTGCCCGTGCCGGTGCCGGTGCCCGTGCGGGATCAGCGCTCGATCTGCCGGTTCCAGCGCGTATCCCACTGCGCGCGGCGCGCGTTGATCGCGGTCCAGTCGACCACCGTCACCTTGCGCACGAGATCGTCGACATTGCCGAGGCTCTGCTGCATCGCCGCGGGCATCTTCGCGAGCCGGTTGGTCGGGATCTGCTTGCCGGCCTCGGCGGCCTTCGTCTGAGCGGGCGCCGACAGCAGGAACTGCGCGAGCTTTTGCGCGAGCTGCGGATCGGGATTGTTCGCGACCACGCACAGGTCGACGAGCAGCAGCACGGGGCCTTCCTTCGGGTTCGCATACGCGACGGGGATGCCCTTGTCCTGCAGGTCGCCGACACCCGTGGGCGTGAGCGGGAACAGGCCGGCCTCGCCGGTCTGCACCATCTCCGAGATCTTCGCCGAGTTCGGGATGTACTCGACGACGTTCGGCCCGACCGTGCTCGCCCACTTGCTGAAGCCGGGCTCGACGTTCTGCTCGTTGCCGCCGAGCAGCCGGTTGATCGCGAGGAAGCCGTGCAGCCCGAACGTGCTGCTCGACGCCGACTGGAACACGACCTTGCCCTTGTATTTCGGATCGGCGAAATCCATCCACGACGTCGGCGGCGTCCAGCCTTTCTCGGCGAACAGCTTCTTGTTGTATGCGATGCCGGTCATCCCGAGCTGCACGCCCGCGCCGATGTCGTCCTTCATCCGCGCGAACGGGTACAGCTCCTTCAGCACCGGCGTATCGTCGAGCTTCTGGCACACGCCGAGGCTGACCGCGCGCGCCATCACGCCGTCGTCGAGGAACGCGACGTGGATCTGCGGCTTGTTGCGGTTCGCGAGCAGCTTCGCGAGCACGTCCGACGACGTGCCGGGCACGACGACCACCTTCACGTTGTTCGCTTTCTCGAAGTCGGGCAGCACCTGGCTCGTGTACGCCTTCTCCATCGGGCCGCCGTTCATGCCGACGTAGATCGTCTTCGTTTGCGCGAACGCGGGCGCGCCGGCGCCTGCGATGCAGAGCGCGGCGGCCGCCGCGATCGTTCCGAGCAGTTTCATCGTTGGGTCTCCTCTTGACGGAAAGGGGCGGCCGGCACAGCTTCGCGGACGAAGCGGCCGATCGAGAATGCATCGAGTGGCGTGGCGGTTTCGCCGGTCGTGACGAGATCGGCGAGCACGTCGCCGACACCCGGCGCGAGCAGGAATCCGCCGCCGGAAAAGCCGAACGCATGCAGCAGGCGCGGCGTCGTGCGGCTCGTGCCGATGATCGGGTTGTGGTCGGGCGTGCAGCCTTCGACGCCGCTCCACGTGCGGATCAGCAGCGCATCGCGCAGCGCGGGCAGCAGCGCGCACGCGTCGCGCATCACCGCGCGCGTCGTATCGACCGACGGCTGGCCGAATTCGCCGTCGCCGCGGCCGCGCCCGCCGCCGATCACGCAGTTGCCGCGCGCAACCTGCCGCGCATACACGCCGCCGCCGTAGACGCCGAGGTTGTGCGCGATGAACGGCGGCAGCGGTTCGGTCACCCACATGTTCGGATAGATCGGCTCCATCGGCACGGCTTCGCCGAAGCGCCCGGCGATCGTGTTCGCCCACGCGCCGGCCGAGTTGATCAGCCACGTCGCGGTGCAGGCGCGGCCGCCTGACTGAACGTGGAAGTGCGTGCCGTCGTGGTGAACGTCGTCGACGGGCGTGTGCTCGAACACGTCCGCGCCCGCCGCGCGGGCCGCGCGCGCGAACGCGGGCGACACGAGGCGCGGGTTGGCGTGACCGTCGGTCTCGCACAGCGAGCCGCCGAGCGCCGCGCGGCCGAGCCACGGATAGCGGCGCCGGAACGCATCGCCGCGCATCACCTGTAGCGGCAAGCCGTGTTCGCCGGCGAGCGCGGCGTAGGCGTCGAGCGCGTCGAGATCGGCGTCGCTGCGCGCGAGCCGAAGGTGGCCCGACACGACGAATTCGCCGTCGATGCCGATCAGTTCGGGCAGGCGGTCCCAGATGCGCCGCGCACGCAGCGCGAGCGGCAATTGCTCGGCCGGCCGGCCCTGGCAGCGCACGCCGCCGTAGTTCACGCCGCTCGCCTGCGCGCCGCAGTCGCGCCGCTCGAACAGCCCGACGCGCAAGCCGCGTCGCGTCAGCGCGAGTGCCGCCGACGCGCCGACGAGGCCGCCGCCGACGATCGCGACGTCGTAATGCCGGATCTCACTCATCGCGCGCCTCGTCGGGAATCGTCGCGACATCGTCGCCCGCGAGCGCGGCCGAGATCGGGAACGGCTTCACGGGCGGTTGCGCACGCAACCGGCCGGCATCGGCGAGCGGACGGCCGGTTGCGGCGGCCAGCACGAGCGCGGCGGCGTCGCCGCACATGCGGCCCTGGCAGCGGCCCATTCCGACGCGCGTCAGCGCTTTCAGCCGGTTCAGCTCGGTCGCGGCACCGCCGCGGACGCAGCGGCGCAGCGTGCCCGCGTCGATCTCCTCGCAGCGGCACACGATCGTGTCGTCGGGGCAGCGCGCGGCCTGCTCGACCGGCGGCGCGAACGCCGCTTCGAGGCCCGCGCGGAAGGCGCCGACGCGCGCGAGCGTGCGTTCGAGCGCCGCCGCATCGGGTTTGCCGGATGGCGCGGGCGACGCGATGCCGGCGTCGTCGAGCAACGCGAGCGCTGCCCGCCGGCCCGATGCTTCGGCCGCGTCGGCGCCCGCGATGCCCGCGCCGTCGCCTGCGACGTAAAGGCCGCGCACCGACGTGCGGCCGGCCGCGTCGCGCTCGGGCAGCCACGTGCGATTGAGCGGGTCGAACCCGAACCGGCAGCCGGCGAGATCGGCGAGCTGCGTTTCGGAGCGCAGGCCGAAGCCGAGGCCGAGCGCGTCGCAGTCGAGCAGGCGCGGCTGTGCGTCGTCACCGGCAGCGCGCCATGCGATCCCGGTGACGTGCTGGTCGCCGAGCACGTGCTCGAGCGTGACGCCCGTTTCGATTGCGACGCCATGGGTGCGCAGCCAGCCGATGTAGTAGAGCCCCTTCGCGAAGGTCGACGGCATGCGCAGCAGCGCGGGCGCGGCGGCGGCCTGGCGGCGCAGCGGGCTCGTGTCGAGCACGGCCGCGACCTGCGCGCCGGCCTTCGCATACTGGTAGGCGACGAGGTAAAGCAGCGGGCCCGTGCCCGCGAACACGATGCGCCGGCCGATGGCGCAGCCCTGCGCCTTCAGCGCGACCTGCGCGCCGCCGAGCGTATAGACGCCCGCGAGCGTCCAGCCCGGCACGGGCAGCATGCGGTCGGTCGCGCCGCTCGCGATGATCAGGTGCGAGTACGGCACCGTCACTTCGCGGCCGTCCTGCAGCGTATCGACGCGGCCTGCGCCGCATGACCACGCGAGCGTGTTCGGCCGGTAGTCGACATGCGGCAGCAGCGCGGCCATCGTCCGGTGCACGGCGTCGGCCTTCGCGGCCTCGAAGCCGTACAGCGTGCGCTTGCCGCGCGCGAACGCGCCGTCGGCCGGCGGTTGCCGGTAGATCTGTCCGCCCCAGCGCGCGTTCTCGTCGATCACGACGGGGCGCAGCCCCGCGTCGACCAGCGCTTCGGCCGCGCGTACGCCGGCCGGGCCCGCGCCGACGATCGCCGGTTGCAGTCCGGTGCTCATGACGCGTCTCCGGTCGTCGTCGGCCGGGCGGCCGTGAGAATCCGCATGCCTTCGGCGATCGCTGTCGTGCATGCGCGCAGGCGTGCACCGGCCTCGGTGCGCACCCAGCAGTCCTGGCACGCGCCGATCAGGCAGAAGCCCGCGCGCGGCTGGCCGCTGAATTCGCTCACGCGCACGCGGCGCTGCGCGACGAGAATCGCGGTGAGCACGGTGTCGCCGGCGAGCGCCTGCGCCGGGTGGCCGTCGAGCGTGAACGCGACGACGGCGCGTTCGCGTTCGGCGACGCGCACGAACTGCGCGCCGTCGTTCGCGATGCCGGTGGAGCGGGAAGCGGAAGTCGTCATCAGTGTTGGCCGATCAGGATGCGGTTCAGGCCGTACACGCGATCGAGCAGCAGCATCGCGCCGGCGGTGATGAAGATGACGAGCGCCGACACCGACGCCATCATCGGGTCGATCGATTCGGTCGCGTACATGTACATGCGCACCGGCAGCGTGACCGTCTGCGGCGACGTGACGAAGATCGACATCGTCAGTTCGTCGAAGCTGTTGATGAACGCGAGCAGCCAGCCGCCCGTGATGCCGGGTACGATCATCGGCAGCGTGATGCGGCGGAAGGTGGTCCACGGGTCCGCGCCGAGCGAGCACGCAGCCTGCTCGATGCTGCGATCGAGGCCCGCGACGGACGCGAGCACGAGCCGCATCACGAACGGCGTGATGACGATCATGTGCGCGAGCACGAGCCACGCGAACGAGCCGGTGGCGCCGATCAGCGCGAAGAAGCGCAGCAGCGCGATGC
This sequence comes from Burkholderia arboris, assembly GCF_038723655.1. Taxonomy (NCBI): domain Bacteria; kingdom Pseudomonadati; phylum Pseudomonadota; class Betaproteobacteria; order Burkholderiales; family Burkholderiaceae; genus Burkholderia; species Burkholderia arboris. The sequence goes on from NZ_CP109822.1 coordinate 1,067,512, forward strand.
CGAGCACGAGGCCGGGAATCACGAGCGGCGACAGCAGCAGCCCGTTCAGGAACGCGCGACCGGGAAACGTCGCGCGGCCGATGGCGAGGCCCGCCGGCAGCGCGATCGCGAGCGACAGCGTCGCCGACGCGAACGCGAGCTTCACGCTGTTGAAGAACGCGGTGACGAAGTCGGGGTAGTCGAGGATCGCGCGGAACCAGCGCAGCGACAGCCCGTGGGTCGGCAGCGTCAGCGTTTCGTCGGGCGTGAACGCGACGAGCACGACGATCACGAGCGGCGCGAGCACGAACAGGATCACGAGCGTGTGGAAGGCGAGGGCAAAGGGGCCGTTCTTTCTCATCGCGATGCGCCTCCGAGGCTGCGTGCGTAGCGGCGTTCGAGCACGCGGTAATAGGTGAGCATCACGACGAGGTTCGCGACCAGCAGCAGCACCGCGATCGTCGCGCCGAGCGGCCAGTTCAGCGAACCGAGGAATTCGTCGTAGACGGCCGTGGCCGCGACCTTCAGCCGGCGTCCGCCGAGCAGGCCCGGAATCGCGAACGCGCTCGCCGACAGCCCGAACACCATCAGGCTGCCCGACAGCACGCCCGGCATCAGCTGCGGCAGCACGATGCGGCGCAGCGTCGTGAACGGCGATGCGCCGAGCGACAGCGCGGCATGCTCGGTCTGCGGATCGAGCCGCTGCAGCGCGGTCCACACGGGGATCACCATGAACGGCAGCATCACGTGCACCAGCGCGATCACGATCGCGAAGGTCGTGTATTCGAGCTTGTACGGCCCGAGGCCGGCGAGCCCGAGCGCCTGGTTCACGAGCCCGCTCGTGTTCAGCAGCATGCTCCAGCCGAATGCGCGCACGACGACCGACACCAGCAGCGGCGCGAGGATCGCGAGCAGGAACAGCGAGCGCCACGGGTCGCGCATTTTCGACAGCACGTACGCTTCCGGCGTGCCGATCGCGACGCAGATCGCGGTCGTCAGCGCGGCGATACCGAACGTGCGCGCGAAGATCGTGTGGAAGTACGACGAGCCGAGCACTTCCGCGTAGTTGCCGAACTGGAACGCGGCGATCGGGCCGGTGGCCGGGTCGAAGCGGTAGAACGTCAGCATGAACGTCATCGCGAGCGGCACGAGCACGAGCGCGGCGAACAGCGCGAACGCGGGCGCGCACATCAGCCACAGCGGCGCATGGGCGCGCCACGTCGCGCGCATCGGGTGCGCGGCGGCGGCGCGTGCCGGCACGGCATCGGCGGACACCGCAGCCGGCTGCGCGAGCGCGGCCGGCGCGCCGTCGGCCGGGAGCGGGCGGGTAGGCTGTCCCATTCAGGCCTCCCGGCGCATCACGCGCACCGCGTCGCTGTGCCAGTCGATCCCGACCGGCGCCCCTTCCGCGAGCGGCTCCGCCCCTTCGTTCTGGCAGCACACGAGCACTTCGCCGAGCGCGCTGTCGACGCGGTACAGCCACTGGCTGCCGAGGAAGAAGCGGCTCGTGACGGTCGCGGCGAAGCGGCCCGCATCGGGCGCGCACAGCCGCAGCTTTTCCGGACGGATGCAGACCGACACCGCATCGCCGACGCACACGTCGCGCTCGCGCGGCGGCAGGTGCGCGGTACGGCCCGTCTCGGCGAGGTCGTGCCCGAGGTCGATGCGGATCGCGTCGCCGTCGTGCGCGACGACCGTGCCGGGCAGCAGGTTCGCCTTGCCGATGAACTGCGACACGAAGCGGTTTTCCGGGCGCTCGTACGCACGGTACGGCGTATCGGTCTGCGTGATGCGGCCGGCTTCCATCACGACCACGCGGTCGCTGATCGACAACGCTTCCGACTGATCGTGCGTGACCATGATCGTCGTCGTGCCGATCTTGCGCTGGATCGCGCGCAGCTCGAACTGCATGTCCTCGCGCAGCTTCGCGTCGAGGTTCGACATCGGTTCGTCGAGCAGCAGCACCGGCGGCTCGATCACGACCGCGCGCGCGATCGCGACGCGCTGCCGCTGGCCGCCCGACAGCTCGCGCGGGAAGCGGTGCGCGAGCGCGTCGAGACGCACGAGCGCGAGGGCCGCGCGGATGCGCTCGGCGCGCTCGGCCTTGTCGACGCCGCGCATGTCGAGGCCGAAGCCGACGTTCTCGGCGACGCTCATGTGCGGAAACAGGGCATAGCTCTGGAACACGATGCCGAGCCCGCGCCGGTTCGGCTTCAGGTGCGTGATGTCCTGCCCGTCGAGCGCGATGCGGCCGCGCGTGACGTCGACGAAGCCCGCGATCATCTGCAGCGTGGTGGTCTTGCCGCAGCCGGACGGCCCGAGCAGCGACACGAATTCGCCTTGTTCGACCGACAGGTTGACGTCGGCGACGGCGGTGAGCTCGCCGAAGGTTTTCGTCAGATCCGTAAGCGTGAGAAACGACATGGGAAGCTCCGGGTTCGCACACCGCGTGGCCGGTGTACCGATGTGGCGGACTCTAGCCAGCCATATTTCGGAGCGTCAATTTCGAATTCTGCTCAACGGGAGGAATTTTGGAAAAATTCCGGTGAGCGGAACGGACGGAGGAATCGCGTGCAAATCGTTCCGTTGGATGAAGGGCGTTCAGGCCGCGAAACGGCCGCGTCAATCCCGTGCACACCCGGATGCCCGCGAGATTTCGGCCGGACGACAATGGCGGTGACCGTATTCCGTTCAACGAAATCATCGAGGAGAGCCGGCATGCAGGAACCCCATTCGACCGGAACGTCGCGGGCCGCACGCGCGCCGCGCGCGGGCGAGGACGCCGCCGATGCGACCGATGCGACCGATGCGGCTGGCGCACCGGGCACCGGCATGCTGCAGCGCGCGTTCGCGATCCTGCGCGCACTGGCCGGCATGCAGCAGGACGGCGTGCGCGTCACGCATCTCGCGAAGGCCGTCGGCCTCACGCAGGGCACCGCACACCGGATCCTGCAATCGCTGATCGCCGAAGGGATGGTCGAGCAGGACGAGCAGTCGAAGCTGTACCGGCTGAGTGTCGATTTCTTCGCGCTTGCCGCGCAGGCCGGCAACCCGAGCAGCATGCGCACGCTGTGCCGTCCCGGGCTGCTGCGGCTGTGCGCAAGCCTCGGCGAGACGATCTTCCTGCTGGTGAAGAGCGGCTTCGACGCCGTGTGTCTCGACCTGTGCGAAGGGCCGTTCCCGATCCGCTCGTTTACCGGGGACATCGGCGGGCGCATCGCGCTCGGCGTCGGGCAGGGCAGCCTCGCGATCCTCGCGTTCCTGCCCGAAGCCGAGCGCGAGGAAGTGATCCGCTTCAACGTGCCGCGGATCCGCGGTTACGGCGTGCTCGACGAGGTGTACCTGCGCACCGAGATCGAACGCGTGCGGCAGCTCGGCTACGCGGGGCGCAACAGCGGCGTGCTCGACGGGATGGCCGGCGTCGCGGTGCCGATCCTCGATCGCACCGGTTATCCGGTCGGCGCATTGAGTGTCGGCACGCTCGCGTCGCGCCTCGGCGACGACCGGATGCCAATGGTCGTCGAGTTGCTGCGGCGCCAGGCCGACGCGATCGGGCCGCGCACCAACCCGTTCGACGCCGCGTTGCGGCGGCCGATGCACGGGCTATCAGGGAAAACCGTATAGCGGCGTCGCGCGTCGCCGTTTCGTCAGCTTGCTTACGCAAGTCATTCACGTCAGATCAAAACGCACCGCGTCCAGCCGGCCTGCGTGCTTTCGTTTCTCTTGCGGGGTCGCTTGACCCCCGCGCATTTTCCCCTTCATCGCCCTCATTCGATTTTCAACTGATGGCCAGTTGAACATTTCATTTCTTGATGCGGTTACGGCTGGATACCATCCAGCCAAGCTTAGACAAGCCGACCGGCGCGTATGGGCAGGATCAATAAAACACAACATCGATGAGCAGGTTTGGAGAGGAGATGATGGAGATGGTGCGAATGATGGGTGGGAAGACGGGCGCCGCACTGGGCGCCGCGGTCGCAATGCTGTTCGCCGGCGCCGCGCACGCGCAGTCGACGGTGACGCTGTACGGGATCGTCGATGCGGGCGTGACTTATACGAACAACGCGAAGGGCCACTCGCTGTGGCAGTTCACGGGCGGCAACGAGTCGGGCCCGCGCTGGGGCTTGATCGGGTCCGAGGATCTCGGCGGCGGCCTGAAGGCGAACTTCAGGCTCGAAAACGGCTTCAACGTCGCGAACGGCGCGCTCGGGCAGGGCGGCCGGATGTTCGGCCGGTCGGCATGGGTCGGCCTGAGCGGCGCGAACTGGGGCGCGGTGACGCTCGGCCGCCAGTACAACTCGACGCAGGACATCCTCGGTTCGCTGCAGATGAGCAGCTTCCTCGCGCAGTACTCGACGCACCCGTTCGACAACGACGACATCAACAACACGTTCCGCACCAACAACGCGGTCAAGTACATCTCGCCGACGATCGCCGGCCTGCAGGCGAACCTGATGTACGGGTTCTCGAACTCGACCGGCTTCGCGAACGACAACACCTGGAGCGCGGGCGTCACGTACGTGAACGGGCCGCTCAACGCGGGCGCTGCCTACACGCGCGTGAACCATCCGGCGAGCAGCGCGACGGGCGCCGTCGCGTCGGACAATTATTTTCCCGCGTCGGCATCGGTGTTCGGCGCCGGCCTGTCGAGCGCGGTGCGCCAGCAGATCTGGGGTGCGGGCGCCAGCTACGCAATCGGGCCGGCGACGCTCGGCCTGCTGTATACGGGCTCGAATTTCGGGCAGGCGACGGGCGGCGCGCTGCGCTTCAACAACTACGAAGGCAGCCTGCGCTACATGATCACGCCCGCACTGATGGCGGCCGGCGGCTACACGTATACGAAGGTCGCGCGCAGCGGCGACAGCGGACACTATCAGCAGGTGTCGGCCGGCGTGCAGTACCTGCTGTCCAAGCGCACTGACTTGTACGTGAACGGCTTCTACCAGAAGGCGTCGTCGTCGGTGGGCAACGCGTGGATCGAGGGCGCCGACGGCCCGTCGTCGACGACGTCGCAAGTGGCGGTGGTGGCCGGTATCCGCACGAAGTTCTGATGTCCTGACGCGTTCGCGCGTCTTCCGGAGGAGACTCACATGAAATTCAAACTGTTGCTGGCGGCGCTGCCGTTCGTCGGGATGTATGCAGGCGGCTCGCTCGCCGAGGCACGTCCGCTGCTGTTCGGGCTGCCGTTCCTGCTCGTCTGGAACCTGATCTGGATGGCGGCGACTGCCGTGATCCTCGCGATCCTGTTCCATCTCGACGAGCGCGACGCGGACCGCAACGGCCGCACGGGAGACGCGCGATGAACGCTTCGATCATCATCATCGCGGCGTTCGCCGTATTCGCGCTGGCGATCGGCGTGATGGCGCGCCGCGGCCGCAAGCTCACGCTCGAACAGTGGGCGGTCGGCGGGCGCGGCTTCGGCTCGCTGCTCACGTTCCTGCTGATGGCCGGCGAGGCGTTCTCGACGTTCTCGTTCCTCGGCGCGAGCGGCTGGACCTACAGCAAGGGCGTGCCGGCGTTCTACATCCTGTCGTACGGCTGCCTCGCGTTCGTGATCGGCTACTGGATGTTGCCGGCGATCTGGCGCTACGCGAAGGAGCGCGGCCTCGTGTCGTTCGCCGATTACTTCGCGTCGAAGTACGACAGCCGCGCGATCGGCGTGCTGGTGTCGATCGTCGCGGTGTTCGCGATGGTGTCGCTGCTGATGATCCAGCTGCGCGGGCTCGGCGTGATCGTGTCGGAGATGTCGTACGGGCTGATTCCGCAATCGGCCGCGATCTGGATCGCCGCGACGCTGATGGCCGTGTACATGGTCGTGTCGGGCATTCACGGCTCGGCGAGCATCGCGATCTTCAAGGACGTGCTGATCCTCGCGATCGCGATCTTCCTCGGCCTGTACCTGCCGATGCATTACTACGGCGGCCTCGGCGAGATGTTCGCGAAGATCGATGCTGCGCATCCCGAACTGCTGCGCATGCCCGAGCACGGCTTCAACCTGAGCTGGTACAACTCGACGATCCTGCTCACGTCGCTCGGCTACTACCTGTATCCGCACGGCTTCACCGCGATCTACGTCGCGAAGGACGAGCGCGCGCTGCGCCGCAACGTGATCCTGATGCCGTTGTACCAGGTGCTGATCGCGTTCCTGTTCCTCGTCGGCTTCGCGGCCGTGATGACGGTGCACGGGCTCGAAGGCGCGCAGACCGATCTTGCGCTGCTGCGCCTCGTGAAGCAGACGTTCCCCGCATGGTTCGTCGGCGTCGTCGGCGGCACGGGCCTGCTGACCGCGCTGGTGCCGGGCTCGCTGATCATGCTGAACGCATCGACGACGATCGCGCGCAACATCTATCGCGAAGGCTTCGCGCCGAATGCGACCGACCGCGAAGTGACGCGCGTTGCGCGGATCGCGCTGCCGATCTTCACGCTGGTGGTCGTCTACTTCGTGCTGCGCGGCGGCGCAACCTTCGTGACGCTCGCGATCTTCTCGTCGAGCCTGCTCACGCAGCTCGTGCCGATGCTCGCATCGAGCTTCCTGAAGCGGCCGTTCGGCACGCGCGAGGGCGCGTTCGCGGGCATCGTCGCCGGTGCGATCGTGATCGCGATGACCAACTACTACGGCGTGACGCTCGCGTCGCTGTTCCCCGGCGCGTCGAGCACGTTCACGTCGATCAACCCCGGGCTCGTCGCGCTCGCCGTGAACGCGGTGGTGTTCATCGCGATCAGCACGGTGCAGCGCAAGCTGAAGGCCCGTGTCGCGGCGCCGGTGCGCTCCGCGTGACAGTTGCTTCGCCGTTTCGCGGTCAGGCCGCCGGGCAGCCGCCCGGCGGCCTGGCCGTTTGACGGCGCCCCGCTCAATCGAACGACAACAGGACTACACGTCATGACGACCGAAGACAAGCGCGTAGCGATCGACACGCTGATCGCGAACGGCTGCGTGATCACGATGGACCCGCAGCGGCGCGTGATCGAGAACGGCGCGGTTGCCGTGGAGGGCGATCGCATCGTCGCCGTCGGCAGCACCGAAGAACTGCAGGCGCGCTACCGTGCGACGCGCACGATCGACGCACGCCGCAAGGCCGTGCTGCCGGGCCTGATCGATGCGCATGCGCACGCGGGCCACGCGATGCTGCGCACGATTGGCGGCGCGGACGGCGATGCGTGGTCGGCCGCGGCCGAGACGATCTACACGCGCGCGTCGGACGAGGCATTCTGGGAAACCGAATCGCATCTCGCCGCGCTCGAACGGCTGAAGGCCGGCGTGACGACCGGCGTGTCGCTGCTCGGCGGCGGCAATTCGATCATGCGCGTCGACGATCCGGTCTATGCGCGACGCCATTGCGACGCAGTCGTGCGCACCGGTACGCGCTCGATCGTCGCGGTCGGCCCGTCGCGTCCGCCCGCGCCGCGCGCGTACACGCGCCACACGCCGGACGGCAGCGAGACGCGGGACATCGGTTTCGACACGATGTACGACGTGTGCGAGCGCATCGTCGACGAATGCCACGGCGATGCCGACGGCCGGATCCGGATCGCGCTGACGCTGCCCGTGTACGGTCCCGAGCACGACCCGGAACTTGCGCAGTACGAGCGCGACTTCCGCGACCAGGCCGCGCGCTACGGTGCGCTTGCGCGCGGGCGCGGGCTGACGTTCACGCAGGATGGCCACCGCGCGGGCACGCTCGCGTTCGCGCATCGCGAGCTGGGGCTGCTCGGGCCGACGTCGTTCATGTCGCACAGCATCGACCTGACCGACGACGACATCGCGGCATGCGTGGAGACGGGCACCGCGATCATCCACAACCCGAGCGCGATCATGTCGATCATCGGGCGCTGCCCGGTGCCCGAGCTGATCGACGCGGGCGTGACGGTGGCGATCGCGTCGGACGGCGCGGCGCCCGATCGCGGCTACGACATGTTCCGCCACATGTGGCAGTGCATGCACTATCACCGCCGGCATTTCCGCGATCCGGACGTGCTGCCGCACGGCAAGGTGCTGGAGATGGTGACGATCGATGCGGCGAAGGCGCTGTCGGTCGATCACGAAATCGGTTCGCTCGAAACCGGCAAGCTCGCGGACATCATTCTCGTCGACCTGTTCCGGCCGCACATGATGCCGATGAACATGCCCGTGTATCGCGTGACGTGCTTCGCGAACGCGGCCGACGTGTGCATGACGATGGTCGGCGGCAGGGTGCTGATGGAGGACCGTCGCGTGCTGTCGGTGGATGAAGGCGAGATTCTCGAGCGCGTGAACGAAGTTGCGGAAACGATGATCGAGCGCAGCGGCTTGCGTCATCTGCTCGACGAGCCGAAGACGCTGTGGGGGCGCAGCCACTACTGAGCGGTCACGCCGGCGCGGCTGGCGTATCGCCGGATCCGGCATGCGGCGGCCGCAGCGCAATCGGGCCGCCGTAGGTCGATACGGGGCCGGTCTGGCGGTCGCCGGTTCGGCCGCGCCCGTCATCGAAGGCGATTATTGCCTTACTTCTTTCGCGACCGATAGAGGGTGGGCCAGTCACCCGGCGCAACGCCGCCACACGTTTCTTGCCGGGCTGCCGACGACATCTGAAACGCGTGGCCATCCCAGATCCATTCGGTCCGAAAGCCGCAATCGGCCAGCCCGCGCCCTTTGCCGAAAGTCGACAGGGTGCCGGTAGCCGGATCAAAGTTCGGTTCGAACAGCAACGCGTCCGAAGCGCCCTCCGCAGCATCGTTCAGCTTGACGGGCTCCGGTGCGCCGCCACCCGTGCGCGGGGCGATGAACACGTTCGACGATCCCTGGTACGCGCCTTGAATGCAGGGTAGGAAAACCAGCGCCTTGCGTGCGTCGAGGGCATACGCGGCCTCTTCGAGATGCGGTGACGCATTCTCTTCGCAGCTGCTGGCGTCCCGGACACGTTTCGTGCGCGCGATCAGGTTCTGTTCCTCCTGCCCGGATAGCCGCGAAGTGATCTTCCGTGTCGGTACGAGCGGCAGCGACGGTGCGAGCGGGACTTGGGAGGCGGGTGCAGGGCCTTTGCGGATCAATGCGGTCACACCGCCGATACGTCCCTGCCGGTCATCGATGCGCAAGAGGGCGGCGACCATGCCGTCGAGGGGAACAAAGGCGCTTGCATCCGAGCCGACCTGAAGCTTCGTGCCGTTGCGAAGTCGTGACACGAATGCGGCGACGGCCGCAGGCTGCGTGACCGACAAAGTCGCCAGGTTGTTGGCAAGGTCGGTGTTCACGTTCCAGGCCGACGCGTCCAGCCGCAGCGGCGCCCCGTCAACACGCAGCTCATCCGGATCGATACTCGCGTTGGTTTCGATATAGAGACGTGCTTCGAGCGAGCCGTTTGGCCCGGCCGCGCGAATGAAGCGCAAGTCTGCGCGGGCTTCGCCGCCGCTCGCGAAACCCTTCGCCTCGCAGGTCAGTCCGTTGTCGCAGGCGACCAGCCACGATTTGTAGGTGTCGTAGCTCGGTGAGTTGCCTTCCCGAGGCGGCGTTGCGACGGCGACGAGCGGGACAGTTGCAATCGCGATAAAAACCATGAATGCGGCGCGTGCCTTGATGGAACGAGTGCTCATGTCCTGCTGCGGAGTTGAGGATGAAGCGCATCGTAACGCAAGTGGCGTACCGGAGATGAAGCAGGTCGATGCGGCGTCCATTCGAATCGGGTGGCGTTTTTCGAGGGTTATACGACCTTTGAGCCATTTGCCTCACGTTCCATACTTCAGTGGCAGATCAAGCCGGGACAGCGCACAAACGCGATTGCGTTGTGAACGTTCGGCTGATCCATTCACGACATGAAAAGGAACGGAAGATGAGGCTCAAGAACAAGTCAGCGTTGATCACGGGTGGCACGAGCGGCATCGGCCTCGCAACGGCGAAGCTGTTCATCGCAGAGGGCGCCCGGGTAGCGGTTACCGGCCGCGACGAGGCCGTGTTCGAGCATGTGAAGGCCGAGCTTGGCGAGAACGCGATCGTTCTCAAGGGCGACGTCCGTTCGCTCGAGGACATGCGGGCGATTGCCGCCGAGGTCAACGCGAAATTCGGCGGCCTGGATATCGTGTTCGCCAATGCGGGCTGGGCATTCCCGTCCGCGGTCAACGACATCGACGACGCACTTTATGGCGAGATCATGGACATCAACGTCAAGGGCGTGGTGTTCACGCTGCAGGCGGTGCTGCCGGACTTGCGGGAAGGTTCGTCCGTGATCCTCAATACCTCGTTCGTGGCGCAGACCGGCAAGCATGGCATCTCGTTGACCGCGGCCGCGAAGGCTGCCGTGCGATCGCTCGCGCGCAGCTGGTCCTACGAGTTTCTCGGCCGGAAGATCCGCTTCAACGCGATCGCCCCCGGTGCGATCGACACGCCGCTGCTCTCCCGGTGGGGCATGCCCGACGAATGGGTGCGCGACCGCAAGGCCGAGTTCGCCGAAGCGATTCCGGTGGGCCGCATGGGCAAGGCCGAGGACATCGCCAACGCGGCCCTCTATCTCGCCAGTGACGAATCCTCCTATGTCGTCGGCACCGAACTGGTCGTCGACGGCGGAGCGTCGCAGCTTTAAGCCGGCAGTTCATGCATCCGGAGCCCGGCACGTCGTCGCGGCTCGTCCACATCCCGACTTCACGTCCGCCATGCCTTTCGTCGTGGCGGTGGTTCAATCCGGCCCGGCCTGGTTGCGCTCGCAGAGGGGGCCGAAGTGCAAGGAGAAATCATCTTGACCGACAGTAGCGATAACCACGCATCCGCCACGCCACTCACCCGGGCAGGTCGTTCGCGCCGCGACATGCTCAAGCTTGGAAGCGTCGCCACGCTCGGCGCCATGCTGGGCGGCGGGGCCTTGCTCGGGCACGCGACGCCCGCGCTTGCGCAGGCAGGCAGCGATGCCATGCTTGCCCCGAACGACCCCCTCGATATTCTGATCGTCAATTACGACGGGGGGACGCTGCTCGACTTTGCCGGCCCGAGCGAGATTTTCCACCGGTTGCCGAATACGCACGTTCGTTACGCGAGCCTCAATGGCGGCAACGTGACGCTCGAATTCGGCGTCGTGTATGGCAATACCGAACGGTTGGCCGATATCGAGAAGACCGACGTGATTCTCGTTCCCGGCGGATCCGATCTGAGCGTGCCGATGCAACCGGCGTACCAGGCGCAGATCCGGCGCCTGGCACAAAGCGCGAAACACGTGACGTCGGTGTGCAACGGATCGCTCGTGCTCGCCGCGACGGGCGTGCTCAAGGGCAAGCGCAGCGCCTGTCACTGGGCGTTCGTCAACAAGCTGTCCGAATATGGCGCCATTCCCGTTCCGGATCGCTTCGTCGAAGACGACAACGGCCGCTTCATGAGCGGCGGCGGCGTGACGGCGGGCATCGACTTCGCGCTTCGCGTGGCAGCGAAACTGCGCGGCCAACAGGCCGCCGAGTTCACGCAACTCGTGATCGAATACGATCCCGCTCCGCCGTTCCATTCCGGTCATCCGAGGGATGCGCGGCCGGAAGTGATCGCGATGGTCGACAAGGAACTGCCCGGCGCATCCAGGGGGCTCGCACGAATCCCCGGCGTGCGCTGAACGTCTGCAGCCCCCGTGTGCGAGGCCATCCGCCGGCCTCGATGAAGGCCGCCGGCGACGCTGCCTGTGCCGCCTGCCCGCTCGGGCACCCGCTTCAATTCAAGCCACAACCGGAAATCACTCGATGCAACAGATCCGTCTTTGTACTGCCGCGCTTGCGGCCTGCGTGTCCTTTTTCGCCTTCACGGCGCCGGCTGTTGCCGGTGGTTCGCAACGTCCGCCCGAAGCGGCCATCAAGGCCGAAAACGCGCGATGGGCCGATGCCTTTGCGCGCGGGGATTATGAGGCGCTCGGCCGACTCTATACCGACGACGGCGCGCTCTTGCCGCTCGGCGGCGACAAGGTCACGGGGCGCCGTGCGATCACCGAGTATTTCGCCAACGGGTATGCCGGATCGAAACCCGGCACCGTATCGTTCAGCAATTACGAGTTTTACGGTAATGACCGGGAAGTGACGGAGGTATCGGATGCGGAGGTGCGCGATCACGATGGAAAGCGCCGGATCCGCGCGAAGCAGATTCTCGTCTTTCTGAAACAGGACGGCGCGTGGAAACTGCATCGCGACATGTGGAACGATTACGCGCCCGTCAAGACCGGCGGCCAATGAGCGTCCGGCGGCACGGCGCGTCACTGGCCCACGCGCCAATAGTCCGTTAGCGGGACGTCGACCACGCAGCACGCCGTTCGTCGAGGGCGATCAGCGTGCTGGGTTCGATCTGCTCTCGCGCCGAATCGCCTGCGGCGGGTGCCCATGCAGTTTGATGAAGGCCCGCCGCATCCGCTCCGGATCGGTGAACCCCACCGCCAGCGCAATCTGTTCGATCGGTTCGCTGCCACCCTGCAGCCGCAGCCTCGCGGCTTCGACGCGCAAGCGTTCGACCGCCTTCGCAGGCGTTTCGCCGGTTTCCCGGCGAAAGGCGCGTCCGAACTGTCGCACGCTCAATCGTGCGGCGTCCGCGAGTCGTTCGACCGGCAACGCTTCCGCCAGATGTTCCCTCGCAAAATTCAGCGCGATGCGGATGCGATCCGATTCCGGTTCCATCTGCGACATCGCGGAGAATTGCGACTGCCCGCCGGGTCGACGATACGGCACGACCAGAAGCCGGGAGACGGCGCGCGCAATTTCCGCCCCCAGGTCTTTTTCGACGATGCCGAGCGCCAGGTCGATTCCGGAGGCGATGCCTGCCGATGTCCAGACGCGGCCATCCACGACATAGATACTGTCGCCGTCGACTTTGATGCGAGGGAAGCGCGACTGCATCAGCGCAGCGTATCGCCAGTGCGTCGCTGCTCTCAGTCCGTCCAGCGAGCCGGTTTCCGCGAGCAGGAACGCTCCCGTACACACGCTGGCGACCCGTGAGGCCCTGGCGGCCAGTTTTCGGGCAGCGGCGACGTTTTCCGGTGTCTGCATCGGCTCGATATCACCGCCCACGAAAACGACCGTGTCGAACGTGCGCCTTCCCATTGGCTTCGTGTCGATCGAAAGGCCGGTATTGCCGGGAATCGGGCCGCCGGATTGCGAGATGACATGAAGGTCATAGGGCGTATGGCCGGCAGCCGTGGTTACCTGATTAAAGGCCGACAGTGGCCCGCCAAGGTCAAGCGCATCGTAGCCACGGCAAACGAAGAATCCAATTCGATGCATGACAGGGCAGATACCGGAAACTCGGGAAGGCGTATTTTAGCGAGAACCCTCAAATCGTGTCATTCAGCCTGAAACGAGGGAAATACGTCGTTGACATCGCAATCGGTTCCCGCGCAGCCGGCAAGTTGCGACGCGCAGTAAACGCGAAACGCCCCGTCGTTTGCCGGCGGGGCGCGGTTGTCATGCAGCGGCGAAGGTCAGCGACGGTAGATGTATTCGAGGTCAGTCGATTCCCCGACTTGCCTGAAACCAGCCTTTTCGTAGGACGCGATGGCCTTCGCGTTGCCCGACTGGCAAACGAAAGATGAGCATGATTTACCCAATCCTCAAGGCGGGTTTTTTCCTAATGCGTCCATCAAGGCGATGACGGGATAGATGAAACCCGCGGCCAACACCGTGATCATTGAATGCCACCACGGAGAAAGTTTTTCGAGGCGAGCAACGCCGACGACGCTCAAGAGCGCAGAGACGGCGCCAGCACACGCGAGAAGCCAGAATGGAAATTCTTTTGGAACCGTGAACGCTGAAAAGAAGAACGTCAAGGCAACTGGCGCGGACACCATCAGAAGCAGGAGATCGGCCACCAGGAAGAAAATTTTCCACCGTTTCAGTCGCGACATGATTGTCCTGGTGCTGTACTCGGTTTCCGGCGGGTGCCCACGCTGAAATTCAGTCGCTATGGGCAGTCTGCGTATGCTGACAGTGATGGTTCGCCAAAACAATATCGCATCGATTGGAGGCGCCAGTGCCGCGCTCGTGGGCGAACGCGGACAAATGTATGGTGCGCGCCGGAAACCCGCGATGCACCTTTTTTTCGCCTACGCGACGCCGTCTGGCGCCAGCCGCAGGACCGTCGCGGGTGCAACCCTGAACGCCGGGCTCCGTGCATCGTTGGCGATGATGTGGGGCGTCACTTCGTGAGCGGCCAGCGCGTCAGCCGATGCGCTGCGCTCGATCAGCACAACCTGTCTTCATCGCCGACGACGGGATGACGGTCGTATTGAAGACAACCGGGTTCGGCCCGAACGACGGACGCCAGGTGCTCATACGCGGCGATCTGTTCGTGACGCTTTCCGGGCACGATCCGGCGCGAGATGATGAGCAGCACCTCGTTTTTGTTGTTCCGGTTTTGACGATCGACTTCGTTCATGGCGACTCCTGGCTGATGTGATTCCGACAAGAAGCGGGGTGCCGTAAACGCAAAGAGCCCCGTCGCTTGCCGGCGGGGCGCTGGTGACATGCAACTGCGAAGACTACCGCGCGCGCGTTCCCGACGCCCCCCCAGTGCCGATGGTTGTCGTTGTCGTGACGGTTACGAGGGAAACCGGATCAGGCGGCATGGGTTCAAGGTACCGCGATCGACGGGGACATGTCGATTCACGTCGATTGCAGCGGATTCCCCTATCCGTGAAATTAGCGACGGTAGATGTATTCGAGGTCGGTCGATTCCCCGACCTTGAAATCATACGTGCCGACCTGCCTGAAGCCGGCCTTCTCGTAGAACGCGATGGCCTTCGCGTTACCGGACCACACGCCTAGCCATACCGGACCGGGGCGTTCGTCGGACAGATAAGCCAGCGCGGCATCGAACAACGTGCGTCCGGCGCCGGTTCCCTGCGTACCCCGTCGAAGGTAGATCTGATGGATCTCGCCCGAACCGTCCGCCACTTCCGGATGCGGGAGCTTGCACGGCCCCGCGTGTGCATAGCCGACCAGCGTACCGTCGTCGTCTTCGGCGACCCACGTGCGGCACTGTGGGTCGACGAGCTGTTCGCTGACCGTTTCAACCGAGTAGCTGCGTGCCTCGTACGCGGCAAGATCGTTCGGCGGATAGTTGATGCCGAAGCCGTCCTGCAGAAAGGTTTCGCGAAACGTATCGCGCTTCAAGTCGGCAAGCGGGGCTGCATCGGCCAGTGTCGCAACGCGGATCAACATCGGGGGTTTCTCGCTTCGGTGGTCGGGCAGACAGTGTATCGCGAGCGACATCCGGCCGGCGCGTCGTTACCCGCTAGCCGCCGATCGTTGCCGTCGGGCGCACGACGATCTCGTTCACGTCGACATCGGCGGGCTGCGCG
This sequence comes from Burkholderia arboris, assembly GCF_038723655.1. NCBI lineage: Bacteria > Pseudomonadati > Pseudomonadota > Betaproteobacteria > Burkholderiales > Burkholderiaceae > Burkholderia > Burkholderia arboris. The sequence continues at coordinate 1,082,769 of NZ_CP109822.1, forward strand.
ATCGCATACGCAATGGCTGCCGCGATCGCTTCCGGTTCGAGCGCAATGCTGCGGTACTTCGCCATCAGGTCGGCGGCGGTCGGGTCCGTGATCGTGTCGGCCAGTTCGGACGTCACGACACCGGGGCAGATGCTCGTGACGCGCAGCTTGTCGTTCTCCTGCCGCAAGCCATCGGAAATTGCGCGCACCGCATACTTCGTCGCGCAATAGACGGCGGCCGTCGGCGATACCCGCAACCCGCCGATCGACGATACGTTGATGATCTGCCCGAAACCCTGGCGATTCATCACCGGCAGTGCGGCCGCGATGCCGTACAGCACGCCCTTGATGTTGACGTCGACCATCCGGTCCCACTCGTCGACTTTCAGCGACGCCATCGGCGAAAGCGGCATGACGCCTGCGTTGTTGACGATGACGTCGATATGGCCATACTCGGCGAGCGCGGCTTCGACGAACGCGACGTTGTCGTCGCGCTTCGTAACGTCGAGCGCACGCCACGAAGCGGTGCCGCCCTGGGTGCGAATGTTGCCGGCCAGGTCCGCAAGACGCTCGGTGCGGCGTGCGCCGAGCATCAGGCGCGCACCGCGCTCGCCCAGATAGCGGGCGGTGGCCTCGCCGATCCCGCTGCTTGCGCCGGTGATCAGGACCACTTTTTGTTCGATGTTGTGGTTCGTCATGTTCATTCCTCGGTTCACGGTGAAGAGACGTCAGCATCGCGCGGAAGGGGGCGCCGGCGTTATCCTGCGAGTCCGCATTTCTTGCACGATTCTCCGAGAATGCATGGGGCACGAACGGGAATGCGCTTCCCGGATCAGGAAAGGAAGGCGCCGATATTGCAGTGCAGCGAAAGGGGTGGGTGCGCGCCTCGCCCGGCCATCGTGACGAACTGGAATTCCGGTGCGTCAATCATGCGGATGCCGATGGTTGAGAGCCGGCGGACATGCTAGGATTTCCGTCAAACAACTTCGGAGACGCTGCGATGCCGTTCATCTGCGAAAACGTCGAATGTCGCGCCGTGCTGGCTCGCGGGCAAGTCAAGCCCCATCAGGACGACGCGGGGTGGTGCTTCCACTGCCCGGACTGCAAGGCCAGGAACGAGTTGATGAATCTCGGCGTCGTCGGCGGGGCGGTCGAGCTGGTTCAGCCGGAGCGCGCCAGCCCGCCGCACAAGGTCGTCGCGACGGCCCGGCCGCTGGACGATGGCCGATACGCGGCGCAGTTGAGCGTTCAGCGGGCGCTCGCCGTGAAGGGGACATACGCGGCCGAAGAGCACTGGGATCAGCTCGGCGTCTTCGGCGATGCACAGGAAGCGGTCGCGCATGCGCGGTCGTTCGCAACGGATTTGCTGCAACGCGCGGTGGCCTAGCCGGCCGTTTTCCGTACACGAAGAAGGGGCGTCGCGCAGGAATGCGCGACGCCCTTTTGCGTCTTCTGCCCGTGTTCGTCAGTTGTAAATGTCGAACGCGAAGTACTTCTTCGCGATTCGCTGATACGTGCCGTCCTGAATCAGGCTCGCGAGTGCCTGGTTGATCTGCGTGCGCAGCGCGTCGTCGTCCTTGCGCATGCCGATCGCCGAACCCACACCGAGCGTCTTGGGATCATGCAGCGCCGGCCCCGCAAATTCGAAATTCGCACCCTTCGCGGTCTTCAGGAAGCCGAGATCGGCCTGCACCGACGACTGCAACGACGCGTCGAGCCGGCCCGACAGCAAATCCTGATACACGAGATCCTGCGTCTGGTACGTGCGGACGATCACGCCCTTCGGTTCCCAGTAGGTGCGCGCATAGGTTTCCTGCGTCGTCCCCTGTTCGACGCCGACACTCTTCCCCTGCAGGGACTCCGGCGTCGGCTGCAGGTTCGCGCCGCGCCGCGCGACGAGGCGCGGCGGCACGTTGTTGATCTTGTCGGTGAACGCGATCTGCGCGAGGCGCTTCTCGGTCACGCTCATCGACGACAGCACGCCGTCGAACTTGCGTGCCTTCAACGCCGGGATCATCCCGTCGAACGCGTTCTCGACCCACACGCAGCGCACCTTCATCCGTTCGCAGATCGCATTGCCGAGATCGATGTCGAAGCCGACGAGCTTGCCGTCGGGCGCGAGCGATTCGAACGGCGCGTAGCTGGGATCGACGCCGAGGCGCAGCACCGCCGGGTCTTTCGCGGCGGCGGCGCCTGCCGCCAGCGCGAGCGCGGCGGCCAGAACGAGCTTTTTCATGATTGTCTCCATTACCGGTTGATGTTGTTTGTCGTGAAGCGGGGAAGCGGCCATTGGGCGTGACGGCCCGCGCCCGGCCATGCGCGGGCGGCGGGGCGGTCGCAGGAGAAGGCCGGCGGCCGCCCGGATTCGAAGGGGGTTTTAGCGGGCGGCGCCGGCGATGCGCGCCATGCTGTTCCGGTAGCCGGCGGGCGAGAACACGGCGTTCAGCGCGGCCGTCGACGCGATCACGCCGAGATGCATCCACCACGCGATCGCGAAGCCGCCGCCCGCGTCGCGCAGCCAGCCGATCAACCAGGGGCTCGCTGCGACGGTCAGGAAGCCGATGCCCTGCACGAACGCGGCCAGTGCGCCGGCAAGTCGTGCATCGGGCAGGTGGTCGAGCGTGACGATCAGGCTCATCGAGAAGAAGCCGCCCAGCCCGAGGCCGACACTCGCGACCCACAGCCACGGCGCGAGCGCGGGCAGCGTCGCGAATCCGATGAAGCCGACCGCCTGCAGCGCCTGCGTGAGCCACAGCACGGCGCGACGGTCGGCCGAGCGCTTCGCGAGCATCGGCATCGCCAGTGCACCGGTGGCCTGGAACAGCGCCATCCACGCGAGCAGGTTGCCGCTCGCCTGCGGGCTCATGCCCACGCTGCGGTAGAACGCCGGCAGCCACGCGACGAGGCTCGCATAGCCGCTGTTGCTGAGGCCGAAGAACAGCGCGAGCTGCCATGCGCGCGGGATGCGGACGAACGCGGTGATCGACGCCGACGCGGCCGTCGCTTGCACGGTGTCGCGCGGTGCTTTCGCGCGCCACAGCGCGAGCGTGACGAGGGCGGGCACCGCCCATACGGCGAGCGCGAGATGCCAGCCGCCGTGCGCGGCGAGCCACGGGCTTGCCATCGCGCCGAATGCGCCGCCGCCGACGAGCGCCGCCGAGTAGAGGCCCATCGCGAGCGGCAACCGGTCGACGAACCAGCGTTTCGCAAGGCCCGGCACGAGCGCCTGGATTACCGCGACACCCGCGCCGGCGGCGATGGCGGTCGCGATCAGCCCCGCGCTGCCGTGCGTCCACAGGCGCGCCGTGCAGGCGGCGGCGATCAGCGCGAGCGCGGCGGTCAGCGCACGCTGCTCGCCGAAGCGCCGCGCGAGCCCGACGCCGGCCCCGGCGACGACCCCCATCAGCACGAACGGCAGCGTGGTCAGCAGCGCGGCCGCGCGAAACCCGAGGCCCGTGTCGGCGCGTACGACGTCGAGCACGGGGCCGAACGCGGTCAGGAACGGGCGCAGGTTGAGGCCGGCCAGTACCAGCAGCGCGAGTGCGCCATAGGACACGGAAGCCGCGTGCGGGCGGTGGACGGCTTGCGCGGTGCCGGGGTCGGTCATCGGGATGCTCCAGGGAGGGGCCGGTGGCCCTGTGATGCGATGCCGAAAGGGTAAGCGCGCGCTACGCCAGGTGAAAATTAAATATTCGACTGGGAATCAGTGCGGATTGTGATGGGGGTGAAGGCAGCCGAAGGGGCCGGATGGGAAGGCCGGCGAGGCGGGCGGCGGCGCCCGCCGCGTGCGGTCATGCAGCCGGTGCCTGCCGCGCACCGGCCTGGTCGCGCGCTGCGACGAGCGCCCGGATGCGCGCGCGGTCGGCCGGCGTCGCCGGCGTGAAGATCACGAGGCTCAGGTCGGGGCGGCCGGTGACCGAGAACGCCGAATAGTCGAACGCGATCCGGCCGGCCTGCGGATGGCGGATTTCTTTCGTACTTTCGTCATGCGAATGGATGTCGTGGTCGCGCCACATCGTGTCGAATTCGGCGCTCGTCGCGCGCATCTCGTCGACGAACGCCTGCACGGCCTGCGTCGCGCCAATGCGCGCGACGTCCGCACGAAACGCGCCGACCGCGAACCGCGCGACGCGCTCCCAGTTCGGCTGCGCATCGCGTACGCCCGCGTCGACGAAGATCAGCCGCAGGATGTTGCGCGCGGCGGGGGGCAGCTTCGCGTAGTCGGTCAGCGTGGCGGCCGCCGCGTCGTTCCAGGCGACGACGTCCCACGTCGCCGAGCGCACGATCGCGGGGCTCGCGTCGAGCGAATCGAGCACGTGCTGCAGGCGCGGCGTTACACCGGCCGGCGCGCGATAGCGCACGTCGGGCGGATGGCCGACGCCGATCAGGAACAGATGTTCGCGTTCGGCTTCGTTCAGCATCAGTGCGCGGGCGAGCCGGTCGAGCACATCGGCCGACGGTGCGCCGCCGCGCCCCTGTTCGAGCCACGTGTACCACGCGGCGCTCACATGCGCGCGCTGCGCGACTTCCTCGCGCCGCAGGCCCGGCGTGCGGCGGCGGGTGGCCGGCAGCCCGAGCGCGGCCGGGTCGAGTTTCTCGCGGCGGTCCCTCAGGTACGCGCCGAGCAGGTTGTCGGGGGCGTCAGCCATATCCTGTTAGTTCGTTTACCGGTAAACCGTCACGACTTCACCGCGAGCGGCCATCGACAGATAGTAAGCCTCCATTTCATCCGGAGGTACTGAACATGCGTGTCTTTGTTACGGGAGCGTCGGGATTCGTCGGCTCGGCCGTCGTCGCCGAACTGGTTGCCGCCGGGCACTCGGTGCTCGGGCTCGCGCGGTCCGAAGCGGCGGCCGCGTCGGTGGCCGCCGCAGGCGCCGACGTGCATCGCGGGTCGCTGGAAGATCTCGACAGCCTGACGCGCGGCGCCGAAACCGCCGACGCGGTGATCCACACGGGATTCAATCACGACTTCTCGCGCTTCGCGCAGAACTGCGAACTCGATCGCCGTGCGATCGAGACGGTTGGCGCGGTACTCGCGGGTTCGGCGCGGCCGCTGGTCGTCACGTCGGGGCTGGCGCTCGTCGCGCCGGGCCGCGAGGCGACGGAAGACGATTCGCACGTGCCGGTGTCGCCGGCCTATCCGCGTGCGTCCGAAGCGGCCGCGGTCGCGCTGGAAGCGCGCGGCGTACATGCGTCGGTCGTACGCTTGCCGCCGTCCGTACACGGCGACGGCGATCATGGTTTCGTGCCGTGGCTGATTGCATTCGCGAGGGAGAAGGGGGCTTCGGCGGTCGTCGGCGACGGCGGCAATCGCTGGCCGGCCGTGCACCGGCTCGACGCGGCGCGTGTGTACCGGCTCGCGATCGAACGCGGGACGGGCGGCGCGCGCTATCACGCGGTCGACGATACCGGTGTGCGGTTTCGCGAGATCGCGGACGTGATCGGCCGGCGGCTGAACGTACCGGTCGTCACGAAGTCGCCGGCGGAGGCCGGCGAGCATTTCGGCTGGTTCGCGATGTTTGCCGGGATGGATGCGCCGGCCACCAGCGAGCGCACGCGCGCATTGCTCGACTGGGTGCCGACGCAGCCGCGGCTGCTGGCCGACATCGATCGGCCGCGGTATTTCGAAAGCTGAGCGGGCGGCGGGCAGCGCCCGCCGCGCACGGCTCAGACCGTGACGACGATCTTGCCGACCTGCGCACCGGCTTCCATGTAGCGGTGCGCGTCGGCGATGTCGTCGAACGCGAACGTGCGGTCGATCAGCGGCTTCAGCGTGCCGGCCGCGAGCCCGTCGACGATGAAGCGCTTCGCGCGCTCGAGCCGTTGCGCGTCGCCGGTGATCTCGAACAGCTCGTAGCCGCGCAGCGTCAGGTGGCGCGCGAGCAGGTCCATCACCGGCACCGGGATGTCGCGCGTATCGAGTGCGCCGTACTGGAAGAACGTGCCGTTCGTGGCCAGCGCGCGCAGCAGGTTCGCCGCATCGGGGCCGCCGACCGGATCGAACACGAGGCGTGCGCCGGTGCCGCCGGTGATCTCCGCCACTTGCTGCGGCAGGTCGGCCGGGCTGCCGGCGATCACGTGCTTCGCGCCCGCGTCGAGCAACGCCTGACGCTTCGATTCGCCGCGCGTCAGCGCGATCGGCACCGCGCCGATGTGGTTCGCGACCTGGATCGCCGCCTGCCCGACGCTGCTCGACGCGGCGCCGATCAACACCGCATCGCCGCGCTTCAGTCCGCCGAGTTCGATCAACGCGCCGTAGGCCGTGACGAACATCATCCACGTCGCGGCGGCTTCCTCGAACGACAGGCTGTCCGGATGCCTGACCACGGCGTGCGCGGGCACGTTGACCACCTCGCCGTACATCCCGTAGTCGGCAAACGAGAACGCCGGTACGACGCTCACCGCGTCGCCTTCGGCGAATGCCGTCACGTTGCGGCCGACTGCCGCGACCACGCCCGACGCCTCGTAGCCGAGCGATGCCGGAAAGCGCGGCATGAACGTGTATTCGCCGCTGCGGAACATGACTTCCGCGCGATTGAGGCCGATCGCCTTCACGCGCAGCTGAATCTCGTCGGGGCCTGGCGCGGGCACGTCGATGGTGTCGATCTGCAGGACGTCGGGGCCGCCGATGCGGTGGAAACGAACGATGCGGGACATGGATTGCTCCTTCGATGAACGGGTGTCGATGAAGAAGCATCGTAGGCGGGTGTCCGCGCCGGATAAACGTGCGCCGGGATCATTGATTGTTATTTGACGAATAACAATGGATGCCAACGTATGTGTGGCCGTCGATGTCCGATGGACTACGCTGGTTGGGCGACCGGCGCCGCGATACCCGGCACGTCGTCGAATGCTGCTTCAAGTGCATCAAACATCGCCATCGTTTCGCTGTGTGTGACGACGCGGTTCGTGACCGACACAAGTTGCCTGTGTGCCGTTCACCAGTGAATTGCGTTTTATGCGTGCCACTCTATATTGAGATCTGCGCCTGTCGATATGAGGAATAAAAAGGATGACTACTCAATCGAACGTGATCGAAATATTCCGGACTCAGGCGGCGCGTGACGGGGACGCGTCAGCCGTGGTTTCGGAGCATGAATGCCTGAGTTACCGGGAACTGGACCTTCGGAGCGATGCGGTGGCGCGTGCATTGCGGGCGCGAGGCATCGCAAGCGGCGACCTCGTGCCGATCGAGGCGGCGCGGAACGCGGCGTTCATTGTCGGCATCCTCGGCATCCTGAAGGCGGGCGCAACCTATGTGCCGATCGACGAACGCTATCCCGACGCCCGCAAACATCACATCCTGCGGCAATGCAATGCCGCGCTGGTATTGACGGCCCGTACGGCGCCGCGCGATGCGGCAGCGCCGTTCGCGAGCGTGGCGGACCTGTCCGCGTGGCGGCCGGATCGCGACGATGCACGCGCAACGCAACATGCCGATGCGCAGGGCGGCGCGATCTACGTGATCTTCACGTCCGGCTCCACCGGTGCGCCGAAGGGCGTGATCGTCGAACATGCCGCCGTGTCGGCGCTCGTCGATTGGCACAACGTACGTTTCGCGATGAACGGTGCAAGCCGTACGACGCTGATGGCCGGCCTCGGCTTCGATGTATCGCAGTGGGAAATCTGGTCGGCCCTTTGCGCGGGCGCGACGTTGTGTCTGCCGGACGACGAAACGCGTGTGGACGCCGACGCGCTCGTCGGCTTCTTCACCCGCCACCGGATCACGCATGCGTACGTGCCCACCGTGATGGTGGCTGACGTGGTCGGTGTCGGCCAGCCTGCGGACCTGAAGCTGAAGTACCTGTTTACGGCCGGTGAAAAGCTCGGCCCGATCGATACCGGCAGGATCGCTTACACGGTGATCGATTACTACGGGCCGACCGAAGCGACGATCTTCGCGACTTGCCAGGTTGTGCCGAGCGCGGCACTCGGCCGTCCGGAGTCGATCGGGCGGCCCGTCGGCGCGACGGAGATCCTGATCCTGAACGACGCACGGGATGCTGTAACGGGGAGCGACGTCGGCGAGATCTGCATCGGCGGGCCGGGCCTGGCCCGCGGCTACCTGGGCAACCCGGCGCTGACCCGCGAGAAATTCCGTCCGCACCCGCGGCAGCCCGGCCGGATCATCTATCGCACGGGCGATCTCGGGCGCTGGCTGGACGACGGCTCGATCCAGTTCCTCGGGCGCCTGGACGATCAGGTCAAGATTCGCGGCAATCTGGTCGAGCTGAGCGAAGTTCACGCTGCGCTCGTCCGGTCCGGCGAAGTGCGCAGGGCCGTGGTGCTGGCATTGCCCGGCGCGGCCGGAGCCGGGATGGAGCTTGTCGCGTTCGTCGTGCCGCGCGATCCCGCCGTGCCGGATGCGCGTATCGTCGATGCACTCAAGGCCAGCGTCCGGCAAACCCTGCCCGATTACATGTGGCCCGTCGGTCACGTGCTGCTGGACGGCATGCCGGTGACGGCGAACGGCAAGACCGACCGGGCCGCGCTCGAACTTCGATACCGCGAAGCACAGCGCAGCCGGACGGAGCCGGCGCTGTATTCCGCCGTCGAGCGGATCGTCGCGGATGCATTCGTCGCGTTGACCGGCCACGCGTCCTTTCGCAAGACCGATGGTTTCTTCGATATAGGCGGCAATTCGCTGCTGACCGCGAAGCTCGCGAGGGCGTTGTCGGACGCGGCGGGGACGAAGATGCTGATCCGGGATGTCTACGAGCACCAATCGGTGGAGGCGCTTGCACGCGAAATCGAGCGACGTGCCGCCAGCGCGGCGCGCGCGATCGAACGCGAGCCGGTTTATGCGCTGGAGAACGATATCCGCGTGCCGGACGAAGCGGATTTCAGCGGAGCGTTCGACGAGGCGCTGCTCGCGTGTCCGCGCACGATCCTGCTGACGGGCGCCACGGGATTCGTCGGCGTCCACTTGCTGGCCGAACTGCTCGCGACGACGTCGGCGGCCGTGCATTGTCTGGTGCGCGCGAAGGATGCGGCAGCGGGGCGGGCGCGGATCGATGAAAAACTGCGCGCGTACGACGTGAACCTCGGGCCGGGCGAGCGTTCGCGCATCCGCGTGTGGGCGGGCGACGTCACGCAAGCGCGCTTCGGCATGAACGAGCACGACTACGCGGCGCTGGCGGACGGGATCGACCTCGTTTACCACTCGGCCAGCGCGGTCAATTTCATCCAGCCGTATTCGTACATGAAGCGGATCAACGTGGACGGCCTGGCCCGGATCCTCGCATTTGCCGGATGCCGGCGAACCAAGGCGCTGACCCTGCTGTCGACGATCTCGGTGTACAGCTGGGGCCATCGTGTCACCGGCAAGACCATGATGACCGAGGCGGACGACATCGATCAGAACCTGCCGGCGGTGCTCGAGGACATCGGCTATACGCGCAGCAAGTGGGTGATGGAGAAAATGGCCGACCTGGCTGCGCTGCGCGGCCTGCCGCTGATGACCTTCCGGCTCGGCTACGCGACGTTTCACGGCGAGACCGGCGTGAGCGCGGACTATCAATGGTGGGGGCGGCTGGTCAGGACGTGCATCGCGCGCGGCACCGTGCCCGACCTGCACGACCTGCGCGAAGGGCTGACGAGCGTCGACTACATGACGAAAGCGCTCGCGCGGATTTCGCGCAATCCGGCGGCGCTGGGGCGGAAGTTCAACCTGATCAATTCGCCCGAGTCCGACCTGACGCTGAAGGCGTTTTTCTCGAGGCTCGAACGATACTTCGACCTGCGGTTCAGGGTCGTTCCGTACCGCGAATGGCTCGATGCATGGAAGACGGATAGCGACGCACCGCTGTATCCGCTGTTGAGCCTGTTCGACGACAACATTCGCGATGGCCTGAGCACGGTCGAGCTGTATCAGAACAATTACGTGTGGGACTGTCGCAACGTGATCGCGTTTCTGGAAGGCAGCGGCATCGAGCAGCCGGCATTTTCCCGCGAACAGCTGGCGCGGTACATGGAGCGGTCGATCGGTTATCGGGTCGCGGCTAGGCCGGGTAACGCCGCGCGAACAGGTCGGTGAGCCAGTCGATGAAGGCGCGCACCTTGTCCGACAGGTGCGCGCGGTTCGGGTACAGCACCGACACCGGCTTCGGCACGGCCGGCACGCCGGGCAGCAGTTCGATCAGCAGGCCCGCGTCGATGCTCGGCTGCAGCGCGGGCCGCAGCGCATGCACGATGCCGAGGCCCGCGAGCCCGCAGGACAGCAGCGCTTCCGAGTTGTCCGTGAGCAGGCTGCTCGTGAGCTTCACCGCGACGGTTTCGCCGTGCGGGCGAAACGTCCACTCGAGCACGCGGCGATTGCTGCCGGTGAAGAAGTTGACCGCGCGATGCGTACGCAGGTCGTCCAGCGTGCGCGGCAAGCCGTGGCGCGAAACATAGGCAGGCGACGCGCACGTGACCATCGGCACCGCGCCGACCGTGCGCGCGACCATGCTCGAATCCTTGAGCGTGCCGACCCGCACGACGCAGTCGATGCCTTCGCCGATCAGGTCGACCGGCTGGTCGCTTGCCCCGAGCACGAGTTCGATCTGCGGATAGCGCTGCTGAAAGTCGGGCAGCGCCGGAATCACGACCGTCTTCGCCAGCGCCAGCGCGATGTCGATCCGCAACCGGCCCTTCGGCACCGCCCGCTGTTTGGGGAATGACGCGAACGCATCGTCGATGCTGCCGAGCAGCTGCACGCAGCGCGCATGAAACGCTTCGCCTTCCGCCGTCACGCTGACGCGCCGCGTGCTGCGGTTCAGCAGCCGCACGCCGAGCGCCTGTTCGAGCTGCTGCACGGCTTTCGTGACGGCCGGCCGATGCAACTGCAGTGCGTCGGCGGCCTGCGTGAAGTTGCCGCGCTCGACGATCTGTACGTAGATCTGCATCGCTTGCAGGCGGTCCATGGCGTTCCCGGGTGTCGTGGCGAGCGGCCATCTTCGCACACCGTCCGACACCCGTGCTCAGCCGCCCGCCGCGCATCACGCGACCGGATGCAGGTCCTGCAGCAGCGTCGGCACGAGTTCCGACACGGTCGGGTGGATATGCATCGCGCGGCTGATCGTCGTGTACGGCGCGCCGGCGGCCATCACGTCGAGCATGCCGTGCACGACTTCGTCGCCGGTCACGCCGAGGATCGACGCGCCGAGGATCGCGTGGCTGTCCGCATCGACGATCACCTTCATGAAGCCCTGGCTTTCGCCTTTCTCGACCGCTCGCCCGACGCGCGTCATCGGGCGCGTGCCGACCAGCAGCCGGCGGCCGGTCTGTTTCGCTTCCGCGAGCGTCATGCCGACGCGGCCGAGCGGCGGGTCGATGTACATCGCGTAGGCCGTGATGCGGTCGGACACCTTGCGCGGATCGTCGTCGAGCAGGTTCGCCGCGACGATCTCGTAGTCGTTGTACGCGGTGTGCGTGAACGCGCCGCGTCCGTTGCAGTCGCCGAGCGCCCAGATGCCGGGCACGTTCGTGCGCAGCTGCTCGTCGACGGCGATGTAGCCGCGCGCGTCGGTTGCGACGCCCGCCCGGTCGAGCCCGAGATCGTCGGTGTTCGGCACGCGGCCGACCGCGAGCAGCAGGTGCGAGCCCGCGACCTCGCGGCCGCCGCCCGCGCAGTCGAGGCCGACCACGACACCGTTGCCGTCGCGCCGTGCGCTCAGGCAGTTCGCGTCGAGCTGCACGTCGATCCCTTCGTTCTCGAGAATCTCGCGCACGGCCTGCGACACGTCCTCGTCCTCGCGGCGGATCAGGCGCGCGCCTTTCTCGACGATCGTGACCTTCGATCCGAAGCGGCGGTACATCTGGCCGAACTCGAGTCCGACATAGCTGCCGCCGACGATCACGAGATGGTCCGGCAGGAAGTCGACGTCCATCATCGTCGAATTGGTCAGGTACGGCACCGAGTCGAGGCCGGGCATCGCGGGTACCTGTGCGCGGCCGCCGACGTTGACGAAGATGCGTTCGGCTTCGAGCAGTTCATCGCCCACGCGCACCGCGTCGGCGCGCTCGAATCGGGCGTGACCCTGAAACACGGTCGTGTTCGCGAGGCCGCGCACCCATTGCTCGACGCCGTGGTTCGAGCGGCCGGCAACCTGGTCCTTGCGTGCCTTCACGGCTTTCATGTCGACGGTGACGGGGCCCACCGACACGCCGTATTCGCCGGCGCGCCGTGCGAGCTGCGCGGCGTACGCGCTCGCGATCAGCGTCTTGGTCGGGATGCAGCCAGTGTTCACGCAGGTGCCGCCGAAACGGCCGCGCTCGACGATCGCGACTTTCAGGCCGGCGGCGGCGAGCCGCGCGGCGAGCGGCGGCCCGGCCTGGCCCGTGCCGATGACGATCGCGTCGAAGTGTTGCGTCATGACGTCCTCCTGGGCGGATGCAGCGAGGAAAGGGGCAGGCGCGAACCGCGTGCCGTGCCCGCGGTCGCCGAGGGGCGACGAGCGCCTATGGTAGACCTGTTGGCGCGGCGTCGCGAGTGGCGGGCGGGCGATGGCCGCCGCATGGAAACCACGGCGCTGCCGACGGCATCGATGCGTGCCGCGCGCGGCGGCTAGTCCTTGCGTTTCCACTGCCCGAGCGACACCGGCTGGTGCGCGTCGGCGCGCGTGACGGTGACGTGGTCGGGCTTGTCGTCGATCGGGAACGATTCGGTGACGATCTGGTTCGAGAACAGCCAGCCGTGCGTGCGCGGGTCGTAGCGGAACGTGATGTAGTCGGTCCAGTGCTGCCCGCACGCGACGAAGTTCTGCACCGTGAAATAGCGGCCCTTCACCGCAAGGCCGTTGTCGGCGGCATCGTCGGGATCGAACGGATCGCACTGGCCGCCTTCGTTCGCGCGCAGCACCACCTGGTCGTTGCGCGCGGCGAGCCGGAAGGTGCGGTCGGCCTGCTCCTCGTAGATCAGCAGCGGGCGCGGCGACGGTTGTTCGCGCGTATCGTCCGCGCGATGCGCGACGACGAGAAAACTGTGCCGCCCGTTGTCGAGCGCCGGCCCGGCTTTCGCGAGCAGCGGCTGGTAGCCGGGCGGCAGTTGCGTGGCGATCGACTTCGGCAGGTCGTCGGCGCGGGCGGCGGCAGGCAGCGCCGCGAGCAACGGGAGCAGCAGGGTAGCGAGGCGGAGAACGCGCATGGCGGGAGGTCCGGTCGAAAGGAGGAAAGGGTTGCTGGCCGCGGGCGGTTACAGATCGCGCCCGAGAAATTCGGTGCCCGGCACCGGATTGAACGCGACGGGCGGTGCGGGCGTAAAACCGAGCGACGCATACAGTTGCCGTGCGGCGACGAACTCCGGAAGCACGTCGAGGCACATGCGCGCGTAGCCGGCCGCCTTCGCGTCGCGCAGCAGCCGTTCGACGAGCTGGCGGCCGACATTCAGCCCGCGCGCCTCGGGGCGTACGTACACACGCTTCATCTCGCACGCCGTATCGTCGATTTCGCGAAACGCCGCGCAGCCGACCACGCGCTCGCCGTGCCACGCGAGCAGCAGCAACCCGCGCGGCGCCGCGTATTTGCCGGGCAGCGCGGCGATTTCCGGCTCGTAGTCCTGGAATTCGAGGCTGACGGTCGGGCTCGCGATGTACTCGCGGAAGATCGCTTCGACGGCTGCGGCGTCGTCGGGGTAGCAGGCGGCGCGGATTTCGATCATGGCGGCGGGGCGGGATGACGGGAAAAAGGGTCAGCATAGCAGCGCGCGGCCGCTTTCGGCCACGTGCGAAGCGTGCCAGAATCAGCGGCTCGACCGTCGGAAACGACACGCCGGCGCCGGCGAATCGGCGCCGCTGACCAAGGAGACTTCGATGACTGCATCGGCTGCCGTACTCGCCATCCTGGCTGCGCTGTTTCTTGGCGCGATGATTCCGGGCCCGAGCTTCGTGCTGGTTGCCCGCAATTCGATCGGACTGTCGCGCCGCGACGGGCTCGCCACCGCGCTGGGCATGGGCATCGGCGGCATCGTGTTCGGCGGCGTCGCGCTGGCCGGGCTCTACACGCTGCTGCAGGCCGTCGAATGGCTCTATGTGGGCCTCAAGGTCGCGGGCGGCGCATACCTGATCTACATGGCGTCGAAGATCTGGCGCGGCGCCGATCGGCCGATCGCGATGGACGACCCGCAGGCGATGGCGGGCGGCAGCGCGCGCAAGTCGTTCCTGACGGGCCTCACGACCCAGCTCAGCAACCCGAAGACGGCGATCTGGTACGGCAGCATTTTCGCGGCGCTGCTCCCGCAGCATCCGCCGCTGTGGTGTTACCTCGTGCTGCCGCCGCTGGTGTTCGCCGTCGAATTCGGCTGGTACACGCTCGTCGCGCTGTGCTTTTCGACGCGCCGGCCGCGCGAGCTTTACCTGCGCGCCAAGAAGTGGGTCGACCGCATCGCGGCCGGTGCGATCACGCTGCTCGGGCTGCGGCTGATCCTGAACGCGCCGAAGGCGGGGATCTGACCGCCTCGTTCCTGACCTGACACGCATCGTACGGCGGCCAGCCATCCCCGGGCTGGCCGCCGGCGCGAACCGGCCGGGCCGCCGCCCGATCGCGCAGCGGGGTTCCGCAAACGCGTTGCTTCCTCATGACGCGGCCGCTCGCCGAGCTGCCGCCAGCCCTGTTCCCGACTCCCCGCCACCGCCTGCCGAGCCTTGCGCGACGGGCGTTCGCGTGTGTCGCACGACGCGCCGGACGGCGTCGCGCGCCCGATTCTGGCGGCCGACCTCCCGGCGACGTGTAAACTGCTGCCTTTTTTGACGGTTTGCAGCATGGTGCAAGCACCTCCGCGCCCGGCGCTGAGCGGTCCGACACTCGTCCGGCTGCTCGCGCGCCTGGCCGATGCCGACGTCGCGGAATCCCGGCAGACGCTGTCCGACCGGCTGAGCCAGTGGCTCGGCTGGACCGACGCGATCACGCTGTCGTCCGCGCTGACTGCGAGCCCGCCGGGCGTCGCGGCCGGCGTGCGCGGCTACGATGCGGAACGCGACTGCACACGCGTGCGGCACGACCTCGCGCAGGCGATCACGGCCACCAACCGGCCGCGCGCGCGGCGCCGGCCCGGCGACCTGCCGCCGCCGGCCGCCGATACGGCCGATTTCGCGGACTTCCGCCAGCGTTATCTGACCCTCCAACAGGATATGGAGACGGCGATCGGCCAGTTGCGCGGCCGCCTGCGGGTCGCGCTCGCCGCGCGCTCGTCCGGGATGGCGCGGCTCGCGACGCTCGACACGATCATGGAGCGCGTGCTCGGCGCGCGCGAGCGCAGCCTGCTGTCGGCCGTGCCCGCGCTGCTCGGCACGCGGTTCGGGCGGTTGCGCGACGCGGAGCGGCAGGCGCTGGCCGATGCCGAATCCGCCGCCGCGGCAGCCGCCGCCGACCCGGCCGATCCGGCTGACGATCGCGCGGCGGCCGACACTACGACCGTCGCGGCCATCGTGCCCGGCACATGGCTCGATACGTTTCGCGACGAGATGCAAAGCATCCTGCTTGCCGAACTCGAAGTCCGGTTTCAAACGGTAGACGGGCTGCTCGCGGCCCTTCGCACCTGCTAATCAACACGCTATGTCCAGAATTCGCCTTGATCTCGTTGTCTTCGTCGCCGGTCTGCTCGCAGTGGGCTGGATCGGTGTCGGCTATATCGCGTCGAACCCGCTGGCGTCGGCCGTCACGCTGCTGATCGGCGCGTGCTACGTCGCCGGCGCGTGGGAACTGCTGCGCTACCGGCAGGCGACCGCCACGCTGTCGCGCGCGGTGGCCGGCCTGACCGAGCCGCCCGCGACGCTCGACACATGGCTCGACACCCTGCACCCGGGCCTGCGCGGCGCGGTGCGCGCCCGTGTCGAAGGCGCACGCGTCGCGCTGCCCGGCCCGGCGCTCACGCCTTACCTCGTCGGCCTGCTGGTGCTGCTCGGCATGCTCGGCACGCTGCTCGGAATGGTCGTCACGCTGAAGGGCACCGGCGCCGCACTCGAAAGCGCGACCGATCTCGATGCGATCCGCGCGTCGCTGATCGCGCCGGTGAAGGGGCTCGGGTTCGCGTTCGGCACGTCGATCGCCGGTGTCGCGACGTCCGCGATGCTCGGGCTGCTGTCCGCGCTCGTGCGCCGCGAGCGGATCGATGCGGCCCAGCAGCTCGACGCGAAGATCGCGACGACGCTGCGCGTGCATTCGTCCGCGCATCAGCGCGACGAATCGTTCCGGCTGCTGCAGCGCCAGGCCGACGTGATGCCGGCGCTGGTTGACCGGCTGCAGACGATGATGACGACGCTCGAGGCGCGCAGCGTTGCGCTGCACGACCGTCAGCTTGAAAGCCAGCAGGCGTTTTTCGACCGGACCGAGCGCGCGTATGCGGGGCTCGCGTCGAACGTCGGTGACGCGCTGAAGGAAAGCGCCGCCGAAAGCGCACGGGTGGCCGGTGCAGCGCTGCAGCCGGTCGTCGCCGCGACGATGACGGGGCTCGCGCAGGAGATGGCCGCGCTGCGCGACACCGTGACCGGCGCCGTGCAGCGTCAGCTCGACGGGCTGACGGCAGGCTTCGAGAAGACCACCGGCAACGTGACGGCCGTCTGGAACCGCGCGATCGACGAACAACGTCAGGCGGGCGACGCCGTCGCGCAGCGACTGCAGACGACGCTCGGCCAGTTCACCGATACCTTCGCACAGCGTTCGACGGACCTGCTCGACGGCGTCGCGACGCGTCTCGAATCGACCGAAGGCCGGCTGTCGGATGCGTGGCGCGATGCGCTGGCGCGTCAGGAGCAGGTCGGCGAGGCGCTCGCGGGCCAGCACGCGCGGGCGTTGGGTGAAGCCGCCGCGACGTTCGAGCGCCATTCGGGCGCGACGCTCGCCGCGATGCGCGAGTCGCACGCGGGGCTGCAGACCGATCTGGCGGTGCGCGACGAACAGCGCCTCACGGCGTGGAACGACTCGCTGGCCGCGATGGCCGCGAAGCTGGGCGACGAATGGCAGCGCGCGGGTGCGCATAGCGCGGGCCGCCAGCAGGAAATCTGCGATGCGCTTGCCCAGACGACGCGTGATCTCACCACGCAGGCTTCGACGTTCGAACAACGTTCGAGCGATCTGCTGTCGACGATTCGCGAGTCGCATACGGGCCTGCAAGCGCAGCTTGCCGCACGCGACGACGAACGTTTGTCGGCATGGAACGACTCGCTGGCCGCGATGGCCACGAAGCTGGGTGACGAATGGCAGCGCGCGGGCGTGCATAGCGCGGGCCGCCAGCAGGAAATCTGCGACGCGCTCGCCCAAACGACGCGCGACCTCACCACGCAGGCTTCGACGTTCGAACAGCGCTCGACCGATCTGCTGTCGACGATCCGCGATTCGCATACGGGCCTGCAATCGCAGCTCGCGGCACGCGACGAAGAACGTCTGTCGGCATGGAACGACTCGCTGGCCGCGATGGCCGCGAAGCTCGGCGACGAATGGCAGCGCGCGGGTGTGCACAGCGCCGGCCGTCAGCAGGAAATCTGCGACGCGCTCGCCCAGACGACGCGCGACCTCACCACGCAGGCGTCGACGTTCGAACAACGCTCGAACGACCTGCTGTCGACGATCCGCGATTCGCATACGGGCCTGCAATCGCAGCTCGCCGCACGCGATGAAGCGCGCCTGTCGGCATGGAACGACTCGCTGGCCGCGATGGCCGCGAAGCTCGGCGACGAATGGCAGCGCGCGGGTGTGCACAGCGCCGGCCGTCAGCAGGAAATCTGCGACGCGCTCGCCCAGACGACGCGCGATCTGACCACGCAAGCTGCAACGTTCGAACAACGCTCGAACGACTTGCTGTCGACGATTCGCGACTCGCATGCCGGCCTGCAGACGCAACTGGCCGCACGCGACGAAGCCCGCCTGTCCGCATGGAACGATTCGCTCGCCGCGATGGCGGCCGCGCTGCGCGACGAATGGGCGCAGACGAGCGCGCAGGCCGCGACGCGCCAGCAGGACATCTGCGACACGCTGACCCGCACCGCGAACGACATCACCGCGCAGGCGCAAGTGCACGCGAGCGACACGATCAACGAAATCGCACGCCTCGTGCAGGCTGCGTCGGAAGCACCGAAGGCCGCGGCCGACGTCGTCGCCGAACTGCGCCAGCGCCTGTCCGACAGCATGGTGCGCGACACCGCGACGCTCGAGGAGCGCAGCCGCCTGCTCGCGACGCTCGAAACGCTGCTCGGCGCGGTCAACCACGCGTCGACCGAACAGCGCACCGCGATCGACGCGCTCGTCAGCACGTCGGCCGATCTGCTCGATCGCGTCGGCGCGCGCTTCAACGACACCGTCGATGCCGAAACGCGCAAGCTTGACTCGGTGGCCGCGCAGGTCACGGCCGGCGCCGTCGAAGTGGCGAGCCTCGGCGATGCGTTCGGGATGGCCGTACAGGTATTCGGCGAATCGAACGACAAGCTGCTGACCCATCTGCAGCGCATCGAGGCCGCGCTCGAGAAATCGCTCGCGCGCAGTGACGAGCAGCTCGAGTACTACGTCGCGCAGGCGCGCGAGGTGATCGACCTGAGCGTGATGTCGCAGAAGCAGATCGTCGAAGACCTGCAGCATCTCGCCGGCCGGCGGGCACCCGTCGGAGCGTAACGCATGCACGACGAAATCGACGGCGGCGCGGAATCGGCGCCGGTATGGCCCGCGTTCGCCGACCTGATGTCGGTGTTGCTCGGCGCGTTCGTGCTGATCCTCGTCGGCGTGATCGGCATGCAGCTTCAGTTGACGTCGAAGCTCGAGGAAGCCGTGCGTGCGCGCCAGCTCGAGGCGCAGCAGCGCAAGTCGCTCGAACAGGCGCTCGCCGGGCCGCTCGCGGCCGGCCGCGTGACGCTCGTGAACGGGCGCATCGGCATCAGCGGCAACGTGCTGTTTGCGCTGAACTCCGATCAGTTGCAGCCGGCGGGCCGCGACCTGCTGAAGACGCTGGCTGTACCGCTGGCCACGTACCTGAAGACGCGCGACGAGATCCTGATGATCAGCGGCTTCGCCGACGACCAGCAGGTGCATGCCGGCAACCGCCTGTTCGCGGACAACTGGGAGCTGTCGGCCAAGCGCGCGTTGACGGTCACGCGCGCGCTGATCGACGCCGGCGTACCGGCGACGTCGGTGTTCGCGGCTGCGTTCGGCTCCGAGCAGCCGGTCAGCTCGAACGCGGACGATGAAGGCCGCGCGAAGAACCGCCGCGTGGAGATCGCGCCGGTGCCGCGCAAGTCGGCATCGAACGGAGGGAAGGCGAAGTGACGGGCGACGCGACGCACGTGCGCGCAACGCTCGACGCATGGCGCGAGCAGGGCGCCGACCAGCTCGATCCCGTGCGCTTTCACCGGATCGACGCGCTCGAACGGCGCGCGGCCGCGCTCGAGGGCGGCGCGCGCGCGTTGCTCGACGCGCGGCTGGCGACGTTGCTCGACGGTTTTGCCGAGGTCGTTGCGCGGGCCGGTGAAGCCGGCCCCATGCGCGACGCGCTGGCCGCCGTAACGGCGGCGCCCGCACACGGCGGGCTCGCGGCGCTCGTCGAAGGGCTGGCTCGCGATGCGCAGGCCGACCGGCGCGGGCTCGATCCCGAACTGGTCGACTACTTCCGCGCGATGTGGTCGAAAGTCCGCACGGAACAGCAGTACCGGCAATCGCTCGACCAGGTGCCGCGCAACGCGGGGCCGCTCAATTCGAATAGTCTCGTGCACCGGTCGCTTGCGACGATGCGCGAGTTGTCGCCTGAATATCTGCAGCAGTTCCTGTCCTATGTCGATGCGCTCGCGTGGCTCGAGGATCTCGCCGGCGGCGGCGCGCAGCCCGAGAAGGAAGCGCCGCGCGCAAAGGCGGCCAAGCCGGCGAAGAAGGTGACGCGCGCCAAGGTGCGATAACGCGATGCCGCACGCGTTCGGGCGTGCGGGTTGCCTATCGGCCCGGCGGCGTGGCGTCGATCGCCGCGCGCAGCGCGTGCAACGCGTCGGCGAGCGCCGACGCGAACGGCGGATGCGCGGCGATGCCGGCCGCGTCGAGCTGGCTCCCGAGAACCGGCAGCGTGATCGACGCGGGTTCGACGATGCGCGCCGACATCACCGACAGCGTTTCCCGCAGCGCCGCGTCCGCATGGGTCGCACGCGGTGACGCATTCAGCACCGCGACCGGTTTGTACACGACCGCTTCGCATCCCACGACCCAGTCCAGCGCGTTCTTCATCACGCCCGTTACGCCGTGTGCGTATTCCGGGCTGGCGATCAGCATGCCGTCGGCTGCGTTCAGGCGGTCGATCAGGTCGCGCACCGCAGCGGGCGACGGATATTCGGCATCGGGATTGAACAACGGGAATTCGCCGAGACGATCGAAGCGCGTGACATGCATGCCGTGCGGGGCGACGCGTGCGGCCGCATCGAGCAGTGCGGCGTTGTACGATTGCGCGCGGAGGCTGCCGCACAGCGCGACGATGTCGATGCGGCGGTCGGCGTCGGGTCGGGGATCGGTGGTCATCGAGGGGCGTTTCGGTTGGCGCGCAATGCGCAGCCGCGTCGCGCGGATCCGACGGATTATCGCATCGGCGGCCGGGCGTCGTCGTGTCCGTTGCCGATGCTTGCGTCCCGGCGTGTCGCGTTTAATACCATCGCGGGATCGCACCGAACCGGTTCCGTATCGCTCATGCCGGCCGCCCGCGCGAATTCCGTCATCGTCCATCCGTTCCCGAGCAACAGCCGCCGCGTATGCAGCGCACCGTGCACGTCGTCGGCGACGGCATCGCCGAGATAGTGCAGCGCACGGCCCGCGACATCGACGAAGCCGTGCCGGTAATCCTGCGCGAGCGCCGTCCACAACTGCGCGGCACCGACCGACTGGCGCGCGCCGCTGAGCAGGCACAGGCCCGCGTCGAGCCCCCAGCGGTACAGCGTCGTCGCGAGGCCTTTGCGTTGCGCCGAGCCGCGCAGCCGCGTGTGCGGCGCGCGCAGGTAGCGGTCGGCGCGGCGCGGGATCTCGGGCAGCCGGTTGAACACCGTGTAGCCGGCGAGCTGGCGCGCGGCCGGATCTTCGACGTACAGGAAGTATTCGCCATCCGCTTCGCGGTGGCGGACGATCAGGCCCGAGCGGCCGAGCGCGACGGCCGGCAGGCCGTGCAGGCGATGGCCCGGCTGGTGGAGGCGTTCATGAAGGAGGTCGAGTTCGTCGTCGATGTCGTGCTGGGAATGCTGTACGTCGATACGCATGGCAAAGGCCGCCCGTCGCGGGCGGTTCGGGAAAGAGGTTCATCGCAAATGGGAAACGAATGGGTGCGGCCCCCGGGCTCGGCGCAGCGAGCCGGGGCCGCGAATCAGCTGGGGATGTGCTGGAAACCGGCGGCGATCGCGGCGAGGCCCGCGATGCAGAGTG
Source organism: Burkholderia arboris (assembly GCF_038723655.1). Classification (NCBI taxonomy): domain Bacteria; kingdom Pseudomonadati; phylum Pseudomonadota; class Betaproteobacteria; order Burkholderiales; family Burkholderiaceae; genus Burkholderia; species Burkholderia arboris. The sequence goes on from NZ_CP109822.1 coordinate 1,104,096, forward strand.
CGAACAGGATCAGGACTTTGTGGATCACGCCTCTTTCCTCATGAATGCGCGGCGCCGGCGGGCGGCATCGCGGAGACGGTGAGCGGCGGGCACGGCCCGCACGGCCGTCATGCGGAACGACGGTCGGGTGTCGGCGCGACGGATCGTGCGCGGACGGCCAGCACCCTACGCGAGGTGCCGGGGGGCGGCAACCGGGCAGGCGGAGAAAAGCGACGAAAAGAGGAGAATCGCGGTGTTTCGCGACAATTGGCCGCAAGGGGGCGTGAGCCGATGCCGTGCGAGAGGCTGCGGATGGTCGTGGCCGCGTTGCGCGTTCGCGCCGCGAAATCGCATACACTGCACGGCTAACGACCCCCCACAAGGATCTGATCATGGGAGCGGGCCCGTCCACGGATCGCTGAGCCGCAGCAACCTTCTTCACCCGGTTGTTGCGGCGATCTCCTCTCGTCACTGACTCAGCAGGCAGATTGCCGCCGGATTTCCTTTTTCCGAGCGGAAGCCTTGTCATGCCTGATCAATCTGCGCCCGCATGGGCCTACTCGTTGCCGTCGGCCCTGCTGCTGATGGCCCCCTTCGATCTCCTCGCGTCGCTGGCCATGGACGTGTATCTGCCGGTGGTTCCGGAGATGCCGTCGGCGCTGCATGCGTCGCCCGCGATGGTTCAGTTGACGCTAAGCGTCTACATGGTCGTGCTTGGCGTGGGCCAGTTGATGTTCGGCCCGTTGTCGGATCGTGTCGGACGGCGGCCGGTCCTGCTGGGCGGCGCGCTGCTGTTCTCGGCGGCCTCGCTGGCGCTCGCGATGGCAAGCAGCGGTGACGTATTCGTTGCGCTGCGTCTGCTGCAGGCGCTGGGTGCGTCCGCCGTCCTCGTGGCTACCTTCGCGACGGTGCGCGACGTCTACGCCGGCCGGCCGGAAGGCAGCACCCTCTACAGTCAGTTCGGCGCGATCCTGGCGTTCGTGCCGGCGCTCGGGCCGATGCTCGGTGCAGGCATTGCGCACGGTTTCGGATGGCGCGCGATCTTCGTGACGCTCGGTCTGGCCGGATGTCTGGCACTCGGCCGCGCGTGGTCGCGATGGCATGAAACGCGACCGCCGGTGAAGAGCAGGCCACGACTGCCGGTGGCGTCGATCATGCGCAACCAGTCGTTCCGGGTCCATGCGCTCGGTTTCGGCACTGCGATGGGTGCCTTTTTCGTGTTCTTCTCGATCGCGCCGCGTGTGCTCATCGGTCGTGCCGTTTTTTCCCGCACCGAATTCAGTGCGGCATTTGCCACCGTCGCGATCGTGATGATCATCGCCGCGCGCTTTGCGCGATGGTTCGTGCCGCGCTGGGGCATTCCGGGCTGCTTCGTTCGCGGCGCCGGCGTCATGATGACGGGGGCCATCGTCCTGGCGGCCTGCACCGTCGCGATGGCGCCGTCATTCGTCGCGTTCGTGATGCCGATGTGGATCGTCGCGGTCGGCATCGTTCTCATGTCGTCGGTGACGGCGAACGGTGCGCTTCGGGATTTCGACGATGCCGCGGGAACCGCGGTCGCGCTGTATTACTGTGTTCAGAGCCTGATCGTCGGCGGGGCCGGCACGTTTGCGACCTTGGTACTGCCGGGCGATACGCCGTGGCCGTTGGCGGGATTTTGCTTCGTCATGCCGGCGGCATGCGTCGTCGCGATTTCCATGTTGAAGCGCCGATGCGGATGAGCCGGCGGCGTGCGCGTTGGCGGCCGGGCCGACGCGTGGCCGGCCCGGCACGGAGTCGCCGGGTCACGCCGCCTGCCGCCCTCCGAACGCGTGCCGGATTCGCGCGAACAGCCCGTGCTGCGCGATCCATTCGGCATATGCGCGATAGTCGGGATCGCGCATCAGGTGACGTTCTTCCGTCTTCGCACGCGTGTAGTAGATCAGGTTGACCGCGACGAGCCCGGCGCAGTGCATGAGCCCGATCTGCCAGCCGAGCGGCTCGACGAACGGCACCGACACCATCCAGTACGACAGGTTCTTCGTGATGTACGCCGGATGCTTGGTGAAGCGGTACGGGCCCGACGTGATGATCCCGCGGTTGGTGAGGTTCGAGAAACGCAGCCCGAACGAGATCGTGCACAGCGCGTAGGTCAGCAGCAGCAGGATGATCGCCGCGCCCCAGATCACGCGCAGCGTCGGCGCCGACAGCAGCCAGTTGTCCCAGAACACCGAGCCTTCGTAGCGGATGTAGTTGTTCGAGATCAGCGACCAGAACGGCTGGTAGCAGATCAGCGCGGCCACCCAGCCGAGCGTCGTCGGCTCGACGGTGCGCACGTGGCTGTCGAGGATGCGGAACGTGCACAGGTAGCCGACGGTGCCGAACATCAGATCCATCGTGAACGACAGGTCGTACATGAACACGAAGGTCGAGATCGTCATCGGCGCGTGCATCGCGTTCGCGAGCGACGCGCTCAGGTGATCGGCGTCCTTCGACAGATACACGGTCATCAGCGGCAGGAAGAATGCCTTCACGCCCCAGCCGGCCAGCATCTCGCGCACCGGTTTCCAGCTCGCGGGCTGCTCGCGGCGGAACAGGAAGCGGCCCCACAGCAGGTACGCGTCGTCGGTCTCGCGCTGGTGGCGGTCCATCCACGCGAAGTAGAACGGCGCGGCGACGATCACGTACGGCGCGAGCGAGCGCAGCAGCGACCAGAACGGCAAGTAGAACGCGCCGTGGTATTCGGGCAGCAGCCAGTAGATGACGCCGATGCCCGCGTAGATCGACGTCAGCGCGCCGAGCCGCGTCGTGACGCGCGCGATGCCCAGGGGCCGGACGGCCTGGCGCGACAGCCCGGCACTCGGGCGCAGGTAGACGCGCGAGATGAAGAGTTCGTGCAGCGCGATCGTGCCGATGATCGCGAGGCTGGCGATGACCGCGCGCGTGGCTGCATCGAGCGTCGGATGGTCGCGCGTGACCCACAGCGCAAAGAGCCCGGCCGTGATGCCGAGCAGGCCGGCCCGGAAGGGCGTGGCGGAACGGGGTGGGCGGTCCTGGGCCGCGACGATGCCGTCGAGCGTGGAATTCATGGTTGGATCCTCGTAGGGATGAGGGCCGGCGTCCCCGCTTGGCGGGTGACGCCGGCCGTCGGCCGGGCTTTGTATGGATGCGCGCCCGGCCATTGGCCTGTCGTTCTGGTTCGTGATGCGTTAAGGCTTACTTCTTGGTGCCGCCGCCCAGCAGACCGCCGAGCAGGTTGGTCACCGGCGACAGCAGGTTGCCGGCACCGCCTGCGGCGCCGCCGCTCGAGCCGCCCGTCAAGCCGGCTGCGACGGTGCCGCTGCCGGCCGGCGTGGTCACCGTGCCGGCTGCTGCGCCGGGGCTGACCGTGCCGGTGGCGCCGGCCGAGCCGGCCGGCGTCGTCAAGGCACCCGTGAGCGCACCGACCGGGCCGCTCGTCAGCACGCCGCCGAGCGAGCCGGTCACGTTGCCGCCCGGCGTCGTGACGGTGCCGGTGAGGCTGGCGCCGAGCGGCGTCAGCGAGTTGACGAGGTTGGTGACCGGCGCCAGCAGGCCGCCGATGCCCGCGCCACCGGTGCCGCTGGTGCCGCCGGTACCGCTCGTCCCGCCCGTGCCGCTCGACCCGATGCCGCCGAGCGCGCCCGTCAGCGAGCCGAGCAGGCCCGTGACGGGGCCGAGCGGCCCGCCGCTGCTCGTGCCGCTGGTGCCGCCCGAACCGCTCGAGCTGCCGCCGCCGAGCGCGCCCGTCAGCGTGCCGAGCAGGCCCGTGATCGGGGCGAGCGGGTTGCTGCCGCCGGTGCCGCTGCTGGAGCTGCCCGCGTTGTTGTCGTGGACGAGGCCGCCGGCCGACGTCACCGTGTTGCCGAGCTGCGTCACGACGCCGCCGAGTCCCGCGCCGACCGGGTTGTCGGTTGCGCCGCCGACCTTCGAGCCCGCGAGCGCGAGACCGTTGCCGAGCGTGCTCAGCAGGCCGTTGAGCGGCGTGCCGAGCAGCGTGACGCCACCGAGCGTCTGCGTGGCGCCCGGCGTCGCGACACCGCCGGTCAGCGTATTCGTGATCGGGTTGATCAGCTTGCCGACCTGCGTCTCGAGCTGCTGGACCGGCGCGCTGTTCAGCGCCGTGTTGAGACCCGACGCGGTCGAATTGACGGCGCCGCCGACGGTATTGACGAGATCGCCGACGAGCGTCGTGACCGGGGACAGCGGCGACAGCGGGCCGGAGCCGAGGCTCTTCACCGCGTTGCCGAGGTTGTTGACCGCGCCGCCGGCGCCGGTCAGCAGGCCGGTGGTCGACGTCAGCGTCGGTCCGAGCGGGTTCGCCGACACGCCGATCGAGCCGAGGCCGGCCGCGACGCCATTGCCGAGCGACTGCACGCCGTTGCCGAGGCTCGTGACAGCGTTGCCGACGCTGGTGGCCGTCGTCGGGTTCGTGCCGGGGATCTGCACGCCGCCGATCTGACCGCCGCCGTTCGCGACCGTCGTGCCGAGCGCCGTCACGAGGTTGCCGGATTTCTGGAGGACATTGCCGAGGGGGGTGACGCCGGTGCCGGAGGTACCGGAGGTACCGGAAGTGCCCGACGTACCGGAGGTGCCCGACGTACCGGAAGTGCCCGACGTACCGGAAGTGCCCGACGTACCGGAAGTGCCCGACGTGCCGGAAGTGCCCGAGGTGCCGGAGGTGCCCGAGGTGCCGGAGGTGCCGGAAGTGCCCGAGGTGCCGGAGGTGCCGGACGTGCCGGACGTGCCGGACGTGCCGGAGGTGCCGGAGGTGCCCGAGGTGCCCGAGGTGCCGGAAGTGCCCGAGGTGCCGGAGGTGCCGGAGGTGCCGGAAGTGCCCGAGGTGCCGGAGGTGCCCGACGTACCGGAGGTGCCGGAAGTGCCCGAGGTGCCGGAAGTACCCGAGGTGCCGGAAGTGCCCGACGTACCGGAGGTGCCCGACGTGCCGGAAGTACCCGACGTACCGGAGGTGCCCGACGTGCCGGAAGTGCCCGAGGTGCCCGAGGTGCCGGAGGTGCCCGACGTACCGGAGGTGCCCGACGTACCGGAGGTGCCCGACGTACCGGAGGTGCCCGAGGTGCCGGAAGTACCCGAGGTACCGGAAGTACCCGACGTGCCGGAAGTACCCGACGTACCGGAAGTACCCGAGGTACCGGAAGTACCCGACGTGCCGGAAGTACCCGAGGTGCCTGAAGTCCCCGAGGTACCGGAAGTCCCCGAGGTACCGGAAGTACCCGAGGTACCGGAAGTACCCGAGGTACCGGAAGTACCCGACGTACCGGAAGTACCCGACGTACCGGAAGTGCCCGAGGTGCCGGAAGTGCCCGAGGTGCCGGAAGTACCCGAGGTACCGGAAGTACCCGACGTACCGGAAGTCCCCGAACTACCGCCACCCGACGTCCCCGACGAACCGCCGCCGGACGTACCGGACGTCCCCGAGGTGCCACCCGTCCCGGACGTGCTCGGTTTGATCGTCGGCGGGGTCGTCGGTCCATCGACCGAGCCGCAGCCGTACAGCGCGAGCAGTGACGAGACGGCCATCGTTACCGTCGTCTTTTTGAAGAGTTTGTGCATGTTGGCCTCGACATTGGAAGTGTGTCGAAGCCTTCACTGCAAATTCCGCGCCACGACAGGTTTCGAGAAACGGTGTCGTGCTTTGTTGCGGGAATCGGGAATATCGGCGCGATTTAAACGGAGTAATGGCGGATTCGCGCGACGGGCACGTCCGGTGCGCCTGCGTGTCCGTTGCGATGTTCCCATAAGCCGACGTAACGTGCGGCGCGATGTTACGTAGCGTTCGACATCGCGTTGCGCGGGCAGGGGCGAACCGAGGGCCGCATCTTTGACGAAACGCGGCGGCCCGATGAACATGGCGCGAAATCCCCCGGCCGCCGGTGGCGTTGAAGCGGCCACGACTCCAACCAGGACACCGACATGAGCGAACAGGACAGGGAATACGGCAAGGCGCGGCGGATCGACGTGATGGGCGAGGCGTTCGTCGAGCGCGCGATGCGCGATCTCGACGGATTTTCGCGTCCGTTGCAGAACTGGCTGAACGAACATGCGTGGGGCAGCACGTGGCAGCGCGGCGGGATCGACCTGAAGACGCGCAGCCTGTGCACGTGCGCGATGCTGGCGGCGCTCGGCCGCAGCACGGAATTGAAGGGGCACATTCGCGGTGCGCTCAACAACGGCGCGAGCCTCGTCGAAATCCGCGAGGTGTTGCTGCACAGCGCGCTGTACGCGGGGGCGCCGGCCGCGGTCGAGGCGTTCCGGACCGCGCGCGAGGTGATATCGGATCTCGGGCTGTCGCTACCCGACGACGAAGCCTGATTCCGCCGCGGTGCCGGCGGCACGGCACGGAATCAGGCCCGGTTTCGCTGCCGCGGCTTACGCGATGCGTGCCGCCGGTGCGGCTGCTTCGACCGGCGCGGCGGCGACTTCGAGCAGCCAGTCGGCCGTCGCATCGGGAATCGTGACCGGCAGCATGTGCCCGCCCTCGACCACTTTCAGCCGCACGCGCGCCGATTTCTTCGCGAGCGCTTCGCCGTGCTCGCGCCAGTTCAGGATCGGATCGGCGCGGCCGTACAGCACGTCGACCGGCAGCGCGAGATCCGCGTAGCGGCGCTCCATCGCGGGCAGGTCGACGGGCGCCGACAGCAGGTCCGTCGCCGTTGCATAGAACACGTGCGGGCGCATCCCGAGCAGGCCGCCGCCCTTGACCGGGAAGTCGCGCGGCACGTCTTCCGGCGCGAACACCTGGCGCACCGCCTTGCGGCCGGTCAGGATCGTCAGCGGGATCGCGAAGGTCCACGACACGAAGCGGCGCACGAGCGGCGACGGCAGCATCAGCGGCCGGAACGGCGCGGGCGGCTCGGTTTGCTCGTGCGACAGCGGGGCGATCAGCGCGAGCCGGCTCACGCGGTCCGCATGGTTGAGGCCGACCGCCAGCGCGATCGCGCCGCCGAGCGAATGGCCGACCAGCACGGGCTTGTCGAGCCGCAGCGCGTCGATGAACGCGGCGACCGTGCGGGCCTGCGCGTACACGTTCGCCTGCGAACCCGCGCCGCGCAGCGAGCGGCCGGCGCCCGGACGGTCGATGATGATCACGCGATGCCGTTGCGCGAGACGTGCAAGCGGCAGGTACGCGAAGTTGCGCAACTGCCCCGCGAGCCCGTGGACGAACACGATCGGCGGGCCGTCGCCGTATTCGACGTAGTGGATGCGGTCGCCGCCGATGTCCACGAAGCGGCCTTCGGGCGGAAACCCGCGCGTCACGCGCCGGGCCACGTAACCGGTAAACAGCGCGAGCGCGGCGAGCACCGCCACGACGCCGAGCAGTACGTTCTGGATCAGATGGAGCACAGGGGTCATGTCGGCCTCAACGGGTTTCGAGTGCGGGTTCGGCGACGGGCGCGGTGGCGGCCGGGCCGGTTTTTGCGCGGCGTTCGAAATGCATCGCCGAATCGGCGAGCGCGCTGAACTTCAGCGAGGCAAGATCGCGCACGTAGTTCTGGTGGAATTTCCACGGCTTGTGATGGCCCTGCTTCGGCAGGATGCCGGCCGCGCGCTGGATGTAGCCCGAGCTCAGGTTGACGGCCGGCACGTCGCCGAGTTCGCCGGCGCCGAGCCGCGGCACGCACGTGTCGTAGTCGTTCGCGCGCATGTGGTTGAGCAGCCGGCACACGTAGCGCGCGATCAGTTCGGCCTTCAGCGTCCACGACGCGTTCGTGTAGCCGAACGACGACGCGAGATTCGGCACGTCGCTGTACATCATCCCCTTGTACGACACGGTCTCCGGCAGGTCGACCACGCGGCCGTCGACGGTGACGCGCGCGCCGCCGAGCATCTTCACTTTGAGCCCGGTCGCGGTGACGATCACGTCCGCGTCGAGCTGCTGGCCGCTCTTGAGCTTGAGGCCGGTCGGCGTGAAGCGCTCGATCTCGTCGGTGACGATCGACGCGCGGCCCGCGCGGATCGACTTGAACAGGTCGCCGTTCGGCACGAGGCACACGCGCTGGTCCCACGGCATGTAGCGCGGCGTCAGGTGCTTCGCGACGTCGAAGTCGGGGCCGAGCTGCTTGCTGGCCGCGCGGATGATGAACTTCTTCGTCTGGTCGGGCTTGCGGCGCGACACGTTGTACAGGTAAATCGTCAGCAGCACGTTCTTCACGCGCACGAGCCGGTGCGCGAGCCGCGACGGCAGCACGCGGCGCAGTGCATTCGCGATCTTGTCGCGGGCGGGCAGCGACACGATGTAGGTCGGCGAACGTTGCAGCATCGTCACGTGCTGTGCGTCGGCCGCCATCGACGGCACGAGCGTGACGGCCGTCGCGCCGCTGCCGATCACGACGACCCGCCGGTTCGCGTACGACAGGTCCTTCGGCCAGTGCTGCGGATGCACGAGGTTGCCCTCGAACGTGTCCATGCCGGGCCAGTCGGGCCGGTAGCCGGCGTCGTAGTCGTAGTAGCCGCTGCACATGAACAGGAAGCGGCAGGTGGTCACGAGCGTGTCGGTCGTGCCGCCCTGCGTGCGCTCGATGCGCACCGTCCAGCGTGCACGGTTCGAATCCCAGTCGGCCGCGACGACCTTCTGGCCGTAGCGGATCGTCTTGTCGATGCCGTACGTGCGCGCGGTGTCGCGGATGTAGTCGAGGATCGTCTGGCCGTCGGAAATCGCCTTGTCGCTGTGCCACGGGCGGAAGCTGTAGCCGAGCGTAAACATGTCGGAATCCGAACGGACGCCCGGATAGCGGAACAGATCCCAGGTGCCGCCGATCGCTTCGCGCGCTTCGACGATCGCGACGCTCGCATGCGGGCAGCGCTGCTTCAGGTGATACGCGGCGCCGATGCCGGACAGGCCGGCGCCGACGATCAGCACGTCGAGGTCGTTGCTGTCGCGGCGGGCGCCGGGGGCGGGCGGCGCATCGCGCCGGTCGGTCGTCGTCGAGGTCATGCGGGGTCCTTGGTCGGCGTGGTCGGGAGCGCGGCCGGGGCATGCGCGCGGTCGAGGTTGCGTGCGCGGGCGCGGCGCACGTGGCGCAGCATCAGCCACTGGTAACCGGCGCCGAGCAGGCGCGCGATCCGGTCGAGCCGGCGCGCGTCGGCGCCGACGAGCACGCGGCGCGCATTGCGCTCGACGCCCGCGAGGATCTGCCGCGCGGCGTCGTCGGCCGTCGTTGCATTGATCAGACGGTTCGCCTGGCGGCGATGGGTCGCTTCGTCCTGGCCCGTCAGTGCGTGAATGCTGGTATCGACGCGGCCCGCGTCGACGATGCTGGTCGCGACGCCGCCCGGATGCACGCAGGTCGCGCTCACCGGCGCGCCGTCGAGCTCGAGTTCCATCCGCAGCGCTTCGGTGAAGCCGCGCACCGCGAACTTGGTTGCGTTGTATGCGCTTTGCGTCGGCATCGCGACGAGGCCGAACAGGCTCGACGTGTTGACGATGTGACCGTCGCCGGACGCGCGCAGGTGCGGCAGGAACGCCTGCGTGCCGTGCACGACGCCCCAGAAGTTGATGCCGACGATCCATTCGAGATCGGCGAGGCGCGCGGTCTCGGCGCTGGCGGCCAGCGACACGCCCGCGTTGTTGAAGATCAGGTTGACCTTGCCGTGCCCGGCGCGGACGAAATCGGCCCACGCGAACACCGCATCGCGGTCGGCGACGTCGAGCCGCCGCGTGCTCACCCGCACGCCGTGCTGCGCGCATGCGGCCGCCGTGCCGGCGAGCCCGGTTTCGTTGACGTCGGCGAGCGCGACCTCGCAGCCGCGCCGCGCGAGCTCGACCGCGAGGCTGCGGCCCATGCCCGAACCGGCGCCCGTGATCGCGGCGACCTTCCCGGAAAACCCCTTCATTCGTCGTTCCTCCCGTTCCGCTTGCGCTGCACCGGCGGTGCGCCTATTGTGGTGTTGATCGTCACCACTTTAGTTTTCGGGTGTCCTGATGTCAAATAGCGGAATGGAGAAAGCACTCGAAACGGAAAAAAGGGGCCGGTCGTATGGCGGCGTGGCGCCCGAGGTACGGGCCGCCGAGCGGCGCGACGCGTTGATCCGCGCGGCGACGCGCGTGTTCGGCACGGTCGGGTTCCGCAAGGCGACCGTGCGGTCGATCTGCCAGGAAGCGAAGCTGAACGATCGCTATTTCTATGCGGCGTTCGACAGCACCGAGGATCTGCTGCGCTGCACCTACCTGCATCACGCGCAGCAATTGCATGACGCGGTCGCGCAGGCGGTGGCCGAGCGCGGCGGCGATCTGTACGAGAGCGTCGACGTCGGGCTTGCCGCGTTCTTCGGGTTCCTGCGCGACCCGTGCGCGGCCCGTGTGCTGCTGCTCGAGGTGATGGGCGTGAGCGCGGACACCGACATGACGTACCAGCGCATGCTGATCGACTTCGGCAAGCTGATCATGGCGATCGGCGCGCCGCATGAAGCGGCGACGCCCGCGGAGCGCACCGAGCAGCGGCTGATCGGGCTCGCGCTCGTCGGCGCGATGACGAACGTCGGCGCGGCGTGGCTGCTCACCGAATATCGCGATCCGGAGGCGCAGATGATCGCGAGTTGCCGGCGGGTGCTGCTGGGGACGTTGCGGGAAATCGGGTAGGCCGGATGGTATTGCGCCATTCCCGTGATGCCCCGGCAATGGCAGGCTGAAAATGAAAAAACAGGATAACCGCACGGTGCCCGGGGCGCCGTGTTGTCATTGCATGCGATTTAATCGTCTTTTTAATAAATAAAAAAGAGATTGGGTGACGAATTGTGATCGGGTTTAAAAATATCGCTGTATTAATCTTTCTCCATGCGCCATTGATTGATGGCGGGATGCGATGGCAATTAAAAAACGGCGCAATGTGAAACGGCTCGCATTGCGCCGATCGTGGCGCTCAACCCTCGGCGCCCCAGGCACGTTCGATCAGGAACCCGTGTATCCGCCCCGGGTCCAGCCGTCGCCATCCCAGCAATACTCGGTCGTCGTCCCGCCGCTGGTCGCGTACACGCGGATGTGGATTGCGCTTCCGACCAGCCAGCATGTCGCGGACACGTTGTCGCCTGCCTGGTTGAACGCACCCGTGTACCAGTTCTGGCCGTCGTAGCAGCGTTCGGTGATCTTGTTGCCGTTGGCCGTGTAGACGCGGATCGACGGCGTGCTTCCCCATGAAATTGCGGCGGTTTGCATTTTCAGACTCCTTTGTTGAATAAAGTGGAGTATTGAGGCATTTCGGTAAACGCAAATCAGCGTATTACCGGGAATAAGATTAGTAGAAAAAATGGAAAGGCAATGCCTAATTTTCGGAAATAAAAGAGGGTATATTCGATCCGAATCGGAAAGCCGCGAGAAAGGAATTTGGAGGTAAATGAAGCGCACGGATTGCCGCAGCGTCGTCCGGCATGACCGGCAATCCGGGTTCAGCCGGTCGTGCGTTTCGCACGCACCGGTGCCCCCGGCGGCGTCTCCCCGATCCGCCCCTTCATCGCATCGATGAACGCCCGCACCTTCGGCGATGGCAGCCGCGTCGACGGATACACCGCGTGAATCCCGGCCGGCGCCGTGCGCCACCCCGGCAGCAGCCGTACGAGCCGGCCGGCTGCGACGTCGTCCGCGGTCGAGAAATCCGTCAGCAGCCCGAAGCCGCCGCCCGCGAGCACGATCGCGCGGCACGCGGTCGCGGTGTTCGACACGACCGGCGCGACGCAGCGCACCGCCGCATGGGCGCCGTCCATGTTGCCGAGTTCGAGCGTGTGCGGGCGCGACAGCGTCGACAGCATCACGAACGGCAGCCCGGCGAGCGCATCCGGATCGCGCGGCAGCCCGTACCGCGCGACGAACGCAGGGCTTGCCACCAGCCATTTCTCGTACGTGCCGAGCTGTACCGCGCGGTAGTTCGAATCGGCGAGGCGGCCGATCCGGATCGCGACGTCGAGGTTGTCCGCGACGAGATCGACGACGCGGTCGTTCGCCACCAGTTCGACATCGAGCTCCGGATGCCGGTCGCGCAACGCGACGACGGCCGGCGCGACGACCAGCGCGCCGTAGTCGATCGGCACGCTCGCGCGCAGCGTGCCGCGCAGCGGCCCGGCATCGGACGACACCGCGTCGAGCGCGGTTTCGGTCGCGCGCACGATGTCGCGGCACGCGTCGTAGAACACGCGGCCCGCATCGGTCACGCTCAGTCGCCGGGTCGTGCGCACCAGCAGGTTCGCGCCGACCTCCGATTCGAGGCGCTGCATGTGCGTGCTGACGACCGTCTTCGCGAGGCCGAGCCGCTCGGCCGCGGCCGTCAGCGAGCCGGCATCGACCACCGCAACGAAGATCGCCAGCCGGTTCAGGTTCACGTCGCGCAGGTCGGCCATCGTCGATTGTCCTATGAAAGCGGATAATGTTTCCACGATTATCCGTCTTCTGGCGATGAACGGCGAGCGCTACGCTGGAGCCGTTCGTCGCCGACTCCCGGCGGCGCGAGATTCCGGAGTGTTTTCCATGTCTGCCGCCCGCAAGCCCGCCTCGCCGATCCGCGTCTATTCGTTCCTGCTCTCGGGGCATGCGCACCGTGTGCGGCTGTTCCTGTCGCTGCTCGGGCTGCCGTCCGAGACCATCGACGTCGATCTCGCGGCCGGCGCGCAGCGCGAACCGGCGTTCCTCGCGCTCAATCCGTTCGGGCAGGTGCCCGTGATCGACGATGGCGGCACCGTGATCGCCGATTCGAACGCGATTCTCGTGTACCTCGCGAAGCGCTACGGCGACGCGCACTGGCTGCCCGGCGACCCGGTCGGCGCGGCGGCCGTGCAGCGCTGGCTGTCGTACGCGGCCGGCCCGATCGCGTCGGGCCCGGCGGCCGCGCGGCTCGTGACCGTGTTCGGGGCGCCGCTCGACCCGGAGGCGGCCAAGCGCACGGCCGCGAAGGTGCTCGACGTGATCGATCGCGAACTGGCCGGCAAGCCGTTCGCGGCCGGCGCGCAGCCGACGATCGCGGACATCGCCGCGTACACGTACATCGCGCACGCACCGGAAGGCGGCGTGTCGCTCGAACCGTATCCGCACGTCCGGGCGTGGCTGGCCCGAGTCGAGGCGCTGCCGGGCTTCGTCGGCATGCCGACGACGCGCGCGGGCCTGCTCGCCGCGTAACGCCCCCCACAACCGCGCCTGTCCAGGAGAACGCGATGAACGCGCCGACCGCCGTCATACCGGGCTGGGAACTCGATACCGCGCCGTTTCACGCGGGCGAACTCGCCGTGCAGCAGCGCGCGGGCGTGAGCGAGGCCGCAGGCGCGGCCGGCCGGCGCGGGATCCGGCGCTTCATGCCGGACCAGCACCGGACGTTCTTCGCGCAACTGCCGTTCTTCGTGCTCGGCGGCGTCGATGCGCACGGGCAGCCGTGGGCGACGCTGCGCGCCGGCGCGCCGGGCTTCGTCACGTCGCCGGATGCACGCACGCTGCGCATCGCGGCGCGTGCGCTGCCGGGCGATCCGCTGGCCGGCGCGTGGCAGCCGGGCGCGGCGCTCGGCGGGCTCGGGATCGAATTCGATACGCGGCGGCGCAATCGCGTGAACGGCGTCGTGCGCGCGATCGATGGCGATGCGCTGACGATCGCGGTCGAGCAGAGCTTCGGCAACTGCGCGAAGTACATTCAGGGTCGCAAGCCGGCCTTCGTCGCGCGGGCCGTCGATGCATCCGTCGCGCCCGACGTGTCCGACGCGTTGAGCGAGGCGGATCGGGCGCTGCTCGCGCAGGCCGACACGTTCTTCGTCGCGAGTGCGAACACGTCGGCGGATGCGGGCGCCGCGCGCGGCGCGGACGTATCGCATCGCGGCGGGATGCCGGGCTTCGTGCGTGTAGACGATGCGCATACGCTGACGACGCCCGATTTCAGCGGCAACCGCTTCTTCAACACGCTCGGCAACCTGCAGCACGATCCGCGCGCGGGGCTGCTGTTCGTCGATTTCGACAGCGGCGACCTGCTGTATGTCGCCGCGCACGCGGAAATCGTGTGGGACGGGCCGCTCGTCGCGTCGTTCGACGGCGCGCAGCGCGTCGTGCGCTTCCATGTGCGGGAAGTGCGGCGCGTGCGTGCGGTGCTGCCGTTCCGGTGGTCGGCGGTCGAGCGTGCGCCGCAGTTCGTGGCGACGGCGGCGGCTTCGGAGGGCGTGGCGGGGGCTGCCCCTGCGGCGCCTGCGGCCGCACCTGCATCGGCACCCGAATCGGCACCCGCATGGCGGCCGCTGCGCATTGCGAAGATCGTCGACGAAGCGCGCGCGATCCGGTCGTTCCATTTCGAACTGGCGGACGGCGGCGCGTTGCCCGCCTATGAAGCCGGGCAGCACCTGACGCTGCGCATCGCGCTGCCGGGCAGCGATGCGCCGGCGATTCGCAGCTACACGCTGTCCGGCGCGCCGGGCGGCGCGCAGTACCGGATCAGCGTGAAGCGCGAAGGACGCGCATCGGCGTGGCTGCACGATCACGCGCAGGCGGGCATGACGCTCGACGCGCAGATGCCGCGCGGCCGCTTCACGTTCGATCTCGCGAGCCCGCGGCCGGCCGTGCTCGTGTCGGCCGGCATCGGCATCACGCCGATGGTCGCGATGCTGCACCGTGCGCTGGCCGACGACACACCGTCGCGCCGCGTCGTGTTCGTGCACGGCGCGCGCGAAGCGGCCGACCGGCCGTTCGCGGCGCAACTGGCGCACCTCGCGGCCACCGATCCACGCGTGTCGCTTCACTGGTTCGACAGTCATCCCGGCGAAGGCTCGGCAGCGCGGGCCGGCCGCATCGACATCGCGCAACTGAAGCGGATCCTGTCGTTCGACGACTACGACTTCTACCTGTGCGGGCCGGCGGCGTTCATGCGCGACCTGTACGACGGGCTGCGCGCGCTGAACGTGGCGGACGAGCGCATCCGCTTCGAGGCGTTCGGGCCGTCGAGCGTCGCACGCAGTACGACCCGCGCGTCAGCGACGCCGGCGGCGGCAAGCGTGCCGGTCGTGTTCCGGCGCACGGCGCGCGAAGCCGCGTGGACGCCCGCCGACGGCACGCTGCTCGAATTCGCGGAAGGGCAGCGCGTGGCCGTGCCGTCCGAATGCCGCTCCGGTTCGTGCGGCACGTGCGCGACGCGCGTGCTGTCCGGTTCGGTCGACTACGAGCAAACGCCCGATGCAGCAGTCGAACCCGGCTGCGCGCTGCTGTGCGTCGCGCGGCCCGCGGCAGGGGCCACGGAGCCGCTCGTGCTCGACCGCTGACGCCCCTGCGACATGCCGCCGCAGACGGCCTGCTGCGCGAAAAGCGCGCGCAACTGCTTCTTTTTTCGGATGCCGGTCGGATCGACGATAGCGTCAACCGATTCGATGAAAGGAGCCCATCATGAAACTGCTCGGCATGGTCCGCCTGGTCCTGTGGAGTTTCTTCGGCGTGCGCAACAGCAAGGCGCACGCGACCGATCTCGCGAACGCCAACTTCACGTTGCTGCCGTTCGTGGCGATCCTGCTCGCGCTGCTGGTCGGCGCGGTGATCTACGGCGTCGTGCATCTGGTCGTCGATCCGACCGTGACGATGCAGGGGTTCTGAGCGGCCCGGAAACCGCGAGCGGACGATATCGCCTGCTCGCGGTTTCCGTCGCTTGACCGGCGCGGGATCGCGCCGATCGTCGACGTTGCGTCGCATGACGGGCGGCGCGGCCGGATCGTCGCCGTTGCCGTGCCGCCCGAAGCGCTTTTCCCCGTTCCCGCCTTTCCCGCCCCCCGTTCCGCCGGATTCCACGGTCAATGCGCCCGCCCGGGGTAAAATGCGCGCCACGCCGCGATGTCGCGCGCGACGGGCAGGCCGCCGTTCCGACGAGAACGGCCGGCGCAAGGCCCGCCGCACGCACCGGGGCGTTCGAAGCGTCCCCCGCATGACACGACCGCGCGATGCCGCCGGCCGCCCGCCAGTTCCCGACGAAGCCGTCGACAGCTGCGTCGGTGCCCGGCGCGTCACCTGAATCCGATGTCCCATCCTGCGTCTTCCTGACCGGCCGGCACGCGCGCGTGCCGAATCGTCCGATTCGCCTGATGAAAATCGTGTCGACGCATGCGTCCGGAGGAAGGGGCGGAAGTATCCGCGGGAGCACGCGTCGCAGCTTCGTAACGGGTTTCGACAAGGTCGAGTGGCGAGTTTTCCATCCAGAACAATGACGGTGAATAGAACAACAGCGTTGCCCGCACGGCGGCGGCGCACGAAGGTCGGGCTCGGAGTCGGCCTCGGCATCACGCTTTTCGCGGCGCAGGCCGCCGCGGCACCCGGCGACGCGCCCGCACCGGACGCCGGCGCGGCAGGCAGCGCGACGCTGCCTGCCATCACGGTGAGCGGAGAGCGCGGCAGCACGCTGCGCGCGCGCGAAGCCTCGGTCGCGGGGCTGGACGACGCGCCGCTGCGCGACACGCCGGCGTCGGTGAACGTCATCACGCGCGCGCTGATCGACGACCAGCAGGCGAAGCGGCTGAGCGACGTCGTGCGCAACGACGCATCGGTCGTCAACGACTACGCGCCGGTCGGCTATTTCGAAGGCTTCGCGATCCGCGGCTTTCCGGTCGATCTCGCAAGCGCGATCCGGATCGACGGGCTGACGGTGTCCGGCGAGCAGAACGTGCCGCTCGAGAACAAGGAGCGCGTCGAGATCCTGAAGGGGCTCGCGGGTATCGACAGCGGCGTCGTCGCACCCGGCGGCGTGATCAACTTCGTGACCAAGCGCTCCGCGAACGTCGCGAGCGTGACGGGCGGCGTCGACAGCCGCGGCTCGACGTCGGCGGCCGTCGATCTCGGCCGCCGCTTCGGCCCCGACAATCAGTTCGGCTTCCGGATCAATGCCGCGAAGGAGAACATGCACTCCTACATCGACGGCACCAACGGGCGGCGCACGTTCGGCTCGATCGCCGCCGACTGGGACATCAGCCCGCGCGCGAGCCTGCAGCTCAACGCCGAATTCCAGCAGTGGATCCAGCGCTCGGCGCCCGGCTACCAGCTGCTCGGCGGCACCGTCGTGCCGTCGGTCAAGACGACGTCGAAGGCGCTCGGCACGCAGCCGTGGGCGAAACCGGTGACGACCGACGCGCTGAACCTGAACGCGCGCTTCGACTACCAGTTCAACGACGACTGGAAGGCCTACCTCGCCGCCGGCCGCAGCCGCACGATGATCGACGACAACAGCGCGTTCGCGTACGGCTGTTCTTACGCGGCGAGCTGCACGGCCGGCGCGACGTCGCCGTTCTTCTTCGGCGCGAACGGCGACTACGATGTCTACGACTTCCGCAGCCCCGGCGAATACCGGCGCAACGACGACCTGCGCGCGGTCGCGACCGGCAAGTTCGCGACGGGGCCGCTGCGGCACGAGCTGACGCTCGGCGTGAGCGTGCAGCGGCGCGTCGTGCACATGGCCGACGCGGTGTACGACTACGTGGGCAGCGAGAACGTCTACGGGCCCGACGTGACCTTCTCGCCGTCGCCGAATTCGCCGGGGCCGTCGTATCCGCGCCTCGACGCGTGGCAATACGGCGTGTTCGGGCTCGACCGCATCAGCATCGGCGAACACTGGCAGGTGCTCGCGGGCGGCAAGGAAGTGCTGCTGCGCCAGCGCAGCTGGAGCAGCCTCGACGGCGACACGACGCGCACCGACCGCTCGGTGTTCCTGCCGCAGGTCGCGCTCGTCTACAAGCCGGTGAACGTGCTGTCGCTGTATGCGTCGTACAGCAAGGCGCTGTCGCTCGGCGATCAGGCGCCGGTACGCGCGACCAACGCGTATGCGTTCCTGCCGCCCGTCGAATCGCACCAGTTCGAGGTCGGCGCGAAATACGACTGGCTCGACCGGCTGAGCCTCACGGCCGCCATGTTCTCGATCAGCAAGCCGTTCCAGTTCGCCGACCCGGATCCGTCGGGCACGTCCTATACGTTCGTGCAGCGCGGCACGCAGCGGCACCAGGGGATCGAGCTCGGCGCGGCCGGCCGCCTGACCGAGCGGCTGGGGCTGACGGCCAGCGTCGCGGCGATTCGCGCTCGTGCGGTCGATTCGGGGTCGCCGACCTACGAAGGGCACCAGATCATCAACGTGCCTGCGTTGCGTGCGTCGCTGTATGCGGACTACGCGGTGCCGGGCGTCGCGGGCCTGAACGTGCTCGGCGGCGTCGAGTACAGCGCGGCGCGCAATGCGAACGAGGAAGGCACCGCGCGCGTGCCGTCGTGGTTCGTGTTCAATCTCGGCGCGCGCTATACGACGAAGATCGGCGGCCATCGCACGGTGCTGCGCGTGTCGGTCGACAACCTGTTCAACAAGTTCTACTGGCGCGACGCGGGCGAGCAGCAGGGCGATGCGTACCTGTTCCCGGGGGCGCCGCGCACCGCGCGCGTGTCGTTGACTTATGATTTCTGACCGTCCGGAACCGGCCGCGTGATGCGCCGCCCCGGCAGCTAACCAGGAGAGCACAGACGATGTCCCCACTCGAAATCGCCGGCGTGATCGTCAGCGCGCTCGCGATCTGGCTGACCGCGAAGCGCCGCATGCTGTGCTGGCCGGTCGGGCTCGCGTCGGTCGCGCTGTACGGCTGGATCTTCTTCGATGCGAAGCTGTATTCGGACATGCTGCTGCAGGGCGCATTCGCGGTGCTGCAGGTGTACGGCTGGCAGCGCTGGCTCGCGCAGCGCGCGAGCGAGGCAGACGGCGGCGCGGCGCCGGCCGGCGACGTCGCGCCCGTCACCGGCGTGCGGCCGCTCAAGATGCTGCCCGACCTGATCGCGGCGGTCATCGGCAGCGCGCTGCTGGGCGGCATGATGGCGCGCTGGACCGATGCGGCGCTGCCGTTCGTCGATGCGTCGCTGACCGCGTTCAGCCTCGTCGCGCAATACTGGACCGCGCGGCGCTACATCGCGTCGTGGGGGCTGTGGATCGTCGTGAACGTCGTGTACGTCGGGATGTTCGTGTTCAAGGAACTGTATCTGACGGCCGGACTCTATGCGCTGTTCATCGGGCTGGCTGTCGTCGGCTGGCGCGACTGGAGCCGCACGGCCGCTGCGTTGCGCGCGGCAGCCGGCGGCGCACTGGCGTCGGGCGGCGGCGCACGCTGATTCACGCACGGATTCAACGACGGAGCAACATCGGTCATGTCATTCCCACTCGAGCCGGACGGCCCCCTGTCGCGTGACGTCGCGCCGCCGCAATTCGGCGTCGACGGCGAGCAGGCCGAACGCGACTGGCCGCTGATGACGTACGACGAGGTGGCGGCCGTACTCGCGCGGATCGACGGCGCGGGCGAGCCGGCGCGGCTCACGTGGCACAGCCCGCGGCAGTTCGCGGCGGCCGTGCTCGTGCGGATGGCGGACGGGCGCGGGCTGTTCGTCAAGCGTCATCACGTGAGCCTGCGCGATGTCGCGGGGCTCGAGGAAGAGCATCGTTTCATCGCGCATCTGCGCGAACGCGGCATCCCCGTGGTGGACGTGCTGGCCGATCGCAACGGCGCGACCGCGTTTGCGTCCGGCGACTGGACCTACGAGGTGCACGTGCTCGCGCCCGGCGTCGACCCGTATCGTGGCGTGATGTCGTGGCAGCCGTTCACGCATCCTTCGCACGCGTACGCGGCCGGCCGCGCGCTGGCCGAACTGCATCGCGCGTCGGCCGATTACGACGCACCCGCGCGGCCCGTCCGCACGCTGCTGTCGAGTTTTCGCGTGCTGTCGTCCGCCGATCTGGCGGGCGCGCTCGAACGCTGGGTCGATGCGCAGCCGCTGCTCGTGCGCGCGCTCGGTTCGCGCGACTGGCGCGGCGACGTGGCCGACGCGATCGGCCCGTATCACGCGCGCCTCGTGCCGCTGCTGCCGGCGTTGCCGCCGCTGTGGACGCATGGCGACTGGCATGCGTCGAACCTGCTGTGGACGGGGGCGGAACCCGGCGCGCAGGTGCGCACCGTGCTCGATTTCGGCTTGTCGGATCGCACGTGCGCGGTGATGGACCTCGCGCTTGCGATCGAGCGCAATACGGTCGACTGGATGGCGCCGGCCGATGCGCGGCGCATCGAATACGAACAGATCGACGCGCTGCTCGACGGCTACGAATCGCTGGAACCGCTGAGCGACGACGCGTACGCGGCGCTGGTCGCGTTGCTGCCGATCGTGCATACGGAGTTCGCGCTGTCGGAAGTCGCGTATTTCGGCTGCATCATCGATGCGCCGGCGATCGTCGACATCGCGTACGACGGCTACCTGATCGGGCACGCGCGCTGGTTCGGCGAACGCGACGGGCGGCAACTGCTCGACTGGCTCGTGCAACGCAGGCGCGCGAAGCAACGCATCACCTGATTCGCGCGAGGGGGCGTGCGGCCTGCGCGTGTCGAATCCCCGGTTCTCTGCAGTCTTTCGTGCGGCCGTCGCGCCGCACGCGCA
Source organism: Burkholderia arboris (assembly GCF_038723655.1). Classification (NCBI taxonomy): domain Bacteria; kingdom Pseudomonadati; phylum Pseudomonadota; class Betaproteobacteria; order Burkholderiales; family Burkholderiaceae; genus Burkholderia; species Burkholderia arboris. Next base: position 1,124,461 of record NZ_CP109822.1, read on the forward strand.
CCGAATCCTCCCGATCGTCAAAGCGGGGCGCCGTCCCCGCAGGGCATTGCACGTCTGCGTGCGATTGCGCCCGACATGACGGAAATATCATCTTCGCCTCATGTTCGCACTGCGGCCCGACCGTAGCATCGGTCGCAAACCGTTACCGCAGAACCGAACATGCTCAAGCTCTCTCTCGCCGTGGCCGTCGCCTTCGCGATGGCCGCGACGACTTATGCGCAGCCGTCGCTGTCGCCGGGGCCGGCCCCGGCTGCAGCAGGCAGCGCAACGCCGCCCGGCGCACCGCCATCCGGTGCGCTTTCCCCCCCGTCATTGACGCTCCCCGATGCGCTCGCGGTTGCGGCCCGGAACAATCCGGCGCTGCGTGGCGCACGCGCGGACGTTGACGCGTCGGCCGGCGCGCTGATGCAGGCCGGTGCCCGCCCCAATCCCGAGGTGTCGTTCCTGCAGGAAGGCTTCAGCCGCGCCGAACGCACGTCGACCGCGCTGATCAACCAGACCATCGAGCTGGGCGGCAAGCGCCGCGCGCGGCTCGACGTCGCGTCGTATGGCCGCGAGTCGGCCAGCGCGTCGCTCGACGAGCAGGGCGCCGTCGTGCGCGCCGACGTGATCGCCGCGTTCTACGGCTTGCTCGCCGCGCAGCGGCAGCTTCAGGTGACCGAGGAATCGGCCGCGATCGCCGCGCGCTCCGCGGATCTTGCGGGGCGCCGCGCGCAGGCCGGCAAGGTGTCGCCGGTCGAGGCGACCAAGGCGCAGGTGGCGGCGGCCGGTGTGCAGATCGAAGTCGTAACCGCGCGCGGCCGGGTCGAGGTTGCGCGCGAGAAGCTGAACGCGGTGATGGGCGAAGCGCGCGGCGACCGGCTCGCGGTGCAGGGCGACCTGGAAGCCGTGCCGCCGGTCGAGCCGCTGTCCGCGCTGACCGCGCAGCTCGACGATTCGCCGCTCGCGCGGGTCGCTCGCGCCGAGATGCTGCGCTCGAACGCGGCCGTGTCGCTCGAGCGTGCGCGGCGCATTCCGGACGTGACGGTCAGCGCGGGCGTGAAGCGCGTGACGACCGGCGGCGTCCCCGACAACCAGGCCGTGGTCGGCGTATCGATCCCGATTCCGCTGTTCAACACGAACCGGGGCGCGCTGCTCGAGGCGACGCACAAGGCCGAGCGCGCGAACGCCGATCTCGATCGCGAACGCACGCGCCTGCGGCTGGCGCTCACGCAGGCCTACGCGAACTTCGAGGCCGCCGAGCAGGAAGCGCAGCGGCTGAAGTCGGACATCCTGCCGGCCGCGCGCCTCGCGCTCGATGCCATGTCGCGCGGCTACGAACTCGGGAAGTTCAGCTTCCTCGACGTGCTCGACGCGCAGCGCACGCTGTTCCAGGGGCAGTCGCAATACGTGCGCGCGCTCGCGGACGCCCATTCGGCCCGCGCCGATATCGGCCGGCTGGTCGGCACGCCGCTCGCGGTCGTCGCGCAATAAGCGCCCCTCTTACCTGAAGGATCATCATGTCACGCAGCAGAATCTTCGTTATTGCGGCGGCCGTGCTCGGCGGCGCAGGGATCGTGATCGGCGCGCTCGCCGTCACGCGGGGCGGCGGCGGCACGTCGGCGCCAGCGGGTGCCGAAGCCGCGCAACCCGCCGATGGCGCCGGGGCGCGCGGAGGCGTCGTGCTCAAGCGCGGCAAGCTGTCCGTCGAGATCGTGATGACGGAAAAGCCCGGCGACGCACGGCTCGTCGTCTATCCGTTCGTCGACGGCAAGCCTGCGACCAAGGCCGTGACCGTGTCCGGCACGCTGGTGCGGTACGACCGCACCCACGAACCGTTGCGTTTCGACGCGGCAGGCCAGAAGTTCGTGTCCGCGCAGTCGATCGCGAAGCCGCACGTGTTCGACGCGACGATCGACGTGAAGGCCGGCAACGACGCCGCGTCGTTCCCGTTCGCGCGCGCCGACGGCGCGATCGCGCTGACCGACGCCCAACTGGCGACGTCGAAGATCGCGCTCGCGAAGGCCGGCCCGGCGCAGATCGCGACGCCGTTCCAGCTGCCGGGCGAGATCAAGTTCAACGAGGACCGCACCGCGCACGTGGTGCCGCGCGTGGCCGGCATCGTCGAGCAGGTGTCGGTATCGCTCGGGCAGAACATCGCGAAGGGGCAGGTGCTGGCCGTGATCGCGAGCACCGATCTGGCCGACCGCCGCAGCGAACTGCTGACGGCCGAGCGCCGGCTGTCGGGCGCGCGGGCGACCTACGAGCGCGAACGCACGCTGTGGAAGGAGCGCATCTCGGCCGAGCAGGACTACCAGCAGGCACAGGTGCAGCTGCGCGAGGCCGAGATCGCCGTGCAGAACGCGCGGCAGAAGCTCGCCGCGCTGAACGCGCCGGTCGGCGCGGGCGCGCTGAACCGCTACGAGCTGCGCGCGCCGTTCGCGGGCACGGTCGTCGAGAAACATGCGACGCCCGGCGAGGCGATCGCCGCCGACGCGAGCATGTTCGTGATTTCCGACCTGTCGACCGTGTGGGCCGAGATGGCCGTACCCGCGCAGCGGTTGAACGACGTGCGCGTCGGCCGCGACGCGACCGTCAGTGCGACCGCGTTCGAATCGCGTTCGAGCGGCCCGATCGCGTACGTCGGCTCGTTGCTCGGCGAACAGACGCGCACCGCACCGGCGCGCGTCGTGCTGCCGAACCCGGACGGCGTGTGGCGCCCGGGGATGTTCGTGAACGTATCCGTCGACGCGGGCAAGCAGGGCGTGCCGCTGGCGGTGGCAAGCGACGCGCTGCAGGACGTCGACGGCGCGCCTTCCGTGTTCGTGCGTTCGCCGAAGGGGTTCGTCGCGCAGGCGGTCGAAACGGGGCGGCGCGACGAGCGCGCGACCGAAGTGCTGAAGGGGCTCAAGCCGGGCCAGGAATATGCGGCGTCGAACAGCTTCGTGCTGAAGGCGGAACTCGGCAAGGGGAGCGCGGAACATGAATGAGCGCGACGTGTGCGCCGTTGCCCGGCTCGCGGCCCGGTATGCGGCCCGCTTTCCGGCTCGCCGTGTGACCGGCCGGGCGGCCCGTCCGGTGCGGCCGACCGTTCCCCGTTTCAAGGAATCCCGACATGTTTGAGCGCCTGATCCGCTTTGCGATTGCGCACCGCTGGCTCGTGATGCTGGCGATCGCGGCCGTGGCCGCGCTGGGCGTGTTCAGCTACCAGCGGCTGCCGATCGACGCGGTGCCCGACATCACGAACGTGCAGGTCCAGATCAACACGTCCGCGCCGGGCTATTCGCCGCTCGAAGCCGAACAGCGCATCACCTATCCGGTCGAGACCGTGATGGCCGGGCTGCCGGGCCTCGAGCAGACGCGCTCGATTTCGCGCTACGGGCTGTCGCAAGTCACCGTGATCTTCAAGGACGGCACCGACATCTACTTCGCGCGGCAGCTCGTCAACGAACGCATCCAGGAAGCGAAGGACAAGCTGCCTGCCGGCATCGCGCCCGCGATGGGGCCGACGTCGACAGGCCTCGGCGAGATCTACCTGTGGACCGTCGAGGCCGATGCCAACGCACGCAAACCCGACGGCACGCGTTATACGGCGGCCGACCTGCGCGAGCTGCAGGACTGGGTCGTCCGGCCGCAACTCCGCAACGTGCGCGGCGTGACCGAGGTCAACTCGATCGGCGGCTACGTGAAGGAATACCGCGTCGCGCCGAACCCGGCAAAGCTGATGTCGTACGGGCTGACGCTCGCCGACGTCGTGCGCGCGCTGGAGCGCAACAACGACAACGTCGGCGCCGGTTACATCGAAAAGCGCGGCGAGCAGTATCTCGTGCGGGTGCCGGGCCAGGCGCGCACCGTCGACGACATCGCGAACATCGTGCTGACCAACGTCGGCGGCGTGCCGGTGCGGATGAAGGACGTCGGCGCGGTCGACATCGGCCGCGAACTGCGCACGGGCGCCGCGACGTCGAACGGCGAGGAAGTCGTGCTCGGCACGGTCTTCATGCTGATGGGCGAGAACAGCCGGACGGTGTCGAAGGCCGTCGCCGCGAAGATGGAGGACGTGAACCGCACGCTGCCGGCCGGCGTGAAGGCGATTCCCGTGTACGACCGCACGGTGCTCGTCGAGAAGGCCGTCGCGACGGTGAAGAAGAACCTGCTCGAAGGCGCGATCCTCGTGATCGCGGTGTTGTTCCTGTTCCTCGGCAACATCCGCGCCGCGCTGATCACCGCGCTGGTGATTCCGCTGTCGATGCTGATGACCTTCACCGGCATGGTCAATGCGAAGGTAAGCGCGAACCTGATGAGCCTGGGCGCGCTCGACTTCGGGATCATCGTCGACGGCGCGGTGGTGATCGTCGAGAACTGCGTGCGGCGGCTCGCGCATGCGCAGGCGGCGGCCGGACGGCCGCTCACGCGCGACGAGCGTTTTGCCGAAGTGTTCGGCGCATCGCAGGAAGCGCGGCGCGCGCTGATCTTCGGGCAACTGATCATCATGGTCGTGTACCTGCCGATCTTTGCGCTGACCGGCGTCGAAGGCAAGATGTTCCACCCGATGGCGATTACCGTCGTGATGGCGCTCGCGGCCGCGATGGTGCTGACCGTCACGTTCATTCCGGCGGCCGTCGCGCTGTTCATCGGCGAGCGTGTCGAGGAGAAGGAGAACCGGCTGATGGGCTGGGCGCGGCGCGCGTACGAACCCGTGCTTGCCGCGTTCATGACGCGCCCGGCGCGCGTGATGATCGGCGCGGGCGCGATCGTGCTGGTCACGCTCGGGCTGGCGACGCGGCTCGGCAGCGAGTTCATCCCGAGCCTGAACGAAGGCGATCTGGCCGTCTCCGCGCTGCGGATTCCCGGCACGAGCCTGTCGCAGTCGGTGGAGATGCAGAAGTCGATCGAGAAGACGCTGAAGGCGCGCTTCCCCGAGATCGAGCGCGTATTCGCGCGCACCGGCACGGCCGAGATCGCGGCCGACCCGATGCCGCCGAACCTGTCGGACGGCTACATCATGCTGAAGCCGGCCGACCGGTGGCCCGACCCGAAGAAGCCGCGCGACCAGCTCGTGCGCGAGATCGAGGAAGCGCTCGCCGAGCTGCCGGGCAACGCGTACGAGTTTTCGCAGCCGATCCAGCTGCGGTTCAACGAGCTGATCTCGGGCGTGCGCAGCGACGTCGCGGTGAAGATCTTCGGCGATGACATGGCCGTGCTTAACCAGACCGGCGAGCAGATCGCGGCCGCGCTGCAGAAGGTGCCGGGCGCATCGGAGGTGAAGGTCGAGCAGACCACGGGCCTGCCGGTGCTGACCGTCAACCTCGATCGCGACAAGCTCGCGCGCTATGGCGTGAGCGTGGCCGACCTGCAGGACTCGGTGGCCGCGGCCGTCGGCGGGCAGAAGGCCGGCACGCTGTTCCAGGGCGACCGCCGGTTCGACATCGTCGTGCGGCTGCCCGACGAGCTGCGCTCGGACATCGAGGCGATCAAGCGGCTGCCGATCGCGCTGCCCGCGCCGGCCGCCGGCGCCAGCGCGCCGCTCGCCGCGGCCCCGTACGTGCCGCTGGCTGAACTTGCGACGATCGATGTCGCGCCGGGCCCGAACCAGATCAGCCGCGAGGACGGCAAGCGGCGCGTCGTCGTCAGCGCGAACGTGCGCGGCCGCGACGTCGGCTCGTTCGTCGCCGATGCGCGCGAGCAGCTGCAGCAGGACGTGCGCGTGCCGGCCGGCTACTGGGTGTCGTGGGGCGGGCAGTTCGAGCAGCTGCAAAGCGCGAGCGAGCGCCTGAAGCTCGTCGTGCCGCTCGCGCTGTTCATGGTGTTCGTGCTGCTGTTCGTGATGTTCAACAACGTGAAGGACGGGCTGCTCGTGTTCACCGGCATTCCGTTCGCGCTGAGCGGCGGCGTCGTGTCGCTGTGGCTGCGCGGGATTCCGCTGTCGATCACCGCGGCGGTCGGCTTCATCGCGCTGTCGGGCGTGGCCGTGCTCAACGGTCTCGTGATGATCTCGTTCATCCGCAACCTGCGCGACGAAGGGATGCCGCTCGACGCTGCCGTACACGACGGCGCGCTCACGCGGCTGCGGCCCGTGCTGATGACCGCGCTCGTCGCGTCGCTCGGCTTCCTGCCGATGGCGTTCGCGACCGGCACCGGCGCCGAGGTGCAGCGTCCGCTGGCGACGGTCGTGATCGGCGGTATCCTGTCGTCCACGGCGCTGACGTTGCTGGTGCTGCCGGTGCTGTACCGTGTCAGCCATGCGGTGTCGTGGCGTGCGGCGTTCCGCGGCGGCCTCGGCGCCGGTCTGCTGCGCCGGCTGGGTTTCTTCAAGGGTAATGCGTGATGCGAATTCTGATTGTCGAAGATGAACCGAAGACGGGCGCGTACCTGCGCAAGGGCCTCACCGAGGCCGGCTATGTCGTCGACTGGGTCGAGGACGGCATCACGGGCCAGCACCAGGCGGAGACCGAGGAATACGACCTGCTCGTGCTCGACGTGATGCTGCCCGGCCAGGATGGCTGGACGCTGCTGCAGAACCTGCGGCGCAGCAAGTCGACGCCCGTGCTGTTCCTCACCGCGCGCGATGACGTCGGCGATCGCGTGAAGGGGCTCGAGCTCGGCGCCGACGACTATCTCGCGAAGCCGTTCGACTTCGTCGAGCTGACCGCGCGCATCAAGTCGATCCTGCGGCGCGGCCAGCCGCGCGACTCGAACACGCTGCGCGTGGCCGATCTCGAACTCGACCTGACGCGCCGCAAGGCCACGCGGCAGGGCGACACGATCCTGCTGACCGCGAAGGAATTCGCGCTGCTGTGGCTGCTGATGCGCCGCGAAGGCGAGATCCTGCCGCGCGCGACGATCGCGTCGCAGGTGTGGGACATGAACTTCAACAGCGACACGAACGTCGTCGATTCGGCGATCCGGCGGCTGCGCTCGAAGATCGACGATGCGTACGAACCGAAACTGATCCACACGGTGCGTGGCATGGGCTACGTGCTCGAAGCGCGCGGCGGCGCGGCTGCATGATCGCGCGCCTGCTGCCGCGCACGCTGCGTGGACGCCTGACCGCGCTGATCATCCTGTCGACGTCGGTGATCCTCGCGTCGAGCGGTGTTGCGCTGTACGAAGCGCTGAGCAACCGTGTCGAGACGACGGCGGCCGAGCAGATGGCCGGCATTTCCGCCGCACTGGGCGCGCACCTGGCCGAAGCGCGTAGCACGGCCGACGTCGCGCGCAACACCGACATCTGGATCGACCAGCTGCATGGTCATCCGAACATGGATCTCGCGATCTTCGATGCCACGGGCATGCGCCTCGTCGGTACGCCCGGCTTCCGCCCGTATGCGCCGCTGATGTCGCTGGATGCCGGGCGCGTGCCGGTCGGCGTCGCGCCGCCTGGCGCGCGGCACCAGTATCTGGTGACGAATGTGCCGCTGGCCGGCGCCGGTATGGGGGCGGGCGGGCCCGTGGTGCGCGTCGCGGTGCAGTACGACCGCAGCGCCGACGTGCTGCTGCTGCGCACGCATGCCTATACGATCGTCGTGATCGAGGTGTTCGGCGTGGTGCTCGCGGCTGCGATCGCGTACGGCATCGCGGCGCTCGGGCTGAGCCCGCTGCGGCGGTTTGCGGCGCGTGCCGAGCAGATGTCGACGAGCCGGCTGGCGCATCCGCTGCCGGAACTCGATACGTCCGGCGAGCTGAAGGAACTCGAACATGCGTTCAACGGGATGCTCGCGCGGCTGAACGAATCGTTCACGCGGCTGAGCCAGTTCTCGTCGAATCTCGCGCACGACATGCGCACGCCGCTCACGAACCTGCAGGCGGCCGCGCAGGTCGTGCTGTCGCAGCCGCGCAGCGCGGAGGAATACCGGAACGTGATCGAGTCGAGCATCGACGAATACCAGCGGTTGTCGCGGATGATCGAGGACATGCTGTTTCTCGCGCGCTCGGAGCAGGCCGGCACGTCAATCGGCGTGCGGCGCCTGAATGCGGCGCAGGAGGCGGAGCGGGTGGCCGGCTACTACGAGCCGCTGGCGGAGGACGAGGGCGTGACGGTGAAGGTGGACGGCCACGCGTGGGTCGATGCGGATCTGACGCTGTACCAGCGCGCGCTGAGCAACCTGCTGTCCAATGCGCTGACCTATGCGCCGCGCGGCAGTGTCGTGACGATCGACTGCGTCGAGCAGGGCGGCGCGACGACGATCGCCGTGTCGGATACGGGGCCCGGCATCGCCGCGGAGCATGTCGGGCGGATTTTCGAGCGCTTCTACCGCGTCGATCCGTCGCGGCACAATTCGGCGTCGGGCACGGGGCTCGGCCTCGCGATCGTCCGGTCGATCATGGACAATCACGGCGGCGAATGCGGCGTCGACAGCGATCCCGGCCGCCGCACGACGTTCTGGCTGCGCTTTCCGCGCCGGCCGGCCGAGCCGGACCGGCCGGCGGCCATCCGCACTTGACAGCGCGGGCGGTGACGCCCGCGCGTTCGCCGCGATGCGGCCACGCGCGGCGCGCTGTCCGCGATCGTGTGGCCGGGCATCATTGCCGCGCGGTCAGGTTGTCGTGGTTGTCGGTTTGCGGCTTCTTCTCGCCGCCATGCACCGAAATCCCGTGAAGCTCCTTGTTGCGCGCGACGATCTCGCCGGTCGGCGGGTATTGCGTCTTGCTTGTCGGCACGACGCCGTCGTGCTGCGCCTGCTTCAGCTCGTTGACGACCTGCGTGCGGCTCTTGCCCTGCGTTTGCGTTTCCGCGAACGCGGCCTGCGTGGCCATGCCGAGCGACAGCGTGGCGGTGACGAACAGTGCTGCGAGTTTTGCCGTTTTCATCGAATGCTCTCCTTGATCAGGCCGCCGGGTGGCGAACCATGGACCCAGTATGCGAAAGCAGCCGTGCGTCATCGTGATCGCGAGATGAAAAAACCGTCAGATTGCGCAAGCCGGTAGCGCGCCGTTGAGACACGACCGACATGACGCAACCGTCATGTTCGCGTCATGGGCGCGATGGGCGGGAAGGGGAACATGAAGTCTGCCATTGGCCGCCAGGGCCGACGGTATTCGCGCCGTTCGCGACAGCAGCATGGAAAGCGGGCGGCCCCGTTCAGACTTTCATCCCGGACCGAAAAGTGGATCGTCCCGCCATCCGTTTAGCCTTGATCGCAGTCCTGATCGTCCCGTTGTTCGCGGGCTGTGCCTCGACACGTTCCGGCACCCCGGCGGCCGCGCCCGCCGCGGCGCGCAAGACGGTGCCGGCCGACCTCATGCCCGGCGAGCAGATCGACTATGCCGGCCACCGCTGCGGCAATCCGAACCTGTACGTGAAAACGCATACGTGCCTGTTTCCGCAACGCATCGGCACGCCGTGATCGCGTCGCGGGCGGTCAGTCGGCGCTCAGTGTCCGCATTCCCGGCGATGATCGTCCAGCAGGTGCCGGATCGTGCGGGTCGACGGATCGCTCGCGTGCAGGCTTTCATCCAGTTTCGCGAGCGTGATGAGCGCCTTCCACAGCGCCCAGCCGCGTCCGCGCGCCCAGGTGCCGGCTCGCGACGCAAAAAAAGGCCCGGCACTCGACGAGCCCGGGCCTAACGCGTGATCGTGCCGTGCGGCATCGACCCGCTGCGTGGGTGGGAACGGGCGTGGCCCGTTACCGTTCCGATCGTAGCGGCGAGACGCATCGTGAACCTGATCGGAACATGAAATTTTCGTCACGCGGTGCGCATGGGCGGCGGCCGCGCTCAGAACCGGTGACGCAACCCGAGATTGACGATGCCCTGCGTGCGCGTGCCGCCATAGCCATACGAACCGATCGACGCCTGCGCCGTTTGCGTGCCGCCATCGAGCGTGCGCTGTTCCCCGTTCGCACGTTGCCACGCACCGACCGCATAGAGATCGGTGCGCTTCGACAGCACATAGTCGGCGCCGGCGGACACCTGATGGTAGGTCGCGCTCGTATCGCCGCGGGCACGCGTGTAGCTGTAGCCCAGGCCGACGAGCAGGCTGGGCGTCGCCTGGTAATTGAAGAAGCCGCGCGCGGTGTCGTACTTCTGCGTGCTGCGGAACGCGGACATCACATCGGCCTTGTACAGCGCATTGCTGTAGTCGATGCCGACCGCGAACGGCGCGAAGTTGTAGCGCAATGCACCGCGCGCGATGCCGATCGATTTCGCGGAGATGTAGCCGCCATTGACCAGCGAACCGTCGAACGTGCCGTCGGAGGTGCCGTTCCAGCCGGTCCGGATGCCGTTGGCGAGCGATGACCGGTTGGCCGCGTAGTAGTAGCCGCCCGCGACATCGACCGGGCCGTTGCTGTATGAAAGGCCGGCCGACCAGGTTTGCCCGGCGCCGCTCTTGCCGGCCACACCGCCGAGCGCATACATGCCGACGAACTGGAATCCGCCGATCACGGGCGACGTGTACTTCACCGCGTTGTCGGTTCGCGACGAGGTGTCGTAGTTGTCGACGTCGCCGGGCGTTGCGTACACGCTGCCGAAGTAGAAGTCGCCGGTGACGGGCCACGCGACATCGGCGAGCGCATCGTACTGGCGACCGAGCGTCAGCGTGCCCCAGCGCGCGCTTTCGAGGCCGACGAACGCCTGCCGCCCGAACATCCGGTTGCCTTGCCCGAGCGCGCCGGTGTTCGGGTTGAAGCCGTTTTCCAGCGTGAAGACCGCTTTCAGGCCGCCCCCGAGATCTTCCGCGCCTTTCACGCCGAAGCGGTTGCCGAGCAGATTGCCGTTGCCGAGGCCAACGAGATTCTTGCCGTCCGCATTGGCGTTCCATACATACGTGAGCGACGTATCGAACAGGCCGTAGAGCGTGACTTCCGTCGCGTGAGCCGCGTGGGTGGCTGCGAGCAGCGTGCCCGACATCATGACGAGCCGAACTGGAGTTTTCATGGTGTGCCCCTGAGGTTCAAGAAGATCGTTTCGTGCATCGCATCGATTCCGATGCCGAGCCTTGTGGCGGCAGGCCGAAATATCGCGATCGCGCTGGCGATTCTGGAAAGCGTTCGAATCGTGGAGGTGAGGGACAAATGAGAAAAATGTCATCGCGGTGTCATGAGCGACGAATAATGCGCGAAACTTCGTTCGCACTGCGATGCAGGAGATGTTGGGCCGGTGACGAAACCGTCATGCGGCGATCACGATTCCGCACCGTCGCCGGATCACAGTGAAGGCTCCTGTTACGCCTCTCCCGCAAGGAGCAAACACCATGAACATTCCGCGCCCGATGATCGCCGTCGCCGTTGCCGCACTGTCGATTTCCGCCTTCTCGCAGGCCGTGTCGGCGCAGCCGAAGAGTCGTCAGGAGGTGATTCAGGAATTGGTGCGCGCGCGCCACGACGGCGTGATTCCGAGCCCGAATCACGACTACCCGGCGAGCCCGGCCACCGTCGCGCGCAATCAGGAAATCCATCGTTCGACGGTGCATCGTGGCGAGAAAGCGCCAATGGTCGATGCACACGACAACCGCTTCGCGGTGCTTTGATCAATCATTCGCGGTCGGCCGGGCTGAAGCCCGCCGGCCGGATTCAATCATGCAGAGGAGAGTGTCATGCGCGATATCGCGAAGGGAATCGTGCTGGCGGCATGCCTGATGTCGAGCGCCGCGATGGCGGCCGGCTGGCCGGAGCGGGCGCTGTCGCACGCGCCGGCACACGACGTCGGCCAGCGTGCGAACGAGCGGATGCGCTGCGAATTGGCGGCCGTGCCGGCGGGCGCATGGACCGCGACGTTTTCGCGCGGACAGTGCGAGGTCGACAACGGCCGGCTGACGTTCGTGCCGGCCGATGCGGGAAGCGAGCCGGCCACGGCGGAGAAACGGATCGTGCTCGGTGACGTCCGCACTGCGTCGCATCAGTCGCGCAAGCTCAAGGAACAACTGCAGCTGACGACGCGCGACGAAGTGATCGCGCTGAACGTGCTGACCGACGACGGCAGCCGCAAGTCGCGCGAACATGCGATCGACCTGTGGACCGCACTGCGCAACGAGGGCGTCACGCCCGTGAACGGCACGCGTATCGTCGAGACGTATCCGACGGGCGCGACGACGTGGTAGCCGGCGCGTACGGCTTATCCTGCCTTCACTGATCCTTCGATCAGGAAGAACACGATGAAGCCGATGAAGAACGCCGCCGTCGCGAACGGCGTTTCGGGCACCTCGTGCGCTTCGACCAGCAGTTCTTCGGTCACGAGGTACAGCAGCGCGACGGTGCCGAGCCCCAGCAATGCGGCGTAGATGTTGGCCGGCAGGCCGGCAAACGCCGCGTTGCCGGCCACGGCCGCGATGCTCAGCAGCGCCGCGAGCCCGACCGGCACGACGATCGACAGCATCCGGCCGATGCCTGCGGCGGCAAGCGCCGCGCTGACCGACAGCGCGAGGAACAGCACTTCGAGCGTCAGCGCGACGGTCAGGATGATGCCGCTTTCGTCGCTCGCGGAAAATGCGATGCCGAGCACCAGGCCGTCGACGACGAGGTCGATCGCGGTGACGATGATCAGGCTCACGGGCAAGCGCGCTTCCTCGTAGCGCGTCTCGATCGCGCCCGACAGCGCGCGGATCGCGAGCATCAGCGCGATGCCGAGCACGAACCCGACGACGACCGGAAACAGCGCATGCGCGCGGTCCTGCGGCAGCAGCTCGAGCGCCGCGGCGGCGAACACGATGCCGCCGGTGAAATGCTGGATGACGCTCGACGTTTTCGGGCCGGGCGCGCGCCACGCGGCCGCGAGGGCGCCGAAACAGGCCGCCAGCACGGGCGGTAACGTGAGCAGTGCAAGCTTCGCGGTCGGTGTCATGAGGCGTCTCGGCGGTGGGCGTGCCGCAGCGCAGGCTGCGTTGCACGATCGTACGCGCCGGGCGTCGCCCCGGCATCAACCGGGGATTGAACACCTTGAAGCCGCTTCAAGGTCAAGATGTTTGATGCGGGACGCGCCGGCGAGCCGGCGCGTCCGTTCCGGTCAAAGCTGCGCGAGCGCCTGGTCGAGATCGGCGAGCAGGTCGTCGATATGCTCGATGCCGATCGACAGCCGTACCGTTTCCTCCTTCACGCCGGCTTTTGCGAGCTCGGCTGGCGACAGCTGACGGTGCGTCGTCGATGCCGGGTGCGTCGCGAGCGACTTCGTATCGCCAATGTTGACGAGCCGCGTGAACAGCATCAGCGCGTCCTGGAACTTCGCCCCGCCGTCGCGGCCGCCCTTCACGCCGAACGTCAGGATGCCCGGCGCGCGGCCCGACAGGTAGCGTGCGACGAGCGGATGGTCGGGATGGTCGGGCAGGCCCGCGTAGTTCACCCATTCAACGTGCTCGTGGCGCGCGAGATGCTGCGCGATCTTCAGCGCGTTGTCGCTGATCCGTTCGACGCGCAGCGCCAGCGTCTCGATGCCCTGCAGGATCTGGAACGCGTTGAACGGCGAGATCGCCGCGCCCATGTTGCGCAGCGGCACCACGCGCGCGCGGCCGATATACGCGGCCGGCCCGAACGCTTCCGTATAGACGACGCCGTGATAGCTGACGTCCGGCTCGTTCAGCCGCTTGAAGCGGTCCGCGTGTTCGGCCCACGGGAATTTGCCCGAATCGACGATCGCGCCGCCGAGGCTCGTGCCGTGCCCGCCGAGATACTTCGTCAGCGAGTGCACGACGATGTCCGCGCCGTGCTCGAACGGGCGCAGCAGGTAGGGCGACGGCACCGTGTTGTCGACGATCAGCGGGATGCCGTGGCGATGCGCGACTTCCGCGAGCGCGGCGATGTCGGTGACGTTGCCGAGCGGGTTGCCGACCGATTCCGCGAAGATCGCCTTCGTGCGTGCATCGATCAGCGGTTCGAACGACGCGGGGTCGCGTGGATCGGCGAAGCGCGTGGTGATCCCGTATTGCGGCAGCGTATGCGCGAACAGGTTGTAGGTGCCGCCGTACAGCGAACTCGCGGACACGATGTTGTCGCCGGCTTCGGCGATCGTCTGGATCGCGTACGTGACGGCGGATTGGCCCGAGGCAAGCGCGAGCGCGCCGATGCCGCCCTCGAGTGCGGCGATCCGCTGCTCGAGCACGTCCGTCGTCGGGTTCATGATCCGCGTGTAGATGTTGCCCTGGACCTTCAGGTCGAACAGGTCGGCGCCGTGCTGCGTATCGTCGAATGCGTACGCAACGGTCTGGTAGATCGGAACGGCGACCGCGCGCGTGGTCGGGTCGGGACGATAGCCGCCGTGCACGGCGATGGTTTCGAGACGCCAGTTCGAATTGGCCTGATCGGTCATGGGTGCTCCGTTTGTTGTTGTGAAGGTCGAGGGGTCCTGCCGTCCGGCGATTATAGGAGCACGCGCGCTGCTGTCCTTAGAACGAATGGTTTGTTGCTTATGGAGGCGCGGCGCATAGAATGCGTTTTTCCGCAGACGAAAGGTGCGCGATGGATCAGGATCAGTGGAATCAGGTGGATGCGTATTTTTCCGCGACGCTCGTGCCGTCCGACGACGCGCTCGACGCGGCGCTGGCGGCAAGCGACGCGGCCGGGCTGCCCGCGATCAACGTCGCGCCGAACCAGGGCAAGCTGCTGCAGTTGCTCGCGACGATCCGCGGCGCGCGCCGCATCCTCGAGGTCGGCACGCTCGGCGGCTACAGCACGATCTGGCTCGCGCGCGCATTGCCGCCCGGCGGCTCGCTCGTGACGCTCGAACTGAACCCCGGCCATGCGAAGGTTGCGACGCAGAACATTGCGCGCGCCGGGTTCGCGGACGTCGTGTCGGTGGTGGTCGGCAGCGCGAAGGACAGCCTTGCGCGGCTCGTCGACGCCGGTGAGGCGCCGTTCGATTTCATCTTCATCGATGCGGACAAGGACAACAACGCGATCTATCTCGACGCTGCGCTGAAGCTGTCGCGGCCCGGCACGGTGATCGTCGTCGACAACGTCGTGCGGCGCGGGCGCGTGGCCGATCCGGACAATCGCGAGCCCGACGTGGTCGGCGTGCGCGACGGGTTCGCGCGCCTCGTCGCCGAGCCGGCGCTCACGACGACGGCCGTGCAGACGGTCGGTCAGAAGGGCTGGGACGGGTTCTCGATCTCGATCGTCGGCGCGTGACCTGATGCGTCAGTGCGCGCTAGCAGCCGCGTCGGCGCGGCGATACAGGCGCGGCCACTGGTCCTGGAACAGGCCGTTGCAGGTGCCGTGTGTCGCGATGTCGTCGAGCAGGAAGCGCCGGCCGTCGAAGATCCACGATGCGGTCGAACCGCAATCGCCGGCACTGCGCAACCGGACCTTGCTCGACAGCATCGCGCTGGCCGGATCGTAGCCGGCCTCGGTCAGTTCATTCGGGAACGACGGCGAATCGAGGCCCGCGTTCGCGTTTTCGCCGAAGTTCATCGCCGTCGGCGCGTACGGTGCGGTGCGGCGGATGCGATACCACAGGTCGGTGTGGTTATACATGCTGCTGGTCTGGCACGGGATCGCGACGAGTGCCTCGTCGGCGGAGATCGCCACGGCCGTCGATGCCTTGCGGCGATCGCTTGCCGACATTTCGTCTTCGACATCGGCCGCGCATTGCTTCACGTCGGCGCCGAATTTCGCGAGCACCGCGTCGACGAGCGGACGCTGTTCTGCCGCCGACAGGTTCGCGGCGGGCGGCGGCGCCGGCGTGACGGCGGGGGGCAATGCGGGCGCGGCCGGCACCGACGACGCAGGCCTGGTGCCGGGGCGCAGCAGCGCCGTGACCGTGCCGACGCGGCCCTGCGTATCGTCGATCAGCAGCAGCGCGGCATTCAACCCCGACAACGGCGTACGCGCGCTGTGTGCCGACGCCGGATCGCCGAAGCTCAGCAGTTGCGCATTGCGCGATGCAGAAAGCCAGGCGGCCACCGTTGCCGGATCGTTCGTGCGGATCCGCAGCGGGTGCGCTTCGTCATCGGTCTTGTCGCCGAATGCATGCCATTGGGCCGGGGCGGCATCGAACGGGCGGCCGTCAACGCGTGCGGTACGCAGGTCCAGCGGCGCCGACGCGTAGAGATCGAGCGACGGTTGCGCATCGGGGCCGGCATCGCGCGTCACGCGCAGGATGACGGCGGGGCGTGCATCGTCGATATCGTCCGTGTGGCTCTCGGCCACGCAGCGATTGCCGTTGTCGCAGACGACCGACCAGCTCTTGAAATCGCGCTCGATCGGCGGCCGCGCGAGCGGGCGGGCCTGTGCGGCGATCGGGGAAGCGGCGAGGAGGACGGCGAGGGCAAGCGAAAAGCGGTGCGGCATGACGGTTCGTATCGACGGTGAAAGGGCGGGCGGAAGATGCCGGACTGCAAGCGCATCGTCGGCAAGCGGTGCAGGTCGAGTGCAGCGGCGCGAACGGCATCAAGTATACCGCTGCAACGGGCGGCGCTTGATGCGACGGCCCGTAACGTGCGGGTACGCGCGTTGCCGGCCGCGCAGCGACAGCTGCAAATGGACCAACGGCGCGATGCCCGAAAGCACCGCGCCGTTTGCTTTTCATCGACAGTCGATGGCATCGCGCGGGAACGTGTCGCGCATCGACACGCCGCACCGCGCTATCCCTTCACGCACACCACCTGGCGCAGCGTGTGCACCACTTCGACGAGGCTGCGCTGGGCCGCCATCACCGCGTCGATGTCCTTGTAGGCCATCGGGATTTCGTCGACGACGCCCGCGTCCTTCCGGCATTCGACACCCTGCGTGGCCCTGGCCTGGTCGTCGGCCGTGAAGCGCCGCTTCGCTTCGGTGCGGCTCATCGTCCGGCCTGCGCCGTGGCTGCACGAGCAGAAGCTTTCCGGGTTGCCGAGCCCGCGCACGATGAAGCTCTTCGCGCCCATCGAGCCCGGAATGATCCCCAGTTGCCCCTTCTGAGCGGACACCGCACCCTTGCGCGTCACGAGCACGTCTTCGCCGAAGTGGCGTTCGCGCTGCACGTAGTTGTGGTGGCAGTTCACCGCATGCTCGTCGACCGCGAAAGGCTTCGCGATCACGTCGCGTGCCGCGGCAATCACCGCGTCCATCATCGCCTGCCGGTTGCGCCGCGCGTAGTCCTGCGCCCAGCCGACCGCTTCGACGTAATCGTCGAAGTGCCGGCTGCCTTCGATGAAATACGCGAGGTTGCGGTCCGGCAGGTTCGCGATGTGCTGACGCATGTCGGCCTGCGCGAGTTCGATGAACAGGCTGCCGATCGCGTTGCCGACGCCGCGCGAGCCGCTGTGCAGCATGAACCACACGTGGTCCGCTTCGTCGACGCACACTTCGATGAAATGGTTGCCGGTGCCGAGCGTGCCGAGATGCGCGTAGTGGTTCGTCTTTTCCAGCTTCGGATACTTGTCGACGATCCGCTTGAAGCCCGGTTGCAGCGACTTCCACGATTCGGTCACGGCGGCCGGCGTGCGATCGCCCCACGCGCCCGGATCGCGGCGGCCCGGCGCACGGCCGTGCGGCACCGCGCGTTCGATCGCGCTGCGCAGCCCCGCGAGCGAGTCCGGCAGATCGGACGCGGTCAGCGTCGTGCGCGCGGCCATCATCCCGCAGCCGATGTCGACGCCGACCGCGGCCGGGATGATCGCGCCCTTCGTCGGAATCACGCTGCCGATCGTCGAACCCTTGCCGAGGTGGACGTCCGGCATCACCGCGATGTGGCTGAAGACGAACGGCATCTGCGCGGTGTTGCGCAGCTGCGCGCGCGCTTCGTCCTCGACGGCGACACCCTGCGTCCACATCTTCACCGGCTTGCCGCCCGCCAGTTCCATCACCTGATAACCCATGTCATTCATTTGCTTCACCATTCATTCCGTTATCCGGCGCGGCACACGTGTGCCGCGCCGTGTCCTGCATTACGTGCCCTTGATGCTGACGAGTCCGTTCAGCACCTGGTCGAGACCGCCGAACACCGAGATGCGGTCGATCCGTTCCGCGACGCGCTCGAGCGTTTCCAGCTCCTTGAGCCGCAGCGCGGTCGGGTTTTCTTCCATCACCTTCGCGGTGTTCAGCAGCGAACGCGTGGCCGCCGTTTCCTCGCGGCGGCGAATCACGTTCGCCTGCGCGGATTTCTCCGCTTCGACCACCTGCGCGAGGATCGCCTTCATGTCGCCCGGCAGCACGATATCCTTCACGCCGACGCTGCGCACGTCCACGCCCGAATCGCCGAGACGGGCGCGCACCTGCGCGATCACGACCTCGTCGATCGACTGCTTGTCCTCCAGCAGCTCGTCGAGCGAGCGCGTGCCGACCGCCGACCGCAGCGCGAACTGCAGCTCGCGATACAGGTGCTCGACCGGCTTCTGCAGCCGGCCGAACGCATGCAGCACGTCCGCATAGCACCACGTCGCCGACAGGTTCAGCCGCAGCGCAACCTTGTCGCGCGTCAGGATTTCCTGTCCGCCGACTTCGATCGCCTGCAGGCGCAGGTCGACGAGTTCGACCGCGATGTCGCGGTTGAAGCGCCAGAACGCCGAGGTACCCGCGTCCAGCAACCGCTCGATCTTGCCGTCGATCTTCAGCACGCCGACGTGGTACGCCGGCACCTGCGCCAGCAGCACGCCCGTCAGGCCCGCCACGCCGCGCGCACGCAGCGCCGGTTGAGCGATGCGCTTCACGAGCGCGGCCGGCAGCATGCTGTGCTGCGCGAGGTCGACGCGTTCGAGGCGATGCTCGGCCAGGCCGCGCCAGTACAGCCGGCGCGTGCCGGGCGCCAGGATCTCGACGAGCACGTCGTCTTCATAGCGCAGGCCCGCTTCATCGTCGGCGAGATCCATCGCGACGAAGTACTGCGCGAGCACGTCCGGTGCGTCGTGACGCAGGTAGTCGGCCAGCGCCGCGTCGGCGAGCGGCGCATCGAGACGCGCGGTCTGCACCGACAGGCGCTTGAGCGGATCGAAGGCCTTGAACACGCCCGGTTCCAGCACCTTGACGAAATCGCCTTCGCTCATCAGCAGCGCGCGCTCGTTCTTTTTCACTACATGTCGCTTCCACATATTTTTGTCCTTTTTTTCAATGACCGCCGGGTGACGCGCATCGTGCGAATCGGGGTGCGACGCAATCGGGCGGGCGGCGCGCTGGCCGGCGTCGAAGCCCACGGTGACGCATCCTGCATCGCGTCGTCGTGCGCATTCGCGCGGGCCGTGCGGCCGCCCGGCCGATCGCGCGGAACCGCAACCGGTCCGACGCGCGGCGGGCCTGTCGGCCCGCACCGGCGGGTACTGCTTTCATCACAAGACTGTCCTTGCGGACAGTGTTCGAGCGGGATTCGAACCCGCCGCCGGCCGGCTTTCGCCGGCTGCTCCACCTGGCTGAGCTTCCGAACAATGGGCGCTCCGGGATTCGAACCCGGACGAGGCATCCTGGCGCGCGCCCCTTTTGCCTTCATCTGTCCATGGCGGCATGCGCTGCCGCGACGAACGAGGTTCGGCGGCGGCGCACCAGCAGGGCGTTGGAACCCTGGCTCGAGGGCCAGCGGGACATCCGGCGTGTTCTATTTAGCGAGGAGCGTGCCAGCGGGTGTGTTTGCGCTCGGGATGTTTTTTAATTCATTGAAAATAAAGGAGTTTTATTTGATGGGCTGCGTTGGGTGTCGATGCCTTCCGTCTCGCGTCATGATGAATTTCCGATACAATCTGATCGTTTTTTATCCCATGAGATAAGCATGCGAAAGACCGTTGCCATCGGTTTCCTCGGCACCGTGCTCGATCAGGGCGACCGCACCGCGCGCCGCTACCCGAAATGGCGGCCGACGATTTCGCTGTGCGAGCATCCCGACCTGCCGATCGACCGGCTCGAACTGCTGTATCCGCAGGAGTACGTGCGTCTCGCCAGTCACGTGCGGGACGATCTCGCGCAGTTGTCGCCGCATACCGACGTGCGGCTTACGCCCGTCACGCTCCACGATCCATGGGATTTCGAGAAGGTCTACGCGACGCTGCACGACTTCGCGCGCGCGTATCCGTTCGACCTCGAGCACGAGGACTACCTGATCCACATCACGACCGGCACGCACGTCGCGCAGATCTGCTGGTTCCTGCTGGCGGAAGCGCGCTACCTGCCCGCGCGCCTCGTGCAGACGGGGCCGCCGCAGCGCACCGACGAAGGGCCGAGCGGGCCGGGCACGATATCGGTGATCGATCTCGACCTGTCGCGCTACAACCGGATCGCGCAGCGTTTCACGCGCGAGCGCGATGAAACGGTGTCGTTCCTGAAGGCCGGCATCGCGACACGCAACGCGCGCTTCAATGCGCTGATCGAACAGCTGGAGCGCGTGGCCGTGCGTTCGCGCGCGCCGATGCTGCTGGTCGGGCCGACGGGCGCCGGCAAGTCGTTTCTCGCGAAACGCGTGTACGAGCTGAAGCGCGGCCGCCATCGGCTCGCGGGGCCGTTCATCGAGATCAATTGCGCGACGCTGCGCGGCGACGCGGCGATGTCGACGCTGTTCGGTCACGTGAAAGGCGCGTTCACGGGCGCGCAGTCGGCACGCGCGGGGCTGCTGCGCGCCGCGGAAGGCGGGCTGCTGTTTCTCGACGAAATCGGCGAGCTCGGGCTCGACGAGCAGGCCATGCTGCTGAAGGCGATCGAGGAGAAACGCTTCCTGCCGGTCGGCGCGGACGTCGAGGCGACCAGCGATTTCGAGCTGATTGCAGGTACGCACCGCGACCTGCGGCAGATGGTGGCGGCCGGCACGTTCCGCGAGGATCTCTATGCGCGGATCAATCTCTGGACCTACGAATTGCCAGGGCTGGCCGAGCGCCGCGAGGACATCGAGCCGAACCTCGAATTCGAACTCGACCGCTTTGGCCGCGAGCAGGGCGAGCAGGTGCGATTCAACGTGGAGGCGAAGCGGCGCTATCTCGCGTTCGCGGCGTCACCGCGCGCGGTGTGGGCCGGCAACTTCCGCGAACTGTCGGCCTCGGTCACGCGGATGGCGACGCTGGCCGATGCGGGGCGGATTACCGAGGAACTCGCCGAGCAGGAGGTCGAGCGGCTGACGCGCACGTGGTCGCCGCCGGGCGGCGCGGGCGGGTCGGAACCGTGCGTCGACGCGGTGTTCGGTACGCGTGCGGCGGAACTCGACCTGTTCGACTGTGTGCAGCTCGAACGCGTGCTCGACGTGTGCCGCACATCGGCGAGCCTGTCGGAGGCCGGGCGCACGCTGTTTGCGGTGTCGCGGCAGAGCAAGCGGCAACCGAACGATGCGGACCGCCTGCGCAAGTATCTTGCGCGGTTCGGGCTGGATTGGGAGGCGGTGAGGCAGGTGCTCGACCGGGGTGTTCCGTCGGCCGGCGGGCGTTAGCGGCGTTACTTCGCAAGCCGTCGGAGCGGCCGGCACGAGCGGCCTGCGGCCAGCCGCCGGTCAGGGCGGCTGGCCGCAGGGGACCTTCTCGCTAAAAAAGGGGCTGCTTCATCCGCGGGGGCGATTGGTGAGGCATCATCGCCCCCGCGTCGGTCGGAGATCGCTTCAGGCGAGGCAGGTCACTTCCGGATCCCACTTGTAGTATCCGGATTTTGCATAATCGATCTCCCCGGTCCTGCGGTCGACCTCCATTGCGTAGAAGGTCACGATGTATTGATCGGTACCGTAACCGACAACGGAAGCGCTGACGCGGTTGTCCAGGAAATTCTTGAGATCGTAGGGTTCCTTCTTGTCGATGTTGTACGCAAGATAGGATCCCGGAACATCGTTCGGCGGGCCCTGGAACTTGAGGACTTTGGAGGCGCCGTTCGGCTCGACCGCAACCAGCGCTCCCGCGTGATTGACGTTCCCGCTGAACGAGAGGCCGCGCCAGCGAACCGTGTCGCCGCTCAAGCCGTAGATCGAGATGTCCGGCGTCGCATTCGTCGAAGGCTTCACATACTCCTCGGGTGCAACCATGTACGCATACTTCACCGAGGCGGGCCCGTGAGGGAGCCAGATGGCGGTCTGAGGCGTCTTGTTACCCACGGGTTTGAAGTCGTGCAGAATCAGCTCGACGTCGAACAGCGTGACGATCTCGATGGTCGCCGGTGCGCCGGCCAGAATTTCGCGGTGTCCCATGATTCGCTCCGAAGAGAAATGATGTGCCAAGTGAGGGCGCCTGCGGCGCCAGCGTCCCTTTCAGGTCGATAGTCTTCTTCCTGGAAGAATCCGAATCGGGTGAAGGGGTGCTGGCAGCGTAGGCGTAATGGGCACGCGAATCGATTACACGCGATTACAGTTCGGCGGAGCAATGGCCGCCGCAGTCCGCGGCGGCCCGGCCGGGAGCGCATGTGCCTTTGCCGTATAATTTCGTTTCAAAGCTAAATTCGCATGACTGCACGGAGCGTCGACGTCATGGCCAAGCAGCAAGAGGAGTCCGTTCTGACCATTACCCACCCGGCCTGCCTGATCGACGGCACGGACACGGAATTCCGCCACCTGATCAACGGGCTGCTGCCGTTCGCGGCCCGCCTGCTGTCGGTGCGCGACGGCTTCGGCTCGATTGCCGGGCTCACCGGCATCCAGTATTCGCTGCTCGTATCGGTCGCGCACCTGTCCCACGACGACGTCGTGACCGTCAACCGCCTGGCGGACCACCTGCACCTGAGCGGCGCGTTCGTGACGATCGAGACCGGCAAGCTCAAGAAGCTCGGCCTGATCGACAAGCGCGCGGACCCGGACGACAAGCGCAAGATGCGGCTCACGGTCACGCCGGCCGGTACGAAGCTGCTGAAGGCGCTGGCGCCGACCCAGCAGCGTATCAACAACGTGCTGTTCGAGGGCGTGACCAAGACCGAATTCAAGGTGCTGTGCTCGGTGATCGACCGCCTTGTCACCAACGGAGATCGCGCGACGCTCGACCTCGCGCACATGATCGCACGCCAGGAAAAAGGCTGACGCACGCCGGCCGCAGGCCGGCGCGACGTCGCGGCGCACGCTCGCTCAGTGCGCGGCCCACTCGATCGTATCGAGATCGACCCCTTCCAGATGCATGTCCCACAGCGGGCTCAGCGCGCGCAGCTTGCCGACGGTGTCGCACACCTGAGCAATCACGCTGTCCACTTCGGCTTCGGTCGTGAAGCGGCCGAGCGTGAAGCGGATCGAGCTGTGTGCGAGTTCGTCGCTGCGGCCGAGCGCACGCAGCACGTACGACGGCTCCAGCGACGCCGACGTACACGCGGAACCTGACGACACCGCGACGCCCTTGATCCCCATGATCAGCGATTCGCCTTCGACGAAGTTGAAGCTGACGTTCAGGTTGTGCGGAATCCGGTGCGCCAGATCGCCGTTCACGTACACCTCGTCGAGCGTCGACAGGCCGGCGAGCAGCCGGTCGCGCAATGCACCGACGCGGCGGCTTTCTTCCCCCATCTCTTCCTTCGCAAGCCGAAACGCTTCGCCCATGCCGACGATCTGATGCGTCGGCAGGGTGCCCGAACGCATGCCGCGCTCGTGGCCGCCGCCGTGCATCTGCGCTTCGATGCGCACGCGCGGCTTGCGGCGTACGTACAGCGCGCCGATCCCCTTCGGGCCATACACCTTGTGCGCGGTCACCGTCAGCAGGTCGACATTCAGCGCATTCACGTCCACCGGAATCTTGCCGGCCGCCTGCACGGCGTCGCAGTGGAACACGATGCCGCGCGCGCGGCACAGCGCGCCGATGTCGGCCACCGGCTGGATCACGCCCGTTTCGTTGTTCGCGAGCATCACCGATACCAGGATCGTGTCGGCGCGCAGCGCCTGCTGCAACGCATCGAGATCGACCAGGCCGTCCTCCCGCACGTCGAGGTACGTGACGTCGAAACCCTGGCGCTCGAGTTCGCGGCACGTATCGAGCACGGCCTTGTGCTCCGTCTTCACCGTGACGAGGTGTTTGCCACGGCCCTGGTAGAAGTGCGCGGCGCCCTTGATCGCCAGGTTGTTGCCTTCGGTCGCGCCGGACGTCCACACGATTTCGCGCGGGTCGGCGCCGAGCAGCGCGGCAACGTGCGCGCGCGCTTCCTCGACGGCTTGCTCGGCGTCCCAGCCATAGCTGTGGCTGCGCGAAGCCGGGTTGCCGAACTGCTCGTGCAGGAACGGCACCATCTTGTCGACCACGCGCGGATCGACGGGCGTCGTCGCGCTGTAGTCCATGTAGATCGGACGGGATTGCATCGAAAAGGCTCCGGAAAGCTGTGTCTCTCGCGGGTCGCGAAAGCCGGGGAATACGGTTGGCGCAGTGTACGTGGACATTCGCGGGCGCCACGCAACATCCATCACGCCAGTAGGGTTGTCTTTCAAATAAAGCTTTTAAGGTCAGGGTTTACGACAACTTGAATCCGTCTTTGTGTTTACATTTAATAAAAGCTAAATAACAAAGCTAAATGACGGTGCTTTGTTGGGCTGGATTCCGCAGCGGAATCCGGCGATGCAACCCAAGGAGGAAGAGATGAGCGAGAACCATGCCGGAACCGGCGCGGGCGCCGACGAGCAGCGGTGCTTTCGCACCGCGCTGTCGATGTTCGCGACGGGCGTCGCGGTGATTACCGCACCGCGCAAAGAGAGGGTGCCGGTCGGCATCACGGTCGCGTCGTTCAATTCGGTGTCGCTGAACCCGCCGCTGATCCTGTTCTCGGTCGACCGCCGCAGCCTGAGCCTCGGCGATCTGGCCGGTGCGGACGGTTACGCGGTCAACGTGCTCGACGAGACGCAGCAGCACCTGTCGAACTGCTTCGCGAAGACGAACGGCGACAAATGGGGCTGGCGCGCCGGCGCGGCGGACGACGACGGCGCGGTGCTGCTGCCCGATGCGCTCGCGACCTTCGAATGCGCGCCCTATGCGCAATACGACGGCGGCGACCACGTGATCTTCGTCGGCCGCGTGACGCGGCACCGCGTGCGCTCGGAAGGGCGCCCGCTGATCTTCTTCGGCGGCCGCTATCGCACGCTCGACGGCGCGCATGCGCCGTCCGTGTGAACGCGACCCACGATTCATTCCACCCAGGAGGACATCATGATCAAGAACGGGACTCAGCACATCGCGTCGTTGCGCGACGGGCGGCAGGTCTACCTGAACGGCCAGCCGGTCGGCGATGTGACCGCGCACGCGGCATTCCGCAATTCGATCCGCAGCTACGCAAGCCTGTACGACTACCAGGCACGCGACGAGAACGTCGAGAAGATGACGTTCGTGTCGCCCGACACGGGCAACCGCGTCAGCCGGATCTGGCAACTGCCGACGTCCTATGACGAACTCGTCGAACGCCGTGCCGCGCTGGAAGCGTGGTCGGAGTTGCATTACGGCTTCATGGGCCGCTCGCCCGATCACGTCGCGTCATGCCTGTCGGGCATGGTCATGGGCGTCGAGGTGTTCGAGCAATACGACCCGGCGCGTGCGGGTGCGCTGCGCGATTACTACCGCTATGCGCGGGACAACGACCTGTTCCTGACCTACGTGATCGTGAATCCGCAGGCGAACCAGTCGAAGCCGGCGCACGAACAGGAAGACAAGTACCTCGCGGTCGGCATCGTCGATCAGGATGCCGAAGGCATCACGGTGCGCGGCGCGAAGATGCTCGCGACGAGCGGGATCATGGCGAACGAGGTGTTCTGCAGCTGCATCCAGCCGCTGCGCGAAGGCGACGAGATGTACGCGCTGTCGTTCGCGGTGCCGATGAACGCGAAGGGCATGAAGATCATGTCGCGCAAGTCGTACGAGGAAAACGCGACGTCGGTGTTCGACAACCCGCTGTCGAGCCGCTTCGACGAGAACGATGCGGTGCTGTATTTCGACGACGTGAAGGTGCCGTGGGAGCGGATCTTCGTCGCGGGCAATACGGCGATGTGCGCGAAGCAGTTCCATGCGACGCCTGCACACGTGTACCAGAACTATCAATGCCAGGTACGACTGATGACGAAGCTGCGCTTCCTCGTCGGGCTCGGCCTGAAGATCTCCGAGGTCAACGGCACGAACACGTTCCCGCAGGTGCGCGAGACGCTGGGGCAGCTCGCGGCCGAAGCGTCGATGGTCGAGGCGTGGGTCTACGGGATGGAGGCGAAGGGCACCGTCGTCAACGGCTTCTACGTGCCCGACCGCAACATGCTGTACGGCTCGCAGGTCGTCACGCAGCAGCTGTATTCGAAGGTGCTCAACACGCTGCGCGAGCTTGCCGGTGGCGGCATGATCATGCTGCCGTCCAGCGTGCGCGATTTCGAGAACCCCGACCTGCTGCGCATCATCGAGAAGACGCAGAAGTCGCCGGTGTGCTCGTCGGAGGATCGCGTGAAGTTCTTCAAGCTCGCATGGGACGCCGTCGGCTCCGAATTCGCGTCGCGCCACAACCAGTACGAACTGTTCTACGCCGGCGCATCGTTCGTCACCAAGGGCCATGCGTACCGCACGTACGACTGGCAGCGCGCGTCGCATCTCGTCGATTCGATGCTCGGCAGCTACTCGCTGAGCCAGGAACTGTCGACGCCGCGCGCTGCCTGACGCGTCCCGTCGCGCCCGATTTCACCCGCTATCGCATTCAGGAGAGACAGATGGCCATCAACAAGCTTCACGACGAATTCCATACGCTGGACATGCAGCGCGACTGGCGGCTGCCGGAAGGCTATGACCCGGCATCCGGCGCGCAGGAACTGATCCTGTCCGGTGCGCTCGACACCGAGCGCAAGCGCGGCAGCCGCACGCGCCTGCTGCGCCTGCCGGCCGGACTGCATACGAAGAAGCCGTTCGTGCACGACTACTGGGAAGAAGTCTTTCTCGTCGAAGGCGACCTGACCGTCGGCAACGACGAGCACGGCAACGGCGGCACGCCGTTCAAGGGCTACACATACGCGGTGCGGCCGCCCGGCGCATGGCACGGCCCGTTCAAGTCGAACGGCGGCTGCGTGCTGCTCGAGATCCACTACTACGATCCGGCGTAAGCCGGCCGGTCAATGACACACGGCGGGCGGCGGCACGTCGCGCGTGCGCTGCCCGCCACCAGGAGCATTCGATGAAAACCATCACGTTCGCGATCGACGGTCGCGACGGCCGCACCGAGCGCGCGATCGCGATCGACACGCTCGTGATCGCGGGCTGGACCGGCCGTGACACGGTCGCCATGGAGAAGCATATCCGCGAACTCGAAGCGCTCGGCGTCAAGCGCCCGGCGACGACACCGGTGTTCTACCGTGTCGCGGCCGATCGCCTCGATCCGTCGCCTGCGATCCAGGTCTCGGGCGGGCAGAGCAGCGGCGAAGCCGAATTCGTGCTGGTGCGCGACGGCGGCGAAACCTTCGTCGGCATCGCGTCCGACCATACCGACCGCGAGGTCGAGACGTACGGGATCACCGTATCGAAGCAGATGTGCGGGAAGCCGTGCGCGAACACGTTGTGGAAGTTCGACGACGTGGCCGGCCACTGGGATCAGCTCGTGCTGCGCGCATATGCGACGATCGACGGCGAGCGCGTGTTGTATCAGGAAGGCAAGGTGACGGCGATGCGCACGCCGGACGATCTGCTCGCGCAGTTTGCGCGCCACGATGGCCGCTTCGAGGATGGCACGGCGATGCTGTGCGGGACGCTGGCCGCGATCGGCGGCATTCGGCCGGCCGAGCGGTTCGAGGTCGAGCTGGAAGATCCGGTGCTGGGCCGCACGATCCGGCATACGTATGCGGTGGATACGCTGCCTGTCGCGGGCTGACGCAGCCGACGCCCGCGCAACTCAGGCGCGGCAGATCGCGATGATCTCCGCGCTGGTCGCTTCGTCGAACGGGGCATGCTGCCAGTCGCCGCACCAGTCGGCCGATGCGAAACCGGCTGCGGCCACGCGTACCCGCAGTTCGGGTTGCGCGATGAAGCGCAGCCGGCTCGTGTTCGTCAGCAGCGTATCGTCGCGGCCGAAGCGGTAGCACGTGTCGAACGTCACGATCGCGTTGTCGATCGCGCGCACCGCGTGATGGAGAACCACGCTGCCGACGTCGCGCGATTCGACACTGCGTGCCGAATGCGCGGGCGTCCACGCACGCCACGGCTCGACGCGCGGATTGCGGGTGTCGAACAGGAAGCGGCCGCCGTCGACGAGCACGCGTCGCACGCCATGCAGCGTCGCGTCGATGTCGTCGTCGGTCAGCAGGCACTGGAACGCATGCCCGGTCATCACGACCGTATCGAACGGCGCGCCGGGCGGCAGGCTGCCGAGTCCGGCTGCGAGCCAGCGCACGGCGCCGGCGCCCGGCTGGCGTCGTGCGTAGTCGATCATCGCCGGTGCCGGATCGATCGCGACGACGTCGTGGCCGGCCGCCGCGAGCCGGCGCGCGAACGTGCCGGTGCCGCAGCCGAGATCGAGGATGCGTTGCGGAGCGGCGCCGATCACGGCGGCATAGAACGCGAAGTCCCGATCACCCGCGTTGAACAGGTCGTAGAGCGCGACGAGGCGCGGATCGGTGTAGAGGGTTTCGCCGTCGGGCGTCATGCGGCCGCGGGTATCAGCGCTGCTGCACGGCCACGCGCAGCCCGAGCGCAATGAAGATCGAGCCGATGATCTTGCCCTGCCAGCGCGTGAGCCACGTGAGCCGCTTCACGATGCGGCCGAGCGGGCGGATCGAGCACGCGATCAGCGTCGTGTAGAGCGAGCTGAGCACGACGAAGATCAGCCCGAGCACCGCGAACTGCACGAACGTCGAGCCGCGCTCCGGATGCACGAACTGCGGCATGAACGCGAGGAAGAACAGCGCGGTCTTCGGATTCAGCACTTCGGCGGGAATGGCCTGCAGGTAGGCCTTGAGCGGCGTGACGGGCGACACTTGCGGCAGCGACGGATCGGACGCCTTCTCCAGCAGCGCGCGCACGCCGAGATAGATCAGGTACGCGGCGCCGACCAGCTTCACGACGTTGAACGCGAGCGCCGACGTCATCAGCAGCGCGGACAGCCCGACGGCCGCGAACAGCGTGTGCACGAAGTCGCCGCTCGCGACGCCGAGGCCGGTGAGGATGCCGGTCTTGCGCCCGCCCTGCACGGTGCGGCTCAGCACGAGCAGCACGGCGGGGCCGGGGATCAGGAACAGGCCCAGAACGACGGCCGTGAAGGTGGTCAGCGTGGTCAGGTCGAACATGGCGGCTCCGGCGGGGTGGCGCAGCGGTAGGGGATCGGGGCATTGTATTCGGTTCGGCGCGCGGCCGCAGACGCCCCGTCGAACGGCCCGGCTGCGCCGCTGCCTTTCTGGTATAAGCACGAAAGGACGCGCGGTGCCGGTGTCCGTCCTTTTCCACCTCCTGTCGTTCCATGCGCGAGCTTCCACCGACTACCGATCCCGCCGCGGACGCCGACGTCTATCACGTGCCGCGTCCGCTCGTCGTGTTCGGCGGCTCGGTCGTCGAGCCCGAATGGCGGCTGGAGCGGCACAGTCATCGCCAGGCGCAGTTGCTCTACACGCTGAGCGGCGTCATCTATTGCGAGATCGACGGCGGCGTATGGAGCGCGCCGCCGCAATGTACGGTCTGGATTCCGGGCGACGTGCCGCATGCGGCGCGCGGCTCGGCCGGCGCGACTTTCTACGCGGTGCTGGTCGAACCCGATGCGGCGCTCGACCTGCCGAGGCACTGCTGCACGCTGGCCATGTCGCCGCTGCTGCGCGAACTGCTGCTGAAGGCGGCGAGCTTCCCGAACCTGTACGACGTCGACGGGCCGCAAGGGCGGCTGGTGGCGACGCTGCTAGACGAACTCGTCGCGGCGCCGGTCGAGGATCTATACCTGCCGATGCCGGCCGACCGCCGGCTGCGCAAGCTGATCGATCATCTGCTCGACGATCCGGCCGACAAGTCGCCGCTGCCCGAACTCGCACGGCGCGCGGGCATCAGCGAGCGCAGCCTCACACGGCTCGCGACGAAGGAACTCGGGATGAGCCTCGGCGACTGGCGCCGGCGGCTGCACGTCGCGCTGTCGCTGCGGATGCTGACGACCGGCCGCCGCGTGCACCAGATCGCGATCGACCTCGGTTACGAGAGCGCGAGCAGCTTCGTCACGATGTTCCGCAAGGCGACCGGCAAGCCGCCGACGCAATTCCTGACCGATCGGCAACGCTGAGCGGCCGGGCCCGCCCGTGCACGGTTGGCCGGATTGAGAAAGCAGTTGGCCGGGATGAGAAATGACGCATGGAGTGTCGATCCATAAAATGAGAACCATTCTCATCTGGAGGCCGACATGCAAATCACCACGACTGAGTTCCCGTTCGTCTGGCTGCGTTACAGCGGCGCGACCCATACCGATCCCGCTCGCCTGATTGCCGAACTCGACGCGTTGCTGGCGCGCCGCGAACGCTTCGTTCTTCTGACCGACGATGCGCCGTCCGGCGACGATCGCGCCGACAACGATCACGAGATGCGCAAGCAGCTCGCGAAGTGGAGCAAGGCCAATCGCGCGCAGTCGCGCGAATGGATTCCCGCGATGATCGCGATCGAGCCCGACGCGGCGCGGCGCGCGGCGCTTGATGCGTTCTCGGGCACGTTCGAGAAGGTCTGGGGTTACCCGCTGAACGCGGCGGCGAGCCGCGACGACGCGCTGGCGCTCGCGCAACGGCTGCTGGCCGAACCCGCGCGCAGCCTCGCGGCGGCGAACGCCTGACCCGGCGGCCGCGCCGTTCGCGCGGCTTTCGTCGACATCGACACGCAGGCACGGTGCGCACGCGCGCGCCGCGGCATGTCGCAATCACGCAGGGGTGACCGGTGGACAATCCGATCCGCGCGATGCGCATCTTCACGCGCATCGTCGAAATGAAGAGCTTTACACGCGCGGCGCTGGCGCTCGGCATCTCGCGCGCCACCGCAACGCGGACCGTGCAGGAACTCGAAGCGGCGCTCGGTACGCCGCTGCTGGTGCGCACGACGCGCGCGCTGCGGACGACGTCCGAAGGCGATGCGTATTACCGGCGCTGCGTCAGCATCACGGCGGACGTCGACGAGCTCGAAGCCAGCATTCGCGGTGCCGCGCGGCATCCGAGCGGGCCGCTGCGCGTCGAGGTGCCGGCGTCGGTGGCCGGCGCGATCGTGCTGCCGGCGCTCGACGCATTTCATGCGCGGCATCCCGATCTCGTGCTGATGCTGGGCGTGGCCGGGCGCGCGGGCGATCGCGACGCCGACGCGATCGACTGCGGCATCCGGCTGGGCGCGCTGCCCGATTCGTCGCTCGTCGCGCGCCGGCTCGGCACGCTCGAACGCGTGACGTGCGCGAGCCCCGCGTATTTCGACCGCTTCGGCGTTCCGCGCACGCTCGACGCGCTCTCGGCACACCGTGCGGTCAGCGGCGTGCTGGTGACCGGCCAGCGCGCGGCCGAACTCGATTTCATTGTGGACGATGCCGTGCGCAAGGTCCGGCTCGACAGCATCGTCAGCGTCGATGACGAACAGGCGTATCTGGCGTGCGGCGAGCACGGCCTCGGGCTGATCCAGCCGACGCGCGTCGCCGCCCAGCCGCTGATCGATGCGGGACGGCTGCAGGAAGTGCTGCCGTGCTGGCAACCCGATGCGGTCGCCGTGTCGGCTGTCTACGTAAAGCGCCCGCATGTGTCGCCCGGCGTGCGCGCGTTCGTCGACTGGATCGCCGAGCGTTTCGTGCAGGCCGTGCACGAGCACGAGGGGCGGGTGGCAGCGGGGGCCGTGGGGTGGCGGCCGGCGCCGGATGCGCGCGTTGCGCACGCGCCGGAAAGCGGCGCGACCGGGCGCGACGGTACGCGCGCGGCGTTCGAAACGACCGCCGGCGCGCTCGAACAGGCTGCGCTGGCCGCGGTGAACTGAGCCGCCCTTTCACGCCCGGCGCAAAAGGGCGGCCGCCGCGTCACGCGCCTTTCAGGCGCCCGAGTTCTTCCGCCAGAAAATCGACGAACGCGCGAATCCGCGTGGACATCTGGTGACGCTGCGCATACACCGCATAGATATCGGCGCTCGGCGTTTCGTGATCGGGCAGCACGACGACGAGACGCCCGTCGGCGAGATAGTCGCGCAGGTCCCATTCCGCACGCATCAGGATCCCGTGCCCGTCGAGCGCCCACTTCACCGCGATCTCGCCGTCGTTCGTTGTCAGGTTGCCGTTGATCCGCACGGCTTCCGTGCGACGCGCCGCGCCGCGTCCGCTCGTCAGGCGCCAGACGCCGTAACCCTCGTCGCCTTGCCGGATGCCGATGCAGTTGTGCCGCGCCAGGTCGTGCGGCGTGCCGGGCACGCCGTGCCGCGCGAGATACGCGGGCGCCGCGCACAGCAGCCGGCGGTTCGGCGCAAGCCGCCGCGCGACGACGCGCGTATCCGGCGGCTCGCCGAAGCGGATGCACACGTCGAACGCGTCGTCGGTGAGCGGCGGCGGCATCACCGACAGCTGCAATTGCACCGTCACTTCCGGATAGCGCGCGACGAAGCGCGAGATCGCGGGGCCGATATGGCTGCGCCCGAACCCGAGCGTCGCATTCACGCGCAGCAGCCCTTTCGGCCGCTGCTTCGCGCTGCCGAGCAGCTCGCCGAGTTCGTCCATCTGGTCGAGGATCCGGCGCGCGTAGTCGAGATACACGTCGCCTTCGGGCGTCAGCATCATCCGCCGCGTCGTGCGGTTGACGAGCGTGACGCCCGCGCGCCGCTCCATCTGCGTGAGCCGCTTGCTGACGGCCGCGGCGGTCAGCCCGAGTTCGCGCGCGGCCGCGCTCAGGCTGCCCGACGCGGCCAGCGTCGAGAAGAAGCCGAGATCGGCCGGCTGGACGGTATCCGCCATGGCGGGATTCATGAATTCAAGTTAAAGATGCTTTGAGTATAGCCCCGGTTTCTACACTGCTGGTTCGGTAAAGTGCATTCACGCTCACGATCAATCGAGGATCTCCGCATGAAGACCTACCGTATCGCAACGATTCCCGGCGACGGCATCGGCAAGGAAGTGGTGCCGGCCGGCAAGCAGGTGCTGGAAGCGCTGGCCCGCGGCAGCGACCGCTTTGCCTTCGAGTTCGAGGATTTCGACTGGGGCGCCGACTACTACCGCCAGCACGGCGCGATGATGCCGGCCGACGGTCTCGACGCGCTGCGCGGCAAGGACGCGATCCTGTTCGGCTCGGCGGGCGATCCCGACGTACCCGACCACGTGACGTTGTGGGGGCTGCGCCTGAAGATCTGCCAGGGCTTCGACCAGTACGCGAACGTGCGCCCGACGCGCATCCTGCCGGGCATCGATGCGCCGCTGAAGCGCTGCGGGCCGGACGATCTGAACTGGGTGATCGTCCGCGAGAATTCCGAAGGCGAATACGCGGGCGTCGGCGGCCGCGTGCACCAGGGCCATCCGATCGAGGCCGCGACCGACGTGTCGATCCTCACGCGCGCCGGCGTCGAACGGATCATGCGGTTTGCGTTCCGGCTCGCGCAGTCGCGTCCGCGCAAGCTGCTCACCGTGATCACGAAGAGCAACGCGCAGCGGCACGCGATGGTGATGTGGGACGAGATCGCGAAGCAGGTCGCGCAGGAATTCCCCGACGTGACGTGGGACAAGGAGCTCGTCGATGCGGCGACCGCGCGCATGGTCAACCGCCCGGCGTCGCTCGACACGATCGTCGCGACCAACCTGCACGCGGACATCCTCAGCGATCTCGCCGCCGCGCTGGCCGGCAGCCTCGGCATCGCGCCGACCGGCAACATCGATCCCGAGCGCCGCTATCCGTCGATGTTCGAGCCGATCCACGGCTCCGCATTCGACATCATGGGCAAGGGGCTCGCGAATCCGGTCGGCACGTTCTGGTCGGTCGTGATGCTGCTCGAGCACCTCGGCGAAACGGACGCGGCCGCGCGCGTGATGCAGGCGATCGAGGCCGTGACGGCCGACCCGTCGCTGCATACGCGCGATCTCGGCGGCAGCGCGACGACCGCGCAGGTGACGGCGGCTGTTTGCGAGCGCGTTGCGCACGCGGCGGTCGCAGCCTGACGACGCGGCGGGCGGCGGGCGGCGGGCGGCGCGAAAGCGTCAAGCGGTAATCGGCGCGCCGCCCGTTCATCGCCCCGGATTTTCCTGCCCGAGACTCGCGCATCCGACGCGAGCCGGGCGCCGGCCGCCCGCGTCATCGCGGTGCCGGCGAGCATTCACAGACAGAGCACGGCTCGACCTCGAAGGAGGAGACACATGCAAGCGGATCTGGAAACCCGTGTCGCGCGGAAACTGATGTGGCGCATCATTCCGTTCGTGATGCTGCTTTACTTCGTCAGCTTTCTCGATCGCGTCAACGTCGGCTTCGCCGCGATGACGATGAACAAGGCGATCGGCCTGTCGCCGACCGCGTTCGGGTTCGGCGGCGGCCTGTTCTTCATCGGCTACTTCCTGTTCGAAGTGCCGTCCAACCTGATCCTCCACCGCGTCGGCGCGCGCATCTGGATCGCGCGCGTGATGATCACGTGGGGGATCGTGTCGGCCGTGTCCGCCTTCGCGGCGGGGCCGACGAGCTTCTACGTGCTGCGCTTCCTGCTCGGCATGGCCGAAGCCGGATTCTTCCCCGGCATCATCCTGTACCTGAGCCTGTGGTTCCCCGCGAAGCAGCGCGCGGTGGCCGCCGCGTGGTTCATGGCGGCCGCGCCCATCTCGACCGCGATCGGCTCGCCGCTGTCGGGCGCGATCATGCAGATGCCGCCGATGTTCGGGCTCGCCGACTGGCAGATGCTGTACGTCGTCGAAGCGCTGCCGGCGGTCGTACTCGGCTTCGTCGTGCTGAAGTGCCTGACCGATTCGCCGTCGAAGGCCGCGTGGCTGCGCGCCGACGAACGCGACTGGCTGATCGCGAAGCTCAAGGCCGAAGCGGACGCGCGCCATACGCACGCCGGGCACACGGCCGGCGCGTGGCAGGCGCTGCGCGATCCGCGCGTGCTGGCGCTCGCGCTGATCTACTTCGGCACGTCGGCGGGGCTCTACACGCTCGGCCTGTGGGCGCCGCTGATGGTCAAGCAGTTCGGCTTCACCGCGCTGCAGACGGGCCTGCTGACCGGTATCCCGAGCATCGCCGCCGTCGTCGCGATGATCGTGTGGGCGCGTCATTCGGATCGCACCGGCGAGCGCACGTGGCACGTCGTGATTCCGTGCGTGCTCGCATGCATCGGTTTCGTGTTCGCGGGGCAGGCGAGCACCGCGCTGCTGACCGTGCTTGCGCTGGTCGTCGTCAACATCGGGATCAGTGCCGCGAAAGCGCCGTTGTGGGCGATGCCGAGCGCGTTCCTGTCCGGCGCGGGTGCGGCGGCAGGCATTGCAATGATCAACTCGATCGGCAATCTCGGCGGGTTCGTCGGGCCGTTCGCGATCGGCTGGCTGAAGCATGTGACGGGCGGGTATGCGGCAGGGCTCTACGTGGTGGCCGGCACGCTCGCGGTGTCGGCGGTCGTCACGCTGATGCTGAGCCGCAAGCGTGCGCGGGAAGCGGTCGTGCCGGGCGTGCGGCATCACTCGTAAGCGCGGGATGTGTGCATGAAGCCGGGCGGGTGCGTGTTGCGTACCCGCCCGGCTTCATGCGTCGTGACGCGCGTTCACCTTCAGCTGTGCGTGAGCGTCAGCGCATAGAATTTCACGACGGTGCCGGGCGTCGTCAGCGGCGTGCCGGACACGGCCGTCTGGTCGTAGTCGCCCGCCTTGAAGTAGAAACTTTCGCCGTCGAAGCTCGAATCCATCGTGAAGGTCCTGGTCGTGCCGTTCGCGGTGACGGTGATCGTCGTACCGCTCAGGCTCATCGCGTAGCTGAACTTCTTGCCGACGCCGACCGTCGTGATCGGCGTGGTCGTCGACTTGCCGCCCTGGTTGGTGCTTTCGAGCAGCAGCTGTACGACGCCGCCGGACGTGAATTGCAGTTCGCACAGCGGCTTGCTCGGGCCGGTGCCCTGGAAGATCTGGCCGATCGTCGTGTGATCGGGCACCTGCGTGACGGCCACCGTCGCATTCAGCCGGTTGGTGCCGGAGGTTGGCCAGATCGCGTTCTCGCGCAGTTCCGTGCGCGGATGCAGCGAGCCGGACGTGGTCCAGCCCTGCGTCGGATCCATCATCACCATCGAGCCGTCGCTGCCGTCCGTGTAGAAATACGTCGGGTTCACGTAGCCGCCTGCGAGCGACGAGCCGCTCACGGTGTCGACCTTGCCGGACGAGCCGGTCGGCAACTGCAGTGTGAACGGCGCGAGGTTGAAGTTCGAGCCGGGCGGATTCGACGGACTGAGCGCCATCGCGGTGGCCTGCTGGCGCGCAGCGGCGGCCGGGCTGGCCGGGTCGTCACCGCCGCAGGCGGAAAGGAACGCAACGGACAGAACGGCGACGACGCACGGGATGATCCTGTTCTTCATGGTGTCTCTCTCTGATGGTCCGTGGCTGGGCGCCACGTTGTGGATAACGTTTTCCTGTTTGGGCGCGAGATTGCCGCGAGGGCGATCGGCTGCCGGTAGAAAGCACTCCAAAATACAGAAAGCAGGTATGGCTCGAATACAGCTGGAGAAACTGGAATAAAAAGCGGGAATGTTGAAATTTATGATGCTTGCGATCGGCTTTCTGAATGGTTTTGTCAACCGATCGGAGCCGATGCTATCAAGAAGATCAGAAGGAGTAAACGTTTTCCTTAATGGGTTGTCTAGGCCGTTTGATGCCGGGATGCGCCGCGCGCGATCCGCGTATCGGCACCGGGATGTGCGCGCAGGCGCTACGCCGTCGTCGCCGCGAGCTGGCGCCCGATGCGTGCCGCACACGCTTCGGGCGTCGCACCGGACGTATCCAGCACCATCTGGCTGAACGGCCGCGACGCATAGCCTTCGCGATACATCTCGGCGATCCGGTTGCGCTCCCAGTCCGTCAGCACGCGCGCGCCGCGATTCGACGCCGCGATTGCTTCGGGCGGCGCGAGCGTGACGACGAACAACCGCGCATCACGCGCGTCGCAGGCGGCGCGCAGCCGTTCGTGTTCCGCTTCGCCGATCGGATAGGCAATGACCAGATGGCGTTCGCGCGCGTCCGTGATCTGCGTGACGAGACGTTCGAGCGCGATCGCCCACTGCACGTCGAACGGCGCATCTTCAGGGGCATCGTGATCGTCGCCGTCGATGAAGCGCGCATCGGGCAGCACGCGTGCGAGTGCGAGGCCGATCGTCGTCTTGCCGCTGTTGATCGGGCCGTTCAGGTGGATGACGGTCAGGGTGGTCATGAGCCAACGAAGAAATCGAACGACTCGCAGCTTGCCACGACCGGCGCAGCGGTGCAGTGCCGAACGGCACCGGTGACGGCGATGGATCAGCGCGCGTTTGGTCAGTAAGATGCGTGTCGCGCTGGGTGGGCCGGGTGCGGGAATTCGCACGGGTGCCGTTCAAACCGGGTGCCCCGAAAGTGAAGTGCGCCCTATGTTCCTTATTGTGAATCTGCGTAGATGACGAATATTCCGCAAGAGTTGGCAGATGCGTTGTCGGTGTCGCTGTCGGCAATTACGGCTGACGGGGAGCTTCCGGCTGCCGTGCGCAGGGAGCTACTTCGGTTGATCGAGACGTTGTCGTCTGCCGAACATGGCGATGCCGGATACTTGCGCCGCGTGCGGCTGGCGATGCTGTGTGCCGAAGAGGCGATCGATTGGCTGAATCCGTACGCGAACGTGCTGACGGCGGCACGGACCATTCTGGCGAACGGCGCCGACGCGCTGGCCGGAAAATATGACCTGGTCTGTCTGGGAAGAGACAACGGCGCGTACCACACCCGGGTCATCGATCTGTTTGAACACGGCGAAGCGGCGTTTGTCCCGGTTTATGCCGGCATGACCGTTTTCGCGGCGATCAATACGATCTTGTACGACACGAATTTCGATGCGGTCGGCGAAAACGAAAAAAACGTGTGCCCGGACGATTGGGATGCCGGTTATTACGGGGCGCTGGCGCTTTCGGGCAGTGCAGTGTGGGAGGAGAAGGGAGGTGATGCAAGTCGCCGATTGTATTGGCGATGGTATCTGGAGAAGGCAGTCCCTCGGGCGTGGGACGTTCTCGCGCCGTTGCCGTTCAAACGGGTGCAGGCGAACCCGGGGCAGAGCGTCTGATTGGTGATCGAGTCGGCCGCTCACGGGGCGTGTCGGAAATCGACCGGCCCGCGAGCGGCGTCAAGCGACTTACTTGTCGTCGCCCTTGATCTGCGGCAGCGCCGACGTTTCACCCGGCGTCAGCAGCCCGACTTGCGAGTACACGCGCAGCTTGTCGCGCGTATCGGTGATGTCAAGGTTGCGCATCGTCAGCTGGCCGATCCGGTCGCGCGGCGAGAACGTCGATGCAACCTTCTCCATCGACAGGCGTTCCGGCTGGTACGTGAGGTTCGGCGACTTCGTGCTCAGGATCGAGTAGTCGTTGCCGCGGCGCAGTTCGATCTTCACTTCGCCGGTGATCGCGCGTGCGACCCAGCGTTGCGCGGTTTCGCGCAGCATGATCGCCTGCGGGTCGAACCAGCGGCCCTGGTACAGCAGGCGGCCGAGGCGGCGACCGTTCTCGCGGTACTGCTCGATCGTGTCTTCGTTATGGATGCCGGTGACGAGACGCTCGTATGCGATGTACAGCAGCGCGAGGCCCGGGGCTTCGTAGATGCCGCGGCTCTTCGCCTCGATGATGCGGTTCTCGATCTGGTCGCTCATGCCGAGGCCGTGGCGGCCGCCGATGCGGTTCGCTTCCAGCAGCAGCTCGACCGGGTCGGTGAACTCGACGCCGTTCAGCGCGACCGGCTGGCCGGCTTCGAAGCGCACCGTCACTTCTTCGGCGGCGATCTTCACGTCGTCGCGCCAGAACGCGACGCCCATGATCGGGTTCACGATCTTGATGCCGCTTTCGAGGCTTTCCAGATCCTTCGCTTCGTGCGTCGCGCCGAGCAGGTTCGAATCGGTCGAATATGCCTTCTCGGCCGACATCTTGTACGCGAAGCCCGCCTGGTTCATGAATTCGGACATTTCGGCACGGCCGCCGAGCTCGTCGATGAACGTCTGGTCGAGCCACGGCTTGTAGATCTTCAGATCCGGGTTCACGAGCAGGCCGTAGCGGTAGAAGCGCTCGATGTCGTTGCCCTTGTACGTACTGCCGTCGCCCCAGATGTTGACGCCGTCTTCCTTCATCGCGGCGACGAGCATCGTGCCCGTCACGGCGCGGCCGATCGGCGTCGTGTTGAAGTACGTGACGCCGGCCGTCGTGATGTGGAACGCGCCGCTTTGCAGCGCTGCGATGCCTTCGGCGACGAGCTGCGCGCGGCAGTCGATCAGGCGGGCGCCGGCTGCGCCGTATTCGATCGCGCGTTTCGGGATCGCGTCGTAATCGTCTTCGTCGGGCTGGCCGAGGTTCGCCGTGTATGCGTACGGGACGGCGCCCTTCAGTTTCATCCAGTGCAGCGCAGCGCTGGTGTCCAGGCCGCCGGAGAAGGCGATACCGACCTTCTGGCCGGTCGGGAGGCTTTCGAGAATCGTGCTCATAGGAATAACCGTGGATTGAAGCCGGTGGGATCGTATTTCGCGGAATATGCGAGTATCGGCTGTCCGGGAAGTTGGGGCAAGGGCTGATTTTCGTGCGGAATCGTCGTCCGGCCCGTCGGGCGGGCCTGGCGAGCGGTTAACCAGGCGGAGAAAGCGATGCGGAAAGGCGCGAAACCGCGGCCGAAACGGGCCTGGACGAGTGCGGTCGCGGGCCGGGTTTGCGGGGCCGGATCGACCGCCGGGCGGGGCGGCGGCCGTCAGGCGGCCGGCTTGCTGCGCCGAAAGGAATATGAAAGACGGCCATTGAAACCCGGAATCCGTCAGCGCCTCAGATATTCCACGACTGTGCGGTATCCAGCAGCTTCTCGCGCAACTGATCGACTTCGCCGGCCAGCTTGGCCGTGATCGACACGTACCCGGACAACTGCGGCGGCGGCGCGTCGTGCGGCGGATCGACGGGCCGGCGGCGCGGGGCGAGCCGGCTCGGCGTGCCGAACTTGAGCGCGCGGCTCGCGCCGACCAGCGTGTCGCGGATGCGCCGGTTCACGGCCTTCATCTCGACGCGCATGTATTCGCGGGCCGCCACGTCGTCGCGGGCCGGCACCGCGCTCGACAGGATCTCCAGGTAGCCGATGCACAGGCGCAGGCTGCGCTGGATCGCCTCGAGTTGCGTCATCGACGTCTCGCATTCCTTCGATACCGACGGCATCAGCGAGCGCAACTGCACGAGCAGCGCGCTCAGCGCGGCCATTTCCTTCAGGTGTGCGTCGTCGCTCACGTGGCGGTCGCCCGCGAGCCGGGCATGCACGGCCGCGCACGCGCGCAGCGCGTCGGCGAGCTTGTAGCGCCACGAGTAGGTCGCGTAGAGCGGCAGCGCGAACGAGAATGCCAGCGCGATCGCGATGCCGGCCAGCACGTTCACCGCGCGCCACAGGCCGTCGACGATCTCGTTGTCGCCGTGCCCGGCGACGATCACCATCGTGATCGCCGACAGCAGCGCGATGTAGCCGGCCTTGCCGATCGCGTGATACGCGCAGAAGCCGCACGCGACGGCCATCAGCAGGTAGATCGCGACGGGCGCATGCACGACGGAATACAGCAGGATCAGCCCGAGCCCCGCGAGCGCGCCGATCGACGTGCCGAGCGCGCGCTCGGCCGCCTTCTTGCGGATGTTGCCGTGGTGCTGCAGCCCGCCGACGACGATCAGCACGGTGATCGTCGACCACTCGCCGTGCGGCACGTGCAGGCCGGTGGACAGCGCGATCGACACGAGAATCGCAAGCGCGACGCGCGCCGCATGGATCAGCTTCGCGTGCCGGTAGCGGCGGTACGGGTCGAGCAGCGGGCGCAGCGCGTTGCGCAGCAGGGGCGGCAGCCGGGTAGGAAGCGGGGTGGTCATGACGGAGCTGGGGTGGCCGGAACGCGCACGGCGGCCTGCGCGGGCCGGCGCCGCGCCGCATGCGCAGCAGACGTCACGCTAACCGAACGCGCGCGGGCTGTCCACGGCGCTACGCTGAGCTGCCGAGCTGCCGAGCTGCCGAGCTGCCGAGCTGCCGAGCTGCCGAGCTGCCGAGCCGGCGGGCCGGCGGGCAGACGGGCAGACGGGCAGACGGGCAGACGGGCAGACGGGCAGACGGGCAGACGGGCAGACGGGCAGACGGGCAGGAGACGGGTAGGCGGGTAGGCGGGCAGACAGGCAGGCAAGCAGTCAGGCGGCACAATCCGACGCGCGACGTGACGTCAGGTCACGCGTCGGCCGTGGTCGGCAGCGCGTCCAGTACGCGGTTGCGGCCGCCGGACTTCGCGCGGTACAGCGCTTCGTCGGCGCGCCGCAGCAGCGTTGCGGCGTTCATCCGGCCGTCGGCCGTGGTTGCCGTGCCGATGCTGGCCGTGACGCGGCCGTACGGGCTCTTCACGTGCTCGATGCCGAGCCCCGCGATGGCGCGCCGGATGCCTTCGGCGACGGTGGCCGCGCCTTGCGCGTCGGTGTCGGGCAGCGTGACGACGAATTCCTCGCCGCCGTAGCGCGCGACGTGATCGCCGTCGCGGCGCAGACAGCGTGACGCGGATTGCGCGACCCGGCGCAGCACGTCGTCACCGGCCGGGTGGCCGTAGTAGTCGTTGAATGCCTTGAAGTGGTCGACGTCGACGAACAGCACGGACAGCGGGCGGCCGCTGCGCGACGCCCGCTGTGCCTCCTTCGCGAGCACCGTGTCGAACGTGCCGCGGTTGTCGAGGCCCGTCAGCGAATCGGTGTGCGCGAGCCGGTACAGCTTCGATTCGGCGATCTGCCGGCGCTTCAGCTCGCGCGACAGCGCGAGCGAGCCCCACGCGATGAACCCGGTGAACAGGCCCATCAGCACGATGGTCCAGAACGCGCGGTGGTGCCACGACGCGTAGATGTCGATCTCGGCGGGCGCGACGTCGACGATCAGCGGCAGGCCGGCGAGATGCTTGTAAACATAGATGCGCCGGACGCCGTCGATCGCGCCGACACCGGTCAGCTCGCCGTGGCGGCTGCGCAGCGAATCGATGAACAGCGGCGAGTCGTGCAGGTCGAGGCCGACCACGTGCGTGTCGTACGGCAGGCGCGACACGAGCGTGCCGTTGTCTTCGACGATCGCCGCGCTGCCGTGCGTGCCGACCGCGAGGCCGTCGAGCAGCGCGCGGAAGTAGTCGATGCTGAGCGTACCGACGACGATGCCGCCGAACGTGCCGTCGGGCCGGTTGATCCGGCGGCTCAGCGCGATCGTCAGCGCGCCGCCGCGCAGCCGGGATGCGTACGGCCGGCTGATGTAGAGGCCTGGTGCGAGCCGGTCGCGGTGCACGGCGAAATAGTCGCGGTCGGCGAAATTGCCCTGCCGCGCGGGCGACGCGCTCGAATCGATCACGATATTGCCGTGCGGATCCATCACGAAAATCGAACCGAGATACTCGCCGGTCGCCGCGCGGTCGAACAGCAGCCGATGGCGCTGGCGCGGCGGCAACGTCATCAGTTCCGGATCGGCCACGCCGTCGACGACGTTTTGCAGCGACAAATCGTAGAGCTCGATATTGCGTGCGATATCGCGTTCGATCAGCAGCATCAGGTTGCGCGCATTTTCGACCGCATGGTCATACGCGTCGCGCCGTGCCTCGATTAATAGCGACGTGGAAAGTCCCCAACTGAACATCAGCAGGACGATGCCCGCAACGAGCACGCCGCGGGGCGACAGAATGCGTGCCACGATCGACGCGGTATGGCGGCGCAGCGTGGCGGGCAGCGGGAGTGACTTCATCCTCGGGCGTGGCGGGCGGCGGATATTCGCGTCGTTGGCGGTTCCGCGCGCTGATTATTTCGAATTAACCCGCATTATCTCGCGAATTCCGGACTTTCGCGTGCGCATGCAAAACATGCATGCGGATACGGCGATTCGAAACGGTTACGCATCATTACTGCATTGCGCGCGGGTGATTTGATTTGAATCAATTATCAGTGTCGGTCTTTTTGTCTGATTAATGGTGCGCCGATCGGTCGATTTTGCGTATTGGTGAAGTATTTGGCGGATCGGGACAGGATTGCGCGCTGACCGGCCACGACGAGAAAACCAAATAACCCCGAATTAACCAAGGTTTTTGCACCGGCATGCGGTCGCGGCCGTGTCGATGCAGCCAACTCCTTGATTCTGCGAAATCTCCCGCGCGGCGGCGGGCGTGCCGACCTGCGCTGTCCCCGCGGCGAATCAGGTAGAATCCGCGCTTCGCCGCAGGCGCCCGCCGCGCAACGCGTATCGGGGCCGCATCGATTGCATCGCAGGACGCGCACCGCGCTCCGATCCCGCATGCGCCGGCAACGGATGCCGGCCCGCTCAACGTTCGTCTCGTTTATGTCCGCAATTCCGAATTCCGACCCACCCGGTTCGTCCGCGAACCCCCCCAAGCTTCATCGCGCGCTGAAGGCGCGCCACCTGACGATGATCGCCATCGGCGGCTCGATCGGTACGGGCCTGTTCGTCGCGTCCGGCGCGTCGATCTCGCAGGCCGGCCCCGGCGGCGCGATGGTCGCTTACATGCTGATCGGCCTGATGGTCTACTTCCTGATGACGAGCTTAGGCGAGATGGCCGCGTTCATGCCGGTGTCGGGTTCTTTCGCGACCTACGGCGCGAAATACGTGGACGAAGGCTTCGGTTTCGCGCTCGGCTGGAACTACTGGTACAACTGGGCCGTGACGATCGCGGTGGAACTCGTCGCCGCGCAGCTCGTGATGCATTACTGGTTTCCGGACGTGCCGGGCGTGTGGTGGAGCGCGGCTTTCCTCGGCGTGATGTTCCTGCTCAATGCGCTCACCGTGCGCGGTTTCGGTGAAGCCGAATACTGGTTCGCGCTGATCAAGGTCGTCACCGTCGTCGCGTTCATCGGCGTCGGCTTGCTGATGATCTTCGGCATTCTGAAGGGCGCGCCGAGCAACGGCTGGGGCAACCTGACGATCGGCGACGCGCCGTTCGCGGGCGGCCTGCCGGCGTTGATGGGCGTCGCGATGATCGCGGGCTTCTCGTTCCAGGGCACCGAGCTGATCGGCGTCGCGGCCGGCGAATCGGAAAACCCGCGCACGACGATCCCGCGCGCGGTGCGTCAGGTGTTCTGGCGGATCCTGCTGTTCTACGTGTTCGCGATCTTCGTGATCGGCGTGCTGATTCCCTACACCGACCCGAACCTGCTGAAGACGGACGTGACCGACATCGGCGTGAGCCCGTTCACACTCGTGTTCCGCCACGCAGGCCTCGCGTTCGCGGCCGGCGTGATGAACGCGGTGATCCTGACGGCCGTGCTGTCGGCCGGCAACTCGGGCATGTATGCGTCCACGCGGATGCTCTATACCCTCGCGACCGAAGGCCGCGCGCCGAAGATATTCGCGAAGCTGTCGTCGGGCGGCGTGCCGCGCAATGCGCTGTACGCGACCACCGCGGTCGGCGCGCTGTGCTTCTTCACGTCGCTGTACGGCGACAAGACCGTCTACCTGTGGCTGCTGAACACGTCGGGGATGACGGGCTTCATCGCCTGGCTCGGCATTGCGGTCAGCCATTACCGGTTCCGCAAGGGTTACGTGAAGCAGGGTTATTCGCTCGACCAGCTGCCGTACCAGTCGAAGTGGTTCCCGTTCGGACCGCTGTTCGCGTTCGTGCTGTGCCTCGTGATCGCGCTCGGCCAGGACTACCAGGCGTTCCTCGCGAACCGGATCGACTGGGCCGGCGTGGCCGCGACCTATGTCGGCATTCCGCTGTTCCTCGTGGTGTGGCTCGGCTTCCGGTTCCTGAAGAAGAGCCGCTTCGTGCGCTACGAAGACATGGAAATCGCACCGTGGATCGCCGCGAGCCGCGGCGCGCAGCGGCAGCCGGTGGCGAACCGCGAAACCGCGGGTTGACGCGGGCGCGGCAGGCTGCCGCGCGACGGTCGACGAAACAACGGGAAGCCGCGCGCTTCCCGTTTTTTTTGCCCGGCTTTTGCCTGCACGGGGTCAAAGCCGGTTATATTGCCCGACCCTACCGGGCCACGGCCCGGCCGGCGCGA
Source organism: Burkholderia arboris (assembly GCF_038723655.1). NCBI lineage: Bacteria > Pseudomonadati > Pseudomonadota > Betaproteobacteria > Burkholderiales > Burkholderiaceae > Burkholderia > Burkholderia arboris. The sequence continues at coordinate 1,169,306 of NZ_CP109822.1, forward strand.
CAGGCGCAGCGCGGATCGGCATCCGGCGTGCGCGGCGCGCGACGGCCGGCGACATGTCCGGCGTTTTCATCGTTCCATCCGGGCCGGCACGGCCCGCGGAGCGCGCAACCCAGAGGAATCCATGAGCGCATCACCCGCCGAGCGGAAGGCCGGACCCGTTTCCATCGTGCGAATCGAAGCCGCGATCAACGCGTGGCGCGAAGTGTACCCGCCGGCGCCGGACGGCGAGGACGGCTACGCGCTGGACGCCGGCAGCAACTGCCTCGCCGAGCTGTACGGCACGATGATCTGCTACCAGCTGCCGGACGTGCCGCTCGACTCGCTGAGCCATGAGCAGCGCGACGCGCTCTACGCGACCGAGGGGTGACGCGCGGTCGCGATGCCGCCGCGTTGCGGCGGCGATGAAACGACGGGAAGCTCGCGGGCTTCCCGTTTTGCTTTACGCGGCGCGATGTGCGCCGCCTGCGGTATCGTGACGACATCATCCGGCCGCGGTTTGCGCTGGATCGCTGTCCGGGAGGCATCGAACATGGAGTTGAGACACCTCCGCTACTTCGTCGCGGTGGCCGAAGAGCGGAATTTCACGCGGGCGGCGGAACGGCTGCATATCGCACAGCCGCCGCTGAGCCGGCAGATCCAGCAGCTCGAGGAGGCGCTCGGCGTGCCGCTGTTCGAGCGCAACGCGCGGCCGCTGAAGCTGACCGACGCGGGGCGCTTCTTCTATTCGCATGCGGTGCAGCTGCTTGCGCAGACGACCGAACTCGAATCGATGACGAAGCGGGTCGGCAAGATCGAGCGCAGCATGTCGGTCGGCTTCGTCGGTTCGACGCTGTACGGGATGCTGCCGAAGATCATCCGGCGCTTTCGCAGCGAATATCCGGCCGTCGAACTGAGCCTGCACGAGATGTCGACGATGGACCAGATCAAGGCGCTGAAGGAAGGACGCATCGACGTCGGGTTCGGGCGCATCCGTCACGAGGATCCGAGCGTGCGGCGCGTCGTGCTGCGCGAGGAGCGGATGATCGTCGCGCTGCCGGTCGGCCATGTGCTCGACAGCGCGAAGCCCGTGCTGTCGCTGCACGATCTCGTCAACGACACGCTGATCATCTTCCCGAAGGCGCCGCGCCCGAGCTATGCGGACCAGGTGCTCGCGGCCTTCCACGATCGCGCGTTGCAGCCGCGCAGGATCTACGAGACGCGCGAACTGCAGATCGCGCTCGGCCTGGTTGCGATGGGTGAGGGCGTGTCGGTCGTGCCGCACAGCGTGTACGGGCTGAAGCGCGACGACATCAGCTACAAGCCGCTCGACGATCCGAACCTCGTGTCGCCGATCATCATGAGCATGCGGATGCTCGACGAATCGGAGGACATCCGCGCGATGCAGGCGCTGATCTACCGGCTGTACGACGAAGCGCAGATGGAGTACCTGCCGCCGCAGCCCGAATGAACGCGCGGGCCGTAGGGGCTTGCTTGACGCTGCGCGCGCCGGCAGGCCACCATGTCCCGATTCGATGCGGCCGCCTGTGTGCGGCCGCTTTCACGCAGACGACCGACACATGACCGATATCGTGACCGAGGAGACAACCGTCGGGACGCCGCAAGGACGTCTCTTTGCGAAACGCTGGCGTGCGCGTGCGGCGCACGACGCGACAGCGCCCATCGTGCTGCTGCACGATTCGCTCGGCTGCGTCGATCTGTGGCGCGACTTTCCCGAGCAACTCGCGCGTGCCACGCAGCGCGACGTGATCGCATACGACCGCCTCGGCTTCGGCCGCTCGGATCGTCATCCGGGGAAGCTCGGCACGACGTTCGTGCGCGACGAGGCCGATCATGCGTTCGCTGCGGTGCTCGAACAACTGCGCGTCGATGCGTTCGTCGTGTTCGGGCACAGCGTTGGCGGCGGGATGGCGGTGGGCTGTGCGGCCGCCTATCCGGATCGCTGTCGCGCACTCGTGACGGTTGCTGCGCAGGCGTTCGTCGAGGATCGCACGCTGGCCGGCATTCGCGATGCAGGACAGCAGTTCGATGAGCCGGGGCAACTCGGGCGGCTTGCGCGCTATCACGGCGACAAGGCCGAATGGGTGCTGCGCGCCTGGGTCGAAACGTGGCTGTCGCCGGCGTTCAGCAACTGGAATCTTGATGACGAGCTGCCGCGCGTGCAATGCGCGACGCTCGCGATTCACGGCGAAGACGACGAATACGGGTCCGACGTGCATCCGAAGCGGATCGCCGCGCGCGTCGCGGGGCCGTCGTCGTTCCTGCTGCTCGCCCAATGCGGGCACATGCCGCACCGCGAGCGGACGGACGACGTGCTGGCCGCCATCGCGACGTGCGTGCGCGACGCGGGCGCCTGAGCGCCCGGCAACCGGCGGGCGGGGCCCGCCCGCCGTCAGAACGACAGCTGGATCGCGAGATCGAGCGCGAGCACCGCGATCGAGCAGCCGATGCCGAGCATGACGTTCGGCAGCCGGTGCTCGAAGTCGCGATTGTCGCGGCGCATCGCGGCGCCGAGCAGGAAGATCGCCTCGACGACGATCTGTAACCCGACGAACAGCAGCATCAGCAGATACTCGTAGCCCATCTGCTTGAACGCGGCGAATTGCATCCCGTGATCGCGGATCCACTGGCCGACGCGCAACAGTTCGTACACGAACAGCAAGGCGGGGAACAGGTAACTGATGAAGTAAGTCGGCGCGGTGGCGTGCCGTAGTTCGAGGTGGAAGTGCTGATGCGTGGTAGCCATCACAACCCTCCTTGCAACGCATGATTGCGGTCGCGACGGCGGCGCGATCACGTGCGAACGAAGGGATTACCCGATGCACAGTGCGCCGCCGTACGTCATCAGCATACTGCTGCGCGGGAAATTTGGCATGCGGTGCGTGCGTTCGTCGTAATAATGTGTGTGCGTCGCGCGACGCATTTACCGCGCCGTACGTGCCGGATGCGGTACGTGATCCTGCCGCGTGACGCCTGAACCGTTCGGCAGCAACCATTCCGGATGTTGTTCCAGATCGTCTGCCAATACGCGCAGTGCGCTCGATGTACGCGCAAATTGCGTCAGCGTGCGGCGGACGTTCGATGCGTTCGCACCCTCTTGTCGAAGCATGGTCTGCGCAGTCATGAATGCCCCACGTGCGGTGCGCAGCGCATCGCGCGTTTGCGGCGCGAGTTCGGTATCGAGTCGTGCGAACAGCGCATCGGTGTTCATGAGCGCGGCGTTCAGGTGCGCGCCCATCCGGTCGAGCGGCAATCGGGAAACCGTACCGGCGATGTCGGCAATCTGGTCGCGCAGCACGTCGAGCGTGCCGGGCACGGTCGGGAGTGCAATCGGTTCGCGGGTCGTGTCGACCGATGCAGGCGGCGCGTGCGGGAACATGTCGAGCGCGACATACGACCGGTTCGCAATCGGATTGCCGATGCGCAACTGGCCGCGCAAACCGCGTGCGACGAGCGTGCGCAGCAATGCCCTGCCGGCGTCGGTGTCGCCGTTGCCGAGCACGTCGCGATAGCGCTGCCCGAGACGATCGGGGTAGAGCGCCATCGTCACGCGCATCGTGACGTCGCCGCGTGCGGCGTTGTATTCGGTGCCGACGGCCGTCACGTTGCCGAGTTCGATACCGCGAAAATCCACCGGCGCACCGACCGCGAGGCCGCGCAGCGAGCGGTCGAAACGCATCACCACCGGCGCGGCCGGTGCATTCGGCGTGCGCATCGCGTCGATTTCGTTGTCGGCGACGCGAAAGCGTGTGCCTTCCGGTGCTGCGATGGTCGATGCGCGTCCGGGCGGTGACCCGAACGCGAGCGCGCCGGCGAGCAGCGCGGCAATCGACGGCGTGTCGAGTTGCATGCCGCCTGCGTCGAGCCGCAGGCCGAGGCCGCCGGCCTGCCACCAGCGCGTATCGACATCGACGTGGCGATCGAACGGCGCGGCGATGAATACGTCGATCGATACGCCGTGTCCGTCTGCATCGAGCGCATGGCCGGTCACCTGGCCGACGCGTGCGCGCCGGTGGTAGACCGGCGAACCGGTTGCGACCGAGCCGAGCGAGGTCGCGCGCAGCGTGTAATGCCGGCCGCCGTCCTCGGTCACGGGCGGCGCATCGAGCCCGGTGAAACGCGTGCGCGGTTCGTGCGAACGGCCGAGGGTGGCCGCGAGGTATGAACCGGACAGCATCGAGTCGAGACCCGACAGGCCACCGGGCCCGATGCGCGGCCGCACGATCCAGAAGCGCGTGTCCGCCACCGCCAGTGCGCGCGCGTCGGTGTCCAGCCGGACATTGATCACGACACCCGGCTGTCCGCGCGCTGCACGAACGCGCGTGACGCGACCGATTTCGACGTTGCGCAGCCGCAGCGTCGATCGGCCGGCTTCGAGTCCGTCGGCTGTCGCGAATGCGATCGTGATCGTCGGGCCGCGGCTGCCGAGCAGCGACGCACCCCATGCGAGACAGCACGCAGCGGCCGCGAGCGGAACGAGCCAGAAGATCGCCGCCCGCGGCCACCCCGCACGCATCTGTGCGACACGTGCCAACGTACGCCGGCAGGCTTCAGTCGAATTGTGCGACGAGCGCATCGGCACCCTTGTCGATGCCGGTCCTTGCCGCGCTGAGCGCGCCGAAACTCGCGCCGATGTTCATCGCATTCGGATACTGCTTCGTCACGTATGCGTTGATCAACCGGTTCGTCGACGCGTCGCGGATCTCGACCGCGTAGATGACCGAACCCGTGAACGCGCCTTCGCGGCCGCGGATCGCCTGCACGCCGTTGTACACGTTGCCTGCGAGATCGAAATGCGCGAAGGCGCCGGCAAACGTCGTCGTGGTGACGGCGCCCGTCAGCGTCAGCTTTACGCGCAGCGTGTCGGGGCCCGGCGTGCTCGTCAGCTCGAAGCGCTTGCCGAGCTTCTTCGCGAACGTGTCGCCCATGTACGTGGCGAGCGTCGACTTGTCCTGGTCGGTCAGGTTGCCGAATTGATGATCGGTGCCGCGATAGATCGCGACCGGGTCGAGGATCAGCTTCCGGTAGGGGTGCCAGTTCGCCGGCAGCGCGTAGCGATAGGGCACGCGACCCGACTTGTCCTGCGGATCGCTGCGCAGGTACGGCGACGATTCGATGCCGCTGTAGCGGGTAGGCTGGACGCCGGCGCATCCGGCGAGTGCGACGCAAAGCGCGGCATTGAGCAGGTGGTTGGGCTTGATCGATCGGTTCATCTGACTCTCCGGGTCGGGATTCGCGCCGGTGGAGCCGGTGCGAAGGGTCGTGCAACAGGGCGGCATCGCCGCTCGGGTTTATGAAAAAAAACCAACCAGACGGTTTGTTTGTGGGGCGCAATAACCGCATGAAGATCGGGGACGACAGGCCATCCGGTAGCAGTCATCGGCCGGAAAGCCAGGCTGCAGATGGCGCTCGCGTCGCACCATGCCGTGCGCGACGTGCCCGTCATCCGGCCGGGGCCGATGCGGGAGCCGATCGTAGCACCGCCATTTCCGGATGTAAACCGACCAGGCGGTTTGTTTGTGATAGACTCCGCGCACTTCTTTCATGCGATCGCAACGGTACGCCGCGGTCGCATGGCCTCACTCCATACCGGGGACAGTTCATGGATAACCCGACGCGTTCCGAGCGAACGCGCACTGCCGCGATCCAGGCGGCGCTCGCGATTCTCGAGCGCGACGGTCCGGGCAAGCTCACGTTCGATGCGATTTCGCGCGAAAGCGGGATCAGCAAGGGCGGCCTGATGCATCAGTTCCGCACGAAAGGCGACGTGCTGAACGCGCTGATGGAACATCAGCAGGACACCTACCAACGCTTCCAGCGCGACTATCTGGCCGCGCGCGATCCGCGCGAAGCGCAGCCGACGCTGTCCGCGCAGATCGCGACGATGCGTGAAGTGATCGACCAGCAGCCGTCGGCGGCGCTCGCGATCATGGCGGCGCTCGTCGAGGATCCCGCGCCGTTGCAGAAGGTGCGGGAAACCGATGCCGAGAACGTGAAGCGGATGGCGGCCGAATCGGGCGATCCCGATCTCGCGCTGCTGCGATGGAAGGCCGCATGGGGGCTCGCGCTATCGGCGATGTTCGGGCTGTGTCCGCTGTCGGACGACGAGCGCGCCAGGCTGTTCGACCGGCTGCTCGACGAGACGCAATGGCCGTCGGGCGGTGACGCTGCCGCGCAACGCGGTGCGCGGGCGGCGAACGCGACACCGAAAAAATGAAGCGTGCGTGGGTGACATGCGGCGCGGCGGTCGCCCGTTTCGGGCGCTCGCTGCTCGCGGTCGTGCTCGGGCGCTTGTAAGCGTACGAGCGTGTGACTGCCTGAGGTGAACGCGGGCGTTGCTCAGCGCTTCGCTTCCGCGCCTTCGATGAACAGCTTCGCGACCGACTGGAACTCCCGTTTCAGCGACAATCCCGGCACGGTCAGCCAGCGCAGCATCGCCGCGAGATACAGGTGATGGAACCAGGTGGCGAGCTGATCCGCCTGCAGCGTGCCGTTCAGTTCGCCGGCCTGTTGCCCCGCGACGATCAGTTGCTGCCACACCAGCGCGATGTCGCTGCCGTTCTGTCCACTCCTGTCCGGTTCGACTGCACCGATGCTCATGAGCCGGTGCCGCAGGTACGCGAGCAGGTACGCGGGATGCTGTTCGCACCATGCGGCCGACGCGTCGAGCACGCAGCCGATGCGCGACGCGAAGGTCTTGCGCCGCGCGACGTCGTGCTGCAGATGTGCGAGATCGCGCGCGAGTTCGCCTTCGAGCCAGTGCGCGAGCACGGCTTCCTTCGTCGGAAAGTGGTTGTACAGCGTGCGCTTCGCGACATCGGCCTCGGCGGCGATCTGCTCCATCGTGACGGCCTCGTAGCCGTGCGCATCGAACAGGCGCGCAGCGGTGGCGGCGAGATGCGCGAGCATCTGGATGCGTTTGCGTGCACGGCGGCCCGGATCGTCGGTCTGAATCGTCATGGCGGGGGATTGGCTGAAAATGTACGAATTGCATTAGTATACGACGTGCATTTTTTAGAATCCACCTGCTTCCGTCGTGCGAGGAGTCGTGCATGAAGTTCGTCATTGCCACCTATGGCACCGAAGGCGACACGCGTCCGCTCGCGGCGCTGGGCCGCGCGCTGCTGGACGCCGGCCACGACGCCCGGTTGCTTGCCGACGCGGCGACGCTCGGGGCCGCTGCCGCGCTCGGCGTGCCGTCGGCACCGTTGTCCGGCGACATCCGCCGCGCGATCGCGCCGGACGGCGCGCTGGCCGATGCGGTGCGCGGGCGTGGTGGCTTCACCGACACGTCGAAGGCGCTCGCGGCGATCGCGAATGCGAACACGGCGGCGTGGATGCGCGAAGTCGCGGATGCGTCGGCCGGTTGCGACGCGATCCTCGTGTCGGGGCTTGCGTCGTTCGTCGGGCTGTCGGTCGCCGAGTATCGCGGTGTACCTGCGATCGGCACCGGCATGATTCCGATCACGCCGACCGCCGGATTCGCGTCGCCGTTCCTGCCGCCGGGAAAGTTGCCGCGCTGGCTGAATCGCGCGAGCCACCGGTTCGTGAATGCGCTGTTGTGGCAGGCGTTCAGGAAGTCGACGAACGTGGCGCGCGGCAGCGTGTGCGGGTTGCCGCCGCGCAAGCATGTGTGGACCGAGCATCCAATGCTTTATGGTGTGTCGCCGGCGCTGCTGTCCGGCCCGGTCGACTGGCCGGAGAATGTGCAGGCATGCGGCCAGTGGCGGATCGATGCGCGTGCATGGGCGCCGCCGCCCGAGCTGTCGGCGTTTCTCGAAGCGGGCGATCCGCCCGTGTACATCGGATTCGGCAGCATGGCCGGCTTCGACCGGGCAGCCATGGTCGACGCGCTGACCGATGCGCTCGCCGGCCGGCGCGCACTGTTCTATCCGGGCTGGAGCGGTATCGACGCGTCGATGCTGCCGGCACGGGTTCGCGTGATCGGTGACACGCCGCACGACTGGCTGTTCCCGCGCGTATCGATGGCGATTCATCACGGCGGGTCGGGCACCACGCATTCGGCTGCACGGGCCGGCATTCCGTCGGTCGTCGTGCCGTTCGCGGGCGATCAGTTCTTCTGGGCGAACCGGTTGCAGCGACTGGGTGTCGCCGATGCACCCGTGGCGGGGCGGCGTATGGAGGCTGCAGTGTTGGCGCGTGCCATCGCGTTTGCTGATCGCAGCGAGACGAAGGCGCGTGCGACGGAACTCGGCACGCGCATCGCGCAGGAGGACGGTTTGACGCTGGCCGTCAGCGCGATCGAGCGATGGGGGCGCGCCGCCGCGCGGTGAACCCGCGCATCGGCATCAGAAATGCCCGGTGAACCGGTAACGGCTGCCCGGGTGCCACAGATTGGCGACCGACGCGACCATCCCCTGCGACCACGTGCGCCGATGCAGCAGCAGGCACGGCTCGCGGTCGTCCATCGTCAGGTGGCGGCGCGTTTCGGCGTCGGGCATCGCGGCCTCGATCCGGTATTCGACGCGCTGCAGCGGCGCGACGCGCGTCAGGTACTGGTTCGGCGTCGTCGTCGTGAAGTCCTGCAACGCATATTCGGGCGCGCAGGCCGGATTGACCCAGCGTTCCTCGAGCTGCACCGGCGTGTCGTTCTCGAAATGCAGCACGCGCGAATGGAAGATCGGGCTGCCGGTGTCGAGCCGCAGTTCGTCGGCGAGCTTCGCATCGGCGACGGCCGCGCCGACCTGCAGCACCTGCGCGCGGTAGCCGTGGCCGCGCGCGGCGACTTCGTCCGAGATGCTGCGGATCGCGACGAGCGTCGATTCGTACTTCGGCGATGCGACATACGTGCCCGAGCCGCGCGTGCGCGTGAGCACCTGTTCGGCCGTCAGTTCGCGCAGCGCGCGGTTGACGGTCATCCGCGCGACGTTGAATTCGCGCGCGAGTTCGTTCTCCGACGGCACCTGGTCGCCTTCCGCCCACTCGCCGGCATGAATGCGGGCGAGGATGAAGTCCTTGATTTCCTGATAGATCGGTGTGGTCATGGGATCGCGATTCCAGAGTCGGCGGCGGCCCGCTGCCGAATGCCGATCCGGCGCGCGCCCGGCGCCGAGTGTACCGGTTTCGCGGGCGAGCGGGCCCGGATTCCCGAATGATCCCTGTTCGGCCGGCGCGCGTCCATGCGGGATTGCACAGAGCGGCCGGCCTGCGACGGCCGGCGCGCGGTCAGAACCTATGCCGGATGCCGACCGTCGCGACCACCTGCGTATTCGTCGACGAAGCCGCGAGCCCCGTCACGTTCGCGAACCCGAGCGTCGCGCCGGACGGCACGCCGAACTGGTGCTGGTACACGGTTTCCGCATACACGTCGGTGCGTTTGCTCAGTGCGTAGCCGGCCATCAGCGTCACCTGATGCCATTTCGGCCGGTGGCTGCCGGCTGCGTCGTCGTAGCGGCCGTCGGTGAACGTGTAGGCGCCCGCGAGCGAGACGGCCGGCGTCAGCGCATAGCGCGCGTTGACCTCGTAGTTGTCGAAGCGCAGCGCATTCAGCGCGCCGGGCAGCGACGAGGCGGCCGTTTCGTCGAACATCGAATGCGTCCACAGCGCGCCGACCGTCAGCCGGTCGAATGCGTAGCTGCCGCCGGCGCCCATCACGCGCTGGCGCACGGCCGGGAAGTTCGGCGCGTCGTTGGTCGACAGCGCACCGCCGGCCGTCAGCCCGCCGCGGTTGAGCTGCAGGTACGCGGCGCCGAGGCTGACCGGCCCGTTCGCATACGACACGCCCGCGCTGTACGCGCGGTTGTTCGCGAAGCCGCCGGCCGCGTTGCTGAACCCGTACAGGCCGCCGAACTGCCAGCCGGCGAGCGTCGGGCTCGTGTATTTCACCGCGTTGTCGATGTAGAACGAATCGTCGATGTTGTCGTTGTCGAACGGATGCGACGCGAGGTTGTTGCCGTCGCCGTTGTTCGCCATCGCGAGCGGGCCGAGATAGTCGACCACCGCGTCGTACTGGCGGCCGAGCGTCAGCGCGCCGTAGCGGTCGCTCTGCAGGCCCACGTACGCGCGGCGGCCGAACATCGTGTTCTTGTAGGACTGCGTGCCGTTGTTCAGGTTGAAGCCGTTCTCGAGGCGGAACAGCGCATGCAGGCCGCCGCCGAGATCCTCGTTGCCGCTCAGGCCGAAGACCGTATTCGACAGCAGGCCGCTGCCTTGCTGCCACGCGCTTTTACCCGACTGGTTGTTCGTATAGGCGATACCGGCATCCAGCATCCCGTAGAGCGTGACGCTGCTTTGCGCGTGCGCGGCGGCGCCGAAGAAGGCGAGGGAGAGGGTACCGACGACTGCTTTTTTCATTGCGTGTGCTTCCTGGAAAGGCCCGTTGCGACGGGAACGACGATTCGTCGCGCGTGTCCGTGCGGGCACGCGCGTTCGAATCGATGAAAGGGGGCGCGTGTGACGTGTGTCACGTGTCACGCGCGGCGGCGGTGAACGCCGGCTAGTGCTGCAGCAGGCGGATCGTGCCGAATTCGGCGGCCGGCAGCAGGCGGAGGATCGACAGGATCGCGGGCGATGCTTGCGACCGCGCGACTTCGAGCTCGATGCATGCGCGCCCGGTACGGTTGTCGATCGCGGCCGTGTAGAAATTGAGCGCGGCGCCGACGGCCTGATGCAGCCGGCGGCGCACGGCCGCGAGGTTGTCCGATTCGACACGGATCGACAGCAGCACGAGTTCGTCTGCAGGGAGCCTGCGCCGCGAGCGGACGGGCGGCAGATCGCGTGAAGCAGCGGATTCGGTTCTGGTCGGTTTCATGCTTTCATCCCCCGGCACGCATCGAGCTCCGCACCGCGGAAAGCTCGTCTTGGACATGGCGCCCAGTTTAAGAATCGCGGTGGCGATACGGTGTATAGACTCGCACCGGCCCTGAAAAGAATGCATAAAAACGCGCGCCGGCCGGTTGCCGTCTTTACAGCTTTTTTATTCCCTGCAAGGAAATTGAACACCGCTTTGATACGCGGATTTCTACACTGTCGCATCCCATTCGCCAGATGAGCATGGGGGCGTCATCCGGGCCTGCGCCGATACGGCAGGGCCCGCTGCGCCGACGGTCGCGCGGCGTTGCCGCGCATACGAAAAAAGGGGAAAGCCATGTTGTGGATCACCGGCGCGTTGTCGCTCGCGCTCTTTATCTATCTGTTTCATGCATTGATCAAGCCCGAGCGGTATTGATCGGCGCGATTCAACAGGAATTCGAAAATATCGGTGAATGTCATGAGCGATCTGCTTTTCATTTTTTTCACGCTCGCGTTCTTTGCATTGACGGCCGGTTTCATCACCGGCCTCGACCGGATCTGAGCGAGCGTCGACATGTTCAACAATCTCATTCAATTCGCGATCGTTCTCGCGATCATGCTGGCGCTGGTGCCCGTCGTCGGGAAATGGCTCGCGCACGCCTTCACGAGCCCGCGCCACGCGTGGGTCGAACGCCGTACCTATGCGCTGCTTGGCGTGAACCCCGACGAAGCGATGTCGTGGCAGCGCTACGGGATGGTGCTGCTGCTCAGTAACGCCGGGATGATGCTGCTCGGCTACCTGCTGCTGCGCATCCAGGACGTGCTGCCGTTCGATGCGCTGCAGCGCGCGTCGCAAAGCCCCGACCTCGCGTTCAACACGGCCGCGTCGTTCATCACGAACACGAACTGGCAGGCGTATGCGGGCGAGAGCAGCCTGTCGAACGTCTCGCAGATGGCCGTCATCACGTTCCTGATGGTGGTCAGCGCGGCGACCGGCGTCGCGGCCGCGGGCGGCTTCATCCGCGGGCTGAGCCGCAAGAGCGCGGCGGACATCGGCAACTACTGGGTCGACTTCACGCGCGTGACCTATCGCGTGCTGCTGCCGCTCAGTTTCGCGATGGCGCTGGTGTACGTATGGCAGGGCATGCCGCAGACGCTCGCCGCCGACGCGTGGGCGACCACGCTCGAAGGCGCGCGCCAGCAGATCGTGATGGGGCCCGTCGCGAGCCTCGAATCGATCAAGCACATCGGCACGAACGGCGGCGGCTTCTTCAGCATGAACGCCGCTCATCCGTTCGAGAACCCGACGCCGCTCACGAACACGCTGCACATGCTGTCGATGCTGCTGATCCCGTCCGCGCTGACCTATACGCTCGGCACGATGATCAGCCGGCGCCGCCAGGGCTGGGTGCTCCTCGGCGCATTCGTCGTGATGTTCGTCGGCTTCCTCGCCGTGATCTATTCGGCCGAGCAGCACGGCAATCCGCTGCTCACCGGGCTCGGCGTCGATCAGCAGATGAGCGCCGCGCAGCCGGGCGGCAACATGGAAGGCAAGGAAATGCGCTTCGGCATCGCGCAGACGAGCCTGTTCGCGACCGTCACGACGGCGGCGACCACCGGTTCGGTCGACGCGATGCACGACTCGCTGACGCCGCTCGGCGGCCTCGTGCCGATCGCGCAGATGATGCTGAACAACGTGTTCGGCGGCGACGGCGTCGGGCTGATCAACCTGTTCACGTTCGCGATCCTCACGGTGTTCCTCGTCGGGATGATGATCGGCCGCACGCCGGAATTCCTCGGCAAGAAGATCGAGGCGCGCGAGATGAAGTTCGTGATGCTCGCGGTGCTCGCGCACCCGTTCAGCATCCTCGGCTTCACCGCGCTGGCCGCGATGCTGCACTCGACGATGGATAGCCTCGCGAACCTCGGGCCGCACGGCTTCAGCGAAGTGCTGTACGCGTACACGTCGGGCACGGCCAACAACGGTTCCGCGTTCGCGGGGCTGAACGCGAACACGCCGTTCTTCAACACGACGATCGGCTTCGCGATGCTGATCGGCCGCTACCTGACGCTGCTGCCGATGCTCGCGGTCGCGGGCAGCCTCGCCGCGAAGAAGGGCGTACCGGAAAGCGCGGGCACGCTGTCGACGTCGACGGGCCTGTTCGCCGGCCTGCTGGTGTTCGTGATCCTGGTGGTCGGCGGTCTCACGTTCCTGCCCGCGCTCGCGCTCGGCCCGGTCGTCGAGCACCTGCTGATGTCGGGCGGCCAACTGTTCTGAGGGAAACATCATGATTCAAGGCAATCGCCAGGCAGCGGCCGCCGCCGCGCCGGCACCCGGTTCTTCGTTCGGCGCGGCGACGCGCGGCCTCGTGCGGCCCGTGATCGCATCGTCGGTGCTGTTCATGCTCGTGACGGGCCTCGCGTATCCGCTGCTCACCACGGGCGTCGCGAACGTGCTGTTCCCGGCGCAGGCGCGCGGCAGTCTCGTGCAGCAGAACGGCACGACGATCGGCTCGGCAGTCATCGGGCAGCAATTCACGCGAGCCGGCTACTTCCATGCGCGGCCGAGCGCGACGGTCGGCACCGATCCGGCCGATCCGTCGAAGACGGTCGACCAGCCGTACAACGCGGCCGGCAGCGGCGCCAGCAACCAGGGCGCGACCAGCAAGAAGCTGCTCGCCGACATCGCGCAGCGCGTGCGTGCGTACCGGCAGGAGAACGCGCTCGCCGACGGTACGCCGGTACCGGCGGACGCCGTCACCGCGTCCGCGTCCGGGCTCGATCCCGAGATCTCGGTCGCGAACGCGCGGCTGCAGGCGGCGCGCGTTGCCCATGCGCGCGGCGTCGATGCCGCGCAGGTCGCGACGCTGGTCGACCGCATCGCCTCGCCGCGCCAGCTCGGCGTGCTCGGCGAACCGCGCGTGCGCGTGCTCGACCTGAACCTCGCGCTCGACCGCGCGTTCGGCCACGCGGCCGGCGCGAAGCAATAGCAGGAACCACGGAGTCACTCATGTCCCATATCGAAACCCCGATCAACCCGGCGGCCATGCCGGTCGGCGCCGTGCCGCCGATGCGCTGGACGGCCGTGGTGCGCGAAGCGTTCCGCAAGCTCGCGCCGCAGGTGCAGTTGAAGAACCCGGTGATGTTCGTCGTCTATCTCGGCAGCATCGTCACGACCATGCTGTGGCTGCAGGCGCTGACCGGCACCGCCGACGCGCCGGCCGGCTTCATCTTCGCGGTTGCGTGCTGGCTGTGGTTCACCGTGCTGTTCGCGAACGCGGCCGAGGCGCTGGCCGAAGGGCGCGGCAAGGCGCAGGCCGATGCGCTGCGCGCGGCGCGCAAGCGCGTGTACGCGAAGGTGCTCGACGAGCCGAAGCAATTCGGCAGCACGAGCCATCGCGTGCCGAGCGATGAGCTCGCGGCCGGCAGCATCGTGCTCGTCGAGGCGGGCGACACGATTCCGGCCGACGGCGAAGTGATCGACGGCGTTGCCTCGGTCGACGAGTCGGCGATTACCGGCGAATCCGCGCCGGTGATCCGCGAGTCGGGCGGCGATTTCTCGTCGGTGACGGGCGGCACGCGCGTGCTGTCCGACTGGATCATCGTGAAGATCACCGCGCAACCGGGCGAAGCGTTCCTCGACCGGATGATCGCGATGGTCGAAGGCGCGAAGCGCGGCAAGACGCCGAACGAAGTGGCGCTGACGATCCTGCTCGTCGCGCTGACGATCATCTTCCTGCTCGTGTGCGTGACGCTGCTGCCGTTCTCGCAGTTCAGCGTGCTGCTGAACGCATCGGGCTCGGCCGTGAGCCTGACCGTGCTGATCGCGCTGCTCGTGTGCCTGATCCCGACGACGATCGGCGCGCTGCTGTCGGCGATCGGCATCGCGGGGATGAGCCGCATGATGCGCGCGAACGTGCTCGCGACGTCGGGCCGTGCGATCGAGGCGGCCGGCGACGTCGACGTGCTGCTGCTCGACAAGACCGGTACGATCACGCTCGGCAACCGCGAGGCCGTGCAGTTCCGGCCGGCGCCGGGCGTGGACGAACGTGCGCTGGCCGAAGCCGCGCAGCTGTCGTCGCTCGCCGACGAGACGCCCGAGGGGCGCTCGATCGTCGCGCTCGCGAAGCAGCGCTTCTCGCTGGACGTGTCGGCGGCCGACGGCAGCATCGCGGTGCCGTTCAGCGCACGCACGCGGATGAGCGGCCTCGATATCGGCGAACGCCGGGTACGCAAGGGCGCGGCGTCCGCGATCCGCGCGCATGTCGATGCGCTCGGCGGTGTGTTTCCGCAAACGGTCGAGACGGCCGTCAACGACATCGCACGGCGCGGCGGCACGCCGCTCGTCGTCGCCGACGGCTCCACGGTGCTCGGCGCGATCGAGCTGAAGGACATCGTCAAGCACGGGATCGGCGCGCGCTTCGCCGAGCTGCGCAAGGTCGGCGTGAAGACGGTGATGATCACCGGCGACAACCGCCTGACCGCGGCCGCGATCGCGGCGGAAGCCGGCGTCGACGACTACCTGGCCGAAGCGACGCCCGAAGACAAGCTGCGGCTGATCCGCGAGCACCAGGCGAAGGGCCATCTCGTCGCGATGACGGGCGACGGCACCAACGACGCGCCGGCGCTCGCGCAGGCCGATGTGGCCGTCGCGATGCACAGCGGCACGCAGGCGGCGAAGGAGGCGGCCAACATGGTCGACCTCGACAGCAACCCGACGAAGCTGATGCAGGTGGTCGAGGTCGGCAAGCAGATGATCATGACGCGGGGCGCGCTGACCACGTTCAGCGTCGCGAACGATCTCGCGAAGTATTTCGCGATCATCCCGGCCGCGTTCGTCGCGACGTATCCGGCGCTCGGCGCGTTGAACGTGATGGGCCTGCACAGCCCGACGTCGGCGATTCTGTCGGCGGTGATCTTCAACGCGCTGATCATCGTCGCGCTGATTCCGCTGGCGCTGAAAGGCGTGAAGTACCGCGCGGAGCCGGCCGAAAAGCTGCTGGGGCGCAACCTGCTGATCTACGGGGTGGGCGGGATCGTCGCACCGTTCATCGGCATCAAGCTGATCGACATGCTGCTGACGCCGTTTATCTGACCGAACGCGCCGTCGCGGCCCCGCTCACGCCTTCGCGGCGTGCGCGGGGCCGTTCGGCGTTTCAATTGCCGGAAGCGATCATGGATGTGAATGTGGACGTGAACGAAGCGAATCGACGGGCGAGGGCGCCGCTGGAAACCGGTGCGGGCCGCGATCGCTGGCGCAGCGTGCTGCGCGCATGCGCGGCGATGGCCGACCGCATCGCGGGCGCCGGGCCCGACGCGCAGCCCGCGCTGGCGGTGCGCGAGGCGCATCCGCGCACGCATGTCTGGGTGTCGCAGTACGTGGTGCCGCTGCTGCTGGCCACGCTCGTCTGCGCGCTCGCGACGCTCGCGGCAAGCGCGCTGCTGCGCGTGTTCGACCTGTCGAACGTCGTGATGCTGTTCCTGATGACCGTCGTGCTGATCGCGCTGCGGCTCGGCCGGCTGGCCGGTGCATGGGCCGCGTTCGTCTGCGTCGGCTGCTTCGACTTCTTCTTCGTCGAGCCGCGGCTGTCGTTCGCGGTGTCCGATACGCAGTACGTGTTCACGTTCGCGCTGATGCTGGCCGTCGCGCTCGCGATCGGCCAGCTCGCGGCCCGCCTGCGCGCGGAGGCACGCGCCGCGCGGGCGAACGAGAAACGCTCGGCCGCACTCGCGCGCGTCGCGCACGATCTGTCGGCCGCGATCGAGACCGAGCAGATCGCATCGATCTGCACCGGCACGATCGCGCCGCTGCTCGGCGTCCGCGTCGCGCTCGTGCTGCCCGATGCGGACGATCGCCTGATGCCCGCGCAGCACGCACGGTTCGTCGAAGTGCCGACTGCACGCTGGGTCTTCGAGAACGCACGCGCTGCCGGTTGCGGGATGCCGCCGTTCGAACGCGCGGCCGCGCAATACCTGCCGCTGAAGGCGCCGATGCGCGTCCGCGGCGTGCTCGTGCTGTTCGGCGATGCGCAGCCGGTGCCGACCGACCCCGACGATCGCCGCCTGATCGATGCATTGTGCTCGTCGATCGCGATGGCACTGGAACGCGTGCACTACGTCGGCGTCGCGCAGCACACGCTGGTCCGGATCGAAGGCGAACGGTTGCGCAATGCGCTGCTGGCCGCCGTGTCGCACGACCTGAAGACGCCGCTCACCGCAATCCGCGGGCTCGCCGAGACGCTGGAGAAGCCGGAGCGTCTGGCGGAAGGGCAGCCGGCCGCGCTCGCGCACGGTATCCGCAACCAGGCCGAGGCGTTGCACGGGCTCGTCGTGAACCTGCTCGATCTCGCGCGCATGCAGAGCGAAGGCGTGCGGCTCAATCGCGAGTGGCACATGCTCGACGAGATCGTCGGCAGCGCGCTCGCGCATTCGGCCGGCGTGCTGGTCGGCCGCGACGTGAGCGCCGACTTGCCGGCCGACCTGCCGCTGATCGACGTCGACGCGCTGCTGATCGAGCGCGTGCTGATGAACCTGCTCGACAACGCGGCGAAATACGCGGGCGCGGAGGCGGCGGTGTCGGTGCGCGCACGCGTGTTCGGCGAAACGCTGTACGTGTTCGTCGAGGACGACGGGCCCGGTTTCATCGCGCGCAACACCGAGCCGCTGTTCGAACCGTTCGAGCGCGAACGCAAGGAATCGTCGATCAGCGGCGTGGGGCTCGGGCTCGCGCTGTGCCGCAGCATCGTCAACGCGCACGGCGGCTCGATCCGCGCGGTGCCGCTCGATCCGCACGGCGCGCGGTTCGAGATTCGTCTGCCGCTGGGCGCGCCGCCCGACATCGAACACGAGAGCCGGACATGATCAGATCGCGCGTACTTATCGTCGAAGACGAATCGGACATTCGCCGCTTCGTGCGGATGGCGCTGGAACAGGAAGGGCTCGACACCTGCGAGGCGTCGACGGCCCGCGAGGCGCGGATGTATGCGTCGAGCAGCAAGCCCGATCTCGTGATCGTCGATCTCGGGCTGCCGGACGACGACGGCAAGACCTTCATCCGTGAATTGCGCGAGTGGTCGACGGTGCCCGTGATCGTGCTGTCGGCGCGCCAGCAGGAGGTGGAGAAGGTCGCGGCGCTCGACGCGGGCGCTGACGATTACCTGCCCAAGCCGTTCGGCGTGCCCGAACTGCTCGCACGGGCGCGCGCGCAGCTGCGGCGCGCGGCGTTCGTGTCGGCCGACGGGCAATCGTCGTCGATCGTGCGGTTCGGCGACGTGACGGTCGATCTCGGCAAGCACGAAGTCGCTCGGAGCGGCGAGCCCGTCCACCTGACGCGCCTCGAATTCCGGCTGCTCGCGGCGCTGATCCGCGCGCGCGGCGGCGTGGTCGCGGCGCGGCAGCTGCTGGCCGAGGTCTGGGGCATTCACGACGCGGATCGCGCGCACTACGTGCGCGTGTACATGACGAACCTGCGGCAGAAGCTCGAACCGGTACCCGCGCGGCCGCGGCACCTGCTGACGGAGCTGCAGTTCGGGTACCGGCTGGTCGGTCTGGAAACGGTCGGGATGGCGGACGGGCCGCGCGGTGCGGCGTAGCCACGTCTAGACAAGTGAAAGCCGGTTCGTGGCGGTGCGAGTACGTATGGAGAAAGCTGTTGTTTAGCTTTTCGTAATTCGTAGTTAATTGAAATTAAAGGAAAAACGCCGTTGGTGAAACAATCCGCCGACAACTAGTGATAAACACGGATTGCTGGCGTACCTCCTGAAAAGGCAAAGTTGTATGTACAACTTCGAGTGTCGCCGGAAGGGCGATCCCCGGGTTGGAAGGGTTCACGGCGGCGCCGCCCGACGGGATCCCTGCCCAGTTCGCCTCTGACAGGAACGCCATGAAGAAACTCGCGCTCAGTATTGCCCTTGCCTGCATCGCGGTCGGTGCCCACGCCAAGGATTGGTCGACGATCCGGTTCGGCGTCGACGCCAGCTACCCGCCGTTCGAATCGAAGGACGCAAGCGGCAAGGTCGTCGGCTTCGACGTCGATCTCGGCAACGAGATCTGCGCGCGCCTGAAGGCGAAATGCGTGTGGATCGAGAACGACTTCGACGGGATGATCCCGGCGCTGAAGGCGAAGAAGTTCGACGGCGTGCTGTCGTCGATGTCGATGACGCCGGCGCGCGCCGAGCAGATCGCGTTCTCCGACAAGCTGTTCAATACGCCGACGCGCCTCGTCACGAAGAAGGGCGCGAACCTGCAGCCGACGGCCGATTCGCTGAAGGGCAAGTCGGTCGGCGTCGAGCAGGGCACGATCCAGGAAACTTACGCGAAGGCCTACTGGGCGCCGAAGGGCGTGCAGGTCGTGCCTTACCAGAACCAGGACGGCGTGTACCAGGACCTGATGTCGGGCCGCCTCGATGCGGCGCTGCAGGACGCGGTGCAGGCCGACATCGGCTTCCTGAAGACGCCGCGCGGCGCGAACTTCGAATTCGCCGGCAAGGACATCGACGATCCGAAGACGCTCGGCAACGGCGCCGGCATCGGCCTGCGCAAGGACGACGCCGACCTGAAGGCGAAGATCGACCATGCGATCGCCGACATCATCAAGGACGGCACGTACAAGAAGCTCGAGAAGAAGTACTTCGCGTTCGACGTCTACGGCGGCTGATCAAGCATGCGGCGCGCTCCGGCTGTGGCGCGCGCCGCGCCTGTCGTGGGTGCAACCCGCATCGCGTGACGTGTCCGACTTGATGAGCAGGGTGCATCAGGTTGTGCGCAGATATCGTTTGATGCGCGGCTAATGGCTATTGACAATCCAGCCACCTCGTTCTGGATCCCTCATATGATCTTCCAAGGATTTGGCCCGCTGCTGTGGGCCGGCACGGTCGAGACCGTGAAGCTCGCGGTGCTGTCGCTCGCCGCGTCGCTCGTGCTGGGCCTCATCGGCGCGAGCGCGAAACTGTCGACGAACCGCATGCTCAAGTCGATCGGCACCTTCTACACGACGCTGATCCGCGCGGTGCCGGACCTCGTGCTGATGCTGCTGCTGTTCTACGGGATCCAGATCCTGCTGAACAATTTCACCGACATGCTCGGCTGGGACCAGATCGACATCGATCCGTTCGTGGCGGGCGTCATCACGCTCGGCTTCATCTACGGCGCGTACTTCACCGAGACGTTCCGCGGCGCGTTCCTCGCGGTGCCGCGCGGCCAGCTCGAAGCCGGCTTCGCGTACGGGATGAGCGGCTGGCGCGTGTTCCGCCGCATCCTGTTCCCGCAAATGATGCGCTTCGCGCTGCCCGGCATCGGCAACAACTGGCAGGTGCTCGTGAAGGCCACCGCGCTCGTGTCGATCATCGGCCTCGCCGACGTCGTGAAGGCGTCGCAGGACGCAGGCAAGAGCACGCTCGATTTCTTCTTCTTCACGCTGGCTGCGGGCGCGATCTACCTCGCGATCACGACGGTGTCCAACGTCGTGCTGCATCACCTCGAGAAGCGTTATTCCGTCGGTGTCCGGAGGCTCGCACTGTGATCGAACTCGTCAGCCAGTACTGGCAAAGCTATCTCTATACCGACGGCTACCGCTTCAGCGGCCTCGCGATCACGCTGTGGCTGCTGGTCGTGTCGATCGCGCTCGGTTTCGCGCTCGCCGTGCCGCTCGCGATTGCGCGCGCGTCGTCGAACCGCTGGATCTCGGGCCCCGTCTGGCTCTATACGTACGTGTTCCGCGGCACGCCGCTCTACGTGCAGCTGCTGATGTGCTACACGGGCATCTACAGCCTGCAGGTCGTGCACGATCACGTGCTGCTCGACACGTTCTTCCGCAACGCGATGAACTGCACGCTGCTCGCATTCGTGCTGAACGAGTGCGCATATGCGACGGAGATCTTCGCCGGTGCGATCAAGGCGACGTCGGCCGGCGAAATCGAAGCCGGGATGGCCTACGGGATGTCGCGCTTCAAGCTCTATACGCGCATCATCCTGCCGTCCGCGCTGCGCCGCTCGCTGCCGAGCTACAGCAACGAAGTGATCCTGATGCTGCATGCGACGACGCTCGCGTTCACCGCGACCGTGCCCGACATCCTGAAGGTCACGCGCGACGTCAATTCGGCGACGTACATGTCGTTCCAGGCCTACGGCATCGCCGCCGTGCTGTACGCCGCCGTCGTGTTCACGCTCATCTGGGCGTTCCGCAAGCTCGAGACGCGCTGGCTCGCGTACCTCTCGCCGCGCAGCCATTAACGCATCCGCAAGATTCGCAAGGAAGGACCCAGCATGTACAAGCTTACCGTTGACAACCTGCACAAGAAGTTCGGCGACAACGAGGTGTTGAAGGGCGTGTCGATGAAGGCGAAGGCCGGCGACGTGATCAGCATCATCGGCTCGAGCGGCTCCGGCAAGAGCACGTTCCTGCGCTGCATCAACTTCCTCGAGCAGCCGTGCTCGGGGCAGATCACGATCGGCAGCGAACCGATCCAGACCACGCGTGACCGCAACGGCGCGCTGCGCGTGGCCGACCAGAAGCAGCTGCAGCGGATGCGCACGAAGCTGTCGATGGTGTTCCAGCACTTCAACCTGTGGGCGCACATGACGGTGCTCGAGAACGTGATCGAGGCGCCGATGGCCGTGCTCGGGATCGGCAAGGATGAAGCGGTCGCACGCGCGCGCAAGTATCTGGAGAAGGTCGGCCTCGCGTCGCGCGTCGAAGGCATGTATCCGGCGCACCTGTCGGGCGGCCAGCAGCAGCGCGTCGCGATCGCGCGTGCGCTCGCGATGGAGCCGGAAGTGATGCTGTTCGACGAGCCGACGTCGGCACTCGATCCGGAACTGGTGGGCGAAGTGCTGAAGGTGATGCAGAAGCTGGCCGAAGAAGGCCGCACGATGGTCGTCGTCACGCACGAGATGGGCTTCGCGCGCAACGTGTCGAATCACGTGATCTTCCTGCATCAGGGCAAGATCGAGGAGGAAGGGAATCCGCAGGAGATTCTCGTGAATCCGAAGAGCGAACGGCTCGGGCAATTCCTGTCGGGGCGGTTGAAGTAACCACGCGTGCGGGTTTTGCGTCGACGCCCGTGATGCCGTTGCGGCTTCACGGGCGCTGACGCGAACGACGCCTACTGTTGCGCAAGCGCATCCGTCAAAGGCCGCTGCGCGACACGCACGAGATTGTCGCGGCCCGCACCCGGGCTCGACCATTGCAGGTGCATGCTGGCCGGCCCGCTCGCATGCACGTACTCCACGCGGATCGGCACGTTCCGCTTCTGCGCGAGGTGGATCCGGCCCTTCGCGGTCGCGAGCCCCGGCTGTTCCTTGTCGATCACCTTGCGGCCGTCGATCCACACGCGCGCGACGTTGTCGCTCGTCACGCTGAACGTGTAGTTGTCGGCTTTCGGAATATCGAGCGCGCCGGTCCAGCGGATCGCATAGTTCGTCGCATTCATCCCCTTCGACGCGTCAGGCGAATCGGTGCCGCGCTCGGTATTCAGGTCGAAATCCACCAGCGGCGTGATCGACGAGAACACCGGCGTCGTGAACGTCGTGTCGTTGTAGTACGTCGCGTTCAGCACGCGCAGCCGCGAGCTGAATGCGCTCGCGAGCGCCTGCACCTCGGCCGTGCTCCACGGGTGGCCGTCGGGGTAGAGCGTGCCCTGGAACGGCGTCGCCGGCTCGACGGTCGCCGGTGCGGACGCCGTCTGCCCCCAGTGGAAGCGCGTATTCGTGCGGCCGATCATCAGTTCCCACACGAGGAAGCCCGTCTTGCCGCCGTAGGTGGATGCGATGCCGGCCATCGTCTGGCCCGCCTGGCCGCCCGGCCAGCCGCGCTGCAGCGTTTCCGAATTCAGGCTGTCGAGCAGGCTCGGCGGCCGCGAATAGTCGGGCGTCGTCGCATTGAGCGCATACGGGTGGAAGGCATGGAAGTCGGAGAAGTAGTCGCCTTCCGGCTCCTGCACGTTCGGCGAATTGATCGGCTGCGTCGCGCCCGCGTTCAGGATCGCGATGCGCGCGTCGTTCATCATCAGCGCGCGCGTCGGCTGCAGCGTGCCGTTGCCGCTGCAGCCGGGCTCGTTCATCGGTTCCCAGTACAGGATGCGCGGATCGTTGCGGTGCGCGGACACGAAATCGGCGATGTAGTGCTGCAGATCCTGCTTGTACGTGGTCGGCGCGCCGGCCGCGACCGGTTGCAGGTACTGCTGCTCGACCGACTGCCCGGGCGATTGCACCCAGCGGCTGTTGTGCGCGCCGAAGATTGGCGCAGGTTGCGGACCGTATGCGGGATCGACGTGCCAGCAGTCGTCGTAGAAGATCGGTGCAACCTTCAGCCCGTGGCGCGCGGCGATCCCGAGCAGGCTGTCGAACTTCGCGAGGAACGCGTCGCGATCGTTGACCCAGTTCAGGTAGTGCAGGTACACGGTGATCGTGTTCATCCCGTACGTCTGCGCGTAGTCGAGCTCGCGGTCGACGATCGCCGGGTCGTAGTTCTGCCAGAAATCGATCGCGTTGACGGCATTCCACGGGTTGTACACCGCGCCGACCACACGCGAGAAATCGTAGGTCTTCGGTGCGACGTCCGGAAAGCGGCTGACGGTCACGTTGCTGAACGCGACGCTCGCACCGAAGCGGCGCAGCCCGAATGCACCCGCGCGCAGCGCGGTCGTCAGGCCGCTCGTTGCGTCGTTGATGCTGATCACCTGCGTGCCGTCGACATACACCTCGATTGCGTTGTTGCGCGTGACGACTTTCAGGTGATGCGTGCTGCCCGGCACGACCGCGGGCGCCGGATAGTCGATGAAATCGGTCCAGTTGTTCTGCTCGCGGCCGACCTGCACCACGTGGCGCACCGCATCGAGCCCGATGTAGTAGCCCGTCAGCGCGTCGGTGCCGACCGTCGGGTTCGTCACGTGCACGATGAAGCCCGCGTTCGCGGTATTGGCGCCCGGTGCCGGTGCGCCGATCGTGACGTCCGCTTCGTACGATGCGTGGCCGTACGCCGGATGCTGCGCGTTCGTGACGAGCTTCGCGCCGTCCGTGCTCGTGCCGTCGATCCGGATCGTGTTGGTGCCGCCGCTCGTCCAGGCCGGGCCGTACGTATCGAAATCGGCGAGCGTCAGCGTTTGCGTGTCGGTTGCCACGGGCGGTGCCGGCGGTGCGTAGGGCGGCACGCCGCGCGACGACACGCGCAGCGCGGGCGTCGGCCCGGGCAGGCCGAGCGTGACGAGCTGGTTCGGGAAATGCGACGGGCCGCCGTGCCCCATGTTCATGAAGTCGCTGGATGCAGCGGCGTTGGCGGCAGCGGCGCTGTCGCTCGATGCGGCATCGATGGACGCACGCGCGGCGAGTGCCGATGCGGACGGGGCGGACGAATCATCGCCGCCGCACGATGCCAGCAGCACGACGACCGCCAGCGCGGCGGGCTTGAGACGAGACGTGATAGTCATTCTGGACTCCGGATGAATGAGGAGAAGCGGACGACTGGTGACTCGATGCGGATGCAGCGGTGTCCGGACAGGATGCGTCGCGGAACGGTAGGCGTGTGGTGTGCGGACGGGCGGAGCGGGCAGCGCGGCGGGTTCGCGCGCATTCGCTTCCGGTCACCGTCTCGTCGTGTTGCTGTGTCGCGGCTCGGGGTTCTGCCCGATGCCGACGCAAGTATAGAAATGCTTTGAAATTATTACTAATAATTTGGTGATGGTGTTTACCCTGAAGCTGGCGGGGGCCAAGGGCAAGCGGGACGGGAAGGGCGGCGCGGTATGCGCGCGGCAAGGCGCGCGGGCGGCAAACGTGCCGCGCCTTCGGGTGTTCGGCGGGAAGGCGAAGGCCGGCGGGGTACTTACGCGCTGGCCGATTGCGCGGCCGTCTCGACGGTGCGCACCGATCCGCGCTCGACCAGCGGCCCGTCGAGCTTGATCGCGCGGCGGCGCACGGGCATTCCGACCGCGCGGTTCTGCTCTTCCTGCAGCAGGATCTCGACCGCCCAGCGGCCGAGCTCGTAGTTCGGCAGCACGATCGTCGACAGCGGCGGGTGCGTGTGCCGCGCGATTTCCTGGTCGTCGTAGCCGAGCACCGACACGTCGTCGGGCACGCGCATCCCGAGATGCTTGACGGCTTCGATCGCGCCGATCGCCATCAGGTCGTTCGCGCAGAAGATTGCGGTGGGCGGGTGCGGCTCGCGCAGCAGCGACAGCGTCTGCTCGAAGCCCGTATCGGAACCCCAGTCGCCGTCGCGCACGAGCTCCGGTGCGAACGGGATGTCGGCCGTCGCGAGCGCGGTGCGATAGCCCTTCAGGCGATCCTTCGCGGCGTCCTGCCACGGTTCGCCGTTCACGTAGCCAATGCGCCGGTGGCCCGCGCGCAGCAGGTATTCGGTGGCCGCATGCCCGCCCGCGACTTCGGCCGGCACGATCGACGACAGCCCGCTGTCCGTCGTATAGCAGTTGAGCAGCACGGCCGGCACGCGCAGCAGTTCGGCCGGCAGCGTGACCTTGCGCGTATAGACGGTCGCATAGACGACGCCGAGCAGGTTCGGCATCGCGAGCACCGCGTCGAGCACCTGGCGTTCGATGTCGACGTTGCCGTGCGTCGAGTACACGGCGAGCAGCTTGCCGTTCGCATAGGCCGCGTCGCGTGCGCCGTCGATGTTGACGACCGGGTGCGGGCTCGTCGAGATTTCGTCGGCGAGATAGACGATCAGGTCGCGTTCGCCGCTGTGCGTCATCGCCACTTCGCGCGGCAGGAAGCGGTAGCCGAGCTCGTGCGCGGTCTTCAGCACCTTCTCGCGCGTGGCATCGGAGAATTTGGTGCCCGCCGCGTTGTTCAGCACGAGGGAGACGGTGGATTGCGACACGCCGGCAAGCTTGGCGATGTCGGTCATCGTGGGGCGACGTTGAGTAGAGCGTTTCACGGTAGGAGCGTGGTCCGGCCTCGGCAGGATGATGGGCAAATAAAATCGGTAATGAACAGCGGGTCGGATCAATCTGCCCCGACGGTAACATCGGCCATTCGGGCCGGCAATCAAGCTTTACGAGTGCCTGGCCCGGAGTCCTCGATGCCCAGATAATAATATCAACAAATATTATTGACCACGTGTGCCGCGTCGTGCCATCCTTTGCCGCACATGCCCGCGGCCGGATGCTGCACGCCGGCGGCGGGATCGTCAGCTTCATCCCGGGATGATCGATGCCGATGGGAATGCCCCGCCACGCCGACCTGATCGAACTCGCCAGCGGCTCGACCCGCGTGTGCGTCGCGCCGCACACCGGCGGATCGATCGCCGCGTACTACGAAGCAGGGCCCGACGGCCCGCAGCACTGGTTCCGGCCGACCACCGGCGCGGCGCTCGCGAGCGGCGATCCGCTCCGTTTCGCGAGCTTTCCGCTGTTTCCGTATTGCAACCGCATCCGCGACGCGAAGTTCGAATTCGACGGCCGCACGATCGACCTGTCCGGCCCGGACGATACGTATCGTCATGCGCTGCACGGTCATGGCTGGCGGCGCCCGTGGGCGGTCGAACGGTGCGGCGAAGCGCAGGTCGATTTGCGCTTCGAGCATCGTCCCGAGCCCGGCCGCCCGGGCGACTGGCCATTCCATTACGAGGCGCGCCAATCGATCCGGCTCGACGGCGGCGTGCTGTCGATCACGCTGTTCGCGCGCAATCTCGGCGCATTGCCGATGCCGTTCGGCATGGGCCATCACCCGTATTACCTGCGCACGCCGCACACCGTCGTGAAAGCGCACGTCGACGCGATGTGGCACGCCGATGCGGACGTGCTGCCGGTTCGCGTCGGCGATCATCCGGCCGTCGGCGCGCTGCGAAACGGGATGCCGGCCGACGCATTCGATCTCGACAACAATTTCGTCGGCTGGTCGCGCGAAGCGGCGGTGATCTGGCCGGAGCGCGGCCGGCAGGTCGTGCTGCGGGCTGAGCGGCCGTTCGACCAGCTCGTCGTGTATGCGCCGGCCGGCGCCGACGCGCTGTGCGTCGAACCCGTCACGAATACGACGGACAGCTTCAATGCAAAGGAATCCGCATCGCTCGTCGGCGGCTGCGTGCTGGCGCCGGGCGAGTCGCTGCAGGCGATGTTGCAATGGACGCCGGGCCCTGCCTGACGGGTTCGGTGGTACGGGATTATCCCGAGTCGGGCAGGCGATAATATCGAGTAATAATATTAATTCGTGACGCCGAAGCCAACCGTGTGTGCCACGGTGTGCGGGCCGATCACAATACCTGGAGACGATGATGCCGAGCCGTGCAAAGCTGCAACGTATCGTGGTGACGATGGGGGTGACGCTCGGATGCGTCGCGATCGCGCATGCGCAGGACAATGCGCAGAAGGTCGGGTCCAGTTCCGCGCAGACCTGCACGAATCCGAAGCCGGGCAGCGTGAAGCTGACCGATCTCGTGGTCGGTTTCTCGCAGTCGGAGAACGAGCAGAACCCGTTCCGCGCGACCGAAACCGCGTCGGTGCGTGCCGCGGCGAAGGCGGCCGGCGTCAAGCGGCTGCTGTATACGAATGCGAACGCGAACCAGGCGAAGCAGGTCGCCGATATCGAAAGCATGATCAACCAGGGCGCGCAGGCGCTGATCGTCGCACCGAACGATTCGACCGGCCTGCAGCCCGCGCTGGCGCAAGCGCGCGCGAAGGGCATCCCGGTCGTCACGATCGACCGGCAGACGGCCGGCACGCCGTGCCAGGATTTCATCACGTTCCTCGGCTCCGATTTCTTCCGGCAAGGGCAGCGCGCCGCGCAGGCGCTCGCCGATGCGACCGGCGGCAAAGCGGCGATTGCCGAGATCCAGGGCGGCTACGGCAATACCGTCGAGAGCCAGCGTACCGATGGTTTCGCCGACGGCCTGAAGAAATTCCCGAACATGAAGATCGTCGCGTCGCAGACCGCGAACTGGTCGGCCACCGAAGCGCAGAAGGTGATGGAGCAGGTGCTGCTCGCGCATCCCGACGTGACCGCCGTCTACGCGCAGGCCGACACGATGGCGCTCGGCGCGATGACCGCGTTGCGCCAGGCCGGCAAGCAGCGCGGCGTGACGGTCGTGTCGATCGACGGCACGAAGGACTTCGTCACCGCGATCGCGAACGGCTCGGCCGCGGCAAGCGTCGAGACCAATCCGCGCTTCGGCCCGCTCGCGTTCAAGTCGCTCGAGGCGTGGTTCGCCGGCAAGCCGGTCGCGCAGAAGCAGATCATGGACGACGCGCTGTACGACAAGGCGAACGCCAAGCATTCGCTCGAAGCGAACCTCGTCTACTGACCGGCCGGCAACCGCTCGGCAACCGCTCACACGCGAACGCGAGGCGCGCGATGGATGCAACGCTTCCCGCCGGACCCGGCGCAGACGATGGCGCCGGCGGCAAACCCGTCGTGCTCGAGACGCACGGCGTTGGCAAGACGTTCGGCGTCGTGCGTGCGCTCAATGGTGTGTCGCTGACGTTGCGCGCGGGCGAGGTGCACGGGCTGATGGGCGAGAACGGTGCCGGCAAGTCGACGCTGATCAAGATCCTCACCGGCTTTCATCAGCCCGATGCGGGCGCGATTCGCGTCGATGGCGCGCCCGTGTCGTTCGACAGCCCGCGTGCCGCGCAGCGCGCGGGCATCTGCGCGGTCTACCAGGAAATCAACCTGATCCCCGAACGCAGCGTGGCCGAGAACATCTTTCTCGGTCACGAGCCACGCCGTTTCGGCCCGTGGATCGACCGCCGCGCGATGCTGGCGCGCACGCGCGAAATCGTCGAGCGCTACGGGCTCGACGTCGATCCGGCCGACAAGGTCGGTTCGCTCGGGCTCGGCCAGCAGCAGATGGTGTCGATCGCGCGCGGCGTGTCGCTCGGCGCGCGCGTGCTGATTCTCGACGAGCCGACTTCGGCGCTGAGCGGTGCGGAAGTGGAAGTGCTGTTCGGTGTCGTCGATCAGTTGCGTGCAACCGGCATCGCGATCGTGCTCGTGAGCCATCGTCTGTCCGAGTGCTACCGGATGTGCGACCGGCTCACCGTGCTGCGCGACGGCGCGGTGGTGCGCAGCGATACACCCGGGCGGCTGCCGCGCATGGCGCTGATTTCGGCGATGCTCGGCCGCGAGGTCGGTGCGCACGGCCCGCGTGAACAGGCGGAAGCCGCCGCCGCCGATCCGACGCAGGAGCCGGCGCTCGCCGTCGATCAGTTGCGCTGGGGCACGCGCCTGCGCGACGTGTCGTTCCGTGTCGCGCCGAAGGAAATCGTCGGGCTCGCGGGCTTGCTCGGCGCGGGCCGCACCGAAACGTTCAAGGCCGTGTTCGGCGCGCAACTGCCGGATGGCGGCGCGGTGCGCGTCGGTGGCCAGGCGCTGAACGGCGCGGACCCGGCGCGTGCGATTCGCGCGGGGCTCGCGTTCCTGTCCGAGGATCGCCGCTCGGAAGGCATTTTTTCGAAGCTGTCGGTGCGCGAGAACATCGTCGTGTGCGTGCTGCCGCGCATCGCGCGCTTCGGCTTCATCTCCGTGCGCAAGCAGGAGGCGCTCGTCGAACGCTACATCCGCGAGCTGGGCATCAAGACGTCGCATGCAGGCGCGCCGATCTCGACGCTGTCCGGCGGCAACCAGCAGAAGGCGCTGATCGCGCGCTGCCTGTCGACCGAGCCGTCGGTGCTGCTGCTCGACGATCCGACGCGCGGCATCGACGTCGGCGCGAAGGCGGAAGTGCACGATCTCGTCAAACGGCTTGCCGATGAAGGGCTCGCCGTCGTCGCGACGTCGTCGGAGATGGAAGAACTGCTCGAGCTGGCCGACCGGCTCGTGATCCTGCATGAAGGCGCGACGAGCGGCGAGCTGTCGACACGCGGCGCGAGCCCCGACGACGTGACCGCGTTGCTCGCGAACCAGGCGTAGTACGCCGGATATCGACCTGAGGATGAGGAAAGCGTGAACCTTGCCAACCTGATGAGCGAACCGGACCAGGCACGCCGCACGTCGCGCCGCTCGCTGTTCGCGCAGGCGCGCGATCACAGCGTGTATCTCGCGTTCGTCGCGCTCGCGGTTTTCAACCTGATCGTCACGCCGGGTTTCTCGAATCCGCTTGCCGCACGCAGTTTGCTGTTCCAGGCCGCGCCGATCGTGCTGATCGCGCTTGGGCAGAACCTCGCGATCGCGACGCGCGGGATCGACTTGTCGGTGGGCTCGGTGATGGCGCTGTCGAGCGCGATCATCGCCGTGTGTCTGCCGTATGGAACGGGCGGAGCGTTTGCGGCGGCGATCGCAATCGGGCTCGCGGTCGGTTTCTTCAACGGCGGGCTCGTCGCGCGGCTCGGCATCGATCCGCTGATTTCCGGGCTTGCGTTGCTGGTTGCCGCGCGGGGGCTTGCACAGGCGTTGCTCGGCGGTTCGCGCGTGAGCCTGCCGCCTTCCGATGCATTCGATTTCATCGGCATCGGCACGTTTCTCGGGCTGCCGGTCGTCATGCTGATCGCGCTGGTGTGCGCGGCCATCGTGTTCTTCGTCGTGCGCAACACGACGTTCGGCCGCTACACGATCCTCGTCGGCGCGAGCCGCGATGCCGCGCATCTCGCGGGGGTGCCGGTGCGCCGCACGCTGCTCGCGGTTTATGCGGCGAGCGGGGCGCTGGCCGGGCTCGCCGGCCTGTTCGCGACCGCGCGGCTCGGGGCGGGCGATCCGAACTATGTCGGCGTGAATTTCGAACTCGACGCGATTGCCGCATCGGTGATCGGCGGCACGCCGCTGTCCGGCGGGCGCGTGTCGATCGTCGGCACCGTGTTCGGCGTGCTGCTGCTGCAACTGCTCGATGCCAGCTTCATCATGAACAACATCAGCTACACGTATGCACAGATCCTGAAGGCCGCGTTCATCCTCGGCGCGTTGTACCTGCAGCGCTCGGGAGCCTGACATGTCGACCGCGCCGATTTCCACGCACACCGCGCAGGACGCAGGCCGCGCGCGACGCGCGCAGATCGTTCGTCTCGTGCAGGCACGCGGTGCGATCGCGATTCTCGTGCTCGTGTGCCTGATCGCCGGCCGTGTGTTCCCGCATTTCCTGAGCGCGCCGAACCTGCTCGACATCGTCGCGGCCGCCGCGTTCGTTGCGCTGATCACGATCGGCCAGAGCTTCGTGATCATCCTCGGCGGGTTCGACCTGTCGGTCGGCTCGCTCGTCGGGCTCGGCACCGTGATTGCCGCGTATGCCGCGCCGTATGGATGGGGCGCCGCGCTGGCCGCGCCCGTGTGTGTCGGGCTGATCGTCGGGCTCATGAACGGCTGGCTGATCGCGCGGGCGCGGATGGCGCCGTTCATCGTCACGCTCGCCGCGCTGCTCGGGTTGAAAGGGCTGTCGCTCGTGCTCGCGAGCCAGGACATGCTGATCGCGAACCCCGGGTTCTTCGCGGCGATCGCGAACGGTTCGCTGTTCGGGATCGGCAATCTCGTGTGGATCGTGCTCGTCGCGTATCTCGCCGCTGCGTTCGTGCTGAATCACACACGCTACGGCGCGGGCGTGTTCGCGATCGGCGGCAACGAGGAAGCGGCGCGGATGCTCGGCGTGAACGTCGAAGGGCTCAAGGTCGTCACGTACGGATTGAGCGGGGCGCTCGCGGGGCTGGCCGGCGCGCTGCTCGCGTCGCGGCTCGATTCGGGGCTGCCGGGCGCCGGCAACAGCTACGAGCTGCAGTCGATCGCGGCGGCGGTGATCGGCGGCGTGCTGCTGACGGGCGGCGTCGGCACGCTGTTCGGCCCGCTCGCGGGCGTGCTGCTGCTCGGCGTGATCGAGAACGTGATCAACCAGGTCGGCACGTTGAGCCCGTACTACCAGAACCTCGCGAGCGGCGCGTTCCTGCTGCTCGCGGTGATCGCGCAGACGCTGCTGACCGGCAAGCAGCGCAAGCGGTGACGCGCACGGTGTCGTACGCTCGCAAACTGGAACGCTAAATGCTTGTCACGCGTGATCCTTTCGATGAAGGAGCACGACGATGAGCACACCGATTTCCACCGCGTTTTCCCACGTCAGGCCGCAGGACACCGCGTATCGCGGCGAAGGCCTGCGCGACTTCTTCCTGTATCGCGATCTCGGCATCGCGGCCGCGACGCACGGCAAAGTCGTCGCGCAACTCGTCAGGGCCAATCATGCACCGGTGGCGGGCACCGGCTGGCACCGTCACGAGGCCGAGTTCCATATCGTGATCATGCTGAAGGGCTGGGCGCGCTTCATGTACGGCGAGCAGGAGACGCTGGTGGCTGCCGGCGACTGCGTGCACCAGGCGCCGGGGATCGTCCACTACCTGTTCGACTACTCGCCGGACATGGAGTACCTGGAGATCGTCGGGCCGGCCGATTTCAAGTCGATCGACGTCGACGGGCCGTGCGCGGTGCCGCCGCCGACGCCGTGGGGCGAGGCGGGGGCTTAGCCTTCACGCGTTCCCGTGCACGCAATCGACAAACCGCCTGCGGGCGGTTTTTTGTTGGTCTGCCGAGGCTTGCGATCCGCGTCCCTCGCTCCGACGCGATGCTTCGAATTCCGAAGGGTCGAGAAGCTGAAGATCCGGAAAGAAAAGAAAGACATTCGTCAGCTTCGGCCGTCGATTGACGGTGCGATGTCAAAGATCGTCAATTGCGCGTCGGTACGGTGCACGGCCTGTCGGCGCCAGGCGTTAAGGAGGTACCAGCCGGATCGCCGGTTGACCTATCCGGGAGAGTTTCACCATGAACCGCATCGCGAAGATCCTGACGGCAACTGCACTGGCTTGTGTCGTGCTCGTGCCGGCACTGGCCGAAGCGCATTCGCACCGCGTGTGCCACTTCGATCATCACCACCACCGTGTGTGCCGCTGGGTGCGGTAACCGAGGCTTTGCCCGGGGATGACCCGGACGCTTTCATCATTCAGGCAAATCAGGAGAGGATCATGAACAAGACGATGTTGATCGCCGCGCTGGTCGCCGGCATGGGTATGTCGATCGGTGCGTTCGCGCAGGTTCCGGCCAACGCGCCGGCCGGCACGACCGGTCTGTGCAAGGACGGCTCGTTCTACTCGGGCGCGTCGAAGAAGGGCGCTTGTGCAGGCCACAAGGGCGTGAAGACGTGGTATGGCGCGTCGGCTGCAACTGCGGCGAGCGCACCGGCCGCAGCACCGGCGACGGCGGCTTCGGCTGCGCCGGCATCGGGCACCGCTCCCGCGAAGAGCGCCGCCGCGACGACGGCAGCCGCAGCGCCGGGCGGCGGCCCGGGCAAGGTGTGGGCGAACGACAGCACGAAGGTCTATCACTGCTCGACCGACAAGTACTACGGCAAGACGAAGCACGGCAGCTACATGTCGGAAGCCGACGCGAAGGCGAAGGGCTACCACGCGTCGCACGGCAAGGCTTGCTCGTAACGCTCAGGGCCGGCGCGCGCGAGCATTCGCTCGCGCGTCGCCCGAACGCAGCGGCAACCGTCGCCCCGCCTCTTCGGCGGGGCGATTTATTTGCAACGCTGCGCACGCTCAGTGCGCGTGATGCGATCGCGTGTCAGTCGCCGCATCGCTTCCGGTTGCGCGCGCATCGAGCAGGGCGCGCAGCGTCACGTAGTGGGTGCCGCTCGTGTCGCCTTCCGCATTCGCGGTGCGATCGTACGGCTCGTTGTCATGGATCGTCGCCCGCACGATCGGATAGATCTGCGTTTCCCACCGGCTGCCGTTGAACACGCCGTAGTGCCCCACACCCGTCTGTACGTGGTGCGTCTTCAGATACGGCGGTAACCCCGAACACAATTCCTGCGCGGCCACTGTCTGGCCTACCGCGCAGATATCGTCTTTTTCGCCTTCGATCGTCAACAGCGCGGTGCGATGAATCGCCGCCGGCTCGACGAGCCTGTTGCCGACCGTCAGCTCGCCGCGCGCGAGCGCGTATTGCTGAAACACCTTCTCGACCGTTTCCAGATAGAACTCCGCGGTGAGGTCAGCCGTCGCGAAGTATTCGTCGTAGAAGTGCCGCAATGTATCGGCCTTCGTGGGATCGCCTTTCGCGCGCTCGTAATACAGATCGGCGAACGACGCCGCGTGCCGGTCCGGATTCATCGACATGAACGCGCCGACCTGCACGAAGCCCGGATACACACATCGCTGCGCGCCGACGAAACCCGCCGGCACGACGCTGATCAGGTGATGCGCGAACCATTCGATCGGCTGGCTCGTCGCGAGCGCGTTGACCTTCGTCGGATTCACGCGGCAGTCGATCGGGCCGGCCATCAGCGTCAGGCTCGCGGGCTGAGCCGGATCGCCGCCGGCCGCCATCAGCGCGACCGCCGCGAGCGCGGCGACGGTCGGCTGACAGATCGCGAGCACGTGCGCGTCGGGGCCGATCTGGCGGATGAAGTCGATCACGTGCGCAACGTATTCGTCGAAGCCGAAGCGTCCGGCCGTCAGCGGAATGTCGCGCGGGTTGTGCCAGTCGGTGATGTACACGTCGTGATCGGCCAGCATCGTGTGCACGGTGCCGCGCAGCAGCGTCGCGAAGTGCCCGGACATCGGTGCGACGATCAGCACGCGCGGCTGGCGCGCGACCGGCCGCGCCTTGCGGAAATGCAGCAGCGTCGCGAACGGCGTGGCCGCTGCCGCTTCCTCGACGATCGGCACCGTGTCGCCGTCGACGACGATCGATTCGATCCCGAACGGCGGACGCCGATGCGAGAACGCGCAGCATTCGAGCAGTTCGCACAGCGCGTCGAGCATGCGGCCGGTCGGCGTCGACGTGGCGGGCGGCCACAGCGACATCGTCGCGCGCGTGGCCGCCGCCCACGCACGCGCCGGGCGCAGGCATTCGGCAGACCATTGATAAAACGGATAGGCAAGCAGATTCATGACCGTCGCTCGTTGCGCCGTGTTGCAAGGAACGAGGCAAGCCGTGTGCCAGCGTGCGGCTGGCACGCGCGTTGCACGCGGTTCGGGAGCGCGGCGCGCGGGCGGCACGTGACGACGGATGGACGCAGGCGACGCGTTGCCGCGCCGGTCTCGCGTGCGATGCGTGCCGCGCCAATGTGCGGCGCTGCGCCAGTTCGGCGAATGCGCCGCACCGGCATGGTGCGGGTAGCGACGTGACGCATCCGTTTTCGGTGCAGGGGTACGAACGGCAATCAGCAGGGGAGCGACATGGAATCCACCGGACAGACGACGCTGACCATCAGCAGCCGCAATTACTCGTCGTGGTCGATGCGCGGCTGGCTGCTCGCGAAACTGAGCGGGCTCGCGTTCGAGACGGTCAGCGTGCCGATCGATGCCGCGTCGCGCGCGGAGTTGCTGCTGCTGTCGCCGTCGATCCTCGTGCCGTGCCTGACCCACGACGGCAGCACGGTGTGGGATACGCTCGCGATCGCCGAATACCTGAACGAGATCCGGCCGCAGGCGCGGCTGCTGCCCGACGACCGGCACGCGCGTGCGCATTGCCGGTCGATCTGCGGCGAGATGCATTCCGGGTTCAGCGCGTTGCGATCGGCGCTGCCGATGAACCTGCGCGCGCATTTCCCCGGCTTCCGGATCTGGTCGCGCGCGCAGCACGACATCCAGCGGATCGTCACGATCTGGCGCGAGTGCCTGGCCGCATACGGCGGGCCCTGGTTGTTCGGCGCGGAGATCGGCATTGCCGATGCGATGTACGCGCCGGTCGTCACGCGCTTCCTGACGTACGACGTGAAGCTCGAACCGGACGTCGCGGAGTACTGCATGCGCGTGCTCGCGCATCCGTTCGTCGCGGAGTGGATCGAGGCGGCGAAGGCCGAGCATGAAGACATCGACGAACTCGACATGGAGTTCTGACGCGTGCGATCGCGGCACGCTTTCAATTTCACTACAGGTGCACGGGACGAAACGAACGTTCGATGCGCTCGCGCAACCCGCAAACGTTTTACCTTGATTTCGGTTCGAACCGAGCATGAATTCCCTAAAGGATGTTGAGCCCGATGACGTAAACGAGTCACGGGGATGACTCGCGATCGCATGCTTTCGATGTGCGACGCGCAGTCCGCAATAACCAGCGCAGCAGGGGAATCGACTTGAATCGTCAGCAATCGTGGACGCGTACGGCGGCGCCCGGGGAAATCATTTATTCCGAGGGCTTCGCCGGCGAGCCCGTCATCTTTCTGATTACCGACGGCAAGGTCGAGCTGTCCACGCGATGCGACGACAAGCGCGTGATCGTCGCGACGCTCGGCCGCGGCGAGTTCTTCGGTGAATCCGCGCTGCTTGCCGCCGAGCCGCGCGCACATACCGCGAAGGCGCTTTCATTCTGTCAGCTCACGGTCGTGCCGGCCGGAATGCTCGACGAGGAAATCGAGCGCGTGTCCGCGCTGCTGCGCCACATCGTGCGGACGATGATTCGCCGCGTGAAGCGCAAGGACGACCAGCTTGCCACCTATACGCACGCGGACTTCATGCCGGGCGTGCTGTCGTACGCGCATGTGCTGTCGCTGATGGCGGGTGCCGACGCGCGCGAAGCGGGCGATGCCTGGGCGCGGCGGCCGATGCAGGCGCATGCGGCCGAGACGTCGGTGCCGCTTGCCGAAGTGATCCGCAAATGCCGCGCGATTGCCGGCCATTCGCGACCGCACGTGCTCGCGATGCTGCGACGCATGGAGAAGCTCAATCTCGTCACGATCGAAGCCGCGCAGGCCGACCTCGCCGGCGGCGCAGCCGACTATGCGGCTTCGTCGGATGCGCGCCAGGTCGTCACCTTCGATGCGGCGCGCGTGATCGATCGCGCGCAGCAGGTCGCCGATCACGATCTCGACCTGTCGATCAACAGCGAACTCGAACTCATCGAACTCGCCGATCTCGAATCGCTGATCGGTGTCGAAAAGACGCTGCTGCTCAACAAGCTGTCGAACGGCGAGATTGCCGACGAAGTGTTCGCGTTCCGCAAATCGAAGGTGCTCAGCTACGTCGAGCAAAAGGGCGTTGCGTACTTTTCGCGGCGCAACGGGCGTCGCGGCGGCGACGTGCGCGCGCTGGAGGATCTCGTGTGGGTCGACCAGCGCACGCTGTTCGACGTGATCAGCGCGTTCGATACGTACGACCTCGCGAAGCTGATCGCGAATCTCGACGATCGCGCGGTGGCCGACAAGCTGTTTTCCGTGATGACCGAGGCGCGCCGCAACGAGGTGTCGTGGGTGATGCGTCGCGAACTCAAGCTCGATCCGGTCGAGGTCGAGGAGATCGAGCAGCGCGTGCTGGATGCCGTGCGTGCGGCGAAGGCGCCTGCGGCGGGCGTGGCGCCGGTGGCGTCGACATCGGCATCGGATGCGTGAGACGGAGGCGCGTATGGATCTGTTGACCCTGGCCGGTGTGGTGCTCGGCGGCGCGGCGATCGTGTTCGGTTTCGCGCTGGAAGGCGGGCATTTCTCGATGCTGTTCCAGTTCGAGGCGCTCGTGATCGTGCTCGGCGGCACGCTCGGCGCGGTGATGATCCAGAACACGTGGGCACGCTTCTTCGACGCGGTGAAGCAACTGCGGCTCGCGTTCGTGCGCGCACGCGAGGTCGATCGCAAGAACCTGTCCGACCTGCTCGAATGGGGCGATCGCGCGAAAGTCGACGGGCTGCTCGCGTTCGAATCGATGGACGTGAGCGGGATTCATCCGTTCGCGCGCCGCGGGCTCGAACTGCTGGCGAACGGCGTGTCGACTGCCGTGCTCGAGGATGCGTTGCAGCGCGAACTCGATGCGTACGAGCGCAGCCGCCTCGCGGCCGTGCGCGTGTGGCAGCAGGCCGGCGGCTATGCGCCGACGTTCGGCATTCTCGGCTCGGTGCTCGGACTCGTGCAGGTGACGAGCCATATTCTCGAACCGGCGCAGCTCGGGCCGGGCATCGCGGTTGCGTTTGTCGCGACGCTGTACGGCCTCGCATTTGCGAACCTCGTGTTCCTGCCGCTGTACGGCAAGCTGCGCGCGCAGATCGACAGCGAGATGCGATTCCGCAAGCTGTATCTCGACGGGTTGCTCGCGATTTCGCGCAAGGAGTCGCCGCATACGATCGAGACGCGCCTGACCGGTGACGTGCGCGGGCGTGCGGCGGAATCGCTGGCTTGATGCGCGTGTGCTTGTTCAGGTGCCAGCGCCGTATGACGAACCGGGATGCTCGACCGCATGACAGCTCGAACTGACGGCGCATCCGCTGCCGATCGCGACGATGACGAACTCGAAGGCGCGCAGTCCGGGCGCTGGCTGATTTCGTACGCGGATCTCATCACGACGCTGATGGTGCTGTTTCTCGCGCTGTATGTGCTGCAGCTCGCGAAATACAACGCGCTCGATGCGCGGTACCAGACGCTTGCACGGCAGGCTGGTGGTGCTGCGAGCGCTGCCGATTCGGTAACGCCCGGCCATGCGCCGCCGTGGCTCGCACTGCTCGATTCGTTGAAGTCGAATGGCCGGATTTCGTTGGTGAAGGCGCCGCACGGCGTCGAGATCGGGATCGATGCGAAGATCCTGTTCAATGTCGGCGATGCGCGCTTGCTGCCCGATTCGTCGCCGGTGCTGAACCAGATTGCGCAGGCGCTGAGCGATCATGCGACCGGCGACATCCTCGTCGAAGGCCACACGGACAGCGTACCGATCGCGAACGCGAAATACGAATCGAACTGGGAGCTGTCGTCGGCGCGAGCGGGGAGTGTCGTGCGCTACCTGACCGAGCGCGGAGTTGCACCACATCGGCTGGCGGCGATCGGCCGGGCCGATACGCAGCCGCTCGTCGCGGGTGACGATGCCGCGTCGCGGGCGCGAAACCGGCGTGTCACGATCTTCGTTGCATACTGATCGGCGTTTAATGATCGTTGTTCCAGCACATATAGGCGGCCGAATATGCCCGCCTGTCATCAACATAACGAATCTCGCATGATTGGTATCTGAAATCAGCGATGAGGTTCTGCGCGTGCATGCCGATAACTCAAACTGGCTCAGACCGAGCGGTTATCGAGGGTTCCCCATGCATTTCTGGCGCAAGCTTTCCATTCAGAACAAGCTGATTCTCAGCATGACGAGTTGTCTGCTCGTGTTCGTCGCGATTTCGAGCGGGCTCAGCGTCCGTCTGATCGGCAACGCGGTGCGCGATCGTGTCGTCCGCGAAGAGCTGCCGACGGCCGTGAACGGCATTCGCGCCGACGTGCAGCGCCAGATGGCCGGCCCGATCGCCGCGTCGCGCATCCTCGCGCGCGATGCGTTCGTGCTGCAATGGGAAGCCGACGGCGAACCCGATGCCGGCACGCGCAACTGGATCCAGCTGGCGAAGAACGTGAAGGACGAGCAGAAGGCGGCGTCCGTGCAGTGGGTGTCGGTCAAGAGCGGCAACTACTACACCGAAGCCGGCCTGCAGCGGAAGGTGACCGACAAGGATCAGTGGCTGACCAATTTCCTGTCGTCGGGCAAGACGTTCGACGTGAACATGGATCGCGAGGCGACCGTCGGCGGCTACATGATGTTCATCAACAGCCGCGTGGAACTCGACGGCGTGCCGATCGGCGCGGCATGCATGAGCTTGTCCGTCGATGCGCTCGCGAAGGGCATCTCGGCCTACCGGATCGGCGAGACCGGCTACGCGTATCTCGTGCGTCCTGACGGCGCGATCATGATGCATCGCGATACGTCGCTGATCGACGGCAAGCATTTCCTGAAGGATGAGCAGGGCCTGCCGGGCGATGCGTCGTCGACGCTGCTCGCCGGCAAGCCGTATGCGTACCTGAGCTACGAGGGTGACGGCGGCGCGCGCTTCATCGCGACGTCGTTCATTCCGGAGCTGAATGCGTATGTCGTCGTCGAGGTGCCGCAGGCTGAATTGCTTGGGCCGGTGACGCGGGCAATCCGCAGCGCGGCGCTGGTTGCGGCGGTAGTGGGGCTCGGGGTTGCGCTGCTCGTGATCTGGCTGGTGGGCCGCGCGATTGCCGCGCCGATCCGCCGCGCGGCGACGCTGCTGTCGGAGATCGCCAGCGGCCAGGGCGACCTGACGCGCCGCATGACGGTCGAGAGCCAGGACGAGATCGGGCAGTTGTCGGATGCGTTCAACCGGTTCGTGTCGTCGCTGTCGACGCTGGTTCACCGGATTCGTGCGGCGTCGGCTTCGATTGCGACCGGATCGGCGCAGATTGCTTCGGGGAATGCGGATCTGAGCGAGCGGACCGAAGGCCAGTCGAGCAACCTGGAGCGGACGGCTTCGTCAATGGAAGAGATCACGGCCGTGGTGCGCAACAACACCGAGACGGCGACGACGGCCGCGAAGATGATCAACGGCGCGTCGGATACGGCGGCGCGCGGCGGGCAGGTGGTGGGCGAGGTCGTGACGACGATGGAGCAGATCAGCGACGCGTCGCAGCGGATCTCCGAGATCATCGTGATGATCGACAGCATTTCGTTCCAGACGAATATTCTGGCTTTGAATGCGGCTGTGGAAGCGGCGCGGGCCGGGGAGCAGGGGCGCGGGTTCGCGGTCGTGGCTTCGGAAGTGCGGAATCTGGCGCAGCGCAGCGCGCAGGCGGCGAAGGAGATCAAGGCGCTGATCGAACACAGCGCGGGGACGGTGAATACCGGGTCGCGGCTGGTGAGTGAGGCGGGGAAGGTGATGAGCGACGTTGTCTCGCAGGTTCAGGGCGTGAGCGCGATGATGAGCGAGATTGCCGAGGCGAGCCTGGAGCAGAGTGCCGGGATCGATCAGATTGGCGATGCGGTGCAGTCGCTCGATCAGATGACGCAGCAGAATGCGGCTTTGGTCGAGGAAAGCGCGGCGGCGGCGGCGAGTTTGAAGCAGCAGGCGGCGGAGTTGACCAAGCTGGTGTCGGCTTTCAAGGTGGATGAGTAAAGGCTGATTCGCGATTTAGAACTGGGGCGTTTCTAAGGGACGGCTGCCGTGGGTTCACGGTGGCCGTTTTTGCATGTTGGCGCGGGATTTGGTGACGTCTATAGAAATGAAACGCATTTCCAGGTTGACGGTTGGGGTGGGGCGAAGGGTGTCGGGTCGCCGACGGAGTCGTATCTGGCTTATCGGGAGAAGGTTGCGGCAGAAGTTGGTGCGGCGAAGATGGAAGATCAGGCGGATCTGGATAAGAAAAATGCGGCCGACGTGAAAGGGTTTTCTGCGAAGGCGGGGAGTGTCGTGCAGAGCGTTGTGGCCGATGACGGGACGACGCCCGGGCCAGATGGGCTGTTCTTGACGTCGGATAGCGGGAGGGTGAATCTGCTCGTTACGACGGTCTTGCTTTTGAAGGCTTGGGCCAAGAGGGCGAATGCGGGGATCAAGTCTACGGATGATGTTGCTAGGACGTAATATGGCAAACGATCTGAACCAGGCAGCCTATTGGATTACGTTTATTCTTGAGCGCTGCCCATTTCCAAATCGAGACGCGCTTGCCGCGCAGTTCTTGAATGCAGAGATCGTCAGACTCTGTGAGTGTGGATGCAACACCTTTGGCCTGTCGTTGGTCGCGCCCGATAAAGTTCCTCCCATTGCCATCGCTTCAAGTGGACAGCCCTATCGAAGGGTGTTTGAAGCGGACTTCCGGGATCGGAGGGAACCGGAAGGCTGGGGGTCGATTGAGATTTTGCTCTTTGCCGACGAGTCAGGTCATCTAGCCGATGTCGAAATCGACTATTGCGGAAACGGCATACCCATGCCTGAAAGTCTGGATCCGGAAGCCATGCCTTATAACGTCTTCGTCAGCGAATCGCTCATTTCGTAGAGCGAGTGGCTGCAGTGGATCGAGAGTGCCTATTCGCTGAGCCTGACAGCAGACGTTCGGTGCAGATGATCAGCCGAACGTCCGCAAGGTAGCGTCAAGTCGACCTACCGCGGCCGACACGTGAACGCCTGCGAAGGCCGAGCACTTGCTGCTCAGCGCGCAGGCACGGGACCACGGATATCCGGTTGAACAGAGCTGTTGAGGCTGCGCGGGTTCCAACGGCGGTAGTAGACCGATTGATCGCCATATCCTCCACGAAGCGATCGACAACTTGGAACTATACTGGGCAACCTGGAGGCCTCCATGACCGATCACGACAGACTGCATCCACTACGCCCGCTCCTGAAAAATTGGGTTTGGGAACATGGTCGAATCGGGACTCGCTATCTGGACTGCGTTGATGGCGAAATCAGGTTTGACGAGGGTAAGAAGTCGCATTTCGCGGCCGAGAAATATATCTACGTGCCCCTTTGCAAGGACGCTGAAGACGATGCATCTGCCGAGGGTCCAGCGATCCAGGAGGCTGGACTTGCCCGGTTTTTGCGGGCCGCGCAGTTGGGTACGCCGGAGGAAGCCGGTTCTGTAGCGGATGTCCAGCGCGCAGTGCAGGACTGCGTGGAGATTGGCCTGTTCAGCGCATATCAACGGGAGGCTCGAAAGGCGTTTGCCCGATACGCGCAGGAACCAATGTTCGATGACGAGATCCGCGCGGCGGTTGTCGACGACATCCGGAGTATTTACGCCGGCATGCGGGAGCAACTGGCGCTGTATGATTTCAGTGTGCTCCACGGCTTGCCCATGCCGCTGCTTATCGGCGACACGCCCTTTATCGACTGGCGCGTGCGTGCCAGTCCGGCACTGCCGTTTGTATCGCTCCCGCTGGGACCTTATTGCCTGCTGGTAGGCGCGCCGTCAGGCAGGAAAAGCCGAATCGCCCCGGTGGTCTGGAAGGCCGCTGCCGCGATGGGCCCGTTGAAGGAGCACAACCGCCAAATCGAGGAGCAGGCGCGTCTGTGGCTGGTGGCGACCACGGATGACCAACTCGTCGCTGCGCAAAGCCGCATTGCTGCGGCCATCGGCTCCAGGCAAGGGAATGTGAAACCCTGACCGAAGTTGACCTAAAGCAGATCGTCGGCGGTGGCTGAGTTATGAGCGGTAGGCCGTTGCCTTGTCGGGCGGTTACGCTTGAACCTTGTTCTGCGACCTGCCGCGCCCGGTTGCTTTCATCGCTGTGCTTGCGGTGCAGCAAAATGAGTATCCTGTTGCCCGAGAGGCACCCGATGAGTGGCGCACTGGAAGGCGTGAACCATGCCGTGAGCGTTATCAACATTTGATCCAAGTTTGGGAAATGCCATTTTGGATGAGTCAGCGTTGGAACTTACGAAGCCGCGTGTTTCGTTGTTGCGGGCAAGTACCTCATGCACGCGTGTCATGCGTGTCGGAACTATGCTTGCGATGACTATGCTTTGGTCAGGTCTTGCAAGCGCAGAACCGCAGTCCACTCTACGCCTTGCATTGCCTGGCGGAGCAGCAGTGCTCTATAGCAATGCTGCGAACCCTCAAGATCCATTGCCCCGTCGGGTCTGGAAGAAAGCGGTTTTCTCGTTTCCGAATGGAGCGACGTTCGGCCTGCTACCACGAGCAGGTGAGTCGAGCACCGGTGGCGGAACGCAGATGGAGCCTCCTAACAAATGGAATATCGCTCCTTCCGGTCAATATGTAATCGTTATGCGAAACGACCAGGGAACAGTGTTCACGGGGCAAGGGCAAACGGAAGCGGTACTGAACCGGGAGTACTGTTCCATGATTGAGATAAAGACAGGCTGCATTACGGCCGAGCAAACCGGAGAGATTTGCGGAGCAGGATGGCAACCGAATCAAGGTGCCCAGTGGAGTACAGATTCCCAAACTTCGATGATGCTCACGCGAGATCGTCCCTCGGCAAGCAGTAAGTTGACCTCCATCAACGCAGGACAGCCCCCACACTGATGCGCGATGCTTCGGGGGCCGACAATCTCTTGCGGTGTGACCCACTTTCCTCGGCCAATCGCGAGTCCTATCGGAAAATCGCAGCGGCTCTAAAGGCGGACGGGGCCCGCTTCGATGCGCAACTGGTGGATACGGCGCTTTCGAAAGGCTCTGCCACGTCTGGAGGTACGCCGGTAGAGCAAGGAG
This sequence comes from Burkholderia arboris, assembly GCF_038723655.1. Taxonomy (NCBI): domain Bacteria; kingdom Pseudomonadati; phylum Pseudomonadota; class Betaproteobacteria; order Burkholderiales; family Burkholderiaceae; genus Burkholderia; species Burkholderia arboris. Next base: position 1,212,885 of record NZ_CP109822.1, read on the forward strand.
TGGGTGTTGAAGGCCCGACCGCTGCGGTGTCGGTCGCAAAAGCGACTCTGTTCACAGCCCCAGACGACACGACCGCAAGTCGAGCCTACCTCGTCCAGAATGATGTCGTAACTGTACTGAAGCAGTCTCCGACTGGGTGGGCTTACGTGGACTACGTGAACGCATCGGGTAAACATCTGCTTCGTTGGATCAAAGTCGATCAGATCTCGATCAAGCAATGATGCAAGTTGCCAAGCCCCACTCGTTAGTTTTGTCGGGCCTGAATAGCTCGCTCTAACAACGACATCTGCCTCAGTCCGCTCGAAGGAGCCGCGTGTCGAGCGCATCTATATACCCTTTGGCCAGCCCCCCTCAAATCCCCATTTCTGAGATGCCAGCCCAACTACACTGGTCATGAAGCCTTGCTTCTCGCCATCGGAAGTTGAACGCAGCTCCCTCCGCACCGATGGTCGAAAAATCCGTCTTGCCCAACAAGACACAGCGAGAGGGGAGAAAGAAGGGGAAACCCAAGGCAACAAAGAAGCGCGGGCCGCATGGGCGCCAACCCATACGACCCGCTGACCACCAGCAACTCAAACCAGGAGTTGAAAATGGCTGACGCCAATAGTAAGACACGTCGCAGGAAGAACAAACCCGTCAACATGCAAAAGACGTTTGAACTGGTCCTGCGCAACTACCCGGATCTTCCCAAGCGTGGCTGGCCGTACCTGCCTTGGATGAAGGCGATCGATATCAATTTCAAGATCTTCGGATTCAAGCCGGGCGACCGCGTGTACCTCGACGTCAACGACGCCACCCGGCAGATCACGATCACGCCGGACAACGCCCAGCTGGCGCTGCGAGAGCAGCCGTATCACGATCCTGATCGGGGACCGTCGCCGCTATAACACCTGCAAGGGCTGCTTGATGCGGCTCTAGCGAGTGGAATGCAGGCGTTTCCAGAACGCGATTGACCGCCGGGGCGATACCGCCCTGGCCTACATCCACATCCACCGTCAACAAGTGTCACGACCACATGGACCGTGATGCCAAAACACGCCCGCCGAAATCGCGCTGTCCGCTTCCCGCATTCATGCGAAGATTCCCCATATCCCGAAATTCCGAGACCGCCGTGACCCGATCGACCCCCGAGGGCAGCCCGGAAGCGACCGCCCACTCACCCTGGATGCCTGTCGCCCTGGCCGAACTCGGCATCCGCCGTCACCCGCCGGGCAGCATCAACCCGCGGATCGTCGAGTACAACAACCAGACGAACCTGGTCGGCTACGACGACAAAATTTCCTGGTGCTCGTCCTTCGTGAACTGGTGCATGACACACGCCGGATTCCGCGGCACCGGCTCCGCACTCGCACGCTCATGGCTCGAATGGGGCCGCCCGTTGGAGCGCCCGGTCTACGGCTGCATCGCGATCCTGACCCGTGACGACCCGACAAGCTGGAAAGGGCACGTCGGCTTCTACCTCCGTCACGACACCGAACACGTGTACCTTTTCGGCGGCAACCAGCTGGAAGAAGTCCGCGAACTCGCATACCCGTTGAACGAAGTGATCGCCTATCGCTGGCCCTCCACCGCATGACCACGCAGCGGCAGCACACACAAAACGGCAAACGACACCTTTCCTGCCGCTGCTAATCTGTCGAACACACCGCATTGACCCACCCGGAGCCCGTCGGCGCGCGAACCCGTCGTCGCCGGCCTCCGCACCCACAAGGAGCAAGCAGTGCAAACCGGTAATCTCCGTCTCTACGCGGATGCGCAATACACGAGCCCATACGCGATGTCGGTCTTCGTCGCGCTCGAGGAAAAATCGCTGCCGTACGAACTGGTGACCGTCGATCTCGGCAACCGCGCGCATTTCGCGCCGGACTATGCGGCGACGTCGCTGACACAACGCGTGCCGACGCTCGTGCACGACGATTTCGCGCTGTCGGAATCGTCGGCGATTACCGAGTATCTTGACGAGACATTCCCGGGCACACGGATCTACCCGGCCGAGCCGCGCCAGCGTGCGCGGGCGCGTCAGGTGCAGGCGTGGCTGCGCAGCGACCTGATGCCGATCCGCTCGGAACGGTCGACCGAAGTGCTGTTCTACGGGCCGTCGAGCGAGCCGCTGTCGAGTCTCGCACAGGCCGCCGCGCAGAAGCTGTTCGCGGCTGCCGACAAGCTGCTCGCGCCGGGCGCGGCACACCTGTTCGGCGAGTGGAGCATTGCCGATGTCGATCTGGCGGTGATGCTGAACCGTCTGGTGCTGAATGACGATCCGGTGCCGCAGCGCCTCGCCGACTATGCGCGTGCGCAGTGGGAGCGGGCGTCGGTGCAGCGCTGGGTGAAGCTGAAGCGTCCGCCGCTGTAATTCGCAGAAGCAGGGGCGTGTCGGCGGCGCGGAGGAGTGCGCAGCGCGCCGGCACGTCGTACTACCCGCAGTCCGATACACACCGAAAATCGGCATGCCAGATTGGATCGGTTTTCTTCCTTCTCGACGAATTCACCCGAACCGCCATGAGCTATCTTCCCCAACTCGCCGCAGTCGGCGGCGTGATGTTGCTGGCGTGCGTCAGCCCCGGGCCCGACCTGATCGCCGTTTCGTCCCACGCGCTCGGCAATCGCCGTGCGGGCCTTCTGGCTGCATTGGGTATTGCGTCATCGCATGCGGTCTGGGCGGCGATGGCGATTTTCGGGCTCGGGCTGATCGTCGCGAAGCTCGCGTGGCTGTATGAGGCGATTCGCATCGCCGGCGCCGCGTATCTGATTTACCTCGGTATCAAGACGCTATCGGGCCTGCGTCAGTCCGCGCAACAGGCTGAATCCGCGAGTCAGCCCGTTGTGCGCGGCGGTGTGCACGCGTATCGAAAAGGGCTGCTGGTCGGGTTGACCAATCCGAAAGCCGCAGCGTTCTTCGGCAGTCTGTTCGTCACGCTGCTGCCTGCACACGCACCGGCGTGGGTGCATGGCGCGACGCTGGCCGTGGTCGTTGCCGTCTCGTTGACGTGGTTCTGCACGGTCGCCGTGCTGTTCTCGACGAACCGCGTGCAGACGGGCTACGCGAAACTGCGCAAGCCGATCGACGCGGTAATGGGGACCATCCTGTTGGGGCTCGGCGCGAAGCTGGCGCTGGATCGGTAAGCAAGGCAGCGATCGGCTGTGCTATCGGTTCAATCGTCATTTGGCCCGCGCCAGCTACCAGCCTGATCACTGCGATCCCGTTCGGGCACGCCGTCGCAAGCGCATCGTGAGTGTCGTCGTGGCTGGCGTTGTATCGCAGGCTTCGATAGTCGAGATGAAGCCGGCCGCCCGTTTGTTGTCGGCGGTTCGAAACGGCGAGCACACGGCCGGTGTTTGCGCGTGTCGACCACCGGCTCTCGAGATAAAGGCGAAACTGCTGCGGGTCGGTATGCGGGATCGGGAATGATTGGGGAATGTCTTCAATTTCACTCCCTGAGTAGCCCGGCGTTCGGAGGTGCAGAGTCGGGACACTGGTGTCCCCCCTCGATGCCTCCGGATAGCACGACCACATCAGATACCGACGCCGGTTACGCACGAAGAAGTACGGCACTTGCGTTCCCTGGACGCTGTAGAGCGCTTCGCTGAACAAGCGGCCTGCGCCCCTGATAACTCCCATCCCGGTTGCCGCCGAGTCTGGCGATGTCGCTGTGCGATCGGATTCGCCCGCCTTCCAAGCCGTGTCTCGTTCGCAAGGCCGGCCTCGTCGAGCGTGCGACCGGCAAGATGGCCCGGTGCTCAGACGGGAAACATTTCCTCGTCGGACAGGCGGCGCAGGTCGTGTCGCGGGCGACGTCACGAGTGCGAATCGAAAGGAAATCACAAGCCGGGCGCATGGGTGAAAGCCCGCTCACGAGTGCGTAATGCAGATTTACAAAGTCTGAGCGATGCAGCGTCAACAGTGGGTCGGGACGGGACGTTCACTACTGCAGCAACAATCCCTTTCACGACAAGACGGAAAAACTGCACTCATGAAACTCAAATCCATTCCCGTGATTCTGTGCGCCGCTTTGATGGCGAATGCCGCATTTGCCGATGAGCTTCACAACAAGGCGATGGCCGCCACGCACGATCTTCAGCGGTCCATCGAGGAAATGCACATCATCCAGCAGGAACACGGCGGCGAGTTCGGCGGCCACATGGCGCGTGCGGAGCAACTGGCTCGGCAAGCCGAGCAGGAGCGTGCCGCTGCGCTCGAGTACTACCGCGCACGGCATCCGGGCTGGCAGTAACCGCTGGCTGCAGCGCCCGACCACGACGTTAGGATGATCCATGATGAAATCGAAAACCTGTTACACCCTGGTCGCGTCACTGCTGCTGGGCGCATCGCTGTCCGGCTGCGTGGTGGCCCCGGCTGAACCGCCGGCTGTTGCCCCCGCTGGCGTCGTCTACGTTGCGCCGGTCGGCGTGATGCCGGCTCCCGGCTATTCGTGGCGCTATCACCCGCACTACGGGTGGGGATGGTGGCATCCGCACTACGGCTGGCATCGAGGCTGGCGCTGACGTGTGACGGCGCGCGGGACGTCCCGCGCATCGATCGCGGATGCGAGAGCAAGGCACGGGGAAGGCCCCTTTGCCTTGCTGTCCGGCATGCCCGATGGCGCATTTCCGCGATGGGGGAGTTGCGGGCACATTCGTGCGAAGATTGGCGCGGTGCGTGCGCGATCGCGCTCGCCGGCCCCATTCCTCTTCGCGCCATCAAATCAACATGGACCGCTTCGAAAGCATGTCGGTGTTCGTCGAGATCGTCGATACCGGCAGTCTGACCACCGCGGCCGAGCGGCTCGGCCTGTCGCCGAGCATGGTCGGCAAGCACCTGAACGCGCTCGAGGCGCGTCTTGGTGTGAAGCTGCTGCATCGCACGACGCGGCGCCACCATCTGACCGAGGCCGGCGCCCTTTACCTGGAGCGCTGTCGCGACATCCTCGATCGGGTCGAGACGGCAGACGACGCCGCGTCGGCGCTTGGAGGCGATCCAGCCGGCCACCTGCGCATCGCTGCACCGATCTCGTTCGGGGTGACGCAACTCGCACCAGCCGTTGCCGTCTTTCTCGCGCAGTATCCGCGTGTCGATATCGAGCTTGTGCTGACCGATGCGGCAGTCGATCCGGTCGGCGATGGCATTGATCTCGCGTTTCGCATCGGGCCGTTGGCCGATTCGTCGCTCGTCGCGCGGTCGTTGCCGTCGTACTACCGGATGGTCGTCTGCGCGTCGCCGGCGTATTTGTCCCGCCACGGCACGCCTGCTACACCGCAGGATCTGCTGAATCACGATTGCCTCGGCCATACGCGATGGGGGCCGCGTTATCGCTGGCGATTCGACGGGCCCGACGGGCCGATCGAAGTGCCGGTCACGTACCGGCTGCGCGTGGACAGCGGCCCTGCGCTACGCGAGGCCGCGCTGGCCGGCGGCGGCGTGATCCTGCAGCCGTTCGGCCTGGTCAAGGACGATCTCGATGCCGGCCGCCTGCGCGTGCTGCTGGCCGAGTACGAATCGGGCGGCCGCGATTTTTACCTGCTCTACGCGCGCGATACCGGTGCACCCGCCAAACTTCGCGCGTTCATTGCGTTCGCGCTCGATCATTTTGGGGTTCCGGAGTTGGCGTCTTGAGGCCGTCGGCGTCCGGCGAGGCGGCGAACACGTCGGCCACGACGCCTAGCGCGTTGTTCACGGCGGCACCACCCGCATAGAACATCGTCTGCAGGATCGTCTCGATGATCTGCTCACGCGTCGCGCCCGCGACCAGTGCAGCTTCGACGTGCGCGCGCAACTGCGGCAGCGCGTATCCGAGCGTCACGCAGCTGGCGATCACGACCAGCTCGCGTGTCGCGAGGTCGAGCCCGGGCCGGTCCAGCACGCCGGCGAACGCCCATTGCATCGTCATCGTCAGGAAATCCGGGCAGAGCGTTTCGCGCGACTCGGCGAGATCCTTGCCGCTATGCGCGCCGTGCAGGCGCTCGAACAACGCGAGACCGCGTGCATAGGTGTCGTCTCGGGGAAGAAGTGGCTGCGTCATCGTTGACCTCGTCGGGAAGCGCCGAAATGCCGGCGGACAGACGCAGTGTGGGGGGAGGCGGCGCGTTGAAAAACACCTGTCTGGTTGGATCATTTCCCACTGGGAGTGGGGAATTGGCCATCCGCCTGGAGTCGCGTTGCGAGCGATTCCCGGGGCCGGTCAGGCGTTTCGTGTTCAACACAGATGATGCTTCCAACGAGGCGGTATGCGTCACAAACCGGCAAATCTGCCGGCGAAGTCCGCAAAGTTGCTTGAGCGATTCGGCAGCGGTCTGACGCTGCCTTGATTTCGCGTACAGCAGGAATTTGCTAATTTCCCATTTGTACGGAGGGTTGGATGTCAGAAAAGTCAGTGCCGAAACGGCAATGCACGGACGAATTCAAGATCGAGACTGCCACGCTCGCCGAATCCGTCGGCCAGCACGAAGCTGCATGGTTCGGGCTACGTGCGCGCGACATCGTGGGCTTCCCATTCACTCAACTCACGGCGAACCTGTCGCCGGCGATCTTCCTGCTGTGGACCTGCGCGCGCACGCTCACCCATGCCATAGTCAGGCGTGAGCTTCGGGCCGCGCGAGCAAACTGGATCGGTTTCCCATGAATGAACGACTTCGCCTCAATCTGTCCGCCCTGCGGGCCCTCGAGACCGCCGAACGATGCCGGAGTTTCACTTTGGCCGCGAACGAACTGAGCCTGACGCATAGCGCCATCAGTCACCAGATTCGGCAGGTCGAGACCTTGCTCAATTTGTCCCTGTTCACGCGCAAGCAGGCGCAGATGATTCCAACGCCGACCTGCACGCGTCTCGCAGAGCGGGTGCGCAAGGGTTTGGCCGATATCGAGTTCGCGTTGCTGGAGGCCACGCACGCGGAGCAGCAGCAGCGACTGGTGCTCAAGCTGAGCGTGATGGCCGACTTCGCGACCGTCTGGCTCATTCCTGCACTCGACTTGTTTTACGACGAACATCCGAATCTCGACTTGTCGATTGCTGTCCGTCACACGCTGGAAGTGCCGGACGGTCACGAGTCGGATATCGGTATCTGGCACAAGAGTATCGAGCGTAACGGCTTCCAGTCGCGCAAGCTGTTCGACGATTCGGTGATCGCCGTATGCACGCCAGAATTTCGCGACAGGCAGATCGCCTTGAAAGGCTGGGATCTCGACCAAGGACCGCTGCTACGATTTTCCGGTCGATCGTGGCAGGAGTTTTTTCATGCCGCAGGTATCACCGACGCCACCCCGAAGTACGGCCCGATGTTCGACGATGCGGCATCGTTGCTCCATGCCGCGCTCGCCGGACAAGGGATTGCGATGCTGAGGGAGCGGTTGATAAGGGCATATCTGCGCGATGGAAAACTTGTGCAGGTCGGATCGACCCGAATACCCTCCAACCTCGCCTACTATTTCTGTTGGCGTGAGGACAACCCCAAACAGGCGGCCATCCTTCAGTTCGCGGCATGGTTGGAGGGGATGGTGGCGCGCATGAACTGAATCACGCGGGCCACGCGCGAGCACCTCGTCAGCGATGGGCGCGTGCGTTCGCGTCGTAGAAGCGAATATCTTCGCCTTCGCGCAGGTCGAGCACCTCGCAGCCGGTATCGGTGACTGCCACCACATGCTCCCAATAGACGGCCAGCGACTTGTCGGCGGTTTGGGCGGCCCGCGTCACGTTGTTCAAACGGATGCCTTCCCCCGATCCGGCACAGATGAACGGTTCGACCGTGATGACCATGCCCTTCTCGAGCACCCTTCCTTCGTTGACGGACGATTCGTAGTAGGGGATCAGCCAGCCATCCGCATGAACTTGGCCAGTCGAATGGCCCGTCCCGCTGGGTACGCGCAGCATGGAGAAGCCGAAGGATTCGACATAGGCCTGAACGCGCCGTGCGATGTCCTGGAGTTTTGCGCCAGGGCGAACCAGGCTGATGCCAAGGCACATGGCCTGATACCCGACGGACATCAGCAGGCGCGCCTCGGAGCTGGTCTCCTCGCCAACGATCCACATACGTTGCGTATCGCCGCACCATCCGTTCTTCTTGATGCTGACATCCACCCCGAACAAATCCCCCTTCTTCAGTGGCAGGTCGTTAGGCTCGCCACTGAAGGCGTTCTCGTTGTGGGCGATCGAAATACAGGCGTACTGGCTCGAGTCGTACCCGGAGAGGTCTTCCCGGTCGATTTCCGCGTGGTACTTGTTGACGATCAGGTCGTAGGCGATGTCGTTGATCTGACGCGAAGTCACGCCGGGCTGAATGTGCGGGGTGAGATCCTGCAGAACCTGTGCCGCGATGCGCCCGGCCACCCGCAGCATCGCGATCTCTTCGGGCGTCTTGATGGAAATCTTGTTGTAGTCGACGTTTTGCATCATGTTTCACCGAGTATGTTGAGGTTGAAAGCATGCTGCGATACTGGAGAGCGCAATTCCGGTGGCCGGTATCTGACCGAGACATCCAGAACGGATGCAATGGCTTCTCGTGCCGCAGCTTCGTGTCAATGCAGTACCGATTGCACTGTGTGAACCGAGTATGTTGCGGGCGGCACCATGAGTCCAACGACGAATATTCACGTTAGATGTGAACGGAATTTGACGCGAAACTGCTCAAGCCGATCGATGCGGCGATGGGGCCGATCCTGCTGGGGCTCGGCGCGAAGCTGGCGCTGGATCGGTAACTCGGGTTGGAGGTCGTGCTTCAGTATCGAACGTAAGCAACATACGGCTTCGTGACAATGCGCAGCAATATGCTTCAACGACAAAGCCGGCCTTGTGCCGGCTTTGCTGGTGTGTGCCGCCGCCGGCATTGGCCGGGCGATCCTTCCGAAGTAGGATCGGCATTACTTTGACGTTATGCGTGGGAGCGAGGATCGATGAAAAAAGTTGGTTTCGTTGCGATCGCCATGGCGATTTCCTGTCAAGGAAGGGCCGCTGCGCCGAACGAAGATCTGGTTAAAAGCTGCCTTCTTGCGCAGTCCGTCGCGCCAACAGTTGCGATCGAGGCCATCAATACGCATGAAGTTCTGCAGGAGGACAACTACGCAGGCGGCTTCGACGCAAGCTATCTCGTCAAACATGAAGGCACCGACGTCGGCTACGCGGAACGGAAGTCGACACCGGCATTGATCTACGCTGGAAAACTCTATCGGTTGTCCGCGGCCAGGCCCGTTGGAAAGAACGGCGGAATCAAGCCGGCCGCATTCAATCCGTCGCTCGCGGAGTGGAGCATCGCAAGAGAAGGCCGTCAGCGCTATCTCTGCGTGAGCTTTGATTTCGACGGGTTGGGGCGAAGCGGGTCGTTTCAGAACGTTCACGGCGGGTACCTCCTGAACGCACAAACCAAAGACTTGTACTTTGCTGCCCGTGACGTCAGGAAGTGAATCATCCTATCTCCACGACGAACACATCGTGCAGGGGTAGCGAAATCATTCGACGACCGACTAACCCTGCACAACCCGGCGCTCAATTCTCCGCCACAGCCTCCACTTCCGGCCCACCCGCCGTCTCATTCCTGCTCCACCCACCCCCAAGCGACCGGTACAACGCCACCGCCGCCAGCGCATGCTCGCGCTTGACCTGATTGAGCGAATCCGAATCCCGCAGATACACCTCCTGCGCCGACAGCACATCCAGAAAATCCGTCGCACCACCCTTGTAGAGCTGATTTGCCAACCCAAGCGCCTTGTCCGACGCAGAAAGCGCGCTACCCAGCTTCCGCGCAGCCTCATCCGAACTGACGAGATTCGCTCGCGAGTCTTCGACTTCCCGCAACGCTTGCAACATCGTCTGCCGTAACCCGAGTTCCGACTCGCGCATCCGGCTTTCGCTCTGCGAGATATCCGCGGTAATCCGCCCTGCGTTGAAGATCGGGCTCGTCGCACTCAACGCCGCGCTGAACAGGTTATCGGTCAACGTCGGCAACCCGAGATAAGACGCAGCGAGAATCCCGTCCGTCAGGTTCAACGAAAACTTCGGATACCGCTCGGCCTTCGCCACGCCCACTTGCGCCGCACGCCGTTCAACTTGAGCATAAGCCGTCAGCACGTCCGGCCGCCGCAACAGCGCCTGCGACGGCAGCGTTCCCGGCGCACCAACCGGCGGCGCCGGAATCTCCCCGGCCTGCGCCAACACGAGCCGATCGACCGATTCCGGCGTGCGCCCCGAGTACACGGCAATCAGATTGAGCTGATGCGAGATCTGCGCTTGCGTCGGCGGAATCCGCGCTTCGAGCGCATCGAGCTGGTTCTGCGCACGTGTGACGTCAAGCTCGGTGGACAGCCCGAACGCTTGCCGCTTGCGCGTGAGTTCGAGCGCATGCTGTCGAATCTTCGTGTTGTCCTGCAGGATCTTCAGTTCCTGCTGCGCCCAGCGCAGATCGACATACGCGGATGCCGCATCGGCCGCGAGCGCGAGCCGCATCGCATCTTCCGCATGCTTTTGCCCGACGAGTTCCGCCTGAGCGGCAAGCAAATCGAGCCGTTCGCCGCCGAACACATCGGGCGACCAGCTCAACGCGAGCCCCGCGCCAGCCTGCCGCACATACCCGAGCGGCGGCGGCGTATTCTGCCGCGCGTCGGCCGCATGCGCGGTCGCATCGAGTTCGGGCAGCAGCACCGCGCGTTTCTGCACGGTCAGCGCCTGCGCCTGCTTCACGCGTTCGGCCGCTGCCTGCAGATCGAGGTTGCCGTCGAGCACGGTCGCGATCAGCTTGTCGAGCACGGGGTCGTGGAATTGCGCCCACCATGCGACGGCGTCGATGTCCGCGCGCGGCACGTCGGTGTCCCACGCAGTGGGTGCGAGCGTCTGAACGGATTCGTTCAGCGCCGGATGCTGCGCGGGCTGCACTGCACACCCTGCGGCGAATGCACTGACAGCCAGCGCGAGAAGTAGCTTTTTCATGATGATGACCTTGGCCTCAGTGCGCGTCCGGCGGCGGCGCGTTCAACGTAATGGGTTTGGAAAACGCGACGGCAAGCAGCGCGACGACGAAGCACAGCGACAGCGCGTAATACGCATCGGCATAAGTGAGCGTCAGTGCTTCGCGATAAATCAGCCGATGCAGGTTCGCGAGCCCGGCCTGCGCGGTATTCAGCGTATTGCCGGCAACAGAGCCCCAGTACGCAGCTTGCCGATCGAGCAGCGACGCGATCTGCGGTTCCCCGGCGCTCACGTGCTCGTTCAAGCGCAGGTAGTGAGAATTCAGCCGGTCGTTGAGCATCGTCGCGCTCACCGCGATGCCGATCGCACCGCCGAGGTTGCGCATCAGGTTGAACAACCCGCTCGCCGATTTCAGCCGCGACTGCGGCAGCGAGCCGAGCGCCATCGTCACGATCGGCGGCACGCTGAATTGCTGGCCGATGCCGCGCAACGCCTGCGGCAGCAGCAGTTCCTGCCAGCCCCAGTCGTGCGTGATCGGCGTGTACAGGTAGCAGCCGAGGCCGAAACAGATCAACCCGAACACGAGCAGCGCCCGCATGCTGAAGTAGCGCGCGGCGAACGCATACGCACAGAGCGCGAGCAACTGGAACGCGCCGACCGACAGCAGCGCCATGCCAATTTGCAACGAGCTGAACGCACGCACCTGCGCGAGAAACAGCGGCGTGAGAAACACGGTCACGAAGATCCCGATGCCGGTCACGAACGACAGCAGGCTGCCGATTCCGAAGTTGCGCACGGCGAGGGCACGCAGGTCGACGATCGGATCGTCGGCGGTCAACGCATGCACGAGGAACAGGAAGCCGCAGATGCCGGAGATCCACGCGCAGATGACGATCGCATCGTCGCCGAACCAGTTCTTGCGCGGGCCTTCTTCGAGCACGTATTCGAGGCAGCCGAGGAAGCCCGACATCAGCACGATGCCGAGATAGTCGCCGCGCTTGATGAGGCTGAGATCGGGCTCGTCGATATGCACGTAACGCGGCACGAGCGCAGCCACCGCGATGCCCGGCACGAGGTTCAGGTAGAACAGCCAGTGCCACGACCATTGATCGGTGATCCAGCCGCCGATCACGGGCCCGATCGCCGGCGCGAGCGACGCGAGCGCGCCGATGGTCGTCGACGCGATCAGCCGCTGCTTGCCCGGAAACAGCACGAACGCGGTGGTGAACACGGTCGGGATCATCGCGGCGCCGAGCGCGCCCTGCAGCCCGCGAAACAGGATCATCGAGTTGATGTCCCACGCGAGCCCGCAGAGCATGCTGGTGATCGTGAAGCCGACGGCCGACGCGACGAACAGCCAGCGCGTCGACATCACCTTCGACAGCCAGCCCGACATCGGGATCACGATGATCTCGGCGATCAGGTAGGCGGTCTGCACCCACGACAGCTCGTCCTGGCTCGCGGAAAGCCCGCCGCCGATGTCGCGCAGCGACGATGCGACGATCTGGATGTCGAGCGTCGCCATGAAGAAGCCGACGCACATCAGCGCGAACGCGAACACGCGCTGTCTGGTCGGTTGCGACGCGGGGTCGCCGGAAAACGCGGTGGTCATCGTCGTCTCCCGCTCAGTTCGCGTGGTCGGTATGCACGGTCACGACCGCCGACAGGCCGGGGCGCAGCACGTGTTCGATACCGGGTTGCGGATCGAGATGCACGCGCACGGGCACGCGCTGGACGATCTTCGTGAAGTTGCCGGTCGCGTTCTCGGGCGGCAGCACGCTGAAGGTTGCGCCGGTCGCGGGCGCGACGCTGTCGACGCGGCCGTGCAGCCGCGTGCTCGACGCGTCGAGCGCGACGTCGACGCGATCGCCCGCGCGCATCTTGCGCAACTGGTCTTCCTTGAAGTTCGCGTCGATCCACAGCCCGGAGGCCGGCACGACCGTCAGCAGCGGCACGCCGACGTTCGCGAGCATCCCGACGCGGCCCGTGCGGTTGCCGACGTAACCGTCGACCGGCGAGCGGATCGTCGTGTATTCGACGTTGAGCGCCGCGACGCGCTGCGCGGCGAGCGCGGTGTTCACGCGGGCCTGTGCATCGGCGAGCTGCGCACCGAGCACGTCGAGCTGTCGCTTCGATGCGAGCAGTGCGGCGTCGCTGCGTTCGACGGCCGCACCGGCTTTCGAGTAATCGGCGTCCGCGCGCTCGACGATCTGGTTCGACACGGCGTCGGATTTGACGAGTTCGCGGTAGCGCACGCGGTCCGACGCGGCGCGCGTGAGTTCGGCCGACGATGCGTTCTTGTCCGCCGCGTGCTGGCCGATCACCGCGAATTGCAGTTGCTGCTTCGCTTCGAGTTCGGTCACGGCGGAGCGCGCGCTGTCGACTTCGGCGGTTGCCTGGGCGAGCTTCGCGTCGTAGTCGCGCGCATCGAGCTGCACGAGCACGTCGCCGGCTTTCACGCGCTGGTTGTCGGTCACGAGAATCCTGTCGACGAAGCCGTTGACCTTCGGCGCGAGCACCGTCACGTCGCCGCCGACATACGCATCGTCGGTGCTCTCCTGGAAGCGCAGCACGAACAGCCAGTCGAGCACGGCCGCGGCCACGACGACGACGGTGACGCCTACCGCGATGCGCATCCACGGCACGCGGCGCTGCTGCTTCGCGGGCCGCTCGGTTGTGGCTGCTTCGCGCGATGCGGCAGCGGCTTGGGTCGTTTCCATCGATTCACCTATGTATATGCACTTATCAAAACGATCGGCGACGTCGCGTCGATCGGGGAAGGGGCTAGCGTTCCGGCAGGTTGTGCGTGATCCGGAACAGTTCGTCTCTGAGGCGGGCCGCCTGCGTCGGCCCGAAGCGCCGCTCGAACGCTTCCTGCGCGGCGAGCCAGTGCACGTGCGCGTCGGCGACCTTCGTTTCGCCGTGCGCGGTCAGCGCGAAGGTCTGGCGGCGGTGCGGCGGTTCGATCCGGCCCATCACCAGCGCCGCGCCGACGAGCGGCTTGAGCGCGCGCAGCAGCGCGGTGCGTTCGATCACCAGTACGCTCGACAGTGCCACCATCGTCAGGCCCGGCCGGTCGCGCAGCAGCGCGAGAATGCTGTACTGCGACGGCGTCACGCCCGCCTGCGACAGATAGCGCTCGTAGAATTGCGAGATCCGGCGGGCGGCTTGCCGGACCGCAAAGCAATCGTCGTCGGTGAGGGTGATCTTGTGCATGTGCACATGTTAGGGCGCAGGCAGCCGCGAATCGATGGGCGGGGCAGGATCAGATTGGTGTCGTGGCTGTACCAATCGCCATCAGGCGGCCGCCGGGACGATCCAGCCTTCGCGGTCGCAATAGGCGGCCGTGTAGTCGATGAAGGCTTTCACTTTCGCGGGGAGCAGCACGCGGTTCGCGTAGGCGAGCTTGATTTCGACGAACGCGTCGACGAGGTCGGCATCCGCCAGCAACTGCACGAGCGCGCCCGACGCGAGTTCGGCCTGGACGAGCGCTTTCGGGACGACGCCGATGCCGAAGTCGTGCATCACCATTTCGCGGTTGAAGACGGGGCTGTTCGACGAGATGTCGAAGCGGAACGGCACGGTGAGCAGGTCGCCGTCGACGCGGAACGACAGCGCGGGCCGGCGCAGCGACGGCGTCAGCGGCACGAACGCATGATCCGCGAGGTCGGCCGGCGTTTCGGGGCGCGCATGTTCGCGCAGGTACGCGGGCGTCGCGACGATCACGACCGGAATGCGATCGACCAGCCGCACGACGGTCGATTCGCTCGTCAGCATGTACGGCACGACGATGCCGATGTCGTAGCCTTCGCCGACGAGATCGACCGGGCGCTCGGTGAGCGTGACGTCGAGGCGCACCTTCGGATGCGCGCTCTTGAAGCCGGCGATCAGCGGCACGAGCCGGTTCAGCGCGGCCGTCGTATGCGCGACGAGGCGCAGCAGGCCTTCAGGTTCGCGGGTGTGCGTCTGCGCTTCGACTTCGAGCGCATCGAGTTCGTCGAGCACGGCCGCGCAGCGTTCGTAGATGCGCTCGGCCGTTTCGGTCAGCGACACCTGGCGCGTGGTCCGGTGCAGCAGCCGGCTGCCGAAGCGCGCCTCCAGATCGGCGACCGCGCGCGACACGACGGGCCGCGCGAGGCCGTGCATGTCGGCGGCGCGCGTGAAGCTGCGCATCTCCACCACCGACCGGAAAATCCGCAGCTTGTCGATGTAGTCCATGTCCGTCTCCTTGACGCGCGGGCCGGCCGCCGGCCTCGGGTTACGGCGGAGTGTACATTGACTTTATGCATATGCACATATAAATTGCCGAACATGAACGACACCTCGATTGCCCAAGCGTGCCACTGCCTCGCGCTGCGTCAGGCGGCGCGCTTCGTCACGCAACTGTACGAACGCCATCTGGCCCCGGTCGGCGTCACGCCTGCGCAGTTCTCGATCATGGCGAACCTGACGTACCGGCCTGGCCTGTTGATGAGCGAACTCGCCGACAAGCTCGTGATGGACCGCACGACGCTGCTGCGCGCGCTGAAGCCGCTGCAGCGCGACGGTTTCGTCGAGACGGCCGCGTCCGAACACGATGCGCGTGCGCATGCGCTGCACCTGACGCAGCTCGGCGAGCGCACGTTCGCGCAAGCGAAGGTCGCGTGGCAGGCGGCGCAGAACGAATTTGAGACGCAGTTCGGCAGCGAGCGTGCGAAGGCGTTGCGCGGCGAGCTGTTCAACCTGACCGCTGAACGCTAGACGAACTGGAGCCGAATTCGAGCCATTGGTCATCGTGGTGGTCTCTCGTGATGGGAATTGGTCTTTAAACTGTCCGGATTGACGTCGATCTGGACAGTTTTTATTTCCAGTTGTAGAGTCCTCTGACGGATTTCACGGGCCGGCGCCGCCGCCCGAGTCACGAGGAGCAACCGATGCTGCAGTTGAGTGACCGCGACGACGCGATGTTGCGCGGGGATTTCGGCGATGGCGTCGCGCGCGCGATGCGGATCGTCGCGCGTACGGCGCAGGTGATGTCCGCGCCGCACCTGATCGACATTACGTCTGCCCATATCGACGGCTGTCTGTACCACGGCCAGACGAGCCTCGACTTCGTCGAGTATTTCGTCGACACCGGCGCGAAGGTCGCGGTGCCGACCACGCTGAACGTCGGGTCGCTCGACCTGATCCATCCCGAGCTGTACCACGGTGATCGCACGATCCAGCGCGATGCGCAGCGCCTGATGGACGCGCATCTGCAACTCGGCTGCGAATCGAGCTTCACGTGCGCGCCGTATCAACTGAAGAACCGTCCCGCGAAGGGCGAGCAGATCGCGTGGGCGGAATCGAATGCGATCGTGTTCGCGAACTCGGTGCTCGGCGCGCGCACGAGCCGGTACGGCGATTTTCTCGATCTGGCCGCCGCGATCACCGGGCGCGCACCGCATGCGGGGCTGCATGTCGAAGCGAACCGCGCGGCGCGGATCGTATTCAACGCGCCGGATTTCACCCGCCTGCCGTCGCGCGACATTTACTTCGCCGCGCTCGGCTTGGCTGTCGGCAAGATCGCGGGCGCGGTCGTGCCGGCGATCGTCGGGCTGCCGGCGGACACCACCGAAGACGAACTCAAGGCGCTCGGCGCGGCCGCCGCATCGAGCGGCGCCGTCGCGCTGTTCCATGCAGTGGGCGTGACGCCCGAGGCGCCGACGCTCGGCGCCGCGTTGCACGGGAAATCGGCGCAACGCACGGTCGACGTCACGATGGCCGATCTCGACGAGATTCGCCGCACGCTGAACCACGGCGCGGCGGGCGACGCACTCGTCGCGGTGGCGCTCGGCACGCCGCATTTCTCGCTCGCCGAATTCCGCACGCTCGACACGTTGCTCGACGCGTTCGACGGCAAGCCGGCCTGCGATTTCTACGTGAACACGAGCCGCTTCATCCTGTGGGAACTGGAGGAAGCCGGCCTCGCTGGCAAGTTCGCCGCGCGCGGCATCCAGATCGTCGTCGACACCTGCACGTACATCACGCCGGTGATGAAGCAACTGTCGGGGCTGGTGATGACCAACTCGGGGAAATGGGCGTCGTATGCGCCCGCGAACATCGGCGTGACGGTGGCATACGGCAGCATGCGCGAATGCGTGCGGTCGGCGTACGAAGGAAAGGTGCGATTCGATGACTGAAGCGACGGGCAAGCAATTGACGGGCGACACGCTCGTGCCGGGCAGCGCATGCGCACGCCCGTTCGTGCTCGACAAGCCGCTCAGCTTCTGGGGCGGCTACGACTCGGGCGCGGGCAGGATCGTCGATCGCGGCCATCCGCAGGCCGGGGCGAGCCTCGCCGGCAAGGTGATGGTGATGCCGCATGCGAAGGGCTCGAGTTCGAGCAGCAGCGTGCTCGCGGAAGCCGTGCGCAACGGCACGGGGCCGGTCGGGATCGTGCTGAAGGAACGCGACCTGATCATCTCGATCGGCGCGATCGTGGCCGCCGAGCTGTATGCGATCGCGGTGCCGGTGGTGTGCGTGAGCGACGACGTGTACGACGCGATCGTCGCCGCGACGGGCGATGTGCGGATCGAGGCGGGTGAGGGGGAGGGCGGCGCGCGGATTACCGTTGGTGGCTGATGAATCGCATGTGAGTGTTCCGCTTTACTCGCGTGCCGCGTCCGCAGCCGCTTCCCGGTACGCACTCGGTGTCTGCCCGGCCCAGCGCCGGAACGCGCGCGTGAAATTCGCCGGGTCGGTGAACTGCAAGCGCTCGGCGATCGTCTTCAAGTCCAGATCCGACGCGGCGAGCAACTGCTTCGCGTCGCGAAACCGTGCTTCGTCGAGCAACTGCCGATAGCTCGACCCGGCTTCCTCCAGCCGGCGCCGCAGCGTGCGCGTCGATACGAGCAAGGCATCGGCGAGCATTTCCGGCCCCGGGTATTCGCCTGCCGCGCGCGCCAGCTCCGCGCGCACGCGTTCGACGAGATCCCCTTCCTCCTGGCGCACCTGCGCATATTCGCGCTCGACCTGCACGAGTGCCTGCCGGTGCGCGACTTCGTCGGCGAGCGGCAGCGGCCAGTCGAGCACGTCGCGCGCGATCCACAGCGCGTTCGCCGTGCAGCCGAATTCGACCGGCGGCAACTGGTCGCGATAGCGCGCGAAATACGCAGGCTCCGGCCACGCGAACTGCAGCTTGATCGGCGGCGACGCGCGCCCGGCCCATTGCGAGATGTTCTGCGCGAGCCCCGTCAGCACGAATTCGAACATCACGTGATGCTGCAGCACGGGGCTTGCCTGCACGCCGTGCAGTTCGAGCGTCGCGCCGCGTTCGTCTTCCGCATAGGTCAGCCGGTACTGGCGATTGCGCATCCGGAAGTAGCGCTGCGTGACCGACAGCGCTTCGCGGATGTCCCGCGCGGTCAGCGTCGCGTAGCCGAGAAAGCCGTGCACGGTCGGTTTCAACAGCAGCCCGAACGCGAGCCCGATGCCCGGATCGCCGCCGATCTCGATCGCATTGAGCACGAGCCGCCCCCATTGCGACGGCGCGACGCGTGCGTCCGGTTCGGCCAGCACCGCATCGCGCAAGCCGGTGCCGGCGCGCACGGCGGCCAGGTCGACACCGCGTGCGCTCAGCGCCTGCAGCAGCAGGCGCGTATAGGCAACCGGAATCGTCGGCCGGCGCAGCCCGAGGCGGTCTTTGGCGAGAAGGGAGGTCATGTCGTTTTGGCCGGAAATGACAAGCATTATGGCTGTTTGCCCCCTCACGCTCAAGGCGGCGCGCGCCTACGATGGCAGGCATCGACTCTGGGCTGATTCATCATGACAACCTCCTTTCCCCACCTGCTCGCGCCGCTCGATCTCGGTTTCACGACGCTGAAGAACCGCGTGCTGATGGGCTCGATGCACACGGGCCTCGAAGACAGCCGCAAGACGCTGCCGCGCCTCGCCGAATATTTCGCCGAGCGCGCGCGTGGCGGCGTCGGCCTGATCGTGACGGGCGGCTTCGCGCCGAACGTGGCCGGCTGGACCAAGCCGTTCGGCGGCACGCTGATGACGTCGGCCGCCGCGCGCCGGCATCGCGAGATCACGGACGCCGTGCATGCGGAGGACGGCAAGATCGCGCTGCAGATCCTGCATACGGGCCGCTATGGTTATCACCCGTTCGCGGTTGCGCCGTCGAAGATCAAGTCGCCGATCTCGCCGTTCGCGCCGCATGAGCTGAGCGCGCGCGGCGTCGAGCGGCAGATCCGCGCGTTCGTGCGTTGCGCGAAGCTCGCGCGCGAAGCCGGTTACGACGGCGTCGAGATCATGGGCTCCGAGGGCTACCTGATCAACCAGTTCATCTCGATGCATACGAACAAGCGCACCGACCAGTGGGGCGGCTCGTACGAGAACCGCATTCGTCTGCCGATCGAGATCATCGAGCGCACGCGCGAAGCGGTCGGCCGCGATTTCATCCTGATCTACCGGCTGTCGATGCTCGACCTGATTCCGGACGGCAGCGACTGGAACGAAACCGTGCAGCTCGCGAAGGCCGTCGAGCGCGCGGGCGCGACGATCATCAACACGGGGATCGGCTGGCATGAGGCGCGTGTGCCGACGATCGCGACGTCGGTGCCGCGCGGTGCGTTCGCGTGGGTGACGAAGAAGATGAAGGGCGAGGTCGGCATTCCGCTCGTGACGACCAACCGGATCAACCGGCCGGAAGTGGCCGAGCAGATTCTCGCGGATGGCTGCGCGGACATGGTGTCGATGGCGCGCCCGCTGCTCGCGGATGCCGAATTCGTCGTCAAGGCCGCGCAAGGCCGCGCCGACGAGATCAACACCTGCATCGGCTGCAACCAGGCGTGTCTCGATCACGCGTTCAAGAACAAGATCGCGTCGTGCCTGCTGAATCCGCGCGCGTGCCACGAGACGGAGCTGAAATACACGCCCGTGCAGCAGCCGAAACGCATCGCGGTGGTCGGCGCGGGGCCGGCCGGGCTCGCATGCTCGACCGTGCTCGCGCAGCGTGGCCATCACGTCGACCTGTTCGACGGCGCAGCGGAGATCGGCGGCCAGTTCAACATGGCGAAGCAGGTGCCGGGCAAGGAAGAGTTTCATGAAGCGCTGAGCTACTTCGGCCGCCAGGTCGAGCTGACCGGCGTGAACCTGCACCTGAACCGCCGCGTCGATGCGAGCGACCTGATCGCGGGCGGTTACGACGAGATCGTGCTCGCAACGGGCGTCGCGCCGCGCGATCCGAAGATTCCGGGGCAGGACGGGCCGAACGTGCTCAGCTATATCGACGTGCTCGCGGGCAAGCAGCCGGTCGGACGGCGGGTCGCGGTGGTCGGCGCGGGCGGGATCGGCTTCGATGTCGCCGAGTATCTGGTGCAGGACGGCGAATCGCCGGCGCTCGATCTGGAAGAATGGAAGGCCGAGTGGGGCGTGACCGACCCGGCCGCGACGCGCGGCGGCGTGACGCGTGCGCAGGTCTCGGCGCCCGCGCGTGAAGTGACGCTGCTGCAGCGCAAGGCCGCGCCGCTCGGCAAGGGGCTCGGCAAGACGACCGGCTGGATTCACCGCGCGACGCTGAAGATGAAGCAGGTGAAGATGGTCGGTGGCGTGAACTACGAGCGGATCGACGCGCGCGGGTTGCACGTGTCGTACGGCGAGCAGCGCACCGACCACGAGCTGATCGAAGCCGACACGATCGTGCTCTGCACGGGGCAGGAGCCGCAGCGCGCATTGCTCGCGCCGCTGCAGGCGGCCGGGCGCTCGGTGCATCTGATCGGCGGCGCGGAACTGGCCGCCGAACTCGATGCGAAGCGCGCGATCGATCAGGGCTCACGGCTGGCGGCAAGGCTGTAACGGGCGACGGCTTTGACGGTCGCCTGGACGGACGTCGCGCGGCGGAGAGCCGCCTGCGCGACGGTTTGCGGCTGCCGTCCGGCGCGCCGATTTGCTGACGCAGGGCCGCCATGAACGGCAGCGCCGACCGCGTCACCACGCAACGTGGCGGCGCGGCTCCGGCAGATCGTGACCGCGAACGGTCATGACGCGTCAGGCCGCTTCGGCCCGTTCTTCCTCTTCCGCGTCGAGCATCGCCTTGACGATCAGGTAGATGGCCGGCAGGTCGTCATCGTCGCGGCGCCAGTCGACCGGTTCCTCGACGTCCGCGGCGACCAGCCGGCTGTCGCGCAGCCGGATGAACGCGTCGACGACGGCCGGATCGTTGCGGTTCAGGAAACCGGCATTCGAGAATGCCAGCTCTTCGACGTTCAGCAGCGCCTGCCAGCTCATCGTGCGGACGGCCGCAGGATGGGTGCGGCGCCGCAGGCCGAGCGCCCGTTGCGCGGGGCCGCCCGCGACACGCTGCAAATCGACGACCGCCCGCTGCGCGGCGCGCTCGAAGTGGACGGGATTGAAGCCGGGTTGCTCGGGATCGAATGCGGATGCCTGGAACATGGTCGCCTCACAAAAGTCCGTTCGTCTGTGGATGACGGAATTCGGGTCAAATGGTGCAAAAGCACTGTAAATATATACAGTGTTTGGCGGGGTTTCAAGCCCCGAATGAAGGATTTCGTGCCGCGGCGCTCGCAGCGGGCGGCCGTACCGATCCGGCGAACGGCTTACACCGCTGCCGCGATCGTCTCCCGCAGCCACCGATGCGCCGGATCGCGATGCACGCGCTCGTGCCACAGCATCGACATTTCATAGCCTGGCACCTCGACCGGCGCGTCCACCACCCGCAGCGCGGGCACGTCGCGCACCAGCCGCTCGGGCAGCATCGCGACGAGATCGGTGCTCGCAACGGCCGACATCACGAACAGGAAGTGCGGCACCGACAGCACGACGCGCCGCGCGGCGCCGACCTTCGCGAGCGCTTCGTCCGTCACGCCGAAGAAGCCGCCGCCGTCGGGCGACACGATCACGTGCTCGAGCGTGCCGAACTGCGCGAGCGTCGGGCGCCGTTTCAGCTTCGGATGCCCGGCGCGGCCGATCAGCACGTAGCGCTCGACGAACAGCGGCAGGCGCCGCATGCCGGGCGGCGAACCCTCGGTTGTATGGAACGCGAGGTCGATGCCGTTTCGTTCGGCATCCTGCTCGATGCGCGGCGGTACGAGTTCGACGACGGCGAGCCGCGTACCGGGCGCGGCCGAGCGCAGCGTATTCAGCGCGGGCAGCACGATCGTCGATTCGCCGTAGTCGGTCGCGGCCACGCGCCACGTGTCCGTCGCGGTCGCGGGATCGAACGGCGTGGCCGGAATCACCGCGCGTTCGACCGCTTCGAGCGCATCGCGTAACGGCGCGCGCAACGCTTCCGCGCGCGCGGTCGGCCGCATCCCGCGGGGCCCGGGCAACAGCAGCGGATCGCCGAACACGTCGCGCAGTTTCTGCAGCTGTACGCTGACCGACGGCTGCGACATGTTCAGCTTCTCGGCCGCGCGCGTGACGTTGTGCTCGGCGAGCAGCACGTCCAGCGTGACGAGCAGGTTCAGATCGAGCCGTCTGAGATTATTCATGGCTATACCTGGAATATCAGGAATTCATTTCAAATATACCTTTGGCAGCGGCATCCTGCAGTCATTCAATCCACGGAGTGACGAACATGAAGGTGCTGATCGTGTATGCCCATCCCGAACCGCGTTCGCTGAACGGCGCGCTGCGCGACTTCGCCGTCGCGCATCTCGAAGCGGCCGGCCACGCGGTGCAGGTGACCGACCTGTATGCAATGAACTGGAAGGCGGCGTTCGATGCGAACGACGTGACCGATCGTGCGCCCGACGCGCGCTTCGATCCGTCGCTCGACTCGAAGCGCGCATTTGCGGCCGGCACGCAAAGCGACGACATCGCGCGCGAGCAGGAGAAGCTGAAGTGGGCCGACGCGGTGATCCTGCAATTCCCGCTGTGGTGGTTCTCGATGCCGGCGATCATGAAGGGCTGGTTCGAGCGTGTGTATGCGTACGGCTTCGCGTACGGCGTTGGCGAGCATTCCGATACGCACTGGGGCGATCGCTACGGCGAAGGCATGTTTGCCGGCAAGCGGGCGATGGTGGTCGTCACGACGGGCGGGTGGGAGTCGCACTACAGCCCGCGTGGCATCAACGGGCCGATCGACGACGTGCTGTTTCCGATCCAGCACGGCGTGCTGTATTACCCGGGGTTCGACGTGCTGCCGCCGTTCGTGATCTACCGGACGGGCAAGATGAACGAAGCGCGCTTCGCCGAAACGCGCGCGGCGCTCGGCCGGCGGCTCGACGATCTGTGGACCACGCAGCCGATTCCGTTCCGGCAGCAGAACACCGGCGACTACGAGATTCCCGCGCTGACGCTGAAGGACGGGATCGCGCCGGGGAAGGTGGGGTTTGCGGCGCATCTGACCGCGTGACGGTTGCCGCGCACGCCGATGCCGTACGGCACGGGCAATCGCCGCCAAACGCAAAACGACCCGCGCAGCCTGCGAGACATCGCGGGCCGCCCGGGTCGGGCAGCTCGCGGCCGTCGGTCACGGCCGCGCTTCACCGCTGCTTACCGGTCGTCGTCGCGAATCGACGACGGATGCCGGCACAGCGCCCGCACTTCCATCTCCATGTACGGAAACAGCGGCAGCTGGCTCAGCAGGTCGTGCAGTTGCTGCACGCTCTCGACGTCGAAGATGCTGACGTTCGCATATTGCCCGGCGATCCGCCACAGATGGCGCCAGACGCCTTCGTTCATCAGCCGCTGGCACATCGCCTTTTCTTCCGCCTTCAGCGTGGCCGCCTTGACCGGATCCATGTCCGCCGGCAGGCGAACGGTCATTTCCACATGAAACAGCATCCTGCACTCCTTGAGTTGTCGATTCGTCGAACGGGAAGGGCGCTCAGGCCTGCGCGCGTGCCCGCTCGACTTCGCTTCCCGGTACGTCCTGCTTTTCCTTGAGCAGCGAGAAATCGAAGTCGATCAGCGCGAACTGCCCGTCGACGCCGTACGGTTTGCCTTCCGCGCCTTCGGCCTGCTTGACCGGCGGGATCAGGCCGTCGCGCGTCGCGAACGCAAAGTCGTCCCACAGATGCGGATCGCCGTCGATGTTGATCTGCGTCGTCAGCTTACGATAACCGTCCGCCGAAACGAAGAAGTGAATGTGCGCCGGGCGATGGCCATGACGGCCGAGCTGGTCGAGCAGTTGCTCGGTCTTGCTGCCCGGCGGCACGCTGTAGCCGACCGGCAGCACGCTGCGGAAGCTGTAGCGGCCGTCGGCGTCGGTGCGGATCGAGCGGCGCAGGTTGAACGCGGGCTGCGACTGGTCGAAGTACGAGTAGTTGCCCAGGTGGTTCGCGTGCCACACCTCGACGAGCGCATTCGCGATCGGTGCGCCGTCCTGGCCGAGCACCTGGCCGCGCATGATCAGCGTCTGGCCCGGATCGGTGCCGTCGTCGAGACGCGCATGGCCGACCGATTCCGGTGCGCCGGCGACATACAGCGGCCCTTCGATCGTGCGCGGCGTGCCGCCCTGGATGCCGGCCTTTTCCTCGGCTTCGTCCATCCGCACGTCGAGGAAGCGCTCGAGGCCGAGGCCCGCGGCGATCAGCCCGAATTCGCGGCCGGCTTCGTTCAGGTAGTTCAGCGCCGTCCAGAATTCGCTCGGCTGCACGTCGAAGTCCTCGATCGTGTAGCAGATGTCCTGCACGATCCGGTTGACGATCGCGCGCACGCGCGGGTTGCCGGGTTTCTCTGCGGCGTCGTCGAAGGTCTTCAGCAGTGCGTCGATGGCTTGCTTGTTCATCTGTGTCTCCGGTTTCGGTTGTCGTGTGGGGATCAGCGGGCGTCGCGTCGCATCCGTTCGATGCGGGCCCAGTCGAAGGTGATGCCGAGGCCGGGCGTCGCCGGCAGATGCAGCTTGAAATCCTCGTAACGCAGCGGCTCGACGAGGATTTCCTCGGTGAGCAGCAGCGGGCCGAACAGTTCGGTGCCCCATTTCAGCGAGTCGAACGTGCTGAACAGTTGCGCGGACGCCATCGTGCCGGCCGCGCCTTCGAGCATCGTGCCGCCGTACAGCTCGATGCCGGCCGCCGCCGCGATCGACGCGACGCTCGCCGCGCCCTGCAGGCCGCCCGATTGCGCGATCTTCACCGCGAACACGTCGGCCGCGCGGTCCTGCGCGAGCGCGAATGCATCGACGGGGCCGTGCAGCGCTTCGTCCGCCATGATCGGCACCTGCGCGAGCTGCGTGAGGCGCTTGAGCCCCGCGCGGTTGGTCGCGGCGATCGGCTGCTCGACGAGGCTCACGCCGGCTTCCGCCAGTCGCGCGCCGGCCCAGATCGCATCGGTTTCGCTCCATGCCTGATTCACGTCGACCCGCACGTCGCCGCGCTCGCCGAGCGCGCGCTTGATCGCGACCACGTGTGCGACGTCGTCGGCGACTGCGTTCGAACCGATCTTCAGCTTGAACGCGCGATGGCGGCGGGCTTCGAGCATCGCTTCGGCTTCCGCGATGTCGCGCTGCGTATCGCCGCTCGCGAGCGTCCACGCGACATCGACCGCATCGACCCGGCGGCCGCCGAACAGCTCCGACAGCGGCACGCCCAGACGCTGCGCCTGCGCGTCGAACAGCGCAGTTTCGATTGCGCACTTCGCGAAACGGTTGCCCTGGAACAGCTTGCGCGCGCGCGCCAGCGCGGCGCCCGGACGCGTCGCGTCCATGCCCTGCAGCAGCGGCGCAAAGTACGTGTCGATGTTGACCTTGATGCTTTCGGGGCTCTCCTCGCCGTACGCGAGACCGCCGATGGTCGTCGCCTCGCCGACGCCTTCGATACCGTCCGTGCATCGAACACGGACCAGCACGAGGGTCTGGCAATTCATCGTCGCGACCGACAATTTGTGGGGCCTGATCGTCGGCACGTCGACGAGGATCGTCTCGATGCGTTCGATGGTGGCGGCAGTTGCTATCATGCGATTCCTCCTGTTGGTGCACATGGTAGGAATTCCCGCACCGCGTCGTCCAACACTCTTTCCGACTACTTCCATACCTTTGGGGCATGAAATGGAATTGCGTCAGCTCCGCTACTTCATCGCCGTTGCCGAGGAAATGAACATCACGCGGGCGGCGGAGCGGCTGCACATGACGCAGCCGCCGCTGAGCCGCCAGCTCCAGGCGATCGAGGACGAGATCGGCTTGCCGCTGTTCGAGCGCGGCGCGCGGCCGCTGAAACTGACCGATGCGGGGCGCGTGTTCTATGCGCAGGCGAAGCGCCTCGTCGACCAGGCCGACGAGCTCGGCCCGCTGACGCGGCGGCTCGCGCAGCTGTCGGAGCGGATCGTGATCGGTTTCGTGCCGTCGACGCTGTATGGTGCGCTGCCGGACGTGATCCGCGCGTTTCGCGAGGCGCAGCCGGACGTCGAGCTGTCGCTGATCGAAATGTTCACGCTCGAACAGCTCGGCGCGCTGAAGGGCGGGCGGATCGACGTCGGGTTCGGCCGGCTGCGCTTCGACGACGATCAACTGGTGCGCGAGGCGCTGATCGAGGAAAAGCTGATCGCGGCGCTGCCGGTCGGGCATCCGCTCGCCGATCCGGACCGGCCGCTGACGCTCGCGGATATCGCGAACGAGACGA
Source organism: Burkholderia arboris (assembly GCF_038723655.1). Taxonomy (NCBI): domain Bacteria; kingdom Pseudomonadati; phylum Pseudomonadota; class Betaproteobacteria; order Burkholderiales; family Burkholderiaceae; genus Burkholderia; species Burkholderia arboris. The sequence goes on from NZ_CP109822.1 coordinate 1,239,316, forward strand.
TGATCGTCTACCCGAGCACACCGCGACCGAGCTTCGCCGACCAGCAACTGTCGGCACTGCGCGACGGCGCGGTCGTGCCGGCGGCCGTTCACGAGGTGCGCGAGCTGCAGACGGCGCTCGGGCTCGTCGCCGCGCAGGTGGGCGTGTCGCTGGTGCCGGAGAGCGTGGAGGGCGTGCGGGTGAGGGGCGTCGTCTACCGGCGGCTGCCGGAGCCGGCCGCGACGTCGCCGATCATCATGAGCCGCCGGCTGCATGGCGAAAGCGCGGCTACGGCGGCGTTCTGCGCGATTGCGCGGGAGATGATCGTGCCGGCGGCGTAGCGGTAACGGCCGACGTCGACGCAATAAATCGCAACTAACGGTCTGTTTCCGCGCGCACCGCCGAATTCGGCGAGGGTGGCGCGATGACATACCGTTCCGGCTTCCGTCGCAGCCGGCCGGCAAGCCGTCGCGCGGCGTGCCAGGCGAACGGTAACGGCTACCGCTTCCCGTCGAGCGTTTCCGACGGCGATTCGCCGAATTTTTCCCGATACGCGATCGCGAACCGCCCGAGGTGCGTAAACCCGCAATCGAGCGCGACATCGGCGATCCGCCGGTCGGACGCCGTGCCGCGCAGCAACTCTCGCGCATGGTCGAGCCGTGTCGCGCGCAGGTATTGCATCGGGCTCATCCCGCGGAATTGCAGGAATGCGTCGCGCAGCGTCCGTTCGGGCACGTTGGCGGCCTGGACGATATCGGCGAGCTGCAGCGGCTGCGCGTAGTGCGCGTTCACGAACTCCTGCGCGCGTCGCACGAAGCCCGGCGCCGGGTCGCGGTGCGACGCTTGCAGCACCGATGGCGGATGGCCTTCGATCAGCAGGTCGATCAGCAAGTGCTCGAGCTGCGACGCGACACGCGGGTTCGCATTCGCCCGTTCGAGCAGTTCGGGCGACCGTGCGACGAGCATCAACTGCTGGCGCCACGCGGCGAGTGCGGCGTCGCTGATGTGCAGCACGGGGTCGAGGGTCGCGCGCGGGTCGCCGGTCAGCGAACCGACGGTTGCCGCGTCGATGCGCAGCACGAACTGCTCGCAGTCGGCGGACAGCACCGCGTCGAAGGGCTCGCCTGGGGCGCACAGCACGCCGGTCTGGCCGTCGACGCCGAGTTGCCGCCCCATCGCGCGTACGTCGGCATGCCCGGACAGGCAGAACATCAGCAGGTAATAGCCGTCGACCGCGTCGACCTGCACGCGCATCGCGTCGCCGAACGCGATCGCGCCGATCCCGAGCCCGCCGAGCCTGACGAAATCCATGTGCGACGCACCGTGCACGCGGCCGTTCGGCAGCAGTGCATGCGGCTGCATCACGCGCGAGATGCGCTCGCGCGTCTCGTCGAGATCGCGGGATTCGAACAGCCGGTGCGCGCGCAGCGCGAGCGGCTCGAACGACGTTGGGGACATGGGCCTCAGCCTTGGTATGGGCGACGTGCGCTTCGATCCGACGAATGGGTCGCGATCGTGCGCCGGGTCGCGTGTGCCGCCATGCTAGCGCAGAAATCCGCCGAAAGTGGATATTGCACCGCCGCAATCGCACTTTCCGGATAGACGGCGAATATTAGCTTTTCAAAAATCGGCTCCATGCATTCAACGCAACGGATCGACAAGGAGTCCGACATGGAGCAGACAGAATCGCCCGTCGTTTTCGCCGCACGCGGCGACGTATCCGACGTGACCTTTCCGCACGACGACGGCTCGCGCGTGCCATACAAGGTGTTCAGCTCGCGTGCGGTCTACGATCGCGAGCAGGAACGCATTTTCCGCGGGCCGACGTGGAACTTCGTCGCGCTCGAAGCCGAAATCCCGAAGGCCGGCGACTTCAAGAGCACGTTCGTCGGCGACACGCCGGTGGTCGTCACGCGCACCGAGGACGGCACGCTCTCGGCGTGGGTGAACCGCTGCGCGCACCGCGGCGCGCAGGTGTGCCGCAAGTCGCGCGGCAACGCGAGCTCGCATACGTGCGTGTATCACCAGTGGAGCTTCGACAACCAGGGCAACCTGCTCGGCGTGCCGTTCCGGCGCGGCCAGAAGGGGATGACCGGGATGCCGGCCGACTTCGACCCGAAGCAGCACGGGCTGCGCCAGCTGCGCGTCGACAGCTATCGCGGGCTCGTGTTCGCGAGCTTCAGCGACGAGGTCGCGCCGCTGCCCGAGTATCTCGGCGAGCAGATGCGCCCGTGGATCGACCGCATTTTCCACAAGCCGATCGAGTATCTCGGTTGTACGCGCCAGTATTCGAAGTCGAACTGGAAGCTGTACATGGAGAACGTGAAGGACCCGTATCACGCGAGCATGCTGCACCTGTTCCATACGACCTTCAACATCTTCCGCGTCGGGATGAAGGCGCGCTCGATTCCGGATGCAAACCACGGCCTGCACAGCATCATCACGGTGACGAAGACGAACGACGACACGTCGGCCGCGTACAAGCAGCAGAACATCCGTTCGTTCGACGAGGGCTTCCACCTCGAGGACGAATCGATCCTCGATCTCGTGTCGGAATACGACGAGGATTGCACGAACCATATCCAGCCGATCTTCCCGCAGCTCGTGATCCAGCAGATCCACAACACGCTGGTCGCACGGCAGATCCTGCCGAAAGGCCCCGACAACTTCGAGCTGATCTTCCACTTCTTCGGTTACGCGGACGACACGCCCGAACTGCGCGCGCTGCGCATCAAGCAGGCGAACCTCGTCGGGCCGGCCGGCTACATCTCGATGGAAGACACGGAAGCAACCGAGCTCGTGCAGCGCGGCACGGTGCGCGATGCCGATGCGACGTCGGTGATCGAGATGTCGCGCGGCAATCCGGACCAGCAGGACACGGTGATCACCGAGAGCCTGATCCGCAAGTTCTGGGTCGGCTACCAGAAGCTGATGGGCTATTGAGGCGGGAGCGAAAAATGACGGAAGACATGAAGACGTGGTTCGAGATTTACATGCTCCAGAACCGCTATATCGGGCACCTCGACAACGACCGGCTCGAACACTGGCCGGAGATGTTCACCGAGGACTGCCTGTACGAAATCGTGCCGAAGGAAAACGCCGATCTCGGGCTGCCGGTCGGGATCGTCCACTGCACGAACCAGCGGATGCTGCGCGACCGCGTGGTGTCGCTGCGGCACGCGAACATCTACGAAGAGCACACGTACCGGCACATGACGTCGGGCCTGACGATCGTCGCCGAGCGCGACGGCGAGATCGATACCGAGAGCAACTACGTCGTCGTGCAGACGCGCAGCAACGGCGAATCGAACGTGTATCAGGCCGGCAAGTACTACGACACGGTCGTGCGCACGCCCGACGGGCTGCGCTACAAGACCAAGCGGGTGATCTACGACACGTCGCGCGTGCAGACGCTGCTCGCGACGCCGATCTGACGAAGCAAGGAACAGACATGACCGAAGCAACGCTGGCCGAGTGGCATCCGCTCGGCGCTTTCGACGAATTCTCCGAGGACGAACCGGCGGCGCGCGTCGCCGGCCAGAAGCCGATCGCCATATTCCGGATCGGCGACGAACTGTTTGCGATGCACGACCTCTGTACGCACGGCCATGCGCGGCTGTCTGAAGGCTACGTGGAGGACGGCTGTGTCGAATGTCCGCTGCATCAGGGGCTGATCGACATCCGCACCGGTGCGCCGAAATGCGCGCCGATCACGGAGCCGGTGCGGACCTATCCGATCCGGATCGTCGACGGCCAGGTGGAAGTCAATGTCGGCTGATCCGTTCGTGATCGTCGGCGCCGGCCACGCGGCGCGGCGCACGGCCGAAGCGCTGCGCGAACGCGACGCGGCGGCGCGCATCGTGATGATCGGCGCGGAGCGCGTACTGCCGTACGACCGGCCCGCGCTGTCGAAGGACGCGCTGCTGACGGACGGCGGCGAGCAGCGCGCGTTCGTGCGCGATGCGGCGTGGTACGACGCGCAACGCATCGAGCTGCGGCTCGGTACGCGCGTCGATGCGATCGAACGTGCTGCGCAGCGGGTGCGGCTCGACGACGGCACGACGTTGCCGTACGCACGGCTCGTGCTCGCGACGGGTTCGCGCGTGCGCACGTTCGGCGGTGCAATCGACGAAGGCGTCGTGCCGCACTACGTCCGCACGGTGGACGATGCGCGTGCATTGCGTGCGCAACTTGCTCCGGGTCGTCGCGTGGCGGTGCTCGGCGGCGGTTTCATCGGGCTGGAGGTCGCGGCGGCGGCACGCCAGCTTGGTTGCGACGTGACGGTGATCGATCCGGCGCCGCGTTTGCTGCAGCGTGCGTTGCCGGACGTGGTTGGCGCATATGCGCGCCAGTTGCACGATGCGCGCGGCGTGGTGTTCCAGATGGCGACGCTGCCCAGCGCGATCCGTCGCGCACCGGGCGGCGGCGCGATCGTCGAGACCGATCGCGGTGACGTGCAGGCCGACATCGTCGTGGTCGGTATCGGCGTGGTGCCGAACATCGAGCTGGCGCAGGCGGCCGGGCTCGACGTCGACAACGGGATCCGCGTCGATGCGGGCTGCCGCACGGCCGATCCGGCGATCTTCGCGGCGGGCGAGGTGACGATGCACTTCAATCCGCTGCTCGGGCGTCACGTGCGGATCGAGTCGTGGCAGGTGGCCGAAAACCAGCCGGCCGTCGCGGCCGCGAACCTGCTCGGCGCCGACGACACCTATGCCGAGCTGCCGTGGCTGTGGTCCGATCAGTACGATTGCAACCTGCAGATGCTCGGGCTGTTCGGCAGCGAACGCACGATCGTCGTGCGCGGCGATCCGGCGAGCGGGCCATTCACGGTGTTCGGGCTCGGCGGCGACGGCAGGATCGTCGCGGTGGCCGCGGCGAACCTCGGGCGCGACATCGGCGCGTCGCGCCGCCTGATCGCGGCAGGGGCGGTGCCCGATCCGGTGAAGCTGGCCGATCCGGCGGTGAACCTGAAGTCGTTCATGTAGCAACGGGATGCGCGGCGCGTGCGCCGTGCATCCCGACTCCGCCTGCGCGTTTGTCGGCCGCGGCGAAATCGGGGATATTAGCGGCATCGCCGATCCGCCGGTCCTCCATGACGCCCGACAAAGCTCTCGAACTGAAACGCAGCAAGCGCCGCGCCCTGTGGCTGCTGCTGGCCGCCGTCGCGGTGTTCGTCACGACGATCCTGCTGCCGCGCGGCCCGTGGGTCGACGGCGTCAAGGCCGTGGCCGAAGCCGCAATGGTCGGCGCGCTCGCCGACTGGTTCGCGGTCGTCGCGCTGTTCCGCCGCGTGCCGATCCCGTTCGTGTCGCGCCATACCGAGATCATTCCGAAGAACAAGGACAAGATCGCCGACAACCTCGCGGTGTTCGTGCGCGAGAAATTCCTCGGTCCCGACGCGCTCGCCGCGCAGATCCGCCAGCACGATCCCGCGCGGAAACTCGGCGCATGGCTCGGCGAACCCGCGAACACCGATGCGCTCGGCGGCTACGTGACGAAGCTGATGAGCTTCGCGCTCGACATGACCGACGACGCGCGGATCCAGTCGTTCGTGCACGATGCGTTTCGCGCGGTGATCGACCGGGTCGACCTGTCGCAATCGGCCGGCGCGATTCTCGACACGCTGACGAAGGACGGCCGCCACCAGGTGCTGCTCGACGACGCGATCGAACAGGTGGTCGACGTGCTCGACAAGGAAGAGAACCGCGAGGTGATCGCGGGCTTCATCGTCGATTGGCTGAAGACGCAGTATCCGAAGGTCGAGAAGATCATGCCGACGCAGTGGTTCGGCGAGAACGGCGCGCGGATGCTCGCGAGCGCGGTGAGCCGTGTGCTCGAAGGCGTGGCGGCCGACCCCGAGCACGAGTTGCGGCAACGTTTCGACCGGACGGTCGTGCGGCTGACCGAGCGGCTGAAGCACGATCCCGCATTCATCGCGAAGGGCGAGGAGATCAGGCGCTATATCCGCGACGGCGATGCATTCAACGAATATGTGCGCGACCTGTGGGACCAGTTGCGCGCGTGGCTGAAGGCCGATCTCGCGCGTACCGATTCGGCGCTGCACCGGCAGGCCGCGACGCTCGGCGGCTGGCTCGGCGCGCGGCTCGCCGAGAGCCCGGCACTGCGCGCGTCGCTGAACGAACACGTCGAGCGCGCCGTACACGAGATGGCGCCGGATTTCGCCGATTTCCTGATGCGCCATATTCGCGACACGGTGCGCAACTGGGATGCGCGAGAGATGTCGCGTCAAATCGAGCTGAACATCGGCAAGGATCTGCAATACATCCGCATCAACGGTACGCTGGTCGGCGGGCTGATCGGGCTCGGGCTGTATCTGGTGTCGCTGGTGCCGCGCTGGGCGGCCGGCTGGCTGCATTGACGCGGCCGGAGGCATCGCGCGCTGCGAGCGACACCGGCCACGCGTGCATCACGCGTGCGCTTTCGAGCCGTGCAGCTGCAGGCCGAGCGCCTTGATGACCTTCAGGATCGTGCCGAAGCTCGGGTTGCCGTCGTGCGACAGCGCCTTGTACAGCCCTTCGCGCGACAGCCCCGCATCGCGCGCGACCTGCGACATGCCGCGTGCACGGGCGATCACGCCTAGCGCGTGCGCGATGAAGGCTGGATCGTCGCCGGCCTCCTGCAGGCACGCGTCGAAGTAGTCGGCCATGTCGTCTTCGGTTTTCAGGTGTTCGGCCGAATCCCACGGCCGGGTCTTGATCTTGTCCATCGATCACTCCATGTCGAGGTGCGCAAGCATCGCGTGTGCGGCGCGGATGTCGGCCTGTTGCGTCGATTTATCGCCGCCGCAGAGCAGGATCACCCAGCGCATTCCACGCCGGACGTAGTAGACGCGATAGCCGGGCCCGTGATCGATGCGCATTTCGACGATGGGCGAGCCGGCGGATTTCCAGTCGCCCGGATTGCCCATCGAGAGGCGGTCGATGCGCGCCTGGATGCGGCGCCTGGCGATGCGATCGGACAGGCCGGCAAACCAGGCGTCGAAGACGGCGGTGGTCCGGACGCTGAACGTAGGCGCACTGTAGGGCACCGATTGCAGTATGTCAACCATGGTTCACATGCGAGGAGGCGGGTGGCGGGTTGTTTCGTGGCTGCTACGGTAGGGCCGCCCGCTTCGTTTGTGTGTGGATTGGCCATCCGGCCGAAGCCGGAATTCCGCGAATCCGTCTACAATCAAAAACGTCTTTGCCGCCCGTGCGCGTTTGCCGCGCGCGGGCGGATCCGTTCGTTCTCCGGTATGGCCGGAGGCGCCGCGGCGCATTGCAAGCGCGTATTGCGCGGCGGGAAGTGCCGTGGTTTGTGTCCAGTAGGTCAGCGTCCGCGTGCCGTAGGCCGGCGCGCGTTATGAACGCCGCGTGTCCGTAGGCCGGGCAGGCGGCATAACCGAGAGTCCCCCATGAAAGCATCGGATCTGTTCGTGAAGGCGCTGGAAGCCGAAGGCGTCGAGTACGTGTTCGGTATTCCCGGCGAAGAAAACCTCGATCTGCTCGAATCGCTGCGGCGATCGAAGATCAAGCTCGTGCTGACCCGGCACGAGCAGGCGGCCGGGTTCATGGCCGCCACCTACGGCCGCCTGACGGGCCGCACCGGCGTGTGTCTCGCAACGCTCGGGCCCGGCGCGACGAACTTCGTCACGGCCGCCGCGTATGCGCAGCTCGGCGGCATGCCGATGCTGATGATCACCGGGCAGAAGCCGATCAAGTCCAGCAAGCAGGGCCACTTCCAGATCGTCGACGTGGTCGACATGATGCAGCCGCTCACGAAGCTCACGCGGCAGATCGTGTCGATCGGCAACATCCCGTCGGCCGTGCGCGAGGCGTTCCGCCGCGCGGAGGAGGAGCGCCCGGGTGCCACGCACCTCGAACTGCCGGAAGACATCGCGCACGAGGAGGGCGACGGCAAGCCGATCCCGCGCAGCTACAGCCGGCGGCCGGTGGCCGAGGAGAAGGCGGTCGCGCATGCGGTCGACGCGATCCAGGCCGCGCGCCATCCGCTCTTGATGATCGGCGCGGGCGGCAACCGCAAGACCACCTGCAAGATGCTGCTCGAATTCGTCGACAAGACGGGCATCCCGTTCTTCACGACGCAGATGGGCAAGGGCGTGATCGACGAGACGCATCCGCTGTGGCTCGGCAACGCGACGCTGTCCGATGGCGACTTCGTGCACCGCGCGATCGAGCATGCGGACTGCATCATCAACGTCGGCCACGACGTGATCGAGAAGCCGCCGTTCTTCATGCGCACCGACGACAAGACGGTGATTCACGTGAACTTCCTCGGCGCGCAGGTCGATCCCGTCTATTTCCCGCAGATCGAGGTGGTCGGCGACATCGCGAACGCGGTGTGGCAGATGAAGGAGGCCGTGTCGCCGCAGCCGCACTGGGATTTCGCGCGCTTCGCAATGATCAAGGAGCACTTCGACGCGCACCTGGAGAAGGGCCAGCACGACCCGCGCTTCCCGATGTATCCGGTGCGCATCGTCAACGACCTGTACAACGCCATGCCGGTCGACGGCATCGTCTGTCTCGACAACGGGATGTACAAGATCTGGTTCGCGCGCTACTGGCGTGCGCACGAGCCGAACTCGCTGCTGCTCGACAACGCGCTCGCGTCGATGGGCGCGGGCCTGCCGTCGGCGATCGCGACGAAGATCGTGCATCCGCAGCGCAAGGTGATCGCCGTGTGTGGCGACGGCGGCTTCATGATGAATTCGCAGGAGCTCGAAACGGCCGTGCGGCTGAAGCTCGACATCGTCGTGATGATCCTGCGCGACGACGCGTTCGGGATGATCCGCTGGAAGCAGGAGAACATGAATTTCCCCGATTACGCGATGACGCTGCAGAACCCCGATTTCGTCGCGTATGCGCAAAGCTATGGCGCGCACGGGCACCGCGTCGAATCGGCCGACGATCTCGAGCCGCTGCTGCGCGAGTGCTTCTCGTCGCCGGGTGTGCACGTGATCGACGTGCCGATCGACTATTCGGACAACGAGCGCGTGCTGAACCGCGAGATCAAGCGTCTGTCGGCGCAACTCTGAAATCCCCGTTCACAGGAAGGAGTCGTTCCATGTTGAAGGAAACCTATCCGTACTACCTCGCCAACGAAGCCGTCTACGCGAATACCGATCTGGAGGTGACGGACAAGTTCAGCGGCAAGGTCGCGACGCGCGTCGCGCTGGCCGACGCGAAGGCGATCGATGCGGCGATCGCCGCGGCGGTCGACGCGGCGAAGCCGATGCGCGAGATGCCGGCCTACAAGCGGCAGGCCGTGCTCGACCATTGCGTCGCGCGCTTTCGCGAGCGCTTCGACGAGCTGGCCGAGGCGCTGTGCATCGAGGCCGGCAAGCCGATCAACGATTCGAAGGGCGAAGTCACGCGGTTGATCGATACGTTCCGCGTCGCGTCCGAGGAATCGGTGCGCATCGACGGCGAGATCATCAACCTCGAGATCTCCGCGCGTGCGCAGGGCTATACGGGCTACACGAAGCGCGTGCCGGTCGGCCCGTGCTCGTTCATCTCGCCGTTCAATTTTCCGCTGAACCTCGCCGCGCACAAGGTCGCGCCGGCGCTCGCGGCGGGCTGCCCGTTCGTGCTGAAGCCCGCGAGCCGCACGCCGATCGGCGCGCTGATCATCGGCGAGGTGCTCGCGGAAACCGACTTGCCGAAGGGCGCGTTTTCGGTGCTGCCCGCACATCGCGACGGCGCCGACCTGTTCACGACCGACGAGCGCTTCAAGCTGCTGTCGTTCACGGGTTCGCCGGCCGTCGGCTGGGCGCTGAAGGAGAAGGCCGGCAAGAAGAAAGTCGTACTGGAACTCGGCGGCAACGCGGCCGCGATCGTCGATGCGGACCAGTGCGACCGGCTCGACTACGTGGTCGAGCGTCTCGCGTTCGGCGCGTACTACCAGTCGGGCCAGAGCTGCATCGGCGTGCAGCGGATCCTCGTGCATGCGGATCTTTACGACGCGCTGCGCGAGAAGCTGATCGCGAAGACGCGTTCGCTGAAGATGGGCGATCCGAAGGATCCGTCGACGTTCGTCGGCCCGATGATCTCCGAATCCGAATCGCGCCGGCTGTCGGGCTGGATGGATGCGGCCGTCGCGGCGGGCGCGAAGATCGTCGCGGGTGGCAAGGTCGATGGCGCGATGTTCGAGGCGACGCTGCTCGAGAACGTCGGGCATGAGCAGGACCTGTACCGGAAGGAGGCGTTCGGCCCCGTTGCGATCCTCGAGAAGTTCGAGCGCTTCGACGATGCGCTCGCGCGCGTGAACGACAGCGACTTCGGGCTGCAGGCCGGCGTGTTTACCGATTCGCTCACGCATGCGCAGCGTGCGTGGGACGAACTGGAGGTCGGCGGCGTCGTGATCAACGACGTGCCGTCGTTCCGCGTCGACAACATGCCGTATGGCGGCGTGAAGGATTCAGGCCTCGGCCGCGAAGGGATCCGCTACGCGATCGAGGACATGACCGAACCGCGGCTGATGGTCGTGCGGCGCCGATAACGCGCGCGGGTGCGCGGCACGGAGCCGCGACGGCACGCAGGCGGGCGATCGGGCCGGCCTGCGTGCCGTTTTTCATCGTGGCGTGCGCATCGGGCCGACGCAGCTCGCGCGTCCCCCCCGCGCGGTGGCCCGCCGGCCGCGCGCTCGACTGCGAGCCTCGCCTCGTGATGTAATCGCGCCAAACTGCCGACCGGGGTACGACGCCGGAAAGCGCGAATTCATTCTTCACGAGGTCGATTCATGTCCCCCGTCTCGGCATTCAAGCTGGTTCTGTTGTCATTCCTGGCGATCGTCGCGCTCGAATGCATCGCCAAGCGGTTGCGGCTGCCGCCGGCCGCCGCGCTGCTGATCGGCGGCATCGGCATCGCATTCATCCCCGGCCTGCCGCCGATCAACCTCGATCCCGAGCTGGTGCTGCTGGTGTTCCTGCCGCCGCTGCTGATGGACGGCGCGTACTTCTCCGTGTGGGAAGAGTTCAAGCGCAACGTCGGCGGCATCCTGATGCTCGCGATCGGCGCGGTCGCGTTCACCACGTTCGCGGTCGGCTTCGCCGTGCACTGGGTGGTGCCGGCGCTGCCGTGGGCCGCGTGCTTCGCGCTCGGCGCGATCGTGTCGCCGCCCGACGCGGTGGCCGCGAAGGCCGTGCTCGAACGCGTCGCGCTGCCGCGCCGGCTGATGGTGCTGCTCGAAGGCGAGAGCCTGCTGAACGACGCGGCCGGCCTCGTGCTGTTCCGCTTCGCGGTCGCTGCCGCGCTCACCGGCGCGTTCAGCCTCGAGCATGCGGTCGTGCGTTTCGCGGAACTCGGGCTCGGCGGGGTCGTGGTCGGCTTCGTGGTCGGCAAGCTCGTCGTGTGGTTCCTCAAGCTGCTCGACGACGACTATCTCGTGATCACCGTCGCGGTCATCGCCGGCTGGATCGCGTACATCGCGGGCGAAATGGTCGAGGTGTCGGGCGTGATCGCAACCGTCACGGCCGGGATGATCGTCGGCTGGCATCAGCATGAGGTGTTCTCGGCGGCCGTGCGTACGCGCGGCACCGCGTTCTGGCAGGTCATCGTGTTCCTGCTCGAAGCGATGGTGTTCGTGCTGATCGGGCTGTCGCTGCGTGGCGCGATTCACCGCCTCGGCGGTTTCGAACAGGTGCTCGCCACGATGGTGCCGCCGGTGCTTGCGGTACTGGCCGCGGTGATCGTGTCGCGTTTCGTGTGGATCTACGCGGTCGAGGCGCTGAAGTGGCCGGTGCGCGGGTTCGCGCGGCGCGGCGAAGCACCCGACTGGAAGGCGGCGACGATCATGAGCTGGGCCGGGATGCGCGGCGTCGTGACGCTCGCGATCGCGCTGTCGCTGCCCGAGGCGCTGCCCGGCCGCGACGTGATCCTGGTCGCGTCGTTTGCGGTGATCCTCGTCACCGTGCTGCTGCAGGGCACGACGATCGGGCCACTGATCCGGCTGCTGCGCCTGCCGCAGCGCGAGGAGCGCGCCGCGCACCACCTGACCGAGCCGCAGACGTGGGCACACGTCGAGGCCGCGCAGCTCGCGGCGATCCAGCCGCTCGTGCGCGACGAGAACGGCGTCGTGATCCATCCGCGCCTGCTCGAGCAATACACGTATCGCGCGGAACTGACCGAGCGGGCGAAGAACGAGCCCGAATACCCGGCGGAAGTGCGCGCCGCGCACTACGATGTGGTGCTGGCCGCGATCCGGGCCGGGCGCGCGGAGCTGTTGCGCCTGCACCGTTCGGGGCGCATCCACGACGAAATGCTGCACGCGCTCGAGCGCGACCTCGACCTGCAGGAAGTGTCCGCGCAGCACGCGCGCGGGTAAGCGGGCGCGACCCGCCTTCTCACGGGCCGGCGTCCTGCCGGCGCCGATGCGCGCACAGGGCGATCCTCGCCCGTCACGCGACTTTTTGCTCCCGCCCGCGCGCCGATTCGGTGTTTCTGAATCCGGCCCTCAATACGACCGGCAGCCAGCCTTGCAGCGCATGCAAACCTGATGGCGCCGGTCTCGCAAACGTTATCGTGTTTCGAATCCGGAAATGATCTGATTTATCTGATTCCGTCTCTTTCTGCATATTTGGCAAAACTAAACCGGAAGGAGATAGATGCTGTGTTCTAATTTCATTTAGAATCAGCCGGTTATCTTTATTGAGAGAAAGAATGCGGAGGTAATGCGGTCGCCGACGGGGAAAGAAGCGGCGTCCAAAGCCCCGCAAGGCAGTGCCGACAGGCTAAATCGGCGGAATCAGGCGGGTTTATCAACCGCCAAAATAAGATGGCGTCCAAGTCGGATAAACAACTCCTATGAAAGAATCGATTGGAGATTCGGCGTTTGAAACTGTATTTATGAAAGAATCGAGCAGTGATAATGCCTCGGATTGTCTCGAATCGGGGTTATCGGTCCTCCTGGTCGACGATCAGCCGTTCGTCGGTGAGGTGATCCGCCGCGCATTGCGCAGCGAGCACGACATCGACCTGCACGTGTGCACCGACGCGCACCGGGCGATGGCGGTCGCGCGCGACGTGAAGCCGACGGTGATCCTGCAGGACCTCGTGATGCCGGAGATCGACGGCCTCGATCTCGTTCGCGCGTGGCGCGCCGACGCCGGCACCGCACGCGTGCCGATCATCGTGCTGTCCGCGAAGGAGGAGCCGATCGTCAAGCGTGAGGCGTTCATCGCCGGCGCGAACGACTATCTGGTGAAGCTCCCCGACGCGATGGAACTGACCGCGCGCATCCGTTATCACTCGAATTCGTACCTGATGTCCCGGCAGCGCGACGAGGCGCTCGATTTCCTGTCGCACGACATGCGTTCGCCGCAGACGTCGATCCTCGCGCTGCTCGACGTCTACCGCACCGAGCACGGCGACATGCCGGCGATCATGGAGCGCATCGCCGGCCATGCGCGGCGCGCGCTCGCGCTCGCCGACGGCTTCATCCATCTGACCCGTGCGCAGTCCGAGCGCCGTGCGCACGACGTCGTGAGTCTCAACGAAATCGTGCTCGATGCCGTCGACCAGCTGTGGGAGAAGGCGGCCGGGCTCGGTTGCCGGGTCGTCGCGCATGTGCCCGACGCCGAGTGCGTGACGATGGGCGACCGCATGATGCTCACGCGCGCGGTCGCGAACCTGATCGACAACGGGCTGAAGTACGGCCCGGCCGGCACGGACGTGCATTGCACGCTGAGCGTCGAGGATGGCGCCTGGCTGATCGGCGTCGAGGATACCGGCGCCGGCATCGCACCGGAGCAGCGCACGGCTGCGACCGAGTCGTTCGTGCAGCTCGAATCCGCGCATGGCGCGGCGCGCAGCGGCTTTGGCCTCGGGCTCGCGTTCGTTCGCGCGACGGCGGCGCGGCATCGCGGCCAGATCCTGATGCGCAATACGGCGCGCGGCTTCATGGTCGCGCTCCGGCTGCCGGCGCAACCGGAGCGGTGATTTCGCGGTGCGGCCAGCCGGCGCCGCGCCGCCCGCAGACCCCGATGCGCTCGTGGCGCGCCTTCCGGCGCGCAGGCGGGCGCGGATTTTTTCAACGCTGATTTTAGAAAGCCCATAACGAACATGGCCACCGTGACGCCCCGCGCGACCAATGAAAGCCTGCATCCGACGATCGGCGCTGCCCGGCTGACGCTCGGCAATCGCATCCTGCTCAGCTTCGGCGTGCTGTTCGTGCTGATGCTGGTGACAGCCGGCGTGTCGTACGAGCGACTGCGCGCGATCAACAGCGAAGCCGTCAGCATCGAGCGCGACTCGCTGCCCGGCGTCTACCTCGCGTCGTCGCTGCGCGGTTCGGTCAACGAATCGTTCACGCTGCTGCAGCAGGCGACCTTCGTCGACACCGAGTCCGAAACCGTGCAGCGCGATCTCGCGAAGATCTCCGACGCGCTGAAGGACATCGAGTCGCTGTCGGTCGACTACCAGAGCACGACGTTCCGCGACGACGACCGGCAACGCTTCGCGACGTTCCGCGGCGCCTACGATCGCTACGTGCCGCTGCTGAACGAAGCCGTTCAGAAGAGCCGTGTGTCGCGCGAGGAGGCCGTCGCCGCGTACGCGAAAACGCTGCCCGCATGGACCGAGGTCGTGCGCAACGCGAACGTGCTGGTGCAGGAGAACCGCAAGTTCGCGGAACAGTCCGCGAAGATGATCCGCGAATCCGTGCAGGACACCGAAGTCGTGCTCGCGACCGCACTCGCGTTCGTGCTGCTGACCGCGCTCGGGCTGGGCTACGTGCTGTACCGTTCGGTCACCGTACCGATGGCGCGCCTTGTGGAAGTGCACGACGTGATGCGCACCGGCAACCTGACGCGCCGCCTCGACCTGCGCCGCCGCGACGAATTCGGCACGCTCGAGACGGGCTTCAACCGGATGGCCGACGAGCTGACCGAACTCGTCGCCCGCGCGCAGCAATCCTCGCTGCAGGTGACGACGTCGGTGGCCGAGATCGCGGCGACGTCGCGCGAGCAGCAGGCGACCGCGAATGAAACGGCGGCGACGACGACGGAAATCGGCGCGACGTCGCGCGAGATCTTCGCGACGTCGCGCGACCTGCTGCGCACGATGAACGAGGTGGCCGGCGTGGCCGAGCAATCGGCGACGCTCGCGGGCGTGAGCCAGAGCGGGCTCACGCGGATGGGCGAGACGATGCGCAGCGTGATGGATGCGGCCGGCTCGGTGAACGCGAAGCTCGCGATCCTCAACGAGAAGGCGCTGAACATCAACCAGGTGGTCGCGACGATCACCAAGGTGGCCGACCAGACCAACCTGCTGTCGCTGAACGCGGCGATCGAGGCCGAGAAGGCCGGCGAGTACGGCCGCGGCTTCGCGGTCGTCGCCACCGAGATCCGCCGCCTGGCCGACCAGACGGCCGTCGCGACCTACGACATCGAGCAGACGGTGAAGGAAATCCAGTCGGCCGTGTCGGCGGGCGTGATGGGGATGGACAAGTTCTCCGAGGAAGTGCGTCGCGGGATGCTCGACGTGCAGCAGGTCGGCGGGCAGCTGTCGCAGATCATCGCCGAGGTGCAGACGCTCGCGCCGCGCTTCCAGATGGTCAACGAAGGGATGCAGACGCAGGCGAACGGCGCCGAGCAGATCACGCAGGCGCTGTCGCAGCTGTCGGAGGCTGCGCAGCAGACGGCCGAGTCGCTGCGCCAGTCGTCGCAGGCGATCGACGACCTGACGCTGGTGGCGAACCAGTTGCGTACCAGCGTGTCGCGTTTCAAGGTCGACGCGTGACGCGCGCCGATCCGCAGGGCGGCGCCCATGCGCTGTTCCTGATGTTCGAGCTCGACGGCGAGCGTTACGCGCTCGACGCGGCCGGCATCGAGGAGGTGCTGCCGCTCGCCGTCACGAAAGCCGTGCCGGGCGCGCCCGACTGGATCGCCGGGCTGCTGATGCGCGGCGGCCAGCCGGTGCCGGTGATCGACGTGCCGATGCTGGCGCTCGGGCGGCGTGCGCATGCGCTGCGCTCGACGCGGCTCGTGATGGTCCGCTATCGCGCGGGCGAGGCCGACGGCGAGCGCACGCTCGGCCTGATCGTCGAACGCGCGACGCAGACGATGCGGATCGATCGCGCGGCGTTTCGCGCAAGCGGCGTCTCGACCGCACGCACGCGCTGGCTCGGGCTCGTCGCGAACACGCCTGACGGCGTCGTGCAGCAGGTGTCGGTGTCCGACCTGGTCGACGACGTTGCGCGCCTGTATCTGTTCGACGGCCTGCCGGGCCACGGGGAGGAGTCCGCATGAAAGAGTCCGAAGCGCGATTTCGCGGCTGGCTGCTGCGCGAGACCGGCATCGACCCCGATTCGCTCGGCAACGATTTTCTGACGCGGGCGCTGACGGATCGCGTGCACGCACTGCAGGCGGACGGCGAGCGCCTGCTGTCGGCGGCGCGGCCGCCCGTGACGCCGGAAGCGCTCGACGCGTACTGGCAGCAGCTCAACGCATCGGCCGACGAACGGCGCGCGCTGATCGAACTGTTCGTCGTCCCGGAGACATGGTTCTTCCGCGACCGCGAGGCCTTCGCGACGCTCGCGCGGCTGGCCGCGGAACGGCTTGCCGCGCTGCCCGGCCGTGTAATCCGCGTGCTGAGCGCGCCGTGCTCGACGGGCGAGGAGCCGTACTCGGCGGCGATGGCGTTGCTGGATGCCGGGCTCGACCCGGCCAGTTTCGCGATCGACGCGATCGACCTCAGCGCGCGCGCGATCGAGCAGGCGCGGCTCGGCTGTTACGGGCGCAATGCGTTCCGCGGGACCGCAACGGAGTTTCGTTCGCGCTACTTCACGCCAACCCGCGACGGCTGGCTGCTCGACGATCGCGTGCGCGCGTGCGTGCAGTTCAGTCATGCAAACCTTGTCGAACCGGTCGCGGATACGGGCATTCGCTACGATTTCGTGTTCTGCCGCAATGTGCTGATCTACTTCGACCGCGACGCGCAGGATCGCGTGATCCGCTCGCTCGACGAGCGTCTCGCCGACGATGGCACGCTGTTCGTCGGGCCGGCCGAAACGGGTGTCGCGATGCGGCACGGGATGCGCTCGGCGCGCGTGCCGCTGGCGTTCGCGTTCCAGCGCGAGCCGGCCGATGCGTGCGCGGCCCGGCCGGTCGCGCCGCTGTCGGCGGTGGCGCCGTACCGGTGTGCGGAGCGCTTCACGGTCGCGCCGCTCGCGGCGACGCGCCCGGTGCTGGCCGTCGCGCCGCCGGCCTGGCTCGGCGACGTGGGTCAGCCGTTCGCAGCGCCGCCGCCGGCCGTGCGCACGGCCGCATTCGATGCACGGGCCGACCTGTCGGTGGCGACGGCCGACCCGGTAGCACCGGTTGCCGAAGACGTCGCGCCGACGCTGGAAGAGGCGCAGGCGCTCGCGAATGCGGGCGCGTTCGACGAGGCCGAGCGCGTGCTCGCGCAATTCTCGGCGCGCGTCGGGCCGCATGCCGATGCGTTCTACCTGAACGGATTGATTGCGGATGCGCGCGGGCGTGCCGCGGAAGCGGGCGACTTCTACCGGAAGGCGCTGTACCTGCGGCCCACGCACCACGAGGCGCTGACGCATCTTGCGACGCTGCTCGACGTCGGCGGCGATCGCGCGGGCGCGCAATGGCTGCTCGAGCGCGCGCGGCGCTCGGCCGGCTGACACGACGACGGGATAGGGACCGACACCGCGATGACCAGAGGAATTCATGAACCGCGACGCCGCTGCCACTGACGACACGACGATCGACGTCGACGATTGCTGGAACCGGATCGGCACGCGCGGCGACCGCTCGTGCAAGCGGTTGAACGACTGCCAGCGCTGCCTGAACTGTCCGGTCTACGCGTCTCACGCGGCGAAGCTGCTCGAGCGTCCGCTCGACGCTGCCGAGATGGCCGCCGCCACGCGCCGGATGAGCGCGTTCGACACGACACGCGCGGGCGACGAAGACGGCGATACGCGCCACGCGGCGCTGGCGTTCCGCGTGGCCGACGAATGGCTGGCACTGCCGATCGGCGTGCTGCGCGAGATCGCGGGCACGCGTCCGATGCATTCGCTGCCGCATCGCCGCAATTCGGCCGTGCTCGGCGTGGTCAATATTCGCGGCACGCTGCGCATCGCGATCTCGATCGGCGCGCTGCTCGGCCTCGAGGCCGGCAAGCGCGGCAGCGACGACGGCCGTTTCACGCGGCTGCTGGTGGCCGCGCACCAGGGCGAACCGGTTGTGTTTCCGGTCGACGAGGTCGAGGGCGTGCTGCGCTTCGGCGCATCCGACTGGGTGCCCGTGCCGGCGACGGTCGGGCGCGCGAGCGCCGGCCTGTCGCGCGGCGTGCTGTCGTGGCGCGGCAAGTCGGTGGGCTTGCTCGACGACGATCGTCTGTTCGATGCCGTCACACGGAGCATGCGATGAGCGGCGATGACGACCTGAGCCACCTGTCGCTGCTCGAGCTGTATCGGGAAGAGACGCGCACGCAGACCCAGGCGCTGTCGGAGCGGCTGCTCGCGCTCGAATCGGGCGAGCCCGATTCCGTCGCGCTCGAAGCCTGCATGCGCGCCGCGCATTCGCTGAAGGGTGCCGCGCGCATCGTCGGCGTGCCGCTCGGCGTCGACATCGCGGGGCGGATGGAGGAGTGCTTCGTCGCTGCGCAGGCCGGCACGATCTCGCTGACGGCCACGCACGTCGATGTGCTGCTGGCCGGCGTCGATTTGCTGGTGCGCGTCGGCGATCCGCAGGCGCAGCCCGTCACGCCGACCGAGATCGACGTGTTCGCGGCCGCGCTGACGGGCGCCGACGGCGCACAGACCATGCAGGCGTCTTCCGCGGTGCCGCCGGTGCCGCCGCCGGTCATGTCGTATCGCGACCACGACGGCGCCGCGAACGAACCCGTCGGGGCCAGCGCGACCGTGCCGCCGCTCGCCGTGTCGGGCGCGGTGCCCGATCCGGCCCAGGCCGGCCGCGTGGCGGGCGCCGGCGCGATGCGCCGCGTGCGCGCCGATACGCTGAACCGGTTGCTGAGCCTGTCCGGCGAATCGCTGGTCGAATCGCGCTGGCTCAAGCCGTTCGCCGAATCGATGCTGCGCGTGAAGCGGGCGCAGCGCGATGCGGCCCGTTCGCTCGACCTGATGTACGAACAGTTCGCCGACGATCTCGACGCCGGCATGCTCGCGTCGATGAACGAAGTGCGGCACATGCTCAACGACCTGCAGCGTTCGCTCGCCGAGCGCATGGACGAGTTCGACCGGTTCGAGCGGCGCAGCACGCATATCGCCGAGCAGCTGTACGACGAGGCGCTGCAATGCCGGATGCGGCCGTTCGGCGATGCGACGCGCGCGTACCCGCGGATCGTCCGCGATCTCGCGCGCTCGCTCGGCAAACAGGTGCGTTTCTCGATCGTCGGCGAAGGCACGCAGGTCGATCGCGACATCCTCGACCTGCTCGACGCGCCGCTCGGCCACCTGCTGCGCAACGCGATCGACCACGGCGTCGATTCGCCCGACGCGCGGCACGCGCGCGGCAAGCCGGCCGAGGCGAGCGTCACGCTCGAGGCGCGCCACAGCGCCGGCTCGCTGCTCGTCAGCGTGATCGACGACGGGCCGGGCGTCGACATGGACGCGCTGCGCGCAGCCGTCGTGCGCCAGCGCCTGACCGACGACGAGACGGCCGCGCGGCTGTCCGATCCCGAGCTGCTCGAATTCCTGCTGCTGCCGGGTTTTTCGATGCGCGACGCGGTGACCGACGTGTCGGGGCGCGGCGTCGGCCTCGATGCGGTGCAGGAGATGGTGCGCGGCGTGCGCGGCGCGGTGCGGATCTTCAACGAGCCGGGCGCGGGCATGCGTTTCGTGCTGCAACTGCCGCTCACGCTGTCGGTGATCCGCAGCCTGCTCGTCGAAGTCGGCGGCGAGCCGTACGCGTTTCCGCTCGCGCATGTGCGCCGCACGCTCGAGCTCGCGCATGACGACATCGACGTGCTCGAAGGGCAGCCGCATTTCCCGTTCGACGGCCGGCGCGCGGGGCTCGTCGCCGCGCACCAGCTGCTCGACGCGGGCGAGCCCGACGTCGCGCGCACCAGCACGGCGGTCGTGGTCGTCGGCGGCGAGCCCGAGCTGTACGGCGTCGCGGTCGACCGCTTCCTCGGCGAGCGGATGCTCGTCGTGCAGCCGCTCGACAGCCGCCTGCACAAGATCCAGAACATCGCGGCCGGCGCGTTGCTCGAGAACGGCGACCCGGTGCTGATCGTCGACGTCGAGGACCTGATCCGCTCGGTCGACAAGCTCGTGCGCGGCGGGCAGCTCGCACGGCTCACGCGCGATCCGCAGCTTGCGCTGGCCGACCGGCGCCGCCGCGTGCTCGTCGTCGACGATTCGCTGACGGTGCGCGAGCTCGAACGCAAGCTGCTGGAAAAGCGCGGTTACGACGTGACGGTCGCGGTCGACGGGATGGAAGGCTGGAACGCGGTGCGCAGCGATGCGTTCGATCTGGTCGTGACCGACGTCGACATGCCGCGCATGGACGGGATCGAACTCGTCACGCTGATCAAGGGCGACCCGATGCTCAAGCGCGTGCCGGTGATGATCGTGTCGTACAAGGATCGCGACGAGGATCGCCGCCGCGGGCTCGATGCCGGCGCCGACTACTACCTCGCGAAGAGCAGCTTCCACGACGAGGCGCTGCTCGATGCCGTGCACGACCTGATCGGAGACTCGCGCGGATGAACATCGGCATCGTCAACGACTTGCCGCTGGCCGTGGAGGCGCTGCGCCGCGTGATTGCGCTGCGTGCCGACCACCGCGTGCTATGGGTCGCGACCGATGGCGACGAGGCGGTGGATTTCTGCGTCGCGCATCCGCCCGATGTCGTCCTGATGGATCTCGTGATGCCGAAGGTCGACGGCGTCGCCGCGACGCGCCGGATCATGGCGCGTGCGCCGTGCGCGATCCTGGTCGTGACGGCGAGCGTCAGCGCGAACACGTCGTCGGTCTACGAGGCGATGGGCGCCGGCGCGCTCGATGCGGTCGACACGCCGACGCTCGCGCTCGGGTTGTCGACCGACGCGTCGCCGCAAGCACTGCTCGCGAAGATCGACCAGATTGGCCGGCTGCTCGAAAGCCGCACCGCGGCGCTGGTGCCGCCGGGGCCGACGCCCGCGCGCGGCCAGCCGACGCTCGTCGCAATCGGCGCGTCTGCGGGAGGGCCGACCGCGCTCACCGCGCTGCTGCGCGCGCTGCCGGAGGATTTTCCGGCCGCGATCGTGATCGTCCAGCACGTCGACCAGGCGTTTGCGTACGGCATGGCCGAATGGCTCGACGGCTATACGCGGCTGCCGGTGCGCGTCGCGCGGCAGGGCAGCGTGCCGCAGGCGGGCGAAGTGCTGCTCGCGGCGACCAACGATCACCTGACCCTGTCGCCGCGCGGCGTGCTCGGCTACACGCGGCATCCGGCCGAAACGCCGTACCGGCCGTCGATCGACGTGTTCTTCAACAGCGTCGCGGACGGCTGGCAGGGCGATGCGCTCGGCGTGCTGCTGACGGGCATGGGGCGCGACGGCGCGCTCGGCCTGAAGGCGATGCGTGCGAAGGGCTGCTACACGATTGCGCAGGACGAGGCGACCAGTGCCGTCTACGGGATGCCGAAGGCGGCCGCGGCGATCGGTGCGGCGTCGGCGATCCTGCCGCTCGAGCGGATCGCGCCCCACCTGATTTCGCGGATCGCGCTCGCGCCGCGCGACTGACGGCGCAGCGGGCGGGCGCCGGCGTTTCGCGGCGCCCCGGCGCGCGCATTGCGCGTGCTGCGCGGCGTCGCGTACAATGGCCGCCTGCGGAGATGGCATGCCTCCCTGCGGTCGTTCCCGGCGCGTTGCGCGCGCGGTGCGGCCCTCAACCGCCGGTTTGCCCGGCTGATGATGCCTGCGTGTTCCTGGGTCTTCAGGAGGTCGCAGGCCGTCCATGCGGTATTCTGCCGCCCAGGTTTTGATGTTCTGTCGAATCTGGAAATCATGTTTTTCACGACTTCTGCCGATCTTTTCGCGACCGTGCGCTATGTGTGCCGCTGGCTCGCGCTTTCAGCCCTGCTCGGCGCGCTGGCCGGCACGGCATCCGCGCTGTTCCTGATTGCGCTCGACTGGGCGACCGGCACGCGCGTCGCGCATCCGTGGCTGCTGTGGGGGCTGCCGGCCGCCGGTTTCGCCACCGGCTGGATCTATCATCGCTTCGGCCAGTCGGTCGCCCGCGGCAACAATCTGCTGATCGACGAGATTCACGACCCGAAGGCGCTCGTGCCGAAACGCATGGGGCCGCTCGTGCTCGTCGCGACCGTCGTCACGCACCTGTTCGGCGGCTCGGCCGGCCGCGAAGGCACGGCCGTGCAGATGGGCGGCGCGCTCGCCGATCGCATCACGCACGTGTTCCGTCTCGATCGCGAGCACCGGCGCGTGCTGCTGATGGGGGGCATCGCGGCCGGCTTCGCGTCGGTGTTCGGCACGCCGCTCGCGGGCGCCGTGTTCGGGCTCGAGGTGCTCGCGATCGGGCGCGTGCGGTACGACGCGCTGCTGACCTGCGTTGCGTCGGCGATCGTCGCGGACGTCGTGTGCCGCGCGTGGGGCGTGCATCACACGGCCTATGCGATCCCGTTCGTGCCGGCCGTGTCGGCGACGGGGCTGGCCGTGACGGTCGTCGCGGGTATCGCGTTCGGTGTGGCCGGGCGGCTGTTCGCATTCGCGACGCATGCGCTGACCGCGTGGTTCCGCCGCGTGATCCGCTATGCGCCGCTGCAGCCGGTGCTCGGCGGCCTGCTGGTCGCCGCGGCGGCCACCGTGCTGAACGTGCCGCAGTATCTCGGCCTCGGCATCCCGACGATCGAAGCCGCGTTTCACGGCCCGCTGCCGCTTTACGATTTCGCGGGCAAGTTCGCGTTCACGGTCGTCACGCTCGCATCGGGGTTCAAGGGCGGCGAAGTGACGCCGCTGTTCTACATCGGCGCGACGCTCGGCAATGCGCTCGGCCAGCTGCTGGCGCTGCCGGTGCCCGTGCTCGCGGGGCTCGGCTTCGTCGCGGTGTTCGCAGGCGCCGCGAACACGCCGATCGCGTCGACGATCATGGCGATCGAACTGTTCGGCGCGGATATCGGCGTGTATGCGATCGTCGCGTGTGTCGTCGCGTACCTGTTTTCGGGGCACGCGGGGATTTACCGCGCGCAGCGCGTGGCGGTGGGGAAGGGGGCGCAGGCCGAGGCGGAGTGAGGCGGGCGCGGAAGGCGGATTCGTTGCGGCTTCTCCGGGAGCGCGATGCATGCGATATCGGACGGGGAGCGTGTCGTTGCGGGTACATCTGATCGGGCCGGGCGGCGCCGGCAAGACCACGGTCGGGGCGATTGTCGCGGCGCGCCTGAACTGGCGGTTCGTCGATGTGGATCAGTGCTTCCTGGCCGCGCACGGGAACATTGGCGATTTCATCCGCGATCGCGGCCATGCCGAGTATGCGTCGCACAACGTCCGGCTGTACGAGCAACTCGCACGCGGCATGTCGGCGCCCACGATCTGCGCGGTGTCGTCCGGTTTCATGCTGTATCCGGCCGATGTCGCGCCGGCCTATCCGGCACTTCGCCGCGGCATCGAGGAGGACGGATTCACCGTGCTCCTGCTGCCTTCGTTCGATCTCGAACGCTGCGTGAAACTGATCGTGGGCCGGCAAATGGCTCGGCCGTATCTGAATGCGAATGAAGCGGACGAGATGCGCAAGATCCGCGATCGGTTCCCTGCCTTCATGCGCCTGAACTGCAGGCGATTTGCGAGCGACGGCACACCTGGGCGCGTGGCGGCCGACATCGAACGCTTTATCGTGGCGTCGATGTCATCGGATGAAGACGATCCGTGTCCGGTCGCGGGCGAGTGGAACAGGCCCTAGCACGCCGGCATCCGTTACTGCTTCGGCAGGCGCGCAACATGGCGCGCCAGCAGTTCCTCGATATCGATGCCTTTTTCCGCCAGCAATGCGGTGACGACGCCGTTCAGTTCGCCGAGCGTTTCCTTGACCGATTCCCGGATCGTATCGACGACGACCTGGGTGCTGCGCTCGATCTCGATGTTGACCGTGTCGTTGACGCCCTTCGCATCGAAGGTCGTCGCGCGGCGCGTTTCGGGGATCAGCCAGACGTCGAACCAGCCTTCGTCGCGGTTGACGTCGGACACCGTCAGGCTGCAGCCGTTGATCGCGATATAGCCCTTCGCGAACACGTATCGCTTGAACGCTTCCGGCACGCCGATGCGCACCATCCGGTTGTGTTCGGACATCGCGATGTGCCGGATGGTCCCGGTGAAGTCGACATGGCCGGACAGCGGATGCCCGCCGATCTCCGCGCCGTCCTTCGCGGCCCGCTCCACGTTGATGTGCGCGCCCGTCGCGAGATCGGCCAGCGTCGTGATCCGCAGGCTCGGCAGCATCACGTCGAAGTCGATCAGCTCCGGCGAATGGATGGTCGTCACCGTCAGGCAGACGCCGTCGACCGACACGCTGGCGCCGATCTCGATGTCGTCGGTAAACCGCTCCGGGAATTCGATGCTGAAGGTTCTCAGTTCCCCGTGGTCGGCGATGGTCTTGATGGTGGCAACACCCTGGACAATTCCTGTAAACATGGTCGATCCCTAGTCGCAAATTTCCTGGTCGACATGATAAGGGATACCGGAAAAGGGCACGTCGTGGCGCGCGGCGTCAGGGCTGCAGGCGTGACGCGCGGACGTAAAAAAGGCCGTGCACCTGGCACGGCCTCGATCCGGATCCGTTTATCGACGCGTGCCGGCGGTGATGACCGCACCGCCGGCGCGTGCCGCGACGCACTTGCGTCAAGCCTCGGCCGGCTCCCCCAGCGGCCCGGCGTCATCGTTCGCCATGCGCCGCGGCGCATCCGCGAGCCCCTTCGCGAGCTCCAGCGCCTGCCGCTCGAACAGCCGGCGGTAGATGCCGCCGTCGATGCGGATCAGCGCGTCGTGGTTGCCTTCCTCGATCACCTTGCCGCGATCGAGCACGAGCAGCCGGTCGAGCGCGCGCACGGTCGACAGCCGGTGCGCGACCACGAGCGTCGTGCGGCCGACCATCAGCCGCTCCATTGCCTGCTGGATCAGCAGCTCGCTTTCGCTGTCGAGGCTCGACGTCGCTTCGTCGAGGATCAGGATCGGCGCATCGGCGAGGAACGCACGCGCGATCGCGACCCGCTGGCGCTCGCCGCCCGACAGCTTGATCCCGCGTTCGCCGACGAGCGTGTCATAGCCGTCCGGCAGCGCGACGATGAAGTCGTGCGCGCTGGCAAGACGCGCGGCGCGCTCGATGTCGGCGCGGCTCGCGTCGGGGCGCGCATAGGCGATGTTCTCCGCGAGCGTGCGGTGGAACAGCACGGGCTCCTGCTGGACGATCGCGATCTGGCTGCGCAGCGAATCCTGCTGCACGCGTGCGATGTCCTGGCAGTCGATCGTGATGCGGCCGCCCGACACGTCGTACAGGCGCTGGATCAGCTT
The DNA here is from genome assembly GCF_038723655.1 of Burkholderia arboris. NCBI lineage: Bacteria > Pseudomonadati > Pseudomonadota > Betaproteobacteria > Burkholderiales > Burkholderiaceae > Burkholderia > Burkholderia arboris. The sequence goes on from NZ_CP109822.1 coordinate 1,264,788, forward strand.
GATGAACGTCGTCTTGCCCGACCCCGAGTGGCCGACGAGACCCACGCGCTCGCCGGGTGCGATCCGCATCGAGAAATCGTCGTACAGCGGCACCGGGTGGTTGCCGTAGCGGAACGTCACGTGCTCGAAGCGGATCTCGCCTTGCCCGATCCGGATGGCCGGTGCGTCGGGGCGATCGTCGATGCCGAGCGGCTGGCGCTCGAGCGCGACGAGTTCTTCCATGTCGTTCACCGAGCGCTGCAGGTTGCGGATGTGCATGCCGACGTCGCGCAGGTAACCCTGCAGCATGAAGAACATCGTCAGCGCGAACGCGATGTCGCCCACGCTCGCTTCGTCGTTCGCCCACAGCCGCAGCGCGACGCCGATCATCGCGGCCTGCATCGCGACGAGCATCGCGCCCTGCAACCCGCCGTTGAACGTGCCGCGCACCCACGTGCGGCGCGTGCGCTGCCGCCACTTGCCGATCACGCGCGCGAGCCGCGTTTCCTCGCGCGTTTCCGCGCCGAAGGCCTTGACCACGGCATTGCAGCTCACGGCGTCGGCGAGCGCGCCGCCCATGCGCGTATCCCACAGGTTGCCGAGCCGTGCGGCCGGCGCGACGATGCCGAGCGACACCGCGACCGTCACCGCGATGTACAGCAGCGAACCCGCGCCGACGACGAGCCCCATCACGGGCCAGTGCGAACCGAGCAGCACGGTGGCGCCGACCAGCATCGTGACCGACGGCAGCAGCGCGATCAGCACGGTGTCGTTGAGCAGGTCGAGCGCCCAGATCCCGCGCGTGATCTTGCGCACGGTCGAACCCGCGAAGCTGTTCGCGTGCCAGTCGGTCGAGAAACGCTGCACGCGGTGGAACGACGCGGCGGCGATCTCGCTCATCATCTTCAGCGTGAGCGTGATGATGTTCAGGTACACGCCCTGGCGCAGTATCGTCGCGCCGATGCCGAGCGCGGCGAGCGTGCCGAACGCGACGAGGGCCGCGTGCCAGGCGGCGGCGCGGTCGGTCAGGCCGGTCGACAGCGCGTCGATCAGGCGGCCGGCGAACAGCGGCGTGAGGACATCGGCGAGCGCGGCGAGCAGCGCGAAGCTCGCGACCGTGGCGGTGCGCGCCGGCTGCTTGCGCCAGTAGCGAATGGTGAAGCCGAAGACGGCCTGGAATGCGTGGCCGCCCAGATGGGTGGTTTTTCTGGTCATGTATCGTTGCCCGGCGCATCGCGCGACGGGACTTTCCGGTTCGGAGAACGTCGAAAACGCAACAGCCGGGCCGCGCGAAAGACGCGGGCGGAACGAAACGGGCTGTCGGGAAAAGCGCGGCTGACGGGTTAGCGGAAAACTCGGGAGCCTGCGCGGACGGCGGGCTGGATCAGCTGCGCCGTGGGACCACGTTCGGGAAGGTTGCTGGCATTCGGAACATCTGCACCTCCCTGAAGTGTGAACGGTTGAAAGGACGCCGAAAAGACGTGTAAAGATTCTATCAGCAGTGTCACGCGCGCTGCAACGTCTGACGAATGCGACGTTGCGGCGTCGATACGGTTAGTATTCAGGGTTTTGGCCCCTTTTCGCGTGCGTTCCGCCACGGCGGGTACGGGCCGGCGCGCGCATCGATTACACTTCGGCGTCCGCGGCGCGCGACGATGCGGCCCGTACAGATTTACTCCGAACCATTCCTGAGGAAACGATGAGCGACGTTCAGCAAGGCATCCTGGCTCCGATCGACACGGCAGCCCGATACCTCACTTTCACGATATCGAATGACGGCAATGTGGCAGCGGCGCTGGCCGCGCTGCGCGAGATCGTCGACGGGCGCGACACGGTCGTCGGTTTCGGACAGTCGCTGGCCGCGCACCTCGGGCGCCCGGTTCCGGGCCTGACCGGCTTCCCGGCGTTCGCGGTGAAGGACAGCACGCTGCCGGCGACGCCGGCCGACGTGTGGGTCTGGCTGCGCGCCGACGACCGCGGCGAGATCGTGCTGCGCGCACGGGCGATCGAACGCGCGCTCGCGCCGGCATTCGCGCTGCAGGATGCCGTCGACGGGTTCCGCTATTCGAACGATCGCGACCTGTCCGGCTATGAAGACGGCACCGAGAACCCGGAAGGCGACGACGCGGTGGCTGCGGCGGTCGTGACGGGGCAGGGCGCGGGGCTCGACGGCGCGAGCTTCGTCGCGGTGCAGCAATGGCTGCACGACTTCGACCAGATGGAACGCATTCCGTCGGGCGACATGGACAACATCATCGGGCGCCGCCGCTCGGACAACGAGGAACTCGACGATGCACCCGAGTTCGCGCACGTGAAGCGCACCGCGCAGGAAAGCTTCGAGCCCGAGGCGTTCATGCTGCGCCGTTCGTCGCCGTGGTCGGATGCGCGTCGCGCGGGCCTCTACTTCGTCGCGTTCGGCTGCTCGTTCCGCGCGTTCGACGTGCAGATGCGCCGGATGAGCGGTGCGGACGACGGGATCGTCGACGGCCTGTTCCGCTTCACGCGGCCGCTGACGGGCGCGTATTTCTGGTGCCCGCCGATGAAGGGCGGCAAGCTGGATCTGTCCGCGCTCGGCCTGTAAGCGCCACGCGGAATCGATGAACGGGCGGGTCGCGCATCATGCGCGGCCCGCCCGTTTTGCATGTCAGGCGGCGATCGCGTGCCGCCTGTCGCCTGCCGCCTGTATCAGTTCAACGTCGTTTCGATCCGCGTGCCGCGCTTGATGAACTGCGTCACAGGCGTCTTCTCGCAGATTTCCGCGAGACGCTGGCGTTGCGCGTCGTCGAGCGGGCCGTCGAGCGTGACGACGCGGCGCACGTATTGCACGCCTTCGCGATCCGCATGCAGCTCGGTGCGCACGGCGATGCGCACGGCCGGCCACGTCTTGCGCTGCATGACCATGCGCAGCGTCGCGGCCGTGCATTGCGCGAGCCCGGCCAGCACGAATTCGTACGGCGCGGGCCCGCGATCCTGGCCGCCTTCGCGCGGCGCTTCGTCGCCGGTCAGCGCGTGCGTGCCGGCCTGCAACTGGACGACGTAGTCGGGCGCGTCGGCCTCGAGGACGGCGGCGGCGTGGATGAGCGACATGACAAGTCTCCGGTGAGCAAGAAGGAAAGAGGGCGCCGCGTGGCGGCATGCAGCCGTCAGCATACCGTCCCGGGCGCGACGGCGCGCGCCGTGCCGTTATGCGTCGGTGACGCCGGCGCTGCTGCGGACGAGTGCGGCGACGCGTTCGCGCACCCACTGGTGCGCGCGATCGGTGTCGCGCGATTCGTGCCAGTACGCGAACAGTGGAAACGGCTTGAGCCGCAGCGGCAGCGGTTGCACGACGATCGGCAGCAGTGCGGCCATCCGCAGCGCATAGGTCTGCGGCAGCGTGACCAGCAGATCGCCGGCCGCGGCGATCTGGCATGCGGCGAAATAGTGCTGGCAGGTGAGCCGGATGTCGCGGAAGCGTCCGTCGTTGCCGAGCAGCACGTCGAGCGATTGCGGTTCGCCGAGCGACGACACCGCGATATGCTGCGCCGCGAAATAATCGCCGCGCCGCAGCGGGTCGCCCGCCAGCGGATGATCGCGGCGCAGCGCGACGACGAGCGAATCGTCGAGCAGGTGTTCGGTGGCGATGCGCGAGCCCGTCTGCACGCGACGGTCGACGACGAGATCGATGTTGCCCGACGCGAGTTCGCGCTCGATCTCGGATACCGCGACGCGGCGGCTCACGAGCCGCAGGCCCGGCGCTTCGTCGGCGAACGCGGCGACGATGCGCGGCAATGCAATCGATTCGAGCACGTCGCGAATGCCCACCGCGATGCTCAGGTCGAGCGTGGCGGGATCGAATGCCGACGGATCGCGCACGGCGCCTTGCAGGCCCTTCAGGTGCAACTGCACGTCCGCGATGATCGACCGCGTGCGCTCGGTCGGCACGACGCGGTTGCCCTGGCGCACGAACAGCGGATCGTCGAAATGCGCACGCAGCCGGTTGAGCGCATGCGTGACGGCCGGCTGCGTGAGATGCAGCGCGCGGGCGGCCGCGCCGATGCCGCCGTGCACGTAGACGGCGTCGAGCACGCGAAACAGGTTCAGGTCGAGTCGATGATCGGCGGGCACGGCGCGCGGAGGGCGTGGTAAAGGACGGCTCGATTCTAAAGGATGCGCAGGCAACGGATGCGCTGGGGCCATCGCGTGCGTTCGATGCGTATCGATTCCGTATCGATTCCGTATCGAACCGATACGCGAGTGCCGCATTGCCCGATGCGCAATGCAATCGAACCCGGCCGTCATGACGCACGACAGCCGCAATAATCGACCGCATCGCGCACGCGATTCTGTGCTGGCATACCAGTGGCCGCCGACAGCCTGTAGTAATCCGCCATCATGCTGTCCACGTCGGCCATTTCGTGCCAAAGGCGCTACCCGTTCGGCTAAGATGCCGTCGCTTCATATTTCGGGATAGCCGTCCTGTCGCACGCATTCAAACCAAATATAAGCCTGACAGTTCGACGGTATTAGAAGAAGTCGAACAAGTCGGGGGCTTGGCCAGTGAATGCAGCAGATCAGCGGTGGGTCGTTATCTATTTGAGTACGGGGTTTTCGTTAGCCCAGGCCGCGCGCCTTGGCGAGGCCTTCAACCTGGCGAATCGCCTGCATGCGTACAGTGCGGATTACCAGTTGAAGTACGTATCCGAAAGCGGGGGACTGTTGCAGTCGTCGTCCGGCGTGAGAATCGCAGCGGATCCGCTCGGCGACGAGCACGGCCGTCGCGCGCTCGCGTTCTTTCATCTTCATGGCGATCGCGCGGCCGTCAACTGGGATGACGCGTTGCAGCGGCGCCTGACGGACATTCGTCATCATGCGCGGTGGATCGTCGACGCGATGGATCTGCCTGCGCTCGCGGCCACGCATCGGCCATCGGCGACGCTCGACATGCGGCCCGGCCGGCGCCGTGCCGCCGCGACGGTCGAACTGCAGGCCGGCGAGACCGACGTGTTTGCCGCCGCGCTCGACATGTTTCGCGCCGACCTCGGCGACAGCGCCGCGCAGGAGATCGCCAGCAACATGATGCGGCCGGTCGAGCAGCGCTATGCCCAGTCGATGTGGGCGTTCCGCGAACTGAGCGCGAGCCCGTCGATCCGGATGTCCGCGCAGCGGCTGCGCGCGCAGAGCGTGAACCGCATTTCGATTGCGAACGCTGCACAGGCGGCCGCGATGAGCGAGCGCAATTTCCTGCGGCGCTTCAAGAAGGAAATCGGCGTGACGCCGACCGAGTTCGTGCAGCACGTGCGGCTCGAGCGCGCGTGCCACATGCTGATCCATACGACGCTGCCGGCCGACAAGGTCGCGCGGCGCACCGGGTTCGGCAGCGGCGAGCGGCTCGCGAAGCTGTTTCGCCAGCGCCTCCTGATGTCGCCGACCGAATTTCGGCTGGCCGAACGGGACAGGATCCTGAATCACGGCACCATGCGGCCCGATGCGGACGACGGGCCTGCCCCGGCGTTTTGCGATGGCGACGGGGCGAGTTGCGACGCGTGTATCGACGCGCACGAGAAAACGGGACGGATACCCGTAAAATCGTCCTGTCGCGATCTCGATTCCCGGTTTCCATGCCCTTCCTCCCCACTACCGCCACCGCCCCTTTCTGCCCGTCGGAAGTAAAGGGCAGCATCACGATCGATGCCGCCGCGCCGCGCTGGCAGAAGCTCAAGCGCTTCTTCGGCCCCGGCCTGCTGGTCGCGATCGGCTACATGGATCCCGGCAACTGGGCGACCGACATTCAGGCCGGGTCGCAGTTCGGCTATTCGCTGCTGTGGGTCGTCGCGTTCTCGAGCCTCGCGGCGATCTTCCTGCAGATGCTCGCGGCACGGCTCGGCCTCGTCGCGGGCAAGGATCTCGCGCAGGCCAGCTATGACCGCTACGGCCGGTTCGGCCGCATCGTGCAGTGGATCACGGCCGAAGTGTCGATCATCGCGTGCGACATCGCGGAAGTGCTCGGTTGCGCGCTCGCGTTCAAGCTGCTGCTCGGCGTGCCGCTCGCGTGGGGCGTCGTGCTGACCGCGCTCGACACGGTGATCGTGCTCGGCCTGCAGGGCAAGGGCTTCCGGCAGATCGAGGCGATCGTGCTCGGGCTGATCGCGACGATGGCGTTCTGCTTCGTCGCGCAGGTGGCGATCACGCCGCCCGACTGGCACGCGGTGGTCGGCGGGCTCGTGCCGGGCGATCCGGGCCACGACCGCAAGGACGCGATCGTGCTCGCGCTGGGCATCGTCGGTGCGACGATCATGCCGCACAACCTGTACCTGCATTCGTCGGTCGTGCAGACGCGGCATGTGGTCGGCGGCGCGCGCGGCGTGATCCGCGACACGCTCGCGCTCGTGCGCATCGATACCTGCGTGTCGCTGTTCGTCGCGATGCTCGTCAATGCGGCGATCCTGGTCGTCGCCGGCGCGGCGTTCCACGCGACCGGCCAGCACAACGTGACCGACATCGAGCAGGCCTACAAGCTGATTACGCCGATCGCGGGCGGTGCGGCCGCGCTGCTGTTCGGCATCGCGCTGCTCGCGTCGGGGCAGAGCTCGACGCTGACCGGCACGATCGCCGGCCAGGTGATCATGGACGGCTTCCTGCATACGAAGATCCCGTGCTACCAGCGCCGGCTGATCACGCGCGGGCTCGCGCTCGTGCCGGCGCTGATCGGTGTGCTGTGGCTCGGCGACGGCTCGGTCGGGCAGCTGCTCGTGTGGAGCCAGGTGTTGCTGAGCCTGCAGCTGCCGTTCGCGATGTGGCCGCTGATCCGTTCGGTCAGCGATCGAAAGACGATGGGCGAACATGCGATCGGGCGCGGGATGCAGGTCGCCGCGTGGGCGCTGTTCGTCGTCATCGGCGGGACGAACCTGCTGTTGATTACCGGTGTCGCGGGCTGATACAGCCTGTCACAGGCGGACACAGACGCACGGCGCGCATGCGGTAAACTGCGGCCTTTCGATCGTCTGCGAAGTCCGTTATGTGGAGTGAAATCAGCAACATCGGCGATGCCGCGCTGACCTTGCCGATCGCGCTGACGTGCGCGGCATGGCTGGCGCTGACCGACTGGCGTCTCGCCGTCCGCTGGGGTGTGCTGCTCGCCGCCGGCATGGGCCTCGTCGGCGCAACGAAGATCCTGTATGCGGGGTGCGGCATCGAACTCCCGCAATTCGATTTCCGCGTGATCAGCGGCCATACGATGCTGTCGACGTCCGTGTGGACGGTTGCGCTGTCGATGCTGTGGCAGGCATTCCGGCCGGGCAAGGCGCCGGGTATCGCGGCCGGGCTCGCGGTCGGCGCGGTCACGGCCGTCGCGCGCGTGTTCGATCACTCGCATACCGTCCCGGAAGTCGTCGTCGGCTGGATGCTCGGCGCGCTGGTCGCGCTGGTGTTCCTGCGCGGCTACGACGGCGCGCGGCAGCGCGCGTTCTCGCCGCGTGTCGCGGCGGTCTGCCTGCTGCTCGTGTCGGGCATCGCGTACGGGCACCGCGCGCCGTTCCAGCAGATGATCGACACGCATTCGCCGCAGCTCTGCGCGTTCGTGCGCGCACCGTCGGGCGACGGATTCTGACGGTTGCCGACGGCGGCGCGTCTGCGTCGCCTTCTGGCTGCCGGCAATCGTCCGGCGGTTGCACGACGCCATGCCCGTTCATCTTCCCGATGGCTTCCGCGCCTGCGCGGAACGCAACTTGCGTCATTTCCCCTGAAAAACGCTGCGCCAGCTGGCCGGCGTACCGGCCGGCGCATCGGCGCCGGTATGCGCAAGTCATGAACAGGGATGATGACCGGGCATAACGAATATTCATTTCATCGATTGGCGTCATTCGCGTACGCTGGCTGTCGTTCAACCGGGGCCGGCTGCCCGGCTTGCCCGGCGCGTGTCGCATTCATCTCGATATACTCGCGGAAATCGTAGCGTGCCTCGCAGCGCCGATGCATCGGCGAGCGGCCCGCGTCGGCGCGATACCTACGGACACACCCGTCGCGGCAACGTTGCGCGACGACGATTCACGACAGGAGCCAGTCACATGACAGTCGTTTCTTCGCGCCTCGCAGGCAAGTGCGCATACATCACGGGCGCCGCGGGCGGCCTCGGCCGCGCGATCGCGCGCCGGATGGTCGAGCAGGGCGCGCGCGTGTTCGTGACCGACATCGCCGAAGCGGCGGTGCTCGACGCGTTCGCGCAGGAACTCAACGCGGGCCACGCGACGCCGGTCGCGTTCGCCGCGACGCAGGACGTTCGCGACGAAGCGCGCTGGCAGGCGCTGCTCGCGCAGGCGGTCGACGCGATGGGCGGGCTGTCGGTGCTCGTCAACAACGCGGGCGTCGGCTCGATCGGCTCGCCCGCGCAGATCGAGCTGGACGAATGGCGGCGCGTGATGGCGATCAACGTCGAGAGCATCGTGCTCGGCTGCAAGCACGCGCTGTCCTATCTGGCTGAGAGCCACCCCGCGTCGATCATCAACATCTCGTCGGTCGCCGCGTTCAAGGTCGAGCCGGATTTCACCGCATACAACGCATCGAAGGCGGCGGTTGCGTCGCTGACGAAGTCGGTCGCGATCGACTGCGCGCGCCGCGAGATCGACGTGCGCTGCAACTCGATTCACCCGGCATTCATCCGCACGGGGATCGTCGAGCCGCTGTTCCAGTCGCTCGGCGAACGCGACGCGACGCGCAAGCTCGCGCGCGGCATTCCGCTGCGCCGGCTTGGCGAGCCGGACGACGTCGCGCATGCGGCCGTGTATCTCGCATCCGACGAGAGCCGCTTCGTGACGGCCGCCGAACTCGTGATCGACGGCGGCATGTGCGCGGTCTGACGCGCATCCCGAACCACAACGACCGGAGGAGAACATCATGTCCACACCCGTGAACCGCCAGCTGCTGCTGAAGACGCGCCCCGAAGGGCGGGTCGGCCGCGAACACTTTTCGCTCGTCGAGACGCCGGTGCCGGCGCTCGCGGACGGCGAGGTGCTCGTGCGCGTGCTGTACCTGTCGATGGACCCGACCAACCGCGTGTGGATGAGCGATGTGCCGCAGTACCTGCCGCCCGTCGCGATCGGCGACGTGATGCGCGCGCTCGGCATCGGGCGCGTGGTCGCATCGCGCCACGCGGGTTTCGCGGAAGGCGATCTCGTGCAGGGGCTCGTCGGCTGGCAGGACTATGCAGTCGTGCCGGCCGGACAGGTCGCGCAGCTCGTGAAGCTGCCCGTGCAGTCGGGCCTGCCGCTGCCGACGTTGCTCGGCGCGTGCGGGATGAGCGGGCTGACCGCGTACTACGGACTGACCGACATCACGCCGGTGCAGCCGGGCGAAACGCTCGTCGTGTCGGCGGCGGCCGGATCGGTCGGCTCGATCGCCGGGCAGATCGGCAAGATCCACGGCGCACGGGTGGTCGGCATCGCGGGCGGCGCGGACAAGTGCCGTTACCTGACCGAGACGCTCGGCTTCGACGCGGCCGTCGACTACAAGGCCGACGATTTCCGTCAGCAACTGAAGGCGGCCACCCCCGACGGCGTGCACGTGAACTTCGAGAACGTTGGCGGCGAGGTGATGCGTGCGGTGCTGTCGCGGATGGTGATCGGCGGGCGCGTCGCGTTGTGCGGCGTGATCTCGAACTACAACAGCGGCCGCGCGGCCGACGACTTCGGCGCGCTGATCTCGAAGCGGCTGACGATGCGCGGCTTCCTGATCCTCGACTACCGCAAGAGCCGCGAAGCCGTGCAGACGCTTTCCGGCTGGCTGCGCGACGGCCGGCTCAAGGCCGAGGAAACCGTCGCCGACGGCCTCGAAAATGCACCTGTCGTGCTGAATCGCCTGTTCGATGGCGACCACCGCGGCAAGCTCGTGCTGCGTGTCGATCCGGATGCGTGACGGGCATGCCACGCCGGTCGCGGGTTGCCGCGCGGTCGTGTCGGCGGCAGTGAGTACGATCCAGCGGGCTGCAATTTAGGACTTGTCCCATATATTGTCCGGGGCGCTCTCCCTACAGTGATTGCCAGCAAACAGGCGGTGTGACAGATGCGTCACGCCGCCTGTTTTTCTGGTGTTGCGACACAGGAGGGCGAGCATGCGAAACAAGGCGAAGCGGGCGGCATCGGTAACGGCAGACGTACGTGAGCGGGCGAGGCGGTGCGCAGATGCCGTGTGGACGGCAGCGTTCGGACTCGGTGCGGTGCTGGCGATGCCGAATGCGATGGCGGCCGGACCGGCCACGTCGGACGGCGTCGTACGGTTCACCGGCGCACTTGTCGATCGCTACGACGTGACACTCGATGCGCCGTCGGTCGCACGCCGTGACGCACCGGAGGGGGCCGGCAGCAATGCGACGGCCACGCTCCGGTTCGATGCGCATGGCCGGCGCTTGCCGGGTGCGCAGGTGACGCTGGTCGGGGCCGATGGTGTGCCGTTCGCGCCGGATGCCGGCGCGGGCATGCAGGCAACGTGGCGCGATGCGCGCGACGGGCGAAGCGTGCCGCTGGCGTCGGGCCGTGCCCATCGCGTGGGTCCGCATGGCGGCGTGATGACGGTTGCCGCGGATGAAGCAACGGGCGCCGTGGCGCCCGTCGTGATCAACATTCGTCATCCCTGACCGGCGATTGCCGCAGGTGTGCGGATTGCCGTCGGCCGGTGGCGCGGCACGCGGCCGCGCGGTGCGTCATTCGCCCTGTTCGGAGCGTGCGTAGATGTCCCAGCTCGCCATGAAGAGCGCTGCGACGAGCGGCCCGATCACGAAGCCGTTGATGCCGAACAGCGCCATCCCGCCGAGCGTCGAGATCAGCACGACCCAGTCGGGCATCTTCGTGTCCTTGCCGACGAGGATCGGGCGCAGCAGGTTGTCGACGAGGCCGATCACGCCGACGCAGAACGCGACGAGGATCACGCATTTCCAGACCGCGCCGATCATCAGGAAGTAGAGCGCGGCCGGCACCCACACGAGGCTCGCACCGATCGCGGGGAGCAGCGACAGGAACGCCATCAGCGCACCCCACAGCACGACGCCCTCGATCCCGAGGATCCAGAAGATCAGGGCGCCGAGCGCGCCCTGCACGAGCGCGACCGCGATGTTGCCCTTCACGGTCGCGCGTACGACCGTCGTGAATTTCGCGAGCAGCAGGTTCTTGTGTTCTTCGTCGAGCGGTATTGCGCGACGTACGCGGCGGCCGATCTCGCCGCCGTCGCGCAGCAGGAAGAACACCATGTACAGCATCACGCCGAAGCTCACGACGAACTGGAACGTGTTCTGGCCGATGCTGAGCGCCTGGGTGGCCGCGAACTGGCTGATCTGCGCGGCGCCGTCGGTCAGCTTCTTCTGGATGCCCGGGATGTTGGTCAGCCCGTACTTCTGCAGCAGGTGCTGGATCGACGACGGCAGCGCGTGAATGATGTCCTGGAAGTATTGCGAATAGTTCGGCTGGGCGGTCTTGATTTCCTGGTACACGTACGCGATTTCCTGCACGAGCGTCGCCGCGACGAACACGAGCGGCAGGATCACGATCAGGATGATCACCGACATCGTCACGAGCGCGGCCAGGTTGCGCCGCTTGCCGAAGCGCGCGGCGAGCCAGCGCTGCACGGGCTGGAACAGGATCGCGAGAATGGTGCCCCAGAACACCGCGCCGGAGAACGGCGCGAGGATCCAGCAGAGTCCGACGGTGACCGCGGCCAGCAGGAAATAGAAGAATTTTTGGTGATCGTGTCCGCTTTCCATGGATGGCGTTCGCGCAGATTGTTGCTTCGTTTGATTGAATTGCGTTGCCCGGGGCGCGATCGGCTCGCGAACGTCACGGGTTCGCGGCGGTACGCGGCGTGGGGCGGCCCGAACGGGAGTATGCCCGCAAAGGCCCCGCCATCATAGCCGCTGCGTGTGACCCATGCGAAAACGCCGCGGCCGGGGCCGCGGCGCTGCCGGGAAGCGGGCGCGGCGCACAGCCGCGCGCCGCATCGTCAGATGTTGAGCTTCGTGACCTTGGTGCCGTTCACCGACAGGTCGCCCATCAGGCCGGCGTTGGTCAGGACAAGCACCTCGACCGGGGCGGTGGCCGTGGTGGTGTCGACCGCGCCGTTCGCGCCGACCTTCACGACCGCGACCGATGCGTCGGCGCCGGCAGCCCAGCCTTCGGACTTGCGGAACGCGTCGAGCGCATCCTGCGTCATGAACAGGAACACGATCGCCTTCGATTGCGCGCCGGCCTGCAGGCCGACCGACAGCGACGACGTGTTGTAGTAGCCGACGGTGCTGCCGCCGACGCGCAGCGCGCCATTGCCGGACTGGCCGCCGACGATGAAGCCGGCCTGCAGCACGTTCGGGAACACGAGCGTGCCGCGCGATTTCGCGACGAGCTCACGCGAACCCGGCACCGTCGAATAGAGGCGCGACAGCGTGGCGTTCACGCTGGCGTCGATCGACTGGCGCTTCGACGCGCTGGTCGATGCGTTCTCGGGTTTGTCGGGCGTGGTCGTACAGCCGGCGAGCGCGAGGCTGCCGAGCATCACGGCAGCGGCGGCTTTCATGGCGAGGGATTTCTGCATGGCGGTTCTCCTTCGTTGTCTGATTGAGGACGGACGGTGCGGGCAGCGGGGCGGCCGGCCCCGTTCAACGGCGGGAAAGGAGCAGGCCCGCAACGAACGCGAGGCCCGCGACGACGCCGGCGGTCTGCCAGGGGTTGTCGTGCACGGCTTGCGATACGCGTTCGGCCGAATCGCGCAGCCGGGCGGCCGCGCTGCCCGACGCGTAGTCGAGCGCGCTGCGCGCTTCATCGAGCCGGGATTGCACACGCTTGCGCAGGGCGGCGATATCACCATCGCCATCGTTTTTCAGCAGATCTTCCAGTTCGTCGACCAGCCCGCGCAGATCGTCGGTCACGTCGGTATGCAGGTCGCGGGCGGCCGAGCGCGTCGTGCGCCCCACGCGCCGGCCGGTGCGACGGATGTCGGACAGGCCGCGGTCCAGCTTGTGTTCGATCGAGTCGGTAAGCGCCATGGTGTTTATCCTCCATTGATTCAAGGCAAGTTTGAAGATAAGACGAATCCCAGCAACTAATGTGATTCACTTGATCCGATTGAGTTTCGAGACAATTTTTCAATTTGTCGGCAGGATCGCCGCGAAGCCCCGTCGCGCGGGGCCGTGCGGCGGTTGAAAAAATTTCCCGATCGGGCGAAACGCGTACAACGGCCGGTGGCGCGAAGTGAATGTCCGGTAAATATGGCGTCGCCAGGGGTTTCAGGTAAATAGTGCCGTTGCAGGCGATGTGCTGATGCAAATGCACTAATCCACGGTGTATCGGCGAGCAGGGTTCGTGCCCGCGGCCGGTGCCGGGCCGCTGTCGCCCGGCGCAATGTCGATGACGACGGGATCGTGGTCCGACGAGCGGTATGCGTCGGGCGCGTAATAGGACAGCCGGTGCGCGGCCGTTTTGTAATCGGGCACCGGTTGCAGTGCAGCCGGTTCATCGGCATTGATGTGCCAGACATGCACGGCTTTGACACGCGCGGCGAGCGGTGGCGTGGCAAGCGCATGGTCGAGATTGCCGGCTTCACCGCGAAATACGTAGCTGTACGCAGCATCGCCGACGAAGCGGGCAACCAGGTTCGTGTAGCCGCGCGCTTCGAGCGTGCGGATCGGGTCTTCCTTCGCATAACTGTTCAGATCGCCGATCAGCAGCACGCCGTCGGCCGCGGCGCCCGTCGGAGACGTGGCGAGCCAGTCGGCGACACGCGCGGCTGCCCGCGTGCGCGCCGCATTCCAGCAGCCCTGGCCGTCGGACTGGTCGAGGTCGGCCCCCTCCGCGCGAGGACAGTTCTTCGACTTCAGGTGATTGACCGCGACCGTGAGCGCACGCGTGCCGCCGATGCGCCGGAACGTCTGCGCGAGCGGAGGGCGGTGCCGGCCGCCGAGTGCGACGGTGGCGGGGCGCCCGACCGGTTCGACCGCGCGGCTGTCATACAGCAGCGCGACCGCGATCGCATCGCGCCCGAGCCGCGCGGTGCCGGGATCGACCGCGCGCCAGCCGTCGCCGAGTTGCGCGGCGAGACGCTGCACGGCGCTCGCGTCGCCGTAGCCGTTGTTCGCGATTTCCATCAGCCCGATCACGTCGGCCCGCAGTGCGCGCAAGGCTGCGACGATCTTCGCCTCCTGTCGGGCGAACGCGGCGGGTGTTTTCGCGCCGCGGCTGGTCGGTGCGCCGAATCCGCCGCCGTGGCCGTCGCCGTCGCTGTTGAAATAGTTGAACACGTTGAACGATGCGATGCGCACGTCGGCATCGGGATGCCGGGCCGGTGCCGCGGCACGCGGGTTCGCGGCGGCATCGAACCTGGGCGTCTTGCCGGTAACCGGTTGCAGCCGCCACGTGCCGAAGCGCAGCTCGAGCACGCCTTCGACGCCGCGCACCGTGTAGCCCGCGCGTAGCGTGTTGGCGGCGCTCAGCGCGGGCGGCGGAAAGCGGACGGTCGCAGGGTGCGGGCGGAGCGAACCGTCGTCCAGCACGATGCGGTTGAGTGCATTGGCCGCTGCATGCACGGCCGCTTCGGCGGGTGGCGCGACGTGGGTCGGCGTGCGCAGCCGGCCGTTGCTGAGCACGACGCTGCCGTAGCGGCCGAGTTCGTAGGTATCGCTGACCGTCAGCGTTTGCGGCAGGCGCACGCGCATGGCTTCGTGCGCGGCCGGTACGGCCGGCGAGGCGAACGGCAGCGTGAGCGTTGCCGGGGTGACCGTCTGCCCGCGCGCGCAGACGGCAATGCCGCCCGACAGCGTGAATTGCGTGCGGCCGTATCGCTCGTCGACCTTGCCGGTGAGATGCACGAGATCGCCCGCCTTTGCGCGCGCGCCCGGCGCATACACGAACAGGCCTTCCGGGACGCCCGGCCTGCGCTGCCGCTGCGCGTCGGCCTGCTGGACGAAGAAGCCGCCGAGGCCGTCGGCGCTGCCGAACGCCGTGGTGACGACCGCTTCGATCGAGGTCGTCTGCCCGGCCAGCGGCGACGGGCCGCTGGCACGGCGGATCTCGGCAATCGCCGTGGTTGCGCCGCCGCAGCCCGCGCTGACCGGCAGCGCGGCGGCCGCCGGCCCGGCAAGGAGGGCAAGCGGCAACGCAGTGGCAAGCAGCGGAAGCAGGCGTGACATGGGGCGGTCCACAGGAAGACAATTCGACGGTTCGGGCTCGCATCTTGAAGGCAAAATGTCAGGCTGCGGTCGAATTGGCCATCCGGCCAGTGTCGTTCGGCCAACGATGCCGGCAAGCCGCACCGCGGCTGTTACGCTCTCGCGTCGGGTGTCGCAGGCCGGGCGCCTGGTGAGTGCCGCCGCACCCCGTTCCCACAGGAGAAATCCATGTCTTACATGCTGTTGATTGTCGAACCGACCGAACAGCGCGCCGAGCGCACGCTCGACGAAGGTCAGGCGCTCTATGCGCGGATGGTCGATTTCGCCGAGTCGCTGAAGGCGCGCGGCGTGCTGCGCGGCGTCGAGTCGCTGGAGCGCTCCGAGCGCGGCACGCGCGTGCAGGTGCGCGACGGCGAGACGCGTTTGCTCGACGGCCCGTTCGCGGAGGCAAAGGAAATGGTCGGTGGCTTCTTCCTCGTCGACGTCGACACGCGCGAAGAAGCGATCGAGATCGCGCGTCAGTGCCCGGCCGCGCAATGGTGCACGGTCGAGGTCCGCGCGGTGGGGCCGTGCTTTCTGTGAGTGTCGCGGCTCGGTATTTACCCTGATTTGTCGTGGCGCGTGTCGAATCGGCGGTCTTCCGTCCGTCGTCCGGATAAGGCCCCGATGAACGGGTGCTGCCTTCCATCGACGACAAGGAGTGAACGATGCGATTCATGATCATGATCCGGGCGAACGCCGTCAGCGAATCCGACGCGTTGCCGGACAACCGGCTGGTCGAAGCCATGACCGTCTATCACGAGGAACTGGCCAAGGCCGGCGTGCTGCTCGACGCGAACGGGCTGCGGCCGAGCGCGCGCGGCTGGCGCGTGCGCTACACGGGCGGCAAGGGCACCGTGGTCGACGGCCCGTTCGCCGAAACGAAGGAACTGATCGCCGGCTATACGCTGATCCAGGTGCGTTCGCGTGACGAAGCGCTCGAGTGGACGCGGCGGTTCCCCGCGCCGTTCGGCGCCGAGATGGATTGCGAGATCGAGGTGCGTCCGCTGTTCGAGCTCGACGACCTCACGCCGAGCGACGCGGTCGAGCGGTTCCGCGACCTCCACGTCGGCCGCACCAACGCGTGAATGCCCACCTGAATCCAACCTCACCGGGAGCACCCGTCATGCACAAGATGGTTTTCATCAATTTGCCCGTGGCCGACCTGCCGCGCTCGAAGGCGTTCTACCAGGCGCTGGGCTTCGAGGTCGTGCCCGAATACACCAACGACCAGGCAGCCTGCATCAAGATCAGCGACACGATCTTCGCGATGCTGCTCGTGCGGCCGTTTTTCCAGTCCTTTACCGGCAAGACCATCATCGATCCGGCGACGCAGGTGCAGGTGCTGTCGTGCCTGTCATGCGAAAGCCGCGCCGAGGTCGACGCGATCGTCGCGAAGGCGCTGGCGGCCGGCGGGTCCGCGCCGCAAGCGCCGCGCGAGTATCCGAACATGTACGGCCACGGGTTCGACGATCCGGACGGCCACGCATGGGAGCTGATGGCCATGCCACTGGATGCGTCCGCCCAGGGGCACGCGTCGTGACGCGTGAGGCGACTCACCGTGCGATCGAAGCGGTCTGGCGGATCGAGGCGCCGAAAATCATCGCGCGCGCTGCGCGCGTGGTGCGCGACGTCGGCGTGGCCGAGGAGCTGGCGCAGGACACGCTCGTCGCGGCGCTCGAGCACTGGCCCGTCGACGGCGTGCCCGACAACCCGGCCGCCTGGCTGATGACGGCCGTGAAGCGTCGCGCGCTCGATCGGGTCCGGCAGGAGTCGCTGCACGCGGCGAAGCGCGACCAGCTCGGCCACGAGATGGACGCGCTCGAAGCACATGTCGTCCCCGACATCGCCGATGCGCTGGCCGACGCGAGCGACGACGAGATCGGCGACGACCTGCTGCGGCTGATTTTCACGTCGTGCCACCCGGTGCTGTCGACCGATGCGCGCGTCGCGCTGACGCTGCGCCTGCTCGGCGGGCTGACGACGGGCGAGATCGCACGCGCGTTCCTGACGCCGGAGCCGACGATCGCGCAGCGGATCGTGCGCGCGAAGCGCACGCTCGCGGCCGCGCACGTGCCGTTCGAGGTGCCGGCCGCCGATGCGCGGCCCGCGCGGCTCGCGTCGGTGCTCGAAGTGATCTACCTCGTGTTCAACGAAGGCCATGCGGCGACCGCCGGCGACGACTGGACGCGCCCGGCGCTGTGCGACGAGGCGCTGCGGCTCGGCCGCGTGCTGGCCGGGCTCGCGCCGGACGAAAGCGAAGTGCTCGGGCTCGTCGCGCTGATGGAACTGCAGACCTCGCGCATGCATGCGCGCACCGATGCGCAGGGCCGGCCCGTGCTGCTGCTCGACCAGGACCGCAGCCGCTGGGATCCGTTGCTGATCCGGCGCGGCCTCGCGGCGCTGGAGCGGGCGACGAAGCTCGGCGGCGTGCGCGGCCCGTATGCGCTGCAGGCCGCGCTGGCCGCCTGCCATGCGCGTGCGCGGCAGGCGTCGGATACCGACTGGGTGCAGATCGTCGCGCTGTATGACGCACTCGCCGAGGTCGCGCCGTCGCCGGTCGTCGAGCTGAATCGCGCGGTGGCGGTGGGGATGGCGTTCGGCCCGGCCGCGGCGCTCGAACTCGTCGACGTGCTGCGCGACGATCCTGCGCTCGCGCGCTATCACTGGCTGCCGAGCGTGCGCGGCGACCTGCTTGCGAAACTCGGCCGCGCCGACGAGGCCAAGCTCGAATTCCGCCGCGCGGCGGAACTGACGCGCAACGAGCGCGAACGCGAATTGCTGCTCAGGCGCGCGACGGACGCATGACGGACGCGGCGCGCGCAAGCGCGGCACCGTGCGCCGGACCCGTCTTCCCGATGATTCCCGCGGCCCGCGCCGGACACTATCGCGCGCATTGAAAAAGCCTATTGGGGGATGCGAACGCGAGCGCCTAGATTGGAGAGCACGATGCGCGCGCCCCGATGCACGCATCGTTCCCCACATATCTGATCGGCCCGGCTCTGCATGCGGCCGCGCCGACTCGAACGGAGGCGCAAATGGCTCAACTCAAGGGCAGCAAAACCGAAGAGAACCTGAAGGCCGCATTCGCGGGTGAATCGCAGGCGAACCGGCGCTATCTGTATTTCGCTTCGAAGGCCGACGTCGAAGGGCAGAACGACGTCGCCGCGCTGTTCCGCTCGACCGCCGAAGGCGAAACCGGCCATGCGCACGGCCATCTCGAATACCTGGAAGCCGTCGGCGATCCGGCCACGGGCTTGCCGTTCGGCTCGTCGCGGCTGAATCTCGAATCGGCGATCGCCGGCGAAACGCACGAATACACCGACATGTATCCGGGCATGGCGAAGACCGCGCGTGACGAAGGCTTCGACGAAATCGCGAACTGGTTCGAGACGCTCGCGAAGGCCGAACGCAGCCACGCGAACCGCTATACGAAGGCGCTGGACAGTCTCGTCGACTGACGGGCCGCCGCAGGCCGCACGGCATCGCCGTGCGAACGGCACGCGGCCGGCTGTTCGTTCATCGCTGCCCGCATCGCGCGGGCGGCGCGCTTGCGCACATGCGCGCCACGCTGGAGCGCCCCATGCCCCACAAGGAAGGCAGTCTCGAAGCCCCGACCCGGCATCCGCTCGACTGGCAGTCCGAAGCGTTCTACGACCAGGCCGCGATCGACGCGGAAATGACGCGCGTGTTCGACATCTGCGCCGGCTGCCGGCGCTGCGTGTCGCTGTGCGGCGCGTTTCCGGCGCTGTTCGACCTGGTCGACGACACGCCGATGGGCGACATCGAGGAAGTGCCCAAGGAAGCGTTCGGCAAGGTCGTCGACCAGTGCTACCTGTGCGACCTCTGCTACATGACGAAATGCCCGTACGTGCCGCCGCACGCATGGAACGTCGACTTCCCGCACCTGATGCTGCGCGGCAAGGCCGCGCGCTACCGGCTCGGCGAGGTGGCGCTGCGCGACAAGGTGCTGTCGAATACCGATGCGCTCGGCCATTTCGCGGGCATTCCGATCGTCACGCAGACGGTCAACGCGGTGAACCGCACGCCGCCCGCGCGCCACGCGCTCGAAGCGGCGCTCGGCGTCGATCGCAACGCGTGGCTGCCGGAGTTCGCACCCCGCAAGTTCCGGCGTGCCGCGCAGCGTTCCGGCAACCCGCCCGTGCGCGACGGCGAACGCACGCCCGGCAAGGTCGCGATCTACGCGACGTGCTACGTGAACTTCAACGAGCCCGGCATCGGCCACGACCTGCTTGCGATCCTCGCGCACAACGACATTCCGTACGAGCTTGTCACGCGCGAAGCCTGCTGCGGGATGCCGTTGCTCGAGCAGGGCAACCTCGCCGGCGTCGCCGCGAAGAAGGCCGTGAACATGCCCGTGCTCGAACGCTATGCGCGCGAAGGGTATGCGTTGATCGGCGCGATTCCGAGCTGCGTACTGATGTACAAGAGCGAGCTGCCGCTGATGTTCCCCGGCGACGAAGCGGTACGCGCGGTGGCCGATGCCTTCTGGGATCCGTTCGAATACGTGATTGCGCGGCATCGTGACGGGTTGCTGAAGACCGATTTCAAGACCGGTCTCGGCACCGTGTCGTATCACGTGCCGTGCCATGCGCGCGTGCAGAACATCGGCCGCAAGACCGCCGATGCGCTGTCGCTCGTGCCCGATACGCGCGTCAACGTGGTCGAGCGTTGTTCGGGCCACGCGGGCACGTTCGGCGTGAAGAAGGAATTCCATGCGGACGCAATGCGGATCGGCGCGCCCGTGTTCAAGGCGATGGCCGAGCCGCAACCGGATTTCGTGTCGTCCGACTGCGCGCTGGCCGGCCATCACATCGTGCAGGGCATCGACGAAAAGGGGCTGCCGCCTGCGCCGCTCGCGCATCCGCTGACGCTGTTGCGCCGCGCGTACGGCATCTGAGCCGATGCCGGCCACTCACGAGGACCTGCCATGACGCTGACCCGCGACTCCCTGCTGACGCTCGAGGCGTACGCGAAGATCCGCCGGACCGAACACGCGCGACTGGTCGCGTACAAGCGCCGCCGCGCGGTGGCGCTCGGCAATCACCTGCGCTTCCTGTTCGAGGACGAGACGACGATCCGCTATCAGATCCAGGAGATGCTGCACATCGAGAAAATTTTCGACGAGGCCGGCATCGAAGGGGAGCTCGAAGCGTATCTGCCGCTGGTGCCCGACGGCACCAACCTGAAGGCGACGATGCAGATCGAGTACGAGCACGAGATCGAACGGCGCGCGGCGCTCGCGCGGCTGATCGGGGTGGAGGATCGCGTGTACCTGCAGGTCGACGGGCATGCGAACGTTTACGCGATCGCCGACGAGGATCTCGAGCGTGACAATGCCGAGAAGACGTCGGCCGTGCATTTCGTGCGTTTCGAACTCGGCGCGCCGATGCGCGCGGCGCTCAAGGAGGGGGCGGCGCTGTCGATCGGCTGCGATCACCCGGCCTACACGATGCCGCCGCAGCGCGTCGATGCGGACGTGGCCGCGTCGCTGGCCGGCGATCTGCGCTGACACGGCCGCCGCGCGTCCCGAACGCCGGTTTCCGCTTTTCCGTTCCGACCCGAAGCAGGATGTCCGCATGCGGCGCGGCGCTGCCGCGCGCTCATCGCCGCGAAGATGTAACAGGCGTGTCGAGTTTGCATGCGGGGACACACTGTGCATCGCGCGTCACCGTACTTTCATCACTCGCGGAGAAACAATTAAAAGATTGTGCACGGAGATAATTCGATTGAATCGGTTTTGAATGATTTACCGATTCGTGAATATCTTGTTACGAATTTCGCCAGGATTTACCGATTTTAAGAAGCAATTCCGGGGATTGTTGCCGGCAAGGGTCGGATCAGGCTGTAACAGCTTATTTCAAGGCATTCTTCATACGCTGCAGAGCCCCGCCAGACGGGCCTTTGCAGCGACGGGCATAAAGATCTCGCAAAAAAATTCATGCGTAAATAGATTGCCTATCCATGGCAGGTTGTTTCAGTGCGTAACATTAAGTCATTGTCATATTGAGATAAACCCTGGGGGTGGTATGCTTCGTGCACAAAAATTCCCACATTGGAGTGAGACCGTGATTTGTGCGCCATTGCCGGGAATCGCGGCACCGTGAAAGTGCGGTGTCGGACCGGCATGCACAACACCGGATAACCATAATGTGCAACCTGGCTGCTCCGCGACGCGACGTGTCGCGACGGCGCCGCCAATCGCAGCCCGGCCTGGCTGCGTGGAGAGATCTACTATGTTCTTCGATGAGCTTAACGATGAAGAGTGGTTTCGTCTTTCAACGCTGATCGCCGATGAACCCATCCGGCTGAATCGTCGTGGGCGTCCACGTGCGGAGCCGCGCGTCGTTGCCAACGCCGTGCTCTGGATCCTGACGACGGGCGAAGCCTGGTCCAAGCTGCCCGGCCGCTATCCGTCCGGGCCGACGTGCCGCCGCCGCTATGAAGAGTGGCTCGCGAGCGGCACGCTGCTGCAGATGATCGACGTGCTGACCCAGTTCAGCGGGCGCGCGTTCGCGTACATTCCGCCGCCGCCGCTGCCGGTCGTTCCCGCGCACCGTGCGGAGCCCGTGCCCGACAACGACCGCTTGCGCGGCGTGTTCTGGCAGAACCCGGAATCGTGGCAATTGCCGGTTTCGCAGGCAAACGTTTGGGACGGCGAGGGTGCGTCGGTGAGCACGATGCCGGACGACCAGATGCTCGACGCGTCCGACGCGTCGTTCGTGGTGCCCGGTGCGCCGGCCACGGAACTGCGCCACGCGCATGCGTCGTCGGCGAGCTTCGCCGCGGCCGAACCGCAGACCGACGAGTATCGCGGCTATACGATCAGCGGCATTGCACAACCCGTGCAGAACCTGATGTACCGCGCGTGGGCCGAAATTTCGCAGGACGAACGGCGCGTCGAACGCTCGGGCCTGATCGGTCCGCGCTTCACCGATGCCGAGGAAGCCGAGCAGTTCGCGCTCGACTGGGCGCGCCAATGGATCGATCGCCACGGGGCGAGCGACGAGCCGGCGCGCGAGCCGCAAGGCGAGGTGCTGGCCGGCTTGTCCGCATTGGCTCGCGCGGAATCGGACATCAAGCGCTTCATTGCCGAACGCCGCGCGGGCGCGTTGTCCGAAAGCCGCAACGATCCCGTGCAGGCGGAACGCCGCGAGTACGCGTACCGCGTAGGCTGATCGCCGTTTCAATGCAACGCGCGGGCCGTCGTGTGCCACGACGGCCGCGCGGAAGCGCCATCTCTCCAGGCCTGCCCAATCCGGGGGCGCCGCTGTCGAAGCGGCGCCCCCGGCTTTGCTGCGTCATTGCCGGCCGTAGGTATCGTCGAAGCGGACGATGTCGTCCTCGCCGAGATACGCGCCCGACTGCACTTCGATCAGTTCGAGCGGCATCTTGCCCGGGTTCTCCAGGCGGTGCGACACGCCGAGCGGAATGTACGTCGATTCGTTTTCGGACAGCAGGAACGTTTCGTCGCCGCGCGTGATGCGCGCGGTGCCGCGCACGACGATCCAGTGTTCGGCGCGGTGGTGGTGCATCTGCAGCGACAGTTGGGCGCCCGGCTTCACGACGATGCGTTTCACCTGGAAGCGCTCGCCCGTGTCGACGGAGTCGTAATGGCCCCACGGGCGGTGCACCTTGCGGTGATCGGTCGCTTCCGCGCCGCGTTGCGCCTTGATGCGCCCGACGATTTTCTTCACGTCCTGCACGCGCGACTTGTCGGCGACGAGCACGGCGTCGGGCGTTTCGACGACGACCAGGTTCTGCGTGCCGACGCAGGCGATGAGCCGGCTTTCCGAATGCGCGAAAGTCGATTCGGCGTCTTCGAACAGCACGTGGCCGCGGCCGACGTTTCCGGTATCGTCCTTTGGCGAGATCTGCCAGATTGCGTCCCACGAGCCGACGTCCGACCAGCCCGCGTCGAGCGGCACGACGACGCTCTCGCACAGTTGCGGCTGGCCCGCGAGCGGCTCCATCACCGCGTAGTCGATCGAGTTCGACGGCGAGGCGGCGAATGCGTCGCGATCGACGCGGAAGAAATCGCCGTCGGACTTGCCCAGTGCGACGGCCTGTTCGCAGGCCGCGTAGATCGCGGGTTCGAGATGCCGGATCGCCTTCAGCCAGACCGAGGCGCGGACGATGAAGATCCCGCTGTTCCACCAGTATTCGCCGGATGCGACGTACTGCTGAGCGAGTTCGAGATGCGGCTTCTCGACGAAACGGTCGAGGCGGCGGACGTCGAGGCTGCCCGTTGCGGCGTCGCCGAGCGGCGCGCCGACGCGGATGTAGCCGTAGCCCGTTTCCGCGTGCTTCGGCACGATGCCCATCGTCGCGATCTTGCCTTGCGCCGCGCAGTGCACGCCGGCCGCGACGGCCGCGTGAAAGCGCGGCAGGTCGGCGACCGCATGGTCGGCCGGCATCACGGTCATCACCGCATCGTTGCCGCCGGCGACGAGCCGCAGCGCGGCGAGCGTCAGCGCGGGCGCGGTGTCGCGGCCGAGCGGCTCGAGCATGATCGTCGCGTCCTTGGCCGTCAGGCGCAGCTGTTCGGCGGTCGTGAAGCGGTGATCCTCGCCGCACACGATCACCACGTCGTCGTTCAGCGGATGGGCGGCCGCGAGGCCGTCGAGGCGCAGGGCGGTCGACTGCAGCAGCGAATGATCGCCGAGCAGGCCGATCAGCTGTTTCGGAAAACGTTCGCGCGACATCGGCCACAGGCGCGTGCCGGAACCGCCGGCAAGAATCACGGGCTGCACGGCGAGGCGCGTGCCGGCGGCGGGTGCGGCGGAAGAAGATTGGCGCGTTTCGGCGGCCACTGCCGGAGCATTCATGATGACACTCTCCACGGTTGAAGTCAGTGCCTGTCGTTGTAGCATGAAGTAAATCGACAATAAAACCGGATCCATTGGCGGATATTCGCCGCGCGTGCATCTGGGAAAATTTTCCTCGATAGCATCGGATGCCAATAAAAAAATAAAAAATAATTCCGCGCATCGACGGTCGGCGCCCGCCGGCAAAGGGTTCGCGGCGAACGTAAAGTTTCCGAAAAATTCTCGAATCCCGATCGATCCGGGAAAACGTGCCGATTTAATTAAAAAAGATCGCGGCAAGAATTTCCGATTATTTTTCGAAATACTTGTGCGCTTGAGGGGCGATTTTCTTGCCGGTTCAATAGCGTCATGCAACGTTTGAATCGAATGTGCGGCACGGGTCGCATGAGGAGCTGTTCGGCAAACGCCTGTTCAAAGAGGAAGCAGACATGTTGAGCGTGCTGGCGAGAGTCATCGATATCGCGATGGTCGTGGCGGGAGCGCTGATCGCTGCCACGCTGCACGGCGGCAGCATCTGGCTCAACGACCTGCAGCGCACGACGGTGTTGTTCGACTGCCTGCTCGTCGTCGTGTCCTTCCCGGCCTTCGGCATTTACCAGTCGTGGCGCGGCAAGCGTCTCGTCGGGCTGATGGGGCGTGTCGTGTTCGCATGGCTCGCGGTCGAGCTCGCGGGCATCCTGATGAGCTTCAGCTTTCACCAGTCGGGCGACCTGTCGCGGCTGTGGCTGGGCTACTGGGCGCTCGTGACGATGACGCTGCTCGTCGGCTCGAAGGCCTGCGTGCACGTCGTGCTGCGGCAGTTGCGCCGTGGCGGCTACAACCTGAAGGCGGTCGCGATCGTCGGCGGCACGCCGGCGGCGCGGCGGCTGATCTCACAGATGCGGGCGCGTCCGGAAGCGGGCTTCAACCCGGTGTGCGTGTACGACGAAAGCGAGGCGCCGGGCGAAGTGGCGCTCGACGACGTGCGCATCGAGCGGCAGTTCGAATCGCTGGTGTGGCTGGTGCGCAGCCGCGCGATCAGCGAGCTGTGGCTCACGCTGCCGATCACGGAAGAGCGCCGGATTCACCAGATCGTGACGGTGTTCCGCCACGACTTCGTGAATATCCGCTTCATTCCGGACGTGCGCACGCTGTCGTTCTTCAACCAGGAAGTGGTCGAGGTGCTCGGCGTGCCGGCGATCAATCTCGCGGCGTCGCCGATCACCGACGTGCGGATCATGCCGAAGTTCGTGTTCGACCGGCTGTTCGCGCTGGCGGCGCTGGCGGCGCTCGCGCCGGTGATGGTGCTGATCGCGGGCCTGATCAAGCTGACGTCGCGCGGGCCGGTGTTCTTTCGCCAGAAGCGCAAGGGCATCGACGGGCACGAGTTCGAGATCTACAAGTTCCGCTCGATGAAAGTGCACCAGGAAGTGGCCGGGCAGGTCACGCAGGCGACGAAGAACGACACGCGCGTGACGCCGGTCGGCCGGTTCCTGCGCCGCACGAGCCTCGATGAGCTGCCGCAGTTCATCAACGTGCTGAAGGGCGAGATGTCGGTGGTCGGCCCGCGCCCGCATGCGCTCGCGCACGACGACATCTACAAGGATCTGGTCAAGGGCTACATGTTCCGCTACCGGATCAAGCCGGGCATCACCGGGTGGGCGCAGATCAACGGCTTTCGCGGCGAGACCGACCAGATCGAGAAGATGATGGGACGCGTGAAGCTCGATCTGTACTACATGCAGAACTGGTCGTTCTGGCTCGACATCAAGATCGTCGCGCTGACGCTCTGGAAAGGTTTCACCGGCAGCAACGCGTACTGACGGCGCGTCGCGCAGGCATTCCGGTTTTACGAATTTCGAATCATTGGTCACGAGGTCCGACACATCATGAATCTGACTATCATCGGCAGCGGTTACGTAGGTCTTGTCACCGGCGCCTGTCTCGCCGACATCGGGCACGACGTGTTCTGTCTCGACGTCGACCAGGCAAAGATCGACATCCTGAACAACGGCGGCGTGCCGATCCACGAGCCGGGCCTGAAGGAAGTCATCGCGCGCAACCGCTCGGCCGGCCGCCTGCGCTTCTCGACCGACGTCGAGGCGGCGGTCGCGCACGGCGACGTGCAGTTCATCGCGGTCGGCACGCCGCCCGACGAGGACGGCTCGGCCGATCTGCAGTACGTGCTCGCGGCGGCGCGCAACATCGGCCGCTACATGACAAGCTTCAAGGTGATCGTCGACAAGTCGACGGTGCCGGTCGGCACGGCCGAGCGCGTGCGCGCGGCGGTGGCCGAGGAGCTGGCGAAGCGCGGCGGCGACCAGATGTTCTCGGTCGTGTCGAATCCGGAATTCCTGAAGGAAGGCGCGGCGCTCGACGATTTCACGCGGCCGGACCGTATCGTGATCGGCTGTGACGACGACGTGCCGGGCGAGCGTGCCCGCGAGCTGATGAAGAAGCTCTACGCACCGTTCAACCGCAACCACGAACGCACGCTGTACATGGATGTGCGCTCGGCCGAGTTCACGAAATACGCGGCGAACGCGATGCTCGCGACGCGCATCTCGTTCATGAACGAGCTGGCGAATCTCGCCGACCGCTTCGGCGCGGACATCGAGGCCGTGCGCCGCGGGATCGGCTCCGATCCGCGCATCGGCTACCACTTCCTGTATGCCGGCTGCGGCTACGGCGGCTCGTGCTTCCCGAAGGACGTCGAGGCGCTGATCCGCACGGCCGACGAGCACGGCCAGTCGCTGCAGATCCTGAAGGCCGTGTCGTCGGTCAACGCGACGCAAAAGCGCGTGCTCGCCGACAAGATCGTCGCGCGCTTCGGCGAGGACCTGACGGGCCGCACGTTCGCGATCTGGGGCCTGGCGTTCAAGCCGAACACCGACGACATGCGCGAGGCGCCGAGCCGCGAGCTGATCGCCGAGCTGCTGTCGCGCGGCGCGCGCGTCGCGGCGTATGACCCGGTCGCGCAGCAGGAAGCGCACCGCGTGATCGCACTCGATCTCGCCGATCACCCGAGCTGGCTCGAGCGCCTGACTTTCGTCGACGACGAGGCGCAGGCCGCGCGCGACGCCGACGCGCTCGTGATCGTCACCGAATGGAAGATCTTCAAGAGCCCCGACTTCGTTGCGCTCGGCCGCCTGTGGAAGGCGCCGGTGATCTTCGACGGCCGCAACCTGTACGAGCCGGAGACGATGAGCGAGCAGGGCATCGAATACCACCCGATCGGCCGGCCGGGCTCGCGCCAGGCCGTCGCCGCCCGCGTGCCGGGCACTGCGCGCGCAAGCGCGTAACCCGTTTCCCGTCACTCGTTACGAGACACCATGTTCCGGAACATCCTGATCGTCTGCCACGCGAACGTCTGCCGCAGCCCGGCAGCGGAAATGCTGTTCAAGTCGCACGCCGCGTCGCGCGGCGGCCCGCGCCCGACGTTCCACTCGGCCGGCGTGCACGCGAATGACGGCGACGGCATCGATCCGGTGATGCGGCAACTGCTCGCCGAGCGGGGCGTCGATGCGACGACCCACCGGTCGCGGCGGCTGTCGCGCCGGATCGTGCGCGACGCCGACCTGATTCTCGTCAGCGAGCGCGGACAGATTGCGGCCGTCGAAAAGGTCGATCCGTTCGCGCGCGGCAAGGTCCACCTGCTCGGCAAGTGGGAAGGGGCCGAGATTGCCGACCCGCACGGCGGCCCCGAAGCCGATTACCGCGAGAGCTACTCACTGATCGAACGCCTGGTTCAAGGATGGCTACAGAAACTATGCTGAAACGCCCGATGCGCCCAATGCGTCCGGTGGCGCTTGCCGTTGCGCTGACGACTTTCCTGTCAGCCTGTGCAACCGCTCCCGGCAACTACCTCGATTCGTCGAACCTGAAGGACGAGGGCCGGCAGGAAGCGGCCGAAACCTATCCGGTTCATTACATCGACGCCAAAGTGGTGATGGACCAGCTGCAGAAAGCGCAGGTCGACCATCCGCTGCCGCCTGGGCGCTATAGCGATCCGTCGCAGTACACGTATCGCGTCGGCCCGCAGGACATCCTCGGCGTCACCGTGTGGGATCACCCCGAGCTGACGACGCCGCAGGGCCAGTCGTTCTCGAGCGGCGGCAACACGACGCAATCGGTCGCGGGCGCGCTGCAGCAGCCGTATACGACTGCGCTGCCGGGCCAGGCCGATCCGTACGGCCAGACGGTCGGCGCCGACGGCACGATCTTCTTCCCGTTCGTCGGCCGCGTGCGCGTGGCGGGCAAGACGGTCGCGCAGA
Organism: Burkholderia arboris; assembly: GCF_038723655.1. Lineage (NCBI taxonomy): Bacteria > Pseudomonadati > Pseudomonadota > Betaproteobacteria > Burkholderiales > Burkholderiaceae > Burkholderia > Burkholderia arboris. The sequence continues at coordinate 1,293,023 of NZ_CP109822.1, forward strand.
TCCGCGAGCAGATGGCGTCCAGCCTGTCGCGCTACGTGAAGAATCCGCAGCTCGACGTGCGCGTGCTGTCGTTCCGCAGCCAGAAGGTGCAGGTGACGGGCGAAGTGAAGCAGCCGGGCCCGCTCGCGATGAGCGACGTGCCGCTGACACTCGTCGACGCGATCTCGCGCTCGGGCGGCTCGACCAACGAGGCCGACCTGCAGCGCGTGCGCCTGACGCGCGACGGCAAGCTCTACACGCTCGACGCGAACGGCGTGCTCGATCGCGGCGAGGTCAACAAGAACGTGATGCTGCAGGCGGGCGACATCGTCAACGTGCCGGACCGCAGCGACAGCCGCGTGTTCATCATGGGCGAGGTCAAGACGCCGGTCACGGTGCCGATGCTCAAGGGCAGGCTGACCATCGCCGACGCGCTGACGGCGGGCGGCGGCATCCTCGACACCGACGCGAACCCGCGCAAGATCTACGTGATGCGCGGGATGCGCGACAACCCGACGAAGCCTGAAGTGTTCCGTCTCGACATGACGCAGCCCGACGCGCTGATGCTGTCGAGCCGCTTCCCGCTTCAACCGCTCGACGTCGTGTACGTCAGCACGGCCAGCTCGGTGCAGTTCAACCGTGTGCTGCAGCAGGTGCTGCCGACGATCCAGACGATCTTCTACATGCGGCAAATCACACGCTGATAGCCCGCCGGGGCGGCGCCTCCGCCCCGGCACCACTCAAGCGGGAACGAATGGTGAACACGCAAGCGAAACACTCCTACGCGGATCTGACCGCGAAAACCGAGGAAGAGGACGTCGTCCTCGGCCAGTTGCTCCAGGTGATCATGGACGACATCTGGCTGCTGCTCGGCATCGCGGTGACGGTCATCGCACTCGCCGGCCTCTACTGCTTCATCGCCAAGCCGGTCTACCAGGCGGATGTGCACGTGCGCGTCGAGGGCAACGACAACACGTCGCAGGCGCTCACCCAGACGCAGACGGGCGCGATGATCAACAGCGGCCCGCAGCAGGCGCCGACCGATGCGGAAATCGAGATCATCAAGAGCCGCGGCGTCGTCGCGCCGGTCGTCGAGCAGTTCAAGCTGAACTTCTCGGTCGTGCCGAAGACGCTGCCGGTGATCGGCAGTCTCTCCGCGCGCCTCGCGACGACGGGCGAGCCGGCGCGGCCGTGGCTCGGCCTGAAATCGTATGCGTGGGGCGGCGAAGTCGCCGACGTCGACACGATCAACGTCGATCCCGTGCTCGAAGGCAAGAAGCTGACGCTGACGGCCGGCCCCAACGACACCTACTCGCTGGTCGACGAGAACGGGAAACGGCTGCTGTCGGGCCGCGTCGGCGAATCGGCGCAGGGCGGCGGCGTGTCGCTGCTCGTGAAGCACCTCGTCGCGCGCCCCGGCACGCAGTTCACGGTGGTCCGCTACAACGATCTCGATGCGATCAGCGGGTTCCAGGCCGGCATCCAGGTGACCGAGCAGGGCAAGCAGACGGGTGTCGTGCAGATCTCGCTCGAAGGCAAGGACCCGGACCAGACCGCCGCGATCGCGAACGCGCTCGCGCAGTCGTACCTGAACCAGCACGTGGTCGCGAAGCAGGCCGAAGCGACCAAGATGCTCGACTTCCTGAAGGGCGAGGAACCGCGCCTGAAGGCCGACCTCGAACGCGCGGAAGCCGCGCTGACGCAGTACCAGCGCACGTCGGGCTCGATCAACGCGAGCGACGAGGCGAAGGTCTACCTTGAAGGCAGCGTGCAGTACGAACAGCAGATCGCCGCGCAGCGCCTGCAACTCGCGTCGCTCGCGCAGCGTTTCACCGATTCGCACCCGATGGTGATCGCCGCGAAGCAGCAGCTCGCGGAACTGCAGGGCGAGAAGGACAAGTTCAGCAACCGCTTCCGTAGCCTGCCGGCCACCGAAGTGAAGGCCGTCCAGCTCCAGCGCGACGCGAAGGTCGCCGAGGACATCTACGTGCTGCTGCTGAACCGCGTGCAGGAGCTGTCGGTGCAGAAGGCGGGCACGGGCGGCAACATCCACCTGATCGATTCGGCGCTGCGTCCGGGCGATCCGGTCAAGCCGAAGAAGGTGCTGATCCTGTCGGCAGCCGTGTTCCTGGGCCTGATTCTCGGCACGGGCGTCGTGTTCCTGCGCCGCAACATGTTCCAGGGCATCGAGGATCCGGACCGCATCGAGCGCGCGTTCAACCTGCCGCTGTACGGGCTGGTGCCGCAAAGCGCCGAGCAGGTGAAGCTCGACGCGGCGGCCGAGAAGGGCGGTGGCCGGGCACGGCCGATCCTCGCCAGCCTGCGTCCGAAGGATCTCAGCGTCGAGAGCCTGCGCAGCCTGCGCACCGCGATGCAGTTCGCGATGATGGATGCGAAGAACCGCGTGATCGTGCTGACGGGCCCGACGCCCGGCATCGGCAAAAGTTTCCTGACGGTCAACCTCGCGGTGCTGCTCGCCCATTCGGGCAAGCGCGTGCTGCTGATCGACGCCGACATGCGTCGCGGCCTGCTCGACCGCTACTTTGGCCTGACCGCGCAGCCGGGCTTGTCCGAGCTGCTGAGCGACCAGTCGGCGCTCGAGGATGCGGTGCGCGAAACGCCGGTGCAGGGCCTGTCGTTCATCGCGGCCGGCACGCGCCCGCCGAATCCGTCGGAACTGCTGATGTCGACGCGCCTGCCGCAATACCTCGAAGGGCTCGGCAAGCGCTACGACGTCGTGCTGATCGATTCGCCGCCGGTACTGGCGGTGACCGACGCGACCATCATCGGCCGCATGGCCGGCTCGGCGTTCCTCGTGCTGCGCTCGGGCATGCATACCGAAGGCGAGATCGCCGATGCGATCAAGCGCCTGCGCACCGCGGGCGTCGATCTGGAAGGCGGGATCTTCAACGGCGTGCCGCCGAAGGCGCGCGGCTACGGTCGCGGCTATGCGGCCGTGCACGAATACCTGAGCGCCTGATCCGCAACGCGCGTAACCGGGCGGGCAGCGCGTGCCGCCGGCCCGGCCGACTGGAGAACCATCGATGAAAATTTCCGTGCTCGTTCCGACCTACCGGCGTCCCGCCGACCTCGCGCGCTGCCTGTTGGCGCTGCAGCGGCAGCAGCGGCTGCCCGACGAGGTGATCGTCGTCGCGCGCCCGGAGGACGATGCCACGCATGAACGGCTCGCCGATCCGGCGGTCGGCGGCGCGCTGCCGCTGCGCATCGTGCCGGTCGACGTGACGGGGCAGGTCGCCGCACTGAACAAGGGGCTCGACTCGGTACACGGCGACGTCGTCGCGATCACCGACGACGATGCGGCGCCGCATCCCGACTGGCTCGCGCGCATCGAAGCCGCGTTCCTGTCCGACCCGCGTGTGGGCGCGGTCGGCGGCCGCGACTGGGTACACGAGAAGGGCCGCCTGCTCGACGAGTCGCGCGAGCTGGTCGGCCAGCTCACGCTGTCGGGCAAGATCATCGGCAATCATCACCTCGGTGTCGGCGGCGCGCGTGAAGTCGACACGCTGAAGGGCGCGAACATGAGCTACCGGCGCACGGCGATCGCCGGGCTGCACTTCGATACGCGGCTGCGCGGCGCGGGCGCACAGGCGCACAACGACACCGCGTTCAGCATGGAGGTGCAGCGTGCGGGCTGGAAGCTGCTGTACGACCCGGCGATCGCCGTCGATCATTTCCCGGCCGAGCGCTTCGACGACGACCGGCGCGATGCGGCATCGCTGAATGCGATCAGCAACGGCGCGTACAACCTGCAGCTGACGCTGCGCGAGCACCTGCCGCCGGTACGGCGCGAGATCGCGTGGTGGTGGTGGGCGCTGGTGGGCACGCGCGTCTACCCGGGCTTCGCGCACGTGCTGCTGTCGCTGCATACCGCACGGCGCGGCCGCGTGCTCGCGCACTGGCGCGCGGTGCGCCGCGGCGCGCGCGATGCGCGCCGCACGAACCTTGCCCCCCACCGTGCGGCGATGCCGCCGGTGACGTCTTGAACGGCTCGCGCGCATCGCGCACGGCCACGCCCGGAGGGCTCGAAATGAAACAATCCCCACGCTCACGCCGTTCGCATGGGGGGGCGCAGCCCCCCCGTCTCCGGAGGGCTTGTCCGTCCGACTGCCAGGCGGCCCGGCGGAGGCTGACATGACTGCAACGAACGTCCACGTCCACCTGTTTTACGGCGCCGATCCGCGTACCTACCGGAAAGGCGAGAACATCGGCTGCCTGTACGGCTATCACCATGCCGAATCCGACGAATTCCGGCTGACCTATTCGCAGGACGGCGGCGAGAACCGCGTCGCGAGCCTCGCGCGCCGTGCGTTGAAGGCGGCGCTCGGCTTCGATCTCGTGCATGCCTGGCGCAACCGCGCCGAACTGCTCAATACCGACGTGATCTGGACACACACGGAACAGGAGCACCTCGCCGCGTCGCTGATCCTGAAGCTCGCCGGCGCGCAAGGCAAGCGCCCGTTGCTGCTCGCGCAGAGCGTGTGGCTGTTCGACAAGTGGGGCAGCTTCGGCGGCCCGCGCCGCTGGCTGTACCGCAAGCTGCTCAAGCGCGCGGACGCGCTGACCACGCTCGCCCGCGACAACGCGGACCTGTGCCGCCGCTATCTCGGGCGCGAAGCCGAGTTCGTCTACTACGGGCTGAACACGCAGGATTTCCCGCCGACCGAGCCGCAGCAATGGAAGCCGAGCCGGCCGCTGCGGATCGCGGCGATCGGCAACGACCGCGATCGCGACTGGCGCACGTTCCTCGCCGCGTTCGGCGGCGACGAGCGTTACGACGTGCGGCTCGCGACGCGCCGCCGCGTGCCGCGCGAATGGCACGCGCCGAACGTGAAGATCGGTTCGGCGTCGGGGCTCGCGAAGCAGCACGAGCTGTATGCTTGGGCCGACGTGATCGTCGTGCCGCTGCGGCCGAATTTCCATGCGTCGGGCATCACCGTGATGCTCGAGGCGGCGGCCGTCGGCAAGCCGATGATCGTGTCCGACGTGGGCGGGCTCAGCGACTACTTCCCGCACGATACGGCCGCCTATGTGCCGGCGTTCGATGCGCAGGCGATGCGCCAGGCGGCCGACCGCTTCGTCGCCGATCCGGTTGCGGCGCTCGATTGTGCGCGGGCGGCTGCCGCGTGCCTGCGCGAACGCGACCTGACCACCCGGGCGTTCGCCGAGCAGCACGTGCGGATCACGCGCGACATGCTGCGCCGGCGCCGTACGCCGGCCGCGGCAGGCGTGACGATGCCGCTCGCGGATTCGCGTCCGTCGTCGCGTTGAGAGCGGATCGATGAGTACGATTACCGCCGAACGCGCCCCGTCGCGCAACCGCCGCTGGTTCGCCGAGCCGAAGCACTGGGCCGGGCAGGCCGGATTGTGGACGTTTACCGCAGCGCTGATCGCCATCCACCAGGGCAAGGTACTGACGCTCGCGTTTCCGGTGCTGGCCATCGCGGTCGGCATCTGGCTGTATTTCAAGAGCCCGGCGCGCTATGTCGGCTTCATGTGGTGGGTGTGGTTCCTGAGCCCGGAGGTGCGGCGTCTCGCCGACTGGTCGAAGGGCGCGTTCACGCCGACGAGCCTGATCCAGGTCGCGCCGCTCGCGGTGACGATGATCGCGGGCCTGGGGCTGCTCAGGCATTACCGCGCGCTCGCGCAGCGGCGCGGGATACCCGTGCTGCTGATGCTGTTCGGGCTCGCGTACGCCTATCTCGTCGGAATCGTGTCGAGCGGCGTGATGGCCGCGACCTACGACCTCGCGAACTGGGTGTACCCGGTGCTGATCGGCTTTCACATCATGGTCAACTCGCGCGACTATCCCGAGTACCGCGACGTGCTGCTGTCCACGTTCATGTGGGGCATGCTCGTGATGGGCGTGTACGGCGTCGTGCAGTACTTCGTGATGCCGCAGTGGGACGTGCTGTGGATGATCGGGTCGGACATGGGTTCGCAGGGCGAGCCGGTGCCGTACGGCGTGCGGGTATTCAGCACGATGAACTCGTCGGGGCCGTTCGCGTTCGCGATCATGGGCGCGCTGGTGTTCGTGTTCGCGGCGCCGCAGAAGATCCGCTGGTTCGCCGGGGCGGCCGGCTTCGTGTCGTTCGCGCTGTGTCTCGTGCGCTCGACGTGGGGCGGCTGGGTGATCGCGCTCGCGATCCAGCTGGCTCAGTCGAACAACCGCGTGCGGATGCGGATCCTCATCAGCGGCATCGTGCTGGTCGGGCTCTGCGTGCCGCTGCTGACCGTCGGGCCGGTGGCCGACCGTCTGGGCGCGCGTCTGCAGTCGATCACGAACCTGAAGGACGACCGGAGCTACGACGATCGCAACAAGTTCTACGCGACCTTCGCGCAGACCGCGTTCACCGACGTCGCCGGCGAAGGGATGGGCGCGACGGGGGCGTCGACGAAGCTGTCGAGCGACAGCGGCGAGCTCGGCAAGTACGGCAGCTTCGACAGCGGCGTGATGAACGTGCCGTTCGTGCTCGGCTGGCCCGGCACGCTGCTGTATCTCGCCGGCGTCGTGATGCTGTTCGGCCGCGCGCTGCGCGCGGCTTTCAAGCTGCGCAAGGACAAGTTCGTCGCCGCGTGCCTGAGCCTGTGCCTGTCGACCCTCGCGATGCTCGTGTTCACGAACTCGCTGATCGGCACGGGCGGCCTGCTGATGTTCACAGCCATTTTTTCGATACTTGCCGCGGCGCACTGGCAGAAGGCACAACGCCTGCTGGCCGCCGCGCGTTCACGGGGAGGCGACCATTGAGAATCGCGATCGTCACGCATGTCGTGCGACATAACGACGGGCAGGGCCGCGTCAATTACGAAATCGCGCGCGCGGCGCTGGCCGAGAACTACGAGGTCACGCTGGTCGCGTCGCATGTCGCGCCGGAGCTGCTGGCCGACCCGCGCGTGCGCTGGGTGCCGGTGAAGGTCGGCGGCTTCTGGCCGTCGAATCTCGTCAAGCAGCAGGTGTTCGCGCTGAAGAGCGCGGCCTGGCTGCGCGCGCATCGCAGCGAATACGACGTGCTGCACGTGAACGGCTTCATTTCATGGATCAAGGCCGACGTGAATACCGCGCACTTCGTGCACGGCGGCTGGTTCAAGAGTCCGTACTATCCGTTCGGCCCCACGAAGGGGATGTGGTCGGCTTACCAGTATGTCTATACGCGCGTGAACACCGTGCTCGAGCGCTGGGCCTACCGGCGCTCGCGCGCGATTACCGCGGTGTCGCAGAAGGTGGCCGACGAGATCGCCGGGCTCGGGATCGACAGCCGCAAGATCAGCGTGATCTACAACGGCGTCGACGGCAGTGCGTTCGCGGGCGCGCAGGCCGATCGCGCGGCGTTCAAGCTGCCGGACGACGCGTTCCTGCTGCTGTTCGTCGGCGACCTGCGCACGCCGCGCAAGAACCTCGGCACCGTGCTGAAGGCGCTGACGAAGCTGCCGGCGAACGTGCACCTGGCGGTGGCCGGCTATCTGCCCGGCAGCCCTTATCCGGAAGAGGCGCGTGCGCTCGGCATCGATTCGCGCGTGCATTTCCTCGGTCTCGTGAAAAACATGCCGACGCTGATGCGTTCGGTCGACGCGTATGTCTTTCCGTCGCGCTACGAAGCGATGAGCCTGTCGCTGCTGGAGGCGATGGCGGCCGGGCTGCCGGTCGTCACCGCGCGCACGGCGGGCGGCGCGGAAATCATCACGCGCGAATGCGGGATCGTGCTGGAGGACCCGGACGATCCGGCCGCGCTCGCGCAGGCGATCGGCTCGCTCGCGGCCTCGCGCGACACCTGCCGCGCGATGGGCGACGCGGCCCGCGAACTGATGACCCGTTTCGGCTGGGCGCACATGGGTGCCCAGTACGTCGCGCTCTACCGGCGCATCGGCCAACCCACGCAGCCGTCCGCCTTCGAGCGGGTCGAGCATGCAATCACGCAGGAGCAACCGTGATGTCTCAATCTTCCCGGCCGATCAAATCGTTGCAGATCGGCATGCACTGGTTCCCCGAACGCGCGGGCGGCCTCGACCGGATGTACTACTCGCTCGTCGGCGCGCTGCCGGGCGCGGGCGTCGAGGTGCGCGGGCTCGTTGCGGGCTCGCCGAAGGTCGCCGACGACACGGGCGGGGCGATCCAGGGCTTCGGTCCCGCATCGGAGCCGCTCGCGCGCCGGATGCTCGCCGCGCGGCGCGCGCTGCGCGAGGAAATCCGCAGCGAGCGGCCGGACGTGATTTCGTCGCACTTCGCGCTGTACACGTTCCCGGGGCTCGACGTGACGCGCGGGATTCCGCAGGTGTCGCACTTCCAGGGGCCGTGGGCCGACGAAAGCCAGGTCGAGGGCGCCGCATCGCTCGGGCAGCGCGCGAAGCGCTACCTCGAACAGGCCGTCTATACGCGCTCGTCGCGGCTGATCGTGCTGTCGCAGGCATTCGGCCAGATCCTGACGAACCGCTACGGGATCGATCCGTCGCGCGTACGCGTCATTCCCGGCTGTGTCGATACCGCGCAGTTCGACACGCCGCTCACGCCCGCCGAGGCGCGGCACAAGCTGCAGCTGCCGCAGGACCGGCCGATCGTGCTGGCCGTGCGCCGGCTCGTGCGGCGCATGGGGCTGGAGGACCTGATCGATGCGATCGGCCTCGTCCAGCACCGTCACCCGGACGTGCTGCTGCTGATCGCCGGCAAGGGCAAGATCGGCGAGGAGCTGCAGCAGCGCATCGACGATGCCGGGCTCCAGGACAACGTGAAGCTGCTCGGCTTCGTGCCCGACCATCATCTCGCGGCGCTGTACCGCGCGGCGACGATCAGCGTCGTGCCGACGGTCGCGCTCGAAGGCTTCGGGTTGATCACCGTCGAATCGCTCGCGTCCGGCACGCCCGTGCTGGTCACGCCGGTCGGCGGGTTGCCGGAGGCGGTTGCCGGGCTGTCCGACGATCTCGTGCTGCCGTCGACGGGCGCGGATGCGATTGCCGACGGGCTCGGCGGCGCGCTGTCGGGCGCGATCGCGCTGCCCGACGAAGCCGCGTGCAAGCGGTATGCGCGCGATCATTTCGACAACGCGGTGATCGCGCGACGCGTCGCCGGCGTGTACGAAGAGGCGATCCAGGCGGCAGGCTGAGCGTCCGCGGCGCGTCCCTGGCGCGCCGAACCCGAAAGCCGGGCCGGCGCATGTTCGCGACCGGTTCGCGCGCCGGCCGCCCGACGAGGGCGGGCCGGCTTTTCCCGGTTGATCCACACCGATCCACACGGCCGGCGCGCGTCACGCGCGCCGGAGCGTCACGGCCCATGCGCCGAACGCGGCCACGCTCACGACCGCGCCGAGCACGCAGACCCCCGTCCATCCGGCGCGTGCATACATCATCGTCGAGGCAATCGCGCCGAGCCCGCTGCCGACCGAGTAGAACAGCATGTAGCAGCCGACGAGGCGTGCATGCGCATCGGGCCGCGCGCCGAGAATCATGCTCTGGTTGACGACATGGACGGCTTGCCCGCCGACGTCCAGCAGCACGATGCCGACGATCAGCAGCGCAATCGACGTATTGCCGAACGCGAGCGGCAGCCACGAGCACGCGAGCAGCGCGAGTGCGGCGCCGGTCGTCGCTTCGCCGCGCCCGCGATCCGCGAGCCGGCCCGCGCGGGCCGCCGCCGCCGCACCCAGCGCGCCGACGAGGCCGAATGCGCCGATTTGCGTATGCGACATCGCGTGCGGCGGCGCGCTCAATGGCAGCACGAGCGCACTCCAGAAGATGCTGAACGCCGCGAACATCAGCAGCGCGATCGCACCGCGCACGTGCAGCACGCGTTCATGTCGCAGCAGCGACACCATCGAGCGCAGCAGCGCGACGTACCCGATGTGTTCGCGCGGCGCGTGTGTGTCGGGCAGCAGCCGCGACAACACCACGAGCATCGCGATCGCGAGCACGCCCGACACCAGGTAGACCGCACGCCAGCCCGCGATGTCGGTGACGATACCCGCCAGCGAGCGCGCGGCCAGCAGCCCGACCACGACACCGCCTTGCGCGGCGCCCACCACGCGCCCGCGTTCGCCTGCGCCAGCGAGGGCCGCCGAGCACGCGATCAGCCCTTGTGTCATAGCGGTACCGAGCAGGCCGACCGCCACCATCCCCGCTAGCAGCGCAATGCGCGTCGACGACGCGGCCACGCCGATGCAGGCTGCCGTCAGCAGCAGAAGCTGCACGGCGATCAGGCGCTTGCGGTTCAGCAGGTCGCCGAGCGGCACGACGAACAGCAGCGCGAGCGCGCAGCCGAGTTGCGTCGCGGTGATGACGCCGCCGACGGCCGCCTGCGACACGCCGAAATCGCGCGCGATCGAATCGAGCAGCGGCTGCGCGTAGTACACGTTCGCGACGCTCGCCGCGCAGCAGGCGGCCAGCAATGCGACGCGTGCCGAAGACAGGCGGCCGTCTTCGGCCGGATGCGTTGCATGTGTCGGCCCGTTCGAAGCAACGGTGCCGGATTGACAGGAAGACGCCATGGGTTTCCTCACGCAAAGTAGTTGCAAAATGAAACTGGTGTGGAGTGTAGGAAAAGTAGTTTTAAAATGCAACCTGTTGTGCGGCGGGCGGCGGCTCGCGCACGGATGGCCGGCGCTGCCGCAAAGGCGGCCGGCACGATTGCGGAGAGGAACATGGCCAGGCAGAAAAGTCTTGCGGATTCGCCGTGCCCGGTGGCGCGGGCGACCGATATCGTCGGCGATCGCTGGGCGTTGCTGATCGTGCGCGATGCGTTCGACGGCGTGCGCCGCTTCGGCGATTTCCGCGCGAGCCTCGGCGTGGCGAGCAACATCCTGTCCGACCGGCTGAAGATGCTGGTGGACGCCGGCGTGTTCGACGTCGTGCCGGCGTCGGACGGCACCGCGTATCAGGAGTACGCGCTGACGAAAAAGGGCGAGGGGCTGTTTCCGGTCATCGTGATGCTGCGGCAGTGGGGCGAAGCGAACCTGTTCGCGCGCGGCGAGCCGCATTCGGTGCTGGTCGATCGCAGCACGGGGCGCGCGATCCGCAAGCTTGCGCTGCGGCACGACGATGGTCGGCCTTTGAAGGCGGCCGAGACGGTCGTGAAGAAGATCGGCGCTGAAGCGGCGGTGGCGCGGCAGTGAGCGCGATGCGTGGCGGCCGGTCGGTCGGCTAGACTGTCGCGATCGTCGTCGACCGGAGTTGCTTCGCCATGACCCATCCGCTGGATTCCGCCGGTTATCGGCGGTTGCTCGACCTGCAGCGCCGTATTCACGACGCTTGCGAGCGAGAAGGCGCCGAGGACGGGCACGACCATTCGGATCCGGCGGAGCCGCTGTGGCCGACCGATTCCAACCATGTCGACGTCGCGCCGATGCGGGCCGGGCTGCATGTCCGGTATTTCGGCGAAGCGTGGGGCGAGCCGCTCGACCGGGTGCTGGCATGCCTGGCGGAACGGGAGGTCGCGAGCCTCGTGACCGATCTGGCGTTCAGCGGCCCCGACGAGGGGGCGAACGGCACGCGCGAATGGGATTTCGGTCCGCTGCTCGATTCGGATGCGCACTTTCCGATGCTGCGCTCGCTCTATGTGCGGCCCACCGAACCGGCCGATCACAACCTGTCGATGATCGTACGCCGCGGCCTCATCATGCAGGAGGGCGGCGAGATTGCCCGTTTCGTTGCGAAGGCGCCGTTCCTTGCCGAGCTGACGGTGCCGAATGCGCCCGATGCGCGCTTCTTCGACGTGCCGTTGCCGCACCTGGGCCGGCTGCGCATCGGTGGTAGCAGCGACACCCAGCAGTTCATCGACCGTCTTGCCGGCAGCGACAACCTGTCGTCGCTCGGCTGCCTCGACTTCTCCGAATCGACGGAACTGCATGCGGCGTGGAAGCACGAGCGCGGCGCCGGCAGCGTGACGTCGTTCGACGCTTACGAGCGTTTGCTGAGGAGCCCGGCCGGCCAGCGGCTCCATACGCTGCATCTGCGCAATACCTGTCTCGATCTCGAGGCGCTCGAAGCGCTGCAGGCGCTGCATCCGCGGCTGCAGTTCATGGTGATCCAGGCCAGCGGCGGCGGGTACGTGAGCCACTTCAAGCGCAACGTCTTTCCGTGGCGTCACCTGATCCAGCCCGATCCGGGCGACGCGTGACCGCCGGTGCTCATTCGGTCGCCGGCATCGCCCGATGCGCGCCCGAGGCGCCGCGATGCGCATCGGGCCGCACGCGTGTCGCGAGCAGCGCGGCGGCGACCAGCAGCGCGACCGACACGGCCGTTTCGATCCGTAGCCCGCTGACGACCTGCGATGCACCGCCACCGCCGGCAAGCGCGCCGAACGCCGCGACGCCCATCGCGCCGCCGGCCTGCCGCGCGGTATTCAGCACGGCCGACGCGATGCCGGCCCGTTCGGGCGCGACCGATGCGAGTACGGCGGTCGTCATCGCCGGCACCGCGAACCCCATGCCCGTCGGAATCAGCAGGAACGGCACGAGCAGCGTGGCAAGCGGTGTCGATGCGTCGACGAAATGCAGCGACCCGTAGCCGAGCGCGGCAACGAGCGCGCCCGCCAGCATCGGCGCGCGCGGGCCGTGACGCGCGACGACGCGCCCGCTCGCGAGATTCGCCAGCAGGAAGCCGCCCGTGAGCGGCAGGAACGCGAGACCCGCCTGCAGCGCCGATTCGCCGCGTGCGCGCTGCAGGTAGAGCGCGAGCACGAATACGGTGCCGTAGTAGGTGAGGTTCACGCAGATCCCGAACAGCACGGCCGCGCTGAACGTGCGATGGCGGAACAGCGACAGCGGCAGCATCGGCGTGGCCGTGCGCGACTCGACCGCGACGAACGCGAGCGCGGCCAGGGCCGCCAGCACGAAACCGCCGGCCACGACCGGATGCGCGAAGCCGAGCGGCTGCCATTCGATGACCGCGCCGGTCAGCGCGGTCAGCATCGCGATCGCGATGAACTGGCCGCGCAGGTCGAGCGCACGGACCGGACGGGAAGGCACTGCCGGTTCGCGGCGCGCCGGCGCCCACGCGAACGCGGCCGCGAGCCCCGCCGCGCACAGCGGCAGGTTCACGAGGAAGATGCCGCGCCAGCCCCACGCGGCGATCAGCAGGCCGCCGACGACCGGGCCGGCCGCGATCGAGATCGACCCGGCGGCCGTCCACCAGCCGACTGCACGGGCGCGCAGGCGCGGGTCGTGCCGGCACGCGTCGTTGAGCAGCGCGAGCGAATTGGGCAGCATGGCCGCGGCGCCGACGCCCTGCAGCGCGCGGGCCGCGATCAGCATCGCGGGTGTGACGGCGGCGCCGCACGCAAGCGACGCGAGCGCGAACAGCACGAGGCCCGCGATGTACAGGCGGCGCGCGCCGAAGCGGTCGCCGAGCGCGCCGCCCGACAGCATCAGCACTGCGAACGCGAGCGTGTACGCATCGACGACCCACTGCAGGCCGGCGACCGGCAGGTGCAGGTCGGCCGCGAGATGCGCGAGCGCGATGTTGACGATCGTCACGTCGAGCTGCGTGACGACGAAACCGATGCTGACGGTTGCGACGACGCGTGCGAGCGTGGAAGGGAAAGCGGGGGAGGGGGTGGTCGTATCCATGCACCCATCGTAGGACGCGACGGACGGGCGATGTTTCAGCGGGACGTGAAGCGTCGATACCTGCGCCGACGCGGCTGCGTGTCCGGCGAGGCCGATGGGCTCAATGCCGTTCGCCGCGCCAGCGTCCGGGCGCGACGCCGAAGCGCTTCGTGAACGCATGCGTGAACGTGCTTTGGTCCGCGAAGCCGACCAGGCCGGCAATGTCGACGAGCGGGTGGCGGCCGTCGGCAAGCAGCACGACCGCCGCGTCGAGCCGCAGCCGCTGCAGGTAGCGATGGGGCGTTTCGCCGAACGCGTCGACGAACAGTTGATGAAACCGGCGCATCCCGTAGCCGCAATGCGCGGCAAGATCGGCGATACGCAGCGGCTCCGCGAGCCGCGCGCGCAGCCAGCGGTCGATGCGCGCGAAATCGAGGCCCGCCGCGGGCGCGGCGATGCCGGCGTCGTCGAGCAGCGCGTCGCACAGGCGCGCTGCGGCCTGCCACTGGAAACGGTGCGCGGCGGCCTGCCGTGCGTCGCCGGCCGGCGCATCGTGTTGCGCGGCCGCCGCCGCGACCTGCGCGACGAGCGACGTGAGCGCCGGGTCGATCGCCACGGCGCGCGCGCGGTCGAACAGCCGTTGCGGCACCGCGAGCGACGTGGCGGGCAGGTCGATCACGAGCTGGCGATTGTCGCCGAGGCCCGCATAGTCGTGGCGCGCGCCGGCCGGTATCAGCCAGGCCGCGTGCCGGTCGATGCGCTGGCCGATTCCGTCCACCGCCATCACCATCGCGCCATCGACGCCGAGCACGACCTGGTGGAAGTCGTGCACGTCCGACGCTTCGCGCGTGTCGTAGCGGCGCAGCGCGATGGCGGGGGAGGCGATGCGTGGCATCGGACGGAAACGGCCGGGTGCGACGTCAGACGTCGAGCAGTTCGACTTCGAACACGAGCGTCGCGTTCGGCGGGATCACGCCGCCTGCGCCGCGCGGGCCGTAGCCGAGTTGCGGCGGAATCGTCAGGCGACGCACGCCGCCGACTTTCATGCCCTGCACGCCTTCGTCCCAGCCCTTGATGACCATGCCGCCGCCGAGCACGAACGCGAACGGGTCATTGCGGTCCTTGCTCGAATCGAATTTCTGACCGTCGGTCAGCCAGCCCGTGTAGTGGACGCTGACGGTCTTGCCGGCTTGCGCTTCCGCGCCGGTGCCTTCGGTCAGGTCTTCGTATTTGAGGCCCGATTCGGTCGTGATGACAGACATGACTTCTCCTGAAAGAGGTTGCGTAAAACCGCTATTGTAGGCGAGCGCGCCGCGCGCCGTCGCAGGTGGCTTGCGGCTCGTCGCGCGCGTGCCGGAGCCGGCGGCGGGTTGCCGTGGCCGCGCTCGCCCGAAACGCCATTGGAACGCGCGTTTGAATTTTTCACGGGCGCCGCGATCGGGGTTGCACCGTTGCGGTGCGCCGCGCGTATGAATCGGCGCTACCGCTGCGATCCGCCGCCTGTCGACCGCCTGCGGCGGATTCCGTCAAACGCCCGCCGCACGAGGCTGTCGGGCCGGCAGCGGGGCGCGACGCCGGGCGCCGCACATCGTCCGCCAGCCCGCCTGCGCGTTCGAATCGCGCCCTGTCCGGGCGCCGTTCGAGCGCCGTTTTTTCCACCGTTTCGACCGTGCCCTGTTTGGAAGCGCGCATCTACCGCGCGGCTTGCATGCGCCGGCGCGGGCGGCCTATCTTTACATCTGTCGATGTCAAGATTTTGGCGGTGCGCGACGCGCCGCCCGGGCCCGCGCCGGCCGTGTCGGATGACGTGCCGGGCCGTCCGGAACCAGGAGAACCATGAACATGAAGTCAGCCGCTTCCGCCACCGCAGCCGGGATCATGCCGGTGCGCCGCGACCTGCGCTTCGACCTGCCGGTCGAACGCGCGAAGGACTGGCATGGACTCGGGTCGCATGTGACCCATTTCTTCAACGCGCTGTCGCTGCTGTTCCCGGCCGGCGAGCGTTTCTTCATGGATTCGGTGCGCAACTACCGCGACCGGATCGACGATCCCGTGCTGAAGCAGCAGGTGCTCGGCTTCATCGGCCAGGAGGCGATGCACACGCGCGAGCACATCGAATACAACGAGCTGATGCAGGCGAACCACCTGCCGGCGCGCAAGCTCGACAAGCGCGTGTGGGCGGTGCTCGGCTTCATGAAGCGCAAGCTGCCGCATTCGGTGCAGCTCGCGCATACGGTCGCGGCGGAACACTACACGGCGATGCTCGCCGACTGGCTGCTGCGCGACCCGACGCGCCTCGAAGGCTCGGTCGAAGGCTACCGGCAGATGTGGATCTGGCACGCGCTCGAGGAAACCGAGCACAAGGCCGTGTCGTTTGACGTGTGGAATACCGCGATGAAACCGGGGCTGCGCCGCTATTTGATCCGCATCGGCGTGTATCTGCTGACGACGCTGACGTTCTGGCCGACCGTGTTCCTGATGCACGCGACGCTGCTGTGGCGCGATCGCGGTGCCGGCCATCACGTGCGCGGCATGCTGCGGATGATCGCGTTCCTGTACGGGCCGCGCCGCGGGCTGTTCCCGCGCATCGCCGGCGAATGGCTGAGTTTTTTCCGGCCGGGCTTCCATCCGTGGGACCACGACAATCACCATCATCTGGCGCGAGTCGACGCGCTGGCCGCCACATACGGCGAACACGCCGGCACGCCGGCCGGCCGCGGCCGCGCGAACGCACCGGCGCCGCTCGCATCGGGCCGCTGACACGATCCGCCGCGCGATCATGCGCGGCGTTGCGCGGAGCATGTTGCGTTCCCGCATCAACCGGCTTCGTCTGACGATTGACGGAAATCAACCGGAATCGGTTGCGCGGGTGCTCGCCTGTCCGGCCGACCGGCTGCACACGTGCGCACCGGCACGCCGAATCTGCGTGCGTCACTTCATGCGCAAACGCTGCGCGCCAGCACCGGCGTGGCTTTGCGCGGCGGGCGCCTGCCCGCTCGGGTGTCAATCCGCCCCGCCACCGGGATAACACCCATCTAGCCGCCGGCCGAACGCATCGATATACCGTTCATGAAAGCGTCCAACTCTCGTGCGATTCGTGCGCGGGGGGATTTTATTCGGACGGAAATACGGCCAATATGTCGGTTCGATCGTGGTCCGTCGTATGCGGCGGCGAGCCGGCGCACGATACCAACGCCAAGCGGGGAACAACGATGGTTGCAAGGTCACCCGACGCAAACGGGCAGGCAGCGCCCGAGATGACGGATGTCTCCGTCACCGCACCCGAGGCCGGGCGCAAGCTGTTCGTGATCATGCGCACGCCCGACGAGCCGTTGCTGGCGCAACTGCGCGGGCTTGGCTGGGAGATTGCGGTTGCAAAGACGGCCGGCGCCGCGCAGAACATGACGTCCGGCGTGAACGTCGCAGCCGGGCTGGTCGATTTCACCGGGTTCACGTCGCGCGACTATCCCGCGCTGAAGGCGTGCCTGAGCCAGCCGGCGATCGGCTGGATTTCCATCGCGCAGGCCGGCATCACGATCGGCCCCGCCGTGCGCGAACTGATCCGCAGCTATTGCTTCGACTACGTGACGCTGCCGCTGCCGTACGAATGGATTTCGCACGTGCTCGGCCATGCGCGCGGGATGGCCGCGCTCGATCGCGTCGACGGTGCCGCGTATGCGGCGTCCATCGGCGAACACGGGATGATCGGCAACTGCGAGGCGATGCAGCAGCTGTTCAGCACGATCCGCAAAGTCGCGAAGACCGACGCGAGCGTGTTCATCTCGGGCGAGTCGGGCACCGGCAAGGAACTGACGGCGCTCGCGATCCACGAGCGCTCCGTCCGCGGCAAGGGACCGTTCGTCGCGATCAATTGCGGCGCGATTCCGCATCACCTGCTGCAGTCAGAACTGTTCGGCTATGAGCGCGGCGCGTTCACCGGCGCGAACCAGCGGCGCGCGGGCCGGATCGAATCGGCGAACGGCGGCACGCTGTTTCTCGACGAAATCGGCGACATGCCGGTCGAAAGCCAGGCGAGCCTGCTGCGCTTCCTGCAGGAGGGCAAGATCGAGCGGCTCGGCGGGCAGGAATCGATCGCGGTCGACGTGCGGATCATCTCGGCCACGCACGTCGATCTCGACGGCGCGGTCGAGGCCGCGCGCTTCCGTGCGGATCTCTATCACCGCCTGTGCGTGCTGCGCATCCACGAGCCGCCGCTACGCGCGCGCGGCAAGGACATCGACATCCTTGCGCACTATGTGCTGCAGAAGTTCAAGGCAGACAGCGGCCGCAAGATCAGCGGCTTCACGTCGGCCGCGCTCGATGCGATGCGGCGCTACGAGTGGCCCGGCAACGTGCGCGAGCTGATCAACCGCGTGCGGCGCGCGATCGTGATGGCCGAGAGCCGGCTGCTGACGCCGCACGATCTCGGGCTCGACACGCCCGGCGAAACCGAACCCGTGACGCTCGAACAGGCGAGGGCGCTTGCCGAACGCACCGCGATCGAAAACGCGCTGCTGCGCAACGACCACCGGATCAACAAGGCCGCCGCCGAACTCGGCATTTCACGCGTGACGCTCTACCGGATGATGATCGAGCACGGGCTGAACGACCACGACAACAACGGCGGGAACGGCGACAGCGGCGGGCACGACGGCGCGCCGTCCGGCGACGCCGGGCATCAGCGGGTCGGCTGAGCGGCGCGCGGTGCGTGCGAACCGGCTCAGCGATAGGTCCAGAGCCGGTGCAGCACGAACGTGACGGGCGGCACGCACAGCACGACCGCGACGATGCTCCATGCGCGGGCGAGCCCCAGCGCCTCGGTGCCGTGCGCCAGCAGCATCGTCACGACGAGGCCGGCCATCGCGACCGCGAGAAAGCGCACGAAGTTGCTCCACGTCACCGGCGACGAAAAACTCCACAGCGTATTGGCGAGATACGAGAACGCGGTCGAGCAGACGAACGCGATTGCGTTCGCGACCACGGGCGTCGCGTCGAACAGCGCGAACATTGCGGCAGCGATCAGCGCATGCAGCGCGGTCGAGCCGAGGCCCGACACGCCGAAGCGGATCAGCCTGGCGCGTTCGGCGGCATAGAGGGTGCGGATCATCGTGGGCGGTCGTTCGGGCAGCGTGGCGTCGCGGGAAGCGGTGCCGCAGTATAGCCGCGCGAGCGGGCCGGCCCTGCGCCGGCCGCATGTAAAGCGCATGAAACGTTTCGCGCTGGCAACCGGGTGAATTTTCGCGGCGAACCGGGCCGGCCGGCTCGCTCCCCGTCGGTAAATTTTCCGCGCATCATTGTTCAGCCTTATCCCGCAAGGCCCGGCCGTCACGCGTCCGGCGAGCGCCGCGCATCGCATGTTTCAGTTTCGCAACTTCCGGCATTCCACACCCGCTCGAGCTGCCGGCCGGCCCGGCCGACCCCTTGTCCGGACGGGCTCGCGCGGAGCTGGCCCGCTCCTTGCGGAGAGTGTCGTGCGAGAGTCGACGACGCGAGGTCCGTCCGGTTCGGCGGCGAAGGCAGCCGGGTCCGGCCAGGACGCAGTCCGCGGGGATGCGGTGTCGGAGCGCGGTGCAGCGGCCGCGTGACGGCGAGCACGGCGCGTCGTCGCCCGATCGTCGGGGCACCGGCATGATCCGGTTGCCGGAACAAACATCACACTGCATACGGGGTAGAAAAATGAACGATCGCCACACGCCGCGGCTGGCAGGCCGCGATCGCAGTGATTCGGGACATCGCCGGTCGAACGTCGCACTTGCAGCCGGCCGGCATGCCTCGACAGGCCATCTCTCCGCGCCCGGTGCGAGGCGGATCCGGCTGGTTGCCGGTCATCCGCGCCGGGTCGGCACTTTCCTGCACGCCAACCCGATCCGCATGGGCATGTGTACACGGGCGCCGGTACCGCGACGCCCGATCTTCGCCTATTGACTCAAGCAGCACGACCTCCTTTCGCATTGCCCGTCGCTCCCGCGAGCGATTGATCTGCAATCCGAATGATGGTCGACACGTCGTGCCGCGGAGGCGATGCACGACGAGAAGGATTCGATGCGACGGCGAACCGCGCGATGCCGTTGCCATCCGGTTGAAGGGGAGGGGCGGTCGGACGCGCGCGACGGGAGCAGTACCCGTACGCGCGCGACGCCGTTTTTTCAACCGCCGTAGATGTCGAAGTCGAAGTACTTCGACGCGAGCCGCTTGTAGGTGCCGTCCTTCACCATGTCGACGATCGCGCGGTCGATCTTCGCCTTCAGGTCGGTGTCCTCCTGGCGCAGCCCGATGCCGGCGCCGATGCCGAGCACCTTCTCGTCGACGAGTTCGGGCCCGACGAACGTGTAGTTCGCACCGCGCGGCGATTTCAGGAACCCGATCGCGGCCTGCACTTCATCCTGCAGCGCCGCGTCGAGGCGGCCCGACGTCAGGTCCGCATACACGCCATCCTGGTTCTGGTACGACACGACGTTCGCGCCTTGCTTGCCCCAGTACGCCTTCGCATACGTTTCCTGCGTCGTGCCCTGCTCGACGCCGATCGATTTGCCCTTCAGCGATTCGGCCGTCGGCAGCAGCGGCGAGCCTTTCTTCACGACGAGCCGCGTCGGCTGGTTGTAGATCTTCGTCGTGAAGCCGATCTGCTGCGCACGCTGCGGCGTGATCGACATCGACGACAGCACCGCGTCGAACTTCTTCGCCTTCAGCGCCGGAATCATGCCGTCGAAATCGTTCTCGAGCCACACGCACTTCGCCTTCAGGCGCGCGCAGATCTCGTTGCCGAGGTCGATGTCGAAGCCGACGAGCTTGCCGTCGGGCGCCTTCGACTCGAACGGCGCGTAGCTGGCATCGGTGCCGAAGCGGATCGTGGTCCAGTCTTTCGCGACGGCGGGGCCTGCGGATACCGCGAGCAGGGCGATCGAAACAGCGGCAATCAGTCTCTTCATGGTGCGTTCCTTGGCGTGGTGCATCCGGTTTCTGTGCGACACGGTTTCCCGGACACGCGTCGCGTTCCGACGCGCTGTCCGCATGGCCATTAACGCAGAAAATAAAATCTGAGTCCAGAATGGACAAAAAATATCGTTTTGTCGGAGGCGTGGACCGATCGATGGGGGACGACCCTTGCAAAAATGCGAAAATGGACTAATCTTGTTAGTAAATTCATTTCGAGACTAACGATCATGTCACAGCCCGCCTACGATTCGCATTCCGCCCCGCCACAGGCTTCGGTCGCGCAGATGTCGGCGGCTGGCCTGCGCGCGTTTTTCAACATTGCGCGCGACTGGGAGCTGACGATCGACGAGCAGATCGTGCTGCTCGGGTCGCCCGGCCGTTCGACGTTCTTCAAGTGGAAGGCCACGCCGGAATCGGCGCGGCTGCCGCGCGATACGCTCGAGCGGCTGTCGCTGCTGCTCGGCATCTACAAGGCGCTGCAGATCCTGCTGCCGCAGCCGGCCGCGGCCGACGCGTGGGTCAGGCGGCCCAATGACGCGGCGCCGTTCGGCGGCAAGCGCGCGCTCGACCGGATGCTCGCCGGTAACGTCGGCGATCTGGTCGCCATCCGGCACTATCTCGACGCGATGCGGGGTGGCTGGGCGTGACGACACCGATCGAAACACGACAATGGCCCACGACCGCCGTCGACTGGGCCCCGGCCTACCGCGTGATCCCCACCCGTTTTCCAGCGATCAACCTGTTCGATCGCGTGGCGTCGGCAGACGATTTCGATGCGCTGTACGCGCTCGAATCGCTGACCAACGACCGCATCCGCAACGAAGTCGGCACGCTCGGCCTCGTGCCGCCCGCCGAGCGCCGCTACGGGCAGGGCTGGGGGCCGATCATGGCCGCGTTCACGCACCTGAATCCGCTGGGCAGCCGCTTTTCCGACGGCAGCTACGGTGTGTTCTACTGCGCCCGCTCGCGCGACACGGCGATCGCCGAAACGCGCTATCACAGCGGGCTGTTCCTGGCCGCGACGAAGGAGCCGCCGATGCGCCAGCAGATGCGGCTCTATACCGTGCTCGCGCAGGGCGACGTGGCCGACGTGCGCGCGTGGCCGCAGCGCGATCCCGCCTTGTTGCATCCGCTCGACTACAGTGCGGGGCAGGCGCTCGGCCGCGCGGTGCGCAACGCGGGCGGTGCGGGGATCGTCTATCCGTCGGTGCGCGACCCGCGCGGCGAGTGCCTTGCCGCGTTCCGCACGACGTTGCTGCGCGACTGTCAGCACGCGGCCTATCTCGAATACAACTGGAACGGCTCGGCCGTCGATGCGGTGTTCGAACTGAACCAGGTCGGCTAGCGTTCGCGCGTTCGCGGGCGGTTGCGCGGCGAGGGCGCCAGCCGGTGCACCGGCGCGTCGGCGCATCAGGGTAGCGGCCAGTCGCCCGCGTGGCGCTCGCGCGCTTCGGCTTGCGTCATCGACCACGTGCTGCCGGTGCGCGGCTCGGCGAGCGTGAGCCGCCCGGACGGCGCGAACGCACCCGTATCGATGAACCATTGCGCGCCGATCCGCTGCGGCGCACGCACGGGCGTGTGCCCGGTGCAGGTCAGCGACAGCCCGGCCTGCCGCGCCGGATCGGCGAGCCCCTGAACGAGGTCGCGGCCCCAGATCAGCCGCTCGCGCACGTCGTGCGGATAGTTGCCCGCGTCGAGATCCGTGTCCGAGCCGAAGAATTCCGCATGCAGCACGTTGAAGCGGTCGGGGCCGTCGCCGATCACGCGCACCAGCGGCAGCGCATCGACGCGCGCCGCATGGGCGTGCAGCCGTTCGGGCGGCAGATCGGCGCCCCAGTCGCCGCCGATCCCGCGCCACGCATCGGGCGGCACCTTGCCGCGCGACACGAGGCTCAGCACCTCCTCGTGATTGCCGCGCACGACGTGGCACCACGGGCGGTCGAGCAGCTCGAGCGCGATTTCGGAGGCCGGGCCGCGATCGACGAGATCGCCGACCGAGAACAGGCGGTCGCGGGCCGGATCGAAGCGGATATCGTGCAGCAACGCGCGCAGCACGTCCACGCAGCCGTGCAGGTCGCCGACGACGAAGTCGCGGCCGGACGTGTTCGCGGCGTGGCGGCAGAGGGGGGCGGTGGCAGTCATCCCCTTATCTTAGGCGCTCGTGCCCATCGCCACGTCACGATGGAATGGCGATAATCGGGGCGCGTTACCCGCCGGCACGGCGCAGCGGGCCGTCCCGCGCGCCGGCCGAACCCTTTCCATCCGCTTTCGGAATGACACGATGACGTTTTATCCGCAGGTATTACGCAACCGGCCGCGCATGGTCGCGGCGTTCGTCGCCGGCGTGCTGTGCGCGGTGCTGCTGCCGTTTCCGATGCGTCCGGCCGTGCGGGCGCTGATCGGCTGGGATTGCGCGATCTGGCTGTATCTCGTGCTGATGTGGGTGCGCATGGTGACCGCGCATCATCACAAGGTGCGCGAAGTCGCGATCCGCGAAGACGAAAACGCGACGACCGTGCTGACCGTCGTGTGCTTCGCGACCGTCGCGAGCGTGGCCGCGATCGCGATCGAGCTCGCCACGGCCAAGAGCGTCGGCTTCAGCGCGGGGCTCAGCCACTACGCGATCACGGGCGCGACGCTGTTTGGCGCCTGGTTCCTGATCCCGACGATCTTCAC
Source organism: Burkholderia arboris (assembly GCF_038723655.1). Taxonomy (NCBI): domain Bacteria; kingdom Pseudomonadati; phylum Pseudomonadota; class Betaproteobacteria; order Burkholderiales; family Burkholderiaceae; genus Burkholderia; species Burkholderia arboris. The sequence continues at coordinate 1,316,161 of NZ_CP109822.1, forward strand.
GCTGCACTACGCGCGGCTCTATTACGGATCGCCATCCAACGACCGTGCGCTCCGCTTCCCCGACCGCAACCCCGAACCCGACTACTGGGATTTCCTGTATTTCGCGTTCACGCTCGCGGTCGCGTCGCAGACGGCCGACGTGTCGCTCGCGAACCGCTCCGCGCGGCGCTCGGTGCTCGCGCAGTCGATCCTGTCGTTCTACTTCAACATGGCCGTGCTCGGGCTGTCGATCAACGTGGCGGCAGGGTTGCTGAGCTGACGCCGGTTACTTGAGCAGGTCGTACGGGCCGCCGCGTTCCAGCGCCCGCTGGTACGCGGGCCGTGCGTGGATCGCGTCGAGGAAACGCGCGATCGCGGGATACCGGCTGCCGCCGCCGCGCGAGGTCGCGGCTTCGAGCGGAAAGCTCATCTGGATGTCGGCCGCGCTGAAGCCGTTGCCGACGAACCAGCCGGTGCGTTGCAGTGCGCTGTCGATATGACCGAGATGCAGCGCGATCTGCGGATCGACGAAACCCGACTGCAGTGTTTCAGCGATCTTGCGCGCGATCGGCCGCGCGAAGAACGGCATCGGCGCATGCGCGATCCGCAGCGCGACGAGCTTGAGCAGCAGCGGCGGCATCGCCGACCCTTCCGCGTAGTGCAGCCAGTACGTGTAATCGTGCCGCTCGGGTGAGCCGGGCGGCGGCGCGAGGCGCCCGTTGCCGTAGCGTTCGACCAGGTACTCGATGATCGCGCCCGATTCGGCGAACGTATGGCCGTCGTCGGTGACGACCGGCGACTTGCCGAGCGGATGGATCGCGCGCAACTCGGGCGGCGCGAGCATCGTTTTCGGATCGCGTTCGTAGCGCACGATCTCGTACGGCACATCCAGTTCTTCGAGCAGCCAGAGCACGCGCTGCGAGCGCGAGTTGTTCAGGTGATGGACGGTGAGCATGTCGAGGCCGGAAAGGGGCGGAAACGACATCATACCCAGCGCGTGTGGCGCGTACGCGAATCCAGTCCTGCGCCGCGTCGAACCGCTACGCGCCCCGCACCGCGACCCACGCGCCCCAGAACAGGCTGGCGAAAAAGCGCAACGGCGCGTCGAAGCCCGCATCGCGCAGCAGCGCGAACACGGCTTCCTCGGAGGCGGGCGGATCGGCGCCCTGCAGGATCTTCGCGAGTTGCGCACGCACGGCGTCGGGCGTGGCGCCCTTCATGCGCCAGCGTTGCTGCCACGCATCGAGCAGGCGAGGGTGGTCCGCGTAGCGGCGATGGTTGCCGGCGAGCACGAGCGGCGCGCCGGGCTTCAGGCGCCGCGCGATCGCGTGCAGCAGTGCGGCCTTCGCTTCGTCGCCCGGCACGTGATGCAGCACGCCGATCAGCGTCGCGCCGTCGAACGCGGGGGTGTCGGGCAATGCGTCGACGCCGTCCTCGATGAACACCGTGCGTGCCCCGTAGCCGGCGGCCTCGACGTTCGAGTGCGCAAGCGCGAGCATCGGCGCAGACGGATCGACGGCCGTGAACTGCCAGCCCGGTTCGAGTGCGGCCGCGACGCAGATTTCCTGGCCCGTGCCGCCCGCACCTGCGACAAGGATCCGTGCATCGGTCACGCCGATCGCCGACGCGAGCATGCATGCGCTGAGTTCGTGGCACGCATCGTAGCCGGCGAGCGCGATGCGCGATTGCTCGGCATATTCTTGCGCGCGTGACGGATCGAATTTCGCGGCGCTGGCGGGAAGCGACATGGCGGGTTCCTTGGGTCGATGGCGGACGACGTGCCCGCGGGCATGACGCAGAGCGTAGGGGCGCGCGGCCGGCGCAACAAGGCGAGCGGTCATTCCGGTATGCCGACTACCCGACTCGCCGGCATGGGCCGGCGCACCCGATTCCCCGGGGTCGATTCGCATTTAAAAATGTCTGACCAGCCTGCATCGGGATGGCGAATCCGGCGCATACTCGGTTCTCTCCCCCCGCCTGGCCGTCGCATGCCGGGCCCCGATGCGCCGCGCCACGGGCGCGGCCATGCCGCTCGGCACGCACGAGGAGCGCATGATGTCCGATTGTCCGCACGATCCGTACGCGCAGCACTACATCCATTGCTTACCGTTTGGCGCGCAGCCCTGCGGCGCGCTCTCCACGACACCGCGCACGCATTTCCGCGTGTGGGCGCCGGGCAGTACACAGGTCCAACTCGAACTCGATTCCGGCTCCGACCCGACGCTCGTTCCGATGACGGCCGCCGGCCCGAACTGGTTCGAAGTCTTCGCCGACTGCGGCGCGGGCACGCGTTACCGCTATCGCCTCGACGACGCCGTGTCGATTCCCGATCCCGCGTCGCGCTCGCAACCCGACGGGCTCAACGGTCCGAGCGAGGTCGTCGATCCGCGCGCATTCACGTGGCGCAACACGTTTTGGCGCGGGCGCGCGTGGGAAGACATGGCGCTTTACGCGGTCCGTCCGCACGCGGTGGGCGGCTTCGACGGCGTGCGCCGCCGCTTGCCGCAGCTCGCACGTCTCGGCGTGACCGCGCTGGAATTGCTCGCGTCGCCGCACGACAGCCTGCCGTTCGCGCCGCTCGCGGCCGAAGGCGGCCCCGACGCGCTGAAGGCGCTGATCGACGACGCGCACGGCTACGGGCTCGCGGTGCTGCTGGAGCTCGACTACGCGCGCTTCGGCAGCGGCACCGATGCGCTGCGCCATTACGCGGTGCCGTTCTTCCATACGCGCGACGATCCGTTGCAGGCCGCGCCGCTGGCGCTCGATCATCCGGAAGTCTGCGATTTCTTCTGCGACAACGCGCTGTACTGGCTCGACGAATACCGGTGCGACGGGCTGCGCCTGCGCGAAGCCGACCGGATCGGCGTGTCGTGGCTGCGCGAGATCGCGGATCGCGTGCGCGCGGCCGTGCCGGCCGACCGCCTGATCCACCTCGTGCTCGGCAGCGAGCGGCATCCGGCGCATCTCGCCGATACCCATTTCGACGCGCAGTGGAACGGGTGCGGCGAACGTGCGCTGCACCGGCTGACGGGGCGCGATACGTCGGCCCACGAAGGCATTTCCACGCACCAGTCGATCCACACGCTCGCCCGCGCACTGACCGCGGCCGGCGCGGCATTTCAGCCGGCCGCGTCGGGAGAGGGCATGGCGGCCGACAGCGGGCTGGCGCTGACGTCGCTCGTGCTTTCCGATGGCGCGTGGCGCGACAGCGGCCCGGGCGATCAGGCGCAGGAGGCCGGCCTGGCCGCACTCGCGCTGTCGCTGCTCACGCCGCAGATCCCGCTGATCTTCGATGAAACCGCGCGCGACACCGATCGTGCGCATTTCGTGCAGTCGGCGCTCGCGGTGCGCGCGAAGCTGATCGCGCCGCGGCTGTCCGATTGCCGGCCGCAGGACGCGCATGCGCTGAAGGCGGACGGCGACGGCGATGCCGATGCGCTGCTCGCGTCCTGGCGGCTCGCCGACGACGAGACGCTGACGATTGCATTGAACCTGTCGCCCGATGCGCTGCGGTTCGACGCACCGGGAGGACGCGTCGTGTTCGAGACGCCGGCGCGCGCGCGCGATCGTGTCGATGAAGGGGAATTGCCGCCGTACTCGCTCGTTGCGTGGTTGACGGGTGACGTCAACCGCTATGCGCTGACGCACGATGCGCGACGCATCGATGACGGTTCGTGGCGCGGCATGCGTCCGAACCTGAACGCATGAGTAGATGACGGCGTGACGGTTGGAAGGCCGGGCGCATGCGCGCCCGGCTGGGCCGCAGGCAATCCCGGACTTACCAGAACCCGCGAATCCCCGCGATGCCGTGCGCGCCGTGGCGGCGCGCGTCGTCGAGATGCGTGCGCGTCATTCCGCCGAGCGCGAAGACGGGCATCGCGGCCTGGGCGGCCAGCGTATCGAACTGCGCCCAGCCGAGTGTCGGCGCACCGGGATGACTGAGCGTCGGCAGCACGGGCGACAGCGTGACGAAATCCGCGCCGGCGCGTGCGGCCAGCAGCAGGTCGTCTTGCGAATGGCAGGCGGCCGACACCCAACGGCCGGCTGGCAGCGGCCGCTGCGCGGCGGCGCGCAACGCGGTGCCGTCGAGATGCCAGCCGGCGCCGTCGAGCCGCATCACACCGGCGGCATCGATCGGGCCATTGAGCATCAGGTGGGCGCCGGCCGCGTCACAGCGCGCGAGCGCTGCGGCGGCAAGCGACGCGAACGCGGCCGCATCGAGCGATTTCACGCGCAGTTGCACGAGCGTTTCACCGCGCGCGAGCACGGCCGACAACCGGTCGAGGAATACCGCGCGATCGGCTGCCGACGCGGACGCCGGTTCGGGCGTGATCACGCAGCAGCGCGGCAGCATCGCGTTCATCGCGCGACGCAACGAGGGGCCGTCATTCGTCGGCCTCTTTCATGCCCTTCGGATAGACGCGCACGAGCACGATGCGCGGCCCGTTCATCTTCTTCACGACGACGTCGAAGCGGTCGAACGACACGCGTTGCCCTTCGGTCGGCAGGTCGCTGAGCGCCTGGATCACGAGGCCGCCGACCGATTCCGCGCGGCCTTCGTCGATGTCGATGCCGAGCGCCTGCTCGAGCGACACGACGGGCAGGCTGCCCTTGCCCATCAGTGTGCCGTCGTCGAGGCGGCTCCAGTCGGCATCGCCCTGGCGGAACTCGTCGTGGATCTGGCCGACCAGCGCGCCGAGCAGGTTGTCGAGCGTCAGGAAGCCGATCGGCTTCTCGCCCTTGTTGCCGACCAGCGCGAAGTGCGGGGCGCCCTTGCGGAAGCGGCGGAACAGGTCGAGCGCCGGGGTGTCGGGCTTCACGTACTGCACCGGGCGCACGTAGTCGGACAGGTCTTCGAGCGCGGCGCCCGCGTGACGCGCGAGCAGCAGGTCCTTCAGGTGGATCAGCCCGCTCACCTGTTCGCGCGACGCATCCTCGAACAGCGGATAGCGGCTGAAGCGGTGCCGCGCGACGATCTCCATGTTGTCGGGCAGCGGCAGGTCGCGCCGCAGGCCGATCATTTCATGGGCCGGCCGCATCAGGTCGGATACCGTCATCGACGAGAAATCGAGCGAATGCGCGAGCGTGTTCCACTCGTCGTTGCTGTACGTGCCGCGCGCCGGCTGCGCCGTATTGCCGGCCGTGCTGCGGCGGCTGCGCAGGATCAGCTTCAGCTCGTCGGTCGAGTAGTGCGCGTCGCTGCCGTGGTCGGCCGACAGCCCTGCGAGCCGCAGCACCGCGTTGGCGCTGGAGTTGAGCACCCAGATCGCCGGATACATCGCCCAGTAGAACGCATACAGCGGCAGCGCGACCCACAGGCCGACCTTCTCCGACTGGCGGATCGCCATCGATTTCGGCGCCAGTTCGCCGACGACGATGTGCAGGAACGAGATCAGCGAGAACGCGAACACGAGCGAGATCAGGTGCACGACGCGTTCGGACTGCACGCCGATCAGGTCGAGCAGCGGGCCGATCAGTTGCGCGAACGCCGGCTCGCCGACCCAGCCGAGGCCGAGCGACGCGAGCGTGATGCCGAGCTGGCACGCGGAAAGATACGCGTCGAGCCGGCCGTGCACGATGCCGAGGATGCGCCCGCGCAGGCCATGCTTGCGGGCAAGGGTCTTGACGCGCGTCGCGCGCAGTTTGACGAGGCCGAATTCGGCTGCAACGAAGAACCCGTTGAGGGCCACCAGGAACAACGCGCCGATGAGCGCGAAGATCTGTAACAAAGAATCGCTCCGGTTATGACAGGCCCATCAGTATAGAGCCAGAAAGGAATTTGTAATGTATCGGGCGGCCGATTGCTTACACCGGCGCCTCGCAGGGAATGGAGAACGAGAGGGTGACGGCCGCGCCGTCGGCGAATGCGTCGTGCGTCAACGTGCCGCCGTGCGCGAGTGCGACGCGCTGGCACAGTGCGAGCGCCCAGGCGTTTCGTTTCGCGTCGCGCTCGCGCAACATCTCGCGCCGGGCGAACGCTTCGAACGCGTGCGGTAGCGCGGGATCGGCGAGCGCGTCGGCGTTCACGGTGCACGTGGCGCGCGCGCTGAACTGCACGCCGTCGCGTGCGCATGCGAAGGCGACGCGGCTGCCCGCGGCGCTCGCTTCGACGGCCGTCGTCAGCAGGGTCCAGAGCGCCTGGGCGACGCGTTCGCGGTCGACGACGAGCGTCGGTTCGCCGTCCGGCAGCGTCGCGTCGAGCGTGACGTGTCGTGCGTCGGCGAGCGCGAAACGGACGAGCGCGAGCGTGTCGTCGAGCAGCGCGCGCAACGCGAACGGCCGTGGCGAGATCGCGAGCGTGCGCGTTTGCGCGCGCGGCGCGTCGAGCGCGTCGTCGATCAGCGCGACCTGCTGGTCGATGCCCGTGCGGATGCCCGCGAGCGCGCGCTGCAGGTTTGGGTCGGCGTGGGCGAGCTGGCGCTCGAGCACGTACGCCCAGCTGTGCATCGCGTTCAGCGGGCTGCGCAGGTCGTGCGACGCGGTGGAGAGCGCCTGGTCGCGCAGGAACAGGGCCGCCTGGGCAGCGTAGTGCGCTGCGCGTTCGCGCAGCAGGTCGGCGGCGGGATCGGCGGAAGTGGACGTCACGGAGCGGGCCTGTCGGAAGCGGTTGGCGTGGAAGTCACGCGAACCGCCATTATAGGGACGGTGCGTGTCACGCCGGCAGCGCGTCCTCGTCCTTTTTCCGGGCGTCGCCGTTCGGCAGCAACTGGCAGGCGAGCAGGCCGGCGAGCATCAGCGCGCAGCCGACGAGCGCGCGCAGCGTCAGCGTTTCGCCGAGCGCGGCCCAGCCGGCGATCGCCGCGAACACGCCTTCCATGCTGAAGATCACGGCCGCGTGCGCGGGCGCCGCGTCGCGTTGCGCGACCACCTGCAGCGTGTAGCCGACGCCCACTGACAACAGCCCGCCGTACAGCAGCGTCGGCAGCGCGCCGCGCAGCATCGCGACGCTGACCTGCTCGACGGCGAGGCCGACCGCGAGGCACGCGACACCGCACACGAGGAACTGCAGGAACGCGAGCACGAGCGGGTCGTGGCGCTTCGCGAGATGGCCGACGGCCATCACGTGCGCGGCGATGATGACGGCGCCCGCAAGCTGGAACCAGTCGCCGTAGAGCACCGAGAAGTGCTCGTCGATGCTGAGGAAATACAGGCCGATCGCTGCCAGCAATGCGCCGAACCACGTGCCCGCGCCGATCCGGTGGCGGGCGAACACGCCCATCAGCGGCACGATCACGACATACAGCGAGCTGATGAAGCCGGCATTGGCGACCCGCGTGTATTGCAGGCCGAACTGCTGCAGCGAAATCGACACCGCGAGCAGCCCGCCGAGCGCGAGACCCGGCAACAGCAGCGCCGGTTCGCGGCGGATCGCCGCGAGCTGCGCGCGCGACGCCGTATTCAGCATCAGCAGCGGCACCAGCACGAGCGCGCCGAGCAGGAAGCGCAGCCCGGTGAACAGGAACGGCCCGATCACGTCGAGACTCAGGCGTTGCGCGACGAAGGCCGAGCCCCAGATCGCGGCGGCGGCGAGCATCAGCAGGTTGGCGCGGACGTGCTTGCGGGCTTCGGGTTTCATCGGAATTCTTCAGGAGATTGCGGGCGACGGAACCCGCTAGTTTACGCCGAGATTGCAAGGCTGTCGGCAAACCTGCGCAGCGCGGCGGCGGCCCGGATGTCGCGTACGCGCGAATACAGCACGACCTGCGATTGCGGCAGCGGCGGCAGTCCGAATTTCGCACCGACGTCGACCAGCGTGCGCGGCGCGACACGCCGTGCGAGCGGGCAGACGGCGAGCCCTGCCGCGGCCGCGGCCGTGACCGCCGCGACCCCGCCGCCAATGAAGCGCTCGCGCCACGGCAGCCCTGCACGGTCGAGCGCGCGCAGCGCGGCGGCGCGCACGCCGCACGGGCCGGCGAGCACCGCGAGCGGCAGCGGCTCGCCCGCGCGCACCACCCAGTCGGGCGCGGCGAGCCAGGCCAGCGGCTCGGTAAACAGCAGCGTGCCGTCTTCGCGCGGCGGATCCTCGCCCGGTTCGTGCCGCACGATCACGGCATCGAGCCGGCGTTCGTCGTATTGCGCGAGCAGGCCGGTCGACGTTCCGAGATGCATTTCCAGCGACAGCCCGGGATCCTGCCGGTGCAGGCTCGTGAGCACGGCCGGCAGGTCGGGCACCGCGACGTGCTCGCTGACGCCGAGCGACAGGCGGTAAGTGCCCGCCGAGATCGCGCCGAGCGCGTGCTCGTGCGCATCGAGCAGCGCGCGGGCGGCCGGCAGGAAATTCTCGCCGTCCGCCGCCAGCTTGACGACGCGCGGCGTGCGCGCCAGCAGCGGTTTGCCGAGGTGGGCTTCCAGCCGCTTCAGCTTCAGGCTGACGGCCGATTGCGTGGTGCCGAGCGCATCGGCGGCGCGCGTGAAGCTGGCGAGATCGGCGACCAGCACGAACGCGCGGACAGCATCGAGATCGAGTACTTTCATTTCAAGTGTAAATGAATGAAATATCTATCAATGACTGTTCATTATAGATCGGCGGGCCTAACCTGACGCTGTGTTTCCGTTCTTCAACGTTACCCACCGACAGGAGCAGGACCATGCCATTCACCCGTATCGCCGTCCGCGAAGGCAAACCGGCCGCCTACCGCGCGGCACTCGTCGACGGCGTGCAACGTGCGCTGGTGCGCACGTTCAACGTGCCCGAGGACGACATCTTCATGGTCGTCACCGAGCATGCGGCCGAGAACTTCGTGTATGGCCGCCATTACCTCGACATCGAGCGCAGCGACGATCTCGTGATCATCCAGATCACCGCGAACAACACGCGCACGCTCGAGCAGAAGCGGGCGCTGTACCGGGCGATCGCCGACAACCTCGCGGAGCAGCCCGGCGTGCGGCAGCAGGACGTATTCATCAATCTTGTCGAGGTGCTGAAGGAGAACTGGTCGTTCGGCCATGGGCTCGCGCAATACGCCGTTTGACCTGCGACAGGCCGACAGGGCCAGACCGTCGCCGGCACGTTTTTGCGACGTGTACTATGGAAGCTGCTTCACGGGCGACGCCGGCGCGGATGATGCGCCGGCGATCCTTCATGTGCAGGAGCTTCCATGTCGCGTGTGCTGGAAATCGTGTTGTCGCTGTCGCTGGAAGGGTGGCCGGTCAAGGCTGCGAGTCGCACCCGCGGCACGCAGCGCGACTTCGGCGCCGAACTCGTGCGCGCGTGGCGGATCTGCCCGCAGGTGCGGATGCGTCGCGGCCATGAGCGCGTGACGATCGAGCCATGCCAGATCGAGGAGGCCGAAACGAGCCCCGGCGCGAGCTGGTGGACGTGGGTCGAGTCGAACGCGCACGGCAGGCGGGTCGTCGCGTCGCGTACGAAGGCGTTTGCGCCCGGCGTCACCGAGCGCGAACTGTTCGACGCGGAGCATGCGGGCATCGTCGTCGCGATGCCGTTACCCGTACCCGTGACGACGACCGCGGCCGATGCCGATGCACCGGCAGACGAAGTCAATGGCGTCGCGCCTGAGGCCGCCGAGCCTCCGGCTGCGGGTGCGCAGCCCGAAGCGTCGGCGCTGCGCCTCATGAGCGAACGGCGGCGCGGGCGGTGGGCCGACGACAGCGGCGTCGTGGTCGAGATGACGCTCGACGACATCACGCTGACCGGCGGCGGCGAGCCGCCGCGCCGCTACGTCGAGCTGCGCCTTGCCGCACCCGACTGGGAAACCGTCGCCGCACGCACGGCCGCGCTGCATGCGCTGTTCGCCGCGGCGCGCGAGCTGAGCGGCGCATGGCCCGCCTTCGTGCAACTGACGAGCGTGATCGACCGCGCCTGCGCGGGCGAGCCTGCGGCGGCCGGGCTGGTCAAGGCGCGACTCGTCGACCTGACCGGCATCCGCACGCAACGCGGCGCGTTGTTCGCGCTGGCCGGCGACATCACCGCGCAATGGCTCGGCAACGAGCGTGGTGTGCTCGACCACGACGATCCCGAATTCGTGCACCAGATGCGTGTCGCGCTGCGCCGCCTGCGCACGCTGATGCGCTTTTTCCCGCGCTTTGCCGACCGCGCATGGCAGGACACGCTCGGCGCCGACCTGCGCTGGGTCGCCGCGCTGCTTGGCACGGTGCGCGACTGGGACGTGTTTTCGACCGAAAGCCTCCCTGCGCTGATCGCGGCCGACGGCGGTGACGGCGACTGGGACGGCACGCTCGATGCCGCCCGCGCGCAGTCCATGGCCGCGCGCGTCGAGCTGCGGCAAGCGCTCCATTCGGCCCGCTATGCGCGGCTGACGCTCGGCTGGCTCGAATGGCTGGGCACGCTGGCGCTGCCGGCAGCCGAAGGCGACGACGCACCGTCGCTGCGGCGTCACGCAACCAAGCGCGTGCGTCGGCTGTTCGGCCATCTCTACGCGTCGCCGTCGCTCACGTCGCTCGATACGGCTGCGCGCCATCAGGTGCGGATCGACGCGAAGCGGCTGCGTTACGCACTCGAATTCTTCGCATCGCTGGCGTCGCGCCGCACGCGCAACGAGACGGTCAAGACGCTGACGCGCGTGCAGGGCGTGCTCGGCGAAGCGAACGACACGATGGTCGCACTGCATCACCTCGAGCAGCTGGCGGTGCCGCCGTACCAGCTCGGCTTCGTGCGCGGCTACGGCGCGGCGCTCGAACAGCGCGCCGCGCGCGACGCCGAGACGCTGCTCGCCAGCCTGCGTCCGCCGAAGCTCGACGGCAAGCCGGGCTGAGCGGCGCGCGCTGACTATAATGGCCGCCCGTTTCCCGAAGGCATGCCGATGACCGACGCACCGCATTTTTCCTCGTCCGCCGAACCGCTCGAACTGGGCGGCGAGCTATGGTTGCGCGCCGGCGAACAGACGCTCGGCGGCGCGACGCGCATCGCGCTGCTCGCGGCGATCGGCGACACCGGCTCGATCACGCGCGCGGCGAAGGCCGTCGGCCTCAGCTACAAGGCCGCGTGGGATGCAGTCGACACGATGAACAATCTCGCCGGCGAACCGCTCGTCGCACGTTCGACGGGCGGCAAGGGCGGCGGCGGCACGACGCTGACGCCGCGCGCGACCTCGCTGATCGCCGCATTCCGGACGATCGAGCGCGAGCATCGCCGCTTCATCGAGGCCGCGAGTGCGGCCGTTGCCGGCTTCGACGTCGACTGGGCGCTGATCGGCCGGATCGGGATGAAGACCAGCGCGCGCAACCAGTTGTTCGGCAAGGTCGCGTCGATCGTGCGCGGCACCGTCAACGACGAGGTGACGCTCGTGCTGCCGGGCGGGCAAGCGGTCGTCGCGGTGCTCACGCACGAAAGCGCCGATGCGCTCGGTTTGCAGGAAGGGGCGGACGCCTGCGCGCTGGTGAAGGCGTCGTGGGTCGTGCTGGCGGTGGACGATGCCGATGCCGACCTGAAGGTGTCCGCGCGCAACCAGCTGAGGGGCAGCGTGGAAGCCGTGGCGGCGGGCGCGGTGAACAGCGAGGTGACGCTGGCGCTGGATGGCGGCGGGACGCTGACGGCCGTCGTGACCAACGACAGCGTTCAGGCGCTGCAACTCGACGCCGGCCGTCGGGCGATCGCGCTGTTCAAGGCGTCGAGCGTGATTCTCGCGGTGACGGGCTGACGCAGCAGGCAGGGCGGCGCGCGTCGACAATCGTGTGACGGACGGGGCGAAGCCGGCATCGCACAGCGCGTGCACGGCACCGGCTTCGTTTCCGCTTTCAGCTTATGCCGCTACGCGCGGCTTCTCTCAGGCTCCAACGTGCCTGCCACGACCACGGCCTCGCGCGCTCAGGTGACGCGCGTCGGCCACTCGGCGTGCGGCGGGGTCGCCTGCACGCGTCCTTCGCTCAGCTGCACGACCTGGTCGCCGAATGCGGCGACGTCGTCGGGGTCGTGCGAGATCAGCACCATCGGGATATCGAGCCGCGCCTGCAGTTCGGCGAGCTCGTGGCGCATGCGCTGGCGCATCGCGCCGTCGAGCGCCGCGAACGGTTCGTCGAGCAGCAGGATCCGCGGTTGCGCGACCAGCGCGCGCGCCAGCGCGACGCGCTGTTTCTGCCCGCCCGACAGTTGCGACGGATACTGCCCTGCGAGCGTTTCCAGGTCGAACGCGCGCAGCCAGTACGCGACTTCCGGCGGCACCGTCTTCGCGCGCGGGTTGCGCAGCCCCGACGTGAGCCCGAACGCGATGTTCTGGCGCACGTTCAGGTGCGGAAACAGCGCATAGTCCTGGAACAGGTACGCGACACGGCGGTCGCGGGTCGGCACGTCGATGCGGCGCGCGGCGTCGAACAGCGCTTCGCCGTTCAGCGTGATCGAGCCTTCGTCGGGCGACAGCAGCCCGGCGATCGCCTGCAGCGTCATGCTCTTGCCCGCGCCGGACGGCCCGAACAGCACGACGCGCTGTGTCGTCGCGGTAAACGACATGTCGAGCGTGAAGCGGCGCTCGGCGTTCGCGTAGGTCTTGCGGATGTCGACGACGAGGCTCATGCGGGCCTCCGCCGAAGCCATCCGGCCGTGGAACGGAAAGAACGGAGCATGTGCTTCATGTCAGTTGGCTCCGCCGGGCGCGCGACGGCACGAGCCAGCCGGTCGCGAGCAGCACGAGCACGCAGGTGATCGACGTCACCAGCACGAGGAAGTTGGCCGTGTTGTCGTCGCCGGCCTGCACCGCCGCGTAGATCGCGACCGACAGCGTCTGCGTGCGGCCGGGCAGGTTGCCGGCGATCATCAGCGTCGCGCCGAATTCGCCGAGCGCGCGGGCAAACGCGAGCAGCGCGCCCGCGAGAATGCCGCGCGTGGCGAGCGGCAGCGTCACGCGGAAGAACACCGCGACTTCGCCGAGCCCGAGCGTGCGCGCCGCACGTTCCAGATGCGGATCGACGCCTTCGAATGCCGCACGCGCCGACTTCAGGATCAGCGGAAACGCGACGACCATCGACGCGATCACCGCGCCCTGCCACGTGAACACGAGCTCGATGCCGAGCCTGTCGAGCCACGCGCCGAACACGCCGCGCCGGCCGAGCAGCACGAGCAGGTAGTAGCCGAGTACCGTCGGCGGCAGCACGAGCGGCAGCGTCAGGATGGAATCGACGACGTCGCGCAGCGGCGAGCGCCAGCGCGCGAGCACGAACGCGGCCGCGACGCCGAGCACGATGTCGAGCACGGTCGCCCAGCCGGCGACCTTCAGCGACAACAGCAGCGGTACCCAGGCGTCTTGCATCGCGATACGCTCACTTGCCAGCGGGCTTGAAGCCGAACGTCGACAGCACGGCCTGGCCCTGCGCCGACGCGACGAAGTCGATGAACGACTGCGCCTGCGCGGCATGGCGGCTGTCCTTGACCACGGCGATCGGATAGGTGATGGCCGTCTTGGTCGGCACCGTCAGCGCAACTTTCACGCGGCCCGGCATGATCGCGGCGTCGGTGCCGAACACGAAGCCCGCGTCGACCTCGCCGCGCGCCACGTAGTCGAGGCTCTGGCGCACGTTGGCGGCCAGCACGCCCTTCGCGCTGACGGCATCCCACACGCCGGCCGCGCGCAGCGCGCCTTCGGTGTAGCGGCCGACCGGCACCGATGCCGGGTCGCCGTAGGCGATGCGCTTCACGCCGGGCGCGGTCAGGTCGTTCAGCGACGTCGGCGCGGCCGCATGGCCCTCCGCCGGCACGATCAGCACGAGCGAATTCGCCGCGAAATCGCGACGCGTGCCGGGCACGATCACCTTTTCGTCGGCCGCACGATCCATCGCCTTCTGGTCAGCCGACGCGAACACGTCGGCCGGCGCGCCCTTGGCGATCTGCTGCATCAGCACGTCCGATGCGCCGAAGTTGAACAGCACCTTGGTGTCCGGGTGCTGCTTCTCGTACGCTTCGCCGACGGCCTTGAATGCGTTCGTCAGGCTGGCGGCTGCCGACACGACCAGTTCGTCGGCGGCGGAAGCGGGCGCGCTGAATGCGATACCGGCAGCGGCAAGCGTGGCGATCGGCAGCAGGCGGAGCAGGGTGCGGCGAAGCGGACGGACGGTTGAGCGCATGGTGGATTCGTTTTTGAATGGGTGGAAACCGTAATCGTAATATAGGGCGGGTTATAACGCTCGACATACCGTTCATGCGACGGCGCGCATGAAATGGTCAGACCTGAAAAGGTGCGGCCGGGCGGCCCGTCACGTACGGAGCGTGTGCGTCGACGATTCGGTGCGCTGCAGCGACGACGGCTGCGATGCGGGATGGTAGTTCGGGTTGGCTTTCCAGCGCGCGCGGACGAACGGGCGCTCGTGGCCCGACAGTTGCAGCGCGACCTTGGTGACCCAGCGATGCGACGGCACGGTGATGCCGTGCAGCGCGACGGTGACGATCGCGAGGCTCGCGACGACCGCCGGCACCGACCAACGGTGGGGCACCGCGCGCCACGAGCCGGCGATGAACGCGAGCGCGGCGATCGCGCCGACGATGCAGCCGGTGATCGATTCGGACGGCGAATGCGCGTCGAGCGCGACGCGCGACACGCCAACCGCGATGCCGGCCGCGAGCCCGAGCGCGATCCCGGCGATGCGCACCGGCGTGCGCGTGCGGATCAGCGCGAGGAAGATCGCGACCGGATACACCGACGTCGACAGCATCGCATGGCCGCTGAACCCGGTGAAATCCCACGCGCGGATGCCGATGCCCCAGCCGAGGAACGCGATCTTCGTGAGCGCCACCACGCCGATCGCCGCCGCCAGCACGCCGAGCCATGCGGCCGCGCGCTGCCACGAGTAGCCGAGTGCAAGCCAGATGGCAATCGTGATCGCGAGCGGCAAGGTCAGGCCGGCGCCGCCGAACGCGGTGATCATGATCCACAGGTGAGACGACAGGTCGAACATCGGGAAGGGGACGAACGAAGGCGGGGAGAATGCTTAAATCAACGCGCGAGCCGGAAAGAACGACTACAACGGATACAAGCGGCGAAACACCAGTATAGCGCCGCGTATGCATGAGGCCCGTTTTTTGCGCCGCCGGGAACTATCCGCATGCAGGAAAAATCCCAGAAACAATGTTATGGTGCATTGCACAAAGTCGAACGATGCATCCATTGCGGCGCCTTCATGGCGCCCCTATTTTTCCTGACTGCGAGCCCGATCGATGACCAAAAGTCTGACCAAGGTGTGGCTGGGCGGCATGAAACGCATGCTGTCTCCGGCCGCCAAGCGCGCGGCGCGCGATGCGCAGCGCATCACACGCGACGCACTCGAGGTTGCGGCCTCTCCGGCCGTATCCGATCTGTCCCCGCCACGCGAATCGCGCGTGCGTCCGCGTGCCGCCGCGTGGGCGGCGGGCGAGTGGACGCGCGGAGAACATCCGATGGCGCCCGCGCTCGGGCGTCTCGTCCAGAATCTCGCATACGGCCTGTATGTGCCGCCGGGCCGCCGGCGCGGCGCGATGCCGCTCGTCGTGATGCTGCACGGCTGCCAGCAGTCCGTCGACGAATTCGTGCAGGGCACGCGGATGAATCTGCTGGCCGACAAACATGGTTTCGCGGTGCTGTATCCGGAGCAGTCGCTGCGCGCACACGCACATGGCTGCTGGCACTGGTATGAAGATACCGACCGCGCGGGCCGCGGCGAAGCGAACACGGTGGCGTCGCTGGTCGACGCGCTCGTCGACGAGCATGGTTTCGACGCGTCGCGTGTCTACGTCGCGGGGCTGTCGGCCGGCGCGGGTCTGGCGTCGCTTCTTGCACTGCACCATCCGGACCGCTTCGCAGCCGTGGCACTGCACTCGGGTCCCGCGTTCGGCGAGGCGAATACCGGCATCGCCGCGATGGACGTGATGCGACGCGGCCTGCGGCAGAATCCGGCCGCGGTGGTCGATGCGCTGGTCGATGCGGCTGCGTATCCGGGCATGCCTGCGCTGATCGTCCAGGGTGACGGCGACCATGTCGTCGCGCCGAAGAATGCCGACCAGCTGACCGTGCAGTTCATGCGCCTGAACGGGCTGGCCGACGCCCGCGGCGCATTGCGCACCGGCGAGCGCGTCGAGACGCGCGAAGCCGGTGCGCAGATCACCGACGTCTGCCGCGACGGCGAGCCGGTCGTACGGCTCTGTCATGTGAAAGGGCTCGATCACGCGTGGGCCGGCGGCGACGAAGCCGTGCCGTTTCATGCGGCGGTCGGCCCCGATGCAAGCGCGATGATCTGGGCTTTTTTCGAGGCGAATCAACGCACTGTGGCGACCGAACGACGCATCGGCTGATCGAGCTGGCCAAAGACTAGGGTTTTCCCTATAATTCGGGAATACCCTAGTCAAAGAACCTTTGGATTGCGAGATCGACCATGTACCTGCTGAGCCACCTCTTCCTGATGCTGACCAAAAACGCTGAAAAGGCCTCGAAAGAGCGCGCCGAAGCGTACCTGGCCGATGCCACCGACATCTACGATCTCGAATTCCGCATGCGCAAGATCGATCGCGAAGCGGCGATGAACCGCCCGTACTCGATCGGCTCGCGCTAAGCAGCGCAGGCGGGCGCGCTAGCCCGCCGCTTCGACGAATCGCGCAAAAGGGCGCGTGCGGCATGTAGCCGCACGCGCCCTTTTCGCATGCGTGGTCCTGCGTCGCGTCAGATGACCGTCAGGCGTACCGGCACGTTGTTGCGCGTCGCGTTCGAATACGGGCACACGTGGTGGGCTTTTTCGACCAGCGCCTGCGCGTCGGCCTTGTCGAGCCCCGGCAGCGATACACGCAGCTCGACGTCGAGCCCGAAGCCGCCTGCGTCGTTCGGACCGATGCCCACTTCCGCCGTGACCTGCGTATCGGCCGGCAGTGCCTGCTTGTTCTGGCCGGCGACGAATTTCATCGCGCTCAGGAAACAGGCCGAGTAACCTGCGGCAAACAGCTGCTCCGGATTCGTGCCTTCCGCGCCCGTGCCGCCGAGTTCACGCGGCGCGGCCAGCTTCACTTCCAGCTTGTTGTCGGCGGATACTGCGCGGCCGTCGCGGCCGCCCGTGCTCGTGGCGCTGGTCTTGTACAGAATGTTCATCGTGCAGCTCCTGTCGGGAAAAAGGGAAAAGCGGTCCGGTCAAACGGGATGTCGCCGGCCACGAAGAAAATATAGAACACAAATCATTAGTGTGCAAATGAAATTTTGAAGAAAAAGCCCGGCGATGCCGGGCCGATCGGTCGGCGCACGGGCTCAGCGTTCGTTGGCGGCCGACAGCGCGTCGCGCAACTGCTGGAGATCGGCGCGCAGCCTGACCAGGAATTCGGGTGTCTGCTGCATCGCGCAAAAGAGATCGGCGGGCACCGAGCGCGCGCGCTCCTTCAGCGCACGGCCTTCCGGCGTCACGCGCACGTTCACGACGCGTTCGTCGGTCGCGCTGCGCACGCGTTCGACGTATCCGAGCGCCTCCAGCCGCTTGAGCAGCGGCGTGACGGTGGCCGGATCGAGATCGAGCCGCGCGGCGATGTCCTTCACGGCGATGTCGTCGCGCTCCCACAGCACGAGCATCGCGAGATATTGGGGATAGGTCAGCGACAGCTTGTCGAGCAGCGGCTTGTACGCCTTCGTCATCGCGTGCGAAGTCGAGTAGAGCGCGAAGCACAGTTGCTCGTCGAGCGTCTGGGGCAGTGCGGGTGGGCGGTCCATGATTCCGGAGGCGCGACGGACGCGCGAACGATTTGTACGCAAATTATTTTGCGCGCAAAAGATCGGGTTGAACAGGGGCGCCCGGCGACGGGGCAGCCGGTGATCGATACGGGAAAAGGGGAGAGACCGGAAGCGCGCCGGGAGACGACCCGGCGCGGTGAACGACATGACGGCCGGCGACGCGCGCCGGCCGGAGAGGCGTCAGCGGCCCGACGTGGTGGTCGTCGCGCCCGGTTCCTGTATGCCGAAGCAGCCGCGATAGGTCGCGTAGAACGAGCAGTACAGCATCGTGACGATGATGATCGTCACCGGCATCATGATCGTCAGCGCATACGCGCCGGCGCCGAGCGCCTGCAGCAGCAGCGACAGCGCGAGCGATGTGCCGAGCGCGACGGCGAACCACAGCACGCCGTACACGACGAACGCGCCGCGATTGCGCCAGCAGCTGACGACGCTGAAGAACAGCGCCTTCGCGGGCGGGACGTCATGCCACGCGACCAGCACCGGTGCGAACCAGAACAGCATCGCGACCGGCAGATAGAGCAGCGTCGCGAAGAACAGCGCGCCGAGCGTGCCTTGCGCGGCAAGCGTCTCCGGCGTCGCGTTCGCTTCGTCGGCCGCGCCCATCATCACGTGGAACAGCGCGCCGCCGTCGACGAACGACGAAGCCGCGAACACCAGCACCATCGATGCGACGTAGATCACGCCGAGCACGAGCAGCCGCTGGGTCGCGACGGTGCCGTACGAGCGGAAGCCGTCGACGAGGATCGTCGGCATCACGGTCTTGCCGGCCACCGTGTCGCGGCACGCGGCCATGAAGCCGACCGCGATGCCGGGAATGAACACCAGCGGCAGCGCCGAGCCGATCACGGGCACCATCGACACCAGCGTAATGGCGAGCAGGTACGTGAAGAACAGCGTGATGAACGCGAGCGGATTCCGGCGGAACAGCCAGATGCCTTGACGGAACCAGACATAGCCCGTTTTCGCGGGCACTTCGATCAGTTGCATGCGGTGTGGATCTCGGGAAGCGCGGGCGTATGCGCGATACGCTCACGCAGGATGCGTTCGAAATGGCCGGGGTCGTGCGGCTTGAGCATCTCGGCCGCGCGCGGCAGGTAGAAGTCGTACAGGCGCGACACCCAGAAACGGTACGCGCCCGCGCGCAGCATGTCGCTCCAGTGGCGGCGTTCCTCGGCCGTGAACGGCCGGACCGTCTGGTACGCGCGCAGCAGCGCATCGGCGCGGGCGACGTCGAGCACGCCGGTCGCGAGGTCGACGCACCAGTCGTTGACGGTCACAGCGACGTCGAACAGCCACTTGTCGCAGCCCGCGAAATAGAAGTCGAAGAAGCCGCCGAGCCGCACCGCGTCGCCGGTGCCGGGTGCCGCGTGCGCGAACAGCACGTTGTCGCGGAACAGGTCGCAATGGCACGGACCGGCCGGCAGCGCGGCGTAGTCGTCCGACGTGAAGAAGGCCGCCTGGTGCGCGAGTTCGCCTTCGAGCAGCGTGCGTTGCGTGTCGGTGATGAACGGCACGATCGCCGGCACGTTCTCCTGCCACCACGGCAGGCTGCGCAGGTTCGGCTGGTTGTTCGGATAGTCGCGCCCCGCGAGGTGCAGGCGCGCGAGCATCTGCCCGACCTCGATGCAGTGTTCGACCCCCGGCGTGAGTTCGGCCGCGCCGTCGAGCTTCGTGACGATCGCGGCCGGCTTGCCGTGCAGCTCGCCGAACAGCGCGCCGTCGTCACGCGGAATCGGATCCGGCACGGGTACGCCGTGGCCGGCCAGGTGGCGCATCAGGTCGAGGTAGAACGGCAGCTGTTGCGCCGAGAGCTTTTCGAAGATCGTGAGGACGTATTCGCCGCGCGTCGTCGTCAGGAAGAAATTGCTGTTTTCGATACCGGACGGAATGCCGCGGAACGCAAGCACGTCGCCCAGTTCGTAGTGGCGCATCCATTGCGCGAGATCGGAGTCGGAAACAGCAGTGAAAACGGCCATGCGGAATGCGTCAGGTCAGGGTGTCGGCACGCGGGCGGCGTGCATCGCGACAGCAGGTGAAGGGGCGGCGCGGCGCGATCGGCGCGGCGCGCCACGGAATCAGTAGCGCAGGTTCAGCGACGGCAGGCGCGTGATCGGGATGCCCGCGTCGTGCGGCTTCGGCGACGTGTCGGGCGTCGAGCTCATCTGGTAGCGCGTGCCGAAGTTCGACTTCACGTCGATCTCGACCGGTTTGCCGCGGTCGCGATACTCGGTGACTTCGGTGCCGTTCTTGCTCTTTTCATGGAAGCTCGGCGTGCGGCGGATGTCGGCGAAGTCCACTTTCGACGTGACTTCGGCGCCCGGCCGGTTGATCTTGCGGAGATCGGGCAGGCCGGCGGCCTCGTTGGCCTCGGCCCGGGCCTGCGCGTCGGCATCGGGCGTGCCGCCGGCGGCGTAAGCGGCGCTGGCGGCGGCAAACGCGGCGGCAGCGACGACGAGAATGAGCGGCTTCATGATGAGTCTCCAGTGAACCTAGTGATTTTAGCAAATACTGCGCGCCATCCGGCCCTGGCGTGCGCAGGGGCGGCCATGAGGGCGACCGGGTTCCGTGGTAATGTCGTCCGATCAGACGAGGTGATGAAAATGAAGAACGATTTGAGCCGCCGGCACCGAGTGCTGTCGCCCGAAAGCCCGTCGGTCGAGGCTTTCGACGATCCGATCGCCGCCGTTGCGCGGCTGTCCGCCATTTACGACACGAATACGGGGTTCCTGCGCGACGCCTTCGCGCGCTATCGCCGCCACGAACCGATCACCGAGCACGTGCGCGCGTGCTATCCGTTCGTGCGGATCCGCACCGACGTGAACACGCACGTCGATTCGCGCCGTTCGTACGGTTTCGTCGCAGGCCCCGGCGTATTCGAGACGACGGTCACGCGCCCCGATCTCTTCGCGAACTACTACCGCGAGCAACTGCGCCTGCTGTCGAAGAACCACCATGTCAAGATCGAGATCGGCGTGTCGTCGCAACCGATTCCGATTCATTTCGCGTTTCCGGAAGGCATCCATCTCGAGGGCGAGCTCGACCGCGACCGCCTGCTCGCGATGCGCGACATCTTCGATACGCCCGACCTGTCGTACCTCGACGATCGCATCGTCAACGGCACGTTCGAGCCGGCGCCGGGCGAGCCGCATCCGCTCGCGCTGTTTACGGCCGCGCGCGTCGACTTCTCGCTGCACCGGCTGCGTCACTACACGGCGACGTCGCCCACGCACTTCCAGAACTATGTGCTCTACACGAACTACCAGTTCTACATCGACGAGTTCGTGAAGCTCGGCCGCACGGTGATGACGGAGAGCGACGACCCCGAGGTGCGTGCATACCGCAGCCAGTACAGCTCGTTTGTCGAGCCGGGCGATGTCGTCACGTACAACGCGAACCTCGGCAGCGAGCCGGCAGAGGGCGCCGCGCCGCCGCGCCTGCCGCAGATGCCCGCGTATCACCTGAAGCGCGCGGACGGCAGCGGGATCACGATGGTCAACATCGGCGTCGGTCCGTCGAACGCGAAGACGATCACCGATCACATCGCGGTGCTGCGCCCGCATGCGTGGGTGATGCTCGGCCACTGCGCGGGGCTGCGCAATACGCAGCGCCTGGGCGACTACGTGCTCGCACACGGTTACGTGCGTGAGGATCACGTGCTCGACGCCGACCTGCCGCTGTGGGTGCCGATCCCGGCGCTGGCCGAAGTGCAGCTTGCGCTCGAGCGCGGCGTGGCCGACGTCACGCGGCTGGAGGGGGTCGAACTGAAGCGCGTGATGCGTACGGGCACGGTCGCGAGCGTCGACAACCGCAACTGGGAGCTGCGCGACCATCGCGAGCCCGTGCAGCGGCTGTCGCAGAGCCGCGCGATCGCGCTCGACATGGAAAGCGCGACGATCGCCGCGAACGGCTTCCGCTTCCGCGTGCCGTACGGCACGCTGCTGTGCGTATCGGACAAGCCGCTGCACGGCGAGCTGAAGCTGCCGGGCATGGCCGACACGTTCTATCGCGGGCAGGTCGACCAGCATCTGCAGATCGGCGTGAAGGCGATGGAAATCCTGCGCACGAACGGGCTCGACAAGCTGCATAGCCGCAAGCTGCGGAGTTTTGCGGAAGTGGCGTTCCAGTGATGTGAACGCCGCCCCGGCTGGCCGCGCATCGCGATGTGCGATGTGCGGCCAGCCGGGGTGCTTGTCTTGTTCCTGCCACCCGCGGCCGGCCGCGATCCGGTTGCGAACCGGCGTCAGCGCACCTCCCCGGCAACGGGTTCTCGCGACCCGTTCCGCTCCGTGTCCCGCATCGACTCGCGCACTGCATCGACGACCCGGATCGCATCCGTGCGCCGCTTGGTCGCCAGCCGCCGTTCCCCGAGCGCACGCAGCGTCGCGCCGCCGAAATATTCCATGATGTCCGGCAGGCGGCGCACCGTGCCGCGACTCCCCCAGCAGCCATCGTCGATTTCCGTCGGAAAGACCCACACGCGCGTCGCGACGGCGTCGACCGGCACGCCTTCCGCGCGGGCGACGGCGGCGGTCACGTCGGCGATCAGCGCGGCGCGCGCGGCGTCCGTGTACTGTCCTTCCGGCACAGTCGGCACGATCCGGTAGATCGGCTCGGGCGCAATGGCACCGGCGCGATACACGGCCGCCGGCCGGTGGACGAAGATCCAGGTCACGTCGCGCACGCGCGGATTGTCGGGATCGAGTCCCTCGTGGCGGATCAGCGTTCCGGTCAGCGCGTTCATCAGTTGCGCTTCGGCGTGCGGCGCGAGCGCGCCTTCGGGGATAGTGATGTCGATCATCGGCATGACGGTGTCCTGGTTCGGTGGAGACGGCGTCGCTCCGGTTCCGGCGACGTGAATCCAGTGTATGAACCGCATGCCGATGCACGAAGTGGCGAAACTGCCATTCGACGATGCCATTCCCGACATCGCGTCCCGCGCCCGTTCCGGACGGCTAACGCGCGAATCGACGGCGATATTCGCCCGGCGAGATGCCGGTCTCGCGTTTGAACAGTTGCCGGAAACCGCTGATGTCCGCGTAGCCGACGCGTTCGCACACCGCATCGATCGCGAGCTTCGTTTCCGCGAGCAGCCGTTTCGCAACTTCGATCCTGAGCGTCTGCAGATACCTGAGCGGCGGGGCGCCGACCGCATCCCGGAAGCGGCGATGCAGCGTGCGTTCGCTCATCGCGACATGATCGCTCAGCCGCGCGAGGCTGAACGGTTCGCGCAGATGTTTTTCCATCCAGCGTTGCGCACGCGCGATGGCGGGATCGTCGTGTCCGCGGTGGCCCATCCGGTCGAGGTCGATGAACGAATCCTGCGAATCGCGGTTCATGTCGATCAGCATGAGTCTCGCGACGGACGCGGCCACGCGCGCATTCGCCAGCTTGTCGACGACCCGCAGCGCGAGATTCTGGTACGACGTGACGGCGCCGCCGCACAGGATGCCGTCCTGTTCGGTCAGCACGTCCGACGCGCGCAGCGCCACGTCCGGATAGCGGGCACGAAAGCTCGACGCTTTCGACCAGTGCGTCGTGGCGACGCGACCGTCGAGCAACCCGGCTTCCGCAAGCAGGAACGCGCCGGTGCAGTACGTCGCGATCAGCGTGCCGCGCGCGTGTTGTCGGCGCAGTGCGTCGAACAGCGGGGCGAGCACCGCGGGCCGGTCGAGCAGACGGTCGAGGTCGGCGACGAACGGGCCGGTGAGCCAGATTGCGTCGGCGGCACTGCCGCCGTCGATCGCGCCGTCGACAGGAATGAGCTGGCCGGCGGCCGTGCGCACCGGGCGTCCGCCGATTGATTCGACACGCCAGCGGAACGGCGTTGTCATCCGGCCTTGCGGCGCTGCTGACGCGAGGTGATTGGCCGCCGTGAGGATGTCGGTCGGTGCGGCGATACCGGACGCGAGGGCGTGGTCGACGGCCCAGATTCGGACGAGCGGCATGGATGGCGGGATTGGCATTGGGCAAGGGCGATCCTACCACCCGGCGCCATGCGGTCAGGCCTGCCGTTCATCCACGATATCGGCGGCCGGAAATCAAAAGGCCGCCCGGCGCCGAAGCGCGCGGACGGCCTTGCGTCGCGGGTGAAGGCGCGGTGTCGCTCAGCACTCGCCTTTCTTCGCGTGTCCCGGCGGGCAGTGATAGCCGCCATGACCACGATAGCGCTGGTGATCTTCCCATTCGCGGCGCTGCCAGTAGCGGTGGCCGTCCCAGTAGCGGTCGCCGTGCCAGCCGACGATGACTGCCGGCGCGGGGGCGACCATGACGGGCGCAGGTGCAACGACGACCGGCGCGGGCGTGCCGATGTTGACGTCGACGTTGACGGCGTGAGCGAGGCCGGACAGCGAGAGGCCGAGGCCGGCGAAGGCGAGGGCGATCAGCGAGCGTTGCATGTTCTTTTCCGTGATGTCGTTGTGAAGAGGCCGGCACGACGCGATGGAAGCGAGGGGGCCGTTCCACCGGGGGAACGCCGCGCCGACACAATCAGTGTGCGGGCACATGACGGAAAAGGCGAGACGGGTTTATTACGGAGGGTTGCCGGCCGACAGAGGCAGGCTGCGGGTATGCGCCAGCGCCATTTGACAATGGTGGACCGCAGGTTCGGAAGGACACTCCGCATCGCACAGTGCGGGCTGCGCGGATTTGACATTCGGCGGCGCGCGGCCGCGAAGCCGGATTAACGGTGCGTTACAAAATGACGCGTGGCAGGCCGCCGAAGCGATACCTGCCGCACGTCAGGCAGCTCGCCGGCCGTCGGGCCGGCGCTCGCCGCGGATGCGTTACAGATAGAACATCCGGTCTTCTTCGGGCCGCGGCGGATGATCGTCATCGTCCGAACCTTCCTCTTCGCCGCTGTCCTCGTAGAACGCGAGCACGGCGTCGAGCACCTGGTCGGGATCGTCGATCACCTGCATCAGGTCCATGTCTTCCGGATTGATCAGGCCCATCGGAATCAACTGGTCGCGGAACCATTGCAGCAGCCCCTGCCAGAACTCGCTGCCGACGAGGATGATCGGCACGAGGCGCGACTTCTTCGTCTGGATCAGCGTGAGCACTTCCGACAGTTCGTCGAGCGTGCCGAAGCCGCCCGGCATCACGATCACGGCATCCGAGTTCTTCACGAACGTGACCTTGCGCGTGAAGAAGTGGCGGAAGCGCAGCGAGATGTCCTGGTAGTGGTTGCCGGCCTGCTCGTGCGGCAGCTCGATGTTCAGGCCGACCGACGGCGCCTTGCCGGCGTGCGCACCCTTGTTCGCGGCTTCCATGATGCCGGGGCCGCCGCCGGAGATCACGGCGAAGCCGGCGTCGGACAGCTTGCGTGCGATCTGCGCGGCGAGCTTGTAGTGCGGCGTATCGGGTTTGAGGCGGGCAGAACCGTAGATGCTGACAGCCGGGCGGATCTCCGACAGGTACTCGGTCGCCTCGATAAACTCTGCCATAATCGTGAACATCTGCCACGATGCGCGCGCCTTCTTGGCCGTCGCGCGTTCTTGATCTGCGAGCGAACGCAGACTCGGAATCACTTTTCTCTTGTTCATAATGCCTGAAGAACGAAATCTGGAAGGTAAGACCCTGCTATTGGTTGATGGTTCGAGCTATCTCTATCGGGCTTACCATGCGATGCCTGATTTGCGTGGCCCTGGCGGGGAGCCGACCGGAGCGCTCTACGGAATCATCAACATGCTGCGCCGTATGCGCAAGGAAGTCAGTGCAGAGTATAGCGCTTGCGTGTTCGATGCAAAGGGCAAGACGTTCCGTGACGACCTTTATGCCGACTATAAGGCAAACCGTCCGTCGATGCCGCCCGACCTTGCCTTGCAGGTCGAACCGATCCACGGCGCCGTGCGCGCACTCGGCTGGCCGTTGCTGATGGTCGAAGGCGTCGAGGCCGACGACGTGATCGGCACGCTCGCGCGCGAAGCCGAACGGGACGGGATGAACGTGATCGTGTCGACCGGCGACAAGGATCTCGCGCAGCTCGTGACCGACCACGTCACGCTCGTCAACACGATGACCAACGAGACGCTCGACCGCGACGGCGTGATCGCGAAGTTCGGCGTGCCGCCCGAGCGCATCATCGACTACCTCGCACTGATCGGCGACACCGTCGACAACGTGCCGGGCGTCGAGAAGTGCGGGCCGAAGACGGCCGTGAAATGGCTCGCGCAATACGACAGCCTCGACGGCGTGATCGAGCACGCGGGCGAGATCAAGGGCGTGGTCGGCGACAACCTGCGCCGCGCGCTCGACTTCCTGCCGCTCGGCCGCACGCTCGTGACGGTCGAGACGGCCTGCGATCTCACCCCGCATCTCGAATCGATCGAAGCGTCGCTGAAGAGCGACGGCGAAGCGCGCGACCTGATGCGCGACATCTTCGCGCGCTACGGCTTCAAGACCTGGCTGCGCGAAGTCGACAGCGCACCCGCGGAAGGCGGCGGCGCCGATGCGCCGGAAGGCGAGCCGGCACCGATGGTGGCGGCCGACATCGTGCGCGAATACGACACGATCCAGACCTGGGAGCAGTTCGACGCGTGGTTCGCGAAGATCGATGCGGCCGCACTGACCGCGTTCGACACGGAAACCACCGCGCTCGACCCGATGCTCGCGCGGCTCGTTGGCCTGTCGTTCTCGGTCGAGCCGGGCAAGGCGGCCTACCTGCCGGTCGGGCACCGCGGCCCCGACATGCCGGAGCAGCTGCCGATCGACGAGGTGCTCGCGCGCCTGAAACCGTGGCTCGAATCGGCCGATCGCAAGAAGGTCGGCCAGCACCTGAAGTACGACGCGCAGGTGCTCGCGAACTACGACATCGCGCTGAACGGCATCGAGCACGACACGCTGCTCGAATCGTACGTGGTCGAATCGCACCGCACGCACGACATGGACAGCCTCGCGCTGCGTCATCTGGGCGTCAAGACGATCAAGTACGAAGACGTCGCGGGCAAGGGCGCAAAGCAGATCGGTTTCGATGAAGTGGCGCTCACGCAGGCCGCCGAATACGCGGCCGAGGACGCGGACGTCACGTTGCAGCTTCATCACGTGTTGTATCCGCAAGTGGCGCGCGAACCGGGCCTCGAACGCGTGTACCGCGAGATCGAAATGCCGGTGTCGCTCGTGCTGCGCAAGATGGAACGCACGGGCGTGCTGATCGACGATGTGCGCCTGCAGGCGCAGAGCACCGAGATCGCGACGCGCCTGATCGAGCTCGAGGCACAGGCGTACGAACTGGCCGGCGGCGAATTCAATCTTGGCTCGCCGAAGCAGATCGGGCAGATCTTCTTCGAGAAGCTGCAGTTGCCGGTCGTGAAGAAGACGCCGAGCGGCGCGCCGTCCACCGACGAAGAGGTGCTGCAGAAGCTGGCGGAGGACTACCCGCTGCCGAAGCTGCTCCTCGAGCACCGGGGGCTGTCGAAGCTGAAGTCGACCTATACCGACAAGCTGCCGCGCATGGTGAACCCTTCGACGGGCCGCGTGCACACGAACTATGCGCAGGCCGTCGCGGTGACGGGCCGCCTCGCATCGAACGATCCGAATCTTCAGAACATTCCGGTGCGCACGGCCGAAGGCCGGCGCATCCGCGAGGCGTTCATCGCGTCGCCGGGCCACCGGATCGTGTCGGCCGATTATTCGCAGATCGAACTTCGGATCATGGCGCACATCTCGGGCGACGCGTCGCTGCTGCGCGCGTTCTCGCAGGGCGAGGACATCCACCGCGCGACGGCCGCCGAGGTGTTCGGCGTGACGCCGCTGGAGGTCAATTCCGACCAGCGCCGGATCGCGAAGGTGATCAACTTCGGGCTCATCTACGGGATGAGCGCGTTCGGCCTCGCGTCGAACCTCGGCATCACGCGCGACGCGGCGAAGCTCTATATCGACCGTTATTTCGCCCGCTATCCGGGCGTCGCGCAGTACATGGAAGACACGCGTTCGGTGGCGAAGGAGAAGGGCTACGTCGAAACCGTTTTCGGCCGCCGCCTGTGGCTGCCGGAGATCAACGGCGGCAACGGCCCGCGCCGCCAGGCGGCCGAGCGCGCGGCCATCAACGCGCCGATGCAGGGCACGGCGGCCGACCTGATCAAGCTGTCGATGATCGCGGTGGACGACTGGCTCACGCGCGACAAGCTCGCGTCGCGCATGATCATGCAGGTGCACGATGAACTGGTGCTCGAGGTGCCCGACGAGGAACTGTCGCTGGTGCGCGAGAAACTGCCGGAAATGATGTGCGGCGTCGCGAAGCTGAAGGTGCCGCTGGTCGCCGAAGTGGGCGCCGGTGCGAACTGGGAAGAGGCACACTGACGCACCCCCGTGCGGTTCGCGTTTCCCGCGGCATATTGTTGCAGGGATGCTGAATATCGAGATGGTTTGCTTGTGGTCAACGCGCAAGCTCCCGGACAATGCATGTCAGTCATGTCATTGACGCGGGGCGGCGCGCCCCGCGTTCCGGGACAGGACGCATCGAAGTGCTTCGAACTGCACATCGATGATGTCCGAACCGGTTAATCCACCGGGCGACGAGAATGCATCGCGTTTGCTTCGTCCGGCGGCAGCAGTTTCGAATCGCAAAGGGGAATCAGATGCATCGGATCATCATCGTAGGCGGAGGCGCGGGCGGCCTGGAACTGGCGACGCGGCTCGGCGACCAATACGGCGCGCGCGGCAAGCGTCCCGCGCGCGCGCTCGTCACGCTCGTCGACCGCAATCCGACCCACATCTGGAAACCGCTGCTGCACGAAGTCGCGGCCGGCAGCATGGATCCGTTCACGCAGGAGCTCGAATATGCGGCGCAGGCGCGCTGGCATGGCTTCGAGTTCCAGCAGGGCGGGCTGAACGGGCTCGACCGCACGGCGAAACGCATCGCGCTCGCACCGGTCAACGACAGCGACGGCGAGGAACTGCTGCCGGCGCGCGAGCTGGAATACGACACGCTCGTGATCGCGATCGGCAGCACGACCCACTTCTTCGGCGTGCAGGGCGCGGCGGAAAACGCGATCGCGCTCGATACGGTGGGCGAGGCCGAGCGCTTCCGCAAGCGGCTGATCGCCGCGTGCATGCGCGCCGAGCACCAGAGCCCGGCGCCGGCCGCGCCGGGTGAAGCGGCAGAGCCGCGCATCCAGGTTGCGATCGTCGGCGGCGGCGCCACCGGCGTCGAGCTGTCCGCGGAGCTGCGCAACACCGCGCAGGTGTTGTCGGCCTACGGGCTGCACAAGCTCGATCCGCGCCACGACGTCGGCATCGTGCTGATCGAATCGGGGCCGCGGATCCTCCCGGCGTTGCCGGAGCGCGTGTCGTCTGCGACGGCCGAACTGCTCGAAAAGATCGGCGTGCGGCTGATGCTCGCCGAGCGCGTGACGGAGGTGGCGCCCGGGGCCGTCCACACGGCGAGCGGCAAGACGGTGCGTGCCGACCTGACGGTTTGGGCCGCCGGCATCAAGGCGCCGGCCGTGCTCGCGAATCTCGATGGGCTCCAGGTCAACAAGCTTGGCCAGCTCGACGTGCGCCGCACGCTGCAGACCTTCACCGACGACAACATCTTCGCGCTCGGCGATTGTGCGGCATGCGCATGGCCCGGCAACGAGCGCAACGTGCCGCCGCGCGCGCAGGCCGCGCACCAGCAGGCGAGCTTCCTGCTGAAGGCGATCGGCTGCCGGCTCGAAGGGCGTCCGCTGCCCGAATTCACGTATCGCGACCTGGGCTCGCTCGTGTCGCTCGGCCATTTCAGCGCGGTCGGCAACCTGATGGGCGGGCTGATCGGCGGCAACATGCTGATCGAAGGGTTGTTCGCACGCTTCATGTACATGTCGCTGTACCGGATGCACATCGCCGCGCTGCACGGCTATCCGCGGATGATGCTCGATACGGTCGCGCACTGGCTGCGGCGCACGACGCTGCCGCGCGTCAAGCTGCACTGACCGCGCGTTCGCGCGTCGAGCGGGCGGGGAAGGCGCACGTCGTGCGTGTGCTGCGCCGGTTGTCTTTCGCGGTTGGCGGGGCGGTAGCGCGTGCGCTGACCCCGCGTTTTCCTTTTCGATTCGCAAGTATCCGGTCGCGCCACGACGATCGGCATGGGCTGTCGCGCCGTGTTTCGACGGGCCGCCGGCGGGCTTTTGCGTCGGGATCGAAGCGACCGGCGCAACGCGCCGTAATCGAGTCTTACACATCTGACAGTTGACGCGACAACGGATTATTGGGCATCGTGTCCGGGTTTCCGCTTGCGGCGGGGTGCCAACCGCCGCGACATCCGCGCCGCGCGCCGGCGCGATGCCCCGTCATACGTAACCGGAATCGTGACGGCGGCGCCCAATCGAGGAGTGCATTCATGTTGAAACCCGAAGTCGACAGCCTGGTCCCCCATATCCCGTTCTCGCGCCGCAAATTCATGCAGGCCGCGCTGGGCGGCACCTTCGCGGCGGCCGTGCTGCCCGTGTCCGCGCAGACGGTCACGACCGACAGCGCGGGGCTGGATGTCGACACCATCGAGATCCGCTCGGGCGACGCGAGCGTGCCGGCCTATCGCGCACAACCGGTCGACAAGACGAACCTGCCGGTCGTGATCGTGATTCACGAAATCTTTGCGGTGCATGCGCATATCGCCGATATCTGCCGCCGCTTTGCGAAGCTCGGTTATCTCGCGATCGCGCCCGACCTGTTCGCGCGGCAGGGCAACGTGTCGAAGTACCCGACGATCCAGGGGGTCGTCGACAACATCGTCAGCAAGGTGCCGGACCGGCAGGTCACGGAGGATCTCGATGCGACGGTCGCGTGGGCCGGCAAGAACGGCGGCGACCTGTCGCGTCTCGGCGTTGTCGGGTTCTGCTGGGGCGGCCGCCAGGCGTGGCTGTATGCGGAGCACAACCCGCACGTGCGGGCAGCCGTGGCGTGGTACGGGTTCGTGGAAGGCAAGACCGACGAGATGACGCCGTTCAACCCGGTCGATCATGCATCGTCGCTGAAGGTGCCCGTGCTCGGGCTCTATGGCGAAAAGGACGCGAACATCACGCAGGCGTCGCTCGCCGACATGCGCAAGGCGATCCAGGCGAGCGATTCGAAGCTCGCGCGCGAATCGGAGATCGTCGTGTATCCGGATGCCGGTCACGCATTCTTTGCCGATTACCGGCCGAGCTATGTGAAGGCCGATGCGGAGGAGAGCTGGAAGCGCGCGATCGCGTGGTTCCACAAGTACGGCGTGATGTAAACGACAAGCGGCGGCCCATGCCGCCGCTTTATCGCTGCTGCGCGGTGCTCGCGCTTACGGCGTCGGGCCGGTTGCGATCGGCCGCGACGGATCCGCGCTCCATTCGCTCCACGAGCCCGGGTACAGCGACGCGCCGTGCAGGCCCGCCACTTCCAGCGCCAGCGCGTTGTGGCACGCGGTGACGCCGGAGCCGCATTGCAGGATCACGCGGTTCGGTTCGGTGCCGGCCAGCACGGTGGAGAACGCTTCGCGCAATTCATGGCCGGTCTTGAAACGGCCGTCGGCGGTCAGGTTGTCCTTGAAGAAGCGGTTGCGCGCACCGGGGATATGGCCGCCCACCCGATCGATCGTTTCGTTTTCGCCGCGGTAGCGGTCCGGTGCGCGCGCATCGATCACGACGCGCGTGGGCGATGCCACGTTCGCGAGCACGGCCGCAGCGTCGACCGTCGATTCGAGCGGCGCGGCTGCGCGGAAATCACCGGCGGCCGGTTGCGGCACGTCGGTCGTCAGCGGCTCGCCGGCCGCTTCCCAGGCCGGCAGGCCGCCGTCGAGCACGGCGACCGAATCGTGGCCGAGCCAGCGCAGCAACCACCACAGTCGCGCCGCATAGGCGCCGCCTTGCGCGTCGTATGCAACGACCTGCTGGCCCTGCTTGAGACCGTGGCTGGCGAGCAACGTAGCGAGCGCGTCGCGGGTCGGCAGCGGATGGCGGCCGTTGGTGCCCGTCTTGCGGCCCGACAGGTCGCGGTCGAGATGAAGATATTGTGCGCCGGGAATGTGGCCGGCCGCGTAGGCGGCTTCGCCCGCGCCGGGATCGGCGAGATCGAAGCGGCAATCGAACAGCGCGACGCTGCCAGGCGCCGCGGCCAGGCGCTCGGCGAGATTGGCGGCGGAGATGAGCGTGGTGTAATGAGTGTGTGGCATGACGACTCCCTGGAGTGCAAATGGCCTGACACTCCAAGTCTAAACAAAAAAAGACGGGCCGAAGCCCGTCTTTTCGTCTGCCGGATGCCGGGCGGCGTCAAAGCGCCGCACCGGTTGTCAGAGGTCGCCGAGGTGGCGGCGCAGGAACTCGTGGAAGTGCTGCATGCCGTCTTCCATCGGGCTCTGGTACGGGCCGACCTGCGACTCGCCGCGTGCCATCAGCGCACGGCGGCCTGCGTCCATCCGCATCGCGATTTCGTCGTCCTCGACGGCCGTTTCCATATAGGCGGCACGCTCGGCCTCGACGAATTCGCGTTCGAACAGCGCGATTTCCTCGGGGTAATAGAACTCGACGATGTTGGTCGTCTTTTGCGGCCCGCGCGGGATCAGCCACGACACGACGAGCACGTGCGGATACCACTCGATCATCAGGCCCGGGTAGTAGACCATCCAGATCGCGCCGAACTCCGGCGGCACGCCGTTGCGGAACTTCAGCACCTGCTCGTGCCATTTCTGGTAGGTCGCGCTACCTGGTTTCGCGAGGGCGTTGTGCACGCCGACCGTCTGCACGCTGTACCAGTCGCCGAACTCCCACTTGAGGTCGTCGCACGACACGAAGCTGCCGAGGCCCGGGTGGAACGGGACGACGTGGTAATCCTCGAGGTAGACCTCGATGAACGTCTTCCAGTTGTAATCGCACTCGTGCACTTCGACGTGATCGAAGTGGTACTCCGAGAAGTCGAAGTGATGCTTCGTGCCGAGGTTGGCGAGATCGCGCGCGACATGGCGGCCTTCGGCCTCGAACAGCAGCCCCTGCCAGTTCTGCAGCGGGCTCTTGCCGAGGTTCAGGCAGGGCTTGTCGGGGAAGTGCGGCGCACCCAGCAGTTCGCCTTCCAGGTCGTACGTCCAGCGGTGCAGCGGGCACACGATGTTCTGCGTGCGGCCGCGCCCGTTGAGCATGATCGCCTGCCGGTGACGGCAGACGTTCGACAGCAGTTCGATCTGGTTCGTCTGGTTGCGGACCAGCACGCGGCCTTCCTTCTCGGACGGCAGCGCAAAATAATCCCCCGCCTCGGGCACCATCAACTCGTGCCCGACGTAACGAGGTCCTTTCTTGAAGAGGGTTTCGATCTCGCGCTCGAGTAGCGCCTCATCGAAATATGCAGTGACTGGAAGCTGGCTGTGAGCCGACTTCAACTGAAGCGCATCGCTCAGATTGGACATTCCCACTCCCGGTGTTAGCGTGAAAGCAGTGAACAACCCAACCATCGAAAAATCGATTTAGGGAAACGGGGAATTATACCCGGTTCGTCTCGCAAGGCTAGGATTAAGTGCCTGATTTGTGTCAATTTTTTGTCGGGCAACCATCGGAAGGCGCACACTGTGTATCGAAGATGGGGCCGGAATTGTGTCCGGGTGCCCACGACGGCAGGTCGGAAAATTCTCTTTTGCCGTAGAATGTCCGACTTGTTTTGAAATTTGACACCCTCGTCCATGGCGAAAACCGCATCCCCAGGCGCCACGCCGCCCGGCAATGGTACCGAACCGTTACCGGACAATTACGAGACGGCGCTCGCGGAACTCGAGACGCTGGTTGCCCGGATGGAAGGCGGCGCGTTGAGCCTCGAGGATTCACTGGCGGCGTATCGTCGCGGTGCGACCCTCGTTGCGTTTTGCCAACAGCAGCTCGAGAAAGTGGAGCAGCAGGTTCGCGTGCTCGACGGCGCGACGCTGAAGCCGCTTTCGTCCGGAACGGCCGCCACGGACGGCGAAGACGACGATCTATGACATTCGAACAATGGATGCGGTCCGTGCTTGACCGCGTCGAAGACGCACTCGGCCATTATCTGCCCGCTGAAACCGCGATGCCCGCGAAACTTCACGAGGCGATGCGCTACGCAGTCCTCGGCGGCGGCAAACGCGTTCGTCCGCTGCTGTGCCATGCAGCAGGCGAGCTGACCGGTGCGACGGAAGCGGCGCGCAACGCGGCAGCGGCGGCGCTGGAGATGATCCACGTCTACTCGCTCGTGCACGACGACATGCCGTGCATGGACGACGACGCATTGCGTCGCGGCAAGCCGACCGTGCACGTGCAGTACGACGAGCCGACGGCACTGCTGGTTGGCGACGCCCTGCAGTCGCAGGCGTTCGTTGCGCTGACCGACGCCGATGCGCTGTCGCCGGTGCAGCAGGCGGCGCTGGTGCGCGAGCTTGCGCTCGCGAGCGGCTCCGTCGGCATGGCCGGCGGGCAGGCGATCGATCTGGCGAGCGTCGGCCTGAAGCTGACGCGCGAACAGCTCGAGACGATGCACCGGATGAAGACGGGCGCATTGCTGCGCGCGGCCGTGCGGATGGGCGCGCTGGCCGGCGAGACGCCTTCGGCGGAAACGATGGCCGCGCTCGACGTGTACGCGGGGGCCGTGGGTCTGGCCTTCCAGGTCGTCGACGACATTCTCGACGTCACGACCGATTCGGCGACGCTTGGCAAGACGGCCGGCAAGGACGCGGCAAACGACAAGCCGACCTATGTATCGATCCTCGGCCTCGAGGCGTCGCGCGAGCTGGCAGCGCAGTTGCGCACCGAAGCGCACGACGCGCTGAAACCGTTCGGCGCACGCGCACAGCGTCTCGCCGAACTTGCCGACCTGGTAGTGAACCGGGTCAGCTGACGCGAAAGCCCGCCGCCGCGCACATGCTACGGTGCGTGCAACAGAATGCGGGCGCGTTTGATTTCCTACAATGGAACGACGATGTACGACTTGCTGAAAACCATCGACGACCCGGCGGATTTGCGCCGCCTCGATCGTCGCCAACTTCAACCGCTCGCGGATGAACTGCGCGCGTTCGTGCTCGACAGCGTGTCGAAGACGGGCGGCCATTTGTCGTCCAACCTCGGGACGGTCGAGCTGACGATCGCGTTGCACTACGTGTTCAACACGCCGAACGATCGCATCGTCTGGGACGTGGGTCACCAGACCTACCCGCACAAGATCCTGACGGGCCGCCGCGACCAGATGCATTCGCTGCGTCAGTACGACGGCATCTCGGGGTTCCCGCGCCGCAGCGAATCCGAATACGATACGTTCGGCACCGCGCACTCGAGCACGTCGATCTCGGCCGCGCTCGGCATGGCGATCGGCAGCCAGCTGAACGGCGACGACCGCTTCTCGATCGCCGTGATCGGCGACGGCGCGATGACGGCCGGCATGGCGTTCGAGGCGATGAACAACGCGGGCGTGTCGGAAGATGCGAAGGTGCTCGTGATCCTGAACGACAACGACATGTCGATTTCGCCGCCGGTCGGCGCGCTGAATCGCCATCTCGCCCGCCTGATGTCGGGCCGCTTCTATGCGGCGGCGCGTGCAGGCGTCGAGCGCGTGCTGAGCGTGGCGCCGCCGGTGCTCGAACTCGCGCGCAAGCTCGAGGAGCACGCGAAGGGCATGGTCGTGCCGGCCACGCTGTTCGAAGAATTCGGCTTCAACTACATCGGCCCGATCGACGGTCACGATCTCGATTCGCTGATCCCGACGCTGCAGAACATCCGCGAACTGCGCGGTCCGCAGTTCCTGCACGTGGTGACGAAGAAAGGCCAGGGCTACAAGCTCGCCGAAGCCGATCCCGTGCTCTATCACGGCCCTGGCAAGTTCAATCCGGCCGAAGGCATCAAGCCGTCGACCACGCCCGCGAAGAAGACGTACACGCAGGTGTTCGGCGAATGGCTGTGCGACGAAGCCGAGCGCGATACGCGCGTCGTCGGCATCACGCCCGCGATGCGCGAAGGCTCGGGCATGGTCGAGTTCGAGAAGCGTTTCAAGGATCGTTACTACGACGTCGGCATCGCCGAGCAGCACGCAGTGACGTTCGCGGGCGGCCTCGCGACCGAAGGGCTGAAGCCCGTCGTCGCGATCTACTCGACGTTCCTGCAACGTGGTTACGATCAGCTGATCCACGACGTCGCGCTGCAGAACCTGCCGGTCGTGTTCGCGATCGACCGCGCGGGCCTCGTCGGCGCGGACGGCGCGACGCATGCGGGCGCGTACGATCTCGCGTTCATGCGCTGCATCCCGAACATGACGATCATGGCCGCATCCGACGAGAACGAATGCCGCCAGATGCTGCACACGGCACTGCAACAGCCGAACCCGACCGCGGTGCGTTATCCGCGCGGCGCGGGCACGGGCGTGGCGACGGTGAAGGAATTCACCGAGATCCCGCTCGGCAAGGGTGAGGTGCGTCGCCAGTCGTCGCAGCCGGAAGGCAAGCGCGTCGCGATCCTCGCGTTCGGCACGATGGTCGCACCGTCGCTGGCTGCGGGCGACGAGCTCGACGCCACGGTCGCGAACATGCGTTTCGTGAAGCCGGTCGATGCGGCGCTCGTGCGCGAGCTCGCCGAAACGCACGACTACCTCGTCACGGTCGAGGAAGGCTGCGTGATGGGTGGCGCGGGCTCGGCCTGCGTGGAAGCCCTGATGGAGAGTGGGGTTATCCGACCCGTACTACAATTGGGCCTCCCTGACCTGTTCATCGATCACGGCGACCCCGCGAAGCTGCTGTCGCAATGCGGCCTCGACGGCGCGGGCATCGCGAAATCGATTCGCGAACGCTTTCTGAACCCGGCGGCCGATGTCGCCGGTCAGGCAAAGCGCGTCGCATAAGCTGGCGCCGCCTGCGGGCGGTGCCGGTGCGACTGGCGCAACCGGTCTTCATTGATGCGGAAAACATGGGCCTGCGGGCCCATGTTGCTTTTCCGGCTGCCGCATGATGCGGCGTGCGCGTCGTCGAACGCGCGGCTTACAAGGATTGAACAAGATGAACCAGATGAATCCCGCCTTCGTGATGCCCGACGTGCAGAGCACGGTGGATACCCGTCAGATTCCGATTCAGCGCGTGGGCGTGAAGGCGGTGCGACATCCGTTGACGGTGAGTACCGAAAGCGGTGACGTACAGCCGACCGTCGGTGTCTGGAACCTCGATGTCCGCCTGCCCGCCGACCAGAAGGGCACGCACATGTCGCGTTTCGTCGCGTTGCTCGAAGAGAACCGCGCGCCGCTGACGGTCGAGCGCTTCCGCGCGATGCTCGCGTCGATGCTCGAGAAGCTCGAAGCCGAAGCTGGCCGCATCGAGGTCACGTTCCCGTACTTCGTGAACAAGACGGCGCCGGTGTCCGGCGTGCAGAGCTTGCTCGACTATGAGGTGACGCTCGCGGGCGAAAGCCGCAATGGCGACACGCGCCTGTTCCTGAAGGTGCTCGTGCCGGTGACGAGCCTGTGCCCGTGCTCGAAGAAGATCTCGCAGTACGGCGCGCACAACCAGCGTTCGCACGTGACGATCGATGCCGAGCTCGCGGCCGACCTGCCGGTCGAGGCGCTGATCCGCATCGCGGAAGAAGAGGCATCGTGCGAGCTGTGGGGCCTGCTGAAGCGTCCGGACGAGAAGTTCGTCACCGAGCGTGCATACGAGAACCCGAAGTTCGTCGAGGATCTCGTGCGCGACGTCGCGCAGCGTCTCGATGCGGACGAGCGCGTGGCCGCCTATGTGCTCGAAGCCGAGAATTTCGAGTCGATCCACAATCACAGCGCATATGCGCTGATCGAGCGGGACAAGCGCCAGGCGGCATAACGCTGCGTCTTTTTGCCGCGCCAATGAAAAAGGCCGCTCGAACGAGCGGCCTTTTTGTTGTCTTGCGTGCGGCGCCGCGTTGCGTGAATCAGCGTGCGAGCGACGCGAGATCCCAGCGCGGCTTCACCGTGAACGCGTAGTCCGCATTCGCCTGCTCGGGCCAGCGGCCGAGCCGCAGGGCGCCCGCGAGCGCGATCATCGCGCCGTTGTCGGTGCAGAGCGCGAGATCGGGGTAGTGCACGTCGAAGCCGCGCTTGGCCGCGGCGGCCGACAGTGCCGCGCGCAACTGGCGGTTCGCGCCGACGCCGCCTGCGACCACGAGGCGCTTGAGCTTCGTCTTCTTCAGCGCGGCGAGGGACTTCGCGACGAGCACGTCGACAGCCGCGTCGACGAAGCCGCGCGCGAGGTCGGCTTTCGCGCGGTCGAGCGCAACGCCCTCCAGCTTCGCTGCTTCGAACTTCTTCATCTGCGTGAGCACGGCGGTCTTCAGGCCGCTGAAGCTGAAGTCGAGATCGCCCGAATGCAGCATCGGGCGCGGCAGCACGACCGCGCCCGGCGTGCCCGTCTCGGCGAGCTTCGACACTTCCGGGCCGCCCGGGTAGCCGAGGCCGATCAGCTTCGCCGTCTTGTCGAACGCTTCACCGGCCGCGTCGTCGAGCGTTTCGCCGAGCGTCTCGTACACGCCGACGTCGGTCACGCGCATCAGTTGCGTATGGCCGCCGGACACCAGCAGGGCGACGAACGGGAACGGCGGCGGTTCGTCGACGAGCAGCGGCGACAGCAGGTGGCCTTCGAGGTGGTGGATGCCGACGGTCGGCTTGTTCCACGCGAGCGCGAGCGCATTCGCGATGCTCGCGCCGACGAGCAGCGCGCCGGCGAGACCGGGGCCTTGCGTGAACGCGATTGCGTCGATGTCGTCGCGGCGCGTGCCGCTTTGCGCCATCACTTCCTCGAGCAGCGGCAGTGCGCGGCGGATGTGGTCGCGTGACGCGAGCTCGGGCACGACGCCGCCGTAGTCGCGGTGCATCGCGATCTGCGAATGGAGCGCGTGCGCGAGCAGGCCGCGCTGCGTGTCGTAGAGCGCGAGGCCGGTTTCGTCACAGGAGCTTTCGATGCCGAGAACGAGCATGGGTACGGGCAGGGCGCACCGTTTCGGGCGCGCCACAGGAAGGTCGACGTAACCGGAAAGTATAGCAGGCGAGGGCCGGCTGCCGCTGGCGGCGGCCCGGGGCCGATGCCGGGCAGGTACAATCCGCGCCATGGAAACTTATGACATCGCCGTGATCGGCGCGGGCGCCGCCGGGATGATGAGCGCCGCGGTCGCCGGGCAGCTCGGCCGCCGCGTCGTGCTGATCGATCACGCGCCGCGGCTCGCCGAGAAGATCCGCATTTCGGGCGGCGGCCGCTGCAACTTCACGAACCTGTACGCCGGCCCCGACAACTATCTGTCGTCGAACCCGCATTTCGCGCGCTCGGCACTGGCGCGCTATACGCCGCGCGACTTCCTCGGGCTCCTCAAGCGCCATCACGTGACCTGGCACGAAAAGCACAAGGGGCAGCTCTTTTGCGACCACGGCAGCGACGCGATCATCGACATGCTGAAGCACGAGTGCGACGCGGGCGGCATCGCGTGGCGCCGGCCGGTCGTCGTCGACGCGGTGCGCCATGCGCCGGCCGACGGCTTCGTGCTCGATACGCAGCAGGCGGGGGCGATCGGTGCGCGCGCACTGGTCATCGCGACGGGCGGATTGTCGATCCCCAAAATCGGTGCGACCGACTTCGGCTACCGGCTGGCGAAGCAGTTCGGCCACAAGCTCATCGATACGCGGCCCGCGCTCGTGCCGCTGACGTTCGCGCAGCAGGACTGGGAGCCATTCGCGGCGCTGTCGGGCGTGTCGCTCGAAGTGCGCGTGTCGACCGGCGACAAGAAGCGCGGCGGCGAATTCGTCGAGGATCTGCTGCTGACGCATCGCGGGCTGTCCGGGCCCGGCATCCTGCAGATCTCGAGCTACTGGCAGCCCGGCGACCCGATCCGCGTCGACCTGCTGCCGCAGCGCGATACGGTGGCCGACCTGCTCGACGCGAAGCGCACGTCGAAGCGCCAGATCGGTTCGCTGCTCGCCGACTGGGTGCCGTCGCGCCTCGCGCATGCGTGGCTCGACACGCACCGCGTCGCGGCCGACGCGCGGCTCGCGGACTTGCCCGACAAGACGCTGCGCCAGATCGGCGACGCGCTGTCCGGCTGGACGCTGACGCCGAACGGCACCGAGGGCTACAAGAAGGCCGAAGTGACGAAGGGCGGGGTCGATACGCGGGAGTTGTCGTCGGCGACGATGATGAGCGCACGCGTGCCGGGGCTGTTCTTCGTCGGCGAGGCGGTGGACGTGACGGGCTGGCTCGGCGGCTACAACTTCCAGTGGGCGTGGGCGTCCGGCACGGCGGCCGGGCAGGCCGCGGCGGAGTATGCACGCGGCGCCTGACGGGCCGGCCCCTGTAAGCGGGACCAGTCCCCGTGCCTTTGGACAATCCAATCGCTCTGCTATACTCGGTAGTCTTTCCCTGCAATCCTTTATTCGTGTCGGATCATGACGATCATTCGCGTTAAAGAGAACGAGCCGTTCGAAGTTGCAATGCGTCGCTTCAAGCGC
This sequence comes from Burkholderia arboris, assembly GCF_038723655.1. Lineage (NCBI taxonomy): Bacteria > Pseudomonadati > Pseudomonadota > Betaproteobacteria > Burkholderiales > Burkholderiaceae > Burkholderia > Burkholderia arboris. The sequence continues at coordinate 1,356,165 of NZ_CP109822.1, forward strand.
ACGATCGAGAAGAACGGTCTGCTGACCGAACTTCGTGCGCGCGAGTTTTACGAGAAGCCGACCGCGGAGCGCAAGCGCAAGAAGGCCGCTGCAGTGAAGCGTCATTACAAGCGGATTCGCAGTCAGACGTTGCCGAAGAAGCTGTACTGAACGATTGGGCGCCGCGCGGTTCGCTGAGCGGCGCACCGGCGACTCCGCGCGATCGGGTGCGATCGCGCAGCCGATCAGGCGGCGAGTCGCCGATGCCGGATTCGAGCAACCCGCTTGAGACACTGTCCCAAGCGGGTTTTTGTGTTGACGCCCATTCGCGGGCGTCGGATTCACGTTTCCATTCCGGGTGAAAGATGAGTTTGAAAGAGCAGATCAGCGAAGACATGAAGGCCGCAATGCGCGCGAAGGAAAGCGAGCGCCTGGCGACGATTCGCCTGCTGATGGCCGCGATCAAGCAGCGTGAGGTCGATGATCGGGTCACGCTCGACGACGCGGCCATCACGGCCGTGATCGACAAGATGATCAAGCAGCGCAAGGATTCGATCAGCCAGTTCGAGGCCGCCGGCCGCGACGATCTCGTCGCGAAGGAGCAGGCCGAGCTGACCGTGCTGGGCGGCTACATGCCCGCGCAACTGTCGGACGCCGAAGTGGCGGCCGAAGTCCAGGCAGCGGTCGCACAAACCGGCGCAGCCGGCCCGCAGGACATGGGCAAGGTGATGGGCGTGCTGAAGGGCAAGCTCGCCGGCCGTGCCGACATGACGGCCGTTTCCGCGCAGGTCAAGGCCGCGCTCTCGAAGTAAAACCCGTTCCCGGCGCGCCCAGCGATGCGCGCGCCGGGCGTCGTTTCGTCTTTTTTCGCTCGATCCCACGGTGATTCCGCATTCGTTCCTGCAGGACTTGCTGAACCGCGTCGATATTGTCGACGTGGTGGGCCGGTACGTGCAGCTCAAGAAGGGCGGCGCCAACTTCATGGGGCTGTGCCCGTTCCATAACGAGAAGAGCCCGTCGTTTACCGTCAGTCCGACCAAGCAGTTCTATCACTGCTTCGGGTGCGGCGCGCACGGTACGGCGATCGGTTTCCTGATGGAACACGCGGGGCTCACGTTCCCGGAAGCCGTGCAGGAGCTCGCGCAGTCCGTCGGGCTGACCGTGCCGCACGAACCGTCGATGCGCGGTGGCGGCGGCGGTGGCGGCGACTATCCGGCGCCGGTGTCGAAATCGGTGGCGACCGCGCTGTCCGACGCGATGACGGCTGCATGCGACTACTACCGCAAGCAGTTGCGCGGCGCGACCGTCGCGATCCAGTACCTGAAGAACCGGGGCCTGACCGGCGAGATCGCCGCGCGCTTCGGTCTCGGCTACGCGCCGGACGGCTGGCAGAACCTCGAAACCGCGTTCCCGGACTATCGCGACGAGTCGCTCGTCGAGTCGGGGCTCGTGATCGTCAGCGAGAAAACCGACGCACAGGGCGTCGCGCGCCGCTACGACCGGTTCCGCGAGCGGATCATGTTCCCGATCCGCAATGTGAAGGGGCAGGTGATCGGGTTCGGCGGCCGCGTGCTCGGCAGCGGCGAGCCGAAGTACCTGAACTCGCCCGAAACGCCGCTGTTCAACAAGGGCAGCGAGCTGTACGGGCTGTTCGAGGCGCGGCTCGCGATTCGCGAGCGCAAGTACGTGCTGGTCGTCGAAGGCTACATGGACGTGGTCGCGCTTGCGCAGCTCGGGTTTCCGAATGCGGTCGCGACGCTCGGCACCGCGTGCACGCCGATTCACGTGCAGAAGCTGCTTCGCCAGACCGACACGGTCATTTTCAGTTTCGACGGCGATTCGGCCGGGCGGCGGGCGGCGCGGCGCGCGCTCGAGGCCTGCCTGCCGCATGCGGGCGACAATCGCACGATCCGGTTCCTTTTTCTGCCGACCGAGCATGATCCGGACAGCTATGTACGCGAGTTCGGCGCGGACGCGTTCTCCGAGCAGGTCGAGCGCGCGATGCCGCTGTCGCAATTTCTGTTGAACGAAGCAATTTCCGGCAAGGCGCTCGATCAGCCGGAAGGTCGCGCGAAGGCGCTGTTCGATGCGAAGCCGCTGCTGCAGGCGCTGCCTGCGAATGCGTTGCGTGCGCAGATCATGCACATGTTCGCGGACCGTCTCGATATCCCGTTCGAAGAGGTCGCGGGGCTGTCCGACGTCGATACGCGAATCGCGGCGCCGCCGCGCCAGGCGCCCGCGCGCAGCGAGCGGCGACGCGTGACGGACAGCGAAAAACGTGCATTGCGTACGCTGGTGATGCATCCGCGCATCGCGTCGCAGCTCGACGACGAACAGATTGCGACCCTGCGGGCGTTGCCGCGCATCGGCGAATTGTTCGCGGAAGTCGTCGACCACGCGCGTGCGCTGGGCGACGGCGCGGAGTTCCGGCTGCTGTCGGATGTCCTGCGGACGTCCTCGAACGGGGCGACTTACGAGGAAATCTTCCGCGAAATTCTGGACTATGATGAAAACGTCCGCGACTTGCTGTTACAGAATCCGGAAGACGAGACGGTGCCCGAGCGGCAGCGTGAACAGGAACGGATCGCGGGGGAGGAACTGCAGGCGGCGGTGCTCAAGATGCGCTATGACGCCTGCTGCGACCGGCTTGACCGGCTGGCGCGGCAATCCACCTTCACACCCGAGGAATTGACCGAATTGACGGAATTGAACCAGCAGCGAACCGACATGAAACGTCGGCTCGGGCTGTAGGCGGCCGGGGCGCTTAGAGAGGGCTCCCCAGCGTGCTATAATATAAGGTTTCCAGCGGTTTGTTTTCTAAGCAGAGGCGAGAATCGCGATGGCAAAGACGACAGGCGGAAAGAAAGCAACAGGCAAGGGCTCGACGGAGCCGACCAAGAAGGTCACAGCGGCCAAGTCTGCTTCTTCCACCAGGACAACGTCTTCAGCCACGTCAGCCCCTGCAGGAAAGAAAACCGCGGCCGGCACTGCTCAGGCTGCGCCGGCGCCGGCAGCCAGAACACGGGCTGCCGCCAGACCCGACTCCGGGCCGGCCAAGCCGGCGGCGAAGCGGGCAAGTGCGAAAAGCGCAAGGGACACGACTGCCGACGCGGACGAAACGGCAGTACGTACTACTCATGCACCCACGGTTCAACCGGCTGTCGTCCAGCAGCCGCGAGTCGATATAGCCGGTACGGCGAACTCCATGACCAAAAAGCTGAACGAAGTATCCGTCGAAGACGACGCAAATCAGAGCGACGAGCAGCCCGCAGCCGCGGCTGCACCGGGCAAATCCAAGGTGCGCGATCGTCGCGCCAAGGAAAAGGCGCTGCTGAAGGAAGCGTTTGCGACGAGCACGCCGGGCACGGCCGAGGAGCTCGAAGAGCGCCGCGTGAAACTGCGCGCGCTGATCAAGCTCGGCAAGGAGCGCGGCTTCCTGACGTACGCCGAAATAAACGACCACCTGCCGGACAACTTCACCGAGACCGAAGCCCTCGAAGGCATCATCGGCACGTTCAACGACATGGGCGTGGCGGTTTACGAGCAGGCTCCGGACGCGGAAACGCTGCTCCTGAACGACAACGCGCCCGCCGCGTCGTCGGACGATGAAGTCGAAGAGGAAGCGGAAGTCGCGCTGTCCACCGTCGATTCGGAATTCGGCCGCACGACCGATCCGGTCCGGATGTACATGCGCGAAATGGGCACGGTCGAGCTGCTCACGCGCGAAGGCGAAATCGAGATCGCGAAGCGGATCGAGGACGGCCTGCGCCACATGGTGATGGCCATCTCCGCATGCCCGACGACGATCGCCGACATCCTCGCGATGGCCGAACGCGTCGCGAACGAAGAGATCCGCGTCGACGAGCTCGTCGACGGCCTGCTCGATCCGAATGCTTCGGACTCGGCCGACACCGACGGCTTCTCCGCGAAGGAAGCGGAAGCCATCGAGAACGAGAACGAGGAAGCCGAAGAGGAAGAGGAAGAAGAGGAAGAGGAGGAGGACGACGGTGCCGCCCAGGCATCGGCGAACGCCGCCCAGCTCGAAGCCCTCAAGCGTGCGTCGCTCGACAAGTTCTCGCAGATCAGCGAGTGGTTCGACAAGATGCGTCGCGCGTTCGAGAAGGAAGGCTACAAGTCGAAGGCCTACCTGAAGGCGCAGGAAACGATCCAGACCGAACTGATGACGATCCGCTTCACCGCGCGTACCGTCGAACGCCTGTGCGACACGCTTCGTGCGCAGGTGGACGAAGTGCGCCAGGTCGAGCGCCAGATCCTGCACATCGTCGTCGACAAGTGCGGCATGCCGCGTTCGGAATTCATCGCGCGCTTCCCGGGCAGCGAGACGGATCTCGACTGGTCCGAGAAGATCATGGCCGAAGGCCATTCGTACAGCGCGGTGCTGTCGCGTAACGTTCCGGCGATCCGCGAACAGCAGCAGCGCCTGCTCGACCTGCAGGCGCGTGTCGTGCTGCCGCTGAAGGACCTGAAGGAAACCAACCGCCAGATGGCGGCCGGCGAACTGAAGGCGCGCCAGGCGAAGCGCGAAATGACCGAGGCGAACCTGCGTCTCGTGATCTCGATTGCGAAGAAGTACACGAACCGCGGCCTGCAGTTCCTCGACCTGATCCAGGAAGGCAACATCGGCCTGATGAAGGCGGTGGACAAGTTCGAATACCGTCGTGGCTACAAGTTCTCGACCTACGCGACGTGGTGGATCCGTCAGGCCATCACGCGTTCGATCGCGGACCAGGCGCGCACGATCCGTATTCCGGTTCACATGATCGAAACGATCAACAAGATGAACCGCATCTCGCGGCAGATCCTGCAGGAAACCGGTCTCGAGCCGGATCCGGCAACGCTCGCCGAGAAGATGGAGATGCCGGAAGACAAGATCCGCAAGATCATGAAGATCGCGAAGGAGCCGATCTCGATGGAAACGCCGATCGGTGACGACGACGATTCCCATCTGGGCGACTTCATCGAGGACAACAACACGGTCGCGCCGGCGGATGCAGCGCTGCATGCCAGCATGCGCGACGTCGTGAAGGACGTGCTCGATTCGCTGACGCCGCGCGAGGCGAAGGTGCTGCGGATGCGTTTCGGTATCGAGATGAGCACCGACCACACGCTCGAGGAAGTCGGCAAGCAGTTCGACGTCACGCGCGAGCGGATCCGTCAGATCGAGGCCAAGGCGCTGCGCAAGCTGCGTCACCCGAGCCGCTCCGACAAGCTGAAGTCGTTCCTCGAAGGGAACTGATTTCCAGCGTCTCTCCTGCGAACGCCGCCGGCATCTGCGTGATGCCGGTGGCGTTTGTCCCCTTTGTTGTTACAATGCCGGCCCGGCTTCGTTGCCGGGGCGGCGTGTAGCACGCGTCGTATCTCATCAGGGCTTGTAGCTCAGCGGTTAGAGCAGTCGACTCATAATCGATTGGTCGCGGGTTCGAACCCCGCCGGGCCCACCATATTCCGTTCCAAGGTCAGCCGAGGAAAATTCCAAACCCGTGATGCCGCAAGGCTTCACGGGTTTTTTGTTTTTCAGGGTGTCCGGGTGGTTTCGTAGGCAGCCGGTATGCCTCTCACGCATCAGGCCATGCCGGTGTGGCATCACGCCGTCCGGTCCTATCGCTTAAGATCGACGACTGTCGGTAATCTCACGAACTCGACCAACTGGCTCCGCCCAACCGGACCCCGGCTCCATCAAGCCGATGCGTTGGCCCCAAGCCCTTCCTCCCGCAACAACTCAACGCTCCATGCCGGCTTACCTCGCGTCGATGCGACGATTGCATTCATTGCGTTTGAATTCTTCTCGTTAGGAAATATGTGATGCAGGCGAGTCGGAGCGAATCGGTTGATTCGATCAATTTCCTCGGAGACGTTTTGTTGCGGGTCCACGCGCTTTCGTGCGAAATTCCCGCCCCTTCCTTCATCGGCTCCGCGGTTTCACTTGTCAGTCAATCAATATCCTGTCGTTCCGCGTGGTGGGGGCTGGTTGGTCGTGGGGCCAATGAAGTCACACCGACGGTCTACAAGAAGGAATTGATCGGACTACCGGCGGACTTCGAGGAAAGGTGGCTTCTCATCTCGGCACAGGACGCATTCGCGATAGAAGTCGAACGCCGTATCGGGGAGGTTCATGCTTTTTCTACGGACGAGAACTACAGCGCTCCCGGGAAAACCGAGGAGGTCAGGGCTTTTTGCCGGGAATACGATCTGGCGCATGGCGTATCGGTATTGCTGAGTGAGCCGTTCACGAGGAATCATTTCTTTTGCACGCTGTACCGAGGGCAGGATGCGCAGCCGTTCGATGAAATCGACATGGCATATTTCGGGCAGATCATGAAGTACACACTGCAGATATGGCGAAAGAATCTTCAGCGCATGCTTTCCGTTCCAGCCGCAGACAACGTGCACTCGAGCGGGATTGCGGACAAGGACGGAAGAATTGTCGGCATAGGCGGAGGGCTGTGCGAGTTCATCTCCGTGAACTGGCCGACGTGGCGTGGCGGAACGCTGCCGCAAGAGTTCGTTCAGCTCTTCAACGACGCGCCTTGCCGTACGCGTCTGGGGGGAAGGGCGGTCGAGATCGGCTATTTCGGATCCTATCTGCATGTATCCCTTGCACCGGACGGGCATGGGTTCGTCCTGTCGCCCAAGGAGAGGGCGATTGCGCATCAGTTTGCTGCCGGTCGCTCGTACAAGGAAATTTCACGCGTGATCGGCCTGTCGCCCGCAACGGTCAGAACCTATTTGCAGCGTGTCTATGCGCACCTCGGGGTGAGCAACAAGGTCCAGTTGGGCAGGGTGCTCGCTCCGGATTCGGCAGATGGCCAGGTTGAGGGTTCCCAGCCATTCTGACCGCGGTACCCGCCCGCATGTCACCTGCCGACGCGTCCGAAGCCGCTGAATCCTGTCGCGGCGCGTCGCTTGACGCGGGGATGATCGCCGGTCATTGCTCGTTCCTCAACCGACCCTCGTGTATGCGAGTCACGATCGGAAAATGACGCTGGCGTCTCCGGCAAGGGTTGGATCTTTACCGGTCCGGCGTCATACCTGCTCGGACCATTTCCCCGATCGTTCCGGTTTTCTGCACGATGGGTAACTGCTGGGAATGCGCGTCTGCATTTGCAGAGTATCGAGTGCTGATCGTGCCATGGGAGAATACTTTCGGTTCGACAGCGGTTCAGGGGCAGCCGGCTCCGGCCAGCGACCGGATCCTGACCAGTTCGCCAGCATGCATTGGCGATGCAGACCATGGTTCTCATCGCGACGACGGCAGCATTGCGTTGTCCGAAAAAACCTGCTCATTGTCCGCTGTTACGCTTCCCCGGTTCAGGGCCGAATGTTCTAATTTTTGCATTGAGCAGGCAGTAGTCATTCGATACACGCGCGATCGATTGCGCGGAGGCCGGATGCGGTTCATGGAAGTTCTCGAGCCGTTGCATGTCGGCCTTTTTGCTTGACTGAGAAGGGCAATCGCATTGGTCAGAGTTCTAATGTCGATTAAAAAATTCGGATAACGAATTAATAGGAAACAAAAGATGCGCCGATTGTGAACGGCAGCGTTGCGACAGCGTTGTGGTTTGCGATGTCACGAAGCTGGCGTCGGGCATCGATTTCGTTGGAGAAGCATGTGTTGATCCGCGTCACCGAAGGGCGCGATGAACTCGGCGTATGACAGATACACGATGGACGACGAGTGAATGAAAGATGAAATGTCGGGTGCACGGCGTCATTGCATAGGGCACGGGAACGGAAAGAGAGGGTGGATGGATCACGTCGACACCATCGGATTCGATATCGAATGGCGGCCTCTCATCAATTATCTGAAGGAGAAGGGTGTCGCGATTCCCGATCTGTGGGGCGACTCCCGGTCGGCGGGGCGCTTGCCTAGCGGGCTGCTTTACGACTGGATTGCCCAGAACAGCATGTCGCCGCGGGAAGCGCTTCGCATCGGCGAGCACTATCGGCTGTCGGATTACGGCGTTGTCGGATTGGCTCTGAAGACTGCCGCCAACTTTGGAGAGGCGTTTCAAGTCGTCAGGACGTACATGCTGCCGCTTAACCAGAACATTCGTGGTGTGCGTGTCGACGCGTCCGATGCCGATGCCGGTACCGTCGATGTCAGCATCGATTTGCGCGACAGCCCGGATTTACCCCCGGAACTGAGGCTTTTCAATGCCAATGTGGTTGCCGCGGCGTCATATGCGATCACCAGGAATTTGCTGCGCGACAAGATCGATTTGATTCGCCTGCGGCTTCCTGAAGCGGCCGACGATCCGGGCCCGTATGAGGCGCATTTCGGTGTTCCGGTTCGGTTCGGTGGCCGGAGCATTGTTTTCACGTTACCGGGCGGTTGCTTCGATCAGGAGATACCGAGTGCAAACCGGGCGGTCTTTCAGGCAGCCATCGCGATGAGCGGAGAAGCGCTAGATACGATGCTCTCGCGGGAAGTGCGCGGATATCGCGAACGCATTCTCTCGTTGCTTGAATCCCTTCCCGATCAGTATCCGGACAGCAGTGATGTCGCCCGGCATCTTGGCATCAACGAGCGAACGCTGCGCCGGCGATTGACCGACGAAGGCTGCAGCTATCGCGAGGTCCTGGATATGGTGCGACAAAAAAGGGCCAAGCGCCTGCTGCTGGATAAGCGTTTGCGCATGGACGACATTGCCGAAAAGCTCGGTTACGCGGATACGTCGAGCTTCAGAAATGCGTTCCGCCGGTGGACCGGATGTAGCCCGAGTGATTTTCGGCGAGATGCCGGCGTCGTATAGCGTTCGGCGAGTCGAAGTTCGCGGTACCCGCGTATCGGCCGGTCGTGGCGCCGGGATCGCGCGGCGAGATATCTGGCCGACGGCTTTTGCGATCGATAGATCGCCGTGGAGCGGGGTGTGATTCCGTATCTGCGCGGATCGTCAGGGTCGTGATTCGGATGAGGGGGCGCAGAACCGAGCGATAGTCGGTCGATCTGCCGTGCGTGTCGAATTGAAGCGTCGAGGACGAAACGAGGTGGCCGCGTGATTTTGACGATGCCGAAGAAGAGGGCGGCAATTTTATCAAGAGATTCGAAAATAGAATCGTGGATTATTAAAAATCTGGAAGAGTCGGATTACGATTGCATATTTTTTATAAATTTCAACGATATATTAAGTTATGAGAACCCGGAAGATTTAAGCATCCTTGTAACGAGATTCGAGGATCTGGATTCCGTGTCGGGGCGGGTCTTGCTTCGCCGGAAAAATGGTGCGCTCGAAAAAACGCCGATTCTTTTCGTAACGTCGGGTGTGGAGAAATGGAAAATCGTGTCGATGCTGGACGCGGGTGCTGACGCATATATCGCGACCACCGCGTCACGTCCCGTTTTTCTGTCGTATGTCGATGCGCTCGTGAGGCGCGCGAGGGCGAGGAAGTCGCGTCCCAGCAGGGAAATTCACGGAGCGTACGAATTCGACCTGCTCAGCAAGAAGGTCCGGCGGCAGAGAACGAACATTCCGGTCAACGTGATGGAATTCCATATTTCTCTTTCGCTTTTTCGGAATCTCGGCGAGTCACTTTCGTTGAACTATCTCGAGGAAATGACTTGGGGCGTTTCGACCGGGGAAGCTCGCGGGAAGATAAGGACGCACGTGTCGAATCTGAAGAGGAAGCTCGACCTGACGCCGGAGAATGGCTACCTGCTCACCGCCGTGAGGGGATATGGGTATCGACTTGAATTGATTCCAGGTCGAGACCGGTTGTCGGGCAAATGCGACGAGGTTGAACTGGATTGGAGTACGTCCTGAACACTTCTTGAGGAGGTCAATGGCAGGAAAAGGCGCGTTGCGCCGTTGTACGAGCGCGAGGCGAAGATTCCGACGCCGGCATCGCAGCGTGATCCTGGCAGCGGACCAGCGCATACCCATCAACATCGATCTGAAAATTCCATGCTCTATCGTTATCGAAAAACATTCGGCTTGACGCTGATCGCGAGCCTGGCGTTGTCTGCCTGCGGCGGCGACGATGCGTCAGGCACCGGTGCCGCCGCGGGCAGCCGCGCCAACGGAAGCGACAGCACGGCGAAAATGGCTTGCCCATTCCAGGGCGCACTCGTTTTCGAGTGCGAGCCGCTTTTCAAATATCAATGGGCATTGAAGCAGCCAGGGAGCTACTTCGCGGATTTCCCGAACGTGGCCGACGGCGAGACGGATCTCGACATCGAGAGCGTATTTCGTGATGGGGTTTTGGGGCAGGGCGTCAATCTGCTGGTGCTGGACGACGGTATCGACATCGCACACGAAGATCTGGCGCCGAACGTCAAACGCTCGATGATGCATAACTTCTTCAACGATACGAACGACCCCACGCCAGACGATATCGAATCGGCTCACGGAACCCACGTCGCGGGAATAGCCGCAGCGGCAATGAATGGCAAAGGCATCGTGGGCGTTGCGCCGGATGTGAATCTGGGCGGTGCGCGCTTTCTCGGCTTCGACGATGACGTTTCGAATCAGGTCGCCGCTTACGGCGGCGTGTCGTGGTCGGAGAACGCTGACATCATCAATGCATCGTATGGGATCAATCCGCGGAGCCCGATTGAATACGATACCGACACGTCCAGCACGGAGGCCGTCCGGTCTTTTCCGGAGCGCCGTGGCGGCAAGGGGCTCGTCATGCTCAAGGCGACGGGAAACGAATACACCGGAATTTATGATGAGGCGACCAGGACCACGCGCGATTGCCCGACGGTTGGAGGCAAGCGCGGCATGATTTCCTGCGAAAATCCGGCCAATGATCCGGAAGGACTCGAACCGGGCGTGATCATGGTGGCCTCCGCCAACGCGATGGGGAGAAAGGCAAGCGACTCGAATGCCGGCCCGGTCAACTGGATTACCGCTTTGGGAGGCGAAGACGGGGATAGTGGCGCGTACGGCGAGACAGTTCCTGGTCCGAAGATTTTCTCGACGGATTTGACAGGCTGTCACCGCGGTTACAGTCGCTACCGTTCTCCGGCTGACTCGAAGAACGAAGCGATGAACGACTTCGACACCGCCGGCAAGCGTGTCAACCTTCGCGAGAATCCCGACTGCAAGTACTCGAGCATGAATGGCACATCGGCGGCCACTCCGATGGTGTCAGGCATTGTGGCGTTGATGCTGTCGGTCAACCCGACGCTGACATGGCGCGACGTCAGGGACATCCTGCGCACCACCGCGCGAAAGATCGATGCTGGTTATGGTTCGCGTGACGGACGTGACGCAAGGATCGATCTCGGCGACGGTAGCGCCTCGTACGACACCCGCTCGGACCTTGTCGACGGAGCGACCACCGCGCGTCTTGACTATGGCTGGCAGACGAATGGTGCCGGCAACGCATATTCGACATGGTACGGCTTCGGTCTGATCGACGCTGCGGCGGCGGTCCGGAAGGCGAGATCCTACACATCGCACGCCGCTGCCGATTTGACGATTCCTGGTTTCGCTCGGGCGTTTCCAGACGTCATGCAGATACGATACGGGCACGTTCAGAAGCTTGGCCAATTCAGCGTATCCGGCAACGACAACGTCGATCAGTTGCAGCTTCGCCTGACCGGGAGTGTCTGTATCGGCAGCATGGGTGTGTACGTCAAATCGCCGTCCGGTACGATTTCGACGCTTGCATTGCCGTATAACAGCTACTACACGAACAATGTTTCGGAGGTCAGCCACTACGGCCTCGGCAGCTACGCATTCTACGGTGAGCAATCCGCCGGAACCTGGGAAGTCTACGCGGTCAACGTAGTGCCGCAGCCCGAATGCAACAGCTCCCCCGGTAACCTCACGCGCCTGAGCAAACCGTTGTCCGTCGAATACCGCATCATCGCAGCTCGTTGAGAGACCCGGATCATGAGCCATCAATCTTTCATCAGGTACTGGATTTCAGGCGCGATGCTGTCGCTGCTCGCAACGCTGCATGTGAACGCGGCTGAATCGATCGCCGGCAAGCAATTGTCGCCGCAGGAGCTGGCGCAGTACGCGCATGCGCCGTCGGTGCGGCTGGATGGTCAGACCTTCAAGCATCTGAATGCGGGCGAAACTGCCAAATCCATGCGTGCCGGTTCGGCAGGCGATCGAGCGACGCTGCTTGTCAACGAGCGTGGCGTGGTGGGTGAGACCCGCAATGAACTGGTCGTCTCGCAAGTCGAACCGGATCGCGTGCGCGAGGTGGCCGGTCAGCTCGGCAGATCACCGGTGGCGACGGCCTACTTCGCGCCGGTGCGCATCAGCACGCTGCGCTTCGCATCGTTCGAGGACGCGGTCGAGGCACGGGCGAAGCTGATCAAGTTGCTGCCGCAGGCGAGAGTCAATTTGCCGATCCGATACGCGACATCGAAGGCGCGCTGATCGTGACGAGGATGCTGTGCCGTGCGGTGGAGTATCCGGTATTTACCGAACAGCCCGCCGGATCTCGATGAGATATCGGTGTCCGGAACTACGTCTCGCGTGTCCGTTCGTGCTCTTTCCTGCAATCGGTGTGGATGATTTAATCGAGTCCGAACCGATTGAACGGAACAAGCCTGAAATCGGTAAGGAAGCGTTCAAACAAGTATCGTTTTCAATGCTGTCCATCAATTAATTCGTATTGCGAATCAAATTGATGACGTCGACGAACCTTTCAAGGTTCTGGTGCAGACGGCACTCGAATGGTTCGGGGTTTCGTTTGCGGATTGTCTGAATCGGCCCCGTCGCCTGGTTGGCGGTGGTGCCGGCGAGCGTTGTGCTTCCAGTTGTCAACCATGCAGTGATCAACTTAACCGGGGAAAAACATGAAGGCTCACTTGAAAGCTCTGCTTGCCGTCTCGTTCGCCGTGGCCGGCGGGCTTGCGCATGCGCAATCGAATCCGATCAACGGTACCGTCAATGCGCAGCTCGTGCTGACCAGCGGTTGCGCGATCAATGCCGGCAGCGGTTCGGTCAGCACGACCACCAATTTCGGTTCGCTCAACTTCGGCACGCAGCCGAGCGGCTTTACCGGGTCGTTGAATGCGCAAACGACCGGGACCGGAACGAGCACGACTCAGATAACCTGTTCGCCCGACGTGACCTCGGTGAAAGTCACGGTCGACGGCGGCAAGAACGCGGGGAAGGGGGCCAGCGTCGGAACGGGTACGCGCGCACTGGCGAACGGTACGTCTTACGTTCCGTACGAAGTCTATTCGGATAACGCGTTCAAGAATCAGTATGTGGCGAGTACCGCGCAGACCGTACCGTTGACTGCGGGCACGGCGCTCGCGCTGCCGATCTATGGTGTCGTGAACAAGACCAGCACGTCCGCTCTCGCGGCCGGTACGTATACCGACGTGCTGAACGTCACGGTCGGCTGGTAAGCGCACTCGCCAACCCTCTCCGGTCTTGCGGCGGCCGACGGTGCCGCAAGACGCGCATCTCACGACGGGATCGCTATGTGGCTCTGCAAAACCCGGGCTCTTCTGTTGAGTGCTGTCATGTTTCCGGTTACCGGCATGGCGGATACGCCGATACCGACGACGAAGACCTTCGCGATCAGCGCGCGGATCGTGTCGGGGTGTGGTGTGTCGGGCGGCGGTACCAGCGTCAATTTCGGGCTGCTGGATTTCGGCACCTATCCCGCCGTGTCGGCCGGGCAGGTCAATGCGGTCGCGACCGGTAGTGCACTGCAGATCCAGTGTTCGTCCGGCACGACGCTGAAGATCGCCGTCGACGGTGGACTCAATCCCGCGTCGGGCAATACGCAACGGAATCTGCAGGGACCGGGCGAAACGCTCATCGGTTATCAGCTCTATGCGGATGCCGCCCACACGCAAGCGCTCAACATCGGACAACCGGTATCGATGCCCGTGTCGGGCGTCGCGAGCTTGCCGATCTACGGCTCGCTCAGTCTGCCGGGCGGTTCCACGCCGGCCGGTACTTATACAGATACCGCCCAGGTCACGATCAGTTACTGAATCAGGATGGAATCCGAGATGAACGATCCGATTGCGACCGCTCGGCCGGGACGCACGATGCGACGCGCGACCGCGATGGCGGTGTCGACGACGATCGCATGCACAGGCGCCGCTCATGCGGCCACGTCGGTGATGATCTGGCCGATCGATCCGGTGATCGAGAGCGACCAGCGCGCGAGTGCGTTGTGGCTCGAGAATCAGGACGTCAAGCCGGTCACGTTGCAGATTCGCGTGCTCGCGTGGCGCGAGGCCGACTGGAAGGAGCTTCATGCGGAGAATCAACGCCGCGTCGTGAGCAGCCCGCCGATGGCGACGGTGCTGCCCGGCAAGCGGCAGTTGATCCGCTTGACGAAACTGGTCGATGTCGCGCCTGGAGCCGAGGACGCGTATCGGGTGCTCATCGACGAGATTCCCCAGGCCGAGGATTCCGGGGGGGAAGGCGGCAATACGTCGCTCGGCGTGCGGTTCCAGATGCATTACTCGATACCGCTGTTCGTCGACGGGAACGGCGTATGGACCAAGGAAGACCCGGACAAACGCCGCGATCCGGCCACGGCTTCGGCGCCGGTGCTCGGCTGGCATATCGCTCGCGAGGACGGCAAGCGCTGGCTCGTGGTGGCGAATCGCGGCGTCGTGCATGCGCGCATCACGCAGATTGTGCTCGAGTCGGGGGAACAGCGCACCGAGATCGAGCGGGGGCTGCTGGGCTACGTGTTGCCCGGTGCTCGGATGCGCTGGCCGTTGCCGCAGGACCTGAAGCTCGCCGCGCAGTCGAATCTGGTTGCCACGGTCAACGGCAAGACAGGCGTCGAAATGCGTCCGGATGACGCTGACATGCATCCGTAGTTTCACAGGTCGCTCGGAACGGACAATCACGATACTCGACGGGGGGCCGGTGCGAGATATTCGAGCAGGAAACGAGTGGATGCCGCGCATGCGTGGCACCGTATGGGTTACCGGGCTTGCATTCGCGGCGGCGGCGAGCGCGGCGCATGCGGGCGATGCGACGCTCGCGGAAAGCTACGCCACGGGACTGCCGCCGCCCACTCGGTTAGTTCGTAGCGGCACGCTGTTTCTCGAACTGGTGGTCAATCATCTGGCAACCGGACAGATCGTGCCGGTGCGCTATCTTGACGGGACCTATACGGTCCGGGCCGGAGACCTTGCGAAGGTTTCCGTCCGTACGGGAGCGTCCGCCGACGAAATGGTCGATCTCGCCAGGCTCGACGGCGTCGAGGTCGAATACGACGGCGCGGCACAGCGGTTGAACCTGACCGTGCCATCCGACTGGCTGCCGGAGCAGAGCGTGGGATCGGCGAGGGTGTACGACAGGACGCCTGCCGCGGTGAGTCGCGGCCTGCTGCTCAATTACGACGTCTACACCAGTTCGCCGACGCGCGGCACGGGCTATACGTCGGCCTGGACCGAGCAGCGCCTGTTCGATCGCTGGGGCATCCTGACCAATACCGGCGTCTACCGGCGATCGTACGGTAGCGGCGCGGGCATGCGCGGCGACAATCGCTACCTGCGCTACGACACGACCTGGAGCTACTCCGATCAGAACCGGATGCTGACGTATACGGCGGGCGACCTTGTCACCGGGGCTCTTTCGTGGACCAGCGCCGTGCGTCTCGGCGGCATATCCGTGGCACGCGACTTCAGCGTGCGTCCGGACATCGTGACGTATCCGCTGCCGCAGTTTTCGGGGCAGGCGGCCGTGCCGACTGCGGTCGATCTGTTCATCAACGGCAGCAAGGCGACGACCGGCCAGGTCAACCCGGGACCCTTCACGCTGAACAACGTGCCGTTCATCAACGGTGCGGGCGAGGCCACCGTCGTGACGACCGATGCGCTCGGACGTCAGGTTGCGACGACCATTCCGTTCTACGTCGCCAATACGCTGCTGAAGAAAGGATTGTCCGATTTCTCGTTGTCGGCGGGCGCCATGCGGCGCGACTACGGGATCAGCTCGCTTTCGTACGGCAAGTCTGCGGTGTCGGGAACCGTGCGTCATGGCCTGACGAACGCGCTGACGATCGAAGGGCACGTGGAAGGCGGCGAACGTTTCGCGCTCGGCGGCCTGGGTTTCGGTCTCGGCGTCGGCCGGCTCGGCGTCGCCAGTGTTGCCGCGAGCCAGAGCACGATGGGCGGAACGTCGGGGCAGCAATACGCGTTCGGTTACGGCTATTCGTCGCAACGCTTCAGCGTCTCATTGCAGCGAATTCAGCGAACCGGCGGATTCCGGGATCTGTCGGCATACGATCTGTCGGCGGGCCTCGTTTACCGACAGGTACGCAGCAGCACGCAGGCCACGGGCGCGCTGAATCTCGGTGCGATTGGCGGCGCGATCGGCGCGGGTTATTTCGACGTACGCGGCAGCGACGGCTCGCGCATGCGGATCGCGAACGTCTCGTACACGCGGCCGCTCTTTGACCGGGCGACGCTTTACGCATCGCTGAACCGAACGATGGGCAACCGCGGCATCGATGCACAGGTTCAGCTGATCGTGCCGCTCGGTGGCCGGGGCACGGTGAGCGTCAGCGCGTCGCGAGACGGCAACGACAACCGGAGCGAGCGCGTGCAGTACAGCCGCAGCGTGCCGAGCGATGGCGGCTTCGGCTGGAATCTCGCGTATGCCGGCGGCGGTTCCCGGTATCAGCAGGGCGACATGACGTGGCGCAATCGCTACTTCCAGGTGCAGGGCGGCGTCTACGGATACGGTTCGCGCGAGGGGTATACGCGCTGGGGCGACATGCAGGGATCGCTGGTCGTCATGGACGGTGCGGTGCTGCCGGCCAATCGCGTCGACGATTCGTTCGTGCTGGTCGACACCCAAGGGCAGAAAGGTATTCCGGTGCGCTACGAGAATCAGCGCATCGGCACGACGGACAACGGCGGCCATCTGCTGGTGCCGTGGGCGCCGTCCTACTACGGGGCAAAGTACGAGATCGACCCGCTTGGCCTGCCGGACGACATGCGGGTGTCGATGGTCGAACGGCGCGTCGCCGTGAGGCACCGTGCCGGCGCGCTTGTGACGTTTCCGATCGAACGTGTGGTGTCGGCCACCATCCTGCTGGTCGACGCGAATGGCAAACCGGTCAAGGTCGGCTCAACGGTGACGCACCGCGAGAGCGGGCAAACGTCGCTCGTCGGCTGGAACGGGGAAACCTATTTCGAAGGGCTCTCGAGCACCAATCATCTGAGCGTCGCATTGCCGGACGGCAAGCATTGCAGCGCGGCGTTTCCTCTTGATGTGAACGCCGCCGGGACGAGCCGTATCGGGCCACTGTCATGCAACGAGTCACTGTGAGGTCAATCCCATGAGATCGCTTCTCGGATTCATTCGACGTGCGGCATTCGTGGCGCTCATCGCGACGATTGCCCCGATACCCGCCTACGCGGACTGCACGACGGCCAATCCTTCGCCGGCGGCGTTCGGCTCGGTCACGTCGCTGAACCTGTCAAGCCAACAGCAATCCACGTCGTCGCCGAGCGCCGGGCTGTCGTGCGGTGGCGCGCTTTTTGCCTTTCTCGTGAGCGGAAATGCGATCAACGGAACGATCACGTCGGCCAACGGCGGCAAGCTGCGTGGTGCCGCCGGCGATGCAATCGCCTATACGATGTTCGCCGACAAGAATTACTCGCAGCCGTTGAACTTCGGGCAGCTCTATAACTGGGCCGATACCCAATTCGTGAGCTTTCTCGGTTTGGGCGGCGGTTCGAGCGTCGCGCTTTCGTTGTTTTTCCGAACCGCACTGGGAAGCAATGTTGCCGCCGGAACCTACACCGATACCTTAACGATTGCGTGGAACTGGCATGTCTGCAGTGGCGCCGGTTTCGGATCATTCTGCCTTGGATGGAACGACGGACAGAACACGGCGACGTTTCCGGTCACGCTGACGGTGACCAACGATTGCACGATCACCGCCCCCGACGTGAACTTCGGATCCGCGCCGACCGTAGCGAGTTTCGCGCAGGTCAACGGGAGTCTGTCGTTGACCTGCACGAAAGGCATGACCTATACCGTCGGCCTGAGCCCGGGCAGCCATGCCGCCGCGAACGGACGCAGGCAGATGACGAGCGGCACGAACGTCTTGCAGTACGACATCTATGCGGCCAATGGCGGCACGATCTGGGGGCAGGCAACGAATCGGGTCGGCAGCGGCGGGGCAGCGGACGGCACGGCGGTGCAGACATTTCCGTATGTCGCCCGAATTTACACCGATCAGTCGACCCCGCCGGTCGGTAGCTACACGGACAGCGTGATCGTCGATGTACGTTACTGATGGCCCGGACCTGGGTGGTTGACGTTACGTAACGCGCATTCGACTACATGCGCACGAATCGGGAGACGGGCGGAAGACTTCGGCCCGCGCCGTTCTTGCTGTCGACCCAGGGGGCGAGCGGACTGACCGGGAGGCAACGCGGCGGGGCAGGGCTTCAACGACTTAATACGCCTGCCGGATATCGAAATGCGACATCGCTCGGATATCGCATCGATAGTCTATCGGGCAATTAAATAGTTCTTGGGATCCTTGTCTTTGAGCCACAAGGGCGTTCTCCCGCGGCCGCACCAGGTTTTGCCTGTTTCCGGGTCGCGGAACTTCGGGGTTAGTTTAATACCATTTTTCGATTTATTCGCACCAAAGATTTCACGCGCGTTGATCTCGAATTCGATCACGAGCCGCCTTACTTCGTCGAGTACGGCAGCCCGTTCGCTCGATTTCACGGCATTTATCTGCCTTTCCAGCTCGGCTCGTTGCTCGATTAAATCGCGATATATGGACAAGTTGTTCTCCTGTTGAGGTGGTTGTTGATTTTCAGGCTATCGCATGATTTTTTTATGATGATGAATAAAAATTGAATGATGTGTTGATTTTTGTGCCAGGGGTGGATTTGACGATTGTTTATTATTGAATTGAATTGTTGTGGTAAATGTCGACTCGTGTCGATGATGGGTTAATCAGGAAGCAGAAACGTAAAGGCCACGCGCCGCGCACGAAAGGCGTGCCGACGTATCGCTATCTCGAGGCTTGGGCACGGCTGGATTGCTTCGCGAAGTCGTCCGAGGTTTCGCCACTACCGGGTAGTCGGCTGCTGCACGCGTGGCAATGAATGTGCGCGACTTTCGTGCAAGAAACGGAAGGTATGCCGCGTCGTGTCATGGCATGCCGAAAACCCGCGACGGCTTCATGCGTCGCGGGTTTTTCTTTGCGTGAGCGTACGTCCGGATCGGGAAAACACGGAGAGGGTGCCGCGCCGTCGGCAATCGAAGTATGCTGTAGCGCGACCGATACGTGCGACTACCGGACATCGGCCGCGCGCGGCGGATAACCGGCCAGCCCCGTGATTCATCCGGTGGCCAGAATAAACAACCTTCGCCCGCGAGTGGGGGGCGTCAATCATGACCATGCTGCGTTCGTGGGGTGCGATTCTTTCGTCGCTGGTGCTCGTTGCGTGCGCCAGCCTTCCGCCGCAGGCCGATCGTGTACCGACCCATGCGTTCACCGACACGGAAAGCACGCGGCTAGGCGCCGCGTTCCAGCAGCAGGCCAGCACGCATCCGGGGCAGGACGCGTTTCATGTGCTGACCGATCCGGTCGACGCGCTGGATGCGCGCGTGCTGCTTGCCGACCGCGCCGACCGTTCGCTGGACCTCCAGTACTACATCTGGCACGACGACCTGACCGGGCATGAACTGGCCGATGCGATCATTCGCGCGGCCGATCGCGGCGTTCGTGTGCGCGTGCTGCTCGACGATCTCGGCACGAACGCGGACGACCGCAAGCTGCTCGAGATCAGTTCGCACCCGAACATCGAGATCCGGCTGTTCAATCCGGTTGCCACGCGCCGGTTCAAGAAGATCGGCACGGTGTTCGAGTTCTCGCGCGTCAACCGGCGCATGCACAACAAGGCGATGATCGCGGACAACCAGGCGGCGATCGTCGGCGGCCGCAATATCGGCGACGAATACTTCGGTGCATCGACGATGCTGGAGTTCGGCGATATCGATGTCGTTGTCCACGGTCCGGCCGTGAAAGCCATCTCGACGGAATTCGACACGTTCTGGAATTCCCCGTATGCGTATCCGATCGACGCACTGGTCGGGCACGCAGCGGCACCGGGCGGGCTGGATCGCGAGCGCGAACGGTTGCGCGACTACCTGAGGACGATGGAAGACAATCCTTACGTGATCGAGGCCAGGCAGCGGCTCGACCGGATCGTTCACGGGCAGGGCACGGAACTGTCGTGGGGGCACGCGACGGTGCTGTACGACGATCCGTCGAAGATCGCGCATTCGCCGAAGGACAGCGACGGGCACCTGTTGCCGCAGTTGCGCGCCATCGTATTGCAGCCCGAACATGACCTGCTGATCGTGTCGCCGTATTTCGTGCCGGGCAAGGACTTCGTCGAGCGGCTGCGCGCGTATTCGGCGCGCGGCGTGCGCGTGACGGTGCTCACCAATTCGCTTGCGTCGACCGACGTGGCGGCCGTGCATGCCGGCTATCGGCGCTACCGGAGCGATCTCGTGGCGGCCGGCGTGCGGCTTTACGAACGGCGGCCGTCGGGCGACAAGAGCATTTCGAAGGACGTCATCATCGGGTCGTCGCGTGCGTCGCTGCATGCGAAGACCTACGTGTTCGACCACAAGCGCATTTTCATCGGATCGATGAATTTCGATCCGCGCTCGCTGAACCTCAATACCGAGATCGGCGTTTTCTGCGAGAGCCCGGCGATTGCGGCGCAGGTGGCGAACGATCTGGAATCGCGACTCGACCGGATCGCGTGGCGTGTCGAGCCGCGGACCGATCCGGCAGGGAAAGGGCGGCTCAAGTGGATTCAGACCGATTCGGACGGGAAGGTCACCGAGTTCGACCATGACCCCGAAGTGTCGACGGCGCGCCGGATGGAGGTGTGGTTTCTCGGGCTGTTTCCGATCGAATCGCAACTGTGAGCGGCGATGCGTCGTGTGACGCTCAGGGCCGCTTGCGTGCGTGCTGCTCGATGACGGTCGCGAACTGCATCGCCGCTGTCTCGATCGTCGCGTCGTTCAGCCCCGAATACCCGAGCACGAAGCCGTTGTAGCGGCGGCCGTCGCCGACGCCATAGCTGCTCAACGGCTGAAGCTGCAAGCCCTGCGCGGATGCGGCGCGGGCGATGTCGGTGTCGTGCAGCGCAATCGCGAGGTCCGCGGAAAGATGCATGCCGCCCGGGCTGGCCCGAATGCTCAGCGTGGTGCCGAGGTGGCGGGCGAGTGCCGCTTCGAGACTGCTCCGCCGGTCTGCGTAGAGCGCCCTCATCTTGCGCAGGTGCCGCGCAAACAGGCCGGTGTCGATGAATTCGGCCATCGCGAGTTGATCAGCCGAATGACCGCGATGGACGAGTTCGCGCAGCGTGCTGGTGAAGCGGTCGACCAGGATCGGCGGCACCACCATGAAGCCGAGCCGAAGGGCGGGAAACATCGTCTTGCTGAACGTGCCGAGATAGCAGACCGGCGCGTCGGCATGCAGGCCCTGGATCGCGGGCAGCGGCTGCCCGCCGTGGCGGAACTCGCTGTCGTAGTCGTCCTCGATGATCCACGCGCCGCACGTACGCGCGTGCTCGACGAGCGCCGCTCGCCGCCGTGGGCTCATCAGCGCGCCGAGCGGGTATTGATGCGAGGGCGTCGTATAGATCAGCCGGGGCGGTTGCGTGCGCCACTGTTCGCCGGTCGGCGCCATCCCTTCGTGATCGACGTCGATCGGCACGATATTCAGGCCGGTCGACTGGAATGCGGTACGGGCGCCGTTGTAGCAGGGGTTCTCGAGCCAGCCGAACTCGCCGGGATTCGCCAGCATGCGCGCGCACAATTCGAGGCTGCTTTGCGTGCCGTCGGTGATGAAGACCTGCCCGGTTTCGCAGCGCACGCCGCGCGAGACCCGGATATACGCGGCCACGGCGCGCCGCAATTCGGGCAGCCCTTCGACCGGGCCATACGCGAGCTGGGTGGGCTTGATGACTTTCCACGCGCGCTCGATGCAACGGCGCCACTGGGCAACGGGGAATTCGTCGAGTGAAGGGAGGCCGGGGACGAACGGCAGCATGCGTTCGGGTTCGGGGTGGGCGTTTTCGAGCCCGTGCACACGCTCGGACAGGCGAACCGGGGCCGGGCCGTTTTCGTGCGCGGCGCTCGGGCGGCCGCAACCGTCCCATAGCGTGATCGTGCCGTTACGCGTGGCGGCCACGAAGCCTTCCTCGGCAAGGCGCTCGTACGCATAGACCGCCGAATTGCGCGCGATACCCAGCTCCGCTGCGAGCACGCGTGTCGACGCGAGCCGCGTGCCGGGCGGAATGTGCCCGTCCAGCAGCATGTTGCGCAGGTTCCGGTAGAGGGCTTCCTGCTGGCTGTGCGTTGTCGTGCCGTCCTGTCGGGAAAACGATGAGATGAGCAGCGCGAGATCCATGGGCTGGTTCTAAAAAATATCCTTGAGCTGGTTCTTTTTAAGATTCGACGCGCATCGTATTGTTCACGTTCTCGCGGTGCAGGCCAGTACGCTGGCATTTCCGGTGGTCGTTTCGGCTCGGGGCCCGCGCGTATTTTGATCGATTTGGCGAGCGGCTGTCGATAGGCCGATCGAGTGGTCGCTCAGGCGTGGATGCCGCACGATTCCGCTTCGATCCCGAATTCATGCAATTCGCAGTACAAATATATGTTCGAGCGGATACCCGCGACTTGCCGAAATGCGGGCCGATCGATGCGCGCAAGGTCGTGCGAACAGGAAAACGAAACATGAAAGACCAGGCCGTCCTCTCTCCCACATCCCGTACCACCATTCGCCGCCTGCCCGAACTGGCGAATCGCGATCGCGCGATGCTCTACCGTATCGTGGACGACGCGTACGTTTGCCACATCGCGTTCAGCGCCGGCGAGGACACGCATTGCATCCCGACCGCGCACTGGAGACGGGGCGACGACCTCTATATCCACGGGTCCAACGGCAGCAGGATGGTCAAGGCGCTGTCGGCGGGCGCACCGGCCTCCGTCGCCATCACGTTGCTGGACGGGCTGGTGTTGGCCAAGTCGGCCTTCAGTCATTCGATGAATTATCGATCCGCGGTGATCTACGGGCAGTTCGATGTGGTGGAGGGCAGTGCGGAGAAGCTCGAGGCGCTGGATGCCTTCATGGACAAGATCGCCGCGGGTCGCAAGCATGAAGCGCGGCCGGGCAATTCGAAGGAGCTCAACGCGACCAGCGTGCTGCGGATTGCTCTTGCGGAAGCGGCGGTGAAAGTCAGCGACTCGATGCCGTCCGACAAGGACGAAGATCTGGAGCTCGCTGTCTGGTCAGGGATCCTGCCGCTGAAGACGGCGCGCGGCACGCCCATTCATGCCGACGGCAACGTGCCCGTGCCGGACTACGTTCGCAACTGGGCAGATTGAATGGCGCGGCAGGGCCGAGAAGCGTTGACGAAGCAGGCGGCGCGCGTCGCGTGCGATACAAAAGGTGCGCGGCGCGATAGGCCGCGCCGTTTTCACACCGCAGCGTGATCCGTGTCGTGCTGCCGTGGTGTGGCGTTGTCACTCCGGACGGTGTTCGCGCGACTCGTGCTGCGGCGGATGCGATTCCGCAGGGTGCGGATGCGGAGCGGGCGCGTGCTCGGGCGCCGGTTGCCGCGGCGGCGCGGCCGCGTGTTCCTGCGGGTGCGCTTCGTTGCGTGGTTGCGCCTCCTTGTGTTGTTGCTGCTCGGCCGCGTTACGTTGCTGCATTGCTTCGCGCTGTTGTTGCTGCGCCGCGTTGTGTTGCTGCATTTCCTCTCGTTGTTGCTGCTCCTGCCGTGCCGCGTCGTGCTGTTGCATCGCTTCGTGTTGCCGCTGCGCCTCGTTGCGCTGCTGTTGCTGAAGTTGCTGCTGCTGCACGGCCGCGCGATTTTCCGGCGCGGCGCGTTCCTGCTGCATCGCCTGCTGCCGCTCGTCGTGCATCGCGCCGGGCGGGTGCTGCGCCGGTGCATCGGCATGCGGCTCATTCGCGCGGTGCTGCGCGAAGGCTTCTGGCGCCGGCCGGGCACCGGGGCGCGCGTCGTTCGCGGCGAAATGCGGCATCGTCATCGGCGCGGCGCCCGGGCGTTGCTCCATCGCCTGTCCGCGTATCGGCTCCGTACCCGGCTGCATCGTATTGCGTTCGATCGTCGTGTTGTTGGTGACGTTGCCGCCGTAATTGTTCGTGATGCGCGTGTTGCGGATGTTGGTGATGTTGTTGATCACGGTGGTCGACTTCGTCACGTACGTGGTGTGGTTGTACACCACGGCCGGGCGTTGCCAGCCGCCGTTCCAGCGCGGGCCGTCCGGATGCGGCGCGCCCCAGTTCATGCCCCATGCATGCCAGCCCCAGTCGTGGTGTCCGAAGATCGCGGCGCCGACGGCGATGCCGACGCCGAATGTGATCACGCCGGCCGCGACGATTTCGCCGGTGCTGTATGCGGGCGGCCGATACACATAACCGGGGTAGGCTGAAACCGGCTCGCCGTAGACGACGGTCGGGTTGTACGACGGGACGTAGACGACGTCGGGCTGCGCGGACTCGATCTCGATCGCCTGCTCGGGCGGCGGCACGATTGCCGGCCCGGCGTAGACCACGGGCGCGTCGGTGGCCGGCGTATAGCCGGCCGGCGCGGCCTGAGCGACTTGCGTGACCCGCATCTGGCCGCCGGAGCGGAGATGCCCGGACGTCTGCGCGCGCTGGCGCATCACCTGAATCGCGTTCATCACGTCGGTCGGATCGTTGTAGTACGCCTGGCCGAGCGACGTGGTCCAGGCCGGGTTCGACGCCATCTGCGCGAGCACCGCGGGGAACGCGGTCAACGCCTTGACGGACGGGTCCCACGGCTGCGTATCGGCGGCGGTCGCGAGCGCCGGCCCCTTCAGCGACGGATTCTGCGTCACCCAGGTATTGGCGCCCGTCACCTGGTCCGGATACGTTGCACCCGCCAGCACCAGTGCGACGAGCTTGTCGGGGAACAGCGCGATCGGCGCGACCATCTGGTAGAGCTGGTCGGCCGTCGGCGGCGTGTACGCGACCGGTGCCGACGCGGGCAGTGCCGCCGAGGCCGTGTTTGCGTCGCTGGCCGGTACGGCGGCGTTGCTGTCGCTGTTCTTGTTGCAGGCCGACAGGCCGAGCAGCGACACGATGATGGACGACGCGATCAGCGTTCTGACGGGGCGGTGATGTGCACGTGCGGTTTTCATGGTGTTGGTTCGGTGTGGTGCGGCGTTGTCGGGCACGCGGGCCGCGCGATCGGCATCAGCACTGTGCCGAGCCCATGTTCGCATGGCGGGTGTCCCGCGACGAATCGATATATTCAGTTAAACGCACGACACGCACGGAAGGTGTCAGTGGGTTGTGTAACAGTGTGTGTACCTTGCAGTCCGTAAGCGGGTGGGCGCCGGCCGGGTAAGCGATATGAAAGTTGCTTGCGCAACGATTGCAAGGTCGCGAGCGTATCGTCCCGGTGGCATGCTCCGCGAGATTACGCGGAATGCAGAAAACCCGCGACGGCTTTGCAGCCGTCGCGGGTTCTTGTTACGCGGGGGTATGCGGTTCCGGGCGCGCGAAGCGGCGCACGCCCGGAACCGGGGCGGTCAGCCGTCCATCAGCGCGCGAAATCCGACGTGCTCTGGATGAAGGCGTTCAGCTTCGAGATGTTCACGCTGCCGAAGCCCGTCGTCGCGTCCCAGCCGGCCTTCGCCTTGTAGCCGTAGGTGCCGCTGCCGTTGTTGCCGGACGTGACGTCGTGCACCAGCGCCGCGTTGGACGGGAAGTACTTGTAGATGCTCGACGCGGGGAACCCGAGCGCATTGTTGTTGGCCGACTGCAGCCGCGCCCAGATGCCCGTGAAGATCGGCGCGGCGAGACTCGTGCCGCCTTCGTTGTTCAGGTAGCCCGAACCCCACAGCGTGTCGGACGTCTGGCCGTTCACGACGAGAATCGCGCCGGTGCGCAGGTCGGCGTCGAAGCCGACGTCGGGCAGTGCGCGCTTGGTCGACCCCGTGAGGCTCGACGACTGCCACGTCGGCGCGGCCTCGTACTTGCTGTACCCGCCGCCCGTCGACCACACGGTACCCGGCTGCCAGCTCGGATCGTTCCAGACGATCTCGCTGTTGTACGCGTTGGTCGACGAATTGGTGAACAGCGTCGTGCCGCCCACCGCGATCACGTACGGCGACGTGGCCGGCTCGCTCACAGTGTAGGTCGAACGCGACGGCGTGCCGCTCGCGCATTCGTACGCGCCGTGGTCGCCGGCGGAAACGGAGAAGGTTTGCCCTTGCGCGACCGCCTGCTTGAAGATGGTGTCGTCGGTGGCCTGCGAGCCGGTGCTGTTCGCGGACGATTCGCACACGCCGAGCGACACGTTGATCACCTTCGCGACGTTGTCGGTCACGGCCTTGTTGTAGGCGGCCGTGATCGCCGTGAGCGACATCGACGGCGCGGCGTAGAACACGACCTGCTTCACGCTGCCGCCGGCCGCGCCGACGATCGACTGGCTGTCGAGATTCCATTCGACGGTGCCGTCGGTGTCGGTGTACGAACTGCCGGCCGGGCCCGTCTTCACGATGCTGCTGCTGATCGAGCCGAGGCCGTTGTTCGCAGCGAACGTATTGAGGTCGCTCACCGTCTGCGACAGGTCGCCTTCGGAGATGATGCCGACCGTGGTCTGCGAGGCGGTCGGCGTGCCGTCGCCGCCGTAGATCGACGAGAACTCGGTCGGGTTGTGCGGCACGGCCGACGCGCCGGCCGGGATCGTCAGGTTGCTGGTGTTGCCTTGCGGCTTGCTGCCCGCGCCCGTATGCATCAGCTCGACGTTCTGCAGGCCGAGCACCGTACCGACGATGCCGCCGATCCCGTTCGGCACTTGCGCGGCATCGGTGTTCGCATAGACGCTGCGGCCGTTGCGCGTGAAGCGCTTGAGGGTCGTGCGGAACGCGGACTTGATGGTTGCCGCGGTGCCCGACGCGGACACCAGCAGCCGGTTCGGCGCGACCACGATATTCACGAAGCCTGCCTTGCGCAGGTGTGCGACGACGGATGCGACCTGCTGGTCGGTCGGCGCATATTGCGCGGCGAACTGCGCAGGCGTGAGGAACTGCCGGTAGTGCGGCGAGCCGGGCGTATGCAGGTCGCGCAGGTACTGGTCGAGCTGGGCTTCGTTGCGCAGGTTCAGCCCGAGCACGACGTCCACCGATTCGCCGGGCGCCATTTCGATGGCCGCAGCGGCAGCGGCGGCCGTGCTCGCGGCGGGCGCGCCGGCGGTGCCGGCTTCGTTTTGCTGCACGAGCGGCAGGAACCCCTTGGTGCGCGTTTCCGTCCAGCCGGCCGCGGGCGCGGCATGGGCGGTCGCCATGCCGAACGAAGCGGCGGCTGCGGCGGCGAATACGAGTTTCACGAGGCGAATGTGCTTCTGTTTCTTGTTTGCAACCTGATTCATTTGAATTACCCCTCCGGTTGAACATCGAACTGCACGAACAACAACGGTCGACAACGGTGCGGGTGATGCACCGCCGCTTTCTGCCGCATGCGTGCGGATGACACGGACGCGGCAGGGCCTTTCGCCCGATCCGGAAAGCGGTTTTTCTCCGGGGGCGAAATACGGAAAACGCGGTAACGGGGAGGCTGCGCCGCGCTGCGGGGCAGCCGTGCCGGACATGGCGCGGGCGGGATTGCTAGAGCAACAACTTCGTTGTCCTGCTCATTTGATTCGATCCTTCGGCCTGCTGCCGGATGGCAGCCGTCCAGTGAGATGCATCGGAATGTTGCACGCGCCGGCGTGAAAGCGTGTCATCCGGCGGCGAGCACGTCGGTGCAGCGGAAGCGAAAAAACGTGGAGCGGAATCGATTGCGTGGTGAGCAATTCGTCAGATTGCTTGCATCGGACGGTATCAAGAACGAAAGCGGGGTTTCAAACTTTTTTTGATTATATGAAACAAAATTAAATCGAATAAAGCGCAATGATTTTGAAAAGATCGGCGGCTATTTGTAATGTTCGAAACCGGTAAGGCAGGTAATGCCGAACGTGACTCGCCGATCCTTTCCGAGGCGTTTTGAAACGGGCAATCGTTATCGAGGAAATGCTCGAATGGCAGGGGCCCGTCGCGGGATGTCGAATTCGAGGACGGCATCGCCGCACAGCGACGCGAGATGGCGGACCTGTCCGCCGTGCGCTTCGACGACCGTGCGAACGACGCACACGCCGAGACCGGTTTCGTCGAACCGGCGCGTGCCCTGGTCTTCGATCCGGACGATCGCGCCCGCGGGCCGTTCTTTGACGGAGAGTTTCAGTTTGCCGGGGGTGGAGCGGCGCCGTACGTCGTCGAACAGCGCGAGCACGGCCTGCCGGATGCGTGCGCCGTCGCAGGCCAGGACGATCGTGTCGGCCTCCAGAGCGACGACGAACCCCGCTTCTCGAAGCGCGTCGCGTGCGGAATCGATGGCATGTTCGATCTCGCGGTCGAGTGCCGCCGGTTGCAGATCGAGTATCAGCGCAGCGGGTCGTTCGGCTAGCTGAAGATCGTCGACGAGCCGGAATAGCCCGTCGACATGATGCAGCAGCGCGTCGCGTGAAAGCGCATCGGCGCCGGTGGCGAGCGCCTTGATGGCATCGAGGCGGGTTTCGAGATCCGCGAGCGGCGTGCGCATGTCGTGGCGGATGGTGCCGTTGGCGGCGGCCGCATTGGATGAAGGGGCGTGTTTCAGTCGATGAGTCATCGCATTGAAGTGCTCGATGAAGCGCGACATGTCGGCCGGGCAGTCGTCGCGGGAAACTGCGCGCGCCGACGGATCGCCGGCAGCGATGCGGCCGGCGGATTCCGCAACCGCGTCGAGCGACCGGAGCGTGCGACGCATCAGCCTGACGAGGTCGAACGCGGCCGTCAGCAGGCAGACGAGCAGCGCCGTCGCGAGCACAAGGTAAGTGGACGCGCTGTGGATCATCGCGTCGGCCGTTGCGTCGTGCGGCAACGCGGCCGGCTTATGCAGCGCGTAGATGAAGAATGCAACGGTGCAGGCGATCAGCACGACGACGAGCGCGCCCGTGCCGATCGTCTGCCCGATATGCCGGCCGGGCCGCGCCGGCAGCGTCACTGCAAACCCCGCAGCCGGTAGCCGACGCCGCGCATCACTTCGGGCATGCCCGGCGCGCCGGCCTGTTCGAGCTTCTTGCGCAGCCTGCAGATGTGGCTGTCGACCGTGCGTTCCAGCGCGCTGACGTCGGCCATGCACGCATCGAGCAGTTCGCCGCGCGTGAACACGCGGCTCGGCGATCGCGCCATGTGCGCGAGCAGCCGGAACTCCGTCAGCGTCAGCGTGATCGGCACCTCGACGGAACGCGTCCGCACGCGGGCCAGATAGCTGTCGGTGTCGATCTCCAGGTCGCCGACGCGCAGCACGCGTGTGGGCGGTGGCGCGGCCGACCGGCGCAGGATCGCGCGCAGCCGCGCGACGACCTCGGCCGGGTTGAACGGCTTGACGATGTAGTCGTCTGCGCCGGCATGCAGCGCCTGCAGCCGGTCGAGGTCGCGGTCGAATGCGGTGAGGACGACGACGGGCGTATTGCCGCGCTGCCGAAGCTCGGTGAGTACAGCCCAGCCGTTTTTCTGCGGCATCTTCACGTCGAGCAGGATCAGGTCGGGCTTCAGGCGCGGTTGTACATCGAGCACCGCTTGACCGTCGGCGACGCGGTAGGTGCGAAAGCCGTCGTGCTTCAGGTATGCATCGAGGATGTCCGAAATGTCGGGCTCGTCTTCTGCAATCAGTATCAGGGAATTCGTCATGGAGTTTGCCGTGCGATGTCGAACAATCGGGGCAGCCCGTTGCCGGGCCGGGTTGCACCGTACCGTCCCGCCGTCGTGCCGGACGGTACGGTGCCGTTCGTTCAGTCCTGCACCACGCTCTTCGACGCCGCGACGTCCTTGTCCGTCAGGCCGCCGCCGAGTGCCTTGTACAGCGCAACGGCGTTGCTGAGCTCGCTGCGGCGCAGGTCGAGCAGCGCCTGCCGTGCCGAATAGAGCTGCCGCTGCGAATCGAGCAGTTCCAGCCGTCCTTCGACGCCCGCGCGATAGCGCAGGTTCGACAGGTCGGTGCGGCGTTCGGCCGAGCCAACCACGCGCGTCTGCGCTTCGATCTGGCGGCCGAAGGTTTCGCGCCCGGCGAGACCGTCGGCCACTTCGCGGAACGCGGTCTGGATCGAGCGTTCGTACTCGGCGACGGCGCTGGACTTGCGCACTTCCGCGAGACGCAGCTCGGAACGTAGCCGGCCGCCCTGGAAGATCGGCACCGTGACCTGCGGCGCGAAGCTCCACGTGCGCTGTCCGCCGTCGAACAGGCTGCCCATCGCCGGGCTGAGGAAGCCGATCGACGACGTCAGCGACAGGCGCGGGAAGAACGCGGCGCGCGCGGCGCCGATATCGGCATTCGCAGCGACGAGATTCTGTTCGGCCTGCTGGAGATCCGGGCGGCGGAACAGCAGCTCGGACGGCAGGCCGGCCGGCAGTTGCGTCATCACGGGCTGCTGCTGAAGCGGCACCGGATCGGGCAGATCCTTCGGCAGCTCGGTGCCGACCAGCAGGCGCAGTGCGTTGCGTGCCTGCTCGACGGCGCGCGTGCGCGCTTCGAGATCGGCCGTGGCGCTCGCGACCTGGCCTTCGGCCTGTGCGATGTCGACGCCGCTCGCCTGATGCGCTTCCTTCAGGCGGCGCGCGAGATCGAGCGACTGCTGCCAGTCGGCGAGCGTGCGCTCGGACAACTGGCGTTGCTCCTGCGCGAGGCGTTCGGCGAAATAGGCATCCGCGACGCCGCCGACCAGCGAGATCTGCACCGCGCGGCGGCCATGATCGGTCGCGAGGTAGCGCGCGAAGGCCGCATCCGACATCGATTTCACGCGGCCGAACAGGTCGATCTCGAACGCGCTGATGCCGAGGTTCACGCCGTACTGGTTCTGCGTCGTGCCGAACAGCGGCGGACTCGACTGCGTGTCGTCCGACGTGCGCTGGCGCGTGAAGTTCGCACCGGCGCCGATCGACGGCAGGCGCGCGGAACGCTGGATGCCGTATTGCGCTTCGGCAGCTTCGACGTTCAGCGCCGCCAGGCGCAGGTCGCGGTTGTGCTCGAGCGCCAGCTCGATCAGGCGCTGCAGGCGGCGATCGCCGAACATCGTGCGCCAGCCGAGATCGGCGGCGTTGGCCTTGAGGTCGGCGGCTGCGGCGGCCGTGTAGGCCGTCGGCACCGGCATCGAGGGTTTGACCAGCGTCGGCGCCAGCGAGCAGGCCGACAGGGCGAGGACGAGGGGAAGAATAAGCAATCGCATGGCATCAACCTTCCTGTCCGTGAGTCGGGGCGGCCGGCTGCTTGCGGGAAGCCCGCCATGCGCCGATGCGCTCCTGGATGCTCATCACGAACACAAAGAAAACAGGGACGAAGAAAATGGCCAGTACCGTGGCGGTCACCATGCCGCCGAACACGCCGGTACCGATCGCGTGCTGCGTTTCGGCGCTGGCGCCGGTCGCGATCATCAGCGGCACGACACCGAGGCCGAACGCGAGCGAGGTCATCAGGATCGGGCGCAGGCGCAGCTTCGACGCCTGCACGGCCGCTTCGATCAACCCCTTGCCTTCCTCGCGCAACTGCTTCGCGAACTCGACGATCAGGATCGCGTTCTTCGCGGACAGGCCGATCACGGTGATCATCCCGACCTTGAAGAACACGTCGTTCGGCATCCCGCGCAGCAGCACCGCACCGATCGCGCCGATCAGGCCGAGCGGCACCACCAGCATCACCGACAGCGGGATCGACCAGCTTTCGTACAGTGCGGCAAGCACCAGGAACACGACGATCATCGACAGCGCCATCAGCATCGGCGCCTGCGACGCCGACTGGCGTTCCTGCAGCGACTGGCCGGTCCACTCGACCGCGAAGCCCGGCGGCAGTTGCGCGGCGAGACGTTCCATCTCGGCCATCGCCGCACCGCTCGACTGGCCCGGGGCGGCGGTGCCCGAGATCCGCGCCGACGGATAGCCCTTGAAGCGCACCATCTGCAGCGGCGTCTCGGCCCACACCGGGCGCACCACCTCGGACATCGGCACCATGCCGCCGGCTGCGTTGCGCACGTACAGCTTCATCACGTTGTCGATCTGCATGCGCGCGGGTGCATCGGCCTGGATGATCACCTGCTGCATGCGGCCTGCGTTCGGGAAGTCGTTCACGTAGGTCGAACCCATTGCGGTCGACAGCGTGTCGCTGAGCGTCGTGAACGACACGCCGAGCGCCTGCGCTTTCGCGCGGTCGATCTCGAGGCGGATGCTCGTGCCGGCCGGCAGGCTGTCCGGATACACGCCGGTCACGACCTTGCTTTGCGCGGCGAGTTCGAGCAGCTTGGCTTCCGCCGCCTTGAGCGCGGCAGTGCCCTGGTTGGCGCGGTCTTCAAGGCGCATCGAGAAGCCCGAGCTGTTGCCGAGTTCGTCGATCGCCGGCGGCAGCAAGCTCATCACCGTGCCTTCGGTTACGCCGGCCATCGCCTGCTGCGCGAGCATGCCTTCCTCGATCGTCGACGAGCCGCCGCGGTTCTTCCAGTCCTTCATCACGGACCAGTTGATCGCCGCGTTCGGACCTTGGCCCGAGAAGCCGTAGCCGATCACGGAAATGCTCGACTGGATTGCCGGACGCGAAGCAAGATGCTTCTCCAGCGTCTTGACCACATCGTGCGTACGCTCGGCGGTAGCGTCTGCGGGCAGCAGAAAGCTGGTGATGAAGTAGCCCTGGTCCTCGTCCGGCAGGAACGACGATGGCAGGCTGCGGAAGCCGAACACCAGCGCGCCCGAAATCGCGACGAACACCAGCATCACGCGGCCCGTGCGGCCGACCAGGCGGCCGACGCGCGTCTCGTACCATTTCGTCAGGCGGTCGAAGCGGCGGTTGAACCAGCCGAAGAAGCCGCGCTTTTCGTGGTGGCCCGGTTCGAGCGGCTTGAGCATCGTTGCGCACAGGGCCGGCGTGAGCGTCAGCGCCAGCAGCGCCGAGAACAGGATCGACACGGCCATCGACATCGTGAACTGCTTGTAGATCACGCCGACCGAGCCGCTTGCCATCGCCATCGGCAGGAACACCGCGGTCAGCACCAGCGTGACGCCGACGATCGCGCCGGTGATCTCCTTCATCGCCTTCGACGTCGCGTCCTTCGGCGACAGTCCTTCCTCGGCCATCAGGCGTTCGACGTTCTCGACGACGACGATCGCATCGTCGACGATGATGCCGATCGCGAGCACCATGCCGAACATCGTCAGCACGTTGATCGAGAAACCGGTCAGCAGCATCACCGTGAACGTACCGAGCATCGCGACCGGCGCGACGATGGCCGGGATCAGCGTATAGCGCACGTTCTGCAGGAACAGGTACATCACGAGGAACACGAGCACCATCGCTTCGAGCAGCGTGTGCAGCACTTTCTCGATCGAGATCTTCACGAACGGCGACGTGTCGAGCGGGATCGAGTAGGTCATGCCCGATGGCATCGACTTGCTCAGTTCGGCCATGCGCGCACGGATCGCGTCCGCGGTCTTCACCGCGTTGGCGCCCGGTGCGAGCTGCACGCCGGCGAGGGTGGCCGGCTTGTTGTTCTCGCGGCTCACGAACGTGTAGTTCTGCGAGCCGAGCTCGACGCGCGCGACGTCGCCGAGCACGACCTTCGAGCCGTCCGCGTTCGCACGCAGCACGACCTTCGCGAACTCTTCCGGCGTCGTGAGCTGGCCCTGCGCGGTGAGCGGCACGGTCACGCGCTGGCCCGGCAGCGCGGGCAGCGCACCAAGGCTGCCCGGTGCGATCTGGACGTTCTGCTGGCCGATCGCGGTCGTCAGGTCGCTCATCGACAGGCCGAAATTGATCAGCTTCTGCGGATCGACCCAGATGCGCATCGCGCGTTCGGAGCCGAACTGCAGCACACGCCCGACGCCGTCGACTCGCCGGAGCTCCTCGGACACGCTGCGCGCCATGTAGTCGGCGAGCGCGCTTTCGTCGAAGCGGCCGTTGTCGGAGCGCAGGCCGACGATCATCAGAAAGCCGGACGAAGCGGATTCGACGATCAGCCCGTTCTGGCGCACGGCCGCGGGCAGGCGCGGCTCGACCGACTTGATCTTGTTCTGCACGTCGACCTGCGCCAACTCCGGATTGGTGCCGGGCTTGAACGTCACGGTGATCTGCGCAGAGCCGGACGTATCGGCCGACGATTCGAAGTACAGCAGGTTCTTGACGCCGGACAGTTCGCGCTCGATGAGGCTCAGCACGCCGTCGTTCATCGTCTGCGGCGTGGCGCCGGGGTAGCTCGCGGTGATCGTGACGGACGGCGGCGCGACTGACGGGTAGCGCGCGACCGGCAGTTGCGGGATCGCGATCAGCCCCGTCAGGATGATGAAGAGCGCGATCACCCAGGCAAACACCGGGCGTCGGATAAAGAATTCAGCCATGACTGGAGGCTCCTCGTGACTCAGTGCGCGGACGCGGTGGCGGCCGCGTCAGGCGACTTCCAGTCGGTCGCGGCGGCCGGCGCGCCGTCGATCAGGCGTTCCATGCCTTCGACGACGACCTTCTGGCCGGCCTGCAGGCCCGACTTGATGCGATAGCTGCGGTTCGTCAGTTCGCCGACTTCGACAGCCTTCAGATGCGCGGTACCCTTCGCGTCGAGCACCCATACCTGCGGCTTGCCGCCGGCGCGTACGACCGCCTGTTGCGGCACCATCACCGCGTTCGCGTAGTGCGCGCGCGGAATGCGGGCACGCACGTACATGCCCGGCAGCAGCTGGCGTTTCGGGTTGTCGACCAGCACGCGCAGCAGCACGTCGCCGGTGCCCGGATCGACGTTGACGCCCGAGAACAGCATGCGGCCCTTCACGTCGTAACGCGTGTCGTCGTCGCGCAGCACGTCGACCGGCAGGCCGTTGCTGTCCGACGTTCGCGGTTGCGCCGCGAGTGCGCCGCGCAACGATTCGAGCGACGCGGCGGGCTGGCGCACGTCCACGTAGACCTGGTCGATCTGCTGGATGCGCGCCATCGGCTGGCTGTCGCCGCTCGACACCAGCGCGCCTTCGGTCACGAGCGCCTGGTCGATGCGGCCGGCGATCGGCGCTTCAACGGTCGCGAACTTCAAGTCGAGCTGGCGGCGCGCGAGCGTCGCGCGGGCCTGCGCCACGTCGGCAGCGGCCTGGTCGCGTTGCGAGACGGCGTCGTCGTACACCTGGCGACTGATCGCGTCGGCTTCGACGAGCGGCTTGAAGCGGGCCGTCTGCACCTTGGCGCGTTCGAGCGCGGCCTGCGCACGCTGCAGCGATGCCGCGGCCGTGTCCATTTCAGCCTTGAACGGCGCCGGATTGATCTGGAACAGCGGCTGGCCCATGCGTACTTCGGTGCCTTGTTCGAACAGGCGGCGCTGCACGATGCCGCTCACCTGCGGCCGGATCTCGGCCACCCGCACGGCCGCGACGCGGCCCGGCAGATCCTCGGTGACGTCGAGGGGCGTGGCTGCCACGGTCATGGCCGCAACCGGGGTGGCCGGTGCGGCGGCCTGCTGTTCGGAGGGCCCGCAACCCGCCAGCATTGCCGCCACCAGCGCGCATACCGTGCTGTAGCAGCATCGTTTCTGATTTTTCATCGCGACTCCAGGAAACGCAGGCAGCCCACTGCCTGCTTTGACGGGGCGGAGTTTGCGTGGATTAGTTGGGGGCTTTTATGCGGAAAGATGGAGATTCGATGGAGCCGGCGAAAGGAATCGAAAAGAGGGTGTTGGCGAGCGCCGGAATGGTCGGACGAATGGGCGCGGCGCTGTATCATGCGCGCGGTGTCGTCGGCATTCCGCCTGTCGGCCCAGTCAACGAGGATCGACCGCGACGTGATCGATAACGACCCGCTCGGCAACGAAGTGCCGATGGCGTGGCAGGCCAGGCTGGCCGGCTGCCGATGGACGCGACAGACGGACGGCCAGTCGGACGCCGTCGTGTTCCGGCTCGATGCGCGCGACGGCTCACGCCGGTTCGTGAAGACGGCGCCCGCGGGGCCGCTGGGCGAATTGCGCGACGAGGCGGCGCGGCTGCGCTGGCTGGCGAGCACGGGCCTGCCGGGCGCGCAGGTGCTCGACGTGGCGTCGGCGGCGGGGCGCGAGTGGATGCTGCTGAGCGCCGTGCGCGGCGACAACCTCGAAACGGCGCAGCTCGCGCCGGCCGAGAAGGTGGCGATCATGGCCGACGCGCTGCGTGCGCTGCATCGGCTCGATCCGGCCACGTGCCCGTTCGATCACGGCGCCGCGCATCGTATCGCGCGCGCCCGGGCGCGGATCGACGCTGGGCTCGTCGACGAAGACAATCTCGACGACGTGAATACGGGGGTGCCGCTCGACGTGCTGTTCGCGACGCTGCTGACGCACCGGCCGGCGACGGAGGACCGGGTCGTCACGCATGGCGATGCGTGCCTGCCCAACATCATGGTCGACGAAGGCGGGTTTTCCGGCTTCATCGATTGCGGGCGCCTCGGTGTCGCCGATCGCTACCAGGATCTGGCGCTGGCCGCGCGCGATATCGAAGCGGATCTGGGCAGCGAATGGGTCGCGCGTTTCTTCACGCGCTACGGGATCGAACACCCCGATCCCGACCGGATTGCGTTCTATCGGCTGCTCGACGAGTTTTTCTGAGTGCGCAGGTGTTCACCGATGGTGAGCGAACGCCTTACTGCACCCTCTGCGTAACCACGTGCGTCCCGGAACTGCCGGCGGCCGGCTGATCGTTGTATGCCGAGAATCCATAGTTCAGCAGTTTGCCGGCGCCGACGATCCGGTCGTTCGCCGTGGGCGCCCCGAGCACGACCGCGAATACGCGTCGCGTCATCGGCGGAGATGCTTGCCGGCGCTTCGCAGTGGCCACGATGCAGTAGCCAGCCGCTTGCGTGTGGCCGGTCTTCATCCCGTCGACGGAAGGATCCTTTCCGAGCAGCCAGTTCTTGTTGCGCTTGCGGAATGAGCCGTACGAGAAATTCTGCTCGGACGAGAAGGTGTAGTACTCCGGAAAATCGTTCGTCAGGCGCAACGCCAGCACCGACAGGTCGCGTGCCGTCGTGGTGTTCCCCTGCGTCGTGATGCCGGACGGCGTCGTGTAGTGCGTGTGGTTCATCCCGAGCTGGTGCGCCATCGCGTTCATCTTCTGCTCGAACCCTTCGGGCGAGCCGCCGATGCGCTTCGCGAGCACCAGTGCCGCGTCGTTCGCGGACGCCGCGATGAGACCCAGGACGAGTTCCTTCACCGGGACATGCTGGCCGGGCACGAGATACATCCGTGCTTCATCGTTGCCGACCGAACCGATGTCGGCCGCGTCGACGGCCAGCTTCTCGTCCCATCGCACGGTGCCGTGCTTGAGCGCGTCGAGCACGAGATAGGCCGTCATCAGCTTGGTGAGCGAGGCGGGCTGGCGTTCGGCGTCGGCGTCATGTTCGACGAGCGTCTGGCCCGACTCGCCGTCGACGACGATCCACGATGCGGCGCGGACGTTGGGCGATGGGCTGGCGGCGGCGTGCCCCGTCGACATGGCGACACACGATGCGAAGGCTGCGACGAGCGTCGGCAGGCGGAGACGGAGTGAATGGTGATGCGACTTCAAGTTGCAACCTGTGTGGGGGGATGAATCGGTGTGCCGACGCGACGCCATGAATCGATACTTGCTTCGGCCGGCTGGCCTCGATGTCGACTGTGGTGTTGACGATCGTCGTGCTTCGTCGGTCCGTATTTTACGAGATATG
Source organism: Burkholderia arboris (assembly GCF_038723655.1). Classification (NCBI taxonomy): domain Bacteria; kingdom Pseudomonadati; phylum Pseudomonadota; class Betaproteobacteria; order Burkholderiales; family Burkholderiaceae; genus Burkholderia; species Burkholderia arboris. The sequence continues at coordinate 1,393,875 of NZ_CP109822.1, forward strand.
CATGCAGCGAGTCGTGGGCATTTCCGGACAAAAGTGCCTCGGCGATGCCGGTCACGAGCGTGAATAGGCGGCCGGCTCGGTTGGCGCCGCATTGTCCGGAACGAGGCCATCGAGTGGCCGGCCGATCTGCCTGCCGGCCGGCCGCGCTACTGCCTGGCACCGGCTTGCCGCAGCGCATCCGCGGCGTAAATGTTGTCGTGCGTCAGCGCAAGCTGCAGCAGCGACTGTCCGCACCGGTCGACATGGTTCGGATTTGCGCCATGCGCGACGAGCAGCGGAATCAGTTCGAAGCGATTGAAGAGCGTCGCGAACCCCAGCGCGGTTTCGCCGGCGCCGTTCGTCTGATCGATCGGGCAACGCGTGTCGAGCAGGCGCCGGGCGATGCCGGGCGCGTTCCTGAAGAGCGCACCCATCAGCGCCGTATTGCCGTGGCGATCGCCGATGCACGCGTTGGCGCCGGCCGACAGCAGGTAGTCGAGCGCGGCAGGCTGGCCGTCGTACGACGCGAGTATCACGGCCGTATAGCCGTGGCTGTCGGTGGCGTCGACGGGATAGCCGGCGTCGCGCAACGCGCGCAGGATATCGACGCGTCCGACGCGCGCAGCGTCGAACCAGTCGCCGTCGTAGCGGCGCAGTGCGGCGGGATCGGCCTTGCCGTACGTCGGCTGGTCGGGCAGGTGCGCGCAGCCGGCGATCGCGGCCAGCGCCACAGTCATTGCAGCCGCGCGGATCGCGCGTGTGAAGCGTTCTGAGCGCATGGGGGTGTCCTGATGAAGAAGTCAGGCCGACGTGCGCGGCACAACCGCGCACGTCGGCAGCGACCGGCGTCGCGGGATCAGTTCTCGCTCAGCTTCGCCGCGAGCGACTGCACCTGCTGGACATTTGCGTGAACGGCTTGCGCGAGACGCGTGCCGTAGTCCGCATCGGCCTTGTAGAAGTACGACAGCATCGCGTACTGGTTTTGCGCGTTCTTCACCTGGCCAAGATCGCCGGACAACGCAGTGACGAGATCGTCCTTGTCCTGCTGCGACAGGCCGCGGTAGTACTCGCCGGCCTGACGGAACAGCAGCTTCTTGTGGATCGCTTCCTGTTGCGTCGTGCCGTTGAGCGCCATGCGCACGGACTTGTACTGCGGATCCTGCGCAAGCTCGCGCTGTGTCGACGGCTCGTAGTTCACTTCGCCCTTGCGGTCGCCGGCATTCATCTTGCCGTCCTGGTTGTTGTTGACCACTGGCACGACAGGGCGGTTGACCGGCAGGTCCATGTAGTTCGCGCCGAGCCGGTACATCTGCGTGTCGGCGTACGCGAACAGACGATCCTGCAGCATCCGGTCTTCGGACGGCTCGATGCCCGGCACGAGCCGCGACGGTGCGAACGCCGATTCCTCGGTCGACTGGAAGTAGTTGTCGGGCACGCGATTGAGCGTCATCGTGCCGACCTTGCGTTCAGGTACGCCAGCCCAGACCTTCGTGTCGTCGAGTGCGTCGAAGTCGAAGCGGTTCAGGTCCTTCGGCGCGAGCACCTGCACATACAGATCCCATTTCGGGAAATCGCCTTGTTTGAGCGTGCCGTACAGGTCGTTCGTCATCATGTTCCAGTCGCGCCCGATCGAAGCGGCGATGTCCTGCGGACGCAGGCCATGCACGCCTTGCTGGCTCTTCCAGTGGAACTTCACGTAGTGCACGTCGCCTTGCGCGTTGACGAACTTGAACGCATGCACCGCGAAGCCGTCCATGTGGCGATACGAATCGGGCATGCCCGCGTTCGAGTACAGCATCGTCAGCATGTGGGTCGCTTCGGGCGTGTGCGCGAAGAAGTCGAACGCGAGGTTCGGATCCTGCACGCCGGTCACGGCGCTTGGCTTGTTCGCGTGAACGAAGTCGGGGAACTTGATGCCGTCGCGAATGAAGAACACGGGCAAGTTGATGCCGACCATGTCCCAGTTGCCCTGCTGCGTATAGAACTTCACCGCGAAGCCGCGCGGGTCGCGTGCCTGCTCGGGCGAGCCGCGATAGCCCATCACGGTGGAAAAGCGCACGAACACCGGTGTGCGGGTGCCCGGCGTGAAGACCTTCGCTTTCGTCAGGTCGGAGAGGTCGGCGCTCGGGACGAACTCGCCGAATGCGCCGGTGCCGCGCGCATGCACGACACGTTCCGGAATGCGCTCGCGGTCGAAGCGCTGCAGTTTTTCGATGAGCGCGGAGTCCTGCAGGAGCACGGGGCCGGCCGGGCCGGCCGTCTGCGAATTCTGGTTGTCGCCGATGGGTGCGCCGGTGTCGCGCGTGAGTTCGGCGGCATACGGAGAAGCGGAGAGGGCAACGCAGATGGCGGCAACTGCGTGCCGCAGCACGCGATTGGAGGATGAGGACATGACGATGGAACTCCTTGAATCCGATCGGTGGTGGGGAAGCCGACTGAATTAGAAGAGATCGTCAGGGGATTGGCTAATTGATATTCGATATGTCGTCGATAGCGGCGGAATCGACACGGCGAGAGCCCGTTCGTTGCGGACGAAACGAATCTGTATTGTTGCGTGCGCAATGAATGATTGCGGCACGCATGATGCGTCGATCGTGCATCATGCGCGCCGGCGCCGTCACGCGGCGTTCGTCTGCCAGCCGAGCCCGAGGCTCTTTTGCAGCGACACGTAGTCCTTGATCAGCTCGGCTTGCCCCGCAATCACGTTCTGTTGCGCGGACAGCGCTTCGCGTTGCGTATCGAGCAGGTCGATCATCGACGCGACGCCCGCGCGATAGCGCTGGTCCATCAGCGAGCGCGAACGCACGGCCGACGTTTGCACCTTCGTCAACGCGACGACGTGTTCGCGCTGATGCCCGTAACGCTGCAATGCGGTGTTGGCATCCTGCAATGCACCGAGCACGGCTTTCTGATAGTTGGCTTCCGCTTCGTCACGCGATGCTTCGGCTGCCCGCACTGCGCCGCGTGTGCGCCCGAAATCGAGGATGTTCCATTGCAGGTACGGCGCACCGACCCACGTGAAATTCTGCTTGCGGAACAGATGGCCGGGGTCCGTCGCGCTGAAGCCGAGATCGCCGAGCAGCGTCACCTTCGGGAAATAGTCGGCGACATGCTCGCCGATCTGCGCATTGCTCGAGGCGAGCCGGCGTTCGGCCGCGCGAATGTCGGGACGCTGTTTCAGCAGCGTGGCCGGATCGCCGATCGCGACGGTGCCGGGCAGCGTCGGCAGCGGGGCATCCGGTGTCGACAGCGCGGCGTCGAGCGCGCCCGGCGCGCGGCCCGTCAGGATCGCGAGCCGGTCGAGCGATTCGGTGACTTGCGCGTCGAGCGGGATCAGCGACGCACGCGTGTTTTCGACCTGCGTCGTCAGGCGTTCGAGGTCCGCATCGGCCGCGACGCCGCGCGCGCGGCGCTGCTGCGTGAGTTCGAGCATTTTCTGCTGCAACCCGGCGGTACGCTGCGACAGCGCGAGCCGTTGCTGCTGGTCGCGCAGGTCGACATACGCATTCGCGACTTCGGCCGCGATCGACACCTGCGTATCGGCGAGGTCCGCATCGACCGCTTCGGCCTGTGCGGACGCCGCTTCGACCGCGCGCCGCGTGCCGCCGAACAGGTCGATTTCCCAGGTTGCGTCGAAGCCCGCCGAATAGAGCTGCAACGGCCCCGAGCCGCCGAGCGACGGCGACGTGCCGCCCGACTGGTTCGAGCCGTTGGACGGCAGCAGTGAGCCGAGCGCGCTGACGTCCGGTTCGCGCATGCGGATGGCCGCGACGGTGGCCGACGATTTTGGCAGCTGCGCCGCGCGCTGTTGCGAGAGCTGCGCGCGCGCGGCGCGCAAGCGTGCCTGCGCGGCGTGCAGATCGGGGTTGTACACGAGCGCGGCAGTGATCAGGTCGTCGAGCTGGCGATCGTTCAACGCATGCCACCACGCGCTCGGCGCGGGCGCGGTGGCATCGATGCCGGCAGCCGGCGCGCGCACGAAGGCCGGTGCATCGGGTGCGGCGGGCGCGCCGGGGTAGTCGGGGCCGACCGTGCAGCCGGCGAGCAGGCACGCGGCCGCGCACAACGTGAGCACAGGGTGGCGGGGCAGGGAGAAGGGTTTCATCGCGTAAGACGGTTCAATGGCCGGACGACATCGGTTGCGGCCCGCGCGGCGTTCTCAGCAGCAGCGCGAGCGGCACGCAGGCGAGCAGCGCGAGGCCCAGCAGATAGAAGGTTTCGGAGTAGGTCATCACGACGGCCTGGATCTGGATCTGCTGCGCCAGTTGCCCGAGCGCGCGCATGTTCGAATACGCGAGGTCGCCGGTGTGTGCGAACCAGTTGGCCGCATAGGCGGACAATCGATCCTGCCCGATCAGCGAGTTCGCGGTCACCGATTCGCGGAGCGCGGCCGTATGGAAGGTCGTGCGCCGGTCGATCACGGTGCCGATGATCGCGAGCCCGATCGAGCCGCCGAGATTGCGCGCCATGTTGTAGAGCCCGGCCGCATCGCCCGAGTCTTCGCGTGCGACGGCCGCCATCGACGCCTGGTTGAGCGGCATCATCGCGAGCATCTGCGCGACGCCGCGGATCAGCTGCGACCACACGAAGTCATGGCCGACGCTCTGCGCGGTCAGGCTGATGTCGAGCATGCAGCTCAGGCAGAACAGCAGCAGCCCCGAGATCACGAGAATGCGGAAATCGACCTTGCCGAGCAGGCGCGGCAGGATCGGCATCACGAGAAAGGCAGGCAGCCCCGATAGCAGCATGATCGCGCCGGCCTGTTCCGCGTTGTAGCCGGCGACGATCGCGAGAAACTGAGGCAGCAGGTAGGACACGCCGTACAGCCCGGCGCCGACCGCGGACACGATCACGATCACGCTCGCGTAGCGCGGGTTGCGCATCAGCGACAGCCGCATGATCGGCCGCTTCGCGAAGCGCTGCGACAGCGCGATCAGGACCATTCCGGCAAACGACACGATGCTCAGCGTGACGATCATCTGCGATTCGAACCAGCGTTCGCGCTGGCCTTCCTCGAGCACGACGGTGAGCGAACTCAGGCCGATCGCGAGGCCGAGGATGCCGAGCCAGTCCGCGTTGAAGAACGAGTGCCATTGAGGTCGGTCCGACGGCAGCCCGAACACCAGCAACGCCATCAGCAGCAGGCACACGGGCAGGTTCAGGAAGAAGCACCAGCTCCAGTTCACGTTCTCCGCGAGCCAGCCGCCGAGCACGGGGCCGAACAGCGGCCCGAGCAGCACGATCAGGCCGAACAGCGTCATCCCGACCGGCAGTTGCGACAGCGGCAGCCGCGTGCGGATGATGGTCTGCGCGGTCGGAATCAGCGCGCCGCCCGTGAAGCCCTGGCCGATCCGGCCGGCGATCATCATCGGCAGCGAATGCGACCAGCCGCACATCATCGAGAACGCGATGAACAGCGCGGAGTTCGTCAGCAGGAAATTGCGCAGCCCGAACACACGCGTGAGCCATGCGGCGAGCGGGATCATCACGATTTCCGACATCAGGTAGCCGGTCGAGATCCACGTGCCTTCGGTGCCCGTCGCGCCAATTTCGCCCTGGATCTGCGGCAGCGCGGAGTTCGTGATCGAGATGTCGAGCGTCGCCATCAGTGCGCCGAGCGCGCCGGCAGCAACCGCGATCCAGTCGGTCACGCTCGCGCGGCCTTCGTGCGGCGGCGCGGGCATCGTGACGGGGGTGTCAGCCATGGCGCTTCTCGTCGCGGACCGAACGGGTATCGACGTCGACCGTCACGGACAGCCCCGGCAGCAGCATGCGTTGTGCGCGCGCATCGGCGGCAAGGCGGATGCGCACGGGCACGCGCTGGACGATCTTCGTGAAATTGCCGGTCGCGTTCTCGGGCGGCAGCAGCGCGAACTGCGCGCCGGTGCCGGGCGCGAAGCTGTCGACGACGCCGGACAGTGCGCCGTCCGGCAGCGCATCGACATGCAGTTCGACGGGCTGGCCGATGCGCATGTTGCCGATCTGCGTTTCCTTGAAGTTCGCGACGAGATAGATCGAGTCGACCGGCACGACGGTCAGCAGCCGCGTGCCGGGCTGCACGTACTGGCCGACGCGCACCGTGCGATCGCCGACGCGACCGGCGAGCGTGCTGCGGACGGTCGTGTTGTCGAGATCGAGTTGCGCCTGCGCGGCGCTGGCCTGCGCGGCCTCGAGCTGTGCGCGCGCCTGCTGGCGCTGCGCGGTGAACGACGCGATCTGCGTGCGCGCGGCGGCGATCGACGCGTTGTTCGCGGCCAGCGTCGCGGCTGCCTGGTCGCGCGTGCTCTTCAGGTCGGCGACGCGTTCGTGCGTTTCCGCGCCGGTCGCCGCGAGCGGTGCATAGCGCGTGTATTCGTCGCTCGCGTGCTGCGCGTTGATTCGCGACACCTTCGCCTGCGCATCGGCCTGTTCGAGATTCGCGTGCTGCTGGCTGATGTCGGCTTCTGCGCGCGCGATATCCGCGCGGCGGGCGTCGACGGTCGCGAGCGATTGCGCGAGCGCAACCTGGTACTGGCGCACGTCGAGCCGCACGAGCGGATCGCCGGCCTTCACGGGCTGGTTGTCGCGCACGTAGACATCGGTCACGTAGCCGGCGACTTTCGGCGCGGCAGTCATGCTGTCCGCCTGCAGGTACGCGTCGTTGGTGCTTTCGATGAAGCGGCCGACCGTCCACCAGCGGCCGAGCCAGACGGCGCCGCCGATGGCCGCAAGCACGGCGGCAATGAGCAGGACGCGCCGCTTCAATCCGCTGTTTCCCTTGCGTGGCGTTGTTGCGGTTTCCTGACGATTCGCTTTCTGTGGCGGGTCTTGCAGCGTCGACATGCTGGCATCCAATTTATTCCAAGTGGAAGAATTATTCCAGTTGATAAAATTGTGTCAAGTAGAATGTCGATCGAGCGAATGACGAGGAAGGCATGAACGAAGCGAAGAAGCTGCGCCGCACGTCGGCGGGCGGCTACGCGCGCGGCGACGAAACGCGCCAGCGGATCATCGAGGCGGCGATCGAGCTGTTCGGCGAACGCGGGTTCGCGGGCGCGTCGACGCGCGAGATCGCCGCGATGGCGGGGGTGAACGCGCCGGCGCTCCAGTACTACTTCGAGAACAAGGAAGGCGTGTACCGCGCGTGTGTCGAGACGATTGCCGAGAACGGCTGGGAAGTGTTCGCGCCGGCGGTCGGCCATGCGTGGGCGATGCTCGATGCGGACGCGGACGTCGACGTGCTGGTCGACGCGTTCATCGGGCTGCTGCGCGCGCTGTCGGACCGGATGTTTACCGCGCCGAAGACGATGAACCAGCGGATGTTCTTCGCGCGCGAGCAGGGCGGTCAGGAACCGGCGAGCGCGAGCGAAATCCTGATGACGCGCATGCGCAAGCCGCTGAACGACGTGAGCGCCGAGCTGATCGGCCGCATTTCGGGGCGGCCGGGCGACGATCCTGTCACGCGGTTGCGCGCGCTGAGCCTGTTCGGGCAGCTCACGGTGTTCCACATCGCGCAGCGTTCGGCGCTGCAGTTGCTCGACTGGGATGCTTTCGAGGGCGAACGCGCGGCGTTGCTGATCGAGACGATTGCCGACCAGACGCGCGTGCTGCTCGAACAATGGCATGCGCAGCGCGATGTGCCGGCGGCCGGCTCGGAAACCGTGGCGAAGCGCGGGCAGGGTTCCGCCGCGTCGAAACGCACGGCGAAACCGGGGGCGGCAACGCCCGCGGCGAACAGCGCGGGGCGCGTGAAGAAACCCGCCGCGCGTTGAGCACGGCGCGTCACGCGCCTTGAATGGTCAGCCCGGCTTGTGCTCCCCGTTGCCGGGCGACGGCGGCCGGGCTGCCGTTGCCGGCGCGTTGCCGTTGTCGGTGGCGTGCTCGCCTTCACCATTGCCGGCAGGCCGGGATCCGTCCGCATAGGCCACCAGGCTGCGCTGCGGATTGGCGATCCGGATGCCGCGTTCGCGGAACGTCTCCGCGATCCGCCGGTTGAATTCGCGCTGCACGCTCCAGCGCGTCGAGTCCGTGCACTGCATCTGTCCGGCCAGCGCGAGCGCCGCGCCGTCGACCTGGTCGATGCCCCAGTAGCTGAAGTCCGACAGGATGCCGTCGTGGTACTTCGGATCGTCGCGCAATGCGGCGCCGATTTCCTTGAGCGTCGCAATCGCGCGATCGATGTCCTCGCCGTACGCGATGCTGACCTTGACGGCCGCGTTGCCGAGCCCGCGATTCGTGTTGTTGACGGTCGTCACCGAGCTGAACGGGATCGTGTACAGCGATCCGTCGCCCGCGCGCAGCCGCACGGTACGGATCGAGAGGTATTCGACCGTGCCCGACACGCCGGCGAGCGTGACCCAGTCGCCGACCTGCATGGCGTTCTCCATCAGCAGGAAGATCCCGGTGATGAAGTCCTGCACGAGCTTCTGCGAGCCGAAACCGAGTGCGACGCCGAAGATGCTTGCGCCGGCCAGCAGCGGGCCGACGTTCACGCCGAGTTCGCTGAGGCCCGTCAGCACGACGACGAGCGCGATCATCACGAACAGCAGCGAACGCAGCATCGGCAGCAGCGTGCGCAGCCGCGCCGCGCGCACCAGGTTGCCTTCGCGCGTCCAGCGCTGCAGGCGGCGTTCGATCGCGATGTTGGCCGCTTCCCACACGACGAGCGCGACGATCGCCGCGATCGCGATCGTCACCAGCGCGGACGCGAGCCGGTGGCCGATCGTGCCCGTCTCGAACGCGCGGAAGACCGGTACGCCCCAGATCTGCAGCAGCAGCACGACGGTCACGATGCCGATCGCCCCCGACACGATCTGGCGCAGCAGCGGGTAATAGCGGTACGCGTGCAGATGGACGAGCGTGCGGTCTTCGTCGCGGCCCTGGAACAGCCGCGCGAGCGCGCCGAACACGACGATCGACACCATTCGCATCGCGATCATCACGGCGATCGAACGGCCGCCAAGAGTGATCAGCACGCGGTAGCCGTTGTGGACGTCGAGCGCCCAGACGAACCACAGGGCCATCACGATGAAGACCGATACGGGCGCCCAGGCATCCGCGAGCGCGTTGCCGACGACCGCGAAGGCCGGCCGGTCGGCGCCGGCGGCACGGATCCGTGCCGCGACCGGCTGGCGGCACTGGAGGATCAGCACCGAGATCATCAGGTGCCCGACGAGCGCGACGGCCTTCAGCAGCGCGACATGGCCGGCTTCGCTGAGGCCGAAGTTCGCGGCGATCTCGACGGCCGCCGTGCACGCGCCGACCACGATCGCGATCCGCGCGATCGAGCGTTGCGCGAAATCGGCCCATGCGTCGCTGATGTGCACGAGGCGCAACTGCCGCGCATCGGGCTGGAAGAACAGCCGGCTGACGATCGTGACGAGCCGGCAGATCACGTAGATGTCGATCAATGCTTCGAGTGCGGATTCGACCGGCGTGCCTGCGTCATCGATCAGCGACATCGTCAGGCTCGCTGCACCGACGAACGCGAGCAGCGGCACCACGCGCAGCGCGAGGCTGACGAGCGCGCGCGGCATCCGGTGCAGCAGTGTGGTGTGCCGCCGCGCGTGGCCTCGTCCAGGCGACGCCGAGGGGGCTGCGTCCGGCGTGTCGGCGCCGGCAGCGTCGGGCGGGGGGGCGGTGTCTGCCGGCTCCGCGTCGTCCGCGTCCGGTGCGGCGGGATCGGATGCTGTTTGGCGCGATGCGTCGCCGCGCCGTGCGGCCACCGCGGCCAGCGCGCGTCGCAGCAGCCGCTTCGCGAGCCATTCGACGAAGAGCGCCGGCGCGAGCACGGCGAGCATGATCCAGATCGCGTGCGTGAGATTCGCGCGCTCGTCGGCGCGCACGAGCCTGTCATGCCACCAGCTTCCTACCGAACCGATATCGAGCAGCGAGCGTAGCGACTCCTTCAGTGCGCCGCCGATTTCGGTGGTCCAGCGCGATCCCTGGCGGACGAGCAGCGATGCGAGTCCGTTCGATGTGAGTGCGGTCGGGGCGGCGGCAGCCGATGCGCCGCTGGCGGCGGCCGCTTCGCTGGCCGCGACCGCAGGCGCACTCAAGGCGCCGACGGCTGCGATCGCGCGCAGCGTCGTTTCGACTTGCGCGCGATCGCGCGGGTTTTCGAGCACATTGAGTGCCTGCTGGGCCTGTTGCGGCGTCAGGGCGGGCGCGGTGCCGGAGGCGGCCGACGCCGCGGCCGGGGCGGGGGCGGCCGCATGGGCGGCCGAGACGAAGGCGGCAAGCAGCCAGCCGAGAAGGAAATGTCGCATGGAGTGGGCATGCGGGCGCGCATCGGCACGCGGCCCGCCAGGCTGAACGATGGACGGAAGTTAACATGATCGCGATCGGGACCGAATAGTTCCGTCGACGACGATTCGAATCGGGCATGCGCGAGGCGGCGCGGGCGTTGGCGGCGCGTTCGCGCAGGCAGGTGCCGGACGCAGGCGTGCGACCGACCGGAATGCGGGAGCAGCCTGCGTGCCCGGTCGTTAGGCGCCTGTAGCGCGTGTTGGCAGGCGCCGGCACCGGCACCGGCGCGCGGCGCATCGTTACGTGAGCGTTCGTCCGGTCACGATCGGCCTGTGTATCGCATCAAGTGGATTCGGATTCCTGATGAATCAGGCATTTTCGTCATGAAAGAACGGCAGCACGTGCTCCGCGATTTCTTCGATGACTTCCCGTACGGGCCGGTCCGATCCTGGGTTCAGCGTGACATGATGCGTACCCGCGGCACGCATGTCCCGGAGGATGTCGACCAACGCGCGGCGCCCGGTTGCGTAACCGAGCGGCAGCGCGGTGGCCGGCGCATCGGGGGCCGCGGCGAGATCGAGCCGCATCGACACGCCGAATGCACGAAAGTCCGGCGAAGCGAGCCGGTCGACCGCCGCGCGCCACATCGAATAGCGTGCGCGCTGCGTTTCCGGATCGCGGTGATACGTCATCCAGCCGATCGAATGCCGTGCGATCCAGTCGACGCTTTGTCCGCCCGAGCCGACGGCAAGCATCGGCACCGCGTCGTCGCCACGCGGCAGCAGCGTGAATTCGGGCGCATCGGGCGGCGCTTCGTCGGGCAATACGCGCGACGGCAGGCCGAGCGCGGCCGCGACGACGTCCCAGTGCGCGCGATAGCGGTCGCGCCGCGTTTCCGCGTCGACGCCGAACGCCGCGTATTCGGGCGGCCGGTCGCCGGAGCCGAGCCCGAGGATGAAGCGTCCGCCCGACAGCGTCGCGACCGACAGCGCGCCTTTCGCGATATGCAGCGGATGACGCAGCGGCAGCACGATCGCGCCGCTGGCGAGCACGATCCGGCGCGTGCGCGCCGCCAGTGCGCCGAGCAGCACCCACGGGTCGAGATGGCCGACCGGATCGGGATAGTCGGCGCTGTTCAGCGGCACGTCGCGAATCCACAGCGCACGAAAGCCGAGCGTATCGGCCAGCGCGGCGAGTTCGAGCTGTTCGTCGAAGTCGGCGACGATCTGGCCGCTGCGCAGCAGCGGAAGCGTGAGGCCGATCGACAGCCGCCCGGTGCAAAACACGCGATGCGTGACGTCGGGGCGGGCGGGAGCGAGGGGGGGCATGTCGGATCCTTTGGGGCGAGGCAGGGCGCACGTGTGGGGTGCCGTGTCGGAATGCTAGCGTGTTTGTGTCACGCGCGAGCGGGGCGGCCCGTGCTGTCCCCTCCGGTGCTATGTGACCCGCAGCGTCGTGCCGCGCAGCGCGAGCCCGAGGCGTGACGCCACGCGTTGCGACGCGCGGTTGTCGCGGTCGGTGCTGTAGAACAGCGTGCGCGTGCGAAGCGACGGCAACCGCGACCACGCGGCGGTAACGGCTGCCGCGAGGCCGCGCCCGCGGAACGCCGGGGCCGTTGCGAGACCGAGTTCGGCGCCGGTATCGGACAGCCGCGCGGCAAACGCGACCGACACGACTTCGCCGTCGACGACAGCCGCGCACCACGGCGCCCACAAATCGGCGATGCTGCACAAGCCCATCGAGCGCAGGCCGCCGGGCATTCCGTGCGCGGACAGCGATTGCCGCAATTGCCGGCCTGCGTCGCTGTTGCCGTCGACCAGCGCGACGTGCGCGCCGGTGTCGAATTCAAGCGCGTTCGGCAGCGCGTACACGAGGCCGATGTTCCAGTTCGAAACAGGCGCGAGCTGCGCGAGATAGCGTTCGAGATGCGCAGGCTGAACGCTGTCCGACAACGGCGGCTCGCTGTCGGCCATGCGCGTCAGTTCGTCCGCAAGGTCCGCAGGCACGTCGGCGCGGACGCCCGCCAGCGTGCCGCATGCGCATCGGCCCAGCCAGAAGCGCGGCCCGGGCGAGCAGCCGGGATCGTTCTCGCGTTCGATTCGGCGATCCGGGCGCAGCCGAAACAGCGTCCGGTAGTCGATATCCAGCCAGTCGTTTGCGTCGGTCATGCGTCGGGTGGGGTCTCCGGTCAGGCGGCGAAGCGCCGCGCGCGCGAGGCAAGATCCGGCCCGCACATGCGCTCATGTGCGGGCGGCCATTGTGGGGCGATTGTAAGCCGGCCGGCGATGGCGCGCGGATGCAACGCCGCGATCACGGCCCGGGGCGTGAGTGAGCGCCGCGCAGGCAGGCACGACCGGACGTCTTCGACCGGACGCCACCCCCCGCGTTTCAGTTTCGAAACGTTCACGCTTTCTGCTGGTGCGCGATTCGCGCCGACAGCCGCGTATCCGCCCGCGCGGCCTTGCGGCGTGAAGCATGGTGCGCTCCTTGCATATCTGTAGGGGCCGTGAGCGCGATCGCGGGCGCAGTCGGCCCGGCAATCGCTTCAGTGGGTCGGACGTATCGAAGACGGGGACAAGAGAATGAAAAAAGACCGAAATGCAACATGTCGTGTTGCAAACATGAATCGCCGACCTGCCAGGGTGTTCGCTTCGCCGTTGATTGCGGCGACGTGAGCGGCGGCTTTCCGTTCCATCCGAGCAATCGGGTTCGTTCTGAACGACGACGTGCATGCGTGACGCACGAGGCCGACCGGTCCCGGTCGGCCGTCGGGGATGAACCGCGAACGCGGGCGGATGGCCCCGGCCTGGATCCCGGATCGTCATGCCATGGCGCAACGCAAGTCGTCGCGCGGCGGATGCGTTCGCGCGCCGTGTATGGCATCGGCGTGACGCGTTCGAGGCGCCGGGGCGGATCGGCAAGCCGGTAACGCAGCGATGCGCGCGGCATCACGGAACACGCGTAGTCCGGGGAATGCGTCCTTCATGCTCGGCATGGCGGGCGCCGCAACGTTGTGCTGTCAGTTGATCCACTACCCCGATGGATCAATTGTTGAAGCGCCCGTCGCCGAGTGGCGATGGGCGTCTTTTTTTGTGCGCCGGTTTGCCGCGGGGGCGCCCGCCCGATCGCGCGGCGTTCTGTATCATGTGCTGGCGTGCCTGGCCGCCCGTGCGGGCGCACGGCCTGCCGGCGCACCCGATCACGCGTTGCCAACATGAACGATAAAGTCCTGCACGACCCCTCAACCGCTGGCGTCGATCCGGCCGCGCTCGATGCGCTGCACACGTTCGTCGCGCGTCATCCGCGCCTGCTCGTGCTGACCGGCGCGGGCATCAGCACCGATTCCGGCATTCCCGGCTATCGCGACCGCAACGGCCAATGGATGCGCTCGCCGCCGATCCAGCTCCACGAATTCCTCGGCTCCGATGCCGCGCGGCGGCGCTACTGGGCGCGCAGCATGATCGGCTGGCCCGTCGTCGGCCGCGCGCGGCCGAACGGGTCGCATGTCGCGCTGGCGCGGCTCGGTGGCGCGGGCCGGATCGAGCGCCTCGTCACGCAGAACGTCGACGGCCTGCATCAGCGCGCGGGCAGCGACGACGTGATCGAGCTGCACGGCGGAATCAACGGCGTGACCTGCCTTGGATGCGGCGCGCATCACGCGCGGGCGACGATCCAGGCCGTGCTCGAAGCCGACAATCCCGAACTGCTGGGCGCGCAGGCCGAGCCGGCCGCGGACGGCGACGCGCACCTCGAATGGGCTGCGCTCGATTCGTTTCGCATTCCGGCGTGCCCCGAGTGCGGCGGACTGTTGAAGCCGGCGGTCGTGTTTTTCGGCGAGAACGTGCCGCGCGAGCGCGTCGCGCTGGCGTCGCAGGCGCTCGATGCGGCCGATGCGTTGCTCGTCGTCGGTTCGTCGCTGATGGTGTATTCCGGCTACCGCTTCTGCGTATGGGCGCAGGCGCAGCAGAAGCCGGTCGCCGCGCTCAATCTCGGCCATACGCGCGCCGATCCGATACTGACGCTGAAGGTCGAGGCGCCGTGCGCACCCGCGCTCGACGCGCTCACGGCGCGGCTGGGTCTGCGCGGCAACACACTGGAGCAGGCATCGTGACTGGCGCAAAACCTTCGCCCGATCCCGCCGCGCGGTTGCTGGCGCCCGCGGCCGAACGCAACCGCGAGCCGATCCTCGACGTGTTGCGCCGCGTGCTGCCGGCGAGCGGCAACGTACTCGAAATCGCGAGCGGCACCGGCCAGCATGTCGTCCATTTCGCACACGCATTGCCGGATTTGCGCTGGCAGCCGAGCGACCCCGACGAACAGGCGCGGCACTCGATCGCCGCGTGGATCGCGCATGCGGGCCTCGCGAACGTCGCCGGGCCGCTGGCATTCGACGTGCGCGACGCATCGTGGCCGGTCGCGGCGCTCGACGCGATCGTCTGCATCAACATGATTCACATCTCGCCGTGGGCCTGCACGGAAGCGCTGTTCGCGGGCGCATCGCGCCTGCTGCGGCCGGGCGGCGTGCTGTTCCTGTACGGCCCGTACCGTCGCGACGGCCGGCATACGGCGCCGTCGAACGAAGCCTTCGACCTGCAATTGCGCAGCCGCGACCCGTCGTGGGGCGTGCGCGATCTCGAGACCGTCGTCGCGCTCGGCCTCGATCGCGGGCTCGACTGCATCGAGATCGTCGAGATGCCGGCGAACAACCTGAGCGTCGTGTTCCGGCGGCTGCCGCACGCGGAGCAATGACACGCAAGCGCGCATCGCCGCCGGGTTTCCACTATCCTTTCGCCTGTGCGCGCGGCCCGGCTCGGGTCGCGCCCCGTTTTTTCCGGAGAATTGACTAATGGGCAAACAAGCAATCGGTGTGATCGGGCTCGCGGTGATGGGCCGCAATCTCGCACTCAATATCGAGAGCCGCGGTTACGCGGTGTCGGTGTACAACCGCAGCCGCGAGAAAACCGACGAACTGATCGCCGAATTCCCCGGCCGCAACCTGGTGCCGACCTACACGCTCGAGGCGTTCGTCGCGTCGCTCGAAACGCCGCGCCGGATCCTGATGATGGTGAAGGCCGGTGAAGCGACCGATGCGACGATCGCATCGCTCAAGCCGCTGCTCGAGAAGGGCGACGTACTGATCGACGGCGGCAATACGCATTTCACCGACACGATCCGCCGCAACCAGGAACTCGCGCAATCGGGCCTGCATTTCATCGGCACCGGCGTGTCGGGCGGCGAAGAGGGCGCGCTGCGCGGCCCGTCGATCATGCCCGGCGGCCAGCGCGACGCGTACGACCTCGTCGAGCCGATCCTCAAGCAGATCGCCGCGAAGGCGCCGTCGGACGGCGAGCCGTGCGTCGCATACATGGGCCCGGACGGTGCGGGCCACTACGTGAAGATGGTCCACAACGGCATCGAATACGGCGACATGCAGTTGATCGCCGAAAGCTACTCGGTGCTGAAGGACGTCGCGGGCCTGACCAACGACGAACTCGGCGCGGTGTACACCGAATGGAACCAGGGTGAGCTCGACAGCTACCTGATCGAGATCACGTCGAAGATCTTCGGCAAGAAGGATGAAGAGACCGGCAAGCATCTCGTCGACGTGATCCTCGATCGCGCCGCGCAGAAGGGCACCGGCAAGTGGACGAGCCAGAACGCGCTGGATCTCGGCGTGCCGCTGCCGCTCATCACCGAGTCGGTGTTCGCGCGCGTGCTGTCGTCGCTGAAGACCGAGCGCGTCGCGGCCAGCAAGATCCTGTCGGGCCCGGCCGCTGCGCCGTTCGACGGCGATCGCGCCGCGTTCGTCGAAGCGGTGCGCCGCGCGCTGTACCTGAGCAAGGTGATCTCGTACGCGCAGGGCTTCGCGCAACTGCGCACGGCGTCGGAAGAGTACGGCTGGAACCTCGATCTCGGGACGATCGCGAAGATCTTCCGCGCGGGCTGCATCATCCGCGCGCGCTTCCTGCAGAAGATCACGGACGCCTATGCCAAGGATCCGGCGCTCGCGAACCTGCTGCTCGACCCGTACTTCAAGGACATCGCCGCGAACTACCAGACGGCGCTGCGGGATGTCGTGGTCGCCGCGGTGAAGGCCGGCGTGCCGGTACCGGCGTTTGCGTCGGCAGTCGCGTACTTCGACAGCTACCGTTCCGAACGCCTGCCGGCGAACCTGGTGCAGGCGCAGCGCGACTTCTTCGGCGCGCACACGTTCGAGCGCACCGACAAGCCGGGCAGCTTCCACGCGAACTGGTCGTAACCGGCTCGTGGGGACAGCATTGTTGCGAAAATCTATTCTATGAATAGGGTTTCTCTATCCCGGATGCCGACATTGTT
Source organism: Burkholderia arboris (assembly GCF_038723655.1). Classification (NCBI taxonomy): domain Bacteria; kingdom Pseudomonadati; phylum Pseudomonadota; class Betaproteobacteria; order Burkholderiales; family Burkholderiaceae; genus Burkholderia; species Burkholderia arboris. Next base: position 1,410,417 of record NZ_CP109822.1, read on the forward strand.
GGCTCCGGGGAAACAGTGTTTTCGTTCTTTCATGGTTTTCCCTAGGTGCTGCCGGGACTAAACTCTGTTCCATCGCTGCAGACATGGTGTGTGCGGCGGAGCAAAAAAATCCCGGAGGTAATCATGAAATCGCTGATCGCTACGTTCGCTGCAGCTGCTGTCCTCGCCGTTCCCGCCGTCTCGTTCGCTCAACAGAATGCGCCCGTCACCCGCGCACAGGTGAAGGCCGATCTCGTCGCCGTCCAGCAAGCCGGCTACAAGCTGGGCAGCGACCGCACGAACTACCCGGAAGGCATCCAGGCTGCTGAAGCGCGCCTGAACCCGCAACAAAACGTCGCCGCCGCCGACACGACCGGCTACGGCGCGCAACCGGCCGGTGCGCAAGAATCGGGCGCCCCGGCTGCTGCAAAGACCGGCTGGCAAGTCAAGCGTATCGCTGACGGCGCACCGGTCTACAAGGGTCGTTAATGATGCGGCCGCTCTGGCGGCCGGATCCGACCCCCGTAGTACAAACAGCCCGTCGTTCCGCATAGCGGAACGACGGGCTGTTTTCATGGGTGGCGCGCAACGCGCCGGCGCTCAGTGCAGCGAGCGTTTGCCGCGCCCGATATCGCGGAACAGCGCTTCGGCCGGTTCCAGCACCTGCAGCCACGTTTCGTCGTACCCGCTCAGCGTGTCGAGCGCATCGCGCAGCCGTTCGATCGCGAGAACCGGCAGCTCGACGCTGTGCCGCGTGGCACCGGTCAGGTGCGTGACGCTCGCCAGCTGGACGAGCGCGTCCGCAGCTTCGGCGACGTCGGTCGCGAACAGCAAGTGCCGGTTGAGCAATTCGACCAGGCTGCTGGAACCGGCGAAATCGTCGGCGTCGAGCTGCACGGAGAGAAACGTCGCATTATTCATTGTCATGCTCCTCGTTGTCGTTGGCTTGTACGCTGCATCACCGAGTATAGGCGGCGATCGGAGCGGAGAATATGACGGGGCCGATACGGCGCGCGACGGCGGCCGGGCCGGCGAAAAAGCCGGCGGAAGCCCGCCGGGCGGCCCGCGCGGCGGGCTGCGCAGCTTGCCCGCACCCCGGTGCGACGCCGCAAGATTGTTGCCGGATCGGGCAACTGTCGCGGCCTTGACCGCGACAAATGGTATCTTTGCCGATCGGGACGACGCGAAAAAGGGGCCGGTGAGCTCATTCGCGCTGACGTTCCGCTGTGGAAACTGACGGCCGCGAGAGCGGTCGGATACTGGTTGATCCGGCCGTTCGGCCGGACATCGTGCGTCGCGCGCCGGGGGGCGGTGGGCGGCGCAACGACGCAAATCCGGGAGGACCCTTGAGAGAAACTATTCCCATCCACGATGCGCTGACGCGCTGGCTGCCGCAGGCAGCGCTCGTTGCCGCGGCCATCGCGCTGACGGGCTGCACGATGACGCCGTGGACCGACAGCTGGCAGCCGGCACGCCAGTCGACCCCCACGTCGGTTGCGACGCCGGGCGTGATTGCCGGCTATTACCGCGTGAACCCGGGCGATACGCTGGCAGGCGTCGCGAACGCTTACGGGCAGCGCGTGCAGGACGTCGCCAGCTGGAACCACATGGCGCCTACCGACGCCGTGTCGCCCGGCCAGGTGCTGCGCGTCGCGCCGCCGCAGGCTGCGACCTCGCCCGGGCAGCCGCTGGCGGCGGCCCAGCCGGGCTCGCTCGCATGGCCGGCCACGGGTGTTGTCGCGACACCGTTCTCGGCCGGCAAGACGCGCGGCGTCGTGATCGCCGCCTCCGGGCCCGACCATTCGGTGCGGGCCGCTGCAAACGGGCGGGTGGTCTACGCCGGGTCCGGCGTCAAGGCTTACGGTCCGCTCGTGATCCTGAAGCACGACAACGGGCTCATCACGGCCTACGGGCACAACGGCAAGCTGCTCGTCAACGAAGGCGATGCGGTGCGCCAGGGCCAGCCGGTCGCCGAAATGGGCACCGACGCGAACGGTCGTTCGACGTTCGAGTTCGAAGTCCGCCAGAACGGCAAGGTCGTCGACCCGATGAATTTCCTGCCGCGCAACGGCGGCTGACGGCCTGCAGTACCCCGTGTGCGCCGGGCGGCGCACACGTTCTCGCTTTCATCCCTCCTTGAGTGTCGCGGTACCGGACTGTCTCGCGTGATTGCCGAGCCAGCGGATGCCCAATGCGAGCGCCGCCGCGCCGAGCGCGATCAGCGAACACTGGATCGCGACCGGCAGGTAGCCGTGTGGGCGCGGATCGACGAACGGGTAGGGATACCAGTTCTCCAGCGCGCCGCGCACGAGCGTATAGCCGAGATAGACGACCGGAAAACCGAGCCACACGAACGCGCTGCTTCGCGCGATCGGCCTGCGCGGCTCGACGTAGAGCCAGTCGCACAGCATCACGAGCGGCACGATCCGGTGCAGCACCCAGTTGTTGAACGCCGGCGTGACATGGCGCAGCGCATCGAGCCGCGCCAGCAGGAGTTCGTAGACGATCGCGGTGATCAGCACGTACAGCACGGCGGCGCCGCGCATCGATTCGTAGCGGGCCGAGCCGGGGCGCGCGATGCGCCAGAGCCCCGCAGCCAGCATCGCGGCCGCGTAGAGGCTGCTCAGTTGCGTGAAGTAGCTGAGATAGTTGCCGAGACGGAAGTCCGGCAGGTGCCAGTAGTCGGCGACGCTGTGCAGCGTGGTGGATACCGCGAGCAACGCGGCGGTCAGCCGGTAGGCCGCAACGAAGAACGCTTTGCTCATGATGCCCGCGCGCCGTCGCACCAAAACTTCATCGTGCCACAGCCGTTTGCGCGCGCGATGCGGACTTTCCATATGCGGGATGTCCACGGTGCGTGTCAACGATTCGTCGGATATTTGACCGTGCCGCGTAAAACCGGACGCCCGTGCGGCTACAATCGTGAAAGCTTTGCCAGGCGCAGGGCCTGGTTGCCATCTGCGCGCCTCCCCGCATACAACACGAGACGAAGCATGAGAAACATCCTCGCGAAACAGACGCGCTACAGCTCGCCCGCGATCTTCTTCCACTGGGCCATTTTCCTGCTGGTGGCGCTGGCCTACCTGGCCATCGAGATCCGCGGGCCGAAAGGCAGCGACAGCCGGGTGTTCTGGATGAACGTGCACCTCACCGCGGGCACGTTCGTGCTCGTGCTGTCGGTGCTGCGCGTGTTGTGGCGGGTCGTCAGCCGCGTGCCCGAGGCCATTCCGCAGGCGGCGCTGCTGCGCTGGCTGTCGAAGCTCGCGCATGTCGCGCTCTATGTGTTCATCATCGCGCAGCCGCTGCTCGGCATCATGATGATCAACATGGGCGGCAAGCCGGTGTCGCTCGACTGGCTCGGCGTGTCGTTCACGCTGTTCGGCCCCGACAAGGCGCTGCGGCCGACGATCAAGGAAGCGCACGAGCTGATCGGCAACGCGTTCTACTTCGTGATCGGCCTGCATGCGCTGGCCGCGCTGTATCACCATTTCATCCGGCGCGACGACGTGCTGCGGCGCATGGCGCCGTAATCGCGGGATCCGGAAACGCCCGGCAGGCGGGGGCGCATGGTTGTGGTGACAACCATGCGCCCCCGGTCCGTTTACGGTCTGCCGTGCTGGTCATTGCGCTGAACATTCTGTAACATCTCGGCTGTTTTTACATTCCGCTTACTCGTCGCCGCGCATGCTGCACCGACATCGTCACCTGACTGCCTGGCTTGGCGTGCTCGCGATCTGGATCGCGATCGCGGCGCCGCTGGTGTCGCAGTGGCGCATCGCGCAGGCGGCCACACCCGACGCAACCGTCTGCAGTACAGAGCATGGTGCACATCGGTCGGTCGATGCGGGCAGCATGCACGATCACGCGCTGCATCTCGACGCGTGCGGCTACTGCGGCTTCTTCGCCCATAGCCCCGCGATCGGCGCGCCCGCCGCCGCGTCGTTCGGCTCCATTCCCGTCGTATCCGTTGCCGCCGCCGCGCCACCTGTCGTCGCAGCGCGAGCCGACCGCTATCCGCGCGCGTATCCACGCGCACCGCCCGAGCGCGCCTGACGCGCTGTTATCCGTTCATACCACCGCCGATATCCGTGCGGCCCGTCGCGGCCGCGTGGAGGGCGTTACTCGGGCTTTCGATCATGACCAATTTCCAGTTGCGTGCGCCGCGGGCGTCACGCAATGCCTGTGCGCGGCGCGTGCCGCGCATGTTGAAACTTACCGTTCCTGCGCTGGCTGCCGGCGCGCTGGCAGCGAGTGCCGCGGCGGCCGAAACGGCGCGCGTGGACGCCACGCCCGTGAACGAGTCGGCCGCGCTGCTGCCGCCCGTCGAAGTCGTCGCATCGCCGCTGTCGACGCCGCTCGTCGTCGTCACGGATCCGAAGGCGCCGCGCCAGCCGCTGCCTGCCAGCGACGGCGCGGATTACCTGAAGACGATCCCCGGCTTCACGTCGATCCGTAGCGGCGGCACGAACGGCGACCCCGTGCTGCGCGGGATGTTCGGTTCGCGGCTGAACATCCTGGCGAACGGGATGCCGACGCTCGGCGCGTGTCCGAACCGGATGGATGCGCCGACGTCGTACATCGCGCCGGAAAGCTATGACAAGGTCACCGTCGTGAAGGGGCCGCAGTCCGTGTTGTACGGTCCCGGCGCATCGGCCGGCACCGTGCTGTTCGAGCGCGTGACGCCGCGTTTCGAGCGCCCCGGCATGCGTTTCGACGGCAGCCTGGTCGGCGGGTCGTTCGGCCGCAATGACCAGAACATCGACCTGACGGCCGGAACGCCGGACGTCTATGGCCGCGTGACCGCGAACCACGCGCATTCGCAGGACTACAAGGACGGCAACGGCAACACGGTGCCGTCGCAGTGGGACAAGTGGAACGCTGACGCGGCGCTCGGCTGGACGCCTGACGACCACACGCGCGTCGAGTTGACCGCCGGCACCGGCGACGGCTATGCGCGTTACGCGGGGCGCGGGATGGACGGCGCGCATTTCCGCCGCGAGACGTTCGGGCTGTCGTTCGACAAGCGGCATCTCGGCGACGTGCTCGACCGGATCGAGGCACGCGTGTACTACAACGAAGCCGATCACGTGATGGACAACTACACGTTGCGGCAACCCGACCCGACCAGCAGCATGCCGATGCGAATGGCCGCCGATGTGCGCCGCCGCACGGTCGGCGCGCGTGCGGCCGCGACCTTCCGCTTCGGCGACGACTTCAAGTTTGTCACGGGTGTCGACGCGCAATCGAACCGGCTCGATTCGCGCTCGTCGATGGGGCAGCAGAACTATCGCGACCAGCCGTGGGATGCGCAGGCGACGATGTGGAATGCCGGCGTGTTCGGCGAGCTGACGTGGTACGCGAGCGAAGTGTCGCGCGTGATCGGCGGCGCGCGCATCGACTATGCGAGCGCCCGCGATAAGCGCGCGATGACGAGCGGGATGATGATGAGCAAGCCGAACCCGACCTTCGACGACGATCGTTCGCGCGTGTTGCCGAGCGGCTTCGTGCGCTACGAGCGCGATCTCGCGTCGCTGCCCGTCACGTGGTACGCGGGCATCGGCCACGCGGAGCGCTATCCCGACTACTGGGAGCTGTTCTCCGCGACGCGCGGGCCGGCCGGTTCGGTCAATGCGTTCTCGGCGGTGCAGCCGGAGAAGACCACGCAGCTCGACATCGGCGCGCAGTACAAGAGCGACCGGTTCGATGCCTGGGTGTCGGCGTACGCGGGCTATGTTCAGGACTTCATCCTGTTCAACTACGCGGCCGGCATGATGGGGCCGACCACGCAGGCGACCAACGTCAACGCGCAGATCATGGGGGGCGAAGCCGGCGTGTCGTGGCGGCCGGTTGCGCCGCTGCGCGTCGAGACATCGCTCGCGTACGCGTGGGGGCGCAACGTGGCGAGCGGCGATCCGCTGCCGCAGATGCCGCCGCTCGAGGCGCGCATCGGGCTCGAATACACGCGCGGCGCATGGTCGGCCGGCGGCCTGTGGCGAATCGTTGCGCCGCAGCATCGCTATGCACTGAATGAGGGCAACGTGGTCGGCAAGGACTTCGGCCCGAGCGCCGGTTTCGGCGTGCTGTCGCTGCATACGCAGTACAACGTGAGCAAGACCGTGCAGATCTCGGTCGGTGTCGACAACGTGCTGAACAAGGCCTACACCGAGCATCTGAACCTCGCCGGCAACGCAGGTTTCGGCTATCCGGCGAATGCGCCGGTGATGGAGCCGGGCCGGACCGCCTGGGTACGCGTGAGCGCGAAGCTGTAGCCGGCAGCGCGTGTGCATTGCAGCATGCGTACGCGCGAACGCGGCCCCGCCCGAACGGGCGGGGCGCGTCAACCGATTAGAGAACCGTATCTAGTCGGGGCGCAAACGTTCGCGACTCGTGCTTCACTCCCGCATTCGACGCACACGGTGCTTGCGACGGTTGCGATGCATTGTGCGTGTCGATCCGGTTTCATTCTCACCGGCAGCACAATAATCAGGAGAACATGCATGGCCAGATCGATGCGTTCCAGGGTGGTGGCAGGGGCAGTAGCATGCGCGATGAGCGTCGCGCCGTTCGCGGGGACGACCGCGCTGATGACGCTCGCAACGACACACGCGGCGATGGCGGCGACCGCGCCCGCCGACAACTACGCGGCGACGCGCTATCCGATCATCCTCGTGCACGGGCTCACGGGCACCGACAAGTACGCCGGCGTGCTCGAGTACTGGTACGGTATCCAGGAGGATCTGCAGCAGCATGGCGCGACCGTCTACGTCGCGAACCTGTCGGGCTTCCAGAGCGACGACGGCCCGAACGGGCGCGGCGAACAGCTGCTCGCCTACGTGAAGACGGTACTCGCCGCGACGGGGGCGACCAAGGTCAATCTCGTCGGTCACAGCCAGGGCGGGCTGACGTCGCGCTATGTCGCGGCCGTCGCGCCCGATCTCGTCGCGTCGGTGACGACGATCGGCACGCCGCATCGCGGCTCCGAGTTCGCGGATTTCGTGCAGAGCGTGCTCGCGTACGATCCGACCGGGCTGTCGTCGACAGTGATCGCGGCGTTCGTCAATGTGTTCGGTATCCTGACGAGCAGCAGTCACAACACGAATCAGGATGCGCTCGCATCGCTGAAGACGCTGACGACTTCGCAGGCGGCGACCTACAACCAGAACTATCCGAGCGCGGGCCTTGGCGCACCGGGCAGTTGCCAGACCGGCGCGCCGACGGAAACGGTCGGCGGCAACACGCATCTGCTGTATTCGTGGGCCGGCACGGCGATCCAGCCGACGCTTTCGCTGTTCGGCGTGACGGGGGCGCAGGACACGAGCACCATTCCGCTCGTCGATCCCGCAAACGTGCTCGACCCGTCGACGCTCGCGCTGTTCGGCACCGGCACGGTGATGATCAACCGTGGCTCGGGCCAGAATGACGGGCTCGTGTCGAAGTGCAGCGCGCTGTACGGCAAGGTGCTGAGCACGAGCTACAAGTGGAACCATATCGACGAGATCAACCAACTGCTCGGCGTGCGCGGCGCGTATGCGGAAGATCCGGTCGCGGTGATCCGCACGCATGCGAACCGGCTGCAGCTCGCGGGCGTGTAATCGATGACGGCACGTGAAGGGCGCGCGCCGCTGGCGCGGCGCGCAGCAATCTATGGTGTCGTGGGGCTGGCGGCGGTCGCCGGCGTCGCGATGTGGAGCGGAGCGGCGTGGCATCACGGCTCGGGTGCGGCGGGCGATTCGCCGGATGCGGCGGCGGTCGGTGGCGTGACAGCGGCACGGCCGCAGGCCGCCGTGCCGGCGAGTGCGGGCCTGCCGCCTTCGCTGGCCGGTTCCAGCGCGCCGCGGTTGCCGCTCGACGCAGGTGGCCATCTCGCGAAGTCGCGCGCGGTGCGCGATTTCTTCGACTACTGCCTGACCGCGCAGAGCGACCTGAGCGCGGCCGCGCTCGATGCATTTGTTGTGCGCGAGATCGCCGCGCAGCTCGACGGCACGGTCGCGCAGGTCGAGGCGCTCGACGTGTGGCACCGGTATCGCGCGTATCTCGACGCGCTCGCGAAATTGCGCGATGCCGGCGCGGTCGACAAGTCCGATCTCGGTGCATTGCAGCTTGCGCTCGATCAGCGCGCGTCGATCGCGTATCGCACGCTCGGCGACTGGAGCCAGCCGTTCTTCGGTGCGGAGCAGTGGCGGCAGCGTTACGATCTCGCACGCCTGAAGATCGCTCAGGATCGCTCATTGACCGATGCGCAGAAGGCCGAGCGGCTCGCGGCGCTGGAGCAGCAGATGCCGGCCGACGAACGCGCTGCGCAGGCGCGGGTTGAGCGGCAGCGCGCCGCGATCGACCAGATCGCGCAACTGCAGAAGAGCGGCGCGACACCCGATGCGATGCGCGCGCAACTGACGCAGACACTCGGCCCCGAGGCCGCCGCGCGCGTCGCGCAATTGCAGCAGGACGATGCATCGTGGCAGAGCCGTTATGCGGACTACGCGGCGCAGCGTGCGCAGATCGAATCGGCCGGCCTGTCGCCGCAGGATCGCGATGCGCAGATCGCCGCGCTGCGGCAGCGTGTGTTCACGAAGCCCGGCGAAGCCGTGCGCGCGGCTTCGCTCGATCGCGGAGCAGGTGGCGCGCAATGACGCGGGCGTTGCTGCGCGGGGCCGGCCTTATGCCGCGCGCGTGATGTCGCGCGGCAGATGCTGCTCGATGGTATCGCCGAGCGTGTCGAACGCGGGGCCGATGCCTTCGTGCGCGACGCACGCATAGCCGAGCAGCAGGCCCTGCCGCGCGGTGTCGAGGTTGCTGTAGTAGCTGGTGAGCGGGCGCACGATCACGCCCGCGTCGAATGCGCTCTGCGTGACCGCGCGATCGTCGCACGCATCGGGCAGGCCGAGCACGAGATGCAGGCCGGCCTCGTCGCCCATCACGGGCAGCGCATCGCCGAAGCGTGCGCGGATCGCGTCGATCATCAGCTGCCGGCGCTCGCCGTACAGCGTGCGCATCCGCCGGACGTGCGAAGTCAGGTGGCCGTCCATGATGAACTCGGCGAGCACCGCCTGCTGCATCAGCTGGCCTTCGCGGTACAGCTCCGACAACCCGGTGCGGAACGTATCGACCAGATGCTCGGGCACGACCATGTAGCCCATCCGGAGCCCCGGGAACAGCATCTTGCCGAGACTGCCGACGTAGATCACGCGGCCGCCGTCGTCGAGCCCCTGCAGCGACGCGAGCGGGCGGCTGCCGTAGCGGAACTCGCTGTCGTAATCGTCTTCGATGATCCAGCAGCGGTGCTGGCGCGCATATTCGAGCAGCATCCGGCGCCGCGCGAGGCTCATCACCATCCCGAGCGGGTACTGGTGCGACGGCGTGACGAGCACGAGCCGCGGCGGATGCTGCATGTCGTTGGCACTTGGGTCGAGCCCTTCCTGGTCGACCGGTACCGGCGCGAGCGTGAGGCCGGCCGCCTGCAGGACGCTACGCACGCCCCAGTAGCACGGCTCCTCGACCCACGCGCGATCGCCGATGTCGGACAGCAGCCGCACCGCGAGATCAATTGACTGATGAATGCCCGTCGTGATGATCACCTGGTCCGGCGAGCATTTGACTGAACGCGCGACGCGCAGGTAATCGGCGAGCGCACGCCGCAATGGCCGGTAGCCGCCGCCCGGCGCATAGGTCAGCAACTCGGGGTTTGCTTCCTTCCACAGCCGCGCCTGCAGGCGGCTCCACGTGCGGCTCGGGAATTCCGACACGTCCGGCACGCCCGGCATGAACGCGCCCCACTGGCGTCGCGACACCCCCGCATGTTCGATCAGTTGCCGGCCGCGCGTCGACAGGCTGCCTTGCGCGTCCGGCAGCGGCAGATCGCCGGCGGCTGACGGCGCCGCCGCCGTGCCCGGCACGTGGATCGCCGCGGCGTCCGGGCGCGTGTCGGCCACATAGGTGCCGCTGCCGGTCGTCGTCAGCACGTAGCCTTCGGCCGTCAGCTGGTCGTACACGTGCAGCACGGTATTCCGCGCGATCGACAGGTCGCCCGCGAGCGTGCGCGAGCTCGGCAGTTTCGTCCCTGGCCCCAATTCCCCGGTCAGGATGGCCTGCTGCATCAGTTGCAGCAACTGCCGGTACATCGGCTCCGGCGAGCTGCGGTCGAGGCGGGCGGAGAGCCAGTCGGCGACGATCACGGTATCCAAAGTGGTCCTACTTGGAATATTGAAATGGTTCCCTATTGTAGAACCGTGCGCGCCGTATAGTGGCTCGCATCTCAAAATCAATTGTCGCGAAGCAAGGGGACAGCCACGATGAAGTCCGATGATGTGATCGTCAGCTTTCGCGGCGTGCGGAAGACCTACGATGGCGAAACGCTGGTCGTCAAATCGCTCGACCTCGACATCCACCGAGGGGAATTCCTGACGCTGCTCGGGCCGTCCGGCTCGGGCAAGACCACCTGCCTGATGATGCTCGCCGGCTTCGAATTCCCGACCGGCGGCGAGATCCGCCTCGACGGCGAGCTGCTGAACAACGTGCCGCCGCACAAGCGCAACATCGGCATGGTGTTCCAGAACTACGCGCTGTTCCCGCACCTGACGGTCGAACAGAACGTCGCGTATCCGCTGACCGTGCGCAAGCTGCCGGCCGGCGAGCGCGCGGACCGCGTCGCGCATGCGCTGAAGATGGTGCAGATGGAGCGTTTCGCGAAACGCTATCCGGCGCAGTTGTCGGGCGGCCAGCAGCAGCGCATTGCCCTGGCGCGCGCACTCGTGTTCGAGCCGAAGCTGGTGCTGATGGACGAGCCGCTCGGCGCGCTCGACAAACAGTTGCGCGAACACATGCAGTACGAACTGAAGGCGCTGCACGAAAAGCTCGGCGTGACCTTCGTCTACGTGACGCACGACCAGGGCGAGGCGCTGACGATGTCGGACCGCGTCGCCGTGTTCGACAAGGGCATCGTGCAGCAGCTCGACACCGTCGATCGCCTGTACGAATCGCCGTGCAACGAATTCGTCGCGAACTTTATCGGCGACAGCAACCGGCTGCGCGGCACCATCGCGCGCGTCGACGGCGATTTCTGCGAGTTCCGGCTCGACGACGGCACGAAGCTCGTCGGCCGCCATATTGGCGAAGCCGCCGAGGGCGCAGCGGCCGTCGCGTGCATCCGCCCCGAACGCATGAGCCTCGCTGTCAACGGCCACGCGAACGGCGCCGCCAACCGCCTGAGCGGCGAAGCACGCAGCCTCATCTATTTCGGCGATCACGTGCGCATGCGCTGCGCGCTGCCAGGCCAGGACGAATGCTTCGTGAAGGTGCCGCTCGGCACCGGTGCGCTCGACGCTTTCTCGCCCGGCGCGCCCGTTTCGCTCGCATTCGCACCCGAACACCTGCGTGTGTTCGCGTAACCCCGGTTTCCCTGCTTTTCCGCCGCACGTCGTCAACAACAAAGCCCACTTCCACCACGAGAGGAGAGGAACCATCATGAAACGAGCAAGCTTCAACGCGCGCCGCACGGCACTCGCACTGGCGCTGATCGCGTTCGGTGCATCGGCATCGGCTGCGGAACTCACGGTCGTCAACTTCGGCGGCGCGAACGGCGACGCGCAGAAGGTCGCGTTCAACCAGCCGTTCGAGAAGGCGACCGGCAACAAGGTCACCGCCGTCGAGTACAACGGCGAGCAGGCGAAGGTGAAGGCGATGGTCGAGGCGAAGCACGTCAACTGGGACGTGGTCGAAGTCGAATCGGGCGACCTGAACCGCGGCTGCGACGAAGGGCTCTACGAGAAGCTCGACTGGTCGAAGATCGCGAAGAAGTCGGACCTGATTCCGGAATCGCCGCAAGTGTGCGGCGTGGGCTTCTTCGTGTGGTCGACGGCGCTGTCGTACAACGCGGACAAGCTGAAGTCGGCGCCGACCGGCTGGGCCGATTTCTGGAACGTGAAGAAATTCCCGGGCAAGCGCGGGATGCGCAAGGGCGCACGCTATAACCTCGAGTTCGCGCTGATGGCCGACGGCGTCGCGACGAAGGACGTCTACAAGGTGCTCGGCACGAAGGCGGGCCAGGACCGCGCGTTCAAGAAGCTCGACGAGCTGAAGCCGTACATCCAGTGGTGGGAAGCGGGCGCACAGCCGCCGCAGTTCCTCGTCGCCGGCGACGTCGTGATGTCGACCGCGTACAACGGCCGCATCGATGCCGCGCAGAAGGAAGGCAAGAACCTCAAGGTCGTGTGGAACGGCAGCATCTACGACCTCGACTACTGGGCGATTCCGAAGGGCTCGCCGAACAAGGCGCTGGCCGAGCAGTACATCGCGTATTCGCTGACGCCGAAGCCGCAGCAGGCGTATGCGCAGCACATCGCGTACGGCCCGTCGAACATCGCGGCGATCAAGTCGCTCGACGCGAAGACGCTCGCGAACCTGCCGAACTCGCCGGCCAACGGCAAGAACGCGGTGCTGGAGGACATCGGTTTCTGGACCGATCACAGCGACGAGCTCGAGCAGCGCTTCGCCGCATGGGCAACGAAGTAACCGGTCAGGCATCCTGACTGGTGCCCTGATGCAACCGGCCGCGCGACGCGTCGAACGCGTCGCGCGGCATTCCGCCGGAGCGTGCCCGGCCGGAGAGAACCGTTGAATACGTTGACGATCGCACCTTCCTCGCCGTCGAACGCCGCGCTCAAGCGCGAGCTGAAGGCTGCCGAGGCCCGCAAGCGCACGATGGCGCTGCTGCTGGTCGCGCCGCTCGCGATTTTCCTGCTGCTGATTTTCGTCGTGCCGATCGGCACGCTGCTCACGCGCGCCGTGCAGAACCCCGAGATCGCGACCGCATTGCCGAACACGGTCGCCGCGCTGTCGGGCTGGGACCGCAAGGCGCCGCCGGCCGACGCCGCGTATGTCGCGCTCGCGGCCGACATGACGAAGGTGGCCGACAGCGAGGCGATGGGTGCGCTCGCGCGGCGCCTGAACACCGAGATTCCCGGCTATCGCTCGCTCGTCGCGAAGACGGCGCGCGCGATGCCGCTGAAGGGCGACAACGACGCGGCGCCGACGCCCGCGCAGACGCGCGCGAAATTCATCGACCTCGACTCGCGCTGGGGCGATGTCGCGTACTGGCAAGCGATCGCGAAGAACGGCAGCCAGGTGTCGCCGTTCTACCTGCTCGCCGCGCTCGACCACAAGCAGGACGGCTTCGGCCACATCGTGCAGGCCGATCCCGACCAGTCGATCTACCTCGCGATCTTCGGCCGCACGTTCGTGATCGGCATCGCCGTCACGCTCTTTGCGCTGCTGCTCGGTTATCCGCTCGCGTACTGGATCTCGACGCTGTCGGAGCGGCGCGCGAACCTCGTGATGATCCTCGTGCTGATTCCGTTCTGGACGTCGGTGCTCGTGCGCGTCGCCGCGTGGATCGTGCTGCTGCAGAGCGAAGGGTTGATCAACACGGCGCTGATCGGCAGCGGGCTGATCTCGCAGCCGCTGACGCTGCTGTTCAACCGCGTCGGCGTGTACATCTCGATGACGCACATCCTGCTGCCGTTCATGATCCTGCCGCTGTACAGCGTGATGAAGTCGATTCCGCCGACCTACCAGCGTGCGGCCGTGTCGCTCGGCAGCCATCCGTTCGCCGCGTTCTGGCGCGTGTACGTGCCGCAGACCTATCCGGGCGTCGGCGCGGGCGCGCTGCTCGTGTTCATCCTCGCGATCGGCTACTACATCACGCCCGCGCTGCTGGGCGGGCCGAATGACCAGATGGTCAGCTACTACGTCGCGTACTTCACGAACGTGACGATCAACTGGGGCATGGCGTGCGCGCTCGGCGGGCTGCTGCTTGCGGCGACGCTCGTGCTGTACGCGGTGTACGGGCGCTTCACGCGCACCAACGTGAGCCTCGGCTGAGCGTCCGGACCGGCACACGCAACGAAACGGGAAGGGGATTCCGATCATGAAACTCGCCAGGCCGCTGTTCGCGCCGCACATGTCGTTCGTCGAGCGCGCGTGGTACGTCGCATTGCGCGTGCTCGTCGTGCTGACGCTGCTGTACCTGATCCTGCCGGTGCTCGCGATCGTGCCGCTGTCGTTCTCGTCGAGCACGTTCCTCGTCTATCCGATCCCGGGCTTCTCGATGCGCTGGTACGAGAACCTGATCGCGTCGGACGAGTGGCGGATGGCCGCGAAGAACAGCTTCATCGTCGCGCCGTCGGCGACCGTCGTCGCGACCGTGCTCGGCACGCTCGCCGCGATCGGCCTCACGAAGGCCGACTTCCGCGGCAAGGGGCTGCTGATGGCCGTGCTGCTGTCGCCGATGATCGTGCCGGTCGTGGTGGTGGGCGTCGGCATGTACCTGTTCTTTGCGCCGCTCGGGCTCGCGAACACCTATACGGGGCTGATTGCCGCGCACGCGGCGCTCGGTGTGCCGTTCGTCGTGACGACGGTCGCCGCGACGCTGCAGGGCTTCAACCAGAACCTCGTGCGTGCGAGCCTGTCGCTCGGCGCGAACCCGGTGTCGACTTTCTTCCGCGTGACGCTGCCGGTGATCGCGCCGGGCGTGATGTCGGGCGCGCTGTTCGCGTTCGCGACGTCGTTCGACGAAGTGGTCGTCACGCTGTTCCTCGCGGGCGCGGACCAGACGACGTTGCCGCGCCAGATGTTCACGGGTATCCGCGAGAACATCAGCCCGACGATCGCTGCGCTCGCCACGATCCTGATCGTCTTCTCGACGAGCCTGCTGCTGGCGCTCGAATGGCTGCGCGGGCGCAATGCACGGCGCGCGGTGAGCTGACACATCGAGTACGGCATTTGCTTTCATTTCGCTGACTGACGACGCGGCCGCCTGCACGTTCGATGCGGCTCTGCAACAATACGGGGCGCAGTGGCGTGCGCTCCGGGCGGTCCGGCCGGAACGCCGCCGCGAGTTCAATCCGCGACGCGGCGTCACGCGCCGCTCGTCAGCCGAGCCCGATCTTGTCCGAATTCGCTTCCCCCGCCGGCGCCCATGAGCCGGCCGTCAACTGGCGCGCGATGTCCGCGGTGCTGCTGGCCGTCGCGCTCGCGACGCTCGACACCGCGATCGCGAACACCGCGCTGCCCGCGATCGCCACCGACCTGCATGCGTCGCCGGCCGCTTCCGTATGGATCATCAACGCGTATCAGCTTGCGATGGTCGCGACGCTGCTGCCGTTCGCGTCGCTCGGCGACATCGTCGGCCACAAGCGCGTGTACATCGCCGGGCTCGCGGTGTTCACGCTCGCATCGCTCGGCTGTTCGCTCGCGTCGACGCTGCCGATGCTGACGGCCGCGCGGATCGTGCAGGGTTTCGGCGCGAGCGCGATCATGAGCGTCAACGTCGCGCTGATCCGCGGGCTGTTTCCCGCGCACCGGCTCGGGCGCGGCGTCGGCTTCAACGCGCTCGTCGTCGGCGTGTCGTTCGCGGTGGGGCCGACGATCGCGTCGCTGATCCTGTCGGTTGCCGCGTGGCCGTGGCTGTTCGCGGTGAACGTGCCGCTCGGCGTATTCGCGCTTGCCGTGGCGATTCCGTCGCTGCCGCAGACGGCACGCGGCAAACATGCGTTCGACCCGGTTGCCGCGCTGTTCAACGTGATCACGTTTGCGTCGCTGATCTTCGCACTCGGCGAATTCGCGCAGCGCGGGCCGCTTTCGATCGTGTTCGCGTCGGCCGCGGTTGCGCTCGCGTTCGGCTGGCTGCTGATCCGCCGCCAGGCCGGGCATCCGGCGCCGATGCTGCCGGTCGACCTGTTTCGCCGGCCCGTGTTCACGCTGTCCGCACTGACGGCCGTGTGCGCGTTCGCCGCGCAGGGGCTCGCGTTCGTGTCGCTGCCGTTCTATTTCGAAACCGTCCTGCATCGCAGCGCGGTCGAGACGGGCTTCCTGATGACGCCGTGGTCGGCGATCGTCGCGTTCGCCGCGCCGATCGCGGGCCGGTTGTCGGATCGTTATCCGCCCGGTCTGCTCGGCGCGATCGGGCTCGCGTTGCTGAGCGCCGGCATGGTGTCGCTTGCCGCGCTGCCGGTGTCGCCGGGCGTCGTCGACATCGGCTGGCGGATGATGCTGTGCGGGGCGGGCTTCGGCTTCTTCCAGTCGCCGAACCTGAAGGCGCTGATGTCGAGCGCGCCGCCCGAGCGCAGCGGCGGCGCGAGCGGGATCATCGCGACCGCGCGGCTGATCGGGCAGGCAACGGGAGCGGCGCTCGTCGCATTGTCGTTCGGGATCGCGGGGCGTCACGGGCCGACGCTTGCGTTGATGCTCGGTGCGGGGTTCGCCGGCGCGGCGAGCGTCGCGAGCGGGCTGCGGCTGTTTGCACCGTCGCATCGCAACGGTGCGCCGGCCACGTCGGCACGCGTGAAGGAGCGGGCGACGGAGTAGGGCGCGGGACGATCACAAACCGGCGCGCGGCAAACGCCGCCGCGCGCCGGCCTTCATGCATCGCTCAGAACCCGCCCGACTTGATCAGCTGGTTGAGGTTCGCGATGTTCAGGCTGCCGAAGCCGGTCGTCAGATCCCAACCGGTGCCGGCGGTATAGCCATACCCCTGATAGCCGTTGTTGCCCGACACGACGTCATAGCGCACGAGCGACGGATGCGACGGCACGTCCGCATAGAAGTTGCCGGCCGGGAAACCGAGGCCCGTGCCGTTCGCCGCGAGCAGACGCGCCCAGAAACCCGTGAAGATCGGTGCGGCGAGGCTCGTGCCGCCGATCTGCTGCAACTGGCCGTAGTTGTAGATGTATGCCCCCGTGCTTTGCGCGGCGTCGAATGAAACGTCCGGCAACTGGCGGTTGCTGCCCGACTGCCACGACGGAGCGGGCAGGATCGTGCTGACGCCGCCGCCCGTCGCCCACAGCTTGCCGTTGCCGTCGAGCCCTTCGTTCCACACCGTCTCGTTCGAGAACGCGCCTGCCGACGTCGTGTAGAGCGTCGTGCCGCCGATCGCGAGGACGTGCGGCGACGAGGCCGGCCACGACACCGTGTAGTTCGAGCCGTCCGGGTAGCCGCGGTTGTTGCACTCGTACACGCCTTCGTCGCCCGACGACACCGAGAACGTCTGGCCTTGCGCCGCTGCCGTCGTGAAGATCTGCTCCTCGGCGTCGATCGTGCCGTCCGCGTTCGCGTCGGTTTCGCACCAGCCGAGCGACACGTTGATCACCTTCGCGGTGTTGTCCGACACCGCGCGGTTGAACGCCTGCGTGAGGCCCGTGTTGCCGGCGGCGTTGAGGTCCGCCATGTAGAACACGAGCTTGCCGACCTGGCCGCCGGCCGAGCCGACGATCGACTGGCTGTCGAGATCCCATTCGCCCTGGCCGTCCTGGTCGTCGGTGTAGCTGCCGCCCGAGCCGTTGGTCTTGACGGTTTGCGTCGCGACCGCGCCATAGCCGTTGCTCGACGTGAACTGCTTCAGGTCCTGCAGCGTCTGCGACACGCCGCCGATCGTGATGATGCCGACGGTCACGCCGGCCGCGGTCGGCACGCCGGTCGCGTTGTAGAGGCCCGGGAATTCCTTCGGATAGTGGCCCGTCGCCGTGCCTGCCGCGAGTGCCTGCGGCTTGGCCACGTTGCCGATGCGCAGCATCGGCCGTGCGTGCGCGACGCTCTGCAGCCCGAGCACCGAGCCGACGACGTCGGCGAGGGCGCGCGGCACCTGCGCGGTCGACGCATTGGCGAAGCCCGAACGGCCCGCGTACTGGAAGTGCACGAGCGACGTATTGAAGGCCGTCTTCACCGTGCCGGCCGTGCCGCTGGCGGACACCAGCAGCCGGTTCGGCGCGACTTCGACGTTCACGAAGCCGCTCTTGTGCAGATAGTCGACGACCGACTTCACCTGCGCATCCGTCGGCGCATAGTTGGCGAGGAACTGCTCGTGCGTCAGGTACTTGCGGTAATGCGCGCTGCCGGGCCGGTTCACGTCGCGCGCCAGTTGCTTGAGCTGCGCGGCGTTGCGCAGCTTCAGGCTGACGACGACGTTGGTCGTTTCACCGGCTGCCAGTTCGAGCGACGGCGCCGCACTGCGCGCCATCAACTGCGGGCCGGTCAGAAAGGCCTTCGTATGAGTATCGACCCAATCCGTCGCCGCATGCGCCGCGGCTGCGGCGAACACGAGCGGTGCCACGCACGCGAGGCGGCGGGGCGACGGAAGGGGAAGGGCAAACCAGGCGTTCCTTTTCATCGGGAGTCCTTTTTTAGGAGAGGCGACGTTACTGGAACCCCCGGCCCTTGTGGGGCCGCGAGCGGTGACGAGCGTAGGGCGTCGGTGCCGTTCGGGTAGCTGCCATTTTCCATAGCTGGTAGTTCTGACATCGTTGCGTGCGCACGCGCATGTCGCGTCGTGCGTGCAAGCGATGGCCGGTCCGGCGAGCGGAACCGGTTCGCGGCACGGGGGCATGACGAGTCGCGACGTTCGCACGCACGAGTCATTCGTCGCGGCATCGGAACGTGCGCGATCGCGGAGCGGACCGACGCGCACATGCGTGGCGTTTGCGTGTCCGTTGCCACTCGCCGAGTCGCACTATGTGGTCAAGCGAAAGCACCTCGTCAGGAACGGATGCACGCATGCACAAAAACGGGGCCGGCTACACGCAAACGTTTCCCGAACTGTGGAACAGCGCGGCGGGCAGTCTTGCAGGCGCCTTTCGGATCGCGTGCCGCGATTGCGGATTAGAGGAAACGCTCGAATTGGCCGACGCGCGCGAGCCGGCGTGACGTCCGCGCCACCCGCTCGCGATCGAATGACATCGTTCGCGAAATCCCGCCTTGACGTGCGCCGATCAGCGGATATCCTTCAATCCATAACCGGTTGGTTATGGATTTTGGACGACATGCAGAACGCTCACGACATGCTTTTCAGGACGCTTGCCGATCCGACGCGCCGCGCGCTATTCGAGCGGCTGTGCGCGGAGGGCGAGCTGACGGTCGCCGCACTGACGGCCCATGCGGGCGTCTCGCAGCCGGCCGTGTCGAAGCACCTCGGCGTACTGAAGCAGGCCGGACTCGTGAACGACCGTCACGAAGGCCGGCAGACGCACTACAGCGCGCAGCCGCAGGCGCTGGCCCCGTTGATCGACTGGACGAGCCAGATGGCAGGCTTCTGGCAGAGCCGGTTCGGTGCCCTCGAAGATTTGCTCAAAAGGATGGATCAGTAATGAACCAAGCCACGACCGAAACGCGCTCCGTCGTCGTCGACCGGGAGCTGCCGCATCCGCCGGAGAAGATCTGGCGCGCGCTCACGCAACCGCACCTGATCGAGGCGTGGCTGATGAAGAGCGACTTCGAGCCCGTCGCGGGGCGCGCATTCAGCTTTCGCGCGGACTGGGGCTCGGTCGACTGCACGGTGCTGACGATCGAGCCGCCGCGCACGCTCTCCTACACGTGGGCGGCGTACGGCCTCGACAGCGTCGTCACGTGGACGCTCACGCCGACGCCGGCCGGTACGCACCTGCGCATGGAGCAGGTCGGCTTCCGCGCGGATCAGGAGCAGGCGTACCGTGGTGCGCAGCACGGCTGGGTACGGTTCTTCGAGTCGCTCGAACAGGTGCTGGCGCGCCCTGACGAAGGCACGGAGGCGCGCGCATGAGCTCAACCGACCTCACGCCGTCGGAGCGCATCGACGCGCTGATTGCAGGCATCGCCGACTGGCGCGGCAAGACGTTCGCCGACCTGCGCCAGACGATTCTCGCCGCGCAAGCGGGCATCGTCGAGGAATGGAAATGGATGGGCAGCCCCGTCTGGTCGTGCGACGGGATGATCGCGGTGGCGAACGCGCACAAGGGCAAGGTGAAAGTGACCTTCATGCACGGCGCGCAGCTGCCCGATCCCGAGAAGCTGTTCAACGACGGCCTGGAAGGCAATGCGCGGCGCGCGATCGATCTGTTCGAAGGCGACCGGATCGACAAGCAGGCGCTGAAGACGCTGGTGCGCGCGGCGATCGAATACAACCGCACGCATCTGAAGAAGAACGCGCGGGCGGGTGCCGGCGCGAAGGCGCGACGCAGCGATGCGGCGTGACGCGGCGCGGCGCCGTTACCGATCCTTGCGCCGGAACGTGAACACGGTGCCGCTACAGCAGTTGCTGTCCTGCAAGGAGACGTCGAAGGTCTTGTCGACGACGGCATAGCTGATGGTCGCGACGTCCAGGTGATCGTTGGGCAAAAAGCGACCCGACATCGCCGGGACGAAATCGATCTCGTCGCGCGCGAGCAGGTAGAGATGCTCGTCATGAACCGTCGTGGCGGGCGACAGGGCCGCGGTGTCGTCGTGGGGCCGGCCAAGCTCGTACTGCATGCCTGCGTCGCGGTACGGGATCGACAGCAGCACCTTGCCGTCGACGCTCAGGTGCGTCGCGAGCGCCCGGTCCACGGTGACGGTCATGCTGTCGAGCCGGTGCAGGTCCTCGCGTGTCAGGTTCACGTCCGAGAACTCGCGGCGCGCCATTGCGATGGCCGAAATGTTCGATTTCCATCGGCCTTTGTCGCGCCATGAATCCCACATGCCGTTGGCTCCGCCGAAGCCGGAGATGCTGTCGAGCACATACGTGCCGATCGCCTGCGTGAGAATCTCGCGTTTCGAGCCGATGACGATTTCCGACGTCTGGTGCGCGTCGACGGGCAAATGCCGGTCGCCGCGGGCCGATGCCCAGGTACCGTCGAGCGTGTCGTCGACCACCTTGCCCGTGAAGGTGCCGGTGCGCTGGCCGTCGCTTCCGGTCTCGTCCATCGTAAAGGCGCCCGCCGCATCGATGTTTCCGCTCAGCGAGAGATCGATGCGCTTGCCGGCGTAGCGATAGCTTCCCGTCAGTCTTCCGTCGACATTCTTGAGATCCATCGTGAACGCATGGCGGCCGTCGATCCGGCCTGCAAAGCGCTTGTGGAAGTACTGACCGTCGGCCAGCGCCGTCGTGGCGGTCATCAAGGACAGAAGCACTGCGGCAAGTTGCAGGGCGGGACGGAGCATGGGGCGCGGCCGGGGTCGAGGGTGGCGCCATTGTGACACGGTGCCCTGCGTTGCAGCGCGGCTGTCCGTGTGCGTGGCGCGGCCAGTCGGCAGGGCGTCGATGTATCCGCGATGGACCAAAAAAAAGCCCGACCGAAGTCGGGCATCCAAATCGGCCGCAACCGCCGCGAGGCGGCTGCGACACCTGCAAAAGCAGGGCGCTTACGCTGCGAGCAGCGAGCGCAGCACGAACGGCAGGATACCGCCGTGCTTGTAGTAGTCGACTTCGATCGGCGTATCGATGCGCAGCAGCACCGGCACGCGTTGCGTTTCGCCGTTCTCGCGGTTGATCACGAGCGTGACGTCCTGCTGCGGCTTGAAGTCGTCGCCGAGGCCTTCGATGTCGTACGTCTCTTCACCGGTGATGCCGAGCGACTGGATGCTGTCCGCGCCCTTGAACTGCAGCGGCAGCACGCCCATGCCGACCAGGTTCGAGCGGTGGATCCGCTCGAAGCTGCGTGCGATCACGGCCTTCACGCCGAGCAGTTGCGTACCCTTCGCGGCCCAGTCGCGCGACGAGCCCGTGCCGTACTCTTCGCCCGCGAACACGACGGTCGGCGTGTCGGCGCCGACGTACTGCATCGCCGCGTCGTAGATCGACTGTTGTTCGCCGCTCGGCTGGTGGATCGTCAGGCCGCCTTCGACGCGCGTGCCGTCCGCCTTCGCCGGGATCATCAGGTTCTTGATCCGGACGTTCGCGAACGTGCCGCGCATCATCACGTCATGGTTGCCGCGGCGCGAGCCGTAGCTGTTGAAGTCGGCCTTCTGCACGCCGTTTTCCTTCAGCCACTTGCCTGCCGGCGAGTCTTCCTTGATCGAGCCTGCCGGGCTGATGTGGTCGGTCGTGACCGAGTCGCCGAAGATGCCCAGCGCGCGCGCGCCCTTGACCGTCGGGATCGACGCAGCCGGTTCCATCGAGAAGTCGCTGCCGAAGAACGGCGGCTCGGCGATGTACGTCGACTTCGGCCAGTCGTACACCTGGCCCGATTCGCCCTCGATCTTGCTCCAGAGGTCGCCCTTCTTGGTCAGCTTCGAGTAGTTGTCCTCGAACTTCTTCGGATCGAGCGCGAACTTGAGCAGCGCGTGGATTTCCTCGCTCGTCGGCCAGATGTCGCCGAGGTAGATGTCGCGGCCGCCCTTGCCCTTGCCGACCGGTTCCGTCATCAGGTCGCGCGTGATGTTGCCGGCGATCGCGTACGCGACGACCAGCGGCGGCGACGCGAGGAAGTTCGCGCGGATGTTCGGGTGGATACGCGCTTCGAAGTTGCGGTTGCCCGACAGCACGGCTGCCGCGACGATGTCGTTCTTCGTGATCGCTTCGTTCAGTTCCGGCGTGAGGTCGCCCGCGTTGCCGATACAGGTCGTGCAGCCGTAGGCCGCGACTTCGAAGCCGAGCTTCGACAGGTAGGGCAGCAGGCCCGTCTTCGTCAGGTACTCGGTGACGATGCGCGATCCCGGCGCGAGCGAGGTCTTGATCTTCGGATCGACCGTGAGGCCGGCTTCGACGGCCTTCTTCGCGAGCAGGCCGGCGGCCAGCAGCACGCTCGGGTTCGACGTGTTCGTGCACGACGTGATCGCGGCGATCAGGATGTCGCCGTTCTTCACGTCGACGCCGTTGCTCGTCGTGTACTGCGCGCCCAGGTCGTCCGCCTTCTTCGCGAAGCCGTTTTCCGCGACCGGCTTCGAGAACAGGTCGGTGAACGTCGACTTGACGTGGCCGATCTCGATGCGGTCCTGCGGGCGCTTCGGGCCGGCCAGCGACGGGGCGACCGTCGTCAGATCCAGCGTCACGACCTTCGTGTAGTCGATGTCGCCGGCCTTCGGGATGCCGAACAGCTTCTGCGCCTTGAAGTAGTTTTCGAACGCAGCGATTTCGGCCTTCGTGCGGCCCGTGCCTTCGAAGTAGTCGATCGTCTTTTCGTCGACCGGGAAGAAGCCCATCGTTGCGCCGTATTCCGGCGCCATGTTGCCGATCGTCGCGCGGTCCGGCAGCGACAGCGACTTCGTGCCTTCGCCGAAGAATTCGACGAACTTGCCGACGACCTTCTCCTTGCGCAGCATTTCGGTGATCGTCAGCACCAGGTCGGTGGCCGTCACGCCTTCGCGCAGCTTGCCCTTCAGCTCGACGCCGACGACGTCCGGCGTCAGGAAGTACACCGGCTGGCCGAGCATGCCGGCTTCCGCCTCGATGCCGCCCACGCCCCAGCCGACCACGCCGATGCCGTTGATCATCGTCGTGTGGCTGTCCGTGCCGACGAGGGTGTCCGGGTAGTACACGGTGTCGCTGCCTTCGGCCTTCTTGTGGACGCCGCGCGCGAGGTATTCGAGGTTCACCTGGTGGACGATGCCGACGCCCGGCGGCACGACCTTGAACGTGTCGAATGCCTGCATGCCCCACTTCATGAACTGGTAGCGCTCGTTGTTGCGCTGGAATTCCAGTTTCATGTTCAGGTCGAGCGCGTCCTTCTGGCGGAAGTAGTCGATCTGGACCGAGTGGTCGACGACGAGATCGACCGGGACCAGCGGCTCGATCTTCTTCGGGTTCTTGCCCGTACGCTCGGCGACGCCGCGCATGGCCGCGATGTCGGCGAGCAGCGGCACGCCCGTGAAGTCCTGCAGCACGACGCGCGACACGACGAACGGAATCTCGTCGACGCGCTTTGCGGTCGGCTTCCAGTTCGCGAGCTGCTCGATGTGCTCTTCGGTGATTTTCTTGCCGTCGTAGTTGCGCAGCACGGACTCGAGCACGATACGGATCGACACCGGCAGGCGCTCGATCTTCGTCTTCAGCTCCTTGCCGAGCTGCGGCAGCGAGTAGAACTTGCCTTTGCCGGAACCGCTGTCGAATTCCTTGAGGGTCTTGTGGAGATTGTGGGCCATGGTGATTTTCCTGGGTTTAAGGCTAGGAAACTACGTGTCCTGTATCTGACGGCTATATCACATACAAGTCGACGTACTCATCGACCGGCATCGCTTCGAGCTTTGCCTGGTCCAGCGACACGTCGAGAATCGCTTGTTGCTGCTTTGCCGGGAAGCGGCGGGCGAGGTTGGTCCTGAACTTGTCGACCAGGAGCGGGATGCCGTCCGTGCGGCGGCGCCGATGGCCGAGCGGGTATTCGACCGCCACTTCGGCAAGCTTCGATCCGTCCGTGAACTCGATCGTCAGCGCATTCGCGATCGAGCGCTTGTCCGGATCGTGATAATCCTTCGTGAACTGCGGATCCTCGACGCATACGGTCTTCGCGCGCAGCGCGTCGATGCGGGGATCGGCGGCGGCCGAATCTTCGTAGTCGGCCGCGGTCAGCCGGCCGAACAGCAGCGGCACGGCGACCATGTACTGGATGCAGTGGTCGCGGTCGGCCGGATTGGCGAGCGGGCCCTGCTTGTCGATGATGCGGATCGCGGCCGCATGTGTGCGGATCGTGATCTTGCCGATGTCGTCGGTCGTGCGGCCGGCCGCGGCGAGCTGCGCGTGCAGCTGCAGCGCGGATTCGGCGGCCGTCTGCGCGTGGAACTCGGCGGGGAATGCGATCTTGAACAGCACGTTTTCCATCACGTACGTGCCGTACGGGCGCTGGAAGCGGAACGGCTTGCCGTCGAACAGCACGTCGTAGAAGCCCCAGGTTTTCGCGGTGAGTGCCGACGGGTAGCCCATTTCGCCCGTTTTCGCGATCAGCGCGAGGCGCACCGCGCGGGACGTGGCGTCGCCGGCCGCCCACGACTTGCGCGAACCGGTGTTCGGTGCGTGGCGATAGGTGCGCAGCGCGTGGCCGTCGACGAACGCGTTGGACAACGCGTTGAGCAGCTCGTCGCGCGTGAGCCCGAGCAGCCGGCCGACGACGGCGGTCGACGCGACCTTCACGAGCAGCACGTGGTCGAGCCCGACCGCGTTGAATGAATTCTCGAGTGCGAGGCAGCCCTGGATCTCGTGGGCCTGGATCATCGCGACCAGGACGTCGCGCATCGGGAGCGGCTTCCTGCCGGCCGCGACGGCCGTGCGGGAGAGCCAGTCGGCCGTCGCCAGGATTCCGCCGAGGTTGTCGGACGGATGACCCCATTCGGCAGCGAGCCAGGTGTCGTTGAAGTCCAGCCAGCGGATCATCGCGCCGATGCCGAACGCGGCCTGGACGGGATCGAGCTGGAAGGACGTGCCGGGCACCTTCGCGCCGTTCGGCACGATCGTGCCGGGCACGACGGGGCCGAGCAGCTTGGTGCAGGCAGGGTAGGACAGCGCCTCGAGTCCACATCCGAGCGTGTCGATCAGGCAATGACGCGCCGTCTCCAGCGCGAGCGCGCTGTCGATGCCGGTGTTCAGCACGTAGTCGACGATATCGACGAGTACCGTATCCGGAGCAGGGCGGACGTTGGAGACCGGGGCGGACATCGAGGGGCCGAGGGGAACGCGCTTAGTTCGTTGCCGGCTTCAGCTCGTTCGATTGCGTCGGCGCTGCCGTGCCTTGTGCCATTTCCGGCGTCACGCATTCGTCCGCGAGGCGCTCGCCGCCGTTTGCGTCCGAGAACAGCATCGCCTTGGTCGGGATCACGACCAGCTTGAAGCCTGCTGCCGGATCGTAGAACGTGTCGGCGCCCGTCGTCGTGGCCTGACGCGGCAGCTTGTAGTTCTTCTTCGCCCAGTGAACCGTGACGACCTGGTCGCGCTTCATGTCGCCGGCGAGGTCGAACGACAGGCCTTCCTTACAGGCCCACTTGACCGCGCCGTCCGGTACCGGATCGACCTTGGCGGCTGCGCGCGCCTGCGCCTTCTTGCTGCGCGGGATGATGCGCTTGGCCGGCGCCGGGCGCTTGGCCGTTGCCTTCTTTGCGGTCGTCGTGGCCGTACCCTGGGCAAACGCGCTCGGAGCCGACACCAGCATCGTGGCGGACAAGGCGCCGATGGCGGTAGCGATCAGGAGTTTCTTCATGGAGTCAGAACCTTTCGATAATCAGTTGACAAGGGCCGGCAATCGAAGCTGCCGGCCGGTTTGAAACTGCACGCGCCCCGAAAGCGCGCAGCGGCCGCTATTTTCACCTATTTGGCCGCGCATATTTCAGGTTTTCGGGCTCCGTTACGTTTTTTGTCGTTTCGCAAACCTCTGACCGGTTTGCGCCCCGGTGAATGCATGAAACTCGTGTATCGGCGGGCGGCGCGCACTTACGGCGCGGGGCCTGCGGCGGCCGGGCCGAACAGCGGCGCGGCCTCGGCCGGTACGGGCTGGCCGGTGGCCCGCGCACGGCGCAGCACCGACCAGTAATAGCGATAACTCGCGCGATCGTGCAGCGTATCACCGTGGCGCGTCGGGCCCCAGTCGGCGGCCTGCGCGGCCAGCAGGATCTCGGCGGCCAGCGCGACTTCGTCGGTGCGCGGCGCGAATGCGTCGACGATCGGGCGGATCTGCGCGGGATGGATGCTCCACATCCGCGTGAACGCGAATTCGTCGCGCGCGCGGCGTGCATCGCCGGCCACGACGCGCATGTCGCGCACTTCGGTCGTCACGTTGTGCGACGGCGTCTTGCCGTGCGCGTGGCAGGCCGCGGCGATTTCCAGCTTCGCGCGGCGCACGAGCGGGTGTTCGAACTGGCCGGGCGAGCGCATCGCGGAATCGGGAATCGCGCCATGGTGCGCGGAGACGAAATCCATCAGCCCGAAGCTCAGCGTGCCGACCGTCGGCAGCGCGGCGAGGGCCGCGGCTTGCGCCAGCGCGCCATGCGTCTCGACCAGCACGTCGACCGGAATCGGCTGCGCGATACCGAGCTCGCGGCGCGCACCTTCGATGAACGCGGTCATTTCCGCGGCATCGGCGGCGTTCGCGATCTTCGGGAGCGTGATGTAGGCCGGTGCGCGTGCGGCGCGCAGCACGATGCGGACATCGTCGCGCCAGTGCGGGTGGGAAAAGTCGTGGATCCGGACGCCGACGCGGCCGAAGCGGTTCTCGTCGCTGCCGAGCAGGTCGGCGACGAGCGCCGCGTGCGCGGCTTCCTGGCCGACGGCGGCGCCGTCCTCGCAGTCGAACGTGATGTCGAATACGGGACCCAGCTCGGCCTGTAGCGCGAGCGATTTGCGCATCAGCTTTTCGCTGCCCGCGTAATGATCGCAGCAGGGCAGGATCGCGGGCGGGGACGCCCCGTCGTACAGCACTTGTGCAGGAGTGAGCGCGGCCATCTCTTCGACGTCAGGGGAGCGTGTCAGCGTGGAGAAAATCGGATTCGGGCAGGTTCTGGGCCGGTACGCGGCGGGCGCGGGGCGGCAAAACGTGCGCGAATCGGATCGTTCGGCAAGGCCGGCGACAGGCCGGCCCGGACCGAAACCGGGTGGCCCGAGGGCCGCCCGGTCATGCGGGTGATGCTTAGTTCTTCAGCAGGTGGGCGACGCCATCGCGCTCTTCGAGCAGCTCGGCCAGCGTGCCGTCCATCTTCTCGCGCGAGAACGCGTCGATTTCCAGGCCTTCGATGCGCTTGTACTCGCCGTTTTCGCACACGACCGGCACACCGTAGATGATGTCTTCGGGGATGCCGTACGAGCCGTCCGACGGGATGCCCATCGTGACCCACTTGCCGTTCGTGCCGAGCACCCAGTCACGGACGTGGTCGATCGCCGCGTTCGCTGCCGACGCTGCCGACGACAGGCCGCGCGCTTCGATGATCGCCGCGCCGCGCTTGCCGACGGTCGGGATGAACGTGTCGCGGTTCCACACGTCGTCGTTGATCAGCTTCAGCAGCGATTCGCCTTCGGCGGTCGCGAAGCGGAAGTCCGGGTACATCGTCGGCGAGTGGTTGCCCCACACGGCGAGCTTTTCGATCGATGCGACCGGCTTGCCCGACTTGGCGGCGAGCTGCGACAGCGCGCGGTTGTGGTCGAGGCGCAGCATGGCCGTGAAGTTCTTCTTCGGCAGATCCGGTGCCGACTTCATTGCGATGTAGGCGTTGGTGTTCGCCGGGTTGCCGACGACCAGCACCTTCACGTCGCGGCTGGCGACTTCGTTCAGCGCAGCGCCCTGAACCGTGAAGATTTCAGCGTTTGCCGACAGCAGGTCCTTGCGCTCCATGCCCTTCGAGCGCGGACGTGCACCGACCAGCAGCGCGACGTCTGCATCCTTGAATGCGACCTTGGGATCGTCTGTGATCACGACGCCCGCGAGCAGCGGGAACGCGCAATCGTCGAGTTCCATCACGACGCCTTTGACGGCACCTTGGGCTTGCGGGAGGTCGAGCAGTTGCAGGATGACCGGCTGGTCCTTGCCGAGCAGGTCGCCGTTCGCGATGCGGAACAGCAGGGAGTAAGCGATTTGACCTGCGGCGCCGGTGACGGCAACGCGCTTTGCGGGCTTAGCCATTGAAAATCTCCAGGACGGGTGAAGCGTTGGACGCTAGCGAAAACGCCATTCTATGCGCGTTGTGCGTAGCGTTGCATTGAAGCAGGGCGGAGGACTCGCGATGGCAGACGCGGTGAACCTGGAGACGGCCGTGGCACGTAGCCGGGGACGCGCTGTTGCACCCGCGAACCCTTGCTCGACCCGGAGTGTAGGAGCCGTCACGCGCAAAGTCAAACGGTATCATATGTCTTATATAAGACAGATGTTTTGCGGAAATTGAGTGGACGAAAAAGTGCGGTTTGTGATGAAATGCGCGCCATGACATCGAACCAGGCGAATACCGCGAATCAGACCGGCGCAGGCAGCCCAGGGCAGCCGGGCGCGGGCGATCCCGCACCATCGCCTGCGGCGCCGCCGTCGCCGACGTTCAGCCCGTTATACCAGCAGATTAAGTCATTGATCACGCAAAGTCTCGAAACCGGTGAATGGAAGCCGGGCGAGATCATCCCCAGCGAAGTGGAGCTCGCGGCCCGCTACAAGGTCAGCCAGGGCACCGTTCGCAAGGCGATCGACGAACTGGCCGCCGAAAACCTCGTGGTCCGGCGGCAGGGCAAGGGCACTTTTGTTGCAACGCACAACGAGGATCGCGCGCAGTTCCGCTTCCTGCGTCTGCTGGCCGACGACGGTGCCGAGCATCCGCACGTGAGCCGCCTGCTCGAATGCCGCCGCCTGCGTGCGCCGGCCGAGATCGCGCGGCAGCTCGACCTGAAGCCGGCCGATCCGGTCGTCCAGGTGCGCCGCCTGCTGGAGTTCGAGAACGAGGTGACGGTGCTGGACGAGATCTGGCTGCCGGGCGCGATGTTCCGCGGGCTCACGTTCGAGCGGCTGAGCGAGTACAAGGGGCCGCTCTACGCCATGTTCGAGACGGAGTTCGGCACGCGGATGATCCGCGCGACGGAGAAGATCCGCGCGGTCGCGGCCGAGCCGTCGGTGGCCGACCTGCTGCATGTGCCTGCGGGTTTTCCGTTGCTGTCCGTCGAGCGCGTGTCCTATACATACGGAGACCGGCCGGTGGAAGTGCGTCGCGGCTGGTATGTCACAACCGGGTATTACTATCAGAATGACTTGAGTTGACGTTGTTTCGGCTCAAGCCGAGTGTTTCGCGATTCCCACGCTCGCGAAGCACGTTTCGGGCCGCCTTTGTTCTTGTTCGCGCAACTATCCAGAGCAGACTTTCGCTGCAGCGCGATATAAAAAGGCGCTAAAATCGCGGATTAGTGTGACAACATAGTAGGGGTCTAGCATGACTGATGCAGTAAGAAAGCCGAGGCCGGAATACCGGAACATCGGATTCGGCGATATCACGATGAAATATCGCATGCCGCTGGCAGCGATATTGTCGATTCTCCATCGAGTCAGCGGCGCGCTGCTGTTCTTGTTCCTGCCGTTCCTGCTGTTCCTCTTCGACCAGAGCCTGACGTCCGAGCTCAGCTTCGAAGTCTTCAAGGCTTTCCTCTCCAACATCATCGTCAAGCTGATCGTCCTCGCACTGTCGTGGGCCTTCTTCCACCATTTCTGCGCCGGCATTCGCCACCTGCTGATGGACGTCAACCACGACGCCGTCACGAAGGAAGGCGGCAAGCGGACGGCAGTCGTCGTCTTTGTCGTCTCGATCGCCCTGACGATCGCCATGGCACTCAAACTGTTCGGAGCATTCTAAGAAAATGGCAGCCAATAACCGAATCGGCTCGAAGCGCCTCGTCGTCGGCGCTCACTACGGCCTGCGCGACTGGCTTGCGCAACGCATCACCGCCACGATCATGGCGGTCTACACGGTCATTCTGCTCGTCCTGTTCTTCGGCGCGCACGATTTCTCGTACGAAGGCTGGGCATCGATCTTCGCCGCGCAATGGATGAAGCTTGCCACCTTCGTGATGCTGCTTTCCCTCTTCTACCACGCATGGGTCGGCGTGCGAGACATCTGGATGGACTACGTGAAGCCCGTCGGTGTGCGCCTGCTGCTGCAATCGCTGACCATCGTCTGGCTGCTCGCATGTGCGGGCTACGCCGCGCAGATTCTCTGGAGAGTGTAAAGAATGGCTGCAATCAAATCTAATCTCCCGCGCCGCAAGTTCGACGTGGTGATCGTCGGCGCGGGCGGCTCCGGCTTGCGCGCAGCGCTGCAACTGTCGCGCGCGGGCCTGTCGGTCGGCGTGCTGTCGAAGGTGTTCCCGACGCGTTCGCACACGGTGGCCGCGCAGGGCGGTATCGGTGCATCGCTCGGCAACATGAGCGAAGACAACTGGCACTTCCACTTCTACGACACGATCAAGGGCTCCGACTGGCTCGGCGACCAGGACGCGATCGAATTCATGTGCCGTGAAGCGCCGAACGTCGTGTACGAACTCGAGCACTTCGGCATGCCGTTCGACCGTAACGCGGACGGCACGATCTACCAGCGCCCGTTCGGCGGCCACACCGCGAACTACGGCGAGAAGCCGGTCCAGCGCGCTTGCGCGGCCGCCGACCGTACCGGTCACGCGCTGCTGCACACGCTGTACCAGCAGAACGTCGAAGCGAAGACGCAGTTCTTCGTCGAATGGATGGCGCTCGACCTGATCCGCGACGCGGATGGCGACGTGCTCGGCGTGACGGCCCTCGAGATGGAGACGGGTGACGTCTACATCATGGAAGGCAAGACGACGCTGTTCGCGACGGGCGGCGCAGGCCGGATCTTCGCGGCGTCGACCAACGCGTTCATCAACACCGGCGACGGCCTCGGCATGGCTGCGCGTTCGGGCATCGCGCTGCAGGACATGGAGTTCTGGCAGTTCCACCCGACCGGCGTGGCCGGCGCGGGCGTGCTGATCACCGAAGGCGTGCGCGGCGAAGGCGGTATCCTGCGCAACGCGAACGGCGAGCGTTTCATGGAGCGCTACGCGCCGACGCTGAAGGATCTGGCGCCGCGTGACTTCGTGTCGCGTTCGATGGACCAGGAAATCAAGGAAGGTCGCGGCGTCGGTCCGAACAAGGATCACGTGCTGCTCGACCTGTCGCACATCGGCGCCGAGACGATCATGAAGCGTCTGCCGTCGATCCGCGAAATCGCGCTGAAGTTCGCGAACGTCGACGCGATCAAGGAACCGATCCCGGTCGTCCCGACGATCCACTACCAGATGGGCGGCATCCCGACCAACATCCACGGTCAGGTCGTCGGCACGTCGCGCGATCACAAGGAACCGGTCAACGGCTTCTACGCAGTGGGCGAGTGCTCGTGCGTGTCCGTGCACGGCGCGAACCGCCTCGGCACGAACTCGCTGCTGGACCTCGTGGTGTTCGGCCGCGCGGCCGGCAACCACATCGTCGAGCACGTGAAGAACCAGAAGGAACACAAGCCGCTGCCGGCCGATGCAGGCGAATTCTCGCTGGCGCGCCTCGCGAAGCTCGACAAGTCGACGTCGGGTGAGTACACGCAGGATGTCGCGAACGACATCCGCGCGACGATGCAGAAACACGCAGGCGTGTTCCGCACGTCGGCGCTGCTGAAGGAAGGCGTCGATCAGATGGCCGGCCTGGCTGCGCGCGTGGAAAACATCCACCTGAAGGACAAGTCGAAGGTGTTCAACACCGCGCGCGTCGAAGCGCTCGAGCTGGAGAACCTGATCGAAGTGGCCCGCGCCACGATGGTGTCGGCGGAAGCGCGCAAGGAAAGCCGCGGCGCGCACGCACACAGCGACTACGAACATCGCGACGACGAAAACTGGCTGCGCCACACGCTGTGGTACAGCGAAGGCGATCGCCTCGACTACAAGCCGGTTCAAATGAAGCCGCTGACGGTCGAATCCGTGCCGCCGAAGCCGCGCACGTTCTAAGCCGAGTCAAAGGAATCCGAAATGGCAAAACGCATTTTTGAAGTCTACCGCTACGATCCGGACAAGGACGCAGCGCCGCGCATGCAGACGTACGAGCTCGACATCCAGCATGAGCGCATGCTGCTCGACGCACTGGTGAAGCTGAAGGCACTGGACGAGACGCTGTCGTTCCGCCGTTCGTGCCGTGAAGGCGTGTGCGGTTCGGACGCGATGAACATCAACGGCAAGAACGGTCTCGCGTGTCTGACGAACCTGAACGACCTGCCGCAGAAGATCGTGCTGCGTCCGCTGCCGGGCCTGCCCGTCGTGCGCGACCTGATCGTCGACATGACGCACTTCTTCAACCAGTACCACTCGATCAAGCCGTACCTGATCAACGACGCGCCGCCGCCGGAGAAGGAACGCCTCCAGTCGCCGGAAGAGCGCGACGAGCTCGACGGCGTGTACGAGTGCATTCTGTGTGCGAGCTGCTCGACGTCGTGCCCGAGCTTCTGGTGGAACCCGGACAAGTTCGTCGGCCCGGCCGGCCTGCTGCAGGCTTACCGCTTCATCGCGGACAGCCGCGACACCGCCACCGGCGAGCGTCTCGACAACCTGGAAGACCCGTACCGTCTGTTCCGTTGCCACACGATCATGAACTGCGTCGACGTTTGCCCGAAGGGCCTGAACCCGACGAAGGCGATCGGCAAGATCAAGGAACTGATGGTCCGCCGCGCGGTTTAAGGCCGGGGCAATGAGCGACGATTCGCATCAATCCGACCCGCACCGTCGCGCGCGCCTCCGCTGGCGCGCGCGGCGGGGTCTGCTGGAAAACGACATCATCTTCGAGCGTTTCTTCAGCAGATACGAGCATGACCTCACCGATGCAGACGTAGGCGCGTTGTCGCGCCTGCTCGATCTGAGCGACAACGACCTGATGGACTTGCTCCTCGCGCGCAAGGAACCAGAAGGCGACCTAGACAGCCCGGACATTCACCGGCTGTTGGAGATGCTGCGCAACGTGTAACGCCAAGGTGTGACACGCTGTGCCCGTTATCGAATCCCGTTTCTTTATTTCGATTGAGGATGTGCCATGACTCCGTCTGATGTTAAAGCCACGCTATCGTTCAGCGACAACTCGCCGAGCGTCGAACTGCCGATCTACAAGGGCACGATGGGCCCGGACGTAATCGACATCCGCAAGCTGTACGGCCAGACCGGCAAGTTCACGTATGACCCGGGCTTCATGTCGACGGCGGCTTGTAATTCGGCGATCACGTACATCGACGGCGACAAGGGCGAGCTGCTGTACCGCGGTTACCCGATCGACAACCTCGCGCAAAACGCGGACTTCCTCGAAAGCTGCTACCTGCTGCTGAAGGGTGAACTGCCGAACGCAGCGCAGAAGAAGGAATTCGTCGACACCGTCACGAAGCACACGATGGTGCACGAGCAGATGCACTTCTTCTTCCGTGGCTTCCGCCGCGACGCGCACCCGATGGCGATCTTGGTCGCCGCAGTCGGCGCGCTGTCCGCGTTCTACCACGACTCGCTCGACATCAACGATCCGCGTCACCGTGAAGTGTCGGCGATCCGCATGATCGCGAAGCTGCCGACGCTCGTCGCGATGGCGTACAAGTACAGCATCGGCCAGCCGTTCGTGTATCCGAAGAACTCGCTGTCGTACAGCGCGAACTTCATGCACATGATGTTCTCGAACCCGTGCGAAGAGTACAAGGTCAACGACGTGCTCGTCCGCGCACTCGACCGCATCCTGATCCTGCACGCCGACCACGAGCAGAACGCATCGACGTCGACCGTCCGTCTGGCCGGCTCGTCGGGCGCGAACCCGTTCGCGTGTATCGCTGCCGGTATCGCGTGTCTGTGGGGCCCGGCGCACGGTGGTGCGAACGAAGCCGCGCTGAACATGCTCGAGCAGATCGGTTCGCCGGACAACATCCCCGAATTCATCAAGCAGGTGAAGGACAAGAATTCGGGCGTGAAGCTGATGGGCTTCGGCCACCGCGTGTACAAGAACTACGATCCGCGTGCGAAGCTGATGCGCGAAACGTGCTACGAAGTGCTGAACGAACTGGGCCTGCACGACGACCCGCTGTTCAAGCTCGCGATGCAGCTCGAGAAGATCGCGCTGGAAGACGAATACTTCGTGTCGCGCAAGCTGTACCCGAACGTCGACTTCTACTCGGGCATCGTCCAGCGCGCGCTGGGCATCCCGACGTCGATGTTCACGTGTATCTTCGCGATGGCACGTACGGTCGGCTGGATCGCACAGTGGAACGAAATGATTGCCGATCCGGAACAGAAGATCGGCCGTCCGCGCCAGCTGTTCATCGGCGATTCGCCGCGCGAAGCGAAGCCGATCAGCGCACGTTAAGTCGTGTGCGGCGCGAACGGCCGGCAGGCCGCTCGCGTCGGGCGAAACGCAACGCCACGACACCCCGACGGGTCATCCCGTCGGGGTGTTTTCATTTGCGCGACGGATCGGCGCGGCGCTCCAGCGATGGCGGACGTGTGTCGAGTGACGGCGCGTCGTCGTCGGGGGCGTGGCCGTGCTGCTCGAAGAACTGCCGGTACGCACCCGGCGTCATCCCGCGTGCGGCGAGGAACTGGCGGTTGAAGTTCGCGGCATTCGGAATGCCGCAGCGCGCGGCCACTGTCGCGATCGGCCAGTCGGTGCCAACCAGGTGGCGGCACGCGTGCGCGAGCCGCAACCGCTGCACGTAGCGGCCGACGCTTTCACCGAGGTGCCGGACGAACAGGCGCTGCAGCGTGCGTTCGGACATGTGCGCGGCAGCGGCGAGCGCGTCGATGCGCAGCGGTTCGTGAAAGCGCCGGTCGATCGCGTCGAGCACGCGGTCGAGGCGTTCGGCTTCGGGCGCGGCCGTATCGACGGAAGGTCTCGTGCCGTCAGGCCGGTCATACGCCTGCGCGGTGGCGAGCGGCTCGCCGCCGGCTTCCGCGAGATCGGCGAGTGTATCGAGCGCAGCTGCGAGCCGTGCGCGCGGTAATGGATCGAGCAATTGCGGCAGCCGCGCACGCATCGCGCGGGCGGCTGCCACGTCGAAACGCAGGCCCGGCGCCGCGCGTCGCAGCAGCGAGCGCAGCGGCGCGTATTCGGGGCAGCAATCGGCCAGCCGCCGCACCCAGTCGCCGTCGAACCAGACGACGAGCGCGACTTCGGGCGCCTCGCGATCGATCCGTGCGTTCGACGACCACGTATGCGGCAGGTTGGGCGGCACGAGCACGAGATCGTCGTCCGCGTAGCGCGCGACGTGATCGCCGATGAAGCGCTGGCCGCGGCTGTTGAGCGTCAGCGTCAGTTCGTACTCGGGGTGGCGGTGCCATTCGAACGGGATGCGCGCGAGCTGGCGGTGATAGACGCGGATCGAACAGCCGGGCGCGAACGTCACGTGCTCGTACTGCGGTTTCATCGCGGCCTCCGATGGGGGTGGGCAGCGTGTCGTGGCATGATCGTGAGCGCGATCGTTACCACGGAGCGATGCCATGTTTTCACATGTCTGCGTGGGCGTCAGCGATACGACGCGCGCCTACGATTTCTACGCACCGCTGTTCGCGGCACTCGGGCTGCGCCTGAAATTCCGCGAGCCGGACGGGTGGTCGGGCTGGATGCCGGCCGATGCCGACCGGCCGCTGTTCTTCTTCGGCAAACCGCTCGACGGCCGCGCGCCCGAACCGGGCAATGGCCATACGATCGCGTTCGCTGCGCCGACCCGTGCGCACGTCGACCGCTGCCACGCGCTCGCGCTGCGGCATGGCGGCACCTGCGAAGGGCCGCCGGGCCTGCGGCCGGACTATCACCGCGACTACTACGGCGCCTATTTCCGCGATCCGGACGGCAACAAGCTTTGCGTGGTCTGTCATCGTCCGGCGTAACGCGCGGTTGTCAGAATTGTATCGATAGTTGACCGGATAGTGGCAATGGCGGCCATGTGCCGGCCTTACGCTGACAGCACATCACGACACGCTTCAGCGAGGAGACCACGATGCAACTGACGATCGACGATCTGCCCGCCGCGATCCGGACGGCGAAACGGGCGCTGCGCGCCGACCTGCCCGGTTATGCGGCCACGTTCCGCGAACTGGCGGGCGACATCGCGCGGCAGGTCGACGCGATCCGCCGCGCGCAGGCGCACGGCCGAGACGTGATTCCGGTCGTGCCGTTCGCGGATATCGCGGGCGGGACGGTCGATCCGCGCGCGATTGCCGCGATCCGTACGCATGGCGCGGTCGTGATTCGCGGCGTGTTCGATGTACGGCAGGCGGACGACTGGAACGACGAGATTGGCGCGTATCTGGACGCGAACCGCTTTGCCGACCGGTTGAATGCGCGTGCGGAAGACCGCTATTTCGGCAATCTCGCATCGGGCAAGCCGCAGATCTACGGCGTTTACTGGTCGAAGCCGCAGGTGGCCGCGCGCCAGTCGCCGGCACTGACGCAGGCGCGTGTGTTCCTGAACCGTTTGTGGCGGCATGCGGACGCCACGCACACGCATTTCGATCCCGACCAGGTGCCTGCCTATGCGGACCGGATCCGCCGCCGGCCGCCCGGTTCGACGTCGCTCGGGCTGTCGCCGCACGTCGACGGCGGCTCCGTCGAGCGCTGGCTCGGTGCGAACTTCCGGCAGGTCTACCGTCACGTGCTGGCCGGCCGCTGGCGCGACTACGATCCGTTCGATGCGGCGTTCCGCGCTGACGTCGAGGAGATTCCGTCGCCGGCCGTGTGTTCGATGTTCCGCACGTTCCAGGGCTGGACCGCGCTGACGCCGCAGGGGCCCGGCGACGGCACGCTGCAGTTGATCCCGGTCGCGAACGCGATGGCGTACGTCGTGCTGCGCGCGCTGCAGGACGATGTCGCCGACGACGACCTGTGCGGCGCGCGTCCCGGCCGCGCGCTGTCGATCCGGCCCGAATGGCACGCGCTGCTGCTCGACGCGCTGGTGCCGATCCCGCACATGGAACCGGGCGACGCGGTGTTCTGGCACGGCGACGTCGTGCATGCGGTCGAGGATGCGCACCGCGGCAGCGGCGACAGCAACGTGATGTACATCGCGGCCGCACCGGGCTGTGCGAAGAACGCGGCGTACCTGCAGCGCCAGCGATCCGCGTTCCTGCGCGGCGAGAGCCCGCCCGATTTCCCGGCCGATCATTTCGAGGTCGAATTCGACGGGCGTGGCGAGGAGGGCGACCTGACGGCGCCCGGGCGCTCGCAGATGGGGTTCGGGCCGGGCGCGTAACGGCCCCGCCCACTGCGCAGACGGCCGTTCGCGATGCGATGAACGGCCGTCTGCCGAATCCGCTGCGTGCCGTGCGCAATTCGACGCAATCGGCTGTCAGCGCAGCCGAAATCGACACGAATTGCGCAATTTGGCTTCCGATAATGGTCCGGACACAACGCCGCTGGCCCGTGCGCCGCACGGGTGCGGCGCAGACCATGGAGGAGTCGATGCAATTCACGCAAGCGATCGTTCGCCGTCCCGCACCGTCCTGCGGCGCGGGCCTGACCACCGCCGAACTCGGCGCGCCCGACTACGACAAGACGCTCACGCAGTTCCACGCGTATTGCGACGCGCTGCGCGCACTCGGCGTCGAGCTGACCGAGCTGCCGCCGCTGGACGGATTCCCCGATTCGCATTTCGTCGAGGACGTTGCGGTCGTGACGCCTGAATTCGCGGTGATCACGCGCCCCGGCGCACCTGCACGGCGCGGCGAGACGGTGCATATCGAAGCGGCGCTCGCCGCGCACCGCGACCTGCTGCCGATGCAGGACGGCCGTCTCGACGGCGGCGACGTGATGCTGGTCGGCAAGCGCTTCTTCATCGGCCTGACGGGCCGCACCGATGCCGAAGGCATCGCCGCGTTCGACGCGCTGGTGTCACGCTACGGCTACTCGGTCGTCGCGGTGCCGGTCGGCGCCGGCCTGCACCTGAAGTCGGTCGTCAACGCGCTCGGCGACGACACGCTGCTCGTGACCGAGGCGCTGGCCGCGCATCCGGCATTCGCCGACTATCGCCGGATCGCGATCTCCGCTGCCGACGAATACGCGGGCAACACGCTGCGCGTGAACGGCACGCTGATCACGCCGGCCGGTTATCCGCGCGTCCATGACGCGATCGCGCCGCTCGGGTTGCCGCTGCACGTGATCGATACGAGCGAGTTCCGCAAGATGGACGGCGGCCTGACCTGCCTGTCGCTGCGGTTCTAGCCGATTGGCGCGCGGCCGCTTCGGCCGGATAATGTGGCCCCCGCGCGGAAATGGAGACGTTCCGCGCACCAGCCACGATCCGACCGGAGCGAACGCGGATGACCGACAAGAAGATGCAGCTCGACAAGATCGATCTCCGGATCCTCGACATCCTGCGTACCGACGGGCGGATTTCCTACCGGAAGCTGTCGGAGCGCGTGAACCTCACGCCGCGGCCCTGCCAGGCGCGCGTGGAGCGGCTCGAGGCGCTCGGCGTGATCGAAGGCTACCGCGCGGTGATCAAGGCGCCGCGCGCGACCAAGCCGATCGTCGTGATCGCGCAGATCGTGCTGGCCGACCACGGGCGTTCGCAGGCGCCGTTCGAGGACGAAATGCGCGCGAATCCGGCCGTGCTCGATTGCTGGCTCGTCAGCGGCACGTTCGATTTTCTGGTGCGGCTCGCGTGCGAGGATCTCGACGAGTACCGGCGCATCGCGAACGTGTGGCTGGAAAGCCCGCGATTCCGGATCGAGAAGATCGTGACGACGGCCGAACTGCAGGCAATCAAGCGCAGCGTCGTGTGAGACAACCGGCCGGACAGGGCCGGTTTCGAGGCGAATGACCCGGGCAATCGATTTGCATTCCGAATCGAATCGGCTGACCCGGATCCAATCAGGGTGAACACTATGGATGCTATGCAAGCGGCAGCGGAGACGGCCGCGCCGTCCGGGACGGCGCTCAAGCGCCGTCTGCAGGGCCGCCACATCGCGATGATCGCGATCGGCGGCTCGATCGGCACGGGGCTGTTCGTCGCGTCGGGCGCGTCGGTCGCGCAGGCGGGGCCGGGCGGTGCGATCGCCGCGTATCTCGCGATCGGGATCATGGTCTACTTCGTCGTCACCGGGCTCGGCGAGATGGCGGCGCTGATGCCGGTGTCGGGCTCGTTCGCGATCTACGGCGAGAAGTACGTCGACGAAGGCTTCGGCGTCGCGCTTGGCTGGACCTACTGGTACAGCTGGGCCGTGACGATCGCGATCGAACTGGTCGCCGCACAGATCGTGATGCGCTACTGGTTTCCGTCGGTGCCGGGCGTGTGGTGGGGCGCGGGCTTTCTCGTGCTGATCTTCCTGCTCAATACGCTGTCGGTGCGCGGCTTTGGTGAATCGGAATACTGGTTCTCGCTGATCAAGGTCGTCACCGTGATCGCGTTCATCGCGGCCGGGCTGCTGATCGCGGCCGGCGTGCTCGGCACCGGGCATCCGGTCGGCTGGCGCAACTTCACGACGGGCGACGCGCCGTTCGTCGGCGGCGTGCACGCGATGATGAGCGTCGCGCTGATCGCGGGCTTCTCGTTCCTCGGCACCGAGCTGGTCGGGATCACGGCCGGCGAATCGGAAAACCCGCGCAAGACGATCCCGCGCGCGGTGAAGCAGATCTTCTGGCGGATCATGCTGTTCTACGTGCTCGCGATCTTCGTGATCGGCCTGCTCGTGCCGTACACCGACCCGAACCTGCTGAAGAGCGACGTGACCGACATCGGCGTGAGCCCGTTCACGCTGGTGTTCAGCCACGCGGGCTTCCCGCTTGCCGCCGGTGCGATGAACCTGGTGATCCTGACGGCCGTGCTGTCGGCCGGCAATTCCGGCACCTATGCGGCGACGCGGATGCTGTACAACCTCGCAGCGGAAGGGCGCGCGCCGGCGATGTTCGCGACGCTGTCGCCGGGCGGCGTGCCGCGCAACGCGCTGTACGCGACGATGGCGGTCGGCGGGCTGTGCTTCCTCACGTCGCTGACCAACAATCAGAGTATCTATCTGTGGCTGCTGAATACGGTCGGCATCACGGGATTCATCGCGTGGCTCGGGATCGCGGTCTGCCATTACCGGTTCCGCAAGGGCTTCCTGAAGCAGGGCTACCGGCTCGACCAGCTGCCGTACCGCGCGAAGTGGTTCCCGTTCGGGCCGCTGTTCGCGATCGCGATCTGCATCGTGATTTCGCTCGGCCAGGATTACCAGGCGTTCTTCGCGGCCCGCGTCGACTGGATGGAGGTGCTGTCGATCTACGTGTGGATTCCGCTGTTCGTCGCGATCTGGTGGGCGTATCGCCGCGTGCGCAAGAGCCGGCTCGTGCGCTATGAGGAGATGGACATCGGGCCGTGGCTGACGCGCTCGGTCGAGGCCGTCGACGCAGCGGCCGGGCAGCACGGGCAGCCGCACTGACTGCCCGCGGGTGACAGCGCTGTAACGGGAGCCGGCCGCATTGCGCGGCCGGCATTGCTTCAGGCCCCCGGGCGGCGACGCGCGAATGGCGCGCTCAGCGCGCGGGCTTCAACTGCGCCTTCATGAAATCGACCCACGCGCGCACTTTCTGCGGCACGTGCCGTGTCGCGACGTACAGCGCATAGACGTTCTGTTGCGGAAACCGGTACGCGGGCAGCGCGTCGACCAGTGCACCGCTTTCGAGATCGTCGTGTACGAGCCATTCGGGCAGCAGCGCGACGCCACTGCCTTGCCGCGCGAGTTCACGCAAGACCGATGCGTTGTCGACGACGATGTGGGGCTTCGTGCGAGGCCGGAATGCATGCTCGCGGCCTGCGCGGTCGGTGAGTGCCCATTCGGCGATCCGCTCGAGCCGGCTGTGCCCGAGCTGCGGCAGGCGCGCCAGATCGTCAGGCGATGCCGGTTGCGGCACGCCGGCCCGCGCAGGCAGCCCGGGCGCCATCACGGGAAGCACGTCGTAGGTGGCGAGACAGATGCCGCGATAGGGGAGGTCGCGAAAATGCTCGTGGCGTCCGAGCCGGATCGCGACGTCGAAGCGGTCGCGCACGAGATCGGCCTGCGACGTATGCGTGTCGAGCCGCACGCGCAACGCGGGATGACGCGCGGTAAACGCATGCAGCGCCGGTGCGAGTACGCGTGCCGCATATTCGACCGTCGACGTCACGCGCAGGATGCCTTCCATCCCGCCATGTTCGCCGCGCGCGTCGTCGATCGCGCCTTCGGCTTCGTCGAGCACGCGCAGGCAGCGCTGGTAGAAGCGCTCGCCGGCATCGGTCAGCTCGACGCGCCGGGTCGTCCGCGTGAGCAGCGTGACGCCGAGCTCCGCCTCGAGCTGCTTGATGTTGAAGCTGACGGCCGCGCGGGCCTGGTTCAGTGCAGTCGCGGCGGCCGTGAACGAGCCGGCTTCGACGACGGCACGGAACACGACGAAACGATCGAGGCTCACCATGTCGAGTCGTGGGTCCTGTCTGTGCGTGGGATCGCTCGAAGGGTACCCGAATGTGCGGTCGCGTGCGGAGCGTCATGCATCGGGCTGCCCGGGCGCGCGCCGATTGTCAAAATTTTTCGACCGGACTGGTCGAATCCGGCCGCTTACGGATGCGGTTGCCGGCTTCTACACTGCGGCGTTTCGTGATGTCCCGGCCGCACCATGCCAGACCGTTCCAGAATTGCCGTCGTCTACCTGCTCGGATTCGCGATCGATCTCGCGAACATGTTCATGCTGAACGCCGCCTATCCGGCACTGCAGCGCGAACTGCACGCGTCGGTCGCGCAGCTCGCGTGGGTCGGCAACATGTACGTGCTCGGCCTGACCGTCGTGATT
Source organism: Burkholderia arboris (assembly GCF_038723655.1). Taxonomy (NCBI): domain Bacteria; kingdom Pseudomonadati; phylum Pseudomonadota; class Betaproteobacteria; order Burkholderiales; family Burkholderiaceae; genus Burkholderia; species Burkholderia arboris. The sequence continues at coordinate 1,452,359 of NZ_CP109822.1, forward strand.
CCGTTCGGCACGTGGCTGGCGCGCCGCTGCGGCGAGTGTCGCGTATTCGTCGCGTCGTTGCTGCTGTTCGCGCTCGGCAGCGCCGCCGTCGGCGCGGCACCGTCAATTGAAGCGCTGCTGGCATCGCGGCTGGTCCAGGGGCTCGGCGGCGGGCTGCTGATTCCGGTCGGACAGACGATGACCTATCGAGCGTATCCGCCGCACGCGCACGCTCGGCTCACGTCGATCGTGATGATGGTCGCGCTGCTCGTGCCGGCACTGTCGCCCGCGATCGGCGGTGCGATCGTCGATCGCGGGTCGTGGCGCGCGATTTTCTTCGTGATGGTGCCGGTTGCAGCCGCGACCTGCGCGCTTGCGTGTGCCTGGCTGCCGCGCGCCGGTGCGCACGGGCGGCCGCCGCGTCTGGACCTGCCGGGGCTTGGCCTGAGCGCCGCGGCGCTCGTCGCGTTGCTGCTCGGGCTGACCGCGGCGGGGCAGCCCGGCGGCGCGGCCTTTCCGCTTGCGATGCTGGCGATCGCGGTGACCGCCGGTACCGGTTACGTGTGGCATGCGCGTCGTGCCGCGTCGCCGGTGCTCGACCTGAGCCTGCTCGCGCAACCGTTGCTGCGCACTGGTGTCGCGGTCTATCTGTGCGTGCCGGGCATCTTCACGGGCGTCAATCTCGTCGCGTCGCTCTACCTGCAGAACGCGCTCGGGTTGAGCGCCGCGCATGCCGGCGCGCTGATGCTGCCGTGGGCAATCGCGGCGTTCTTCGCGATCGCGACGACACGCCGCTGTTTTCCTCGCCATGGCGCGAAGCCGCTGTTCGTGTGCGGGATCGCGATCGATTGTGTCGGCATCGCGCTGCTCGCAACGCCGTGGGCGAGCGTCGAAGCCGTGCGTATCGTGGCGTTCGTCGCGATGGGGTACGGCGCGAGCCTGTGCACGAGCACGTCGCAAAGCGCGGCGTTCACCGGGGTGCCGGCGGAGCGGATGGGCGACGCGAGTGCGCTGTGGAACATCAATCGCCAATTGAGCTTTTGCATCGGCGTGGCCGTGCTTGGCAGCGCGCTCAACGCGTTGCTGGCGTTCGATGCGGGCGGCCCGCCGCTCGCGCCGTACCGGTGGTGCTTCGGGCTGGCGGCGCTGCTGACGTTGCTGCCGCTCGGCCTGATCGCCCGGCTGCCCGGGCACCGCGCGCCGGTCGCGCAACCCGTTTCATCCCACTATTGAGAACCTGAGAGCCGTATGAATCTGCCGAATCCGTTTTTCAAGGAAGTCGTCGATACCGTCGCCGACATCGAATGCTGGCTGTCCGGCCGTGCGGGCCGCGAGCGGCTCGCGACGCTGATGGCGCGCTTTTCACCGGAATTTTCGATGATAACGATGTCGGGCACGGTGCTCGATTACGCAGGCGTCGATGCGCTGTTTTCACATGGGCACGGCGCGCGTCCCGGGCTGGTGATCGGCATCGACGAATTGCGCGCGCTTGCCGTGTGGTCCGACGGCGCGGCGATCGGCTATCGCGAGACGCAAACCGACGGAGAAGGGCGGCGCACGGTGCGGCGCTCGACGGCCATGTTCCGGCGCGAGGCCGATGGCTTGATCGCGTGGCGTCATCTGCACGAGACAGCGGTCGCCGCATAAGCCCGAGCGCTCGCCGCGCCGCTATGCGTCCAACTCCGGATAGTGCCGGAAGATCCCCATGTCGTTGAACGGGATGCGGCGTTCCGATTCGAGATAGCGCGCGACGGGCGGATGCTGCGCGACGCGATCATGCAGCGCAACGAGCGCCGGGATGTTCCGCTCCGCGCGCTTCATCGCTTTCGGAAACGCATAGCGCAGGCCCTCGACGATCTGGAATATCGACAGGTCCGCATAGCTCAGCGCACTGCCCGCGATATAGCCGCTCCTGTGCGGATTCTGTCCGAGCACGCGATCGAAGTAACCGAGGAATTTCGGTAGCCGGTTCTCGAGGAAATCGGCCGCACGCTCGGCCGCTTCCGCCTTCTGGTCCTCGTAGTACAGGCCGCTGGCGATCGGGTGATGCGTGTCGTGGATCTCGGTGACGAAGTCGGCGACGGTCAACTGGAGCTGGTGTACCCACAGGCGGCCGGCTTCGTCGTCGGGCGCGAGCCCGAGCCGTGCGCCGAGAAACAGCAGGATGTTCGCCGTTTGCCCGACGACCAGGTCGCCGGCCTTCAGGAATGGCGGCGCGAACGGCACGCATTCGGCCTGCGTGCTGTTCATCATGCGCATCATTGCCGGTACGCCCATCCCGCGCCCCGACTCGCGCGCGACGTCGACATAGTCGGCCTCGGCTGCCTCCAGCGCGAGCCGCACGTACTCGCCGCGACCCTGGATCTCGGGCCAGTAATAGAGTTCATATCGCATGCTGTCTTCCTGTTCGTTGAACCGGATGCTGCCGGCATCGTGACGACCGGGCGGCCGTGCGCCGCCCGTTGCGAATAGACAGTCTAGGCGATCGCAGGAAAAGCGCCGCGCGCATCGTGCGTCACGTGCGCTCGCCGCCTTCCGGGCCGTAGAAGAACACCCAGGTCGAGAAATCGTCGGAGAAGCCGACGAAGCGATGCGCCGCGCAGGCGGGAACGAATAGCGTGTCACCGGCCGCGACGTCGCATTCGCGGCCGTCGACGACGAAGCGCGACGTGCCGGTCGCGATCACGTAGACCTCGTCGCGCGAGTGCGGCGTCTGCAGGTCCTCGACGCGCGGCCGGTACAGCTCGACGTCGAGCGTGCCGTGGCGAAACAGTGTCGTGAACAGCGTGCCTTCGTCGTCGAGGCGCGCGAGCGATTCGTTCAGGCCGAGCTTCATCGTGGTGGGCTCCGGGTCCGGATCGTGGGGACGTGTGTTGCGCCATCGTAGCGCGGGTGTCGCGACATCGAAACCCCGTGCCTGTCGCGAGCGCTCCACCGGCGAAACAGGCAGGCGGTTCGCTCACCGCATGTGAAACAAAATCGTCCGCCGGCGAAACGGCGCGGCGATCGAGCGGATTCAGCCGGCGCTTTCACCGCAATTTAACCAACGCCGCCTAGGATCGCGCTTCGTCGATCGGTGGCGCGCCGCGATTCCGGTTCGCGCGCGGTTGCCCGATTGCCTTTCCCCTTGACCCCTGCGAATTGCGTTGACCCTGCCTGTCCTCAGGCACGGTCGTCATTCGCATCATTGCGTATCGTGCTCATGAGTCAGCATTCCCCGGCTTCGTCCCGAAGAAAATTCCTCGCCGCCGCGCCAGCCGTCGCGGCCTCGTCACTGCTGAGCGCATGCGGGGGCGACGACGTCACGCCGGCGCCGATCGCCGACAGCGCGCTCGCCGCGCAAATGTCCGCGAAACTGAACGCCCAGCTCGGCGATGCGGCGACGGTCAACGCGATCGTACCGGCGCTGACCGACGTCGGCTTCACGTGGGACCTGCCGACGGTGCCGGCCGCGCAGATCGGCGCGATCGTCGCATACAGCTTCGGCAACCGTCCGAACGCGGCGAGCGGCAACACGTCGAGCACCGGCGGCAACCAGTCGGCGCTGCCCGATCCGGGGCCCGTGAACGAAGCGCTCGCGGATGCCGTGTACCGCATCCGTCAGCTGAAGCCCGTCAAGGTCTATGCGCAGTGGGAAATCGCGCGTTTCCTCGTGTCGAAATACGGGATGGGCGCCGACGTGCTGTCGTCGGTCGAACCGGTGATCGCGAGCGACGGCTCGATCGTGTACCTGAGCACGGCAGGCGTCGCGGCCGTGGCCGTGTCACGCGCGGGCGGCGCGACGGCGATGGGCACCGTCGCGGTGGTCGGCCATCGCGATCACGCGAAGCGCTGCATCCAGACGTCGCAGCAGGCGGGCATGAAGGCGGCAGCGGTTGCCGAGGTGCCGCTGCCGACGACGTACGACCCGCAGTCGGGCCAGCCGTGGACGCGCAACCGCAGCCTCTACCTCGTGCACGACATGTATGCGCAGATGCTGACGCGCGCGATGACCGCGACGATGCAGGCGTTCCCGAAGGGCTGATGCCTTCCGTTTCCCATTCGAATTCCGTGACCATGACGAACCGCCGCCATTTCCTGGCTTCCACTTCCTTGCTCGCCGCATCGTGCGCCGCCGCGGCGCCCGCTTTCGCGAGCGATGCCCCCGTTTCCGATGCGGAACTGCAGCGCCAGATGCTCGGCAAGCTGACGAACGAACTGAACGATCGCGCGACCGCCACCGACGAAACCGGCTATCTGCTCGACACGTTTTTCTCGTGGACGCCGCCGACCGTCGCCGTGGCCGCCATCAATACGATTGTCGCGTTCAGCTTTGGCAGTCGTGCCGGCGCATCGGCCGCCGCACCGGTGCCGGGTCCCGTCAACGAGGCGATTGCCGACGCCGTGTTCCAGCTTCGGCAGAAGGTCACGGCGCCGGTCTTCGCGCAGCAGGAGATCGCGAGCGTGCTCGCATCGAAATACGGCCTGACGGCCGGCGTGACGTCGATCGCGACACCTGCCGTGGCCGCAGGCAGCCCGATACCGACGCCCGACGGCGTCGCCGCCGCGATCGTCAAACAGGCCGGCTCGGCCTCGGCGCCCGGCAAGGTCGGCGTCGTCACGCATCTGGATCAGGCGTCGCTCGCCGTGCGCGTGTCGAATGCGGCGGGGATGCAGGCGGCGGTGCCGGCTGCCTTCGCGCTGCCGTCGCTCTACGATACGGCCGCGCAGATGCCGGCCATGCGGCGGCGCGATCTCTACCTGCTGAGCAACGCCGGCATGCAGCTCGCGATGCTGCGGCTCGACCTGATCAACCGCGAGTACCCGAACGGCTGACGCCGCCGGCCACGGGGCACGGCGCGGGATCCGGGCGACGCGTTTGCGCGATCGCCGCCCGCCGGATCGTGCGTGCCCCGTTTTGCCGGGTAATGCCGATACAGGTATTGGCACTACCAGCCAAACCACTGTTTTTAATGGGTTTTTTCGCGTCCGGCCTGCGCCGCGACGCGCACTGCGTGGCATAATCGACTCCATCCGCAAGGCTTGTAGTCACAACGACCCCGCATACCCATGGCACAGACTCTCTACGACAAACTGTGGAACACCCACGTGGTCCACACCGAGGAAGACGGCACGACCCTGCTCTATATCGACCGTCAGCTGCTGCACGAAGTCACGAGCCCGCAGGCGTTCGAAGGGCTGAAGATCGCGCAGCGTCCGGTATGGCGCATCAGCGCGAACCTGGCCGTGTCGGACCACAACGTGCCGACGACGGACCGCAGCCACGGCATCGCCGATCCCGTCTCGAAGCTGCAGGTCGATACGCTCGACGCGAACTGCGATGCGTTCGGCATCACGCAGTTCAAGATGAACGACGTGCGCCAGGGCATCGTCCACATCATCGGGCCGGAGCAGGGCGCGACGCTGCCGGGCATGACGATCGTGTGCGGCGATTCGCACACGTCGACGCACGGCGCGTTCGGCGCGCTCGCGCACGGCATCGGCACGTCGGAAGTCGAGCACGTGCTCGCCACCCAAACCTTGCTGCAGAAGAAGAGCAAGAACATGCTCGTGAAGGTCGAGGGCGCACTGCCGCGCGGCTGTACCGCGAAGGACATCGTGCTCGCGATCATCGGCAAGATCGGCACGGCAGGCGGCACGGGCTACGCAATCGAATTCGGCGGCTCGACGATCCGCGCGCTGACGATGGAAGGCCGCATGACCGTCTGCAACATGGCGATCGAAGCCGGCGCGCGCGCGGGCATGGTCGCCGTCGACGACACGACGATCGATTACCTGTTGGGCCGTCCGTTCGTGCCGACCGGCGCGGAATGGGACCAGGCCGTCGAATACTGGCGCCAGTTCAAGTCGGACGACGGCGCGCAGTTCGACCGCGTGGTCGAGCTGAATGCAGCCGAGATCGTCCCGCAGGTCACGTGGGGCACGTCGCCGGAAATGGTCACGTCGATCGACGGTCGCGTGCCCGATCCCGAGCGCGAGAAGGATCCGGTCAAGCGCGACGCGATGGAGCGCGCGCTGGCGTACATGGCGCTCGAGCCGAACACGCCGATCGAATCGATCAAGGTCGACAAGATCTTCATCGGCTCGTGCACGAACGCACGGATCGAAGATATCCGCGCGGCCGCGTACGTCGTGAAGAAGCTGAACCGTCGCATCGCATCGAACGTGCGGCTCGCGATGGTCGTGCCGGGTTCGGGCCTCGTGAAGGCGCAGGCCGAGCGCGAAGGGCTCGACAAGGTGTTCACGGACGCCGGCTTCGAATGGCGCGAACCGGGCTGCTCGATGTGCCTCGCGATGAACGCCGACCGGCTCGATCCGGGCGAGCGTTGCGCGTCGACGTCGAACCGCAACTTCGAGGGCCGGCAGGGCGCGGGCGGCCGCACGCACCTCGTGAGCCCCGCGATGGCGGCAGCCGCGGCGATCGAAGGCCACTTCGTCGACATTCGCCAGCTGGGGTAACGCGTGACGGTATCGAAGGTCATCGCGCGGCTGGTTGCCGCGCTGGCGCTGGCGGGGCTGGGCTTCGGCCTCGCGGGCTGCAATACCGTCCGAGGCTTCGGCGAGGACGTCAACGCCGCGGGCAACGCGCTTCAGCGCGCCGCGGACTGACACTGCCACCGAGAATTTGTCGATGTGTGCCGGCCGCGTGCCGGCCCTTCAACCGGATAGACGGATCATGGAAAAATTCACTGTACATACCGGCGTCGTGGCGCCGCTCGATCGCGAGAACGTGGACACCGACGCGATCATCCCGAAGCAGTTCCTGAAGTCGATCAAGCGCACGGGCTTCGGTCCGAATGCGTTCGACGAATGGCGTTACCTCGATCACGGCGAGCCGGGCCAGGACAACTCGAAGCGCCCGCTGAATCCCGACTTCGTGCTGAACCAGCCGCGTTACCAGGGCGCGTCGGTGCTGATCGCACGCAAGAACTTCGGTTGCGGCAGCTCGCGCGAGCACGCGCCATGGGCGCTGCAGCAGTACGGCTTCCGCGCGATCATCGCGCCGAGCTTCGCGGACATCTTCTTCAACAACTGCTACAAGAACGGTCTGCTGCCGATCGTGCTGACCGAGCAGCAGGTCGATCACCTGTTCAACGAGACGGTTGCGTTCAACGGCTTTCAACTGACGATCGACCTCGACGCACAGGTCGTGCGTTCAGGTGACGGCCGCGAGTATCCGTTCGAGATCGCCGCGTTCCGCAAGTACTGCCTGCTGAACGGCTTCGACGACATCGGCCTCACGCTGCGCCACGCGGACAAGATCCGCCAGTTCGAAGCCGAGCGGCTCGTCAAGCAGCCGTGGCTCAACACCAAGCTGGTCGGCTGATCGTGCCTTTCGGGCGGGCGCGCCGGCGGCGCGTTCGCCGGCCTGCCTCCATAACCACCTACCCAGTCAGGAATTTCGCATGAAGATTGCAGTGCTGCCCGGCGACGGCATCGGTCCGGAAATCGTCAATGAAGCCGTGAAGGTGCTGAACGCACTCGACGAGAAGTTCGAACTCGAACAGGCGCCGGTCGGCGGCGCGGGCTACGAGGCGAGCGGCCATCCGCTGCCCGACGCGACGCTGGCGCTCGCAAAGGAAGCCGACGCGATCCTGTTCGGCGCGGTCGGCGACTGGAAGTACGACTCGCTCGAGCGCGCGCTGCGCCCCGAGCAGGCGATCCTCGGGCTGCGCAAGCATCTCGAGCTGTTCGCGAACTTCCGCCCGGCGATCTGCTATCCGCAGCTCGTCGATGCGTCGCCGCTCAAAGCCGAGCTCGTCGCGGGCCTCGACATCCTGATCGTGCGCGAACTGAACGGCGACATCTACTTCGGCCAGCCGCGCGGCGTGCGCGCTGCACCGGACGGCCCGTTCGCGGGCGAGCGCGAAGGCTTCGACACGATGCGCTACTCGGAACCGGAAGTGCGCCGCATCGCGCACGTCGCGTTCCAGGCCGCCCGCAAGCGCGCGAAGAAGCTGCTGTCGGTCGACAAGGCGAACGTGCTCGAAACGTCGCAGTTCTGGCGCGACATCATGATCGACGTGTCGAAGGAATACGCGGACGTCGAGCTGTCGCACATGTACGTCGACAACGCGGCGATGCAGCTCGCGAAGGCGCCGAAGCAGTTCGACGTGATCGTCACGGGCAACATGTTCGGCGACATCCTGTCGGACGAAGCGTCGATGCTGACGGGGTCGATCGGCATGCTGCCGTCGGCGTCGCTCGACAAGAACAACAAGGGTCTGTACGAGCCGTCGCACGGTTCGGCGCCGGACATCGCGGGCAAGGGCATTGCCAACCCGCTCGCAACGATCCTGTCGGCTGCGATGATGCTGCGCTACTCGCTGAATCGTGCGGAGCAGGCCGATCGTATCGAGCGCGCGGTGAAAACGGTGCTCGAGCAGGGTTACCGTACGGGCGACATCGCCACGCCGGGCTGCCGGCAGGTCGGCACGACGGCGATGGGTGACGCGGTGGTCGCGGCGCTGTAACGCGATGCGGCACCGATAGTGTAGAAAGGGCGCGAACGGGCCGCGAAAATCGGCCGGTTCGCCCACGGTTGGCCGTTGTGCGGGCCACCGGCTTTGTGTAGACTCGAACGATGGCGCTGATTTCCCTGATCTCCCCGGTCCTGAAACTCCACGGCAACACTGCCCGTGCGGGTGCGCGCGCCATCGTCATCACGAAAACCATTACCACGAAAACGATCATTAAACGCTGATCGCCGTCGTGCCCGCCTGTTTCCCCGCGCGGTCACGCGGGGACGGAAATGGCGGGGAAGCTCCATTCAAAGCAAAGGGTTAGTCATGAACGTAGGTCTCGTAGGTTGGCGCGGCATGGTCGGCAGCGTCCTGATGCAGCGCATGCAGGAAGAGGGCGATTTCGACCTGATCGAACCGGTGTTTTTCAGCACCAGCAACACGGGCGGCAAAGCGCCGTCGTTCGCGAAAAACGAGACTACGCTCAAGGACGCGACCAACGTCGACGAGCTGAAGAAGTGCGACGTGATCATCACGTGCCAGGGCGGCGACTACACGAACGACGTGTTCCCGAAGCTGCGCGCGGCCGGCTGGAACGGCTACTGGATCGACGCGGCATCGTCGCTGCGGATGAAGGATGACGCGGTGATCATCCTCGATCCGGTCAACCTCGACGTGATCAAGGACGCGCTCGTCAAGGGCACGAAGAACTTCGTCGGCGGCAACTGCACGGTCAGCCTGATGCTGATGGCGCTCGGCGGCCTGTTCCGCGAGAACCTGGTCGACTGGATGACGGCGATGACCTACCAGGCCGCATCGGGCGCCGGCGCGCAGAACATGCGCGAGCTGCTGTCGCAGATGGGTGCGCTGAACGGCGCGGTGCAGGAACAGCTGGCCGATCCGGCTTCCGCGATCCTCGACATCGACCGCCGCGTGCTGGCCGCGATGAACAGCGATGCGATGCCGACGAGCCACTTCGGCGTGCCGCTGGCCGGCTCGCTGATTCCGTGGATCGACAAGGATCTCGGCAACGGGATGTCGAAGGAAGAGTGGAAGGGCGGCGCGGAAACCAACAAGATCCTCGGCAAGCCGGCGATGGGCGAGCCGGGTTCGATCCCGGTCGACGGGCTGTGCGTGCGGATCGGCGCAATGCGTTGCCACTCGCAGGCACTGACGATCAAGCTGAAGAAGGACGTGCCGCTCGACGAGATCAACGGCATCCTCGCGTCGGCGAACGACTGGGTGAAGGTCGTGCCGAACGAGCGTGAAGCGTCGATGCGCGACCTGTCGCCGGCGAAGATCACGGGCACGCTGACGGTGCCGGTCGGCCGCCTGCGCAAGCTCGCGATGGGCGGCGAGTACCTGTCGGCGTTCACGGTCGGCGACCAGCTGCTGTGGGGCGCGGCCGAGCCGCTGCGCCGCATGCTGCGCATCCTGCTCGACAAGTAAGTACGCTGCCGGCCCGGCCTGCGGGCCGGGCGGCACATGACGACGCGCCGCGCCGGCCTCGAGATTCGAGGCTGGCGCGGCGCGTTTTCATGCGTGGATCAGCGCAGGTTCAGCAGCGTCTGGTCGACCGCCTGCTGGGTCTTGATCGTCTGCGCGTTGGCCTGGTAATTGCGCTGCGCAGTGATCAGGTTCACGAGCTCGGTCGTCAGGTTGACGTTCGAGTTTTCCTGCGCGCTGCCCTGCAGCGTGCCGTGATTCGTGCTGCCCGGCGCGGAGATCTGCGGGACGCCCGATGCGGCACTTTCCGCATACTGGTTGCCGCCGATGTTCACGAGCCCGTTCGGATTGTTGAAGTTCGCGAGCGCGATCAGGCCGAGCACCGCGCTCTGGCCGTTCGAGTAGTTGCCGGTCAGCTTGCCGTCGGTGCCGATCGAGAACGTCGTCAGCGTGCCGCTCGCGAAGCCATCCTGCGCGAGGTTGGTCACGCCGTCCTTGCCGCCGTACTGCGTGGTGCCGCCGAGGTCGAGCGTCAGGTTCTGCGGGTTCGCGCCGCCCGTCGTGTTCGGGATCGAGAACGCGAACTGGCCGAGGCTCGGCGTCGGCTGGCCGGTCGCGGCCGACGTCGTCGAGCTGATCCGGCCCGACGCGTCGAACGTGACGGTGCCGAGGTTGGTCGGCGTCTGGCCCTGCACGCCCGCGTAGGCCTGCCACGTGCCGGCAGCACTCTTCGCGAAGTACATCGTGACCTGCTGCGAGCCGCCGAGCGTGTCGTAGACCTGGATCGACGAGTTGTAGTTGTACGTGGTGTTGTCGCTCGCGTTGAACGGCGTCTTGGCCGGCACCTTGTCCTGCGAGTTCAGGTTGAACTGGCCGGTGATCTTGTTCGTCGCGCGCGGCGCGATGTTGTTGGTCGGCGCCTGCAGCGGCACGGTCTGCGCGGTGTTGATCACGCCGCCCGCGCCTGCCGCATAGCCCATCAGGTTGCGGCCTTGCGCGTCGACGATGGCGCCGTTCTTGTCGCGGTGGAACGTGCCGTCGCGCGAGTAGGTGGTCACGCCGTTGTTCGACATCTGGAAGAAGCCGTTGCCGTTGATGGCAACGTCGAGCGACGACTTCGTCGAATTGATCGACCCCTGGCTGAAATTCTGTTCCACCGATGCGAGGTGTGTGCCGATGCCGATCTGCGTGTTGACCGACGTCGCGACTGAATTCGCGTACATGTCGGCGAAGTGCGCGCGCCCCTGCTTGAAGCCAACCGTGTTTGCATTCGCGATGTTGTTGCCAATCACGTCGAGATTGCTCGACGCGCCGGCCAACCCGCTCAAACCCTGCTGATAGCCCATGTTCGATCCCCGTAACGAGCTGGTGAGTGAATGCAGTCGTGCGACTGCGCGATGACCCTCTGGCACTTCACGGCATCAGCCCGGCCGATCGTGCTCCCGCCTTTCCGGCATGTGCAGGCACGAAGGTCGAAATGTGCCGATTCCTGTTTGAAGACGATCCTAGCGACGGCAATTATTTGATCTGTGTAATTTTGTGTAATGTAATTGAATTGGTGAAGAAATGACCGCTTTTGTATGAGCAAAGGGTCGTGCGGTATCGGCTGAAAGCCTTATGGGGCGGGGGTTTGGCGGGGGGAATCTTCATTTCGTCGATAAGAGAGGAGAATTGCCTTCTTATCGGTGAATTGAAATGGATTGGAGTGGAATTGGCGGCCGGTCGGGATTTTTTTGATTTCCGGCTGTTAATCCATTAACGGCAGGCGGCGCGAATTGTTGAGCGAACGCGTCCCGATTCTGCCGCCCTGGCCCTCCGGCCGATGTGCAGTGAACGCCGGCAAGCCGCGTCGTCCGGGCCGGCGGGCGATGCTGCCGCGACGGCTTCGGGCAATGGATGCGGGCGCGATCCGGCCGATCCGGTGCACAGGCTGCGGCATGCGGCATGCGGCATGCCGCGTGCGGACCGGGCGGCCCGGACGCCTGATCGCGCCGGTTGCACCTGCCGGCGAGGAATTCGGCCCGAACGTGAGCGCGTGAAGTAAACTACGCGGTTACGACGCACAGACCCGCCGAAAGCGTCGCGTTCCGCGCGACGCTTTTGCATTTCTGCGGCAACTTTATTGACGCTTCCAACCGCGAATCCGAGCCGCGCCCGCGCGCGGCGATAGAGCCAACGATGTCCCGAATTTCCTTGTTTCCGCGTCAGTCCCGTCTGTCGCGCGCCGTGCGTGGCGCGCTGGCGATCCTGGCGCTCGGCGCAGCTGCATCGGCCTGGGCGGCCGGCGCCGGCGAACTGCCGGCGTCCTCCGCTGCCGGCGCCACCGCACCGCTTACCGTGACGGTCCAGCCTGGCCAGTCGCTGAACGACATCGCGAAAGCGGCGACGCAATCGCACGATCCCGGCGTGCTCGCGCGCGCCGGTCGCGCACTGTTCGACGCCAATCCGCAGGCGTTCATGAAGCGCGACGCGAGCCGCCTGAAAGTCGGCGCGACGCTGACCGTGCCCGCGCTCGACGCGACCGGCGCGGCGCTCGTGCCGGCTGGCGCCGCCGCTGCCTCCGGCGCGGCGGCCGCTTCCGCACCCGCCGCCGCATCGGGCGGGGCGGCGCTCGCGCAGCATGGCGCATCCGCGCCGCATCCCGGCTCGGCCGTGCAGTCCGCGCCGCCGGTGCCGGCCGTGCATGCGGCGCCGGTGAGCGGTGCGAGTGTTGCGACGGCTGCGGGGGCGTCGGCTTCGATCGGCGCCTCGGCCGCGCATGGTGCATCGGCCGTCGAAAGCACGCCGGCGGCGCCTGCCGCGGGTGCAAGCGGGCCGCATGTCTGGAGCGGTGCGATCCAATCGGCGCCGTCGTCCGCGAGCGAGGCCGCGGTTCAGTCGATGCCGGGCAGCCAGGTTTCGGGTGTGCACGAACCGGCCGGCGCGGCGCCTGCCACGGGCGCGTCGCAACCGCGCCCGTCGAGCCTGCAGCAATTGCTGGCGCTGAAGAATCGTGTGCTGATGGAGTTGCAGAAGCACGGCATCGGCAAGCAGGCTACGACGACCGGCGTCGCGCCTGCGCCCGGGCCGGTGCCCGCCGCACCGCGTCCGGCCGCGAACGACACGGGTGCGCCGGCCGCTGCATCGACGGCAGGCGAAGCCGCGTCGGGTGCGGCTGCCAGCGCGCCGCAACCGGCATCGGCTTCTGCGCAGCCGGCCGCTCCTGTCGCCCCGGTTGCGACGCCCGCCCGCCGTACCGAGCAGATGGACTGGCGCCCGGCCGCCGTGGCCGGTGCAGCCGTGATCGTCCTCGCGGCCGGCTTTGCGTGGCGCAAGCGCCGGAAAGGCCGGCAATCGGGTGATGAGGGGGCGGCGGCTGCCGCTGTTGCAACGGGTGGCGGCGCGGCTGCGGAAGCCGCGCCGCCCGTCGAACGCGAGCTGCCGATCCAGCCCGAAATGCCGGTCGCGCGCGACGCGGCTTCCGACATGAACCTCGCCGCGGCGACTGCCGCAGCAGCCGAGACGATCGAGCCGCTTGCGGCGGATGTATCGCCTGCGTCCGAAGTGACGACGCACGACGAGCCGCTCGGCTTGCCGTCTGCCCACGCTGCGGTATCGCCTGCGAACGAGGCGGTTTCGGCTTCGGCGCCGCATGACGCGGATCAGGCAGAACAAGCCGCTGCCGTGGACAAGCAGGCCGAGCAGGCCGAGCGGAGCGCCGTACCCGCCACGCCTTCCGTGACCGAAGCGCAGCACGCGACGCTGATGCAGAACGCGATCAGCGCGCTCAACAGTCTCGACATGCCGCTGCCGCCGCGCGCGATGGACGAACCGGCGTTGACGCCGGACGAGCTGTCCGCGCGGGCAGGGCAGTTCGACGCCGAGAAAATTGCAACTAACGGTCAATCCGCCCAGCACCTGCCGATTGGCTCGAACGATGCGGCCCTGGAACATCCGGCCGATCAGGACGACGAGTTCGACTGGGATCCGGACGCGGCGACGCCTGCCGGCCACGCGGGCAGCCCGCTCGCGACGTCGTCGCTGCCGCCGCTCGGCGGCGCGCAGTTCGGCGCGTTGAAGCTCGATTTCGATCTCGACCTGCCGTCCGCGCCGGGCGCCGCGCTGCCTGCGCTCACGCCGGACGAACTCGCCCGCATTGCGCGCAACAAGCTCGATCTCGCGTCGGAGTACGTCGAATTGGGCGACCTGTCCGGCGCGCGGACGCTGCTGCAGGAAGTGGTCGACGCGAACGACACCGCGACGCGCGACGACGCGCGTGCGCTGCTCGCGAAACTGGCGGACGAGGCGTGAAGCGGATCGCGCTGGGTGTCCAGTACGACGGTGCGGCGTTTTGCGGCTGGCAGGCGCAGCCGCACGGCAAGACCGTACAGGACCGGCTCGAACATGCACTGGCCGAGTTCGCACGGGTGCCGCTGCACACGACGGTGGCCGGGCGGACCGACACCGGCGTGCACGGGCTCGGGCAAGTCGTGCACTTCGACACCGACCTCGACCGTGAGGTGTTCTCGTGGGTGCGCGGCACCAACGCGTTCCTGCCGTCGACCGTGTCGGTGCAATGGGCGAAGCCGATGCCGGACACGTTCCACGCCCGGTTCTCGGCATTCGAGCGCACCTATTACTACGCGCTGTACGTGCATCCCGTGCGCTCGCCGATGCTGGCCGGGCGTGCGGGCTGGATCCACACGCCGCTCGACGACGATGCGATGCGCGCCGCCGCCGCGCACCTGATCGGCGAGCGCGACTTCTCGTCGTTCCGGTCGTCGGAATGCCAGTCGAAGACACCGGTCAAACACCTGTATCGGATCGACGTGCGGCGCGACGGGCATTTCATCCATTTCCGCTTCCGCGCCAACGCGTTCCTGCATCACATGGTGCGCAACCTGATGGGCTGTCTCGTCGCGGTCGGGCGCGGCCGCTATCCGGCCGACTGGCTCGCCGACGTGCTGGCCGGGCGCGACCGCAATCTCGCGGCGCCCACTTTCATGGCCGACGGGCTGTACCTCGCCCACGTCGGCTACCCGGCGGAATTCGCCGTCCCGCCCGCGCAGCTCGGCAGCGTGCCGTGGAGCAGCGTCTGGGCCGATCTGGACCCTCAATCATGACGGATCACGCCGTGTCTTCCCCGACTTCCGCCGCGACCGGCCTGGCGCCGCGCACGCGCATCAAGCTGTGCGGGCTGTCGCGTCCCGAGGACGTGCTGCACGCGGCGGCGCTCGGCGCCGACGCGATCGGCCTCGTGTTCTATCCGAAGAGCCCGCGGGCGGTGACCATCGCGCAGGCGGCCGAGCTGGCGAGCCTCGCGCCGCCGTTCGTGTCGGTGGTCGGGCTGTTCGTGAATGCGACCGAAGCCGAGATCGAGTCCGTCGTGCGCGACGTGCCGCTGACGGTGCTGCAGTTCCACGGCGACGAGACACCCGGGCAGTGCGATGCGCTCGGTCGCGCGGCACGGCTGCCGTGGCTGCGCGCGGTGCGCGTCGGCCCCTCGACGCAGCCGTCCGATTTGGTAGAATCGGCTCTTCATTACTCGAAAGCGCGCGGCCTCCTGTTCGACACCCTGGTGCCGGATTACGGCGGTAGCGGCAAGGTCTTCGATTGGTCTCTTATTCCCGCAGAGCTCGCGCATCGGGCCGTTTTGAGTGGTGGCTTGAGCGCGCAAAACGTCGGTGATGCGATCCGCCAGCTGCGTCCGTTTGCTGTCGATGTCTCGAGTGGCATCGAAGTGGAGGGCGCAAAGGGCGTGAAGGACCACGCCCGGATGGCGGCGTTCGTACGCGCGGTGCGCGAAGCGGACGCCCGGTGATGCAAGCGGTGCGGCCTGACAAGCGGGGCGCGCCGACCGATCGAGAGAGACACCATGTACAACCTTCCTGATGATCGCGGCCATTTCGGCCCGTATGGCGGCGTGTTCGTCGCCGAGACGCTGATTCACGCGCTGGACGAACTGCGCGCGGCGTATGAAAAATTCCAGAACGACCCCGATTTCGTCGCCGAGTACGAGCGCGAACTGAAGTATTTCGTCGGCCGTCCGTCGCCGATCTATCACGCGCAGCGCTGGAGCGAGATGCTGGGCGGCGCGCAGATCTACCTGAAGCGCGAAGACCTGAACCACACGGGCGCGCACAAGATCAACAACGTGATCGGCCAGGCGCTGCTCGCGAAGCGCATGGGCAAGAAGCGCGTGATCGCGGAAACGGGCGCCGGCCAGCACGGCGTTGCAACCGCGACGATCTGCGCGCGCTTCGGGATGGAGTGCATCGTCTACATGGGCGCCGAAGACGTGCGCCGGCAGGCCGCGAACGTGTACCGGATGAAGCTGCTCGGCGCGACGGTCGTGCCGGTCGAGTCGGGCTCGCGCACGCTGAAGGATGCGCTGAACGAGGCGATGCGCGACTGGGTCACGAACATCGAAAGCACGTTCTACATCATCGGCACGGTGGCGGGCCCGCACCCGTACCCGATGATGGTGCGCGACTTCCAGCGCGTGATCGGCGACGAGTGCAAGGTGCAGATGCCTGAACTCGCGGGCCGGCAGCCCGACGCGGTGATCGCCTGCGTCGGCGGCGGCTCGAACGCAATGGGCATCTTCTATCCGTACATCGACGACACGTCGGTGCAGCTGATCGGCGTCGAAGCGGCCGGCGACGGCCTCGACACCGGCCATCACGCGGCATCGCTGATCGCCGGCAGCCCGGGCGTGCTGCACGGCAACCGCACGTACCTGCTGCAGGACGACAACGGCCAGATCATCGAGACGCATTCGGTGTCGGCAGGTCTCGACTATCCGGGCGTCGGCCCCGAACACGCATGGCTGAAGGACAGCGGCCGCGCGCAGTACGTGCCGATCACCGACGACGAAGCGCTGAAGGCATTCCACGATTGCTGCCGGATCGAAGGGATCATTCCCGCGCTCGAGTCGAGCCACGCGATCGCGTATGGCGTGAAGCTCGCGCCGACGTTGCCGAAGGACAAGATCCTGCTCGTCAACCTGTCGGGCCGTGGCGACAAGGACATGCACACGGTCGCCGAGCGATCGGGTATCGACCTCTGACCCCGACCGATGCGTGACCTGATCGAAGAACCGGGCGGCGGTGCCGCGAGCGAGGCGGAGGCGGTTCAGCCCGCCGTCGCGGTGCCGCGCGCGCTGCCGTCCGGGATCGAACTGCATAACCGCGATTTCCTGACCGATGCCGCGCACCTGCCGGATGCGTCGATCGACCTGATCGTCGCCGATCCGCCGTACGGGCTCGGCAAGGACTACGGCAACGACTCGGACAAGCGTTCGGGCGACGATTTCCTCGCGTGGACGCGCGAGTGGCTCGAGCTCGCGATTCCGAAGCTGAAGCCGAGCGGGTCGATGTACATCTTCTGCACGTGGCAGTACGCGCCGGAAATCTTCAGTTTCCTGAAGACGAAGCTCACGATGGTCAACGAGATCATCTGGGACCGGCGCGTGCCGAGCATGGGCGGCACGACGCGCCGTTTCACGTCGGTGCACGACAACATCGGCTTTTTCGCGGTTTCCAAGGCGTATTACTTCGATCTCGATCCGGTCCGCATCCCGTACGACGCCGATACGAAGAAGGCCCGCTCGCGCAAGCTGTTCGAGGGCAGCAAGTGGCTGGAGATGGGCTACAACCCGAAGGACGTCTGGTCGGTCTCGCGCCTGCACCGGCAACACGCGGAGCGCGTCGATCATCCGACCCAGAAGCCGCTGGAAATCATCGAGCGGATGGTGCTCGCAAGCTGCCCGCCGGGCGGCCGCGTGCTCGATCCGTTCATGGGCAGCGGCACGACCGCGGTGGCCTGCGCACGGCAGGGGCGCAACTTCGTCGGCTACGAGATCAACGAAAGTTATTGTGCGATCGCGCACGAGCGCGTGAACGCGCTCGCTGCGCCGGCGTGCGCGTGAATCGCGCCGCCGCATCGCCGAACTCTAACTTTGTATGGGTCCGGAGTAAGCGCTGAAGCGCCAACTCCGGATCGACACAGGAAAATTGCCATGTCCCGTATTCAGCAAACCTTCGCCGCGCTCGCCGAACAAGGCCGTAAGGGCCTGATCCCGTTCATCACGGCCGGCGACCCCGATCCCGCGAAAACCGTCGAATTCATGCACGCGCTCGCCGCCGGCGGCGCGGACGTGATCGAACTCGGCGTGCCGTTCTCGGACCCGATGGCCGACGGCCCCGTGATCCAGCGCTCGTCGGAGCGCGCGCTCGCGCGCGGCGTCACGCTCAAGAGCGTGCTGGCCGACGTGAAGCGTTTTCGCGAGACCGACCCTAAAACCCCCGTCGTGCTGATGGGCTATGCGAACCCGATCGAACGGATGGGCGTCGACGCGTTCGCGGCCGAGGCGCACGCGGCCGGCGTCGACGGCGTGCTGGTCGTCGACTATCCGCCGGAAGAGGCGGGCGTATTCGCCGAAAAGATGCGTGCCGCGCAGATCGATCCGATCTTCCTGCTCGCGCCCACGTCGACCGACGAACGCATCGCCGACGTCGGCAAGATCGCGAGCGGCTACGTGTATTACGTGTCGCTCAAGGGGGTGACCGGCGCGGGAAATCTGGATGTTTCGAGCATTGCGGGTAAAATCCCGGCCATCAAGTCGCGCGTGCCGGTTCCGGTGGGCGTCGGCTTCGGTATCCGCGACGCCGAAACGGCGCGCGCGGTGGCCGAAGTGTCGGACGCCGTCGTGATCGGCAGCCGCCTCGTGCAGCTGCTCGAAAGCGCTGCGCCGGATGCTGCCGCCGCCGCGCTGAAGACCTTCATCGCCGAGCTGCGTGCCGCCCTGGACGGCGCGGGCAAGACGGCGCGATAAACACAACACAGGAAGCGGGCGGGCCAAGCGGCCCGTCCCGCCACGGAACAGGAAACCATACGATGAGCTGGCTCGACAAACTGTTGCCGCCGAAGATCAAGCAGACCGACCCGAAAAGCCGCAAGGGCATTCCGGAAGGCCTGTGGGTCAAGTGCCCGTCCTGCGAGGCCGTGCTGTACCGCAACGACGTGGATGCGAACCTGCACGTATGCCCGAAGTGCGATCACCACATGCGCATCGGCGCGCGTGAGCGTCTCGACGGGCTGCTCGATCCGGAAGGCCGCTATGAAATCGGCCAGGAAATCGTGCCGGTCGACACGCTGAAGTTCAAGGACAGCCGCAAGTACCCCGATCGTCTGAAGGAAGCGATGGACGAGACGGGCGAGACCGACGCGATGGTCGTGATGGGCGGGGCGATCCACACGCTGCCCGTCGTCGCGGCCTGCTTCGAGTTCTCGTTCATGGGCGGCTCGATGGGTTCGGTCGTCGGCGAGCGCTTCGCGCGCGGCGCGCAGAACGCGCTGGAACAGCACGTGCCGTTCATCTGCTTCACCGCATCGGGCGGCGCACGGATGCAGGAAAGCCTGCTGTCGCTGCTGCAGATGGCCAAGACCACCGCGATGCTGACCAAGCTGGCCGAGGCGAAGCTGCCGTTCATCTCGGTGCTGACCGACCCGACGATGGGCGGCGTGTCGGCGAGCTTTGCGTTCCTCGGCGACGTCGTGATCGCCGAGCCGAAGGCGCTGATCGGCTTCGCCGGCCCGCGCGTGATCGAGCAGACGGTGCGTGAAAAGCTGCCGGAAGGCTTCCAGCGCGCCGAATTCCTGCTGAAGACGGGCGCGATCGACATGATCGTCGACCGCCGCAGGATGCGCGACGAAATCGCGCAATTGCTCGCGCTGCTGCAGCGACAGCCGGCCGACGCGCTGGCTTGACCGGCGCAAGGTTGTGAACTCTGCGCGTCGCCTGGCTTCAGCGTCAGGCGGCGCGCTTCGTTTTTTGGCGTAGTGGCGGTACCGATCCAGATTTGATCCGATGAGCACTTTTCCCACTCTCGACGCGTGGCTTTCGCATCTCGAACGCGCGCACCCGGTCGGCATCGACATGGGTCTGACCCGCATCGGGCAGGTCAAGGCGGCGCTGCAGCTTGAATTCGCATGCCCCGTCATCACCGTCGGCGGCACGAACGGCAAGGGCTCGACCTGTGCGTTCCTCGAGACGATCCTCGTGCGCGCGGGCTACAAGGTCGGCTGCCATACGTCGCCGCACCTGCTCGAATTCAACGAGCGCGCACGCGTGAACGGCCAGAACGTCACCGATGACGAACTGCTGCCGCATTTCGAGGCGGTCGAAGCCGCGCGCACGTCGCTGCCCGAGCCCGTGTCGCTCACGTATTTCGAATTCACGACGCTCGCGATCATGCACCTGTTCGCGTCGCGCGGGCTCGACGCGGTGATCCTCGAAGTCGGCCTCGGCGGCCGGCTCGATGCGGTCAACATCATCGATACCGATTGCGCGATCGTCACGAGCATCGACATCGACCACACCGAATACCTCGGCGACACGCGCGAGAAGATTGCGTTCGAGAAGGCCGGGATCTTCCGCGCGGGCAAGCCGGCAATCTGCGGCGATCCGGCCGCGCCGCAAACGCTGATCGACCACGCCGAAGCGATCGGCGCCGACCTGTGGCTGGTCGGCCGCGATTTCCGCTACGAGGCGCAGGCAGGCGCGGAGCGCCAGCAGTGGAGCTACCTCGGCCGCGAGAAGCGCTATCCGGCGCTCGCATACCCGGCGCTGCGCGGCGCGAATCAGCTGATCAATGCGTCGGCCGCGCTCGCCGCGCTCGAGGCGTTGCGCCCGGTGCTGCCAGTGTCCGCGCAGGACATCCGGCTCGGGCTCGCGAACGTCGAGCTGCCGGGGCGCTTCCAGGTGCTGCCCGGCAAGCCGGCGATCGTGCTCGACGTCGCGCACAACCCGCATGCGTCGGCCGTGCTCGAGCAGAACCTCGGCAACATGGGCTTCTTCCCGTACACGTACGCGGTGTTCGGCGCGATGCACGACAAGGACATCGACGGCGTGCTGCAGCACCTGAAGGGCGAGATCGACCACTGGTGCGTGACCGACCTGCCGCTGCCGCGCGCGGCCTCCGCGGAGCAGCTCGAAGCCGCGCTGCGCAAGGCAGGCGTGGAGGAGGGGCCCGATTCGAGCGTGACGCGTTACGCGTCGCCGGCAGAAGCGTTTCGCGATGCACTAAAAAGAGCATCCGAGAATGATAGAATCGTGGTTTTCGGCAGTTTCCATACGGTTGCCGGCGTGCTGGCCTACCGTAAATCGCAGCAACACTGACTGACGGGCAGTTTCGGACTCAGCCATTCATGGGAATTTTCTCGTTCGGCAAAAAAGACGACGACGCGCCCCCGCGGCGCGGCGGTCGCACCGGGACCTCCCGGAACGTGCGCACGGAGCGCACCACTGAACGCGTCGAGCGCCGCTCGCGCCGCACCGAGCGTCCGGAATCGGACGCGCTGCTCCTTGATCCGACCCTTCCAGAAAAGCAACGCGCACGCCGTCGCCTCGTGGGTGCGATCGCGCTCGTCGTGGCGGCCGTGATCGTGCTGCCGATGGTGCTCGATTCGCACCCGAAGCCGGTCACGGACGACATCGCGATCGACATCCCGAACCGGCCCGCGCACCAGGCGGTCGCGCCGCGCGACGACGATGCGTCCGACGTGCAGGCCGGCGTCGCGCATGACGAGCCGCCGGCATCCGATACGGCCGTTGTGGCCGCACCGGCACCTGTGCCGGCGCCCGCAGCCAAGCCGGCCGCGAAACCCGATACGACGACCACCGCGAGCGTGACGCCGCCGAAGCCCGCGCCGAAGCCGGCCGCCCCCGCGGCGAAACCGGCTGCGCCGAAACCCGCGCCCGCCACCGTCGCGAATGCCGACGCCGCGAGCCCGGACAGCGGCGACGCATCGTCGCCGGCCTCGCCGGCCGGTGCGCGCTTCGCGGTGCAGCTCGGGTCGTTCAAGGATGACGCGACGGCCCGTTCGTGGGCGACCAAATTGAAATCGGCGGGTGTGCCCGCATATGTCGAGCATCGCAAGCAGGCAGACGGCAGCACGGCTACACTGTTGCGTGCCGGCCCGTTCGCGGATCGCTCGGCGGCCTCCGCCGCGATCGCGAAGGTGCGCGAAGCCGGTCTGACGCAATAACGCACGATGCTGACGGCTTTCGACTACGCTGTATTGGCGGTGATCGTGTTGTCGGCGCTGCGCGGTGCGTGGCGCGGCTTCGTGTCGGAGATATTCGGGCTGATCGGCTGGATCGCGGCGATCGTGATCGCGGGCCGCTACGTCGGGCTGGTCGTGCCGTACATTCCGGCGAACTGGCCGGGCGGTGCGCTGACGCAATGGGTGATCGCCTTCGCGCTGCTCGTGATCGGCGTCGTGCTGGTCGCCGGTGTCGCAAACGCGTTGCTGTCGCGGATCGCGCAGGCGAGTGGCCTGGGCGGCGTCGACCGCTCGCTGGGCATGATGTTCGGGCTCGTCCGCGGCTGTGTGCTGGTGGTGCTGCTGGTCGCGGCGGCCGGGCTGACCGAACTGCCCAAACAGGATTTCTGGCGCAATGCGCTCTTGCGTCCTTTCGCCGAACAGGGCGTGCACGAGCTGAAGCAGCTCCTGCCCGACGGCATGGCCCAGTACGTACGCGTGTGACGACGCGGCCGGGCAGGACGGAACCGATTTTGTCATCTTGAAGGACATGCCATGTGCGGCATCGTAGGTGTTATCTCCCAATCCCCGGTCAATCAGCTGATCTATGACAGCCTGCTGCTGCTGCAGCATCGCGGTCAGGACGCGGCGGGCATCGCGACGGCGGACGGCAGCAATTTCCACATGTACAAGGCGAACGGCATGGTGCGCGACGTGTTCCGCACGCGCAACATGCGCAGCCTGCCCGGCACCTACGGCATCGGCCAGGTGCGCTACCCGACGGCCGGTTCGGCGTCGAGCGAAGCCGAGGCGCAGCCGTTCTACGTGAACGCGCCGTTCGGGATCATTCTCGCGCACAACGGCAACCTGACGAACTGGCAGCAACTGAAGGACGAGATGTTCCGGATCGACCGCCGGCACATCAACACCAATTCCGACAGCGAAGTGCTGCTCAACGTGTTCGCGCACGAACTGCAGCTGTCGACGACGGGCCTCGAGCTCGATCCGGCGTCGGTGTTCAAGGCGGTCTCGGGCGTGCATCGCCGCCTGCAGGGTTCGTACGCGATCGTGTCGCTGATCGCCGGCTACGGCCTGCTCGCGTTCCGCGATCCGTTCGGCATCCGCCCGCTGTGCATCGGCAAGCTCGAAACGGAACACGGCACCGAGTGGATGGTCGCGTCGGAGTCGGTGGCCGTCGAAGGCATCGGTTTCGAATTCGTGCGCGACGTGCAGCCGGGTGAAGCGATCTTCATCGATCCGGCCGGCAACTTCCACAGCCAGCAGTGCGCGGAGCAGCCGACGCTGAACCCGTGCATGTTCGAATACGTGTACCTCGCGCGTCCGGATTCGTGCCTCGACGGCGTGCCCGTCTACAACGTGCGCCTGCGCATGGGCGACTATCTCGCCGAGAAGATCAAGCGCGAGCTGCCGAACGTGCCGATCGACGTCGTGATGCCGATTCCCGATTCGTCGCGCCCGGCCGCGATGCAGGTCGCCGCGAAGCTCGGCGTCGAGTATCGCGAGGGCTTCTTCAAGAACCGCTACGTCGGCCGTACGTTCATCATGCCGGGGCAGGCCGTGCGCAAGAAGTCGGTGCGCCAGAAGCTCAACGCGATGAGCATCGAGTTCAAGGACAAGAACGTCCTGATCGTCGACGACTCGATCGTGCGCGGCACGACCTCGCATGAAATCGTGCAGATGGCGCGCGATGCGGGCGCGAAGTCGGTGATCTTCGCGTCGGCCGCGCCGCCCGTGAAGTTCCCGAACGTGTACGGCATCGACATGCCGACGCGCGGCGAGCTGGTCGCACACGGCCGCACCGACGAAGAAGTCGCGAAGATGATCGGCGCCGATCACCTGATCTATCAGGACGTCGACGACCTGCGCCGCGCGGTGCGCGACATCAACCCGAAGCTCGAGCGCTTCGAGGCGTCGTGCTTCGACGGCAACTACATCACCGGCGACGTGACGCCCGAGTATCTCGATGCGATCGAGCGCGCGCGTCTCGCGCCGGCGTCGCAGGCCGATCGGGACACCGCCGGCGACACCGAGCGTTCGCAGATGAACCTGCAGTTGTCGGTCGAGTGACACCGGCGCACGCTTCTGGCGAAGCGTGATAGGATGTGGCCTTGCGTCGATTTGATATCAGCTTGCGGACGCGGGGCGACTTCCCAAAACAGCTAAAGCGAAGGCCGGCGACAGCCGGCCCGAGTCGATCGCTGTCGTACCGCACCGAAGCCCGCTGATGCAGACGCATAGCGGGCTTTTTGTTTTTGGGCCTGGTTTTGATCTGGCCTGCGCGACGCGCGTGGCCATCGGATACGGAAAACGGAACATGGACGACTCCCTCAACTTCGACACGCTTGCCGTGCGCGCAGGCACGCTGCGCAGCGACTTCAACGAGCACTCGGAAGCGCTGTTCCTCACGTCGAGCTTCTGCTTCTCGAGCGCGGCCGACGCGGCCGAGCGCTTCGCGAACTCGGAAGACTACTTCACCTATTCGCGCTTCACGAACCCGACCGTCACCATGTTCCAGGAGCGTCTCGCGGCGCTCGAGGGCGGCGAGGCGTGCATCGCGACGGCGTCGGGGATGGCCGCGATCATGTCGGTCGTGATGTCCGCGCTGCAGGCAGGCGACCACCTCGTCAGCTCGCGCAGCCTGTTCGGCTCGACGCTCGGGATGTTCTCGCAGATCTTCAGCAAGTTCGGGATCACGACGACCTTCGTCGACCCGACCGACCTGAACGCGTGGCAGGAAGCGGTGCGGCCGGAAACGAAGATGTTCTTCCTCGAGACGCCGTCGAACCCGCTGACCGAACTCGCCGACATCGAGGCGATCGGCAAGATCGCGAAGGCCGCGAACGCGCTGTTCGTCGTCGACAACTGTTTCTGCAGCCCGGTGCTGCAGCAGCCGCTGAAGCTCGGCGCGGATGTCGTGATGCACTCGGCGACGAAATTCCTCGACGGGCAGGGCCGCGTGCTCGGCGGCGCGCTGGTCGGCACGAAGGAATTCATCATGGGCAAGGTGTTCCCGTTCGTGCGCAGCGCGGGCCCGACGCTGTCGGCCTTCAACGCGTGGGTGCTGCTGAAGGGGATGGAGACGCTGTCGCTGCGCGTCGAGAAGCAATCGGCGAATGCGCTGGAAATCGCGCGCTGGCTCGATTCGCATCCGGCCGTTGCGCGCGTGTTCTATCCGGGCCTCGAATCGCACCCGCAGCATGAGCTCGCGAAGCGCCAGCAGAAGGCGGGCGGCGCGATCGTGTCGTTCGAGCTGAAGGGCGACACGCCCGAGCAGCAGCGCGCGAACGCATGGCGCGTGATCGACGGCACGAAGCTCGTGTCGATCACCGGCAACCTCGGCGACACGCGCACGACGATCACGCATCCGGCCACCACGACGCACGGCCGTATCACGCCGGAAGCGCGCGCGGCAGCCGGAATCACCGAAGGGCTGATCCGCCTCGCGGTCGGCCTCGAGCACGCGAACGACGTCCGCAACGATCTCGCACGCGGACTCGAAGGCTGAGCGCGCCGGCAGGCAGCCTTACAGCGATGCGACGGGGCGCGCCTGCACGGACGTCCTGTCGCCATCGGCGACATAGTCGCGGCGCACGCCTTCGCGCGTGCGCGATCCGTTCAGCGGGCGTGCGGATGCCGGCGGTGCGTCCGCCGGCAGGTCATTGCGCACCGCGCTCACCATCCATCGCAGCGTTTCATCGAGCGGCGTGACGGGCAGTTCGCCCACCGCGCGCCGCAGTTTGTCACGCGACCCGCTCAGGCTCTTCACCTCGTTGTGCCGCACGAAGCGCGGATCGATCGTCACGTCGATCACGTAGCCGGCGATGCGCGACAGGATCGCCAGCACTTCCTTCAGCGAATACGCGCGCTCCGAGCAGACGTTGAGTATCTCGCCGGCAGGCGCGGTTTCGATCAGCTTCAGGTACGCAGCCGTCACGTCGCGCACGTCGGAGAAATCGCGCCGCACGTCGAGATTGCCGAGCGAGATCCGCGGTTCGTTGCGCGCGTAGTGTGCGACGAGCTTCGGCAGCAGATACGCATCGCTCTGGCCGACACCCGTGTAGTTGAACGGCCGCGCAATCACGATCGGCAGCCGGTCGGCCCACAGCTTCGCCGCATATTCCATCGCGAGCTTGCTGATCGCGTAGTCGTTCGCGGGGGCGGGCGGGACGTTCTCGTCGAGCACGCCGGCCGTCGAGTTGCCGTAGATGTTCGCGCTGCTCGCGAGCAGCACGGCCGACGGGCGGCGGTCGAGACCCGCGAGCGCGGCCAGCAGGTTGCGCGTGCCGACGACGTTGACCGCGTAGGTTTGCGACGGTTCGTCGTGTGCGACGTGCGCTCGTGCGGCGAGATGCACGACCGCGTCGGGCCGGGCGTCGGCGGCCGCTGCGCGCACCGCGTCCGCGTCGAGCAGGTCGACCGGCAGCAGCGTGCAGTTCGCGAACACCGGATCGTCGGTGGGCGGCGAGCCGGGCGCGACCGTCCCCCAGACTTCGTAGCCGGCGGCTTCGAGATGCTGCGCCATGTAACGGCCGGTGAAACCCGTCAGGCCCGTGACGAATGCACGGCGCGGCGCGTGTTCGATATCAGAACGTGTCATGGTGTTGGTTCCGCGTCAGATCCGCCTCGACCATCATCTGGCAAAGCTGTTCGAGCGTCGTTTCCGGCGCCCAGCCGAGCTTGCTTTTGGCCTTGTCCGCGCAACCGATC
This sequence comes from Burkholderia arboris, assembly GCF_038723655.1. Classification (NCBI taxonomy): domain Bacteria; kingdom Pseudomonadati; phylum Pseudomonadota; class Betaproteobacteria; order Burkholderiales; family Burkholderiaceae; genus Burkholderia; species Burkholderia arboris. Next base: position 1,479,001 of record NZ_CP109822.1, read on the forward strand.
AGCAGATCGACTTCCGCGGGGCGGTAGAACTTGGGATTCACTTCGACGAGCACATTGCCCGTCGCCACATCGAGGCCGCGCTCCTGCTCACCCTTGCCGGTCCACTCGATCTGATAGCCGGCCGCCGCGAACGCCATCCGCACGAAGTCGCGCACGGTCTCGGTCCGGTTGGTTGCCAGCACGTAGGTGTCGGGTTCGTCGACCTGCAGCATCCGCCACATCCCTTCGACGTACTCGAGTGCAAAGCCCCAGTCGCGTTTCGCGTCGAGATTGCCGAGCTCGAGGCGCGTCGCCTTGCCGAGCTTGATCTTCGCGACGGTGTCCGTGATCTTGCGGGTGACGAATTCGCGGCCGCGCAGCGGCGATTCGTGGTTGAACAGGATCCCGCTGCTGCCGAACAGGCCATACGACTCGCGGTAGTTCACGGTCATCCAGTGCGCGAACAGCTTCGCGACGCCGTACGGGCTGCGCGGATAGAACGAGGTCGTTTCCGTCTGCGGAATCGACTGCACCTTGCCGAACATCTCGGACGTCGATGCCTGGTAAAAGCGCGTCTTCGGGCTCACGACGCGGATCGCCTCGAGCAGGTGCAGCGGGCCGAGGCCCGTGACGTCCGCGGTCGTGGACGGTTGCTCGAACGACACGCCGACGAAGCTTTGCGCGGCCAGGTTGTACAACTCGTCGGGCTGCGTGCGTTCCAGCAGCCGCACGCTCGAGCCGGCGTCCGTCAGGTCATGTTCGACGAGCGTGAGGTTCGGGTGCGTGTTGACGCCGAGCTCGGCGATGCGCCACAGGTTGACCGAGCTGGTGCGGCGGTAAGTCCCCGTGACCTGGTAGCCCTTGTCGAGCAGCAGCTTGGTCAGGTAGGCGCCGTCCTGTCCCGTGATCCCCGTGATGATGGCCTTCTTGCGAGTTTGGGTCATGGCGTTGTCCTTGTCGAAATCGATAGATAGGGAAATTCAGGCAGTCGTGCTGGCGGCGGCCGGCAGCGTGCTGCGTGCGGGGCCGCGCGTCAGGCGTCGTTCGAAGCCGTACCAGCTCAGGGTCGCGTACGCGAGCGTGATCGCCAGTGCGAGCGCGGCCGTGACGAAGCGGTTCAGGTGCAGCGGCCAGAGCGCATACAGCACGCTCAGGTGAATCAGGTAGACGGTGTAGCTGACGGTGCCGACGTAGACGAGCATCGGGTTGGTCAGCACGCGTTGCACGAGGCCGCGGCCGCGCAGCGCGATCACGACGATCGACGTGCACAGCAGCAGCGAGATGCTGTAGAGCGCCGCGTTCGACAGCGGTGTGTTCGCGGCGCGAAAGCGCGGGAACGACAAGTGCAGCCAGCCGAGGATCGCGAGCGATACGAGCGCGCCGAGGATCGCGAGCGGATAGAACGGCTCCAGCGCGCGCCGGTCGCGGCGCAGCACGATCGCGAGCAGTGCGCCGGCCGCGAGCAGGTCCATCCGGAACGGCGTCAGGTAGTAGATCGGCCAGAACGAATCGAACCACGGCGTCGCGATCGCGCGCAGCACGGGTGCGGCGACGACCAGCGCGGCGGCGACCCACAGCAGCGCGCGCTCCGAGCACCACAGCACGACGAACGGCCAGAAAATATAAAACTGCTCCTCGACCGCGAGCGACCACAGCACGTTCAGGCTGTCGTGGCCGATGCTGCCGAGCGACAGCCCGATGTTGGTCGAGAAAAATGCGAACCACGGCCAGTGCGGCAGCCAGCTCGCGCCGAACAGGATCGTCGATACCACCAGCAGCAGCACGTACGGCGGCAGGATGCGGCGCACGCGGCGCGCGTAGAAGTGGCTGAAGTACGACTGCCCGCGCGCCTTGCGATCGAGCAGGATGCCGGTGATCAGCAGGCCGCTCAGCACGAAGAACAGGTCGACACCCATCCACAGCGGCGCCTTCAGCGCGTGCTGCAGGAACACGGCGCCCACCGCGATCGCGCGCAGCCCGTCGAGCTGCACGATGCGGCCGTGTTGCGGCGGGGCGAGGTCGGCGGGGCGCGAGCGGGCCGTCATCGCCCGGCTCCTGCGCGGCCTGTAGCCAATGCGTGTACGTATTGCATGCCTTTAAATGGGATATCGAATCGAAATTGATTCTAGGGAAAAGAAATCGGTAAAAAAACGCGCGTCATTTATCCGACGACAAACATTCAAATGTCGATTATTACGGTCATGAGATGAAAGGTTCGCGCCCGGGCACGTGCGACAGGCGGTGCGGAGCGGCATTTTCTACGTGACGGCGAGCGAAAGGCGGTCGTTATTGCCGTTTCCAGCTGCGATTTACTGCCTGTTCCGGTTCGATATTTCAGGCAGAAACATCCCCAAATATTTCCAAATTTCTTGTGATTATTTTTGCTTGTAACCTGCATCGCGACGTTTGAAACCTATTTAGCGACAGGGTGCGCCGGCGGCAATCCGCTGCGATACCGGTCGCGGTTGCATCAAGTCTGGAGAAGCGCATTGCGACGTCTGATTCTGGTTGGCATGACGGTATGCGCAGCGCTGCTGACGAGCGCTGCACCGGCCGAAACGGTGTTGCCCGCGACGACGTCGTGGATCGGCAACACGTTCGGCTATGGCGACGGCAGCTGGACGCAGATCGACATCCGCGCGATCGCGGTGACACCTGACGGCAAGGTGTATACGAATGCGCCGTGGGACGAGAGCGGGGCCGAGGCGAGCGTCTATCAGGACGGGAAGATGCTCGGCTTCGCCGGCGGCACGCACGGCTGGGGCAATCTCGGCGGCAACGCGATCGCCGTGAACAGCAAGTACGCGTATGTCGCGATCGGCGTCGGCAATGAGCGCGGCCACCTGCAATCCCCCGGCATCTGGCCGGACAAGGGCAAGCAGTGGTTCGGCATCTCGCGCCGCACGATCGGCGACATGAAGCAGCCCGCGCCGTTTCGCGCGTCGCCGCAGGTCGCGCCGGGCGGGCGCGCCGACGCGGGCCGCGCGCGGATGGCCGCGAGCTTCATGATGATGAACGAGGTGCCGGCCCCCGCTCGCCCGGAAGTCGGCGAGGCGAAGGCGGAAGTGGGCGGCCTCGCGGCCGACGACAAGACGCTGTTCGCGACGAATCCTTCGCGTGACGTCGTGGATGTCTACGACGCGGAGACGATGCAGCAGAAGGGGACGTGGAGCGCGCACGAGCCGGGCCGCATCGCGCTCGCCGGCGACGGCACGCTGTGGCTGCTGACCGATACGCTGAACGGACCCGCGCATCTCGTGCACGTGCGAGCCGACGGCCGCAAGCTCGACGATGCGCCGGCGCTGCCGGAGGGCACCGATGCGGTGGACGTGGCGGTCGACGCGAAAGGGCGCGTGCTCGTCGCGGACAACGGGCCGCGCCAGCAGATCCTGATTTTCTCGAAAGGCGGCAAGGGCTATGCGCAGTCGGGCACGTTCGGCGAGCGCGGCGGCATCTTCGCGGGTCCCGTGCCGGGGCGGCCGGGGCCGCAGCGCTTCAACGGGCTGACGGGCGTCGGCGTCGACCGCGCGGGCAACATTTATGTGTCGATGAACGGCATCGGGCCGCGCCACGACACGATCGGCGCCGGGCTCGGCGCGGTACTCGAAAGCTATACGCCGGACGGCAAGCCGCGCTGGCAGGTGCAGGGGCTGCTGTTCGTCGATGGCGCGTGGCTCGACCCCGCGCGGCCGAACAGCGTGTACACGGGCAACAAGCGCTTCGAGCTCGACCTGTCGAAGCCGCCGGGCCAGGACTGGAAATACGTCGGCTTCCTGTCGAACCGCTTCAAGTATCCGGACGACCCGGTGTTCCACACCGACCAGTGGCCGGGCATGCCGATCGCGCGTCGTCTGGACGGCCGCACGTTCCTGTACCTGACCGACATGTACGCCGATCACCTGAAGATCTACCGCTTCGACGCGAAGCGCGACGGCGAGGTCGCGATTCCGTCGGGCCTGATCGCGGGCCGCGCGCGGCCGGTCGACAAGGTGCCGAACAAGCCGCCGGGCGGCGACTGGCTGTGGCGCGACGCGAACGGCAACGGCCGGATCGATCCCGACGAGGCCGAGATCAACACGACCGGCAAGGCGAAGGCGGGCGGCTGGGGCTGGTGGGTCGACACGAAGGGCGACATCTGGCGCACCAGCGACGTGCGCGGCATCCATCGCTTCCAGTACGGCGGCGTCGACAAGGCCGGCAACCCGATCTACGCGTATGACAAGGTCACGACCTACCCGATGCCGCAGCCGTTCACGCAGCTGCGCCGTTCGATCTACGAGCCGCAGACCGACACGCTGTACGTGACCGGCTACACGGCCGACGCGCCGCCGCAGCCGGGCATCAACAAGGAAGTGGGGCGCGTGCTGATCCGTTTCGACAAGTGGTCGACGGGCTCGCCGGTGATGCGCTACCAGGTGGCGCTGCCGTGGAAGCTCGATGCGAAGCCGATCTTCGACCTGATCGGGATCACGGTCGAGGGCCGTTACCTCTTCACCGTGGAGCCGGTCGGCAAGATCCACGTGTACGACAAGGACACCGGCAAGGAAGTGGGCGTGATGAGCCCGGGCACCGAGGTCGGCAAGGCATCCGGCTGGGTCGACGTGCCGTTCGGCATCAGCGCATTCCGGCGCGAGAACGGCGAATACCTCGTGTTCGTCGAGGAAGACGCGCGCGGCAAGGTGCTGATGTATCGCTGGAAACCGTGACGGGCGGCGCGCCGTCGTCGCCGTCGACGTCACTCAAGGCTTAAGCATGGACAAAGGCATACTCAAGAACGTTTCGATCAACTTCATCGGGCTGATCCTGCCGACCTTCGTGTCGCTGGTGACGGTGCCCGCCTATATCCACACGCTCGGCGTCGAGCGCTATGGCGTCGTCAGCCTCGTGTGGACGCTGATCGGCTATTTCGGGATCCTCGATCTCGGGATGAGCATGGCCGCGCAGAACCACATCTCGAAGGCGCTCGCGAGCGGCAACGCCGACGAAAGCGCGCGCGTGTTCTGGAGCGCGTTCTGGCTGAATCTCGGCACCGGCATCGTCGGCGGGCTGCTGATCTATTTCGGCGCGTTCATCTATACCGCGTACTTCACGAAGGTGTCGGCCGCGATGCAGCACGAGGTGTATCTCGCGCTGCCGTGGCTCGCGCTCGCGATTCCGCTCGCGAACGTGTCGTGGGTGTTCGCCGGCGCGATCAACGGCGCCGAGCGGTTCGGCGTGTTCAACACGAACCAGACGATCGGCACGTTCCTGTTCCAGCTGCTGCCGCTCGGCGCCGCTTGGTGGATCGCGCCGAACCTGCAGACGGTGCTCGCGGCGGCCGTCGTCGCGCGCCTGATCGCGGCGGTGATGCTCGGCCAGGCCAGCATCAAGGTGCTCGGGATCCGGCGCATCGACCCGCCGCAGTGGGGCACCGCGAAAGGGCTGTTCAACTTCGGCGGCTGGATGCTGATCGCGAGCACGACGAGCATGATCGCCGACACGCTCGACCGCGTGATGCTCGGCGCCGGCATGGGCGCGAAGTTCGTCACCTACTACACGGTGCCGCAGAACCTCGTCACGCGGCTGAACATGCTGCCGAACGCGCTCGTGCGCACGCTGTTCCCGCGCCTGTCGGCGGTCGGCCGCGACCATGCCGACACGCTCGCGCGCCAGTCGCTCGAATTCCTGAACGGCGTGTTCACGCCGGTTGGCATCGTCGCGATCTTCGCGCTCGCGCCGTTCCTCACGCTGTGGGTCGGCGCCGATCTCGCCGTGCATTCGGCGCCGGTCGGCCGCGTGCTGGTGGTCAGCGTGTGGCTCGTCGGCCAGGCGAGCGTCACGCGGATCCTGATCCAGTCGCAGGTCAATCCGGCCCGCGCGGCATTCGCCGGGCTGGTCGAGATGCCGTTCTTCGTCGGCGGCCTGTGGTTCGGCATTCATCACTTCGGGCTGATCGGCGCGGCGGTGGTCGTCGCGGCGCGCGCGCTCGTCGACTACGGCGTGCTGCTGTATCTGTCGGCGATCCGGATGCGCGCGATCGTGCTCGACATGCTCGCGCATCTCGCCTTCCTGCTCGCGAGCCTGTTTCTGGCGCAGGCATGGCCGGGGCTCGGCGAGTCGATCGGCATGTGCGCGGTCGTGCTGGTGCTGAATGTTGCGTGGTCGCTCACGATGACGCCGGGATTGCGCGCGCTCGTGCGCGACCTGTTTGTCCGTCTCAATGCGAGGAAAACCGTATGAATCGCGATCTGGCGGAACACGCCGTATTGAATCTCGCCACGGCCGATGCCGCCGTGGCCGAAGCCGGCGATGTCGCCACGCTGCGCCGGCCGGTGCCGGCCGAGCGGGCCGGCGCGCGGCAGCCGTCGCGCGCGCTGCGCGTGGCGATCGTCCACGACTGGCTCGTCACCTATGCCGGGGCCGAGCGCGTGCTCGAACAGATCGTCGCGTGCTTTCCCGACGCCGACCTGTTCAGCCTCGTCGATTTTCTCGACGACCGCGCGTTCGTGCGCGGCAAGCCGGTGACGACGTCGTTCATCCAGAAACTGCCGTTCGCGCGCACCAAATACCGCAGTTACCTGCCGCTGATGCCGCTCGCGATCGAGCAGCTCGACGTGTCGGAGTACGACCTCGTGATCTCGAGCAGCCACGCGGTCGCGAAGGGCGTGCTGACGGGGCCGGACCAGGTGCACATCAGCTACGTGCATTCGCCGATCCGCTATGCATGGGACCTGCAGCACCAGTATCTGGAGCAGTCGAATCTCACGCACGGGCCGAAATCGCTGCTCGCGCGGATGATCCTGCATTACATCCGCAACTGGGACACGCGCACCGCGAATGCGGTGGACGGCTTCGTCGCGAATTCCGCGTTCATCGCACGGCGCATCAAGAAGGTCTACCACCGCGACGCGGCGGTGATCTTCCCGCCGGTCGACGTCGACGCGTTTTCGCTGAACGCGGAGAAGGAGGATTTCTACCTGACCGCGTCGCGGATGGTGCCGTACAAGAAGATCGACCTGATCGTCGAAGCGTTTTCGCGCACGCCCGAGCGCAAGCTCGTCGTGATCGGCGACGGCCCCGAGATGCAGAAGATCCGCGCGAAGGCCGGCCCGAACGTCGAGATCATGGGCTACCAGCCGTTCGCGGTGCTGCACGACCGGATGCGGCGCGCGAAGGCGTTCGTGTTCGCGGCCGAGGAGGATTTCGGGATTTCGGTGGTCGAGGCGCAGGCGTGCGGCACGCCGGTGATCGCGTACGGCAAGGGCGGCGCGCTCGAGACCGTGCTCGATCCGCAATCGAACCTGAACCCGACCGGGCTGTTCTTCGACGAGCAGACGCCGCACGCGGTTATCGCGGCCGTCGACGATTTCGAGCGGGCGCCGCAGCGTTTCACGCCAGTCGCCTGCCGCGCGAACGCGGCGCGGTTTTCCGCCGATACGTTCCGGCGGCGCTTCCTCGACTATGTGGAGGCGGCGCTGCCCGGCTCGACCGCGCAGCGCGGCGCGGCCGCACCGATGCCGGCCGCGCGCGGCCCGGCGACGCTCGTGCTCGACCAGAGCGGCGTGCTCGGCGGCGCCGAGCTGTCGCTGCTCGAGATCATGAAGCACATGCGCGCGAACGCCGACGTGCTGCTGTTCGACGACGGCCCGTTCCGCGCGGCGCTCGACGAGATCGGCGCGCGTGTCGACGTGGTCGAGCAGGGCGCGCTCGCGGGCGTGCGCAAGCAGGGCGGCGTGTCGCCCGGCGCGGTGAAGCAGCTTGTGCGGCTGGTGCGCGACGTCGCGCGCCGCGCGCGCCGCGCCGAGGTGATCTACGCGAACACGCAGCGTGCGATGGTGGTCGCCGCACTCGCCGGGCGGCTCGCCCGCAAGCCGGTGGTCTGGCACCTGCGCGACATCGTCAGCACCGACCATTTCGGCAGCAAGCAGTTGCTGGCGATCAAGTACTGCGCGCGGCTCGGCGTCACGCGCGTGATCGCGAACTCCGACGCGTCCGCGCAGGCGTTCCGTGCGCTGACGGGCTTTACGCCGCAGCACGTCGACGTCGTGTTCAACGGTATTTCGGCCGAACCGTTCGATGCGCTGGACGGCGTCAGCCAGGCGTCGCTGCGCGCCCGCCTCGGGTTGCCGGGGGCGGCGTGGCTCGTCGGCTCGTTCAGCCGTCTCGCGCGCTGGAAGGGGCAGCACGTGCTGCTGGAAGCCGCCGCGCGGCATCCCGACATGCACGTGGTGCTGGTCGGCGCGCCGCTGTTCGGCGAGGACGACTATGCGGCGCAGCTGCACGAATACGTCGCGCGGCACGGGATGGACGAGCGCGTGCATTTCCTCGGGTTCCAGCGCGACGTGGCCGCCTGCATGACGGCAGTGGACGTCGTCGCGCATACGTCGATCACGCCGGAGCCGTTCGGGCGCGTGATCGTCGAGGGGATGCTCGCGCGCCGGCCGGTTGTCGCGGCCCGCGCGGGCGGTGTCGTCGAGATCATCGAGGACGGCGACAACGGGCTGCTCTGCGAGCCGGGTGACGCCGCCGCGCTGGCCGCCGCGCTGGCTACGCTGAAGCGCGACGGCGCGCTGCGCGAGCGGCTCGTCGCGAGCGGGCGCGCGACCGCGGTGCGCCGGTTCGGGACCGAAACCTACGTGGAGCGGGTCGAGAAGATCCTGTCGGATACGGCGAAAGCCGCGAAGGCGAAGAAGTCTTAGCGGTAGCCGGCGCGCGCCGGCGGGAAACGGGCCCTCATGCGGTGTTGAGCCGCGTGGGGGCTTTGCTTTTCGGGGCGCGTGGCTTGCGGGCGAGTGGCGGACGGGGTGGTTGGCGAGGCGCGGGAGAGGTGCGAGGCGCGAGGTGCGAGGCGCGAGGTGCGAGGTGCGAGGTGCGAGGTGCGAGGTGCGAGGTGCGAGGCGTGAGGTGCGAGGTGCGAAATCGACCGGTCGCGTTTCGAGGGCGATCATGAAGCGACATCCCGCGCGGGGGCAGTCACGCGGCGGAAACCGGCCAGAGGCAGCCCACGCGGGCCGTAGCGCGGCCGGACCGCCGTGGGCTGCCCCATCCCGCGCAACCCGGCGCGCAACCGCGTGCCGGCCATGAAAAAGCCCCCGCACGGCCCAATGCCGGACGGGGGCGTCGAAACCCGGCCAATTCCGTCAGACGGCCCGTTCGGGCGCCGGCGTGGCCACGCGGGCAGGGCGTGCGGGCTTGAAGCTGGCCGACCACATCATCGCCGGCCGCTCGAACATCCGGTAGAACAGGTAGGCGACCGGGATCGCGGCGGCCATGAACGCGAACGACGGCCAGATCGACAGTTGCAGCTCGGAGTGGAACAGCACCGAGCCGAGGCAGACGAACAGCGGCAGGTGGACCAGGTACAGCGAATAGCTGAAGTCGCCGAACCAGCTCAGCACCCGCAGCGGCGGCGTCGGGCGCGGCGGGCGGGCGAGCGCGCGGTACAGGAAGCACGCGAAGCCGGCCGACCACAGCTGGAAGGCGCCGTACTGGCCGAAATGGAACGCGCCGCAGCCGGCGGCCAGCAGCACGGCGGCCGCGGCGTACCACGCGCGCGACGGTACGGTGGCCGCGTCGCGCGCCTGCTGCGCGCGCACATCGGCAATCCACGCGCCGATCGTCCAGGACAGCCAGTACGACGTGAAGAACTGCAGGTCGTGCCGTTCGAGCAGCCACGCCGACGCGACGTTGACGAGCGCGACCGCGGCCACCACGGCCGGCATGCCGATCCGGCGGCGCAGCGCGAACAGCAGCGGGTAGATCGCGTAGAACTGCACTTCGAGCGACAGCGTCCACAGTGCGCCGTTCGACCCGTACGTGTAGCCGGCCACGCCTTGCAGCGAGAACAGGTTCACGAGGAACGCGAGGAGGCCGACGTCGCGGATCTTGTGGCTGACGGGCTCGATCTGCAGGCTGACCGAGTCGAGCGCGAGCGTGAACAGCAGCGCGGCGAGCAGCACCGGGTAGATGCGCGCGAACCGGCGCACCCAGAAGTTGGGCGCGTCGAGACGGTACGCAGGATTGGCCGCGAGCTTGAGCGCCGCGTTGCGGTGGATGCAGTAGCCGCTGATCACGAAGAAGATCGGCACGCCGGCGGAGCCCCACGCGAACGGGAAGGTCAGGTAACCGGCTATCACGCCCGGGTTCAGTGCATGACCGTAAGCCTGATGGAAGCTCTGCATGCCGACCCAGACGATCTGGCGGCAGTGGAAATAGGCGACGAGCAGCGCCGCGAAACCGCGCATCGCGTCGATCACGTGTTCCTTGTGATCGGCGACGGGCGGCGCGGTCAGAGACGATCCGCTGAAAGCTTGCATGCGATTCGGTTCCTTGCGACGGATTGACGGGGAGTTTCATTCAATCGTAATGCGCAAGAATTCGATCAATGAATAAAAAAATCTCGCCGGGAAATATCGGTATTCCACATCATGGGTTTATCGCGATCCGAAAGCGGTTCCACGGGGGGCTTCAATTATTTGCCGATTTTTTTCTGATAGTTTGAAGCTCCAGATGATTGATGCAAGGAGCGGCAAGATGGACATGCATTGGATCGCGAGCGCTGCAGTACTGCTGGTCATGGCCGTGCTGTCGGCGTACCGCGAGGCGCTGAAGAACGAACCGATTCGGCCGGGCCTCGAGCGGGGCGGCGTGCCCTATATCGAGGAATTTGAATCGTAAGAATTTGTATCCGGAGAATCGGTAATTTGTTTCTGCGCCGGCATGCGATCCGGCAGTATCGACCGGATTGAAAGGATTATATTTTTTCCGGGATCATTGGGCATTCAGTCCATATCGAAAATGAGCGGAGTGGAATTGGCAGTGCCGTCGATTCTCGATATGCCGTTCGGAACACAATCGCGCCGGGTCGCTGGGCGACGCGGCGCAGTCAACGCAATCAGGATGCGAACATGTTGAAAGTCACCAAGGCCGTGTTCCCCGTTGCCGGTCTCGGCACGCGGTTCCTCCCGGCAACGAAGGCGAGCCCGAAGGAGATGTTGCCCGTCGTCGACAAGCCGCTGATTCAGTACGCGGTCGAGGAAGCGATCAACGCCGGTATCACCGAGATGATCTTCGTCACCGGGCGCAGCAAGCGCGCGATCGAAGATCACTTCGACAAGTCGTACGAGATCGAGGCCGAACTCGAGGCGCGCGGCAAGGAAAAGCTGCTGGAACTCGTGCGCGGCATCAAGCCGAGCAACGTCAACTGCTTCTACGTGCGCCAGCCGGAAGCGCTCGGTCTCGGCCATGCGGTGCTGTGCGCGGAGAAGCTCGTGCACGGCGAGCCGTTCGCGGTGATTCTCGCCGACGACCTGCTGCACGGCGAACAGCCGGTGCTCAAGCAACTCGTCGACGTGTTCGACCACTATCACAGCTCGGTGATCGGCGTCGAAACGATCGCACGCGAGGACAGCCGCTCGTACGGCGTCGTAGAAGGCCGTGAATGGGAAGAGGACGTCATCAAGCTGTCGGGCATCATCGAGAAGCCGGCGCCCGAGGACGCGCCGTCGAATCTCGGCGTGGTCGGCCGCTACGTGTTCATGCCGACGATCTTCGATCATCTGCGCAAGCTCAAGCCGGGCGCCGGTGGTGAACTGCAACTGACCGATGCGGTCCAGTCGCTGCTCGCGAACGAGCAGGTGCTCGCGTATCGCTACTTCGGCACGCGCTTCGACTGCGGCAGCAAGATCGGCTATCTCAAGGCAACCGTCGAGCTGGCGCTCCAGCATCCGGAAGTCAGCCGCGAATTCGAGGCGTACCTGCGTACCTGCTTGCCCGCGCTGGCTGCTGTCGCATAAGCAGCCGCGCGCTCCGTTGTTTCAGGTGGTGGTTGTTCCGTTGGCCCCGGCCGCTCAGGCGCCGGGGCTTTTTTGCATGTGCGGGCGCGCGATCCTGGTGCGTGCGTCCGGCGCGTCGTGCCGGATTCGGGTGGCGGGCGGTGCTGCGTGCGCAGCGGAGTGCGCCGGCGAAGTAGGGCGCCGCGCCTGAAACCGGTGCCGAAGCGTCCGTCCGGGCGAGCGGCTCGGCGCGTTCGCCGGCGCGATGCACGTCGATGCGCGCGCAGGATCCGGGTTCGCCGGAGGCGCGCGAGTACGCGGTGCGCATCGCCGGGATCGGCTCCCGGGCGTGACGGGGCGTGTTGTTTCCTTCCGCGCTCTTGTGCGCGTCCGCGCGACGCTCAGCGCGGCGACGCGCTCGGTTGCGCAGTGAAGTGCCGGGCGAGCATCGCGGCGATCGGCTTCTTGAAGTCGAGCAGCCGCTTTTCGAGATAGCGCCAGGACAAGTGCGCGAGCAGCACGGCCAGCGCGAATTGCAGCATTTCGGGCAGCGCGTCGCGGACGATTTCCGGCATCGGCACGTGCGCGAAGGACGCGGGCAGCACGCCGAAGCGCGTCGGAATCAGGTTGTGGAACAGGTAGAAGCCGTAGCTGATCGTGCCGAGATAGACGAGCGGGCCCCGGTCGAGCAGTGCGACGACGGGATGGTCGGGTTCGCTGACGATCCACAGCATCAGCGCGCCGAGCGACGCGGACAGGCCGAGGTCCGCGAGCCCCGCGACTGCGTCCGGCAACGTCGTGCACGCGGGCAGCGCGAGGAAGAACACGACGCCTGCCGCGCCGAGCCAGCCGGGTGGGACACGGCGCACGGCGGCCGCGCCGCGGTCGGCAAGCGCCATCGCACCGACGCCGCCGAGCGCGATCAGTGCGAAATTCCACGGCGAAAACGCGTAGATCAGCACCGGCGACGCATCCGACAGGTAGAGCGCGAGATGCGCGACCGCGCACAGCGCGACGGCCGCGATACCGAGCGCGACGTGTCGCGCAGCAGGCACCGCGAGCAGCGCGAGCGGGGCGATCAGATAGAACTGCTGTTCAACGGCGAGGCTCCAGAAGTGCGAGGTGGAGCCCGGCCAGCCGTCCTTCACGACGCCGATCCAGTAATTCGACAGGAACGCCGCGTGCCACGCGAGCCCGAGGTTGACGCCGCGCTGGTAGAACAGCGCGTGCGCGATCGCGAGCGCGGCGAGCAGCAGGTAGTACACGGGAAAGATCCGCAGCGCGCGCTTCGCGAGGAACAGCGCGAACGCGTGGCGGCGCGTCATGGTGCCGCACTCGACGGCCTGGCGGTTGCGATGCAGCTCGCCGACGATCAGGAATCCGCTGATGAGGAAAAACGTCCACACACCAAGCTTGCCGACGTCGACGGCAAGGACGTGGCCCTTGTGGGACAGGAAAACGAGGATGACGGCGAGGGCTCGCAGGCCGTCGAGTCCTTTGACGTATCTGGCTTCGCGCATGGAGGCATCCGGGCATTGAGCGAGCCCAGTATAGGTGCGCAAATATCGAACGTAATTCGCGTTCGGGCTCGTTTGGACGTATACGTAAAGGCGTTTTTTGATGCTCGAGCGTCGATGAAGTCGGTCGTGTGCAACAAAACCTGCGGGAAACCCCGCGAAAACGCATAAAAGTACTGCACGAAGCGTCAAGGCGCTTGTAGAATCCGGCGTTGAAGCGCGCGCGTTGCACGCTTCGTGTATCCAACGACCACACCTGGTAGGAGAAACATGGCGACTTCCGCAAAAAAGGTGGCCAAGAAGGCTGCCGCACCGGCCACCAAGAAAGTGGCTGCCAAAAAGGCTGCGCCGGCGAAGAAAGTAGTGGCCAAGAAGGCTGTCGCGAAGGCAGCACCGGCTGCTCCGACGCCGCTGAAGGACAAGTTCACGAAGGCATCGCTCGCAACGCACATCGCTGAGCGCGCAGCTGTCGAAGTGAAGGCGGTCAAGGCAGTGCTCGTCGCACTCGAGAACGTCGTGCTGGGCTCGGTCCACAAGAAGGGCGCAGGCGAATTCACGCTGCCGGGTCTGCTGAAGATCACGGCGCAAGTCGTGCCGGCGAAGAAGAAGCGCTTCGGCAAGGATCCGTTCACGGGCGAAGAGCGCTGGTTCCCGGCGAAGCCGGCCAGCGTGCGCGTGAAGGCACGTGCGCTGAAGAAGCTGAAGGACGCGGCAGCGTAATGCTGCGCAACGGCTGCCGAATGCATGTCGGCAGCGGTTGCAGTGTCCTGCGATCCCCGTACGCGAAAGCGTGCGGGGATTTTTATTGCGCTGCGCAAATCGCGCGGCCGCGAATCTGCGGCGCGGCGGGGATGTGCAGCACGATGCGCGATGCGCGATGCGCGACGCATCGCCAGCCGCAGCCGCAGCCGCAGCCGCACCTGCGTCATGCCGAACGGCGAATTGCAAACCGCGGTTGCTCGGGAGGCTGTCCCGCCGCAACCGTTGCACGCGTTGCTCCCGCGATACCCGTTGCGCGCGCATCGCAAGGCCCGCCGTCGTGACTGAATGCATCCCGGACGAAATCGCCGTACAGGTCGCGGCCGCACGCGCCGCGATCGAGCGGCATCTCGGCGCGACGCTGGAAGCCATCCACCTGTTCGGCTCGGCGCTCGACGGCGGATTGAAACCGCGCAGCGACATCGATTTGCTGGTGACGGCGGCGGCACGGCCCGCCGAAACAGTGCGACGTGCGTTGATGCGCGATCTGCTCGCTGCATCGGCGCCGCCCGGTTGTACTGGCGGCATGCGCGCGCTGGAGGTCACCGTCGTCGCACACGATGACGTGGTGCCGTGGCGCCATCCGGCGCGACGCGAACTGCAGTTCGGCGAATGGCTGCGCCGCGACCTCGAAGCCGGCATCGTCGAACCGGCGCGCGTCGATCACGATCTGGCGATTTTGCTGACGACGGCGCGACAGCACTGTGTCGCGTTGGCTGGGCCGCCCGCGGCCGTGTTGTTCGAGCCGGTGCCCGCACGCGATTTCGTCGCCGCGCTGCTCGCGACCGTTGCGCAGTGGGAGGCCGAACCGGACTGGCGCGGCGACGAGTGCAACGTGGTGCTTGCGCTCGCGCGCATCTGGTACAGCGCCGCGACCGGCAGGATCGCGCCCAAGGACGTTGCAGCGGCATGGGTGCTGGAGCGCTTGCCGCACGCGCACCGGCCGGTTGCGGCGGCTGCGCGCGACGCCTATCTCGGTGGCGAAGCGGGCGCGGCAATCCTGTCGGGCGAACCGCTTGCCGCATTCATCGGCTACGCACGGCGGACCGTCGAGGCGATGCTGTCGGCGTAGCCGCTTGCGTCGCGATGCACGCAGCCGGTGTGCGTGCCGGCTCGCCGGGAATCGTGAACGCTTGCGATGCGGCTGCACGCGCAAACCGTCGAGCCGGGTGGCCGTCGGCGCCCGGTGCGGCGTCACGCCGGCGCAGCCCGGCGCGTTTCGTCAGTCCGCCGTGCCTGCAAAGGCCGCCTTCAGCGCGGCGTCGTCGAACTTGATCATCTGCATCATCGCCGCTGCCACGCGCGCCGCCTTGACCGGGTCGCGGTCGGTCATCATCGGGATGAGCGCTTCCGGAACGATCTGCCACGACACGCCATAACGGTCCCTCAGCCAGCCGCAGGCGTCGGCCGTGCCGCCGTTGTCGAGCAGGGCGTTCCAGTAGCGGTCGAGTTCCGCCTGGTCGGCGCAACTGACCAGCAGCGAGATCGCGTGGTTGAACGACTCCGTGCGCGCATGGCTCATCGCAAAGAACGGTTGCCCGAACAGTTCGAACTCGACCATCCGCGTGCCGTCGGTGCCCGGCACGGCCGTGACGCGCACGATGCGCGAATCCGGAAAGATGCCTGCATAGAAGGCCGCTGCTTCTTCGGCTTCCGTCGAATACCAGAGAAAAGGCGTGATCTTCTGAATCGTCATGACGAATCTCCTGTCTGTATGGGACCGGGGCAAATCATGTGCCGCCTTCGATACGACGGACGACGCCTGCCGAAATCGACACGCGGGGCAAACAATCGTCGTACCGGACGAGCCGGTCGACGCCGGCAGTGCGGATGGTAGTCGTCGTGCGGAGAAATGGCGAGCTGCCCGCGCTTCCGGAAACGGTGTTTCGGGTGCCTAGCAGCCGCCTGGTGCCGCTGGCGGCTGGCCGACGTATGCGGGGGGCGGTTTTTGCCCGGCGACTCGCGCAGGGCGTGCCGGCCTGTCTGCCGGGGGGACGAAAAAAAAGCCAGCCGCGGCCGAAACCGGGACTGGCTTTCCAGATCGGCGGCAAGGCGTCGGAGACGCCATGCATGCCGGAAACGTACTTCTTAGAACTTGTGGCGCAGGCCGAGAGCGACCAGCTCTTGCGACTTCGTGCCGGCGATGCCGTACGAGCCGATCGAAGCTTGCGCTGCCGACGTCGTGCCGTCTGCGTTCAGCTGCGTGCCGCTTGCGTGCTGATAGGCGCCGACCAGGTAGACGTCCGTGCGCTTCGACAGCGAGTAGTCCGCGCCCAGCGAAACCTGATGGTACTTGGCGTCCGTGTTGCCGCTAGCCTTCGTGTACGAGTAGCCGAGGCCCAGCAGCAGCGGCGGCGTGATCTGGTACGTCGCGAACGCGCGGCCCGTGTTGTACTTCTGGGTCGAGCTGAAGCCCGAGGCTGCATCCGGCTTGTACTGTGCGTTGCTGTAGCCGAGGCCGAGCGTCACCGGGCCGATCACGTACTGACCAGCAACTTGTGCGATCGCGATCGACTTCGCCGTCACGTAAGCTGCGTTGATCGGGCCGTCGACGATGTTGTCCGACGTCGTCGAGCCCCAGCCGCCGCGCAGGCCAGCGGTCGTCGGCGACGGGTTGTTCGCGTAGAAGTAGCCTGCAGCAACGCCGACCGGGCCGTTGTTGTATGCAGCCGCGACCGACCAGGTCTGGCCTGCGCCCGTCTTGCCTGCCACGCCGCCGAGGGCGTACATGCCTTCAGCCTGGAAGCCTGCGAACACCGGCGAGGTGTACTTGATCGCGTTGCTGACGCGCAGCGAGTTGTCGTTGTTGTCGACGTCGCCCGGCGTTGCGAACGTGCTGCCGAAGTAGTTGTCTGCCGTGACTGCCTGGACCAGGTCGACCAGCGGGTCGTACTGGCGGCCGAGCGTCAGCGTGCCGTACTGGTTGCTTTCGAGGCCGACGAATGCCTGACGGCCGAACATGCGACCGCCCTGGTTCAGGTGGCCGGTGCCCGGATCAAAACCGTTTTCCAACTGGAAGATCGCCTTCAGGCCACCGCCGAGGTCTTCTGCGCCTTTCAGGCCGAAGCGGCTGCCTTGCAGGTTGCCCGACAGCATTTGCCACGCGTTGTTGCCTTGGCCGTTATTGCCGTGAACATAGGCAATCGACGTGTCGATCACGCCGTACAGCGTCACGCTCGATTGAGCGTGGGCAGCGCCAGCGGCGCCCAGCAGGGCGAGCGAGAGGGTCGAGAGAGCAAGCTTCTTCATCGTTGAGTTTCTCCACGCAAATGATTCATCGTTATTTGTTGCGGATTGGAGAATAGCTCAGTGCCATACACGCAAGAAAGCTTAAAAAATAAAGTGTCTCGAAAAGGTAACAGCGTGAAAAAGTCCATATATATCAAGCACATCAGTGTCTGTTTCCATTTATGAAATAGTTGACAATTGCTGCGGTGCGATTGTTTCGGTAGTTGGTGCGCAGCGCGGCAACCCTCCTGTTTCGACCGGTTTGAGCAGGGAAACGAGGGTGTGCAAACGTTTGCGGTTGCGGGTGTGAGCGCGCCGGCGTGTAAAGAGCGCGTCAACGCCGCGCGAATGCGCGGCGGACAGCGGGGTTGCAAAGGGGCGGGCGGATGTGCCGGGTGTGCGAAAGCGCGATGCGCCGCCGTTTTGCGGAAGGCGCGCGGTTCAGTCGTTGCGCGTAAGGTCGTCGGCGTGACCGGGTTGAACGGATGCAGCCGGTGCGGCGCCGGCCGGCCGGTGCGCGTTGCCGCGCGCGGCTGCGAATTCCGCGCCGAGCAGCAGCACGATCGCGGAGAAGTACAGCCACATCAACAGGACCGCGAACGATCCGGCCGCGCCGAATGCGCTGGCGGTACCCGCATGCGCGAGGTACAGCGCGAACAGCTTCTTGCCGCCGGAAAACAGGATCGCGGACACGATCCCGCCGACCGCGGCGTCGCGCCACGCGACGCGCGCATCGGGCAGGAACTTCATCAGCGACGCGAACGCAGCCGCGAGCACCGCGATGCCGACGAAGAACTGCACGAGGTTCGTGACGATCACGTACGGCGAATTGCCCAGCAGCCAGGTGCCGACGAACGTGATCGCGGTGTCGAGCACGAGCGACACGATCAGCAGGAACGCGACGCCGAGCACGAGCCCGAACGAGATCAGCCGCACGCGCACGAGCCCGAGCATGCTCGACCAGCGGTTTTCGGTGGCGGGCCAGATCACGCTGAGCGCGGCGCTGAGCGATGCGAACGTGGCCGACGCGCCGATCGCGAGCGCCGCGAACGAGATCAGCGTGGCCAGCCCGCCGCGCTCGCCCGCGCGGTGCGCGTTCTGCACGATCGTCTGGATGCTGGCCGCCGCGTCGTCGCCGATCAGCTGGTGCGCCTGCTCGAACACCTGGCCGCGCGCGGCGTCGTCGCCGTAGAACCAGCCGGCCACCGCGATCACCATCACGAGCATCGGCGCGAGCGAGAACGCGGAGAAAAACGCGATGCCCGCGGCCATCGCGGAGCAGCGGTCGGACGAGAAGCGCCTGAACGCGGTGAGGGCCCAGTTGGCCTGTTGTTGCGCGAGACGGGTGGCTTCGGAGGTGATCTGTCGTTTCATGACGGTTCGGTGGCGCGCGGAACGCGGATCATCGTTGGTAATCAGACAATTCAGTATTGATCCGAGGATTCGAACATAGTTGCGCGAACTGTCTATAATTCCTTTCAGTTTCCCCACCCCCACAATAACGCCGAGACCAGCCATGCTACAAATGTCCCGGCGCCAGTTCCTGAAGGTGACGGCTACGTCGCTTGCCGGATCGAGTCTAGCCCTGATGGGCTTCTCTCCGTCCGAAGCGCTCGCCGAAGTCCGACAGTACAAGCTGGCGCGCACAGTCGAAACGCGCAACACCTGTCCTTACTGTTCAGTGGGTTGCGGCATCCTGATGTACAGCCTCGGAGACGGCGCGAAGAACGCGCAGCCGAGCATCATCCACATCGAGGGCGATCCCGACCATCCCGTCAATCGCGGCACGCTGTGCCCGAAGGGCGCGAGCCTGATCGACTTCATCCACAGCCCGAACCGCCTGACGCACCCCGAGTATCGGGCGCCCGGCTCGGACAAGTGGGAACCGATTTCGTGGAATGACGCGCTCGACCGCATCGCGAAGCTGATGAAGGCCGACCGCGACGCGAACTTCGTCGAGACGGCCGAAGACGGCTCGAAGGTCAACCGCTGGCTCACGACCGGCATGCTGGCCGCGTCGGCCGGCAGCAACGAGGTCGGGTACCTGACGCACAAGACTGTCCGCAGTCTTGGCATGCTCGCATTCGACAATCAGGCGCGTGTCTGACATGGCCCGACGGTGGCAGGTCTTGCCCCGACGTTTGGCCGTGGAGCGATGACGAACCATTGGGTCGACATCAAGAACGCGGACGTGATTCTCGTGATGGGCGGCAATGCAGCCGAGGCCCATCCGTGCGGTTTCAAGTGGGTAACGGAGGCGAAGGCGCACCGCAAGGCGCGGCTGATCGTCGTCGACCCGCGCTTCACGCGTACGGCCTCGGTGGCCGATTACTACACGCCGATCCGCACCGGCACCGACATCGTCTTCCTGGGCGGCGTCATCAACTATCTGCTGACGAACGACAAGATCCAGCACGAGTACGTGAAGAACTACACGGACTTCTCGTTCATCGTGCGCGAGGATTTCGCGTTCAACGACGGCATCTATTCCGGCTATGACGCGGAGAAGCACGCGTACCCGGACAAATCGAGCTGGGACTACGAGCGCGGTGACGACGGCTTCGTGAAGGTCGACCCGACGCTGCAGCATCCGCGTTGCGTGTACAACCTGCTGAAGCAGCACTACGCGCGCTATACGCAGGACATGGTCCAGCAGGTCTGCGGCACGCCGAAGGAGAAATTCCTGAAGGTGTGCGAGATGCTCGCGACCACGGCCGTTCCCGGCCGCGCCGGCACGGTGCTGTACGCGCTCGGCTGGACCCACCATTCGATCGGCGCGCAGATCATCCGCACCGGCGCGATGGTGCAGTTGCTGCTCGGCAACATCGGCATCGCCGGCGGCGGGATGAACGCGCTGCGCGGGCACTCGAACATCCAGGGGTTGACCGACCTCGGGCTGATGTCGAACCTGCTGCCGGGCTACATGACGCTGCCGATGCAGTCCGAGCAGGATTTCGACGGCTACATCAAGAAGCGCGTGCAGCTGCCGTTGCGGCCGAACCAGTTGAGCTACTGGAAGAACTACAAGGCGTTCCACGTCAGCTTCATGAAGTCGTGGTGGGGCGATGCCGCGACCGCCGAGAACAACTGGGGCTACGACTACCTGCCGAAGCTGGACAAGCAGTACGACCTGCTGCAGGTGATCGAGCTGATGAATGCCGGCAAGATGAACGGCTACATCTGCCAGGGCTTCAACCCGCTCGCGGCGGCGCCGTCGAAGGTGAAGACGGCGGCAGGCCTCGCGAAGCTGAAGTGGCTCGTGATCATGGATCCGCTCGCGACCGAGACGTCCGAGTTCTGGAAGCATCACGGCGACTACAACGACGTCGATGCGTCGAAGATCCAGACCGAGGTGTTCCGCCTGCCGACCACGTGCTTTGCGGAAGAAAACGGCTCGCTCGTGAGTTCGAGCCGCGTGCTGCAGTGGCACTGGAAGGGCGCGGAGCCGCCGGGCGAGGCGAAGAGCGACCTCGAGATCATGTCGGGACTGTTCCTGCGCATGCGCAAGATGTACCAGACGGACGGCGGCAAGTATCCGGACCCGATCGTGAACCTGACGTGGCCGTACTCGAACCCGGAAAGCCCGACGCCCGAAGAGCTGGCAATGGAGTTCAACGGCAAGGCGCTCGCCGATCTGCCCGATCCGAAGGATCCGGCCAAGACGCTCGTGAAGAAGGGCGAGCAGCTTGCCGCGTTCGCGCAGCTGAAGGACGACGGCACGACCGCGAGCGGCTGCTGGATCTTCTGCGGTGCGTGGACGCAGGCCGGCAACCAGATGGGGCGGCGCGACAACTCCGACCCGACCGGCATCGGCCAGACGCTGAACTGGGCGTGGGCGTGGCCGGCGAACCGGCGGATCCTGTACAACCGCGCATCGTGCGACGTCGCCGGCAAGCCGTTCGACCCGACCCGCAAGCTGATCGGCTGGAACGGCAGCGCGTGGAAGGGCGCCGACGTGCCGGACTTCAAGGTGGACGAATCGCCCGAAAACGGGATGGGGCCGTTCATCATGAACCCGGAAGGCGTTGCGCGCTTCTTCGCCCGCGCGGGGATGAACGAAGGTCCGTTCCCCGAGCACTACGAGCCGTTCGAGACGCCGCTCGACGCGAACCCGCTGCACCCGAACAACCCGCAGGCGCTGAACAACCCGGCTGCCCGCGTGTTCGCGGACGACCGTGCGTCGTTCGGCAAGGTGGCGGAGTTCCCGCACGTGGCGACGACGTACCGGCTGACCGAGCATTTCCACTACTGGACCAAGCATGCGCGGCTGAACTCGATCATCCAGCCCGAGCAATTCGTCGAGATCGGCGAAGACCTCGCGAAGGAAGTCGGCGTCGCGCATGGCGAGCACGTGAAGGTGTCGTCCAAGCGCGGCTACATCATCGCGGTCGCCCTCGTCACGAAGCGGATCAAGCCGCTGACGGTCGACGGCAAGAAGGTCCAGACGGTCGGCGTCCCGTTGCACTGGGGCTTCAAGGGTCTGACGAAGCCCGGCTATCTCGCCAATACCCTGACTCCGTCCGTGGGTGACGGCAACTCGTACACACCGGAATTCAAGTCGTTCCTGGTGAAGGTCGAAAAGGCGTAAGGGGAAAGAGATGGCATTGCAATCGCTGGACATCAAGCGCGTCTCGGCCACCACGACGCCACCGCCCACGGTGCGCGAACCGGTGACCGGGAGCGTCGCGAAGCTGATCGACGTATCGAAGTGCATCGGCTGCAAGGCATGCCAGACGGCATGCATGGAGTGGAACGACCTGCGTGACGAGGTCGGCACCAACGTCGGCGTGTACGACAACCCGGCCGACCTGACCGAGCATTCGTGGACGGTCATGCGGTTCTCCGAATACGAGAACCCGGCGGGCGACCTCGAGTGGCTGATCCGCAAGGACGGCTGCATGCACTGCGAGGATCCGGGCTGCCTGAAGGCATGTCCGTCGCCGGGCGCGATCGTGCAGTACAACAACGGGATCGTCGATTTCCACGAGGAGAACTGCATCGGTTGCGGCTATTGCGTGACCGGTTGCCCGTTCAACGTTCCGCGGATCTCGAAGAAGGATCATCGCGCATACAAGTGCACGCTCTGTTCCGACCGCGTCGCGGTCGGCCAGGAACCGGCCTGCGTGAAGACCTGCCCGACGGGCGCGATCGTGTTCGGCACCAAGGAGGACATGAAGCAGCACGCGGCCGAGCGGATCGAGGACCTGAAGGAACGCGGCTTCGAGCACGCGGGGCTGTACGACCCGCAGGGCGTCGGCGGCACGCACGTGATGTATGTGCTGCACCACGCCGACAAACCGTCGCTGTATCACGGGCTGCCCGACAACCCGTCGATCAGCCCGATGGTGAAGCTGTGGAAGGGGATCGCGAAACCGCTCGCGGTCGCCGGCATCGCGCTGACCGCGCTCGCCGGGTTCTTCCACTACGTCCGCGTCGGTCCGAACGAGGTGAGCGACGCAGAGGAATCGGCCGCGCGCGACGAGGCCCGACGCATCAAGGAGGACGCGAAATGAGCCACGACGACCCCAACCTGATCGTCCGCTACTCGGCGAACGAGCGCACGAACCACTGGATCACCGCGATCACGTTCGTGCTGCTCGCGCTGTCCGGGCTCGCGCTGTTCCATCCGTCGATGTTCTGGCTGACCGCGCTGTTCGGCGGCGGCCAGTGGACGCGGATCCTGCATCCGTTCGTCGGCCTCGTGATGTTCGTGTCGTTCGCGATCCTCGTCGTGCGCTTCTGGCACCACAACGCGCTCGACGCGGACGATCGCCAGTGGCTGAAGCAGATCGGCGACGTGCTGACCAACCAGGAAGACAAGCTGCCGCCTGTCGGGCGCTATAACGCCGGGCAGAAGCTGCTATTCTTTACGTTGGTGGCGTGCCTGCTGCTGCTCCTGCTGTCGGGAGTCGTGATCTGGCGGCGCTACTTCTCGTTCTACTTCCCGATCGGGGTGATCCGCGCGGCCGCTGTCGTGCATGCCGTGGCGGCCTTCGTGCTGATCGCGAGCATCATCGTGCACATTTACGCGGCGTTGTGGGTGAAGGGCTCGATCGGCGCGATGGTGCGTGGCACCGTCACGCTGGGCTGGGCTCGCAAGCATCACCCGAAGTGGTTCCGTGAAAGCGTGAAGTAACGCACCGGAGCGGGGCGGCTCGCCGATTGCGGCGGGCGGCCCCGTCAACCGTCGGAACCGCCTGAAAGCGCCGACCTGTCGGCGCTTGTTTATTTGGAAGACATATTTGTGACACAACGTATTCTCGAACCGACCGAGATCTCGGCACTCGATCATTCGGCCATTCCGCGCTTTCGCCTGCCGGAGCGCGCGACCGCGTTCGCGGCGCGCGCCGCGCGGATGCGCAAGCTTGCCGACCTGAACCCGATCAGCGGCTACCTGCGGCTGATGGCCACCGTCGCCGACGCGCAGCATGCGACGCTGCAGACGCTGGACCTGCCGCTGCCGTCGAAGGAAGCGATCGCGCGTGCGCAGCAGCATTCGATGCCGCTCGTGCCGGCACTCGACGGCGAGCGCGACGCGCGCTGGCGCGCCGTGCTGTACGAACTGCTCGACCGCGTCGAAGGCGCCGGGCTCGTCAACCCGCAGCTCGCGAAACTGCTCGACCGGCTGCGTCTGATGGCGCCGGCCGAACTCGACGCGCAGGCCGACGCGATCCTCGCGCTGCGCTTCGCCGAGGTCGACCCGGCTACCGCGCCGTTCCTGATGGCCGCGCTGCAGGTGGTCTGGACGGACCTCGCGAGCCGCGTGACACCGGCCGATGTTCCGTATCTCGACCAGCCGGGGCTGTGCCCCGTGTGCGGCTCGCATCCGGTCGCGAGCGTCGTGCGGGTCGGCGGCCAGTACCAGGGCTACCGTTTCCTGCAATGCGGGCTGTGCACGACCGAGTGGCACATGGTGCGCACGAAGTGCTCGCACTGCGATTCGACGAAGGGCATCGCGTATCACGGGATCGAGGGCGGCAGCGAAGCCGTCAAGGCCGAATCGTGCGACGAGTGCAAGACCTATCGCAAGATCGGCTATCAGGACAAGGACTACGAGTTCGAGCCGCTGGCGGACGATCTCGCGAGCCTCACGCTCGACCTGCTGATGAACGAGGCCGGCTACCAGCGCAGTTCGCCGAACCCGCTGCTGTGGCCGGACGTCGCGCGGGAAGCGGACTGACGGCACGAGGCCGGGGGCGGTGCGCGAGCGCCGGCGCCGGCCGACTGCGAAGCATGAGACTGGAGCCACCACTACGTGACCGAACCGGGTGTGAATGAATTGAATGCGGTGCTGGCGCGCGTGCCCTCCGTCGAGCGCGTGCTGTCGTCGGCACCGTTGCAACCGCTGATCGCGGACTATGGCCGCACGCGCGTGCTGAACGCCCTGCGCGCGGAGCTGGAACGCTGGCGTACCGCCGCGCAGCGCGATCCGGCAGCGGCCGAGCCGCTCGACGAGCCGCGCATCGCCGCCACCCTCGCGCGCACGCTGGACGCACGGAGCACGGGCGCCGTGCGCGCCGTGTTCAACCTGACCGGCACCGTGCTGCACACGAACCTCGGGCGTGCGCTGTTGCCCGACGACGCGGTGCGCGCGGTGGTCGACGCGCTCACGCGGCCGGTCAACCTCGAATTCGATCTCGCCACGGGCCGCCGCGGCGATCGCGACGACCTGATCGACGATCTGCTGTGCGAACTGACGGGCGCGGAAGCCGCGACCGTCGTCAACAACAACGCTGCGGCCGTGCTGCTGACGCTGTCGGCGCTCGCGACGAAGCGGGAAGTGGTCGTGTCGCGCGGCGAGCTGGTCGAGATCGGCGGCGCGTTCCGCATTCCCGACATCATGAGCCGCGCCGGCGCGAAGCTGCGCGAGGTCGGCACGACCAACCGCACCCATCTGCGCGACTACGCGGACGCAATCGGCCCGCGCACGGCGCTGCTGATGAAGGTGCACTGCAGCAACTACGCGATCAGCGGCTTCACGAAGGAGGCGACGCTTGCCGAACTCGCGCCGCTCGCGCGCGAGCACGGCGTGCCGGTCGCCGTCGATCTCGGCAGCGGCACGCTCGCCGACCTGTCGCAATGGGGCCTGCCGCACGAGACGACCGTGCAGGAAACCGTTGCTGCCGGCGCAAACGTTGTCACGTTCAGCGGCGACAAGCTGCTCGGCGGGCCGCAGGCCGGCCTGATCGTCGGCGATCGCGCGCTGATCGCGAAGATCAAGAAACACCCGCTCAAGCGTGCGCTGCGCGTCGGCAAGCTGACGCTCGCGGCGCTCGAGCCCGTGCTGCGTCTGTACCAGTCGCCGGAATTCCTGCGCGACCGGCTCACGACGCTGCGCCTGCTGACGCGCCCGCAGCGCGAGATCGCCGAAGCGGCCGAACGCGTGCGCCCGATGCTTCAGGCCGCGCTCGGCGGCGGTTTCGACGTGACGGTCGAGCCGATGTCCAGCCAGATCGGCAGCGGCGCGCTGCCGGTCGATCAACTGCCGAGCGCCGGGCTCGTCGTGCGCCCGGCGGACGGCAAACGCGGCGGCCGCGCGCTCGTGCAACTCGAGAAGCGGCTGCGCGAATGGCCGCGCCCGGTGATCGGCCGGATCGCCGACAATGCGCTGCGGCTCGACCTGCGCTGTCTCGAAGCCGCTGACGAAGCGGCGTTCGCCGCACAATGCGTGCCGCTCGCGGGGCCCGCCGCATGATCGTCGGGACCGCGGGACACATCGACCACGGCAAGACGACGCTGGTGCGCGCGCTGACGGGCGTCGATACCGACCGCCTGAAGGAAGAGAAGGCGCGCGGCATCTCGATCGAACTCGGCTATGCGTATACGCCGCTCGACAACGGCGACGTGCTCGGCCTGATCGACGTGCCGGGCCACGAGAAGCTGATTCATACGATGGCGGCCGGCGCGTGCGGGATCGACTTCGCGCTGCTCGTGATTGCCGCCGACGACGGCGTGATGCCGCAAACGCGCGAGCATCTCGCGATCCTGCAACTGCTCGGCGTCACGCATGGCGCCGTCGCGCTGACGAAATGCGATCGTGTCGACGCCGCGCGGGCCGCCGAGGTGCGCGACGAGATCGCCGCATGGCTGCACGATTCGACGCTGGCCGGCGTGCCGATTTTCGAAACGCGGGCGACGGTCGCGGACGATCAGGGTGTCGCAGCGCTGAAGCGTCACCTGGCCGATGCGGCGATCGCGTGGCGTGCGCGCCGCGACGACGGGCTATTCCGGCTCGCGGTCGATCGCGTGTTCACGCTCGCGGGGCAGGGTACGGTCGTGACGGGCACTGCATTCGCGGGCCGCGTCGCGACGGGCGATACGCTCGCGATCGTGCGCACGGGCGGCGCGGCGCGAGTGCGCAGCATCCATGCGCAGAACCGGCCGGTCGAGGCCGGCCGCGCAGGCGAGCGTTGCGCGCTGAACCTGGCCGGCGTCGACAAGACTGACGTCGAGCGTGGCGATACCGTCGCCGATGCGCGGCTCGTCGCGACGTCGCCGCGCCTGGACGTCGAGCTGACGCTGCTCGCGGACGCCGGTCTGACGCTGACGCACTGGGCGCCGCTGCATGTGCATCTCGGCACGCTGCATCGCGTCGCACACGTGGCGCTGCTCGACGGCGACACGCTCGCGGCCGGCCAACGGATGCGTGTGCAACTGGTGTTCGACGAGCCGGTGTTCGCGCTGCCGGGCGACCGGTTCATCGTCCGCAACCCGCAGGCGACGCGCACCGTCGGCGGCGGCCGAGTGCTCGATCCGTTCGGGCCGGCACGCAAGCGCCGCACGCCCGCGCGCCGGGCATGGCTCGATGCGCTGGCGGCATGGCTCGACGAAGGGCGACTCGATGCGTTGCTCGCGCAGGCGCCGCTCGGCCTTCCGCGCGCGACGCTCACGCATCTGACGGGTTTCGCGCCGAATGCGCTGGCATTGCCGGACGACGCGCTGGCGATCGGGCAACGCGACACCGCGTCGAACGACGGCGCGGTAATTTCGCATGCACACTGGCGCGCGCTGCAGACGCGGGCGATCGATACGCTGCGCACGTATCACGAGCGCATGCCCGACGAGCAGGGGCTCGACGCCGCACGCCTGCGGCGGATGGCTGCGCCGCTCGTCGGCGACGCGCTGTGGCGTGCGCTGGTCGAGGCGCTGGTGGCCGGCGGCGAAGTTGCGCGCAGCGGGCCGTGGCTGCATCTGCCGACGCATTCGGTGAGCCTCGAGCCACGCGAGGAAGCGCTGGCGCAGCAACTGCTGCCGCTGATTCATGCGGGGCGCTTCGATCCGCCGTGGGTGCGCGACCTGGCCCGCGACACGGGCGCCGCCGAGGACGCGGTGCGTACGCTGCTGCGCAAGCTGGCGCGGCGCGGCGATGTGCACCAGGTCGTGCGCGACCTGTTCTATCACGCGGATGTTGCGCGCGAGCTGGCGGCGCTGGTCGCGCATCTCGCGCCGTCGCGCGGCGGCGGGCTCGATGCCGCGGCGTTCCGCGACGCGACGGGGCTTGGCCGCAAGCGCGCGATCCAGATTCTCGAGTTCTTCGATCGGGTTGGGTATACTCGCTTCCACCGCGATCTTCACTACCTGCGGCCTGACAGCGGTTGGGTGGGTATTCAGGCGTAGGCGCTCGTTGTTCTTTTGGTTCTTTTCCCCACGGAAGGCATTCGTATCCGGTGGTACGGCCGGGCTTCAAACCCGGTTGGGGGTGTCAGACACTCCCGGGTAGGTTCGACTCCTGCTGCCTTCCGCCATCCCGTTTTCTCGCGATTCGACCTGCTTCAGATGGCGCGCCTGCGTCACGGAGCGACGTCGTGCGACGGTCACGACCCGGCAAACTTGATCCGGAAAAGCACTAAAAGTCTGCGAATTATTTCCCGGCTATAGTGGAATCACTGAAGGTAGACGCGGCGCCTTTGCCGATACCGTTCAGGTAATGACTGTAGACGGGTGCTGTATGAAAAATAAAATCGAAAAGACCGCCGGACCGATCTGGGGCGTGGCAGCAGGATTGCTTCTCGCTGTCGCAGGATTGAGTCTCGGCATTTTCCCGAAGTCCCTGCACAGCTCGGGAAGCGCAAACGACTTCATGGCGTCCGGCGTGGCGATGCTGGGCATCTTCCTCGTCGTCTATTCCATGCACGAATTGCGCCGAAAGCGCATGCACTGAGCGTTCGCGCCGCCGTTCCGCGACAGTCGACTTGAGCCGGCCGACGGCTCACGCGTGCGCTCGCCGTCGGCGCGCTACGCCTTGCGGATTTCGTGGTTGTAGACGAGTTCGACGATTCGCTTCGTCGGAATACTCGCGCGCAATCCGTCGACGCTGTCGATCGGAAACCACTTGCATTTCTCGATCTCGTTGTTCGCTTGCGGCGTCTGGTCCGGGCCGACTTCCGCGAAGAACACGTGATGGACTTTCGCGAGCCCGGTGAATTGCATCGAGTACGTCAGATCCTGGCCGGTCATCCCGGTTTCTTCGCACAACTCGCGATGTGCGGCTTCGAGCGGCGTTTCCCCGCGCTTGATCGTGCCGCCGGGCAGCGCCCAGCGCGACGCCGCACGCGCGACGAGCAACACCTGCGCGTCGCGATAGCAGACGACGGTCGCGCGTTCCTTGACCGGGACGGCGCTCGCTTCGGGAGCGGTGTTGGGTGCGGGGGCTTGGGGCATGCAGTGATTCTAACCAGCACAAATCGATCGGCCAAGGTGGCCTGACCGGGTTTGACGATTGATCGCCTCGGATGCGCAGTCGACCACGGCGCATGTCGAACGCGTGAGACGGGGTGCAGATCGCGTTGCCTGCACGGCGCCCCGATGTCGTTCGGCACGACGCGCGATGGGCCTGACAGGCGCACGCGCGTCGCGCGGTTCGTCCGGTTACTTCTTTTCCGGCAGGAACCAGTTCATCACGAGCGCGCAGATGCCGCCCGTCGCCACACCCGATTCCAGCACGTTCTTGAGCGCGTGCGGCAGGCTGTTCAGAATGTCCGGCACCTGCGACACGCCGAGGCCGAGCGCCAGCGACACCGCGATGATCAGCAACGCGCGTCGGTCGAGCTGGACGCCCGCGAGGATGTTGATACCCGATGCGGCTACTGCGCCGAACATCACCATCGCCGCACCGCCGAGCACGGGTTCCGGCACGGCCTGCAGCACGCCGGCGACGACCGGGAACAGGCCGAGCACCACCAGCATCCCCGCGATCCAGATGCCGACGTAGCGGCTTGCGACACCGGTGATCTGGATCACGCCGTTGTTCTGCGCAAACACCGAGCTCGGGAACGTGTTGAACACGCCGGCCAGCAGCGAGTTCGCGCCGTTGACGAGCACGCCGCCCTTGATGCGTTGCATCCACACCGGCCCTTCGACCGGCTCGTTCGAGATCTTGCTGGTGGCCGTGACGTCGCCGATCGCCTCGAGCGACGTGACGAGGTAGATGATCAGCATCGGCACGAACAGCGACCACGAGAAGCCGATGCCGAAGTGCAGCGGCGTCGGCACCTGGAACAGCGCGGCCTGGTGCATGCCGGTGAAGTCGAGGCGGCCGAGGAAGGCGGCCGCGAGATAGCCGATCACGAGTGCGATGACGAGCGCGGTGCTGCGCACCCAGACGATCGGTACGCGGTTCAGCAGGATGATCGTGCCGAGCACGAGCCCCGACAGCGTCAGGTTTTCCGCGCTCGCGAACGTGCCCTTGGCCATCGCGCCGTAGCCGCCGCCCATGCTGATGAGGCCGACCTTGATCAGCGTGAGGCCGATCAGCAGCACGACGATGCCGGTCACGAGCGGCGTGATCAGGCGCTTCACGAACGGCAGGATGCGCGACACGCCCATCTCGACGAACGACCCGGCGATCACGACGCCGAAGATCGCGGCCATCACGGTCTCGACCGGCGTGCCTTGCTTGACCATCAGGCTGCCGCCGGCGATCAGCGGGCCGACGAAGTTGAAGCTGGTGCCCTGGACGATCAGCAGGCCGGCGCCCAGCGGGCCGAAGCGCTTGCACTGGACGAAGGTGGCGATGCCGGAAATCACCAGCGACATCGACACGATCAGGGTCGTATCGCGGCTGGACACGCCGAGCGCCTGGCAGATCAGCAGGCCGGGCGTGACGATCGGCACGATGATCGCCAGCAGGTGCTGCAGCGCGGCGACGAAGGCAACCATCGGCGCCGGCCGGTCGTTCGGGCCGTAGACGAGGTCGCGGGCCGATGCTGCGGCGTCGGCGCCGTGGGAGGCAGGTTGGGCGGAGGAGGCGGGTTGCATGGCGAGCGGGCCGGACAAGGTGGAAAGTGCGGCATTTTAGCCGAAGGGCCCGTCGGCGCCGCCGGCGCGCGCCGCAATAGTGGGGATTCGTTGGATCGGGGAAAGGGGGCGGATCGGTGCCGGGCGATCAGCGGGTTTGCCGCGTCGCGACCGTAGCCGCCGTGGCGGTCGCGCTGAAACCGGGCAGTTCCGGAATCCGCTGTTCCATGAACTGCAGGAAGGTGCGGGTCCGGAGCGGCAGATACCGGCGCGACGCGTAAACGAGATGCAGCGCGTGCGCCGGCACCATGTCCCACTTCGGTAGCAGCCTGACGAGCTGTCCGGCGTCGATCAGGTCCTGGACGAGCCACGCCGGCGCGCTGCCGAGCGCGTGCCCGGCCAGGAAGCATTCCCGCAGCGCGATCGAGCTGTTCACGCGATACCGGCCGCGTACCGGAACGGCGACTGTCTCGTCGCCCCGTGCAAATGTCAGTTCGCTGCCGATGATGTCCGCGCGGGCGTAGCCGACATACGCGTGCTTCGTCAGATCTTCCGGGCGGCGGATCGTCGGCGTCCGCGCCACGTATGCGGGCGTGGCCACCAGCAGGCGCGGCGACGAAGCGATGTGGCGCGCGACGGCATCCGGCGGCAGCACCTGGCCGAGGCGAATCGCGACGTCGACGCCTTCCTCGACCAGATCGATCACGCGATCGGTCAGGTGCAGTTCGACATCGATCTCCGGCCACGCGGCGAGGAATTCGAGCACGAGCGCATTCAGCCTCAGCTCGCCCAGCCCGAGCGGCGCGTTGACCACCAGCTTGCCGACCGGGCGCAGCGTTTGTCCGCGCACGTCGGCCACCGCGCTTTCGTATTCGTCGAGTACGCGCTTGCAGCGGTCGTAGAACCGCCTGCCCTCGTCGGTCGGCGCGAGGCTCGTCGTCGAACGTTCGAGCAGGCGCACGCCCAGTTCCAGTTCGAATCCGGCGACGATCTTGCTGATCGTCGGCTGGCCGGTGTCTTCCTCGCGCGCGACCGCCGAGAAATTGCCCAGCTCGATCGCGCGGACGAACACGCGCATGGCACGCAGCGAATCCATCTTATTCCCTTATGGCATGAGCCCTATGCAAGTCTCCCATGTTCCGGCGAAATGGAGAATGACCTAACGTTCGTGGACCTTCACCCCCTGACGAGGAGTCGACATGAACGAGGTAACGCAATGTTCTGCGCTGGCGGGCGCGCACGTCGTGGTTTTCGGGGCGAGTTCGGGAATCGGACTCGCTGCCGCTGCCGTCGCGAAGGCCAAGGGCGCCAGCGTCACGCTGGTCGGCCGGACCCGCGCGAAGCTCGAGTCTGCCGCGCTGGCAATCGGCGGCGCGGGCATCGCGGTCGCCGATATCGCGGACCGGCACGCCGTGCAGGCCGTATTCGACGCGTTGACGCGCGTCGATCACCTCGTCGTCACGGCCGGTCAATTCATTGCCGGGAAGCTGACCGAGACCGATCCCGACCAATTGCTCACCGCGCTGCACGAGCGCATCGCCGGGCCGGTGTATGCGATCCGGGCCGCGTTGCCGCTGATGCCCGCGACCGGCTCGATCGTGCTGACCGGCGGGCAGTTGTCGGATCGGCCGGCCGCGCACGGCCCGTCCGTCATTGCCGCCGCCGTACGCGGCGTCGAGGCGCTGGCGCAGTCGCTCGCACTGGAGCTGAAACCGATTCGTGTCAATGTCGTCGCGCCGGGCTTCGTCGAAACGCCGCTTTACGATGGGTTCGGCCCGGAAGCGCGTGACGCGATTCTCACGGGCGCTGCAGCGGCGCTGCCCGGCGGTCGTGTCGGACGGGCGGACGAAGTCGGGGAGGCGATCGCGTTCCTGCTGGGCAACGGCTTCATGAACGGCGAAATCCTGCACATCGACGGCGGCGGCCGGCTGGTCTGAGCCGCGTGACGTCAGCCGGCGGTACGCGGTCCGGCGCGGCGTGCGGTTGCGCGCGGCGCGCGGGAATCCGGATACGCGCGCTGGCAGACGGCAATGACGGCATCGCGCAGGCGGCGATGCACGGGGTCGCCATGCATGCGCGGATGCCACAGCGCGGAAACGAGGATCGCCGGCAGGTGCACCGGGATCTCGAAACTGCGCAGCCCCAGGGCTTCCGTGAGTCCCGGCGAGAACGCGTTGCCGAGGCTCGAGCGCGGCACGAGCGCGATCAGGTCGGTGCTGGCGGCGACGCGCATCGCATCGGGATAGCCCGGCACGACGACGTGCACGGCGTGGCCCGGGCCGGCGCTGCCGGTCGCGTCGCCGGCCGGCCCGTCGAAATCGCCGAGTTGCGATGCGATCACGTGACGGCAGGCCGCATAGCGCGCCGGCGTGATCCTGGCCGATGCGAACAGCGGGTGCCCGGTGCGCGCCACCGCGACGTGCCAGTCGTGAAACAGCATGCGCGTGTGCAGTTCGGGCGCATCGTCGCCGCGTTTGCCGATTTCCAGGTCGATCGCCCCGTCGCGCAGCGCCTGCGGATCGCGGTCGGGTTTCGGGACGAAGCGGATGCGCACGTGTGGTGCGACTTCGCCGAGCGCGGTGACCACCGGACCCGACAGCATTTCCATGAACGACGCGGCCGCCCGGATGGTGAACGTGGCGGTGAGGGTGGCGATGTCGACGTCGGCCGTCGCCGGCCGGAGCACGGCGCGTGCGTCGAGCGCGATCGCATGCACGCGGTCGCGCAGCGCGGCGGCATGCGGTGTCGGCACGAGCTTGCGCCCGGCCCGCACGAGCAACTGATCGCCGGTGGAGAGCCGCAGCCGTGTGAGCGTGCGGCTCATCGCGGACGTGCTCAGGCCCAGCCGCCGCGCGGCGCCGGTCACGCTGCTTTCCGACAGCAGCGCGTCGAGCGCGGTGACGAGGTTCAGGTCGAGGTCTTCCATGCGGACAGGATACGCTTTTGCGTGAATGACAGGGCGTTCGGTGCAACTATCGGTTGCATCCGGTGCGTCTGGCGCCTGTCGTGGTGCGCGCCTATAGTGGCCGCATGACGAAACCAGACCAAGGCGGAAACCATGCAATCGACTGAATCGAATCGACACGTCCCCACGCTCCTGCTCGTCGCGGCCTCGCGCGGCCTGGGGCTCGCGATGGCGGAGGGTTTCCTGAACCAGGGCTGGAACGTGACGGGTACCGTGCGCGAAGGATCGGGGCGCACGAAGCTGCACGACCTGGCCGACCGGTTCGACGGCCGGCTCGATATCGAGATGCTCGATATCTGCGAGCCCGCGCAACTGGCCGCGCTGCGCGAGCGCCTGTCGGGCAGGCGCTTCGACATGCTGTTCGTGAACGCGGGGACGACCAACGATCCGAACGAGACGATCGGCGCAGTGGCGACCGACGAATTCGTGCGCGTGATGATCACGAATGCACTGGCGCCGATGCGCGTGATCGAGACACTGCAGGATCTCGTGACCGCGGAAGGCCTGATCGGCGCCATGTCGTCGGGGCAGGGCAGCGTTGCGAACAACGTCAGCGGGATGCGCGAGGTGTATCGCGGCAGCAAGGCGGCGCTGAACCAGTTCATGCGCAGCTTCGCGGCGCGTCAGGCCGATCCGCGTCGTGCGATGGCATTGATGGCGCCCGGCTGGGTCCGCACCGAACTTGGCGGGCCCGATGCGCGCCTGACCATCGAAGAGAGCGTGCCGGGCCTCGTCGACGTGCTGCTCGCGAAGCGGGCGCGGCCCGGGCTCGAATACCTCGACTACCTGGGGCGGACCGTGCCGTGGTAAACGCGCGGTTCGCGGTGCATTGCCCGCGTGCGAACGCCGTTGCGGGCGCAACGATTGCGCGACACGATGATGCGCCGCTCGCTGCAACGCACAACCGACCGCGCTTGACACAGGCGCGCTGCCCGCCGTAAATTGCGCTGGCAGATCTAGATAAGAGACTATCTGTAAGATGGTCTCTCCATGCGTCGATCGCATCTGCAATGTCGAGCCTCTTACAGAAAAAATATACGGAGGCCGATTGTGCAAACGATCGCAGTCAAGCTTCATGGCATTGAAGACGTCATCTCCTTTCTCGACGCGCGCCCCGGTATCACGGGCAGGGCGGGACTCGTCTGGTGGCTGTCGCTCGGCGGGCTGTTTCTCGACGCATTTTCCAACTCGGCACTGAGCGCCGGCCTTGGGCCGATGACACACGAATTGCATCTGTCGGCCGCGCAGGTCGCATGGATGACGTCGTTCGCATCGTGGGTCGCGATCGCGTTCAACCCGATCGGCGGCTGGATGGCCGACCGGTGGGGCCGTGTGCGGCCGCTGATCGCCGCGAAGCTGCTGTCGGTGATCGGTGCGCTGCTGGTGGTGTTCGCACCGGATTTCAACGCGATTCTCGCGGGCCGCTTCTTCGTCGGGATGGCGTACGGAATCGACTTCGCGATCGCGATGGCGATGCTCGCGGAGTTCACGCCGGGCCGCCTGAAGAGCCGGCTCAATACCTGGCAGGGCATGTGGTACACGGCCGTCTGCCTGAACCTGCTGCTCGCGCTGCTGTTTCATGCGTGGCAGGTCGGCGATTCGATCTGGCGCTACTCGGTGGCGGCCACCGCGGTATTCGGCGTCGCGATCCTCGCGCTGCAATGCGCGTACCTCGTCGAAAGCCCGATCTGGCTCGCACGCAAGGCGCGGCTCGACGATGCGGCGCGCGCGATGACACTCATCTACGGGCAGGGATTCATCGCCGCGCCTGCGCATGAACGCACGCCGGTCGTCAATCCGGCCACGCGCGGCCTCGCGAACGTGCTGCTGATCTTCCGCGGCGTCTACCTGCCGCGCACGATCCTGGCCGCGACCGTGCAGATCGGCCAGTCGATCGAATACTTCGCGATCGGCTGGTATCTGCCGCTGATCAGCGCCGCGCTGTTCGGCAAGGATTTCGTCTACGCGACGCTCGGCGCGCTCGTGTTCAACCTGTTCGGGATCGTCGGCGGCTTCTCGTCGTCGGCGGTCGGCCGCCGTGCCGGCCTGCGTCGTGCGTCGGCATTCGGCTTCGCGGCGGTCTGCGCGATGCTGGTTGCGCTCGGGCTGTTTCATGCGCGCATGCCGCTGTGGCTGTCGGTGGTCGTGCCGTCGCTGTTCATCCTGTTCCACTCGGCCGGCCCCGGCGCGAACGGCAAGAGCCTGTCGTCGCTGTCGTTTCGCGGCGAGCTGCGGGCGGGCGCGAACGGCATCGTCGGCGCGCTCGGGTCGATCGGCGCGGCGCTCGGCCTGCTGGTCTTTCCGCTGTTTCGTGCGCGCTACGGCCTCGAGCACACGTTCCTGATTCTCGCGATCGTGCCGTGCGTGGCCAGCGCGATCTGCTTCGCGATCCGCTGGGATCCAACCCGCACGACGATCAATCCCGACAACGAACCCGACGCGCCGCACTTCGGCGAAGACGCGCGCACCGCGTCGGCCTTCCTGAAACCCGCCATCGAGAAAACGCAGCGATGACCGAAACCCGAAACGCCATTCTCGCGATCGACGAAGGCACGTCCGGCACGCGCGCCGCGCTCGTCGACGCGAGCGGACACGTGTCGTGCCTGGAATACCTGCCGCTGTCGGTCGACAGCCCGCGGCCCGGCGTCGTCGAACAGGACGCGAACGCGATCCTCGACAAGACGCTCGCGGTCTGCCGCGCGACGCTTGCCCATGCGCATGAGCAGGGTGTGCGCATCGTCGCGCTGGCGCTCGCGACGCAGCGTGCGACCGCCGTGCTGTGGGACACGCGGACCGGGCGCGCGCTCGTGCCCGCGATGGTCTGGCAGGACACGCGTCATGCCGACGAGCTCGACCGTCTCGCGGCCGACTGGGACCGCGTGCTGGTGCCGCAGGTCGGGCGGCCGGCGGGCGTGCGCTCGCCGTATCTGTGGGCCGTGCACCAGTTGCGCACGTCGCAGGCGGCGGCCGACGCGCAGCGCGCCGGCTGTCTCGCGTTCGGCACGATCGATACGTGGCTGCTGTGGCATCTGTCCGATGCGCGCGCGTGCGTGACGACGCCGACCAACGCAACTTCCGCGAGTGCGTACCGGCTCGGCGAACACCGCTACTTCGACCCGTGGCTCGATGCGCTCGGCTTTCCGCGCGAGCTGCTGCCCGCGCTGCGCGAGGATGCCGACGCGTTCGGCCGCACGCGCGAGGACGTGCTCGGCATCGACGTGCCGATTCTCGCGTGCGCAGGCGACCAGTTCGCGGGGGCAGTCGGCCTCGGCTGCGTCGAGCGCGGGCAGGCGATGTGCGTGCACGGCACCGGCAGCTTCGTCGACCTGCTGACGGGTACGGCGCGCCCGGACGCCGGATCGCATGCGCAACCCGGTCACGCGCACGACGGCACGCTCGCGATGACTGCACGGCGGCACGGCGGCGTGTCGCATTACTCGCTCGAAACCTTTGTCGCGACGACCGGATCGGCCTTGCGCTGGGTCTGCGAAAAGCTGCGCTGGTTCGACGATCCCGCGCAGATCAGCGCGCTGGCGGGCACCGTGCAGTCGGCGCGCGGGGTGACGTTCGTGCCGGCGCTCACGGGCCTGCGCGTGCCGCGGATGGAGCCGAACGCGCGTGCGTTGCTGTCGGGCATCTCGATCGCGACGACACAGGCGGAGGTCGCCTATGCGGTGCTCGAAGGCATCGCGCATTCGGTTGCATCGTGCATGGAAGCCAACCAGGCGGTCGCGCGGGCCGACGTGTCCGAGCTGATCGTCGGCGGCGGCCTCGCGGGCAGCGACACGCTGCTGCAGATCCAGGCCGACGTGAGCGGCGTGCCGGTGCGCCGGATGCGCGAAGGCGACCGCGCGAGCCTGCGTGGCGCGGCATTCCTCGCGGGTGCATCGGGGTTGCTGTGGGATTCGCTCGACGCGGCCCGCGCGACGCTCGTCACCGACGCCGTGTTCGAACCCTCGATCGATGCGGACAGCCGGCAGCGCCGGCGCGCGGCCTGGCACGCTCGGATCGCGTCCGAGCTCGCGCACGCGGCCGATTTTGCTCATGCGTAAGCACGGAGAACGACCAGCATGATGTTTTTGCCATCCAGAAAACCCCGGACGGACCGGGCCGGCATGACGGGCACGGAACCGTTGCGCGTGAACCGCGACGAGCATCTGGCACGACTCGAGACGGATACGTTCGACGTGCTGATCGTCGGCGGTGGCGTGACGGGCGCGTACGCGGCGTTCGATGCGAGCCTGCGCGGGCTGCGCGTCGCACTCGTCGAGAAGAGCGACTTCGCGTCGGGCACGTCGTCGAAATCGTCGAAGATGGTGCACGGCGGGCTGCGCTACATCGAGCAGGGCAATCTCGGGCTCGTGCGTCATTCGCTGCTCGAGCGGCAGCGGCTGCGGCGCAACGCGCGCCATCTCGTGCAGCGGCTGCCGTTCCTGTTTCCGGTGATGGAGCGCGAAGGCGTGTTCGACCGGCGCCTGGCGAAGGCCTTCGAAAGCCTGCTGTGGACCTACGACATCGCCGGCGGCTGGCGCGAGGGCATCCTGCACCAGAAGCTGACCAAGGCCGAGGTGCTGTCCCATTGCCCGACCTTCAACGAAACCCACCTGACGGGCGGCTTCCTGTACTTCGACGCGCGAGTCGACGATGCGCGCCTGACGCTGAACCTGGTGCGCACGGCCGCGTTTCATGGCGCGGCGGTCGCAAACCACGCGCGCGTGGTCGAGCTGACGCGCGACGGCCACGGCAAGGTCGACGGCGCGATCGTGCATGCCGACGGCCGCGAACGGCGCGTGCGGGCGCGGGTGGTCGTGATGGCGACCGGCGTCTGGCTGCGCGACTGGACCGGCGCGCGCAAGGGCGATGCGCCCGCGTTGCAGGTGCGGCCCGCGAAGGGCGTGCATGTCGCGATCCCGTGGCTGAAGATCCGCAACGACTGCACGGTGACGATCCCCGTGCCGGGCCGCAACCGCCGCGCGACGATCACGCGCTGGGGCAACGTGTCGTATCTCGGCACGACCGACGAGGACTACGACGGCGATCTCGACGACGTGCACTGCACGCGGCAGGAACTCGATTTCCTGCTGGACGGCGCGCGTTCCGCGCTGAAGACCGACCTGAGCGCGGACGACGTGGTCGGCAGCATCGCCGGATGCCGGCCGCTCGTCGGGCCGCCGGGCGGCAAGACGATCGAGATGAAGCGCAATCACGAGATTCACGTCGCGCCCGACGGGCTCGTGACGATCGTCGGCGGCAAGCTGACGACGTCGCGGCACATGGCCGAGCAGACGATCGATACGGTCGGCAAGCTGCTCGGCCGCCGCGCACGCTGCCGCACGAAATCGGCCTACCTGCTCGGCGCGGCCGGCTACGACCCGCAGGCGATCGTCGCATCGGGCGGGCTTGCCGCGCATCTCGGCGAACGCTACGGCACCGAGGCGCGCTTCGTCGGCGACCTCGCCGATGCGGCGCCGTCGCTGCTCGCGCCGATCGTCGAAGGGCTGCCGTACAGCGAAGCGGAAGTGCTCTATGCGGTGCGTCACGAATTCGCGCGCAGCGTCGACGACGTGCTGTCGCGCCGCACCCGCGCGCGGCTGATGGCGCGCGATGCGTCGGCACGCGCGGCGCCGCGCGTCGGCGCGATCCTTCAGGCGGAGCTCGGTTTGTCCGATGCGGCCGTCGCCAGCCAGGTGCGCGACTACGTCGCCGCCATCGCACTCGAAAAAGCCATCCTCATGGGAGAACACGGATGATCAGCAAGGAAGCCATCAAGCGCGGCTACAACCGCGGTAACTACGTCGTCGGCGCGCATACGCCGCCGCCATACTCGCTGAACCTGGCGGCCGGCGGCGCGCCTGTCGAGGCCGGCATGCAGCGCGCGCCGGTCGCGGTATCGCCGCAGCAGGTCGACGCACTGCGCGCGGTGGCCGACGAGGTGCTCGCGCAGCCGGCCGACGTCGTCGCGTGGACCCGCGACTGGTGGGCCGCGTCGATGGTCGCGGAAACGGGCGGCCGGCCGGCGACGCCGCATGCGGTCGTCGTGCGCGTGTCGACGGTCGAGCAGGTGCAGGCCGTGATGCGCATCGCGCACGCGGCGACGATTCCGGTGACGGCGTCCGCCGGCCGCAGCAACGTGACGGGCGCGGCGCTGCCGGTGCGCGGCGGCATCGTGCTCGACGTGTGCGGGCTGAACCGGCTGATCGGTGTCGACACCGAGAGCCAGATCGTCGACGTCGAAGCCGGGATGTTCGGCGACGTGTTCGAGGACACGCTGCAACGCGAACACGGGCTGACGATGGGGCACTGGCCGTCATCGTTCGGGATCAGCACGGTGGGCGGCTGGATTGCATGCCGCGGCGCGGGGCAACTGTCGACGCGCTACGGCAAGATCGAGGACATGGTGTTCGGGATGGACGTGGTGCTTGCGGACGGCAGCCTCGTCACGCTCGGCGGCTATTCGCGCGCGGCGGTCGGCCCGGATCTGCAGCAACTGTTCATCGGCAGCGAAGGGACGCTCGGCATCATCGTGCGCGCGCGCCTGAAGCTGCATCGGCTGCCCGATTACGGCCGCGCGATCGCGTACGGCTTCGACACGTTCTCGGCCGGCCTCGACGCGTGCCGCGAGATCCTGCAACGCGGTGCGAACCCGGCGGCACTGCGGCTCTACGACGCGCTCGAGAGCGGCGTGCAGTTCGGCCTGCCCGACACGAACGTGCTGCTGATCGCCGACGAAGGCGTGCGCGAGATGGTCGACGCCGTGATGGCGATCGGCGCACGCGTCGGCGAGGAAAGCGGGCGCAAGCTCGACGGCGACGCGATCTTCGAGAAGTGGCTCGACACGCGCTACCTGACCGGCAAGAGCGCGGAAGGCTTCAAGCGCAGCCCGGGCTTCGTGGCCGACACGCTGGAGATGTGCGGCCGCTGGCGCGATCTCGCGGCGATCTATCGCGACGTGGTGGCCGCGCTGCAGGCGGTGCCGGGCACGCTGGCCGGATCCGCGCACCAGTCGCATGCATACGCGGACGGCGCGTGCCTGTATTTCTCGCTGCGCGGCGACGTCGCGGTGGCCGAGCGGGCCGCGTGGTACCGCGCCGCATGGGACGCGGCAAACGCGGTGCTGATCCAATACAATGCAGCGTTGAGTCATCACCACGGCGTCGGGCTGCTGCGTTCGCCGTACCTGCGCGATTCGCTGGGCACGGCGTTCCCGGTGCTGCAGACGGTGAAGCGCGCGCTCGATCCGAAACACATCCTCAACCCCGGCAAGCTCGGTCTCGGCGACGAGACCGGCCCGCACGTCGACCGGTAAACGTCATGGACAAGTCGCTGGGCGCGCGTCTCGCCCGTCATCCCGTCATCGCCACGTTGTATGGCGTCGAGCAGGCCGACAGCTTCATCGACAGCGAGGCCGAGGTCGGCATCGTCGCGAACGTCGACCTGCGCCGGCTGCAGGCGGTTGTCGCGGCGCTCGCCCGGGCCGGCAAGTTCGTGATCGTCAACATCGATAGTTGCGACGGGCTGTCGCAGGACAAGGGCGGCGTCGAATATCTGGCCGATATCGGCGTCGCGAGCCTGGTGTCGACGCGCGTCGCGACGATCCAGCGTGCGAACCGCGCCGGGCTGATCACGATGCAGAAGGTGTTCGTGACCGACCGCTCGACGTGGCCGCGCAGCGTGAAGGCGATCGAGCAGAGCGATCCGAACCTGGTGCAGCTGATGCCGGCGCCGATGCTCGCGCACCTGAGCGAAGCCGACCGGCAGGCGCTGCCGCCGATCGTCGCGTCGGGCTTCGTCGGCAACGCGGACGACGTGCGCAGCGCGAGGCGGCACGGGGCGGTCGCGGTGTCGACGAGCGACAGCGCGTGGTGGAATTTCGACCCGTCGGCGTGACGGGCCTCTGTCGAACACGGAGCGCAGCATGAACGAACCTTACCTGCAGGTGATCGCGCATTACTTCGCGAAGCCCGGCAACGGCGACCGCGTGGTCGAACTGCTCGCGGAACTCGCGCCGGCCACGCGCGCCGAGCCGAAGAACCTCGACTACGCGTATTTCCGGTCGCCGGAGCACCCCGACCACATCGTGATCCTCGAGCGCTACCGCGACGCGGACGGCCTCGACGCGCATCGGGAAACGCCGCATTTCCAGCGGATCGGGATCGGGGCCATCATTCCGTTGCTCGATCGCCGCGACGTGTCGCGCTACATGGTGCAGCCGGACACCGGCACGGCGACGCCACCGGGAGGCACCCGATGAACCCGTTTCAATTCCGTACCGTTCCGACGCAGATCGTCGAATTCGGCGCCGCGCGCCGGCTCGGCCCGCTGTTGCGCGAACGCTTTCCGGCGCTCGCGCGGCTGTGCGTCGTCACCGATGCGTTCCTGCATCGCAGCGGCGTGCTCGCGCCCGCGCTGGA
This sequence comes from Burkholderia arboris, assembly GCF_038723655.1. Classification (NCBI taxonomy): domain Bacteria; kingdom Pseudomonadati; phylum Pseudomonadota; class Betaproteobacteria; order Burkholderiales; family Burkholderiaceae; genus Burkholderia; species Burkholderia arboris. The sequence continues at coordinate 1,520,849 of NZ_CP109822.1, forward strand.
GAGCCTCGCCGCGCACGGCTGGCAGGTGACGGTGATCGACGACGTGATCGCCGACCCGCCCGAGCACGTGGTGCTCGAGGCGACCGAACGGGCCGTCGCGGCCGATGCCGAGATCGTGCTTGGCCTGGGCGGCGGGTCGTCGATGGACGTCGCGAAGCTGATCGCGGTGCTCGCGCCGCGGCAGCAGGCGCTGGCCGACATGTATGGCGTCGACAAGGTCGCGAGCGCGCGGCTGCCGCTCGTGCAGATGCCGACGACGGCCGGCACGGGCTCCGAGGTCACGGCCGTGTCGATCGTCACGGTCGGCGAGGCGCGCAAGATGGGCGTCGTGTCGCCGCACCTGTTCGCGGACGTCGCGATTCTCGACGCCGAACTCACGCTCGGCCTGCCGCGCGCGGCAACCGCCGCGACGGGCATCGACGCGATGGTGCACGCGATCGAGGCCTATACGTCCGCGCGGCTGAAGAATCCGGTGTCGGACATGCTCGCGACGCACGCGCTCACGCTGCTGTCTCGCAACCTGCTGGCAGCGTGCGACGACGGCCAGAACCGGCACGCGCGCGAAGCGATGCTGGTGGGCGCGATGTTCGCGGGGCAGGCGTTCGCGAATGCGCCGGTCGCGGCCGTGCATGCGCTGGCCTATCCGGTCGGCGGCATTTTCCACGTGCCGCACGGGTTGTCGAACGCGCTGGTGCTGCCGCACGTGCTGCGCTTCAATGCGCCGGCGGCCGCGCCGCTGTATGCGGAACTCGCGGCGATCGTCGCGCCGTCGGCGACGGGCAGCGACGAAGCGCGCACGCACGCGCTGATCGCCGAAATCGACCGGCTGATCGTCGCGACGGGTATTCCGCGCACGCTGCGCGAAGTCGGCATCGGCGAGAGCGACCTGCCGCGCATGGCGTCGGATGCGATGCTGCAGACGCGCCTGCTCGTGAACAATCCGCGCGAGGTGACGGAGGCTGACGCGCTGGCGATTTACCGGCAGGCGTGGTGATGCGGCGGGCGCGCGCATGGCGCCGTCCGTCACGATTCACGAGGCGCGGGCGGCCTGCCGCGCGGGCCGTGCCGCAACGCACGCGCATGCCAGCGCGACGGCCACGAGCGCGCACCCGGCCCACGGCGTGACGAGCAGGGCATCGCGCCCGACGAGCACGCCGCCGAGCGCCGACCCGAGCGCGACGCCCGCATGCATGGCCGACACGTTGATGCCGACGCTCGCATCGGCCAGCGACGGCGCGGTATGGATCAGGTAGTTCTGCACGATCGGCGAGATCGACCAGCTGATGCCACCCCACAGCATCATCGCGGGCACGAACGCGAGCGGCGATGCACCGGCCGCCGGCAGCATCGCCATCGCGACGAGAAACACGGCCGGGCATGCGCACAGCGCGCGTGACGCGCCGAGCCGGTCCGAGAAGAGTCCGCCGAGCCACGCGCCGGTCACGCCGGCGATCCCGAACGCCACGTACAACCCTTCGAGTGCGGCCGCACCGGGCGACAGCACGGCCTGCAGATACGGCGTGAGATACGCAAACAGCGTGAAATGCCCGCCGATCATCGCGATCGAGACGAGTTGCGCAGCCAGCAGGCGCGGCCGTGACAGTACCGCGCGATACGACGGCACGCCGGGCGCGCCGGCCGCGGCAGGCGCCATGCGCGGCAGCCGGCGGGCGAGCCGGATGCCGAGCGGCAGCGCGGGCACGGCGATCGACACGAACACTGCGCGCCAGCCGGCCCATTCGGCAATGCGCATCCCGATCGGTACGCCGAGCACGAGCGATGCGCTGATCCCCATGAATACGATGCCGATCGCGCGGCCGCGTTGCGCCGCCGGCGCGAGTTCGGCCGCGAACCGCGTCGCGACGAGGATCAGCGTCGCGCAACTCGCAGCCATCAGCACGCGCGCGGCGAACAGGCTCGCATAGCCGGGGCTCGCGGCAGCAAACAGGTTCGCGGCCGCGAATGTGCCGAGGGCCGCAAGCAGTGCGGTGCGCCGTTCGACGCGCGCGACGCAGCCGGCTGCCACGAGCGCGGCCAGTGCGAATACGGCGGAGAAAATCGTGGTGAGCTGGCCGGCGGCCGCAATCGACACGTGAAGGCCGGCAGAGATCGCCGGCAGGATGCCGACGCAGATGTTTTCGGCGACGCCGGCCAGGAATACGGCGGCGGCCAGCAGGTACACGCGAACGTCCATCGCAAACCCCTCCTGTACGGTCGACGCGACAGCGCCGGGCAGGGGCGGGGCCGCATCGGATCGAATCGACGGATGGGTTTCGAGGCGAGGCTTCGGTTATCCCGGAAAGGAGGACGGTAGCGCATGCCGGGGGCGCATGCAAGTGCCGCTCTCGTGTACGTTGTCGCGACGCAATCGCGGCCGCGCCGGTGGGATTTGCGCCGCCTGCGGCCACGCGCATCCGGTCCCCGTTCCCGCGCCCGTTCGTGCGATGGGCGGCGGTCTCGAAGAAGGGCCGTGAGCGGCGCGCGGCCGCCGGGCCGCCCTACGCGCGCGACGCGTCGGCGCCTGCCGCGACCACGTAGGCCGATGCCTGCTTCGTGCCGTCCGGCTTCGTCTCCAGGTACACGCCCTGGATTTCCGGCTCGAAGCCCGGCAGCGCGTTGATCCCGGCTTCCAGCGCACGGAAGTAATCGAGCGCCGGGCCGCCCCACGCTTCGCCGGGCACCACGCAGAAGATGCCGGGCGGATAGGGCAGCGCGCCCTCGGTCGCGATCCGGCCTTCGATGCGGTCGAGCGTGACGAGCTCGACGTTGTTGCGGATCAGCTCGGCGTTCGCGGCCTGCGGCTGCATCGCCTGCTTCGGGAACTGCGCGCGCCGGAACATCTGCTTCTGCAGGTGCTTCATGTCGTGGCTGCGGTAGAAGTCGTGCATGCGCTGGCACAGCTGTCGCAAGCGCATGGTGCCGTACAGCTCCGGATAGGCTTCGCACAGCGACGGAATCGCTTCGCGCAGCGGTGTGTCCTGGTCGAGATGGCGCTCGAACTGCGCGAGGTGCGCAACCAGATGCTGCAGTTTGCCGAAGCTCTCCGACGGCGTGAGCAGGAACAGGATCGTGTACAGGTCGGCCTTCTCGGGCACGACGCCGTGCTCGCGCAGGTAGCGCGCGAGGATCGGCGCCGGCGCGCCGAACGATGCGTACTCGTGCGTGTCGGGATCGATGCCGGGCGTCGTCAGCAGCAGCTTGCACGGATCGACGAAGTACTGGTCGTCCGCATAGCCTTCGAAGCCGTGCCACGTGTCGGCCGGGTGAAAGCGGAAGAAGCGCAGGTCGTCGACGATCTGCTCGGTCGGGTAGTCGGCCCACGGGCGGCCGTCGACCTGTTGCGGAACGAACGGGCGGATCTGGCGGCAGGTCTTCATCAGCAGCTTGCGCGCGTCGACACCGTGCGCGACGCAGTCGCGCCACAGGCGCTTGCCGGCCGGGCCCGCATGCATCTGCGCGTTCACGTCGAGCGCCGCGAACATCGGGTAGAACGGGCTCGTCGACGCATGGATCATGTACGCGTTGTTGAAGCGGCGGTGGTCGCAGAAGCGCTTCTGGCCTTCGATGTGGCTGTCCTTCTTGTGGATCTGCGACGTCTGCGAGAAGCCGGCCTGCTGCTTGTGCACCGACTGCGTGACGAAGATGCCGGGATCGTCGGGGCCGAGTGTCAGCATCAGCGGCGAGCAGTCCTGCATCATCGGGATGAACTGCTCGTAGCCGACCCACGCCGAATCGAACAGGATGTAGTCGCACAGATGCCCGATCCGGTCGACGATTTCGCGCGCGTTGTAGATCGTGCCGTCGTAGGTGCCGAGCTGGATCACGGCGAGCCGGAACGGGCGCGGCAGGTCGGCGCGCTCGGGCGCGACGTCGCGGATCGCGTCGCGAATGCGCGCTTCGCCGAGCGCCGCGCTGTCGACGCCGCCGATGAGGCCCCACGCGTTGCGCGCGGTTTCGAGGTAGACGGGCCGCGCGCCGGACAGCACGAGCGCGCCGAGGTGCACCGACTTGTGGTTGTTGCGGTCGAACAGCACGAGATCGCCGGGCGCGAGCAGCGCGCTGGTGACGACCTTGTTCGAGGTCGACGTGCCGTTCAGCACGAAGTAGGTCTTGTCCGCGTTGTAGATGCGCGCGGCGTTGCGCTGCGCTTCCAGCGCGGGCCCTTCGTGAATCAGCAGGTCGCCGAGCCGGACGTCCGCGTTGCAGAGGTCCGCCCGAAAGATCGTCTCGCCGAAGAAGTCGAAGAACATCCGGCCGAGCGGGTGATTCGAGAAGAACTGGCCGCCCTGGTGGCCCGGGCAGTCGAACTCGACGTAGCCGCGCTGCACGTATTCGCGCATGACCTTGAAGAACGGCGGCAGCAGATTCTCGCTGTAGATGTCGGCGGCGGCGGAAATCTGCCGGCCGTAATAGTGGCGGCCGCCGTGCCGGAGCTGGATCACGCCGCTCGCGCTCGGCAGGATCGACGGCGGCACTTCCTGGTCGGGCTCGACCGCGACGAAGAACGGAATCGCGAACCCGGTTTTTTCGACGGCTTTCAGCACTTTCTGCGCCGAATCGATTCCGACCACGATTGCCGCGATATTCGTGAAATCGGTCTGGAATACGTCGACCTGTTCGTGCGTGGTGAGGAAGGCGCCAATCAGCGCCGGCTCGACTGCGATTTTCAACAGACTCACGCGAACTCTCCCGTAAATGTGCGGAAGCGGGAGCGCGATTCGCGCCGGCGCGTCGTCCTGATCCGACATGCGCCGCAGCCGATTGAAACGCTCCCGCGAATGCTGAATGCCGAATGCGCGCGGCTCGATATAGCCTTGCGCGGTGCGGCACAGCCGCGATCGGACCATGCCCGGCGCAGCCGATCGTAGCAACAATAGGCCGCGAATTCAATCGACCGGAATCGATAATGTCATTGAAGGATGAGAATGATCAAATAATCGGGAATTGACATGCTGCGGTGCACATAAAAATGATCCAATTATGAAATCCGATTTGAAAGGCGCCGATGGTTTCAACGAATCGTCAGCTTTTCATCGAAAAGCATCTATGGCATAGTCGGCTCCGAATTGGATGGCGAATCAAGCCGGAATTGCGAGCGTCTCATGCCGCTGCCCGTGACCTGCTGTCCGCGTGCTCGTGAGACGAACAATACCAATCGAAGCAACGCAACAGCGAGGGCAACAACATGAATACTTCTGTCGGTGGCATTCGTCGTCTCGGCATGCGTGCACTGCTGGTCGACGATGAAATCACGCAGGAAACCGCCACCGGGCGCGCGGTCCGCACGCTGAGTGCGGAGCTCGTGCAGCGCGGTATCGACGTGCTCACGGCGACGTCCGCCGACGATGCAATCGTGCTGATCCGCTCCGACCCGTCGATCCAGTGCGTGCTGCTCGACTGGGATCTCGGCGTGGACGGTCACGGGCCGTCCGAGGCCGTGGTCGATGCGATCCGGCATCGCAACGCGAACGTGCCGATCTTCCTGCTGGCCGACCGCAGCGTCGCGTCGACGGTGCCGTCGGCGGTGATGGGCAAGGTCGACGATTTCGTGTGGCTGCTCGAAGATACCGCCGACTTCATCGGCGGGCGCATCCACGCGGCGATCGAGCGCTATCGCTCGACCGTGCTGCCGCCGATGTTCGGCGCGCTCGCGAAGTTCTCCCGCGTCTACGAATACTCGTGGCATACGCCCGGCCACACGGGCGGCACCGGCTTCCTGAAATCGCCGGTCGGCCGCGCATTCTTCGAATACTTCGGCGAAGCGCTGTTCCGCTCGGACCTGTCGATCTCGGTCGGCGAACTCGGCTCGCTGCTCGACCACTCGGGCCCGATCGGCGAAAGCGAACGCTATGCGGCGCGCGTGTTCGGCGCGCATCGCACGTATCACGTGACGAACGGCTCGTCGACGTCGAACCGCATCATCCTGATGGCGAGCGTGAGCCGCGACCAGATCGCGCTGTGCGACCGCAACTGTCACAAGTCGGCCGAACATGCGATGACGATGTCGGGTGCGATTCCGACCTACCTCGTGCCGACGCGCAACCGCTACGGGATCATCGGGCCGATCGCCTCAGAGCGCCTCACGCAGACGGCGATTCGCGAGGCGATCTCGTCGAATCCGCTCGCGGCCGGGCTGGCCGATCGCCAGCCGAAGCACGCGATCATCACGAACTCGACGTACGACGGCCTTTGCTACAACGTCACGCGCGTGGAAGAACTGCTCGGCGCGAGCGTCGATCGCCTGCACTTCGACGAAGCGTGGTATGGCTACGCGCGTTTCAACCCGATCTACCGCGACCGCCATGCGATGCACGGCGACCCGCGCGACCATCGCGCGGACCGCCCCACGGTGTTCGCGACGCAGTCGACGCACAAGCTGCTGACCGCGCTGTCGCAGGCGTCGTACATCCACGTGCGCGACGGCCGCAGCCCGATTCCGCATGCCCAGTTCAACGAAACGTTCATGATGCATGCATCGACGTCGCCGAACTACGCGATCATCGCGTCGAACGACGTGGCCGCGGCGATGATGGACGGCCCCGGCGGCGCCGCGCTGACACACGAGTCGATCGAAGAGGCCGTCGCGTTCCGCCAGATGATCGCGCGGATGAACGGCGAATTCGGCGCGAAGGGCGACTGGTTCTTCGAATGCTGGCAGCCCGACACCGTGCTCGAGGCGCGCACGGGCCGCACGCTGCCGTTCCACGATGCGCCGCCCGAGCTGCTCGCGAGCGACCCGGCGTGCTGGGTGCTGCGCCCCGGCGCGCAATGGCACGGCTTCGGCAACATCGAGGACGGCTACTGCATGCTCGACCCGATCAAGGTGTCGATCGTCACGCCGGGCGTCGCACCGGCCGGCGGCCTGATGCCGGTCGGCATCCCGGCGAGCGTCGTCACCGCGTATCTCGACGCGCGCGGGATCGTCGTCGAGAAGACGACCGATTTCACGATCCTGTTCCTGTTCTCGATCGGCATCACGAAGGGCAAGTGGGGCTCGCTCGTCAGCGCGCTGTGCGACTTCAAGCGCGACTACGACGCGAACCTGCCGCTCGACATGGCGATTCCGTCGCTCGCGAAGGAGCATGGCTCGCGCTATGCGGGCATGGGGCTGAAGGACCTGGCCGACACGATGTTCGCGGCGATGGAGCAGCTCGGCACGACGCGGCTGATGTCGGAGGCGTTCTCGATCCTGCCGACGCCGGAGATGAGCCCGGTGCGCGCGTACGAGCATCTCGTGCAGGGCCGCGTCGAGCAGGTCGCGCTCGACGAGCTGGCCGGGCGCACGGTCGCCACCGGCGTCGTGCCGTATCCGCCGGGCATTCCGCTCTTGATGCCGGGCGAGAACGCGGGGCCGGCCGGCGGCCCGGTGCTCGGCTACCTGAAGGCGCTCGAAGCATACGACCGGCGCTTTCCGGGCTTTGCGCACGACACGCACGGCGTGGAAGTCGAGGACGGCACGTACCGCGTGTACTGCCTGACGGCGTGAGCGTCTGAGCGGACGAACGAGCGAATGGCCGCCTGGCGGCCTCACATCGAAGGATCGACACCATGGAAAACGCAGCGCGCATGACCGACGCGGCCCCGGCGGCCGCGCCGAAGAACCGGATGAACGTCTGGCAGCTGACCATCCTCACGGCGGTCAACATGATGGGCTCCGGCATCATCCTGCTGCCGTCGAAGCTCGCACAGGTCGGCACGATCTCGTTGCTGTCGTGGATCGTCACGGCCGGCGGCTCGCTCGCGCTGGCCTATGCGTTCGCGCGCTGCGGGATGCTGAGCCGCAAGCCGGGCGGGATGGGCGGCTACGCGGAATACGCGTTCGGCAAGGCCGGCAACTACATGGCGAACTATACGTACGGGCTGTCGCTCGTGATCGCCAACGTTGCGATCGGCGTCACGGCGGTCGGCTACGGCACCGTGCTGTTCGACGCGACGCTGTCGCCGCTGCAGACGGGCCTGTGGACGATCTTCCTGCTCGTGCTGACGACGGTCGCGAACTTCGGCGGCTCGCGCATCACCGGCCGGATCGGTGCGGTGACGGTGTGGGGCGTGATCATCCCGGTCGTCGTGGTGTCGCTGATCGGCTGGTTCTGGTTCAGCGGCGCCACCTGGGGCGCCGCATGGAACCCGAACAACATGCCGTTCGGGCCGGCCGTCGGCGGCTCGATCGCGGTGACGCTGTGGGCGTTCCTCGGCCTCGAATCGGCGTGCGCGAACTCGGACGCCGTCGAAAATCCGGAGCGCAACGTGCCGATCGCCGTGCTCGGCGGCACGATCGCATCGGCGATCTTCTATATCGTGTCGACCAACGTGATCGCGGGCATCGTGCCCAACGCGATCCTCGCGAAGTCGAACGCGCCGTTCGGCATCGCATTCGCGACGATGTTCACGCCGACCGTCGGCACGATCGTCACCGCGCTGATGGTGATCGCGTGCATCGGCTCGCTGCTCGGCTGGCAGTTCACGGTCGCGCAGGTGTTCAAGAGCTCGGCGGACGTCGGCTACTTCCTGCCCGTGTTCGCCCGTGCGACGCGCACGGGTACGCCGATCGTCGGCATGGTGATCCTGCTGGTCGCGCAGGTTGCGCTGGCGCTGATGACGATCAGCCCGGAACTGAGCAGCCAGTTCCAGAAGATCGTCGATCTCGCGGTCGTCACCAACCTCGTGCCTTACGTGATGTCGATGGCCGCGCTGATCACGATCCAGAAGGTTGCGAAGGTGCCGCCCGGCAAGGCGCTGGTGACGAACGTGATCGCGATGGTCGCCACCGCGTACAGCTTCTATGCGCTGTTCAGCTCGGGCGAGCAGGCGCTGATGCTCGGCGGCCTGTGCGTGTTCCTGGGCTGGACGCTGTTCGGCTTCGTCAGCGCACGCTTCTACCAGATGGAAGTCGACGCGCACGTCAAGGAGCCCGGCAAGTCGCTGCAGGCGTGACGGCGGCGGCCGGTGGCCGGTGACGGCTACGGGCGGCGCTTCGCCAGCAGCGGCGGGAGTGCCTGCTTCAGCAGGTCGACGACGGTCCGCACGCGCGGCGGCAGCGGCCGCTGCGCGTGCACCAGCACATTCAACGCGAAGTCGGGGACGTCGTACTGCGGCAGGATCCGGATGAGCTGGCCACGCGCGAGCGCGTCGGCGCAAGCCGGTTGCTGGACCACGCCGATGCCGCCGCCTGCCGCGATCGTGTCGAACATCGGGCGCCAGTGGCTCGTGGTCATGATCGTCCGGATCCGTGCGTATTCGACCGCGCTGCCGTCACGTTGCAGCGGCACCTGTTCGCTCGCGAATACGCCTTTCACGCGGATGAACGGATGGTTCGCGAGATCGGCCTTCGTTTCGATCGGGCCGTGCCGGTCCAGATACGACGGTGCGGCGACGAGCACACGGCCGACCGCGCCGAGCGCGTACGCGACGAACCCGCCGTCGCCGAGCTGGCCGACGCGGATCGAAATGTCGACGCCTTCGGTGACCGGATCGACGATATCGTCGTTCAGCACCAGGTCGATATGCAGTTTCGGATACGCGGTGCGGATCTGCATCAGCACCCCCGGCATCACGGCCTCGCCGAAGCATTGCGGTGCCGCGAGCCGGATCGTGCCGTCGAGCGCGTTTTCCGTCTTCGATACCGATGCGACCGCCATTTCGGCCGCCTCGAGCAGCGCCTTGCTGCGTTCGTAGAAGAGGCGGCCTTCCTCGGTGCAGGCGAGGGTGCGCGCACTGCGCATCAGCAGCCGCGTGCCGAGATGCTTTTCGAGTTTCTCGATGCGTTCGCTGACGGCCGGTTGACCCATGTCGAGATCCCGCGCCGCGCCTGACATCGTTCCGCGCTCCACGACCCTGACGTAGATGCGCATCGCCGCCAACAAATCCATGAGATCGCGCCTTGTGTCGTCCGGTTCGATTTTTGCCGATCGACCGATGGTACCAAAGCAGCGGCGGCGCGACGGTGTGTGCCGGACCGATACTCACTATCGGCCGGCGCGCGACCGGCGCCGGCGCGGGGGCGGGCGGCCGCGAAGCGGCGCCCGTCGCCGAAGCCGCGTGCGTTCGTCGGCATCGTGAGCGAAAATCGGCTTCCTTCCGCGCGACCGACAGGAGCCCACGAGATGACGCAACGGAACGAAGCCACACGCACGCACTGCGTCGCATGGCAGATCGTGCAGACGTGGCAGGCCGCCGAATGGTGCCGGCTCGTCGAATCGCCAGCGGGCATCGACCTGTCGGGTTCGGTGTCGGGCGCGATCGACGGCACGCCGTTTCGCATCGACTACGCGATCGCGTGCGGCATCGACTGGCTCACGCGCGCGGCGCGCGTGACACGGTGGAGCGGCACGGCGCCGCCACGGCAGATGGATATCGCCTGCGAGGCCGGGCAATGGACGATCGGCGGCGTCGATGCACTGGCGCTCGCGGGCGCAACCGACATCGATCTCGGCTTCAGCCCGTCGACCAATACGCTGCCGATCCGGCGGCTGGCGCTTGCCGTCGGCGAATCGGCCGCGATTCGCACCGCGTGGCTGCGTTTTCCGGATTTCGACCTCGTGCGCGGCGAACAGCGCTATACGCATACGGCGCCCCGCATGTATCGCTACGAGAGCGGCACGTATGCGGCGGATCTCGGGATCGACGACGCGGGCCTCGTCACCGACTACGACGAATGGCGGCGCATCGGCGCGACGCCTGCGTCGTGACGCATCAGCGCGCGCTGGCCACCGACAGCTTGCCCGGAATCAGCTTCAGCGCACTGAACGCGTCGGCGATGTTCTGCTGATACGCGACCGTCGCATCGGTGACGGGCTGCACGCCGTAGCCGGCGCGCTTGAGCGCGACTTCGAGCGTCGGCGCGTCGAGGCCGACGAGCGGCGACAGTTGCGCGGCGACCTCGGGAACGTGATCGCGCGCCCAGCGATCGACCGCGTCGACTTCATCGAGCAGGGCGCGCAACACCTGGGGATGTGCGGCCGCGTACTTGCGCGCCGCGAGGTAGTACTGCGTGTTGCGCACGAGCCCGTCGCCGTTTGCGACCACGCGCGCGCCGAGCTGCCGCTCGGCGGCGGCCAGGTACGGATCCCAGATCACCCACGCATCGACGCTGCGCTGCACGAATGCGGCGCGCGCGTCGGCGGGCGTCAGGTAGATCGGCTGGATGTCGGCATACGTGAGGCCCGCATGCTCGAGTGCCTTCACCAGCAGGTAGTGGACATTCGAGCCCTTGTTGAACGCGACCTTCTTGCCGCGCAGTTGCGCGAGGGTGCGGATCGGCGAATCGGGCAGCACGACGATCGCCTCGCCCTGCGGCGCGGGCGGCTCGTTGCCGATGTAGACGAAATCGACGCCGGCTGCCTGCGCGAAGATCGGCGGCGTTTCGCCGACCGTGCCGACGTCGATCGCGCCGGCGTTCAGCCCTTCGAGCAGTTGCGGGCCGGCCGGGAATTCGAGCCATTGCACGGTGACACCCTGGCTCGCGAGACGCTTCTCGAGCGTGCCGCGTGCCTTGAGCACCACGAAGTTGCCGTATTTCTGGAAGCCGATGCGCAGCCGCGTGCCGCCGTCGTCGGCCCGGGCGGGCAGGGCCGCGAGCGGCCCGAGCGCGAGCCCGGCCAGCCCGGCGGCCGCGCCGTGCAGCCACTGGCGGCGGCGCGGGTTCGCCGGGGTCGTTTCAACGTCTGCGTGCGGTGTGTCGTTCATCGGAGCGTCCTGCGAGCGGGTTCTCGGGCCGCGCACGAAGGCGGCGCGGCCGGCGCAGGACCGGGCCGGATGCGGGCGAGGCACGCAACGGGCCGGCCCGCGCCGGATTCAGGACGATACGGCGGCGCCGCCCGGCGGCCAACCAACGAATGCGTATATGCAAATCAGCGCTGCTCAATCCGCGCCGGCGGCGCTTTCCTCGATCGAGTCGACGCGATCGGGATAGAACGCGAGGTGTCCGCGAATCGCCTCGACGGCCGGATACGGATGCTCGTAGGTCCATACCGCGTTGACCGCACGTGCGCCGCCGGCGGGAATCGAGTAGTACGCGCAATCGCCCTTGTACGGGCAGTAGGTCGCATGGTCGGTGCGTTGCAGCAGCGCCATGTCGGCGTCTTCGCGCGGCAGGTAGAGCACGGCCGGATAGCTGGCTTCGCGCAGTGCCAGCGCGCGGCGCGTATCGGCGACGACCTTGCCGGCCACCTTGACCACCACGCGTGACGGATGCGGCTCGACCGTGATCGGATGGTCGGGGCCCGGCGACTTCACGGGGCGAGCGGACGTATCGGGGCTGTTCGACATCGTGGGTTCTCCAGGAATCGGCGGCGCAGCCGTGCCGGGTGGATCCCGGCGTGCCGGTGCCGTTGTTTGCCAGCCGATACGATGCACCCATTCCGGAGAATCTGCAGGGGGCCGGAAGGCCGTGGCGCGAACGGCCACCGGGCCGTCGTCCGGCGCTTGCGTGGACGTTCCCGCGCACGGGCAGCGGGATGCAGCCGTGTCGATAAGCAACGCCGAATTAATTGGTAAGCGATCGGCGCGAGGCGCGCGAAGATCGTCCGTCGTCATTCGCATGACAGCCTTTCCTTCCCTCTGCCATCATGAAGAATCCTTTCGTTTCGTCAGCCGCGCGCCGGGTGCGCGGCGTATCGCATGCCGCGGTCGCGCTCCGCTGCATCGCCGCGTCGTTGCTGCTCGCGGGCGCAGCGACTCACGCGTTCGCCGCGCCCGCGGGCAAGACGCTCGTGTACTGCACCGAAGGCAGCCCGGCCGGCTTCGATCCCGGCCAGCACACGACGAGCACCGATTTCGACGCGAGCACGTACACGATCTACAACGGGCTCGTGCAGTTCAAGCGCGGCACGCTCGATCTCGAACCGTCGCTGGCGACGAGCTGGGACGTGTCGCCCGACCAGCGCACGATCACGTTCCACCTGCGGCGCGGCGTGAAATTCCAGACGACCGCATGGTTCAAGCCGACGCGGCCGTTCCAGGCCGACGACGTCGTGTTCACGTTCCGCCGCATGCTCGATCCCGACGATCCGTTTCGCAAGGCCTACCCGGTCGTCTTTCCGTACTTCAGCGATCTCGGTTTCGACCGCAACGTCGAGCGCATCGAGAAGGTTGACGACTACACGGTGCGCTTCGTGCTGAAGACGCCCGACGTCGTGTTCGTACGCAATCTTGCGATGGCGTTCGCATCGGTGCTGTCGGCCGAATATGCGGCGCAGCTTGCCGCGCGCCATCGCGAGTCCGACATCAACCAGTTCCCGGTCGGCACGGGGCCGTTCCTGTTGCGTACGTACCAGAAGGATGCGTTGATCCGCTACGAAGCGAACCCCGACTACTGGAAACCGGACGACGTGAAGCTCGCGCGCCTCGTGTTCGCGATCACGCCCGATCCGGCGGCGCGGCTGCAGAAGCTGGTGGCCGGCGAGTGCCAGGTGTCGGTGTTCCCGCGCCCGGCCGATCTCGAGACGGTGCGGCGCGACCCGAAACTGTCGCTGTTCTCGGGAATGGGGTTCAACGTCGGCTTCGTTGCGTACAACACGCAGCATGCGCCGCTCGATCGCGTCGACGTGCGGCGCGCGCTCGACATCGCGATCGACAAGGCGGCGATCGTGAAGACCGTGTTCAACGGCGACGCGAAGATCGCGACGAACCCGATGCCGCCCGCGCAATGGTCGTACAACCCGCGCCTGAAGGATGCGCCGCGCGACCCGGCCGCCGCGAAGGCGCTGCTCGCGCAGGCCGGCTTCCCGAACGGTTTCGACCTGACGCTGTGGGCGATGCCGGTTCAGCGCCCGTACAACCCGAATGCGCAGCTGATGGCGCAACTGATCCAGCAGGACTGGGCGAAGATCGGCGTGCGCGCGAAGATCGTCAGCTACGAATGGGGCGAATACAACCGCCGCGCGAAGCACGACGGCCAGCACGACGCGATCCTGTACGGCTGGTCGGGCGACAACGGCGACCCCGACAACTGGCTCGGCACGCTGCTCGGCTGCGACGCGGTGCACGGCAGCAACCTCGCGAAGTGGTGCAATCAGGATTTCGAACGACTCGTCGGCGCGGCGCGCTCGAACGCGGATGTCGCGAAACGCACGTCGCTGTACGAGCAGGCGCAGGTGGTGTTCAAGGACCAGGTGCCGTTCACGCCGATCGCGACGTCGATCGTGTCGCTGCCGATTTCCAAGCGGGTCCACGGGCTGACGTTTTCGCCGCTCGGCGGGCACCGGTTCGACGGCGTGTGGCTCGATTGACGGAGAAGGGGCCGGCGCGCCCGGGCGCGCCGGTGCCGATGGCGATCAGTTGAGCGCGACGGCCGCCGCCGCTTCGACCGGCGAGCCTTCGAGCGCGACCGACGGCCGGCCGTCGGGGCCGACCGGCACGTCGCCGGTCAGCGTCGTGCGGTACAGCTGGCGGTCGAAGTCGAGATCGAAGATGTCGACGGGCGCGAGATGCGCGGTCGCCCGGTTGTCCCAGAACGCGATGCTGCGCGGTTCCCACTTGAAGCGGATCGTGAATTCCGGCCGCGTCACGTGTTCCCACAGCAGTTCGAGCAACGCCTGGCTTTCGCGCGGCGCGAGCCCGACGATCGACTTCAGGAAGCTCGGGCTCACATACAGCGCACGTTCGCCGGTCTCCGGATGCACGCGCACGAGCGGATGCTCGGTCACGAGCGGGCGGCGTTCGACGGCCTCGTCGAACGCGCCGGTGGCGCGCGCACCGGCCGGCGGCGTGAAGCGGTGAATGCCGCGCAAGCCGTCGACGAAGCCGCGCAGCGGCGCGGACAGCGTTTCGTAGGCGCGCACGAGGTTGGTCCAGTGCGTGTCGCCGCCGTAGGGCGGGATCGTTACGCCGCGCAGGATCGACGCCCACGGCGGATTGACGGCTGCCGTCACGTCGGTGTGCCAGCCCGTCCACGGCCGGCGCACCGGTTCGCCTTCGAAGCGCGTCGCCTTGCGAAGTTTCGCGATCGAATAGACGGCAGGGTGACCGTCGACGTGCCCGAACACCGGGTGGCCGACCGTCGGTTCGCCGAACTGCGCGGAGAACGCGACATGCTGCTCGTGCGTGAGGAATTGCTCGCGGAAGAAGATGACGCGCCATGTCAGCAGCGCGGCGCGGATCGCCGCGATCTGCGGCGTGGTCAACGGTTGCGTGAGGTCGACACCGCGGATTTCCGCGCCGATATGGGCGGACAGCGGGATCACGTCGACCGGCTGGGCGGCGGGTTCGAGTAGGGCGCTCATGCGACGCTCCTGGCGGAAGTGGGCGGGATGGATGGCCGACATCGTTGCGCGTGCAAGCGTTGGGCCGGGGGCGGAAGGTTCATGGTCGGGTGTCCTGCAGGGAATCGCGCGGCGGCGCGCGGCAACGGGCGCCGCCGCGATCGGTGGGCGTTACTGCAGCGTCGCGCCCGGGCCCTTCAGCACGACGCTCTGGCGGCCGTCGATGCCGACCGGCACGTCGCCGTGCACGGTCGCGCGGCGCACGACGCGGCGCGCATCGCCGTAGTCGTTGATCGCGTAGTGCTGCGTCGCGCGGTTGTCCCAGATCGCGACGTCGCCTTCCTGCCAGTTCCAGCGCACGGTGTTCTCGAGGCGCGTCACATGCTCGTGGAACACCTGCAGCAGGTGTGCGGAATCCTGCGACGACAACCCCTTGAGCCGCTGCACGAAGTGTCCGAGCAAGAGCGTGCGCTCGCCGGTTTCAGGATGCACGCGCACGACCGGGTGCTCGGTTTCGTAGACGGTCGACGTGAACACTTCGCGATAGCGCTTCAGTTGCGTGTCGTCGGCATGCACGTGCGTCGACGCGTAGTCGTATGCGTTGGTGTGCAGCGCCCACAGCGTGTCGGCGAGCGCACGCAGCGGGTCGGGAAGGTGCGTGTACGCGGCGGCCGTGTTGGCCCAGACGGTATCGCCGCCGAACGGCGGAATCACGACTGCGCGCAGGATCGAGATCTTCGGGTACGCATCGACGAAGGTCACGTCGGTGTGCCACGAATTGGCGCGGGCGCCGTGCGCGGAATCGAGTTCGAGCAGGTGCGTGCTGCCGTCGACGGACGGCACGGTCGGGTGCGCGACCGTCTTGCCGAAGCGGCGTGCGAAGGCTTCCTGCGCGGTGTCGTCGAGATGCTGCTGGCCACGGAAGAACAGCACCTTGTGGCGCAGCAGTGCGGCCTGGATCGCGTCGAACGTCGCGTCGTCGAGCGCGGCCGACAGACGCACGCCGGCGATCTCGGCGCCGATCCGGCCGGCGACCTGGCGAAGCTGAAGCGGGACGGCGGCCGCACGCGGCGCGGCGTGCGAAGCATGCGAAGACGGGTGAGCGGCGTGCTGGACTTCGGACATCGGGAGTCTCCTGGAGTCGGGTCGGTCGAATCTCCATTCAAGCAGGGACCGTGCGGAACCGGAACCGATGAATCTTCACAACCTTAGCGTGCGCGCTGCGATGAACGATATGTGTCGTGGTGCTGAACGACGCGGCCCATCGCGCGCCTACCAGGCGAGCCGCCATTCTCCGATCCGGTGCGGGCGCGGCGTGTCGATGCGCTTGCCGCCCGTGCCGTCGTCGCGCGGCGGTTCGCTGTCGCCGAAATCGGCGAGCACCGTGTTGCGCAATCGCGCGAATTCAGGCGAATCGCGCCGGCGCGGCCGCGGCAGCGCGACGTCGACGATACGCTCGATGCGGCCCGGGCGCGGCGCCATCGTGACGACGCGGTCGCCGAGATAGACGGCTTCGTCGACATCGTGCGTGACGAGCATCATCGTGATGCGCTCCCGTTCCCAGATGCGCAGCAGTTCGTTCTGCATCCGAGTACGCGTCTGCGCGTCGAGCGCGCCGAACGGTTCGTCGAGCAGCAGCACGCGCGGGCGGTTCACGAGGCCGCGCGCGATGGCGACGCGTTGCGCCATCCCGCCCGACAACTGGTTCGGAAAGGCGTGCTCGAAGCCGTTCAGCCCGACGAGCGCGATGTGATCCGCGATCGCGCGGCGTTTCGCGGCGGCGTCCAGCGGCGCGTTGCGCAGCGCGGCGCCGATGTTCTGCTCGACGGTCAGCCACGGGAACAGCCGATGATCCTGGAATACGATGCCGCGTTGCAGCGATGTGTCGCGCACGCGCTCGTCGCCGGCGCGGATTTCGCCCGTGTAGTCGGTGTCGAGCCCGGCGACCAGCCGCAGCAGCGTCGACTTGCCGCAGCCGCTGGCGCCGACGATCGTGACGAATTCGCCGGCGCGCACGTGCAGCGATACGTCGTCGAGCACGGCGAGCGCTGCGCCGCGTTGTGCGTAGTGCTTGCTCACATGGAGGATGTCGAGCGAATCGGAGGCGAGGGTCGTCATGGCGGTGCGAAGAGAGGAGCGGCAGGAAAGGAAAGGGCGATCAGCGCGACAGGTCGCCGCGCCGGGCCAGCACCGTGCGCTCGATCGCCCGCGCGATCGCATTCAGTGCCCAGCCGGTCACGCCGACGACGATGATCCCGAACAGCACGAGATCCATCCGGAACTGCTCGCTGCCGTCGATCAACGTGTTGCCGATCCCGCTGCCCGCGACGAGCAGGTATTCGGCGCCGAGCGTCGCGAGCCACGAATAGATCAGGCCGAGATACAGCCCGGTGAAGATCGACGGCAACGCGGCCGGCAGGATCACGTAGCGGACGAGCTGGAGCCGCGAGTAGCGCAGCGCGCGGGCCACGTCGACGTACGCGCGCGGCACCGCGTGAATGCCGTCGCAGGTGTGCGCGGCGACGGGCAGCAGCGCGGCGAGCGACAGGAACACGACCTTGGCGGCGTCGCCGAGGCCGAACCATACGGAAATCAGCGGAATCCACGCGAACAGCGAGATCTGCTTGAACGTGTCGAAGCTCGGGCCGACCGTCCGCGCGGCGACGCGCGACAGCCCGAGCGCGGCGCCGAGCAGCAACCCGCCCGTCGCGCCGATCGCGAAGCCGCACGCTTCGCGTGCGAGCGACGCGGATAGCGCGCGGCCGAGCGCGCCGCTCGTGGCCTGCGCCCATCCGGTGTGCAGCACGTCGGCGGGGCCGACGAGCAGCCCGCTTTTCACGAGGTGTGCGGAAGCGGCGGCCCACCAGAGCGCGAACGCGACGAGCGGCAGCACGAAGCCGCGCCAGTCGGGCGCATGCAGGCGGCGGGCGGCCGTAGTGTCCGGCGTTTCGTCCCGCGTGGCGGAATGTGGCACGGGTGAGTCTCCTTCGATTGGGCGGGCAGGCCGGTTCAGCCGCGAAACGCGGAAGGCACGCCGCGGCGCAGGCGCGCTTCGAGCGCGTCGAGCGCCCGGTTGATCAGCAGGCCGACCGCGCCGACCACGACCACGGCCGCCATCACGAGATCGAGCTGGAACAGCTGCCGCCCGTACACGATCAGGTAGCCGAGCCCTTCGGACGATGCGACGAGCTCGACCACGACCAGCGCGAGCCACGACTTCGTGAAGGCGAGCCGTACACCGGTCGCGAGCGTCGGAATCGCGGCCGGCAGTACGACGTGGACGATGCGTTGCCGGCGCGTGTAGCCGAACACGCGCGCGACTTCGTCGAGGGCGGGCGGCGTCTGGCGAAACCCCTGCAACGTGCTGAGCGTGACGGGGACGAGTGCCGCATGCGCGATCAGCAGGTACTTGAGCGGTTCGCCGACGCCGACGAGCAGCAGCAGGAACGGCAGCCAGCCGAGCACCGGAATCTGCACGAGCGCATTGAAGCTCGGCAGCAGGTAGGCTTCGAGCGTGCGCGACAGGCCGAGTGCGACGCCGATCGAAAAGCCGAGCAGCGTGCCGGCCGCGAAGCCGACGAGCACGCGCTGCAGGCTGATCAGCGTGTGGCGTGCGAGGTCGCCGCTCGTCGCGAGATCGTTCAGCGATTCGACCACGCGCTCGGGCGGCGGGAGGATTTGCGGCGCGATCCAGCCGCGTGCGCTGCCGACGGTCCACAGTGCGAACAGCAGCGCGGGCAGCGCCCACGGCGCGAGTTGCCACGCGAGCCGCCGCACGCCTGCCGCGCGGCGCGGCTGCGCGGCGAGCGCGTGCGGCTCGGACGACGGGACGGGAAACGCGGTGTCGCTCATCGGGGCGGGTCCGGATCAGGAGAGGGGCTTGCCGGCTGCGTCGTATCGCTGCCAGTAGTGGTCGAGCTTCAGCGTGCGCAACGCATTGTCGAGATACTTCGGCTGGAACCAGCCATCGACGTCGACCGGCTGACGGATCAGCTTCAGGTTCAGCGCATCCTGTGCGACGGCCTTGTAGCGCGCGACGAGGAACGGGTCGATCAGCGGGGACAGGCGGTCCTTCAGGCGCTGGTTCGCATAGTCGGCTTGCCACGACGCATACGGCACGCCGCTCTTCGCCCACAGCTTGAACAGCGCATCGCGGTTCGCCTCGTCGGACGACCATTGCGCGCCCTTCACGAACGCGGTGACGACGCGCTGCACGATGTCCGGGTGCGCGCGCTCGAAATCGTCGAGCACGAGCAGGTGAGTCTGGCGCGTCAGTTGCGGGCCGTCGTTCTGCGATTCGTAGATGATCTTCGCGAGCCCTGCATCGCGCAGCTTGTACAGCTGATAGTCGCCCACCGATGCATCGATGCCTTTCGACGCGAGCGCGGCGAGCGAGCTGGCGGAGTCGAGATTGATCACGCGCAGGTCGCGTTCGCCGAGGCCGTTCTTCGCGAGCGCGTTATCGGCGACGAGCTGCAGGTTGGTGCCGCGGAAAATCGATACGCGGCGATCTTTCAGCTCGTTGATCGAACGGATCGTCGAATCGGGCGGCACCGCGATCTTGACGCCCGAGCGCACGCTCGCGGCGAGCAGCAGGTGCGTCCTGATCCCGTTCGAGCGGGCGAGCACGGCCGGCAGGTCGCCCTGGTACGCGAAGTCGAGCGCCTTGTTGGCGATCGCCTCGTTGACGGCGGGCCCTGCGCCCTTGAAGAACAGCCACTGCACCTTGATGCCGTCGGCGGCGAATTCCTTTTCGACCAGTTGCTGCAACTGCACGGTGGCGGCGCTCGATCCGCCGAAGGTCGGCGGATCGCCGGCGCCTTGCTGGGCGACGCCGATGCGGATGGTGGCGGGTTGACCGGCGTGCGCGGCAGCGGCCGGCAACGCAACGAGGGACGCGATCAGCAGCGATCGCAGCAGGCGCAGTGGAAGCATGAATCGTTGGATCCGGGACGTTGGGGGACGAGGCCGGGCCTGAGCCCGTCGGGTCATTCTCGATGACGTGCCGGGGGCGGACAAGCAACGATTTGAACTATGCTTATCGGCGCTTTGCGGACTGCCGTGCATGGCGTTCCGTCATGTGCGGACGAGCGCCGCACTCACATGCATTGGAAATCAATTCAGGATTCCAATCATATCGATTGAAGCAGGATGCTGAATCCGGCAATTGCCGAATGGAAAATCGCGATGCCGGCGAGCATGAATCAGCGTGGAAATCGCTTGCCTAATCGGGGCGGAAAGACGGGGAAGGGTAATCGGGAAGACGTGATGCGAGCACGTCGTTTTTGCCGGATCGACAGGGCCGTCGCGGTGAGACGGGTGTATCTGGATCGGTTCCGCATGCCGATAAAGCGAATGGAAACGGTTCGGTTGCCGATCGGTAAATCATGTGCCTCAACAGATGCCTTGCCTGTTTCGGTACGCGAATCATTCGAAGTGCCGCGAGAAAAAATGACGGCAAATGAGCGGCACGGCTTTCACCGTTGAAGGGGGAAATCCATAAATGCATTCCGACGCCAAATTATTTGAATTCGCCTGAAAAATTGTCTATACCCTAGACGAATCGGCGCGGTTGCTTCGTGTGGAACAGACCGCGCCAAGGGCGCAGGCACGCAACGATCGACGTCGTCGTTGCGCGTCGCGCTTGCAGTAGTCGGGAGGATTCCGGGGGGATGCGCGCGACCTCGTGCCAGGGTTGCGCGCATGGATCGCAATGGGCGAAGGTCCTGCGCAACCGCCGGAGCAACAGCGCGTCTTTTCGTTCAACGGTCGGTCACCGACCCGTTACACGGAGGTTGCCATGCTGCAATACGTCAAGTCCCTGCTGCGTGACGAGCGCGGCGTCAGCTCGCTCGAATATGCCGTGCTGGCCGGTATCGTCGTGGTCGCGCTGGCGGCGGTCGGCGTGATCCTCAGCAGCACCAGCGGCGGCTTGCCGAGCGTGTTCACAACGCTGATCAACAAGGTGACGAGCCTGATCTGATCCCCTGAACCCGCGCGCCGCCGACGCACACCGGGATCCGCAGCGGTAGAACGTATCCGGCCGGGGCGTATCGACGGACGGCTCTCCCATGCTCACGCTCGTGCAGTCGGTGGCCACGGTCTTGCTGGCCTCGCTCGCCGCGCAGGATCTGCGCGACCGGCGCCTGTCCAATCGCGCGGTGCTGGCGTTCGCGGCGCTCTATTTCGTCGCGGCGGCGCTCGCGCGTGACGGGTTCGCGCCACTGGCCGGGCATGTCGCGACCGGCGCGGCGGTGCTGCTGCTGTTCGGCGGCATGCGCCACGCGGGCTGGATCGGCGGAGGCGACGTCAAGCTGGCGGCGGCGGTATTCCTGTGGGCGGGCCCGGCACTGGTGTTTCCGGTGCTGACGAGTGTCGGCGCGGGCGGTCTCCTGTGCGGCCTCGCGTTGCTGGCGTCGCGGCCGCGCCGCGACGCGCCGGTCCGCGCGCTCGCCGCTCGCGGCGTGCCGTACGGCGTTGCGCTCGCGCTCGGCGGCACGCTGGCCGTCTGGGCGTCGTTTCCACATACGGTTTCGCTTACCTAGCCGGGGGACGCACGCCGCCATGCCCAAACCGTTGAGAATGGCCGTGCTCGTCGTTGCCGCCGGCATCGGTGCGTTCATTCTGCGCGAACTGTACGTCGCCGCGTCGACGCCGTCGGTGCCCGCGGAAACGGATCAGGCGCGCGTGCGGGTCGCCGCCGCCGATCTGCCGGAAGGGTTGCTGCTGCGCGACAACGATCTGGCATGGAAGCGCATGCCGCGCGCGCAGGTGCCCGCTGGCGCGTTCGTCGAGTCGCAGCCGGGCGCGGACCTGAAAGGCGCGCTGCTGCGCAACCATGTTGGCGCGGGCACACCGATTCGCGTCGAGAACGTGATTCCCGCCGGGGCGCCGGATTTTCTCGCGGCTGCGCTGCAACCCGGCATGCGCGCGATCTCGGTGCCGGTCGACGACGTGTCGGGCAACGCGGGGCTGATCCAGCCGGGCGACTTCGTCGACGTATTGCTGACGCAGCAGATCGGCGGCTCGGCGACGTCGCCCGGCACGTTCGAAGCGGAGACGGTGGTGCGGCGCGCGCGCGTGCTCGCGGTCGGTTCCGAATTCCAGCGTGCGAAGCCGCCCGCGAGCGCGCCGGACGCGACGGCGCGCGCACGCACGGTCACGCTCGAGGTCGCGCCGCGCACCGCGCAGGTCGTGCTGGTGGCGACTCGCCTCGGCTCGCTGTCGCTCGCGCTGCGCAGTTTCGCGACGAGCGACCGGCGGCAACCGGCAGGCGGCGCCGAGCAGGAGCCCGATACGCAGCCCGTGTGGGCAGGTGACGTGTCGCGCGCGGCCCGCGAGGCTGCACGCGAGCCGTCCACCGGGCCGGATACGGGCGCGCGGCCGGCGTGGCGAAGCAACGCGGTCGTGATCTATCGCGGCTCGTCGGTCGACGACGGAGCGCGTGGCGGCGGGGCCGGCACGCCGGGCCTGCCGCCGCTGCCGTCCGGGCTGCCGTCCTGGCCGGCGATGCCCGCGACACCAGGCGGCGCCAACGTTGCGGCGGAGGCCGCCGCACCGCCGCCGGCAGCGGCGGCGCAATGACGGCTTGACGATTCGGGCCGCCCGCCCGGCGGCCGGCATTTGACGGGAACACGCATGGTGCGCATGGTTCGTTCGATCGCTTTCCTGGGCCTGGCCTGCGTCCTGGCGTCCGGGGGCGCGTCCGCGCAGGTCGCGCGGGCGCCGGCCGCGGGCGAGGCGCTGTCGATCGCGACCGGCAAAGGGGAGCTGCTGTCGCTGCCCGAGCCCGCGGCCGCGATGTTCGTCGCCGATCCGGCCATCGCGGACATCCAGGTTCCGTCGCCGCGCACCGTGTTCGTGTTCGGCAAGAAGGCGGGCACGACGACGCTGATCGCGCTCGGCGCGAACCATCGCCCGATCCTGCGCAAGACGGTGATCGTGCAGGTCGACACGGCGTCGCTGCAGGGCGTGCTCGACAGCCGCTTTCCGCAGCTGAAGCTGGCGGTGTCCGGCGCACCGGGCTCGCTGATGGTGTCGGGCAAGGTGCCGGGCGCGGCCGACGCGGACGCCGTGATGCAGTCGCTCACGCCGTACCTGCACGACAAGGAAAAGATCGTCAACCGGCTCACGCTGTCGCGCCCGATCCAGGTGAACCTGCGCGTTCGGGTGACCGAGGTGAGCCGCAACATCACGCAGCAGCTCGGCATCAACTGGAGCTCGCTCGGCAGCGCCGGCAACTTCGTCGGCGGGCTGTTCAACGGACGCACGCTGTTCGATCCGACGACGAGCCTGTTCAACCTGTCGCCGGCGGGCGCGTTCTCGGTGCTCGGCGGATTTCGCGCGGGGCGCTGGTCGATCGACGTGGTGCTCGACGCACTCGACCAGGAGGGCCTGATCACGATGCTCGCCGAACCGAACCTGACCGCGATGTCCGGCGAAACCGCGAGCTTCCTCGCGGGCGGCGAGATTCCGATTCCGGTTGCGCAGGCCGGTTCGTCGACCGGTGCGATCACGGTCGAGTTCAAGCCGTTCGGCGTGTCGCTCGATTTCACGCCGACCGTGCTCGCCGACAACCGGATCAGCCTGAAGGTGCGGCCGGAAGTGAGCGAGATCGATGCGAGCAACAGCGTGACGACCGGCGGCGTCAAGGTGCCGGGGCTCACGGTACGGCGCGTCGAGACGACGGTCGAGCTGTCGAGCGGGCAGAGCTTCGCGATCGGCGGGTTGCTGCAGAGCCAGACGGCCGACACCGTATCGCAGATTCCGGGGCTCGGCCGGCTGCCGATCATCGGCCGCCTGTTTTCGTCGAAGAACTTCCAGGACAACAAGACCGAAGTGGTCGTCATCGTCACGCCGTACATCGTGCAGCCGGCCGGGCCCGGCCAGCTCGAGCAGGCGATCGACACCGTCGCGCGGCCGAGCAGCGACCTGGAGTTCGCGGTGCAGCGCAACCTGGGGCTCGACCTGCTGTCGGGCGACACGCCACGCCTCGTCGGCGCCGCGGGCTTCGTGTACTGAACAGGAGGAGCGCGCATGCGAACCCGATCGACCGTTGCCGCACTGCTACCGCTGGTGCTCGCGGGCTGCCTGTCGGCGCCGCCGCCGGTCAACCTGCCCGATGCGCGTGCGATCGGCTTCGACGGCACGCACGCGGTGCCGCCCGACTGCGCGAAGCTGATGCAGCCATCGCATCTCGTCGACGCGGGGTACGCGCGGCCCGGCGTGCCGTTCGGCTGCGCGACCTACGCGAACCTCGCGGCGATGCTCGCGCGGCCGGAGGATCTCGTCGCACCCGTGCCGTACGGCGGCGCGGACGCGCAGACCGCGGCCGACGCGGTGCGCCGCTACGTCGAGGATCGCGTGAAGGTGCCGACGCCGGGCAAAACGCAGACGACCGTCTCGCCCAGCCATTGACCGGACCGGATGCCATCACGATGCCGCCCATGAACCTCCTCGACCGTCAGAACGCCAGGCGCGCCACGTCCGCGGGCGCGGCCGATCTCGTCGCGGTCGTATCCGATTCGGGCAGCCACGACGTGATACGTCGCGTCACGCAGGAGCTGTCGATCACGCGCACCCAGCTGCAGCTGGGCACCTGCGACGATGCGATCCGGCTGCTGCAGCAGTACGAGCGTTCGCCGCGCCAACTCATCATCGACGTGTCGGATTCGGTGCTGCCGGTGTCGGACCTGATGCGTCTCGCCGACGTGTGCGACCCGTCGGTGCGGGTCATCGCGATCGGTACGCAGAACGACGTCGGGCTGTTTCGCAACCTGCTCGGCATCGGCGTGCAGGACTACATCGTCAAGCCGCTGACCGTCGAGTTGATGCGGCGCGCGCTGACGGCGACGGAATCGGTCGTCCAGGCGCGCACCGGCAAGGTCGTCAGCTTCGTCGGCGCCCGCGGCGGCGTCGGTGCGACCACGATCACGGTGAGCCTCGCGCGCTTCCTGGCGGGCGAGAAGCGCCGACGCGTGGCCTACGTCGACCTGAACCTGCATGGCGGCGGCGCGAATTCGATGTTCGGGCTGTCCAGCAACAACGGGCTGATCGAATTGCTGAACATGGGGCAGCGCCCCGACGACGCGTTGTTCGAGCGCATGTTCGTGACGAAGGGCGACCGGTTGCACGTCCTGTCCGCCGAACTGGCGTACGGCGCCGACGCGCCGTTGGGCGACGAGGCCGTCGCGCGCCTGGTCGACATGCTGAAGGACCGTTTCCACTACGTGCTGTTTGACGTGGGAAGCAGCGCCGGCAAGCTGCTCGAGGACGCGCTCGTCGCGTCCGATCTCGTCCATGTCGTGGTCGACCGCTCGGTGCACGCCGCATACGAGGCCGCGCGGCTCGTGCGTTTCGTGCGGGAGCTGCCCGGCGAGCGGCTGCTGTCGATGGTACTGAACAATCCGCTCGCGCCGGTCGCGGGCCGCGTCGAGCCGGTCGATTTCGAAGAGGCGTTCGGCGGCGCGAAGCTGCACGAACTGCCGCACGAGCCGCAGACGCTCGCCGTCGCCGAGAACCTCGGCGAGCCGATCGAAGGTGCGAAGCGGTATGGCTTCGTCGACCAGATCCGGCAGCTCGCGAACGGCATCACCGGCGAGCCGATGGTCGTCGCCGAGCCGTGGTATGCGCGGTTCGCCAGGTGGAGGAAGGGATCGTGACGTTCGGTACCCGCAACCGGCCGCCGGCGGACCCCGAGCCGGCCGCCACGCCCGCCGTGGCGCGCGAGCCCGTGCCGGCCCCGGTGGACGTGCCAGCGCCTGTGCCGGTGCCCGCGTCGGCGCCGGCCCGCGCGCCGGTGGCAGCCGATACCCACGAGGCGCTGATCCGGTCGAGCAAGTTCGATGCGATCCGCAGTGCGGTGTTCGCGTCGATGAACATGTCGGCGGCGCTGATGAAGACGCGCGACGAGGTGCGCGCGGGCATCGAGCAGGTGGCCGCGCACACGGTCGAGCGCGAGCGCCTGAAGATCACGGCCGGCGAGCAGGTGCTGATCGTCGATGCGATCCTGAACGACATGTTCGGCGTCGGGCCGATCGAGCCGCTGCTCGCCGACGATACGGTCACCGACATCCTCGTCAACGGGCCCGACCAGGTTTATGTCGAGCGAGCGGGCCGGCTCGAACTCACGGCGCTGAAGTTTCGCGACGACGCGCACGTGGCGAGCGTCGCGCAGCGGATCGCGGCGGCGGTGGGGCGGCGCGTCGACGAGAGCAGCCCGATGGTCGACGCGCGACTCGCCGACGGCAGCCGCGTGAACGTCGTGCTGCCGCCGGTCGCGATGCGCGGCCCGTCGATCTCGATCCGCAAGTTCGCGAAGCGCGACATCACGCTCGCGCGGATGGCGCAGCAGGGCAACATATCGCATCCGATGTTGCAGGTGCTGAAGGTCGCGTGCGCGTGCCGGCTGAACATCGTGATCTCGGGCGGCACCGGCTCGGGCAAGACGACGCTGCTCAATGGGCTGTCGCAGCACATCGAGCAGCACGAACGGATCGTGACGATCGAGGATGCGGCCGAGCTGCAACTGCTGCAGCCGCACGTCGTCAGCCTCGAGACGCGGCCGGAGAATACCGAGGGGCTCGGCGGGATCTCGCAGCGCGATCTCGTGCGCAACGCGCTGCGCATGCGGCCCGACCGCATCATCCTCGGCGAGATTCGCGGCCCCGAGGCGTTCGACGTGCTGCAGGCGATGAACACGGGTCACGACGGCTCGATGACGACGATTCACGCGAATTCGCCGCGCGATGCGATCAGCCGGCTCGAGAGCATGGTCATGATGGCGAACGCGAACCTGCAGCTGCTGTCGATCCGGCGCCAGATCGCGAGCGCCGTGCACCTGTTCGTGCAGATCGAGCGGATGCGCGATGGCGTGCGGCGCGTGACGCGGATCACCGAGATCGTCGGGATGGAAGGCGAGGTCGTCATCACGCAGGACCTGTTCGCGTTCCGTCAGGAAGGCGACACGACGCGCGATGCGGTGAAGGGCGTGTTCGAGGCGTCGCCGTTGCGGCCGGGATTCGCGGCGCGTGCCGCGTATTACGGTGTCGAGGATGCGCTCGCCGAGGTATTCCGGCAATGAGGGCCGCCGACCTGTTCGCGGCCGGCGCGTTCGTGATGATCCTCGCGATCGGGCTCGTGCTGTCGTCGCTGTTCGACCGCGCGAGCCACACGCCGGCCCAGCGCATCCGCGCGCGGCTGCGCCGGCTGTCGCCGTTGCTCGCCGGGCGCGACGGGCACGGGTCCGCCGCGCCCGGCGTCGCGCTGTTCAACCTCGAGCGCCGTCAAGGCCGCCTGCGCGCCTGGCTGCAGCGCCGCGTGACGCGCGTGCGCGCGGTAGGCGGCAAGGGCGGCGTGAAGATCGTCGTCACGAGCACGATCGCCGGCGCGATCGCGGCAATCGTCGCGGTGAAGCTGATCGGGCCGCCGGGCTTCCTGCGTCCGCTGATCTACGCCGGATTGCCGCTGGTCGCGATGCGCGCCAGCTACCGTGCGCTGGTGGAGCGCTTCCGGATCCGCTTTCTCGAAGCGTTCCCGGACGCGATCGACGTGATCGTGCGGGCAGTGCGCGCGGGCATTCCGGTCACGCAGGCGATCAGCATGGTCGGAGACAGTGCGGCCGAACCGGTGCGCGCGACGTTCCGGTCGATGGGCGACAGCCTGCGCGTCGGCGCGGATCTCAAGGACGTGCTGACACAGGCGGCGGACCGGCTGACGATCGCCGACTTCTCGTTCTTCACCGTCTACTTGCTGCTGCAGCGCGAAACCGGCGGCAGTCTCGGCGAAACGCTCGACGAGCTGTCGAGCATCATCCGCACGCGCCGCGACATCCGCCTGAAGACCCGTGCGCTGACCGCCGAAGGGCGCATCACGACGAACATCATTTCGGCGGTGCCGTTCGTGATGATCGGCGCGCTGTTCCTGGTGAACCGCGATTACGTGATGCTGCTGTTCAGGACGCACGCGGGACACACGATGCTGACGATCGCGGCCGGGTTGCTGACGGTCGGCCTGCTGGTGATCCGCAAGATCTCGAGACTGGATACCGCGCGATGACGATGTCGATACTGGCCGCCCGCGGCCTCGAGTTGCTGTTGCTGCTCGCCTGTGTCGCGGTGGCGCTCGCCACGCCCGGCGGCGGTACCCGCCAGCGGATCGCCGCGCGCGTGCGGCAGGCGGCCGGGCAGCACCCGCCTGCACCGGTGGCGGGGTGGCTGCAGCCGGGCGGGGTCCGCCTTGACCTGACGCGCCGGCTCGCGCAACTGGGCGAACGGCTGCCGGTGCTCGACCCGATGCAGCGCGTCAAGCTCGGCCTGCAGCTGACGCGCGCGGGCTTTCGCGAGCGCCGTGCGGTGTCGTCGATGATCGGGATCAAGCTGAGCTGCGGCGTGCTGTTCGCGTGCGGCGCGATCGTGTTCAGCCCGCTCATTCCGCGCTTCGGCGAATACTTCGTGATCCGTGCGCTGGCGATGATCGCCGCGTTCGTGATCGGCGTGATCGTGCCTGAATACGTGCTCGGCGCGATGATCCGGCGGCGGCGGCGGATCATCGCCGCGTGCTTTCCGGACGCGCTCGACCTGCTCGTGATCTGCACGATGGCCGGCAACAGCCTCGCGTCGGGCATCCGGCGCGTCGCGCACGAGCTGTCGCGCATCTGCCCGCCGCTCGCCGACGAGCTGACCGTATGCGCGGACGAGCTGACGCTGAGTGGCGACGTATCCGCGACGCTCGCGCATTTCGCGACGCGCGTCGATTTCACGTCGGCGCGCTCGCTCGCGACCACGCTGACGCAGTCGCAGCGGTTCGGCACGCCGATCACGCAGGCGCTGCGCACGCTGTCGCGCACCGAGCGCACCGAGCAGATCGTCGCGCTCGAGGAGCGGGCCGCGAAGCTGGCGCCGAAGATCACGCTGCCGATGATGCTGTTCATCCTGCCGACGGTTTGCCTGATCGCGGCGGGCCCGGCGGCGATTCGCCTGCTCGAGGTATTCAGATGACACGATCCGTCGTACGCGCGTTCGCGCTCGCGGCCGTACTGCCGGTACTGGCCGGCTGCGGCACGCCGGGCATCCAGACGCGGCCGGTGCTGTCGCACCGGAGCGACGACCCGCAGGCCGAGCTGCGCATCGCGGACAGCGCGCTCGCGGGCGGCAACGTCGATCTCGCGTCGACGCTGTACGAGAAGGTGCTTGCGAAGCATCCCGATTCGCTCGCGGCGCGCCTCGGGCTCGGCGACGTCAACTACCGCGCGGGCGATCTGGAGCGCGCGCGGATCCTCTACGACGAAGCGCAGCGACAGGCGCCCGCGGAGCTCGGCCCGCGGCTCGGGCTCGCGCGCGTCGCGTTGCGGCAGCGCCGTCTCGACGAAGCCGCGCAGCGCTATCGCGACCTGCTGGCCGCGCAGCCGGATCATCCGCTCGCGGCGGAAGGGCTCGGTACCGTACTCGACCTGCAGGGGCGTCATGCGGATGCGCAGGCCGTGTATCGCGAGGCACTGCGTGCGCATCCGGACGCGCAGGGGTTGCGCGTCGACCTTGGGCTGTCGCTCGTGCTGAGCAACCGGCCGCGCGAGGGCGTGAACGTGCTGCTCGACGTCGCCGGGCTGCCGTCCGCGCCGTGGCAGGCGCGCCAGAACCTCGCGTTCGCGTACGGCGTGCTCGGCAACACCGATTCGGCGAAGAAGCTGCTGTCCGCGGATTTGCCCCCATCGGCGGTGGCCGACAACCTGCGCTTTTACCAGGCGGTGCGCGCGCGGCTTGCGTCGCGCGGGGGCGCAGGGGTTGCCGGAGGGGCCGGCAGCCCGCCGCCACTGTCCGGCGCGGCGCTGGAACCGGGCGTCGCACCGCCGGGTGCGGGGGCTGCAAAATGACACGCGGGGCGACGGGCGCGCGCCGCGCGCGCGGCGTCGTGTCCCTCGAGTTCGTGCTGATGCTGCCGTTCCTGCTGATGGTGCTGATCGGCATCATCGACACGAGCCTGATCCTGTGCGACAAGGCCGTCATCACGAACGCGAGCCGCGAGGCGGCGCGCGCCGGCGTCATGTTGCGGGTGCCGATGCTGACCACGACGCAGATCGCCGGCATCGCACAGACCGCCATGCAGAACAGCCTGATCACCGGCGGCACGGCGACGACACCGGCGGTGACCGTGACGCAGGCGAACGGCACGACGTCGGGCACCGCGCTGACGGTGACCGTGACCTACACGTACTCGGGGCTCGTGCTGGGGTCCGCGTTCAGCGCGCTGACCGGCCCCGTGACGGTCTCGGCGACGTCGGTGATGCTCTATGAATGACGTGACCGCCACGCAACCGGTCGGCCCCGTGCGGCAGCGCGGTTCGGTCGCGCTGTTCTTCCTGCTGTTCCTGATTCCGCTGCTGTCGTTCGGCGCGCTGGCGATCGATATCGCGTGGGTGGTCACGGTGAACAACCAGCTGCAGAACGCGGCCGATGCGGCCGCGCTCGCCGGGGCCGATGCGATGATGTCGCCGAGCGGCGGCGCGGTGAACTGGTCGCAGGCCGCGCCGGCGGCGAACGGTGTGATCGCGCTGAACTCGGCGGCCGGTGCGGCGCTGTCGACCGGCACGGTGACCACCGGATACTGGAACGTCACGCGCAGCCCCGCGTCGATGCAGCCGACGACCATCACGCCCGGCACGTACGACGTGCCGGCGGTGCAGGTCACCGTGTCGCGCGCGCCCGGCGTGAACGGCGGCTCGATTCCGCTGCTGCTCGCCGGGTTGCTGGGGATTCCCGGCGCATCCGACAGCGCGACCGCGGTGGCGGTGCTGGCGGCGCCGGGCGGGATCGGGGCAGGCGGGCTGTTTCCGGTCGCGATCGACCAGTGCGTGTACAACCTGTACTGGAACGCGGCGACCAACCAGCCGCTGATCAATCCGCTGACGGGCCAGCCGTTTGAATTCTCGATCACGAACGGTCAGATCTATGGCCTGCTGTGCATGGGCGGGCAGTGGACGTCGTTTCAGTCGACCGCGACCGACGCGTCGACGATTGCGGGGCTGATGGCGACTGGCAATCCGACGACGCTCAACATCGGCGACAGCATCAATCTCGCGACCGGCTCGAAGACGGCGCTCTACGCGTCGGTGCCGGTCGGCACGACGGTGGTGGTGCCGGTCGTCACGCAGACCGCGACCAGCACCACCGTGCCGATCGTCGCATTCGCGCCGTTCCATATCGACGTGTCGCTCGGCGGCTCGTCCAAGTACATCCAGGGCCATTTCGTCGCCGGCGTGAAGATGACGGGCGTCGCGACCGGCGTGGGGCCGTACTACGGCGTATACGTGCCGCCGCGCCTCGCGTTTTGAGCGCCCGGGCCGGCGCGGCGCAGCAGCACGAGCAGCGTGAACAGCGTGACGGCCGGGCCGACCTGCGGCCATTGCAGCCACGGGTTCAGGTATTCGACGGCCGGCAGCAGCCACATGAGCGCGATCGCGGTCTGCTCGCCGTGCCGCCAGCCGTCCTGCCAGCCGGCCGCCAGCATGCACGCGATCGCGATGCCGAGCCAGGCGAGCTCGTAGTGCCACACGTACGGGTTCGCCGCGAGCGTCGCGACCGCCAGCACCGCCGCGCGCAGGCGGACGTCGCGCGAGCGCGTCCATACGACGCAGGCGACGGCGATCGCCAGCGCCGCGACGCAAGCCTGCGCGGCATACGCGATGCCAGGCGGCAGGCCCGCGAGACGGAAGGCGGCGAATGGCGCAGGCGACGCGAGCCAGAACACGACGCCTTGCTCGAGGAGGAGCGACCGCGCGAGCGCCGTACCGGCGACGAACAGGTGTAGCGACTCGACACCGCAGATCAGGACGCTCAACGCGGCGAACGCGGTGGTGGCGAGCGCGGCCCACGCGATCGTGCGCCATGCGCGCGTCGCGACCAGCACGAACGGGAACAGCAGCGCCATCTGCGGCTTGGCCGACAGCAGGCCGATGCAGAGGCCGGCCCACATCGGCCGGCGGTCCGCCCAGCGGACGGCCAGCGCCGCGCACGACGCGGTCAGGAACGCGTTCTGCCCGAACATCGCGGTGACGAACACGCACGGAGCGGCGACCAGCGCGATCCCGCCGGCACGTGCCGCGCCGGGGAGCGCGCCGAGGCCCGATACGCGTAATGCGGCGAAACCGAATACGACGACACCGAACGCGACGAACAGCGGATAGCCGATCGCATGGGGCAGCAGCGCCAGCGGCGTCACGAGCAGCAGGTTGGTGGGCGGGTACAGCCACGCGACGAAGTTTTCGTGGCGGAACTGCGGGAACAGTTCGGCCGCCAGCCGCGCGAAGGTTGGCAAGTCGTACGCTTGCCACGGCGAGCCGTGCAGCATCACGTACGACGCCGTCCAGAACACCGCGTAGCCGGCGCCCGGACGTGACAGGGCGGTGGCGGGCGCGTGACGTATGACGGATATCCAGAGTGCGAGGAGTAGCGCGTAGCACGCGAGCGCGACGGCGCTGTATGCAACGACGCGCCGGGGTGTCAGCCAGGCGCGCAGGGGAGGGGCCGCCGATCGCGCCGATTGCCGGGGGAGATCCATGCGTCGCATGCGCGGTTACTTGGCGGAGGCTTTCCGCGCGCCGTGGCCGGCCACCGCCGCGGGTAGTGGCGTCCGGCGGCGGGCCGCGTGCGGGCGCTTGAGCGGGAACTGCAGCAGCGTCGACGCCGGATGCGCGGCTGCGTCACGCTGCGCGTGGAAGCGCTGCCGCACGAGATAGACCGGGCGCTGCTTCGATTCGTGATAGATGCGGCCGAGGTATTCGCCGATGACGCCGATGCCGATCAGCTGGATGCCGCCGACGAACAGCATCGCGGAGATGAGCGACGCGTAGCCGTGCACGGGATTGCCGAACAGCAGCGTGCGCATGACGATGTAAGCGCCGTAGACGAACGAGAGCGCGGCGAACACGAGGCCGATGTAGGTCCACACGCGCAGCGGCACGGTGCTGAAGCTCGTGATGCCTTCGAGTGCGAAGTTCCAGCGTCGCCACCCGGAGAATTTCGAGCGGCCGCCGCTGCGTGCCGCGCGCGTGTATTCGATGATCTCGGTGCGGAAGCCGACCCACGCGAACAGGCCCTTCATGAAGCGCCGCCGCTCGGGCAGCGCGCGCAGCGCGTCGACGACCTGGCGGTCCATCAGCCGGAAATCGCCGACGTTCTCGGGCATTTCGACTTCGGAAAGGTGGTTGTGTACGCGGTAATAGAGTGCGGCGGCCACGCGCTGCATCAGCGGATCGCACATGCGGTCGGTGCGCTTCGCGGCGACGACCTCGGCGCCGGCGAGCCAGCGTTGGAGCATCGCGGGGATCAGTGCCGGCGGATCCTGCAGGTCGGCGTCGATCAGGATCACGGCCGCGCCGGCGGCTTCGTCGATGCCGGCCGTGAGCGCGGCCTCCTTGCCGAAGCGCCGGGTGAGATCGACGATGCGCACGCGCGGATCGCCGGCGGCGATGTCGATCAGCCTGTCCAGCGTGCCGTCGCGGCTGCCGTCGTTGATGCAGACGATCTCGAAACGGACCGACTCGACCGATTCGAGGATGGGCAGCGTGGCCGCAAAGAATGCGCCGATTGCTTCGTCCTCGTCATGGAACGGCACGACGAGCGATACCAGTGGTTTTCTGGCGTGCGCGGACATACGTCCCCCGAGAGATCCGGCCTGCGCTGCACCGTATGAATCCGGTTGTCGTCCGCTGCGGGCCAGACGACAGGCATTCTGATCATTGTAGGCAGGAATCGGAGATTCGTAACACGAAATGACGCGGGTGCGGCGGTGGGCGTACGAGCGTCAGGATGACGGGCTGGACATCGAGACCGGTGGCGGCGCCGCGCTGCGCGGGCGTAACCCGGTGCGCAATCGTGTCCGGGATGACCCGGTTGGCTTGCCGCAGGACGGGAGGCGATGACGCGTGCGTGCACAACGGCGGCCCGATCGTCGAGCGGCTGCCGTTCGACGCGTTCGAGCGCGACGGCGGGCGGGACCATGGCGTGCCGTGCTGCACCGGGCCGTGCCCGCCGCGGGCGAGCGCTGCACGTTCAACTGGTCGGGGCCGACGCTGCCGGTCGACGCGATGCGAACGCGCGTCGCGTCGACGTTTGAAGGCGACCTGCCGGACCTCGAAGCGATTTGAACGATGCTTATCGCCGCTCGGGGGACGACGGGAGCGCGCACGCGCGCTGCAGCAGCACGAGCAGCGCGATCGCCGTGACGGCGGGCCCGATCTGCGGCAGCTTCATCCACGGATTCAGAAACTCGTACAGCGGTAGCGCCCACATGGCGACGACGATGCATTGCTCGCCCCGCCGCCAGCCGTGCTGCGATCCGATGGTGATCATGCATGCGATCGGGATGCACAGCCAGGACAGTTCGTAGTGCCATACATAGGGATTCGCGGCCAGCGTCGCGACGACCAGCACCGCGCCACGCAGCCGTGCGTCCCGGCTCCGGCGCCAGACGAAGCACGCCGCGGCGATCGCGATCGCCGCGATGACCGCTTGCCCGGCGAAGGCGAGTGCGGGCGACAGGCCGGCGAGCCGGAACGCCGCGAACGGCGTCGGCGACGCAAACCAGAACGGTACGCCATGCTCGATGATCAGCGAACGCAGCGCGCCGGCATTCTGCAGGAACAGCCGGACCGATTCCATGCCGCCCGTCGCGATGCCGAGCACGGTGAACGCGGTCGCGAATGCCGCGGCCCACGCGAACGCGCGCCATGCACGCGCGGCAATCAGCACGAACGGAAACAGCAACGCCAGCTGCGGCTTGACCGACAGGAGTCCGATGCAGAAGCCGGCCAGGATCGGCCGCCGGTCGACGCAATACACGGCGAACGCCGCGCATGCGGCGGTCAGCATGGCGTTCTGTCCGTACATCGCGGTCACGAGCACGCCCGGGCAGGCAAGCAGCGCGAGCCAGCCGATGCGTGACGCGCCGGGCACGGCGGCGAGCCCCGACACGCGCCAGGCCGCCAGGCCGAGCAGCACGATGCCAAGTGCGATGAACAGCGGATAGCTGATCGCATAGGGCAGCAGCGCGAGCGGCGCCACCACCAGCAGATACGACGGCGGATACAGCCACGGCAGGAACGCGAAGCGTCCGGTCGACGGGAACAGCCCGGCGAGCACGCGCGAAAACGTGGGGACGTCGTAGGCCTGCCAGGGCGAGCCGTGGAGCATCAGATGGGACGCGGACCAGAACACCATGTATCCCGAGCCGGGGCGGAACGTGCCCGGATCGGTCGAGCGAGCGCCGATCCAGACCAGGATCGACGCGAACAGCACGCCGACCGCCAGCATGACCACGCTGTAAAGCGCGATGCGTCCGGGGGTGAGCCAGACGCGGACGGGGCGCGCGTCGCCTTGCATCGACGAACCGGAAATATCCATGCGGCGCTACTTGACCGACAGATTGCGCGGCGTCTGCACGGCGAGGGTTGCCGCCTGCCGGCGCCGGGACGCGGCGACGCGCCGGACCGGAAACTGCAGCAGCTTCGAGCCGTCCGGCTGGGCGGCATGCCGCGCGGGCTGCTGGCCAGCATGGGCATCGGCGCGATAACGGCGCCGCACGAGATAGACCGGGCGCTGCTTCGATTCGTGATAGATGCGGCCGAGGTATTCGCCGATGACGCCGATGCCGATCAGCTGGATGCCGCCGACGAACAGCATCGCGGAGATGAGCGACGCGTAGCCGTGCACGGGATTGCCGAACAGCAGCGTGCGCATGACGATGTAAGCGCCGTAGACGAACGAGAGCGCGGCGAACACGAGGCCGATGTAGGTCCACACGCGCAGCGGCACGGTGCTGAAGCTCGTGATGCCTTCGAGTGCGAAGTTCCAGCGTCGCCACCCGGAGAATTTCGAGCGGCCGCCGCTGCGTGCCGCGCGCGTGTATTCGATGATCTCGGTGCGGAAGCCGACCCACGCGAACAGGCCCTTCATGAAGCGCCGCCGCTCGGGCAGCGCGCGCAGCGCGTCGACGACCTGGCGGTCCATCAGCCGGAAATCGCCGACGTTCTCGGGCATTTCGACTTCGGAAAGGTGGTTGTGTACGCGGTAATAGAGTGCGGCGGCCACGCGCTGCATCAGCGGATCGCACATGCGGTCGGTGCGCTTCGCGGCGACGACCTCGGCGCCGGCGAGCCAGCGTTGGAGCATCGCGGGGATCAGTGCCGGCGGATCCTGCAGGTCGGCGTCGATCAGGATCACGGCCGCGCCGGCGGCTTCGTCGATGCCGGCCGTGAGCGCGGCCTCCTTGCCGAAGCGCCGGGTGAGATCGACGATGCGCACGCGCGGATCGCCGGCGGCGATGTCGATCAGCCTGTCCAGCGTGCCGTCGCGGCTGCCGTCGTTGATGCAGACGATCTCGAAACGGACCGACTCGACCGATTCGAGGATGGGAAGGGTGGTCGCGAAGAATGCATCGATCGCTTCCGCCTCGTCGTGAAAAGGCACGACGAGCGATACCAACGGCTTCAGGGTGTGCCTGGACATACGTCCCCCTGTGAGATCCGGTCTGCGCCGCATTGTCTGGTCCTGTTGTCGCCGAACTTGTGGAAACGGGTCCGGATCGGCGCGCGTTTGTGTTTGTGATGGTCTGGCTGGCTGGCCGCGGGCCGGGCGGGCAGCCGTCAGATCATTCTACGCACGAATGACGCGCAGGTGACAGGGTGCGCGGGTTTGTGCGGGGGAGGGGTTTCAGCGATGCGGCCGGCCGCCGGCGGGGCGCTGCAGCGCCGTCCCCGGGGCGGTTACGCGTGCGGGCGCAACGGTTAGCATGTCGACTGGAATGACGGTGACGGAGAGGGTTATGCAAGTTCAGGAGCTGACCGGCGGGCCGCTGGATTACTGGGTCGCGATCGCGGAAGGCCACGACGCCCCGCGTGCCGACGCGTCCGGATGCACGTCGATTCGCGTGGCGGGCGGCGTGCCGACGCCGTTCGCGCCATCGTCGTCCTGGGCGGACGGCGGCCCGATCGTCGAGCGGCTGCCGTTCGACGCGTTCGAGCGCGACGGCGGGCGGGGGCCATGGCGTGCCGTGCTGCACCGGGCCGTGCCGGCCGCGGGCGACCGCTGCACGTTCAACCAGTCGGGGCCGACGCTGCTGGTCGCCGCGATGCGCACGCTCGTCGCGTCGACGTTCGGCGACGACCTGCCGGACCTCGATATGGCGCTGCCGCGCTGAACGCCGCCACGCGCGGCAGCGCTCAGGCCGACACGTTCCGGACCGCAATCGACGCGACGTCGACGCGCCGTGGCAGGATCGCGTCCGCCGCCGCGCGATCGGCGACGCGCTGCAGCACGTCGATGTCGGCGCCGCTGAGGCTGCGCTGCGCGAGCGCGGCCCGGCGGGCGATGTCGGTCGCCGCGTCGGGCGGCAGGCGCGTGAGCGACGCGTAGACGTTCGCGTAGTCGGCCGGGTGCGCGAGCGCCCATTGGCCGGCGCGGGTGAGCCGTGCGAGCACGTCCGCGAGCGCCGCGCGCTTCGCGCCGTCGTTCAGCGTCTCGACCGGCGACGTGAGGAACGCGAGCCCCGAATTGATGCCGCTGCCGTCGCGGACGATGCGTGCGCCGCGTCGCACTGCATGGCCGTAATACGGGTCGAACGTGGCCCAGATGCCGATCCGTTTCGCCTCGAACGCGGCGAATGCATCGACGGGCAGCACGAAGCGCACGTCGACGTCGCGCGGGGCGAGGCCGTGTTCGCGCAGCGCGCCGTACAACTGGTATTGCGAGATGCTGCCGCGCGCCGACGACACGACGACGGTTTGCCCTTTCAGGTCGGCCACCGTGCGAATGGGCGAGTCGGGCTGGACGACGATGCCGAGCGACGCCGACGAGCCGACCCGCGTTGCGACGATCCGCAACGACGGATCGTCGAGCGCGGCCGTCAGTACCGGCAGGTCGCCGGCCGGGGCGAGATCGATCGCGCCCGCGCGCTGGGCCTCGAACAGCGGCGCGGCGCCCTGGAAATTGGCCCAGCGGAACCGGTAGGGCGTGCCGTCCAGCACGCGCGCGGCTTCGGCCAGCGCGCGCAGGCCGCCGGCCTGGTCGCCGAGCACGAGCGTGACGCTCGACAGGTCGGTGCCGGCCGCGCGGGCGGGCAGTGCGATGCCGCCCGCGAGCGGCGCGGCGGCGAGGGCGGCAAGACGCTGCAGCGCGCGGCGGCGCGCTGCAGCGGAAGAGCGATTCATCGGCGGCATGTCCTCGGTAACCCGCGCCCGTGCGGCGCGGCTGCCGGGCAGGTTACGGAATCGGTTTCCGGCCGACAAACATCGAATCGTGAAATGCATATTCGCGCGGCGAGCCCCGCTAGGGCCGGTAACGGCCCGGCGCCCGGGCGCTGTCGCGGATGCGTCGTGCGGATGCGTTAAGCGGCCGGCGGAACCGTGCGCAGGAATGCCCGCACCGCGGGCGCCTTTTCGAACCGCCGGTGCGCGAGCGCGAGCTCCGACGTGATCGGCTTGCCGGCAATCGGCCGGTACACGACACCCGGCAACGACACGCAGCCGGCGAGCGCATCGGGAATCACCGCGACCCAGCTGTTCACGGACACGCACGCGAGCACCGCGAGCAGGCCGCCCGGCCGCGCGGCGATGACCGGTGCGAAGCGGCCGCGGCGCGCGACTTCGAGCGTGCCCCGTTCCTGTTCGGGCACCGCGAAGCGTGCGTCGGCGAGATCGGCCGCGCGGACGGCCGTCATCGCCGCGTAGCGCGAATCGGCCGGTACGGCCGCGACGAACACGTCGCGCTGCAGCGTGACGATCCGCAGACCGCCGGGCAGCGGCAGCGGCGGACGGACGTAGGCGAGATCGAGCCGGCCCGCGTCGAGCTGGTTTGCGACGTCGTCCATCGGCACCTCGCGCAGGTTCAGTTCGATGCGCGGGTGCGCGGCGCGGAACGCGCCGACCGTGCGCTGCAGCGTGCCCGAATAGACGGCGGACGACACGTAGCCGATCTCGATCCGGCCGAGTTCGCCGCGTTCGGCGAGCGCGGCAAGTTCGCGGCCGCGCTGCAGATGCTCGAATGCGGCGCTCGCTTCGGCGAGATAGGCCTCGCCGGCCGCGCTCAGCGTGACTGCGCGGCGCGACCGGTGAAAGAGCCGCACGCCGAGCACGCGCTCGGCTTCCTGGATCTGCCGCGTGAGCGCGGGCGGCGCCATGTCCAGCGCTTCGGCCGCGCGCGCGAAATGCAGGTGCTGCGCGACGCTCAGGAACGCACGTACGTGACGGAATTCGAGCCGGTCCATGATTGCAGTTTTCGTTAATAAAACAGCTGGGAAGTGTCAATGACAGGCAACACCGGGCAAGCCTAGCATACGGCTCGTTGATCCTGTTCCGGAGTTGCCGATGTCCCAGTCTTCACCGGCGTCGCGTACGGGCGCGGCTGCCGCCCCGCGCGCGGGCGCCCGCCTGCCTGCCGCCGCGACGCTTGCCGTCGCGTCCGCAACCTGTTCGCTGATCGTGCTCGACACGAACGTGGTGGCCGTATCGCTGCCGAGCATCGCGCGCAGCTTCCACGCGAGCTTCGCCGACATCGAATGGGTCGTGAGCGCGTACATGACCGCGTTTGCCGCGTGCCTGCTGCCGGCGGGCGGGCTCGCCGATCGCTTCGGGCGCAAGCGGATGCTCTTCACGGGGCTCGCGCTCTTCTTTCTCGCGTCGCTTGGCTGCGGCATCGCACCGTCGGCCGGCTGGCTGATCGCCGCGCGCGCCGTGAAGGGCGGCGGCGCCGCGCTGCTGCTGACCGCGGCGCTTGCCGTGATCGCGAACCGGTTTCCGGACGGGCGCGACCGGGCGCGCGCATGGGCGATCTGGGGCATGTGCATGGGGATCGCGACGGCCATCGCGCCGCTCGTCGGCGGCGCGATTACCCAATGGATCGGATGGCGCTGGGTGTTCCTGCTGAACCTGCCCGTCTGCCTGCTGCTGGCGGCCGGCGCGTGCGTCGCGATCGACGAATCGAACGATCCGCATGCGAAACGCGTGGACGCCGCCGGCAGCCTGCTGTTCGGTGCGGCGCTCGCCTGCGGGATCGCGGCGCTGATCGGCGCACCGTCGCACGGCTGGCTGTCGGCCGCGACGCTGGGCCGGCTCGCGCTCGCCGCCGCGCTGCTGGCGGCGTTCATCGGCGCGGAGCGCTGGCAGGCGCGGCCGATGATCGATCTCGCGCTGTTTCGCCAGCCGCGCTTCGTCGGCGCGGTGCTCGCGATGTTCGGGTATGCGGCGTGCGCGCAGGTGATGATGACGTTCCTGCCGCTGTACCTGTAGAACGCATTCGGCATGTCGGCGATCGATGCGGGGCTCGGGATGCTGCCGTTCGCGTTCGCGATGATCGCCGGCCCGTCGCTCGGCGCGGCGCTGGCCGCGCGCGTGTCGTCCGGCGGTGTGCTGGCGGGCGGGCTCGCGCTGATCGGCGCGGGCAACCTGGTGACCGCGGCGCTGACGGCCAGCGGCGACTACCGGCTCGTCGCGATCGGCATGTTCGTGACGGGGTGCGGCGCCGGCATCATGAACGGCGACACGCAGAAGGCGATCATGGCGTGCGTGCCACCGAACCGCACCGGCATGGCGTCGGGCATCAGCACGACGACGCGCTTCTCGGCGATCGTGACGGCCGTCGGCGTGCTCGGCGCGGTGCTGGCGGCGAGCACGCACGCGCGGCTCGACGACCTGCTGTCGGCCACGCCCGGCCTGCGCGCGTTCGCCGATGCGCCGTTCATGTCGAGCCTGCTGGCCGGCGATCTGGCGCAGGCGCTCGGCCGCGTGCCGCCGTCGGCCGCCGGCACGCTGGCGCGGGCGGCCCCCGTCGCGTTCTCGAGCGGGTTCGCCGATGCGTTGACGATGAGCGGCGTGCTCGCGCTCGGCGCGGCCGTCGTAGCATACAAGTTGCTTACGCAACCGATGCGCGATGGCGCGTAACGGGGAGTGACGGGCCGGCGTGCATGCGCTGCGTATTGGACGGGCTTTCACGGAACCATTAAGCTGGCGCGTTCCGGTTTCACGCAGCGTATTCAAGATGTCATCGACGATCGAGATTCTGTTGCCCGTGTTCGGGCTGATCGCGGCAGGGTTCCTGTGCCGCCGGCGCGGCGTACTCGGGCCGGCCGCAGCGTCGGAGCTCAACCGGTTCGTCGTGTGGCTCGCGCTGCCCGCGCTGCTGTTCCAGATCATGGCGCACGCATCGTGGCACCAGCTCTACCAGCCGGCGTTCGTGGCGACATTCGCGCTGACCTGTGCGCTCGTGTTCGGCGGCGTGCTCGCGTGGCGCCTGTTCGCGGGGCGCGGGCTGGCCGATGCGAGCATCGATGCGATCGCCGCGTCCTATCCGAACACCGGCTATCTCGGCTTTCCGCTGTGCCTGCTGGCGTTCGGTCCCGGCAGCCTCACGCCGACCACGATCGCGACCATTCTCGTCGCATGCGTGTTGTTCGCCGGTGCGATCGTGCTGATCGAGATCGGACTGCAGCGCGACCGCGCGCCGCTGAAGCTGATGTGGAAGGTGGCCGGCGCGCTGCTGCGCAACCCGCTGATCGTCGCGCCGCTGGTCGGCGTATGCGTGTCGGCTGCGCAGGTGCCGCTCGCTGCGCCCGTCGAGACCTTCCTGAAGCTGCTCGGGGCGGCCGCAAGCCCGTGTGCGCTGGTCAGCCTCGGGCTGTTTCTCGCGGAGAAGCGCGAGGGGGCCGGTACCGCGGCGCGCGGCAGCGTCGCGCTGACGGCGGTGAAGCTGTTCGTCCAGCCGGCGCTCGCATGGTGGCTCGGCGTGCGCGTGTTCGCGATGCCGCCCGTGCTCGCGCAGATCGCCGTCGTGCTCGCCGCGTTGCCGACCGGCACGGGGCCGTACATGCTCGCGGAATTCTACGGGCGCGAAGCGCAGGTGACGTCGCGCACGATCCTGCTGTCGACGCTCGGATCGATCGTTTCGCTGTCGGTGCTGCTCGTGCTGGCGCGACACGTCTGACGCGGCACGCGGCTGCGATCTTGCAGCCTGTCAGCGCATCGCCGTCAGCCGGCTCGCCGGTCAGTGCGGCTTCGTCGCGATGCGATGGATGCGTGCCGCGTGCGCGACGTGCGCCGGGTGCGATGCGCGGCAATGCGTCGCCTGTCGGCGGCGAGTGCGCCGTGCGGGCTCCGGCGTGTCGGCGACGGGCGGCGTGGACATCCGTGCATCCGCGTCGGAACCGGCAGCGGCTACTGCGGTAACGGCCGGCAACCTGGCCTCGGCGTCGAGCCATGCGTGCGTCGCTTCCGCGATCAGCCCGCGCAGCCAGCACACGCCCTCGGCACACGATCCCGATTCGTTCCACGTCATCCGGTACACGATGTCAGGCGGTTCGGCCGGCAGCGTGACCGCAGCGAGCGGCAGCAGCTTCGCATAGTGCCGCGCGAGCCGGTACGTGGTGGTGAGGATCATGTCGGTGCGCACGAGCGCATGCGCGGCAAGTTCGAAGTGCGGCAGCGTGACGACGATGCGCCGCTGCAGGCCGACGCGTTCGAGCTGCCGGTCGATCGCGCCGGATGCTTCGAGCCACGACGGCGTCGGGCACAGCTGCGGCGCGGCTGCGAAATCGGCGGCCGTCATCGCGCCGCGCCTGGCGAGCGGATGCGTCGCGCGCATCAGGCACACGACGCGGTCGTCGAACAGGTCGTCCTGCCGGAAGCGCGACTGGCGTGCGGGGCGGTTGTCGATCACGACGTCGAGTTCGCCGTCGGCCAGCGCGCGCTCGTCGTCGAAACCGTCGCCGAGCGGATGGAACACGAGCTGCGCGTCCGGCGCGCGCTCGCGGAACAGCGCGACGAGCTTCGGCACGAACAGCACGTTCAGGTAGTCGGGGCAGCCGATCCGGTAGGTGCGCACCGACGTGCGCGCGTCGAACGTCGGCTGCTGGATGCGGATGAAGTCGATCACGCGCAGCGCGTTACGCAGCGGCTCGATCAGCCGCGCGCCGAACTCGGTCGGCACCATCCCGTAACGGCTGCGCACCAGCAGC
The DNA here is from genome assembly GCF_038723655.1 of Burkholderia arboris. NCBI lineage: Bacteria > Pseudomonadati > Pseudomonadota > Betaproteobacteria > Burkholderiales > Burkholderiaceae > Burkholderia > Burkholderia arboris. Next base: position 1,564,045 of record NZ_CP109822.1, read on the forward strand.
GGATCGCCGAGCAGCGTACGCAGCCGCTTGAGCGCCGCGCTCGTCGCCGGTTGCGACATGTTCAGGCGCACGGCCGCACGCGATACGGTGCGCTCGGTCAGCAGCACGAGCAGGATGCGCATCAGCCGTGCGTCGAGCACGTCGAGCGCGCCCGTGGCGTCGGCCGCGCCGCGGGGCAGGGCGGCCGGGTCTAGCGGGTCCCGCATGCCGATACGCCTCCCGGCGCCCCCGTGACCGCGCGCGACGCGACTGCCGGCCGGCGGCGCGTCATTTTGCGAAGGTTCCCGGCCAGCCGACGATCCGCTTCGGGCGCGGCGGCGCGTACGTGCGGACCTTCGACGTCTTCAGCTTCAGGCGCACCAGCGACTCGGCGAGTGCGACCGCGGCCGACACACCGTCGACGACCGGCACGCCCGTGCATTCCTCGATCTGCCGGTCGAGGCCGGCCATCCCGCCGCAGCCGAGGCAGATCACTTCCGCGTGATCGTCCTTCACCGCGCGCTGCGCCTGGCCGACGATCGACTCGATCGCGCGGGCCGGATTTTCTTCCAGTTCGAGCACCGCGAGGCCGCTCGCGCGCACCGATGCGCAGCGTGCGTCGAGCCCGGCGAGTTTCAGGCGATCCTCGATCAGCGGCACCGTGCGATCGAGCGTCGTGACGACCGAGTAGCGATGGCCGAGCAGCATCGCGACACTCGCGGCGGCTTCGGTGATGTCGACGACGGGTACCGTCAGCAGTTCCTGCAGGCCTTCGCGGCCGTGTTCGCCGTAGCCGGCCTGGATCACCGCGTCGTACGGCTCGTCGTAGCTCAACACGCGATCCATCACGGCGATCGCCGCGAGGTAGCTCTCGAAGTTGCCTTCGACCGATTCCGCGCCGAAGCGCGGCGTCAGCCCGACGATCTCCGTGCCGGGCGAGGCGGCGGCCTGCGCCTGCGCGGCGATTGCGTCGGTGATCGACTCGGTCGTGTTGACGTTGACTACCAGGATCCTCATCGGGGCTCTCCGTATGCGTGTGTGTCAGTGTTGCGCGCAGGCGACCGCGATGTGCTCGCCCGAGCGCTCTTCGTATTGCCGTTTGCGATCGGCCAGCAGCCAGTACACGCTGCCCGCGATGGCCGCGCCGAGCAGCCAGGAGAACGGCGTCATCGCGCTGAAGGCCGGCACGACGGCGAGCGTGATCGAGATCAGCGCGGACGGCACGAGCGCCGCGAGCGCCTTGCGGTTCACGCCGCGGGTGTAGAAATAGGCGCCGCCCGGCGCTTCGGTATAGAGGTCGGGCACGTTCACGCGCTGCTTACGCACGAGCCAGTAGTCGACCGTGATGATCCCGTACAGCGGGCCGAGCAGCGCGCCGAGGCCGGACAGGAAGTAGACGATCACGATCGGGCTGTTGTACAGGTTCCACGGCAGGATCAGCACGGCGATCGTCGCGCTGATCAGGCCCGCGCGGCGGAACGACAGGCGGTGCGGCGCGAGGCTCGTCAGCACGAACGCCGGTGCCACGAAGTTCGCCATGATGTTCACGGCGACGGTGACGATCAGGAATGCGAGACAGCCGAGCACGAGGAACAGCTTGTTCGGCACCGTCGCGATGATTTCCGTCGGGCTGTGGATGATGTGGCCGTTCAGCTTGAACTGCGCGCCCGCGAGCACGAAGCTGATCGTCGCGAACACGAGGATGTTGACCGGCAGGCCCCAGAAGTTGCCGACGCGCACCGTCTTCGCGCTCGGCGACGAACGGGCGAAATCGCAGAAGTTGAGCACCAGCGTGCCGTAGATCGAGAGCCACAGCGAGCCGCCCGCGAAGATTTCCGTCCACATCCTGAAGCCGGTCATCGGCTTGCCGATCGACATCGCGAGATGGCCGCCCGTGCGGCTGATCATCCATGCGGCGAGCGACAGCGTCGTCACGAGGATCACCGGGCCGGCGAGCCCCTCGTACTTGCGGACCATCTCCATCCCGAACGTGAGGATGCCGATCTGCACGAGCCAGATCGCGACGAACGTGATCCAGCCGAGCGTCGACAGCCCGAAGATCGCATTCTGGTCGAACGCGGCGAGGCCGGGCCAGATCGCCGTGAGCAGCACGCGCAGCACGACGGACGCGAGATAGGTCTGGATCCCGAACCAGGCGATCGCGATCACCGCGCGGATCATCGCGGGCAGCAGCGCGCCGTAGATGCCGAAGCTCATCCGGCTGATCACCGGGAACGGCACGCCGGTCTTCTGGCCCATGTAGCCGGTGAGGTTCATGAAGCAGTACACGAGCACCGCGCCGATCGCGAGCGACGCGAGCATCTGCCAGCCCGACAGGCCGAGCGCGAACAGCCCGATCGCAAACGAGTAGTTCGCGATGTTGTGTACGTCGTTGGTCCACAGCGCAAAGATGCTGTAGCGGCCCCAGGTCCGGCCCTCGGTCTTGGTCGGCGCGAGGTCGGGATTGTGCAGCCGCGGGCTCAGCGCAGGGTCGCGCGTGGCCGAATCGGTTCGATACGATGCGTCGTCCGCGCCGAGCACGATGCCCGGGCGGTGGGTGGCTTCCAGTTGCACGCCGTTGTCTCCTTCCATGTGCGGGGCGCGAAACCGGCAGCGTGTGTACGCAGCGCCGGCCCGGCCGCCGTGGACGTTATGTCTCGGATTTGTTCGCGAGTATGGGCGGCGGCCACGGCCATGGGAAATTAAATATTCGGCTGGGCGTCATTTGAAAAATGAATGGAAGGCGTCGGCCAGCAGCGGCAGGGCGCGGCACGCAAATTGCTCGCAAGCGGGCTCCATCCACATCGACATCAGCGGAGGTGTCATGCAGCGATATTCCTTTCGTCATGTATCGCGAGCCGTCTTCGCCGGCATCCTGATTGCAGGGCTGGCGGCAGGTGCGGGCTGCCAGAAGAAGAGCGACAGCGACAGCGCGGGCGGCGCGAGTTCCGATTCGAGCGCGACGGGCGGCATGTCGGCCGCGCCGTCCACCGCAGCACCGGGCACGCCGGGCAGCGGCGCGGCCGGCAGCAGCGCCGACAGCGGCGCGAGCATGCCGGGTGCGGCCTCCGCGCCGGGCGGTGCAAGCGGCGGCTGATGCGCGGTTGGCCGGGTGGGCGGCGCGCCGGTTGCGTACCGGCGGTCTGCCCGCTTTTTCGAGTACCGTGCCGGCCGGGCACTGGCGCCGGGCGGCGTGCGTGCGCGCGGCCGGGCGCGTGAAAGATTTGCAAGGAGCGATGTAGCGATTCACGGCCCGGCGCATGCCGGCCGGACAAGGAGGTGCGATGCAGAGCGATCAATCGAACCCTGACCCGAAACAACCGCCAGCCGATTCCGGGCCTCTCGCGACGGCCCGGCGCCCGTTGACGCCGGAGGCCATCGCCGCGAAGACGCCGACCGGCCTGCCGCCGATCGAGCGCGGCACGCCGGCGGTCGGCAGCGGCGACCCGGTGCGGCGCGCGGCTGCCCGGATCCCGACGCTCGACAACGCGAACATGGCGATGACCGACAGCACCGTCGACGTCGACGGCAAGGGCATGGAAGCGGCTGCGGGCGCGTCGAAGTGGCACGACAACGTGATCTACTCGAACGCGTCGCTCGACGAAGCGGTCGAGACGCCGGACGAAGGCCTCGGCGGGATCGAGAGCCGGCCGTCCGGCAACCTGCCGCAGATCGCGACGCGGCCGGGCTGGCGCGTGCGCCATGTCGGCGAGGTCGATATCGAACGCGGCGACGGCACGCGCGCCGAGCATGTGATCCGCTTCGAGCGGGACGACTGATGCCGGTGTGCGAGGTCGCGGTGGCCGGCCCGATCGCACCGGCTACCGCAACCGTTCGCTATCCTTACTGCGGGCCGAGTTCCTGCGCGGACGAATCGGCGTCGTTGCCCTGCGCGACGAGCACGTGAATGTCGTTCGGCGTCACGTCGCCGACGCCGCCCGACGGAATCGTCAGGAGCAGCCAGTCGGCGTTGTTGTTGATGGTGACCGGCGCGGTCTTGAGGATCGGCGACTTGCTGCCGGCCGTCGTGACGATCACCTGGTAGCTGCCGCCGTTCAGGTAGATCGAATCCTGCGTCGTGGCCGGCACCGCGTTCTGGTACGCCGCGCCCGCCATCGTCGGGCTTTGCGTCGTGATGTCGGTGCCCGGCGGGACGACGTACACGTCGACGTTCTGCGCATTCGGCGACGCGTTGAAGCTGCGCACGCGCGCCTTGTCGGACAGCAGGCCCTTGTCGTACGGATCGTCGACGATGGAGATCGGCGACGTCGTGCTCGGCAGCGCGATCGTCGTGTAGTGGTGGCCGTTCGCTGCGCCGAACGATTGGGATGCAATGGTCGTGGTCGTGCCCGAGACGTCGTAGCTCGCGGTCTGCGTGCCCGAATCGACGTCGTGATAGCGCGTCACGCCCTTGTAGGCGACGCCCGACTGGTCGATCTTCGCGTTCAGGTAGTAGTCGAGGTTCGGGCCGGCCGGCACCGCGTTGATGAAGCGTGCCTGCGGCTTCGAGATGCCGAGTTCGGTACCGACGTCGTTGCCGTCGCCGCCGCATGCCGCGAGCACGGCAATAACCGAGCACAAGGCCACCATCGTTCGTATTGATTTCATGTCGTCCTCTCGTTCAGGGAACCTGCTGGCGATGCAGGACCGCCGCGCGAGCGTTCGCGCAGTGTGCAGCGCCGGTTGGGGGAAGGCTGTCGACCGCCGGGGCGGCGGGCGCGTGGATGACGCAAGCGATGTGCCTGCGCAGCGGGAGACGATGAACGACGGCGGGGCGGTGGCGGGACGCGCGCACGCGCCGGTGCGGCGGCGTGCGCGAGAGGACGAGCGGCGGGGCGGACCGCGCGCGCGGCGCGGTTGTAAAAACGACAGCGCCGCGCGGCCTCAGCGGTTCACGAGCCGGGCCGGATACGCGAGCGCGAGTGCGCAGCCGACCAGCATGCACGCAGCGAACCCATACAGCCCCGCGCTTTGCGAGTGGAACGTGTCGCGCAGCCAGCCGATGAAATAGGTGCTGCCGAACCCGCCGAGGTTCGCGATCGAGCATGCGAACGCGATCCCGCCGGCGGCAGCCGAGCCCTTCAGGAACGTCGAAGGCAATGCCCAGACGACCGGCATCGCGGCGGCCGCACCTGCGTTGATCAGCGAGAACAGCAGAATCGTGCCGAGCGTGCCGTGCGACGACGAAGCCGCGACCGCCAGCGCGACGGCCGACACCGTGAACGGTACGACGATATGCCAGCGGCGTTCGCGCGCGCGATCGGAGCTGGCGCCGCAGTACAGCGTGGCGAGCACGGCGGCGGCATTCGGGATCACCATCAGCCAGCCGATGTGATACGCGTCCTTCACGCCGGTGTCGCGCAGGATCGTCGGCAGCCAGAAACTCACCGCGTACAGGCCGAGCAGCACGCACAGGTCGATCAGGCCGAGCGCCCACACCTTCGGATCGGAGAATGCCTTGCCGAGCGCGTGGCTCTTGTTGCCGGACGGATCGGCGTCGAGGTTCGCGCGCAGCGTGCGCTTCTCGTCGGCGTTCAGCCATTGCGCGGATTCGATGCCGTTGGGCAGCCAGCGCAGCACCGCGAAGCCGAGCAGCACCGACGGCAGCGCTTCGAGCAGGAACAGCCACTGCCAGCCGCCGAGCCCGTGCGCGCCGTCGAACGCACGCATGATCCAGCCGGAGATCGGGCTGCCGATCATGCTCGACAGCGGCAGGCCGACCATGAACAGCGCGACGATCCGCGCGCGGCGCGCATCGGGATACCACTGCGTCAGGTACAGCAGCACGCCCGGCAGGAAGCCGGCTTCGGCGGCGCCGAGCAGGAAGCGCACGATGTAGAACTGCATCGGCGTGTGCACGAACATCGTCGCACCCGACAGCAGGCCCCACGTGATCATGATCCGCGCGATCCACAGCTTCGCGCCCACGCGTTGCAGCACCAGATTGCTCGGGACTTCGAACAGGATGTAACCGCCGAAGAACAGGCCGGCGCCGAGGCCGTACACGGTATCGCTGAACTTCAGTGCGTCGAGCATCTGGAGCTTCGCGAGGCCGATGTTGATGCGGTCGAGATAGGCCGCGAAGTAGCACAGGCAGAAGAGGGTGATGAGGCGTAGCGTGACCTTGCGATAGAGAGTGCCGTGCAGCGCGTCGTCGGGGGAAACGGCGGCGCTCGGGTGTGCGGTAGACATGGGACTGCCCCTGTTCGAGTGTGACGGATGAATGGGTGGCTCGATCGACGCGTGCGGAGGTTCCGCTGCGCACCGGAGTCTGTATATCACGGCAATTAAATAGCGTACACACTAGAAAATACCGAATCGCACAGGCATGAATCCGGTCAGCTTGAGGAAAGCGTTTGCGCGATAAAAACCGCGTTTATGAAGGGGATTTTGTCGATATGGAGTGCACGCTGAAAAGATCGGAACTGGCATCGGCGCATGCACGAAAGTCGTGCGTATGCGCTCAAAAATGAAGTGTGTGCGCGAAAGCATCCGGCGGCGCTCGAATGCGTGTGCGACAGCCGCCGCGAACGTGCGCGGCAGGCCGTCACGTCGGCGTCGCGATCGAAAGATCCCCGTCTGTCAGGCGATCGTCGGGTGCGTTGCGTGCACGGCGCAGCGAAACCCGATGCACCGCAGTGACGCGGCCGCCCGGCCGCCGGCCGCGCCGATTTGAGGGTGTACACTGCTTGTCTTTCACCTACCTGCGGCGCGGGCCTGCACTTTCATGGCGTCTTCCAAGGATTCCTACGACTTTCACGACCAGGTCGGGCACCTGCTGCGCCGCGCGTATCAGCGGCACGTATCGATCTTCCAGGAAGCGATCCCCGATTCGGACCTCACGGCTGCGCAGTTCGTCACGCTCTGCGCGGTCAAGGAGCAGCAGGCGTGCTCGCTGAACGACATCGTCAAGGCGACCGCGATCGACCAGGCGACAATTCGCGGCGTCGTCGAGCGCCTGAAGACGCGCGCACTGATCGAGGTGCTGCCCGACCCGAACGACGGCCGCAAGCTGATCGTGCGCGCGACCGCGACCGGCCTCGCGCTGATCGATCGCACGGTGCCGTTTGCGCGGCAGGTCACGGAGCGCACGTATGGCGCACTCAATCCGGGCGAACGGGTCGCGCTGCAGTTCCTGCTGCGCAAGATGATGGAAGACGACGGCGACGCGTGACGCGCGAGCGGCGCAGGCGCGGCCTACGCCGCGCCCGCCGCGACGGATGCGCCGGCCTCGTCGGCGCGCATCAACCGGCCGGCCTCGCGCAATGCGGCACGCACCGTTTCGGGTGTAAAAGGCGGCGCGTAGAACCGTACGCCGGTGGCATCGAACAGTGCGTTCGCGACCGCGGCCGGGCCCGGCACCGACGCCGATTCGCCCGCGCCGAGCGGCGGTTCGCCTTGCCTCGGCATCAGCACGACATCGACATCCGGTACTTCCGCGAACGTCAGGATCGGGTAGCTTGCCCATTCGCGCGACGCGACCTTGCCGTCCGCGAACCGCACGCGCTCCTTCAGCGTGCGGCTCAATACCTGGATCACGTTGCCGTGAATCTGGTGACGCACGCCATCCGGGTTGATCATCGTGCCCGTGTCCTGGCCGACCGTCACGCGTTCGATGCGTATTTCGCCCGATACGCGGTCGACGCTCAGGTCGACGATCCACGCCGACCACGCCGCGCCGAACCCGGGGAAGCGGCTGTGCACGTAGCGGGCATAGGCGATCCCGCGGCCGCGTGCGAGCCGCGGCCCGTCGCGTTCGCGCGGCGGGCGCGACGCACGCGGCGTCCAGCCCGCGCGCTCGGCCACGGCCTGCAGCAGCTCGATCGCGCGCGGGTCCTGCAGGTGGCGTAGCCGGAACGCGAGCGGATCGATGCCGGTCAATGCCGCACATTCGTCGGCGAATGCGTCGTGCGCGAACGAGTTCGGCAACGCCGACACGCCGCGCAGCCACGACGCGCGCACGAGCGGCGCGAGATCCTCGCAGACGAAGCGGCGATGCGGGCTCGCATACGGCGACACGGCCGTGCGGTCGCCCATCTCGAACACGCGCGGCTCGGGCGCGATCGCGCCGGTCAGCAGCGCCGCGAGCAGCGGCGCGTCGTTCGACGGATAGCGTGTCGTGAAGTCATAGCCGAGCAGGTGGCCGTCGCGCGTGACGGTGCCCGTTACCTGCATCGACTGGCCCGCGCCTTTCGGTTCCCACAGATGCTCGTCCGCGCGTGACAACTGCACGCGCACCGGGCGGCCGACTGCGCGCGACAGCAGCAGCGCGTCGCCGCATACGTCGTCGGCACCGTTGCGGCCGTAGCAGCCGGCCGCCTCCATTCGTACGACGTCGAGGTCGGCTTCGTCGCGCGCGACGAGCGTTGCGAGGTCGCAGCGCAACGACACGGGGTTCTGCGTGCCGGACCACACGGTGATCCGTCCGTCGCCCGCTTCGCGATAGTCGGCGAGCGCGCAGGACGGGCCGATCGAGCCGTGCATCTGGAACGGCCACGCATAGGTGCGCGACAGCGTGATCGTATCGGGCCGGGTTCGCGCGGCTTCGACGTCGCCTTCGTCGAGCAGCACGCGGCGCCTGGCCGGCGCGGCGGCGATGGCGGCAGCCGGCTCGTCGAGCGGCGGCAGCGCGGGAAGCGGCCGCCACGTCACGCGCAACTGGCGCGCCGCGCGGATCGCGTGCTCCTCGCGTTCGGCCACGACGCCGACGAAATCGCCGAGCACGACGACGGCCACGAGCCCCGGCACGTCGGCCACCGACGCGCGATCGACGTCGACGAGCGAGGTGCCGACGAATGCGCCGCTGTCGTGGCCCGCATACGGCGGCCGCACGACGCGGCCGTGCAGCATCCCCGGCACGCGCATGTCGTGCACGAACGTGAGCTGGCCGGTCGCCTTCGCGGGCAAATCGACGCGCGGCGACGAGCGGCCGACGATCCGGTAGTGCGCGGGGGCCTTCGTGCGGGTGTCCAGGTCGAGCGTCAGCGCGATCCGCTGCGCGGCGACGAGTGCGGCGAACGTGATCGCCTGCCCATCGGCCGAAATCGCGCCATCGTCGATGGCCAGCCGCGCCGCATCGACGCCGAACCGTTCGGCGGCGAGCGCCAGCAGCGCGTGACGCGCCTGCGCGGCCGCGCAGCGCAGCGGCGTCGCGGAAATCTGGATCGTCGCGCTCGCGATGGTCGGACCCTGGTTCGGTGTCGTGGCCGTGTCGCCGAGCACCATCGTCACGCGCGCGGCAGGCACGTCGAGTTCCTCGGCGACGATCTGCGCGAGCGACGTGCGGATGCCGGTGCCGAGATCGACGTGGCCGTTGAATGCGAGGATGCGGCCGTCGTCGAGAATCGCGACGAAGACTTCCGGCAGGGCCGGTATGTAGGACGACAGGCTGCCCGGCTGGCCGGGGGCCGGTTTGACGGGCGGCGCGGGCGGCCGGATCACGGTCAGGCAGCCGTCGCGCGCGAGCAGTTCGGAGCGGTTCACGGGGAGATGTCCTGTCGGGGGCGGCGCGGCCGGCGGGCGGCGGCGTCGGGGAGCGTTCGGGCGGCGGCGCGCGTGAAGCCAATCTAGGCCGCCAAAAGCGCAGCGTCAATCGCGGACGGCACGACACATGCGCCGCCCGCGATCCGTCGCGACTCAGCGCGCGCGGGCCTGTACCGCGTCGATCGCCGCGATCGCGTCGTCGAGCGGCATCACGGCCGCGTATTTCTGCTGCATGTCGAACAGGTTCGCGTCGTGCGGCGCGATCGCCCGATCGCCGACGCAATCGGCGAGCACGAGCGGGCGGAACCCGTGGGACATCGCGTCGACGACGCTCGCGCGCACGCAGCCGCTCGTCACGGCGCCCGCGACGAGCAGCGTCTGCACCGCGCGCTGCGCGAGCCACGGCGCCAGCTGCGTGCCGAAGAACGCCGACGGCACGGTCTTGCGCACGACGAGTTCGCCTTGCGCGGGCGTGAGCTCGGGCACGATCGCGCTGTTCGGATGGTGCTCGGTCAGCGTCGCCATGCCGGGCACCTTCAGCGAGAACACGTTGTCGTCGCTGCCGTCGTCCGCATACACGATGCGGCTGTGCGCGACGGGCCAGCCGCGTTCGCGGGCCAGTGCGAGCGCATGCGTCGTGCGCGCGATCGCCGGCGCGATGTTGCCGCCGCCGAACGTCGCCGGATCGGCGAAGCCGACCACGAAATCGACGATCAGCAGGCCGATGTTGCCGTGTGGCGGCAGCGGCGTGCCGAAACCCTGCTGGCGGTACACGTTCGCTTCGGCGTGACGGGAAAGATCGTTCATGGTGTCGGGGGCTCGTCGGTCAGGCGGGTTGGTCGGTCACGCGGCCGTCGCGCACGACGGTTGCGCCGTCGAGTTCGACCGTGCAGCGGCGCAGCGGGATGTCGATGTGGCAGGTGGTCGTGCGGTTGCCGCCGCCTTCGTTGTTCGGTCCGAGCGAGAACAGGAAGTTGCCTTCGAACGCACGCGCATCCATCCCGATCGTCGCCTCGCGGTCGTACAGCCCGAGTGTCGACCAGCGCGCGCGCGGCTGCAGCCCCCAGCCGATATGCGAGATCGCATAGCCCTCGGGGTCGGCGAAGGTTTCCATGTAGTCGCGCAGCAGGTCGGCGTCGACGCCGCCTTCGATGCGCGTCGCATACCCGCCTTCGACGGTCAGCGCGATCGGTTCGCTCACGTAGTGTTTCTGCGGCAGCAGGATGTCGCCGCGATCGATCACGATCGTGCCGCGCGCGGTGCGGTCGTTCGGGTAGGTCAGTGCGAAGCCGCTCGGCCAGTGGTCCCAGCGGCCCGGCGCGTCGACGAAACCGTATTCGGCGGTCGGCGGGAATTCGCCGAGCGGGCACACGAGCGCGGTGCCGGCCGCCGAGGTCACGCGCATCTCGCGGGCGGCGGCGATGTGCTTTGCGGCGGCGAGCACGCGCGTGCGATCGGCCAGCGTCGGCACCATCCGGACCAGCACTTCGGGCGGCTCGACCGCGAGCAGGATCTTCGTGCCCGATTTCAGGATCTCGTGCTGTTCGGGCGAGAACAGCAGCGTCATCAGGTCGAGCACGAGATCGCTTTCGCGCAGCGCGGCGATCGCGGCCTTGTTGCCGGTCAGCGGCGTCGTGCCGAGATACGCGAGCGGGTCGCGGCTGAACGCCTTGTCGCCGTTCACCGGCGGCAGGTCGAGCCGGTTGACGATCGCGCCCATCGATTGCGTCGCGATCAGCGCGCACGACAGCGTCTGCGGGTGGGTGGCCGCGCTCGTCAGGATCGTGACGGTCTGGCCCGGTTCGAGGCGCGACAGCGTGAGGACCTGCTTCCACGCGTCGATCAGTTGGGTATCGCTGACTGGCATCGTCGGCTCCGGTAAAGGCGTGAAGGAAAAGGGGCGGGTGCCGCGCGGTCAGGCCGCGAGCGGCGCGCCGAGGAAGTCGCCGAACGCCGCGTAGAAGCCCGCCGCGTTGTCCCACGGAATCATGTGGCCGGCATCGGGCACGCGCACGTGCCGCATCGACGGCGTCGCGCGCTGCAGTTCGGCGACGTCGTCGTCGCGCACCACGTCGCCGCGTTCGGCCGTGATCAGCAGCGACGGCACGGCCAGTTGCGCGGCGTCCGCATGGAAATCGTCGGCATGGAACCCTTCATAGGTTGCGCGCACCGCGCGCTCGTCGCACGTGTGCAGCCATTCGGCGCGCAACTGCAGTTCGGCGTCGGTCCAGGTCGGGCAGAACGCGCGCATCCCTTCGGCGTCCGTGCCGGCGCGTGCGAGCGCCATCGAGTCGATGTACCACGGCAGCTTGCCCGGATAGTCGCGGCGGTTCGGGCCCGATACGGGCGGATCGACGAGCACGACCGATGCGAGCCCGCGGATGTCGCGCCGGGCCGCGCGCGCGGCGATCCGCGCGCCCATCGAGTGGCCGACGAGGCTCGTGCGCGGCAGGCCGAGCGCCGCGACGAGCGCCGCGATGTCGTCCGCCTGCGCATCGAGGCCGTAGTCGAGCGCTGGCGACGCGTCCGACAGCCCGCGGCCGCGCACGTCGAGCACGTAGGTGTCGAATGCCGCGCCGAACGTTTCGCCGACGAAGCCCCACGTGATCGCGGGGCTCGTGATGCCGGGAATCAGCACGATCGCCGGGCGCGACGCGCGTGCGCCTGAAGCGCCGCCGTAGCGCAGGTAATGCTGGCGGATGCCGTTCGCGCGGATGTTCGCGCCGTACAGGAATGTCGAGGACATGAATGGACTCCGTCGGTAGGGCCGCGCTCAGTACGCGCCGGACAACAGTGCGCCGGCGCCCGGCACGACGGGCTCGAGATCGAGCTCGCGCAGCATCGCGTAGGTGGTCGCGATCGCGGCCGTGATGACCGGCTTGCCCGTCATCGCCTCGACCTGCGCGACGGCCGGCAGCGACGGCATCTGCACGCACGCGGACAGCACGATCGCATCGGCATCCTGGTACGGCAGCGTCTTCACGATGCCGGGCAGGCGCGCCGGATCGTGGCGGCCGACGTCGAGGTTGTCGGGAATCTCCAGCGCGCGATAGGCGAGCACGTCGAAGCCTTCGTTGCGGATGTAGTCGACCACGAGTTCGGTGAGCGGCAGCATGTACGGCGCGACGACGACGATGCGCTTCGCGCCGATCACCTTCAGTGCGTCGACGAGCGCGCCCGCGCTCGTCAGCACGGGCGCCTGCGCGCCGTTGTCGGCCGTGTGCTTCGTCAGGCGCGCCTGCGACACGCGGTGGTAGCCGTGGCCCATCGCCATGATCGCGACGAGGCACGCGTAGCCGAGCACGTCGACGCGCGCATCGCTCAGCTCCATCGCGCAGCGGTCGGATTCGGCATCCATCGCCGCGAGCTCTTCCTTGACGACCTTCTTCATCCGCATCCGGCTCGAATGAAACGTGAAGCGCTCGGGGCGGATCGTTTCGCGCAGCCGCAGCATCGCCGGGATCTCGGTTTCCATCGTCGTGTTGGAACTCGGCACGATCTGGCCGATGCGGTAGGTCTTGCTCATGACGGGAGGCTCCGTGTCGGTAAGGGTGGGGCGGCACGCGGGTGCGGGACCGCCGGATGTCGAGCAAAGTCTAGTGTGTACATTTGAAAATGGCAATGGATCAAAATGAGGTTAAACAGGGATTGGCTGTTTGTTTACGGGGTGAATTGAGGATTTATTGGTGTTTTCCCGAATGCCGGGACGGCGACAAACAATCCGCTTGTCCTGAATAAATTGAGTGTGTACGCTATGTCAATGCCATTCAATCCGCCCGTATCCGTGCCGCGTTCGGCAGCGGGCCCACGATCAGGAGATCCGCATGAGCAAACCCCGTATCGCAATCATCGGCGCCGGTCTCGGCGGCACGGCCGCGGCTGCACTGTTGCAGCGCGGCGGTTACGACGTCGCGCTGTACGAGCAGGCGCCCGCGTTCTCGCGCCTCGGCGCGGGCATCCATCTCGGCCCGAACGTGATGAAGATCATGCGGCGCATCGGCTGCGAGGACGCGCTGGAGACGATGGGTTCGCATCCGGATTTCTGGTACAGCCGCGACTGGCAGACGGCCGACGTGCTGTCGCAGATTCCGCTTGGCGATTACGCGCGCAACGCCTACGGCGCGAGCTACCTGACCGTGCATCGCGGCGATTTCCATGCGTTGATGACGCAGGCGGTCACGCCCGGCACGATCCGCTTCGGCAAGCGGCTCGCGGCAGTGGAGGACACCGGCGGCGCGGTGCGCCTGACGTTCACCGACGGCAGCGTCGAGACGGCCGACATCGCGATCGGCGCGGACGGCGTGAACTCGCGGATCCGCGAGCACCTGCTCGGTGCGGAACCGCCGCGCTACACGGGTTATGTCGCGCACCGCGCGGTGTTCCCGGCGTCGCTGCTCGGCAACAAGCCGTACGACATGTGCGTGAAGTGGTGGTCGGAGGATCGTCACATGATGGTCTACTACGTGACCGAGAAGCGCGACGAGTACTACTACGTGACGGGCGTGCCGCAGGCCGAGTGGCCCGAGGGCGTGTCGATGGTCGACAGCAGCCGCGACGAGATGCGCGAGGCGTTCGCGGGTTTCCATGCCGACATCCAGCACCTGATCGACGTTTCGCCGTCGATCACCAAGTGGCCGCTGCTCGAGCGCGATCCGCTGCCGTTGTGGAGCCGCGGCCGTCTCGTGCTGCTCGGTGACGCATGTCATCCGATGAAGCCGCACATGGCGCAGGGCGCGGCGATGGCGATCGAGGATGCCGCGATGCTCGCGCGCTGCCTCGACGAAGTCGGCATCGGCGACTACGCGGGCGCGTTTGCGCTGTACGAGGCGAACCGCGCGGCACGCGCGTCGAAGGTGCAGCTCGTGTCGCACAACAACACGTGGCTGCGCACGAACGAGGATCCGTCGTGGGTGTTCGGTTACGACGTGTTCGATGTGCCGCTCGTGGCGCCGTCGCGCAGCAACGTGGCGGCCGCGGCCTGACGTACCCGCGGCGCCCGCGCCGGGCAGGCGTTGTGCCGGCGCGGGGATCGAGGCGCGCGGGTACGCGCGCATTTCGGCGTGTTAATGTCGGGCGTGCGCCGGCAGGTGCCAGCCGGCGGCAGTGCCCGCCGCCGGCCGCCCCCCGGCCCGCACGCCGCATTCCGGATCCCATTCATGTCCCATCCCGCTTCTCCGTCGCGGCCGCTGGCGTTTCGCGTGAACGGCACGCCGCGCCGCTTCGACGAGGCCGCGCCCGACGCGCCGCTGCTGCTGGTCCTGCGCAACGACTGCGCGCTCAACGGCCCGAAATACGGTTGCGGGCTCGGGCAGTGCGGTGCGTGCACGGTGCTGGTCGACGGGCAGGCCACGCGTTCGTGCGTCGTGCCGGCCGCCGCCGCGAACGGGCGCGACGTCACGACGCTCGAAGGGCTCGGATCGCGCGACGCGCCGCATCCGATCCAGCGCGCGTTCATCGACGAGCAGGCCGCGCAATGCGGTTACTGCCTGAACGGGATGATCATGAGCACGAAGGCGCTGCTCGACCGCAATCCCGCGCCGGACGATGCGACGATCCGCGATGCATTGCGTTTCAACCTGTGCCGCTGCGGCACGCATCTGGAGATCATCCGCGCGGTGCATCGCGCCGCACGCTATTTGCGAGACGGCGATGAAGCATGACGCGGGCCTGCCGGCGCACGCTGCGGCGCTCGATACGCGCGATGACGCTGCCGCCGACGCATTGCGCGCGCACCGCGCACGCTACGAATGGCCGATCGGCGATGCGCCCGCGCACGCATCGTTCGAGATCGAAACGCGGACCGCGCCCGACGGACGGATGACGACCTGGCGCTATCGCGCGCAGGCGGCCGGCGCGGGTACGCACGAGTCTCGCGAGGCGGCGGCACCGGCGGATGCCGGCTCTGCGTCGCCGTTCGTCTACCGGCATGCGCAGACGTCGGTCGAACTGGCCGATGCCGACGGCGCGATTCCCGGTCACGCGCACGTGTTTGCCCGCGAATCGTTCGTCGACGAACTCGCGGGCGCGTTGCGACGCGACCCGGTCGCGATGCGGCTGCAGCACCTCGATGCCGCGCGGGATGCGGGGCCGCGCGAGACGATCCGGATGGTCAGCGAACGCGCCGCATGGGGCGCACCGGTCGCGACCCGCGCGAATGCGCCGTCGCGGGTCAGCGGCCGCGGCTTTGCGTTCGATGGCGAGCCCGCGGGCGAGCCCGCTGCCCGATCCGGCGATATCCGCGATGACGGCGACCCGCACTGGACCGCCTGGGTCGTCGATCTCGACGTCGATCGCGCGACGGGCGACGTCGCGGTGCGACGCGTCGTGGCCGGGCAGGGCGCCGGCGAGCCGGGCGGCGCGTCGATGGCCGGCTTGCCCGCGTGGCAGATCGAGGCGGCGGTTTCGCGGGTGCTGGGCGCCCGGTTGTCCGCGCGGCCCGCGCACGACGAGACCGGGGCCGGCGCGCGGCCGGACGCGATCGCACACGAGCTGGTGGCGTTCGACGCGGCGGCGCATCGTGCGCACGGCGAATTGTCCGTGAACGATGCGCGCCGGATCGAACAGGCGGCGGCGCCGGCCGCCGCGGCGATTGCCAATGCGCTGTACGACGCGACGGGCGTGCGTTTTCGTGCGCCGCCGTTCGATGCCGCGCACATTCGCGCGGCGCTTGCGCAACCGGTGCCGGTTGATGCCGGCGACGGGCTGCACGTGGCCCCGCGCCGCGCGTCGCGCTGGCGCCGCTGGCTGGCAGGCGGCGGCGCGGGCGGCGTGGTCGGCGGGCTGATCGGGCTGGCGTGCGCGATCCTGCCGGGCCCCGCGCCGATCGCGCCCGTTGCGTCCGGCGGCGCGGACGGCGCGATGTGGAGCGCGGCGATGCTCGAACGCGGCCGCCAGGTCGCCCTCGCCGGCGATTGCGCGGTGTGCCACACGGCGCCTGGCGGCGCGACCAACGCGGGCGGGCTCGCGCTCGATACGCCGTTCGGCACGATCTACACGACGAACCTCACGCCCGATCCGGAAACCGGCATCGGCGCCTGGTCGTATCCGGCGTTCGCACGCGCGATGCGCGAAGGCATCTCGCGCGACGGCACGCACCTGTACCCGGCATTTCCGTACACGGCATTCGCGAAGCTGAGCGAGCCCGACCTGCTCGCGCTCTATGCGTACCTGATGTCGCAGCCGGCGGTGAAGCACGTGCCGCCGAAGACGAAACTGCCGTTCCCGCTCGACCAGCGGCGTCTCGTCGCCGGCTGGAACTGGCTGTATCACGACACGCGGCCGTTCGCGCCGGATCCGGCGCGCTCCGCGATGTGGAATCGCGGCAAGTACCTGGTCGACGGCGCCGGGCACTGCGGCGCATGCCACACGCCGCGCAACGCGCTGGGCGCGGAGAAGGGCGGCCTGGCCTACCTGTCGGGCGGCGAAGCGGAAGGATGGGCCGCGCCGCCGCTCGTCGCGTCGCCGGCCTCGCCCGTGCCGTGGACCGAAGGCGCGCTGTTCGACTATCTGCGCACGGGCTTCTCGGCGCAGCACGGCGTCGCGGCCGGGCCGATGGCGCCCGTCGTCGCGGGGCTCGCGGCGCTGCCCGAGTCCGATGTCCAGGCGATTGCGCACTATCTGGCGTCGCTGTCGCCGCCGGTCGATGCGGCCGTCGCTGCGGACGCGGCAACCCGCCAGGCGCGCGGCGCGGAATCCGTCGCGACGCTCGGCCTCGAGAACGGCCGCCGCGCGTTCGACGCGGCGTGCGCGGTCTGTCATGCGGAATCGGGCGGTGTCGGGCATTTCGGCGTGCGCCCGCTGATGGGGCTCAACACGAGCGTCAGCCAGGCGACGCCGGACAACCTGCTGCGCGTGCTGCACCACGGGATCGACCAGCCGGCCACCGACGGGCTCGGCTACATGCCGGGCTTCGGCGACGCGTTCGACGACCGCCAGATGGCCGAGCTTGCCGCGTACATCCGGGCGCGCTACGCGCCAGGGCAGCCGGCGTGGCGGAACCTGGCGGAAGCATCGGCGCGGATCCGGCAGGCGGGCGCGCATTGAGCGTCGCGCCGGCCTGAACGCCCGGCGCGGCGTGCGGGCAGGGCGAAATGACCTGCAGGACGAGAACGGCGGCCGACGAGGGCTGTAAATCTTGCCTGAGCCGGCCATCGTTTAACCATTCGAAACAATGTGTTCACTGAAAGGGGCATGATCTCCGGCGATCGAGCAGGCATACTGACGCCTATGTTGCTCAATGCACGTCCAACGGCGTGCGCCTGCCCCCACCATGTCCATTCCAGTCTCTTTTCGAACCCTGCGATGGTTGACCATTGCGGCTGCTGCATGCTTGCTCGCCGCGTGTTCGACCGCTTCCGACGTGGCCGCGACGTCGAACCCGAACGTTTTCACCGTGAAGACCCGCACGGTCGGCATGTCGACGTCGTGGGCCGACGCCCATGAAAAGGCCCTCAGCGAAGCCGCCAACTACTGCACGCAGCGCGGGATGCGCGCGAGCATGAAGCAGGAGTCGCTGTCCGGCCGCGCCAGCGTCGACGCGCGCTCCGAACTCGCGTTCGAGTGCCATCCGACCTTCGAGACGGCATCGAACCCGCGCGGTTGAACGACCGGCGGCGTGACGGTGCCGCCCGTGCCCGATTCGGCCCCCGCGTTTTCCTTCCCCCGCATGCAAACCGGCCCGCGATGGCGTTGACGCACATCGCGGGCCGGCGTACGTCCGGCGTCGGCCGTTCGGATCAGGCCGGCTGCGCCTCGTACAGCTTCACGCACGCGGAGAAGTCGAGCGTGCCGAGCCCCTGCTGGCTCATCGACTGATAGAGCTGCTGCGCGAGCGCGCCCATCCACACCGGCTGATGCGCGCTTCGTGCGGCTTCGGTCGCGAGCCCGAGATCCTTCAGCATCAGGTTCGCCGCGAAGCCGCCCGCATAGCCGCGCGCGGCCGGCGCCGTGTCGCTGACGCCCGGATACGGGTTGTACGTGTCCGAGCTCCAGCAGCGGCCGGTCGACGTGTTGATGATGCCGGCCAGCACGGCCGGATCGATGCCGAGCGCCGCGCCGAGCGCCATCGATTCAGACACGCCCATCATCGAGATCCCGAGCAGCAGGTTGTTGCAGATCTTCGCGATTTGCCCGGTGCCGGTGCCGCCGCAATGCACGACGTTTTTGCCCATGTCGAGCAGCACGGGGCGGATGCGCTCGAACAGCGCGGCGTCCGCGCCGACCATGAAGGTCAGCGTGCCGGCCTGCGCGCCGCCGGTGCCGCCCGACACGGGCGCATCGGCGAGCGGGAAGCCGCGTTGTGCCGCGGCTTCGGCCACCGCGCGCACGGTGCCGGGATCGATCGTGCTGCAGTCGATCAGCGTGGCGCCGACGCGCGCGCCGGCCAGCACGCCGTCGTCGCCGAGGTAGACCGCGCGCACATGCTGCGCGGCCGGCAGCATCGTGATGACGACTGCGCCGCGTGCCGCCGCTTCGCGCGGCGAGCCGGCCGCCGTCGCGCCCGCGCGCACCGCGGCGTCGACCGCGTGCGCGTCGAGGTCGAACACCGTCAGCGCGTGGCCGGCCTTGAGCAGGTTGGCGGCCATGGGGCCGCCCATGTTGCCGAGTCCGATGAATGCGATTTCCATGTGCGGGCTCCCGGTCAGCGCAGCGCGATCGTCGTGTTCACGCCGCCGGCCGTCGCGTCGTCGTCGAACCAGCGGGCGGTGACCGTCTTGGTCTGCGTGTAGAACTGCACGACCTGCTTGCCGTACGGGCCGAGATCGCCGAGCTTCGAGCCGCGCGAACCGGTGAAGCTGAAGTAGGGCACCGGCACCGGAATCGGGATGTTGATGCCGACCTGGCCGATGTCGATCTCGCTCTGGAACTTGCGTGCGGCCGCGCCGCTCTGCGTGAACAGGCCCACGCCGTTGCCCATCGGGTTGCGGTTGACGAGCGCGATCGCTTCGTCGAGCGTGTCGGCTTCGAGCACGACCACCACCGGCCCGAAGATTTCTTCCGTATAGATCGACATGTCGGTCGTCACGCCCGAGAAGATCGTCGGGCCGACGAAGTTGCCCTGCTCGTAGCCGGGCACCTTCACGTTGCGGCCGTCGAGTTCGAGTTTCGCGCCGGCCTTCACGCCTTCGTCGATCAGCGCGGTGATGCGCGCGTGCGCGGCCTTCGACACGACCGGGCCGACATCGGTGCCGGGCTCATGGCCCGCATTGATCTTCAGCGCCTTCGCCTTTTCGACCAGCTCGGGCAACCAGTCGCGCGCCTTGCCGACCAGCACGACGACCGACGTCGCCATGCAGCGCTGGCCGGCCGCGCCGAAGCCCGCGCCAACGAGCGCGTTGATCGACTGCTCGCGGTGCGCATCGGGCAGCACCACCGCATGGTTCTTCGCGCCCATCATCGACTGCACGCGCTTGCCGTGCTGGCTGCCGAGGTTGTACACGTGCGTGCCGACGCGCGTCGAGCCGACGAACGAGATCGCCTTGATGTCCGGGTGCGTGCACAGGCGGTCGACCACCGTCTTGCCGCCATGCACGACGTTCAGTACGCCTTGCGGCACGCCGGCCTCGATCGCGAGCTCGACGAGCTGCATCGTCGACAGCGGGTCCTGCTCCGACGGCTTCAGCACGAACGTGTTGCCGCAGACGATCGCCATCGGGAACATCCACAGCGGAATCATCCCGGGGAAGTTGAACGGCGTGATGCCCGCACACACGCCGATCGGCTGGCGCAGCGTGTAGGTATCGACGCCGCCCGCGACGTTCTCCGCGAATTCGCCTTGCTGCAGCGTGCCGATCGAGCATGCGTGCTCGACCACTTCGAGGCCGCGGAAGATGTCGCCCTGTGCATCGGGCAGCGTCTTGCCTTGCTCGGCCGTCAGCGTGTGCGCGATCCGCTCGAGATTGCGGCGCACGAGATCCTGGAACTTCAGCATGATGCGCAGCCGCGCACCGATCGGCGTCGTCTTCCACGTCTGGAACGCGCGCTGCGCGGACGCGATCGCGGCGTCGACCTCGTCGAGCGTCGCATACGGCACGCGGCCGATCACTTCCTGCGTCGCGGGATTGACGATGTCGCCCCATTCGGCGCTTTGCGATTCGACGAACGCGCCGTCGATCAGCAGCTTGGCGGTGGGCAGGGCGAGGGTGGTCTGGGGAACTGCGGCGTTCATGGAACTCTCCGGAAAACGGTGTGGCGATGAAAAAGGGCGTCTGCTTGCGCCGCGCAGTCACGCACGGCGGGCAGCAGGCTGAACTGAAATCGATCGGATGCGGCCGGCGAACTCACGCGCGCGCCGGACGCATCAATGCGGTGCACACGAGCGCGAACACGCCGAAGCCGACGAGGTACGCGATCACGTAGTGCGGCTGGCCGCCGCCGGCCTTGAGCAGCGACGTCGCGATCATCGGCGCGAAGCCGCCGCCGATCACGCCGGCCAGCTGCACCGACAGCGAGATGCCGCTGTAGCGGATTTCCGCCGGGAACTGCTGCGCGAACAGCAGCGATTCCGGCGCATAGAGAATCGGGAACACGACGCCGAGGCCGAGCACGATCGCCCACCATGCGTACGACGTCTGCTGCGTGCCGAGCATCATGAAGAACGGCGCGGCGAACGCGCACATCAGCACGAGGCCGATCGCGAACATCCGGCGCTGGCCGATGCGGTCGCTCAGGTGGCCACACAGCGGCATCGTCACGAGCGACAGCGCGGCGCCGGCCGTGATCGCATGCAGCATCTCGGCTTTCGGCAGGTGCAGTTGCTGCGTCGCGTAAGCGAGCGCGAACGTGACGACCATGTAGAACCAGGTGTTCTCGGCGGCGCGCGCGCCGACGATCGTCAGCACTTCACGCGGATGGCGGCGCAGCGCGGCCGTCACCGGCGACTTCTCGGCCTTGCCCTGACGCTGCATCTTCTCGAAGTCGGGCGATTCGGGCACCTTCGCGCGGATGAACCAGCCGAGGCCGACGAGCGCGATGCTCGCGAGGAACGGCACGCGCCAGCCCCACGACAGCATGTCGGCTTCCGGCAGCGCGGCGACCGCGGCCATCGCGACCGACGACAGGATCAGGCCGAGCCCGACGCCCGTTTGCGGCAGGCTGCCGAACAGCCCCTTGCGGCCCTTCGGCGCGTGCTCGACGGCCATCAGCACCGCGCCGCCCCATTCGCCGCCGACGGCCATCCCCTGCAGGAAGCGCATCGCGATCAGCAGCGCGGCGGCCCAGTAGCCGATGCTGTCGTACGACGGGATCAGCCCGATGATCATGCTCGGCACGCCCATCAGCAGCAGCGTGATCATCAGCATCGACTTGCGGCCGATCCGGTCGCCGAAGTGGCCGAACACGATGCCGCCCATCGGCCGTCCGATGAAGCCGACCGCGAACGTGCCGAACGCGGCGAGCGTGCCGACGACAGGGTCCAGCGACGGGAAGAAGATGCGGTTGAACACGAGCGCGGCGGCCGTGCCGTAGAGGAAGAAGTCGTACCACTCGATCGTCGTGCCGGCCATGCTGGCCCAGCCGGCCAGCAGGTAGTGCTTCGCGGTGCGGGCAGGTGCCGGCGCCGCGACTGTCGCATGCTCATCGAGGGTGGATCGGGTCTGCATGGTGTCTCCGTGGTGGGTGCCGCGGCTCGTGGTCCGCAGGTCACGGTCGAGTATAGTTATGCGCAGATTCATCATGTACCGATAAAGAAACCGGTTGGATGTGCATTTATGCATATCGACGGCCGGCCCGGAGACTCCCGCCCTTTTTTCCTCGCCGATGCGACATGCCACCGAGCCGGTTTCCGGCAACCTGAACTGGGACGACCTGCGTTTCTTCCTCGAAGTCGCGCGCACGCAGCGTGCGAGCGGCGCCGCGAAGCGGCTCGGCGTCGACTACACGACCGTCGCGCGGCGCATCCGCGCGCTCGAGGCCGCGATGGGCACGCTGCTGTTCGACAAGTCGCGCTCCGGCGGTTTCACGCTGACGGCCGAAGGGCAGCGGCTCGTGGCCTACGCGGACGCGATGGAGACGACCGTGCAGTCCGCCTGCGACCAGGTCGCGAATACGGGCGAGGCGCTGTCGGGCCACGTGCGGATCGGGTCGACGGAAGGGTTCGGCTGCTTTTTCCTCGCGCCGCAGCTCGCGCAGTTTCGCGCCGAGCATCCGCACGTGACGGTCGACCTGCTGCCGGTCCCGCATTTCGTCAACCTGCCGAAGCGCGAGGCCGATCTTGCGATCACGCTCGAGCGGCCCGAGCGCGGGCCCTACGTGGTCACGAAGTTGTGCGAGTACCAGTTGCGGCTCTACGCGACGCGCGACTATCTCGTGAACCACGCACCGATCACGTGCACGGACGATCTCGCGCAGCATGCGTTCATCAGCTATGTCGACGATCTCGCGTTCAGCAACGAACTGCTGTACCTGGACCGCGCGGTGCCGGGCGCGACGGCCGGGTTGCGCACGACGAGCGTGATCGCGCAGTATTTCGCGGCACTGCAGGGCGGCGGGCTCGCGATCCTGCCGTGTTTCATGGCGGCCACGCAGCCGGCGCTGGTGCCGGTGCTGCCGGACGACGTGGTCGTCACGCGGTGCTTCTGGCTGACGTGCCGCGAGGATCTGCGCAAGCTGCGGCGCGTGACCGCGCTGTGGGATTACCTGCGCGCGGCGGCGGACGCGAACCGTGCGCTGCTGTCGGGCGAATCGGGCGCGATGAAGTTTGTCGGCGAGCCGGCATAGCAGGCGGCGTGCCGGTCGCGACGGCGGCGACACGTTTCACCTTGGATGAGAAAACGGCCGGCGGCGATTCGACCGGCTATCGGGGGAAAGGCAGATGGCTTTGACGCATGCGGGCAAGGTGTTCGTGGTCGGTGCGGTCGTATTCGGGGTGGCCGCTTACTGGCTCGCGTCGCGCATGGTGCGCCGGCAAACCGGCGGCAAGGGCGGGGCAGGCGGCGCGGTCGCGTTCTGGTGGCTCGTGTGCTTTTGCCTGGTGTCGCTGTGTTTCCCGTTCGCGTACTGGATCGGCGACGAACTCTACGCATTGGCGGTGTCGCCGAAATACGAGGCGACCGTCGTCTCCTACCAGTCCGAGTGGGACACCTGCGAGCGTCGCGACAGCAGCGGGCGGACCGAGCGCTACCGGTGCATCAAGTACACGTCGATCCTGGAAGCCGTGATGCCGGATGGCGAGCGGATCGTGCTGCCGGGCAACATTCGCTCGGGCGGCGTGCCGGAAATCGGCGAGAAGATCGACGTGGTGTTGCCGCCCGGCGCCAGTCAACTGCACGAACGCAGCGTGCGCAGTGTCGGCCTGCTGGCCGGCGGCGCGGTGATGGTCGCGACGCTCGGCTATTTCATTTACCTGATCGCGGCTTACGGGGCCGGGTGGAAGATCGACGGCGCGGCCCGCTTCGGCATGGCGGCCGTGCTGAACGGGTTCGTGCCGCTCGCTGTACTGCTGATGGAAATCGGATTCCTGAGCGTGCCTTACCGCTACTGGGCGCGGGGGAACCCCGAGGCGTGGCCGGTGTGGGTCCTCGCGCTGAGCCTGCTGTTCGCGCTGGCGCTGCTGCCGTTGCTGCTCGTCTATGCGCGCGGCGCATGGCGAGCGGTCGTGAAGTAACGGTGGCGTCGGGACGGTTGTGCCATCATGTGCGCACCGGCAGCCGTGAGGAGTGTGTCGTGGAAATTCATTCGCAATGGACGTTCGATTGCCGGCCCGAACATGTGTGGCCGCATTTCCTGCAGGCGCGAATGGACGACACGCGGCCGCTGCTGTTCCGCCTCGGCGTGCCGAAGCCGGTCAGCTGCCGCGTGCTCGAAGGCACGCCGGCCGTCGGCAACACACGCCAGTGCACGACCGATCGCGGCACGATCGACCAGCGGATTCTCGTGCTCGACGAGAATCGCCGGCTGCGTTACCGGATGGTGGCGTCGACGGTCTGGTGCCGCGACTGGGTCGGGCTGCTCGAGGACGAATTCACGCTGACGCCCGTTGCCGACGGCACCACGCGGGTCGAGCGGCGCACCGTGTTCAGCGCGCGCGGCTTCTTCAGGCCGGTGCGGCAGATCGGCCTGTGGATCGCGTTGCGGCAGGCCCACCGGTATGCGGCGCGCAACTGGCGGCGCCTCGCGCTCGCGGCGAAGGGGCAGGCCGCGCAGCCGGCATTCAACCCGGGCAGCCGAGCCGGTCCGCGAGTTCGTTCAGGTTCCTGACGTCGAAATCCCACGCGTCGTCGGCTTTCAGATCGGTGGTCTGGGCGGGCCCGTGCTCGGTCGGCCGCAGCACGAACGCGGTCGACAGCCCGAGTTGCCGCGCGGCGGCGAGGTCCCCGTTGTGCGCGGCGACCAGGCACAGCTCGGCGGGCGCGATGCCGAGAATCTCGACCGCTTCGGTATAGACCTTCGGCGACGGCTTGTATGCCCGGGCGACTTCGGCGCCGAGAATCGCGTCCCACGGCAGCCCGCCGTGTTTCGCGACGTCGACCATCAGCCGGATATTGCCGTTCGACAGCGGCGCGATGATGTAGCGCTGCTTCAGCCGGTGCAGCCCGGCGACGGAATCGGGCCACGGGTCGAGCCGGTGCCATGCGGCCGTGAGCGCGTCGATCTCGGCGTCGGGTACCTCCGCGATCCCGAAGCGGTCGAGCGTGCGCACGAGGTTCTCGCGATGCAGCACGTCGAGCCGCACGTAGCGGCGGCGCCCGCTGCGGATTTCCTCCATCGACGGCGAATATTCGGCGCGCCACGCGTCGGCGAACGCGAACGGGTCGAGTGCCGGCGCGTGGCGGTCCAGGAACGCGGCGGCGCCGCGTGCGACACCGCTTCTCCAGTCGACGATCGTTCCGAAGACATCGAAAACGAGCGCCTTGATTTCGGCAGGGTTCGTCATGGTGATCCAGTGAAGGTCGTTCGATGAGGGGGCATATCGCCGTGCCGCCGAACTGCGCGGCGCCGGTTTCATCGACATTGAATCACGGATACGAAAACGCGGCCCGGGCGGCCGCGGCGGCGCTGACGAGCAGGGCGCGGGCGCGGGCACGGGCGCGCGCCGCCGGCCGGCAAACACCGGCGGCCGCGCGCGCCCGGCTGGTCAGCTCTTGTCGTACGAGAACTGGATGCCGGCCGTTCCGCCGGTTTCGATGAACAGGTTGATGAACGCCGGCACGGTGGCGCTGCGTGCCCAGTCGCGCTGCAGCTCGCAGAACAGCTGCGCGACGCTGATCATCTGGCCGCCGGCCTGCTCGATGCGGCGCAGCGCGGCTTCGTGCGCGGCGACCGACGTGCCGCCGACCGCATCGACCACCACGTAGACCTCGTAGCCGGCCTTCAGCGCGTCGAGCGCCGGGAACGTCAGGCATGCCTCGGTCCACAGCGCGGTCATGATCAGTTTCTTGCGGCCGGTCGCCTCGACGGCCCGGCGGAATTCGACGTCTTCCCACGAGTTGATGCTCGTGCGGTCGTAGGTCGGATAGCCTTCGAGCGCCGCGCGCAGCTGCGGGATCGGCGGCTTGTTCAGGCCTGTCTTCACGTTGACGGTCGAGTGGACGATCGGCAGGCCGTACGCGACGGCCGCCTTCGACGCGCCGACGATGTTGTTGATCAGCAGTTGGCGATCCATCGACGCGATGGAGTTCACCTGGACCGGCTGGTAATCGATGACGATGAACGCCGCGTTCTGCGGGGTGAGCAGGTGGTCGTTCGCGGGGTCGCGAACCGGTTCGCTTGCCATGGTTGCCTCCAGAGACAGTGCAGGAAGTGAAGTGGAATCCCGTGGGGCCAGAGTGGCGCGGCCGCGGTGTCGGGACACTCGCCGCGGCTGCGCGATCGCGCCGTCGCAAACGTCCGGCGCCGGTTACGCGGCGGGCGAGTGCTTCAAGCGTAGTGAATCGATCGGGCCGGCGAGGGCGCCGGCTGAAAAAATCCCGGCCGCCGCGACGACATCGATCCACGTCGAATCAGGATGCTATTCGTGCAACAACCGGCGTTCCAGTCCCTTAAAATGCCGTCAGTGTTCTATGGGTGGAACAATCATGGATGACCTGAACGACCTCTACTATTTCGTGAAGGTGGTCGAGCACGGCGGGTTCACGCAGGCCGGGCGCGCGCTGGACGTGCCGAAATCGACGCTGAGCCGGCGCATCGCGGCGCTGGAAGCGCAGTACGACGTGCGGCTGCTGCAGCGCACGACGCGTCATTTCACGGTCACGGAAACCGGGCGCGAATTCTATGAGCGCTGTCTCGCCGTGCTGGTCGAGGCCGACGCCGCACGCGAGGTGATCGAGCGGCGGCACGCGGAGCCGCGCGGCATCGTCCGCGTCAGCTGCCCGACCGCGTTGCTCGAATACCGCGTGAGCGAGCTGGTCGCGCGCTTCATGGCGATTCATCCGCAGGTACACGTGCATCTCGAGGCGACGAACCGCCGTGTCGACCTGCTGAGCGAAGGATTCGATCTCGCGTTGCGCGTGCGTTTCCCGCCGCTCGAGGACAGCGATCTCGTGATGCGCGTGCTCGCCGACAGCCCGCAGCGGCTGGTCGCCGCGCCGCACTGGCTGGCCGGGCGCGCGGTGCCGTCCGACCCGGCCGAGCTGATCGGCGCGCCGAGCCTCGACTGGGGGCCGGCGCGGCATCACGTGTGGCACCTGGTCGGGCCGAACGGCGCGCACGCGCAACTGCGCCATCACCCGCGTTTCGTGACCGACGACATGCACGCGCTGCGCGACGCGGCGATTCACGGCGTCGGCATCGTGCAGCTGCCGTGCATGGTCGTCGAGGACGACCTGCGCAACGGCACGCTGGTCGACGTGCTGCCGGGCTGGGCGCCGAAGGGCGGTGTGGTGCACGCGATGTTTCCGTCGCGGCGCGGGTTGCTGCCGCGCGTGCGCCTGCTGATCGACTTCCTGGCCGAACACATCCGGAAGGATTGACGGGCGGCGCGCGGTGTTCCGCGCGCCCTGGCCGGCTGCGTTCAGGCCGTCAGTGCTGCTTGCGGATCTGCACCTGCACCTTGCCGTCGCGGATCGGCATCACGTCGGGGCTGTCGTCGCCGACTTCGCTCGCGATCAGGTCGTTCAGGCGGCCGTTCATCGCGAGCAGCAGCTCGCCGTGCCGCTTGCGGTCGGTTGCGAGATTGCGCATCTCGCCCGGGTCGCTCGCGACGTCGAACAGCTCGACGTCGTTGCGCGCGAACAGCGCTTCGAGCGTCGTCGGCCGGTTGAATTCGAGCGGCGAGAAATAGCGCGTGAAGCGGTAGCGGCCGTCGAACACGCTGCGGATCGTGCCGCGCAACCGGAAATCCGGCTGTTGCGCCAGCGCGCGGCGCAGCAGCTCGTCCTCCGGCACGCCTTTCTGCCGCAGCGTACTCAGTTCCTTCAGCATCCATTCGCTGTCGTAGTACAGCAGCATCGCGTAGTTGAACAGCGTGGCGTCGCGCGCCGCATGCCGTTTCGCGTCGGCCGGCTTCGCGAGCCAGCGCGTGAGGTCGTGCCCCTTCAGCGCGCTGCCGCGGATCGTCGCGAGCCGTGCGTCGTCGAGGCCGGTGAGCCC
The DNA here is from genome assembly GCF_038723655.1 of Burkholderia arboris. NCBI lineage: Bacteria > Pseudomonadati > Pseudomonadota > Betaproteobacteria > Burkholderiales > Burkholderiaceae > Burkholderia > Burkholderia arboris. The sequence goes on from NZ_CP109822.1 coordinate 1,592,032, forward strand.
GAGCAGCGTCGGCGCGATGTCGATGTGCGACGTCAGCGCATCGCACTGCATGCCGCCCGGATACGCGGGATGGCGGATCACGAGCGGTACGTGGTTCTGCGGCTGGTACGCGGTCGCACCCTTGCCGACGAGCTGGTGCGCACCGATGTGATCGCCGTGATCGGCCGTCATCACGACGATCGTGCGTTCGTCGAGCCCCAGCGACTGCAGCGACTGCAGCAGGCGCACGACGTGCGTGTCGCAATCGCGGACGCAGTTGAAGTAGTTGTCCTGATAGATGCGCAAGCGTTCGTCGGTAAACGGGTAACGCCCGACGAGGTTCGCATGCGCGGCGTTGAACATCCCGTGCGCGGGTGGCCGCCCCGGCTCGTCGTACGGCTGCCGTCGCGATGGCGCGAGCGGCACGTCGCGCCATGACGTGCGGTACAGCGCGTCGTTCGGCGGCGGCGCGTTGCCGAGCATCGGATGGTTCGCATCCTGCACCGTCGAGCCGTTCGTGTCGGTGTTCACGAACATCGCGTCGTGCGGATTCACGAGATTCACCGCGAGGAACCACGGCTTGCCTTCCTTCGCGAGGCGCGGCGCATGGTTGCGCATCCAGCTCACCGCGGCTTCGGCCGTGATCCCGTCGTACTGGTAGCCGCCGCGCACCATGCCGATCAGGTCGCCCACGCCGAAATAGTCGTCGAAGCCATACGCGCGGATCGTACGGTTGTAGTCGGCCACCGGCGCCGTGTACGGGCTCGCGGTTTCGTGCATCGATGCGCTCAGGTGCCACTTGCCGAGATACGCGGCGTAGTAGCCCGCATCGCGCAGCATGTGGCCGACGGTGCGCACGTCCGGCGACATGTCCTTCTGCCAGGGCACGCCCGCGTTGTCGAGCACGCCGGTGTGCTGGATGTGCTGCCCGGTATAGACCGTCGAGCGCGACGGCGAGCACACGCAGGCGGCGATCTGGTGATGCATGAACGTGATGCCGTCGCGACGCAGCGCTTCGCGGCCCGGTACCGGAAACGGCCAGCGGTCGAAGTGGCGTTCCTGGTCGGTGAGGATGAACAGGATGTTGTAGCCGGCGGGCGGTGTGGCGGGTGCGGTTGCCGCGCCCTGGAACGCGGGCGCCGGATCGACGCCGGCGACGTTCGCGACGCCAGCGGCCGGTGCGCCGGGCGGCGGCGTCGCGGCCAGCGCGTCGGCGCCGAAACCGGCCGACGCGACCGCCGCGCCGGCCAGCTTGAGGAACTGACGCCGCGCGGTGGGCTCGGGGGCGGGGGTGTCCTGATCGTCTTTCACGTCGGTTGTCTCCTGGTCGTGCCGGCTCGTGCCGGGGGTTTTCATGCCGACGACTATGCGGCAGGATCGCGTATCGATCGATGAAAGATCGGGATCGATCGATAACCTGCCGAACATGAATGACGGAGACGCCCGTGACCTTCGACCCCCGCGCCCCGGCCGGCCGTACGCGCCCGGAACCGCTCGCGCCGCCCGGCGCACCGGCCCACGAGCAGCGCATCGCGCAGGCGCTGCGCCGGCTGCGCGTGCGTGACATGGAAACGCTCGACACGCTCGGGCGCACGCGCAGCTTCGCGCGCACGGCCGAGGCGGCGTCGATCACGCAGCCGGCGCTGTCGAAATGGCTGCGCGAGCTCGAGGAATCGCTCGGCCTGCCGCTGTTCGAGCGCACGTCGCGGCGTGTCGCGCCGACGGCGTACGGCGATGCGCTGCTCGAATGCATCGGCCGCGTGCTGACCGACATGCGAGGCGTCGCGCCGGCGTTCGACGCGCTGCGCACGGGCGCCGGCCGCCCGGTGTCGATCGGCCTGCTGCCGAACATGGCGCCGCAGCTGATTCCGGGCGCGCTCGCCTGGTTGCGGGAAGCCGGCCGCCCGGTGCAGCTCAACGTGCGGGAAGACACGCTCGACCGGATGCTCGCGCAGGCGCAGCGCCGCGAGCTCGACCTGCTCGTGTGCCGGCTCGACGCGTCGGCGCTACGCGCGGGGCTCGACGTCGCGCCGCTGTACCGCGACGACATGATCGTCGTCTGCGGCCCGCGCCATCCGCTGCTCGGGCGCGCGCGGATCGGCTGGCGCGACGCGGCCGCGTTTCCGTGGATCGCGCCGCCGCTGGGGTCGCCCGCGCGCACGGCGCTCGACGCCGAGTTCGCGAAGGCGGGCCTGGCGCCGCCGTCCGTGCTGATGGAATCGGTGTCGTGGCAGACCAACCGCGCGGTCGCCGAACAGTCGCCGTGCCTGTTCGTGCAGTCGGCCCGCGCATTCGATCTGGCGACGCGAGCCGGCGAGCGCGTCGGCCGGCTGCCGCTGAAACTGTCGACGATGCCCGATACGGTCGGCGCGCTGTATGCGGCGCCCGCGAGCGTGTCGGTCGCCGCCGCGATCGATGCGCTGAAGGCCGTGACGCGCACGCCTCCCGGCGCCGGCGATTGACCGGGAACGGAGCCGCGCGCCGTCACAATCTGACGAACCGGTTTCGGCGCCGGCGCGCCGGGGCGCCCGAGGTCGTCGCGCGGCGCGCAAGCCTTTCGGCGAGCTGACCGCCGCGGGCGGGGGAGCGGCAACCGAGCGTAAGCCCTGATGTGTGCGGACACGCCGGTTGTCACGGATTGGTGTTAAATATATTTCGGCGCGCCTTGGCTCGGCGCGCAAACGGGGCGCACCGGGCATCGGCGTAAACCCGGGGCGAAACAGGGCACGGAAGATCGATAACGAATCGGGCGCATCAGACCCGGTCGGACAGACGGCAGGATTCATCTTGAATACCGAACCGCAAAGTTCTCGTTACAGCCTCGGGCTCGCGGCGGAAGTGCTCGCGTCCGAACAAAGCGTGCTGCGACTGATCACGCGCAACACCCCGCTGCCGGAACTGCTGATCGAAGTTTGCCGGCGTGCCGAGGCTTTGCTCGGCGACGGCGCATCGTGCACGATCCTGCTGCTCGATACGGACGGCGTGCACGTGCGCGTCGGTGCGGCGCCGTCGTTGCCTGCGCAATACAGCGCCGCGATCGACGGTGCGCCGATCGGGCCTGCGGCCGGCTCATGCGGCACGGCGATGTACGAGCGCCGGATGGTCGCCGTCGAAGATATCGAAACCGATCCGCTGTGGGCCGACTACCGTGCCATCGCATCGCCGCTGGGCCTGCGCGCATGCTGGTCGGTGCCGTTTCTCGACGACTCGGGCGCCGTGCTCGGCGCGTTCGCCGTCTATCACCGCCGGCCGCGCCGGCCGAGCGACGAGGAAACCGAACTGTTGCGCGACATCGGCAACAGCGTCGGGCTCGCGGTGCACCAGGACCGGATCGCGCGGCAGCTGGCGCGCAGCGAGGAACATCACCGGCTCGTCGTCAACAGCCTGAACGAAGGGATTCTCGTCGTATCGCGCGACGGCGTCGTGGTCGCCAGCAACCCGAGCGCGAACCGGATGATGCGCGTGAAGGGCGACCTCGTCGGCCGCCGGCTGTCGACGGTGATCCTGCGCAAGCTGCGCGAGGACGGCACGCCGATCGCGCCCGATGCGTGGCCGAGCCGGCTCGCGCTCGAGACGGCCAGGCCGATGCTCGATTACACGGTCGGTTTCGGCCTGGCGGACGGCGACATCATCTGGGTGCGCGGCAACGCGGTGCCGATCGTGAGGCCGGGCGAGACGCAGGCCGACTCCGTGCTCGTGTCGTTCAACGATATCGGCCCCGTGCGCGAAGCGCAGCAGCAGCTGCGCTACCTGGCGACGCGCGATGCGCTGACGGGCCTCTACAACCGCCGCTGGCTAGCCGATCGCATGCGCGAGCTGTTCGGCGGGCACGATGCGGGCCGGCCGGCACGCGTCGCGATCCTGTTCATCGATCTCGTCGGCTTCAAGAAGGTCAACGACACGGCCGGCCACGACGCGGGCGACGCGCTGCTGCGCAGTGTCGCGGCGCGGCTCGCGGCCTGCGCGGGCAGCCGGTATGCGCTCACGCGCGTCGGCGGCGACGAGTTCGTGATTCTCGTGGACGACTGCGACGATCCCGACCGCCTCGCGGTGCTCGCGCGCGAGGTGATCGACGCGATCGCGAAACCGTTCGCGATCGCGAACAACGAGTACTGGCTCGGCGTATCGATCGGGATCAGCGTCGCGCCGCGCGACGGCGACGATGCGGTCACGCTGATGCGCAACGCCGATTCGGCGATGTACGACGCGAAGCAGCGCGGCCGCAACCATTTCACGTTCTTCACCGCGCAGCTCAACCTGCGGCTGCAGCGCCGCTTCGCGGTCGAGCAGTCGCTGCGGCGCGCGCTCGCGTCGGACATGCTGCGGCTCGCCTACCAGCCCGTCGTCGATGCGCGCAGCGGGCGCACGGTCGGCGCCGAAGCGTTGCTGCGCTGGAACAGCCCCGAGCTCGGGCCGATGTCGCCGGCGGAATTCATCCCGGTGGCGGAAGATACCGGGCTGATCGTCGCGATCGGCCAGTGGGTGCTCGAAACGGCCTGCAGGCAGGCGGCCGAATGGCGCCGCACGATTGCGCCCGACCTGATGCTGGCCGTCAACCTGTCGCCTCGGCAGTTCCACGAAGGGCTCGTCGAATCGGTCGATCGCTGTCTCGCGCAAACGCGGCTCGATCCTTCCGCGCTCGAACTCGAGATCACCGAAGGACTGCTGATGAACGACACGGACACCGTGCTGCCGATGCTCGAAGCGCTCACGGACATGAACGTGCGGATCTCGGTCGACGATTTCGGCACCGGCTATTCGTCGCTCGCGTACCTGAAGCGCTTTCCGCTGCACAACCTGAAAGTCGACCGCTCGTTCGTGTCGGGCGTGCCCGATCATCACGACTCGGTCGCGATCACGCAGGCGGTTGTCGCGATGGCGCATTCGCTCGGGATGAAGGTCACGGCAGAGGGCGTCGAGACGCAGGCGCAGTCGTGGTTCCTGCAGCAGATCGGCTGCGACATGCAGCAGGGCTACCTGTTCAGCCGCCCGCTGGACCCGAACGACTACGCGCGCCGGCTCGGCGCCGCGTAAGCGCGGCGCGCACGGTCATTCGCTGCGCGGCGCGCCGAACCCGCCGCCGGGCGGCGTCGGTGTCGCATCGATCTCGACGCGGTTTTTGCCTTCGTGCTTCGCGCGATAGAGCGCGCGGTCGGCCGCCTCGATCAGCACGGTCGTCGGCAGGCCGGGCGCGGGCACGATGCTCGCGCCGCCGATGCTGATCGTCACCGTGTTGCCGGTCGACGAATGCGCGTGCCGCAGCCGCAGCGCCTCGACCGCGAGCCGGATCTTTTCGCCGAGCAGCCGCGCGGCGCCGGGCGACGTGGCCGGCATCACGACCGCGAATTCCTCGCCGCCGAAGCGCGCGGCGAGATCGCCCGACTGCCCGAGGCAGCGCTCGATTGTCGAGGCGATCTGTTTGAGCACGCTGTCGCCCGACACGTGCCCGTACGTGTCGTTGTAGAGCTTGAAGTTGTCGACATCGATCATCAGCAGCGACAGCTCGCTGCGCTCGCGCGTGCCGCGCCGCCATTCGGCAGCCAGGTATTCGTCGAGATAGCGCCGGTTCGACAGCCCGGTCAGGCCGTCCGAGTGCGTGAGGCGCCGCAGTTCGAGGTTGGCCTCGAGCAGTTGCTGCTGAGATTGCCGCAGCGCGCGATAGGCTTCGTCGCGCTGCAGCAGGTTCATGTACGAGCGCGAGTGGTAGCGGATGCGCGCGACGAGCTCGATGCGGTCGGGCAGCTTGACCAGATAGTCGTTCGCGCCGGACGCGAACGCGGCGCTCTTGATTACCGGCTCTTCCTGCGTCGACAGCACGATGATCGGCACGTCGCGCGTCGCCGGGTTCGCGCGGTACGCCTTCACGAGGCTCAGCCCGTCGGTGCCGGGCATCACGAGGTCCTGCAGGATCACGGTCGGCCGCGTCTCGATCGCGGTGGCCATCGCGTCGTCCGAGCGCGGGCAGTAGTGGAAGTCGATGCCTTCCTCGTCGACGAGCGCGCGGCGTATCGCTTCCGCGACGATCGTCTGGTCGTCGACCAGCAGCACCATCGCCGGCACGTCGGCGTGCGGCGCGGTCGGACCGCCCGGCGGGCGAGTCAGGTCAATGGTCATGGTCGATGCGGGTTGTTGCGGTTGTAGCAGGGGCCGGCATGGGTGTTGCGCGTGTTCATCGTCGGGCTCAGATCCGCGTGAGCGCCGCCAGCTCGCCCGCGATGCGTCCGAGCGGCAGGATCGCGCGCGCCGCGCCGAGCGTCGCGGCCGCCTTCGGCATCCCGTACACGGCACTCGTCGCCTCGTCCTGCGCGATCGTATGGTAGCCCTTCATCCGCAGCGCCTTCAGGCCGATTGCGCCGTCGCGCCCCATCCCCGTGAGCAGCACGCCGATCACGCGGCCGGGCCAGTGCTCGGTCAGGCTGTTGAAGAACACGTCGACCGACGGGCGATACGGCGTGGCGGCCGGCTCGCGCGTGTACTCGAGCGTGCCGGCGCGCGTGATGCGCAGGTGATCGTCGGTCGCGGCGAGCAGCGCGACGCCCGGTTGCGGGCGGTCGCCTTCGCGTGCGACGCGCACGGCGAGCCGGGTCTGACCGTCGAGCCATTGCGCCATGCCTTCGGCGAAGGCGCGGTCGACGTGCTGCACGATCACGATCGGCGCATTGAAATCGGCCGGCAGGCCGCCGAGGATCGACGCGAGCGCGCCGGGGCCGCCGGCCGAGGCGCCGATCGCGATCAGCGGGCCGCCGCCGGCGCGGGCGGCCGTGCCGGCGATGCGCGCGCCGCCCGGCGCGTCGAGCAGGCGGCCGATCTGGTCGATCTTCGCGAGCAGCAGCTTCGTCGTGTCGCCGGCCGCGCCGTCGCCGAGCCGCGGCGTATCGACTGCGTCGAGCGCACCGGCGCCCATCGCTTCGAACACGCGCCACGCGTTCGCGCCGATGCAGCTCGTCACGATCAGGATTGCGCACGGTCGTTCGGAGCGCATGATCCGCCGCGTCGCTTCGATCCCGTCGAATTTCGGCATGATCAGGTCCATCAGCACGATGTCGGGTGGCTGCGTGGCGCACAGTTCGACGGCCTGCGCGCCGTCGGTCGCGACCCACAGCACACGGTGCTCGGGCCGTCGCGCGATCGCGCGGCGCATCGCCTCGACGGCAAGCGGGAGGTCGTTGACGATGCCGATGTTCACAAGCGGAATTCTCCGGTCGGTTCGTAATGTTGGAGGGTGGCCGGGTTCATGGGAGGGCTTGCCTGTTCGGCGCCGCCGGGCGGCTTCGGCGGCCGGACGGCACGGCATTCTTTTGGGTTGGCGACGCCCCGCATGCTGTCATGCGGCGCGGGCGGCGGCAATCGAAAAATTCGCGCATTGTGCGGTTTCAGTGCGTTTCCTCTATGACTGTGCGGCATATCGCGGGCGGCCGACGGATCTCGGGCGGGCCAGGTGCGCCGCGGGCGCCTCGCGACAGCCGGTCGCCGCTGGCCCGTCGCCGGCATGCCGTGCGATCATGGCGCGCCGTGCGCCTGGAATCCCCGTCGAGCGAACCACACTGAACGACATGAACGAGACATCACGTTTTCAAATGCCCTTGCGGGCAATGGCCGCGTGGCTGTGTATCGCGTCCGCCGCGGCGGTTGCGGAAACGCCCGCCGTCGTCCCCTGGCCGTCGGGCTGGGAGGTGGCGGCCGGCCCCGCGCTGACGACCCGCGCGGGCAAGACGCTGCCCGGCTCGAATGCGGTCGCGCTGAAGCGCGACGCGACGGGCGCGGCCGAGGCCATGATTTCGTTGATGCAGATCGTGCGGACCGATCACGGTGCGGCCGGCCTCGATCGCGAATTCGACACGATGCAGCACGTGATCGTCGACGGCTACCGGAGTCGCGGCTGGACGACGCAATGCACGGCGGCCGGGCAGGCGCCGCTGGGCGGCCGCCCGGGGCTCGCGACGACCTGCGACATGCATCGTGCGGACGGCACGGCGATCCGGCAGATCCTCGTCGCGACGATGAGCGAGACGACCGTGTACGGGCTGTCCTATACGGCGCCCGCCGCGGGTTTCGACGCGCACAAGCCGGAATTCGACGCGATGCGCGCGGATTTGACCGTGCAATGACGGACGCCATGACGCCACCCGACACCCTGCGGCTCAGCCGCGACCCGTACGCGCCGATCGTGATCGAGCGGGACGGCCGGTTGCTGTACAGGATCGACATCGAGAGCGGGCATGCATCGTTCCACCGCGATTTCCCGGTCGATTCCGATGCGCTGCGCGTGCTGAGCGACGATGCCGAACGCTACTACTTCCTGTTCGCGGCGCTTCATCATCCGTACCAGCTGAGCGCGACGAACCTGTCCGACGCGCAGCGCGAACGCTACTTCAGCACGATCCTGTTTGCCGGCCGAGACGAGGTCGAAGCTTTCATGACGGAATGCGACCGCGCCAGCAACGGCGCAGTGGCGAACCTGCTGAGGATCTTCACGCAGGCCGATTACCGGCAACTGCGCGAGGGCCGGTGGTTCGGCATGGGCGCCGGCACGCCGGCCGCGTAGCGGGCCGTACCGGGCATCGGGCCGCGCAGCGGCTGCGCGGCCGCGTCGTCAATGGCTGCGCGCGTAGCCCTGGATCAGCGCGCGCATCATCCCTTCGACCGTCGCGTCGCGCAGGTCGCCTTCCTGCTCGGCCTCCTCGACGAGCGCGGCATAGGCGGTCGCGAGCGTCACGCGGTCGACTTCATGGCGTTGTTCCATCAGCGTCACCATCCCGTCCTTCGCCAGATGAGCGGAGAACGCGCGGCTGCCGATGGTCTGGAATACGTCAATCATGGCGGCTCTCCCGTCCGTTGCCGATGCTTTCCAGTGTAGTCGGCGCACCCCGGCTCCGCCATGCGCGGCGGCCCGTTGCAGGCTTCCCCGCTGCGCGGTGTCACGACCGGCGGCCAACGTGCCCGCGATGGCTGGCCCGCCATCGATTCGTCCAATGAAACACGGCCGACACATGGCCCCGGCACGGTGCTTGCACGCTTCAACGTTTACCCGATCCGGCAAATTGTCGACTTTTTATCGATAAAGTCTCGTGTTAGATTTCGCCGTCCGAGCCCGGTCGAAACCGGGCCGGCAGCGCGTTGCCTGGGTGGCGCGCATCCGACACAAGGAGGGGAAATGCTGGTGCTGATTGGGGTGCCGATCGTCGTGATCGGTTTCGCGCTGCGCTTCAATGCGCTGCTGGTGGTCACGATCGCGGGGCTCGCGACGGGGCTCGCGGGCGGGCTGAATCTTGTCGACATCGTCAGTGCGTTCGGCAAGGCGTTCACCGAAAACCGCTACATGGGGCTGATCTGGCTGACGCTGCCGGTGATCGCGCTGCTCGAGCGCAACGGGCTCAAGGAGCAGGCGAAGCGGATGATCTCGCGCGTGCAGGCGGCGACCACCGGCCGCGTGCTGATGCTGTACTTCGTGCTGCGCCAGGCCACGGCCGCGCTCGGCCTGACGTCGCTCGGCGGCCACGCGCAGATGGTGCGGCCGCTGATCGCGCCGATGGCCGAAGCCGCGGCCGTCAGCCGGCACGGCGAGCTGCCGGAGTCGGTCCGCCAGCAGATCCGCGCGCATGCGTCGGGCGTCGACAACGTCGCCGTGTTCTTCGGCGAGGACATCTTCATCGCGATCCAGTCGATCCTGCTGATCAAGGGTTTTCTCGAACAGAACGGGATCTCGATCGAGCCGCTGCAGCTGTCGGTGTGGGCGATCCCGACCGCGATCGCCGCGCTGCTGATCCACTGCACGCGCCTCGCGCTGCTCGACCGCCGGCTGACGCGCGGCTTCGGCCTGGTGAAGCAGGGGGGCGCGCGATGATCGGCCTCGAATCGCTGTACACGCTCGCGGGGCTGATGTTCGCCGCGTTCGCGTGCTTCAACCTGACGGACCGCACGAACCCGCGCCGGGTCGTCAATTTCGCGTTCTGGGCGATCTATGCGGTCACGTTCCTGTTCGGCGCGCTGCTGCCGCATTTCGTGACGGGCTGCCTCGCGATCGCGCTGGCGGTGATCGCCGGCTCCGGCAAGCTCGGGCGCGGCAAGTCCGACGAGGCCGGTGAAGCGGCGGCCGCGCGGCGCGAGACGTTCGCGCAGCGTTTCGGCAACCGGCTGTTCCTGCCCGCGCTGCTGATTCCGGTCGTCACGCTGATCGGCACGTTCGCACTCAAGCACGTCCCGTTCGTCGAAGCGAAGAGCGTGACGCTGATCTCGCTCGTGCTCGGCACGATCGTCGCGTTCGTGGTCGCGCTCGCGATGCTGCGCGATTCGCCCGTGCATGCGGTGAAGGAAGCGCGCCACACGATGGACGCGGTCGGCTGGGCCGCGATCCTGCCGCAGATGCTCGCGGCGCTCGGTGCGCTGTTCGCGGTCGCGGGCGTCGGCGGCGTGGTGTCGGGGCTCGTGAGGGAATGGGTGCCGATCGATTCGCCGTTCGCGGTGGTGGCGGCGTACACCATCGGCATGGCGCTGTTCACGATGATCATGGGCAACGGCTTCGCCGCATTTCCCGTGATGACGGCCGGCATCGGCCTGCCGCTGATCGTCCACCAGTTCCACGGCAACCCGGCGATCGTCGGCGCGATCGGGATGCTGAGCGGCTTCTGCGGTACGCTGATGACGCCGATGGCCGCGAACTTCAACATCGTGCCGGCGGCGCTGCTCGAACTGAAGGACAAGAACGGCGTGATCAAGGCGCAGTGGCCGACAGCCGTGCTGCTGCTCGCGGTGAACACGCTGCTGATGTATGCGTTCGTATTCCGCTTCTGACGAGATGCCCACATGACCGACCGACTTACCCCCGAACTCGCCTCGACATTCGCGTCGCTCGCGCTCGCGCACCTGACCCGCGAATATCCGAACAAGCTCACGCATTCACTCGAAGGGCCGCACGACGTGCAGGGGCCGCGCGCGCTGCACCCGATCTTCTACGGCAGCTACGACTGGCACTCGTGCGTGCACGGCTACTGGCTCGTGCTGAGCGTGCTCGAGCGCTACCCGGCATTGCCGGAGGCCGAGCGCATCGTCGCGACCGTCGATGCGCATTTCACCGACGCGAACGTCGCCGGCGAACGCGCGTATCTCGCGCTGCCGCACAACAGCGGCTTCGAGCGGCCATACGGCTGGGCGTGGCTGCTCGCGCTATCCGCGCAGCTCGAGCGGCTCGCGCTGAAGGGCGCGCTGCCGCAGGCCGCGCGCTGGGCGAAGACGATGGCGCCGCTCACCGACCTGTTCGTGTCGCGCTTCGAGACCTTCCTGCCGAAAGCGACGTATCCGCTGCGCGTGGGGACGCACTTCAACACCGCGTTCGCGCTGGCGCTCACGCTCGATTTCGCACGCGATACGCAGCGCGACGGGCTCGCGGCGCTGATCGTCGATACCGCGAAGCGCTGGCACCTGAACGACGTCGCGTGCCAGGCGTGGGAGCCGTCGGGCGACGAATTCCTGTCGCCCGCGCTGATGGAAGCCGAGCTGATGCGACGCGTGCTGCCGGCAGCCGAATTCGACGGCTGGTTCGCGCGCTTCCTGCCCGACCTCGCGCGCGGCGAGCCGGCAACGCTGTTCGAACCGGCGACGGTCAGCGATCGCAGCGACGGCAAGATCGCGCACCTCGACGGGCTGAACCTGAGCCGCGCGTGGTGCCAGCGCGCACTGGCCGGCGCGCTGCCGGAAGGCGATGCACGACGCGCGAAGCTGCTCGACGCGGCCGACCGGCACCTCGCGAGCGCGCTCGCGCACGTGGCCGGCGACTACATGGGCGAGCACTGGCTCGCGACGTTCGCGCTGCTCGCGCTCGACGCGTAGCGCGGGCGGGAAGGGCCGCGGCCCGGCGGTTCAGGTCCGCGGCCGCGCAATCGTGTCGTCGCCCGGCGACTGTAGCGACACGTCGAGTTTGTCCAGCATTTGCCGCCAGCCGATCGAGACGCCTTTGGGCGCAAGCTCGGACGGTACGCGCTCATGCGTCAGCACGAGTTCGCACAGGCCGTCGCGGTCGAACAGATCGATCGTGACGAGCGTTTCCTGCTGGTTCATGTAGGAGGACTGCCACGTGAATACCAGCTTCGACGGGCGCTCCAGCACCCGGTATTCGCCGGAGTGTGTGTACTCGATGCGCGACGAGCGCATGACGATGTGAAAGCGTCCGCCGACGCGCGGCTCCAGCATCGCGTCGCAATGCGTCATCGTGCCGGGCAGCATCCACGCGCACAGGCCGTCCGCGTCCAGCCATGCGTCGAACACGTCGTCGCGCGACGCATGAAGCAGCTTGCGGACCATGATCGCATGACCGCTCATGACTGGGGCGGCTTCTGTTTTCGCTTGGCGGCGAGATGCCGGTCGAGCGCGTCGAGCCGCTCGCCCCAGAACTCGGCGTAATGGTCGAGCCACTGCTGGACTTCCTTGAGATTTGCCGCGTCGAGCTGGCACGCGTGCTCGCGCCCCCGGATTTCGCGGCGGATCAGCCCCGCCTTCTCGAGCGTCTTGACGTGCTTGGAGATCGCATTGAGGCTCACGCCGTACGGCGCCGCCAACTCGCCCACGGTCAGGCTGCCGTCGCGCAGCCGTCCGAGTATCGACCGCCGGGTCGGATCGGCAAGCGCGCTGAAGATGGCGTCCAGCCTGTCGGGCGAACGATCGTGTGGATTCGTGGAGAGACTCATGGCGGCATTATATTCAACCCAAAGGTTGACAGTCAACCTTTGGGTTGAATAACATCGGATCGCTTTCAACCGGAGAATTCCGATGTTCAAGTTATTGCAAATCGATTCGAGCCCAATGGGCGATGCGTCCGTTTCGCGCCAACTGACGCAGGCGTATGCGCGTAACTGGCTGCGCGCGCATCCCGGCGGGCGCGTCGTGGAACGGGATCTGTGTCGCATTGCGATGCCGCCGATCGACGCGGCGTGGATCGCGGCGAACTTCACGCCGCCGGACCTGCGTACCGGGCAGCAAAACGAGATGCTGGCATTGTCGACGACGTTCACGACCGAGCTGCGCGACGCCGACGAATACGTGATCGGCGTGCCGATGCACAACTGGGGGCCGTCCGCGCACTTCAAGCTCTGGCTCGATCACATCGTCAGGCAAGGGGAGACGATCGAAACGACGTCGTCCGGGCCGCGCGGGTTGCTCGGCGGGCGATGCGCGACCTTCGTGATCGCGGCGGGAGGGTTCTACGGGCCGGGCGCGGAGCGGGCGCAGCGCAATTTCCTCGAGCCGTGGCTGCGAACGCTGTTCGGTTATCTGGGCGTAACGGACATGCGTTTCGTGATGGCGGACGGGGCAGCGGACGTGTTCACCGGCAAGACCGATAGCGCGGCGTTTCTCGCGCCGCACCTCGACGCGGTGCACGCGTTGTTCGCGTAGTCGACCGGCATCTCGCGCGCACTCGCGCACGTGGCCGGCGACGGCACGGGCGAGCGCTGGCGCGCGACGTTCGCGCCGGGCGCGCAGCGCGCGAAACCCCGTCGGCGGCAAGGTCTTCGGCGCGCGGCTATACTCGCCGCTCGGGCCGTTTCGCGCTGCATGCGTTGCGCGAAACGGCCATCCGCCAGTTCGCCGCCTCGCCATGGACAAGCTCATTTCCTACGTCGCCGCGATCCACGGGCTCGCCGGGCCGGTGCAGATCGTGTCGCACGCGACGTCGCACGACCGCTGGACCGACGACGAGGTCGAGGTCACGCGCGACGAAACCGAATACCGTTTCGACAACGGCGCGATCGTGCGCCGCTCGGTCGAGCAGGACCGCGCGCCGTCCGACCTGCTGTGCGCCGAATGCTGGATCGACTACGACGTGCTCCATCATCCCGATGCGCAGCCGATCAGCCCGTCGCGGCTGACATTCGACAACGCGTGCCGCGAAACCTTCTGGCTGCGCTACCACCTCGCATGAAGCGGTGAGCGCGTGCGGCCGCCTCAGCCCGGCGGCACGCCGTCGGCCCCATGCAGCAGCGGCGCGAGCCGCGTGGCCGCGTCGCGCATCTTCGGCACGTTCTCCAGCAGGTCGTTGAGCGTCGCACGCGCGGTCGGCGCATGCACGGCGAGCGCCGCGAGCACGCGGCCGCTCGCGGCATCCTTCACCGGCACCGCGACGGCCACCATTCCGCGCACGAATTCCTCGTTGTCGATTCCGACGCCACGCGCGGCGAGCCGGTCGAGCTCGGCCGCGAGCAACTGCGCATCGGTCAGCGTCCGGTAGGTCATCTTCTTCAGCGTGAGCCGCGCCAGCATCGCGTTGCGCTCCAGCGCATTCATCTGCGACAGGAACAGCTTGCCGCTCGCCGTGCAATGCAGCGGCACGCGCATGCCGGGCCGCATCTCGAGCCGCAGCGGCTCGGTCGTCTCGACGCGTTCGACGTACAGCACCGTGTCGCCGTCGAGCGCGGTGAGGTTGCAGGTCTCGCCGAGCACGTCGACGAGCGCGCGCAGCACCGACCGGCAACCACGCGTGAACGTGTTGTTCGACAGTGCCGCGAGCGCGAACTGCGCGGCGCGCGGCCCGAGCGCGATGCCGCGGTCGTGGCCGCGCGAGTCGGGCATGTGGATCACGTAGCCGCGCGTTTCGAGCGATTCGATCAGCCGCAGCAGCGTCGCCTTCGGGATGTGCAGCCGCGCGGCGAGCTGCGACAGCGTGTAGGGCTGCCCGGCCGAGGCCAGTGCTTCGAGCACGGCGAGCGCACGCAGCACGCGTGCGTCGTCGGCGGGCGCGCCATCGGGCGGCGCGGGGGCGGTGTCGCGCATGTGTCTCCTCCGTCGGGATCGGCGTGCGTCCCGGGATGGTCGTGTCCGGCAGAAATGAAACGAATTGAACGGTTTTTGTACCACATTCACGGCACGGACAATAAATCGGCTTGTACGCGCTTCGTGTGCTCCATAAATTTGGACGAAACATACCGGATTTTTCTCATACCCGGAACGGAGACACGGAATGACACGCAGCTTCGACTATGTCGTGGTCGGCGCGGGATCGGCCGGTTGCGTCCTCGCCAACCGGCTGTCCGACGGCGGCCGCCACACGGTGTGCCTGCTGGAGGCCGGCCCCGCCGACAACTACATGTGGATCCATGTGCCGATCGGCTATGGCAAGACGATGTTCCACCCGATCTACAACTGGGGCTTCCATACCGATCCCGACCCGAACATGCACAACCGCCGCCTGTACTGGCCGCGCGGCCGCACGCTCGGCGGCAGCAGCTCGATCAACGGGCTGATCTACGTGCGCGGGCAGCAGCAGGACTACGATCACTGGGCCGCGCTCGGCAATCGCGGCTGGAGCTGGCGCGAGTGCCTGCCGTATTTCCGGCGGCTCGAACACAACACGCTCGGCGACGGGCCGACGCGCGGCACCGGCGGCCCGCTGTGGGCGTCGGCGATCCGGCAGCGCCATGAACTCGTCGATGCGTTCGTCGCCGCGTCGAACCGGCTCGGCGTGCGCACGGTCGACGATTTCAACACGGGCGACCAGGAGGGCGTCGGCTACTACCAG
The DNA here is from genome assembly GCF_038723655.1 of Burkholderia arboris. Taxonomy (NCBI): domain Bacteria; kingdom Pseudomonadati; phylum Pseudomonadota; class Betaproteobacteria; order Burkholderiales; family Burkholderiaceae; genus Burkholderia; species Burkholderia arboris. The sequence goes on from NZ_CP109822.1 coordinate 1,607,516, forward strand.
CTCACGACGCGCAACGGGCTGCGCTGTTCGACGGCCGTCGCGTACCTGAAGCCCGCGCGCGGGCGGCCGAACCTGCACATCGAAACCGATGCGCAGGCGCTGAAGGTGCTGTTCGACGGCGCGCAGGCGTCCGGCGTGCGCTACGTGCAGCACGGCAAGGTGCACGAGGTGCGGGCGCTGCGCGAGGTGATCCTCGCGGCCGGGGCACTGCAGTCGCCGCAGCTGCTGCAGGTGTCGGGCGTCGGGCCGGCCGCGCTGCTGGACCGGCACGGGATTCCGGTCGTTGCCGATCGCAAGGGCGTCGGCGAGAACCTGCAGGATCATCTGCAGGTGCGATTGATCTACGAGGTGACGAAGCCGATCACGACCAACGACGCGCTGCATTCGTGGGTCGGCCGCGCGAAGATGGGGCTGCAATGGGCGCTGTTCCGCGGCGGCCCGCTCGCGATCGGCATCAACCAGGGCGGCATGTTCTGCCGCGCATTGCCGGACGAATCGGCGACGCCCGACATCCAGTTCCATTTCTCGACGCTGTCGGCCGATTCGGCCGGCGGCAGCGTGCATCCGTTTCCGGGCTGCACGTATTCGATCTGCCAGTTGCGGCCCGAATCGCGCGGCACCGTGCGGATCCGCAGCGACGATGCGCGCGACGCGCCGTCGATCCAGCCGAATTATCTCGATACCGAGCGCGACCGCCGCACGACGGTGGCCGGCGTGCGCTTCGCGCGCCGCGTCGCGGCCACCGAGCCGATGGCGCCGCTGATGAAGCGCGAGGTGCGGCCCGGCGCCGACGCGCGGACCGACGACGAACTGCTCGAGTTCTGCCGCGAATACGGCCAGACGATCTTCCATCCGTCCGGCACGGCGAAAATGGGTGTCGCGAGCGATCCGCTCGCGGTCGTCGACGAGCGGTTGCGCGTGTACGGCACGCGCGGGCTGCGCGTGGTCGACTGCTCGATCATGCCGACGCTCGTATCGGGCAATACCAACGTGCCGATCGTGATGGTCGCCGAGAAGGCGTCCGACATGATTCTCGAGGACGCGCGCGAGGCCGATCGCGGCCGCAGCGTCGCGCCGGCCGCCGAGGCAGTCGCGTAGGACAGGGCGCCCGCGCGGCCCGTGCTCCTGCGCCCGGACGGCCGCCGCGCGCTCATCGATGCCCCCGCCGGCACGGCGCCGGGGCAGGTTGCGGCGCATCCTTACCTGGAGAAGCTCGCATGGCAATCGATTCCCGGGTCGTCCGACGCGTGGCCGCGGCCAGCGTGATCGGCGCGACCGTCGAGTGGTACGACTTTTTCCTGTACGGCGTGGTCGCCGGCATCGTGTTCGACAAACAGTACTTTCCGGCGGACGACGCGTTCGTGTCGACGATGCTCGCGTATGCGACGTTCGCGGTCGGCTTCGTCACGCGGCCGCTCGGCGGCCTGCTGTTCGGCCATCTCGGCGATCGCGTCGGGCGCAAGTCCGCGCTGATCCTGACGATGCTGATCATGGGCGTGTCGACGGCCGGCGTCGCGTTCCTGCCGACCTACGCGCAGATCGGCATGTGGGCGCCGGTGCTGCTGCTGACGCTGCGCGTGCTGCAGGGCATCGGCCTGGGCGGCGAGTGGGGCGGCGCGGTGCTGATGGCGTACGAATATGCGCCGCCGCACCGGCGCGGGCTGTATGCGAGCCTGCCGCAGATCGGCCTTGCGATCGGGCTGTGCCTTGCGGCCGGCGTCGTCGCGCTGCTGTCGCGCGTGCTGCCGGACGCCGCGTTCCTCGCGTGGGGCTGGCGCGTCGCGTTCGCGGCGTCGCTGCTGCTCGTGGCGGTCGGCTTCTACATCCGCACGCGGGTGGCCGATACGCCCGAGTTCGTCGCGCTCAAGCGTCAGCGGCGCGACACGAAGCTGCCGGTCGTCGAGCTGCTCGCCAACTACCGGCAGGCGATCCTGCTCGGGATGGGGGCGCGTTACATCGACGGCGTGTTCTTCAACGTGTTCGCGGTGTTCTCGATCGGCTACATGACGCGCAACCTGTCGATCTCGCGCGGCGACGCGCTGCTCGGCGTGATGAGCGCGGCCGTCGTGATGTGCGTGTTCATCCCGGTGTTCGGCGGCCTGTCGGACCGGCTGGGCCGTGCGCGCGTGTACCGGTGGGGCGCGACGCTGTGCGGGTTGTCGGTGCTGCCCGCGTTCTGGCTGCTGCAGACGCAGTCGACGAACCTGCCCGCCGTGTGGCTCGCGCTGGTGATCCCGTTCGGGATCTTCTATGCGATGGCGTACGGGCCGGAAGCCGCGCTGTTCGCGGAGCTGTTCGACGCGAACGTGCGTTACACGGGCATTTCGTTCGTCTACCAGGTGTCGGGCATCTTCGCGAGCGGCCTCACGCCGATCGTTGCAACCGCGCTGCTGCGCGTGAACGGCGGCGCGCCCTGGCTCGTCGGGGTTTACGTGATGTTGTCTGCACTCCTGTCGATCGTGTCCGCGCGGGCGATCGAGAAACGCGGCAACCTGACCGGCGTCGCGGTGCGCGCGACGTGACGTTGCGCCGGGCGGGGCGGCGCGGCGCGCGGGGTCGTATCGGCGAACCGGTCGCCAGCGGCTCCGCGCGCCGCGCTGCCGTTCGCCGCCGGTCGCCCCGCGTTGGTTCGTATTGCCCGCCGCGCTGGTCCGCCCGCGGGCCCCGCACGCTGGTCCAAGCGAATGCGGTCCACTGGACCTACCTGCGAAAAATCGGCCTGCCTACACTTGCCTCGACAGATCGCCGCATTGAAGCATCTGCACACGATCGACCCGAAGAGCACGATCAGGAGACAGGCATGACCTACAGGCAGTCGGCAGCATTCGCCCGCGCGGCGGGCACGCGCCCCGCATCAGTCAGTCCAATCGCCTCGCGCGCCCGTTGCGGCGCAACAGGCACGCTCGTGTCGGAGGGCTGATCATGTCGACCCGTTCCATCGAAGGCACCGCGAGCGGCTTTGCCGGCGCCCGGCCGAACGATACGCGTTACGACCCGACCTACGATCCGCTCGTGTCGCCGGGCCCCGGGTGCGGCAAGCAGTACGCGCCGACCTACTGGGTCGCGACGGCCGGCACCCCGCCGCCCGACGACGGCCCCGTCACGCGCGATCTCGATGTCGACGTCGCGATCATCGGCGCCGGCTACACGGGCCTCGCAACCGCGCTGTGCCTCGCGCGGGATCACGGCATCAAGGCCGTCGTGCTCGAGGCCAACCGCACGAGCTGGGGCTGCAGCAGCCGCAACGGCGGGCAGGGGCAGAACGCGTCGGGCCGGCTGTCGCGCTCGCAGTGGATCGAACGCTGGGGCAAGGACGTTGCGCTGAAGATGCACGACGAGATCCTCGAGGGCTTCGAGCACTTCAAGTCGCTCGTGTCGGAAATCGACTGCGAACCGCAGCCGGGCGGCCATTTCCTGATCGCGCATCGCCCGCGCATCATGGCGAAGCTCGCGGCCGAGGCGAAGGTGTGGAAGGACGTGTTCGGCTATCCGTCCGAACTGCTGAGCGCGGAGACGTTCCGCCGCGAATTCATCGACGACCACGAGGCGGCCGGCGCGCTGCACGAGCCGGAAGGCATCGGCATCCATGCGCTGAAGCTCGCATTCGGCTACCTGCGGCTCGCCCGCGAAGCCGGCGCGAAGGTGCATACGAGCAGCCCGGTGCTCGGTTTCGAGACGATCGACGGCGTCCATCATCTGCGTACGCCGGGCGGCGTCGTGCGGGCCCGTGCGGTCGGCATCGCGACCGGCGCGTACACCGCGCAGACGCTGCATCCGTCGCTGCGCAGCAAGGTGATGCCGATCCTGTCGAATTCGATGGTCACGCGGCCGCTCACCGACGCCGAGATCGACGCGTGCAATTTCCGCACGACGCAGGTGCTGACCGATACGCGCACGCTGCGCTTCTACTACCGGTTCCTGCCCGATCGCCGCCTGCAGATCGGCAGCCGCAGCGCGATCACCGGCGACGATGCGCCGAACCCGCGCCATTTCGAATTGCTGAAGGAAGGGATGGCGCGCAAGTTTCCCGCGCTGCGAGGCGTACAGATCGATTATTCGTGGTGGGGCTGGGTCGACGTGAGCCACGACATGATGCCGCGCGTGTGCCAGCCCGATCCGCGGCAGTCGGTGTACTACGCGCTCGGCTATGGCGGCAACGGCGTGTCGTACTCGCAGCAGGCCGGCCGGCGCCTTGCCGAGCAGATCGCGGGGAAGGGCGCACGCCAGACGCTGCCGATCTTCACGTCGCCGCTGCCGGGCCACCCGTTCGCACCGTTCCGGCGCCTCGGGCAGCGAATGCTCTACGTGTCGTACTTCAGGAACGACGAGAAACCCTGAACGCGGTGCATCCGGCCCGGCGCAGCGCGCTCGCACCGGGCCATCCAACACAAGAAAAGCAACGGAAATCCGTGCGGCCGGGGCTGCAGGCGCCCCTGCACGCGCCGTCGCCGGCGGCGCTCGCGTTCACCCGACGGTGATGCGCGGGCGGCGCCGGACAACTGGATATGGAGAAGACATGCAACCCTCGATGGAACAGAGTGACCTGAAATGTGGGCTCAAGCAGCGCCACATGACGATGATCGCGCTTGGCGGCGTGATCGGTGCCGGGCTGTTCGTCGGCAGCGGCGTGGTGATTCAGCAGACCGGGCCGGCCGCGATCCTGTCGTTTCTGATTACGGGCGGGCTGGTCGTGCTCGTGATGCGGATGCTCGGCGAGATGGCCTGTGCGATGCCGGCCGTCGGCTCGTTCTATGAATACGCGCGGCTCGCGTTCGGCAACTGGCGCGGGCCGGGCAAGATGGCGGGCTTCCTCACCGGCTGGATGTACTGGTATTTCTGGGTGATCGTCGTCGCGCTCGAAGCGGTGGCGGGCGCGAAGCTGATCCAGTTCTGGTTGCCCGACACGCCGGCCTGGATCATCAGTCTCGCGCTGCTGGTCGTGCTGACGCTCACGAACCTGATCTCGGTCGGCAGTTACGGCGAGTTCGAATTCTGGTTCTCGTCGATCAAGGTCGGCGCGATCATCGTGTTCCTGTTCCTCGGCGGCCTCTACGTGCTCGGCCTGTGGCCGGCGTCGATGCACACCACGGCCGTGCTGCCGACGCTGCTCGGCCACGGCGGCTTCATGCCGCTCGGCATCGGGCCGGTGATGAGCGGGGCGGTCGCGGCCACCGGGTTCTACTTCGGCGCCGAGATCGTGACGATCGCGGCGGCCGAGGCGAAGGAGCCGGCCAAGGCCGTTGCGAAGGCAACCAACTCGGTGATTACGCGCGTGCTGGTGTTCTACGTCGGGTCGGTCGCGCTCGTCGTCGCGCTGGTGCCGTGGAATTCCGCGCAGATGGCCACGCCGTACGTGAGCGCGCTGGAAGTGATGGGCCTGCCGGCCGCCGCCAACGTGATGAACGCGATCGTGCTGACGGCCGTGCTGTCCGCGCTCAACTCGGGCCTGTATGCGGCATCGCGAATGCTGTTCGCGCTGACCCGCCACGGCGACGCGCCGGCCGCGCTCGCGAAGGTCAACAAGCGCGGCGTGCCGGTGCGCGCGATCCTGCTCGGCACGGTGTTCGGCTACGCGTCGGTGGTGATGTCGTACGTGTCGCCCGACACCGTGTTCGCGTTCCTCGTCAATTCGTACGGCACCGTCGCGCTGTTCGTGTACGTGCTGATCGCGTTCTCGCAACTGCGCCTGCGCAAGCGTCTCGACCCGGTGGCCGCCAGCAAGCTGCGCGTCAAGATGTGGGCGTATCCGTACCTGACCTGGGTCGCGATCGTCGGCATGATCGGCATTCTCGTCGCGATGGCGTTCATCCCGGACCAGCGCAAGCCGTTGTGGCTCGGCGTCGCGAGCCTCGGCGTGCTGGTCGTCGCATACGGGCTGACGCGCCGCAGCCGTCGCGAGCATCTCGACGACAGCGAACTGCTTGCGTATCCGCCGCGGTAACGGGCGGTAACGCATGACGCCGAAGGCCCGGTGCGCGCGCCGGGCCTTCGCGCGTGCAGATCCGGCGGGCGATCCGATGGATGTCGCGGCCAACTATCAGGCCGCCCGATAGGACCGATCGGAGGATGCGACTTTATGTCGGCCGCCTGCCGGCATAGCATGGATGAACCGATTCACGGGTGCGCCCCGGCGGGGCGCACCGTCATCCGCGAACGAGGACAGACGATGGAACATCGGGCACGCGAGCGCGACGAGCAGGCCGACATCAAGACCACGACGTGCTACATGTGCGCATGCCGCTGCGGCATCCGCGTACACCTGCGCGACGGTGAAGTGCGCTATATCGACGGCAATCCGCAGCATCCGCTGAACCAGGGCGTCATCTGCGCGAAAGGTTCGTCGGGAATCATGAAGCAGTATTCGCCCGCGCGGCTCACGCAGCCGCTGATGCGCAAGCCGGGCGCCGAACGCGGCGATGCCCAGTTCGAGCCGGTGTCGTGGGAGGTCGCGTTCGACGTGCTCGAAAAGCGCCTGTCGCACCTGCGCGCGACCGACCCGAAGCGCTTCGCGCTGTTCACGGGCCGCGACCAGATGCAGGCCCTCACGGGCCTGTTCGCGAAACAGTTCGGCACGCCGAACTATGCGGCGCACGGCGGGTTCTGCTCGGCGAACATGGCGGCCGGGATGATCTATACGATCGGCGGCTCGTTCTGGGAATTCGGCGGCCCCGACCTCGACAACGCGAAGCTGTTCTTCATGATCGGCACCGCGGAGGATCACCATTCGAATCCGCTGAAGATCGCACTCGGCAAGTTCAAGCGCGCGGGCGGCCGTTTCATCGCGATCAATCCGGTGCGCACCGGTTACGCGGCGATTGCCGACGAGTGGATTCCGATCCGCCCGGGCACCGACGGCGCGCTGTTCATGGCGCTGATGCACGAGCTGATCGCGCGCGACGCGTTCGACATGGAATTCGTGTCTCGCTTCACGAACGCGGGCGAGCTGATCGACCTGCGTGCCGATGCCGACACGTCCGGGCTGTTCGTGCGCGATGCCGATGCGCCGGAGGTCAACCCGCTGTATCCGCAGAACCGGATGTGGTGGGACACGAAGACGAACCGCGCGGTGCTGCACCACACGGATGGCGCCGAGCCTGCGCTCGACGGCCGCTACACGCTCGACGACGGCACGCCGGTTGCGCCGTCGTTCACGCTGCTGCGCGAACAGGTGGCCGATTGCACGCCCGAATGGGCGGCCGACATCACCGGCATCGCGGCGGATACGATCCGCCGCCTCGCCCGCGAGATGGAAACGGTCGCGCGCGCGCACGCGATCGAATTGCCGGTGCGATGGACCGATTCGTGGGGCAAGGAACATGCGACGGTGAAGGGCGTGCCGATCGCGTTCCATGCAATGCGCGGGCTCGCCGCGCACTCGAACGGCTTTCAGACGATTCGTGCGCTCGCGGTGCTGATGTCGCTGCTCGGCACGATCGACCGGCCGGGCGGCTTTCGCCACAAGGCGCCGTATCCGCGCGCGGTGCCGCCGTCGGCGAAACCGCCGAACGATCCCGACCAGATCAAGCCGAACACGCCGCTCGCGACCGGCCCGCTCGGCTGGCCGGCCGGCCCCGAGGATCTGTTCGTCCATCCGGACGGCACGCCCGCGCGGCTCGACAAGGCATTCTCGTGGGAATACCCGCTCGCGGTGCACGGACTGATGCATTCGGTGATCACCAATGCGTGGCGCGGCGATCCCTATCCGATCGATACGCTGCTGATCTTCATGGCCAACATGGCGTGGAATTCGTCGATGAATACGACGGAAGTGCGCAAGATGCTGGTCGACAAGCGCGACGACGGTGAGTACCGGATCCCGTTCCTGGTCGTGTGCGATGCGTTCGCGTCGGAGATGACGGCGTTCGCCGACCTGATCCTGCCCGACACGACTTACCTCGAACGGCACGACGTGATGTCGGTGCTCGACCGGCCGATTTCCGAATTCGACGGGCCGGTCGATTCGGTACGGGTGCCCGTCGTGCCGCCGACCGGCGAATGCAAACCGTTCCAGGAAGTGCTGATCGAGCTGGCGAGCCGGCTGAAGTTTCCGGCCTTCACGACCGCGGACGGGCAGCGCAAGTACCGCGACTATCCGGATTTCGTCATCAACTTCCAGACCGCGCCGAATTCGGGCACCGGCTTCCTGATCGGCTGGCGCGGCAAGGACGGCGACAAGGCCGTCGTCGGCGAGCCGAACCCCGACCAGTGGAAGCGTTACGCGGAGAACAACTGCGTGTACCACCACCGGTTGCCGGAGCCGCTGCAGTACATGCGCAACTGCAACGGCCCGTACATGCAGTGGGCGGTCGACAACGGCATGCGCAAGTTCGGTGTGCCGATCGTGATCCAGCTCTACTCGGACGTGATGCAGAAATTCCGGCTCGCTGCGCAGGGCCGCACGTCGGGCCGCCAGCCGCCCGACCATCTGCGCGAGCGCATCGCGCGCTATTTCGATCCGCTGCCGTTCTGGCACCGGTCGCTCGAAAGCGGGCTGACCGATGCGAACCGCTATCCGCTCGCGGCGATCACGCAGCGGCCGATGGCGATGTACCACTCGTGGGATTCGCAGAACGCGTGGCTGCGGCAGATCCACGGCGAGAACCACCTGTTCGTGAACCCGGTGACGGCCGCCGCGCAGCAGATCGACGACGGCGCGTGGATCTACGTCGAATCGCCGTGGGGCAAGGTACGCTGCCGTGCGCGCTACAGCGAGGCCGTCGAGCCCGGCACCGTGTGGACGTGGAACGCGATCGGCAAGGCGTCGGGCGCATGGAATCTCGGGCCGGACGCGGGCGAGTCGCAGCGCGGCTTCCTGCTCAACCACGTGATCACCGACGAGTTGCCGGATGCGGCGCGCGCCGGTGCGCGCATGTCGAACTCCGATCCGGTTACGGGGCAGGCCGGCTGGTACGACGTGCAGGTGCGGATCTATCCGGCCGAAGCCGATGCGGCGACGACGCTGCCGCAGTTCGCGCCGATGCCGGCGCTGCCCGGCACGCCGCGCGTGCTGCAGCGCGTGCAGGCGTATTTCGCGGGAACCGGCGCATTCGCCGCGCGGCTGCGGCGCGCGGCGTCGGCCGGCCCGACGTCCGACGATCGTTGAACGAAGGAGCAGAACCATGACCCAGATGGCCCTCGTCATCGACCTGAACGTGTGCGTCGGCTGCCATGCCTGCGTGACGAGCTGCAAGGAATGGAACACGTCGGGCGAAGCCGGCAGTCTCGCCGATATGCGTCCGTACGACGACGATCCGTCCGGCACGTTCTTCAATCGCGTGCAGACGTACGAAGCCGGCGTGTTTCCGATGACCGACACGATCCACTTCCCGAAGTCGTGCCTGCACTGCGAGGACCCGCCGTGCGTGCCCGTCTGCCCGACCGGCGCGAGCTACAAGCGCAAGTCGGACGGGATCGTGCTGGTCGATTACGACAAGTGCATCGGCTGCAAGTACTGCGCATGGGCGTGCCCGTACGGCGCACGCGAGCTCGACGAAGGCCGCAAGGAGATGACGAAGTGCACGCTGTGCGCGGACCGCATCGACAACGACGCGCTGCCGGAACGCGACCGCAAGCCGGCCTGCGTGCTCGCGTGCCCGACGTCGGCGCGGCTGTTCGGCGACGTGCACGATCCCGAATCGGACGTGTCGCGCGCGATCCGCGAACGCGGCGGCTATGCACTGATGCCCGAATGGGGCACGCGGCCGTCGAACCATTACCTGCCGCGCGTGAAGACCGAAGCGTCGTGCGGTTGCGGGAGCAGCGGCGGATGCGGCAGCGCGTCGGACGGACGCAACGAGGACGATTCGTTCGAGGCACGTGCGTCGCGCGGCGACATCGATCTCGTGTCGCTGGCGACGCCGCGCTGAGCGCGACGCATTTCATTCAGAACCATACGGAGTTCCCATGCGCCCAGCCTTTTCGGTCGTTTTTCTCACCACGCTGTGCGGCGCCGCACAGGGCCTGCTGCTGACGCTCGTGATCGTCGAGGCGCTGGCGCGGCTGGCCGGCCTCGACGTGGCCGCCGCGTTCTATGTGACCGGCACCGCGCTGTCGGTCGTGCTCGGCGTGCTTGGCCTGTTCGCGTCGTTCTTCCATCTCGGCCACCCCGAACGTGCCTGGCGTGCGATCGCGATGTGGCGCACGTCGTGGCTGTCGCGCGAATGCATCGCGCTGCCGGTGTTTCTCGCATGCGCGTTCGCGTATGGCGCCGCGCACCTGTTCGGCTGGCCCGGCACGCTGTTGATCGGCGCGGCGGGCGCGCTCGCGAGCGTCGCGTTGTTCGTCTGCACCGCGATGATTTACGCGTGCCTGCGCTTCCTGCAGGAATGGGCGAGCCCGCTGACGCTGGTGAACTTCGTGCTGCTTGGCTGCGCATCGGGGTGCACGCTCGCGACGGCCTGCGCGGCATGGCTCGCGCCGGCGCTGGTCGGCCGGCTCGCGGTGGCCGCCTGCGTGCTGACGCTCGCGGGCTGCGTCGCACGGCTCGCGTCGCTCGCGCGCAATGCACGGCTGCGGCCGAAGTCGACCGTGCAGAGCGCGACGGGGATCCGCAGCGAGAAGGTCGAGCAGAAGTCGCGCGGCTTCACGGCCAGCGCATTCAACACGAAGGAATTCTTTCACGGGCAGGGCAACGGCACGCTGCGCGCGGTGAAGGCCGGTTTCCTGATCGGTGCGTTCGCGGTGCCGTTCGTGCTGACGGGGGCCGGCGCACTCGCGCCGACACCGGTCGCGGCGGCCGTCGCGCTCGGCGCGGCGTTCGTGATCCAGTATGCGGGGCTGGTCGCGGAACGCTGGTTCTTCTTCGCGGATGCGCGGCATCCGCAGAACATCTACTACCAGCGCGCGTCATGACGCTGGAAGCGAGCGGCCGCGCCGTACTAGAAGGTGTCCGCGAGCGCGCGGGCCGCTTCCTGCAGGCGCGGCACATGGTCGAGCAGCCGCGACAGCGGCGCGCGCGACACCGGCGCATGGACGGCGACCGCGGCGATGCACGCGCCGTCGTCGCCGAGGATCGGCGCCGCGATGCAGACGATACCCGCGACGAATTCCTCGTTGTCGATCGCGACGCCCTTGTGCGCGGTGCGGTCGAGTTCGGCTTCGAGCAGCTCGGGGTCGGAGATCGTGTTCGGCGTGTGGCGCGGCAGCGCCATCGCACGCACCAGCGCGGCGCGTTCGTCGCGCGGCAGCAGCGCGAGCAGCAGCTTGCCGCTCGCGCTGCAATAAGCGGGCACGCGCGAGCCCGGTTTCAGGTCGAGCCGCAGCGGCCAGTCGGCCTCGACGCGGTCGAGATAAACGACTTCGGTGTCGTGCAGCGCGGTCAGGTTGCAGGTTTCGCCGAGATCGGCGACGAGCCGCTCGAGGATCGCGTGGCGCAGCCGGCGCGCACCCGCATGCAGCATCACGCCGGTGCCGAGTCGCGCGAGGCGCGGCCCGATCGCATACGCGTTCTTGCGGCCCGGCTCGCGGATCACGAGGCCGCCGGCTTCGAGCGACGCGAGCATCCGGTGCAGCGATGCCTTCGGGATATCGACGTCGCGCGCGAGATCGGCGAGCGACACGGCGTCGCCGGCCTGGACGAGATGTTCGAGCAGCGCGAAGGCGCGCAGCGTGGGCGTATCCGCGGGCAGCATGTCGGGCGTTCCGGAAATTGGACTGCGGCCATTGTACCGAACGGCCCGGCAGGCCGGCCGCGCGGGGCGGCGGGCACGGCAACCCGGCACGCATTTTCGGCAACGGAACGAATCGTTCCGTAAACAGGATCGACGCAGGCGCGATCGACGCCTGCGCAACACGCAACGACAGGAGCGCAACGCAATGGATGGGGTGACGAACAAGCCGGACTGCATGGTGTCGGTCCGCGAACGGTTCGGTTTCGACTCGGACCTGATGGTGCCCGCATTCAGCGCGCGCGACGACCACGTGCCCGATGTCGACGATGCGTACCGCTTCAACCCGGACGTGACGCTCGCGATCCTCGCGGGCTTCGCGCGCAACCGCCGCGTGCTCGTGCAGGGGATGCACGGCACCGGCAAGTCCACGCATATCGAGCAGGTTGCCGCGCGGCTGAACTGGCCGTGCGTGCGCGTGAACCTCGACGGCCACATCAGCCGGCTCGACCTCGTCGGCAAGGACGCGATCGTCGTGCGCGACGACGTGCAGGTGACCGAATTCCAGGAGGGGATCGTGCCGTGGGCGCTGCAGCGGCCGGTCGCGCTGATCTTCGACGAATACGACGCGGGGCGGCCCGACGTGATGTTCGTGATCCAGCGGGTCCTGGAGCGCGACGGCAAGTTCACGCTGCTCGACCAGAACCGCGTGATCCATCCGCACCCGTCGTTCCGGCTGTTCGCGACCGCGAACACGGTCGGGCTCGGCAATCTGAACGGGCTCTATCACGGCACGCAGATGCTCAACCATGCGCAGATGGACCGCTGGAACGTGGTCGCGACGCTCGACTACCTGCCGCGCGACGAGGAGATCGGCATCGTGCGCGCCCGCGTGCCGGAACTCGCGGACGAAGCCGGCCGGCCGCTGCTCGAATCGATGGTGAGCCTCGCGGAGTTGACGCGCAACGGCTTCGCGACCGGCGACCTGTCGACGCTGATGTCGCCGCGCACGGTGATCAACTGGGCCGAGAACTGCCAGATTTTCCGCGATCCGGCGCTCGCGTTCCGGCTCACGTTCCTGAACAAGTGCGACGACGCCGAGCGGCCGGTCGTCGCCGAGTATTACCAGCGCTGCTTCGGCGAGGAACTGGCGGTCGCGTCGCGTGCCGGCGGCGGCGAGCCGGGGGCGGGGCGGTGAGCGCCGGTCGCGATGCGGCACGCCGTGCCTCCGCGCGCGAAGCGCTGGGCGCGTCGACCGTGCGTGCGCTGACGCGCGATGCGGCGCTGCATTACCGCGCGGGCCGTGTGTGCCGCGACCTGCGGCCGTTGCCGATCCATGCGCCGCACCTGCGCGCGCAGGCCGCCGACGACGATCTCGCGTCGTGGCGCGGCGCGGCCGATGGCGCCGCGTTGCGCATCCTGCATTCCGATGCCGATTTGCATCGCGCGTTCTCCGGCGGCGATCCCGTCGAACGCGTGCTGTTCGAGATGCTCGAGCAACTGCGCTGCGAATCGCTTGCACCACCCGCGATGCGCGGCGTCGTGCAGAACCTGCGCCATCGCTTCGAAACCTGGTCGCGTGCGTTTCACCGGTCGGGACAGGCCGATACGCATGTCGGGATGCTGGTCTACACGGTCGCGCAGATCGCGTGGTCGCGGCTGACGGGCTGGCCGGTGCTCGAGGAAACGGAAGACCTGATCGAAGCGTCGCGCGCGGCGATCGTGCCCGAGATCGGCGTGCAGCTCGCGGGGCTGCGCCGGTGCCGGCACGATCAGCGTGAATTCGCGGAACATGCGCTGGCGCTCGCGCGGCGCATTGCGTCGATGATCCGGGACGCGCGTGCGGCCGTCGTCGATCCGGAGACCGAAGACGCACGCGAGCAGGACGATGCGCTTACGAATTTCTCGTTGTGGGTCGATTTCGACGACACGGGCATCGACTTGCCGGCATTGGTGGAGACGGGCGACAGCGTCGTGCTGCACGGCGGCGGCGCCGTCTATCGCGCGTACACGACGCGCTACGACCGCGAGTTGCGGCCGGCCGCGCAGATCCGCGCGGCGTTGCTGCGCGAGTACCGCGAGCGGCTCGATGCGCAGGTCGCCGCGCAGCGGATCAACGTCACCCGGCTCGCCCGCGTGCTGCGTGCGGCGCTCGTCGTGCCGCAGGCCGACGGCTGGTCGTTCGGCGAGGAGCATGGCCGCCTCGATGGCCGCCGGCTCGCGCAGCTCGTCAGCTCGCCGGCCGAACGGCGGCTGTTCCGGCTCGAACGCGTGCGGCCGCATGCGGACTGCGCAGTTGCGTTCCTGATCGACTGTTCGGGCTCGATGAAGACGTGGATCGACGGCGTCGCGCTGATGGTCGACACGCTGGCCCGCGCGGGCGACGCCGCGGGGCTCGCGACCGAAGTGCTGGGCTTCACGACGCTCGCGTGGAACGGTGGCCGCGCGCGGCAGGCGTGGCTCGCGTGCGGCAAGCCGCGCCATCCGGGCCGGCTCAACGAAACCGGCCACCTGGTGTTCAAGGATGCCGACACGCGCTGGCGGCATGCGCGCACCGGCATTGCGGCGCTGTTCAAGGCCGACCTGTTCCGAGAAGGCATCGACGGCGAAGCGGTCGAATGGGCGTGTGCGCGGCTCGCGGCGCGGCCGGAGGCCAGAAAGATCCTCGTCGTGATCTCGGACGGCAGCCCGATGGACGGCGCGACGGCGCTCGCGAACGATCCGTTCTATCTCGACAACCATCTGAAACAGGTGGTTGCGCGACAGGAGGCGGCCGGCCAGATCGAAGTGCTCGGGCTCGGCGTCGGGCTCGATCTCGGCCCGTACTACCGGCACCGGCTCGCGATCGATCTCGTGTCGGCGCCCGACATGAAGCGGCTCGTCGAAATCGCGCGCTGGATCGGTGCGCGGCGGTGAAAGAGACGAGGAATCAGCCGCGATGCAGCAGCGGCGGCAGCGACGTCGCGATCAGCCCGACACCGATCGCCATCAGCACGCCGAATGCGAGCCGTCGCAGCGCGACCGGCGACAGCGGCGGCGGGTAGTGGCGACCGGCGATCGTCGTCAGCATCACGACCGGCGTCGCGAATGCGGCCAGCAGCCAGATATCGCGATCGAGCTGGCCTTCGCATGCGCTGTACAGCACGCGCGTGGCCGAGGTCGTCGTGAACAGCACGATCAGCGCGCAGCGGATCTGCACGAGCGTCAGCGGCTGCCGGTAAAACTGGAAGATGAGCGGCGGGCCCGACACGCCGAACATCCCGCTCAGCAGTCCGCCGAACAGGCCGCTGACGAAGAAGCTGCGATTGTCCGAGCGCTCCGTCAACGGCGTCGGGCGCAGCGCCGCACTCAGGCCACCGTACAGCACGACCGCGCCGAGGATCAGCTGCAGCAGGTCGGCCGCCGAGCGGCTCAGGCATTCGAGCAGCACCACGCCGGCGACGACCGACGGCAGGATGCCGAGCGTCGCGGCGCCGACCGCACGCCAGTCGATGTGATGCAGCCGGCCGGGTAGCGCGGTCGCGCCGTTCGCGAGCGACACGACGCTCATTAGCGTCGCGACGGTGGCGAGCGGCGCGAGCCCGAAGCCGCTCGTCGCGCCCATCACGATCATCCCGAGCCCGAACCCCGTGACGGTCTGGAAATAGCTGCCGGCGCCGATCACCGCGATCAGGATCGCCAGTTTGTCTGCCGTCATGCGTGTGCCGCCTCGCCGGCCGCGGCTCGCTGCGCGGCCGCGTGCGCCTGCACGGTGGTCGCCGCGATCACGTGATAGACGTCGTCGGCGCTGCAGCCGCGCGACAGGTCGTTCGCGGGCCGGCGCAACCCTTGCAGCAGCGGGCCGACGGCCTTTGCGCGGCCGATCCGCTCGGCAAGCTTGTAGCCGATGTTGCCGGCTTCGAGGCTCGGGAACACGAGCACGTTCGCATGGCCGCCGACCTGCGAATGCGCGATCTTGCGTTCGGCAATCTCCGCGACGATCGCCGCGTCGAGCTGCACGTCGCCGTCGATCGCGAGCGCGGGGCGCAGTTCGCGCACGCGCGCCGTCGCGGCCGTCACCTTGTCGACCGCCGCATGGTGCGCGCTGCCGCTCGTCGAGAACGACAGCATCGCGACGCGCGGTGCCTCGCCGAGCAGCGCGTGCGCGCTGTCGGCAGCGGCCATCGCGATTTCGGCGAGCTGGCTGGCGTCCGGATCGACGACGAGCGCGCAGTCGGAGAAGATCAGCCCGCCCTTGATCGTGTGGAACGGCTCGCACAGCATCATCAGGAAGAAGCTCGACACGATCCGGAACGCCGGATCGACGCCGATCAGCTGGATCGCCGCGCGCACGACGTCGGCCGTCGCATGCACGGCGCCCGCAACCGAGCCGTCCGCGTCGCCGAGCCGGACCATCAGGTTCGCGTGGCAGAGCGGGTCGAGCACCGCGTCGCGTGCGGCGTCGGCCGTCATGCCCTTGTCTTTGCGCAGCGCATGGAGGGCATCGGCATACGCGTCGCGGTGCGCGGCGGCGGCCGGATCGACGAGCGTCATGCCGTCGAGATCGATCGCGTCGCGCGCGGCCGCCGCATGGATGGCGGCACGGTCGCCGACGAGCACGATGCGGGCGATGCCGTCGCGCGTCGCGCGCGCGGCGGCGTGCAGCACGCGCGGATCGTCGGCTTCGCACAGCGCGATGCGCATCGGCCGGCGGCGCGCGGATTCGAGAATGCGGTCGAGGGCTTTCATCGGGAATTCGAAGTAAAAAAGGCCGGATGCGGCGGCCCGCACGGGGCACGGCGTCCGGCCGGGTGCCGGCCGTGCGGGGAGGGCACGGCCGGCAGCGCTTGCGTCAGCGACGCGGCATCACACGTAGTCCTTGTACTTGTCGAGCATGCGCACCGGCTTCGACAGCGCATCGCGGCGGAACGGATCGCCGAGTTCGCGCGTGCACATGATCTCGATGATCGTCGTCTTGCCTTCGTTCATCTGCATGTCGATCGCGCGCTTGAGCGCCGGGCCGACATCCTCGAGACGATCGACCGTGATCCCTTCGGCGCCCATCGCCCGCGCGATCGCCGCGAAGCTCTGGTTGTCGAGTTCGCCGGCGACGAAGCGGCGGTTGTAGAAGTCGACCTGGTTCTTCTTCTCCGCGCCCCATTGACGGTTGTGGAACACGACGGCCGTCACCGGGATGTTGTGGCGCACGCAGGTCATCGTTTCCATCAGGCTCATGCCCCACGCACCGTCACCCGCATACGACACGGCCGGGCGGTGCGGCGCGGCGACCTTCGCGCCGATGATCGTCGGGAACGCGTAGCCGCAGTTGCCCCAGCTCATCGCCGCGAAGAAGCTGCGCGGCTTGTTGAAGCGCAGGTAGCTGTTCGCGACCGAGTTGATGTTGCCGATGTCGGTCGACACCATCACGTCCTCGGGCATCGCCTTTTCCAGCTCGCGCAGCACCTGGCGCGGATGCAGGTAGCGGCCGCCGTTGAAGGTCTTTTCGTTCTTCTGCTCGTCGATCATGTCGAGGCTGTACGCGTCGCGTTCGTGCGTCCAGTCGTCGAGTTCCTTTTCCCACGCGGCCTTTTCGGTCGCGATCTGGTCGGCGCGGTCGCCGCGCGAGCCGTCGCTCGCGAGGGTGCGGCCTTCGAGGCGCTGCGTGAGCGCGACGGCGGCCGCCTTCGCGTCGCCGCAGATGCCGACCGAGATCTTCTTCACGAGGCCGAGCATCTTGTGGTCGGCGTCGATCTGGATGATCTTCGCGTCCTTCGGCCAGTAGTCCATCCCGTGCTGCGGAAGCGTTCCGAACGGCCCGAGGCGCGAGCCGAGCGCGATCACGACGTCCGCGCGCGACAGCAGCTTCATCGCGGCCTTCGAGCCCTGGTAGCCGAGCGGGCCGCACCACAGCGGGTGGTTCGCCGGGAACGAATCGTTGTGCAGGTAGCTGTTGACGACCGGTGCGCCGAGCCGTTCGGCGAGCGCCTTGCATTCCTCGATCGCGTCGGCCATCACGACACCGCCGCCCGAGATGATCACCGGGAACTTCGCCTGCGCGATCAGCTCGGCCGCGTCGTCGAGGCTCTGCTCGCCGCCGGCGCCGCGATCGAGGCGGCGCGGTTGCGGAATCTCGACCTTGACCTTGCCGTAGAAGTAGTCGCGCGGGATATTCAGCTGCGTCGGGCCCATCTCGGCCTGCGCGCGGTCGAAGCAGCGCGCGGTGAACTCGGCCATCCGCGCCGGGTGCGTGACGTGGCCCTGGTACTTCGTGAATTCCTGGAACATCGGCAACTGGTTCGCTTCCTGGAAGCCGCCGAGGCCGATGCCCATCGTGCCGGCTTCCGGCGTGACGATCACGACCGGGCTGTGCGCCCAGTAAGCCGCTGCGATCGCCGTCACGCAATTGCTGATGCCGGGGCCGTTCTGGCCGATCACGACGCCGTGGCGGCCCGACACGCGCGCATAGCCGTCGGCCATGTGGCCCGCGCCCTGTTCGTGCACGACCGGGATCAGGCGAATGCCGGCCGGTGCGAAGATATCCATCGCATCCATGAACGCGGAGCCCATGATGCCGAACATGTCGGTCACGCCGTTGGCCGCGAGGGTCTCGACGAAGGCTTCGGACGGCGTCATGTCCTGCGGGCCGCTGGTCGATGCACGCAGGGAAGTGGATTGTTCGCTCATGGGTTGTCTCCGATTGTTCAATTAACGGAACGTCTTGTTCCAGATGCTATTTGCTTGGGAAAGCCGGTCAAGCCATTGCACCTGCTACCGGGGAATGTGGAATGAAATGAAATGATTCGTTTCAAAATGCGCGCGGGGCATGGTGGCCCGGGGGGCGCGCTCAGGCCGGTTGCTTCGGCCGTTCCTTGCGGAAAGCGCGCTTGACGGCGATCAGTCCGTCGCGGAATTCGAACAGGTCGCAGCCTTCGGCCTCGATGCGCCAGCCTTCGGCGTGCGTGCCCGTGAACACCCATTCGGAGACGCCGCGTTCGCCGGCGACGGTGTGGCGGCCGTGACCCCAGTGCGCGTCGGGGAAGGTCTTGAACACGGCTTCGAACGCGGCGCGTACCGCATCGCGGCCGACGAAGCGCGTACCGTGAATGTCGGGGCCACCGGCCGCGTCGAATACGCAGTCCTCGGTCATGAAGCCCATCAACGCATTGGCGTCGTGCCGGTTGAATGCGTCGGAAAATGCCGCGAGCGTGGCGGCCGTGACGGGGCCGGTGAGCGTGTCTGCCATAACGTGTCTCCTGTCGAATGGTGGGCGGTGCGCAAGGCGCGGGCGCGCATGCGGCACGCGGTATCGACACGTTAGTGAGCGCTCGTTTTTGGCGGTAGCGCCAGTCGGGAGGTTTCGCTTGGGCCAGGGGGAAAGCCGGCCCGGTGCGCCGGTCTACCGGTGCCCCGTGGGTTCCCGACGGCGGGTTCGTTGACGCGCATCGATGGAAATCATCGACGCGGAGCGATGAGCAAGAAGAGCTGCCGCCGGGGCATGTCGCGAAACCGTTGCCGTTGCGCGATGACGTCACGGCGGCCGGGGATCGCGTGACAGCAGCGCCGGCCGGCGAGGGGATACATCGGGAGGCCCGATGTATCCCCGTCGGTCATGCGGGCGTCAGGATGCCGTCATGCCGATGCCGAACACGTGCATCTTGCCGGCGCTCACCTGGCGCGGCAGCACGATGCTCGTCACCACCTTGCCGGGCGGCACGGGAATCTTCTGCGCGAAGATGTAGGTCTTGACGTTGTCCTGCTGGCCGCTGCCCGAGTTGCGGTAAGCCATCGTGACGGCGACCGCCGCGCTGGCGTGTGCGCTGCCGCCGTTCAGGGTCCAGTCGTCGAAGGTCAGCGTGACGGCCTGACTCGAACCGTCCGCGAAATTCAGCTGCGCGGCGCCGCTGCTCGGGCCATTGTTGGACGAGCCGAGCACCACCACGCCGGTGCCGGCCGGTCCCGGCGGCAGCATCACGGTCTGGCCGACGGTCACGGTATTGTCGAGCGAGAGCGGCCCGCCGGCCACCGCCACGCTGGCGCCGGCCACCACGAACGGCTTGCCGGGCTGCACGCCCGCTGCTGCCAGCGCATTCAGCGAGTAGCTGAACAGGCTGCCGTCGAAGTCCGCGCCCTGGCCGTCGGGATTGGTCGCGCCGTCCGCGCTGAAGCCACGATTGTTGTAGCTGTCGACCGCGTTGATCGCCACCGGCACGCCGAACGACGGCGGTTGCTTCCGGCTGCCCCATTGCGACGGCGCGCTGCCCATCGCGAAGTGCAGCGTCGCGCCGTTCGCGATGTCGTCGTAGGCGACCCACGGTACATCGTGGGTGCGACCGTTGATCGACAGCGACTGCACATAATTGGACGCGGGCGCGCCCTTGGCGCGAATCCGCCACGTGCGGCCGTTGCCGAGCCGTACGTCGATCTGCGGGAACTGCGGACTGCCGATCGCCAGGCCCGCCACGCCGGGGATCTGCGGGTACAGGCCCAGCGCGCCCCAGACATACCAGCCCGACACGGCGCCGAGATCGTCGTTGCCCGGCAGGCCGTCGGGGCCGGTGCCGAACGCGCTGCCCAGGATCTGCTGCACCACGCGCTGCGTACCCGACGGCTGCGCGGCCCAGTTGTAGAGCCAGGGCACCTCGAAGGTCGGCTCGTTGCCCATGTAGAAGTTGGGCAGGCTCAGGCCGGCATTGAGCACCGTGAAGAACTGGTCGAGCCGCGACGTCACCGCCGCATTGCCGCCGAGCTGCGCGAACAGGCCGGCGCCGTCGTACGGCACCATCCACGTGTACTGTTCGGCATTGCCTTCCACATAGTTGTCGCCGCTGCCCGGCGTCTCGGGAATCCACGCGCCGTTCGACTGGCGCGCCGCGATCAGCGGCGGCGTCAGCGCGGTGTCGAGCAGGTTCTGCCAGTAGGCCGAGCGGCCCAGCAGCATGCGCTGCGTGGCGGTATCGCCGAGTGCTCCCGCGAAGCGCGAGATCGCGAAATCGCTGCCCGTGTATTCGAGCGTGGACGAAGCCTGCCCCCACTCGCCGCCGGTGATGTAGCCGGTCTGCAGGTAGCTCGCGCGACCGCCGTTGGTGGTCACGTTGTTGCACGCCGTGCCGGGGAGGTTCGCCATCTTCACCATGTGCTGCAGGGCGGACCGCGTATCGAAGCGCCGCGCGCCGAACGCATAGGCATTCGAGACGATCAGCGAACCGGCGTCGCCGGGCATCACGCCGTCCTCGACGTTGTCGTTGACCCAGTGCGGAATCGCGCCGCATTGATCCGCGTCGTTGATCAGCGACTGGATCATGTCGCTGGTTTCGGACGGGTTGAGGATCGATTTCAGCTGGATCAGCGAGCGGTAGATGTCCCAGCCCGAGAACGACGAATACTGCGCGTGCTGGCCTTGGGCGACCTGATGCACGGTGTTGTCGAAGCCGATGTACTGGCCGTTCACGTCGCTGAAGGTGCTGGGCGCCCACAGCGCGTGATAGAGCGCCGTATAGAATTTCTTCTTCGCGTCGAGCGTGCCGCCCGCCACGCGGATGCCGTTGAGGCGGTCGTTCCAGATGCGGTCGGCCTGCGTGCGTACGCCCGCGAAGTCCCAGCCGCGATTCTCCGCGTCGAGGTTGGCTTTTGCGTTGGCGACGCTGACGTAGGAGAGGCCGATCTTCATCCTGACCGTCTGGCCGGAGCGGAAGCCGAGCTGCGCCACGCCGTGCGAGATCGCGGCCGACGTGAAGGCCTGGTCGAAGGCGGCGTAGAAGTAGACGGGGACCGGCACCGAGTTGCCGCAGAAGCCGCCGCCGACCGTGCTGCCCGAGATCGCACTGCCGGAAACCTGCGTAATGGCGCCGGTGGTCGACGTCTTGGTGTTGGTGCGGGTCGCGTCGAGCACCAGCAGCGCGGGTTTGCCGGCCGGGTACGCGAACTGGCCGAAGCCGGTGCGCAGGGTGGCGGTCAGCTCGACCTTGATCTGCGAGTCGAGCAGCACGGAATAGTAGCCCGGTCTGGCCGTTTCATTCGCATGACTGAAGGTTGGCGCGAGCTGCGCCGGGTCGGTGGTCGGCATGACCGGGAATTCGCCGTTGTTGCCGCTGCAACCGGCACCCGGCATGTGCGTCAGGCTGAAACCCTGGATCGAGTGGATGTCGTAGTAGTAGCCGGCGGGCGAGTTCGGCTCCTGGCTGCTGTTCGGCGCCGGCGTGGTGTTGGTGTCGGGCGCCCACTGCACCATGCCCGACGGCAGGCCGGCGGCCGGTTCGACACTGCCGGCCTGTCCCGCCGGCACCGGGTTCGGTGAATTGCTCGCGAGCGTGCCGATCAACGGATCGACGTACTGCGTCAACGACAGGCTGCGGTTGTCGTCGAGATTCGTCGTGTCGGCCGCATCGGCCGAGGATTCCGCCGGATGGGCGGCCAGTATCGACGCCGCTGTTCCGTCGCTGCCGTCACCGCCACCGCATCCGCTCAACGCGCACGCCGCGGCCAGCAACGCCGCAAGCGTCGTGAATCGATTCATGATCGCCCCCTCCAGTCGGAGATGCATCTTTTGCCTTGACGATCCCGACGATCGAATCCCGGGATCGCTGTGGGTTGTTGCTGTCTGGTTGCGTCGTAACACTAGGATTCGTATGAATTCGTTGTCAATCCGAATAACGGGTTTGTAATGTTTTTATTAGATTTACTAAACGAATGGAAACGATGAACGGGTAGTGGCGCGGTATCGGCGAGCGAAACGGATTCGGAGCGCGAGCGGCGAACGCGGTGTCGTGCGACGAGGCGGGTGGCAATGTGCCGATCGAGTCGAGGCGTGTTGCGTGCGCGCGTGAGGGCGGCCGGTACTTGAAAGGCAACCCACAGGCGCGACACCGCGAGTTGCACTTCAGGGCAGCGCGATCGGTCGTTGCGACGGGCATCCGCGCGCGTCGCAGGGGAGCGACGCGCGCGGCACGGATGACATGCTTCCAGTGCAACGAAAGTCGGGATCGTTGCCGGATGCGTGATGCTGATCGATGAGAGAGGGACGTCGCGCGATCCGCTGCGCGATACCTGTCCGCATCCGGTCAGGCGCCCGGCTTTTGCGACCGCATGCATTCCGCCAGCGCCCGCACGCCGGGTTCGATCCGCTCGAGCGGAATCGCGGAGAAGCCCATCCGGAAGCAGCGTCGCGCGTCGCCCGCGTCGTCCATGAAGAACACGTTCCCCGGCTCGATGAGGATGCCGGCTTCCTGCGCGTCGGTCGCGAGACGCGTGGCGTCGAGCCACGGCGGCCCCTCGACCCAGCACGAAGCCCCCCCCGTCACGCGCACATGGCGCGCTTCCGGCACATGCGCATCGAGCGCGGCCATCAGCGCCTGCGAGCGTTCGCTGTACGCATGGGCCAGCCGGCGCAGCAGCGCGTCGTGATGGCCGAGTGCGAGGAAGGTCGCGAACGCGCGCTGGATGTACGCGACCGGATGGCGCACCATCAGCCGCCGCAGCGCGCGCAATTCGCGGATCAGCTCGCGCGGCCCGACCACGTAGCCGAGCCGCAGGCCCGGCGCGAACGTCTTCGACAGGCTGCCGACGTAGATCACGCGGTCGGCCGTATCGAGGCTCTTCAGCGCCGGATGCGGCGTGCCGGAGAACGTGTTCTCGCTCTCGTAGTCGTCCTCGATGATCACGAAATCATGCTGCTGCGCGCAATCGAGCAGCGCGCGGCGGCGCTCGACCGGCATCGTCGCGGTGGTCGGGCACTGGTGGCTCGGCGTCACGTACACGTAGTCGCAGCGCGACAGCGTGTCGCCGAGCGCGTCGGGCGCGATCCCGTGGCCGTCGACCGGCAGCGGCAGCAGCCGCGCATTGCGGTTCTCGAAGATGTTGCGCGCGTCGGGATAGCCGGGGTTTTCGAAGCCGACCGTCGTGTGCTTGCCGCACAGCAGGTCCGCGATCAGGTACAGCGCCTGCTGGCAGCCGTTCGTGACGACGATCTCGTCGGGCATCGCAAACACGCCGCGCCGCGGCAGCACGCGCGTGCGGATCTGCTGGATCAGCGATTCGTCGTCGCGCTCGATCAGGTCGGGCGCCCAGTTGCGGATCTCCATCACCGACAACGCCTTCAGGCAGCACTCGCGCCAGTCGTTGGTCGGGAACAGCGACTGGTCGAACTGCCCGTAGATGAACGGAAACTCATAGTGCTGCCAGTTCGCGGGCTTCACGATGTTGCGCTGCCTCGACGGCGGATGCGCGATGCGCTTCTCCCATGCGGGGCGGCCTGGCGTGTCGTCGTTGCCGGCAGCCTGCGCATCGGGCTTGGCAGTCGCGAAGCCCGGTACGCCCTCGAGCATCTTCGGGTTCACGAAGTGCCCGCTGCGTTCGCGCGAGATCAGGTAGCCCTCTTCGACGAGCATCTGGTACGCGAGCACGACGGTGTTGCGCGCGACGCCGAGCTGGTCGGCAAGTTCGCGGCTCGACGGCAGTGCGGCATCGGGCGCGAGCTGGCCGTCGAGGATCGCGGCCACCAGCATGCGCCGGATCTGGTCCTGCAGGCTCGACGCCGACGACCGCCGGAACTGCTGGGCCCATAGGGCGGTCGGGGTACGACTCGGCATGCTTCCTCCTGTGATCGGTACGGAAAACGCGAGGCGGTGCGCGCGGTGGGGCGCAGGCCCGCGAGGGGCGCGGTGTCGCGAGAATACGCGTGTCGCGCCGCGGATGTGGACTCAATGAAATGTGTCGACTGGCACTACTGCGTGCCGACGTGGCAAGACGATACTCAACTCGTCGCGCCCGGACGATCCGGATAACTCCCCGGTACGGGGGCGCAGGGAGGCGTGCGCGTGTCGCGTTCGCCGGCATCGACATCCGGAGGGCGCCATGCACGTCGTCGTGTTCAGGGATCGCTGCGCGCGCGTGATCCGCATCGTGTTCGACGACGCGCGCGCGACAGCGGTCGCATATCGCGACGACGAGGCGATCGGCGAACTCGGTATCGACGACGGCGGTGGTGCCGCGCGATCGCCGTCGCTCACGCGGCTGTACGTCGAACCGGCCTACCGGCGCAGCGGCATCGCGCACACGCTGCTGGCGTGCGTGTCGCGCGAATTCGGGCGGCCGATTCGCATCGACGCCCGCGCGCGTGAATGGCCCGATACGCCGGCATGGGCGACGCTGTGCCGCTGCCTCGAATACGAAGGGCTGGTGGTGGTTCGCTAGCCCGCGCGGCAATTACTGCATTAACCGAAAGCGTGGCCACGATCACGCGCCCCCAAGACGGAGACGACATGAGCACGGTCCTGAAACCGATTCCCGCATCCGGCGTGCGACACGAAGCATTGCGCATCGACGGGCAGCGCGTGTGGCGCGACGCAGTCATCGACGTGCGCAACCCGTACGACGGCACGCTGGTCGGCACCGTGCCGAAGGCGACGCTGGACGACGTGCGCCGCGCGTTTGCGGTTGCGCGTGCGTACCGGCCGACGCTTACGCGCCACGACCGCGCGGCGATCCTGCGCCGTGCGGCCGACATCGTGCGCTCGCGCACGGCGGAGATCGCGGCGTTGATCACGGCAGAGGCCGGCTTGTGCATCAAGGATTCGACATACGAAGCGGGCCGCGTGGCCGACGTGCTGACGTTCGGCGCCGGTGAAGTGCTGAAGGACGACGGGCAGATCTTTTCGTGCGACCTGACGCCGCACGGCAAGAAGCGCCGCGTGTACACGCAGCGCGATCCGCTGCTCGGCGTGATTTCGGCGATCACGCCGTTCAATCACCCGATGAACCAGGTCGCGCACAAGATCGTGCCGTCGGTCGCGACCAACAACCGGATCGTCGTGAAGCCGTCGGAGAAGGTGCCGCTGTCGTGTTACCTCTTTGCCGACATCCTGTATGAGGCCGGCTTGCCGCCCCAGATGCTGCAGGTGATCACCGGCGATCCGAGGGAAATCGCCGACGAGCTGATCACGAACCCGGCGATCGATCTCATCACCTTCACCGGCGGCGTGTCGATTGGCAAGTCGATCGCATCGCGGATGGGCTACCGGCGCGCGGTGCTCGAACTCGGCGGCAACGATCCGATCATCGTAATGGAAGACGCCGATCTCGACGAGGCGAGCACGCTCGCGGTGTCGGGCTCGTACAAGAATTCGGGGCAGCGTTGCACGGCGATCAAGCGGATGCTCGTGCACGAGTCGGTGGCCGATCGGTTCACCGAGCTTGTTGTCGAGAAGACGCGTGCGTGGTCGTACGGCAATCCATCCGATCCGTCGGTCGACATGGGCACGGTGATCGACGAGGCGGCCGCGAAGTTCTGCGAGCAGCAGGTGAATGACGCGATTTCGCGCGGGGCGCGGCTGCTGGTCGGCAACGTGCGCGACGGCGCGCTGTATTCGCCGACGGTAATCGACCGTGTGACGCCCGACATGCCGCTCGTGAAGTACGAGACGTTCGGCCCGGTGTCGCCGATCATGCGCTTTCGCGACATCGACGAAGCGATCCGGATGTCGAACAGCACCGACTACGCGCTGTCGTCGTCGGTGTGCACGAACCGCTTCGACCACATCACGCGCTTCATCACCGAGCTGGAAGTCGGCAGCGTGAACGTGCGCGAAGTGCCGGGCTACCGGCTCGAAGTGACGCCGTTCGGCGGCGTGAAGGATTCGGGGCTGGGATACAAGGAGGGCGTGCAGGAAGCGATGAAGAGCTTCACGAACGTGAAGACGTATTCGCTGCCGTGGTGAGCGAGGCGGGGAAGGGCGCATCGCCCCCTCCCGCCGCCATCGGCGTTACTGATAGAAGTTGAGCGTGACCATCGCCGAACGGCCCGGCGCCCACGTTGCGTAGATCGGGTACGCGCTCGCGTAATACTTCTTGTCGAACAGGTTCTGCACGTTCAGCTGCACGTCCATCGTCTTGTTCACGCGCCACGTCGCGGCCGCGTCGAAACGGGCATAGCCGGGCGTCCACTTCCTGGTCGTCGCCGACACGGACGCATAGGTCTGGCTCATCACCGTCGCGCCCGCGCCGAGCGTGAGCTTCGGCATCACGTCGTAGCTCGTCCACAGCGTGAAGTTGTGCTTCGGCACCATCACCATCGGCAGGCCCGAGGCGCCCGGGCTGCCGGGGCCTGCGTCGGTCGTGATCGCGTTCAGGTACGAGTAGCCGCCGAACACGTGCCACTTCGGCGTCAGGTTGCCCGCGAAGCCGAATTCGAAGCCGCGTACGCGCTGCTTGCCCGCGTTGACCGTATGACCGAGGCCGTCGCTCACGCGCGCGTTGGTCTTCTCGGTCTGGAACAGGGCCGACGTCAGCGACAGCTGGTCCTGCAGCACGTCCCACTTCGCGCCGATCTCGATGTTGCGCGAGCGCTCGGGCGCGAGGTCCTGGTTCGTCGCGGTGATCTGGTCGGTGCCGCCGCCGAGGCCGCCGTTCGAGCCCGGCGGGTTCGACGACGTGCCGTACGACGCGTACAGGCTCACGTTGGTCACCGGCTTGAACACGAGGCCGAACTGGTAGCTGAACAGGTTCGACGTATTCGACAGGTCGGCGACGCCGGCCTGCTTGCCGGTCGTGTCGTAACGATCGAAACGCAGCCCCGTGTTGAACTGCCAGCGTTCGGACAGCTTGACCGTGTCGAAGAGGTACGCGGACACCGTATCGGTGCGCGTGTTCGTCGTCGCGCCGGGGAAGCCCTTGTCGCCGTTCAGCACGATGTTGCCGGTCCACGGCATGTTCGGGTTCCAGCCGCCGGCGAGCGGCGTGCAGTTGCCGGCCACCGAGCACGGGCCGCCCGAGCGGATGTTGTTGCCGGCCGAATCCGACACGAGATAGCCCTCGTAGCGCGCCTGTTCGTGGCTGAACTCGACGCCGGCCGTCAACGTGTGCTTCATGCCGAACAGGCTCGCGCTGCCGGTGACTTCGGTCTGGTTCGAGAAGCCGTTGAGCGCGTACTTGCCGCTCTTTGCCTGCAGGCTCAGCATATTCGGGTTCGACGCGAGGATCTGCGGATTCGTCGCGACGTAATCGAGCGTCGAGCGGCCGAACATCGTCGTGTTCTTCAGCTTCCAGTCGTCGTTGATCTTGTGCTCGACGCGCACTTCGCCGGTGTCGGTCTGCCCGTAGCGGTAGTCGCGCGTGTTCAGCCCGAAGAACTGCCCGCGATCGGTCGGCACCGGCGTGCCGCCCGACGCGCGGAACGGCACGCTGAAGTCCGGCATGTCGTACGAGTTCATGTGGTAGTAGCTGACCGTGACCGTGGTCGGCGTGTTCAGCCCGAACACGATCGACGGCGCGACGCCCCAGCGCTTGTTGTACACGTCGTTGCGGCCGGCCTGGTTCGCGTCGTGCCCCATCACGTTCAGGCGCACGGCCGTCGTGTCGTTGATCTTGCGGTTCGCGTCCACCGTCGCGCGCTTGTAACCGTCGGTGCCGAAGCCGATGCTGCTGTTGATGAAATCGTCGTTCTTCGGCGTCTTCGTGACGATGTCGATGCTGCCGCCCACCGAGCCGCGGCCCGCGTAGACCGAGTCGGGGCCCTTGATCACGCTGATCTGCTCGACCGCGAACGTCTCGCGGTTCTGCAGCCCGGAGTCGCGCATGCCGTCGACGAAGATCGAGTTGCGCGATTCGAAGCCGCGGATCACCGGACGGTCGGCCGACGGGTTCGCGGCCGCGTCGCCGCCGAGGAACGTGATGCCGGGCACCGAACGCAGCGCGTCCGCGAACGACGTGACGTTCTTTTCCTTGATCAGCTGCTCGGGAATCACCGTGACCGAGCGCGGCGTGTCGAGCAGCGGCGCGGTGAACTTGTACGACGGCGAACGCTTCACCTGCATGTCCGACAGCGCGGACGACTGGACCGCGATCGTCGGCAGCGTCGCCGGTACGTCGGCGGCCGGCGCGGGCTGGTCGGCGGCAGGGGCAGGAACGGCAGCGGGAGCGGTTGCGGCGGAAGCGAGCAGCGGCGTCAGGAAAACGGAGCAGGTCAGCGCCGACACGAGGGCGCGAGGCCTCGTCTTGAACTGGGCAGGCATATCGGGAAGCAGCGGAAGGTTCGGTGAACGGGCGCGTTTTCGCGATGCGGACAGCACAGTCCGCAGCATCGGAAAACGTCAATGTAAATGCGTATGATTCGCGTTTGCGGTCGCAATTGTACGGATTAGTACCAAATATGTAAACGATCGAATGGTTTTTGTACTAATTCAGTCAGGCATTCGTGGGGGCGCGATTGCCTTTGCGTCGTGTGCAACACCGCTTTCCATTGCACGGCCGGCGCGTGGCGGCGGCGACTCGCTACACTGCGGTACCGGTTGGACGGGCCCCGGCAGTCAGGCCCGGAGCAAGGAGACAAGACACGATGGACACCCCACGCGCAGCGGTCGTCACGTACCGCGGCAATACGATCGAGAACACGCACGTCGCCCATGTGGCGGTCGTGGACGCACGCGGCAGGTTGCTGGCCCGGTTCGGCGATCCGTTCCGGATGACGCTCGCGCGCTCGGCGGCCAAGCCGGCGCAGGCGTTGTCGGTGATCGAGACGGGCGCGGTGGAGCGCTTCGGCTTCGACGATGCGGACATCGCGCTGATGTGCGCGTCGCACAGCAGCGAGGACCGTCACATCGAACGCACGCGGGCCATGCTCGCGAAGGTGGCCGCGCACGAATCGGATCTGCGTTGCGGCGGCCATCCGCCGTTGTCCGATGCGGTGTATCGAGCATGGATCAAGCGCGACTACACGCCGACCGGCGTGTGCAGCAACTGTTCGGGCAAGCATGTCGGGATGCTGGCCGGCGCGCAGGCGATCGGCGCGGCAATCGCCGACTACCATCTGCCGGACCATCCGATGCAGGTGCGCGTCAAGCATGGGGTGGCCGACGCGTGCGGCCTGCGCGACGACGAGGTGGACTGGAGTATCGACGGGTGCAACCTGCCGACGCCGGCGTTCCCGCTGGATCGGCTCGCGCGTCTGTACGCGTCGCTGGCCGACGGCGCGGACGCGGTGGAGGCGGGCGGCGCGGTAACCGATCGCGTTCGCGCACTGGCGCGCATTCATCGCGCGATGACGGCCTATCCGGAACTGGTCGCAGGCGACGGCCGCTATTGCACGGTGCTGATGAACGCGTTCGACGGGCAGGTGGTCGGCAAGCTCGGCGCCGATGCGTGCTACGGGATCGGCGTGCGCGCATCGGAGCGCACGCGGCAGCTCGGCGCGGATGGCGCGCTCGGCATCTCGGTGAAGATCGAGGACGGCAATGTCGACGTGCTCTACATGGTCGTCAGCGAAGTCCTCGAGCGGCTGCGGATCGGAACGGCCGCACAGCGCGCGCAACTGGCCGGCTTCCACCGGCCGCCGATGCTCAACACGCAGGGCGTCGAGTTCGGTCACGCAACGTTCCCGTTCGAATTGCAGGCGGCCTGAGCGCCGTCGCCGCGCCGCTGCCGCCGGCCCGCGATCCGGGGCGCCTGCAGCGGCGCGCGCCCGCTCGCTGACCGGCTGGCGGGCGGGTACGAATGAACGCGCGAGTTACACGCGCCCCCCGCGAATCCTCGCAAGCTCCAGTTCCGACAGCTCGCCGATCTGCGCGAGGTGTTCCGCGAGAAAATCCTTCAGCACGCGTAGCTTCGCCGAGCTGCGCCGGTTCGCCAGATACGCGATGTAGATGAATTCGCCCGTCAGCCGGTTCTGCAGCCGGTAACGCGGCAGCACGGCTTCGAGCCGGCCGCTCGCGAGCAGGTCGCGTACCAGCCAGATCTCGAACTCCGCGATGCCGAGCCCCGCGCTGGTCGCTTCGAGCAGCAGTTCCGAATGATCGGTGACGAGATTGCCGGCCGGCAGCACGCTGTGCTGCGCGTCGTCGCTCGCGAGATGCCAGCGCGGATCGCCTTCCGGGTGCGCGTAGCGCAGGCAGTTGTGCTGCTTCAGGTCGTCCGGCGTCGCGGGGCGACCGCAGCGATCCAGATAGCCGGGCGTCGCACACAGGATGCTGTCGTTGCGCGACAGCCGGTGGACGACCAGGTTGTCCAGGTAATTCTCGCCTTCGTGAATGTCGAGATCGAACCCGCCGGCCACGAGGTCGTTGTGGTTGTCGGTGAGCCGCACGTCGAGCTGGATCGTCGGATAGCGTGCGAGAAACGGCGCGACCAGCGGCGCGAGATGGCGGCGGCCGAACGCGACCGGCGCGGTGAGCTTCAGTGGGCCGCTCGGCTGCGCATTCAGCTCGGCGACGACACGCAGCGTGTCGTCGAGATCGGCGATCAGCGTGACCGCGCGTTCCAGGTAGATGTGGCCGGCTTCGGTGAGCGTCACGCTGTGCGTGGAGCGGTGCAGCAGCGCGACGCCGAGTGCGTCCTCGATCGCCGTGACCTTGCGCGCGACGGTCGACGTCGATACGTGCATCTCCTTCGCGACCGCCGAAAAACTCCCCGTTTCGACCACTTTCACGAACGCGCGCATCGCGCCCAGATGATCGATGCCGGTTTCTCTTGCGCCTTTCTTCATTCGATTCTCGCTGTTGCATCCCACGCAAAACCGCTTTCGATAATACAGAGGCGAGCTTGTTTTTGCAAAGGCATAGAATGCGAACCCGTCGCGTCGGGAAGCGGTTCACGGCGAGCGGCACGAGACATTCAGGAGGGCACGATGACAGAAAACGGCTTCCGCGTCGAAGCGGATCTTTTAGGTAAACGAAGCATTCCGGTGGATGCCTATTACGGCGTCCATACGCTGCGCGCGAAAGAGAATTTCGACATTTCGGGCCGCACCATTGCGTCGCTGCCGTACCTCGTGATGGCGCTCGCGGCCGTGAAGGAAGCGGCGGCCGACGCCAATTGCGAACTCGGGCTGCTGTCGCGGCCACACCGCGATGCGATCGCCGCCGCGTGCGTCGAGATCCGTGAAGGGCGCCTGCACGACCAGTTCGTCGTCGACGTCATTCAGGGCGGCGCCGGCACGTCGACCAACATGAACGCGAACGAGGTGATCTGCAACCGCGCGCTCGAAATCATGGGGCACGCGCGCGGGCAGTACGAATACCTGCACCCGAACGAGCACGTCAATCTCGCGCAGAGCACCAACGACGTCTACCCGACCGCGATCCGCGTTGCGACGTGCTTCGCGGTCGAACACCTGCTCGAAGCGATGGCGCGGCTGCGCGATGCGTTCGCCGAACGGGCCGACGCATTCGCGGGCCTGCTGAAGCTCGGCCGCACGCAGTTGCAGGACGCGGTGCCGATGACGCTCGGTCAGGAATTCTCGACCTACGCGGTGATGCTGACGGAAGACATCGCGCGGCTGCAGGAAGCCGGCTGGCTGATTCGCGAGATCAATCTCGGGGCGACTGCGATCGGCACGGGGATCACCGCGCATCCGCAGTACGCGGAGAAGGCGCTGGCCGCGCTGCGGCGCCTCACCGGGCTCGACCTGAGCACAGCGCCGAACCTGATCGAGGCGACGCAGGATTGCGGCGCGTTCGTGCAGGTGTCGGGCGTGCTCAAGCGCATCGCGGTCAAGCTGTCGAAGATCTGCAACGACCTGCGGCTGCTGTCGAGCGGCCCGCGCGCCGGTTTCGGCGAGATCAACCTGCCGCCCATGCAGGCCGGCTCGTCGATCATGCCCGGCAAGGTGAATCCGGTAATTCCGGAGGTCGTCAACCAGGTCGCGTTCGAGGTGTTCGGCAACGACCTGACCGTGACCTTCGCGGCCGAGGCCGGGCAACTGCAGCTCAACGCGTTCGAGCCGGTGATCGCGAGCGCGCTGTTCCGCAGCTTCAGCCATCTGACGGCCGCCTGCACGACGCTCGCGGAGCGCTGCGTGAGCGGGATCACCGCGAACCCCGAGCGGCTGCGCGACACGATGGAGCGCTCGGTCGCGCTGGCCACCGCGCTGAACCCGTACATCGGCTACAAGCGTGCGACCGCCGTCGCCGCCGAAGCGCACGCAACCGGCAAATCGATCCGCGAGGTCGTGCTGGAGCGCGCGCTGATGACCGTCGCGCAGCTCGACGAGGCGCTGCAACCCGAAGCGCTGATCCGGCCGCGCGTGCTTTGACGGCGGCCGGCGCGTGGCCGGTCCGAAAGCGCCCCGGAGCGGGGCGCGACACACCAACAAACAACGGAGACTGACGATGAAACACACCAGCGAGCGCCCGGCCGATGCGGCCGGCGGCGCGGATTCCCGCCATGCCGATCCCGATGCGATGTTCGCGGCGCACGAAGCCGGCTATGCGAAACAGCTGAAGCCGCGGCACGTGCAGATGATCGCGATGGGCGGTGCGATCGGCACCGGCCTCTTTCTCGGCGCGGGCGGGCGCCTGCAAAGCGCGGGGCCCGCGCTGGCGCTCGTGTATCTCGTGTGCGGCGTGTTCGCGTTCCTGATCATGCGCGCGCTCGGCGAGCTCGTGATGCACCGGCCGACCAGCGGCAGCTTCGTGTCCTACGCACGCGAGTTCATGGGCGAGCGCGCGTCGTTCGTCGCCGGCTGGATGTACTACCTGAACTGGGCGACGACCGGCATCGTCGACATCACCGCGGTCGCGATCTACATGAAGTACTGGGCCGTGTTCACCGACGTGCCGCAATGGGTGTTCGCGCTTGGCGCGCTCGGGATCGTGTCGGTGATGAACATGATCGGCGTGAAGGTGTTCGGCGAGATGGAGTTCTGGTTCTCGCTCGTCAAGGTCGGCACGCTCGCGGTGTTCCTCGCGGTCGGCGCCGTGTTTCTCGCGAGCGGCCATCCGGTTGCGGGGCAGATGCCGGGGCTTCATCTCGTCGCGGATCACGGCGGGATCTTTCCGCACGGCATCCTGCCGGCCGTGCTGATCGTGCAGGGCGTCGTGTTCGCGTATGCGAGCATCGAGCTCGTCGGCGTCGCGGCGGGCGAGACCGCCGATGCGCGCAAGGTGCTGCCGAAGGCGATCAACAGCGTGATGTGGCGCATTGCATTGTTCTACGTCGGTTCGGTCGTGCTGCTGACGATGCTGCTGCCGTGGACTGCGTACAGCGCGCACGAAAGCCCGTTCGTCACGTTCTTCAGCAAGCTCGGCGTGCCGTACGTCGGCACGGTGATGAACGTCGTGGTGCTGACCGCCGCGCTGTCGAGCCTGAATTCCGGCCTTTATTCGACCGGACGCGTGCTGCGCTCGCTCGCGATGGGCGGATCGGCGCCGCGCTTCGTATCGCGGATGAATGCGCGCGGCGTGCCGTACGGCGGGATCCTGATCACGGTCGCGATCAATGCGATCGGCGTGCCGCTGAACTATATCGTCCCGGCGCAGGCGTTCGAGATCGTGCTGAACATGGCGTCGCTCGGAATCATCACGACGTGGGGCTTCATCGTGATGTGCCAGATCCTGTTCCGCCGCGCGGTCGATCGCGGCGAGTTGAAGGCCGTGTCGTTCCGGATGCCCGGCGCGCCGGTCACGTCGTGGCTCACGCTCGCGTTCCTGGCCGGTGTGCTGGTGCTGATGGCGTTCGACTATCCGGGCGGCACGTGGACGGTCGCGACGATTCCGGTGGTGGTGCTTGCACTGGCGGTCGGCTGGAAGCTGGCGAAGCGCGGCGCCGAGCGCGAGCCGGCGGTTGCCGCGCCTGCCTCTGCGCGTGCCGTTGCCGATCCTGCGCAGAACGCTTGACGGCATGCGCTGGCCCGTTCGCGGGCCGGCTTGCCGGCGCGGTCAGTTCAAGGTCGGTTCAGCCCGGTACGCTCGCCGACCCACCGACCGAAATCACCGGCCATTTCCGCAGTCAGTTCGTGCCCGGCCGCGTACAGGCGCGTATCGTGCGCGACGCCGAGCGCCGTGAGCTTCGCGTCGGCCGTGTCGGCCCAGGCGACGGGCAGCTTGTCGTCGAAGCGGCCGTGGACGATCAACGCATGGAGCGGGCGAAGCGCGTCGCGCGGTGCGATCAGCGGATCGATTTCCGGCAGGATGCGCCCGCACAGCACGGCGAACGCGGTGACGTCGTCCGGCGACGTGAGGCCGACGGCGGCGCTCATGATGCCGCCCTGGCTGAAGCCGGCGATCACGGCCGGCAACCGCGATGCCGCGCCGTCCTGCGCACGGAAGGCGCGCAGCAGCGCGATCAGCTGCACGCGGCTCGCGTCCGCGCGGGCCGCATCGATTTCAGGGCCGTTCGGGCCGAAGCGCACCGGAAACCACGCATGCTGATTGGGCCCGAACGTGAGCGGGCCGCGCACGAACGCGATTTCGATGCGCGGATCGACCCCGTCGGCCACGTTCAGCAGGTTGGTTTCGTGGCCGCCGACGCCGTGCAGCAGCAACAGGCGCGCGACGGGGCGGCCGGCGGCCGGGCGCAGCCGGTACTGGAGGCCCGAATCGGGATCGGTGGTCAGCGGCAGGGCGTCGGTCATCGCGTGGGTCCGGAGAGAGAAACGATGCGACAGTCTAGATCGTGCGGACGGGGAGGTGAATCGCCGGGAGGCGATTGATTGTTTCCTGAATGGAATGAATCCGGTCGCGTGCGCCAGGGCCGGAACGCTCGCGCGAACGACGCGCAACCTGAAACTTTTGCGCTTGCGCCGCCGCGGTTATAAAAAGATGCCAAAACAAACCGCCTCACGGATAATGCGCAAACGTTTTACCGGCATTCAATAAAATTGATTTTGCGGAACACGAATAAAACAACGAATATCCGCTACTTCGCCGATCCTGCAACCTCCACAGCCACACCGGCCTTGGCAGCCGGAAGTTAACGGCTAATCCGAAAAAAACTTTAGGCTTTTTCCGTCGCAATTATTCATTTCATTTTCGTCAATGACCGATTGATTTTCGGTCATCGGACAGTCATACACCATCCCCGATAATTCGGCGCTCACATTCTTTCAATAGACCAAAGGGCGATCGAAGCCGGATCGCTGCGGGGAGCTGTACTCATGACCATCCGTCATCGCATTACGCTGCTAGTCGTCCTGACGTTCTTCGCGCTGTCCGCGATCGGCATCTATGCCGTGTACCAGACACGCAAGAGCGCGTCCGAGGTGCGTCAGGTCACCCAGGGCATCGTGCCGAGCGCGCTCGCGTCGGCCGATCTCGTCGCCGATGTGAAGAACATCCAGATCGCGACGATGACGCTCGTCTACGCGCCCGACGCGAACACCGCCGCGCAGGCGCGCGACGAGCTGAAGGCGAAGCAGGCCGCGCTGCGCGCCGCGCTCGACGTGCAGGCGAAATCGGCGGTCGGCCGCGCACAGGAAGGCCTCGTCACGCAGGCGAAGGACAGCGTCGCGAACTATTTCGCGGCGATCGACGACACCGTGAAGATGAAGGCGGACGGCAAGGCCGAGATGGCGCAGGCGTACCTGTTCGCGAACGTCGCGCAGTATCGCGACGAACTCGAAAGCATCGTCGACACGCTGCGGGTCGAGAAGAACCGCCAGAAGGACGATGCGATCAGCGCGCTGAACGGGATGCTCGCAACCACGGCGACCGCGATCGCAGGCGTCGCCGGCACGGTGATCGTGCTGCTGACCGCGCTCGGCTTCGTGCTGTATCGCCAGATTACGCGCCCGCTGATCGGGATGCAGACGGCGATGAGCGAGATCGCGACGAGCCAGGATTTCACGCGCCGCGTGCCGGTGGGCCGGATGGACGAAATCGGCCATTCGATCGTCGCGTTCAACGGGATGATCGAGAAGATCCAGGAGAACGCCGCGCAGCTCAAGCAGAAGACGGCGGACATCCAGGCGATGCTGCAGAACATGCAGCAGGGGATCCTGACCGTCGTCGAGGGCGGTGTCGTGCATGCGGAGTATTCGGCGTACCTCGAAACCATCTTCGAGACGAACGACATCGCTGGCCGCGACCTGATGGCGCTCGTGTTCGACGATTCGGCGATCGGCGCCGATGCGCGCTCGCAGGTCGATGCGGCCGTGCATGCGTGCCTCGGCGAAGACAGCATGAACTTCGAATTCAACGAGCACCTGCTCGTCAACGAAGTCGCGAAGCGGATGCCCGACGGCCGCGAGAAGTGGCTCGACCTGAGCTGGTCGGCGATCACCGACGAGACCGACACGGTCGTGCGCCTGATGCTGTGCGTGCGCGACGTGACCGAAATCCGCGAGCTGACCGCGCAGGCCGGCGAGCAGCAGCGCCGCCTCGAGATGATCGGCGAGATCCTGTCGATCAGCCAGGACAAGTTCCACGACTTCGTGCACAGCGCGAAGGGCTTCCTCAGCGAGAACGAACGGATGATCCGCCAGCACGAGCGCGCCGATCATTCGATCGTCGCGGCGCTGTTCCGCAACATGCACACGATCAAGGGCAATGCGCGGACGTACAGCCTCCAGCACCTGACGAACATCGTCCACGAAGCGGAGCAGGCGTACGAATCGCTGCGCCGCGCGGACGGTGGCCCCGAGTGGAACCGCGACGCGCTGATGGACGACCTGGCGCGGGTGCGCGACGCCGTCGAACACTACGCGACGATCAATGCGGTCACGCTCGGCCGCAGCGGCGAACCGGTGCAGGACGGCGCCGACTTCCTGATGGTCGAACGCGCGCACATCAGCGAGAGCCTGCGCGTGCTCGACGGCGCCGATCCGGCGAACGCGTCCGACTGGCACGCGGCACGCGATGCCGTGCGCCGCATGCTGAGCCAGCTCGGCACGCAGGGCATCGGCGACGCGCTCGGCGGCGTGATCGAGTCGCTGCCGTCGCTCGCGGCCGAACTCGGCAAGCCGGCGCCCGTCGTGCATATCGACAGCCACGGCCAGCGCGTGCGCAGCGAGATCGCCGCGACGCTGAAGAACGTGTTCATGCACCTGCTGCGCAATTCGATCGACCACGGCATCGAATCGTCCGAAGAGCGGCGCGCGGCCGGCAAGGCGGCGTCCGGCACGATCGACATCGCGGTGGGCGTGGGCGGCGGCGAGCTGTGGTTCGTGCTCGGCGACGACGGCCGCGGCCTCGCGCTCGACCGGATTCGCGGGATTGCGCGCGAGTGCGGCTGGATCGATGCCGGCAACGAAGCGGCGCTGTCCGACGAAGACGTTGCCGAGCTGATCTTCCGGCCGGGCTTCTCGACCGCGCAAACGGTGACCGAAGTGTCGGGGCGCGGCGTCGGCATGGACGCGGTGCGCAACTTCCTGAAACGCGATGGCGGCGACATCGCGCTGCGCTTCACCGACGATCGCGCCGGCGCGCCGTATCGCGCGTTCGAGACGATCGTGTCGCTGCCGGCGCGTTTCGCGGCAGATGGTGCCGCTCACGGCACCGTGCACGAGCCGCGTGCGCGCATCGCGGATATCGGCGCAGCGGAGTGACGAAGTGATCGTGCAGGCTTGGATGATTCAGATGGCCGCCGCGCTGGCGGGCGGCGTGGTGGTCGCGGTGGTGGCGGCCGTCGTGTTCCGCGTGACGCGCACACGGCTCGTCGCTGCGCTGGAGCGCGATGCGGATACGTTGCGCGGCGCGCTCGACGCAGCCGACGCACGTGCGGAAGAGGCGGTGTCGGCGCATGCGGAGGCGGCCGACGCGTGGGCGCACCGTGAGGCGCAGCTTCAGGACGCGCTCGCGAGCGAGGTATCCGCGGCCGGCACGCAGCGCGATGCGCTGCAGGCGCTGTCGGCCGACCGCGCCGCACTCGCGCAGCATGCGATGAAGATCGCCGACGAAGCCGCGCGGCTGCGCGGGCTCGCCGGCACGTTCGAGCGCTGGCACGAGCAGATGATCTCGCTGACCACGCAGAACCATGACATGCGCACGAAGAACCTGGAGCTGTCGGCGATCGTCGCGCACGTGTCGATCGTGTCGCTCAACGCATCGATCGAGGCCGCCCGCGCAGGGTCGGCCGGGCGCGGCTTCTCGATCGTCGCGAGCGAGGTGCGCGGGCTGGCCGCGCGCTCGCAGCAATTGTCGAACAGCTATCGCGACAGCCTGAACCGCAACGATCTCGTGACGGCCGCGACGTTCCAGGACATCCAGGCCGGCGGCAAGATGATCACGGCCGCGCTCGCGACCGTCGAGACGCTGGCCGGGCAGTTGCACGCGCGCATCGAAGGAGAGGCGGCGTGATCAGCGAGCAGGCGAAGGCAGGCTTCGAACGGATCTTCTTCGACGCGGCGCGTACGCGGCTCGCGTCCGGCGGCGCGTGCGACATCCGGCCGTCCGCCGGCCACGAACATGACGGGCCCGATCGCTCGTCTGCGCGGCCGCGCTCGAAGCCGAAGGTGCCCGAGCATGTCACGGTGCTGACGATCTCCGCGCTGCATTTCCGCCTGTTGCTCGCGCTGCGCTTCAGTGACGACGACGCGACCCGCCGCCATTTCGCCGGCACGACGGCGGGCACGAGCAGCCAGCGGCCGCTGCCCGAAGCGTTCATGGAAGTTGCGAACCTGTGCTGCGGCGCGATCAACCAGGCGCTGACCACGCCGTTTCCCGATCTCGGGATGTCGACGCCGTATCTGCTGAGCGGTGCGAGCATCGACTACATGCCCGCGCTCGCCCCCGATTACGTGGCGGCATACGACCTGACGCTCGATGGCGACGTGCGGGTCGGTGCGACGCTGTGCGTGTGCGCGAACGCGCCGGTCGATTTCCATGTGCCGGAAACGGCGACGGTGGATTCCGGCGGCGAGCTCGAACTGTTCTGACCGACCATCAGGAAATCTTGAGATGACCGAAGACCAACCCGTCAGCAAGGTGCTCGTCCTCGACGACAGCCGCATGCATGCCGAAGCGATCAAGCGCTTCTGCGACGAGCACAACCTGGTCGGCCTGACCGTGCGGCGCAGCCGGCTGCTGAAGGTGCTGCGTTCGAACATCGATCTCGGCGCGATCCTGCTGGCCGAGGATTACGGCGGCTCGCCGGCCGAGAGCGCGATCATCGCGACGCAGATCGATGCGCTGCGCCCCGAATTGCCGATCATCCTGCGCCGCGAATCGCTCGCGTCGCGCGACGGGCTGCCGGATGCGCTCGCGCGCGTCGCGTGCGCGGCGTACGTCGCCGACGACATGACGCCGCTCAAGCGCGCAATCGACGAATACCTGTTCGGCCGCGATTATCCGAACGCGCTCGTGCGCGGCATTTCGGAGATCACCGAGGCGCGCATCGACAGCCTGTTCCCGGGCATGACGATCGAGCACGACACGCCGTGCATCGTCCGCGACCAGATCATCTTCGGCGAAGTGTTCAGCCTGATCGCGCTCGAAAGCGCATGGTGCCGCGGCTACATGCTGCTGCAGACGAGCGAGCAGCCGCTGCTCGACATGATCGGCGGCACCCGCGACGACGGCCGAGCGCCGGATTTCCGCGACGTGAACAGCGTGCTCGGCGAACTGACGAACCTCGTGTGGGGCGCGTTCAAGAACCGCTATCTCGGCGACGCCGAGGCACTGGCGCGCCATCCGGTGCAGGTGCCGCTCGTCGTCAATCACAAGCAGAAGTTCATCTCGTTCGGCGGCGACTGTCCGCAGCTCTGTTTCAAGTACCGGATGACCGATCCGCAATCGGGGCGCTCGGTCTGCCTCGACCAGCGTTTCGTGTTCAGCCTGAGCTGGTCGCCGGAGGATTTCCGCGAATCGGTGCAGGACGTGGGGCCGATGGTCGAATCGGGCGAACTCGAACTGTTTTGAAGTCAGCAACAAGGAAAGGGGAATACGACATGGCAAAGATTCTGGTGGTCGACGATTCGGGCACGGTGCGCGACGAAGTCGCGGGCTTCCTGCGCAATCACGGGCTCGACGTCGCGACGGCCGTCGACGGCAAGGACGGGCTCGCGAAGCTCAAGGCGACGCCCGGCGTGCGCCTCGTGATCAGCGACGTGAACATGCCGAACATGGACGGCCTGACGATGGTCGAGAAGATCCGCGGCGAACTGGCGAACGCGACGGTCAACGTCGTGATGCTGACGACCGAAAGCAGCCCGGCGATGAAGGAGCGCGGCAAGGCCGCCGGCGTGAAGGGCTGGATCGTGAAGCCGTTCAAGGGCGACGCGGTGCTCGACGCACTGAAGAAGCTCGCGGGCTGACGCACGTCCGGCCGCAGCGGGCCCGTCACCGTCGCCGTCAATGCTGCGGTTCGGGTTGCGCGGCCGCCGCGCTGCGCGCCGGAACCGGCGCGGGCGTCTGCCATTGCACGACGATCATGCCCGCGAAGATCAGCGCGACGCCCGCGATGCGGCCGGGCGTCGCGAGCCGTTGCGCGAGGCCCATCAGCCCGTAGTGATCGATCAGCAGCGACGCGAGCATCTGTCCGGCCACGACGCAGACGATGAAGGTCGTCGCGCCGAGCCGTGGCGTCAGGATCAGCGCGAGCGTGATGTAGATCACGCCCGCAAGGCCGCCGAGCCACATCCACAGCGGGCGCTGCAGCGCTTCGCCGACGAGCGGCGCGTTCGCGCGCGTCGCCAGCAGCACCGGCAGTACCGCGAGCAGGCTGACCGTCAGCGACGCGACGCTGGCCCATAGCGGGTGGCCGAGCGCCCGCCCGAGCGCGGCATTGCTGCCGCCCTGCAGCGGTACGAGCGCGCCGGCGACGAAAGCCGCGACGGCGAGCGGAAGGGTGGCGAAGGAAAGCGAAGTCGTCATCTTGGTCGGTCTTGAAAGGGTGTCGAAAAGATTGTCATCCATTAAGATGGCGAATGGAAATTCGTCTTTCGGATGCTTCATATTCGCCCCATGAATAACCTCGCCCGTATCGACCTGAACCTGCTCGTCACGCTGCATGTGCTGCTGAGCGAGCGTCACATCTCGCGCGCGGCGACCCGGCTGCACAAGAGCCAGCCGGCCGTGAGCCATGCGCTCGCGCGGCTGCGCGAGATTTTCGGCGATCCGCTGCTCGTGCGGCGCGCAGGCCGGCTCGAGCTGACTGCACGGGCGAACGAGCTGGTCGAGCCGCTGAACGACGTCCTTGGCCGGCTCGGCGCATTGATCGAGCCGCCGGCGTTCGATCCGTCCGCGGCCACGCGCGTCTTTCGGATCGCGATGTCCGATTACGGCGCGCGGATCGTGCTGCCCACGCTCGTGAAGACGTTGCGCGCCGACGCGCCGGGCATCGAGCTGATCGTGTCGCAGGCCACGCGCGAGGCGATGCGCATGCAGCTGATGGATGGCGAGGTCGATCTTGCACTCGGCGTGCTGCCTGCATTGCAGCGCGACCTGCATGCGCAGCCGCTGTTCGTCGAATCGTTCGCGTGCGTGGCCGACGCGAGCCGCCTGCCGCGCCGCGGTGAACTCGCGCTCGACGCGTGGCTCGCGCGGCCGCATGCACTCGTCGCGATGCGCGACGGCATGGACAACGAGGTCGATCGCGCGCTCGCACGGCTGCGGCGCGAGCGGCACATTGCGGTGATCCTGCCGTTCTGGGGCGTCGCCAACGACTTGATCGCCGGCACGGATCTCGTGCTGACCGTCGCGCGCCGGAACCTCGATCGCGTGCGCGACGACGCGCGCCTGCGCGTGTTCGAGCCACCGTTCCCGATCGATCCGTTCGAGTTTGCGCAGCACTGGCATGAACGCCGGCATGGCGACGCCGCGCACGTCTGGCTGCGGCAGACGATCGCGCGCGTCGCGAGCGGCGGGTAGCGACGGGTAGCGACGGGTAGCGGCACCGCGCGGCCGATTGCGGGCGCAACGATTTACAGTGCGCCGCGATGTCCGTATCCTGCCGGATGCCGAGGGCGGCGTGCCTGCGCGTCATGCGCAGCACGCCCGGCATCCATCGCAATCAGGAACAGGATTCCAATGACAACCAGGATCGACCGGGCAGCGCTCGTGCGCGGCGCATGCGTGACGCTGGTGGCCGCGCTGGCAGGCGGATGCGCCGGCACCGCGCAGCAGCATGCACAGCAGGCTGCCGTCGGCAACGGTTCGTCGTACACGTGCAATCCCACGCAGGTCGACGGGCAGGCAACGGCCGGGAAGGGCGCCAACGGGTGCTATTTCGTGCTGCACGATCCCGCGACGAAGCAGGCGCTGCCGAACACGCGCTATGCATTCGCGCTCTATACGAGCGCATCCCTGGACAACCGGGAACTCGAAGTCGAAGGCGCGACCGACGCGCAGGGACGCACGATTTTCATGCGTTCCGCCGCGCCGATCGATCCGGCGCGCATGATACTCGTGCGTATCGTCGGCGATGGCCCGACGGGGCGCATCCCGGTGTTGGTCCGGCCGACCGACGGCAAGCGCATTCCGTTCGCGCAATACAAGGTCATGGGCTGCAACGGCCCGTACGAAGGCGTGACCGACGAAACGGGGCGCGGCGTGATGTACCGTTGCAAGTCGCAGTCGAAGATCGACGTGTCGTTCTATCAGTCGCGCCCGTGAGGTGAGCGAGATGGTGTCCCGATCCGAAGGCGCCGCCAAGCCGCGCACGGAGACGCTGATCGCGAAAGGCGTCCTTTTTACCCTGGTCGGAGCGGGCCTGCTGATCGGCATCGCGCTGTACGCGCAGTCGACGCGCGAATTCCTGCGAACGTCGGTCGTCGTGCCGGGCCGCGTCATCAAGCTGAACGCCGGCAAGCATCATCCCGAGATCGCGTTCACGACGCTCGCGGGCGAGCATGTCGAATATGCGCAGGGCGGCCTGGTCAGCGAGCAGGACGGCGCGACGGTCGAGGTGCGCTACGCGCCGGACGAGCCCAGGATGACCGCACAGCTGAATACGTTCGGCGCGATCTGGGGCGACGTGCTGATCTTCGGCGCGATGGGCGCCGTCTTTTTCGGCGCGGGCGTCGGGCACCTGTGGTCGGGTGTGCGCGCGTGGCGCGGCGGGCGCCAGCCGGTCGCGCGCTGACGCGGAAGCCCGCTACCGGGCGGAAGGCCCGGCGGTCGCAAATTCGACGACGACGGCTTCGGTCGCCGCCGCACTCGCGCTGCGTGCGCCGTGGCCGGTGGTCCGGGCGGCGTTGATCGCATTCGGCACCGGGGCCGCGTTGTCGGTAGCGCCGATGATCGCGACCGTGCTCGAACAGGTGCCCGCGGACGCGGCGGGCGCGGCATCGGAGGGCCTCAATGCGGCGAGGCAGGCCGGAAGCTTGTCCGGCGTGGCCATTGCAGGCGCCGCGACGATCCTGTTGCCGGATCGGAGCGACGCGCTGCGGGCGGTCGCGGCGCTCGGATGCGTCGCCTGTGCGACGGCCGCCTTTGCGGCACGGCGGGCCGCAAGACGAGTGGCACATGACTGGACGTCACACGGAATGTGGAGGACCATTTCGTCACGATGCTGCGAACGGACGCATGCCGTGGCCGTCCGTTCGTGCCGCACCGAATCCTGCCGAACGCCGCCGAGTGGAACATCATGGAACCCGATCACGAGACTGCCGAGCCGATCCTGTTGCGCGACGCGCACGACGGCGTCGTCACGCTGCGGTTGAATCGCCCGCAGCAGTTCAACGCGTTGTCCGAGGCGATGCTTGCGAGCCTGCACGATGCGTTCGATACGCTGGCGGCCGATCCGCACGTGCGCTGCGTCGTGCTGGCCGCCGAAGGCAAGGCGTTCTGCGCGGGCCACGACCTGCGGCAGATGCGCAGCCGGCCCGAACTCGACTACTACCGCACGCTGTTCGCGCAGTGCAGCCGCGTGATGCTCGCGATGCGCGCATTGCCAGTGCCGGTGATCGCGCGCGTGCACGGCATCGCGACGGCGGCCGGCTGCCAGCTCGTTGCCGCGTGCGACCTTGCAATCGCCGCCGATACCGCGCGCTTCGCGGTATCGGGCATCAACGTCGGGCTGTTCTGCTCGACACCGGCCGTCGCGTTGAGCCGCAACGTCGCCGCGAAGCGCGCGTTCGACATGCTCGTGACCGGGCGTTTCGTCGATGCGGCGACGGCCGCCGCGTGGGGGCTCGTCAACGAGGCCGTGCCCGAGGACGCGCTCGATGCGGCCGTCGCGCGCAA
Organism: Burkholderia arboris; assembly: GCF_038723655.1. Classification (NCBI taxonomy): domain Bacteria; kingdom Pseudomonadati; phylum Pseudomonadota; class Betaproteobacteria; order Burkholderiales; family Burkholderiaceae; genus Burkholderia; species Burkholderia arboris. The sequence continues at coordinate 1,651,923 of NZ_CP109822.1, forward strand.
GGTCGCGGAGATCGTCGCGAAGAGCCCGGCCGCGGTGCGATTTGGCAAGCAGATGTTCTATCGCCAGCGCGAGTTGCCGCTCGACGAAGCCTATGCGTATGCGGGCGACGTGATGGCGCGCAACATGATGGAAGAGGATGCGGGCGAGGGGATCGACGCGTTTCTCGAAAAGCGCCAGCCGACGTGGCGTTCGTGACGCGTCGGCGCAAGCGGGCAGCGTGCGGTTCGGAAGGAACGTCACGCGATTTCGTTGGTTTTGCCGGTTTGGCTCGCATGCGGTGCCGCTGCGCCGGAAAGCAAACGGGCCACCCGAGGCGGCCCGCAAGCAAGGCGTGCGGCACGCACGGCGACACGACAGCGCGCCGCCGCGTCGACGTGGATCAGCGGCCGTAGCTCCCGGTCCGCCGCGCCGGCTCCACGGCCGACACGCCGGGCGGCACGATCACGACCGGCACGCGGGGCGCGAGCGCGCACATCAGCTCGTAGCCGATCGTGCCGCTGGCTTCCGCGACGTCGTCCACCTTCACCTGGTCACCCCACAGCTCGACGCTCGATCCGATGCCCGCGTTCGGGCACGGCGTCAGGTCGACGGTCAGCATGTCCATCGACACGCGGCCGATGACGCGTGTCATCACGCCGTCCACCGCGATCGGCGTACCGGTCGGCGCGTGGCGCGGATAGCCGTCCGCGTAGCCGCATGCGACCACGCCGATCCGCATCGGCTGGTCGGTCGTGAAGCGGCGGCCGTAGCCGACGGTTTCCGCCGGCGACAGCGTCTGCACGCCGATGAGCTTGCTCGTCAGCGTCATCGAGGCCATCAGCGGCGTGTCGGCGATATGCCGCGACGCGCCCGTCGGCGATGCGCCGTACAGGATCGTGCCGGGCCGCACCCAGTCGCGGTGCGCGCGCGGATGCCACAGCACGGCCGCCGAATTCGACACCGAGCGCTCGCCCGGAATCCCGGCCGTGGTCGCGTCGAACTGGTCGAGCTGCCAGTCGACCTCGCCTTCGTCGGCGTTCGCGAAATGCATCATCAGCGTGATCTTGCCGATCGACGGTGCGCTTGCCGCGCGTTCCCATGCGGCGCGGAACACGTCGGGCCGATAGCCGAGCCGGTTCATCCCGGAGTTCATCTTGAGCTGGATGTCGATCGGCTGCTGCGGCTTCGCGGCGATCAGCAGGTCGAGCTGTTCGTCGCAGTGCACGCTGACCGTCAGCCGATGGCGATCGGCCAGTTCGACGTCGGCCGGCTCGAAGATCCCTTCGAGCAGCAGCACGGGCTTGTCCCAGCCGAGTTCGCGCACGCGCACGGCTTCGTCGAGATCGAGCAGCGCGATGCCGTCGGCGGCCGCGAGGCCCGGGTAGATCCGTTCGATGCCGTGGCCGTACGCGTTGGCCTTGATCACGGCCCACACACGCGATTGCGCGGCGGTGCGGCGGATGAAATCGAGATTGTGGCGGACGGCTTCGGGGCGGATATGGGCGACGATGGGACGGGGCATGGCGATGGCTCGGGTCGGATGTCGTTCGGTGCGCGGCGGCGCGGATTGAAACGGCAGGCTGGCGCGCGATAGCGCGTCAAGCCAGTGTTGAGCGCTATCTTATTGGTGTTCGACCAGTTTTAATTAACGTATTTGTCGACGATTTGGTGGAAATTGGGGTGATCAAGCAGGCCGGTCGCGGCCGCCCGAGGCCCGCGTGGCCGAGTCCCCCGTCTAGAAAACCGGTGCGCGAACAGCGCGGCGCAATGCTAAGCTCTCGGCGATCTTGTCATTGATCAATGTAATCATAACGGAGGAGACTTAGATGACGACGTCCCAGCTGTGCCTGTTCATCGTGGCGCTGTTGCCGTTCCCGATGACGTTCCTGGCCAAGGCCCGCAAGGGCTACGACAACCGCGCGCCGCGCGATTACCTGGCGAAGCTCGAAGGCTGGCGCGCACGCGCGCAGGCCGCGCATCAGAATGCGTGGGAAGCGCTTGCGCTGTTCACGGCCGCGCTGGTGGTGGCGTGGCACAACGGCGCGAACGTGCATCGCGTCGACCAGCTTGCGATGGCGTTCGTCGCGATCCGCATCGTCTATGCGCTGATGTACCTGCTGAACTGGGCGTCGCTGCGTTCGCTCGTGTGGTTTGGCGGGATGGCGTGCGTCGTCGCGCTGTTCTTCGCCACGCCGTAAGCGGGCGTTCGGCGAAGGCGAGGGCCGGCTTCATATGCCGGCCCGTCACCCGTCACCCGTCACCCGTCACCCGTCACCCGTCACCCGTCACCCGTCACCCGTCACCCGTCACCCGTCACCCGTCACCCGTCAGGCGCCGCCCGCGCCGCGGGCGTGACTGTCGTTGGATGCGGGCGCAACCATCTTCGCGACGAACGGCGGTGCCTGCGCTTCGCTGCGCAGGAACGCGATCAACGGGTCGAGCAGCCGGTGCCGCGTCGACGGATGGCGGCGCAGCACGAAGCACCACGACGCATCGCGTGCGAGGCCCGGCACCAGCGGCACCAGACGCCCGCTGCGCAGTTCGGGCTCGATCAGCGGCACGCGGCCGAGCGCGATGCCCGCGCCGCCGACCGCCGCGCCGATCACCTGGCTGAAACTGCTGTAACGCACGATCTTCGTTTCGAAATCGCCGGGCAGGCCGAAGTCGGATGCCCAGTTGCGCCAGTCGATCTCCGGGCTGTCCTCGTGCATTTCCTGCAGGAGCCGCGAGCGGCACACGTGCCCAGATGCGTACGGAAACAGTTCGGGGCTGCAGACCGGAAACACGGTTTCCCGCATCAGCATGTCGTCGTCGGCCCGCAGCCGGTGCGCGGGCACGTGCACGATCGCCAGATCGACGCCGCTGCGTGCGAAATCCGGCTCGTCGTCGAGCACGACGGCATGCAGCGGCGTTTCGGGATGAAGTGAAGAGAATTCCGCAAGGCGCCGCGCGAGCCACATCGACGAAAACGGCGCGTTGGCGGAGACGGTCAACCGTTGTGCGGTGCCGCGAATCTCGGCGCAGGCATCGGTCAGGCGCGACAACGCATCGCTGACGGCCGGCAGCAGGCGTGCGCCGGCCGGCGTGAGCCCGATGCCGCCAAGCCCGGTGCTGCGTTCGAGCAGCCGCGCCCCCAGCGATTCCTCGAGCGAGCGGATCTGGTGGCTGACCGCGCTGGTCGACACGTTCAGCTCGGCCGCCGCGCGCGCGAACCCGCCGAGGCGGACGGCCGCCTCGAAAGCACGCAGTGCGCTAAGGGGGGGAAGATGCGACATGGCGGGTATTGTAGTTGACTCAACACCCGTTGAAAAATCATCTTTTGCCGCGCGCGGGTGGCGCGGGTAGCCTCGATCCGGTCAAGAAAACAACTCAACGAAACACCGACCGGAGGGCTTCATGTATTTCGACCGACGACTATGGGCAATGATGGCGGGACTGCGCTGGCGGGTAGCCGCGGCAGTCGCGCTCGGGCTCGTCGCGATGGGTGTCGGCATCCTGCGTTTCGTATTTCTCGGCCGCGTGCTGGCGCTGGTTTTTACCGGTGCGCCGGTACGCAGCATCGGCGCAGCCGTCGTTGCAACGGCGGCCTGCGTGCTGCTGCGCGCGTGGCTCGATCATCGCCGCACCGTGCTCGCGCAACACACGGCCGGACGCGTGCAGGCCACGCTGCGCGCACGGCTGTTCGACCGGATCGCCGCGCTCGGCCCCGCGTGGTTCAGCGGCGAACGCACGGGCGGTGTGATGCTGGCCGTCGTCGACGGCGTCGAGCAGCTGCAAACCTTCTTCGGCGTCTACCTGCCGCAGCTCGTGATCGCCGCGTGCGCGCCGGTCATGATCTTCGCGGTGCTCGCATGGTGGGACGTGCCGACGGCCGCGATCCTGCTGGTCGCGGCGCTCGTGACGCTCGCGCTGCCGCAACTCGTGCATCGTGCCGACAAGCGCGCGGCGCTCGCACGGTCGGCCGCGTTCAAGGCATTCGGCGAGGAGTTTCTCGACGCGGTGCAGGGCTTGCCGACGCTGAAGGCGTTCGGGCAGAGCACCGCGTTCGGCGCGAAGCTGGCCGCGAAGGCGCGCGCGCTGTCCGACAGCACGTTCTGGGTGCTCGCGCTCGGCCTGCTGACGCGGCTCTTCACCGATCTCGGCACGGGTCTCGGCGCGGCCGCGGCGATCGCGGTGGGTGCGTGGCGCGTGCGGCATGGCGACATGAGTCTCGAAGCATTGCTGATCGTGCTGATGGCCGGCAGCGAAATCTTCCGGCCGTTGCGCGACCTGCGCGCGGTGCTGCACCAGGGGATGATCGGCCAGTCTGCGGCGAATGCGATCCATGCGCTGCTCGACGCGGGTAGCCAGGCGCCGGCAGCCGACGCGCCGCGCGTGACGGGGCTGCGGCCGGAGATCGCGTTCGACGACGTCAGCTTCGCGTATCCGGGGCGCCGCGCGGATGCGCATGCGGCGTTGAGCTTCACGGTGCGCGAAGGCGAAACGGTCGCGATCGTCGGGCCGAGCGGCGCGGGCAAGTCGACCATCGTGCGGCTGTTGCTGCGCCAGCACGATGCGCAGGGCGGTGCGATCCGCATCGGCGGCCACGACGTGCGCGCGCTCGATGACGACCAGGTGCGCGACATGATCGCGGTTGTCGCGCAGGATGCGACGCTGTTCGACGGCAGCGTCGCCGACAACCTGCGGCTCGGCCGCCCCGACGCGAGCGATGCCGACATGATCGCGGCCGCGCGCGCCGCCAACGCGCACGATTTCATCTCGGCGCTGCCCGACGGCTACGCGACGCGCATCGGCGAACGCGGGCTCATGCTGTCGGGCGGCCAGCGCCAGCGTATTGCGATTGCCCGCGCGCTGTTGCGCGATGCGCCGATCCTGCTGCTCGACGAGGCGCTGTCGTCGGTCGATGCGGAAAACGAAGCGCTGATCCAGCAGGCGCTCGACCGGCTCACGCGCGGCCGCACGACGCTCGTGCTCGCGCACCGGTTGTCCAGCGTGATCGGCGCCGACCGCATCCTGGTGCTCGACCAGGGGCAGGTGGTCGATGAAGGCACGCACGCGGCGCTGATCGCGCGCGACGGTCCGTATCGCCGGCTGATGGGGCCGCAACTGGAGGCGGTCGCCGAATCCGTCGGCGCGACGGCGACGGCCGGGGGGGCGACCGCGCGCGCGTCGTCGGGCCCGCAGGTGCGGCCGCTGAACGACGACGCGGCGACGATCGGCTGGCCGGAAACGTTGCGGACGCTGCTGCGCTTCGTGCAGCCGTGGAAGGGCAAGGTGGCGCTGACCGTGCTGTTCGGGATCGGCCGCGTGCTCGCGTTCATCGGCGTCGGCGTGATCGGTGCGATGGTGGTCGGCGCGGTGTCGTCCGGCCGGGTGAGCCCGGCGCTCGTCACCGCGCTGCTCGTGATCGCGCCGGTGGCGGCCGTGCTGCACTGGCTCGAATCGTGGCTTGCGCACGACATGGCATACCGGCTGCTCGCGGAAATGCGCATCGCGCTGTTCGCGACGCTCGAACGCCTCGCGCCGGCCGGGCTGCTGCGCCGCCGCTCCGGCGATCTCGTGTCGCTCGCGACGCAGGACGTCGAAACCGTCGAATATTTCTATGCCCACACGCTGGCGCCGGCGTTCGTCGCGGTGCTCGTGCCGGCCGGCGTGCTGGTGTTGCTGGCCTCGGTCGCGTGGCCGCTCGCGCTCGTGCTGCTGCCGTTCCTGCTGTGGGCCGGGCTCGCGCCCGTGCTGGCCCGGCGCGATGTCGACCGGCTCGGCACCGGCGCGCGCGAAGCGCTCGGCCAGCTCGGTGCACACCTGACCGAAACGATCCAGGGGCTTGCAGAGCTGACCGCGTTCCAGGCGATCGCGCGCCGGCGGGCAGCGTTCTTGGCCGAGGTCGATGCGTACCGCCAGCAGCGCGCGAAGCTGCTCGACGACCTGTCGACGCAAAGCGCCGCGCTGGAAGTCGCGAGCGGGCTCGGCGGGCTGGCCGTCGCGGCGCTCGGTGCGCTGCTGTGCGCACGCGGCTGGTTCCCGCGCGAATCGTTGCCGCTGCTGGTGCTGGTTGCGGTGGCGGCGTTCATGCCGGTGGCCGAAATCGGCCAGGTCGCGCGCCAGCTTGCCGACACGATTGCGTCGACGCGCCGCTTGCGCGCGCTGGAGAAGGAGCCCGTGACCGTGACGGACGGCACGCACGCGATGCCCGGCAATCCGGCGGTGCGTTTCGAGTCCGCATCGTTCACGTATCCGGGCCGCAGCGTGCCCGCGATCGACCGCGTGAGCTTCGACGTGCCGCCCGGCAGCACGGTCGCGCTGGTCGGCGCATCAGGCGCCGGCAAGTCGACGGTCGCGAGCCTGCTGTTGCGCTTCTGGGATCCGCAGCAGGGCCGCGTGACGCTCGGCGGCGTCGACCTGCGCGACCTGCGGCTCGACGACTTGCGGCAGCACATTGCGCTGGTTGCGCAGGATACCTACCTGTTCAACGATACGCTCGAGGCGAACATCCGGCTCGCCGGGAACGACGCGTCCGACGCGGACGTGCAGCGCGCGATCGACCACGCGGCGCTCGGCGACTTCGTCGCACGGTTGCCGGACGGGCTCGCGACGCGCGTCGGCGAGCGCGGCGTGCAGCTGTCGGGCGGTCAGCGCCAGCGCGTGGCCATCGCGCGCGCGTTCCTGAAGGATGCGCCGGTGCTGATCCTCGACGAGGCGACGTCCCATCTGGACACGATCAGCGAACAGCAGATCCGCGCGGCGCTGGAAGACCTGATGACGCAGCGCACGTCGATCATCATCGCGCACCGGCTGTCGACCGTGCGCAATGCCGACCTGATCCTCGTGATCGAGCGCGGTGGCGTGATCGAAGCCGGAAGCCACGCGGACCTGATGGCGCGGCAGGGCGCGTATGCGCGGCTCGTGTCGCATCAGGCGAGTGGGGTGGCGGCGTGATCGACGCTGCACCGCCGCGTCGCCGGGCGACGCCGGCGAACCCCTTCCGCAACACGCGTTGAATCGGGCCGACGGTTGGCGGGACACGCGTTGTTGAACCGCTGACCGTCCGCGCGAACGAATGCGCGGGCGGCGCATGGCGCGTCGCCTTCGTTTGACAGCTGGCGCGCGCCGCCGTCCGCGACCCGCGCCAGCCACCACGATCCCTTCTGCACGCTCCCGCCTTGCGCGTACCCGCGAGTCGTGCGCCGGTCTGCATGCCTCGCCCGACCGTTCTCCCGTTTCCTCCGATCAATCCGCCCCACGCGGCTCGGGTTTGTCTCGATGCATTTACCCGTTGCGGACTTTTTTGTTGTCGTAGTATCGCCATTGACAACACTTGTTGCACTAAGGTCTAATTCGACATCGCATGTTGCGGTGCGGCTTGATGTCGTCGTTACCGCCGGCCGGCTGGCCGGTTACATCGCTCAATCATGCGGAGAGAAACCATGAGTCGCCGTTCCTTCCTGAAAGCCGTCGCGGTCGCCGTCGCGCTCGGCGCCAGCATCGCGCACGCGGACACCAAGACGCTCGTCGTCGGGACCGACACGTCGTTCATGCCGTTCGAGTTCAAGCAGGGCGACAAGTACGTCGGCTTCGATCTCGACCTGTGGGCCGAGATCGCGAAGGACCAGGGCTGGAAATACACGATCCAGCCGATGGATTTCGCGGGGCTGATCCCGGCGCTGCAGACGCAGAACATCGACGTCGCGCTGTCGGGGATGACGATCAAGGAGGAGCGCAAGAAGGCGATCGACTTCTCCGCGCCGTATTACGACAGCGGCCTTGCGGCGATGGTGCAGGCCGGCAACACGTCGATCAAGTCGATCGACGACCTGAACGGCAAGGTGATCGCCGCGAAGACGGGCACCGCGACGATCGACTGGATCAAGGCGCACCTGAAGCCGAAGGAGATCCGCCAGTTCCCGAACATCGACCAGGCGTATCTCGCGCTCGAGGCCGGCCGCGTCGACGCGGCAATGCACGACACGCCGAACGTGCTGTTCTTCGTGAACAACGAAGGCAAGGGCAAGGTGAAAGTCGCGGGCCAGCCGGTCAGCGGCGACAAGTACGGGATGGGTTTCCCGAAGGGCAGCCCGCTCGTGCCGAAGGTCAACGCGTCGCTCGTGAAGATCAAGGCCGACGGCCGCTACGCGCAGATCTACAAGAAGTGGTTCGGTGCCGAACCGCCGAAGATGTGAGCGTGACGCGGCAACAGCGCGCGGCCGGGCGGCCGCGCCGGTCTTGAATCGAACGGGGAGCGACAAGTGAATTTCGATTGGTCGGCGATCTGGGCGGCGTTGCCGGACCTGATGGACGGGGTCCGGTTGACGGTGTTCATCGCATTTTTCGGGCTGGCGGGCGGTTTCATCGTCGGGATGGTCGCGGGGATGTTCCGCGCATACGGACCGAAGGCGATGAACGTGCTCGTCCAGGTCTATATTGAACTGATCCGCGGCACGCCGATCGTCGTGCAGGTGATGTTCCTGTACTTCGCGCTGCCGTTGCTCGCGCATATCCGCATCGACGGCCTGACGGCCGCGATCATCGCGATCACGGTGAATTCCGGCGCGTATCTCGCGGAAGTGGTGCGCGGCGCGCTGCTGTCGATCCCGAAGGGGTTGACGGAAGCGGGGCTCGCGATGGGCTTGTCGATGCCGCGCGTGCTGCTGAAGGTGGTCGGGCCGCTCGCGTTCCGGCGGCTGATTCCGCCGCTCGGCAACCAGTGCATCGTGAGCCTCAAGGACACGTCGCTGTTCATCGTGATCGGCGTTGGCGAACTGACGCGCAAGGGGCAGGAAATCATCGCGGGCAATTTCCAGGCGGTCGAGATCTGGAGCGCCGTGGCGGTCATCTACCTGTTGCTGACCGGCGCCATGACGTTGACGCTGCGGCTCGTCGAGAAGAGGATGCGGATCCTTTGACGTCCCTGCTTCCCCGAGGCGGAGCAATTCCCACAACCGGCGATGCGCGTCCGCATGTTGTTCCACTTGAGCGCGTGCTTCTGCGTGTCGTTGCAGAAGTTCCAGACGTCGTTCACCGCGCGGCTCTGCTGGTTCAGGAGGCCGTTGAGCGACTTCACCCGGCAGCGATAGACAAGAATCATGCCGGTTATGCTGGTCCGTGGAAGAAGCTGTCTGTCGACAACGCTTCTTTCCGCTTTGCCAAAAATTTCAGCGTTGACTGGAGCATCTTATGAGCATGATCGAATTCCAGAACGTGTCGAAGAGCTTCGGCCACGTGCCGGTGCTGAAGCATATCGACCTGAAGATCGACGCGGGCGAGGTGGTCGTCGTGATCGGCCCGTCCGGGTCGGGCAAGTCGACGATGCTGCGCTGTATCAACGCGCTCGAGAAAATCACCGGCGGCGAGTTGCTCGTCGACGGCCAGAGCGTGCGCGGCAACGCGACGGCGATCCGCAACATCCGGCTCGAAGCCGGGATGGTGTTCCAGCAGTTCAACCTGTTTCCGCAAATGACCGCGCTCGAGAACGTGATGTTCGGGCCGATCCAGGTGCGTGGCGCATCGCGCGCCGACGCGCGCGACCAGGCGATGGCGCTGCTCGACAAGGTCGGCCTCGAATCGCGCGCGAATCACTATCCGTCGGAACTGTCGGGCGGCCAGCAGCAGCGCGTCGCGATCGCGCGTGCGCTCGCGATCCGGCCGCGGCTGATGCTGTTCGACGAGCCGACGTCGGCGCTCGATCCGGAATTGCGCCACGAAGTGCTGAAGGTGATGCAGGATCTCGCGACTGAAGGGATGACGATGATCGTCGTCACGCACGAGATCGGCTTTGCGAAGCGGGTCGGTACGCGGCTGCTGTTCATGGATCAGGGCGGCATCGCCGAGGACGGCCATCCCGTCGACCTGATCGACCGGCCGCCGACGCCGCGCCTGAAGGAATTCCTGAAACACGTGTCCTGAACCAAACCGAAATGGCCGACATGCCGCTTTCCCTTTCCCCCGTCATCGCCGGTGCGCCGTTCGACATCGGCGTGCGCCTCGGCGAACTCGCCCGCCCCGTATTCGACACGTACATGCAGCAGAGCAGCGCGTGGCAGGCCGTGCGCCGCTGGCGCGGCCATCCGTTCGTCGCTGCGCTGCGGCAGGCCGCGCTGGCCGCGTCCCCCGATCTCGTCGCGGAACTGGACGGGATCGCGGCGGGCATCGGCTGGCCGGCCGACGACATTTTCCTGTGGAACTGCCGTGGCGAGCTGATCCACCACGCGCCGGACGGCTGCACGACGCTCGCCGCGCGCGACGCCAACGGCACACGCTGGATCGCGCACAACGAGGACGGCGATCCGTTCCTGCGCGAGCGGTGCCTGCTCGTCGACGTGCAGCCGGCGGGCAAGCCGGGTTTCATCAGTTTCTATTACCCCGGTTCGCTGCCGGGCCATACGTTTGCCGCGAACCGGGCGGGTATCGCGCAAGCGATCAACAACCTGCGAATCCGTACGCCGGCGCCGGGCGTGCCGCGCATGATCCTCGCGCGTGCGGTGCTCGACGCGACGTCGCTCGATGCGGCGGCCGACGTATTGCGCGCGCATGCACGCGCAAGCGGCTTTCATCACACGCTCGGCGCGACCGGCGATGGCCGCTTGCTGAGCATCGAAGCGAGCGTTGCGCGCTGCTCGGTCGTCGACGTCGCACGGCTCGCGGGCCATGCGAACCATCTCGTGCATCCCGGTTGCGATGCGCAAGCACAGATCGTCACGCAATCGTCGGCCGACCGCCAGCGCCGCGTCGACGCGCTGACGCCCGGCATCGACACGATCGACGAAGCCGCGCTGCTGGGCGTGCTCGGCGATCGCGCGCCGGAAGGGCTGCCGATCTACCGCGACGACCCGGCCGACCCCGACGACGAGAACACGCTGGCCACCGCCGTGTTCGCGATCGGTGCGGCCGCGATCGATTTCACCATTCACCAACACGGCACGCAGCGTTTCGCGACGCGCATCGTGCCGTCCGGACGCGCGCACGACGCGTCCTGATCCATGAGGCAACGCATGACGACCGTTTTCCATCGCGCTCCGCGCGCCACCTTGCCCGTTGCCGTTGCAGGCGACGGCATCGAGATCATCGATTCCACCGGCAAACGCTATATCGACGCGTGCGGCGGCGCGGCCGTGTCGTGTCTCGGTCACAGCAATCAGCGCGTGATCGACGCGATCAAGCGTCAGGCGCAGCAACTGGCGTACGCGCATACGTCGTTCTTCACGACCGACGTGGCCGAGGAACTCGCCGACCGGCTCGTCGATGCCGCGCCGGCCGGCCTCGAACACGTGTACTTCGTGTCGGGCGGTTCGGAGGCGATCGAGGCCGCGCTGAAGCTCGCGCGCCAGTATTTCGTCGAGAAGGGCGAGCCGCAGCGCCGGCATTTCATCGCGCGGCGGCAGAGCTATCACGGCAATACGCTCGGCGCACTCGCGATCGGCGGCAACGCATGGCGGCGCGAGCCGTTCCTGCCGCTGCTGATCGAGGCGCACCACGTGAGCCCGTGCTATGCGTACCGCGACCGGCAATCGGGCGAAACCGACGAAGCGTACGCGCAGCGTCTGGCGGACGAGCTCGAACGGAAGATCGTCGAACTCGGCGCGGACAACGTTGCGGCATTCGTCGCGGAAACGGTGGTAGGCGCAACGGCCGGCGCGGTGCCGCCGGTGCGCACGTACCTGAAGCAGATTCGCGCGGTGTGTGACAAGTACGGCGTGCTGCTGATCCTCGACGAGATCATGTCGGGGATGGGGCGCACGGGCTACCTGTATGCGTGCGAAGAAGACGGTATCGCGCCCGACCTGCTGACGATCGCGAAAGGGCTTGGCGCGGGCTATCAGCCGATCGGTGCGACGCTCGTCAGCGACCGCATCTACCGGACGATCGTCGATGGCTCGGGCTTCTTCCAGCACGGCCATACTTACCTCGGCCATGCGACTGCGTGTGCGGCCGCGCTCGAAGTACAGCGCGTGATCGCCGAAGAGAAGCTGCTCGACAACGTGAAGGCGCGCGGCGAGCAACTGCGGGCGTCATTGCGCGAGCACTACGGCGCGCATCCGCATGTCGGCGACGTGCGCGGCCGCGGGCTGTTCGTCGGCGTCGAACTCGTGCGCGATCGCGACACCAAGGCGACGTTCGATCCCGCGCTGAAGCTGCATGCGGCGGTCAAGCGCGAAGCGATGCAGCGCGGGTTGATGGTGTATCCGATGGGTGGCACGATCGATGGCGTCCACGGCGATCACATCCTGGTGGCGCCGCCGTTCATCAGCACCGCGCAGCAGATCGATACGATCGTCGAGCGACTGTCGGGCGCGCTCGGCGCGGCGCTCGCGTCGGCCGGTGCATGAACTTTTTCGTCGAACCTGGTCCGGACCTTGCCATGACAAACAGATTGCCTCCGTTCGATCCCGCATCGGCCACCGATGAGCAGAAAGCCGTGCTGGCCGACATTCTCAGCGGCCCGCGCGGCAACCTGAACGGGCCGTTCCTCGGCTGGATCGCGAGCCCCGAGCTGGCGCAGCACGCGCAGAAGCTCGGCGCGTTCTGCCGCTATCGCACGGGCCTGCCGCTGCGGCTGTCGGAACTCGCAATTCTCGTGACGGCTGCACGCTGGCGCTCGCAGGCCGAGTGGCACATCCATCATCCGATCGCGCTCGACGCGGGCGTGCCGGCCGCGACGGCCGACGCGATCCGGCTTGGCGTCGCACCCGCATTCGAATCGGACGACGATGCGCTGATCCATGCGTTCGCGAGCGAGCTGTACGATACGCGGCGCGTCAGCGACGCGACGTTCTCACGTGCGCAAGCACGCTTCGGCCACGAAACCGTCGTGAATCTCGTTGCATTGCTCGGCTATTACGCGCTTGTCGCGATGACGCTCAACACGTTCGGCATGCGTGCGGACGGACAGACGGAATTGCCGTTTCCGGAGTAAAGGCGGCGCTTCGATCGGGCCGGAGCAGGGCGGCAATACGTCTGACGAACGTCACGCCGAGCGGCTCCCGGCACAATGCAACCAAATGTATTCATGCGGGATCGCCGGCCGATGGCCGCGTATGATGGCTTGTTCACGTCGACATGATCGGTGAGCAAGCATGACGAGTACCCGCAAGACCTTGATGATCGCCGGTGGGCTCCTGGTAGCCGCGGCCGGCACTGCCTACGTGATGCTCCTGCGCGCGGACCACCGTGCGATCGAAGACGCCGGTATCGGCGATTCGGCCGCGCCGGTTGCCGTGGCGCCCGCGAACAACGATCACGCGGTGCAGGGCACCATTGCGCCGCCGGCGCCCGCCGCCGCGGCGCCGCAGCAACAGGCTGCGGTTCCGCCCCCGTCACCCGCACCGGCGCCTGCGCCGGCCGCACCCGCGCGCGTCAGCGCCGCGCCGCCTTCTGCCCCGGCTGTACCGGTCGTCAGCGACAAAGCGCAGCCGGTGACGAAGCCGGGTGCGCCGCCGCCGAAGGTGAATGTCGTGACGGTCGATGCGCAGGATTCGACCCCGCCAGCGCCGCCGCCGGCCGCCCAGCAGGCACAGCCGGCCGCGCCGGCGCAGGTCACGCAACGTGCGCCGCGCAAGCGCGACGGCCTGGAACGTCACGCGACCGCTACGACGAAATCCGAAACGCCGGAGACGGCCGCGCTCGTCCGGGAATCGGCGAAGCTCGACCCGTCGTTGCCCGCGCCGCCGATGTCGTCGATGCCGGCAAGCGCCGGTTCGTACCGGCAGGGGAGTTCGTCGTCCGGCGCGAATCCGGTTGCCGCCGCGATGACCGAACAACTGGTCCGGGCGTCGAGCAACTTCAAGTCGACGACACCCGCGCCTGCGAACGGCGATCCGACCGCGACCAAGTAACCGCGATCGGTTTCGGAATAAAAAGGACCCCGCACGCCGACCAAAGCATGCGGGGCCAAGAGAGACAATCGGGTATGCCGACGGGCGTTATGCGGCGACCGCTTCCTCGGCTTGCGGCTGCGCAGCGGCGACCGGCGCCACGTCCTGGCGGATCAGGTGATCGAACGCGCCGAGCGATGCCTTCGCGCCTTCACCCACGGCGATCACGATCTGCTTGAACGGCACCGTCGTCACGTCGCCGGCGGCGAACACGCCCGGCACCGACGTCGCACCGCGCGCATCGACGACGATCTCGCCGTGCTTCGACAGTTCGACCGTCCCTTTCAGCCATTCGGTGTTCGGCACGAGGCCGATCTGCACGAACACGCCTTCGAGATCGATGCGCTGCGTGTCGCCCGAGCGCAGATCCTTGTAGACGAGCCCGTTCAGCTTGCTGCCGTCGCCGGTCAGTTCGGTCGTCTGCGCCTGCGTGACGATCGTCACGTTCGGCAGGCTGCGCAGCTTGCGCTGCAGCACTTCGTCCGCGCGCAGTTGCGCACCGTACTCGATCAGCGTGACCGCCTTCACGATGCCGGCGAGGTCGATCGCGGCCTCGACGCCCGAGTTGCCGCCGCCGACCACTGCCACACGCTTGCCCTTGAACAGCGGGCCGTCGCAGTGCGGGCAATACGCGACACCGCGGTTGCGGTACTCGCGCTCGCCCGGCACGTTGATCTCGCGCCAGCGCGCGCCGGTCGCGAGCACGATCGTCTTCGCCTTCAGCACCGCGCCGTTCGCGAGGTGGATCTGGTGCACGTCGCCCGGAATCAGCGCGTCGGCGCGCTGCACGTCCATGATGTCGACGTCGTACTGCTTCACGTGCTGCTCGAGTGCCGTTGCGAACTTCGGCCCTTCGGTTTCCTGCACCGACACGAAGTTCTCGATCGCCATCGTGTCGAGCACCTGGCCACCGAAACGCTCGGCGACGACGCCCGTCGCGATGCCCTTGCGGGCCGAGTAGATCGCGGCTGCCGCGCCTGCCGGGCCGCCGCCGACGATCAGCGTGTCGAACACCGGCTTGTTTTCGAGCGACTTCGCGGCGCGTTCGCCGGCGCCCGTATCGAGCTTCGCGAGGATTTCCTTCACGCTGCTGCGGCCCTGGCCGAACGAGGCGCCGTTCAGGAACATCGTCGGCACGGCCATGATCTGGCGCGACTCGACTTCATCCTGGAACAGCGCGCCATCGATCGCGACGTGACGGATGCGCGGGTTGATCAGCGACATCACGTTCAGCGCCTGCACGACTTCCGGGCAGTTCTGGCACGACAGCGAGAAAAACGTCTCGAACGCGTAGTCGCCGTCGAGCGCGCGGATCTGCTCGATGACATCGTCGTCGAGCTTGATCGGGTGGCCGCCCGTCTGCAGCAATGCGAGCACGAGCGACGTGAATTCATGGCCCATCGGGATGCCGGCGAAGCGGATGCCGGCCGGCTTGCCCGGCTCGCCGATCGAGAACGACGGCTTGCGCTCGGCGTCGTCGCGGCGTTCGGTCACGGTCACGCGATCCGTCAGCGACGCAATCTCGTTCAGCAGCGCCAGCAGTTCCTGCGATTTCGCGCCGTCGTCGAGCGAGGCGACGAGTTCGATCGGGCGCGTGATTTTTTCGAGGTACGCTTTGAGTTGGTTCTTGAGATTGGCGTCGAGCATGGCGTTTCGGATTCCGTATTGATTATGCTGGTCGGGCACGTCGTGCCGGAGGAGGGGGCGGGCCGCGCTGCGGCGGCCCGCCGCCGCGCGCCTCGTGCGAGGCGCGCGGCGCGATCGTCAGATCTTGCCGATCAGGTCGAGCGACGGGGTCAGCGTTTCCGCACCCGGCGTCCACTTGGCCGGGCACACTTCACCCGGGTGCGCCGCGATGTATTGCGCAGCCTGCACCTTGCGCAGCAGTTCGCCTGCGTCGCGGCCGATGCCGTTGTCGTGGATTTCGCACAGCTTGATCTCGCCTTCCGGGTTGATCACGAACGTGCCGCGCAGGGCCATTCCTTCTTCCTCGATCAGCACGTCGAAGTTGCGCGACAGCGTGAGCGTCGGGTCGCCGATCATCGGGTACTTGATCTTGCCGATCGTGTCCGACGTGTCGTGCCATGCCTTGTGCGTGAAGTGCGTGTCGGTCGACACGCCGTAGATTTCGACACCCAGCTTCTGGAATTCCGCGTAACGGTCGGCGAGGTCGCCCAGCTCGGTCGGGCAGACGAACGTGAAGTCGGCCGGGTAGAACACGACGACGGACCACTTGCCCTTGAAGTTCTCTTCCGAGACGGGCACGAAATCGCCGTTGTGGTAAGCGGTTGCCTTGAACGGCTTGATTTGGGTGTTGATGATCGGCATCTGGAGAATTCCTTTTCGTCAGTGGTGAGTGGAGTGTTGCCAGTATCCGGGTTCACCCTGAGTTTGGGAAATTGCTTGTTTCAATCCGGGGCATCGGGATTTTCTATCTGCTTCCGGCCCTTGATTGCGTGGAGCTGGCGGGATGCCTCCGCTCAAATCCCCGCCATCTTCCTCAGCCACGCCGCCAGCCGCCGAGCCCCGTCCGGCATATCCGCGTCTTCGCGCGTGCACAGGTAGTAATCGCGCCCGTCGTCGAGCGCGTGATCGAACAGCTTCACCAGTTCGCCGTTCGCCAGCTCGCGCTCGACCAGCGGCGCACGCAGCAGCGCCGCGCCGAGATCCGCACGCGCGGCGCTCAGCGTGAGCTGCCCATCCTCGAACATCGGTCCCACCGCGTGTGACACATGCCGCACGCCGGCGCCCTGCAGCCAGTTGACCCACGTGCTGCGGTCCTCGTCGTGCACGAGCGGCGCACGCGCGAGATCGGCCGGCGTGCGGAACGGCCCGTGGCGCTTCAGGAACGACGGGCTGCACATCGGCACCATCGCGCCCGGCAGCAGCCGCTCGCAGCGGTAGCCGGGCCAGTCGCCGGTGCCGAAGCGGATCGACAGGTCCGACGCATCGCTTCGGTAGTTGCGGTGATGTGCGTACAGCACCGTCACGTCGACGTCCGTGTTGTCCGCGAGGAACGCGTGCAGCCGGGGAATGAACCAGCCGATGCCGAGCAGCGGAATCAGGCTGACGGTGATCTGCCGCAGCGACGAACGGTCGCGTACGAAGCGCGTCGCGCTGCGCAGCACCGAGAACGCGGCGCTGATCGACCGGTAGTAGTCGCGCCCTTCGTCGGTGAGCGCGAGCAGCCGACCCTCGCGCACCGTCAGCGGCGTCTGGATGAATGCTTCCAGCAGTTGCAGCTGATGACTGACCGCCGACGGCGTGATGTCGAGTTCGCCCGCCGCCGCGGTGACCGATCCGAGACGCGCAAACGCTTCGAACGCACGTACCGCGCGCAGCGGCGGATCGTGCGGCAATTGTTCGATATTTTTCATGTGTCGAATTTTATCGAAAAGTCAGGGAAAGCGACAACATGAAAATATCCTTTGTTTACAGGGTTGTGCTTTAATGTGCCGAGAACGGCATAAGCATCCAACAATTGGGTATTTGGGGTTTGGGTGATGAATATTTAATATTTTTCATGTTTTGATCCGATTCACCGATCCCTCGCACATGAAAATCGCATTTCTCCACGCCAGCCTCGCATGCTCGGCGGCCGCCCTGGTCGCCTCCGTTCCCGCGTTCGCGCAATCCGCGCCGCAGACGATCCTGATCGGTCTCGCCGCGCCGCTTACCGGCCCCTCCGCGCGGATCGGCAAGGATCTGCAGAACGGCGCGCAACTCGCGATCGACGACGCGAACGCGAAACATCCGGCCATCGGCGGCAAGCCGGTCGTCTACAAGCTCGTCGCAGCCGACGACCAGTCCGACCCGCGCACGGCCGTCGCGGTCGCGCAGCAACTCGTCGACCAGCACGTGATCGGCGTCGTCGGTCACTGGAACACGGGCTGCAGCGTGCCGGCGTCGCGCGTGTACCGCGATGCGGGCATCCCGCAGATTGCGCCGGCGTCCACCGGCCATCAATACACGCAGCAGGGCTACGCGACAGCGTTCCGCATCATGGGTCACGACGACGCAGGCGGCAATTTCACCGGCGCGCACGCGGTGAAGACGCTGAAGGCGAAGCGCATCGCGGTGATCGACGATCGCACGTCGTTCGGCGCGGGGCTGGCCGAGCAGTTCATCAAGGGCGTGCAGGCGAACGGCGGCACGATCGTCGATCGTCAGTACGTGAACGACAAGTCGACCGACTTCAGCGGCGTGCTGACCGCGATCAAGGGCAAGCGCGCGGATCTCGTGTTCTTCGGCGGCCTCGACGCACAGGCCGCGCCGATCTCGCGCCGGATGCGCCAACTCGGCGTGAACGCGCCGCTGCTCGGCGCGGGCGGCTTCGTGAGCCAGACCTTCCTGTCGCTCGCGGGCAAGGACGGCGACGGCGTGACGGCGCTCGAGCCGGGCCTGCCGCTCGACCGGATGCCGGGCGGCAAGGCGTTCGACACGCAATACCAGGCACGCTTCCGTGCGCCGATCGAACTGCATGCGCCGTTCGCGTACGACGCGGCCGCCACGCTGATCGCGGCCGCGCAGAAGGCCGGCACGACACAGCCGGCGAAGCTGGTCGCGGCGGTGCGCGCGATCGAGCGGCCAGGCGTGACGGGGCGCATCGCGTTCGACGCCGAAGGCAACCTGAAGGACCCGGCTTTCACGATCTACCAGGTGCGCGGCGGCAAGTGGACCGTCGTCGATGTGCTCGGCGGCGCGCGCACCGCAGTCAAGTAAGCAACCGGACAACGAAGACGATCCCCATGACCGAAGCGACCCAGACATCCGCCGCCGCACCCGAGGACACGCGCCTCGGGATCCTCGCGCGGCGCCGCATCGAAGCGGAAATCATCAAGCCGATCTACGAAATCATGAAGCGCGAGTTCGGCGCCGAGCGCGCGCAGGCCGTGATCGCGGAAGCCGTGCGCGGCGCGGCCGTCGACGCGGGCCGCACGTTCGCCACGCAGGAGCCTGGCGGCACGAGCGTGCAGTCGTTCATCGCGCTGCAGGTGCTGTGGGAGAAGGACGATGCGCTCGATGTCGAGGTGCGGCGTGCGGACGACGCGCACTACGACTACGACGTGCATCGCTGCAGCTACGCGGAGATGTATCACGCAATGGGGCTCGGCGAGATCGGGCACCTGCTGAGCTGCGCGCGCGACAGCTATTTCATCCAGGGCTATGCGCCCGACATCGCGCTCACGCGCACGAGCACGATCATGCAGGGCGGCAAGCGCTGCGATTTCCGCTACGCACGGCAAAGCGTGCCGGAGAACGGCGATGCGTGACGACACCGTGAATGCGCCGCGTGTCGACGGCGACCGTCTGTGGACGTCGCTCGAGCGGATGGCGCAGATCGGCGCGACGCCGAAGGGCGGCGTCTGCCGCCTCGCGCTGACCGATCTCGATCGCGAATCGCGCGACCTGTTCGTGCAATGGGCGCGCGACGCCGGCTGCACGGTGCGCGTCGACCGGATGGGCAACGTGTTCGCGCGCCGCGCGGGCCGCAACCCCGATGCCGCGCCGGTGATGACGGGCTCGCACGCCGATTCGCAGCCGACCGGCGGCCGCTACGACGGCATCTACGGCGTGCTCGGCGGGCTGGAAGTCGTGCGCGCGCTGAACGATGCGGGTATCGAGACCGAGCGTCCGGTCGACGTCGTGATCTGGACCAACGAGGAAGGCTCGCGCTTCGCACCGGCGATGGTGTCGGCCGGCGTGTTCTCGGGCGTCTATACGCTCGAATACGGGCTGTCGCGTACCGACGGCGCGGGCAGGACGATCGGCGAGGAACTCGAACGGATCGGCTACGCGGGCGCCGAACCCGTCGGCGGCTATCCGGTGCACGCGGCGTATGAACTGCATATCGAGCAGGGCCCGATTCTCGAACGGGCCGGCAAGACGATCGGCGTCGTGACGGCCGGGCAGGGGCAGCGCTGGTACGAAGTGACGCTGACCGGCGTCGACGCGCATGCGGGCACGACGCCGATGGAGGTCCGTCGCGATGCGCTGGTCGGTGCCGCGCGGATGATCTCGTTCATCGAAGTGCTCGGCCGCCGTTACGCACCGTATGCGCGCGCAACGGTCGGGATGATCGAGGCGCGGCCGAATTCGCGCAACACGGTGCCGGGCGGCTGTTTCTTCACGGTCGAATTCCGTCACCCCGACGATGCGGTGCTCGACGAACTGGATGCGGTGCTGCGTGCGGAGCTTGCACGCGTGGCCGACGAAACCGGGCTCGGCGCGCAGATCGAGCAGATCTTCACGTATGCGCCGATCCCGTTCGCGCCGCGCTGCATCGACACGGTGCGTGATGCGGCCGAGGTGCTCGGGCTGTCGCACATGGATATCGTGTCCGGCGCGGGCCATGACGCGTGCTATGTCGCGCGGGTTGCGCCGACCGGGATGATCTTCGTGCCGTGCGTCGACGGGCTGAGCCACAACGAAGCCGAAGCGATTACGCCCGAATGGGCGGCGGCGGGGGCCGACGTACTGTTGCGTGCGGTGCTGCAGAGCGCGCAGGAAGCCTGAGGGTGATGCGCGCGGCCCGGCGGGAAGGGGTTCGCCGGGCTGAACGTGCATCCTTCCGGCGCGGCGCCGCGCGCGGGTGGCGTCAGGCTGACGGCAAACGCCGATCGATGTAACGGCGCATCACATGGAACGCCGTATCGGTGCGGCCCGGCATCGTCATCAACGCGTCATCGGCCGCAAACCCGAGCTGTTCGTAGAACCGGTACGCCGCTTCGCGCGCCGTACACCAGACGAGCGCGGCGCCGCGTTGTTCCGCGTGCCGCACGCAAACCTGCACCAACACACGCCCGAATCCCATGCCGCGCACGGCAGGGTGGACGGCCATCCCGCGCAGCCGCCACGCCGGCCGCGCAGGGTCGTCGTCGCGCGGCTCCTCGCAGAGCGATGCGACTGCCACGATGCTCGACCGGCCGTCGCGCACGCCGACGTGCAGCGTCGTCGGCGCATGGTCTCCCGCCAGTTCGCACGCGGTCAGGTCGCCGTTCAGCAGGATCGTCGCCCTGAGCGGGTGCGTCTGCACGGCGTCGATCGGTGCGATGGTGAACAGCGTGTCGCGTGGCGTCATCAACGTCCCCTGGATGATCCGGCTGCCCGTTATTTGCCGGCCTTGCGCTTTGCCCTATCCGCGAGATACGCGACGATCTGGTCGAGTTCGCGGTCGCTCAACTGGTCGGGCGGAAACGCCGGCATGCTGCGGCCCGGCCAGTCGCGCACCGATGCCGGGTTGCGGATATAGCGGCGCAGCGCGGCCGGCTGGAAGTAGTCGACCGGATTCATCGGCGCGTTCAGGTCAGGGCCGGCGTGGCTGCTGCCCGCGCCGTCGAGCCGGTGGCACGCGAGACATTGCGTGACGAACAGCCGCTGTCCCGCGCGGGCCGGATCGTTGGCGGGCAATGCGGCATCGACGGCGAGCGACGGCCAGCGCGCGAGCGGCGACGATTCGATCGTCACGCGCACGATCTGGTACGGCCACTGCTCGCCGCGCACCGACGACGCATCCGGCCCGAGCCACACGAGGTAGAACGGCCCGGCGCTGACCTGCTTGCCGGGCAGCTTCGGCCACGGATGGGCCGGATCCTCGATCGCGAGCCACGGGACGGCGCGGGACGGTGCCTGGCGGCGCACGAGATCCATCGGCAGTTGCGCGGCGAAGCCGTCGGCCGCGCGGGTTTCGAGCACGCCGTCGGCCGGCAGCGGCGTATCGCCGAGCAGCGCGGCGAACGGCACCGCGCGGAACGTCATCGGCCGGCCATACGCGATGTCGCGCGGCACGTGGATGTCCGTGGCGTCGGGGCGCGCGAGCAGCGTCTGCCGGGTGAGGGTGCGGGCCGTGCCGTCGGTTTCGAGTTCGAGCGTGGGCTGGGCCGACGCGCGTTGTCCGATCAGGCAGACCATCAGCAGCACGAGCGAAAACCACTGGCGCTTCAGCATTCGTTCTCCTGGGAAGGGCGTTCCGGCGGCGGCAGGAGGCGGGCGCCGCGGCCGATGGAAGGAATCGGGCGACAGTCTATCCGCTACGCGCGGCGCTGGCGAATTCTGCGACGGAGGGGCGATCGGAGCACGTGCGCGGTAGTATCGTGCTTCGGCACGTGCCCGACGCGGCCATCCGCCCCGGCGCCGGGCCGGCAACGCCACGATACCGTCGGCAACGTTCGACGCTACCGGACACCACGCATGGACACTGCCGCAGACCGGGCGCTCGCCCATATCCGACGATCCTGGCCGCCGCCGGAGCGGCTGGGCGCTGCCTTCCCCGTTACGCTCAATTTTCATCCGGACACGCTGGCCGCCGGCATCGGCACGCTCGAGCGGATTGTCCGCGACGGCATGTACCGGTCGCAGTTCGAAACGGCGACGAGCAACGGCGGCCTGACTGCGTATCCCGGCGGCGATCGCTGGCAATGGGAAAGCAGGATGTTCGGGCGGGCATACGATGATGCCGATCCCGCACTGCGGCCCAAGTACGGTGCGCTGAATCATCGGCTCGATCCGGTTGGCGGATCGAGACGCTTTGGATCCTGTCATTTGCGTCTGCGCAACGACGTGCACCGGCGAACGACCTTCTGCTATCCGGATAGCCATTACCAGCCCGCGCATTTCGCGATCCAGGACTGCACGGCGCTGATCCCGCTCGCGGCTGAAAACCGCGACGGGCTCGATGCGCTGCTCGACAACTACATCGAGGCGCAGGTCCACGGTGCGGTCAGTCTCGGCGACGATGTCGACGCGATCGTGCTCGATCCGAGCTATCGCGATACGCCGGTCGAGGCGGCGGCGGGGCGGTCGGGCTGCCGGGTCGAGTGGCACGGCGGTTTCCGGCTGTCGCTGGATCGGCTTGCCGAGTGCGAGCAGTTCCGCGGGCCGGCGGCGGCCGATGCCATCGCGCAGATTGCCGTCGACCGCGTCGTGACGCCGGCCGTGCTCGGCCGCGCGCGCGACGGCTTGCTCGACTACCAGACGGCCAAGTGGGTGTGGCATTGCGTGGCGCGGTTCGGCCAGGGTAGCGGGATCGCCGGCTGAACGGCTTCAACCGGGCGGGTCATGCGGCGTCAATGACTCGAACAAGGCACTTCGCCGTTCGGCATCGGCGTGTCGCGCTCCGCTTCGAAATCGGCTTCGCGCGTGCCCGACGGCGTCAGCGACACGAAATGCATCGCCGTGCCGCGCGCCGGGAACCCGGCGATACCGGTCGAGCCCCACGGAATCGGCGAACGCTGCATGCCACTTACCGAAATGTCCGAGGCCCCAAGCGCCAGCGTCAGCAGCCGCCCGTCGCGGGTCGGTACGTACGCATGCGTGCCGGAGACCCCGATGCCGGCTTCGCGCACCGACGCCGGCAGGCAATCGAGCGTCGCCGTGCGGCGGCCGTCCGGGGCGATCAGGATCGCGACGCCGCGATCGTCCGCTGTCGTCGTGACGACGATGAAGCGATCGATTTCCGGCACATAGGCCGACGAGTACACGTAGTACCGGATCCTGTCGTTCAGCGTCCCGAGCAGGTCCAGCCTGGCCGTGACGGGATCGAACGTCGCGTACTCGAGCGTCGCGTCGGTGCTGCCTTCGATGAATTTCTGCCAGACGAGCAACGCGGTGCGCGGCGAGCCCGCGATCACGGGCCACCACTCGCGGCGGTGCGGCGCGACCGCCACGTGGTTCAGCACACGTCCGGCCGCGTCGTAGGTTTTCAGGTAGACGCCGTTGCCGGTGCCGAGATTGTCGACGCCGCCGCCGTTGACCCAGTCGGCCGAATAGAACACGACGAAGCGTTCGCCGACCGTTGCGACATGGCCCGAATGGCCGCCCGGCTCGACGTCGTTCGGGTAGGGCTTGACGGGCTTCAGGTCGCGTCGATAGACGCCATAGCGCTGGCTGACTTCCTGCGGTGCGTTCCAGCCGTCCTCGAACGTGACGAAGATGTCGCCGCGCGCGTTCTGCGCGATCGATACCGGTTCCTGTGCCTCGGGGCGGCTGATGAACGTGCGGACATGCAGCAGGCGCGGCTTGCCCGGCAGCCATTCGCCGACGTACACGTCATGCGGCCAGTTGCCGTTGCGCAGCGCGCCGCGCGGCACGATGCCCGAACTGCTGAAGAACACCCAGCGCTTGCCGTTGCCGGCATCGGCCACGCCGATGCCGTGCATGAAGCGGCGCGGGTCGCCGGTTTCCTGCGGCGTCGACGCCGCCGGCACGGCGACCGTATGCACGGCCGGCGCGACCGCGAGCGCGAACAGCGGCACCGCGCCGATGCAGCACGCGCCGCAGAGCGCGGCCGCGACGCGCTTCACGGCCGCCCGCGCCGGGCGCATTCGCCGCGTCATTCGACGGTCACCGATTTCGCGAGGTTGCGCGGCTTGTCGACGTCGGCGCCGCGCGCGCAGCCGACGTGATAGGCGAGCAGCTGCAGCGGGATCACGTTGACGATCGGCGACAGCAGGTCGCCCGACTCGCGTACGCGGATCAGGTGCGTGTCGCGGTCGGCGTCGATTTCGAGCTGGTTGCCGGCCAGCACGTAGAGCCGGCCGCCGCGCGCGCGAACCTCGGCCATGTTGGACTTCAGCTTCTGGAACAGGCGGTCGTCCGGCGCGATCGTGACGACCGGCATCGCGCTCGTGACGAGTGCGAGCGGGCCGTGCTTCAGCTCGCCGGCCGCATAGCCTTCCGCGTGGATGTACGACACTTCCTTGAGCTTCAGCGCGCCTTCCATCGCGATCGGGAAATGGATGCCGCGCCCGAGGAACAGCGCGTTCTCGGTGTGCGCGAACTTCGCGGCCCAGCCCATGATCTGCGTTTCCAGCGCAAGTGCGTGGCCGATGCGGCCGGACAGCGCACGCAACTGCTTCAGGTGCATCGCGACGTGCGCCGCGTCGAGCCGGCCGCGCTGTTGCGCCAGCGTCAGCGTCAGCACGAACAGCGCGACGAGCTGCGTCGTGAACGCCTTGGTCGACGCGACGCCGAGCTCGATACCGGCTCGCGTGAGAAACCGCAGCGGCGCGTTGCGCGCGATCGTGCTGGTCGCGACGTTGCAGATCGCCATCGACAGCGCCTGGCCCATCGCGCGCGCCTGTTCGAGCGCGCCGATCGTGTCGGCCGTTTCGCCCGACTGCGAGATGCCGACGACGAGCGTGCGCGGATCGGCCACCGTGTCGCGGTAGCGGAATTCGCTGGCGATCTCGACCTGCGCGGGAATGCCGGCGATGCTCTCCAGCCAGTATTTCGCGGTCAGGCCCGCGTAGTAGCTGGTGCCGCAGCCGAGCAGCAGCACGCTCCTGACTCTCGACAACAGCGCGTGCGCGCCGTCGGTCGCATCGAACAGCGCCGGCGAGATCGTGTCGATGCCGTCGAGCGTGCTGTCGATCGCCTTCGGCTGCTCGAAGATTTCCTTCTGCATGAAGTGCTGGTACGGACCGAGCGCGGCGTCGCCTTCGCGCGCCTTCACTTCACAGAGCGGGCGCCGGGCTTCATGCCCGCCCGAGTCGATCACGGCGATGCGGTCCGGCGTGATCAACGCGACATCGCCGTCTTCGAGGTAGACGAAACGGTCGGTCAGGTCGCCGAGCGCCGCGCAGTCCGACGCGAGGTAGTTCTGATCGGCGCCGATGCCGATCACGAGCGGCGAGCCGGCGCGCGCGGCGACGAGGCGCTGCGGCTCGCGTGCGCTCAGCACCGCGATCGCATACGCGCCGTGCAGCCGCTTGACGGCGCGCACGACCGCGTCGAACAGGTCGTCGCGATAGACGCTGTGGATCAGGTGCGCGATCACCTCGGTGTCGGTCTGGCCGCGAAACGTGTAGCCGCGTTCCCGCAGCTCGACGCGCAGCGCGTCGTGATTCTCGATGATCCCGTTGTGCACGACCGCGATCGTGTCGCCGGACATGATCGGATGCGCGTTCGTTTCCGACGGTGCGCCATGCGTCGCCCAGCGGGTATGCGCGATGCAGGTCTGCGCTTCCAGGCCGAGCGTCAGCACGCGCGCCTGCAGGTCCGTCACGCGCCGCAACGTGCGTTCGCTGCGCAGACGGCCGTCGCCCTGCACGGCGATGCCGCACGAATCGTAGCCGCGATACTCGAGCCGGCTCAACGCATTGACCAGTTGCGGCACCTGATTGTTCAGGCCGCTTGCTCCGACGATTCCGCACATGATTCACCTCGTCCAGAAGAAGTTGCCGGCCTGCCGGCGATGCATGGCAGCGCGGCGTCAGGAGCGGCGCCGCGCCGCACGGATGGCGTCCCGTGCGCGGCGGCGCGTCTCCGCTGAATTACTCGCGGGGCTGCGGCCCCGCGTGGGCGACCCATTCGATGCCGGAAATGGAGCCGTTCGCGTCGTGCGACGCGACGAGAATGCGTGTCGTGCGCCGCGCGCCACGCCGGCGGGCGCCGGCCAGCGCGGTGGCCGGCACCGAGCG
This sequence comes from Burkholderia arboris, assembly GCF_038723655.1. NCBI lineage: Bacteria > Pseudomonadati > Pseudomonadota > Betaproteobacteria > Burkholderiales > Burkholderiaceae > Burkholderia > Burkholderia arboris. The sequence continues at coordinate 1,678,190 of NZ_CP109822.1, forward strand.
CACCTTCGCGCTGGCCGAGCGCCGCAGCATCTTCGACACGCGCAGCCGGTAGGCGAGCGGATGCACGACGCGCCCCGCGATCAGCCACGTGACGATCGTGCCCGCGATGGTCGCGATCGCGGTCCCGTAGAACACCATCTGTTCGATCGGCATCTCGGCCTGGTTGAACGGCAGCAGGTAGCGGTACGTATAGATGCAGATCGACGCCCACACGGCTCCGACCAGCGCCGGCCGCACGAGGCGGAACCAGACGACCAGCACGGAGCCGGCGATGCGGCCGCGTTCGGCGATCATTTCGCGCGGCGTGCGCAGGGAAAGGTCAATAATCGGCGCGTTCTTCATGTTGAATGCCTCGGTCGGGGCTGACCCATACGGCCCGCTTGCCGCGGCCCCGCAGCACGACGGCCGGCAGGGCGACGACGGTGGTGATCATGCTGATCAGCCAGAAAGCAACGGGATACCAGATGGTGTCCAGGAAATACATCAGGAGTTTTTCGTCATACTGACGATCGATCATGCTGCCGATGATCAGCTGCAGGATGCAGGTGGCGACCAGCAGCATTCCGTGCCAGTGCGGCACGACCGATACGTGCCAGCTCGGCGGCAACGGGTAGACGACGTCGACCAGCGCGAGCAGCAGGATGAACGACATCGAATAGGCCCACGCGATGCCGATCAGGTATTCGACGAACAGCGGCCACATCATCATCTGCGTCGGCCGCGCGAGCGTGCCCGCATATTTCATCAGCACCTGGATGCCGCCTTTCGACCAGCGCAGCCGCTGCCGGTAGAGGCCCTTCAGCGTCTCGGGCATCAGGATCCAGCTCAGCGCATGCGGCTCGTACACGACGCGCCAGTCGCGGCACTGCAGCTTCCAGCTGATGTCGATGTCCTCGGTCAGCATGTCCGAGCTCCAGTAGCCGACGTCGGCGAGTGCGGTCTTGCGGAACATCGTGATGACGCCCGACACCGTGAAGATGCGGCCGTACACCTGCTGCGTGCGCTTGATCAGCCCGACGATCGACGAGAATTCGCCGACCTGCATGCGGCCGAGCAGCGACGTGCGCGTGCGGATGCGCGGGTTGCCGGTCACGGCGCCGACGCCCGGGTCGGTCAGGAAGTGCTCGAGCATCCAGCCGATCGCATCGTGCGCGAGCAGCGCGTCGCCGTCGATGCAGAGCAGGTACTCCGCATTGGATATCGCGGCCGCGGTGGTGAGCCCGACCGCCTTGCCTTCGTTGCGTGCGTGATGGATCACGAGCAGCCGTGGAATCTCGACGGCCAGCTCGTTGAGGATCTCGCCGGTGCGATCCTGGCTGCCGTCATTGACCGCGATGATGTCGTAGTTCGGATACTGCATCCGGGTCAGGTGGCTGATCACGCTGCGCGCGTTCGCGGCTTCGTTGAAGCAGGGCACGATGATCGAGATCTTCGGGATGCCGCTCGACGCGATCGTCCGTGTCGACAGCTCGCGGCCTTCTTCCAGCAGGAAGTAGTGCACGACGCCGCCGATCATCCACAGATACGACATGAAGAACGGGTAGTAGAAGACGAAATCCTGCAGGCGCTGGATGATGCCGTGGGTGGTCATGGCGTCTTTGCTCCGTGCGACTGCTGCATCTGCATCAGCGCGTTGATCGAGGTGGCGTCGAGGCGTGACTTCAGCGACATCACGTCGCGCATCGTGTCGAGCTCCGGCTGGCCGTTCAGGAAGTTGTCCGGGTAGTACCCGAAGTTCACGGCGCCCTCGCTGCGTAGCCGTCGCATCTGGGCGAGCAGCGTGCTGGCCGGCACGTCCTTGTGCGCGTGCCAGTCGTACGACTGCAGTTCGAACACGGTGCGTTGCAGCCCGCGCTGCTTCGCGCGCACGGCCCGCACGAGCTGGTCCAGCCAGCCTTCGGGGTCCTTCGCCTGCTCCATGTACGGCATCGCCATCAGCGCGACGTAGTCGTAGGTGGCGAGGAAATCGTCGTAGTTCTGCGCATACCACGCTTCCGACTCGGGCTTGAGCACCGGCAGCGCGAAGATGTTGCGCGCGGTCAGCACGTCGCCGACGTTCTGGTGCGCCAGCACGATCTGCTCGAGCTGCCGGGTCAGGTCGATCAGATAACGCGATTTCTCGCGCGTCCAGCGCTTCATCAGGTCGGGGTTCTCGCGGATCTTGCCGACGTCGGCCGGCAGCCCCCATTGCGAATAGGTGCGCAGCGCGTGCTGGCCCGCATCCTCGTAGTCGTCGAGCACGGCGTCGTCGCTGAACAGGATGCCGCTGAACGACGCGTGCTTGCTGAGATCCTCGTAGATCTGCTGGATCATCAGCCGCGCATCCGGATCGAACGGGCTCAGCCGGAACACGCGCGTGCCGCTCTCGCGGGCCGGCGCGCCGCCGTATGCGCTGACGGCCTCGAGCCCGCGCTGCTTGTCGGCCGGCGGCCGGAACGCGAGCACCGGCATCCACGCGTACACCTGCACGTTGGAGCGCGTATTGAGCTGCCACGCGGCGCGCGAGAACAGGTCGGCGCGCATCGGCAGGTGCCGGTTCGGGAAATACACCGATTCGGCCACGCCGGTGCCCTTCGGGTCCGCAAACGCCTGCAGATACACCGATTTGGGCTGCATCCGGTAGATACGCTCGATCAGCTTGCCGAGATTCGCTTCCTGGCGCGCGGGATCGGGATCGTAGACCTGGTCGAGATCGACCTGCACGGTGCGCTCCGGCACGTCGACGTCGCCGCGGTTGGACGCCGGCTCGCGCATCGAGCGTTCGAACCCGCCGATATCGACGTCGTACATCATCAGGATCCGTCTCAGCCGGTCCAGCGGCACGTCCGGCGTATTCGGGCCGGCATCGAGGCTGAACTGGATGTCCATGCCGAGCGACGTCGATATCTGGCGCACCGGCTGGTTTTCCGCGCCGTAGGGCCACACCATCGAGCGTGCGACGATGCCCGTGTGTTCGTGGATCTGCCGCACGCATGTCTGCAGGTCGTCGTGCACGCGCGCCTGGAATTCGGCATCGGTTTCATAACGTTTCTGGTCCTGCAGGTAGAGGTGCGAGGTGGTCGCCGGCAACTCGTTGCCTTGCGGATTCGCGATCGCGCCATGATGGAGGTTGTGGGTGTGGCAGCCGAGCTCGACGAGGTGCGACTGGCCGAGCTGCTTCACTTCGTCCCACGACATGAAGTAGTCGCGCGGCACCTGGACCTTGTCGCTGATGCGGATCGGCGTATCCGGTGGCGTATCGATCCACGCGGTGACGATGCCCATCACGGCCGGATACTTGAAGCGCTCGAGCAGCGGCAGCACCTTCGTGTAGTGGCTGCGAAAGCCGTCGTCGAACGTGAGCAGCACTGCGCGCGGCGGCAGCGGCCTGCCGCCGTGCCGCGACTCCTCGATCTGCTTGACCGTGACGGTGTGGTAGTTGTTGGTCTGCAGCCACGAGAAGATCGCGGTCAGCGTACCGGTATCGACCGCGAACGGATCGACCATCGCCGTCGGCGACGAAAACGACGCCATCAGGTTGTCGCGCACATCGTGCATGCAGATCACGCGGAATGTCTTGCCGTCGGCCGGATCGGACGGCGGCAGCAGGTCGATCATCTTGGCGTTCGTCACGCCCGGGAACAACGAACAGGCGGCAAACGTGCCGAGGCATCCGCACATGAAGGTCCGTCTGGTTTGCATTGCGCGATCTCCTTGCTAGAACGGCAGGTTGACCGACAGGAAGCCGGTTTCGGAGCGTTCGCGCTGGCCGTCGTACGCGTGGCTGCTGACTTCGACGCCGTAGGTCAGCGTGATGTCGTGCTTGAACGTCCACGCGTGCTCGAGGCGCGCGCTCCACAGTGGACTGGTGCCGAAGCCGCGCTCGTTGTACACGCCGCCGGACACCGACACGCGCTGCTGCAGCGACATGTCGCCTTTCTTCCACAGCGTCAGCTGGTGCATGGCGGTTGCCGCGGCCGCATAGTCGCGACCCGGGTTGAAGTAGGGCGCGTCCTGGCGCGTGTTGCTGTCGGTACCGAGATCCAGCGATACGTTGACGAGCTGGTTCGCGGACGTGTACACGCGCTGCGTGACGTTCGCCGCGATCTCCTGGTGCAGGTTCGAATCGCTGTAGCGGCTCACGCCGTAGCTCAGCTTGACCTGGCGGCGGTCGTTCTGGCGATACACGACCTCGACGTTCGCGGAGCGTCCCCAGATGTGAGCGGCATAGGCCTTCCACGGCAGCGAATTGTCGTTGGTGTCGAGCCCGGCGCTGACCGTCCAGTAGTCGTTCAGCGCATACGCGACCGTCCCGCGGCCGCCGGTTCGGCCGTCCGTGCCGAGCGAGCGCGTGACTTCGCCCTGCACGGTGAGCGGGCCGTGCCGGTAGTCGCCGCCGATGCCCGTCCGCGTGCGGCTGATGTTGCCGCTGTCGGTTTGCGCATAGCCGAAGAACGTATGCGAGAAGACCCGCCAGTTGTCACCGAACGGTTGCGAATACACATAGCTGTCGGACGAGAAGCTGTTGTCCGCCAGCGCGCTGTTGCCGTGCTCGTAGCTCAGGTCGGTCGTGAACACGGGGCTGCGGTACGCGTTGTAGTCGCGCTTGAAGCTGCGCACGGCGCCGCTGTCCGGGAACGTGTTGCCGAGGGTCTGGTCGACGGTCTTCGCGGCCGTGTAGTCGTCTGCCGTGAGTGACGCGCGACCGAGGCCCGCGAGCATCTCGACGCTGTCCGGATGATCGGTCAGCGATGCGCGATACATCGAGATCGCCTGACGCGGATGCGACTGGCCCGAGACCGCGTCCGCGTGCGCGGCGCGGATCTCCGCGTTGAACGGCACCTGTTTCTCGAGCTGTTCGAGCGCGGCGATCCCTTCGTCGACATGACCCGTGAAGATCAGGTATTGCGCGCGCAGCCGGTAGTAGCGCAGGTAGTCGCCTTCTTCCGGGCCGACGCTGGTCACCTGTTTGGCGGGCGGCAGCGACTTGCCCATCTCGTCGAGCGCCTGCTTTGCTTCCGGCGCACGCCCCTGGTCGACGTACGACCAGAACAGCCCTTCGCGCAGTTCGATCGGACGCGTGCGGGCGCCGTACTGGAAGCCGCGGGTCGCGCGGTCGGTCGGCGACGCGGTGGCCTGCTGCAGCGCGCGCCGGTACACGGCGTTGGCCTTGACCGGTTCGCTCAGGTACAGGTACGCATCGCCGACGGCGGCCAGCGCGTCGATCGAGATTTCCGCGTTGGAGGGAATCGTCTCGAACGTCGCGACGGCCGTCTTCATGTCGCCGCGTGCCGCATAGGCGACCGTGCGGTCGCCCGCGAGCGCCGTCCGGACCGGCGTGTATTCCGGCGTGGCCGGCATTCGCCTGTCGAGGTCGTCGGCCGCGCGCAGCGCGTTGTCGAGCCCGTCGAAGCGGTCCGAACTCGTCATCGAACGCGACTTGTCGCGTCCGCCGCGTACTTGCTGGCGAATCGACAGTTCTTCCAGTTGCGCGATGTCGACTGCGGAGAAGGCGTCGGGCCGGGCCTTCGCTTCATCGAGCGCCTTGACCGCGCCGCCGCTCGCCGCGAGGCCGAACACGTCGTTGCGCACCGTCGCGACATCGGCGGTATGAAGATTCGGCGCCTGCGCATTCGGCGTTTCGACGTCGGGTCCTTGCGATCGCTGGATCGTTTCGCCGGGTAGCTGCGCGCCGGGTGTCGCTGAATTCGGTGCCTGGGACGACGGCGGTTGCGAGCCGGGGGGCGGTGTGACGGGCGCAGGCGAGTTCGGCATCGGGGTGCCGGTGGCCTGCGCGGTCGGCGTCGGCGTGGTTGGCTGCGTGGAGGTCGCGGTCTGGGCGAACTGCGGCGGGGCGCCCGACGTGTGCTCGACCGGCGCCGGCGTCTCCGGCTGCGCGGTGCCGGATGCCTGGGCAAGCTGCATCGGGGCATTCGACGTCTGTGCGTGCGATGCGGACGTATTCGGAGGCGCGGTGTCGAAGGCCTGCGCAAGCCGCATCGTCGGGTTCGACGCCTGCGCGACCGGGGCCGGCGCATTCGGCGATGTCGCGCCCGGGCCCGGATCGCCCGGCTGCGGCGCGTCCGGGTCCACCACGACCGTGGTCGGCATCGCCGGGTTCGGTGCCTGTGCGATCTGCATCGACGCATCCGACGCCTGTGCGATCGGTGTCGGCGCATGAGGGGGCAGCGTGCCCGAACCCAGGGCGATCTTCATCGGCGTCCCGGCTGCTTGCATGTCGGGCGCAAGCGCGTCGGGGGCAGCCCCAGCGATTTCTCTCGCGCCGCCCGGTTCCGCGTCGCCTTCGGCGGCAAAGCAGGGGCCGGACGCGACGAGCAGGAGCAGCAATGGCGCATGCAGGAGGATCCGCCGGTTCGGCGGAGCGACGGTGGGGCATTGTTGTTTCCGATTGCTGTCCACGGTGTGTCCTCACTCTGAAACGATCACGTCGGTTGCACGCCCGACGACGCGCGTCGCCGGCCGTCGCACCGCCGGGCGGCGAGGCCCGGCGGCATCCGACCGGTTCACAGGCGATTGCGGATCGCTTGTCCAAGCAACGCGCGCGATTCGCTGTTCTTCGGGTCGATCGCGAGCGCACGGCTCGCGTTCTGCTCCACGCAGTTCCATTCGTCGATCTGCGCGCACGAGCGCGCCTTTGCCAGCGCACGCGCACCTTCCAGTTCCGCAGGTGTGACGCTTGCCGTCTGCATGCGCGCCGTGTCGGTGCCGTACGAGCGCGGCTTCGCCGTGTCGTCCAGGCGCTTTCTCGTGCCCGCCAGCGTTTCGGTTCGCTGCGCGTGATGCGCCGCGCCGTGCCGTGCGATGGCACGACCGGAGGCCGGCGCGGCACCCGTATTGGCGGCGAATGTCATGGGCGTCGCATGGGACGGTTGCCGGTGTTTTGCAACGATGTATGGCGTGGTTCGCGGCGCGGCTTCCGGCTCGACCGCGACCGGGGCGGCCCGCACGGTCGACACCGCGCGTGCCGTCGACGCGGAGGGTTCGGGAATCGGCACCGGCGGCGCGGGCGGCATGACCGGTTGTGCAATCGTCGATGCGGGTGCGGTGGCGACCGTCGCGCCGGACGCACCGGTTGCGCGGGAAGTCGCCGCCACGATCGCGTTGCGGTATTTCCCGACGGCGGTGGCGATCACGCGGGAGATGTCGTGCGCGATGCTCGCGTGGCCGACCACCGAGTCCCGCTCGGCATACGCGAAGAGACCGAAGATCGCGGCGAACGCGACGATGCTGAGTGCCGCGTTCTTTCCGGGCCCCCACGAGGGCTTCGGCTGGCGGGCGGGTGAGTCGTCCGGTCGTTCTGCACGAGTCATTCAATGCTCCTCGATTCGATACGCTGCGGTGAATGACGCGATCGGCGTGGATTCAGGCGACGTTCACCATCGCAACTGCGTGGTGAGCGCGCCCGTCTCGACGATCGCGAACTGGGTGGCGCCTTGATAGGTCCCTTCGACCCGATAGCTCGCATCCGGTACGCTGAACAGGCAGCGCGACCCCGATGCGTTGAATTCGACGAGTACGCGGCCATGTCGCCGCAGGCGTACCTGCACGTCGGCCAGCGGTTGCCCGGTACGGGCGGAAGCAAACGACACGCCCAGGTTGTAGGGCCGGCCGTCGGGGGGAAGCGGTGCCGTTCCGTCGATTCGTGCGTCGCCGCAGATATACGAGATCACGTAGCGGCCCGCGCCCGGACCGGACGCAGGGGCCTGAGCCATTGCATTGATGCAGAGCGCGGAGATGAAGACGCTCAGGAAAGGGCGAGCATGCTGTCGAAACGAGGAAGACATTGCAACCTCCCGTCTGGAGTCAATGACATGCATTTATTCCGAGTCAGATTTGCCGGCGTTTTTTTGCGACACGCTATTGATACACGATGACTTTTGAACCAACAACCGCGTGTGGCACGAATGGGACGAGGGTGAATAATCCTATTTAAATAGGATAACGACGGATTCGTATGACTCGTTTAACGCTGAAGAAAGTCGATATTGCCGAATATGATTATTGCTCGTCGGCAGTGATGATCGAGCACGCATTGAATCACGTCGGAGGTATCGACGTTCGTGCCGAATAATAACGACTGATAAAAGGAATTTTTGCGGCTGTGTTCGCGGCGAATCAATGAAGGTCCGGATACAGGCCGCGCATTGTGAAAAGAGGGTGCGACGTCTTTGTAATTTTTGACTGCCGCAGGTAAATGGAAACTTTTGATTTGTTCTGTAACAGGGTATTTCTGTCCGAAAAATCAGGCTGAATATTCGGATGTAATGACGTGACAGTAAAAAATGCGATATTGAAACGCAAACGTTTGCATTTCGTCTGATATCGATTACGGGTCGGGCACAGGGATATTACGGACTGCGGCGGGAGTGCCGATTGCTGTCGAAAGGGCACTCGCGCGGCGAATCCGCACCGCGCGCATGCATAAGTCAGCGGCTGCCGCCGGCGATTCGCCGCGCGGTGCGCATCGCCGGCGCGGCGGCTTGCTCGGCGGCGACCGCACCTTCGACCGCCGCGCGTGGCCGGTTCATGATGTAGGTCCACAGCTGCTCGGCCGCGAGCCCGCGCTGGCGTGCCGATCGATACAGGCGGATTTCGAGTTCGGTGATCCAGTCCCCGGCGCCCGCGCACACGAGCGTGCCATCCGCGAGCTCCTTCGCGACGCAGCTCTCCGGCAGCCAGCCGATCCCGTGACCGGCCACGACCATCCCTTTCAGCGCCTCGGACATGTGTGTCTCGAAGCAGCGGTGCAACACGTAAGGCTCGGTCGCATTCAGCAGCAGCATCTCGACGATGTTGCCGAGAAACGCGCCCGACGAATACGCGAGCAACGGCAGCGGGGCATCGGGTGTGCCGGGCAGCTGGAACACGGGCTTGCCGCGTGCATCGGGTGTCGATACGGGCAGGATCCGCTCGACGCCGAGGCTGACGAACGGGAAGTGGTTCGGGTCGAGCACGATCGGCAGTTGCGGATGGTGATAGCCGAGCAGCAGGTCGCATTCGCCTTCGACGAGTTGCTGCACGCCTTCCGGCACGTTCACTGCGTTCACGCGTGCCGTGACGTGGCCGACCTCGCCGTTGAGTTGCTTGAGCCATTCGGGAAACAGCGTGAACACGAGCGTATGCGCGACGGCGAAACGCACGACCTGGTCGCTGGCCGCGAACTGGTCATAGCCGTTCACGAGATTGCGCGCCGCATACATGCTGCGCAGGATGTCCGCGGCGAGCCCGCGGAACATCTGGCCGGCCGGCGTCAGCGCGACCGGATTGATGCTCCGGTCGACCAGCTTCGCGTCCATCCACGTTTCGAGTGCGGCGATTCGTCTGCTGAATGCCGACTGCGTGAGGTGCCGGTGACGTGCGGCCCGGGAAAAGCTCTTGGTATCCGCAAGGCTCAGGAAATCTTCCAGCCACTTTGCTTCCATTTCGATCGTCGCTTTTTATAGTCGGGCGCCTGAGGGCGGCGGCACCGTGTGCTGCACCAATTTTCTAGCGTACCGCGCCTCGCGTGGGTCGGCGCGATGTTTTTTTTCGATGGGTGTCAGTCGAAATATGCATGAGCGTTGTCGGCGGGATTACGGCTGCATAGCGTTGAGGTGCCGGACCCGGCTAACCGGACAGTTCACAGCGTCGAATTGCCGGCGCGCCGCAGACGGTACTTCCCCCAGGGCCGGCTGCGCTGGATGCGTGCCGGCCCGCCTCCATCGCGGCGGTCCGGTGCCCGGTCGCGCCGTTTTTTTGTGCAGTGCAGATTGCACAGTCGTGACACGCGGGGGAACTATGTTTGAAAGACGCGGCGCAGCATCGGCCGTGCGCGCTCGCGGCGCATGCGGGCGCACGTCGCGTCGGGCGCTGCACCGTTGTGGTGCGCAATGCCGCGCGGGCGTGCCTGGCGCGGCGCAAAAACGGGGGGATATCGAGGAGATTGCGCAAGGCACGTTCCTTGCGACGCATTGATTACGCCGGTCCGGCATGCGCAATGCCGGGGAAAACGATCGATGGAGAAAAGATCGATGAAGCCATTCGATGAAATGCTGCAATCCGGCGACATGGTAAGGGCGCCTTACGCGCGCCTGAAGCAATGGCTCGACACGCAGAATCCCGCGAGCCTCGCCCAGAAGGCCCACGACGCGGAGGGCGTGTTCCGCAAGACTGGCATCACGTTCGCCGTCTACGGCGACGCGGAGGCCGCCGAGCGGCTGATTCCGTTCGACATCGTCCCGCGGATCATCTCGGGCGCGGAATGGAGCCGGCTGTCGCTCGGCATCGAGCAGCGCGTGATGGCGCTGAACGCCTTCCTCGACGACATCTACCACCGGCAGGAAATCGTGCGCGCGGGCATCGTGCCGAAGCACCTGATCGCGCACAACGAAGCATTCATCCCGGAAATGATCGACTTCCGGCCGCCCGGCAACGTTTACACGCACATCATCGGCGTCGACATCGTGCGCACCGGCGAGAACGAGTTCTACGTGCTGGAGGACAACGCGCGTACGCCGTCCGGCGTGTCGTACATGCTGGAAAACCGCGAGACGATGATGCAGCTCTTCCCGGAGCTGTTCCAGCAGGTGAAGGTGCGCCCGGTCGAAACCTATCCGCAGATGCTGCGCCAGTCGCTCGCGGCCGTGTGCCCGCCGGGCGGCAACGCCGACAACCCGACCATCGCCGTGCTCACGCCCGGCATCCACAATTCCGCGTACTACGAACATTCGTTCCTCGCCGACCAGATGGGCGTGCACCTCGTCGAGGGCAGCGACCTGCAGGTGATCGACGGCCGCGTCGCGATGCGCACGACCGAAGGGTTCCGCCCGATCGACGTGCTGTACCGCCGCGTCGACGACGCGTTCCTCGATCCGCTCACGTTCCGCCCCGATTCGGTGCTCGGCGTCGCGGGGATCATGGACGTGTACCGCGCGGGCAACATCACGATCGCGAATGCGCCGGGCACGGGCATCGCCGACGACAAGGCGATCTACTCGTACATGCCGGAGATCGTCGAGTTCTACACGGGCCGCAAGGCGCTGCTGGAGAACGTGCCGACCTGGCGTTGCGGCGAGGCCGACAGCCTGAAGTACGTGCTCGAGCATCTCGACGAACTGGTCGTGAAGGAAGTGCACGGCTCGGGCGGCTACGGGATGCTGGTCGGGCCGTGCGCGTCGAAGGCCGAGCTCGAGGCGTTTTCCGCGAAGCTGCGCGCGCGCCCCGCGAACTACATCGCGCAACCGACGCTCGCGCTGTCCACGACACCGATCCTGACCGACGCCGGCCTGGCGCCGCGCCACGTCGACCTGCGGCCGTTCGTGCTGGTGTCGGACCGGATCCGCATCACGCCGGGCGGGCTCACGCGCGTCGCGCTGAAAGAGGGATCGCTCGTCGTCAACTCGAGCCAGGGCGGCGGCACCAAGGACACCTGGGTGCTGGCCGACTGAGCCGGACGCGACCGCGCGCGCCGGAGCCGGCGCGCCAACCGAACGAAGACGGAGTGGACACGAGATGCTTCTGGGACGTACTGCAAGCGGTCTCTACTGGATGTACCGCTATATCGAGCGCGCGGAGAACATCGCGCGCATCGTCGATGCCGGGCTGCGGATGGCGCTCACGCGCACGTCCGACGCGCCGGCCGAATGGTCGTCGGTGCTCGTCAGCTCGGGCACCGACGACGGCTACCGGCAGAAATACGATGCGTATGCGGCCGATACCGTGACCGACTACCTGCTGCGCGACCGCGACAACCCGTCGAGCGTGCTGGCGTGCATCGAGGCCGCGCGCTCGAACGCGCGGATGGTGCGCACGGCGCTGACACGCGAGGCGTGGGAGAGCGTAAACGGCGCGTGGCTCTCGCTGCGCCGCGCGCTTGCGCAGCCGGTGCCGGAGAGCGAGCTGCCGGCCGTGCTCGACCAGGTGAAGCGCGAAACCGCGCTGATCCTCGGCAGCTTCTACAGCACGATGCTGCGCAACGAGATCTTCGATTTCGCGCAGATCGGCGCATTCATCGAACGCGCGGACAACACCGCGCGGATCATCGACGTGAAATACCACCTGCTGCTGCCGTCGGTGTCGCACGTCGGCACGATCCTCGACAACTACCAGTGGGAGACGATCCTGCGCTGCGTCGCCGCGCACCGGTCGTACCGCTGGGTGTACGACGTGCAGTACAAGCCGATGAACATCGCCGACTACCTGATCCTGAACGGCCGCATGCCGCGTTCGCTGCGCTATTGCTACGGGCGCGTCGTGTCGAGCCTGAACCTGCTCGCGAAGGATTACGGCGTGACACACCCGTGTCACGACACGGCCACGAAGATCCTGCAGATGCTGTCCGATACCTCGGTCGAGCGGATCTTCAAGAGCGGCCTGCACGAATTCCTGACCGACTTCATCGGCCGCAACAACAGCCTCGGGCTCGAAATCGCCCAGGCTTACAACTTCGACTGAGAACTTGCCATGCGACTCGCCATCCGACACATCTCGCGTTATCAGTTCGACGATCAAGCCACCCATGCGCTGCAACGGCTGCGGCTGCGCCCGCAGTCGGGCCCCGGGCAGACGGTGCGCGCGTGGCAGGTCACGATCGACGGCGTCGAGCCGTCGCTGTCGTACGCCGACGGGCTCGGCAACCGGATCGATCTCGTGCGTCACGACCGCGGTGCGAAGGCCGAGATCGTCGTCATCGCGGCCGGTGTCGTCGAGACGCAGGACCGCGCGGGCATCATCGGGAATCCTGAAGGCTATGCGCCGCCGTGGATCTTCGAGCGCGAGACCGCGCTCACGAAGGCGGGCGATACGGTACGCGCGCTCACGGAAGCGCTGCCGATCGAGCCGCTCGGCCTCGACGCATTGCACTGGCTGATGACGGAAGTGCACGGCCGCATCGCATATGCGCCGAACCTGGCCGCCGACGCGCCCGTCGACGCGGAAACCGCGCTGCAAAGCGGCGAGGGCACGAGCCGCGACCATGCGCATGCGTTCATTGCCGCCGCGCGTGTGCTGAAGATTCCCGCGCGTTACATCTCGGGCTACGTGCTCGCCGACAGCGCGATGCAGCGCATGGCCGATGCGAAGCAGAACACGGGCGACGTCGAGGAGGAGGAAGCGCTCGCGCTGCAGAGCGGCGAGGGCATGCAGCAGGCGCTCGGCGCGTCGCACGCCGCGCAATCGCAAGGGATGCCGCAACCGGCGCTCGGCGCGCAGCCGCAGGCTGCCGCGCTGATGCAGCAGCCGGCCGGCCATGCATGGGCCGAGGCGTATGTGGAAGGGCTCGGCTGGGTCGGGTTCGATCCGTTCATGAACCGCTGCCCGGACGAGCGCTACGTGCGCATCGCGGCCGGCCTCGATTATCGCGACGCGCAGCCGGTGACGGGGCTCGGCGCGACGGCCGTCGGCGTCGAGATCAGCGTCGTGCAGACGCCCGAGCTCGTCTGACCCGGCGCACGCTTTCGCCGAATCCGCCATGCCGGGCCGCCGCGTCGAGTGCGACGCGGCGTGCGCGGCCGGCCCAACCCGAACCGAGCTCCCATGTCCATCCACGTCGCGCTGCATCACACCACCCGCTATCGCTACGACCGGCTCGTCAATCTCGGCCCGCAGGTCGTGCGGTTGCGGCCCGCGCCGCATTGCCGGACGCCGATCCTCGCGTATTCGATGACGGTCGAGCCCGCGCAGCACTTCATCAACTGGCAGCAGGATCCGTTCTCGAACTATCTCGCGCGGCTCGTGTTTCCGGAGCGCACCGAGCATTTCGAAATCACGATCGATCTCGTCGCCGAGATGTCGGTGTACAACCCGTTCGACTTCTTTCTCGAAGCGAGCGCCGAGCAATACCCGTTCAGCTATGACGACGCGCTGAAGACCGAGCTCGCGCCGTATCTCGCGTGCGATCCGCAGACGAGCGCGTCGACGCTGTTCCGCACGTATCTGGACGGTGTCGACCTCACGCCGGCCGGCACCGTGAACTTCCTCGTCGCGCTGAACCAGCAGCTGCAGCGCGACATCGGCTATCTCGTGCGGATGGAGCCCGGCGTGCAGACGCCCGAGCAGACGCTCGAGCTCGCGTCCGGATCGTGCCGCGACAGCGCGTGGCTGCTCGTGCAGCTGTGCCGTCATCTCGGCATCGCCGCGCGTTTCGTGTCGGGCTACCTGATCCAGCTCACGCCCGACGTGAAATCGCTCGACGGCCCGAGCGGCACGTCGGTCGATTTCACCGACCTGCACGCATGGTGCGAGGTCTACCTGCCCGGTGCCGGCTGGATCGGTTTCGACCCGACGTCGGGCCTGCTTGCCGGCGAAGGGCATATCCCGCTCGCGTGCACGCCGCAGCCGACGAGCGCCGCGCCGGTCGAAGGGCTGATCGACGAATGCGAGGTGTCGTTCGAGCACGAGATGGGCGTGACGCGCGTGTACGAATCGCCGCGCGTGACGAAGCCGTATACGGAGTCGCAATGGGGCGCCGTGCTGGCGCTCGGCGCGCAGGTCGACGGCGCGCTGGCGGCCGGCGACGTGCGGCTCACGCAGGGCGGCGAGCCGACCTTCGTGTCGATCGACGATCGCGACGGCGCCGAGTGGAACACCGATGCGCTCGGCCCGACCAAACGAGGCTACGCGACCGAACTCGTGCAGCGGCTGCGCGCGGAGTACGGCGACGGCGGTTTCCTGCACTTCGGGCAGGGCAAGTGGTACCCGGGCGAGCAACTGCCACGCTGGGCGCTGTCGATTTTCTGGCGCGCGGACGGCCAGCCCGTGTGGCACGATCCGTCGCTGTTCGCCGACGAGCGCGAGCCGTCCGCGTATACGACCGGCGACGCGAAGCGCTTCATCGATGCGCTTGCCGCGCGGCTGAACCTGACCGGCGAATTCATCCGGCCCGGCTACGAGGATGTCTGGTACTACCTGTGGCGCGAGCGCCGGCTGCCCGTCAACGTCGATCCGTTCGACTCGCGACTCGACGACGAGCTCGAGCGCGCGCGGTTGCGCAAGGTGTTCGATCAGCAGCTCGACAGCGTCGTCGGCTACGTGCTGCCGGTGAAGCGTGTGGACGATGCACCCGGCCTCGACGGGCCGCGCTGGCAGACGGGCCCGTGGTTCTTCCGCGACGAGCGGATGTACCTCGTGCCGGGCGATTCGCCGATGGGCTATCGGCTGCCGCTCGATTCGCTGCCGTGGGCCGCGAGTGCCGACTATCCGTATCTGGTCGAACGCGATCCGTTCGCGCCGCGCACCGCGTTGCCGGAAGCCGCCGCGATCCGTGCGCACTACGCGGGCCCGGCCGACGCGCCGCGCTACCTGTCCGGCGTGCATCGCGAAGCGTCCGCGCAGACGGTCATGCAGCGGCGCAGCGACGGCACGGCCGCGGGCGGTCGAGCCGCCGCGCACGATCCGCAGCGCCGGCCCGAGCGCTTCGAATCGGCCGCGTGGATCACGCGCACCGCGCTGTGCGTCGAAGTGCGCAACGGCATCCTGTACCTGTTCATGCCGCCGCTCGCCGCGCTCGAGGATTATCTCGACCTGCTCGGCGCGATCGAGCTGACCGCGCACGCGCTCGGCGTGAAGCTCGTGCTCGAAGGCTATCCGCCGCCGCGCGATGCACGGCTGAAGCTGCTGCAGGTGACGCCCGACCCCGGCGTGATCGAGGTGAACATCCATCCGGCCGCGAGCTTCGACGAACTCGTCGACCACACCGAATTCCTGTACGACGCCGCGTGGCAGTCGCGGCTGTGCAGCGAGAAGTTCATGGTCGATGGCCGCCACGTCGGCACCGGCGGCGGCAACCACTTCGTGCTCGGCGGCGCGACGCCGGCCGACAGCCCGTTCCTGCGCCGCCCGGATCTGCTCGCGAGCCTGATCGCGTACTGGCACAACCATCCGTCGCTGTCCTACCTGTTCTCGGGGCTGTTCATCGGACCGACGAGCCAGGCGCCGCGGGTCGACGAGGCGCGCAACGACCAGCTCTACGAACTCGACATTGCATTCGCCGAGATCCAGCGCAACAAGCTGCTGTTCGGGCAGGACATGCCGCCGTGGCTCGTCGACCGCGTGCTGCGCAACCTGCTGATCGACGTGACGGGCAACACGCACCGCAGCGAGTTCTGCATCGACAAGCTGTATTCGCCGGATTCGTCGACGGGCCGGCTCGGCCTGCTCGAACTGCGCGCGTTCGAGATGCCGCCGCATGCGCGGATGAGCATCGTGCAGCAACTGCTGCTGCGCGCACTGGTCGCGCGTTTCTGGGCCGCGCCGTACACGACGCCGCTCACGCGCTGGGGTACCGCGCTGCACGACCGCTTCATGCTGCCCGAGTTTCTTCAGATGGATTTCGACGACGTGCTGGCCGAACTGCGCGATGCCGGGTTCGCGTTCGATCCGGCGTGGTTCGCGCCGCACTTCGAATTCCGTTTCCCGCTGTTCGGCCAGATCGCGGTGAACGGCATGCAGCTGTCGCTGCGCGGTGCGCTGGAACCGTGGCACGTGACGGGCGAGGAGGGCGCGCCCGGCGGCACGGTGCGCTACGTCGATTCGTCGGTCGAGCGGCTCGAAGTGCGCGTGACGGGGCTGAACGACAACCGGCACGTCGTGACCGTCAACGGCCGCGCGCTGCCGCTGCAGCCGACCGGCACCGTCGGCGAGTACGTCGCGGGGGTGCGCTACAAGGCGTGGTCGCCGCCGTCCGCGCTGCATCCGACCATCGGCGTGCATGCGCCGCTCACGTTCGACATCGTCGATACGTGGCTGCAGCGCTCGCTCGGCGGCTGCCGCTATCACGTCGCGCATCCGGGCGGGCGCAACTACGCGACGTTCCCGGTCAATGCATACGAAGCCGAGAGCCGCCGGCTCGCACGCTTCGTCGAGATGGGGCATACGCCGGGGCGGATGGATGTCGCGGCGGCTGCGCCGAGCCGCGAGTTCCCGTTCACGCTCGACTTGCGGCGGCCTTGATCCATCGATGACGGGGCGGACGACGATGCGCGGCTCGCGACCTCCCGGCGGCCTCGCCGGAATGCTAGGATGCGGGCAGATTGCGGCCGCGCACCGCAGCAGCTTGCCGCCGGTGCGGCGGCGCGCGTGCGCGGTTGCACCCTGACGACGGAACGACATCGTGCCGCCCATTGACACCGATCATCTCGCCGCCCCCGACGCGATGCCCACGCTTTTCGATTCCGGCGCGCAGCCGGACGCTGCCGAACTGGCCGCCGCGCTTGCGGCGCCGGCGGCGGCCGGCCGTTACGACGAACTGCGCGGCAGCGCCGCCGGCCTGAACGCGCCTGCGCTCGCGCCCGCATGGCGCAGTTTCTTCACATCGATCGGCAGCGACGGCGTGGCCGACCTCGATCGCCGCGCCGACGCGCTGCACCGGCGCATGCGCGAGAACGGGCTGTTCTACCAGCTGCACGAGCAGCGCGCGGGCGACGGCGCGGCCGGCCCGTGGTCGCTCGACCTGCTGCCGCTGATCGTCACGCCCGAGGACTGGGTCGCGATCGAGCGCGGCGTGCTGCAGCGCGTGCGGCTGCTCAACGCGACGCTGGCCGACCTGTACGGGCCGCAGACGATCCTGCAGCGCGGGCTGCTGCCGCCTGCGCTCGTCACCGGGCATCCCGGCTACCTGCGCGCGATGCGCGGCGCGCGCGTGCCGGGCGACACGTGGCTGCACGTCGTCGCGTTCGATCTCGCGCGCGGCCCGGACGGGCAGTGGCGGATCGTCGCGCAGCACACGCAGGGCGCGGCCGGGCTCGGCTACCTGCTCGAAAACCGGTTGATCGTGTCGCGGCTCTTTCCGCGCGGGTTTCGCGGGCTGCGCGTGCAGCGGCTCGCGTCCGCGTATCGCGCGCTGCTGCAGAGCATGCAGTCGCTCAGCCCGGCCCGCAAGAATTCGCGGATCGTGTTGCTGACACCGGGGCCGCACAGCGCGACGTATTTCGAGCACGCGTATCTCGCGCGCTACCTCGGCCTCACGCTCGTCGAAGGCGGCGACCTGACCGCGCGCGACAACCGCGTCTTCCTGAAGACCCTGCGCGGGCTCGAACCGGTGCACGGCATCCTGCGCCGCGTCGACGACGCGTGGCTCGATCCGCTCGAACTGCGGCCCGATTCGATGCTCGGCGTGCCGGGGCTGCTGCAGGCCGTGCGCGCGGGCAACGTGCTGCTCGCGAACGCGCCCGGCTCGGGCTTCCTCGAATCGCCGGCGATGCTCGGCTTCATGCCGCGCCTCGCGGAAGGGCTGCTCGGCGAAACGCTGACGCTGCCGGCCGTGCATTCGTGGTGGTGCGGCGAGGCGGCTGCCTGCGACGATGCGTTGCCGCAGCTCGCGCGCAGTATCGTCAAGGCATCCTATCCACCCGACGTGCAGGCCGGCGGCGCGTTCGAGCCGGTGATCGGCGCGCGGCTCACGCAGGCACAGCTGGCCGAATGGCGCGCACGTATCCTCGCGCGGCCCGAACACTACACGGTGCAGGCCGACCTGCCGCTGTCGCAGGCGCCGACCTGGCCGCGGCAAGACGCACCCGACGGCAACGGCAGTGCCCGCATCGTGCCGAAGCCGGTGCTGATGCGCGTCTTCGCGCTCGCCGACGGCGCGCAGCGCTGGCGGCTCCTGCCGGGCGGGCTGTCGCGGGTCGGCACGCGCGACACGCTGTTCAATGCGCCGATGCCGCGCGGCGGCAGCACCGTCGATACGTGGGTGATGACCGAGGGCATCGTCGATTCGACGACGCTGCTGCAGACGCACCTCGGCCCTGACGACCTCGTCGAGCGGCCGCGCGCGATCGCGAGCCGTGCGGCCGAGAACCTGTTCTGGCTCGGTCGTTACACGGAGCGCGCAACCAACCTGATGCGGCTGGCGCGCGCCGCGCTCGAACGGCTGCGCGGCGAAGACGACGTCGACAGTCCCGCGCATCTGGAGCTGATCGACACGCTGTGCCGCGACACGGGCCTGATCGCAGCCGACGCGCCGAATGCCGTCGATGCGCCGCGCGCGTTCCAGCACGCGCTCGCGACGTCGCTGACGCGCGGCGCGGATCGCACGTCGGGCATCGCGTCGTGCCTGTTCGGGATGCGCGGTGCGGCTGCCGCGATCCGCGAACGGCTGTCGAGCGATCAGTGGCGGCTGATCGACGATGCGACACAACTGTTCGCGGACAGTGCCGGTTTGCCCGAGGCCGAAGAGCAGATCGGCAACGAGGCGCTGCAGCTGCTGGAGCGCCTCGGCCTGCTGCTCGGCGCGATCACCGGCGCGCAGACCGACAACATGACGCGCGACGACGGCTGGCGCTTGCTGTCGATCGGCCGGCAGATCGACCGGCTGGACTTCCTGTGCAGCGTGCTGAAGTTCGCATTCGACGAAGGGGCGGTGCATCGCCAGGATGGTTTCGAACTCGTGCTGGAGCTGTTCGACAGCACGATCACGTTCCGTTCGCGGTTCCAGCGTGGCTTTGACGTCGCGCCGCTGCTGTCGCTCGTCGTGCTCGATACCGACAACCCGCGCTCGCTCGGCTGGGTCGTGCAGGCGCTGCGCGGCCGGTTGACGAAGGTCGAGCGCAGCGAAGGCTATGCGCTGTCCGAGCTGGCCGAGACGATTCCGGACGTGCCCGCGTGGTCGCTGCACGAGCTGTGCGAAACCGCGGAAGGCGGCCGGCACGACAAGCTGCTCGCCGCGCTCGACACGACCGTGAAAGCGGTCTGGGAACTGTCGAACCGGATCGGCGAGCGCTACTTCAGCCACGTGCGCGAGGCGGGCAGGACGCTATGGTGACAACGAAAGGCGCGGGAAAGGCGCCGCCTGGCGCCGGCAATGCACGACAAGCAGCGGCTGCACCCGCCGCCGTTGCACCCGGCCGGTTGCTGCGCGTCACGCACGACACCGAATACCGTTACGCGGCGCGTGTCGAATCCGCGCAGCACCAGGCGCGCCTGCAACCGCTCGTGACGCCGCGCCAGCAGGTGCTGTCGTTCTCGCTCGACATCGAGCCCGCACCGGAATCGGTCGGCACGGAGATCGACGCATTCGGCAATGCGCGTGCGTCGTTTGCGCTGAACCAGCCGCACGACGCGCTGCTCGTGCGCAGCCGCAGCACGGTGCGCGTGACGCCGCCCGTGTGGTCGCTCGGCGCGCGCGGCGAGCCGCCGCCCGCGATCGCGAATCCCGACGCAAAACGTGCGACCACGTGGGAGGCCGTGCGCGACCGCTTGCGGTTCCGCGCGGGGCAGCCGTACGACGCGGCGAGTGAATTCGTGTTCGCGTCGCCGCACGTCGCGTGCGATCCCGAGCTCGCCGCGTATGCGGCCGCGAGCTTCACGCCGCAGCGGCCGCTCGTGCAGGCCGCCTGGGACCTGATGCGGCGCGTGCACGCCGATTTCGCGTACACGCCGAACAGCACCGACATCACGACGTCGGCGCTCGACGCGCTGCGGTTGCGCAAGGGCGTCTGCCAGGATTTCGCGCACGTGATGATCGGCGCATTGCGCTCGCTCGGGCTGGCCGCGCGTTACGTGAGCGGCTACCTGCTCACGCAGCCGCCGCCCGGTCAGCCTCGGCTGATCGGCGCCGATGCGTCGCATGCGTGGGTCGAGGTGTACGACCCGGCGTGGCCCGAAGACAACGGCTGGCTGCAGCTCGATCCGACCAACGATCGTGCGCCGGGCGACGATTACGTGATGCTGTCGATCGGCCGCGACTATGCCGACGTGACGCCGTTGCGCGGCGTGATTCGCGGCGGTGGCGCGGATCAGGAGCTGAAGGTCGGGGTGACGGTCGAACCGCTCGACGTCGATTGACGCGGGTCTGCAGCGCGGGCTCGCTGATCGGACCGGTCGTTGGTTGACTGCGGCCGGTGGGTGCATATGCCGATGACGGCGACACGAATTTGACAGTCGCAACCTCGTGGCTCGGTAGAGGCTTAGTACTCGACCGTGAGACATGACCGGAATGTCGGATGACATTCGCGGCAATTTAATCAGACGGGTTCAATTTCTTAGGAAAAGAGAAAACTGCACTTGTGCGCTGGTGCGCGGATTTCCGATGATCCGGGTCTACGTTCATGTACGGTCAGCTTGAATGACTGGCGGCAGAACGGCAGAACAACACCGAACCGCGCGCAGGAGCCAGGGTGACCCAGCTTTATCCCGATCTTCAATCGACGACGGCAGAACCCGTCGCACGATCGGTCGATGCAACCGAATCAGGCCGCACCGCGACGTCACGCAAGCCTCCACCGATCATGGTCGGCCGGGGCGAAGGGGTGGCGATGTTGACAAAGGACACCCGGCTGATTTGCATCAAGCAATTGCCGTTGCCCGGTATCGTCATCTTCGTACACGGTGTGAATTCCGAAGGCGAATGGTTCGCGGCATCCGAGCAGGGACTGTGCGACGGCCTGAATCGGCGGCTCGGGCGCCTGGACGATCAACTGAAGTATCGCGGCATCGATGCCGGGCAGTTGAAGCCTGCGAAGTACACGAAAAGCGTGACGCCGGACGGATTCCTGAATCCGAAGCTGCTTGCGGACAACTACGTCAAGCCGGATCCGTCGTTTTCGCCCGTCATCCATTTCCGGTGGGGCTACCGGGCGACAGCCGAAGAGCTGAAAGAGTACGGCGACAAGATTTTCCTGAACGAGAAGGACTATTGGGGCGGCGGTCCGTTCACGAATGGCTGTGCGAGTCTGCCCGATCTTTGGCACGGGGGCCTCGACGATCGCACGGCCGGATGGATGACCGTGCAGGGTATCAATCCGACCAACCGGCCCCTGTATCGCGCGCCGCCCCGCGCGTATGGCGTGCTCGCCGCGTTGCGCCTGGCCCGTCTGATCGAGTCGATTCGTCGAATGCAGGCCGACGTCCCGATTACCGTCGTATGCCATAGCCAGGGCAATATCGTGGGCCTGACGGCCGCGTTCTTCGGCGATGCGCTGCCGGATGCCGAAGATCCCTGGGGACGCAGCGGGCATTGCGTGGCGGACGCCTACGTGCTGGCGAATGCGCCGTATAGTCTGGCGCGCGCAGACGGCCCCAACCCATCCGATACGTTCATGGATACATGGTCGCAACGCGCGACGAAGGACGGCAGCGGCCGTCGCGGACGGCAGACCTACGCCGCGCGCGCGATAACGTTCGGCACGTTTCTGTCGATCGTCGGCACGCGCAAAGCCCACGGGCTACCCGCCAGCAGGATCGATGAAGAGATGGCCAACGAGCGGGTATCACCGACAAGCAACAGGTCTTACGCGACACAAGAGGATCGTGTGCGGTACGGCCTGAATGAATCGACGTATGGGCGCGTCACGGCCTATTGCTGCCCGCACGATCAGGTGATTTCGGCGGTGACGGTGCAAGGCATCGGCTGGCGCGGCATCGGCAAGCACGAACTCGACGATATCGGTGCGGCTGGCGTTCTGACGCAGCGCGTCTTTGCGTCTGGTTTCCCGGTTGGCGTGCAGAAGCCCTACCGGTATTGGGAAGATGACTGGCGGCGCGTGCAGAAGGGAAAGACGTCGGGATTCTGGTATCCGCCTTCGCCACCCGCCAAATTCAATCTCGTCGGTGCGCTCAAAGGGAACGAGACTGTCTGGGGCGTGGCGGCGACGCTAGCAACTGCGCCGCTCATGTTCGTCGTGACCGGGATCAGTTCGGCGTTGAATATGCTCCGCGTGAATGCCGATCCGCCGAAGGGCTGGACCGTGGTGGCGGACGCCCCGGCACTTGACGAGCCGTTCCAGCCGAAGGCGTTGCGGTTCGGCCAGCCGGTCGAAACGAAGGACGGCGACGCGACAAGCGATTTCAACGAAGGCAATGATCCGCCCGCTGCATGGCGCGACGCGAGCAAGACCGATACCGACAAGCGGGCCGACGATCCGTACGATCAGTACAAGGCAAGGAATCAGGACAGCGTCGCGCAAGGGACGGCAGAGAGTGAAGCCGGACAGCGCTATGAGGACCGCGCGCTGATGCGGATGGGGGCGCGGCGGACACTGAACACGGATTGGCTCGATGGCGAAGGCCGCGTGATCGGCGAGGACGGCAAGAGCGCAATGCCCGATGGCTACAAGGAATGGCGCGACAAGCAAATTGTCGATTGGCTCGATCGTGGCTCGACCAACAGCCCGACGAACCACTCCACGACGATGACCAATCCGGAGCATGCTGAAAAGGCGCTTGCGTACGACGTCGCGGTCGGGCTTTGCTATCTGACGCCGGATCAGCTCTACGACTTGCGGATTGAGGCAGATTGGAGGATGGGGGACGGCGTCCCCGATGACAATCCGAACAAGAAGTACTACGACTATTTTGCACGTGGTGAACTTGACGATCTATCGATACAGGATTGGATACATGAGGAGAACAGCGAAGGCAGGATGCCGACCGCAATCGTGGATGAGCGCGAAGGGCAGTTTTATCTGAAGGTCGGTAGGGCGGTATGAAGGCGCTGATCGCTACATGGCCGCGACGTGTCGCTGTTGCGGTCGCAGCATGGACGATCGCGGCCCTGGTCATGGCCTCGCTGATGGCGCACGTAGAACAACCAGATCCAACACAATTGGAAGTAGGAGATTGGATGAAGCGATTTGTCGTTGTGCCCAGCCTGGTGGCGCTCATGGCGTTTCTGTTCACGACGGCCATAGTGCGTTCGGCACATTCCGCACCTGTCCCGGAGCCAGCGTCAAATGCAACCCCGACTGCAGAAGCGCCAGCGAAGCCATTTGTTGCACAGGTTGTCGGCCTGATCTGGTTGAATCCGTTGCAACGCATGGACTACCCAACCGAATGGCAATTGTTGTGGACACAGGGGCTTGCCGCGCCGAATACGAACGATGACATGGTTCGCACCGATCCGAAGTCATTTGCGAAGCTTCAATCAATTGGCGCGCTGGTATACGGTAATCGTGGAACGGAGACGTTCAAGGGTTTCTATCACAAGTACATGTACAAGTTTCCGCTGCTGCTTCGCTCACGCTATGCGAGCAACGCGAAATATTTCTACACGGTAAAACCTGACAATAAACACGACTGGCGCGAATTGGCTGGCATCCGTGTCGAACTTGCCATTCCGGAGCGACTTGACGCAACCGAGTCGCAAAGCTACTTGCGGGACTCAATTCGAAAGACCTTCTCGATCGGTAATCCAAATTTCCCGACGATGTGGAGCAGCGGCACGCTCCCCGATGTACAAATCACGCAAGGCGGTGCGAACGCCGGCTTCACATCGCTGAACAAGGCGTTGGACTACTTGCAGGCGAACCCCGACAAGAGCGTCTGGGTAATGAACTGGGATGCACCGAGCTTCCCGCCCACGGATGCGCAGATCAACGAAAACCTTGTCGTGCTGTTTCTCACGGGCCCAACCTTCAACACCGAGCGCGAACCGCTCGCCTGGATCGGCCGGGCCGCAACCGGCAACTCGCGTGACTTTCCGCCGAAGGTCGGCACGACGCGCATCGTGCAGGCGTGGAAGGCGACCATCGATCAAGCCGCACGCAATGCCGGTGTCGCGGTACCGGACCTCCATTTCATCGTTCACGACGCAGGTACAGGCAGCAATGCATCGTCGGCACGTCTTGCCGCGCTCGCCCAGACCTTGACGGAAACGATTCCCGAATACGACCACTCGAAGCAGTCGTTCAACACGGCCGCACTCCTCGGTGACATGGGTACAGGGAGCGCATTGACCGATGTTGCGCTCGCGATCGGGCGGATCAACCACTATGGCGGAAATGCGCTGGTCGCCGGTACGACCGATCCAGACCATCCGGTTGCGGTCGTCGTTTTGCCACCGTCGACGCTTACGACGATCGATCCGGACAAGGACTGGTTCCGCGCACGCGGCGGAAACAACGCCTACCTGCCGTGGTGGGGACGCCGGCACGACACCGACTACGGCATGCAGGGTTATTCGTGGTGAGTGTTGGCAGTGCAACGGCCGGCTGGTTTGGCTCTCCACCATGCTCGTCCGAGCGGCGCCGGATACCGGGCCGGTGCTTTAAGTCTTCGTTAATACTGCACGCCTAGCATGGTGATGCCGGCGAACGGTCCGGGCCCTGGTCCGGCGCGTCGGCGGCACGCGCGGGTGCGTCGACGTCACGGCGCCGCGCCGTCGCGCGTCACCCTGTCCTTGCAACGGCGGCAGACCATGATCAAGCACTTCGACTACACGCTCGGCAGCGAGACGATTGCACTCTGCGCGAGCTTCGGCGCGGGGCCGGCGCTGCGCCGCGTGCTCGTGAGCCGCGCGGATTCGATGGAGACGCTGGTCGTGCTCGACGCGCGCGGGCTGTCGGGCTTGCTGAAGGTGGCGACCGAAGAACCGGAGGGGCTGCTCGACGACGCGATCCGCAAGGTCGGAGACGAACAACTCGTCGAGCGGGCAATCAGCGGCAGGACGATCGTCGAAACCGCGCTCTGACCGGGCGGCGCGTGGGCGTGCCGGCAGGCACGGCAGCACGCGCCGCGTTGCGTTGCGTTGTGTTGCGCTTGTGCGGACTACGCGGCGAACCTGTCCGTCGCCGCGATCAACGCTTCCAGGATCCCTGGTTCGTTGTAAGCATGCCCGGCGCCGGGCACGATCTCGAACGTCGCCTCCGGCCACGCCTTCGACAGTTCCCACGCGGTGCGTGCGGGCGTTGCGACGTCATAGCGGCCTTGCACGATCACGCCTGGAATGCCGGCGAGGCGATGGGCGTCGCGCAGCAGTTGGCCTTCCTCGACGAAGCCCTTGTTCACGAAGTAGTGGTTTTCGATCCGCGCGAACGCGAGCGCGTAGTGGCCGTCCGCGAAATGCGCGGCGAGCCTGGGATCGGGCAGCAGCGTGATCGTGCGGCCTTCCCAGATGCTCCATGCGCGCGCGGCTTCGAGCTTGGCGACTTCGTCGTCGCCGGTCAGGCGGCGATGATAGGCGGCCATCAGGTCGCTGCGCTCGGCTTCCGGAATCGGCGCAAGGAAGTCTTCCCACAGATCGGGGAACAGCCACGATGCGCCTTCCTGGTAGTACCACAGCAGTTCTGCGCGGCGCATCGTGAAGATGCCGCGCACGATCAATGCGCTCACGCGTTCGGGGTGCGTTTCCGCGTACGCGATCGACAGCGCGCTGCCCCACGATCCGCCGAACACGAGCCATTGCTCGGCGCCGACCAT
Organism: Burkholderia arboris; assembly: GCF_038723655.1. Lineage (NCBI taxonomy): Bacteria > Pseudomonadati > Pseudomonadota > Betaproteobacteria > Burkholderiales > Burkholderiaceae > Burkholderia > Burkholderia arboris. Next base: position 1,704,296 of record NZ_CP109822.1, read on the forward strand.
CTCGCGCAGGCGTTCGATATCGGCGACCAGATGCCACGTCGTGTTGTTCTCGAGGCTCGCATGCGGCGTCGAGCGCCCGCAGCCGCGCTGGTCGAACAGCAGGATGTCGTAGCGCTCGGGATCGAACAGGCGGCGATGGTCGGGGCTGCAGCCGGCGCCGGGGCCGCCGTGCAGGAACACGGCGGGTTTGCCGGCCGGGTTGCCGCAGCGCTCCCAGTAGATGCGATGGCCGTCGCCGGTATCGAGGTGGCCGTGGGCGTAAGGTTCGATCGGTGGGTACACAGGCAGGCTCCGGGTGAGGGTCGACAGGGGCCGGGCGAGGCGCGGGCCGGTGCGCGGGCGGGTACGGTACGTCGGGTGTTGCTGCGCCGCAAAAATCGTTGCGTGGGCATCGGTCCGGCCACCGCCGGGCAAGGTTAGTCATTATGCCCATTCGCCGCGCCGGACGTCGGGGCGTTGCAGCGCAGCGTTGCCGCCGGTATTTGCCCCGGGGATTTTTGAAGCAATTTCATTCCGATATTTTTCATACAAAATCCCGGCGGCATATCGGCGTGCCAGTCGGCGCGCCGGCCATCTCCTGCTCCTTTACCGTGCCAACGGGAACCAGCCGATGAACCATCGCGTCACGCAGTTGACCGGGTTGCGCGCCGTCGCGGTCGCGATGGTGGTGGTCGGACACGCCGAGCATGTACTGCCTGGCGGCTATACGGGCTGGCACGCGCCGTTGCGGCTGATCGCCGACGGCCGGCTCGGTGTGCTGATCTTCTTCGTCCTGAGCGGCTTCCTGATTACCAACGTGCTGCGCGCCGAGTTCGCGCGCACCGGCGGCATCGCGCTGACGTCGTTCTATGTGCGCCGCGCGTTGCGGATCTGGCCGGCTTGCTATGTCTATCTCGCGGCCGTCGCGATCGTGGCGTTTGCCGGCTGGTTCGACGTCGATCGCCGGCAGTGGCTGTATGCGGCGCTGCACCTGTGGAATTACTCGGCGTGGTTCGGGCTGAGCGGCGACAACGCGCTGCATCCGGACGGTGCGTGGTATCTCGGCCATTTCTGGTCGCTCGCGCTCGAGGAACAGTTCTACTGGTTCTGGCCGCTGCTGTTCGTGTTCGGCGTGCGTCGCACGGGCACGCGCTGGCTGGCCGCGCTGATCCTGATTGTGCCGCTGGTGCGCGCCGTCACGTACTTCGTTGCACCTGCGCTGCGGGGGCAACTCGGAATGATGCTCCACACCGGTGTCGATCCGATCCTGATCGGCTGCTATGCATCGCTCAACCGCGAACGGCTCGAAGCGTGGATCGGCTCGTGGCGCGGCGAGGCGCGCATCGTGACGGCGCTCGTTTTCATCGTGCTGCTCGGGATGCCGCTAGCCGAGCATCGGCTCGGCGGGTTCTGGAATGCGACGTATGGTGTGACGCTCGAAGCCGCGCTGATCGCGATCGTGATCGTCGTGCTGAATTTCCGCAGCGAGTTCTGGTGCGCTCGCTGGCTGCGCGCGCGGCCGGTGGTGTTCGTCGGCACGATCTCGTTCAGCCTCTATCTGTGGCAGCAGCCGTTCGCGAACCCGGATCTGGCGGTTCCGCACGCGTTTCCGCTTGGCATCGTGTGGGCGCTGCTGGCCGCGACGGCCAGTTACTTCCTCGTCGAGAAACCGTTCCTGCGGTTGAAGGATCGCTATACCGCGCGCGAGGTGCGACGCGTGCGGGATGACGCGTTGCGGATGCCGGCGTCGGGCGATGCGATCGGGCCGAAGGTGGTGGAGTAGGCGGGCGGGGCGGCGGCGGGCCCCAGTCTCACTTGAAGCGCTTCATCGCGGCGGGGGAATACCAGAAGTTTCGGAACATATCGATGCCGTATGACTTGCCGTCGTAACGGACGACCGTGCGTGCAGTGCGTTTGCCCGCGTCCGAGTAGTCGTTGTCTTTGCGTTGGCTCCTGGTGATGTGTGCAGTGATCGACAGATCTGCGAAACCGTGGCTGGCGGTCTTTTCGACGGCGATCGTCATGCGGGCGTCTTCGCTGACCGCGTCACCCAAACTGGCGCTGCAAGCCGCGCCTTCAACAGAGACCCAGCCGTAGAGATTGGTGCCGAACACCGGACGGATACGGTTGCCTTCGCGCACCCACAGCGTCAATTCTTCGCTGGCGTCGGCATCGGGACAGCTCGGCCCGCGCGCGCTGCTCGTGAACACGACGCCGAATGCGCGCACCTCGGGAGACAGCCGGTACGGCGCCGTGTCGATTCGATAGCTGTTCTCGCCGATCTGGGTCGCTGCGTCTTCCTGAACCTCCGACCGCTCAGCTGCCACGACCTTGCCGCCTTCGACTAACGCGATGATCTGCAGCTTGCTGCTTTCGTCCGGGTTCTTGCTCTTTGGCAGCGAATCGAACGCAACGGCCGCGATCGTCGTTTCCGGCGCGTTCGGCATGACCTTGCACGCCGACGCGACGACGAGCCGGTCCGCGTCGCGCGTGGCGATACGGGCGCTGGCGATGCCGGCCCAGCGGGCGATGGTCGTGACGGTGTCGTCGCCGCACGGCTGGCTGTCGGCGGCGTGAACGACGGGGGCGGCGGCGAGCGCCAGTAATGGGGCGAAGCGCAGGATTCTCATTGTCGCGATCGGAAATGTTTTTTCATGGATGTTCGTGGGTGTTGCCTGCCGACCCTGAATGGCCCTTTAGATTTATCCAAAGCGGCCAATCGTTGTGACCTGCAGCGGGATTTTGTAGCCACGCTCGATGAGTATCTTGGCCTCGGCGCGACTGCGGAATCATTCCCGATTAAATCGCTTCTCCCACAGCGTGCCGTTGGAACCTTCAACGGAGTCGTTCTGCCAAGGGCGGCAAGAATGGACACAGCGTGTACGATCTGGTCTTCAAGAAAACCATCCAAGGAGAGAGGAATGAATCCGGAACAGGCCCGAGCCGAAGAAACCCAGGCGATGGAGCGCATGGTGGCCGCCACGCTGCGCGTGCAGAGTACGTTCGCCTCGATGCAAAAGCAATTTCCGCCGCAAGGCAGCGGCGAGCCTTCGCCGTTCGCGCTGCAAACCTTCGATGCCGCCCTGCAGGAACTTGAAGACGCACAGGCCGCGTTCGATGCGCTGCTGAACGATCTGATCGACGGTAACCGCTAAAGGCTACGCCCTTACCTTGTCTGCACCGATTGTCGACGATCTAAAAAGCAGTGTCGAACGGCCGTTTGTGGCCGGCAGCAGCCGCTTGCCCCCCAGCACCTGGCCGGATGGCAAACTTCGGACGATCCCGTCCAGCCCACTGGTAAACTCGGGCAGCCAAAGCAACTTTCCCCGGTCACATGAGCACGCAACCCGCAGCAGCACGTGCACCCGTCACCCCAATGATGCAGCAGTACCTGCGCCTTATCTGACAAAGGTTGGCGTAGAAAGTTACGCTGAGACCTACGCTCGCCGCTGTCGAGATCGGCCGTCACTTCATCTCGCGTTGCCCTTCAGCATCCCAATACGTCCAGTTCTCGGCTTCGGTTCCGTGATCGTAGTCCCCAAGGGCGGCTAGTTGTCCGTTTGGATGGAAATCCTTCCAGACTCCGTGCTCAACGCCGTGTTCGTAGGTTCCTTCAGACGCGAGAGTGCCGTCCTCTCTGTATTCAACGAAGAGGCCGTGCCGAATCCATCGCCGCCCATCAGCAGCCATGTATCTGCTGTAGCGGTATCTCAGCGCACCGCTTGGATACAAAACTTCCGCGATATTCAATTCCGCCATTGCGCCCCCCTTACCTACATCTGACGAGCGAGCTCATCATTGCTTTTCGCGATCCAGAGAAAGATCCATCCGAGCCCCCCGAAGATAACTTGAAATAGGATCACACCTGTAACTAGAACCGGCCACGGATCTCGACGGTGGATCATTGATACGGCAGCTAGTACAAGCGGAAAGCAGATCAGGCCCCATCCTAACAGACGTGCATTTCGTGCTCGTTCACGCACTCGTTGAGCCGTGAGCCCGCTTGCCAGGGCAAACTGAGCGCGGTTCAGACCTTGCGCCCGCGACTTGCGCCAACTATTCCATCGAACTATCGCCGAAATCAGGATTGCGGCGACGAAACCGAGTTGTCCGATAGAGGGTCCATTAGCGTTCATGATGGGAAAGTAGGCAGCCGTGCAAGCCGCCGCGTTGACTCGATGATGCAATTCTTGCCGATCCGGTACCGATTGTCGAATTGCCTTAGTTGGCCAAATGACTAGATTCGCGCGGCGCAGTCAGTGCCACTGGTAAACTCGGGCAGCCAAAGCAACTTTCCCCGGTCACATGAGCACGCAACCCGCAGCAGCACGTGCACCCGTCACCCCAATGATGCAGCAGTACCTGCGCCTTATCTGACAAGGTCCGACGCACAAAGCTACGCTGAAACCTACGCCCGCACTTTTATGGATGGGCCGCTACCGACCCGTTACGGTCCTTCGGCGCCATCAAGCTTTGGGTATCCTTGATCCGCAAAGCGGACGATCACGATTGGTGGGGCCGGGAATGCCCGGTAAGAAAGGTTTCCTCTCGCCCGAGCGAGTCATCGCCCCAACACCGCTCCAGTGTTCGGCAACATGCACCCGACGAAGCGATTCATGGCGAGTGCATCCTAGCTCCACGGAATATGCGCGATACCTTCCGATTTATCTTCGTCGTAGTCATTTTCTTTGGTTCCGGGCTCCAGGCTGTGCGGTGGCTGTCCGGCTGGAAGGATCTTGAGCCGTACAAGACGAGGCGGGATGCCCCGAACGAAAGGCAAATCTCCAATGGATCCTATCGCTGGGTTTCATGCCGAATAAAATGGACCAGCTTCGCTGTGGCCGTTGAACTCTATCCTCAACACTTATGGCTACGACCCAGCTTTCCATTGAACTTGCGACTTCCCGCGATCTCCATACCCTGGGATGCCATCAGCGCATCACAAAGACAGGTGTTCTTTTTACGCACGGTCACGTTACGTATCCACGGTTGCGCTACTGGGTTGCGCTTTTACGGCGCGGTAGGCCAGCGAATTCTGGCTGAAGTTGAAGCACAAAGGGCAAGGAGTATCGCGCCTAAACCTGATAATCGCGTCGAGGGTCGCACAGGCTTTTGAATTTGCTGGCATCCTGTCGAATGATCGCTTTCAGTAGGAGCCGGGTGCTGCCACGGGTAAGTCCAGCGGCTGCTCCTGGCCGGCAGGCGACGGCGAGATCGATGCAGCCGACCAGGTGGGATCGCGACTAGTCCTGGCGATTAGTCAGCTCGGTGCCACCGACCTGACTTGTCACACACGCTGACTCTTTCATCATTCAGCCGGACTTGCTCCTCATTTACCTTCAGCGAGGTCGAAAGATCAATGTCGAAGGCGACATTGAGTGCCTGCCTGACATGGATGGCCTCAACGGGAAGCTCCCAGGTCAGGAATAGCTGAGTGCAATCCTGGTCGGGTGGGAAGTCGTCCACGTCAAAACCGCTGCTGCCGCGCCGAATGACGCCATGAGACTGGCAGGTATCGAATATCAGAACCGAACCGCGGGTCAGGGGGATTCGAAGACCCAACGACGGAAAGTGTACGTCCTGACCCTTATCCTCGCTCAGGAAGAGATTGCAGAAGGCTGCGCCGCCATACTGCTCTCCGTCGTGGTGATACCTCGCGCCGCGGCAAGCCATGAGCGCGACGTCACTGGAGGCAAGTACTCCGGGCAGTCCAAGCTTGCTCGCCCAATCAGCCACTGCCTGCACGCAGTGCGAGTAGTCCGGCCAGCGCGCTCGTGCTCGTGCCAGAGGTAACGCCTCAACATCCCCAGGTTCCAGGGTCATGCGGGACGAAATCTCCCTGGCCCAATCCGCGAGCAGACGCGCCGGCGGCTCTGGCACGGCGACCGTGCCGGACAGCACGATGTCACTTACGCGCCGACTGCGGATGGCGTCGCCGCTCCAGAAATAGGAGGTGAGGACGTTTTGGGGCTGGGGTTGCAGGGAAGGGTCGCTCATTTGTTGCAGTGTAAAGCGGCTACCTTGGTCGCCGTGCCATCTCGCGCCAGCGAATGGCGCTTCCCGACCCAAAGCAGACGTCGTGCATTGCGCATGTTCAACTACACCCCGTCAAACGGGCCAGTGGCGGCGCCCGCGGGGTTAGGAGGCGCATGCTCGACCTGAGCGCTCACCTAAAGACGTCCGCCAAGCGGATCCAGTCTGGACGCGGCGCCATAAACGGTTCGTGGTTTAGAGGAAGGACGGGGACCTCGTTGTTCCCAAACCGGTGCCGCGAGTTGAGCACCTGTCGATACACGTTGTAGACGCCCAAACCACCGTTCACCGGCAAGACGATGTTGAAGTACATGACGATGGCTACGACGCGCTTCGTTCCGCGCAGGAAGTCGAGCGCAGCTTGCTCCAGTATCGCAATTAGCGGCTTGATGTCGCCGTCGGGCGCCCAGGATTGCGGAAACTTGAGGAAGAATGCTCCCATTTGATCATTTGGCAGCTGTGTGCGCCCAGCTTTGAGGGTGTTCAGGATCGCGCTCGCACTGGGGGTGAGGTTGCTCTCAACTTTGCACTTGACGTCCGCACATACCTTGCCCGCTGGCGTCACGATCTCCAGGTCGTAGCTGCTGCCGCGGGGGCCGCCAGGTGTCACGAAATTGAACTGCGAACCTGCCAAAGCCAGCATCTTGCCCACCTCAAGCTCGGCAAAGCGGTCTTCGATGTGGCCCGACTTCATCGCGCGGAGAACGTCGATCAAGCCCGGAACCTTCTGAAGGTTGCTGATGGTCTCGGCGAGATCAACCACGCGTGCGCGATGCAACGCCTCGTCTCCAGCTGCCGCCTCGAGATTGCGAAAGAAGGGGGATTGATCATCACTGGCTAGTACGTGACGGTCCACCCAGCCGTTGCCAAAGGTCGAGTTCAGGACTCTCACCGCCAAGGTATAGACGTGGTTCGCCGACGACTCGTTGGGCAGCGCTTCACGCACCTCTCTTGCGTACTGGCGGAACTGTTCGATCATTGAAGGCAGCGGCGGCGATGTCATGTCATTCTTCTGGAAGGAAGATGAGCGGATTCTCCTCGACGCTCATCTGGAGGTACATCCGGCAGCATAACTCGCAATGACAGTTATGCCCCTGATGTCTGCTTTTGGACGAATGGCGACAGCGTGTCTCATCTCCCGCCGAAATTTGCGAAGAACAAGAAAAAAGGCCCTTGCGGGCCTTTCATAGACGAAGGCACGAGCAACGCTTACCGCGTCAGCGCCGTAAACCCTTCCAGCAACCGCTCAACATCAGCCGCTTGAATCGCGCCCATCGTCGAAATCCGGAACAGCTCCTTCGACAACCCACCTTGCCCCGCGTAGATCACGAAGCCACGCGCCTTCAGCCCGTCGTGAAGCGTCTCGTACGTGACGCCTTGCGGCAGCCGATACGCGCGCAGCACGACCGACGAAGCACCTTCCGGCAGCACCAGCGGCATTCCGCGCGCCGCCAGCCCGGCCTGCGCCTGATCGGCGAGCGCCTTGTAATGCGCGTGCCGCGCACGCCAGCCGCCAGCCTCGTCAAACTCGCGCAGCGCCTCGACAAGCGCGTAATACGCATGCACGGAAGGCGTGAACGGCGTATTCCGCTGATCCTGCAGCTTCGCGAGGCGACCGAGATCGAGGTAGTAAGTCCGGCTCGCAGCCTTTGCAAGCGCGCTACGTCGCACGATCACGAACGCTGCGCCCGGTACACCATGCAGGCACTTGTTCGCCGTCGCAGCAACAGCGTCGATATCGCCGCCTGCAAAATCGATCGCTTCCGCGCCAAAGCTGCTGACGCCATCAACGAGCATCTTCACGCCACGCGCGCGGCAGACTTCAGCGATCGCGCCGAGATCGTTCAGCCGGCCCGTGGTCGTTTCGTGATGAATCACGGCGACGTGCGTATAACCGCCCGCATCGAGTCGCGCGCCGATCTGCGCGAGATCGGGCGCCTGCATCCACTCATGCTTCAGCACGTCATGCGCGATCCCGTACTGCGTCGCGATCTGCGTGATCCGCTCGCCGTACACGCCGTTCTCGATCACGAGCAGCTTGCCGTCCTGCGGCACCAGCGCCGCGATCATGCTCTCGACGGCGGCCGTGCCCGAACCCGTCATCAGCACGGCCGACCATTCGGCCGGATCGAGCTCGTACGCGGCGACGAGGCGCGCACGCGCCTCATCCTGCAGATCGAAGAATTCGCTTTCGCGATGGCACAGATCGGGTTGCAGCAGGCTGCGGCGCACGCGTTCCGTGAGCGTGACCGGGCCGGGGTTCAGCAGCAGCATCAAAGGGCTCCTTCAACGTGGGCTTCGGTCTGCGCGGCGCCGATGTGCCGCATCAGACGGGTCTTGACCTCGACCGGCGTGACGGTCGGGCGGGGCAGGCCGTCGGGCACGCCCGTGCGGATCGCAACGCGCACGAACCGTGCACCATCGCTCGACTCAGCCAGCGTCGTATCGAGCACGTCGAGCGTGTCGCTTTCGACCGCCGACGCATAGCCGCACGCGGCAGCGACGCCCGCGAACGACACATGCTGCGACACCGTCGCCTGGCCACCCGTCGATTCGTGCGCGCCGTTGTCGAGAAGCACGTGCGTGAGGTTGGCCGGGCCGTAGGTGCCGAGCGTCGCGAACACGCCCATCCGCATCAGCGCGGCGCCGTCGCCGTCGACGGCCACCACGTGCAGGTCGGGGCGCGCGAGCGCGAGGCCGAGCGCGAGCGGCGTCACGCAGCCCATCGAGCCGACCATGTACAGCTGGTTCGGGCGATCGTCGAGCGCATAGAGTTCGCGGCCGCAGAAACCGGTCGATGCGAGCACGACGGTCGAATCGACCGGCGTGTGTGCGATCACGCGCTTCAATGCGTCGTGACGGGTCGGCCACGCATCGGCCGACGCTGCGCGCGACGACGATTGCGCGGCGACGTGTGCACGCGGCCGCACGGCCGGGTTCGCCTTCAGTTCATACGGCGCGACGCTGCCTTTCTGCATCACGAGCGCGTACGGGCGGCCCGTCGCGTCCATGTGCGCGATCGCGCGGTCGAGTGCCGGGCCGACCTGTTCGGGGTCGGTCGGGAACGTCTCCCACGGGATCTCCATCGTGTCGAGCATCGCGGGCGTGATCGGGCCCATCAGCGCATGCTGCGGCTCGTCGGCCACGCCCGGCTGCCCGCGCCACGTGACGATCAGCAGCTGCGGCAGGCGAAACGTCCAGGTCAGCGACGTGAGCGGGCTCACCGCGTTGCCGAGCCCGGAGTTCTGCATCATCGCGATCCCGCGCTTGCCGCCGAGCGTCGCGCCCGCGATCAGCGCGACCGCGTCGCCTTCGTTCGCGGCCGACACGTAGTTCAGCGTCGGGTCCTGCAGCACGTAATTGATGAACGGCGTCAGGTACGAGCAGGGCACGCCCGCGTACCAGTCGAAGCCGCGTTCGCGCGCGGCCTCGACGAACTGGGCCGCTTCGATCATTGCGCGCCCCCGTTGCCGGCGCCCGGTTCGGACAGCGGCGTCTGGCCGTGCGCGAAGTCGCCCGCGCGGCGGAAGTCTTCGAGATCGTTGACGCCGCGCCAGTGGCCGTGCACGTATTGCACTTCGATCTTCTCGCCGGCGGCGATCAGTTCGTTGAGCAGCGACGGGATGTCGAGCGTGTCGAAATCGGGGCGTGCCTGCAGCGTCGCGAGCATCGCCTTCAGGCGATCGACACCGGCGCCGCGCACGTTCAGCAGGCCGATCCAGCGGCCGTGCGGCGTGCCCGCAGCGACGTCGCTCGACACGCGTTGCAGGTAGGTCTTCTGGCCGAACAGGCCGCGATCGTCGGCAGCCGAGCACAGTGCGAAGTCGCGCACGCTCTGGTTCGACGGCTCCGTCAGCGACGAATCGACGACGACGCTGAATTCGGCCTCGCTCTCCGCGAGGTCGCGCAGGATGTAGCTGCGGAACAGCAGGTCGCCGTACGAGATCACGGTGTCGCCCGTCAGGCGCTCGGCCGCGCATGCGAGCGACGCGAGTTCGCCCGTCTGCGCATGGCGCTCGTTGACGACGAGCTTGATGCCCGACGTGTCGATCGCGTCGGCGCGGTAGCCGCCGACCACGGTGATGTCGTTCACGCCTTGCTTCTTGAAGCCGTCGACGAGCCAGCGCAGCAGCGGCTTGCCGGCGACCGGCAGCATGACCTTCGGCTTGTCTTCGGTGACGGCTTCGAGGCCCTTGCCGCGGCTGGCGGCGAGCACGACCGCCGCGTTCGACGCGCGCGACGACGACGACAGGTAGATGCGCTCGGCCGCCGAGTACTCGTCGGCGTCCTGCAGGCGGAAGATTTCGTTGACCGATGCGACGCGGTCTTCGACGTTGATCAGCGTTTCGTTCTCGTGGATCTCGCGCGCGACGGCCTGCATCGCCGACGCGGACGCGCGGATCAGGTGGTTCGCCCAGATCACGGTGCTGATGCCGGCCTGGCGGAACACGTCGGTCGGCGTGCTGTAGTACTTGGTCGGCACGATCACGAGCGGCGCCTTGCCGCTCCATTCGCGCGCGAACTGCAGGATTTCGTCCGGACGCGACAGCTTGCTGTGGATCAGGATCGCGTCGGCGCCGGCTTCCGCATACGCGTTTGCGCGGCGCAGCGCCTCGTCCATCCCCCAGCCCGCGATCAGCGCCTCGACGCGCGCGACGATCGAGAAGTCGGGATCGGTCTGCGAGTCCTTGCCGGCCTTGATCTTGCCGCAGAATTCGTCGATTTCGGCGAGCGGCTGGCGTTCGCCGTCGATGAAGCTGTTGGTCTTCGGAAACTGCTTGTCTTCGATACAGACGCCCGCGATGCCGCGCTGTTCGAGCTTCTTCACGAGGCGGCGCACGTTGTTGAAGTTGCCGTAGCCGGTGTCGCCGTCGAGCAGGATCGGCAGGTCGCTTGCGTCGGCCATGAATTCGAGCACGTCGACGACCTGCGTCCAGCTCGCTTCGTTGTTGTCGCGTACGCCGAACTGCGCGGAGATCGCGAGGCCCGATGCCCAGATGCCCTTGAAGCCGGCTTCGCGGACGATTCGCGCGGACAGGCCGTTGTGCGCTTCCATCAGGAATTCGAGGTCGCTGCTGACGAGCATGCGGCGCAGGCGTGCGCTGCGCGATTCGGTGAAGTTGGGTTCGCGTGCGTTCATCGTGCGGCTCCTGCGGTGGTGCGTTGAATCAGGGGGAGGATTTCTTGCGTGGCGCGGGCGACGTCGTTCGGGAAGTCGATCTCGATCCACGGCGAACCGGTGACGTCGGCGACGTCGAACGAATGACCGCCTTCGAGCAGCAGGTCGCGCACGGCTTCTTCGTGCGGCATGTTTGCGCGGCCGCTGTCGACGTAGCCCGCGACGATCGTCGCGAGGCGCCGCGCGGTACCTTCGGTGAAGCGGAAGAAGCCGACCGATTCGCCGATCGTGTCGTATTCGAGATCGACCGCGAGCTGCTTGCGCAGTTCGACCGGCACGCCGTTCTTCAGGCACAGCTTGACGGGCTCGTCGCCGGCTTCGAAGTCGCGGTCGATCAGCAGGCGGTCGACCGTCTTGTCGGAATCGGCCACCAGCGCGTGCAGGATGTTCTCGTCGTACAGCACGTCCGCGTCCATCAGCAGCACGTCGCCCCCGCGCGTCATCGCATCGGCGACGGTATGCACGGTCAGCACGCTGCCGAGGTCGTAGCGGTCGTTGATGACGATCTCGGCCTGGCGGCCGAGGCGCTTCAGTTCCTGCTCGACCTTCTCGTGCTGAAAGCCGAGCCCGAGCACGATCTCGTCGACGCCCGCGGCGTCGAGTACGCGCAGATGGCGCTCGAGCAGCGAAACGTCGTCAAAGCGCAGCAGGCACTTCGGGAACTGCGCTTCGGGCGGTTGTTGCAGGCGCAAGCCGAGGCCTGCCGCAAGAATGATGGCTCGCATGGGTTCTCCAACCAAAAAGCCGGCGATCTGAACGATCAGTCGGCGAGCGGCTGCGGCGCACGGCGCCGCTGCCAGTTTCTTTCACTGAAATGCAGATAGAGCAGGCCGGGCAGGCCGAGCGCGAGTTCGCGCGCGCGCTTCGCGAGCGACAGCGCGAGCGCCGCGTCGGGCGGCAGTCCGACCAGCGGGGCGAGCAGCAGGTAGCCGCCCTCCTGCGCACCGAGCGAGCCCGGGATCGCGAAGGCCGCACCACGGATCGCCTGGCCGACGCTTTCCAGCAGCAGCGCGTCGAGCCAGCTCACCGGGTGCCCGAGGAAGTGCAGCGCGAGCCACACTTCCGCGGTGCCGACGATCCAGCCGACGAGGCTCAACGCGAACGTCTTCGCGACTTTCGCGCGATCGCGGTACAGCGCGCCGACCGCGTCGTCGATTGCGTCGGCGCGCGTGGCCAGCGACGACCAGTCGCGCGGGCCGAGCAGCTTCGACGCGAGGCGCAGGCCGCGGCCGAACAGCCCGCGCCGCTGCGCCGCATAGAACAGCACCGCGAGCGCGCCGAGCACGCCGGTCGCGATCAGCGCGGGCGTGCGCAGGTGCGCGACCGACTCGTGCGTCGCATACAGGCTGAATGCGGCGATCCCGATCAGCGCGAACGCCATCTGCGCGAGCGCCTGCATCGTCGTGCTGACGGTCACGGCGGCGGCCGCGTCGGCCATCCGCGTGCCGCGCTGCGCGAGGTGGCGCACCATCAGCACGGGGCCGCCGATCTGCCCGGCGGGCAGCAGGCTGTTCACCGATTCGCCGACCCAGCGCGCGCGCAGTGCGTTGCCGAGCTCGGCGCCCGGCTGGCCGCGGCGGAACATCACGGAGATCGCGATGGCATCGATCACGAGGGGCACGACGTGGAACGCTGCGACGAGCGCGAGGCCCCAGCCGGCCGCGAGGAACGTGGACGCGACCGCGCCGACGCCCTGCCAGGCAAGGAGTGCGATGAAGAGTGCCGTCCCGAGGGACAGCAGGATGAGGCCCGCGCGCGTCATGATCCGGTCGTGCGCCGCGTGGCCAGCTGCTTGAACACCTGGCGGAAACCGAAATACGCGATCGCGTCCTTCATGTTCGAGATGAAGCGCTTCCACGGCCGCATGCCGGGGTTCGTCACGTATTCGAACGTGAGCGATACGCGCATCTCGTTCTGGCCGAGCGGCGTGATGCGGTGGCGCAGCTTGTCGCCGTCGAACAGCACGATGCCGCCGTCGGCGATCTGCACCGAGCCCGGTTCGTCGGCCACGTCGGGATTGCGCGTGTGCAGCTCGTAGTCGAGCCGGCACGACGATTCGTCGATCACGCCGATCAGCAGCGTGTAGCGGCGGCCGTCGTAGTACGACGTGTCGTAATGCCAGCCGATGTGGTCGCCGGGCTTCGTGTAGTAGTACAGCGCGTAGGCATGCGGATCGTCGTCCGGCGACAGCATCAGCTTGTCGCCCGTGACTTTCTCGAGGAACCCGATCAGCGCCTTCGAGCGATACAGCTCGGCGATGTACGGCGCCTGCTCGTCGATCGTATGGCGGCTCACGCTGCCGCCCTGCTTGTGGCCGGGCAGGTAATTGCGATTCAGGCCGGCCTGCATCGCGCGGGCGGCGTCCGCGAGCTTCGCGTGCGCGTCGGCCGGCAGGAAGGCATCGAGGTACAGGAACGAGCCCTGGCGCGTGTAGTCGCTGCGCAGGCGGTCGAGGTCGAGATGGCCGACGCGGTCGGCCACGGTGCGATCGGGGTCGGCCGCGGCCGCGCGCACGGGCGCGGGGCGTGCCGGGCTCAGCACGGAGTCGTCGCGCGTGCTAGGAGTCATTTGGAAGCCTGGATTTCAGTTGAATTCTGCGGGGCGTTGCCGCGGCGGACGATGCGCCACCAGTCGATCACGACCCATGCGGCGAACAGCGGGGCGCCGATCGACGCCGCGAGCAGGAACGGCTCGACGCCGTCCACGAGCGTCACGATCGGCAGCAGGTACAGCACGTCCTCGGTTTCGAAGCCGCCTGCGAATGCCTGCTTGGTGCCGGCCTTGCCGGCGATCGATTCGATCCGCATGCGCAGGAAGAAGATCAGCGCGACGGCCGCGCCGGCCACGGCGCCGAGCAGCACCGGCGATGCTGCCATCTGGCCGCCCTGGGCGACGATGCCGAGGCCCATGCTGACGAACAGCGCGACCGTCACGAGCGCATCGGCCGCGAGATCGTAAAAATGACCGATCTTGCTGGACTTGCCGCTGATGCGCGCGAGTTCGCCATCGGTGTGATCGACGAAGTTCGACAGCACGATCAGGAACGCGCCTGCGTTGCTCCAGCCGAAGCCGCCGTGCGCAAGGCACCAGGCGCCGGCGAGGCCGATCAGCAGGCGAACGGTAGTGAGGTGATTCGGGGTGACGGGTGTATCGACGAGCGGTCGGACAAGCGAGCGCGCGAGCCGCGCATCCCAGGTGCGTGGCAGGGGGGGCTCGGAGCGTGTGGCGGTTTTTCTTTGGTCCATCGGCGAAATATATACGGAATTGTAATTTGGTGCTTTTTATTCGATCAATGTCCTGACATGCGGGAGTGTTACCGCGTCTTGCGCGTATCGGCCGGTCGATCCCGGACGTGCGCAAGCGCGGGCGATCGGGACGGCAAGCGGCGCGGCCGGACCCGTATTCCAGTGTGGCTCGCGTCACGCGGCTGTCAAGGACGGACGGGCCTCGCAGGCCGATCCGCCGGAGCTTTTCGAGCGAGCCGGCGGGCGGCGCGCAGCGCATGCGACGTTGATGTGCGTCAGGTCCGGAAAAGCCGCATCGGGTGACAATTGGCCGCGCCGCGGTTTCATCGGCGATTACCGATCGCCGGGCGGCAAATTGCAAAGAAAATCCGCCGATTGATGCGCGAAGGTTGGCGATCCGTGTCCGGTCATTCGTTCCGATGCTTTCGTGCACCTTTCGCGTGCATCCGGCGCGTGCGGATTGCCTGTCACAGAACGGTCGTTCGATACCCGGCATATTCGGCAAGGATCTTTTGCATCCAGCGGACATTTCGCGGCGATGGCCTCTGCGATACTCCGACCGTGCCTGTGGTGCCGGCCGCCCCGCGCGGCCCCAAGGGCTTCATGTCGCTCAGGAGACACCCCCCGCGACGTCAACGACAGATCAAAGCGTCAGAAACCAGCCATGTCTTCATCACGCATCCTCGCTCCCGCCCTGCGTTCGCTCGTCCGCACCGCCGACGAAGCCGCCGCGCTGATCCGTCCCGGCATGACCGTCGCCATGAGCGGCTTCACCGGTTCGGGCTACCCGAAGGCCGTACCGGCCGCGCTTGCCACCCATATCGACGCGGCGCACGCGCGCGGCGAGGATTTCCGGATCAACGTGCTGACCGGCGCATCGACCGCGCCGGAACTCGACGGCGCGCTTGCCCGCACCAACGGCATCTCGATGCGGCTGCCGTACCAGTCCGACCCGACGCTGCGCGACAAGATCAACAGCGGTGAAGTCGATTACCAGGACGTCCACCTGAGCCACGTCGCGCAGTACGCGTGGTTCGGGCTGTACGGCGATCTCGACGTCGCGATCGTCGAAGTCGCCGGCATCCGCGAGGACGGCCTGCTGATCCCGTCCGCGTCGATCGGCAACAACAAGACCTGGCTGGAGCGCGCGAAGCACGTGATCCTCGAGGTCAACTCGCGTCAGCCGCTCGGCCTCGACGGGATGCACGACATCTACTACGGCACCGCGCTGCCGCCGCACCGCAAGCCGATTCCGCTGACGAAGAGCGACGACCGGATCGGCGAGCCGTACCTGCGCTGCCCGGCCGACAAGATCGTCGCGATCGTCGAGACCGACGCGCCCGATCGCAGCAATGCGTTTTCCGCGCCGGACGCGACGTCGAAGCAGATCGCGCTGCAGCTGATCGACTTCCTGCGCCACGAAGTGAAGCGCGGCCGCCTGCCGGAAAACCTGCTGCCGCTGCAGTCGGGCGTCGGCAACATCACCAACGCGGTGCTCGCGGAACTCAGCTCGGCCGGCTTCTCGAACCTGACCGCCTACACCGAAGTGATCCAGGACGGCATGCTCGACCTGCTCGACGACGGCACGCTGAGCTTCGCGTCGGCCACTGCGCTGTCGTTGAGCCCGGCCGCCGTGCAGCGCTTCGCCGACGAAATCGCGACGTTCCGCGAGAAGATCGTGCTGCGCCCGCAGGAGATCAGCAACCATCCGGAACTCGTGCGCCGCCTCGGCTGCATCGCGATGAACGGGATGATCGAGGCCGACATCTACGGCAACGTGAACTCGACCCACGTGATGGGCACGAAGATCCAGAACGGCATCGGCGGCTCGGGCGATTTCGCGCGCAACGGCTACCTGTCGTGCTTCATGTCGGCGAGTACCGCGAAGGGCGGTGCGATCTCGCGGATCGTGCCGATGGCGAGCCACGTCGACCATACCGAGCACGACGTCGCGGTGGTCGTGACCGAGCAGGGCCTGGCCGACCTGCGCGGCCTGTCGCCGAAGCAGCGCGCGCGCAAGGTCATCGCGACCTGCGCGCATCCCGACTACCGGCCGATGCTCGAGGACTACTTCGAGCGCGCATCGCACGAGAGCTTCGGCAAGCACACGCCGCACCTGCTCGCCGAGGCGCTGTCGTGGCACGAGCGCTACGTGCGGACCGGCACGATGAAGGTCTGACGCGGCCACACGCGGATCGGGCGCGCGCCGCGCGTGCGCCCGTCAGTCCATCGCCGCGTGCGCAACGTCGACGCTCGCCGTTTTCTGCGGCGGGCGGATCAGCAGCAATAGCGGGATCATCAGCAGCGTCGCGACGAACATCAGCTTGAAGTCGTTCAGGTAAGCGATCATCGTCGCCTGCTGGTTGATCGTGCGGTCGAGCAGCGCGATGTCGAGGCGGCTGCCGGTCATCGCCTGCACGGCCGGGTTGAACGGCGTGATGTGGGTGGCGAGGTCGGCATGCGCGACCTGCGTGTTGCGCGTCATCAGCGTCTGCACGATCGAGATGCCGATACTGCTGCCGATGTTGCGCATCAGGCTGTAGGTGGCCGTGCCGTCCGCGCGCAGGTCGGGCGGCAGCGTCGAGAACGACAGCGCGCTCAGCGGCACGAACACGAGCCCCAGCCCGAAGCCCTGGACCACGCCCGGCCACACGATGTCCGATTCGGACAGCACGACCGTGTACTGCATCATCTGCCACAGCGCGAGCGCGGAAATCGACAGCCCCGCGAGCAGCAGCATCCGCGCATCCACGTACTTCAACAGCCTGCCGACGAACAGCATCGCGATCATCGTGCCGGCGCCGCTCGGCGCGGTGACGAGGCCCGTCGTCGCGACCGGGTAGCCCATCAGGTTCTGCAGCATCGGCGGCAGCAGCGCACGCGTCGCGTACAGCACCGCGCCGACCACGAAGATGAACAGCGTGCCCGTCGCGAAGTTCGGGTCGCGCAGCAGTTCCGACTTGAAGAACGACGCCTTGCCGGCGGTCGCCGTGTGCACGAGGAAGAACGCGAAGCTGAGCGCGGCGACGAGCGCCTCGATGCGGATTTCGTACGAACCGAACCAGTCGAGCTGTTCGCCGCGGTCGAGCATCGCCTGGAACGCGCCGATCGCGAGCGCCAGCGTCGCGAAGCCGAACGCGTCGAATTTCACGTGCGGGCGCGGTGCGCGCGCCGGCAGGAAGGTCATCACGCCGGCGAGCGCGAACGCGCCGATCGGCACGTTGATGAAGAACACCCAGCGCCAGTTGTAGCTGTCGGTGAGCCAGCCGCCGAGCGTCGGGCCGAGGATCGGGCCGACCATCACGCCCATCCCCCAGATCGCCATCGCCTGGCCTTGTTTCTCGCGCGGGTTGATGTCGAGCAGGATCGACTGGGACAGCGGTACCAGCGCGGCACCGAACACGCCCTGCAGCAGCCGCGCGCCGACGATCTGCACGAGCGTCTCCGACAGCCCGCACAGCGCCGACGCCACCGTGAAGCCCGCGATCGACACGATCAGCAGCCGTTTGACGCTGAGCCGGTCGGACAGCCAGCCGGTGAGCGGCGTCGCGATCGCCGCGGCGACGATGTAGGAGGTCAGCACCCACGTGATTTCGTCCTGCGACGCGGACAGCGTGCCCTGCATGTGCGGCAGCGCGACGTTCGCGATCGTGCTGTCGAGCGTCTGGATCAGCGTGGCGAGCATGATCGACAGGGTCAGCATCGGCCGGTTCAGGGCGGGCGAGGCGGGGGCGTCGGCGGCGGGGTTCAAGCGGGTGTCTCCGTGGGGTGGTCGCCGTGGGCGGCGATCCGGTATGGCTCAAGTTATAAGCACACTTATTATATAGCTGCTTATCGCCGGGGCGCGAGCCACGGCTGGTTGACGGCTTGACCCTATAATCGTCGGATGGACAAGACTTACGAGAACCGGATCGGTTACCTGATCGCCGACGTGGCCCGCCTGAACGGACGCCTGTTCGACCGGCGCGCGAAGCGCATCGGGCTGACGCGGGCGCAAAGCCGCGTGCTCGCGTACCTGACGTGGAAGGGCGAGATGAACCAGGCGCGGCTGGCCGAATGGCTCGAGATCACGCCGATCTCGCTCACGCGGCTGCTCGACCGGATGGAAAGTTACGGCTGGATCGAACGCGTCGCGAACGACGACGACCGGCGCGCGTTCGTGATCCGGCTGACCGACAAGGCGCGCGAGATCTTTCCGCAGATGCTGGAAGTGGGCGATACCGTCGCCGACGACGGGCTGCGCGGCTTCACGCCCGACGAACGCGATACGCTGGTGCGGCTGCTCGGCCGCGTACGCCACAACCTGATCGATTGCGGCGGGGAGTGACGTGGGCGCCTGCGCGGGGCGCCGGAGGGCTGGAAACAACGGGAGCGCCGACGGATCGCGCGTTTGCACGATGAACCGCCGACGGCTGCCGGTTGTATGCGCGCGGCCGGGCACCGCTCATGTGAAGCCGGATGTTCAACGGGCCAGCGCCGCGAGCGCGAAAGCCGCGAGATAGAGTCCCACCCCGTACGACAGATGCGTGACGAGGCTGCGCCGGCGCGCGATGCCCGGATGCGGCGTGCGCGATGCCGCGATGCCGAAACCGAATGCCGGCTGCATCACGAAGAACGGCGCGACCACGCTCGCGACGCCGGCGACGAGCGCGGGAAGGGGCGTCGGCGTGTCGATCCATGCCGTGCCCGCGATCGCGACGGGCAACGCCGCGAACGCGATGCCGATCGCGTAATGCGCGAGCCAGCCGAGCGCACGCTCGCCCGCCACGGGCGCCGCCGCGACGATCGACGCATGCCGGAACCGGCCGTGCATCATGTGGCCAATCCAGCGGCCGACCAGTGCGTAATCGAGCGACGGAGTGCCGAATGCACGCCGCCGGAACAGCGTCCACAGATCCATCAAGAACGTCGCTCCCGCGCCGATCAGCAGCAGGTTCAACAGAACGTCGGGCGAACTCATTGCGCACCTCCACGGCAGGCGGCGATGGCTGCGCGGCGCAGCGGATTGCAAGGCGGTTTCAACGGTTTCATGGCGGTTCGTGCTTGTCTTGATGGAGTCGAGCGGTTATCTTGCAACTTCAAGTTCACTTGAGGTCAAGCATGAGCCGACTGGACATTGCGGACGTCGCGCGGCGCACGGGATTGCCCGCGTCGACGCTGCGCTACTACGAGGAAAAGGGGCTGATCGTGCCGATCGGCCGGCACGGGCTGCGGCGGCAGTACGACGAGTCGGTGCTGGAACGCCTGGCGTTGATCGCGCTTGGCCGCGAGGCCGGTTTCTCGCTCGACGACATCCTCGCGATGGTCGGCGCGGACGGACGGCCCGCAATCGATCGCGCGAAGCTCGACGGCAAGGCCGACGAGCTCGACCGCACGATCCGCCGTCTCGGTGCGGTACGCGATGCGTTGCGGCATGCGGTCGCGTGCCCGGCGGCGAACCATCTCGAATGCCCGTCGTTCCAGAAACTGCTGCGCATCGCCGCGCATCGTCATCCGGCGCGCCGCACGAAGGCGGAAGGCGCGTAGGACGCGAGCCCACGCGATGCGCGGGGGGCGTAGCGGCCCGGCCGCAGGGAGCGCCGCCGCCATGCGCAGCCGGACGTCGCACACGAAAACAGAAACAACAGGGTTGCCACGTGTCGTTATTGCTTGCGCCATTACTTGTGCTTTACCTGCTTCCGGCCGCGTATGCGGCATCGAAGATCGGGCCGCATTACGGATTTCTCGCGGGGTGCGCAACGATGGCGGCCGTGCTGGCAGCGCAGACCGCGCTGCTGACGTGGAGCGTGGGCTGGTTGGAGCGGCGGCGCGGGGGCGGCGTCCAGCCTGAACCCGCAGCGCCGGCCGCGCCAGGCGACGATGCAGGGGCCGAGCCTGACGATGAGTCCGCGGACGAGCTGGACGACGAACCCGACGTGCCGCTTCAATACGGCGAACACGCGCGATTCAAGCAACTGGTGCTGGTTGACGACGAGGCGCGATGCGGTATCACGCGCCGTTTCTACGACGGGTTGAAGGGGAAGATCGAAGCGTTCGTGGAGGTCGAGTCCGGTCGCGGCGGATCGGATGCGGCGATGGTGTCGGCGGCCGAACTGGCGGCGTCAGGGCACATGCTGGCCACGTCGACGGACGACACGCTGACGGTGTTCGCGTCGAACGACGGTGCGTGGTCGGGATTCCGCGCCGGCGATGACTGGTTCCGGTTCCGCCATGGTGCGATCACGAAGTTCCAGCTCGACTTGGTGATGCCGGTTCGCTGGGCCGGCGGCTACATGGTGTCGCTCACGTTCGACGTGCCGGAGCGGGGCAAGGCGGACGATTACGTGTCGCATTGGACATCGCTCAATCTCGACCTCGAACACGCACGTCGCCGTTCACGCACGCTCACCCGTGCATGTCGCGAGATCGCGTCGCTGCTCGACGCAGCGTTCGACGTCAGCGAATCCTCCGACGCATGATTCATCCCGCGTAATACACGCGGCATTCCATCTCGCGCCCGCGCACGATGCGCTTGCCGATGAGCGAGCCGAACGTTTCGGTGAACACGGTGCGCTGGTGCTCGCACTGCGCGGCGTCGTAGAAGTAGAGCGAAACCCAGTCCGTCGGGCGGACGGCTTCCGGCGTGCGCATCGACGCATGCAGGCTCAGCGCGGTGAAATGCCAGCCGCCCTTGGTCATGTGCATCACGGGCGGCGGGACGTACGCGTCCGCGTTCAGGCGCCGGTGCGCGAGCGTCGGCAGCACGCCGGCGGCGGCCTTGTTGCGGTACTGGCGATCGATGTAAAGCAGCAGTTCGACGGGCGGCTCCGTGCCCGGACCGGCGTTTTGCATGTGGCCCAGCCAGCGCCGCCGGCGGCTCAGCACGTCGTCGAGCGCGGCGCGGATGCCGACCGCACGCCGCGGGCCGACGCCCGCGATCGTTTCGAGCTGGCCGTTGCGGGCCGCGCGTTCGAGTTCCTCGAGCGTGTCGATGTGCAGTGCGTCGTGAATGCGCAGCGCGAGCGCGTGGCCGATGCCCGGCACCGCTTCGAAAGCGGACGTACGTTCGGCATCGCCGCGCAGGCGGTCGAGCTGGCGCCAGCGTCCCGTCACCAGCAACTCGGCGATCGCCTGCGCGACGCCCGTGCCGATGTCGGGCAGCGCGCCGAGCGTGTCGATGCCGCCTGACTCGAACAAGGTGCGGAGATCACGGTCGAGCGCGTCGACCGTATCGGCCGCCGCGCGATATGCGGCGACCCGGTACGGGTTCGCGCCCTGGTCGACGAGCCACTGCGCGGCCTCGCGCAGGCAGGCCGCGATATGCCGGTTTTCCTCGTGCGTTTGGCTGACGGCCGACTGCATGGCAAAGGACCCGGGGTAGCACAAACGGAATGGACGCGGCGAGCGATGCGCCGGTCGGCTTTCAACCATTGTCGCGACGCGCGATGAAGAAAACTTGATGCACGTCAATGGCAAACGTAGCACAGGCGCGAAGCGCACGGTCGTGCCATGAAGCGGCACGGCCGTGCGTCGAGTGGCGCGGTTACGCGTCGAGGAACGACTGCGCGTTTTCGGCCTCGGCGGCCGTGCGCAGCGCGGCGAGCGCCCGTTTCTCGATCTGCCGCACGCGTTCCCGCGACATCCCCGCGTCCTGCGCGATCGCGTCGTAGGTATCGGGTTCGGCGCCGCCAAGGCCGAACCGCCGGCGCAGCACGTCGGCTTCGGCCGGCGTGACCGACCGGAGCAGCGAGCGCACGCATTCGCGCATGCGGGTGTCGGCCAGTTGCTCGAACGGGCTGGCCGACGTCTGGTCCTCGATCAGCTCCACGAGGCCGGTGTCCGCGTCGGGCAGCGGCGTATCGAGCGAGAGCGGCTCGGCGGGCAGCGCGAGCACCGCGCGCAGCTTGTCCTCGTCGAGGCCGGTTTCGGCCGCGAGTTCGGCCGGCGTCGCCCGGCGGCCCGTACGCTGGCGAAAGCGCAGCGCATGCCGCTGCACGCGCTGGTACTGGTCGCCGACGTGCACGGGCACGCGGATCGTGCGGGAACGATCGGCGACCGCGCGCGTGATCGCCTGACGAATCCACCAGGTCGCGTAGGTCGAGAACTTGAACCCGCGCCGGTATTCGAACTTCTCGATCGCACGCATCAGGCCGAGGGAGCCATCCTGCACGAGGTCGGACAGGTCGACGCCGCGGTTCATGTACTTGCGCGCGATCGACAGCACGAGCCGCAGGTTCGCCTCGAGCATCGCGCGCGTCGCATCGCGCACTTTCTGCTGGCCGTCGTTCAGCGCCGCCGCGAGGGCCCGCCGTGCGACCGCGTCGAAGCGGGCGGCTTCGCCTGTTGCGTCGCCATGCGGCGCGGTTGCGAGCGTACGCACGACGCGGCCGGCATCGTCGACGGCCGGTGCCACCCACGCAAGCGAACCGAGCAGGGTGGCCACGCGGTTGCGCGCGTCGCGGTAGTCGTCCGAACGGAAGCCATGCGCCTGCAACGCGTCGCGCAACGCCGGGACAGCGGCCTGCAGCGCGTCGTAGCGGGCAGGGGCGGGCGTATCGGCAGCGTCGTCGTCGGCCGTGGCAGTTGCACCGGTCGCCCCCGTCGCGCCGTGACGCACCAGCAGCGCATCGACTGCCGCCGGATAGCCGGCAATCGCGTGCAGCATCTGGTGGCGGCCCGTCTCGATCTCTCGGGCGAGCACGATTTCGCCTTCGCGCGTGAGCAGCGGCACGGCCTGCATGCGCCGCATGTAGAGCGCGAGCGGATCGGTCGACGCGGCCGTGCCGCGTGTCAGGTCGCCGAGCATCGCGCGGCCTTCGTCGAGCGCGTCGCGATCGACGTCGACCGGCGCCGCGCCGGCGAACGGCGCGGGCGCGGCCGGCTCGTCGAGCACGGCGATGCCGATGTCGGCAAGCGCGGCGCGCACGACGTCGAGCGCGTCGGGGCTGTCGCTTTCCGGCGGCAGCGCGTCGACGAGATCGGCGTGCGTCAGATAACCCTGCTCGCCGGCGAGCGCCAGCAACTGGATGATCGGATCGAGCGGTGTGTCCGCCCGGGGAGTGGGGCGTGGCGTAGTCATGTCGATGGCGGCGCGAGCCGCGTTCCTGTCTGGGCGGGCCGAAGCTCGCCGGTTTGCGGTTGCCGGTTGCTCGCGAACGCTCGTCCGCGCCGGTCAGCCTGACATCGTTCAAGTTGAGGGCATTTGCGCCAACTTCAACGCCGGCGCGGTGGACGGGCCAGCACGCGGCGTGCCTGCGCGGCCGTCCGGGGCAGGAAACAAAAAGTAACCGATCATACGCGCGGAAATCTGCAGGGGACGTAAGCTAGAGTCAGGCGCGCGCCCGGCGGCGGCGCGCGGATTCTGCCGGAGCAACAGATGAACCCGATTCCCGCCGCGAGACCCGCCATCATCGCGCTGGCCGCCCTGACGCTGGGCGGCTGCTACTACTCGAGTCCGTACGGCTATGCGCCTTATTACGCGCCGGTGCCCGCCACGGTGACGCAGCGTGAAATCCCGGCCGCACCGGCGACGCCCGGTCCGGCCCCTTCCACGGTGCCTGTCACGCCAGACTACGTCGATGCGCAGGCGCCCGTGTATGTCGCACCGGCCTATGTGCCGCCGCCGTATCCGTACTACTACCCCGCGTATTACTCGGGCTGGTACGGGCCGCCCGTCACGATCGGCTTCTGGGGCCGCTGGGGCGGCGGATACTGGGGCGGGCGCGGCGGGTACTGGCATCGCCCGTGGGGCGGCGGGCATTGGGGCGGCGGCCACTGGGGCGGCGGCCATCGGCACTGATCGAGATTGACCGGCGCGCGGCGGCACCGCGCGGGAGAGCATCATGAGGAACACGATTGTCCGAAGTCTGTGCGTCGTCCTGGCCGGCCTTGCGGCCGCGCCGGGCATCGCCGATGCGCAGAGCAGCGCTTACACGAACTCGCCGGCCGAGCTGTTTGCGGGGCCGGCGCCCGATTATCCGGTGGTCGCGCAGATCCCGCCCGACACCGCGCTGGACGTATTCGGCTGCCTGAGCGACTACTCGTGGTGCGACGTCGCGCTGCCGGGCGTGCGCGGCTGGATCGATGCGCAGTTGCTCGAGTATCCGTATCAGGGCAACTACGTGCCGTTGCTCGAATACGGCGCGATCATCGGGGTCCCTGTGACGGGATTCGCGATCGCCGCGTACTGGGATCGCTATTACCGGCACCGCCCGTGGTATCACGACCGCGATCGCTGGGCGAATCGTCCGGAACCGAGGCTCGGCCCCGGGGGCAGGCCGCCGGGGCAAGGCCGGCCGCAACCGGGCGCGCCGATGCAGGTTGCGCCGGGCGGCCCGCCGCCCGTGCATGACGCGCGGCCGTCGGCTGCACGCGGCGGCTGGAACGGTGCGATCCGCACACCGCCGCCGGCAGCACCGGCGCCTGCGCCGATGCCGGGCGGGGCGGGCAATGCGCGTCCTGCCGGCCCGCCGCCGGCCGTGTTGCGCCCGCCGCCCGCACCGGGCGGCGAGGTCCGCACGATGCCGCCGGTGCGTCAGGGCGGTGGTGGCGGCGGCGGCGGCGGTTATGCGCGGCCGCAAGGCGGCGGAAACGGTGGCGGAAACGGGGGCGGTAACCACGGCGGCGGCGGCGGCGGGGGAGGCGGTGGCCCCGAGGATTTCCGCCATTGATGTCGCCGGTGCCTGGATCTATCCGGGCACCGGACGAAAAAAACCGCTCCGGAGAGCGGTTTTCGATCGGGCGAGCGGTCGGCTGCGTAGCCTCCTTCCGGCCGTCGCCGGTCGCCCGCTGCGTCAGTCGTCGAGCAGCGACAGGTCGCGCACGGCGCCCTTGTCGGCCGACATGACCAGTTTCGCGTACGCCTTCAGTGCCGCGGATACCTTGCGCGGACGCGGCTGCGCCGGCTTCCAGCCCTTCGCGTTCTGCTCTTCGCGGCGGCGCGCCAGTTCCTCGTCCGACACCAGCACGTCGATCGTGCGGTTCGGGATGTCGATGCGGATCTTGTCGCCGTTGCGCACGAGGCCGATCGCGCCGCCTGCTGCCGCTTCCGGCGAGCAGTGGCCGATCGACAGGCCCGACGTGCCGCCCGAGAAACGGCCGTCCGTCAGCAGCGCGCAGGCCTTGCCGAGCCCCTTCGACTTGATGTAGCTGGTCGGGTAGAGCATTTCCTGCATGCCCGGGCCGCCCTTCGGGCCTTCGTAGCGCACGATCACCACGTCGCCGGCCTTGACCTTGTCGTTCAGGATGTTCTCGACCGCTTCGTCCTGCGATTCGGTCACGTGAGCCGCGCCCTCGAACACGAGGATGCTTTCGTCGACGCCGGCCGTCTTCACCACGCAACCGTCGAGCGCGATGTTGCCCGTCAGCACGGCGAGGCCGCCTTCCTTCGAGAACGCATGCTCGTACGAACGGATGCAGCCTTCGGCGCGGTCGAGGTCGAGGCTCGGCCAGCGCGTGTTCTGGCTGAATGCGACCTGCGTCGGGATGCCGGCCGGGCCGGCGAGGTAGAACGTGCGGACCGCGTCGTCCTGGGTGCGCACGATGTCCCACTGGTCGAGCGCATCTTTCAGCGTCGGTGCGTGCACGGTCGGTGCATCGGTGTGCAGCTTCCCGGCGCGGTCGAGCTCGCCGAGGATCGCCATGATGCCGCCTGCGCGGTGCACGTCCTCGATGTGGTACTTGTTCGTGTTCGGTGCGACCTTGCACAGCTGCGGCACGCTGCGCGACAGGCGGTCGATGTCCTTCATCGTGAAGTCGATGCCGGCTTCCTGTGCGATCGCGAGCAGGTGCAGGATCGTGTTGGTCGACCCGCCCATCGCGATGTCGAGCGTCATCGCGTTCTCGAACGCGGCGAAGCCGACCGAGCGCGGCAGCACGCGTTCGTCGTCCTGCTCGTAGTGCTGGCGCGTCAGTTCGACGATGCGACGGCCGGCGCGCTTGAACAGCTGTTCGCGATCGGCGTGCGTGGCGACCACCGTGCCGTTGCCGGGCAGCGACAGGCCGAGCGCTTCGGTCAGGCAGTTCATCGAGTTCGCGGTGAACATGCCCGAGCACGAACCGCAGGTCGGGCAGGCCGAGCGTTCGACTTCGGCGACTTCGGCGTCCGAATACGACGGGTCGACCGCGATCACCATCGCGTCGACGAGGTCGAGCTTCTTCAGTTCGACGGTCTTGGTGACCGGGTTCGCGAGGCGCGTCTTGCCGGCTTCCATCGGGCCGCCCGACACGAAGATCACCGGAATGTTGAGGCGCATCGCGGCCATCAGCATCCCCGGCGTGATCTTGTCGCAGTTCGAGATGCACACCATCGCGTCCGCGCAGTGCGCGTTCACCATGTATTCGACCGAGTCGGCGATGATGTCGCGGCTCGGCAGCGAATACAGCATGCCGTCGTGACCCATCGCGATGCCGTCGTCGACCGCGATCGTGTTGAATTCCTTTGCGACGCCGCCGGCGGCTTCGATCTCGCGCGCGACGAGCTGGCCGAGATCCTTCAGGTGCACGTGCCCGGGCACGAACTGCGTGAACGAGTTGACGACCGCGATGATCGGCTTCGAGAAATCGTCGTCTTTCATGCCGGTGGCGCGCCACAGCGAGCGCGCACCTGCCATGTTGCGGCCGGCGGTGGAGGTTTTGGAACGGTAAGTGGGCATGGTGGTTGCTGAAGAAATATCGCGGGAAAAGGGTGGAGGCACGGGAATAAAGGCCTCTCTCGCGCCCGTGCGAACAACCTCTTGAGCTGCGCCCTGGGCAAACCCGGCGATTATCCCACAGCCGCCGCGGGCGTGGCGTTCACGGGGCCGGGGCGGGCGGGGCGGCGTGACGAACGGGGGCTGCGGGCTGCCCGCCTGGCCGGTTCGGGAGGCGGCCGAGGCGCCTTCCTGACGATGACGAGCGCGCGCGGCCCCCGGTGCCCCGCGTCAGTCGAGCAGCGTCAGGATCTCGTCGTACAGCGCCTGCGGAATCCGCACGCCGTTCGCGATGCTGCGCGCGCGGGCGTCGAAGCGCCGTTGCGACGGCAGCCGCGCACCCTGCGCGACGATCGATTCGAACATCCGTTCGCCGCGCTGGAGCCCTGCGTCGAGATCGTCGCCGAGGAACACCTTCGGGTCGAACGCGATCACGAGCTCGCCGTGGCACGGCGTTGCGCCGACGCCTTCGTCGAAGTCCATCGATTCCCGGCTCGTCATGTCGCCGATCAGCGCGCCGCCGAGCAGTTCGACCATCGCCGCGAGCGCCGAGCCCTTGTGGCCGCCGAACGTGCGCATCGCGCCCTGCAGCGCGGCCTTCGGGTCGGTGGTCGGCTGGCCGTCGGCGTCGATCGCCCAGTGCGACGGAATCGCCTTGCCTTGCTTCGCGTGCAGCTCGATGTCGCCGCGCGCGATCGCGCTCGTCGCGAAATCGAACACGAACGGCGTGCCGCCCGGGCGCGGCCATGCGAATGCGATCGGGTTCGTGCCGAACACGGGTTCGCGGCCGCCTTCCGGTGCGACCCAGCTATGGCTCGGGTTCATCGCGATGCCGACCAGCCCTTCGGCCGCGATTGCCTCGACCTCGGGCCACAACGCGGAGAAGTGGTAGCAGTGATTGATCGTCATCGCGGCGATGCCGTGCTGCTTCGCCATCTCGACGAGCACGGGCAGCCCGGTCTCGAAGCTCAGCAGCGAGAAGCCGCGATGCGCGTCGACCGAGACGATCGACGACGACAGCCGGCGCAGCGTCGGCACCGCTTGCGGATCGACCTTGCCCTTCTTCAGCGACCGCACGCAGACGAGCAGCCGGTACACGCCGTGCGAATGGCATTCGTCGCGCTGGCCTTGGGTGATGACGTTGGCGATGGCCCGCGCATGCGCGTCGGACATCCCGTGGTGCGTCAGCACGCGCAGCGCGAGCGCATGGACTTCATCGAGCGACAGGACGACTTCGGCGGTTTGCTCAGCCATGATTCACCTCGCGCGGCGCGGGCACGCCGTCGATGCGTTGCGGCACGTTTAGCGGATTGCCGCTGCGGATCGCGTCCGGCAGCAGCGCGTCCGGCAGGTCCTGGTACGACACGGGGCGCAGGAAGCGCTCGATCGCGCGTGCGCCGACGGATGTCGTGCGCGTGTCGGACGTCGCCGGGAACGGGCCGCCGTGCACCATCGCATGACCGACCTCGACGCCCGTGCCGAAGCCGTTGACGAGAATGCGGCCGGCCTTGCGCTCGAGCGTCGGGCGCAGCGCGGCGAACAGCGCCGCGTCGCCGTCGGCGAGGTGCGCGGCGATCGTCAGCTGGCCTTCGAGCGACTTCAGCACGCGATGCAGCGTGTCGGCATCCGGGCAGCGGACGATCAGCGACGCGGGGCCGAACACTTCGTCGCGCAGTTCGGGGCGCGCGACGAACGCGTCGGCGGACGTCGCGAACAGCGCTGCGCGGGCCTGCAGACGGCCGCCTTCGGCACCTTCCGCCAGTGGCTCGACCGCATCGTGATTGCGCAGCGCCGCGACGCCTTGCGCATAGCTCGCGTGGATATGCGGCGTCAGCATCGTCTGCGCGGCCGCCGCGCGCACGGCAACGGCCGCCGCGGCTTCGAATGCGCGCAGCGCCGGGCCGTCGACGGCGAGCACCAGGCCGGGGTTCGTGCAGAACTGGCCGGCGCCGAGCGTGAGCGATGCGACGAACTGCGGCGCGATCGCGTCGTGGCGCGCGTCGAGCGCGGCGGGGCACAGCAGCACGGGATTGATCGAGCTCATTTCCGCATAGACCGGAACCGGCTCGGGGCGCGCGGCCGCGATGTGCATCAGCGCGACGCCGCCGCGCCGCGAGCCGGTGAAGCCGACGGCCTTGATGCGCGGATCGGCGACGAGTGCCTGGCCGATCTCGCGCGATGCGTCGAACAGCAACGAGAACACGCCGGCCGGCATGCCGCATTCGCGCGCGGCCTGCTGGATCGCGCGGCCGACGAGTTCCGACGTGCCCGGATGCGCGGAGTGCGCCTTGACGATCACCGGGCAGCCGGCCGCCAGCGCCGACGCCGTATCGCCGCCGGCGACCGAGAACGCGAGCGGGAAGTTCGACGCGCCGAACACGGCGACGGGCCCGACCGCGACGTTGCGCAGCCGCAGGTCGACGCGCGGCAGCGGCTTGCGTTCGGGGCGCGCCGGATCGATCCGCGCGTCGAGAAAGCCGCCGTCGCGCACGAGCGCCGCGAACAGCGCGAGCTGGCCGACCGTGCGGCCGCGCTCGCCTTCGACGCGTGCGCGCGGCAGCCCCGTTTCGATGACGCAGCGCTCGATCAGGTCGTCGCCGAGCGCCATGATGTGGCGGCCGATCGCATCGAGAAACGCGGCGCGGGCTTCGAGCGACGTTTCGCGATAGCGGTCGAACGCGTCGTCGGCGAGCGCGCAGGCCGTCTCGAGGTCATGCAGGCTTGCGCCGCCGAAAGCGGGTTCGAGCGGTTCGCCGGTTGCGGCGGCGATCGCATGGAGGGTGCCGTTCTGTCCGGCGACGGCCGACTGGCCGATCAGGAGCTGACCTGTGAGTTGCATGGTGTGCCTCGGAAAAAGCAGGGGCCGGGCGTGGTGCGCCCGGCCGATGGAAAGGGGAAAAGGGCGCGGGCGCGTCAGTCCTCGTCGTCGTCGAGCTGCAGCTTGTCGGCGCGCACGCCGGTGTTGGCGCCCCAGTAGTAGATGACGAGCGCGACGGCCGCGACGACGCCCGTGTCGTACGGATGCGCAAGGCGGCCCGTGCCGCCGAAGCCGCCGAGATACGACAGCACGATCATCGCGGCATAGAACGCGATCAGCCACGCCGACGAGCGCACCTGTTCGGCGAGGCTCAGGTGCGCGGTCGGCACCCAGCGGCGGCACGCGAGATAGATGACGAACATCGCGATCTGCAGGCCGAGCAGCCAGGACACCGTGCTCCAGCCCGACCAGTAGACGATCAGCGCGGCGATCACGAACGACGCGGGGCCGGTGATGACGAACGCGCTCGCGCGGAACGGCCGCGGCAGGTCGGGCGCGGTGCGGCGCAGCGCGGCGACCGACACCGGCGCGACGGCATAGCTCAACACGAGCGCGGCCGACACGATGTTGATCAGCGCTTCCCACGACGGGAACGGCAGCGTCCAGAAGATCGCGAGGCCGAACGTGAGCCACAGGCCCGCGCGCGGGATGCCCGACGCTTCGTCGACGCGCGTGAACACCTTGAAGAACGTGCCCGTCTTCGCCCAGCCGTAGATGACGCGCGGCGTCGCGTTCATGTAGATGTTGCCGCAGCCGCTCGGCGAGATCATCGCGTCGGCGACGACCATCACCGCGAGCCAGCCGACGCCGAGCGCGAGCGCGATGTCGCGGTACGGCAGCGAGAACGCCTTGCTCACGTCGTGCCAGCCGGCGGCGAGCATCGCGGTCGGGATGCTGCCGATGAACGCGAGCTGCAGCAGCACGTAGATCAGCGTCGACAGCAGGATCGACAGGATCAGCGCGATCGGGATCGTGCGTTGCGGATTGCGCACCTCGCTCGCGACCGACACGATCGGCGTGAGCCCGAGGTACGCGAAGATGATGCCGCCGGCGGACACGGCCATTTCGATGCCCGGCATGCCGAACGGCGCGAAGCCGTGCACGGTCAGGTTCGCGGGCTTGAAGAACGTGAACAGCACGCCGATCACCGCGAGCGGCACGATGAACTTGAAGATGCTGATGATGTTGTTCGCTTTTGCGAACGTCTTCACGCTCGAATAGTTCAGGTAAAAGAAGAAGCAGAGCAGCGCGGCCTGCACGAGCCAGCCGAGCGTGGTCGGGTCGCTCGATCCTTCGGCCGTCAGGCCCGGAAACCACGCGGCCGCATACTGGCGCGCGGCGACGACTTCGATCGCGATCAGGCTCGAAAAGGCGATCAGCGTGATGAAGCCCATCAGGTAGCCGAGCAGCGGGCCGTGCGAGAACACCGGGTAGCGCACGACGCCACCGGCGCGCGGCAGCGCGGCGCCGAGTTCGCAGTAGACGATGCCGAGCAGCAGCACCGCGAAGCCGCCGAGCAGCCACGAGAAGATGCCGGCCGGGCCTGCGATCGTCGACACGTGACTCGCGGCGAACAGCCACCCCGAACCGAAAATGGCGCCGAGACCGATGAACGTGAGATCGGTCAGCGACAGCTGTTTCTTGAACTTGCCGTGACCCGCGTCGGGGTGCGCGGAACGGGAAAGCGGGACAGACGGGTGAGCGTTGCCTTGGCCTGGCATGGGCTTGTCTCCTAGGGGGAATATCGGCACAGGCTTGAGGTGCGCCGCGCTCCGACGGAGCAGCGGCGCTTGCCTGCCGGCCGGCGTCGCCCGGTTCGAACGACCGGGGCGGGGCTCGGGCCGTTCACGCGCGGCGCGGGCTGGCGCCGGGGCGAACGGGTCCGCAGGCCATGCCGGACCGGAGACGGCGGCGTGCAGGGGAAGCCTGCGCGCCGCCGCAAGGGAGTCGATCAGAGACCGACGTCGGGCAGTACCGGGCGCGTTTCGAGCGCCTTCGCGACGATCGCCTTCACTTCCGCGAGCGTGTCGCCCTGCAGCGCGAGGCGCGGCGGACGCGTGATCGCGCTGCCGCGGCCGACCAGTTCTTCGCACAGCTTGATGCACTGCACGAGGTCGGGGCGTGCATCGAGGTGCAGCAGCGGCATGAACCAGCGGTACAGCGCGAGCGCTTCGTCGAAGCGCTTCTGCTTCGCGAGGCGGAACAGCGTCTCGCCTTCCTTCGGGAACGCGTTCGACATGCCCGACACCCAGCCTTCGGCGCCGACCGCGATGCTCTCGACCACGACGTCGTCGAGGCCAGCGAACAGCACGAAGCGATCGCCGACCGCATTGCGCAGGTCGATGAAGCGGCGCGTATCGCCAGACGAATCCTTGAAGCAGACGATGTTCTCGCAATCCTGCAGTGCGATCAGCACGTCGGGCGTCACGTCGTTCTTGTAGATCGGCGGGTTGTTGTAGACCATCACCGGCAGGTCGGTGCTCGTCGCGACCGCGCGGAAGTGCGCGGCGGTTTCGTGCGGCTTCGCCGAGTACACGAGCGCGGGCATCACCATCACGCCGTCGACGCCGACGCGCTGCGCTTCGCGCACCGTGTTGCGCGCGAATTCGGTCGTGAATTCGGCGATGCCGGCGATCACCGGAATCTTGCCGCCGGCCGCGTCGCGCGCAGCCTCGATCACCTGGAGCTTCTCGCTCGTCGACAGCGACGTGTTCTCGCCGACCGTGCCGCAGACCACGAGGCCCGACACGCCGTCGTTCACCAGGTTCTTGACCACGCGGTGCGTGGCGTCGATGTCGAGGGAAAAGTCCGGCTTGAACTGGGTGCTGACGGCCGGGAAAACCCCGGTCCACTGAATGGCGTTTCGGCTCACTGAAATCTCCTACGTTTGTATCGGTCGGCCGACAGGTGTGTCGGTGTGGCAACCAGTATCGCCGCGCAAATGCCCATCACGCTTGAGTCGTATCGCGGAGCAAAATGACGAAATCGGCACAGCGGCCGGCAGGGGCGCGGCGGGCGCGTTGCACTATGCCGATTTCGTCGTCGTCCTCATCGAAAAGCCACAAGCGGGCGGACGCGCGACGGAGGAAGCTATGCTCCTTTCCCCACTTCGGACGGCTCATGATGAAGCGCATCCAGATCATCGATTCGCACACGGGCGGCGAACCCACTCGGCTCGTCGTGTCCGGCTTCCCGTCGCTCGGCAGCGGCACGATGGCCGAGCGACGCGACGTGCTCGCGCGCGAGCACGACCGTTACCGCACCGCGTGCATCCTCGAGCCGCGCGGCAGCGACGTGCTGGTCGGCGCGCTGCTGTGCGAACCCGTATCGCCCGACGCGGCGGCCGGCGTGATCTTCTTCAACAATAGCGGCTATCTCGGGATGTGCGGGCACGGCACGATCGGTGTCGTGCGCACGCTGCATCACATGGGGCGCATCGCGCCCGGCTTGCACCGGATCGAAACGCCCGTCGGCACCGTCGAGGCGACGCTGCACGACGACCTGTCGGTCAGCGTGCGCAACGTGCCTGCATATCGTCATGCGCAGGACGTCGCGCTCGACGTGCCGGGATACGGCCCCGTGAAGGGCGACATCGCGTGGGGCGGCAACTGGTTCTTCCTGATCAGCGACCATGGGCAGCGCGTGACGGGCGACAACGTCGCGGCGCTCACTGCGTACGCGTCGGCCGTGCGCGAAGGGCTCGAACGTGCGGGCATCACCGGCGCGAACGGCGGCGAGATCGACCACATCGAGCTGTTTGCCGGCGATCCCGAGCACGACAGCCGCAGCTTCGTGCTGTGTCCGGGCCTTGCATACGACCGTTCGCCGTGCGGCACCGGCACCAGCGCGAAGCTCGCGTGCCTTGCGGCCGACGGCAAGCTTGCGCCGGGTGCCGTGTGGCGGCAGGCGAGCGTGATCGGCAGCGTGTTCCACGCGAGCTACGAGCAGGCCGACGGCGGCATCGTGCCGACGATTCGCGGCAGCGCGCACCTGAGCGCGGAAGCGACGCTGCTGATCGAGGAAGTCGATCCGTTCGGCTGGGGCATCGGGTCGTGAGCGAAACGAAGACCGACGTCGTCGTGATCGGCGCCGGCATCGTCGGCGCGGCGTGTGCGCACGAACTCGCGCAGCGCGGGCTGCGCGTGCTGGTCGTCGACGACGCGAGCGGCGGCGCGACCGGCGCGGGCATGGGCCACCTCGTCGCGATGGACGACAACGCGGCCGAGCTCGCGCTGAGTCACTACTCGATCGAATTGTGGCGCGCGTTGAGCGGCGAGATGCCCGCAGGCTGCGCGTACCGCAACTGCGGCACGCTGTGGCTCGCGGCCGATGCGCACGAGATGGATCTGGCACGCGCGAAGCAGGCGACGCTCGCCGCACACGGCGTGGCGGGCGAACTGATCGACGCGGCGGCGCTCGCGCAACTGGAGCCGATGCTGCGCGCGGGGCTCGGCGGTGCGCTGAAGATTCCCGGCGACGCGATTCTTTACGCGCCCGTCACCGCGAACTGGCTGCTGCAGCGCGCGCCGCGCATCACGTTGCGTCGCGACCGGGCCGTCGCGGTTGATGGCCCGGGCGTGGTGCTTGCAAGCGGCGACACGCTGTGCGCCGAACGCGTGGTCGTCGCGAATGGTGTCGCGGCACGCACACTGTTGCCCGAACTGCCGCTGCGCCCGAAAAAGGGCCACCTGCTGATCACCGACCGCTATCCGGGGCACGTGTCGCACCAGCTCGTCGAACTCGGCTATGCCGCAAGCGCGCATGCGAGCGACGGCACGTCGGTCGCGTTCAACGTGCAGCCGCGGCCGACCGGCCAGTTGCTGATCGGTTCGTCGCGCCAGTTCGACACCGAGGATGCGCGTGTCGAGCCGCCCGTGCTCGCGCGGATGCTGCGCCGCGCGGTCGGCTACCTGCCGGATCTGGCTGACCTGAACGGCATCCGTTCATGGACAGGATTCCGTTCCGCGAGCCCCGACGGCCTGCCGCTGCTCGGGGAGCACCCGGCGCGGCCAGGCGTGTGGCTCGCGGTCGGGCACGAAGGGCTCGGCGTGACGACCGCGCCGGGCAGCGCGCGGCTCATTGCCGCGCTGATGGCCGGCGAGCGGCCGCCGATCGATATCGAACCGTATTTGCCGGGACGCTTCCTGACCGCGTCCCCCGTCGCCGGAGCGCTGACATGATCATTCATCTGGACGGCCGCGCGCTGACGGTGGCCGACGGCGCGACCGTCGCGGCCGCTGTCGCGGCGAGCGGCGACGACACGACACGTGTGTCGTGCACGGGCGCGGCGCGCGCGCCGTTTTGCGGAATGGGCGTCTGCCAGGAATGCCGGATGACGATCGACGGCCGGCGCCGGCTGGCTTGCCAGACATTGTGCCGTGACGGGATGCAGGTGGAGCGTACGCGATGAAACAGGAACGACTGAGCGTCGACGTCGCGATCGTCGGCGCGGGCCCGGCCGGGCTGTCGGCCGCGCGGGCCGCGGCGAAAGGCGGCGCGACGGTCGCGATCGTCGACGACAACCCGCGGGCGGGCGGGCAGATCTGGCGGCAAGGCGTAGCGGCCACACCGGTACCGGTCGCCGCTGAACGCCTCGCCGTGCTGCGGCAGCCGGACGTCACGCATCTCGCGGCGACGCGCATCGTCGCCGAAACGCAGCCGGGCACGCTGCTGCTCGAGGACGACGAGCGCGGGCTGCTGCTCGATTTCCGGACGCTGATTCTTTGCTGCGGCGCACGCGAACTGCTGCTGCCGTTTCCGGGCTGGACGCTGCCCGGCGTCACCGGCGCGGGCGGTTTGCAGGCGTTGATCAAGTACGGCCTCGATGTGCGCGGGCAGCGCACGGTGATCGCGGGCAGCGGGCCGCTGCTGCTGGCGAGCGCGGCGACGGCCCGTCAGTCCGGGGCACGCGTGTCGCACGTGCTCGAGCAGGCCGCATGGGGCGACGTGGCGGGCTTCGGCGCGGGGTTGTGGCGCTGGCCGTCGAAGCTCGCGCAGGCCGCGAAGCTCGTCACGGCGGCTTACCGGCCCGATGCGCACGTCGTCGAGGCGTTCGGCGACAAGCGGCTCGAACGTGTCCGGATCCGTCAGGGCGATCGCGAGTTCGACGTCGATTGCGAGCGGCTCGCGTGCGGCTTCGGCCTCGTGCCGAATACCGTGCTGCCGAGCCATCTCGGCTGCCGGATCGACAACGGTGCGGTGGCGGTCGATGCGCACCAGCGCACGAGCCGCGACGGGGTTTTCGCGGCGGGCGAGTGTACGGGCGTCGGCGGCAGCGAACTGGCGATGGTCGAAGGCGAAATCGCCGGTTACGCGGCGACCGGGCAAACGGCGCCGTTGGCTGCGCTCGTCGCGCGGCGCGCGCACTGGCAGGCGTTCGCGGACGCGGTACGCGAGCGCTTCGCGATCCGCGAGCCGGTCCGCCGGCTCGCGCGGCCCGATACGCTGCTGTGCCGTTGCGAGGATGTGCGTGTCGATGCGGTCGTGCAGGAGCCCGGCTGGACGGCCGCGAAGCTGCAGTCGCGTTGCGGGATGGGCGCGTGCCAGGGCCGCGTCTGCGGTGCGGCCGCGCAGGCGCTGTTCGGCTGGACGCCGCCGGTGCCGCGTACGCCGCTCGTGCCTGCGCGGGTCGGCACGCTGATGCTCGACGGCACGGCATCCTGCGACGGCGCGTGACGTGCCGCCTCCAGGCGGCCCGGTTCGCGCCGGGCCGCGCCATTCACTCCACCTTCACTTTCTCCCAGCCGCCGACTTGCGGCGCCGCACAGGCGCGCAGGCACTCGATCGTCGCGGCCACGGCCGCGCGGTTCGCGCTGTCGGGGTGCCAGTAGATCGACACCGCGCCCTGGCCCTCGAGCTCCATCGGCAGGATGCGGATCGCGTTCAGTTGCGCGAAACGCCGCGCGGCACGATGTGACGCGACACCGAGCAGGTCGGTGTTGTTCAGCAGCGTGAGGTTCAGGATCGACGAATTCGATTCGACGCAGTGCGGCGGCTGCACGCGGCCGGCGGCATTCAGTGCGGCTTCCAGCGCGTTGTGCACGGGCGTGCCGGACGGCCACACGATCCACGGGTAGGCGAGCACGTCGTCCCAGCCGACCGACGTCGCACCGGCGAGCGCATGGCCGGGCCGCGCGACGAACACGACCGGATCGACATACAGCGCTTCGGCATGCAGCAGCGGATCGACGTAGGTCGAGCCCGAGCGGCCGACGACGATATCCAGTTCGCTGCGTGCGAGCTGCGGCATCAGCTGGTTCATCGTGCTTTCGGTGAGCCGCACCTGCGCGCGCGGCATCCGCTTCAGCAGTTGCGACACTGCGAGCGGCACCGTATCGGCCGCCGCGACGCCCGATGTGCCGATCGTCACGAGGCCGCTGCCGCCTTCGCGCAGCGCGGCCATGTCGTCGCGCGCGATGTCGAGCTGCGCTTCGACGCGGCGCGCGTGCTCGATCAACGCTTCGCCGTAGGGCGTCGGCCGCAGGCCGCGCGCATGCCGCTCGAATAGCGGCAGCCCGACATCCTCTTCCAGCTCCTTCAGCCATTTCGACAGCGCCGGCTGCGTGGTCGCGAGCGCCAGCGCCGACTGGCTCAGGTTGCCGGTGCCGGCCAGGCTCAACAGTACCTGCAGATGCCGCAGCCGCAGCCGGTGGGTCCAGTCCATCGCATGCCTCGTCTCGAGAAGGTATATCCAGAGTTATATGGATCAGATGATTTGATCATTTTACCGGGTATGGCTGCGTCGAATATAAATCCACTCACGGACCGCAGCACGGTCCCCGACCCGACAGACCTGGCGCCGACGCCGATCGGCCGCCTGCAAGGAGACATCATGACGACCCATCCGGACGCGTCGCGCGCCGCCTACTACGCACGGATCGCCGAGCAGCGCCTCGCGCCGCTGTGGGAATCGCTGCACAACCTCGTGCCGAAATCGCCGCAGCCGGCTGCGCAGGCCGCGATCTGGAAGTACGCGCAGATACGCGACCTCGTGATGCAGGCCGGCAGCGTGATCAGCGCGGAAGAAGCCGTGCGCCGCGTGCTGGTGCTGGAGAACCCGGGGCTGCCCGGCAAGTCGAGCATGACGCCGAGCCTGTATGCGGGGCTGCAGCTGATCCTGCCGGGCGAGATCGCGCCGAGCCACCGCCATACGCAGTCGGCGCTGCGGTTCATCGTCGAAGGGCGCGGCGCATGGACGGCCGTGAACGGCGAGCGCACGACGATGCATCCGGGCGACTTCATCATCACGCCGTCGTGGGCGTGGCACGACCACGGCAATCCGTCGGCGGACGAGGGCGGCGAGCCGGTCGTGTGGCTCGACGGGCTCGACATCCCGCTCGTCGCGAATCTCGACGCCGGTTTTGCGGAGAACTACCCGGAAGCCGTGCAGCCCGTGAATCGCCCGGAAGGCGACAGCTTCGCGCGCTTCGGTCACAACATGGTGCCGGTGCGGCATCGCGTGAGCGACCCGACGTCGCCGGTGTTCAGCTATCCGTATGCCCGTACCCGCGAGGCGCTCGACGCGCTGTACCGGAACGGCGAGATTGACGCGTGGGACGGCGTGAAGCTGCGCTACGTGAACCCCGCGACGGGCGGCTGGCCGATGCCGACCATCGCCACCTTCATGCAGTTCCTGCCGGCCGGCTTCGACGGCCGCACGTACCGCAGCACCGACGCGACGATCTACTGCGTCGTCGAAGGCTCCGGCACCGCATGGGTCGGCGACAGCGCATTCGCGTTCGAGCCGCACGACATCTTCGTCGCGCCGTCGTGGGCGCCGGTGCGGCTGTCGGCGTCGTCCGACAGCGTGCTGTTCAGCTATTCCGACCGGCCCGTGCTGTCCGCGCTGAATCTGCTGCGCGAAGCGCGCGACTGACGCCGGCGCTTTCAACGATCCGTTTTCCGTGCGCTGCCGCGGCGGCGCGCCCCTTCATTCATGTCTAAGCTGGAGCCGTTCATGACTTTCGTTTTCCCGCCCGAAGCACCCGTGGCGCTGCCTGTTGCCGGCAGCGATGCCCAATTCGCCGTGCGCCGCGTCTATTGCGTCGGCCGCAACTACGCGGCTCATGCGCGTGAAATGGGCTTCGATCCCGATCGCGAGCCGCCGTTCTTCTTCTGCAAGCCGGCCGATTCGATCGTGCCGGTCGCGTACGGCGAAACGCTCGACCTCGCGTATCCGTCGCAGACGCAGAACTATCACTACGAAGCCGAACTCGTCGCGGTGGTCGGCAAGGGCGGTTCGGACATCCCGCTCGAGCGCGCGCTCGAGCACGTGTGGGGCTATGCGGTCGGCCTCGACATGACGCGCCGCGACCTGCAGATGAAGATGCGCGAAATGGGCCGGCCGTGGGAAATCGGCAAGGCGTTCGACCGCTCGGCGCCGATCGGGCCCGTGCATCCGGCCAGCGACGTCGGTCATTTCGAGCAGGGCGGCCTGTGGCTGACGGTCAATGACGCGACGAAGCAGAAGAGCGACGTGTCGCACCTGATCTGGTCGGTTGCGGAGACGGTGGCCGACCTGTCGAAGTTCTTCCGCCTCGAACCGGGCGACGTGATCTTCACGGGTACGCCCGAAGGTGTCGGCGCGGTGGTGGCGGGCGACGTGATGAAGGTCGGCGTCGAGCGTCTCGGCGAACTGACCGTGCGCGTGGTCTGACGCGTTTCCCCGAAAGGTCACATCGTGCAACTGCATAGCTTCTTCAACAGTTCGACATCCTACCGGGTGCGCATTGCGCTCGCGCTGAAAGGGCTGCCGTACGACACGCTGCCCGTGAACATCCGCACCGGCGAGCAGCGCGACGCCGCTTACGTCGCGCAGGTGAACCCGTCGGCCGCGGTGCCGGCGCTGGTTGACGGCGATTTCCGCCTCGGCCAGTCGCTTGCGATCCTCGATTACCTCGACCGGATCCGGCCGGAACCGCGGCTGATTCCGCTCGAGCTGCGCCGCCGGGCGCGCGTACTGGAACTGGCGACGTTGATCGCGTGCGACATCCATCCGGTCAACAACCTGCGCGTGCTGCGCTATCTCGACAGCGAACTGAAGGTCACGCCGCAGCAGAAGACCGCGTGGTACCGGCACTGGATCGCGGAAGGGATGGCCGGCGTCGAGCGCCTGCTGGCCCGCGCGGACGAGGGCCCGTGGTGCTTCGGCGACACGCCGACGCTCGCCGACGTGTGTCTCGTGCCGCAGGTCGCGAACGCATTGCGGATGGATTGCGACCTGAGCGCGTTTCCGCGCAGCCTCGCGGTGTTTGAACACGCGCGGCACGAGCCGGCTTTCGAGGCCGCGCAACCGCAGCGGCAACCGGATTACGTCGCGTAACACAAAGCAGGAGACAAACATGGGTGAGACACACCACAACGGCCGGCGCGTTCTCGTGATCGGCGGCGGTATCGGCGGGCTGGCAGCGGCGCTGGCGCTCGCGCGCCAGGGTATCCGCGTGAAGCTGCTCGAACAGGCCGGGCAGATCGGCGAGATCGGCGCGGGAATCCAGCTTGCGGCGAACGCATTCAACGCGCTCGATGCGCTGGGTGTCGGTGAGGCGGCACGCGGTCGCGCGGTGTTCACCGACTGGCTGCAACTGATGGACGCGATCGATGCGCGCGAAGTCGCGCGCATCGATACGGGGGCTGCGTATCGCGAACGGTTCGGCAATCCGTATGCAGTGATCCATCGCGCGGACATTCACCTGTCGATCTACGAAGCTGTCCGGGATCACCCGCTGATCGAATTCCGGACGAGCACGCAGGTGTGCGGGTTCGAGCAGGACGGCAACGGCGTGACCGTGATCGACCAGCATGGCGAGCGCTATCGTGCCGACGCGGTGATCGGTTGCGATGGCGTGAAATCCGCGATCCGTCAGGCGCTGATCGGCGATGCGCATCGCGTGACGGGCCACGTCGTGTATCGCGCGGTGGTCGACGTCGACAACATGCCGAAGGATCTGCAGATCAATGCACCGGTCGTGTGGGCCGGCCCGCATTGCCATCTGGTTCACTATCCGCTGCGCGGCGGGCAGCAGTACAACCTCGTCGTCACGTTCCACAGCCGTGAGCAGGAAACCTGGGGCGTGCGCGAGGGCAGCAAGGAAGAGGTGCTGTCGTACTTCGACGGCATTCATCCGCTGCCGAAACAGATGCTCGACCGGCCGACGTCGTGGAAACGCTGGGCGACCGCCGACCGCGATCCGGTGGAGGGCTGGAGCGCGGGCCGTGCGACGGTGCTCGGCGATGCGGCCCATCCGATGACGCAATACATCGCGCAGGGCGCATGCCAGGCGCTCGAGGACGCGGTGACGCTCGGCGCGGCCGTTGCGCAGACCGACGGTGATTTCGAGGCCGCGTTCGCGCGGTACGAGCGCGTGCGGATTCCGCGTACCGCACGCGTGCTGTATTCGGCACGGGAAATGGGGCGGATCTATCACGCGAAAGGCGTCGAGCGGGAGGTGCGCAACGGGCTCTGGGTCGGCCGCACGCAGGCGCAGTTCTACGACGCGCTCGACTGGCTGCACGGCTGGCGCGCGGAGGATTGCCTGAAGACCGGCGCATAACGCATACATTCAGCCCGATTCCGGCGGCGCGCATTCCAACGACATACGACGCGCGACCGCCTTCCTGGAGGAGACACCCTTATGGCCGATACGCTGTCCATCGACGTCAGCGAATGGATCGACCGGCATCGCGTGGCGCCGTTTCAGGCCGCGATCGTCGTTCTGTGCTTTCTGATCGTCGCGATCGACGGATTCGATACCGCATCGATCGGGTTCATCGCACCCGTCATCCGTACGGAGTGGGGCCTGTCGCCCGCGCAGCTCGCCCCGGTGTTCGGCGCGGGGCTCGCCGGGCTGATGGCCGGCGCGCTCGTGTTCGGGCCGTTCGGCGACCGGTTCGGCCGCAAGCGCCTGCTGCTCGCGTGCGTCGCGTGCTTCGGCATTGCGAGTGCTGCGTCGGCAAGCGCCGGCGGCCTGACCGAGCTGATCGTGTGGCGCTTCGTGACCGGGCTCGGGCTCGGCGGCGCGATGCCGAATGCGATCACGCTGACGTCCGAATACTGTCCGGCGCGCCGCCGTTCGCTGCTCGTGACGACGATGTTCTGCGGCTTCACGATCGGTTCCGCGCTCGGCGGGCTCGCGGCCGCGTCGCTGATCGAGCACCACGGCTGGCGCGCGGTGCTCGTCGTTGGCGGCGCCGCGCCGCTGCTGCTCCTGCCGGTGCTGGCATGGCGGCTGCCGGAATCGGTGCGCTATCTCGTCAACCGGGGCGCGCCTTCCGCGCGGATCGCGGCAATGCTCGGCCGCATCGCACCGGATCCGCACCTCGTGCACGCGTCGTTCGTCGCACCGGCCGGCAAGCCGGCCGGGTCGCCGCTCGGCCGGCTGTTCGGCGCCGACCTGCTGCGCGGCACGCTGCTGCTGTGGCTGACGTTCTTCATGAGCCTGCTCGTCATCTACCTGCTGTCCAGCTGGCTGCCGACGCTGCTGCGCACGACCGGTGCAACGCTGCAGACGGCCGCGCGCGTGACCGCGATGTTCCAGGTCGGCGGCACGCTCGGCGCGATCGTCCTCGGCGGGTTGATGGACCGCTTTGATCCGCATCGCGTGCTGGCCTGCAGCTATGCGGCGGCCGGCATCTTCGTCGCGGCGATCGGCGTGTTTGCCGCGTCGCCGTCAGGCGCCGCGCTCGCGGTGTTCGCCGCCGGCTTCTGCGTGTCGGGCTCGCAGGTCGGTGCGAACGCGTTGTCGGCCGCGTTCTATCCGACCGAGTGCCGGACCACTGGCGTGAGCTGGGCCAACGGGATCGGCCGCGGCGGCTCGGTGGTCGGATCGATGGCGGGCGGTGCGATGCTCGCGATGGGCGTACCGCTGTCGACCGCGTTTGCCGTCGTGGCGGTGCCGTGCGTGATCGCGGCGGTCGCGGTGCTGGCGCTCGGGAGGGTTCGCGCCGATGCGGCGCGGGCGTCGGGCGTCGACGGGATCGTGGGCAAGCAGGCCTGAGCGAAGGAGGGGACAAGGCCGGGTTGCCGGTGAACAAGCGGCAGGGTGCAATATTATATAAAACGATATAATATTAAATCTTTAATTGATTTTTTTGCTCCGATGAATGCCGCGCTTCCCGCCGGGCCGCCCCGGCCCGATCAATTGCGCGCTGCCGCCGAATCGGCCTGCGCGCTCCTCAAGGTGCTGTCGAATCCCGACCGGCTGCTGCTGCTGTGCGAACTGTCGCAGGGCGAGCGTTGCGTCAGCGATCT
Source organism: Burkholderia arboris (assembly GCF_038723655.1). Lineage (NCBI taxonomy): Bacteria > Pseudomonadati > Pseudomonadota > Betaproteobacteria > Burkholderiales > Burkholderiaceae > Burkholderia > Burkholderia arboris. The sequence continues at coordinate 1,747,464 of NZ_CP109822.1, forward strand.
CGAGACGCGGCTCGACATTCGTCAGCCGACACTGTCGCAGCAGCTCGGCGTGTTGCGGGACAACGCGCTGGTCCGTACGCGCCGCGAGGGCAAGGCCATCCACTATTCGCTCGACAGTCCGGCCGCGATCGCGGTGATGGGCGTGCTGTATGAACAGTTCTGCGGCCCGGCTGCGAAGGAGAAGCGCGATGCAGATTGACGCACTTCACTTCACGCCGTGGCTGTCGCTGGCGGGCGGCGTGTTGATCGGGCTCGCGGCCGCGTGGCTCGTCGCGTTCAACGGCCGGATTGCCGGCATCAGCGGGATCGTCGGCGGCCTGCTGACGGCGGGTGGCGGGGAGCGCGACTGGCGCATGGCGTTCGTCGGCGGGATGATCGTCGCGCCGGTCCTGATGCGCGTTGCCGGAGCCGGTCTGACGCCGCAGGTGGACGCAAGCTGGTTCGAATTGCTGGCGGCCGGTCTGCTGGTCGGGATCGGCACGCGGTACGCGGGCGGTTGCACGAGCGGCCACGGTGTATGCGGGATGTCGCGCGGTGCGCTGCGCTCGGTGGTCGCGACGGCGACCTTCATGGTCGCGGGTTTCGTGACCGTCTTCGTGCGGTTGCACGTGCCGGGAGGCTGACATGCAGGCAGGATGCGCGTTTCTGGCGGGGCTGCTGTTCGGCGTCGGCCTCATCGTGTCGGGCATGGCCAATCCGCAGAAGGTGCTCGGCTTTCTGGACCTGGCCGGCCATTGGGATCCGTCGCTTGCGTTCGTGATGGCGGGTGCGACAGGTGTGGCGGTATTCGCGTTCGCGTGGGCAAAGCGCCGGACACGGTCATGGCTCGGCCTGCCGATGCAGTTGCCGGCGTTGCGCGCGATTACCGTGCGCCTCGTCGCGGGCAGTGCGGTGTTCGGCATCGGCTGGGGAATTGCCGGGTTCTGTCCGGGACCCGCGATCGTGTCGATCGGCTTCGGGTCGGCCAAGGGGATCGGGTTCGTCGCAGCGATGCTGGTGGGGATGGCCGTATTCGAGTGGATCGAGCGTCGCCGGAGCGCACGGTGAGGCGGTGACCGCCGCGATGCCGGGAAGGCTGCGGCGGTCGAATGGTGGGCGATGGGGACGCTCCGGTGAGGGTGGCCGGCAAAGCGTGCGTTCGCCGGTTGCAGTGACAATGGGGGAGGTGCGCGGTGCGACGCGGCAAGTCGCGGCAAGTCGCGGCAAGTCGCGGCAAGTCGCGATGTCAGGAATGCCCGCGCACATGAGTGCTGCCGCGCACTCGCCCGGACAGCCGGCGCAGGATGCGTCGCCACGCCGCGCGCATGCCGTTCCGGCCCGCAGGTTCCACGACCGTTGTACGGACCGCGCCGGCGTTGCCAGCCGACAGCGCCGCGTGACCGGCCGTCTCGAACGTCAGGCATTCGCCTTCGTCGAGTTCGCGGCGTATGTATTGCGGCGCGTCGGGCAGCCAGTCGAGCGCGCCGTGACGCAGCGTGACCGCGAGTGCGCCGTCCAGCACGATCACCTGGCTACCCTTGTCGAACCACGCAAAGTGGCTTTGCCCGGCGTCGAGCCGGATGTGTTGCGTTCGCATCGCGATTCCTTTTCCCGGTGGCCCCGGTTGCGCGGCCTCGTGACGGCGAGGCGCTGGCGTGCAATCAGGTTAGGGAAACGGGCGCAGGCGCGACAGATTCAGGGGACGGGAATCTGTTGCGGTGCAGGCAGCGATTTCGAGCGGCTGTATCGGTGGGTTTTCCCCGAATCTGTATCTGGCGAGCGCCTGGGCGAGCGGGCACGATGATCCGCATGACGCCTTTCGCCGACGTATCCCGCACGCCTTTGCCGCTGGACGGCGAGCCGCTTTACGAACGGCTCGCCGAACATTACCGCCGGATCATCGCGGCCGGCACGCTGTCGCCCGGCGACCGGATGCCGTCGGTGCGCGCGTTCATGGCGCAGCACGGCGTGAGCCTGTCGACCGCGATCCAGACATTCAGGCGGCTCGAGGATACGGGCTGGTGCGAGGCGAAGCCGCGCTCCGGTTACTTCGTGCGCCGCCGCGCGGCGGCCGCGCTTGCAACACTGCCGGAAAGCGACGGGCCGCCGCTGAGCGTCGAGCCGCCGTTCGCGGGGCTGCACGAGCGCGTGTCGCGCGTGATCGACCGCGCGAATGCGGCGACCGATGCATTGAATCTCGGCGGCGCGTCCGCGCTCGCCACGCTGTATCCGGCCGAGCGCCTGCAGACGCTGGCGATCCGGCTGCTGCGGCGCAAGCCCACGTTGCTGACCGATGCGGGGCCGGTCGGCGGTTCGCCCGAATTCCGGCAGACGATGGCCAAACGCGCGCTGTCGTATGGCGTGACGGTGACGCCGGACGACGTGATGTCGACGAGCGGCGGCGTCGATGCCGTGAATCTCGCGTTGCGTGCGGTGGCGCGCCCCGGCGACACGATCGCGATCGAATCGCCGGCCTTCTTCGGGCTGATCCAGTTGCTCGAAAGCCTCGGCCTGCGTGCACTCGAAATCCCGGCGAGCCCGACGGCCGGCCTGTCGATCGAGGCGCTCGAAGTGGCGCTGGCCGCGTATCCGGACATTCGGGCCGTGGTGGTCGTGCCGAACCTGCAGAACCCGCTTGGCTGCGTGATGCCCGACGAGCGCAAGGCGGCGCTTGTCGCGCTCTGTTCGCGCCACGGTGTGGCCGTGATCGAGGACGAGCCGTATCGCGAGCTCGTCGAGGCGCCGCAGGCGGTCAAGCCGGTCAAGGCATGGGACCGCGACGGCACGGTGATCTACTGCCCGTCGTTCAACAAGGTGCTGGCCCCCGGGATGCGGCTCGGCTGGATGACTGCGGGCCGCTGGCAGGCGCGTGTGAGGATGCTGAAGTTCGCGCACAGCCGGCACAACGCCGCATTGCTGCAGGCCGTTGCGGCCGAATTCGTCGGCTCGGGCGCGTTCGACCGCCACCTGCACCGGTTCCGCGAACAGTTGCGCGTGCAGCGCGACGTGACGATCGACGCGATAGCGCGGCATTTCCCGGCCGGCACGCGGATGAACCAGCCGCCGGGCGGAATGCTGCTGTGGATCGCATTGCCGGACGGCGTGCGCTCCGATGCGCTGTTCGACGCCGCACTGGCGCACGGAATCAGGATCGCGCCCGGGTCGATCTTCTCGAATTCCGACCGCTTCGACGGCTATATCCGGCTCGCTTGCACGCGCGTGTTCGATGTGGCGCACGAAGCGGCATTCGAAACGCTCGGCCGCCTCGTACGGGAAGCCAAGGCGGCTGCGTAAGCGTGGCGGCGACGGGCCGGGCTTGCGAATAGGCGAGCGCCCCGGCTTGCCAAGGCACCGACGCGGCAAGCCGTCGCCATTTCATCGGCTGGCCGAGTGCGACGCGAGATGCTGGCGGATCAGCGACAGGTAACGATCGCCTACCGAGAAATCGCGCGCGGCGCGCGGCCGGGCCGCCGGACGCAGCGTGGCCGGCGCGCTCATGCCCAGATACCGGCAGACGGCAGACGGAAAGGGCTTGCGTGTATGCCCGAGCTGACGCGCCGCGCGTTCGACGCGGGCATCGCCGACCTGGGAACGCAGCCACGCCAGCACTTGGCGATCGGTGTCGTTGACGATACGGACCAGATGTTCCATCGCGCACCTCACTGTTCATAAATACAGTACTGTAAATATAACCAGTGTTTTCGCTGTCCGCAAGCGGGTGCGCATCCGGCTGGCCGTTCGGCCAGGGTCAGCGTGCCGGCGCGGCGGTCCGGGCGAGGCGGGCCGCAGGGGCCGCGGCCTCCGTATAGCGCGCGTCGGTCAGCGTGCCGAGGAATGCGACGATGTCGTCGATTTCCGCGTCGGTCAGCGCGGGCGGCGTGCCGGGCCGGCGGTTCATCGGCGTCGAGTTGACGTTGATGTTGCCGCGATAGGCGGCGGGCACGTCGTCGAACGTTTTGGCGCCGTGATACCAGAAGCCGGGGTCGGTCGAACGCGTGTTGTAGAACGCGACCGCGTCGCGCAGCGTCGTGAACACGCCGTTGTGCATGAACGTCTGCTTGACCGCGACGTTGCGCAGCCCCGGCGTGCGCAGGTAACCGCACCATTGCGTCGGTTCGGGCCAGCGCAGCCGCCGCGCGGTGTCGCACAGCCCGTTGTCGAAATGGCGCGGATCGCGGTTCGCCGGCAGCGCGCGGTTGCGCGGCACCGCGATCGCGTCGTAGCCGAAATCGGTGAACAGCGAGCGCTCCGGGCGGCTCGATGTCTCCGACAGCGTGTGGCAAGTCATGCAATTGCCCTTGTCAGGATTCCGGAACAGCGCGAGGCCGCGCATCTCGGCCGGCGCGAGCGGCTTGCGCGTGCGCAGGAATGCGTCGAAGCGCGACGTGAACGGCGCCATCTCGTCGCTCTGCAGATACGCCTCGACAGCCGAACCCAGTGCGCGTACCAGTTGCTCGGGATCGCGCCGCACCGGCGCGCCGAAGCGCGCGGCGAGATCGGGCGCGAGTTCGGTCGCGTTGACCTTGCGCAGCAGCGCAGCCGGCGACCGGTTGTTCATCTCGTTCTGATCGAACAGCGGCCCGCGGATCTGCTCGGCGAGCGTATCCGCGCGGCCGTCGATGAACAGCCCGCCGAACGGCGACGGCGCGGGCGCATCGTCGTCCTGGTAGAAGTGGCGGCGCGGCACGTAGCGCACGTAGAGCAGCGACGGTGCATTGCGCTGGCTGAAGCGCCCGGGCCGGCTGCCTTCCGGCACGCCGGGCCCCGCGAGCGAGGCCGCCGACAGCGTCGGCGCGAACGCGCGGCCGGGATCGTGGCAGCTCGCGCACGACATGCCGCGCGGCTCGGACAGCCGCGGATCGAAGAAGATCCGGCGGCCGAGCGCGACGAGCGTCGGGTCGGGCGCGAAGCGCGCGGTGGCCGCGTCGATCTTGCCCGTCACCTGCGGCGTGCCGTTGCCGATCGTGTCGACGACCCGCGACGGCGGTGCGCCGGGAAGCAGCACCGTTTCGGCCGGCGCGGCGTGGGCCGCGAGCGTCAGGCCGGCGAGCACGGTTGCGGCAAGCGCGTACCGCTTTTGCCGGCCGCGTACCCCGCGGCCGTCACATCGGACTGCTTCACTCACGGTGCGATGAACCCCGTCTTGTCGCAGGCGAGCGTCGTGCCCGACTGGTTGCACGACGCGAGCAGCTTGCCGGCCGCCGAATACGCACGGTATACCCAGCCCGTTGCCGGCGCTGCGCTGCGTTCCATGATCAGGAACCCGAAGCTGTTGTTGTGCGACAGCCGATCGATCACTGCGCCCGGTGCGGGCGTCAGGCCGGCCGGGAACGGGTCGGGCAGCGCGACGTCGAGGTTGTCGCCGCCGTTGCCGGACACGATCGTCGCCGGGTGCCCGGACGAGAAGTTGATCGCCTGGAAATCGTGCACGTGACCGTGCAGCGCGACATGCACGCCCGGCGGGTAGTATGCCTGCGCGTTGAGGCTCGACATGACCGATTGCAGCGCGAGGTTGCCCGGCGCGGGCGTGCTGCCCGCGATCGGCGCGAACGCGAGGATCGGATGATGGTTCGTGAAGATCGTCGTCGTCATGCCGGCCTTCGACGCGAGCGATGCGACCGTCTGGAACTGCTTCTGGTAGATGCCGAATTGCGCGTCGGTCGTCTTGAGCGGCGTGCGGCCGACCTTCGCGGTATCGAACACGATCACCTGCGAGCCGCCGCCGAGCGACACCGCATAGGGTTCCGAATAGTTCGCGTTGTTGTCGTTGGCCGGATCGTCGCACGAGCGGGCCGCCGAATACGGGCGCGGATCGAGGAAGCGGAACCAGCCCTGGCCCGCGCGCGCGCATTCCTCGTGGTTGCCGCGCACGACGACCCACGGGGCCTTCGCGAGCAGCGGCGCGGCCGGGCGGAACAGGTCGGCCTGCCACGTATCCCAGCCATAGCCCCACGGGCTGTCCTTGCAGCCGGCGATGTCCGGCGGGCACGCGTTCTCGCGATAGTGGTAGTCGCCGATGTGCAGCACGAGATCGGGCGACAGCTTCGCGACGCTGGCCGCGATCGTGGCCAGCGGCCAGACCGATGCGTCATTGCACGCCTGCCATGCGTTGTCGGCCTTCTTCATCCGGCAGCCCGTGTCGGCGATGATCGCGACGCGTTGCGGCTGCGCTTTCGGCAGCGGCAGCGTGCGGCCCGCGACGCTTGCGGCCTGCGCGCCGGCCGGCAGTGTCGTTTCGCACACGGAGACCGGGAAGCTGGACGGTTTCGAATCGGCCGGATCGCTGGCGGTCGGCCGCTGGGCGACGGTCGCGGCGCCTGCGCGCAGCGCCATGCGCGACAGCTTGCCGTCGACGGTCAACTGCGGGCACAGCGGATCGCTGGCCGACGCGGGCGTGTAGTTCGTGATGACGCGCGCGATCGCCTGGTTCGCGTCGCCGATTTCGACCCATGCGGCCTGGACGTTGACCGATGCGCTGGCCGGATCGTCCGGCGTATCGATGTGATTCGAGCACGCGGACAGCGCGGCGAGGGCAACAAGGGGAGCGCAGCGCATGAGCAGCGTGCGCGTGAGGAGTCGTCGCATGGGAGGCACCGTAGGAAAGTCGTCAACGATACGCAGCGTGAATGTAAGAAATGTGAAAAGCGGGGCGCAACGGCGGGCGCAACCCGGCCGGCCTTGACCTCAAGCCGGCTTGAAGCAGCACAGTGCGGTTCATCAACCATGAACCAGAAGGAGATCGACGATGGAAACCAACCGGCCCAACGCAGCGCAATCCGCGTTGTGGAACGGCCCGTCGGGGCGCGCATGGGTCGATGCGCAGGCGCCGATGGACCGGATGTTCGAACCGTTCGAGACGCTGCTCGCCGATGCAGCGGCCGCGTCGTCGGCCCGCAGCGTGCTCGACGTCGGCTGCGGCACGGGCGCCGTCACGCTCGCGGTCGCACGGCGGCTGGGGGCGAACGCGCGCTGCACGGGCATCGATATCTCGGCGCGGATGATCGACGCCGCGCGGGGGCGCGCCGGACGCAGCGGCCTGGACGCCCGTTTCGTGTGTGCGGACGTGCAGACGCATGCGTTCGAGCCCGCGAGCGTCGACCTGATCGTGTCGCGCCTTGGCGTGATGTTCTTCGACGATCCGGTCCGCGCATTCGCGAACCTGCGGCATGCGGCGCGGCCGGGCGCGCGGATGCAGTTCGTCGCGTGGCGCGGGCCGGCCGACAACCCGTTCATGACGACGGCCGAGCGGGTGGCCGCGCCGTTGCTGCCGAACCTGCCCGCCCGGCAGCCCGGCGCGCCGGGCCAGTTCGCGTTCGGCGACCGGCAGCGGATCGCGTCGGTGCTGTCGGACAGCGGCTGGACCGGCATTGTGATCGAACCGGTCGACAGGGCGTGTGCGCTGCCTGAGGCCGCGCTGGACGACTACATTGCACGGCTGGGCCCGGTGGGCCTTGCGCTGCTGGAGACGGACGAAGCGACGCGGCGGCGCGTGGTCGATGCGGTGCGTGCGGCGTTCGAGCAATACGTGCACGGCGCCGAGGTGCGCTTCGACGCGGCGTGCTGGCTCGTGACGGCGCGCGCGCCGTCCGCATGACGTAGTGCGGCAGAGAAGCGGATCGGGGAAGGCGCGGCTGCCGGTTCGCCGCGCGTTGCCGTTCGCGCGTGACGAAGCGGGGCTGTGCGGTGCGCGCGTCAGCGTTTCCGCGCGCGCAGCATCAGCCAGGCGCAACCGCCGGCAACCAGCGCGAGACCGAGCAGGACGGCCTCGGCGCCGAGCGCGAAGCCGGGCGGCATTTCGCCGCTGTCCGGCACTGGCGACAGGTTGCCGCCCATCGCGATGGCGCCGCCGGCGAGCAGCGCCGCGCAGGCGATCCAGTAGATCTTGCCGCGCGGCGCCGCGGCCCGGATTCGCCACAGCGCGATGCCGGAGCCGCCGAGGTAGAACACGGCGAGCGTGCCGAGCGCGATGACGTCGGACGCGCGGCTTTGCAGGAACCCGTTCATTCGGCCTCCGTGGCATGTCCCGGCGCGCGGCTCAGCAGATGCGTGCGTTTGTCGGCCGCGAGCGACACGTAGCGTTCGTACTGGCGCAGCACGTCGGCGATCACCTCGTCGCCGCGCAGGTATTCGACGTCGTAGCCGAGCCGGCCGTCCTCGAAGAACGTGACGATCCCGTATACGTGCTCGCGTGCCGGATCCGGCTCGGCCGCCTCGCGCACCAGGAAAGCGGCCGCGGATTTCACGGTCACGCGCACGCCGTACACGAAGTCGCGATGCTCGGCGGTCGGCACGGTGAGCCGCACCGCATCGTCGCTGTCGCGCTGCACGTGCGCATCGACGCCGCTCGCGCGCAGTTCGTCGGCGACCTTGCGCAGCGCGGGCTCGACCGTTTCCGCGACGAACTGGCGCGCCTCGGCTTCGGTCGTCTGCCGCAGGATGTGCGTGAGGCGATGGCGCCAGTGCTGGCCGGTCCAGAAGCTCGTCGCGGGCGCGACGTCCTGCGAATAGTGCGCGCGGTCGGCGGCAAGTCCACGCCATAACCCGTAGCACAGCGCGAGCATGATGATCGCGACCGGCAGCGCGGCGATCAGCGTCATCGCCTGCAGCGCGCCGAGGCCGCCCGCGACGAGCAGCACCGCGGCGGTCACGCCGAGCAGCGCGGCCCAGAACAGCCGCTGCCACACGGGCGAATGCGGGTTGCCGCGCGTCGCGATCTGGTCGATCACGAATGCGCCCGAATCGGCGGACGTGACGAAGAACACCGCGATCAGCACGATCGCGGCGATCGACAGCAGTTGCGGGAACGGCAGGAAATCGAAGAAGCGGAACAGCAGCGCGTCGACGTTGGTGGCCGTTTGCGCGAGCGCGCCGGCCGCGCCGTGCGTGTCGAGCCAGATCGCGCTGTTGCCGAACACGGTCATCCACACGAGGTTGAACGCGGTCGGCACGAGCAGCACGCCGATCACGAACTGGCGGATCGTGCGGCCGCGCGAAATGCGTGCGATGAACATGCCGACGAACGGCGACCACGACACCCACCACGCCCAGTAGAGGATCGTCCAGCCGCCGAACCAGCCTTCCTCGCGCGGCGGTGCGTACGCATACGTGCGGAACGACAGGTCGACGAGGCTCGACAGGTACTGGCCGATGTTGTCGCCGAGCGCGCGCAGCAGGAACGCCGTCGGGCCGGCGACCACCACGAAGGCGAGCAGCAGGAACGCAAGCAGCAGGTTCAGCTCGGACAGCCGGCGCACGCCCTTGTCGAGGCCGGTCGCGGCCGACACGCCCGCGAGGATCACGACAATTGCGACGAGCCCGATGCGGAACAGGTTGCTGCCGGTATCCCAGCCGCCGACCGTATGCAGGCCCGCGCTCAGCTGCATCACGCCGTAGCCGAGCGTCGTCGCGATGCCGGCGACCGTGCCGACCAGCGCGAACGCGTCGACCGTGTGGCCGATCCAGCCGTTGATGCGCTCGCGCAGCACCGGATACAACCCCGAGCGCAGCGTCAGCGGCAGGTTGTAGCGAAAGCCGAAATACGCGAGCACGAGCCCCATCAGCCCGTAGATTGCCCACGCATGGAAACCCCAGTGGAAGAAGGTCATCAGCATCGCCTCGCGCGCGGCGGCGGGCGTGCCGGGATCGACGGTCGGCGGCTTCAGGAAATGCTGCATCGGCTCGCCGACGCCGAAGTACATGAGGCCGATGCCCATGCCGGCCGCGAACAGCATGGCTGTCCACGACACGAAGCTGAATTCGGGCTCGGCATCGTCGGGGCCGAGGCGGATGTTGCCGAAGTCGCTTGCGGCGATCAGCACGAGAAACACGAGGAAGCCGGTGACGGCGAGCACGTAGAACCAGTCGAAGCGTGCGATGACCCATTGCTGGCCGGCGGCGAACAGCGCGCCGGCTTCGCTCGGGCGCAGCGCGCACACGACGAGCAGCGCGCCGATGACCGCGAGCGCGGGCAGGACGACCTGCGGCTTGAAGGTCGTGCGGGGCGAGGGGCGGGAATCTGGCATGGCGGGCATCCAGTTGTGGGCGCAACGAGGCGCGACGCCGCCCGGCGCGCGCGTCGCGCGTCGGACCCTGATACGGCGTGCGTCGAGTGTACCGCGGTGTCAGGACTGCAAGAAGGGGCATGCAGAAGGGATGAACCTGACGAATTGTAAGGTATCGGGGCGATCGGGAAAACCCGCGCGATTTGCCGGGTGGGCCGGCGGGACGCGGAAGACGTCGTGGCGGACGGACATCGGGCGCCCGGACGGCGCGCGCGGAACGCGCATCGTCCGGGGCATGGGCTGCGCGCCGAAGGCGCTGCGGGGCGGGTTCAGAACGTGACGGCGATGCCGGCCATGCCGACGAACTGGCCGTGCGTCGTCGACGGCGTGAGCTGCTGCGAATCGCCGACGATCGGCGCGGCGTCGATGACGTGGCCGGCGCCTTGCGCGCCGAGCGTCTGGCCGCTCGAATGCGTGTACGCCTGCAGCGCGTAGAGCGTCGTGCGCTTCGACAGGCTGTACGACTCCTTCAGCGAATACTGCTGGTAGCGGGCCGCGTTCGCGACGCCGTTCGCCCTCGACGCCAGCGTGTACGCGAATGCGCCGGCCACCGAGAACGCCGGCGTGAAGCGGTATGCGGCAAGCGCGCCGTAGGTGTTGAACACGGCCGTGTCGGTGAACGCGGAGCCGTTGCCGGGCAGGTACTTCACGTTCGAATAGTTGAGACCCATCGTCAGGTCGCCGAGCGTGTAGTTGCCGGCTGCCGCGACCTGCTCGACGGCTTTCGCGGTCAGGTAGCCCTGGTTCAGCACGGACACCGCGAAGCTGCCCGACGGCGCGGTGGCCGGATTCAGGAAGCCCGCGGACGAGCCCGAACTGTTGATCCGCAGGTAGCCGGCCGCGATCCCGATCGGCCCGTTCGCGTAGCGCAGCGCGGCGCTGAACGTGTTGCCCTTGCCGGTCGCGCCGGCGATGCCGCCGAATGCGTACATCGCGCTCGCGGTCAGCCCGGCGAAGGTCGGCGACGTATAGGTGACCGAGTTGTTCACGCGGATCGTCGTGTCGAGGCCGTCGATGTCGCCAGGATGCGCGCCCGTCGCGCCGGTCAGCCAGCTGCTCGACGCGTACGGGCCGACGAACAGGAAGTAGGGCGTGTACTGGCGGCCGGCCGTCATCGTGCCGTAGCGATCGTTGCGCAGGCCGACGAAGGCCTGGCGGTTGAACATCGTGCCGGCGGCGGCCTGCGCACCCGTGTTCAGGTTGAAGCCGGACTGCAGGTCGAAGATCGCGTGCGTGCCGCCGCCGAGATCTTCGTCGCCGCGCAGCCCGAACTTCGACGCGTACAGGTTGCCGTCGCGCATGTAGAGGTTCGAATGGCCCTGCTGGTTGTTCACGTACGCGAGCGAATCGTCGACGACGCCGTACAGCGTCACGCTGCTCTGCGCGTGGGCGGCGGTCGCGCCGAGCGATGCGGCCGATAAAATCAGGATTGCATAATGGTTGACGGGTGCTTTCATGGGCGATCTCCAGGGCTCATCATCTTTTCAACGGGGCGGGAGGCTGCAGCGCCTCCTCTATGGCGGGCCGCGCGAACGGCCCGCCTGATCGGGCTTGCTTCAGTTGTCGAACGTCACGACGAGGCGGCGCCATGCGCCGTCCTGCGTGTCCTGTTCGGCGCGGGCGCCGCGGACGGCAACCGGGCCTTGCAGCGACGCGGGCAGCAGGATCTCGACGCGGCTGGCCGGGCGGCCCGGGTGGCCGTCCCAGCGGACCGACACGCCGAGCACGCCCGACGCCTCGCGGCCGGTCTCGATGCGCCACAGTCCGTATTCGCCGTCGCGCCACGCTTCCGTTTCGCCGTCGTCCTCGACGCATTCGCCGTATGCGACGCCGTCCTCGATGCGGGGCGCGACGAGGAAGCCGCGTGTGTCGGCGCGCGCGCCGAAATGCTGTGCCGCGACGTTCAGCGGCAGCACGCGGCCTTCACGCAGCAGCATCACCGGCGTGTCGAGCGGTGCGGGCAGCGTCACGCTCGCGCCGCCGTCGAACGCCTGCGCGCTCGCACAGCACATCCAGCGCGCGCCCGACGGCAGGTAGACCGTACGCTCGGTCTGGCCGGGATCGACGACCGGCGCGACGAGCAGCGCGTCGCCGAGCATCATGTCGTCGCACGCGTCGTAGCAGCGCGCATCGCCGGGGAAATCCGCAAGGGTCGGCCGCAGCACGGGCTCGTAGCGTGTCGTCGACAGCCACAGCAGGTGATAGAGGTAAGGCAGCAGCCGGTAGCGCTGCTTGATCAGCGTCGCGATCTGCGCGGTGATCTCCGGATACATCCACGGCTCGTTGACGGTGCCGTCGTCGTTCCACGAATGGATGCTGAAGCGCGGCATGAAGATGCCGAACTGCACCCAGCGCAGCAGCAGCTCGGGCGACGGCGCGGGGCCGGAGAAGCCGCCGATGTCGTGGCCGATGTTCGATACGCCCGACAGCGCGAGCCCAAGGCCCATCTTCAGGTTGTAGCGCAGCGTTTCCCACGACGTGTAGTTGTCGCCGGACCAGGTCTGCACGTAGCGCTGCATGCCGGCGCCGCCGGAGCGCGACACGAGGAACGGCCGCTGCGCCGGTGCATGCGCACGCTGCGCTTCGCGCGACGCGCGCATCATCAGCATCGTCTGCAACACTTTTGCTTCGCGTGCCGGGAACGATCGGCCGAAGCCGTGCGCGATCGCATCGGGCGACCAGATCTCGTATTCGTTGTTGTCGTTCCAGGTCGATTCGATCCCGTACTCGAGCAGTGCCGATGTGACCTGTTCGCGCCACCAGCGGTACGCGTCCGGCTGCGTGAAGTCGATGTACGCGCCGACCTCGTCCCAGAACTGCACCCACGCGGGTTCGCCGGATGCCGAGCGGATCAGCAGGCCGCGTTGCGCGGCATCGTCGAACGCGGGATGGTCGCGCAGCAGGCACGGCTTGATGTTCGCGCACAGGCGGATGCCGTGGTCGCGATAGTGCTTCGCGAAGCCCTTCGCGTCGGGAAACTTGTCGCGGTTCCAGTTGAATACGTAGCGCTTCGCGCCGATCGACGTATAGCCCGACGACAGGTGGAACGAATCGCACAGGATGTCGTGCGCGTCGCACTGCTCGACGAACCGGTTCATCTGCTGCTGTGCATCCGGCGCGTCGGTATAGCTCATCGTCGAGCCCGAATAGCCGAGCCCCCATTTCGGCGTGCGCGCGGGGCGCCCGGTGAGCCACGTGAAGCGCCGCGCGGCCGCGAGCGGCGTATCGGGCGATGCGATGAAGTAGTAGTCGAGATCGCCATGCTCGGCGACGAAGTAGCGGTACGGGCCGTGATAGTTGTCGAGCTCGCGGCCCATGTCGAACGAGCAGTCCGACAGCGTGTCGTAGAACAGCCCGAAGCCCTGGCACGCATCGGGCGACCACGTGATGTAGAACGGGATGTGCTTGTACAGCGGGTCGGTATGCTTCGCGCTGTAGCCCATCGCGTCGATGTTGCGCATCTCGAAGCGCGCGCCCGTGCGGTCGAGTTCGCCCGCGCGTTCGCCGAGGCCGAACACCTTGTCGCCGCGTTCGCGGGCGACGTAGTGATAGGCGCGCCCGTCCCACCAGCCGAAGTTGTACGCCTGCGTCGCGCGATCGGCGAGCGCGACGCGCCACGTACCGTCCGCGCCGCGCATCGACCACGTGCAATGGCCGCCTTGCCAGCGCACGGCGAGCCGGATCTGCGCGGTTTCGACGTGCAGGCCGTCGTCGTCTTCGGCGAGGGTAAAGGCGGGCAGCGTGAAGCCGTCGAGGTCGAGGCGATCGCGCCCGTCGAGCGGCACGTCGTCGAGGCCCGGCGCGATCGTCCATGTGCGCGGGGTGTGCGCCGTCGCGTCGGGCAGCACGCGTACCCGCACGATGTCGTCCTCGAGCACGAAGATCTCGAGGGTGGCGCCCGCATCGGACGCGAGCAGCACGCGGTTCGCATGCTTGCCGGCGACGCGGAACACGGGCGGATGAAGGAGCGAAGTCATGAATGCGATTCCTGGTGAGGGCAAATGTCAGGCGTGCCGCGCGAGCAGGCGTTCCTGCTTCGACTGCCCGCGGATCAGCACCGCGAGCAGCGTGACGCCGATGATGTCGAACAGGCCGAGGCACGCGAACAGCGGCGCATAGCCGATCTTGTCGGCGAGCGCGCCGACCAGCAGCGAGAAACCGAGGCCGCCGATCCACGCGGCCATCCCGGCGAAGCCGCTCGCGGTGCCGACTTCCTCTGGATCGAATACGTCGGCCGACAGCGTGTTGACGAGCGCGGAGATCATCTGGTGCGCGAAACCGCCGACGCAGAACAGCGCGATGGCCGTGTACGGCGACGACACGAGGCCGATCATCGCGGGCCCGAGCATCAGCACCGCGCCGAGCGCGACGCCGGCGACGCGCGACCACACGAGCGGCAGCTTGTAGCGTTTCGCGAGATACGGCGACAGGTAGCCGCCCGCGATGCCGCCGAGGTCGGCCGCGAGAAACGGCATCCACGCGAAGATCGCGATCTGCGCGAGCGCCATGTGGCGTTCGGTCGCGAGGTACAGCGGAATCCAGAAGCTGAAGGTTTGCCACGCGGGCTCCGCGAAGAAGCGCGGCAGCGCGATGGCCCAGAAGCGCCGCGCGGTGACGACGTCGCGGATCCGGCGCGTCGACACGGCCGGCATCGTGGCCTGGCCGTCGCGGATCAGCGCGCGCTCCTGCGGCGTGATGCGCGGGTGATCGGCCGGCGACCGGTACTGCGTGTACCAGAGCGCGGCCCATACGAACCCGAGCGCACCGGTGGCCATGAACGCGGCCTGCCAGCCGAACCGCATCGACAGGAACACGACGAGCGGCGGCGCGATCGCGGCGCCGAGCGACGTACCCGCGTTGAAGTAGCCGACCGCGACGGATTTCTCGCGATCGGGAAACCATTCGGCGACGGCCTTCATCCCCGACGGAATCGCGGCGGCCTCGAACAGCCCCAGAAAGCCGCGCAGGATGCCGAGCGACAGCCAGCCCGACGCGAAGCCGTGCGCGACGCCGACCACCGACCACAGCATCGCGAACAGCGCGAAGCCGAGCCGCAGCCCGATCAGGTCCACGACGAACCCGCACACCGGCTGCATGATCGTGTAGCCGATCTGGAATGCGCCGACGATGTACGAATACTGCTGCGTCGAGATCGAGAACACCTGCTTGAGCTCGGGTGCCAGCACCGCGAGGGAATTCCGTGCGAGGTAGTTGAGGATCGTGCCGAGACACACGAGCACGATGATCCACCAGCGCAACGCCTTGACTGTCTTCACTGCTGTCTCCTGTCAGACAGGGCGGGCGCGCGGCGCCTGCCCGATCCATGAGGGCCATCCGTCCGGGATGGCTTGTTTCGCTTTATTTGTACGATGTCCGATCTTGATGCGCGCCGTTTTCCCTCGGTTATGCCGAAAATACGGTGTTCAAGCGAACATTTATCTGTCATTCAATCGCCATGTTATCTGACGACTGATCATTTTCGAACATCCTATGTTCGAATTCGAATCCGGTCAACGTGAATCTGCATTCGAACGAACTTGCTCGGGGTTTTCCCGACGAGCGGGTGAGTGCGGCGTGTGCGGCGACGCATCGAGATCGCGCGCCAAAGGCCCGCGCGACGGGGCTGAGCGGTTTCCGGACGAACGCCGGACGCCGGGCAGGGCGTGACAACCCTGATGAAAATTTATTTCTTTTCTGGAGACAGATTGTGTAAATTGATTTTCATTTACCTTGCAATGACCCTTCGCATGACGCCTCTCGTTCCGCACGACGCCAGTCACGACGAACCCGCGATCGCCGAGCGGATCGCGTCGGCGATGCCGTTGATGACGCCGATTCACCGGCGCATGGGTGAATTCGTGCTCGCGAACCCGTTTCGCGCGGCGACGATGCGGATCGACGAACTCGCGCAGGCCGTGAATGCGTCGATCGCGACTGCGAACCGCTTCGCGAAGGCGCTCGGTTTCGACGGCTATCCGGCGATGCGCGCGGCGCTCGTGAGGGGCTTCGAAGCGACGCTCGGGCCGGTGGAGCGGTTGCGTTCCGCGCAGGAGCAGGAGCCCGGCGTACGCGGCGCCGCGTGGATCGACGCGGTATTCGACCAGGCTGTCGCCAACATCGAGGGCACGCGCGCGCAACTCGACGCGGCCGATGTCGAGGCCGCGGTCGAGGCGATCGTCGGCGCGCGGCGCGTGCTGATCCTCGGCGCGGGGTCGAGCGCGTTTCTGACCGGGCTGATGGAGCACGGGCTGTCCGTGTGCCACGACAGCGTGCAATCGCTCGCGCTGCTCGGCGGCCCTTCGCACGCGGCGCGGCGCCTGTACACGGCCGATTCGCGCGATCTCGTGATCGCGCTCGCGTTTCCGCGCTATGTGAAGGACACGATCGAGCTGGCCCGGCGTGCGGCGGCGCGCGGTGCGCGCGTGCTCGGCATCTCCGACGGGCCGCAATCGCCGCTGGCGCCGATCGCGTCGCTGAACCTGTACGTCAAGGCCGAACGGCGTTTCGCGGCCACGTCGGAAGCCGCCGTGCTCACGATGATCGAGGCGCTGATCGATGCAGTCGCGCTGCGCACGCACCGGTCCGCGAAATCCGCCGCCGAGATGACCGAATTCCTGCTGCCGTGGCTCGTGCAGCCGCAAGCGGCGTTGCCGGCCGCCAACCCTTCTTCCCCACGTCCGAAAAAATCATGACTTCATCCGCGATCGTCGCAATTCACGGCGGCGCAGGCACGATCCTGCGCGAAGCGATGGATACCGACACCGAACGTCGATACCGTGCCGAACTGACCGCGATCCTGCAGGCCGCGCAGCAGGTGCTGGCCGACGGCGGCAGCGCGCTCGACGCCGTCACGGTCGCGGTGCGCATGCTCGAGGACTGTCCGCTGTTCAACGCCGGACGCGGCGCCGTTTATACGGCAGAAGGCAAGCATGAACTCGACGCGGCGGTCATGGACGGCGCGACGCTCGGCGCCGGCGCGATCTGTTGCGCGACGCGCGTGCGCAATCCGGTGCTGGCTGCACGACGCGTGATGGAGGTGAGCGAGCACGTGCTGTTCGCCGGCGCGGGCGCCGATGCGTTCGCCGCCGCGCAGGGGCTCGAACTCGCGGAACCCGGCTACTTCGATACCGAGTCGCGGCATGCGCAGTGGGTCAAGGCGCGTGCGGCGGCCGGTGCGATGCTCGACCACGATGCGGCGACGTTTGCGTTCGGCAAGTCGCAGTCGCAGCCGCAGCCGGCCGAGCCGCTCGATCCGGACCGCAAGCACGGCACGGTCGGTGCGGTCGCGTGCGACCTGAACGGCCACATCGCGGCGGCGACGTCGACGGGCGGCATCACGAACAAGCAGCCCGGACGGGTCGGCGATTCGCCGATCATCGGGGCCGGTTGCTATGCGGACGACGCGACCTGCGCGGTATCGTCGACGGGCACGGGCGAAATGTTCATCCGGCTCGCGACCGCGCATGACGTGGCCGCGCAGATGGCCTATCGCGGCGCGTCGCTGGCCGATGCGGCACACGACGTCGTGATGAACAAGCTGCCGCGCCTCGCGGGCCGCGGCGGGATCGTCGCGGTCGACGCACAGGGCAACGTCGCGATGCCGTTCAACACCGAAGGGATGTACCGCGGCTACGCGCGCGTCGGTGAGGCGCCGGTCGTCGGCATCTACAGCGACGATGCGGCCTGATGCCGGATCGCACGAGGAGACACGCATGACTTCGAGCCGTAACCCGTCGACCCTGGCGCTGCCCGAGCAGCGCGTGGTGGCCGTCGACGACCTGTCGGTCACGTTCCGCCGCGAAGGCGCGACGTTCGACGCGGTGCGCAACGTGTCGTTTCACGTCGATCGCGGCGAGACGCTCGCGATCGTCGGCGAATCGGGCTCGGGCAAGTCGGTCACGTCGCTTGCGCTGATGCGGCTCGTCGAGCACGGCGGCGGCGCGATCACGGGCGGCCGGATCGCGTTCCGGCGCCGTGGCGGCGCGCTCGTCGATCTGGCCCGGGCCAGCGCCGCGACGATGCGCGGCATCCGCGGCGCGGACATCGCGATGATCTTCCAGGAGCCGATGACGTCGCTGAACCCGGTGTTCACGGTCGGCGACCAGATCAGCGAAGCGATTGCGCTGCACCAGTCGAAGGGCGCGGCCGAAGCCCGCGCGGAAGCGCTGCGGCTGCTCGATCTCGTGCGCATCCCGGAAGCGCGCCGTGTGTTCGCGCGCTATCCGCACCAGCTGTCGGGCGGGATGCGGCAGCGCGTGATGATCGCGATGGCGCTGTCGTGCCGGCCCGCGCTGCTGATCGCCGACGAGCCGACGACCGCGCTCGACGTGACGATCCAGGCGCAGATCCTGCAACTGGTGCGCGGGCTGCAGGACGAAATGAACATGGGCGTGGTCTTCATCACGCACGACATGGGCGTGGTGGCCGAAGTGGCCGACCGCGTGCTCGTGATGTATCGCGGCGAGAAGGTCGAGGAGGGCGAGTCGGACCGCCTCTTCGCGGCGCCCGCGCATCGCTACACGCGCGCGCTGCTCGCCGCCGTGCCGCGGCTCGGCTCGATGCAGGGCACCGACGCGCCCGAGAAATTCCCGCTGCTGAAGGTGGACGCGAACACGACGGCGCCGGCCACGGCGCCTGCCGCGAACGACGATGCGCAGCCGCCCGTCGATCGGGCGGCGCCCCCGATCCTGCGCGTGAGCGATCTGGTCACGCGTTTCCCGGTGAAGAGCGGCGTGTTCGGCCGCGTGTCGCAATACGTGCATGCGGTCGAGCGCGTGAGCTTCGAGCTGCGCGCGGGCGAGACGCTCGCGCTCGTCGGCGAATCGGGCTGCGGCAAGTCGACCACCGGCCGTTCGCTGTTGCGCCTCGTCGAATCGCAGAGCGGTTCGATCGAATTCGACGGCCGCGACATCAGCGCAATGAAGGGCCCGGACCTGCAGGCGCTGCGCCGGAACATCCAGTTCATTTTCCAGGACCCGTTCGCGTCGCTGAACCCGCGCCTGACCGTCGGCTTCTCGATCATGGAGCCGTTGCTCGTGCACGGCGTCGCAACCGGCAGCGAGGCGCAGGCGCGCGTCGACTGGCTGCTCGACAAGGTCGGCCTGCCGCCCGAGGCCGCGCGCCGCTATCCGCACGAATTCTCGGGCGGGCAGCGCCAGCGGATTGCGATTGCGCGTGCGCTCGCACTGAATCCGAAGGTCGTGATCGCCGACGAGTCCGTATCGGCGCTCGACGTGTCGGTGCAGGCGCAGATCGTCAACCTGATGCTCGACCTGCAGCGCGAGCTCGGCGTCGCGTACCTGTTCATCTCGCACGACATGGCGGTGGTCGAGCGCATCAGCCATCGCGTCGCGGTGATGTATCTCGGCCAGATCGTCGAGATCGGCCCGCGCCGCGCGGTGTTCGAGGCGCCGCAGCACCCGTACACGAAGAAGCTGATGAGCGCGGTGCCGGTGGCCGACCCCGCGCGCCGGCATGCGCCGCGCCAGCTCGCGGCGGACGAGATTCCGAGCCCGATCCGCACGATCGGCGACGAACCGGTCGTCGCGCCGCTCGTCGCGGTCGGCCCCGATCATTACGTCGCGACGCATCGCGTCGGCGGCGCGTATTGAGGTGCACCCAGATCCATCGCTTTATTGAGTGCGTGCGCCGCGATGACGGCGCGCGAACCAGCAGGCAGTCGAAACCGAAACGCCCGTGAGGCGTCACCGATTCACCGATAGGAGCCCAGCAAAATGACCAAGCAGCATCCGTTCCCGATGTTTCGTCCGCGCGCATGCTTCGTTGCGCTCGCCGGCGCGTTCGCGCTGTCGGCCGCGCTGCCCGCGTACGCGCAGCAGACCGCGGTGATGGCGGTGGATTCGACCTTCACGACGATGGACCCGTACGACGCGAACGACACGGTGTCGCAGGCCGTCGTCAAGTCGTTCTACCAGGGGCTGTTCGGCTTCGACAAGGACATGAAGCTCGTCAACGTGCTGGCGACGAGCTACGACGCGAGCGCCGACGCGAAGACGTACACGATCAAGCTGCGCCAGGGCGTGAAGTTCCACGACGGCACCGATTTCAACGCGGCGGCCGTGAAGGCGAACTTCGACCGCGTGACCGATCCCGCGAACCACCTGAAGCGCTACAACATGTTCCGCGTGATCGAGAAGACCGAGGTCGTCGATCCGGCCACGGTGAAGGTGACGTTGCGCGAGCCGTTCTCGGCGTTCATCAACACGCTCGCGCACCCGTCGGCCGTGATGATCTCGCCGGCCGCGCTGAAGAAGTGGGGCCGCGACATCGCGCTGCATCCGGTCGGCACCGGGCCGTTCGAGTTCGTCGAATGGAAGCAGACCGACGACCTGAAGGTGAAGAAGTTCGCCGGCTACTGGAAGAAGGGCTACCCGAAGATCGACGCGATCGACTGGAAGCCGGTGGTCGACAACAACACGCGCGCGGCGCTGATGAAGACGGGCGAAGCCGATTTCGCATTCCGCATTCCGTTCGAGCAGGCGGCGGACCTGAAGGGCAACGCGAAGGTCGACGTTGTCGAGCGGCCGTCGATCGTGCAGCGCTATGTGTCGCTGAACATGCTGCAGAAGCCGTTCGACAACCCGAAGGTGCGCCAGGCGCTGAACTATGCGGTGAACAAGGAAGCGCTCGCGAAGGTCGCGTTCTCCGGTTTCGCGACGCCGTCGACCGGTGTGGTGCCGCAGGGCGTCGATTTTGCGACGAAGCTGGGCCCCTGGCCGTACGACCCGGCGAAGGCGCGTGCGCTGCTGAAGGAAGCCGGTTATCCGAACGGCTTCGAGACGACGCTGTGGTCCGCCTATAACAACTCGACGTCGCAGAAGGCGATCCAGTTCGTGCAGCAGCAGCTCGCGCAGGTCGGCGTGAAGGTGCAGGTGCAGGCGCTGGAAGCCGGCGAGCGCGTCGCGAAGGTCGAGAGCGCGCCGGATCCGGCGAAGGCGCCGGTGCGGATGTACTACATCGGCTGGTCGTCGTCGACGGGCGAGGCGAACTGGGCGATCACGCCGCTGCTCGCCGGCGCGTCGGCGCCGCCGAAGCTCGTCAATACCGCGTACTACAAGAACGACACGGTCGACGGCGATCTGACGAAGGCGCTGGAGACGGTCGACCGGACGAAGAAGACCGAGTTCTACGCCGATGCGCAGAAGCAGATCTGGGCCGATGCGCCGTGGATCTTCCTCGTGCAGGAAAAGATCGTGTATGCGCGCAGCAAGCGGCTGCAGGGCGCGTACGTGATGCCGGACGGCTCGTTCAACTTCGACGAGATCTCGCTGAAATGACGGCGGTTTGCCCGCCACGCGGTGCCGGCGGCGCACGCCGCCGGTACGCTGATTCGATCGGTGCCCCATGCTGAATTTCCTCGTCAAACGCCTGTTCGGCCTGCTGCCCACGCTCGCGATCGTCGCGGTGCTGGTGTTCCTGTTCGTGCATCTGCTGCCGGGCGACCCGGCGCGGCTCGCGGCCGGCCCCGAAGCCGACGACGCGACGATCGCGCTCGTGCGTGCCGATCTCGGGCTCGACCGGCCGTTGCCCGCGCAGTTCGTGAACTTCTTCACGAAGATCGCGCACGGTGACTTCGGCATGTCGACCCGCAGCAAGCGGCCGGTCTCGACCGAGATCGGCGAACGCTTCATGCCGACGCTGATGCTGACGCTCGTCAGCATGGTGTGGTCGACGCTGTTCGGCATGGCGATCGGGATTGCGTCGGCGGTGTGGCGCAATCGCTGGCCCGACCGTCTCGGCATGACGGTCGCGGTGTCGGGCATCTCGTTTCCCGCCTTCGCGCTCGGCATGCTGCTGATGGAAATCTTCTCGGTGAAGCTCGGCTGGCTGCCGGTCGTGCCGGACGGTACCTGGAAAAGCTACGTGCTGCCGTCGCTGACGCTCGGCGCCGCGGTCGCGGCCGTGATGGCGCGTTTCACGCGCGCGTCGTTCGTCGAGGTGCTGAACGAAGACTTCGTGCGCACCGCGCGGGCGAAGGGCGTGCACGAGCCGATGGTCGTGCTCAAGCACTGCCTGCGCAACGCGATGATCCCGGTCGTCACGATGATGGGGCTGCAGTTCGGCTTCCTGCTCGGCGGCTCGATCGTCGTCGAGGTCGTGTTCAACTGGCCGGGGCTCGGCCGCCTGCTCGTCGATGCCGTGACGATGCGCGACTACCCCGTGATCCAGGCGATCGTGCTGCTGTTCTCGCTCGAATTCATCCTGATCAACCTGACCGTCGACGTGCTGTACGCGGTCATCAACCCGACCATCCGGTTCAAGTGAGGCGCGTATGAACGCGACTGTCCAGACCGCGGCGCCGGCCGCACCGACTGCGATCCGCACGCCGTGGCGCGAATTCTGGCGCAAGTTCCGCAAGCAGACCGTCGCGCTCGTCGCGGGCGGCTTCGTGCTGGCGCTCGTCGTGCTGGCGTTCGTCGGCCCGCACATCGTGCCGTTCGACCCGGAGAACTACTTCGACTACGACGCGCTGAACGCGGGGCCGTCGGCCGTGCACTGGTTCGGTGTCGATTCGCTCGGCCGCGACATCTTCAGCCGGATCATCGCGGGCACGCGCATCTCGCTCGCGGCCGGTTTCTTCTCGGTTGCGCTCGGCGCAGTGATCGGCACGTTCTTCGGCCTGCTCGCCGGTTACTACGAAGGCTGGTGGGACCGCATCACGATGCGCGTCGCCGACGTGCTGTTCGCGTTCCCGGGCATCCTGCTCGCGATCGGCGTGGTCGCGATCCTCGGCAACGGGATGGTCAACGTGATCTGCGCGGTCGCGATCTTCAGCATCCCGGCGTTCGCGCGGCTCGTGCGCGGCAACACGCTGATGCTCAAGCACATGACCTATGTCGAGGCCGCGCGCAGCATCGGCGCGTCGGACTGGACGATCATCATGCGGCACATCCTGCCGGGCACGGTGTCGTCGGTCGTCGTCTACTTCACGATGCGCATCGGCACGTCGATCATCACGGCCGCGAGCCTGTCGTTCCTCGGGCTCGGCGCGCAGCCGCCGACGCCGGAGTGGGGCGCGATGCTCAACGAAGCGCGCGCGGACATGGTGACGGCGCCGCACATCGCCATTTTCCCGAGCCTTGCGATCTTCCTGACCGTGCTCGCGTTCAACCTGCTCGGCGACGGGCTGCGCGACGCGCTCGATCCGAAACTGGAGCGCCGCTGATGCATGCTGCTCCGATGTGGAGTGCGACGCTGCCGGCCGGGCCGCGCGGCACGATCGCCGACGTGCCGGGCGTGACGGTCGGCCATTGCACGCTCGATGCCGGCAACGTGCAGACGGGCGTGACCGTCGTGAAGCCGCATCCGGGCGACGTGTACCGCAGCAAGGTGCCGGCGGGCGCTGCCGTGATCAACGGGTTCGGCAAGAGCGTCGGGCTCGTGCAGGTCGACGAGCTCGGCACGCTCGATACGCCGATCGCGCTGACCAATACGTTCGGCGTCGGCGCGGTCGCGCAGGCGCAGATCCGCGCGGCGATCGCCGCGAATCCGCAGGTCGGCCGCGACTGGTCGACCGTCAATCCGCTCGTGTTCGAGTGCAACGACGGTTACCTGAACGATATCCAGGCGTTCGCGGTCACCGCCGCGCATTACGACGATGCGTGCCGCACCGCGTCGCGCGACGTCGCACGCGGCGCGGTGGGCGCCGGGCGCGGGATGTCGTGCTTCGACCTGAAAGGCGGGATCGGCTCCGCGTCGCGCGTCGCCGTCGCGGCCGGCCGGCCCTATACGGTCGGTGCGCTCGTGCTCGCGAATTTCGGCCGGCTGCCGATGCTGACGCTCGGCGGCGTGCCGCTCGGGCACATCGTCGCGCAACGGCGCGCGGCTGAAGCCGCGCATGCGGCGCCGCCCGAGCAGGGTTCGATCATCCTGTTGCTCGCCACCGACGCGCCGCTCGATGCGCGGCAGCTGTCGCGGCTCGCGCGTCGCGCGGGCGCGGGGCTGGCCCGCACGGGTTCCGTCTACGGGCATGGCAGCGGCGACATCGCGCTTGCCTTCTCGACCGCCTACACGATCGCGCACGACGCATCGACGATCGCGCTGCCGGCCCTCGTGGCCGATGCGGCGCTCGACCCGCTGTTCATGGCCGCGGCCGAAAGCGTCGAGCACGCGATCGCCGACGCGTTGCTGCAGGCCGTGACGGTCGCCGGGCGCGACGGCCACGTGCGGCAAGCGCTGCGCGACGCGGTGCCCGATCTCGACCGGTTGTTCAACGAACCTAACGAAGGGCTGTGAACCAGTCATGAAGATCCTGATCTCGACCGACATCGAGGGTGTCGCCGGCGTATTCGCCACCGAGCAGACGCGCGCCGGCAATCCGGAGTACGAACGGGCGCGCCGCTGGATGACCGCCGAGGCGAACGCGGCGATCGAAGGCGCATTCGCGGGCGGTGCGCAGAGCGTCTGGGTCAACGATTCGCACGGCGGCTTTCGCAACCTGTTGCCCGACGGGCTCGATGCGCGTGCGCGCGTCGTGCTCGGCAAGCCGCGCATGCTCGGGATGATGGCGGGCGTCGAACAGCAGCCCGACCTCGTGTTCATGATCGGCTATCACGCGAAATCGCAGGCGCGCGGCGTGCTCGCGCACACGATCAACAGCTTTGCGTTCACGCAGGTGTGGCTGAACGGCGTCGAGCTTGGCGAAGCCGGGTTGTACGGCGCGCTGGCGCGGGAATATGGCGCGCACGTCGCGCTCGCCACGGGCGACGACGTGTTCGCCGAGGAAACGCAGCCGCTGTTTCCGGATGCGCGTTTCGAGACGGTCAAGACGGCCGGCGGCGCCTCGAGCGGCGATACGCTCACGCCCGCCGCGTCGTGTGCGCGGATCGCGACCGCGGCGCGCGAAACGGTTGCGCGGGCGCTGTCGGCCGGCGTGCGCGCCGGCGCGCATCGGCCGGCACCGGCCGCCTGCACGTTGCGCGTGCAGACGGCCGCGCTGGCCGACCTGTTTTGCGTGCTGCCGTCGCTCGAGCGTGTCGACGCGGTGACGCTGCGCTTCGACGGGCCGTCGGTCGAGCACGTGGTGCGCACGCTGAACAGCCTGTCGGCGATGTCGTTCATGCTGCGGTGATGCGTGCCGCGGCCATGCCGCCGGCGCGCGGCCGGTCAGTCGATGGCGGCGGGGCGAGCCGTCGCGGCGAGCAGGAACGCTTCCATCGCCGCGACCAGCGCGAGCGGCGTCTCGTTCATCGGATAGTGGCCTGCATTGCGCAGCACGTCGACGGTGGCGAGCGGGTAGCGTTGCAGGTAAGTGCGCGCCATCAGCGCCATGTCGAAAGCGGGATCGTGTTCGCCGATCAGCACTTTCACCGGATGGCGCCCCGCGATCTCCCCGCTGAAATCGGTATCGGCCCACGCACGGAAGTACGCGCCGAATGCCTGCGCCGACGAACAGGCGGCCGAATACGCGGCTTTCCACTCGACCCAGGCGGCCGGCAGCCGGTTGCCGGTGCTGCGATCGATGATGGTCCTGCGATCGGCAAGGTGGCCGGCGGCACGCTCGAATAGCGCGCGTCGCACGGCGTCGAACGGCAGGCCGCCGCACGGCACGGGCGCGATCGGTACCAGCGCGCGCACGCGGTCGGGCGCGATGGCGGCAATCTTCTCGATCGCCATGCCGCCCATCGAATGGCCGACGAGGCTGAAGGTCGGGAAGCCGACTGCGTCGGCGAGCGCGAGCGTGTCGGCGGCAATCTCGTCGATCGTGTAGTCGCCGCGTGCGTCGCGCATGCGGCCGTAACCTCGGTAGTCCATGAATACATAGCTGAAATGCTCGCGCGACAGCCAGGCTTCGACGGGCTCGAACGCGCGGGCGTCGCCGAACCAGCCGTGCAGCACGAGAACAGGGTGGGGGCCGTCCCCCACGCGATGAAACGTATTCGGCATCTCCGCTCCGATGAGGTTGCAATCCGGCCGATCGGGCCGACGGGTCTTGCGGCCGCGAGGTCGCGCAACGGTGGAGCGGATCGTAGATCGATCGAAGGCGACCCGCCTTCGATATCGGGTCATTGATGATGGAATTCGGGCCGTGAGAAATACGCAGCTAGATCCCTACGAACACATTCCCCGGAGCGTGGTCGTGACCGCCAACGACTTTGCGGCGGGCACGACGTTTCCGGAGCACGCGCACGTGCGCGGGCAATTCGCGTTTGCGTCGCGCGGCACGATCAGCGTGTCGACGCCGCACGGCCGCTGGCTGGTGCCGCCGCAGCGCGCGTGCTGGGTGCCGGCCGGCGTGCGGCACGAAATGACGATGACCGGGCCGGTCACGATGCTCAACACGTTCGTGTCCGCCGACGCCGCGCAGGCTGCCGGGCTGCCCGCGCAGTGCGGCGTGCATGGCGTGTCGCCGCTGCTGCGGCAACTGATCGACGATGCGATCGACCTGCCGGCCCTGTACGACGTCGACGGGCGCGCGGGCAAGCTGATGGATCTGCTGGTTGCGGAAATCGCGACGATGCCGCGCCTGTCGCTGCATGCGCCGCTGCCGGCCGACGCACGGCTGGCGAAGGTGTGCCGGCACCTGTTCGCGTCGCCGTCGATCGCGGCCGATCTCGACCGGGTCGCGGCCGATGCCGGTGTGAGCCGGCGGACGTTCACGCGGCAGTTCCGCGCGCAGACGGGCGTGAGTTTTGCCGCGTGGCGCCAGCAGGTGTGCATGCTCGCGGCGATTGCCCGCCTGACCGACGGGCAGCCGGTGACGCGCGTCGCGCTCGATCTCGGGTACGCGAGCGCAAGCGCGTTCACGTCGGCGTTTCGCCGCATCCTGGGCGACACGCCGAGCCGGTATCTGGAGATTCGCCGCTAGCGGGGCCGGCCAGGAAAAAAAATACGCGTCCGCCAAATTCGGTCAGACGCGTTTAAAGGCACCCGGTCAGAAAAAATGCGCGAACGGCCTGCCGGGCAGTGTCGCGCATGACTCATGTAATTGTTGCCTCGTCCGATTCAATCCCGCTGACTCGTTGCAGATAGCGAAGGATACGCCGCATAACGCGCAAACGATATCCTGTCGGCCCGACGATTCATGTGCGGTCGCAGCATGCGTTTCAAACGTGTGTTTGATATTGGGGCGGGAAGCCTTGGTCAACAGGCATCCGTCGTCGCAATGCGCCACGATGCGACGCATCATCGAATGATGGCGACGGCGCATGAAAAACGCCGTGTGGCGCGATGCCTGTCGGTATCGCGCCACACGGCGTGGATGCTGTCGACACCGGCGAGTGCCGGCGCATGCGTCAAACGTCGAAGAATACGGTTTCGTCCGGCCCCTGCATGCGGATGTCGAAGCGGTAGACGACCGGCCGGCCCGGCTGCGCGTCGCGTTTCGCGACGAGCGTCGCGCGGCGTTCGGCCGGCACGGCGTTCAGCACGGGGTCGGCCGCGTTCGCGGCGGCTTCGTCGTCGAAGTACACGCGGGTGAACGCATGCGTGAGGATCCCGCGCATCATCACGGTCACGTTGATGTGCGGTGCCTCGTCGGCGGCGAGGCGGCCCGGCTTCACCGTCTCGACGACGAAGCGCTGCTGCGGGTCGGTGCCCGTGCCGACCCGCGCGAAGCCCGTGAAGCCGGATTTCGCGATGTCGTCGCGCGAGGCGGGGTAGCGGCCCGCGCCGTCCACCTGCGTGAATTCGAGCACCGCGTCGCCGACCACGTTGCCGTCGCCGTCGAACACCTGCCCGACCAGCAGCACGTGCTCGCCTTCGGCGTGCGCCGCGGCGATCGTCGGCGTGAACAGGCTCTTCAGGTCATAGTCGTATTGCTGCGGGCACAGGCCGTACGCGAAGTACGGGCCGACCGTCTGCGAAGGGGTTTGCTTCAGCGTCGTCATGGTTCAGCGCTCCATCGGGGTGGCGTCGCGGCCGCGCAGCACGATGTCGAATTCGTAGCCGAGCGCATAGCCTTCTTCGGTGATGTCCATCGAGAAGCGCGAGATCAGGCGATCGCGCGCGGCCTCGGGCGTGCCCTGGAAGATCGGGTCGTACGCGAGCAGCGGATCGCCGGGGAAGTACATCTGCGTGACGAGACGCGAGCCGAAGTAATCGCCGAACAGCGAGAAGTGGATGTGATTCGGGCGCCACGCGTTCGGGTGGTTGCCCCACGGATACGCACCGGGCTTGATCGTCAGGAAGCGGTAGCGGCCGTCGTCGTCGGTCAGGCAGCGGCCCGCGCCGAGGAAGTTCGGGTCGAGCGGCGCGTCGTGCTGGTCGACCTTGTGCACGTAGCGGCCGGCCGCGTTCGCCTGCCACACCTCGACGAGCGTGTTGCGCACGGGCTTGCCGCCTTCGTCGAGCACGCGGCCGGTGACGACCATGCGCTCGCCGAGCGGCTCGCCGTTCTTCACGGCGTTCTTCGTCAGGTCGTGGTCGAGCGCGCCGAGATCTTCGGCGCCGTAGACGGGGGCGTACTGGTCGCGCAGTTTCTCCTTCAGCGGGATCAGCGCTCGGGTCGGGCCGCGCTTCACGGACGAACGGTATTCGGGGTGGACATAGGCCGGATGCGACGGCCAGTCGCGCGGCGTGAGGATCGTGGGGGAATCCATCGGGCGTCTCCTGATAGGTTTTTCGCAAAGTGGATGGCACGACTTTAGCCAATCCGGAAAGTTATGCAAAATGACCTTTTTTCGCGAATCGCATAACCATTCGTTATGTTCGGCGCGCCCATGAAAAATCCGCCGGACAGGATGCCTGTCCGGCGGAAAAAGCGATCGGGCTTCGCGTCGTCGGTGACGACCCCGTGCACGGCCCTCCAGCCAGCCCGTCGCTATTTCTTGTCTTTTGTTCTTGTCGTTATCCGGTCTCCCCGAGCGTGCCCGTTATCAGCGGCGGCCGGGATCGAACACGATCCCGTCGAATTCGAGTGTCAGCGCGCCGCTGCGCAGCAGGGCGGCCGGCGTCGCAGCCTGGTCCATGCCGAGCACGTCGCTTACATATCGCGCGCAGAACCCGCGCCGCACCCGCAGGTTGAAGCGGTTGCCGAGCAGCGCGTCGATTCGCTGTTCGGCCGCGGCATGGACCTGGCGCTGCGCATCGGCGGTGGGTGCCGCGATGCGGCGTGCCAGTGCGATGCGTCCGCCTGCGGTGCGGGCGACGAAGCGCGACAGCGGCGAGAGCTTCGTCCACGCCAACGCCGCGGATTCGGCGATCAACGGTTCGTCGCCCGACGTATCGACGACGATCCCGCAGCGATTGGCCCACGCGCCGGCCGGGCCCGTCGTGCCGGCCGCGTCGCGCGGCGCCCCGGCCGGCACGCGGATGAACACGAGATCGCCGACATGCACGCTGGCGGCCAGCGTGCGGACGGTCGCGAGTGGCATCGTGCGATCGGTGTCGCGTGCATCGCGTGGTGCGGTGTCGTGCGGTTCGTACGCGGCGGTTTCGGTCCGGGTGGTCATTTCGGCTCCGTCGTTGAGTGACAGGACGGAGCGGATTATGCGGGTAAGTAACGAAAAGTGTTCATTTGCCTGCGCAGGTAGCCTAACATTCGACCGTGAGCACCATTTTTCGATACCAATATGACCGAAACCGCCCAGCTCATCGAAACGCTGAAGCGCCAGTTGAAGGCGCAGGGCATGACCTACCGCGACGTCGCGCGGTCGCTCGACGTCTCCGAGACGAGCGTGAAGCGGCTGTTCGCCAGCGGCCGCTTCACGCTCGAGCGGGTCGTGGAGATCGCGCAACTGCTCGGCTATACGCTGGCCGAGCTCGTGCAGGAGGCGTCCGCTTCGGCGCCGAGGCTGCACGTGCTGACCGAACAGCAGGAGGCGCTGCTCGTGTCGGACGAGAAGCTGCTGCTCGTTGCCGTCTGCGCGATCAACTACTGGACCGTGCAGGACATCGTGTCGGCGTATCGGGTGTCGCAGGCCGAGTGCGTGAAATACCTGCTGATGCTCGACCGGATGAACGTCGTGGCGCTGTTGCCGGGCGACCGGATTCGCGTGCGTGTCGCCCGCGATTTCGACTGGCTGCCGGGCGGGCCGATCCGCCGTTACTTTCATACGCATGCGCTCGGCGATTTCCTCGACAGCCGCTTCGACGGCGCGGGCGAGACGATGACGTTCTCGCAGGGGATGCTGACCGAAGCCGCCGCCGCGGAGCTGGAACTGGAGTTGCGCCGGCTGCGCAGCAAGGCGGCCGCGCTGCATGCGGAATCGGCGTCGGCGCCGCTCGGGCAAAAGCACGGAACGGGCTTGCTGATCGCGAAGCGGATCTGGGAGCCGACGGGTTTCCAGGCGCTGCGACGGAAAGCATGACGGATCACCGAGTGCTTGGGACTCTCCGGAAAGTTATGCAAAATGGCATTTCATCGTCATCCGCATAACCGTTCGTTATGAATAATCGTATTGCCGACGGCCGCGTCAAATTCCGGCACCTGCAGTGCTTTCTCGCGGTCGCGCAGCTGGGCGGCGTGCAGAAGGCGGCCGAAAGCCTGTCGATCACGCAGCCGGCCGTGTCGAAGACGATCGCCGAACTGGAGGCGATCCTCGGCGTGAAGCTGTTCGAACGTGGCCGGCAGGGCGCGCAGCCGACCCGCGAAGCGCAGTTGTTCATGCCGCACGCGAATGCGTGCGTGCTCGCGTTGCGGCAGGGCGTCGGGCTGCTCGCGCGCGAGGGCGGGGCCGCGGCGGCGACGCTCGAAGTCGGCATGCTGCCGACCGTCGCGGCCTCGCTCGCGCCGGCGTTGATGAAGGCGTTGGCCGAACGCTGGCCGCGCATCGTCGTACGGATCGCGACGGCCGCGAATGCCGAGCTGCTCGAGCGCCTGAAGTCCGGTGCGATCGAATGCGCGATCGGGCGGCTGTCGGAGCCTGAGCGGATGATCGGGCTCGCGTTCGAGCAGTTGTACAACGAACCGCTCGTCGCGGTCGTGCGTGCCGGGCATCCGCTGCTCGCAAGCGCGGCGCCGGCTGCCGAGCTTGCACGCTATCCGGTCGTGCTGCCGCCGTTCGGCACGCTGATCCGGCAGTCGGCCGAGCAACTGCTCGGCGCATGCGGCGCACCGCCGCTGGATTCGTTCATCGAGGTATTGTCGGTCTCGGTCGCGCGTGCGCTTGCGCTCGAGAACGACGCGGTCTGGTTCGTGCCGCTCTACGCGGCCGAATACGATCTGTCGGCCGGTGCGCTGGCGCGCCTGCCGCTGCCGTCGGCGGGCACCGACGAGCCGGTCGGGCTCGTGCTGCGGACCGATGCGCAGCCGTCGCCGGTGGCGCGAACGCTGATCGACGCGGTGCGCGACATCGCGCGGTCGCGCTTCGGCGACACACGCCCGCACCGGGCGCCTCGGGCGGCGCGCAAGCCGGCCCGCGGCAACCGTTGACCCGTCGGGCGCAGCTCGATCCCTTTCCTTGCCGCAGGACTGGCCATCCGGTCAGTAGCCGCCACCGGGGCACTTGGCATATCGTACCGTTTTTGGTACGATTGGCGACAAGACGATGGCGAGACAGCAGATACAGGTCACGCTCGGCGTGCGGTTCTTCCGGACGGCCCGAGGCAACGAGCCGGTGCGCGAATGGCTCAAGGCGCTCGGGCAGGCGGAGCGAACGGCTCTCGGCGAAGAGATCAAGACCGTTCAACTCGGCTGGCCGCTCGGCATGCCGCTGGTCCGGAAGATGGCGAAGGATCTATGGGAGATCCGCGTGATGCTGCCGGGGCGAAGCGCTCGCGTGCTGTTCACGGTCGCTGGCGACACGATGGTCCTGCTGCACGGCTTCTTCAAGCAATCGCGGGCCACGCCGTCGGACGATCTCGACGTCACCGTCGCGCGCCTGAAGGTGCTGACGCACGCCATCTGAATTCCCCGGTTGTGCCGGAACGCGCCGTCTCCGACGGTCGGGCAGCCGGCAACGCCATGCACCTGGAGTACGACATGACGACCACGAACAACCCGCATATCGGCAGCGATTTCGATCGCTTCCTCGAAGAAGACGGCAATCTCGAAGCGGCCACCGCCACGGCAATCAAGCGCGTGATCGCGTGGCAGATCGGGCAGGAGATGAAGGCGCAACACATCACGAAAACCGCAATGGCCGCGCGGATGAAAACCAGCCGCGCCGCACTCAACCGCCTGCTCGACGAAACCGACACGAGCCTCACGCTGGCGACGCTCGCGAGCGCGGCCGCCGCACTCGGCAAACGGCTCAGCTTCGAACTGGTGCCGGCCTGACCGGCGCGACGAAACGGCGCCTGGCCGGATCGGCGTGACCCGGCAAGCGCCGTGCGCAGCGAGCGGGCGGGCGATGCCCGTGCACGCGCCAGGTCATTTGCGCGGGCCGGTCACTTGCAGATAAAGCAGTGCGGCGCCTGCGAGCAGCAGCGGGAACAGGAAATACCATCCGGTCGTCAGGAACAGCCCCGCGACCGCAATCAGCGAAACCCATGCGCAACGGTGGGCGATGCTGCCGCGCGGCAGCAACTTCAGCGCGGCGGCTGCGCCGAGCCCGTACACCATCACGAAGCATCCGGACGTGACGAGCACGAGCGGTTTCGGCCCGACGTCCGAGAGCGTCGTTGCAGCGAGCGCGACGGCCGCGAGCAAGGCGATCACGCCGAGGCTGCGGCGCGGCACGCCGCCGATCTGGCTGCCGTGCGCGAGCCACGCCGGCAGCGCGCCGTCGCGACCGAGCGCCGCGCCGAGCTTGGCCGCGCCCGCGAAATATGCGTTCATCGTGCCGAGCGTGAGCAGCAGCGCGGCCGCGGCCGCCAGCACCTGCGCGTGGCCGCCGATGCCGCCTGCGATCAGTTCGGCGAGCGGGGCACCCGATGCGCCGGCCGATGGCCCGAGCACCATCACGCTCGCGGCGGCGACCGACAGGTACAGGAATCCGACGACCACGACCGCGATGCCGGCCGAGCGCGGCATGTCGTGCGCGGGCCGGCGGAATTCGGCCGCGAGATGCGTGATCGCTTCCCAGCCGGCGAAGCTCCACACGAGCAGCGCGGCGGCCTGGCCGACCGCGAGCCAGCCATGCGGCGCGAACGGATGCAGGTTCGCGGGGCGCGCATGCGGCGCGGACGCGAGCACCGCGACGAGCAGCAGCGTGACGAGCAGCGCCGACAATACGAGTTGCATGCGGCCCGACACGGTGACGCCGAATGCGTTCGCGGCCGACACGGTCGCGATCAGCGCGGCGGCCGTGACGATGATCGTCGTGTGCCCGCCGCCCGTGACGGCCGCAACGTATGCGCCGCCGAACATCGCGGCGGCCGGCGCGCCGGCCGGCACCGCGAAATAGAAGCACCAGCCGACGATGGCAGCGGCCTTCGGGCCGAATGCGCGCCGGGCGTAGGTCGATACGCCACCGGCATCGGGATAACGGGCGCCGAGTGCGGCGAAGGTGGCAGCGAGCGGCCCGGACAGCACGACGAGCGCAGCCCACGCGAGCAGCGAGGCCGGCCCCGCGACTTCGGCGGCAAGCGCGGGCAACGCGATCACGCCGGTGCCGAGCACCGCGCCGATATAGAGTGCGGCACCCTGGAAAATGGTCAGCGAACCCGCGTGATGAGCGACGGGCGAATCGGCATGCGAAGCCATGAGCGGCAGTCTCCGGAAGTCTTGTTTTGTCTGGGCGACGCGCGGGAGCCCGCGCAGTCAATCGTCCGATGCTACCTGAACGATGGCGGCTGCGCGGCCCGGCGATCAGTAGTCTGTGCGGCGTGCGTGTCAGCCGATGTCAGCAGTAACGCGCGAGCCGCAGGCGCGCATCCTCGCGGGCGGCGGGCGGCAGGTCGGGGGCGTAATGGAACGTGCCGGATACCAGCGATGCAACGGGCACGCCGTCGCGGAACAGCACGCGATTGCCGGCGAGCGCCGGCACCTTGTCGCCGGGCAGCAGCGTGCCGGCGAGGTTCAGCGGATCGGCGCCCGTCACGCACACGTATTGTCCGTCGCCCGGTTGCCGCCGCAGTTCGCGCAGGATCGGGATCGCTTCGGGCAGCGCGAACTGCTCGCCCGCGAGCCCGGCAACGAAGCGTCCGCCGCGAATCTCGCCGCGCGCTTCGAGCCGTTGCAGCACGCGCACGAGTTCGCGCCAGCTCGGCAGCCAGTCGGCTTCGCGTTCGAGCAGTCGCCAGAACACGACGCCGTAACGGCGCAGCAGCGTCCACACGATGTGCTCGAGCGCGTCGGGATCGGTCGCCGCCGGGCCGCGCTTCGGCGCGGGCGCATCGTCCCGCGGCGCCTGACGCTGCACGAGCGCCCAGCGGCCCGCGTCGTCCATTCCGCCGATCAGCGCGCCGCCGCGTCGCGTGCGCGGGGCATAGGTTGCGCTGCGCTTGACGGCGGGCTTCAGCAGCGCGCGCAGTCCCGCGTAGCTGTCCGCATTCACGAGGCCGGCCGACACGAGTTCGCCGAGCGCCTGTTCGAGTTCGACGGGCAGCACGTGCAGGTCGTCGAGCAGCGCATCGAAGAACATCGCGCCGTGCGCGGCGAGTGCGTCGCGCACCTGCGTGGCGCGCGCGGACAGCGCCGGTTGCGCATCGGGATCGCGCAGCGCCTGCCACGCGGAGAGGTGGCGGCGCGGCAGCAGCACGATCGGCGTCGTCTTCACGGGTGTGCCGGCCGCGCGCGCCGGCGCGCCGATGCGGGTCCAGACGAGTTTGCCCGAGCGGCACAGCTCGTCGAGGCCGCCGGCCATGTAGTCGGTGAGCCGCGCGGGCAGCAGCGCGTCTTCCCACGCGCTTGCCGCGGCCTCGTAGCCTTCGAGCTGTTCGACCACGGCCGCGAGTGCGTCGCGGCCCGTGCCGCGCGTGTCGGGCGTCAGGTGCTGCCAGTGGAACAGGAAGCGCATGAAGTCGGCGCGCTCGACCGGTTCGATTTCGCGGCGCAGCCGCTTCACCGTATAGCGGTGAATGCGCGCCAGCAGATGGCGTTCGCACCATTCGTCGGTCGTCGCGCCCGGCGTGAAGCGGCCGCGCATCACGTAGCCTTCGCGCTCAAGCGCCGCGAGCGCCGTCGCGACCGACGCGGGCGGCAGGCCAACGGGTGTCGCGATCGCGTCGAGCGTGAGCGGCCCGAAGCCGGTCAGCCGCGCGCGGATCACATCGACGAGTGCCGCATCGGCTTCCCACGGCTGCGCGCATGCGGCCGGCACCTTGAGCGCCGGCATGGGGCGCGCGTCGGGATGCAGCGCACGCAGGCATACGAGCCGTTCGACCGGCGCCCACAGCCCGGTACCGCCCGGCGCGACCAGTTTCGTCGCGCGGCGGCGATCCGCGAGTTCCGCGAGCCGGTCGGGCCAGCCTGCGTGGGCTTGTGCTTCGCTGTCGGCGATGCAGGCGAGCGTGAGCAGCGCATCGTGCATTTCGTCGGCGTCGCGTACGAGCGGCCATGCTTCGTCGCGGACTGCATCGATCGCGTCGGCGTCGAGCGCGCCGAGATCGTCGGCCGATTCGGGATCGCTCCACCGGCGCGACTGAACGGCCTGTGTGCGGCGCTCCTCGAGCGGTGCGTCGTCGAGGAACGCGTAGGGTTTCGCGTTCAGGATCTCGGCCGCGAGCGGCGACGGTGCGGGCAGGTCGCGCGCGACGAGTTCGATCGCGCCGCTTTCGATCCGGCGCAGCAGCGCGAGCCAGCCGTCAGTGTCCATTGCATCGTGCAGGCAATCGTCGAGCGTCTGGTCGACGAGCGGATGATGCGGAATCTCGCGTTCGCCGACGATGTTCTCGAGGCACGCGACCTGATCGGGGAACACGGTCGCGAGCAGATCCTCACTCTTCATCCGCTGCAGTTGCGGCGCAGTGCGCCGGCCGCCGGTGAAGCGCGGCAGCGCGAGCGCGGTCGTCGCGTTCCAGCGCCAGCGCACGCCGAACATCGGCGCGTCGAGCAGCGCCTGGACCAGCACGTGCTCGGCGCTGGCCGAACGCAGGTAGCGCCACACCTCGTCGAGCGCGAAGCTGTGCGCGAGCGACAGCGACAGGATGATCGCGTCGTCGGTCGCGGCGGCCTGCAGCTCGAAGTTGAAGCTGCGGCAGAAGCGCTTGCGCAGCGCGAGCCCCCAGGCGCGGTTGATGCGGCTGCCGAACGGCGAATGGATCACGAGCTGCGTGCCGCCCGATTCGTCGAAGAAACGCTCCATCACGAGCGTGTCCTGCGTCGGCAGTGCGCCGAGCGCGGCGCGGGTGCGGGCGAGGTAGTCGGCGATCTGGCGCGCCGCGTCCGGCGACAGGCGGAGCTCGTCGACGAGCCAGCGCAGCGCCGGCGCGAGGCGGCTTTCGGCGGAGGCGCGTGCCGTGCCGGTTTCGCCATTCGCTTTGGCTTCGGCGTTGCTGCCCGCACGATTGCGTCCACCGGCACCGGCACCGGCACCGGCACCGGCCTGCCGGTCGCCGTCCGCGAACAGCCCGTCGAGCCGTGCACGCAGCCGGCCGACCGCCGCCGACAGTTCGTCGCTGCGCCCCGGCGCCTCGCCGAGCCAGAACGGAATGTTCGGCGACTGGCCTTGCGCGTCCTCGACGCGCACGCGGCCCGTTTCCACGCGAATGATCCGGTACGACTGGTTGCCGAGCTGGAACACGTCGCCGGCCAGGCTCTCGATCGCGAAATCCTCGTTGACGGTGCCAACCTGGATGCCTTGCGGTTCGAGCAGCACCGCATAGTCGGCCATGTCGGGGATCGTGCCGCCCGACGTGGTCGCGGTCATCATTGCGTTACGGCGCCCGCGCACGGTGCCGCCGACCACGTCGCGATGCAGGTACGCACCGCGCACGCCGCGCCGGCTCGTGAAGCCTTCGGCGAGCATCTTCATCACTTCGTCGAAGCGTTCGCGTGTCAGCCGTGCGTACGGCGCCGCGTGCGTGAAGCGCGCATACAGCGCGTCTTCCTGCCATTCCGTGCACGCGACTTCGGCGACGATCTGCTGGGCGAGCACGTCGAGCGGCGCTTCGGGAATCCGCAGCGCATCGAGCTCGCCGCGTTGCACGCAATCGAGCAGCGCCGCGCATTCGACGAGTTCGTCGCGCGACAGCGGGAACAGCCGGCCCTTCGGCACGCCGCCGACATGGTGCCCCGAGCGGCCGACGCGCTGCAGGAACGGCGCGATGCCACGCGGCGAGCCGACCTGGCAGACGAGATCGACGTCGCCGATGTCAATGCCGAGTTCGAGCGAGGCCGTGGCGACGAGCAGCTTCAGTTCGCCGCGCTTCAGGCGTTGCTCGGCATCGAAGCGGTGTTCCTTGGCGAGGCTGCCGTGATGCGCGGCGATCGCGTTCTTGCCGAGCCGGTCGGCGAGATGGCGCGCCATGCGCTCGGCGGTGCGCCGCGTGTTGACGAACACGAGCGTCGTGCGATGCGCGGCCGCGAGCCCGGCGATGCGGTCGTACACCTGTTCCCACACGTCGGTCGCCATCACGGGTTCGAGCGGCACGTTCGGCAGTTCGAGCGCGAGATCGCGCTCGCGCGTGTGGCCCGTGTCGACGATCGTGCAGTCTCGCGGCGCATCGGCCGGCCCGCCGACCAGGAAGCGCGCAACCGCGTCGATCGGCTTTTGCGTGGCCGACAGCCCGATGCGCGGCAATGCGCGGCCGGACAGTGCATCGAGGCGCTCGAGCGACAGCGCGAGATGGCTGCCGCGCTTGGACGACGCGAGCGCATGGATCTCGTCGACGATGACCGAGCGCACGTTCGACAGCATCTGGCGCCCCGACGTGGACGACAGCAGCACGTACAGCGATTCGGGTGTCGTGACGAGGATGTGCGGCGCACGCTTGCGCAGCGCGGCGCGTTCCGCTTGCGTCGTGTCGCCGGTACGTACCGCGGTGCGGATCGTCGGCACCGGCAGGCCGAGGTGCGCGAGCGATTCGGCGATGCCGGCGAGCGGCGCGTCGAGGTTCACGTGGATGTCGTTCGACAGCGCCTTCAGCGGCGACACATAGACGACCAGCGTCGCGTCGGGCAGCGTGCCGTCGTGCGCCAGCGCATCGCGCACCAGATCGTCGAGCGCGCACAGGAAAGCGGTGAGCGTCTTGCCGGAACCGGTTGGCGCGGCGACGAGCGTCGAGCGGCCGGCCTTGATGTGCGGCCACGCGAGCGCCTGCGCGCCGGTCGGCGCGGCGAACGTGCGCTGGAACCACGCGGCGACGGCCGGGTGGAACACGTCGAGCGCACGGGCGGCAGGGCGGATAGCGGTGACGTCCATCGGAGCGTTGAAATGGGGTGCGAGTGCGCGGACGAACCGCGCCTGAATCGAATCGTCAGTGTGCCAGACGTCGCGCGTGCGTGCCGGGCATGCATGTCGACGAAGCCAATTCAGTTGGGGGCGCGCGCCACACTTTCAACGGACGGAAAGTTGCGTGCCATTCGGTGCGCCGATATCGCGCCGAATTGCTTCGAATCGCAACTAAACGCGATTCAGCCAGCCGAGCCAGTGTTCGAGCAGCGGGGCGCGCGACCACAGCGACTGCGCGAGCCACAGCGTGCCGCCCCATGCAGCGGCCACGACGATCAGGTCGCAATTCCCGCTGTTCCACAGGTTGAGCGAGTGGCGCCGCCAGATCCACGGCACGCCGAGCGGGTTCGGCCAGTCGGCGAGCAGGTGCATCAAGCCGCCGCATGCGAAGCCGAACAGCGGTGCGGCCCACAGCGGATGCGGATGATGGATGAGCCCGTGCCACCCGAGCGCAAGCAGCGCGATCCAGCCGATGCCCCAGTGCGTGACGGTGCGATGCGTGATCCACAGGCGGCGCTTGCGGCTCCACCAGGCGACTTCGAGCCAGTCGGGCGCGGTGCCGCCCGCGACGCCCGCCGCGAACGCGGCGAGCATGCCGGTGTGCCACGGGCCGGTTGCCCCGGTTTGAGCGACGAGGACGGCGGCGGCGACGCCGGCCGCGAAGCCGGACGCATGATGCGCATTGTGTGATGCCATAGGGAGCGAGACGAAGAAACGTGAAGCGGCACGTGAACGAAACGGTGATGCCGTGCGAAAGGGGCGCTATCTTCTCAGATCGACCCGCGCTGCGGGAGGGGCGTTTGCAGATTTTTTTGCGCGTGCTGCATGGCACGCCGCGAGGTTCGCAACTTTCGGTTTTGTGCGCTGCGTGATGACGTGCATCGCATGCCGTTTCGGCCGATGCGTTTGCACGTCGCGGCGCTGCAACGTGACCGGGCGCACCCGATCGGCATGCTTTCGTGGCATGCCACGTGTTCGACCCTTTTTGTCCCCCTATACTACGAAGCCGGCATATGGCCGTTGGCGTGCCGGCGGCCATCCGCGGATCAGGCGCTTTTCCTGCCTGAAGGAGATCCACATGGGGGACATGCAATGACTACGCTGAATCGCTTCAAATCATCCGCTGCCGTACTTGCGGCGGTGGCCGGCATCGGGTTCCTGCCGAACGCGCCCGCGTATGCGAAAGGGCCGCAGCCGGCGGTCCTGACGAGCTCGGCAGTGGCGGTGGCCGACAAGTACAGCGCGGATGCCGCGGAGCGGATCTTCAAGGAGGGCGGCAACGCGATCGACGCGGCCGTCGCGATCGCATTCACGCTCGCCGTCACGTATCCGGAAGCCGGCAACATCGGCGGCGGCGGCTTCATGACGATCTACAAGGACGGCAAGCCGTACTTCATCGACTACCGCGAGCGCGCGCCGCTTGCCGCGACGAAGGACATGTACCTCGACAAGGACGGCAACGTCGTCAAGGGCATGAGCCTGTACGGTCCGCGCGCGGTCGGCGTGCCGGGCACGGTGGCCGGCATGTGGGAAGCGCAGAAGCGCTTCGGCAAGCTGAAGTGGAAGCAGGTGCTCGCGCCGGCGATCCACTATGCGCGCGACGGTTTCGTCGTCGACGAGCAGCTCGCGCAGCGCGGCGTCGATGCATCGAAGGAGTTCGGCGGCAAGACCAACTTCGACAAGTATTTCGCCGGGCTGAAGGCCGGCGTGAACTTCAAGCAGCCGGACCTCGCCGACGTGCTGACGCGGATCGCGAACGACGGCGCGGAAGGCTTCTACAAGGGCAAGACGGCCGAGCTGATCGCCGCGTCGATGAAGACCGGCGACGGCAACGGGCTGATCACCACCGAGGATCTTGCGCAGTACCGCGCGGTATGGCGCCAGCCGGTGCAGGCGAAGTGGAACGGCTATGACGTGATCACCGCGCCGCCACCGAGCTCGGGCGGCATCGGCCTTGTGCAGTTGCTGAAGATGAAGGCCGACCTCAAGCAGGATTTCGAGGGCGTGAAGCTCAACTCGCCGCAGTACATCCACCTCGTCGCGGAAATCGAGAAGCGCGTGTTTGCGGATCGCGCGCAGTATCTCGGCGATCCCGACTTCTACAAGGTGCCGATCGCGCAGCTGACCGACAACGCGTACATCGCGAAGCGTGCGGCCGAGGTCAACCCGAAGGAGCCGTCGGACACGAAGAGCGTGCAGCCGGGCCTCGGCACGACGATGCCGGAGAAGGCCGAAACGACGCACTTCTCGGTGGTCGACAAGTGGGGCAACGCGGTGTCGAACACGTACACGATCAACGGCTACTTCGGCTCGGGCGTGATCGCCGACGGCACCGGCATCGTGCTGAACGACGAGATGGACGACTTCTC
This sequence comes from Burkholderia arboris, assembly GCF_038723655.1. Taxonomy (NCBI): domain Bacteria; kingdom Pseudomonadati; phylum Pseudomonadota; class Betaproteobacteria; order Burkholderiales; family Burkholderiaceae; genus Burkholderia; species Burkholderia arboris. Next base: position 1,788,051 of record NZ_CP109822.1, read on the forward strand.
CGCGAAGCCGGGCGTCGCGAACATGTTCGGCGTGGTCGGCAGCGACGCGAACGCGATCGAACCGAAGAAGCGCCCGCTGTCGTCGATGTCGCCGACGATCATGACGAAGGACGGCAAGGTGTCGCTCGTGATCGGCACGCCAGGCGGCTCGCGCATCTTCACGTCGATCTTCCAGGTGATCAACAACATCTACGACTTCAAGATGCCGTTGAAGGAAGCGGTCGGCGCGATGCGCTTCCATCACCAGCTGCTGCCGCCGAACACGATCTTCTGGGAGCCGTACCACCCGATCGAAGGCGAACTCGCGAAGCAGATCGAGGCGCGCGGCTATACGCTGAAGGGGCAGGATTTCAGCGGCGACATCCAGGTCATCAAGATCGACGGCAAGACGCCGGAAGCGATGGCCGATCCGCGCGGGCGTGGCGTGACGCGGATCATCCGCTGACGTGAAGCAATGCGTGCGCGCTGGCGAAAGCGGTGCGCACGCCGTTCGGCAGCCGGGTGTGTCGATCCGGCTGCCGATTTTTTTAGGTTCATCGCAGGAAACCGTGGAGCCTTGAAGAGCGATTGCGTAACCTGACGCCTGACTTTATGGAGGTCAGGAGGCAGAATTGCTCGATCGCAAGGCACTTCAGGCACTGGGTTGCTGGACAGGCTATCGGCTGGAGCGGGTGGAGTGGCCGCAGGGCGATAGCCGCACGCTGTCGCTGTACTTGAAGCCGGTCAGCAAGGTCATGTACTGCGAGCAATGCGGAGCGCGTTGCCAGCAAATCCACGAGACGACGGTTCGTCGGGTGCGCGATCTGCCGCTGTTCGAGTACCGGGTGGTGTTGCATGTGCCTCGTCGCCGGGTCTGGTGCGAACGCTGCGGCGGGCCGAGGCTGGAGAAGCTGGACTGGCTGGGACGCTACCAGCGGGTGACGGAGCGATTCGCCAAGGCCTGCGAGAAGCTGCTGCAAGCGGCCAGCGTGCAAGCGGTAGCGGCCTTCTACGACCTGGGCTGGCATACGGTCAAATCGATCGACAAGATGCGCTTGCGCGCACGCGTGGCCGAGCCGGACTGGTCAACGATCCGCTATCTGGCGATGGACGAGTTCGCGCTACATAAAGGCCATCGCTACGCCACGGTGGTGGTCGATCCGATCGGCCGGCAAGTGCTCTGGATCGGACAGGGGCGCTCTCGCGAGACGGCCAGGGCCTTCTTCGAACAACTTCCCGCGGGCGTCGCCGAGCGCATCGAAGCGGTCGCGATCGACATGACCACGGCCTACGAGTTGGAGATCAAGGCGCAGTGTCCACAAGCCGAGGTGGTCTACGACCTGTTCCACGTCGTCGCCAAGTACGGGCGCGAGGTCATCGATCGGGTGCGCGTTGATCAGGCCAATCAGTTGCGCCACGACCGGCCGGCCCGGAAGGTTCTGAAGTCCAGTCGCTGGCTGCTGCTGCGCAACCGTCGCAACCTGAAGCAGGAACAGGCCGTGCATCTGAAGGAACTGCTGGCCGCCAATCAGCCGTTGCTGTGCGTCTACGTGCTACGGGACGAACTCAAGCGGCTCTGGTTCTACCAGAAGCCAGCTTGGGCGCAAAAAGCCTGGGAGCAATGGATCGAGCAAGCACGGCAAAGCGGGATTGCCGCGCTGCAACTGTTTGCGCAGCGTCTGCAGAGTTACTGGCACGGAATCCTCGCCCGCTGCCGCCATCCGCTCAATACCAGCGTCGTCGAAGGCATCAACAACACCATCAAGGTCATCAAACGCAGGGCCTACGGGTACCGCGACGAGGAATATTTCTTCCTCAAGATCCGCGCCGCGTTCCCCGGTAATCCTCGATGAACCTTTTTTTAGCCGGTCGTCCGGATGAAACCGGCGATCCGCGCGGCAATGGTGTCGGGCGCATCCTCGAAACAGTAGTGTCCGACGCCCGCCAGCCGCTCGACGGGCGCGGCCGGAAACAGTGCGGTAAAGAGCGGCAGGAAGTGTTCTGCGCCGAGCGTTCGATCGGCGTTTCCCCAGATCGCGAGCGCGGGTTTGTCGCGTATCGCGCGCCGTGCCGCCGCATCGGGTGCCTCGAACCGGTGCGCGCCGGCCGCGAACCCGCGTGCCCATCCAATCGCGCCGAGACAGTCGGCCGGTTGCGCGAACGGCGTACCGTACGCGGCGATCCACGTGTCGTTGACGATCGCGTGATTCTCGAAACCGTTCAGCTTCAGCGTGCTCAGGATGTTGAAGCCGAGCTGCCCGAGCACGGTTTCGAGCGTGTCGTCGGCCGCTGCACGCATGATCCACTGGAACCACGGCGCATCGCGGCCGTTCGCCGTCAGTCGCTCGACCAGGTCGGGCTGGCCGAACGGCGTTGGCCCGTTCGCCGAGACGATACGGCGAATCCGGTCCGGATGCCGTGCGGCGAGCCCCATGCCGACCGGGCCGCCGAAGTCGTGCATCACGAGCGTGATGCGGTCGAGGCCGCGGGCGAGCACGAAATGCTCGAGATTGTCGATGTGGTCCTGCAGCCAGTAGCTGCGGTCCTGCGGCGTCGCGCTTTTGCCGAATCCCATGTGATCGGGCACGACGACGCGATAGCGGGGACGCAGTGCCGTCACCAGATGACGGAACAGATAACCCCACGTGGGTTCGCCATGCAGGCACAGGACGGTTTCGCCGTCGCGCGGGCCTTCGTCCACGTAATGCATCCGGAAGCCGGATGCGTCGTCGAAATGCGGGGCGAAAGGAAAGGTGCCGTCGAACGTAGCATCGGACCGGATCATCGAGCGCTCCTTCGGTAGTCGGACAGATTGGTTTCAAGTTGAAACCAAGTCGAAGCGTAGGATATGTGGTTTCAAGTTGCAACCTATTCGATCGTCGGTCCACTTGCCGAATGGCGAGGGCGATGGCGCGGGAGGGCGCGACGGAGGGCGAAAACGCGGGGGAATATCGCCTGAATATGATCGCTGTACGCATCAATCCGGGATGAAGCCGTCGTGCCGTTCATCGATCGCGAACAGTCGAGTTCCCGGAATTGATCTTTTGCTGAACGGGTTTTATATTGCAACCATTTATGTCAACGGAAACGACTGCCATCCAGCCCGCGCTCCGGGAACGGCATCGCCGCACGCATCGATGAACAGACGAACCACGCACGAAGATTCCCTTTGCGGCGTTGCCCGCCCGCTCGACGCGATCGGCGACTGGTGGTCGCTGCTGATCGTGCGCGACGCGTTCGACGGGCTGCGCCGCTTCGGCGAATTCCAGAAGAACCTCGGCCTCGCGAAGAACATCCTGGCCGCCCGCCTGCGCAACCTGGTCGCGCACGGGATCATGGACATCGTGCCGGCCGTCGACGGCGGCGCGCATCACGAATACGTGCTGACCGAGAAGGGGCGCGGGCTGTTTCCGCTGCTGGTCGCGCTGCGGCAGTGGGGCGAGGATTTCTTCTTCGAACCGGACGAGGCGCACGTGCTGCTCGTCGACCGGAAGGCCGGGCTGCCGGTCAGGAAGCTGGAGCTGCGTGCGCAGGACGGGCGCGTGCTCGGGCCGGAGGACACGGTCGTGCTGCCGCCGCCGGACTGACGCGCGGCGCACGGGCAGGGATCACCGCTTCAGCAGCGCATGCGCCTGCACGATCTGCTCGGCGAGCTGGTTGATCGAGATGCGCCGCTCCATCGCCTGCGAGCGGATCTGCTGGTACGCCTCTTCCTCGCTGATCGCGTTGTGCTGCATCAGCAGCGCCTTCGCTTCCTGCAGCGTGCGCACGGACATCGCGCGCTGTTCGAGCTGCGCGATGCGGCGCCGGTATTCGTCGTGCCGGCGGCTCTGGTGGCACGCGAGCGCCATCGCGCTCAACAGGCCGAACGAGCGCACGGGCGTCGTGACCGCGCTCTGCGCATCGATGCGCAGCATCAGTTCGAGGATCGTCGGGCTTTCGTAGGTCGTGACGGCGATGAGCGGCGGCCGCGCGTCGTCCTCGAGCCACGGGATCGACAGGTGCAGCAGGTCCGGCCGGACCGCGAGAATCACGAGATCGACGCTCTCCGGCAGCGCCGCGGGCGGCGGCCAGCGCTGCTCGGTCGGGCAGCCGATGCGCGACAGCTGCTCGACGAGCAGCAGGCCGTTGTCGTCGTCCGGGTAGTACACCATCACGCGGAGCGAGCGCAGTTCGGCGAGCAGGCGCGGCGTCGAGCGGATCGGGGTGCGGGCGCGCATCGTCGGTTACGCCTTCAGTTCGTCGGGCGTGTGCACGCGGTCGCCGAGCGAATGCGTGACGAGGTACGGATCGGGATGCACGCGGCGCGTCGCTTCGCGCACGATCGTGAAGTTGCCGTCGGCCGTCGCGCAGCCGATGCGCGGGTACAGGCACGTGTGCTGCGTGAGCCGGTCGATCTTCACGCGCCCCTGCGGCGCATCGAACTCCGCATCGGCCAGATGTTCGACGAGCCGGTCGCGCTGGTCGGTGCCGGCCCGCGCGAGTGCGTTGGCGAACAGGTGGACCTGGAAATACGCGGCTTCCCACGGCGCGGACGCGCTCGCATCGTCGCCGAAGCGCGCCTTGAGCTGTGCAATGCAGCGGCGGTTCACGTCGGAATCGATCGTCTGGAAATACGGCGACGACGTGTAGTGGCCGGCCGCGGCCGCGCCCATCTGGCCGAGTTCGATCTCGGATGTCGTCAGGCTCGCGATCGGCATCTTGCGTGCATCGAGGCCGGCCTGCGCGTATGCGCGGTAGAACGCGGCCGTGCTGTCGCCGACGAGCGTGCTGAACACGAAGTCGGGCGCCTTCGCGCGAATGTCCTCGACGACCGCCGCGAAATCCTGCTCGGATGCGACGAGCGGCATGTACACCTCGCCGAGGATCTGGCCTTCAGGGTGTTGCGTGACGAGGTCGATCATGATGCGGTTCGACTCGTACGGGTAGATGTAGTCGGACCCGACCAGGTACACGCGCGCACCGAACTGCGCGGTCATGAACGCGGCGAGCTGCACGCTGTTCTGGTTCGGCGCGGCGCCCGTGTAGATCACGTTCGGCGAGAACTCGAAGCCTTCGTAGAGCGTCGGGTAGAACAGCAGCTTGTCCCACTTCTCGACGATCGGTATCAACGCCTTGCGGCTGCTCGACATGTATCCGCCGAACAGCACGTTCACGCGCTCGGTGGCGATCAGCTCCTCGGCGAGGCGCGCGTAGACGGCCGGGTCCGAGCACGCGTCGCGCACGACGGGCACGATCTCGCAGCCGTTCGCGCCGCCCGCTTCGTTGATTTCGGCGATCGCCTGCAGCGTGCCGCGCAACTGGCTCTGGCCAAGGTGCGACGTGCATCCGCTCTGCGAGAACAATACGCCAACCTTCACACTGTTCATTCGTCCATCCTGATGCTTGCGGGTAGGGCCGTCACGCGGTCAGCCGGCCGGCCGCGTGCGCGACGACGGCGGGCAGGGCGTCGCCGTTCGCCGCGTGCACGCAGCGCGGGCCGATGCCAAGTATTGTAGACAACCCGGGCGGCGCGCCGAACGACAAACCGGCGATCGCGACGCCGCGCTGCCGGCCCTGGCGTGCCGCGTAACGTGCATCCTCGACGAGGTAGCGCGGGTCGAACACGTCGATGTCGGCCGCTTCGCCGTCGCCGATCATCAGCACGGCGGCGCGCGCGCAGGCCGCTTCACGCCGCAGCAGCGCCAGCGCATGACGCAGCGCCGCACCGGTGCGCGTGCTCATCCCGGCGTCGGCCGCGAGCAGCGCCGCGCGGCGGCCGGCGTCGAACGCATCGCCGAAATCCTTGAAGCGGGCGTAGTACACGCGATGCCGGCCGTCCGACGTGTAGCCGTGCACCGCCCAACGCCGCCGCTGCCGGTCGAACAGGTCGCCGAGCACGAATGCGGCGCGTTTTTCGAGCGCGGCGACGTGCGCGGCCGTCGACGCCGACAGGTCGAGCAGGATCAGCACGGGCCCGTGCGCATCGTGCGGCACGCGGCGGCGGAACACGCGCGGATCGGGAGCATGCCCGGCGCGGCGCGCGATGCGTGCGGCAATCGCGGCATCGACGTCGAGCGCGTCGCCGTCGAGCTGGCGGCCGACGCGTCGCATCGGCTCCGACGCGCGCGGGGACGGCAGCCGTTTCGCGGCGCGCCGGTCGGCTTCGATCAGCGTGGCCAGCGAGCGCGGCGGCGCCGACGTGACGGGCGCGCGTTCGACGACGGTCGCCCAGTCGCGGCGCTCGCGTTGCGTGTGGCAATTCCATTCGGGATAGCGCGTCGCGCCGGGTGCCGGGTGCGGTTCGTCGTCGGGTTCGTCGCTGTGGCCGCCTGTCGCGGCCGACGTCTCGACGCCTTCGTTGCCCGCTCGTTCCGACGCGGCAGCCGGTTGCGCCCACAGCCACGCGTTGTCGTCGCGATAGCGCAGCCATGCGCCGTCGTCGAGCTCGAAGCGCACGCGCATCTGGCCGAGATCGTTCGCGAGCCGCGACGCGATCGAGCGGAATGCGCGGTAGTCGTCGAGTGCATCGCGTTTCGCGTTGAACAGCTGCACACCCTTGTCGACCCACGGATTGCCGTCGCGATACGACGGATCGAACAGCGCCTTCGCGAGCCGCGCGCACAGGCAACCGAACGTGAGCCCTTCGCGGTCGATCGGCGTGAACGCCGGTGCCCAGAAGGTCGTCAGCCCCGGCCATGTCCGGGCGAGCAGCGTCTCGACACGCGCATCCTCGATCAGGCCGGCAACCGCGATGCCGATCGGCGTCAGTGTGTCGGCCGGTTCGCCGGGCGGCGAATGCCGCCAGTGCGCGAGCGCGTGCGCGGCCGCCGCGATGCGCGCATCGGGCGGTAACGTGCCCGGCACGCGCAACGCGGCGTGACCGAGCGTCGCGCGCAATGCCGCATCGTCGAGTCGCACGTCGGTCTCCTGCGCGCTCATTCCGTGCAGGAAGCGGGCGAGGTGCAGCGCGCTCATGTCGCGAAGTGCGCGGCGGCCATCGTCTGCAACGCGGCGCGCGTGTCGGCGTCGTCGGTTGCCGCGTCGCTGATCGCGATCCGGCACGCGTCGAGCGGCGCGAGCCCCGCGACGATCAGCCGGGCCGCGTGCACCAGCAGGCGCGTCGACGCGCCTTCGTCGAGGCCGTTGCCGGCCTGCGCCAACGCACGCGTGCGCTGCGCGAGATCGACGAGCCGGCGTGCGGTGTCGCGGTCGGTGCCGCTTTCGCGCACGACGACATCGGCCTCGTGTGCGGCATCCGGATAGCCGAAGTCGATCGCGACGAAGCGCTGCCGCGTCGACGGCTTCAACCGCCGGTGTTCGCCGTGATAGCCGGGGTTGTACGAGATCACCAGATGGAAATCCGGATGCGCGTGCACGACCTCGCCGAGCCGGTCGAGCGGCAGCACGCGCCGCGAGTCGGTCAGCGGGTGGATCACGACCGTCGCGTCGGGGCGCGCTTCGACGATCTCGTCCAGATAGCAGATCGCGCCATGCCGCGCCGCGAGCGTGAGCGGCCCGTCGGCCCAGTAGGTGCCGTCGGCGTCGAGCAGATGGCGGCCCGTCAGGTCGGCCGCCGACGTGTCGTCGTTGCACGCGACCTGGATCAGCGGCAGGCCCATGCGCCACGCCATGTATTCGACGAACCGCGTCTTGCCGCAGCCGGTCGGCCCTTTCAGCAGGATCGGCAGGCGATGCCGGCAGGCCGTCTCGAACCAGTCGGCTTCGGCGCCGGCCGCCTGGTAGAACGGCGCGTCGGCGATGCGGTGTCCGGCGAGCGGATCGGCGGCAAGCGGCGTATCGCGTGCGCTCATTACCACCTCCCCGTCATCATCAGCATGCCGGGCAGCCAGCAGGTGCCGACGCCGATCGCGATCGTGTAGCCGGGCAGGAAGCGTACGGTCCGCTTCAGGCCGAGCGCGACGAAGAACAGGAACCACAGGCTCGACCACAGCAGCCACATCGCACCGAAACGCATGTCGTTCGACGTGCCCGCATAGACGAGCGCGCTGATCGCGACGAACAGGCAGTACCAGCCGAGGCCGGCGCCCTGCAGCCCGCGCCACTGGACGGCCGCGAGGTACAGGTACGTGAACGCGAACAGCAGGCCGCCCGCGCTCGAGAAATATTGCGGCGGCGCGGATGCCTGCACGAGGCCGGCGAGGTTGATCAGCAGCGCAAGCAGCCCGACGAGCAGGTTCAGGCCGGCCGCGTCGCGCGGTTCGATGCGGCCGGTGAGCGCGACGCCGTTGACGACCAGCACCGCGCCGATGAAGAAGAGAGCGACACCGAGCATGATGAGGGCTCCAGAGTGAGGCGGAGCCGTTCGCGCAGGTGGCGCGAACGGCCGGGCGGGGCGCGGGCTCAGCGGTGCGCGGGCGCTTCGGACGGAATGCCTTCGATCGGGCATTCAGGTGTGCCGGGTGTCGCGCGCGTCAGGCGCTCGACGGCCTGGCGCGTGCCGTCCGGGTCGTTCACCCAGTTCGCGTAGAACTCGAACGGGCATTGCGCGACGCCGTTCGGCGATTCGCCGGAGCCGATCTTGCCCGTGTAGCCGCGGTGCAGCAGCTTGTACAGGTGATTCTGCGACTGCATGTTGCGGCGCGCGTCGCGGATCAGGCTCACCGACAGCTCCGCATACTGCACGCCGTTTTCCTCCTCGCCGCATTCGCCGAGCGTGCGGCCGTCGAAGCCGACGATCGCCGAGTGGCCGAAATACGAATACACGCCGTCGAACCCGGCCGCGTTCGCGACCGCGACGTAGCAGTTGTTCATGAACGCCATCGCCTTCGACACGAGCACCTGCTGGTCCTTCGCCGGGTACATGTAGCCCTGGCAGCGCACGACGAGCTCGGCGCCGCGCATCACGCAGTCGCGCCAGATTTCCGGATAGTTGCCGTCGTCGCAGATGATCAGGCTGATCTTGAGCCCCTTCGGCCCGTCGGCGACATACGTGCAGTCGCCCGGATACCAGCCTTCGACGGGCACCCACGGCATGATCTTGCGGTACTTCTGCACGATCTCGCCCTGGTTGTTGATCAGCACGAGCGTGTTGTACGGCGCCTTGTCCGGGTGTTCCTCGTGGCGCTCGCCGGTCAGCGAGAACACGCCCCACACGTTCGCCTTGCGGCACGCAGCCGCGAAGATGTCGGTTTCCTCGCCGGGGATCGTCGATGCCGTGTCGTACATCTCCTTCGCGTCGTACATGATCCCGTGCGTCGAATACTCGGGAAACACGATGAGGTCCATGCCGGGCAGGCCGCGCTTGATGCCGACCACGCGCTCCGCAATTTCGCGGGCGTTCGCGATCACGTCGGCGCGGGTGTGCAGGCGCGGCATCTTGTACTGGACGACGGCGACGCCGACGGCGTCGTTGCTGCTGGAAATATCGCCATGACGCATGGTGTGCTCCTGGTTCAGGTGAAGACGTGCGTTTTCGAAAGACAAAAAAAAGCCCTTGCCTCGACGAGCGAGGCAAGGGCTTCTTTGCCGGTCCGTTCATCCGACAACGCTGTCGGATAACGGGAATGCGGATGGGTGGCCGGATGCGTGGCCAGCGAAGCGCGGGCTATCGGGATCGCGCTGCGCACGATCGTGGGACGTCTTTGTCCGCCGGATCGATGGGAAGCACTCTATGCAAAGTTTTTTTCCGACGCAACACCGCGTATACCCCTGCACGTCGTGAAGGGGCGGCGGCCGGTGTCATGTGCGGTCGGGACCGGACATTGCGCGGCACGAACGTGCAGGGTCGGACGCAAGCTTGCGGGAAGCGACGAGACGGAATCGCGATGCGCGGGTGTCGAGGAAGCGACCGGCCGGCGCATCGGCCTTCCTCGATAACGTTGCGTACACAACGTTATTCGGCATGTGCGATGCGCATCGAATTGCGTTCAGCTCCGGTCGGTCGCCGCGTTGCTTTGGAGGAAGCCGTCCACCGCGATCAGCGATTGTTCGTCGAGCGTGCCGAGCACGCTTTTCAGCTTCAGTTGCAGCTTCAGCGCATCGAGGTAGCTGTCGAACAGCTTCTGCCGGATGCCCGAGATGTCGCGTCGCAGGTTCAGCGTTTCGTACGTCGTGCTGTAGCCGACCTGATGCGCCTTCATCGACGAATCGTACGCGAGCCGTGCGGCCTGCAGCGACTGCTGCAGCGCGCGGATGCGCTTGCCGACCGATTCGAGCGCGGACAACGCCTCGCGATGATCGGTGCCCAGTTGCTCCTCGACCTCGCGCAGCCGGTTGCGGTATTGCTCGGTCACGTGCTCGGCTTCCACTTGCCGGTAGTACACGCTGCCGCCGGAGAAGATCGGGATCGTCACCTGTACGCCGAATGCGCTCTGATGGAAGTCCGAACGATCGGTGAGCCCGCGCAGGTTCGGGTTGAGCCCGCGCGAATACGACGCGAACAGGTCGACGGTCGGCAAATGCTCGGCGCTGACGCGTTTCGCCGCGAGCCGCGCGACCTGGACGTCGCGATACGCCTGCCGGTACGCGGGGTTGTCCTGCGGCGCGTACTCGCCCGACGGAATGCGCGGCGACGACCCGCGCATCGCGAGCCGAGGCCAGCGCGTGAAGTCGATCGTCGAGCCGAGCAGCGTCTCGTAGCGGGCGCGACGCGCGTCGACGTCGGTCTGCGCAAGTGCCTCGTCGGATTGCGCGAGGCTGCGGCGCGCCTCGATCTCGGCCGTATCGCCGATCGTCTTCATGCCGAGCTGCGCCATGCGCCGCGTATCGCTTTCGAGCCGCGTGAGCGCGCTGACCTCGTCGTCGGCCGACTGCAGTTTCTCGCGCGCACTCAGCAGGTCGAAACACGCGTTCGCGACGCGCAGGATCAGGTCCTGCTTCGCGACCTCGAGCTTCTGCTTCGCCGATTCCTCGTACTCCGTCGCACGCCGCATGTCGTACAGGTAGGGCACGTTGAACAGCGCCTGCGTGACCTGCGCGGAACCGTACGCGGCATTGCTCGAGCCGCTGACGTCGATGCCGAACAGGTTCGCGTGCGTGCCGTAGCGCCCCCATTCGAGTTGCGCGGCGGCCTGCGGCAGCATCTGCGCGCGCGCTTCGGGGAATTTCTGGCGAGCCGCATCGTATTCGCTGCGCGCCTGCAGGTAGCGCGGATCGTGCACGGCCGCGTACTGGTAGGCCGTATCGAGGCAGAACGCATGCGTGCTTGCCGACATGCCGGTCATCGTTACAGCGAACGCTGTCATGGTTGCAAGTCGGGGATTCCACCTAGTCGAAAATCTTGATAGGGAATTACCCGTATCCGGTGCCGCCGAACCGCGATTCGCGCGCCTCGTTTCAAACATGGCCGTCTCCGTCTCCTGCCCGTGCCGCAATGCATTGCGGCGGGATTTAAACGTTTTGAAATTGAAATTCAAACAGCGTGAATGTCTGCTGCCTGTCACACATCGGAAAACGCACCTGTAAGAGTGTGTCCTCCATTGAATTCCGATGCGACCGCATGATAGCCTGATTTCGGCTCGTAATCGCAGTGATTATTAGATTAACAAGTCGCTAGGGATTAAAGGCCGTTTGTCTTTCAATGAAGGTTCTTTGCATCATCTTTATTTTTACGAGGAGAGAATGATGAAGGTCATGACGACGGAACAGGTCAGGAATGTGCATGGCGGCGGTGCGATCAGCTCGCTGGGTAGCCTCGCTGTTGACGCCGCGCCGGTGGTAACCGCGCTCGGCCAGTTCCTGCCGAGCCTCGGCAATTACCTGCAGAACCCGAAGACGTTCAATAACACCGGCAAGTAACCGCCGTGCGCGGGGAGGCGCCCCCCGCGCGAAATGCTGCGAAACAGAAGGAAAAGAATCGATCGCCGCAGTGGAAATAAAGCGACTCCGAAATGCATTGTTTCGGGATCGGGCGATTATCGGGAGGCAGGAGTGCCGGATTATCTCCGTAATAAAGCAAACGGCCATTGGGTTTGCGATTGGCTGACAGCTGAAGGCATTCCGAAAATATAAAGGCCACAACAAATGCGAGACATCACGGAAGAACAGGCCCGCCAGATTCGCGGCGGCGCGTCGCTTTACTCCAATTCGGCTGCCTATACGGTCGATCTCGTCAATCAGTCGATCGGGACCACGCTGCAGGGCCTGATGACCCAGTACCAGACCCGCGCCGTCGAACAGTTCCGGATGTCGCTCGGTTCGTCGCGCTGAGCGGCCGGTAACACCGATCTTCCGTCGCAGCCGGCAGCGTGCCGGCTGCGCCCATGCGTATCGCGCACGATCCGCCGCGGGCCCGCACCGTCAGGCCCGGGCGGCGCGTCGTCGCGCCCCGGGTGCCCGACCATGCTCTTCAATACGCGTAAAGTCCGTCCGGTCCTGCAGGACGAAGTGACGGAGTGCGGCCTCGCCTGCCTCGCGATGATCGCGTCGTGGCATGGGCGCGAAACGACGTTGCGCACGCTGCGCAACCGCTATCCGGTCCGGATCGATTCCGGGCTGTCGTTCTTCGACCTGATGGAGATCTCGAACGATCTCGGCTTGCGCGCCCGCGGGCTGCAGTTCGACGCGGGCGAACTCGACGCGCTCAAGACGCCGTGCATCCTGCACTGGGGAATGAACCACTATGTCGTGCTGACGAAGGTCGGCTACGGCAGCGTGCACATCGTCGACCCGGCGCTCGGCGAGACGAAGCTGCCGCTCGCACAGGCGCTCACGCACATCACAGGCTATGCACTCGAGCTGAATCCGGACATCGGTTTCACGCGGGCGGGGCAGGCCGACCGGATCCGGCTGCGCGACTACGTCGAAGGGCTGACGGGCATCCGCAAGAGCCTCGCGATCGGGGTTGCGGGTGGCGTCGCCGCGCAGCTCCTGCTGCTGCTCGGCCCGTCGTACGTGCAGTTGACGATCGACGAGGCGCTGAAGAAGACCGACGTCGACATCCTGTACCTGCTGACGATCCTGTTCGCGATCGTGTTCCTGTTCGACACGCTGTATGCGAACCTCGTCGGCAACATCAAGAGCTACCTGCGCAACATCGTGTCGCAGCAGCTGTCGGCGAACATGGTCGGCCATCTCGCGCGGCTGCCGATCGGTTATTTCCTGTTCCACAACACCGGCGATTCGATTTCGCGCGTGTCGTCGGTGTCGGAGGTCGGGCGCTTTCTCGTCGACGGGCTCGTCGGCGGGCTGCTCAATATCGTCACCTGCACGCTGACGCTCGTGCTGATGCTGTACTACAGCCCCGTGCTGGCCGGCATCAGTCTCGCCGGGATGGTGCTGTTCGCGCTGAGCCGGCTCGCGATCCAGCCGCAACTGCAGGACGCGATGTCGCAGATCCTCACGCGCGGCGCGGAGGCCGATGCGCTGCTGATCGAGAACATCCGTTCCGCGCATTCGATCAAACTGCTGTCGGCCGAGACCGCGCGCAGCAGCCTGTGGGTCAACGCGTTCACGCAGAAGCTGCAGGCGATGCGCCAGCAGGAACGGCTGCAACTGCTGTTCGATGCGATTTCGAAGGGGATCGTGCACGTCGAGCAACTGGTGATCGTGACCTACGGCGCGTGGCTCGTGATGCACGGCCAGAGCACGATCGGCGTGATCTATGCGTTCATCCAGTACAAGAACCTGTTCGCGGACAAGTTCATCGATTCGATCCAGCTCTACGTGCGCCGCAAGGTGCTGCAGGTGCACATGGACCGCGTCGCGGACGTGCTGCAGACCGAGACCGAGGAGCCCGCGCCGGATGCGGTCGTGCGGCCGGTCGACGGGTTCGACGGCACGCTGGCGATCCGCGCGCTGTCGTACACGCCGAAAGGCGGCAACCGTCCGATCCTGCGCGACGTCGCGCTCGACGTGCCGGCCGGCAGCAAGATCGCGATCGTCGGCCGCACCGGCAGCGGCAAGACGACGCTGCTGAACCTGATCTGCGGGCTCGTGCGGCCGGACCCCGGCACGCTGTTCGTCGGCGGCGTCGATCTCGCGGAAGTGAACCTGCGGCAATACCGCAAGCATCTGGCGGCCGTCACGCAGTCCGACCAGCTGTTTCGCGGGACGATCCGCGACAACATCACGAACTTCGCGCCGGCACCGCGGATCGGCGCGATGTTCGACGCGGCGAAGCTCGCGTGCATCCACGACGAGATCGAGCGGCTCGACCATCGCTACGACACGCCGCTCGGCGATACGCAGAAATTCCTGTCGGCCGGCCAGATGCAGCGGCTGCTGATCGCGCGGGCGCTGTATTGCGAGCCGCGCCTGCTGATCCTCGACGAGTTTTCGTCGAATCTCGACCAGGCGACGACGCACGAGATCTGCCGCAACGTGCTGACGCTGCCGTCCACGATCGTGCTCGTCACGCACGATGCGTCGATCCTGTCGATGGTCGACCGCATCTACCAGATGCACGAGGGCGTCCTGACCGATGCGACCGGCGCGTGGCGCATGAACGAGGAGATGCGGTGATGCTCGGGCGACTCTTTCTGCTGAATCCGTTCTCGTATGCGTTCCTGGTGCGTCGCGCGGTGCGTGCGGTCGCGTTGCGCACGTCGCCCGCGCGCGGGCTGCGGCTGATGCGCTGGTGCTCGGGGGCATGCCTGCGCTGCTTTCCGTGCATTCGCGAATCGATCGAGCGCGCGGTCGCCTACATGCTGAGCGCGCACCTGAACGACGATCCGCGGCGCGTGCGGGAAGTGTCGGCTGCGGTTGTGCGCGAGCTGTTCGAGGCCGAGTTCGCCGGCCTCAAGCTGCGCACGCACAGCCTCGCATCGATGAAGTCGATGATCGACGGGATGGCGTGCGAAGGCGACGAGCAGCTGCGGGCGGCGCTTGCACGCGGCGGCCCGCTGATGCTCGCGGGGCTGCACTTCGGCAACCTGATGCTGTTCGTCACGAAGCTGCGCTTCATGATTCCGGACGACCGCAAGCTGATGGTGATCATGCACCGCGATGCGCCCGGTGCGTTCTTCGACGATGCGCTGCGGCTCGTCGCCGAATACGGCGCAGGTGAGGTCGAGTTCATCGACATCGAGGAGCGCGTGCACCTGCGGCGGCTGATCACGAGCCTGCGGCGCGAGGCACCCGTGTTCCTGCTGTTCTCCGACCTGCACGGCAAGTTCGGCAAGACCAACCGCTGCCGGCTCGGCGGGCGCTGGGTGCGGATGGCCGGCGGCGGCGTGAAGCTCGCGGTCGAGCAGGGGATTCCGCTGCTTGTCGCGTATGCGACGGGCGTGCCGTTCCGCGATCGCTGCGCGGTGCATTTCACCGAACTCGCGGCCAGCCCGCTCGCGCCGATGCTCGGCGCGGACGACGACGCGTCGCCGGTGCGCGCGACACACCAGCGGATCGTCGACCGCCTCGAGCAGGCGCTCGTGCGCCAGCCCGAGCAATGGCATTTCTGGGAACACTTCACGCCCTACCTGATGCCGACGCCGCTGCTCGATGCGGCCGCGCGGCGTCGCTCCTGACGAGCCTGCCCCATGCCGACCTGGAACTCCGCCCTCCGAGAACAGAAGCCGTCGCGCAAGCTCGCGCGCGGCACGACCTTCGGCACCGTGATCCACGGCGTCGTCGACGTGCCGGTGTCGATGCGGTTCTTCTGCTACCTGTCGCTCGCGATGTTCGCGATGTTCGTGACCGCGCTCGTCGAACTGAGCTACGCGAATACCGAGAGCGTGTCGGGGATGCTGACGCCGCGTTCCGGGCTGATCGGCGTCAGTGCGCCGCCGGGCTGGGCCGTGCGCGACATCTACGTCGGCAAGGACCAGCACGTGAAGGCCGGCCAGAAGCTGCTCGCGGTGACACGCGACACGAGCTTCGTCAGCCAGGCGAACAACGTGCAGGGGATGCGCATGGCGCTCGACCGGCAGCGCGTCGAGGTGAAGCAGCAGATCGACGCGGCGCAGCTCGAGTACCGGTCGACGGTGCAGCAGATCAACCAGCAGATCGCCGCGCAGGGCGAGAGCCGCGGGTTGATCGACCGGCAGATCCAGGACCAGAAGCGCATCGTCGACGAGTACGGCGAACGGCGCGCGCGCGTGAAGCAGCTGCTCGACGAACAGGTCGTGACGCTCGAGCAGTACAACCAGGTCAACACGCAGTACCTGCAGGCCGGGCAGGCGTACCAGGACCTGCTGCTGCGCCGCGCCGAGCTCGCGAAGAACGCGATGAAGCTGCGCGGCGACCTCGACACGATGCAGAGCAAGTACGACGGCGCGAACGCGGAGCTGAAGATCAAGCAGGAGGAGCTGAACGCAAAGGAATACAACATCGACGAGAACGTGAACCAGGTGCTGTACGCACCGGCCGACGGGCAGATCGTGCGGCTCGACGTCGTGCAGGGTGGCGTGATCGACCCGCCGGGCACGCGCGTCGTCGAGATCCTGCCCGCGAAGGCCGACGGGCTGATCGCCGAGGTCTACATTCCGTCGTCGAAGGCCGGCTTCGTAAAGAAGGGGCAGGAGGTGAAGGTTGCGTACGCAAGCTATCCGGTCGAGAAATTCGGCACCTATCGCGGCAAGGTGCTGTCGATCTCGCCCGTCGCGTTCTCGGCGAAGGAGCTGAACCTGCCCGGCGACGCGGCTGCGCCGCAGACCTACTTCAAGACCTGGGTCGAACTCGCCGACCGCGCGCCGTCGTTCGAAGGGCGGCCGCTGTCGCTGCGCGCCGGGATGATGCTGAAGGCCGACGTCGTGCTGGAGCGGCGCAGCCTGCTCGAATGGCTGTTCGAGCCGTTGTACCGGATCCGCCAGCGCCTGTTCGGCGTGCCGGCCTGAGCCGATGACGACTCGCGATACGACCCGCCGCCGCGCGCGGCCGGGCACCGTGCGCCCGCTGTCGCGCTGGCTCGGCGCGACGCTGTTCGCGTGCGCGGCCGCCGCGCACGGCGCGCCGCAGCCGGACGGCGACACGCAACCGCGCTGGCAGGCGGGCGCCGACGGGATCGGCTTCTGGCCGGGCGGCGATGCGGACGGGTTCGATGCGAGCGCGTGGGCAACCGATGCAGGGCCGGCGCGCGGCGGGCGCGCCGGTGCGTCCGTCGACGTGCCGCCAGCCGACCCCGTTCCGCTGACCGCCCGCAAGATCACGCTCGGGCAGCGAACCGGCGGAGCGGGGCGTGCGTGCGCGACAGCGCGCGACGATGGCGTGGACGGTATCGGCTTCGACGACAACGGTGCGCCCGGCGGCTGCGATCCGGCCGCGCCGCGCGATGCAGCGGCGGATGGCGCACCGGCCGGCGGCGTCGTCCACGCCGACCGGATGCCGTACGAGCTGCATCCGGTCGATCCGTCGCGGCTGCCCGATCTGCCGGCCGCGCAGGCACCGCCGTTGCTCGAGCAGTTGATGGGCGACGACCGCAACATGGTCGGCCTTGGCTGGCACTTCATCGCGACGACTGGCCGGTCGTCGCCCGTGACGACGCATACCGACGCGCTCGGGCTGAACAGCTTCCAGAACGCGGGGTCGAGCCTGTCGCTCAGCAACTCGAACACGCTGGCGTTCACGTTCACTCACTTTTTCTCGGAGAACTGGGCGGCCGAACTCGGTGGCGGCATTCCGCCGGTGCTGACGCTGCGCGGGCACGGCAGCATCGCGCTGCCGCTCGATCGCATTTTTGCCGGCGTCCAGGGGCGCTTTCCGCTGATCGACCTCGCGAACACGCAAAGCAACCCGCTCGCGACCACGCGCGCATGGCTCGGGTCCGTCGTGTTCAAGTACTACCTCGGCGAGCGCGACGATCGTTTTCGCCCATTTGCGGGCATCGGCATCAGCTATACGCGCTTCACGAACACGAACCTGAACCCCGTGTTCCAGCGCAAGCTGGCATCGCTCGGCGGGCTGCTCGCGGCGGGCGGGGACATCGGCAGCCTGCAGTCGCTGCTGCTCGACCCGGCGCTGTTCCAGCGGATCTGGGACGCGGGCGGCGACCTGCTGCTGTCGGGGCGGACCAACGTGTCGGCGAAGGTGAAGAGCGTGTGGGAGCCGGTGTTCACCGTCGGCGCGAGCTACCAGATCACGCGCCAGCTCTGGGTCACCGGAATGGTCACCTACATCCCGCTGCGCACGAAGATCACGCTCGACATCAGCCAGCCGAACCGGACACTCGCATCGAACACGTTCGACATTTCGGCGAACCCGGTGCTGGCCAGCGTGCTGCTGAACTTCCGCTTCTGACGGGGGTGGCCGCCCATTTTCATGAATTTGACGCGCGACACTGGGATAATGGCCGAGTTTGGCTGCGTCAATGATGGAAGGAGGCCCCATGGGCGACAACGATACCCGCACCGAGACCGACGACCGCGCCGACATGGCGTCGATGGAGTCGCGCCAGCGCCGCTTCGAGGAAGATCTCGTCGACGCCTACGACGAAGAACTCGAGATGGAGCTTGACGACCGCCGCTTCGACGAGGGCGACGACCTGCTGTTTTCGCAAGAGCGTCGCGAGGCGCGCAAGGAATATTTCCGCGAACTGTTCCGGCTGCAAGGCGAGCTCGTGAAGCTGCAGGACTGGGTCGTGAGCACGGGTCACCGGCTCGTCGTCATTTTCGAAGGGCGCGATGCGGCCGGCAAGGGCGGCGCGATCAAGCGCATCACGCAGCGCCTGAACCCGCGGGTGTGCCGCGTCGCGGCGCTGCCCGCACCGAGCAACCGCGAGCGCACGCAATGGTATTTCCAGCGCTACGTCGCACATCTGCCGGCCGGCGGCGAGATCGTGCTGTTCGACCGCAGCTGGTACAACCGTGCGGGCGTCGAGCGCGTGATGAATTTCTGTACCGACGACGAGTACGAGGAGTTCTTCCGGTCGGTGCCCGAGTTCGAGAAGATGCTCGTGCGCAGCGGGATCCAGATCGTCAAGTACTGGTTCTCGATCACCGATCATGAGCAGGAGCTGCGCTTCCAGAGCCGGATCGAGGATCCGCTGAAGCAGTGGAAGCTGAGCCCGATGGACCTCGAAAGCCGTCGCCGTTGGGAGGCTTATACGGCCGCGAAGGAAGAGATGCTGCAGCGCACGCATATTCCCGAGGCGCCGTGGTGGGTCGTGCAGGCCGTCGACAAGAAGCGCGCGCGGCTGAACTGCATCCACCACCTGCTGGGCCAGGTGCCGTATCACGAGGTGTCGCACCCGCCGATCGACCTGCCGCCGCGTGAACATCACGAGGATTACATCCGCCGGCCGGTGCCGGACAACATGATCGTGCCGGATACTTACTGACCGGTTCGCCCCGGCCGGGTTTGATGTGAAGAAGCGCGCCGCGTCATGCGGCGCGCTTTTTTTGCGTCTTCGCCGGGCGCGGGCGATTCGCCTTGACGGGTTTTACAGTCTTTCGCGAGGTCGGATTGACAGCTTCGAAAGCGTGCCGTAATGTGCGCGTCGATGAGCGTCGTCGATGTCGAAACGGGCAGTCCGGACGCGCTGAAGAATATGATCGCACCGGGAAATCCATGCGGTCGCGAGAACCTGAGAGCCTGCATAAAAAATGAATGAACCGGAGCGTGTCCGCATGGCCGCGGCGCGGTTGCAGCGTGTCGACGCTAGCGATCGCAGCGGCGATCCCCATGAAGAAGCGCCTGCCTGCGCGATTGCGCAAGGCAACGCGAACGGGATTGCCCGATGAACCCGGCACGCAGACGTTTCGTCGTCGCAGGCGCTATTGCGGTCGGCGCGCTTTCCGTCGGCGCCTGCGCGCCGCACATGACCAAGGATCTGTTCTCGGATCATCCGTACACCGAGCAGATCGAGACCTTCGCGATGACCGGTGATCGGTCGAAGCTCGTCGTTATCGGGCAGACGCGTCACTACATCTTCGATATTCCGCCGAATCTGGCGAACATCCTCGAATCTCCCGTTCGCGAGTACCTGACGGCCCGGTTCTGGACCTTCACCGTCGATGCCGGCGCGGTATCCGGATCGTTCACGTTATCGCTCAGGAAAGACGCACCGGACGACATCCGACGTCGCGCTGCGGAACTGGGATTTGCCCGCTCGGGTCAGTTGCTGACGCTGGACGAGGAGATTGCCGGGCAGGTGTTCAATGCGGGCAACGACAACGTCGCCGCGCATGTCCAGCGTTTCAACCGGCCGTACAGCATCCAGGTCCGGCAGCGGCTGAGTGCAGGGCAGAAGATCGCGTTGCTGCCGTTGACGCCGCTGACCCTTGCAGCCGATGGCGTGGTCGTGATCGGCCAGGTGCCGTTGATCATCCTGATTGCGCCGTTTCTTGCATTCTCGGGGCCGTGGCCGGCTTTCCGTTGAAGTCTCCGGATGGGCGGTCGCACCCGCGCGGGCCTGCCGTCGCAATGACTTAAAGGTCCGGAAACCCTGAGCGCCCCTGCGTCAGATCGAACAGTTCGGTTTTTGCATCGGCGTGGGCGGTTTCCGGCAGCTTGATCACGAGCTTCACCGTCATGCCGTACGCGCTGTCGACCAGTTCATACCCGGCCTGTTCGATCCAGCGGCGCACGCGCGCTTCTTCCGGGTAGCCGATCTCGATCGCGAGGCGTGCGTAGCGAATGCGTTCGACGCGCTCGGCATCGAGCAGCGCCGATGCGATCGCATCCGTGTACGCGCGCACCAGCCCGCCCGCACCGAGCTTCACGCCGCCGTAGTAACGCACGACCGCGCCGAGCACGCCGTCGAGATCGTGATGGCGCAGCACTTCGAGAATCGGCCGGCCCGCGGTGCCCGACGGCTCGCCGTCGTCCGACATGCCCGACTGGCCGCCCGCCAGCAGCGCCCAGCACACGTGAGTGGCCGCCGGATGCTCGTCGCGCAGGCGTTGCAGCACCTGCATGGCGGCGTCGCGGTCGTCGACGGGAAGCGCATACGCGATGAAGCGGCTCTTGCGGATCTCGAGTTCGCTGATGTAGGTGGTGGCGAGCGAGTAACTCATGCGCCGCAAGATGAAAAGTACAAGGAAATCAACGCGATGACGGCTTTGATGTTGACCCGGGCAGGCATGGCTGGCCGGCACGGGCGGGTGACATGAACGGGGAATTTTACCGTGGCGCGCATCGAAGCAGGTCGACGAGGTCAAAACGCGACCCGGCGGCGGCATCGCGCTGGATCCCGGCGCCCGGATACCCGATCACGGTTGCCCTGATGCCACGGGACCGGCGCCGATCTGGAGCGCGTACACCTCGGAAACGTTGACCGCCCGACGGCTGCTGTGCTCGACCGAGCCTTCTTTCGTCCACAAGAACGGATAGAAGCTGAAGCATTGGTCCGTCGTCAGGCCCTGAACATCGGCTTGCCAGCCGGGCCAGCGCATGCTCGCGTAGAAGTCGTGCAGCCTGTCGCCGAGGGACCATCGCACGAAGTCGCCGTAGCCGATCTCAAGGGGCTCCCATCCCGGCGTGTCCGGTGCAAAGTAGTACACCGAACCCGTGTCCTCCCCGAGTGCGCCCCCGTTCAGCGCGAAGAATCCGCCGACGGCATCGTCCGCGACCAGCAGAAAACCGGAAGACCGTCCGTCATTCCAGCCGACGATGTCCCTGCGCATCTTGTGATGGCCCGAGCCGAGCAGACGGAGGTAGCCGCCGTCCACGAGCACGCCGCCCGTCGAATAGGCGATGGTCCCCAGGGGCGAGCGCGTGGTGACCTGAAGGGCGGAGAGAATCTCGCCGTTCCGATCCGAGGGCGGCAATATTTCGCAACGATGGCCCGCTGCTGCCGCCCACTCGAGCAGTGACGGCAGAGCGGACTCGCGTTCGTCGACCAGTTCTTCCAGCGGACGCATGTTTGTTCTCTCCGAGAGGGGCGGTTCGGAATCGGCCAGGCGTGAGCGATACGACCAGTACCCACGCGGGCGACCTCAACGCGTGCCGACCGATGACCTGAGCGCCGCGCCCAGCGTGCGCAATGCCTGCCGTGCGCGTGCATCGGTCAGGTTCGAATGAAGCACCACGTCGCGCGTCGGCAACGGCGGCAACCCGTATCGCGCACCGACGTCGACCGTGCCGGCGGGCGCCACGCGATGCCCGAGCGCCGCGACGGCCAGCCCCGCGGATACCGCCGCGCCGATCGTCGCCACGCCGCCGCCGACGAAGACTTCCGTCCACGCGACCCCGGCTTCGTCCAGCGCGCCGACCGCCATGCGGCGCACGCTGCACGGCTCGGCTTGCGTGGCCAGCCGCAACGGCTGCGGCGGATGGTACTCGAAATCGGCCGCGGCCATCCAGCCGAACGACTCCGACAGGAGGGTTTCGCCGTCGAGCCGCCGGCTGCCGTGTTGCAGCGCGACGGCCGCGTCGAGCTGCCCGCGATCGAACGCATCGAGCACGTTGCGCGACGCGGCGACGCGGATCTCGAGCACGAGCGTCGGCTCCGCCTCGCTCATGCGCCGCAGCAGCATCGGGAGATCGGCGCCGACGACATGGTGGCTGACGCCGATCACCAGCCGCCGCTGGCCGGTGCCGAACGCGCCGACCGCACCATGGTGAGCCGCCACCAGTTCGCGCGCCGGTTCCAGGAACGCGGTGCCGTCGGCCGACAGGCGGACCTGCCGTGGCGTGCGCTCCAGCAGGCGGCGGCCGAGCCCGTCTTCCAGCCGCTTGATCTTCAGGCTCACCGCGGACTGCGTCGTGTCCATCGCTTCCGCGGCCCGCGTGAAGCTCTTGAGGTCGGCGGTCAGCACGAACGCCTGCACGGCTTCGATGTCGAGTGTTTTCATCGCACACGCACCCATTTCAAAATCGAATCATTGAAATATTCTGCCATCGTCTTTTCAAATGATTCAAGGTCTTCTACGCTGTTTCCAGGCTGTCCCGAATTCCCGCCTTTCTTTTGCCAGGAGCCGATCATGCTGACCGCGTACTACGTGCACCGCCTGCCGGCGGATTACGACCTCGAGATCATCCGCCAGCGCGTGCGCGAGCGCGGCAGGCTGTGGGACGACACGCCGGACCTGCTGTTCAAGGGATTCCTGCTGCGCGAGGCCGGCCGCTACGGCGCGACGGAAAACGGCTATGCGTCGTTCTATCTGTGGCGCAACGAACAGGCGTTCGCCGGTTTCGTGACCGACGGCCGCTATCGGGTCGTGACGGACAGCTTCGGCCGCGCGCCGATCGACACCCAGGTTGCGCTCGATGCGCGCAAGGGCAGTGCGTCGACCGGACGGTTCGCGCGCCTGGAAACCATCGAGATTCCGGCGGATGCCGACCTCGATGCGACGCTTGCGCGCGAGGTTGCGCGCAATCGCGACGTGGCGGCACGGCGGGGTGTGGTTGCGGCGGCCGTCAGTCTCGACCCGCTGCGCTGGCGGCTGACGCGTGCCGTCGTCACGGAACACGAACCGGACGACGACGGCGGCGGCGCGGGCACGGTGTACCAGGTCCTGCATCTGGCGAGGCCGCTGCTCGATACGCTGGACGCGGGCGGCGCGTGATGGCCGGCGTCGCGACCCGATTGCCGGCCGGCCTGGTGGTTGCCGCGCATCTGGCGGGTGTGGTGGCGGGAATCGCCGCGATTGCGGCGCTCGCGACGACGCTGGCACTGCTGGTCCGCTAGACGCGATCCGCGGATCGGCCAGCGCGGGGGACGCCGGGCATGCGATGCCCGGCGTCCCCCGTCGATTCATCGGCGATCAATGGCCTTGAAGGCGGATATCGCGCGACGAAGCACCGACATACACGGTTCCGCCCGGCACGACTCGCCAGCCGTTACGCGACGTCTCCCACACGCTCTGCATCCGCGGCGATACGGTCACGCGCACGCGCCGCGCTTCGCCCGGATTCAGCCGGATCTTCTCCCAGCCGACCAGCCGCTTCGGCGGTTCGTCCTTGTACGGCACGCCGAGATAGACCTGCGGCGTTTCCGCGCCGGTGACGCGCCCGTCGTTGCGCACGGTGAACGCGACGCTCAGCGAACCGTCCCATTGCTTCGACACCGACAGCCCGGAATACGCGAAGTGCGTATAGGACAGCCCGTAGCCGAATTCGAACATCGGCTTGATGTTGCGCGCGTCATACCAGCGATAGCCCATGTTCAGCTTTTCCGCGTAGACGGGATCGTTGTCGAACGCGCCGTTCTGCCCCCAGGTCGGCGAATCCTGATCGCGCGCGGGGAACGTGACGGGCAGCTTGCCTGACGGATTGACCGCGCCGAACAGCACGTTCGCGATCGCCTTGCCGCCGGCTTCGCCCGGATACCACGCCTCGACGATGGCAGACACGTTGTCCTTCCACGGCATCAGCACCGGATTGCCGCTCTGGACGACGACGATCGTATGCGGATTCGCACGCGCGACGGCTTCGACGAGCGCGTCCTGGTTCGACGGGTTCGCGAGGCTCAGGCTCTGCAGATCGCCGAAATCCTCGCCGGCCGGCTGCGCGACCACGACGATCGCGACATCCGAGCGGCCGGCGAGCGCTGCGGCCTGGTCGATTTCCTGCTGCGTGTACGCGCGGAACGGCGACTGCTGGTCGCTGTTGCCCGCGTACGTGACCTGCGCGGCCGGCGCAAGCGCACGGATGGCCGCGACGATCGGCACGTCGACCTTGAGCCACGGATTGCGCCACCAGCTGCAGCCGGTCGACGACCCGAACGTCAGGCCGCCGCAGCCTGCAAACGACCCCGATACGGGATCGCGCGTGTTGCCCGAGCCGCCGCCGGACAGAACGGCCGCATCCGCATGACCGCCGATCACGGCAATACGCGACAGCGCCGACGCGGCCAGCGGCAACTGGTTGCCGTCGTTCTTCAGCAGCACGATCGACTGCTCGGAGGCCGCCTGCGCGAACCGGTTCGCGGCCGCGAAATCGATCGTGCCGCCGCCCTTGGCCGGATCGTCCATCACGCCGACGCGGATCATCACGGCGAGCTTGCGGCGCACCATGTCGTCGAGGCGCGCGGTCGATACCGAGCCGTTCGCGATCGCCTGCTTGACGGCCGCCGGCGTCAGATACACGGTCGAGCCGACGTCTTCTTCCTCGTCGAGCCCGGCGTTGATCGCGGCGGCGGTGCTGTGCGTGGCGCCCCAGTCGGACTGGACCTGGCCCTGGAAGCCCCATTCGTTCTTCAGCACGTCGTTCAGCAGGTGATTGTTTTCGCACGCATACGCGCCGTTCAGGCGGTTGTAGCTGCACATCACGCTGCCGGGCCGCCCGCGCTTCGCAGCGATCTCGAACGGCAGCAGGTAAAGCTCGCGCAGCGTGCGTTCGTCGATCTGCGTGTTGCCGCCCATCCGGCCGTGCTCCTGCTCGTTGCCGGCGTAGTGCTTGATCGTCGCGATGACTTTCTGCCGCTGCGTGGCGAGCGTGCGTTCGGCGAGCAGGTCGCCGGCGAGCAGCGGATCTTCGCCGAGATACTCGAACAGGCGGCCGCCGCGCGGCTCGCGCGCGAGGTTGGTGCCGCCGCCGAGGCCCATGCCGAAGCCTTGCGCGCGCAACTGGATCGCGACCTGCTTGCCGTAGTCGTACGACAGCCGGCGATCCCAGCTCGCGGCGACGGCGATCGTCGCCGGGAACGTCGTGCTGGCTTGCGACGTGCTGCCGGAGCCGGTCGACGAATCGGCCATGTTGAGATCGGGAATGCCGAGCCGCGGCACGCCCTGGATATAGCCGGCGCCGCCACCCGGCACCTTGGACATTTCGTATTGCGAATGAATAAACTGGAGCTTCTCGTCGAGCGTCATCTTGCGCACGAGCAGGTCGGCGCGCCGTTGCGCGGCGGCCGACGCGAACGCGTCGGTGGCGTCGCCCGGTGAGTTGAAACCGGCGTCGCCGGCGTAGGCGGTGGTGCAGAGGGTCGCTGCCAGCACGACGGCCGGCCAGAGTTTGTCCCGCATGTTGCTCTCCATGATCGTATTGCCGGTTGTTCGAATGATGTCTGGAGCTGCGCTCGTCCGATGGATTCGCACCGGACGCATTCGGCTGGCGATGCAGGGTGGTTGCGCGTCGGCATGCCAGGCCAGGCGGGGAATCGTTACGGCCGGTTGGGCCCGACCGGGCATCGAGGACGGCGACGCGGACCGTCCGACACTGCCGAATCGGATGTAGCGATTCTCTGCAGCGACCAATCGTACGAATGTAGTTTGACTACAGCATCGGTGTTTCTACCGATACGTACGATCTTTTTTCGACGCGGTGGCGCGGCAGGGTGGAAAGGCGGTCATCGTTCCCGATGGCGCGGGGGCGGCCGGGTAAGAAGTACCTGGGTTTTTGCGGGGAAGCCGATCGAGGCGGGCGACCCGGTTCGTTGCGTGCGCATCGAACCGGGCCGGTTGAAACACGCGGCGGCTTACTTCGTCACGAGCGCGCCGGTCAACCCGGCGCTGATCGCCGGCAGCAGCAGGTTCAGCACGCGGCTCGCACGGACGAGCCCGGTGTTGTCGACATAGACGACGTCCTTCGACGCAAGCGGAAACTGGTTCGCGAGCAGCATCGATACCGGCGACTGCATGTCGAGGTGATAGATGACGGGCGCGCTGTCGGCGGCCTTGCGCAGCACGAACACCTGCTTGGCATTCGAGGTCTGCTGGTTGAGCTGGCCGGCCTGCGTGAGCGCTTCGCTCAGCGTGAGCGAACCGTCGCGCAGCGGCGCGACGGCTTGCGGCCTGACCACTTCGCCCATCACGTACACGGGATTGTCGTCGCGTGCGCTCACATGCAGCATGTCGCCGGGTTTCAGCATGATGTCCGCCGGGTTCTTCCCCGTCTTCATCATCTGCGCGACGTTCAGCGGATAGATCGTGCCGTTGCGGGTGATCGTGACGCGGCTCTGATCCGCGGTCGGCGCGAATCCGCCGGCGCGGCTCACGGCTTCGATCAGCGTCATCGGAATGTCGTTGATCGCCTGCGCGCCCGGGTTGCGCACTTCGCCGTCGATGTAGACCTGCGTCGCACGGAACGACGCGACCCGCACCGTGACCTGCGGCTTGACGAATACCTTGGCGAGTTCGGTCCCGACCTCGTGCTGGATCTGCGCGACGGTTTTCCCGGCTGCGCGGATCGGCCGCGGGACGTATGGAAACTGCACGTTGCCGTTGCCGTCGACGACGAAGCCCGGCGCGGCGTCCGCGGCTTTCGTGTTCTGCACGGGTTGCCCGGCGGCCGTCGCGAATTCCGGGTGATCCCACACGGTGATCTGCAGCACGTCGCCGGCGCCGAGCCGGTACATGTCCGACTTCGCGGACAGGTTCGGCGGGATGGACGCGGCAGGCGCGCGCTTCTGCTCGGCGCGGATCTGCTCGATCTGCGTCAGGTCGATCTGCCTGACCGGCACCTGCATGTCGCTCGTCACGTCGCCGTTGTCGGCGGTCGTGACCGGCAGTGCGGTCGAACTCATGTGCTGCCCCGGCACCACCGTGCATGCGGAAAGCATCGCGACGGTCGCGAAGGAGAGCGCCATGCACATGCCGCGCATGGCAGTGCGAGTGTGGCCCGGCGCCACGGAATCGAACGGTAGAGCGTTTGTCATTTTTGTGTCCAGCATCGATGAATCGATTGATACGGTATCCGGATCGAATGCGGGCCGGTCATTGCGTGCCCGCTTCGTTCCGCACATCGTGATGACGCTTCCTGGCGGCATTCCGGCACCGATCGACCGGCGCGTGTTCCACCGCGGCATCGCTCCGGAAAGCGATTGTCAAAAATTGGCAATGACGGAAGGGCGTCGTCGTGCGCGGCCGGTGACGTATCGGCGATGTCCCCGCCGGTTCGCACGTCGCCGTGCCGATCGCGAACAGAGCGTAACGCAGGTTGGGCGCTTCGATTTCGCGGCGGCGGCTTAATGTAAGCCATCGCACGCAGCGTCCCGGACATCTATCGCATAGTGGCGCCAACGAACATGGCCGTGCATTCCCGGCGGAATGTGCGGGGGCGGGAACGGCATCGTGCCGGCGTCCGGCTCATTGCCTGCGAGAGATTTCATGACACGCTTCATTGCCCGTTCGAGGGCGCCTTTGCGGTTGGGGCTGGGCGGCGGCGGAACCGACGTGCCGCCTTATTCGGACCGGTTCGGCGGTCTGGCGCTCAATGTGACGATCGAGAAGTTTGCGTACGCGTCGATCGCGCCGCGCGACGACGCGAAGGTCGAACTGGTGGCGGCCGATACGGATACCCGATGGATCGGCCCCGTGTCGCCGGTGCTCGAGGTGCAGAACGGGCTCGGGCTGCATGTCGGCGTCTACAACCGGATCGTCCGCGACTTTCACGGCGGTCACCCGCTGGCCGTCACGATCACGACGTGTTCCGAAGCGCCGCCGGGTTCCGGGCTCGGATCGTCGTCGACGATCGTCGTCGCGCTGGTCAGGGCCTTCTGCGAGCTGCTGTCGCTGCCGCTCGGCGAATACGACATCGCGCATCTCGCACACGACATCGAGCGCGAGGATCTGGGGCTTGCCGGCGGCAAGCAGGATCAGTATGCGGCGACGTTCGGCGGGCTGAACTTCATGGAGTTCTACGGCGATCGCGTGATCGTCAATCCGCTGCGGATCAAGCAGGAAATCAAGGCCGAGATGGAGGCGTCGCTCGTGCTGTATTACACCGGCGTATCGCGCGAGTCGGCCAACATCATCAAGGAACAGAGCAGCAACGTGACGGAAGGCGTGGTCGATTCGCTGGCCGCGCTGCACGAAGTGAAGGACGAGGCCGTGCGCATGAAGGAAGCCGTGTTGCGCGCCGACTTCGACGCGTTCGCCGCGTCGATGCGCGACGCGTGGGAATCGAAGAAGCGCATGGCGAAGAACATCTCGAACGCGATGATCGACGATCTGTACCGGGTCGCGGTGCGGGCCGGCGCGAAGGCCGGCAAGGTGTCCGGCGCGGGCGGCGGCGGCTTCATGATGTTCTTCGTCGATCCGGTCGAACGGCCGGCCGTGATGCGTGCGCTCGATGCATACAACGGGATCAATGGCCAGGTGCTGAACTGCACGTTCACGGACATCGGCGCCCAGTCGTGGAGAAAGAATCAATGACGATCGGAGTAGAGAGCGAAATTCGCCAGACGCTGTCGGTCCTGACGGCGCTCGTATCCGACCGCGAGCAACTGGCGCGCATCGAGCAGGTGGCCGAGCGCGTGACGGAGGCGCTGCGCACGGGCAACAAGATCCTGCTCGCGGGCAACGGCGGCAGCGCGGCGGACGCGCAGCACATCGCCGGCGAATTCGTCAGCCGTTTCAACTTCGACCGGCCGGGTCTCGCCGCCTTTGCGCTGACCGTGGACAGCTCGGTCATGACGGCGATCGGCAACGACTACGGCTACGAGAAACTGTTCGAGCGCCAGATTCAGGCGACCGGGCGCCCCGGCGACATCTTCTGGGCGTATTCGACGTCCGGGCGTTCGCCGAACATTCTCCGCGCGCTGGAAGTGGCCAGGACGGCCGGCATGTTGTCGGTCGGGTTCACCGGCAACGGGCCGGGCGCCGCCGAGATGCGCGGGCGTGCCGACATCTGCATCGAGATTCCGTCCGCATCGACCCCGAAGATCCAGGAAGGGCACCTCGTGTGCGGCCACATCATCTGCGGCATCGTCGAAGAGCGGATCTTTGCATGAGCGCGATGCTGCCTTGCCTGATCCTCGCCGGCGGCCTCGGCACGCGGTTGCGCCCGGTGCTGGGCGACGCGTTGCCGAAGGCGCTCGCGTCGATCGACGGCGAGCCGTTCCTGTGCTGGATGCTGAGAGCGCTCCGGCAGCAGGGGGTCGCCGAGGTGGTGCTGTCGCTCGGCTACGGCAGCGGCCCGATCAAGGCGCTCGTGGCGTCGCGCGACTTCGGCATCGCGATTTCCGTGATCGAGGAGGACGAGCCGCTCGGTACCGGCGGTGCGATCGTTCACGCGCTGAAGGCATACGGCGCGAACGACATGATCGTGATGAACGGCGACACGTTGTCGAATCTGGATCTGCGCGCGTTGTCGGCGTTCTATCGCGCGACATGCCCCGATCTGGTCGTCGCGGCAACCCGGGTCGACGATGCGTCGCGCTACGGCACGCTCGATTTCGACGCGACGTCGCGCAGGCTGTCGGCATTCCGGGAGAAGCGCCCGGCGCAGGGCTACATCAATGCGGGCACGTATGTCGTCAACGCGCGCAAGCTGCTCGGTTTCGCGCTGCCGGCGACATTTTCGTTCGAGCAGGATTTCCTGGGCGAACGGGTCGAGGCGCTCGACATCCGTGTGTTCCCGGAAGTCACCGAGTTTATCGACATCGGCGTACCGGCGGACTACCGGCGTGCGCAGACCGTCATTCCGCTCATGCTGGAGACGCGAACCAGTGAAGCGTAAAGCCCTGTTCCTGGATCGCGACGGCGTGATCAATGTCGACTACGGCTACGTCCACCGCCAGCAGGACTGCGTATTCGTCGACGGCATCTTCGATCTCGTGCGGCTGGCGAATGCGACCGGTCACCAGGTGGTCGTCGTGACGAATCAGGCCGGAATCGGCCGCGGCTATTTTTCGGAATCGCAGTTCGTCGCGTTCATGGACTGGATGCGCCGCAGGTTCGACGAGCGCGGCGCGAGAATCGACCGCGTCTATTTCTGCCCGCATCACCCGGTGGCCGGGATGGGCCGCTACCGGCAGGCGTGCGCATGCCGCAAACCGCAGCCCGGGATGCTGCACGACGCGCGGCGCGACCTCGGCCTCGACCTGTCTGCGTCGATCCTGGTCGGCGACAAGCGGTCCGATCTCGATGCCGGCGCGCGCGCCGGCGTCGGGCGTCGCTTCCTGTTCGTGGGCGACCGGGCCGGCGATGCGGATGCCGATCCGTCTGCCGAGGTCGTTGCACGGCTGGCGGATATCGGCGCGGCGCTGCAAGGCAGGGGAATTGCCGCCATGCGTGCGTAGCCGGCGGCGGCATCGACGGCTGCAGGCCGGAATGAATCGAACGACGCCTTCGAAACGAACTGCCGGCCGTGGCGCCGGCCGGGCGGAAACGCGCGGGGAATCCCGATTCCCGGCGCAGCGGTTTCCCGAGCGGCACTGAAGGGCTTCCAGCCGGATTTTCAATGAAATGAATGTGAACCAACACGCGCGTAAAGCGGCGAAGCCAGCCGGATCTTCCATTCTGGAGTTCAGCATGAAGATGGACCGACCTGCATTGACCGGGCACCAGAACGAACCGAAACAGGCTGCCGGGCCTGCGACGCGGTTGTCGCCGATCGATTTGCTGGAGAACGTGCTCGACCACGGTCGCCTCTTCGTCGCCGTGTTCGCGGCCTGCCTGCTGCTGGCGATCGTCTATGCGGTCGCGGCAACGCCGGTGTATTCGGCCGACACGCTGATCCAGATCGAGGAGAACAAGGCCAGCGCGCTGGGCTCGCTGTCGTCGATCTCGAAGGCGCTCGACATCCAGAATTCGGCCGTGGTCGGCGAAATCGACATCGTCCGCTCGCGCGCGGTCGTCATGGACGCAATGAATGCGACGGCCGCACAGGCCGAAGTGTCGGTCGAGAGCCGGTTTCCGCTCGTGGGCGGCCTCATCGGCGCGTTCATGCCGAAGGACGCGAACGGGCTCGTCGACGCGCCGCTCGGGATGTCGTCGTGGGCATGGGGCGGCGAGCGCCTCGAGTTCCGCACGTTCGAGGTTCCGGCTGCGCAGATCGGCAAGCCGCTGACGTTCGACTATCTCGACGGCAACCGGTTTCGGCTGACGGATCGCAGCGGCCAGGAAGTGCTGAGCGGCGCGGTCGGCGTGCCGGCCGCAAGCAACGGCTATCGCGTCGACGTGGCGCGGATCGTCGCGCGCCCCGGCGCGACATTCCGTGTGCGGCGCATCGCCACCGACGTGCGGCTCGAAGCCATCCTGAAGAAACTCGGCGTGACCGAGACGAAGCGGCAGTCGGGCATCATGCAGCTGAGTTTCGAGGACGTCGATCCGGACTTTGCCGCGCGCATGCTCAATGCGATCGCGGCCGCCTACCTGAACTTCAACGCGAGACGCCGCGCCGACGATGCCGAGCGCAGTCTCAAGTTCCTCAACGCACAGCTGCCGATCGTGAAGGCACGGCTGCAGCAGGCCGAGCAGGCGCTGAACGCGTTTCGCAACCAGCAGGGGTCGATCGACGCGCAGGGCGACATCCGGCTGCTCGTCGAGCAACTGGCGTTCGTCGACAAGTCGCGGCTCGAGACCAAGCTCGCGTACCAGGACCTGTTGTCGAAGTACGTGCCGGGGCAACCGCAGGTCGTGGCGGCGGCCAACAAGCTGAAGGAACTCGACAAGCAGGCCGCGGTGCTGAAGGACAAGGCTGCGCGCCTGCCGTCGCAGCAGCAGACGTACCTGCGGCTGGCGCGCGACGTCGAGGTCAACAATCAGCTCTATGTCGGGCTGCTGAACAACACGCAGCAGTTGCAGATCGCGGAAGCCGGTACGGTCGGCAACGCGTCGATCGTCGACAAGGCGGTCGTCAGCGACAAGCCGGTCCGGCCGAAGCGCCTGGTCGCGATCCTCGCCGGTGCGGTGATCGGACTGATGCTGGGCTTTCTCGCGGCGCAGGGCCGTGCATTGCTGGCCGGGCGCATTCGCGATCCGCATGACCTGGAGGCGGCGCTGGGCATCCCGATGCTCGGCATTCTCCCGAATTCGCGCCGCCAGGCGGACGCGGATGCGAACCGCACGCCGGCCTTCATCGCGACGAAGGAGCCGGCCGACGAGCCGCTGGCCGACGCGATGGACAGCCTGGCGCTGACGTTGCGGCACCGGCTGGCGGCGTATGGCGGCGACGCGAAGGTCGTGCTGGTGTCGTCTGCGTCGCCCGCGCAGGGCAAGTCGATGATTGCCGCGAATCTCGCGTACCTGTATGCCGAGAAGGGGCTCAGGACGGTGATCGTGGATGCCAACCTGCGCGCACCGGCGCTGCATCGCTATCTGCCGGTCACGGCGACGAAAGGCCTGTCGGACGTACTGAAGGGCGTGCTGCCGGCCAACGAGGCGATCACTCGCGTCGCCGGCCAGCTCGATGCGCTGTCGGCCGGATCGCCGGGCGCGTCAACGCGCAACCTGTTCGACCTCGCGCGTCTGGACAAGCTGGCCGCGTCGTTGCGGAGCCAATACGACATGGTCGTCGTGGATGCGCCGTCCGCGCTGCCGGTGGCCGATCTCGCCGCCTTGTCGCGCGTCTCCGACATGACGCTGCTGGTGGCGCGCCAGGGTTCGGCGAGCGCGGCCGGCGTGACGGACGCGCTCGACAGCCTCGGCAAGATCGGCGTGCGCATCGACGGACTGGTGTTCAACGGCTTCGTGCCGTCGCCGCTGCGCGGCGTTCGCCGGATCGGCGCCGGCTTCGCAGCGGCGCGCGCCTGATCGCACGGAGGATTCGATGCAATTGGGCAAGGAGCGCAGCGCATGAGCAATTCGATGGCAGGCAAGGGCGGGTTGCGGCGCGCGTCGCACGCGGTGCGGGTCGTGTGGTTTCTCGGGCCGCGCCCGGTGAGCTGGAACGGCGTCATGCGATACAGCCTCAAATGCATCGACTTCATTCCGGCAATGGCGGGATTCGACGTGGAGCCGGTCGATATTCCGGCCGAGCCGCGTTCGTTCCGGCGCTACTGGACGCAGTTCGTGCTGTACCCGCTGCGCGCGGTCGCGGCGGCGCGTGCCGGGCACTTCGTCATGCTGTACCAGGAGGACCTGGCCTTCATGATTCCGCTGATCCGCTGGGCGGGCGGCCGGGTCGGCATCGTGCTGCATCACGTGCAGCGTCCGGGGCAGGTGCGCGGCGTGGTCGAGAAGCTGAAGAACGCGTACATGAGGCTCACGCAGTCGCTGATCGCGACCGCGGACGTCGTGCTCGCGCCCTCGGACGTGACGGCGCAGGAAGCGCTGGCGGACCTTCGCCTGCGCGCCGACCGGATCCAGGTCGTGCCCAATGCGTTCGACGATCGCTATGCGCCGGCTGACGCTGCCGTGCGCGAACGGGCGCGCGCGACGCTGCTGGCACGCTTCGGCATCCGTATCGACGACGCGCTGGTCGTGCTGAACGTCGGTTCCGACGAAACGCGCAAGAACAACGCGACGCTGTTTCGCGCGCTGGCGTCGCTCGGGCGCAAGGACGTGATGGTGCTGCGGGTGGGCAGCGCGCAAAACCAGACCAACCGCGACGAATGCCGGGACATTGCCGCCCAGGCGGGAATCGCCGCCCATTTCGTCGAGAACGTCGGCGACGAGGATCTCGGCTATTTCTTCCAGGCCTCGGACCTGTACGTGTCGCCGACGCTGCACGAAGGCTTCGGCCGCACGGTGATCGAAGCGCAGTTCGTCGGCGTTCCCGTGGTCGCGTCGGATCTGCCGGTGTACCGCTACACGATGGGCGAGTCGTTCGTGGCCGTCGCCGACGCGATGGATGCCGCCGAATGGGGCCGGCAGATCGAACGCGTCGCGGGCGATCCGTCGCTGCGGGACGCGCTGGTGAGTGCCGGGCGGGTCAACGCCCAGCGCTTCTCGTCGCGCGCGGTCAGCGCGCAACTGCACGGTGCGCTCGACCGGGCCGTGCATGACCGGCCGCGCGCGGGCCGGGCGCAAGCGTGAAAGAGGCGGCGATGCGAGCGAGGCAAGCCGACGGCCGCGCGGCGGCGGTGACGGGATTGACCGTGGCGACGCTGTTCGCGCTCGCGCTGACACTCAACGCGATGCTGCCGGCGCTCGGCGCGATGGCGCCGAGC
This sequence comes from Burkholderia arboris, assembly GCF_038723655.1. Taxonomy (NCBI): domain Bacteria; kingdom Pseudomonadati; phylum Pseudomonadota; class Betaproteobacteria; order Burkholderiales; family Burkholderiaceae; genus Burkholderia; species Burkholderia arboris. The sequence goes on from NZ_CP109822.1 coordinate 1,822,561, forward strand.
GCGACCTGCACGTTGCTGGTGGCGGTGGCGGGCGTGATCGCGCTGATCGTCGCGCGCCCGGTGTTCGCGGTGTCGGCGCTCTACACGCTGGTGATCGGGTTGACCGCATTCGTCGCCGGCGTGGGGATCGAATCCGGCGGATTCCTGCGGGAAACGGACATCTTCGGCGTCGCGAACGGCGCGTTCAGCCGGCTGCTGTCGTTCTACGTGATTTTCGTCGCATGTGCGCTGTTCGCATTCGGCCGGTTTCTGAACGAGCGCGCCGTGCACGAACCGATCCGCGCGCGGATGACGCGCGTGCCGGTCAGCCTCGCGCTCGGGTTCGGGCTGGTCGGCGCGATCCTCGCGACGGGCGTGCTGGCGGGCCTGACGGGCGGCTTCGCGGTGCTGAGCGGCGTCAACCGCTACGCGCTGCGCAACGACGCGTCGAACAGCACGCTGTTCAACCTGTTCCTCAACAACCAGACGTTCGTCGCCGTGCTGCTCGGCACCTTCTGCACGAGCACGAACAAGACGGTGCGATCGGTGTCCGTCGGCATGATCGTCGCCGATCTGGTGCTCGAGGCGTTGCACGGCGAGCAGTTCATGGCCGTACTGCATGTGTGCCTGACCTTTCTGATCCCGTTTATCGCCATCCATGCGATGAACGGCAAGCCGGTAATGCGCTATCTGGGGATCGGCTCGGTCATCGCGCTCGTGATCGGCAGCGTGTCCGTGTTCTACGCGTACCGGGGGCAGGGGCTGGACATCGCGGAGACGGTGGTGTCGCGATTTCTCGAACAGGGGCAGGCGTGGTACGTGGTGGACGGCGACGCGCACCTGTTCGGCGCGCCGGCGTTCGGGGGCATGGCGGCGTTCGGACGCTTCATCGGTTCGCTGGGCTCGTTCACCGAACCGACCTTCTTCAGCGATGCACCCGTGAGCGGCCTGCGCGACCTGATGCTGTCGTACGGCACGCCCGAGATCCTGAAAGCCTACGTGTTCGACGATGTCACGTTCACGATGGGCAACGTGGCGGTGCCGGTCTACTGGTTCGGCTACGCGGGCGGCGCGCTCTTCGTCGCGTTGACGGGCGCGGTCTACGGCGCGGCGAGCGCGATGCTGATCCAGGTCGCGATGCGCGGCGGGGTCGTGATGCTGTGGCTGACCGCGAAGGTGTTCGCTTACGCGACCTATGCGATCCAGCAAGGCGACTACTGGACGCTGTTCGGCGCGCGCACGTTGTTCTACCTGGCGATCGCACTGATCTGGTGGCATTGCATCGACGCGAGGCGCCAGCGCGCCGGCGCGACGCGGACGGGGACATCTTGAACGCGTTCGTCAGGCTGCTGTTTTCGTCGTTCGCGGGCGTGGTGTGCGAAAAGATCATCGGTGCGCTCGCGGCAATCGCGAGCAATCACCTGTTTGCGAACATCTACGGCGCACGCCTGTTCGGCGAGCTGCAGTTCGCGTTGTCGCTGGCCTACGTGATCGGCAGCGTCGCGCTGATTTTCGGCGCACAGGTGATCCAGCCGATCCTCGGCAAGCACCCGCGCCTGCGGCACATGGTCGTCTACCGCGCGTTCCGCCTGCGGCTGACGCTGACGCTGGCCGTGATGCTGCTGTTCATGGGCGTCGTGGTGATCGTCATGCGACCGTCGAGCGTGTCCGAACTCACGCTGATCGCGGCATTCGCGTTGATCGTGGAGCCGATCGCGCTCGGTTCGCTGATGGCCTATGCCGAATCCAGGCCGTGGGTCATCACGCGGGCGCGGGCCTATGCAAGCTGTGTCCGCGTGCTGTGGCTGTACGTCGCGGCACACGCGTCGATGGGCGTGATCGTCGCCGCGTTCGCGTGGCCGCTCGAGGCATGCGTGGCGGCCGCGGCACCGTTCAGCCGCTATCGCGCGCTGGCGTTGAAGTCGCCGAAATCGTTTCGCGGCAGCGCGGCCGTCACGAAAGCGCTGGTCGTGCGCGGGCTGCGGATCTGGCCGGCCATTGCGGCCAGCGTGCTGGTATTGCGGATGGACCGGTTGTTGCTCGGCGTGCTGGTCTCCAAGGCCGATCTCGGCATTTACGCGTCGGCGGCGTCGCTGGTCGAGCAGTGGAATTCGGTCGGCACGACGTTGGCGCTGGCATTGGCGCCGAGCATGGTCTTTTCGGCGCGGACCGAGTCGCTCGTGCGTGCCAAGGCGTTGAAGCTCGGCCTGTATCTCGGCCTCGTCGGCTGCGTCGCATGGGTCGGCAGCTATTTCGTCGGCCGCAAGGTATTCCTGATGATCTACGGGCCGGCATTCGTGCAGGGCGTGCCGATCATGATCTACGCGACCGGCTGCGCGATCGCCACGTTCGTCGACGCGGGGCTGAGCACGTGGCTGCTGGCCGTGCGCCGCTACCGGCTCATCATGATCAAGCAGGTGCTGATCGTCGCGGCGATCGTCGCCGCGCCGTTCGTCATGCCGCGCACGCTGGTGATGTATGCGCCTTCGACGGGCATCGCGGTATCGCTCGTCGCGTTCTGGTGCGTGGTGCTCGGGAATCTCGTCTTCAACCGGGCGCGGCCGTGAGCAGCCGGGCCGGTGCGGGCGGGGAATGGAATCGGGAACGTTTCGGATCGACGGGGAGGCCACTCGTGAAAAGCCGGGTGCTGATGGTGATGACGCGGGACATTCCGCAAGACGTATCGAACGGGCGGGAGCGCACGCTGAGCTTCATCCGCCAGGCAATCGGCAACCACATGGACGTGACCGAATTCAAGATCCGGTCGGTGTTCGAGGACGGCGGCTGGCGCGCAAAGGTCGGCGCGGCGGTGCGGGTCGGATGGAGCGTGTTGCGCGGCGCGCCGTGCGCGCTTCAGGTGGCGATGTTCTCGCACCCGAGCAAGCGGGCGGCGCTGCTTCGCGCCGTCGACGCGTTCAAGCCGGACGTGATCTATTTCGACGGCATCCGGCTCGTGGACTACGCGATCCTGGTTCGGCGCAGCGTGCCTGGCTGCCGGATCGTCGTGGATTTCGACGACCTGATGTCGCGCCGCGCGAACATCCTGCGCGAACAGGATTTTCCGTTGTCGGCCGGGTATCTGGAAAAGTCGATTCCGCGGCCGTTCGTCAGGCTCGCCAACGCGAGGCTGGTCCGCAACGCATTCCTGGGCTATGAAGCGTTCGCGCTGAAGCGGCAGGAGCGTGCGGCGATCGGGTCGTCGCATGCCGTCACGCTCGTTTCCACGGAAGACGCGCATGCGCTGCGGCAGTCCCTCACGCGCGACGAAGCCATGAAGACGCACGTGATCGCGCCGCCGATGAATGCGCTGATGCCGATGCGGTATCCGGCGGCGCCGTTCCGGTTCGTCTTCATCGGTTCGGACCGCCAGTTGCAGAACCGGCTCGCGATCGAGTACCTGGTGGCGCTGTGGGCGCGTGTCAGGCCGGCCACGCCGCTGGTGATCTACGGGCGCATGGCCGGCCGCTACGCAGCCGTTCCGAACGTCGAATTCGCCGGGTTCGCGCCGACGCAGGCCGATGTCTACACCGGGTGCTCGATTGCGTTGTGCCCCGCGTTCCTGCGCGGCGGCATCAAGTCGAAGGTACTGGAAGCCGTGTCGTACGGTTGCGTGCCGGTCGGAAACGAAGCCGCCTTCGAGGGGCTCGGGTTCCACGACGACGCGCTGGCGATGAGCGAATCGCGACTCGAGCGGCTCGTGGCCGAGCCGGCCGCGGAGCTGGATCGGGTCGTGGCAGCGGCGACGCGCTTCGCCGCGTACTGCGAGCAGCATTTCAGCATGCCGGTATTCGATCGCCGGTGGCGCGCGCTGATCGCGCCGCCGGCAGGCAGCCCGTCGTGACGGGCGGCGCAACGGACAGGAGGGCCTCGATGGCGTGATCCGAACGGCTCGCGGCCGGCCGGCTTCCGGACCTTGCATGTGCAGCGGGGATGCCGGAAAGAGGAAAGGCTTCCGCGAGCGATTTGCCGTCCTGCGGCCGATCGATTCAGCAGTCCGGCCGAAGGACGCCGTACCCATTCTTCACCGATACCTAATAGAAAATGAGACCGATCATATTTGGCGGACGGTTCGGATGGCTGCATCCGGGCAACGGGACGCGGGGCGTCGTCCTGTGCAACGCTTACGGGCACGAATCCGTCTGGAGTCACGGCGGCATGCGGAACCTGGCGGACCGCCTGTCCGCGAACGGGATGCCGGTGCTGCGTTTCGATTACCGCGGCACGGGCGATTCCGCCGGGGCGGACGGCGCGAGCGATCAGTTCGAGACGGCCGTCGACGACGTGTGCGCAGCCATCGCGCAATTGCGCGAGGCAACCGGCGTGACGCGGGTGACGCTGTGCGGCCTGCGCCTGGGCGCGGCATTCGCGCTGCTTGCGGCGAACTCGCGCGACGTCGATCAGCTCGTGTTGCTGGCGCCGGTGGCCAGCGGGCGCAGCTACGTGCGCGAGCTGTCGATCATGCGCAATATCTGGCTCGACCAGCTGGCAGCGCCATTGCGCGCGGCCCAGCCGAAAGACGCGCCGTTCAACGTGCTCGGACAGGTCTACAGTGCGGCGTTCCGGACGCGGCTCAATGCGTTCGACGCCGTCGACGCGTTGAAGGACGGCGCAGGCGCGCCGGCCTCGGGAACGCTGATCGTCGACGCGACGGCCGGCGCCAGCGAACCGCTGCAGAAGCGGCTCCAGGCGCTGGGCGGTACTGTCGAGCAACGGTCTTTCGACGGCTATGCGGCGTTCATGCAGGAAACGACTTTCTCGAGCATGCCGACGCGCGTTTTCGACGCGGTCGTCGACTGGATCGCGGCCACCGGGGGCCGGCACGACCCGGCGCCGCGCGCCGCGTCGAACCTGGACTGGGATGCCGGCCTGATGCTCCGGACGCCGGAAGCCTGCGAACGGCCGGTCCGGTTCGGCGTCGCCGGCCTGTTCGGCATCCTGTGCACACCGCACGCGTTGCACGACCGTGGGCCGGTGCTGCTGATCACGAACACGTCGGCGAGTCCGCATGTCGGCGACAGCCGGCTGTCGGTGCGGATCGCCCGCGAGCTCGCGCGCCGCGGCATCGCATCGCTGCGGTTCGACGGGCGCGGGATCGGCGACAGTGCGCCGGTGCGCGGCGGCAGTGCGCCGGAAGACGCGCTTCAGCCGGTCTATTCGAGTGCCGTCGTCGAGGATGTCGCGACGGCTGCCCACTGGTTGAAGGAGCAGGGGTACCGGCAGGTCGTGTCCTTCGGCATCTGCTCGGGCGCGTACAGTGCGCTGCGTGCGGCGCTCGTGGGGCGGGCGCTGTCGGGCGTCATCTCGGTGAACCTGCAGCGTTTCCACATGCCCGACGGCATCTCGACCGACGCACTGCGCCAGCACCGCCCCAATTCGATGGCCGGGTACCGATCGTCGTTCTTCGAACTGAAGAAATGGAAGCAGGTGCTGAGCGGCGACCGGAAGATCATGCCGTTCGTCCGGCTGGTGCTGAAGCGCATGGCGACGCTGGTGTCGGTCCGCACCGGCGCGTGGCGGCGCCGGATCGCCGGATGGTCGTGCGCGGAGACGATGCCGGTCGATCCGCATGACATCCTGCGCACCTTGCAGCGCAAGGAGGTAAGCACGCTGTTCGTCTGCGGCGGATTCGACAGCAGCCTCGACCTGATGACGATGTATTTCGGCCCGCGCGGAAAGCGGCTGTCGCGCTTCGCCGGCGCGCGCGCCGTCGTGCTCGACGATCTCGATCACAGCCTCTTCAGCGCGCATGCTGCCGAGGCCGTGGTCGGGTTGTGCAGCGAATTCGTCAAGGGGCTCGACGCGCGTCGCGCGACGACGGGGAGGATCGTCAACGCGGAATCGCCCGCGTGATCCGGGGCAGGCGGGGCTGTGTCAGATGTCGCACAGTCGGCGCGCAGGGGCGGTGATACGGTAACTCGCCTGTCTTCTGGCGAACCCGCCCGGCCTCTGCGCGACCCTTACGATGCCCTCCGAAAACACCGGACGTCTTGACCATATCGACGCGATGCGCGCCGTCGCGGTCCTGCTCGTCATCTGGACGCACTACGCCGAACGGTTCGCGGCGCTGGCGGGCGCCCAGCAGTGGCTCGACACGCTGCAGCGCTCCGTCAACTTCGGACGGATCGGCGTGGTGGTCTTCTTCGGCATCAGCGGCCTGCTGATTCCGGTCAGCCTGCGCGGCCCCGCCGGACCCGGCACGCGGCGCTTCCTGATCCGCCGCTTCCTGCGCTTGTATCCGGCATTCTGGCTGTCCATTCCGGTGGGCTGCGTCGTCTTCTGGACGTTGTTCGGCAAGCCGGTGAGCGCGGCGTTGCTGGTTGCCAACGCCACGATGATCCCGACCGCGTTCGGGCAGGAGCCGGTGATGGGCCATTACTGGACGCTCGAGACGGAACTGTATTTCTACGGGCTCTGCCTCGTGCTGTTCTGGTGGGGCGGGCTGCACCGGATGCGCGATCTCGCGCTCGCCTGCATCGCGCTGTGCGCGGTGTTCGTGATCACGCTCGGGTTGCGCGTTTTTCCCGAGAACACGCTGGGCCAGTACAAGGCGATGCCTTACCACCTTGCGATCATGTTCTGGGGCGCGTGTTTTCGTCAGGCTTACGACCGTCCGCTCGAAACGGTGCGCGTGACAGGGCGGCGCGGCGGACACGGCGGCGTCGCGTTGACGTACCGGTCCGTCGCGGGCCTGCTGACGGCGATGCTTGTCGGCGTTGCGCTCGCCGGCGCTGCCAGCGACTGGCGGCATCGCAACATGGCTCATCTGCCGTCGTCGCTGGCGTATGTGGCCGGCATCGCGATCTTCGTGACGATGGCGACGGTATTGAAAATCCGCCTGCGCGTGATGGCGAAGCTGGGCGAGGTCAGTTATTCGATTTACCTGTTTCATGCGATCCCGCTGTTCGGGTTTTACTGGCTGTGCGAACACTACCGATGGACCGGGTGGCCGCTGGGCGTCTACATGATCGTTCCCGTCGTGCCGTTGATCGCATTGTCGTATGCAAGCTACCGGTATTGCGAAGCGCCCTGTGTGCGGCTCGCGCACCGCCTGACTGCGTCGCGGCAACGCGGCGACCTGCCGGCCGGCAATCGTCCGGTCAACGCGACGCAAGACCCGTTCCGCAACTGACCGGCCCGGACGATCGACGGCTTGAAACGGCAATCCCGGGTTGCCGACATGAATGGAATGGACCGTACGGAATGCAAATGATGATGACGAATGCGATGGTGGTTGACGGTTGCGGCGGCATGCCACGATGCCGGATTGTTCAACCTGCGTTCGGGATGCCGAATTGAACGGCTTCCCGTCGACCGGTTCCCGCGCGGAAACGACGCGCATCGTCGTGATCAACGACTACGCGCGAAAGGGCGGCGCGGAGGAGGTCTACCAGACTTCCATCGAAGTGCTGCGCAACATGCCGGACGTCGACGTGTACTCGTTCGACGAGACGAATTTCCCGCCGGGCGAAGGCTCGCTCACGCGCGGCTGGAACCGGGCCGCGGCGAGTGCGCTGGCGGCGTTGCTCGACGAAGTGCGTCCGCATCGCGTTCTCGTGCACAACTACCACAATCTGCTGACGCAATCGATCCTGCCGGTACTCGCGCGGCGGCGCCGCGAGCAGGGCTTCCGCACGTATCTCACGTGCCACGACTACCATCTGGTCTTTTACAACCCGAATCTGCTGGCCTATCGCAACGGGCAACCGGTGCCCGTCCCGGTCGATGCGCTGTCGAATCCGGCGCGGCTGTTCGCGCTTGCGAGCCCGCGCGGGCGTCTCTACGACACGGTGAAGAAGCTGCACTGGCATGCCGTGTACGCGTACTGCAATCCGCGAAACGTATTCGACCTGTTCCTGTGCCCGAGTCCCTACATGCGCACGGCGCTGGCGCAGCGAGGCATCACGAAAAGCGCATTGCTGCCGAACCCGGTGAGCACGCTGGCCGAGCCGTTTCCGCCGCGCGTATGCGATCGCGAACGGTTCGATCTGGCCTACGTGGGGCGCCTCGATGCGGAGAAGGGTATCCACGAGTTCATCGAACTGGCGCGCCAGACGGATTTCCGTCGTATCGACAGCCTGACGCTCTACGGCGACGGGACGCAGCGCGCGCAGCTCGAAACGCGCCACCAGGATCTGGTGCAGGCCGGCCGGCTGCGCTTTGCGGGCCGGCTCGGCCACGGCGAGCTGTTTCATGCGCTGCGCGCTCACGATGCGCTGGTGCTGCCGTCCGTCTGGGCCGAGAACGCGCCGCTCGTGGTGGTCGAGGCCGCCACGCTGGGGTTGCCGGTGCTCGCGCACGAAATCGGCAGCCTGGCGACGTTCGGCAGCGAGATCGGCAACAAGATCCTGTACCGGAATTCGCCGGCCGGCCTGACGAGCGCGCTCGACGAGTTGAACCGTCACTTGCGCACCGCCAGCCGGCACTACGATTGTTCGGCCTACACAACGTCGCGCTACGCGGCGCAGCTTGCGTCGTGGCTGGGGCTCGGCGGGCACCCTGGCCGCTAGGGCGCGACGCGGAGGCGTCGCATCGGACAAGGCCAGCACGACCATACGGGCCGCGCGCGCGCCGCGCGGCCGCGATACTCACGCAAGAGGAATGTCATGCGGGCATTGAGACGCATCGCGGCGGTGGCGCTGGGCGCACTGGCGTTGTCGGCCGGTCGCGGCTATGGCCATGACAGCGGGCGGGTGGCGGCGATCGCGCCGGCCAATACGTCCGGCAGCCGCGATTTCAAGGGATCGTCGAACGGGCTGCTCGCCGGCACGTCGTCGATATCGAAAGTCGACGTGCATACGTTGCTGTATCCGGGCAGCACGACGCAGGTGCTGGCCCACTACCTGCCGTGGTGGGGCCCCGACCCGCGCGGCGTGAACGTCGGCTATCGATCCGACGATCCGCACCAGGCCTTCCGTACCTTCGCCGACATGCGTTCGAGAGGCATCGACGGTGTGATCGTCGACTGGTACGGAGAGGGGCATTTCGTCGACACGGCCTGGCGGGCGTCCCTGCCCGAACTGGCGAAATTTCCCGGGATGACGTTCTCGATCATGATCGACAGCGGCTCCTTCAAGTTCAATGCGTGCCGCGGCTGCGACCTGACCGGGACGATCCTGCACAACCTGGCGTACATCAGCCGCGAATACTTCACGTCGGATCAGTATCTGCGTTACGACGGCCATCCGGTCGTGTCCGAGTTCGGGATGGATGCGGTCGGGAAGGCCGACTGGGCGCGCATTCACGCGGCGTACCCCGACATCTACTGGATTCATACGCTCGCGCAAGGCTTCGACCTTCCGTACAGCAAGGGCGCGTATGTCTGGGCGCAACCGTCGTCGTGGGCCACGCCGCAAGCCACCGGCACGCGGCACGACCTGCTGTATCGCGAGCGTTTCTACACCATCGCGCGCAACCAGCCGCCCGGGACGATTACGGTCGGTGGCGCGTGGAGCGGGTTCGACGATACGAAGGCATCGTGGGGCGCCGCGGCGCCGCGATTTCTTGCGCCATCGTGCGGCCGGACCTGGCTCGACACGTTCAGGAGCATCAACGAGCGCTACAGCGTGCGGCAGCAGCTGCCGTTCGTCCAGCTGATCACGTGGAACGACTACGAGGAGGGCAGCGCGCTCGAAACCGGCATCGCCAGTTGCACCGCGATCGACGCGCAGCCGGTGGGCGCGAGCGTGACCGTCCGGATCACCCATCCGGACACCGTGGACCATCTCGAGCTGTACGAGCAGGTCGGCGACGCGACGTTCAGGCTGGCGGGCCGCTATCCGGCCGATGCGACGAGCCTCCCGCTTCCGGACGGCCGCGCGGGTACCTATTTCATCAAGGCGGTAGGCAAACCGTTCATCGAGAACGTCGTGTCGGCGGCGATCGTCGCGCGCTGACGCACGCGGGGCCTGCGGGCGCCGGCCCCGCGGTCAGCGCGCATCGTTCGCCGTCGGCAGCGCGAGCGCGGGCGGCGTCGGCGCATCCGGTTCCGGCGGTGCGCAGGTCGGCCGGCCATACTGGTCGTCGAAGCGGACGATATCGTCTTCGCCGAGATAGTCGCCCGATTGCACCTCGATGATTTCGAGCGGAATCCGGCCGGGGTTCTCGAGACGATGCACTTCGCCGACCGCGATATACGTCGACTCGTTCTCGCAGAGCAGGAACGTCTCGTTGCCGCGCGTCACCTTCGCGGTGCCGCGCACGACGATCCAGTGCTCGGCGCGGTGATAGTGCATTTGCAGCGACAGCCGCTTGCCGGGCTCGACGACGATCCGCTTCACCTGGAAGCGCTCGCCGAGATCGATCGAATCGTAATGACCCCACGGCCGTTGCACCTTGCGGTGCTCGCTCGCCTGCGGGCGCCGGTCGGTCTTCAGGCGCGCGACGATGTTCTTCACGCGCTGCACGTCGTGCTTGTTCGCGACCAGCACCGCATCGGGCGTCTCGATCACCACGACATCCCTCATCCCGACGCAGGCGACGAGGCGGCCCTCCGAGCGCACGAGGCTGTCCTGCGTGTCCTCGAACACGATCGGGCCGCGTGCGACGTTGCCGTGATCGTCCTTCGGCATGATTTCCCAGATCGCGTCCCACGTGCCGACGTCCGACCAGCCGGCCGCGAGCGGCACCACGATGCCTTCGATGCCGAGTTCGCCGTGCTCCGCGAGGCGCTCCATCACCGCGTAGTCGATCGAATCCGACGGGCACGCGTCGAAGGCCGCCGCATCGATCCGGAAGAACGGATCGTCGGCGACACCCGCGCGCCAGGCCGCTTCGCAGGCCGCGTGGATATCCGGTGCGAGCGCACCGATCGCCGTCAGCCAGACCGAGGCGCGCGTGACGAAGATCCCGCTGTTCCACCAGTAGTCGCCCGATTGCAGGTAGCGCTCGGCGAGCACCGCGTCGGGTTTTTCGACGAAACGCCCGATCGCGTAGCCGCCTTGGCCGCCGTGGCTGCCGGTGCGCGGCTCGCCGACCTGGATGTAGCCGTAGCCGGTCTCCGCGCGACGCGGCAGCACGCCGAGCGTGACGATCGCGCCTTCCTGCGCGTAACGTGCCGCGCGTGCGATCGCGTCCTGAAACGCACCGACGTCGACGATCACGTGATCGGCCGGCATCACCGCGAGCACCGGATCGTCCGCGAGGGCGCTCGCGTCGAGTGCGGCAAGCGTCAATGCGGGCGCGGTGTTGCGCGCGGCCGGTTCGAGCAGGATGCGGGCCGGCGCCGAGCGGCCGAGCACCTGCTCCGCGCTCATGAAGCGATGCTGCTCGCCGCACACCAGCAGCAGCGTGTCGCCGAGCGATGCATTGGTGATGCCGTTCAGGCGGCGCGCGGTCGCCGACAGCGGCGACTCGTTCGAGATCAGCTCGATCAGCTGCTTCGGATACTGCTCGCGCGACAGCGGCCACAGCCGCGTGCCGGAGCCGCCGGCGAGGATCACCGGCAGGATGCTCGGCAGATCGGGTTCGGGAACCGGGCGAAGGGTGCGGGTCATCGGTTGGCTCCGGTATCGGCGGGCAGCCGGCTGTGAGCGCGCCCGTCCGCATGCGTGTCGTCGCTGCGCGAGCGCGAGGCCGACACGGCCCGGGACAGCAGGTGGCGCAGTGTGCCGGCCGCGCGGTCGGCCGACCGGACCAGGCCGACGAACGGCGCACCCTGTTCGAGATACGGGCCGTAGGCCTTGCGGAAACCGAAACGCTTGTAGAACGCCTGACGCGGCGCGGGGACGTGCGTGCGCACGGCGGTGTCCGGCCACGCGGCCTGCGCGGCCGCGAGCGCGCGTCCGATCAGCCGCTCGAGCGTGTCGTCGTCGCGACAGTGCTCGCTCGTCAGTACCTTGTCGATCACGACGTCCGGATCGATGTCGTCGCCGGGCAGGATGCGCGCGTAGGCCGCGACTTCCGTCGTGTCGCCGTCGCGCACGCTCGCATAGACATGCAGCGCGCCTGCGTCCTTGCCGTCGATGTCGAGATGCGTGTGCGCGTCCTCGACCACCAGCACGGCGTTGCGCGCGCGCAGGATTGCATAGAGATCGACGGCGCTCAGATGTTCGAATTCACAACAATGCCATTCCATGATGCGGTCCTCGCGTGATGCCTTCGGCACGCCGCGCCGCACGGACGCGATCGTTCCGTGCTGCGCGGCGATCTTCATCATCCGGCTGCGCGGCGCACCGGTCTGTTCGAAAGCGTACTCACGCTCCGGATCCGCGCTGCCGGCGCGGGATGCGGGGCGATGCGCGCGCCACGGGAGTGGCGCAATGTGCGGTAGCACACATCGTCGAGGCCGGCGCTTTTTCATAATTGATTCATCGTGGCGGCCCGCGGCGATGCACGGCTGGCTGACATCGCATGCGAATGACGCACCCGGGGGCAGGACTTGAAGATTGCGATCGTTCACGACGGACCGGTCGTGCATGACGGTGCCGGCTGTGGCGCTGGCTGCGTTGGCCTCGTCGAATTCCATCGGAACCCTGCGTGCCTGAGCGGCACGTACGTCCTCCATCCACAAGCTGCCGTTCGCGCGCAGATGTGGCCGCAGCAATTTGCCGTTGCTTCCGCTCGCGGCGGGCCCCGCGATCTGACCGGTCACGGCCGCGGGTCGCCGCCGGTGTGCCGGGGCCATGCTGCATTGCGGGAAGCGGCGGCCGGCGCCACCGGTTTCTCGCCGTGCAACGGCAAGTCGCCGCAAAATGGCAGGCACGGGCCCGGCATTGCGAGCAGGCGGCGTGCCGCGACGCGGTTGATTACGACGTGTAACGGCCGAGCGTGCCGCATGCCGCTGCGATGCGAGGCGGCGGCCCGGCGGTGCGCGTGATTATGCGGTGCGTGGCATGCGGTGCCGGCCGTTTTCGGGGATTTCGATGAGAATCGCAGGCAATCGGCAGTGCCAATCTTGCGGAAAAGTAGTATTTGCCACTGATTGACGGCAATGGTCGTAGATAATCAAATCTCAGTGATCAAATACGCATGGCGCGGGGTGACCGGTGGTGTAACCGCCTGATTCAGGATTATCTTTTGGTAACAAGACCATCTCGAAACGGGGTGTAAATTCAGGGGCGAATGAAATGGGGCAGTCAATCCGAGTGCGGTTTGGCGGCCATCCGGTTCAGCATCGGGCGCGACTGTCGTGTACGACGCGACGCACATGCGGACGGCATTTCCGTTTGCCGTGGTGTCCTGCCTGACGGCGGGTCGTTTCAAAGCCGGAATGTCGCGACTCCCGCAGCCGCGCATTCCGTTCGAGTTCGATGACAACGAGGCCGGATGACATCCGGCTCGACCTCCGGGGGTTCTCGCCGTGTGCAGTTTCGATCTTCGCCAAGGCTGCGGAAACGCAGCGCGGACAGGTGGCCATGCGCCGCCGGCCGCAGCGCACGCGAACGGTTCGCGGAGTGGAGATAGTGATGGTTCGTTATGAATATGCCAATAACGCGCGATAAGAGCGCCGGCGCGGGGAGCGGTAACGGGCAACGTCCGCTGATCTACTGGACGCAGGCGCCGTCCGTGATGCTGCGAAAAGAACTGTCGCGCCGCGACTGGAAGGTGTCGATCGTCGCGCATGCGAACGAGTTGCGCGACACGTCCGGTGAAATCACCTGCGGCATCCTCGACCTGAGCGGCGGTCATGCCGATGCGATCGGCAGCATCGCGTCGACCTGCGCGTCGATGCGAGACGTCGTCTGGGTGGCGCTCGTGGACGTCGGCCAGACCGCGTCGCCGAACGTGCGCGCGCTGTTGCGCGACTACTGCTTCGACTACGTCACGTTGCCCGCGTCGCACCAGCGGATCGCCGATACGGTCGGCCACGCGTACGGCATGGAATGCCTGTTCGCACGCGATCGCGAGCAGCTCGAATCGGAAGAAAAGGGCATCGTCGGCACCTGCAGCGCGATGCTGCGGCTGTTCGATACGGTGCGGCGTTTCGCGCGCACCGACGCACCGGTGTTCGTGTTCGGCGAAACAGGAACGGGCAAGGAACTGACGGCCGTCGCGATTCATCGTCATTCGGAGCGGCGCAACGGCCCGTTCGTCGCGGTCAATTGCGGCGCGATTCCGCCGCATCTGCTGCAATCCGAACTGTTCGGCTATGAGCGCGGCGCGTTTACCGGCGCGAATGCGCGCAAGATCGGTTATGTCGAAGCCGCGAACGGCGGCACGCTGTTGCTCGACGAGATCGGCGATCTGCCGCACGAGAGCCAGGCGAGCCTGCTGCGGTTTTTGCAGGAGCGTGCGATCCATCGTCTCGGCGGCAGCGATCCGGTGCCGGTCGACGTCCGGATCGTGTCGGCGACGCACGTCGACCTGCGCGACGCGATGGAGGAAGGGCGTTTTCGTGCCGACCTGTTCCACCGCCTGTGCGTGATGCGCATCGACCAGCCGCCGCTGCGCGCACGCGGCAAGGACATCGAACTGCTCGCGCATCACATGCTCGAGCGCTTCCGCGGCGACGCGCGCCATCGCGTGCGCGGGTTCTCGACGGATGCGATCACGGCACTCTACAAGCACGACTGGCCGGGCAATGTCCGCGAACTGATCAACCGCGTGCGCCGCGCGGTCGTGATGACCGAGGGGCGCCTGATCACCGCGCAGGACCTCGAACTCGAATACTGTCTCGACGCGGCGTCGCCGTCGGTGGCGGACATCCGCAAGTCGATCGAGCGCGAGGCGATCGAAACCGCGTTGCTGCGCACGCGCGGGCGCGTCGCGGCTTCCGCGCGCGAACTCGGCGTGTCGCGCGCAACGCTGTATCGCTGGATGGAGGCGTACGGCATCGAGCGGCCGCGCGGGACGGGCTCGTCCGACTGAGATTCGACGGCGCGACGCTCGCGGGGCTGCGCGCGTCGCGTCAATCCGCCTGCGTGGCGCGCACCGCGCGCGCGGCGTTCACGGCGCGGATGTCCACCGCAGGCGGTACGTTGGCGTCAGCGGCCGGTTGCTTTCCGCCGGTTCCCAGCGGCATGAGCGCGATGCGCGCCGGCATGCCGGGCGCGAGATGGAACCAGTCGTCGCTCGGCATGAAACCCGGTGCGTCGATTTGCACATGGCGCGCAACGTGCCGCGTGTCGATGTCGACGTGCCAGGTATCGCCGGTGCGCGACACGCATGCCTCGATGCCGGGTTCGCGGCGCGCCAGCACGGCCGGATGCGTGCGGGACGGGAAATGGAACGCCTGCGACAGCAGCGTGCCGTCGTCGGCGCGAAGCGTCGCGACGACCGTATCGTGTTCGCAGGGCCCGAAACGGTACGCGTAGGTCCAGTCGAAGAAACGGCCGAGCAACTCGGCCGAGCCGAGCCGCACCGTATCGTGCGCGGCGATCCGCACCGGGCAGCCGGCCCGCGCGACCGGCGTGCGGCCGTCGCGCAGCGCGACCAGCTCGATCGCCGCCGACAGCGGCGCCGGGCGCTCGTTGATCACATGCACGTCGAGCCCGTTCAAGCCTTCGTCGACGAGCAGCACCTGAACCGGCTGCAGCACCTGGCGCAGTGCGTACCACGCCGATTTCGGCCGGTGCGCGGCGTCGATCACGCCCCATCCGGCGCCCGGCATCGCATCCAGGAACTGCCACACGAGTGCGCCGGCGCACCGCGAGCCGGCCCGTCGCCATTCGGAAAACGTCTCGCGCATCAGGTCAGCGATCACCGCGCGCGACAGTTCGAAGTAGCGGGCCGGATCCTCACGCCGCAGCCGGTCGGGCGCAACGTCGTACAGCGTTTGCAGATAGTGGTCGCGGATATCGTCGAAATCCCACGACGTGCCGGGGTCGCGCGGCACGGCCGCCTTCCAGCGCGGCTCGTGCACGCCCGGCCAGCCGAGTTCGGCGAGCGTTGCATCGCACGGTACGTTCGCGAACGCGAGGCATTCGCTCGCGAAGCGCACGTCCGCACGGCGCGCGTCGTCGAGCGGGCGCAGGTAGGCGCCGACGCCGTAGTAGTGCGACACGCGTTCGCGCGGCGTGAACGGCAGCACGCCGCCGTCGGGCGAATCGGGCACGTACGGGACATCGGGGCGGTGCGAGGCCGCGTGGCCGGCCAGCCGGTCGGCGGTCAGCTCGACGAAGCGCTGCTTCGGCCCGAGCCCCGACATCGCCGCCTGCTGCGCGATCTCGCTGCCGCCGCACAGCACCGCAAGCGACGGCGATGCGCGATGACGCACGAGGAATTGACTCGCTTCGCGATCGATGTCGTCCGCGAACGCGGGATCGTCGAGCGCGTAGTCGAAGTTCGCGAACATGAAGTCTTGCCAGACCAGCAGGCCGAGCCGGTCGCACCACGCATGGAACGCGTCGGCTTCGTAGGTCATCGTGCCGCCGACGCGGATCATGTTGAAGCCGGCGTCGCGCGCGAGCCCGAGCAGGCGGCCGTAAGTCGCGTCGTCCGCGTGCAGCGCGAGCGGCGCGGCGCTGCTCCAGCATGCGCCGCGCGCGAACACGGGCACGCCGTTGATGCGCAGCCCGAAGCCCTTGCCGTCGGCACCGGTGTCGATCTCGATCGTGCGGAAGCCCGTCGAGCCGAGCGGCCGGCGTGCGTCGCCGAGATGCAGCGTGACCGCGTAGAGGGCCGGCTCGCCGTGCGTATGCGGCCACCAGCGACGCACGTTCGGCACCGCGACGCTCGCGCGCAGCCGGTCGGCGCCGGCCCGTTCGAGCGTCGCGTGATGTTCGCCGCACGACAGCCGCGCGGCGAGCGTGTCGGGCAGCGGTGCGGCGAACGTCAGTTCCGCGTCGAGCCAGCCCGTGTCGCCTTCGACGCGCGCGTGCAGGTTGCAATCGGCGAGAACGGGCCCGTCGGCCGGATCGAGCACGTCGACCGGGCGCCACGGGCCAGCCGGCACATACGGCGGGAACCAGCCGGGCATGTGCCCGAACAGCGACGTGCGGACCGTGCGCAGCGCGGCCGGCTCGGCCAGCCGCGTGCGCCAACGTGCACGGCGCGGCGCGCGCGCGTCGCGCAGGTGCGGCGCGAGTGCGCGGAAACAGAGGGTCAGCCGGTGTGTGCCGTCGAGCGACACGGGGATGTCGTGCGCGACGAACATGCTGTCCGAGCGGAGGAGCGGCGTGTCGTCGAGCCACGCCTGCGCGAGCGTCGCGAGGCCGTGGAAGCGCAGGATGCGCGGCCCGCGCCCGCGCAATTCGATCCGGTACCAGTGGTCGCGCTCGTCGAGCGACCCGGCTTCGTCGAGCCGGCCGGCCAGCGCAAGCGCCTGCGCGACCGTGCCGGGCACCGGCGCCGCGATCCAGCCGCCGTGGTCGGCCGGAAGGTCGCGTGGTGCCTGCAGGGCGCCCGCGGCCGTCGCCAGCATCGACCATGCGGGCAGGGTCCGCGCGCGCGTCACCGCATGGCCGGCACGGGGGCCGCGTCGTAATGGACGGGCGTCACGTGGCGCAGCGGCGAACCGATTTGCCGCGCGCACGCGACGACGTCCGCATACGCGGCCTCGATGGCTTCGAGTGTCGAATCGCCGCGCTCTTCCTTGCCGCGCGCGCAGGCGCGCGCGAGCCGGAATTCCAGCACCATCGCTTCGGACGCGATGCGATCGCACGCGGCGCGGATCTCGGCGAACGGTCCGACGCAGCCGCTGGCCTGCAGCCAGCGGGCATAGTGGCCGAACAGTTCGAAGTTCGCGCCGAGCTGCCGCACCGAGTTGAACGAATACGCATGGAAGTGGTCGAGCGGCGAATCGGCGAGGGTCCGCGCATCGGTCTGCAACTGCCGCCGGAATGCCGCGATCGGATCGACGACCGGCAGGCGCCGCAGGTGGCGCTGCAGCGCGGCGAGCGACGCTTCGCAGAGCGCGCGTTCGTCGAGTGGCGCAAAGCGTCGCTTCGCGCACTCGACGTACGGAGGCAGCGTCATCGGCGAACTGGCGCCGACGAGCCCGTTGTAGTCGAAATCCTCGGCGACGTAATAGCCGCTGTTGTGGAAATAGCCGATCTGGCGCTTCGCACGGTCGATCGCATCGATGCCGATCGTCGTCTTCGTGTGCTGCGTGCGGTAGCTGCTGCCGCGCGTGTCGGGCAGGAACCATGCGTCGACCTCGACGATCATCAGGTGCCCGCGCGCGACCTGCGTTTCGATGTGCTGGTCGAGCGGTTCGTAGATCGAATGTTCCTGCACGACGATCCCGTAGAGCCGCTCCAGCTCGTCGTGCGGAAACTTGAAGAACGTGAACTGGTCGCCCTCGAAATCGAGCGCGATCGTGAACGGCAGTGCCGCATACGGATTGAAGCCCCACCACCGGAGCACCTCGAGCCACATGTCGACGTAGCAGTTGGTCTGTTTCCAGACCATTTCCTGGCTGTGCAGCGGGTGTGGCCGGTAGTGGCGCGCGCGGTGGCGCACATCCTCGAACGACGCGTCTTCGCCGTCGCGGGAAACGAATCTCATGGCGTGCCCCACAGCACGTCGCGGACTTCGCGCGGCCATGCGTCGATATCGAATCCGTGGTGGCGGAACAGCGCGAGCGTGAGCCGTTCGAGGCCGAAGCCGACGCAGCCCGTGTGCGCGACGTCGTCCGTCGCGGTGCGGATGTCCCACAGCAGCCCGAAGTGGTCCATGTGATAGTTGAAACTCAGGCACGCGGTCTGGCGGCCGTCGTGCTCGATCGGGATCAGCAGCTCGAACTTCAGGTTCTGCTCGCGCTGGCTGTTCGCGACGATCTTGCCGCCGCGCCCGAAGAACGGATCGTTCGCGAGGTCGATCGCGTTCGGCAGGCGCAGCGCGTCGATCATGCGCGTGCCGCGCTCGATCCACGTTTCGCGGAACGCGACGATCTGCTCGGGCGTGCCAATCCGCACGTACTCGCGCATCCTGAACAGCTGCATGCGGGTCGGGTCGAGCGACGGCTCGTGACGGAAGCAGTACGAGAACACGTCGACGATCCGGCCGTCGGCGGGCAGCGCGCCCGCGCGCGCGACGACCGGATAGACCGGGTAGCACGCGGCCGGCGTCATCACGACGTAGGTCGGCTTCTGGTTTTCCGTCCAGTCGTCGCCGCGATCGAGGCATTGCAGCACGCGCTGGTGCTGTCGTTCGTCGCCGCAGAACGCGTGCACGCTGCCCGCGAGCTGCGGGAAGCTCTTCATGTATTCGCTGCGTTCGAATTCGGGGCGGCTCATCGCCGGCGGGAAACGCAGCACTTCGGCCTGTTGGTCAGCCCCGAGGCGCGTGACGAACGCGTCGAGCGCTTCGACGACGCGCTCGAACCGTTCGCTGCGGCCGAACAGGCCCTGGATGCCGGTCGAGACCAGCAGGCCGGCGTCGATCAGTTCGTCGCGCAGCGGATTGACGCCCGCACGGTCGAGCGGTGCGTCGGCGGGAAGGGAGGCGGCGGAGGGCACGGCGAGGCGGTCGTTCACGTATGTTTCTCCAGCGTCGCAGGACGCAGCGCGAGCAGCAGGCTCGCAGTGTTGGCGGCAATGCGGTCGTTGCTGATCATCAGCGGCGCCGCGTGCAGGTCGCGAATGTGGCGGCCGATGCTGAACGGCGAGCCTTGCTTGTAGCCGGCCATCCCGCAGATCATCATCGCCTGGTGCGCGACTTCGAGCGCGCTCGCCGACACGTAGGTCTTCAGCGTGTTGATCTCGGCGGCCCAGGCCATGCCGGCCGACCACGAGCGGGCCGACGCGTTCGCATGGAGGCGCAGCACGTTGTCGACGCGGGCCTGCATCGCCTGCATCAGCGCGAGCGATTCGGCGATGCGGCGCGCCGCGGGCGACGGTGCGCCGTCGGTCTGGCGAGCCTGCGCGCGGAAGAACTGGTGTGCGCGATGGAACGCGTCGCCGGCCACGCCGATCCAGACCGCGGCCCACAGGATGTGCGAGACCGGCACCATCGTTTCTTCGGCGATCTTCGCGAACGGCACCGGCAGGCACTGCACGGCGGCGCCCTGCGCGTCGAGCTCGAAGCCGTTGCTGCACGTGCCGCGCATCCCGAGCGTGTCCCATTCGCCGCGGCGCGTGAGCGTATAGCCGTCGCGCAGCAGCGTGACGAGCACCTGCTCGGACGCTGGTGCGTCCGCGTCGCGCCGCGCGGTCGCGAGGATGCCGTCCGCATAGTCGCCGTACGAGATCGTCGGCGCGGATTTGCGCAGCCGGAACCCGCCGCCGTCGGTTTCGAGCGCGCACTGGCTCGCGCGCAGGTTGCCGCCGACGCCGTCTTCCGACGTGGCCGACGCGAGCAGCCACTGGTGGCGCACGAGCTGCTGCAGGAACAGCTTGTGCCAGCCCTGGTCGGCGGCGTGGCTGACGATGCAGGCGACCTGGATCTGGTGCATCGCGAACACCATCGCCGACGATGCGCACGCCTGGCCGAGGATCGAACAGGCCGACGCAATGTCGTCCAGCGACGCGCCTGCGCCGCCGAGATGGGTCGGGACCATCGCGCCGAGCAGCCGGCGCGCGCGCATCGCCTCGATCGCCTCGACGGGGCAGCGCGCGTCGCGATCGACCGCATCCGCATGCTGGGCGGCGATCTGCGCGACGGCGTGCGCGGCCTCGTCGAGCCGATGCGAATCGCTGTCGGCCGCGAGTTCGGGGAGCAGCGCGCTCATGCGGAATGCTCGGTGCGTTGCAGCGTGGCGATGGTGTCCGCGAGTGCGTCGATGCTGCGGAACAGGTTGCGGTTCAGCATCTCGTCGGGAATCTCGATGTTGAACTGCTTCTCGATCGCGAGCATCAGCTGGATCGTGTCGAGCGAGGAGAGGCCCGCTGCGTAGAGGTCGTCCCCGTCGCCGATCGAATCGATCGCGGCTTCGAGATGGGCGACGTGCTTCAGGATGGTTCTGATTTCGTTTTTCACGTGCTGCTCCGGCGTGCGTGGTGTCGTCCGCTCGGGCAAACGCGCGATAGGCGCTGACGTCCCCCCGGCAGTCCGGCATCAGTAGACCATTGGCAGGCACGACGTTCTGTTCGCCACCCTACAAACAGCTAACCCGGAACCCGGACGGCGCCGCGGCGCCGTTCCGGTCCGGCACGCCAATCAGGCGCGCGAGGCGGCCGGTACGCCCGAATCGGCCGACAGGATGCGCTTCATCTCGTCGCGCACGATCGCGCGGCAGCCGCACGACATCTTTTCGAGGCCGTCGAGGTCGGCGAGCTCGATCGAGCTCCGGTATTGCCGGATCAGGCCGAGCTTCTGGATTTCGCCGGCGGCATCCGTGACCGTCTCGCGCCGCACGCCGAGCATTTGCGCCAGCATGCTGTGCGTGACCTGGATCTCGATGCTGCGCGTGCGGTCGAACGCGAGCAGGAACCATCGGCATAACTGATGTTTCAGCACGTGATGGCGGCTGCAGAACGTGATCTGCGAGACCTGCGCCATCAGCAGCCGCACGCAGACGAACACGAGGTGACGGATCACCGGCGATGCATCGAACGCGGCGGCGAACACGCGCCGGTCGAGCCGGTAGACGAAGCCGTCGCGGCATGCGACCGCCCGGCAGGGCATCCGGCCGCTGCCGCCGATCACGTCGTCGCAAACCACGCTCTCGCTGCCGATCTCCGCGACCTCCAGCGTCATGCCGCCGGACGACACGTACTGCAGCGAAATCGCGGTCGTGACGGGCAGGTAGACCGCGGCAAGCATTTCGCCGGGTTCGCAGAGCACTTGCCCCGATTTCAGGTGAACCAGTTGAAGGTGGGGCGTGAGCGTGGCGAGCTCGTCGCGGTCGATGGCCGCGAGAAACCGGTTGGCTTCGAAGCTGTGGGAAAGCTCGATCATGCCGTTCGCGTACGCGACGGCGTCAGGGGCCTGGTGAGTCACGGCACATCCTCGCAGGGTGGCGGTCGCGCGTCGTCGCGGCGATATCCCCGGGCGGGAATTTCGCACGATCGTGCGGACTTGTGTTCATCGAAAACAGAATGACGATGCTGGCAAAAAGGCTAGCACGCAATTGAATTCAGGCAATTGCGCATGACGTCATTTCACAAAGTTTGACGATTGCGATTGGGTGAAAACGTCATGCGGATTTAATGATTCATTTTCATGGAATTAATCATCTGGAAATGGAATGGCCTGCGTTCCTGTCATTCAGCTCCGAGCGGGAATCAATCGCGCAATGCCGCGCATCGTACTGCGAAAGTGTCGGTTGGACATTGAACATTATTTGACAAATAAACGGGTGTCGCAAGATTGTTTATTTAAATCAATGGCTTGCGTGGCATATGTGCGGTAGATGACAGAGCCGGATATGAGTGCGTCGATTCAGGCCTGAGACAGTTTCAAACGAGCGTGTGAAGCGTGGCGGCGCTCGAAAATACCGCCCGGTTCATCACGGAAACAATTGAAAATCGACTGTAAGTAATTGACCGGTAAGCGTTGCGGGGCAATGCGGTTGTGCCGCCGCGACGTGCGGGAATTAGTCAGTCGAATGGCGTTCTGTGTCCATCGCATGGAAGAGTGTCCGGAAATGAGACGCTTTTTACGGTTTGAGGCCGGTTATTCGGCCGATTTAAATCGGATGTGATTCATATATTAAGGATGGGCGGGTATTGGCACGTAAATCGCTTATTCGGGCTCGCGTGCCGAAACGGGACGGTCGACTCAATCCGGTGATGACAAGCCGACGGTCAGTCGGATTCAGGGTTGTGGGCCGCAACCGCTGTCAACGTCCGGGCGCGCATCGCGATAACGAGTTCCGTGCATGCGGCTGCAGGCGGCGCGGACAATAAAAGGGATACAGACATGCTTCATCTTCACTCGAGCTACTCGGCGAATGCCATCCTCGCTGCCCTCCCGGAGGACAGCATCCGCACCATCGCACCGCATCTCGAACTGGTCAGGATCAAGGCCGGGATGCTCGACCGGGTCGGCGAGCCGATGCGCCATCTGCATTTTCCGACGACGGCGATGATGTCGGTGCAGCACCTGATGGAGGATGGTGCGATGGTCGAGGTGGCGGTGGTCGGCCGCGAAGGCGTGGTCGGGCTGGGGACGCTGGTCGGGGGCGTCGCGGCGTCGAACCGGGTCGAGGTGCGCATCGGCGGGATGGCCTATCGTGTGCCGAGTTGCGTGATGCGCGCCGAGTTCGAGCGATCGCCGCAGACGTACCGGCTGCTGCTCAACTACTGCCAGGCGGCGATGGCGCAGATCTCGCGCAGCGCACTGTGCAACCGGCATCACTCGGTCGGCGAGCAGTTGAGCCGCTGGCTGCTGCTCGCGCACGACCGTATCGACGGCGACGAGCTGGCCGTCACGCAGCAGACGATCGCGAACATGCTCGGCGTGCGGCGCGAGGGCGTGACGGAGGCAGCGGGGAACCTGCAGGAAGCCGGGCTGATCCGGCAGCGCCGCGGCCGCATCACGGTGCTCGATCGCGACGGCCTCGAACATCACGCGTGCGAATGTTACGACCTGATCCGCGCCGACTATCGTCGCTTGCTCGGCACGCGCGGGAATGTGCGGCCGGCGCCGGTTCGCCCGCGCCTGCAGGAGGGGCGTTGCGGATTCCCGGCACATGGTGCGTGACGATGCCGTCGATGTCCGGTGGAACGAATGCGATGCGGCGTGCCGCGATCGCGGCGGCCGACGTCGTGCTCGTGCTGGCCGGGGCGCTTGCCGCGCAGGCGGCGTCGGGGCTGGCGTGGCGCGAACTGTCCGACGCGCAGCGCGGCGCGATCGCGCTGCTGTGTGTGCTGACGGTGGCGCTGCTGCCGCGCTACCTGCGCACCGTGCGCGGCGGCGTGGCGGCGCAGGGCGGCGCGCACGTGCTGACGCAGACGATGGTGGCGGTCGTGTGCGCGAGCGTGCTGACGGTGGCCGCCGCGATGTGGATCATGAATCGCGGCGGCACGGTCACGACCCGCTGGATCGTGCGCACGGTGCTGGCCGGCGACACGGCGCTGCTGCTCGGCCGCGCGGCGCTGCTGGCCCTTGCGCTCACGCGTGACGGTCCGCGAGCACGGCAGCGCCGCGTCGCTGTGGTCGGGGCAACCGCATACGGGCGCGTGGCAATCGAGCGGATGCAGCTCGCGCCGAATGGCCCGTTCGTGGCCGCATGCGTATTCGACGACGATGCCCAGGCTACCGCGGGCGGCATCGGCGGCGTCCCGGTGATCGACGACTGGAACGCGTTGCGCGACCTGATTCGCGGCGGCGGGATCGACGAGGTGTGGCTCACGTTGCCGATGTCGCATGAATGGCGGATCCAGCGCATCGTGCGCGAGTTGCGCGACGAATTCGTCGAGTTGCGGCTGTTGCCCGACGTCCGGCAGATGGCGGTCGTCGATCGCTCCGCGACCGACGTCCTCGGCATGCCGGCGATCAATCTCGCGACCACGCCGCGCGCGGCGCCGGAGCTGTGGGCGAAGTTCGCGTTCGACCGGCTGTTCGCGTTCGGCGTGTTGATTCCGTTGCTGCCGCTGCTGTCGATGCTGGCGATCGCGGTCAAGCTGTCGTCGCCGGGGCCCGTGCTGTTCAGGCAGCGCCGCAAGGGTGTCGACGGCCGCGAGTTCGACATCCTGAAGTTCAGGACGATGCGCGTGCATCGCGCGCAGCCGGGCGTCGTGCGGCAGGCGTCGCGCAACGATGCGCGCATCACGCGCGTCGGCGCGTTCCTGCGGCGCACGTCGCTCGACGAGCTGCCGCAGTTCTTCAACGTGCTGTTCGGGCAGATGTCGGTGGTGGGCCCGCGTCCGCACGCGATCGAACACGACGACTTCTATCGGCAACTGATCGATTGCTACATGTACCGCTACCGCGTGCGCCCGGGCATCACCGGGTGGGCACAGGTGAACGGCTATCGCGGCGAGACCCGCAAGGTCGAGGCGATGGCCGCGCGCGTGAAGTTCGATCTGTTCTACATGCAGAACTGGAGCTTCTGGTTCGACATGAAGATCATCCTGCTGACGGTCGTGCGCGGCTTCATCGGGCGCAATGCTTTCTGAGGATGACGAATCATTGAGGAGGCGGCGCGCTGCGCGAGCGATCCGGTCGACGGATGGATGCCGGGCCGCGCGCGCCGAAGAAGCAATGGGGCCGCACGGAAAATTGCTGCGCTGCGGTTGCGCCGACGGGCTGCGCGGCGAGCGTGGCCGGCCGCGATTTCGCGTCCGTCCCCAGTTTTCGCGCGCCGGCCGCGCGCGCGACCGGCGGGCTGATTCCGGTCAACACACGCGTGTTCAATGGGTTTATCCTGCGTCGAAGGCGTCCGGTGCTTCGTGCTGCCGGGCGCACATCCGGACGCGGCAGCGGCGGTGGCGCCTGCCTGCCGCGCACCGGCGCGATACCGCGCGCCGCATTTTTCCGCGCGGAACCCGGAACAGGAGAGACGGCCATGTCGCTCGACCAACAACAACGGCAGACGCTCAAACAGCGGCTGAACGAGAGCGAGCAGGCGCTGCGTGCGGAGATCCGCACGAGCGAAGACCATCGTGCGTCGGAATCCTATGCGGACCTTGCCGGCGCGGCGCCGGACGAAGGCGACGAGGCGAACGCGGATCTGTTCGTCGACGTCGATCATGCATTGATCGGCATGAAGCTGACCGAACTGCGCGCGATCGGCCGTGCGCAGCAGCGGATGCGCGACGGCAGTTACGGCGAATGCATCGACTGCGACAGCTCGGTCGGCTACGAGCGCCTGCTGGCGCGCCCGACCGCCGAACGCTGCACGCATTGCCAGTCGATCTACGAGCGGCACTACGCGACGACACCGCGCGCGTCGCTCTGACGTCGCGGCCGCAACGGCGCTGCACGCGGCGCGCCGGCGGCGTACGATGACGAACGGGCGCCCGGCGGCGTCGACATGCGGCGCCGGGCGGGCAGACGCCGTCGCGCACGCGTGCGGCGCCATCCACGTGGAAGGGAGCCACGCCGATCATGCCGATCCACAATGCCGAGTGCGCGGCCGTGTTCGCCGAGATCGCCGACATGCTCGAGATCCAGGGCGCCAATCCGTTTCGCGTGCGGGCGTACCGCAATGCCGCGCGGACGATTGCCGACTACGGTCGCGATATCCCGGCGATGATCGCGAACGGCGACGATCTCGGGAAGATTCCGTCGATCGGGCCTGATCTCGCATCGAAGCTGCGCGAGATCGCCGCGACCGGTACCTGCGAACTGCAGCAGACGCTGCGCCAGGCGCTGCCGGGCGCGATCGTCGAGCTGCTCGATGTGCCGGGGCTCGGTGCCAAGCGCGTGAAGGCGCTGCATGACGCGCTGCACGTCGATTCGCTCGAACAGCTGCGCGCCGAAGCGAAGAGCGGGCATGTGCGCGAACTGCCGGGCTTCGGCGCAAAGACCGAGGCCCATCTGCTCGAAGCGATCGACGACCGCCTGCAGCGCGAACCGCAGCGCTTCCTGCTGCCCGACGCCGCGCATGCGCTGATGCCGTTGCTCGAACGCCTGCGTGCGGTCGCCGGCGTCGGCAAGGTCATGCCGGCCGGCAGTTTCCGCCGCCGCCGCGAGACGGTCGGCGATCTCGACATCCTCGTTACCGCGAGCGACCCGGTGGCGGTTGCCGAAGCGTTCGTCGGCTACGGCGACGTGGCGCGCGTGCTCGCGCACGGCAAGACGAAATCGAGCGTCGTGCTCGCCAGCGGGTTGCAGGTCGACCTGCGGGTGGTCGATGCCGATGCGTTCGGTGCGACGCTCGTCTACTTCACGGGATCGAAGGCGCACAACATCGCGCTGCGCAGGATCGCGCAGGCCGGCGGCCTGAAGATCAACGAATACGGCGTGTTTCGCGGCGACGAGCGGATTGCCGGCGACACGGAGGCATCGGTGTACGCCGCCATCGGGCTGCACGACGTGCCGCCCGAGCTGCGCGAGGATCGCGGCGAGATCGACGCGTCGCGTGCCGGCACGCTGCCGGCGCTGGTCGAGCGCAAGCACGTCCGCGGCGACCTGCATGCGCATACCGACGTGTCGGCCGGTCGCGACAGCCTGCGCACGATGGCCGATGCGGCCCGTGCGCGCGGGCTTGCGTACCTGGCCGTCACCGACCGCGCACCGCCTGCCGGCGGCGGCCGCAACGACTTCGACTGGCTCGCGCGGCAGCTCGACGAGATCGATCGCGTCAACGCGTCGTTCGACGATTTCGTGCTGCTCAAGGGCGTGGAAGCCGGCATTCGCGAGGACGGCAGTCTCGACGTGCCCGATGCGATGCTCGGCCGGCTCGATCTCGTGGTCGGTGCGGTACGCGACGGCTTCGACCTGCCGCGCGACGCGCAGACCGGGCGCATGCTGCGCGCGATGGACCATCCGCATTTCACGATTCTCGCGCACCCGACCGGCCGCGTGCTCGGCGAGCGCGACGCATGCGAACTCGACGTGCCGCGCGTGATCGCGCAGGCCGCGGCGCGCGGCTGCTTCGTCGAGCTTGATGCGCAGCCGCGGCGGCTCGATCTGCCGGACATCTGGTGCCGCGAGGCTGCGCAGGCCGGCGTGGCGGTCGCGATCGGTTCGGATGCGTGCAGTGGCGACGAACTCGACAATCTCGCGTATGGGGTCGATCAGGCGCGACGCGGCTGGCTCACGCGGCAGGATGTGCTGAACACGCGCACGCTCGCGCAACTGCGGCCGTTGCTGGCCCGCACGATGGGCGCGGGCGGCGGGGCGAAGCGGAACCGGTCGAAGGGCGCGTGAACGCGGCCGGCGGCGCGTGCCGCCAGCCGTGCATCCAGGTCAGGCCGGCACGGTCATGCCAGCACGCCGGCCGCCGGTACGTAGGGCAGGCCGAGCGCCTGCGCGACCGCTTCGTACGTGATGTGCCCGTCGCAGACGTTCAGCCCCGCGCGCAGATGCGGATCGTCGGTCATCGCCTGTTTCCAGCCCTTGTCGGCGAGCGCGAGCGCGTGCCCGAGCGTCGCGTTGTTCAGCGCGAAGGTCGACGTGCGGGCGACGGCACCGGGCATGTTCGCGACGCAGTAGTGCACGACGCCGTCGACGACGAAGGTCGGATCCGCGTGCGTCGTCGCGTGCGATGTCTCGAAGCATCCGCCCTGGTCGATCGCGACGTCGACGACGACCGCGCCGGTACGCATCGTCGCGATCATGTCGCGCGTGACGAGCCGCGGCGCCGATGCGCCCGGCACGAGCACCGCGCCGATCACGACGTCGGCATCGCGTACGGCTTCGTCGACCGTATGCGCATTCGAACAGACCGTCGCGATCCGGTTGGCGAACACGAGGTCGAGCTGGCGCAACCGGTTCACGTTGTTGTCGAGCACGGTGACGCGCGCGCCGAGGCCCACCGCCATCTGCAGCGCGCCGGTGCCCACGACGCCCGCGCCGAGCACGACGACATGCGCGGCCGGCACGCCGGGCACGCCGGCGATCAACAGGCCGCGGCCGCCGCGCGGGCTTTCGAGGTGGGTCGCCGCAACCTGGATCGACATGCGTCCGGCCACTTCGCTCATCGGCGCGAGCAGCGGCAGGCCGCCGCCGGGGCCCGTCACGGTTTCGTACGCGATGCAGACCGCGCCGGATTTCACCAGCGCAGCCGCCTGGTCGGGATCGGGCGCGAGATGCAGGTACGTATAGAGGATCTGGCCGCGCCGCAGCATCGCGCATTCGGCCGGCTGCGGCTCCTTGACCTTGATGATCATGTCGGCCCGCGCGAAGATTTCGTCGGCGCCGTCGCCGAGCGTCGCGCCCGCGGCCGTGTAGTCGTCGTCGAGCAGGCCGATCGCCGTGCCCGCACCGCGCTGCACGAGTACGCGATGGCCGTGCCGCGTGAGTTCACGCGCGCCGGCCGGCGTGAGGCCGACGCGGTATTCGTGGTTCTTGATCTCTTTCGGCACACCGATCAGCATGAGTCGCCTCCTTGGCCTTCGTTATCGTTGTCGTGCGGGCAGCCGGTTGCGCAGCGGCGTGCCGGCGCAGCACTGGAATAACAGGGTAGTAGTGCGCGGAGGGAAGTCAAGCGGCCGGCCCCCGCGGCGATGCGTGCGCACTGCATCGCACCATGCGCTGCCGCGGGTTGCGACCGGACGTCGCAATGCACGCCATGCCGGGTTTCGGTATCGTCATGCGTGGCGCGGGCCGGGGCCGCGTGCCGGAACCGTTCCGGCAGAACAACGAGACGAGGACATTTACCGACATGACCGGTGCGTATTTCAGCGTGCCGACGCTTTGCGCGATCGCGCTCGTGCACGTCTACTGGGCGTTGGGCGGGCGGCGCGGCAAGCGTGCGGCGATTCCGGAACAGGATGGCGTGCCGCTGCTGCGGCCGACCGCCATTGGCACGCTTGCCGTCGCGGTGGCACTGCTGGGCGGTGCGTGCGTGGTTGCCGCGCGGGCGGGCTGGCTGGGGCGCAACGCGTATCCCGGCACGATCGCATTCGCAGTCGTTGCGTTCGCACTGATTTTCGCGGTGCGTGCCGTCGGCGATTTCCGCTACGTCGGCTTCTTCAAGCGGATTCGCGGGTCGCGTTTCGCGCGGATGGACACGCTGTATTACTCGCCGCTTTGCGCGGCGCTGTCGCTGTCGATCGCGTCGATGTTCTGGCCGTGGTGAGGGGCGGACGGCTCAGCCCGCCTGCGTACCGATCGCCGTAAGGCAATCGGCCGGCACGGCATCGGTTAGCCAGACGCCGTTTTCGGCGACGAAGAACGCGTGGCCCTGCCGGTGCATGCGTTGCGCAGCGACTTCGAGAATCACCGGCACGCCGTAGCGCGCGCCGACAGCCAGCGCAGTCCGGATGTCGGCCGACAGGTGCACGTGGTGCCGGGTGCCGGGTTTCAGTCCTTGTGCACGAATCGAATCCAGGAAGCGTGTCGCCGTGCCGTGACAGAGGCGCTCGGGCGGTTGCACGGCCGGATACCGGCGCGGAACATACGCGCCCGCGATACGCGCCCGCGACCTTCATCCGCTTGTGATCCCTCCATCCTTGCCCATTCCGGCTTCCGGATTTTTCAATTGTTGCGAATTTCGATGCATTGAATTGCATTGATCCCCCTCGTAATGGAACCGGTTCCATATATAATTCGCGGCACTCGTCGCCAGACCCGGAAGAGGGTCGTGCACGTTGCGCTTGCTGTCGGCAAACGCGACGTCTAAGTTGAATGAGGGTCATGGGCGATGAGGGGCAGATGCAGGCCGATGCCGGCATTTGTCAGACGATAAGGCTCGCGAAGAGGCCGATCCGCGCAGCGCCGCCGGAACCGGCGCGATGTGCGGCTGCATGAAGGCGCCGTTGCAGATAGCGCGGCGGGCGCCCGCATCGAGGTTGTTCGCAACACACGAAAGAACAGGACGGCCGGCCGCGCGCGGCATGGCTGCCATGCCGGACATGCCGCATGCGGAGTGCGCGCGTCCGGACCCCGATCCCCAACGATCAACATCCGACCATGTCCACGCCACCTGACAAACCCAACTCGCGCCGCCGTTTCCTGCGCACGTCGGTCGCGCTCGTGCCGATCGCGTCGGTCGCGGGTTGCGACCTGCGCTCGTCGTCGCAATCCGCGACGACGGCCGGCAACGCGCCCGCCGCATCGGCCAACGCCGAACGCGCCCCGTACAAGCCGACCTTCTTCGATGCGAAGGAGTGGGCGTTCGTCCAGGCCGCCGTCGACCGGCTGATCCCGGCCGACGCCGAAGGCCCCGGCGCGCTCGAATCGGGCGTGCCCGAATTCATCGACCGCCAGATGGAGACGCCGTATGCGCACGGCGCGACGTGGTACATGCAGGGGCCGTTCCAGCAGGGCGTACCCGAACTCGGCTACCAGCTGAAGCTGGTGCCGCGCGACATTTACCGGCTCGGCATCGCGGCGGTCAACCGCTATTGCGAGAAGGCGCACGGCAAGGCGTTCGCGGATCTCGACGCACCGACGCGCGACGCGGTGCTCGGCGCGCTGGAGAAGGGCGGCGCGCAGATCGACGACGTGCCGCCCGGCGTGTTCTTCGGCCAGTTGCTGCAGAACACGCGGGAAGGCTATTTCTGCGATCCGGTGCATGGCGGCAATCGCGACATGGCCGCGTGGAAGATGATCGGCTTTCCGGGCGCGCGCGCCGACTTCATGGATTTCGTCAACCAGAGCGGCAAGGCCTATCCGTACGGCCCCGTCTCGATCAACGGGGAGCGCAGCTGATGGCCGCAGAGAAAAAACCGCATGTCGATGCGGTGATCGTCGGCTTCGGCTGGACCGGCGCGATTCTCGCGAAGGAACTGACCGAAGCGGGCCTGAAGGTCGTCGCGCTCGAGCGCGGCGAATATCGCGACACCTATCCGGACGGCGCGTATCCGAACACGATCGACGAGCTGACCTACAACATCCGCAAGAAGCTGTTCCTCGACCTGTCGAAGACGACCGTGTCGATCCGCCACGGCCTGCAGGACACCGCGCTGCCGTACCGGCAGCTCGCCGCGTTCCTGCCGGGCGAAGGCGTTGGCGGCGCGGGGTTGCACTGGTCGGGCGTGCATTTCCGGATCACGCCGGAAGAGCTGCGCCTGCGCAGCCACTATGAAGAGCGCTACGGCAAGAAGTTCATCCCCGAAGGGATGACGATCCAGGATACCGGCGTGACCTACGACGAGCTCGAGCCGTATTTCGACTTCGCCGAGAAGGTGTTCGGCACGTCGGGTCAGGCGTACAAGGTCGGCGGCAAGGTGGTCGGCGACGGCAACGTGTTCGAAGCGAACCGCAGCGACAACTTCCCGCTGCCCGCGCAGCTCAATACGTATTCGGCGCAGCGCTTCTCCGATGCCGCCAAGTCGCTCGGCCTGCATCCGTACCGGCTGCCGTCGGCGAATACGTCGGGCCCGTACACGAACCCGTACGGCGTGCAGATGGGCCCGTGCAACTTCTGCGGCTATTGCAGCGGCTACGCGTGCTACATGTACTCGAAGGCGTCGCCGAACCTGAACATCCTGCCCGCGCTGAAGCAGGCGCCGAACTTCGAGCTGCGCTCGAAGTGCCACGTGCTGCGCGTCGATCTCGACGACACGAAGAAGCGCGCAACGGGCGTGACCTACGTCGATCCGGCCGGGCGCGAAGTGCACCAGCCGGCCGATCTCGTGATCGTGGCCGCGTTCCAGTACCACAACGTGCACCTGCTGCTGCTGTCGGGCATCGGCAAGCCGTACGATCCGGTCTCGGGCGAGGGCGTCGTCGGCCGCAATTTCGCGTACCAGAACCTGTCGACGATCAAGGCGTTCTTCGACAAGGACACCTACACGAACCCGTTCATCGGCGCGGGCGGCAACGGCGTCGCGGTGGACGATTTCAACGCGGACAACTTCGACCACGGCCCGCTCGGCTTCGTCGGCGGCTCGCCGCTGTGGGTGAACCAGGCCGGCGTGAAGCCGATCAGCGGCATCGCCACGCCGCCCGGTACGCCGCAGTGGGGCTCGGCGTGGAAGAAGGCCGTCAAGGACAACTACGCGCACACGATTTCGATGGACGCGCACGGCACCAACATGTCGTATCGCGACGTCTATCTCGACCTCGATCCGACCTATCGCGATTCGTACGGCCAGCCGCTGTTGCGGATGACGTTCGACTGGAAGGACAACGACATCAAGATGGCGCAGTACGTGACCGGGCAGATGAAGAAGATCGCGGAAGCGATGGGGCCGAAGGCGATCGGCGTGTCGACGCGCGAGTTCGGCAAGCACTTCGATTCGCGTGCGTACCAGACGACTCACCTCGTCGGCGGCGCGATCATGGGCACCGACCCGAAGACGAGCGTGCTGAACCGCTACCTACAGTGCTGGGACGTGCACAACGTGTTCGTGATGGGCGCGTCCGCGCTGCCGCAGGGCATCGGCTACAACCCGACCGGGATCATCGCGGCGCTGGCCTACTGGTCGGCACGTGCGATCCGCGAGCAATACCTGAAGAATCCTGCCCCGCTGGTGACCGTATGAAGAGGACGATGAACTCCCTCGCCACGCGCCGTATGTCCCCGTTGTGGCGCGCACTGGCGGCCGGTGCGAGCTGGGCCGTGTTCGGCCTGGCCGGCACGACGGCCTTCGCGCAACCGGCGGCGCCCGCCGCGGCTTCCGGCCCGGCGGCTGCACCGGTGGCCCAGTCCGCCGACGCGAACCTGATCAAGCGCGGCGAATACCTCGCGCGCGCCGGCGACTGTATCGCGTGCCACACCGCGAGCGGCGGCAAGCCGTTCGCGGGCGGGCTGAAGTTCGACACGCCGATCGGCGGCATTTACTCGACGAACATCACGCCGGACCCGAAGACGGGCCTCGGCGGCTGGACCTACGAGGACTTCACGCGTGCGGTGCGCGAAGGCGTGCGCAAGAACGGTGACACGATGTATCCGGCGATGCCGTTCCCGTCGTACGCGCGCGTCACCGACGACGACATGAAGGCGCTGTACGCGTACTTCATGCACGGCGTCGCGCCCGTCGAGCACGAGAACCGCGCCGTCGACATCGTGTGGCCGCTGTCGATGCGCTGGCCGCTCGGCATCTGGCGCAAGATGTTCGCGCCGACGCCGAAGCCGTTCGATACGGCGCCGTACACCGATCCGGTGGTCGCGCGCGGCGCGTATCTCGTGCAGGGCCTCGGCCACTGCGGCGCGTGCCACACGCCGCGCGCGCCGACGATGCAGGAGCGCGGGCTGACCGACGCGGACGGCCCGGACTTCCTGGCCGGCGGCGCGGCGATCGACGGCTGGGTGCCGACGAGCCTGCGCGGCGAGCCGCGCACGGGCCTCGGCTCCTGGAACGAAGCGGAGATCGTGCAGTTCCTGAAGACGGGCCGCACGCTGCGCACGGCCGCATTCGGCGGGATGACGGACGTGGTCGGCCACAGCATGCAGCACATGACCGACGGCGACCTGAACGCGATCGCGCGCTACCTGAAGACGCTGCCGCCGCGCGTGCAGGGCGAGCAGCCGCACGTGTACGATGCGGCCGCCGCGAAGGCGCTGCAGACCGGCGATGCGAGCAAGCCGGGCGCGGCCGTCTATCGCGACAACTGCATGGCCTGCCACCGCAGCGACGGCCACGGCTACACGCGCGTGTTCCCGGCGCTGGCCGGCAACCCGGTCGTGCAGGGCGACGATCCGACCTCGCTGATCCACGTCGTACTGGAAGGCAGCGCGCTGGAGGGGACACGCACCGCGCCGTCGACCTTCACGATGCCGCCGTTCGGCTGGCGCCTGTCGGACCAGGAAGTCGCGGACGTGTCGAACTTCGTGCGCACGAGCTGGGGCAATACCGGCGCGCCGGTGACGGCCGCGCAGGTCGCGAAGGTGCGCAAGAGCGTGCCGTCGACGCGGCCCGAACCGCCGCCGGGCGCGCGGTTCCCGCAAGCGTCGCGTTGACGCCGGCGGCGGGGCCCCGGCCCCGCCAGCCCGGCCCGTTTCAGGGCGCCGGCCGCGACGTGCGGCGCCTGCCGTTCCGCCGGGGTTGCACCCCGCAAAGGCACGCCGCCGCGTGATATTTTCGTGGCCGCGCGCCATTCTTCCGCCTCATCCCTTATCCTCTCACTCTTGAACCTTACTAAATAGTTACAAGAACTTGGGAGGGGGGATGCCTCATGACGTCAGCCTGATTGCGTTGCTCGCGGCCGGTTTCGGTCTCGCGATGATCTTCGGTTACCTCGCGTCGCTGCTGAAAATGCCGCCGCTCGTCGGCTATCTGCTCGCCGGGATCGTGATCGGCCCCGGCACGCCCGGTTTCGTCGGCGACCTGTCGCTCGCGCAGCAGCTCGCGGAAGTGGGCGTGATGCTGCTGATGTTCGGCGTCGGCCTGCATTTTTCGCTCGGCGATCTCCTCGCGGTGCGCAAGATCGCGCTGCCGGGCGCCGTCGTCCAGATTACCGTCGCGACGCTGCTCGGCGGCGGGCTCGCGCTCACGTGGGGCTGGAGCCTCGGCGCGGCGCTCGTGTTCGGGCTCGCGTTGTCGGTCGCGAGCACCGTCGTGCTGTTGCGCGCGCTGGAAGGGCGCGGGCTCGTCGAGACGGTCAACGGGCGCATCGCGGTCGGCTGGCTGGTCGTCGAGGATCTCGTGATGGTGCTCGTGCTGGTGCTGCTGCCGCCCGTCGCGGGGCTGCTCGGCGGCACGCCGCCCGGCGATACGCAGGCGGCCGGCGGCAGCGTGTGGGGCACGCTCGGCGTCACGATGCTGAAGGTCGCGGCATTCATCGCGCTGATGCTGGTGGTCGGCAAGCGCGTGTTCCCGCGCATTCTGTGGCTCGTCGCGCGCACCGGTTCGCGCGAGCTGTTCACGCTGTGCATGATCGCGGCCGCGGTCGGCATCGCGTTCGGCGCGGCGAAGCTGTTCGACGTGTCGTTCGCGCTCGGCGCGTTCTTCGCCGGGATGATGATGCGCGAGTCGGAATTCAGCCGGCGCGCGGCCGACGAGACGCTGCCGCTGCGCGACGCGTTCTCGGTGCTGTTCTTCATCTCGGTCGGCATGCTGTTCGACCCGAAGGTGCTGCTCGACGAGCCGCTGCACGTGATCGAGGTCGCGGCGATCGTGCTGGTCGGCAAGACGCTCGCGGCCGTCGCGCTCGTGATTGCGTTCCGCTATCCGCTGAACACCGCGCTGACGGTCGGCGCGGGCCTCGCGCAGATCGGCGAATTCTCGTTCATCCTCGCGGGGCTGGGCCGGGCGCTCGGGCTGCTGTCGGCCGAGGGGCAAAGCCTGATTCTCGCGGTCGCGCTGATCTCGATCGCGATGAACACGCTGCTGTTCGCGATGATCGACCCCGCACTCGCATGGATCCGCAAGCATTCCGCGTTCGCGCGCAAACTCGAGGCGCGCGACGATCCGCTCGCCGCGCTGCCGATGTCGACGCCGCAGACGCACCTGACCGGGCAGGTCGTGATCGTCGGCTACGGCAAGGTCGGCACACGGATCGCACATGCGCTGGACGAGCGCGGGATCGCGTACGTCGTCGTCGAGCAGAATCGCGAACTCGTCGAGAAGCTGCGCGCGGACGGCATTGCGGCCGTATCGGGCGATGCGATCGAGCCGATCGTGCTCGTGCAGGCGCATATCGCGCGCGCCGGGATGCTGGTCGTCACGCTGCCCGACGTGTTCGACGTGCGGCAGATCGTCGAGATCTCGCGCACGCTCAACCCGACGCTCGAGGTCGTGCTGTGCACGAACAGCGGCGACGAGGCCGCGCTGCTGTCGCACGAAGGAATCGGCACCGTATTCATGGGCGAGACCGAACTCGCACGCGGGATGACCGAGCACGTGCTCGGCCGGATGGTGAAGCCGGTCGCGGCCGCGCACTGATGGCGCGCGGCATCGCGCCGCGTATCGGGCCGCGTATCGGGCAGGGCGCGGCGGCCCGGGCGGCCGCTGGCCCTGCGGGCCGCTTCACGATCGCTCAGTAAAACGTCTCGAGCGTCAGTTCCTGCGCCATCACGCGATTGCCGGCCAGCAGGCCGCCGTCCACCGGCAGCGCGACGCCGGTGATGATCCGCGCGGCCGGCGAGCACAGGAACAGCGCGGCCTGCGCGACGTCGTCGGGCGTCGCGAAATCGTCGAGCGGATACCACTTCCTCAATTGCTCGAACACCTGCGGGTTGCGCTGCACGCGCGCTTCCCAGGCGGGCGTCTTCACCGTGCCCGGCAGCACGATGTTCGCGCGCACGCCGTCGCGGCCGTATTCGATCGCGAGTGATTTCGTGTAGCTGATCAGCCCGGCCTTCGCCGCGCTGTAGGCCGGATGCCCGAGCGCGTGCACGCCGTTCACCGAACCGATGATCGCGATCGCGCCGCGCCGGTTCGCGCGCATGGCGGGCAGCACGGCCTCGACGCTCACGTAGGTGGCCGTCAGGTTCGCATCGAGATCGGTGCGCCAGCTGGCGGGCGTCGTGTCGCGCAGCGTGGTCGATGCGGCCGTGCCCGCGTTCGCGACCAGCACGTCGGCCGGCGGATGGGCTTCGAGCACCGAGCGCAGCCGTTCGGCGTCGGTCAGGTCGTCGACGACCGGTGTCGCGCGCGCGTCGCCGAGCGTATCGATGAAGCGGTCCAGCGCCGCGCGGTCGCGATCGAGCGCGAGCACGCGGTCGCCGGCAGCAAGAAAGGTACGGCACAGCGCCTGGCCGATGCCGCCGGCGGCGCCCGTCACGAGGGTAGTGCGTGTCATGTCGGCTCCTGGTACAGGCTCACAGGCCGAGCGCGGCGCGCGCCTGCTTCTCGTTGTCGCGCGTGATCAGCGTGCCGGACGTCAGCACGAGCGGCGGCGGCGCCTGGTTCTTCGTGATCCAGTCATACATGTCGATGCTCGTCTGGTAGCCGTGCTGGCGCGGATTCAGCAGGATCGAACCGTAGAAACCGGTCGGTTTCGGCTTCGCGAATTCGTTGAGCGCGACCTGGCTGCCGTTGATGCCGACCGCGACCATCGCGTCCGCGCCGATCCCGCGCCCCTCGGCGGCGCGCACTGCGCCGACCGTCGTATCGTCGTTCGAGCCGAACGCGACCCAGCGCTTGAAGTTCGCATGCTTGGTGAGCGCGATGTTGGCCGCGTTGAACGCGCCTTCGGTATCGGCAGTCATTTCGGGCGCGTCTATCACGTTCGCGGCCGGAAATCCGGCGGCCTTCAGCGCATCGACCGCGCCGGCCGTGCGTTCGCGCGCGGTCGGCAACTGGTCGTAGGCAATCCGGATAATGCCCACTTCGGCCGGGTTCCAGCCGCGCCGCCTGGTCTCGTCGGCGATCGCCTGACCAACCTGCTGGCCGATCTTGTACGCGGAGATGCCCATGTGCGGCACGCCCGGGAGCGGCGCGCCGTGGCCGTCGACGAGCTGGTCGTCGACCGACATCAGCTTCATCCCCGCGCGTTTCGCTTTTGCCGCGATGCCGGGGCCGAGCTTCACGTCGGGCGCGCAGACGATCACGCCTTGCGCCTTCTGCGCGGCGAGGCTGTCGAGCGCGGTCGATACTTTCTCGCCGCTCGGCGTCGCGATCTTGATCAGCGTGAAGTGTTTTTCCTTCGCGGCCTGCTCGGCGAAGCGCCATTCGTCCTGGAACCACGGATCGTCCGGCTGTTTGACGAGGAAGCCGATTTTCACGTCGGTGGCATCGGCGGCCCGGGCCGGGGCGCCGCCCAGCAGCGTGACGCTCGCGGTAGCCAGCACGAGCGTTTTCCAGTGGAATCGCATGCGTCTCTCTCCGTTTTTGTAGTCGGGCGCGCAGGCAAGGCCGCCTGCGGCGCGCAAAAATTGTAGGAGGACGCGGCGGGAACGCTCAAATAATGCGGCGCATTCCTAGAAAGTGGGATGAGAGCGGGGGCGAGGAGGGAGCGGGCGACGCGCATGCAGCATCGCCCGAGCGGCTTCTTCAGCTTGCGGCAGCAGTCTTCGCCGGCGCAGCCGTCGCAGCGTGCGCGGCCGTCCTGAGCGGGGCCGGTTTCTGCGAGACGGCCGTCCTGGCCGGGGCCGCCGCCTTCGGCGCAGCCACCGTCTTCTGCGGCGCAGCAGCCTTCGCCGGCGCATTCTTCTCGGGCTCGACGGGTGCATCGGGCGGCACGCCGAGCAGTTGCAGCGAGCCGCTCGTGACCGACGCGAATACCGGGCCGGCCACCGTGCCGCCGTAGTAGCCCTTGCCGCGCGGCTCGTCGATCATCACCGCGACGATCAGGCGCGGGTTGCTCATCGGCGCCATCCCCGCGAACAGCGCGCGGTACTTGCCCTTTGCATAGGTCGCGCCAACCTGCTTGCGCGCGGTACCGGTCTTGCCGCCGATCCGGTAGCCGTCGACGCGCGCGCGGCGCCCCGTGCCGCCT
Source organism: Burkholderia arboris (assembly GCF_038723655.1). Classification (NCBI taxonomy): domain Bacteria; kingdom Pseudomonadati; phylum Pseudomonadota; class Betaproteobacteria; order Burkholderiales; family Burkholderiaceae; genus Burkholderia; species Burkholderia arboris. The sequence continues at coordinate 1,861,183 of NZ_CP109822.1, forward strand.
TCGCCGACCGCCATCTCGAGCATCGAGCGGATCGACGCGGCCGTCTGCGGCGACGTCACGCGGTGGCCGCGATGCGCGTCGATCGTCTGCTGGTCGGTGCCGTTCTTCAGCAGCGACACCGGGTGCAGCGTGCCGTCGCCCGCATAGGCCGTGTAGGTCTGCGCGATCTGCAGCAGCGACATCGACAGCCCGTAGCCGTACGCCATCGTCGCCTGCTCGATCGGCCGCCAGCGCTTGTAGCCGCGCAGCCGGCCCGACGCGACACCCGGGAACGTCAGTTCCGGCGCGCGGCCGATCCCGTACTCCTGGTATTTGTTCCAGATCGTTTCGGCGGGCAGGTTCAGTGCGAGTTTCGCGAGCGCGACGTTGCTCGACTTCTGCAGCGCCTGCGAGACGGTCAGCGACCCGTGGTTCGACGTGTCGTGAATCACGGCCGGGCCGATCTTGTAGGTGCCCGGCGACGTGTTGATGATCGTGTTCGGCGTGACCTTGCGTTCGTCGATCGACAGCGCGACGACGAGCGGCTTGATCGTCGAGCCCGGCTCGAACGTGTCGATCACCGCGCGGTTGCGCAATTGCTGGCCGGTGAGGCGCGCGCGGTCGTTCGGGTCGAAAGTCGGGTAGTTCGCGAGCGCGAGGATTTCGCCGTTCTGCGCGTCGAGCACGACGACGCTGCCGGCCTCCGCGTTGTTCTCGACCACGGCCGCCTTGAGCTGGCTGTACGCGAGCTGCTGGATCCGGCGGTCGATCGTCAGTTCGATCGTCGCGCCGTGCTGCGCGGGGACGAGCGGGCGCGTATCCGACACGATGCGGCCGAGCCGGTCGCGGATCACTTCGCGCTGCCCGGACGTGCCTTGCAGGCGGGCGTTCGCCGCGAGCTCGACGCCTTCCTGGCCCTTGTCCTCGACGTTCGTGAAGCCGACCACGTGCGCGGCCGATTCGCCTTCGGGATAGAAGCGCTTCGAATCGGCGATCTGCGTGATGCCGTCGATCGCGAGCTTGTCGAGGCGGCCCGCGGTATCGGCGTCGACCTGCCGCTTGAGGAGCACGAAGGTCTTCTCGTTGCCGAGCCGCCGCTTCACCTCGACGAGCGGCATGTCGAGCAGCTTCGCGATCTGCGGGTAGTCGGTATCGGCGACCTGTTTCGGGTTCGCCCAGATTTCATAGGTCGACAGGCTGACCGCGAGCATCGCACCGTTGCGGTCGACGATGCGCCCGCGCATTGCATCCAGCTCGATCGTGCGCTGGTAGCGCTTCTGGCCCTGGCCGACGTAGAAATCCTGGTTCGCGACCTGCACCCAGAAAGCCCGCGCGATCAGCGCGGCGAACGCGAGGAACACGATGACCACGATGAACCTCGAGCGCCACATCGGCAGGCGCGACGCGAGCATCGGATTCTTGGTCGCAGCCGCGTACGGATCGGCGGGGTGGGTCTTCTTTTTCACGCTCATGCAATGGCCGGGTCAGGCCGCCGGGCGGCGGCAAATCAGTCTGGATAATGCGATTGTAATAAATGAGTAAACACCGTGTGGGGAAAGTGTGTTCCGGCCCCGTGAAAAAACGTTAAACGGCGATTCGGCCGTACGCGGAAACGGGGGCAGGAACGGCGCGGGGAACGCGGGATGTCGGTGCCGCGGCAGGCGATGAGGCGAGCGTCCGGCCGCGCGTCGATCAGCGTATGCGGATGCCGGCGCCGGTCGATCGCGGCCGTCGGCGCAGCGCGATCAATTGCCCGGGCCTCGATTATTTCTTTATGCCAGAAAATGAAAAACGCCCCGAAAAGGGGCGTCGTTAATACTGAATATCGAAATGAATATTACCGAGACCGGAATAAACCCGAAAACCGCAGACGATTCACGTCAATAAATACTATCGTGCAACGGAAATGAACTCGCGGTATTCCGGCTGGGTCGTGCAGCGATCGATTTCCTGCAGCCGCCACGCACCGGCATGATCGCCGGCGAGCACGGCGGGGCCCTGTTCGCGCTGGGTCGCGTCGAACGACAGCCCCTTCAACTGGCACACGGCGTTCCCGCTGTCGGCCGCGCAGAGCGCCATTGCGCCCTCGACGTCGCGGACCTTGCCCCAGGTCGGAAGATCGATGCCCTGATGTGCCTCGCGCGACCACAGCCCCTCGTCGGTGTCGACCCACAGTACCGCGAAGGAATGCCGGGTTGCCGATTCGCTGCCATTAATCCGAATGGTGAGGCGCATTGTGATCGTCTCCTAGAAAATGACACATTGGACCGTTTTGACTTGATCAGTCTAGATAGACTGGTGTGAAACGCAAGTGTTAATCCGCAATAAGTCCGTATTGAGTCTATTGCGGTTTCAGATGAAACGACGTCTGACGATTCGTGGTCATTCCGGAGGCTTGCGCAGTGACGGGCATCACGGGCGGCCGTTCCGCCGATGCGCCCGTCGATGGTGCGCGAGACATGGGATGACATGGCGGCGGGGCGCGTCGATCTGTCGCGCGCGATATGCCGCCGGACACGGTGCCGACGGATGTGGCAAGACCGGGTCCGGACGCTGCCCGGACGGATGTTTCAGCGTGTTGACGGTGCGGCCGGCCTGACACACTCCGACAATCGCGTACAAATCGGCACACTTTCACGAAACTTTCGGGACAGACTTGCATTCGGTCGGGCCCCACACTGGGAACTTCCCGATCCGGTGCCGCGGACGCCCGTCCGCGGCGGCTGCCGCCACCTCGTGCCAGAGCGCGATCGACGCGATCGCAGGCCGCACGCCCGATCGGGGCTGCCAGGGCGCGCGTCAGCCCCGGCCCGGCCGGTGTGCCGTGCGCAGCCCGCAACCGCGGGTGCCGCGCCGCCCGGCCGATTCTTCGAAGGAGACTATCGTGCTGATCTGGAAAACCGCGTTGTCGCTTAACTGGCGGACGAGCCTCGTGTCGCCGGCCAGCGCACCGGTCGCGGCGGCGAACGTCGGACGGCTGGTGCTGACCGGCGCGACCGGCTTCATCGGCAGTACCGTGCTGACGGCGCTCGTGAATGCTGGGCTGCTCGACCGCATCGTCTGCGTCGTGCGTGCGCAGGACCGCGGCCATGCCGTCGCGCGGCTGCGCGAAGCGGCATTGCGCGCCGGGCTCGCGCCGTATTGGGCATCGCGTCTGACCGACGCGAACGTGATCGTCGGCGCGCTCGGCGACGTATGGCGCGGCGCCGATGCACCGCGCCTCGCCGGCGCGACGCATGTGATTCACTGCGCGGGCCATGCATCGCCCGCAGACGGCGCGCACCTGCAGGCCGACATCGCCGATGCGGTGCACTTCGCCGAACGCTTTGCACGCGCGCCGCGCCTGCAGCGCTTCGTGTACGTTGGCACGGCCTATGCGCATGCGGGCCGCGGCGGGATCGTGCAGGAGGAAGCGATGGGCGACGCGTTGAACGACACGGCGCACAACGACGAAGGCCTGCCGGGCGCGGTGCTCGCGGCCGGCTACCTGCACGCGAAGGCGGAAACGGAGCAGCGCCTGCGCGCGCTCGGGCTGCCGCTCGTCGTCGTGCGGCCGTCGCACGTGGTCGGCCATACGGTGCTCGGCACGCGGCCTGCGCCGAATTCGTTCTGGATGTTCCGGCTGGCGCATGCCGCGCGCCGCTTCACCGCGCGGCCGATGACGCGCATCGACATCGTGTCGGTGGACGACGTGGCGCGCGCGACGATGCTGCTGGCCGTGAAGCCGACGCTCGCGCACGACGTCTATCACGTGTCGGCCGGCGACGAGGCGCCGCAGGTCGCGCAGATCGTGCGCGCGATGGACGAGGCGGCGGGGATGACGGGGGCGCCGCGCTACGCGGCGTGCGCGCCGGCCGAACTGCCGCTCGTGGTGCGCGATGTGCTCGGGCGGCCCGATCCGGCGCTCGAGCGCGTGATCGGCCGGGCGCTGCAGCGCTGCGGGGAATTCGCGACGGTCGATCGCGTGTTCGACAACCGCCGCGTACGCGACGAAATCGATTTCGAGCCGTTGCCGTTCATCGATTACGTCGAGGAATGCATGCGCACGTCGCGTGGCGTCGCCGTGACCGAGCTGATGCGCGGCGCGGTGCACTGACCGCCCGCACCGGGCCGGTGCCCGTTCCCGTGCGTGACGGGAGCGGGCGCCGCCATCACGCGTTGCCGCCGAGCTCGATGAGCCGGTCGAGCGCGCGGTAGATGTCTTCGAGGCCGTCCTGGCCGAAGCGCGACTCGAGCTGCCGGTATTGCTCGTCGATGCGCGGACCGATTTCCGTCACCAGTTTCCTGCTTTGCGGCGTCAGGCTGACCAGCAGCCGGCGCTGATCTTCCTGCGCGCGCGTGCGCGTGATCAGGCCGTCGCGCTCCATCCGTTCCAGCACGCCCGTGAGGCTCGGGCTCAGGATGCAGCAGCGCCTGGCGATCTGTCCTGCTTCGAGCGCATGCGCCGGTTCGCCGTCGAGCACGCGGATGATCCGCCATTGCTGTTCGGTCAGCGCGAATTCCTTGAGAATGGGGCGAAACAGACCCATCAGCGTTTCGCGGGCCTCGAGCAGCAGCATGGCCAGGTTGCGATGGTCGAGCGTACGGTTCATCGGGGTGGGTAGAGGACGGGGACGCATCAATCTTAACAGCCGAAGGTGATGAATTTCGCATCTCAGGGTAATCTAGGTTGCCAGCGCCCGATTGTTTACTTAAGATGTTAACTATTGACGATGCGCCGCGACGCGCGGCAGGGGAATGACGCATGGAGCTGTCTTGCACGACCGCCGCGGCACCGCCGTTGCCGGTCGCCATCGGTACCGTCTACGGGGCGCTGCTCAACGAGCGCGCGGCGCTCGACGCGCTCGGCGATGCCGTGAACGCACCGCCTTACGGCCGCCCGCCGCAGGCGCCGATCCTGTATATCAAGCCTGCCAACACGCATGCGGCCGACGGTGCGGCCGTCGTCGTGCCGGCCGGCGTCGATGCGCTCGAGATCGGCGCATCGGTGGCCGTCGTGTTTGCCCGGCGCGCGACGCGCGTGCCGGCCGAGCAGGCGCTCGACTACGTGCACGGTTTCACGCTCGCGAGCGACGTCTCGGTGCCGCATCCCGATTACTACCGTCCGGCCGTGCGCTTCAAGTGCCGTGACGGCTTCTGCCCGCTGGGCCCGGCCATCGTGCCGGCCGCCGCGCTCGGCGATGTCGACGCGATCGGCCTGACCGTGTGGATCGACGGCGAGGTGGCGGTGTCCGGATCGACCGCGACGCTGGTCCGCCCGGTGCGCGAGCTGATCGCCGAGGTGACGGCGTTCATGTCGTTCGACGCGGGCGACGTGCTGTTGCTCGGCGTCGCGGGCGGCGCACCGCGCGCCCGCGCGGGCAGCACGATCGAGATTTCAGCCGCCGGCATCGGCACGCTGCGGCATACGCTGGTTGCGGAGGAAGCACGATGAAGACGGCGCGCGTGATCTACAACGGCGCACTGCATGCGGCCGAACCGGCCGGCGACGGCATGATCCGCCTCGATACGGGGCGCACGGTCGCCGAGGACGTGGTGGCGTGGCTGCCGCCCGTCGCGCCGCGCACGACGTTCGCGCTCGGCCTGAACTATGCCGACCACGCGAAGGAACTCGCGTTCAAGGCGCCGAGCGAGCCGCTGATCTTCCTGAAGGGGCCGAACACGTTCGTCGGCCACCGATCGCGCACCGTGCGCCCGGCGGACGCGACGCACATGCACTACGAGTGCGAACTGGCCGTCGTGATCGGCCGGCCCGCGCGCAACGTGGGCCGTGCGCAGGCGATCGACTACGTGGCCGGCTATACGGTCGCGAACGACTACGCGATCCGCGACTATCTCGAGAACTACTACCGCCCGAACCTGCGCGTGAAGAACCGCGACACCTGCACGCCGCTCGGGCCGTGGTTCGTCAGCCGCGACGAGATCGGCGACGCAGGCGACCTGATGCTGCGCACGACCGTGAACGGCCAGGAGACGCAGCGCGGCAGCACGCGCGACATGATTTTCGACGTGCCGGCGCTGATCGAGCACATCAGCGGTTTCATGACGCTCTCGCCGGGCGACCTGATCCTGACCGGCACGCCCGAGGGGCTGGCGGACACGAAGCCGGGCGACGAGGTCGTGACCGAGATCGAAGGGATTGGCCGGCTCGTGAACACGATCGTCGGCGAAGCAGACTACTATCGCGCCGGCTGAGCCCGTCGCCCAAGGAGAGCACATGACCATCAAGCACTGGATCGGCGGCCGCGAAGTGGAGAGCCGCGAAACCTTCACGACGCTGAACCCCGCGACGGGTGACGTCATCACCGACGTCGCGTCGGGCGGCGAGGTCGAGGTCGACGCGGCCGTGCGCGCGGCGAAGGAAGCGTTTCCGAAATGGGCGAACACGCCCGCGAAGGAGCGCGCGAAGCTGATGCGCAAGCTCGGCGAGCTGATCGAGAAGAACGTGCCGATGCTCGCGGCGCTGGAGACGCAGGACACGGGCCTGCCGATCGCGCAGACGAGCAAGCAGCTGATTCCGCGTGCGTCCGAGAACTTCAACTTCTTCGCGGAAGTATGCGTGCAGATGAACGGCCGCACGTATCCGGTCGACGACCAGATGCTGAACTACACGCTGTACCAGCCGGTCGGCGTGTGCGCGCTGGTGTCGCCGTGGAACGTGCCGTTCATGACCGCGACGTGGAAGACGGCGCCGTGCCTCGCGCTCGGCAACACGGCCGTGTTGAAGATGTCGGAACTGTCGCCGCTGACGGCCGACCAGCTCGGCCGGCTCGCTCTTGAAGCCGGCATTCCGCCCGGCGTGCTGAATGTCGTGCAGGGCTATGGCGCAACCGCCGGCGACGCGCTCGTGCGGCATCCGGACGTGCGCGCGGTGTCGTTCACCGGCGGCACCGTCACCGGCAAGCGCATCATGGAGCGTGCCGGTCTCAAGAAGTATTCGATGGAGCTGGGCGGCAAGTCGCCGGTGCTGGTCTTCGACGACGCCGATTTCGATCGCGCGCTCGACGCGTCGCTGTTCACGATCTTCTCGATCAACGGCGAACGCTGCACCGCCGGATCGCGGATCTTCGTGCAGCGCACGATCTACGATCGCTTCGTGCAGGAATTCGCGCGCCGCGCGAACAACCTGGTGGTGGGCGATCCGGCCGATCCGGGCACGAATCTCGGCGCGATGATCACGCGCCAGCACTGGGAGAAGGTGACGGGCTATATCCGCATCGGCGAGCAGGAAGGCGCGCGCGTGGTCGCGGGCGGCGCGGACAAGCCGGCCGGGCTGCCCGACCATCTGCGCAACGGCAACTTCGTGCGTCCGACCGTGTTCGCCGACGTCGACAACCGGATGCGCATCGCGCAGGAAGAGATCTTCGGGCCGGTCGCCTGCATCATCCCGTTCGAGGACGAAGACGACGGGCTGCGGCTCGCGAACGACACGGCGTACGGCCTCGCGTCGTACATCTGGACGCAGGACGTCGGCAAGGTGCATCGGCTGGCACGCGGGATCGAGGCCGGGATGGTGTTCGTGAACAGCCAGAACGTGCGCGATCTGCGCCAGCCGTTCGGCGGCGTGAAGGAGTCGGGCACCGGGCGCGAAGGCGGCGAATACAGTTTCGAGGTGTTCGCGGAGATCAAGAACGTGTGCATCTCGATGGGTTCGCATCACGTCCCGCGCTGGGGCGTGTGACGGGCGCGGGCCGAGTCGCTGCAAAGACCATACGGAGACTAAACGATGGGCAAATTGTCCCTCGCCGCGAAAATCACGCACGTGCCGTCGATGTACCTGTCGGAGTTGCCCGGCAAGCATCACGGCTGCCGTGAGGCGGCGATCCGCGGCCACCAGCTGATCGGCGAGCGCTGCCGTGCGCTCGGCGTCGACACGATCGTCGTGTCGGACGTGCACTGGCTCGTCAACGCGGGCTATCACGTGAACTGCAATGCCCGGTTCTCGGGCACCTACACGAGCAATGAGCTGCCGCATTTCATCCGCGACATGCAGTACGCGTATCCGGGCAATCCGGCGCTCGGCCGGCTGATCGCCGAGACGGCGACCGGGCGCGGCATCGCGACGCGCGCGCACGAGATCGACAGCCTCGAACTCGAATACGGCACGCTGGTGCCGATGCGCTACATGAACGCCGACCAGCATTTCAAGGTCGTGTCGATCGCCGGCTGGTGCATGTGGCACCAGCTCGACGAAAGCCGCCGCTTCGGCGAGGCGCTGCTCGAAGCGATCGAGCAGAGCGATTCGAACGTCGCGTTTCTCGCGAGCGGTTCGCTGTCGCACCGCTTCAACGACAACGGCAGCCCCGAGGAATCGATCCACCAGATCAGCCGCGAATTCTTCCGGCAGGTCGACCTGCGCGTGGTCGAGCTGTGGAAGCAGGGCGATTTCAAGACCTTCTGCGCGATGCTGCCCGAGTACAACACGCACTGCCACGGCGAAGGCGGGATGCACGATACGGCGATGCTGCTCGGGCTGCTCGGCTGGGACCGCTACGACAAGCCCGTCGAGATCGTCACCGACTATTTCGCGAGTTCGGGCACCGGGCAGATCAACGCGATCTTCCCGCTGTCCTGAGCGCCGCGCACCCGACATCCGACCGGAGGTTTTCCATGCCACACATCGTCGTCGAATACACCGCGAACATCCGCGACGACGCGCGCATTCCCGCGCTGCTGCGCACGATCAACGCGACGCTGATCGCGCAGGGCGGCGTGTTCCCGACCGGCGGCATCCGTTCGCGCGCGATCGAACTGCAGGACTACTGCGTCGCCGACGGCACGGAGGACGACGCGTTCGTCCACGTGACGCTGAAGATCGGCTCGGGCCGCACCGACGCGCAGAAGAAGGCCGCGTGCGACGCGCTGTTCGACGCGATCAAGCTGCATTTCGCCGAACTGTACGCGCAACGCACCCTCGCGCTGTCGATGGAACTGACCGAGTTCAGCGAAAGCGGCTCGTACAAGCACAACAACATTCACGCCCGCTACAAGCGGGCCGGCTGAACCCCATTCCCGATCCGACCATGCTCGAACCCGCCATCATCGACCAGCTCGCGCAGCGTCTGCACGACGCCGAGCGCGAGCGCAAGCAGATCCGCCAGATCTCGCTCGACCATCCCGACATCACGATCGACGACGCGTATGCGATCCAGCGCGCGTGGGTGACCCTCAAGCTCGCGGAAGGCCGCACGCTGAAGGGGCACAAGATCGGCCTGACGTCGAAGGCCATGCAGAACACGTCGCAGATCGACGAGCCCGACTACGGCGCACTGCTCGACGACATGTTCTTCGAAGACGGCGGCACGATCCCGACCGGCCGCTTCATCGTGCCGCGCGTCGAGGTCGAGCTCGCGTTCGTGCTCGGCAAGCGGCTCACCGGCCCGAACTGCACGATCTTCGACGTGTACGACGCGGTCGACTACGTCGTGCCGGCGCTCGAGATCATCGACGCGCGCAGCCAGTCGATCGACCCCGATACGAAACGGCCGCGCAAGGTGTTCGACACGATCGCCGACAACGCGGCGAACGCGGGCGTCGTGATCGGCGGCCGGCCGGTGCGGCCGCAGGACGTCGACCTGCGCTGGGTCGCGGCGATCATGTCGCGCAACGGCGTGGTCGAGGAAACGGGGGTCGCGGCCGGCGTGCTGAACCATCCGGCGAACGGCGTCGCGTGGCTCGCGAACCGGCTGTCGCGCTTCGACGTCGCGCTGGAACCCGGGCAGATCGTGCTCGGCGGCTCGTTCACACGGCCGTGCGCGGCGCGCTCGGGCGACACGTTCAGCGTCGACTACGGCCCGCTCGGGACGATCCAGTGCTATTTCGAGTGAGGTGAGCGAACGATGCAGATTCCGTCGAATGTGTTCAAGGCCGCGCTGGCACGCGGCGATGCGCAGGTCGGGCTGTGGCTCGGGCTCGCGAATCCGTACAGTGCCGAAGTCGTCGCGGGCGCCGGTTTCGACTGGCTGCTGATCGACGGCGAGCATGCGCCGAACACGGTGCCGACGATCCTCGCGCAGCTGCAGGCGATCGCGCCGTACCCGTCGCATCCGGTCGTGCGCGTGCCGTGGAACGATCCGGTGATCGTCAAGCAGGTGCTCGACCTCGGCGCGCAGACGCTGCTCGTGCCGATGGTGCAGAGCGCCGACGAAGCGCGCGCGGCCGTGGCCGCGACGCGTTACCCGCCGCACGGGATTCGCGGCGTCGGCAGTGCGCTGGCGCGTGCGTCGCGGTGGAATCGTGTCGGCGACTATCTGCATCGCGCGAACGACGAAATGGCCGTGCTCGTGCAGGTCGAGACGCGGGCGGGGCTCGATGCAATCGATGCGATCGCGCGGGTCGAGGGGGTCGACGGCGTGTTCATCGGGCCGGCCGATCTCGCCGCGGACCTCGGGCATCTCGGCAATCCGGGGCATCCGGACGTGCAGGCCGCGATCGACGGCGCGATCCGGACAATCAAGGCGGCCGGCAAGGCGCCGGGCATCCTCAGTGCCGATGAAACGGCCGCGCGGCGTTACCTGGCAGCGGGTGCGCGGTTCGTCGCGGTCGGTGTCGATACGACGCTGCTCGCGAGAAGCGCGGAGCGGCTGGCCGCGCAGTTCAAGGGGAACGGCGGGGAGGCCGTGAAGCAGGGCGACGGCACGTATTGACGCGGCGGCGGGAGGCAGGGTTCGACCTGTCGAACGGTCCGCCTTCCGCCGTGCATCGCTGCACTTATTCTTCCGTGCGCCGTCCCGCCTCCATATATCTTCCCGGCGTCGTTCCCAGCGCACGCCGGAACATGTCGATGAATGCGCTCACGTTGTCGTACCCGAGATCGAGCGCGATCGTCGTCACCGGCACGCCGTCGGCAATGCGCTCCAGCGCCCGCAGCAGCCTGGCCTGCTGACGCCACTGCGCGAACGTCAGCCCCGTTTCGGCGACGAAGCGGCGGCTCATCGTCCGTGCGCTGATGCCGGCCCATTCGGCCCATTCCTCCAGCCGCCGGTTGTCCGCGAGATCCGCGGCCAGCGCATCGGTGATCTTCACGAGCCGCGGATCCTGCGGCCGTACCAGCCCCAGCGCCTCGACCTCCGACGCCGCGATTTCATCGAGGATCACGTCGGCGATCCGCGTCTGCGCGGCGTCCAGTTCCGAATCGCCCCAGCTTGCCGCGCGCTGCACGGCTTCGCGCAGCAGCGGCGTCGTGCGGATCGCGCGCGGCGTGGCCGGCAGCGCCGCGCAGCGCGCCTCGGCGATGAACGCCGACCAGCCGGCAATCGGCCCGAACGAGCGCAGCGAATGCCGGCAATGCGGCGGAATCCAGATCGCGTGGATCGCCGGCACGACCCAGTCCTGATCGTCGAGACCGATCGTCACCAGCCCGCTCAGCGCGCCGACGAGCTGGCCGCGCGCATGCGAATGCGCGGCTGTCACGCGCGGGTCGCGTTGCGACAGCACGGCGGCGACCACGAACGGGCCGTCGTCGGACGTGATGAATCGGGCGGGCAGGAGCGGATCGGACATGGCCGGAAATCGGTATCGAATGGCTGTTATACCGGAGATCGGCCGGCTTCGCACGCCTACACTGCGTCCATCGATGACAACCGGAGTACGACGCGATGCGAGCCGAACAGATGCTTCCCGACCAGACCGACCGGATGACGATCGGCGGAACGACGATCCGCAAGGGCACCGTCGGCGCGTTCCTGGTCAACGCGCGTGTGTTGATCGACCCGAGCGCAGCACCCGCCGACCGGGCGCGCGCGGAGGCCGACGCGATCGACGCGTTGCCCGCACTGCGGGCGCTCGGCCTGTTCGACGTGCTCGAAGTCCGCGATCCCGCGCTGCGCGCATGGCTCGACGCACGCTGATGCGCACCGGATCAGTCGATCGAGATCCCCGATTCAAGGAGTCACCATGAAAGCAGCAGTCGTGACGGGCGCCGGCGAGCGTCCCGTTCATATGGAATTCGATGCGCCGCACGCGATGCCGGGCCACCGCCTGATCGACGTGACGGCGTCGGCATTGAGCCGGATCGCGCAGGCGCGTGCGTCCGGCCAGCATTACTCGTCGGACGGACACTATCCGTTCGTCGTCGGCGTCGACGGTGTCGGCCGCCTCGACGATGGTCAACGCGTCTACTTCTTCGGCGCTGCCGCGCCGTTCGGCGCGCTGGCCGAACGCACGATCGCGCCCGATACGCAGTGCGTGCCGTTGCCGGATACGCTCGACGACGTCACGGCTGCGGCGATTGCGATTCCCGGGATGTCGTCGTGGGCGGCGCTGACCGAACGCGCGCGGCTCGTCGCGGGCGAGACGGTGCTCGTCAATGGCGCAACCGGGACGTCGGGGCGGCTGGCGGTGCGGATCGCGAAACATCTCGGCGCCGCAAAGGTGATCGCGACGGGCCGCAATGCGGCGGTGTTGCAGGGGCTACTGAATGCCGGTGCGGATGCCGTCGTGTCGTTGCAACAGGACGACGCACATCTGGCACGGGCGCTCGAACCGCATTTCCGTGAAGGCGTGGATGTCGTGCTCGACTATCTGTGGGGGGCCAGCGCGCAGACGCTGCTGGTTGCCGCCGCGAAGGCGACGCCTGATGGTCGGCGGCTGCGTTTCGTGCAGATCGGCTCGATCGGCGGTGCGGACGTGTTGCTGCCGGGCGCGGTACTGCGTGCGACTGCCATTGAACTGATGGGCAGCGGCCTCGGCAGCGTGTCGCTGCCGCGCTTGCTGGCGTCGGTGCGCGGCGTGTTCGATGCGGCCGGGCCGGCGGGCTTCGCGATCGGCACGCGCACGGTGCCGCTGTCGGCGGTCGGCGAGCACTGGAGCGAAGCAAACAGTCTCGTGCGCCCGGTGTTCACGATGCGCAGTGAGTGAGCGGCGTATCGAAACGCCGCCAGCCGGAGACGGCGCGGGGTGGCGAGCTGCGCGGCAGCGATCGGCCGTTCGCCGTCATGCCGCCGCGCGTGGCGTGAAGAACGGGCGGCCGACCGCTGCCGCCCGTCGAGCCGGCGTCAGAAGCGCTGCTGAATCCCCGCCGTGACACCGACCTGCGTGGTGCCGTAGCCCGCGAAATCGCGCGACACGCCGACCTTCTGGTCATGTTTCGCGATCGCGAACGCGCCTGCCGCGTAAAGCACCGTGCGCTTCGACAGCGCGTAGTTCGCGCGCATCGACACCAGCGTCGGATCGGCATCGCTGCCCCCCTTGATGTTCTGGTGATAGACGGCCGCGATCAGCGAGAACGCCGGCGTGAACTGATACGACCCGCCGAGCCAGTACGTGTCGCTCAACTGGTTCGCCGCCGTGGTGTGGAACGTGCGCTTGTAGTTGCGATAGCCGGCCATCGTCTTCAGGTTGCCGAAGTCGTAGCTCAGGCCCGCGTGGATGCCCTGGATATAGTTGACGGTATCGGCCGGCGTGACGCTGTCGGCCGCGCCGTTCTGCCGGTCGAACGTGACGACCGCCGCGAACGGGCCTTTCTCGTAGCCGACCGCGAAGTCGTATTTCGAGCTGGTCTTCATGCTGCCCGGCACGTTGCCGAAGCCGTACATCGCGCCGAACTTGAAGCCGCTGAACTCGCCGTCGTAGCGCACCGCGTTCGACGAGCGCGTGAACATGCCGTCCTTGCGGCCGCCCGTCGCCATCGACGACGTGGCCCACGAATAGTTCTGCGCGTAACCCATCGGGTCGAACGGCAGCATGTAGTCGTACGTGACGGTGTAGTTGCGGCCGAGCGTCAGTTCGCCCCATTTGCTTTTCAGGCCGACCGTCGCGCGGCGCGCGAAGATCGAGTCGGGGCCGTCGTCGAATGCGCCGTTCGCGAGGTCGATCCCGCTTTCGAGGCGGAACACGGCCTTCAATCCGCCGCCGAGATCCTCGACGCCGCGCAAGCCCCAGCGCGACGTGTTCTTGTTGCCCGACTTCAGCTTGACCGAGCTGCCGCCTTCCGGCGCCGCATGGTTCGTGTATTCGATGCCGGCGTCCATGATCCCGTACATCGTGACCGACGACTGCGCGTGCGCGGCGCCTGCCGCGAGGCCGGCGACGGCGGCCGATCCGGTCAGGACGGCGGCGCGAAGGGAGCGTTCTGCGCGTGACTTCATTGACGGTGTCTCCTTGTTTCTTGTGGGTGGGGTGAAACGGGGGCGGCGCGCAACCGGCCGCGGCGGACGCGGCCAGGCGTCCGCCGGACAGGCGTGTCATCGCATGGCGGGATGCGCGCGGCGTGCATGCGCGGCGGCACGTGGGCCGCCGCGACCGGGTCAGCCCGCTTTCGCGAACGCCCAGCAGTCGTTGGTCGGGAATTCGATCCAGTGCTTGCCGGCCGCGCGCGGTACGTGGCCGAACGCGCGCAGGCGCATGTCGCCGCAATGGAACAGGTATTCCCAGCGGTCGCCGAGATACATCGACGTGACGAGGTCGGCCTGCAGCCGGTTCGCGCCCGGGCCGTCGGTGACCTGCACGCGTTCGAGACGGATCACGGCCTGCGCGTCCTGGCCCGGCGCGAGCGTGTCGCGGGCGAGGGCGCGCAGCTCCCAGCCGTCGCCGGCGAGCGTCACGCATTCGCCGTCGATCGCCGCGACACGCGCGTCGATCCGGTTGTTGCTGCCCATGAACTCGGCCGTGTACAGCGAGCGCGGCGCGCCGTACAGCTCGGCCGGCGTGCCTTCCTGCTCGATGCGGCCGTTGCGCAGCAGCAGGATGCGGTCGGACATCGCCATCGCCTCGGTCTGGTCGTGCGTCACGCACAGGGCCGACAGCCCGAGCGACACGATCAGCTCGCGCAGCCACGCACGCGCTTCCTCGCGCAGCTTCGCGTCGAGGTTCGACAGCGGCTCGTCGAGCAGGATCACCGGCGGGTTGTAGACGAGCGCGCGTGCGATCGCGACGCGCTGCTGCTGGCCGCCCGACAGCTGGTGCGGAAAGCGTTCCGCGAGATGGCCGAGGCCGAGCTGGTCGAGTGCGCTCTGCACGCGGCGCTTCTGTTCGGCCGGGGCGACGCGGCGCAACTTCAGCCCGTAGCCGACGTTGTCGGCGACGGTGCGGTGCGGCCACAGCGCGTACGACTGGAACACGAGGCCGAGCGAGCGCTGCTCGACGGGCAGGTCGACGCGCCGCGCGCCGTCGAAGAACACGCGGTCGTCGAGCTGGATACGGCCGTCGGACGGCTGTTCGAGGCCGGCCACCGCGCGCAGCAGCGTGGTCTTGCCGCTGCCCGACGCGCCGAGCAGGCACACGACTTCACCGGCCTTCAGTTCGAACGACACGCCCTTGAGGATCGGATTGGCGCCGTAGCTGAGATGCAGGTCGTCGACGATGAGCTTATCCATGAAGTTTCACTCCGAAGCGCAGGGCCACGCCGAGACCGGCGCCGACCATCGCGATGTTGATGACAGAAAGCGCGGCAACCTGGTCGACGGCGCCGGTCGCCCACAGCGACACGAGCAGCGCGCCGATCACTTCGGTGCCGGGCGACAGCAGGTAGACGGCCGTCGAGTATTCGCGCTCGAAGATCATGAAGATCAGCAGCCACGCGGCGAGCAGGCCGAAGCGCACGAGCGGCAGCGTCACGTCGAGCGATACGCGGCTGCGCGTCGCGCCGACGCTGCGGCCGGCTTCCTCGAGCTCGGGGCCGACCTGCAGCAGCGCGCTCTGGATGAGGCGCATCCCGTATGCGAGCCACACGACCGTGTACGCGATCCAGATGCTCCACATCGAGTTCTTCAGCTCGCGCAGGCCCGGCACGAACAGGAAGATCCACAGGAACGCGAGGCCGGCGAGCAGGCCGGGCACCGCGCGCGGCAGCAGCACGAGGTAGTCGAGCAGCCTGGTCGCCCAGTCGGGGCGGCGGTGGCCGGCGAACGCGACGAGCGAGTAGAAGCCGATCGCGAGCGCGCCGCCGATCACGCCGATGCCGAGCGTGTTGACGATCGCGCGCACCAGGTTGTCCTGTTCGAACAGTTCGACGAAGTTCGACAGCGTCAGCACCTCGGCGAGCGCGACGCCTTCGCCCCAGTTGGTCACGAACGCGCGCAGCACGATGCCGGAGATCGGCACGATCACGGTCAGCATCAGCCACAGCGCGACGATCGCGAGCGCGACCCAGCGCCACACGCCGAGCGGCAGCACCGTCGCGCGGCCGGCCTTGCCCTTCACGGTGACGAAGCGGTTCGCGGTTTTCAGCAGGCGGCGCTGCAGCAGCACGAGCGGGAACGTGATCGCGACGATGCACACGGCGACCGCGGCCATCAGGTGATACGACGGCACGCCGAGCTTGTTGGTCAGCTTGTACAGGTAGGTCGCGAGCACGAGGTGGCCTTCCGGATCGCCGAGCACGAGCGGCAGCCCGAATACCTCGAAGCCGAGGAAGAACACGAGCACGCCGGCGAACAGCAGTGCGGGCATCGTCATCGGCAGGCTCACGTCGAGTGCGACGCGGAACGGGCGGGCGCCCGTCACCCGCGCGGCTTCCTCGACGTCCGAGCCGAGGTTGCGCAGCGCGGCCGACGAATACAGGTACACGTGCGGCACGTGCGTGAGGCCGACGATGACCGTGATCGCGAAGATCGAATACACGTTCCAGGGCACGTTCTGCACCCCGAACAGTTCCTTGAACCACACCGAGTAGAAGCCGACCGGGCCGGCCGCGACCACGTAGCCGAACGCGAGCACCATCGGCGACACGAACACGGGCGTGAGCAGCAGCGGTTCGAGCCAGCGGCGGCCGGGCAGGTCGGTGCGCACCATCAGGAACGCGAGGATGCCGCCGAGCGGGATCGAGATGAACAGCATCCCGCCGGCGATGATGAACGAGTTCTTCACCGCCGACCAGAAGTCGGGATCGCTGAAGATGAAGCGGAAGCCTTCGATGCCGAGCGTCTTGTTCGCGTCGAAGAACGGCGCGGACAGCAGGCTCTGGAACAGGATGAAGCCGAGCGGCAGTGCGACCGCGATGGTCAGTACCGCGACGACGATCCAGCGCAGCATGCCGGCGAGCGGCTGCAGGCTGTTGACCGGCAGCGCGGGAATCGCGTCGCGCGGGCCGGTGGCGGGTGGAACGGCCGGTGCCGTGCCGCGTGTGCTGGTTGAAAGCATGAGTTCGCCCCTGCGGCCATCCGGATGGCCGCCTCAAGGAAGTCGGTAAGGGGAAGGGGCCGCCCGCGCGATGTGCGGCGGGCGGCCGGCAGTCAGCGGATCAGCGCTTGATCGCCTGCTGCCATTGCTTCAGGAAGGCGAGGCGTTTCGACTGGTCGAGATAGACGAGCAGGCCGGTGCCGATCTGGATCGGCTTCAGCGAATCGCCGAGTTCCTTCGTGAGGCTGGCGGCCGACGTTTCGCCGCTCACGTCCGCGCGGATCGCGTACAGGTTCGCCTGGTTCGCGATCAGCGTCTGGCCGCGCTTCGACAGCAGGTAGTCGACCCACAGCTTCGCGGCGTTCGGGTTCTTCGCCTTCTTCGACACGGTGGCGAGGCGGCTCACGACCTGCGTGTAGTCCTTCGGAAACACGTAGCCGATCGACTTGTCCTTCTTCGCCTTCGCATAGGCATACGAACCGATGATGTTGTAGCCGATCAGGTTCTCGCCCGACGAGATGCGTTCCATCATCGCGCCGGTGCTCGACTGCAGCTTCGGGCCGGTCGCGCCGATCGCCTTCACGAGCTCCCACGTGACCTTCTCGTTCACGTGCGCGTCCTGCGTCAGGTAGTTGAAGCCGACGCCCGATTTCTCGATGTCGTAGGTCGTGACCTTGCCCTTGAACTTGTCGGCCTGCGTGGTGAGCAGCTTGATCAGGTCGGCGCGCGTCGTCGGCACTTCGTTCTCGGGGATCAGGCGCTTGTTGTAGACGATCGCGAGCGGCTCGAACGTCGTGCCGTACGCCTGCTTCTGGTACTGCGCCCATTGCGGCACGTTCGGGCTTTCGGGCGAATCGTACGACGCCATCAGGCCGTCGTTGACGAGCTTCACCTGCAGGTCCATCGCCGAGCTCCACAGCACGTCGGCGCTGGTGCTGCTTGCCGCGTTCTCGCTGATGTAGCGGTTGTACAGCTCGGTGCTGTTCATGTCGTTGTACTCGACCTTCACGCCGTACAGGCTTTCGAAGTCCTTGAGCAGCGGACGCACGAGGCCCGTATCGGTCGTCGAGTAGACGATCAGCTTGCCTTCCTTCTTCGCGGCGTCGATCACGCCCTGGTAGTTACCCGGATACCCGGCCGGAACCTGCGCGACGGCGCTGCCGGCGGCAGTGCCCAGGACGATCGCCAGCGCGGCGGCGAGGTGCTTCGGTGCAAACGGCATGTCTTCCTCCAGTTACGCATAGTGTTGTTCGAGTGACGCGGATGTTAATTGCGAGGCACTTTCAGCCTGCTTTCATTCCGGTTCACAATCGTGTCGTTTGTGTCATGGATTTCCCGAGGTCGAAGCGGCGGCGGCCGCGGGTTTCGCGGCGCGCGGCACGGTTCGACAGGGGAAGAAAGCGGTGCGCAGGCGGGCGCGGACGCCCTTGTTGGCGGCGGGCTACGCGGCGGCGGCCAGCAGCTTGCCGAGGAGGCGGCCGCCATGCCGCGCGTGCGCGGCGGTCAGCGCGGAATACCCGACGACGACGCCCGCTTCGCGCCGGGCGCTGCGACAGAATTCGCGGATCGGCTGCAACGCGACGCCGGCCGCGCGGGCCTGTGCGACACAGGTCGCGTCGTCGATCCCGGGCGGCAGCCACAGCACGAAATGAAAGCCCGCGTGCTCGCCGGACACCGTGTAGCGCCCGCCGGCGTGCTTCGCCAACTGGTCGAGCACGATGTCGCGACGCTGGCGGTACGCATGGCGGGCGGCGCGCAGGTGCTTCGCAAAATCGCCGTTTGCGATGAAGCGGGCGAGCGCCAGCTGGGGGGCCACGCCGACCGCGCGCGCAGTCGCGTGCCACACGGCCGACAGCGCCGGCCGCAATGCTTCCGGCACGACCATGAAGCCGATACGCAGCCCCGAAAACAGCGTCTTGTTGAACGAGCCGCAGTAGATCACGCGATCGCACGCGTCGAGCGATTTCAGCGCGGGCAGCGGGGCGGTCTGGTAGCTGAATTCGCCGTCGTAGTCGTCTTCGATGATCCACGTGCGGTGGCGCTGCGCCCGGTCGAGCAGCTCGAGGCGGCGCGATACCGACATCGTGATGCCGAGCGGCGCCTGATGGGCCGGTGTCACGTAAGCGGCACACGCATCGGGATAGCGGTCCAGCGCCGCGGCGTCGATCCCCTCGCGATCGACCGGCACGTCGATCACGGTCGCCCCCGCGATCGTGAAAATCTGCCAGGCCGACGCGTAGCCGGGATCTTCCATCAGGACCGTCGAGCCGGGCGTGAGCAGCGTGCGCGCGACGAGATCGATCGCGTTCCGGATGCCGGTCGTGATGAAGATGTCGCCGGCTTCGCACGGGATGCCGCGGTATTCCCGCAGGTACGCGGCAATTTCGCTGCGCAGGCCCTCGACGCCTTGTGCCGGCGTCGCCCCGAGGTCGTCAGCCGTTGCGGCAAGCAGGCTCGCGCCGAGTGCCTTCTTCCATTGCTGCATCGGCATCAGGCCGGGATCGGCGAGCCGCGCGACGAACGGGACGCCCGGGCGCACGCCATGTTCAGGCTCGGCGGCGGCCGGCGCGACGGACTCCGCGGTGACGCGCGGGGGGCCGTCGCGCGACTGCGCGGCCGCGCGCAGATAGCTGTCCGGCACCACCGCGCAGACCCGCGTTCCGGACCCTTGCGTGCGCGCAATGTAGCCCTCGGCGCACAGGATGTCGTAAGCCGCTTCGACGGTGCCGCGCGCGATGTCCCAGCGCGCGGCCAGCGTCCGGCTGGACGGCAGCGGGCTGTCGCCGGGCAGCAGGCGCTTCAGGATCGCATCGCGAATCGTGTCGGCGATGCACTCCTGTTTCGATTGCGGACTGCCGGCCGACAACCCGGCGGGGCGCGGCAGATCAAGCGGAATCGCGGCTTTGCCTCGCGGCATAGTGGTCCAGTCAATGGTGGATTTAATGGCCCTTCAGCTTATATCACTTTCCTCATAAATTGCGATCGATCCCATCCATCCGGACTGAAACGGACTTATCGCATGAAGACGCGTTCCTTGGCCCAATGGGGCTGGCTGTTCCTGTTGATGCTCGTCGTGTGCCTGCCGCGCGTCACGATCGATGCGTATCTGCCGTCGCTGCCCGCGATGGCGGACGCGCTGCATGGCACCGACGCCCAATTGCAGCTGACGCTGACCCTCTACATGGTCGGCTATGCACTGTCGATGCTGGTGTCGGGGCCGTTGTCCGACCGCTACGGCCGCCGTCCCGTGCTGCTCGGCGGCCTGGGCCTGTACGTCGTCGCGAGTGTCGCCTGCGCGCTGTCGACCAGCATCCCGGCGCTGATCGCCGCGCGCGTGTTCCAGGCGCTGGGCGGCTGCAGCGGCACCGTGATCGGGCGCGTGATCGTGCGCGAGCGCTTTCCGGCCGCGACGCAGGCCACGATGCTCGGCCACATTTCGGCCGGCATGGCGCTGTCGCCGGTGGTCGCGCCGCTGGCAGGCAGCGCCATTGCCGAGTGGCTCGGCTGGCGCGGCGTGTTCGGGTGGCTCGCGGCGGGCGGGCTGGTCGCAACCGCGATGGTGCTGCGTTACCTGCCCGAGACTCGCGAGCGCGATGCGGGGCCGCAGGCCGGCCCCGGGCTCGTGCGGATCTACGCGGGCCTGCTGCGCGAACGCCGTTTCCTGCGTTACTCGCTGGCGATCAGCTTCGTTTACTGCACGTACTATCCGTTCATTGCGGAGTCGTCGACGCTGTTCCAGCGGCAAATCGGCGTGTCCGGCCCGGTCTATGCGGCGATTTTCGGCGTGACCGTGCTCGGCTACCTGATCGGCTCGAGCGCGTTCGCGCGGACCAGCAGGCGCTGGAACGCCGATGCCGTGATCGCGGCGGCGGCAGCCGTCAATCTGGCCGGCGCCGCCGTGCTGTGGATCGGCGGCGCGGTCGCGCCGATGGCGGTCACGGCCCTCGTCGTGCCGATGTTCGTCGTGATGATCGCCGTCGGGATCGCGATCCCGGCCTGCCAGTTCGCGGTGATGCAGCCGTACACGAAAATCGCCGGCACGGCGTCGGGGCTGTTCTTCTTTATCCAGATGGGGATCACGGCCGCGTGCGGCGGCGTGCTGGCGTGGTTGTCGGACGGTACGCCGCACCCGATGATCGTCGTCACGGTCGGCGCGAGCGTCGCGTTCCTGGCGGTGGTGGTCGGTTTTCGCGAACGGAGCGGGGTCGGCAAGGCGCGATTCGCGACGGGCAACCGTTCCGCCGCCGAGCGCTGAGCCGCAGCGTCGGGGCCGCGCGCGGCGGCTTGGCGGCACCCGCGCAACCCGTGTTTCCGCGAGGCGTCGGCATGGAAAGGATCATGTAATGTAGCGGCCTGTCGCTGACCTTACCGGAATCCCCATGCGTGTGCTGCTCGTCGAAGACAATCCGAACCTCGCCCAGTCGCTGAGCGACGCGCTGAGCGCCGCGCGCTTCGCGGTCGATCACATGGCGGACGGCGAGGCGGCGGACCACGTGCTGCGCACGCAGGATTACGCGCTGGTGATCCTCGATCTCGGGCTCCCCAAGCTCGACGGGCTGGAGGTGCTGCGGCGGCTGCGCGCGCGCCGCAACCCGGTGCCGGTGCTGATCCTCACCGCGCACGGGTCGGTCGAGGACCGCGTGAAGGGGCTCGATCTCGGCGCCGATGACTATCTCGCGAAGCCGTTCGAGCTGACGGAGCTGGAGGCGCGCGCCCGCGCGCTGATCCGGCGCAGCCTCGGCCACGAGCATTCGCGCGTCGAATGCGGGCCGCTTTTGTATGACAGTATCGACCGCAGCTTTCACCTCGCGGGCGAGCCGCTGTCGCTCACGCCGCGCGAGCGCTCGGTGCTCGAGGTGCTGATCCTGCGCAACGGCCGCGCGATCAACAAGGACACGCTGTCGGAGAAGATCTTCGGGCTCGACGAGTCGGTCAATGCCGATGCGATCGAGATCTACGTGTACCGGTTGCGCAAGAAGCTGGAGAACACGGGCGTCGCGATCGTCACGTTGCGCGGCTTGGGCTACTTGCTCGAAGCGAAGGTGGAGCGCGCTGAATGACCCGCCCGAACCTGCGCGCGCAGGTCGCGCTGTGGCTGCTGCTGCCGCTGCTCGGGCTGCTCGCGCTCGACTCGTGGCTGACGTACCAGCGCGCGATGAGCGCCGCGCACGTCGCGTTCGACCGCACGCTGTCGTCGTCGCTGAAGTCGATCCGCGAAGGCGTGCGCCTCAACGACGGCGAGATCGAGGTCGACCTGCCGTATCTCGCGCTCGAAATGCTCGAATCGAGCGACGGCGGCAAGATCTACTACCTGATCCGCGAAGACAACGGCCACACGATCACCGGCTATCCGGACCTGCCGTTGCCGCAGGGGCGCGACGCGGGCGACGGCGCGCTGTTCGTCACGCGCTACTATGACGTCGTCTATCGCGGCGAACAGTTGCGGATGGCCGCGCTGCGTATCCCGGTGCACGACGTGCCGACCGCGCAGTCGCGCATCGTGTGGGTGATGGTCGGCGAGACGATCGAGGCGCGCCAGGCGCTCGCACGCGAGATCCTGATCGGGTCGCTGCTGCAGGAAGGGCTGCTCGTCGTGCTCGCGCTCGGGATCGTGTGGCTCGGTGTCGGGCGCGGGCTGCGGCCGCTGAACCGGCTGTCGGCCACCGTCGCCGCCCGCAGCGAGGACGACACGACGCCGCTCGACACCGGCGCGATCCCGAGCGAGCTGGCGCCGCTCGTCGATTCGATCAACCAGTACATCGGTCGTACACAGCGGATGCAGGTTGCCCGGCGCCGCTTCTTCGCCGATGCGGCGCATCAGTTGAAGACGCCGCTCGCGGCCGTGCAGGCCGGCGTCGAGCTCGCGCTGCGGCCCGACGAGCAGCCGCGCGCGAACGGGCACCTGCGGCGCGCGAACGGTGCGGTGCGGCAGGCGGCGAAGATCGTCCAGCAACTGCTGTCGCTGTCGCGGCTCGATTCGGACAGCGGCCATGCGGTCGCGCACAAGCCGGTTGCGCTGCACCGGCTCGCGCGCAGCGTGACGCTCGACTGGTCGCCCGTCGCGCGTGCGCGCGACATCGATCTCGGCTTCGAGCACGAGACCGACGTCGACGTGCACGGGCAGTCCGACCTGCTCGGCGAGATGATCGGCAACCTGATCGACAACGCGATCCGTTATGCGGGTGACCATGCGGTGATCACGGTGCGCGTGTCGCGCGACGGCGAGCAGGCGCGGCTCGACGTGATCGACAACGGGCCGGGCATCCCGATGGACGAACGCGATGCCGTGTTCGAGCGCTTTCATCGCGGCAGCAAGACGCAGACGGTCGAAGGGACGGGGCTCGGGCTGTCGATCGTGCGGGAAATCGCACGCGTGCATCAGGGCAGCGTCACCCTTGCCGATGCGACAGGCGGCGGGCTGGTCGTGACGATCCGGCTGCCGGTGGCGGTGAAGGAGGCGGTGGCGTCACGCGCCGCGTGAGGGCGCGTGACGCTGCGGGACCGGAAGGGGGGAACTGCCCGGCTCAGTCGCCGAACCCGATTTCCGCTTCGACCGGCTGGCCGATTTCCAGCCACGCACCGGCGCCTTCGACGACGATCGCATTGATGCCGAACGTCAGCGCGTCGTCGTAATTCGGGTTCGCGCGATAGGTCTGCATCGTGTCGGTCGGCTCGTGCGGCCACGCCGGATCGGGTGCGCCGGTGGCCTGGTCGATCGTCGGCATCGGGCAGCGCGTGCACAGCTTCACGAGGCGCAGCCGCACCGGCGTTTCGCCGTCGGTGTCGAGGTGTTCGACGAAATCCTCTTCGTATGCATCGAGATCCGACACGACGATGTTCGGGCGGAAGCGGTTCATCGGAATCGCCGGCGCGCCTTTCGCGGCGAGCCGCGCGTTCAGGTCGTCGAGCGACGACTGGCCGATCACGAGCAGCGGATAGCCGTCAGCGAACTGCGTATGCGTGTCGATCTCGCCAGTCCATTTGCGGTTGCAGCCACGGCGCGAGTCGGACCCGAAGCGCGCGAGCTTCGTCGGCGTGCCGAGGTATGCGGTGAGCCACGCGGCCGTTTCGGCGCCCGTGTCGATCGCGTCGACGGTGTCGCGCCAGACGGTCGCGGCCATCTTCGGCGTCGCGGGCGATGCGTCGCCGTCGAGCGGCGTGCGGATCTCGGGCATGCCCGACGCGTTCAGTACGAGCGCATCCTGGTCGAGCGCGGTGCGGATCAGCGCGAGGCGCGGATGCGTGCGCTGCGTGATCATCTGCCCGTCGGGATCGGTGATCAGCCAGTGGCGGTCGTACGCGAGGCCCGTTTCGAGCAGTTGTGCGCGCGTCAGCGCGATGCCGGCGCAGGATTTGATCGGATAGACGAAGAGTTCGGTGATGGCTGGCATGACGCTGGCTGAACGCGGGATGGTCGAATCGCGATTGTGCCAGATCGTGCCGATGCCGTTTGGGCCGCTGCACGCTGCCGCGCCGCGGCTCAGGCGAGCGGAAACCCGGTGTCGAAGGTCGTGCGCACGTCGAGCGGCTGGGGCAGCAGCCCGGCCTTCAGGTAGAAGTCGGCCGTGCGCTGCTGTTCGGCGATCACCGTCGCGTCGATCGGCAGCCAGCGCGTGTTGCGGCGCTCGAACTGCAGCTTCGCGGCGGCCGGCGGAATGCCGATGATGCGCGCGAGCGCCGCCGAATACGCGTCGGCATGCCGGTAGGACCACGTCTGTGCGCGCACGACGCGCCGCAGGAAATCGTGCAACGCGTCGCGCTTCGATGCGATCGCCGCGTCGGTCGCCGCGAGATAGCTGAGGCCCGACCACAGCCCGCGGCCGTTGACCAGCACGCGCGCGCGGCCGCTCGTTTCGGCGAGCGCGGTATAGGGCTCCCACGTCGCCCACGCGTCGATCGACCCGGTGGCGAGCGCAAGCATCGTGTCGGCCGGCGGCAGGAAGCGGAACGACACCGCATCGGGCGGCAGGCCGGCGGCGTCGAGCGCCTTCAGCGTGACGAAATGGCCGATCGAACCGCGCGTGGTGCCGATGCGCTTGCCCTTCAGGTCCGCCGCGCCTTTCAGTGCGGCGTCGGGGCGCACGAGCACGGCCGTGCCGTACGGATCGGAACGGTTCACACCGATCACCTTGATGCGGGCGCCCGACGCGAGCGCGAAGATCACCGGCGCGTCGCCGATCGGCCCGCAGTCGACGGCCGCCGCGTTCAAGGCTTCGGCGAGCGGTGCGGCAGCCGGGAACTCGGTCCACGCGATGTCGTACGCGAGGCCGTTCAGTTCGCCGGCCGCTTCGAGCAGCGCGCGCAGGCCGCCTTTCTGGTCGCCGGCGCGCAGCAGCGGCCGTGAACCCGATTGCGCGCGCAGTGCGGCAGGCACGGCGGCGATCGTGGCGAGGGCGCTCGCTTGCGCGAGGAAATGGCGTCGGGTCGGATTCATCGTGAAGGTCGGTCGGAAGAAGGATTCGAGGAGGTCAATGCGGGAGTCCGGCCTGCACGTCGCGCACGGGTTCGGTGTCGACGCGCAGCAGCAGGGCGCTCAGCGCGTCGCCACCGGCGGTCGAGGCAGCCGGCCGGGCGCCCGCATCCGAGCGGCACAGCAGGTCGGCGTCCGACCAGCCGGCGCTGCCCGGCAACGCGCGTGCCCGCAGCCAGCCTCGGCGATCGGCGAGCAGTTGCGTGCCGCCGAGCGCGTCGGGCGCGACGCCGGCAATCGTTGCGAACGCGAGCCATGCGTCGGGCGTCGTCGCGACGCAGTTCGCGCGCGTGGCGGTCGAGGGCGCCACGGACGCCCCCTGTTCAGTGACGAGCAAGGTTTGCCAGCGCGCGTCTTCGGGGGGCGCTGCCGCACCCGGCGCGAGCGCAACGATGCGCACGCGCTGGCCTTCGCGCCAGCGGTCGAGCGATTGCGGCGCGGCGTTGCCGCAGCGCACGTCGAGCGCCGGCAGCGGGACGGGTACCGGCCATGCGCCGTCCGCCTGCGCGCCGCTGCCCGCAGCCAGCGCCTTCAGGTAGTCGAGCACGGCCCACGTGTCCTGCGCGCCGAGTGTCGCGGAGAACCCGGGCATCGTCGACACACCCCGTTCGTCGTGCGTGCCGTTCCGCACACGCCAGAACAGTTCGCCGTCGAGACGACGCGCGAGCAGCGCGCCGGCAAAGGTTGGCGGCCAGTGCGTGAGCGTGGCCGCGAGCGGTCCTTCGCCACGCCCGTCCGCGCCGTGGCAGGCCGCGCAGTGCTGCGCATACAGGTGCGCTCCGCGCATCACGTTCGATACGGAAAACGGCGCGGGATCGCGCTGAAAACTCGTCGGCACGGCGGGCGCGAGCCACAGCGACGACGGCGGCCACGGCGCGAGCCATGCGACTGCCAGAGCGGCAATCGCAGATGGCACGCGCCACTTGCGCGCAGCGAGCGCGACGCCGGCGAGCACGACGGCCAGCGCCGTCACTGCGCAGGCGAACGCGAGTTGTCGCGTCAGTCCGGCATCGATGCGCAATGTTTCGAGCGCAATACGGTGCGTCCACGGCCACGCGGCCTGGCCGTCGGCGTCACCCGTCAGGCCAACTGCGTGCAACACGTGCGCCAATGCGATTTGCGCGCGATACAGCAATTGCAGGAATGCGATCGCCCAGTCGGAGAACGGCGGCGCATTCATCGCACGCGTCTCCGCCGTGTCACAACCCGTCGTCGAACGGCACCTCGCATCTACCAGCTCGCGTCGAGCCCGAGATGCCGCAGCGCGTCGTGGCGCAGTTCGGCGAGGCGCGGGTCGCCGCGATGGCGCGGGTAGGGCAGGTCGACGCGCAATTCGGCGACGATCCGTGCGGGGCGCGGCCCGAACACGATCACGCGTTGCGCGAGGAACAGCGCTTCCTCGACATCGTGCGTGACGAGCAGCGCCGAGAACCCGTCGCGTTGCCACAGCGCGGTCAGCTCGGCCTGCATCGTGAGCCGCGTCAGCGAATCGAGCTTGCCGAGCGGCTCGTCGAGAATCAGCAGACGTGGATCGTTGACGAGCGCGCGGGCGAGCGCGACACGTTGCGCCATCCCGCCGGACAACTGATGCGGGAACACGTTCGCGAAGTCCTGCAACCCGACGCGCGCGAGCGCATCGTCGACGCGGTGCTGCGCGGTTCGCGCCACGCCGCGCGCTTCGAGGCCGAGCGAGACGTTCGCGCGCACGCGCCGCCACGGGTACAGCGTCGGGTCCTGGAACACGACGATGCGCGACGGATCGGGTTGCTCGATCGGCACGCCGTCCTGCGCGATTCCGCCTTGCCGCGCGGCATCGAGCCCCGCGACGAGGCGCAGCAGCGTCGATTTCCCGCAGCCGCTCGGGCCGAGCAGCGCGACGAATTCGCCGGCCGCGACCGACAGCGTGACGTCGTCGAGCACCGGCAGCGCACCGCCGGGGCCGTCGAACGCATGGCTTACGCGGCGGATGTCGATGCGCGCGCCGCGCGGCGCAGTGACGGCGGGTGCAGCGGCATCGGATGATTCGAGTACGGTGGCGCTTACCATTTGACGGTTCCTTTCTGCCACGCGAGCGCGCGGTCGCGCACCGCGAACAGCAGCGCGATCAGCCCGGAAAACAGCAGCGCCATCACGATCAGCGCCGCGTACATGTTCACGTACGACGCCCAGCCCTGCGCCCAGCTCAGGTACCAGCCGAGCCCCGACTTCACGCCCATCATCTCGGCGACGACCAGCACGGTGAACGACGCGCTCAGCCCCATGAAGATGCCGACGAACACGTGCGGCAGCGCGGCCGGAATCGCGACGCGCAGCACGAGGAAGCGCGCGTTCGCGCCGAGCGTGCGGGCGACGTCGTAGTACTGCTTGTTCACGCTCGCGACGCCCGACCACGTGAGCACCGCGACCGGGAAACCGGTTGCGAGCGCGATCAGGAACGCGGCGGCCGAATAGCTCGACGGGAAGAAGTAGAACGTGAGCGGCAGCAGCGCGGTGGCCGGCACGGGGCCGAGCACGCGCAGCACCGGATGGATCCAGTAGCCGATCCGGCGCGACCAGCCGATCGACACGCCAACCGCGAAGCCGACCGCGACGCCGTATGCGAACCCGAGCGCGAGCAGCTTCAGCGTGTTGCCGGCGCTGCCCAGCAGGCGCGGCCAGTCGTCGACGTAGACCTCGATCAGCGCCTGCGGCGGCGCGAAGAACGGCGTCGGCAGCCAGCCGGTTTTCGCGGTGACGATTTCCCACGCGGCGAGCACGAGCGGCAGCGCGACGAGCCACGGGCCGGCCGGGCGCACGCGCGCGAGCCGCGTGCGCGTCGCGGGGACGAGATGGCCGAGCGTCGCGGCGGCCAGCAGCAGCGCGGCGATCGTCCATGCGGCGGTGCCGAACGTGTCGGTGTACGCCCAGTCGCTGAAGCCGACGATGCGGTTCGGCCACAGTTGCGTGAGCGCGCCGAGCGCGGCCCACGCGAGCGCGGCGGCGATCCCGGCCGGCCAGATGCGCGCGCGGCGCGCTTCGGCGGCCAGCGTGGCTTCGCAGGCCGTGCAGGCAACGCGCGCAGACGTGGCGCTACTGCCGCCGCCGGGTGCCGCGGCGGTGCGGGCCGTGGAAGCGTGTTCGATCGTCGACATCGCGTTACCCCAGTACGTTGGCATAGACCTGCTGCGCGAAACGCTGCGGGTCCGTGCTCTTCTTCAACACGCTGATGCGGCGGAAATCGTCCGCATAGAACGCGATTTCCTGCTGCAGGTCGACGTTGGTCGGGTGATGCGTGTAGGTAAGCGTCGCGTACAGCTTGCGCAGGTCTTCGGGGCTGATCTTCGGCGAATACTTCGCGAACACCTTCGCGGCTTCGTTCGGGTTGTCGTGCGTGTACTCGGTGGCCTGGACGATCGAGCGCGCGAGCGCGGCGGCCGACGGCCGGTCGTTGCGTACGAGGTCGCCGCGTGCGCCGATCACGCAGCACACCTTGCGCGCGTATTCGCCGGACAGGTTCGTCGCGAGTTCCGTATACGCGCCGTTGCTGCGCTTTTCGAGCAGATAGAGATTCGGGTCGCCGTCGGCGATCGCATGAATTTCGCCCTTGTCGACCGCGACGCCGAGCAGGTCGGCCGGATACTGCCGCCACGTGATGTCGCGCTCGGGATCGATCCCGTTCCTTGCGAGCAGGATCGAGAAGAAATGCTTGCCGGGCGCAGCGAGATCGCTGACGCCGACGGTCTTGCCCTTCAGCGCCTGCAGCGTCGTGACGCCGGCCGCCTTCGCGCCGAGCAGCCGTACGCAGCCGCCGTGCGAGCTGCCGATGATCTTCACGTCGAAGCCGGCTTCGAGCGGCTTCAGCCAGCGGTGGATCATCCCGACCGCCGCATCGGCCTTGCCGGTCGCGATCGATTCGAGCAACTGGTCGGTCGATCCGCTGTAGTTGACCAACTCGACCTTCAGGCCGTTTTTCTCGAAGAAGCCGCGCTCCTGCGCGACGACGATCGGCGTCAGGCAGAACGCGTTCTGGTTCCACGCGAACGTGAGCTTCTTCAGTGGCGGCGCGGACCATGCCTTGCGGCCGAGCGTGATCGCCGGCACGGCGAGCGCGGCGACGCCGGCCGCGCGCAGCAGGCGGCGGCGCTTGTCGTCGTGCGCGCCGGCGGGAGCGGGAGCGGTGGGGTGGGTCATTGTCGGGTCTCCGGTCTTGCGGAAAGGCGCTCAGTCGAGCAGGTCGGGTTCGTCGGCGACGACGCGCGCGAACAGGCTGTCGAACGCATGCAACGCACCGTCGGGGCCGCCGATCTGCCCGTGCGTGTGGCGGGCGGTGGCGTGATCGATCGGCTGCGGCGTGCCGGCCGCTTCCGCGAGCAATTGCGTGTGCGCGGCGTTGTCGAGCGCGATGTACCACCACGCGGCGGCCTCGACCGTCGGGCCGGCCGTCAGGATCCCGTGGTTCTTCAGGATCACGCCCTTGTGCGTGGTGCCGTCCGGTTTCGCGAGCGCACCGGCAATCCGTGCACCTTCGCCGGTGTCGACGACCATTCCCGTGAAGTCGTCGAACAGCGCGTGATCCTCGTAGAACACGCAAGCGTCCTGCGTGAGCGGATCGAGCGGGCGGCCGAGCGTCGACCACGCCTTGCCGTAGGTCGAATGCGTGTGCGCGGCGGCGACGACGTGCGGATGGGCTTCGTGGATCGCCGCATGGATCGCGAATGCGGCCTTGTTCAGCGGCCGCGTGCCGATCGCGGTTTCGCCGCGTGCGTTGACGAGCAGCAGGTCGGACACCTTGATTTGCGAGAAATGCACGCCGAGCGGGTTCACCCAGAAGTGATCGGGCAGTTCCGGATCGCGCGCGGTGATGTGGCCGGCGAGGCCCGACGCGAAGCCGAAGCGCGCGAACAGGCGGAACGCGGCTGCGAGCCGCTCCTGACGGTGGCGGCGTTCGGCGGCGACGTCGATGCGCGGTGCGGCCGGGTCGAACCAGAAATGCTGGCGCGGTGCTTCGGCAAGTTCGAGGCCCGACGCGGTGCGGACGGGCGAGGAAAGGACGGCGGACATGATGGCGGGTTGCTCCGTTGGGCTCAGGCGGCGCGGCGTGCTGCGTCGCGTGCGGCGACGGCGCTGCGCACGCGTGGAATCAGTTCGCGGCCGTAGTCGATCGCGTCTTCCAGCGG
Source organism: Burkholderia arboris (assembly GCF_038723655.1). Classification (NCBI taxonomy): domain Bacteria; kingdom Pseudomonadati; phylum Pseudomonadota; class Betaproteobacteria; order Burkholderiales; family Burkholderiaceae; genus Burkholderia; species Burkholderia arboris. The sequence continues at coordinate 1,891,846 of NZ_CP109822.1, forward strand.
GTCGAAGCCGCGGATCAGGAAGGTCGTCACGCCGAGGTCGTAGTAGTCGAGCAGCGCGTCGGCGACCTGTTCGGGCGTGCCGACGAGCGCCGTCGAGTTCGAGCGCGCGCCGGTGAGCTTCGCGATCTCGGTCCACAGCCGCTTGTCGACACGCGAGCCGCGATCGGCCGCGGCCAGCAGGCGACGCGCGCCTTCGCTCTGCTGCGGGCCGCCGGCGCCGAGACCGGCGGCTTCGCGCAGCCGGCGCGTTTCGTCGAGGATGCGATGCGCGCGCGCCCACGCTTCGTCTTCGGTCGCGGCGAGGATCGGGCGGAACGACACGGAGAAGCGCACCTGCCGGCCGTGCTTCGCGGCTTCGGCGCGCACGCGTGTCGTCAGGTCGCGCACCTGGTCGAGCGACTCGCCCCACAGCGCGTACACGTCTGCGTGTTTGCCGGCCACCGCGAGCGCGGCTTCCGACGCGCCGCCGAAGTAGATCGGCACATGCGGCTGCTGGAACGGCTTCACTTCCGAAAAGCCCTGCGTGAACCGGTAGTGCGCGCCGTCGTGATCGAACGGCTGCGCTTCGGTCCAGATCCGCCGCAGGATGCCGAGATATTCGTCGGTGCGCGCATAACGCGCATCGTGGTCGAGGAAATCGCCGTCGCGCTGCTGCTCGCTGTCCGAGCCGCCGGAGATGAAGTGCACGGCGAGCCGGCCGCGGCTGAACTGGTCGAGCGTCGCGATCTGCCGCGCGGCGAGCGTCGGTGTGGTGAAGCCCGGACGATGCGCGAGCATGAAGTGGATGCGCTCGGTCGCGGCCGCCGCGAACGCGATCGTCAGCGTGGCCGACGGGCCGGTCGAATGGTGCGGCACGAGGATCCGGTCGAAGCCGGCCGTTTCGTGGGCGCGCGCGAAGTCGCGCACATAGTCGGGGTCGACCACGGGGCCGGATGCCGGGTGGATCTCCGACTGCTTCTGGCTCTGGATCATGCCGATGAATTCGACGCTCATCTGGGTCTCCGGTGCAGGGATATCCCGGCGCACGGCCGGGCAGGAATGGAGCGCAGGTTAACGCCGCGATCATGCGGAATGGAAATAATCAATCCCGATTTGAATATCAGATTTGCATGGTTTGGGGCCGGTTGCGTTGCGCATACGCTGTGGGCTCGTGAATGATCGGGCGCGCGTTGGCGCCGTGTTTGCACTCCCCAGGGAATCCGTCTCGATGTCCGCCAGCCTTGCCGCTTCCTCGCCGTCCCCGCAGCCTGCGCTGCGCCTCCTGCCTGCCGACGATGCCGGCGACGCTGGCCGGGCGAACGACGCACGCGTCGCCGCGCTGCTCGACCGTCTCGCCCCCGAGCTTGCCGACGATGCGGCCCGCAACGACGTTGAAGGCCGTTTTCCGCACGAGAACTTTGCGCGGCTGCATCGCGCGGGGCTGATCGCGCAGGTGGTGCCGCGCGAGCATGGCGGCGCCGGTGCGACGCTCGCGCAGGCGAGCCGGATCGTGGCAGCCGTCGCGCGGTCTGATCCGGCCACCGCGCTGGTACTGACGATGACGTACCTGCAGCATCGCGCGCTTGGCCGCGCCGACAACCGCTGGCCGGCCCAGGTGCGGCGCGCGGTGTTCGACAGCGCGGTCGCGCACGGCGCGCTGATCAACGCGCTGCGCGTCGAGCCGGCACTCGGCTCGCCGTCGCGCGGCGGGCTCCCGGCAACCATCGCGCGTCGCGACGGCGACGGCTGGCGGCTGTCGGGCCACAAGCTGTACAGCACCGGCATTCCGGCACTGCGCTGGCTGGCCGTGTGGGCACGCACCGACGAACCGGAGTCGCGCGTCGGCGTGTTTCTCGTTCCGCGCGACCGCGACGCGGACGGCGACCGCATCCGCGTGATCGAAAGCTGGAACCACCTCGGTTTGCGCGCATCGGGCAGTCACGAAGTCGTGTTCGACGATGCGTGGGTGCCGCCCGATCACGCGGTCGACGTGCGCGCGCCGGACGCGTGGGCCGTGTCGGGCGCGACCCATGCGGATGCCGACGCGCAGGCCGACCAGCAAGCGTGGATGGTCGCGCTGCTCGGCAGCCTGTACGACGCGGTTGCGCGCGCGTCGCGCGACTGGCTGGCCGGATTCGCGACGACGCGTGCGCCGAGCGGGCTCGGCGCGCCGCTCGCGACGCTGCCGCGCGTGCAGGAAGCCGTCGGCGAAATCGAGGGCTGGCTGCACACGAACCGGGTGCTGCTCGACGATCACATCGCACGCACCGACGCGGGCAACGCGCCGTCCGTGACGACGAGCGGCCTCGTCAAACGCACCGTGACCGGGCACGCGATCCGCGTGGTCGAGCAGGCGCTGAAGCTGTCGGGCAATCACGGGCTGAGCCGCGCCAATCCGCTCGAACGCCACTATCGCGACGTGCTGTGCAGCCGTGTGCATACGCCGCAGGACGACGCGATCGCGGTGGCGGCGGGGCGGGCGGCGCTTGACGCGGCAAGCGCGAGCGAAACGAGGATCGAGGCGGGAGACGCGTCACGCAGCGAGGTCGAACGCGATCGACACGATGCATGAGCGAGGCTGGGGTGTCGCGCGTGACGACCGGGCGGCGCGGTGGACGTGCCGCCCCGCCGGGTTAAGCGGCCTTGCCGTGCGATTGCCCGGGCACGGCAAACGCCGCGCGTGCATGTGTGGCGACGGCCGTGAGCGGCGCGTCGAAGCGGGCCGCATCGCGCCGGCGCAGCAGCCACAGATCGATCTGCGGCTTGAAATCGGCGAGCGGCACGATGTCGAGCGCATCGCGCAGCGGGCTGCCTTCGACGAGCGGCAGCGGCATCAACCCCAGGCCGAAGCCATTCGCGACACTCTGCAGTTGCAGGTCGCGGCCGTAGGTGTCGAGCGTGACCGGCATCGGCAGGCCTTGCGCGTCGAGCGCGCGCCGCAGCCCCGCGCGAAAGCCGCAGCCGTCCGGATTGAGCACCCAGCCGCGCGCGTGGCAATCGGCGAGCCGGTAGCTGCGGCGCGGCCAGTCGCCCCGGCGGCCGACTGCAACGAGCCGCGTGGCCAGCAGCCGTTCGCCCTCGACCTGCGCCGGCAGCACCATTTCGCGTGCGAGGAACACGAGCGCCGCATCGAGTTCGCGGCGGGCGACACGCTCGACGAGCATCCCGCCCCAGGCCGTCGTGACCTGCGTCGCGAGCGCGGGCCACTGCGCGGCGAGATCGGCGATCAGCGCCGGCAACATCAGTTCGCCGAGCCCCTGCGTGAGCCCGATCCGGAATTCGCCGGCGGGCGGCTGCTCACCGGCCGTCAGCTCGCGCAGTGCATCGACCTCGCGCAGGATCGCGCGACACTGCTCGAAGACCTGCCGGCCGATGTCGGTCGGGCGCGGCGGCTTCGTGTTGCGGTCGAGCAGGATCACGCCGAGCGCTTCCTCGAGATTCTGGACGCGCCGCGTGATCGCGGGCTGCGTCATCCCGAGCTCGGCCGCGGCCTGGCTCAGGGTCTGGCAGCGGACGACCGCTGCAAAAGCGTCGATATCGCTAATTTTCATGTTTGTTCTGCATGGTCTTTCGGGTGCATCATGACGATCCATCATATTCGGCATCATATTCGAGGAGACAGCCGATGAGTACGCTTTCGTTGCAGCAGACGCCGCTGCGTCCGTTCGTCGATGGTCTGGGCGCGCTGCTCGCGTCCGGCGCGAACGAGGCGCGCATTCTCGACGAGGGCGGCGCATTGCTCGCCGCGCTCGTCGAACACGACGACTGGTTGCCCGACGCGTTCGCGCAGCCCGATCCCGAGCGCTATCGGCAATACCTGCTGCATCTCGATCCGGACGAGCGGTTCTCGGTCGTCAGCTTCGTGTGGGGCCCCGGCCAGACGACGCCGATCCACAACCACACGGTGTGGGGGCTGATCGGGATGCTGCGCGGCGGCGAGTTCTCGCAGCCGTACCGGTTCGACGCAGCGGGCAAGCCGGTGGCCGCGGGCGATGCCGTGCGGCTGGCGCCCGGCGAGGTCGAGGCCGTGTCGCCGCGCATCGGCGACGTCCATCGCGTGACCAACGCATTTGCCGACCAGGTGTCGATCAGCATTCACGTGTACGGCGCGAACATCGGCAAGGTCGAGCGCGCGGTGTTCCTGGACGACGGCACCGTGAAGCCTTTCGTGTCGGGCTATTCGAATGCCTGACGCAACGCCCGTCGTCGCGGCCCGTTGCGGGCGCGTGCCGGCAGGCCCAAGATTGATCCGTTCCGCTTTCTTCACCGACTTCAACGTATTCAACCCAGAGACATCGTGACGCAATCCGCCGATTCCACCTCCCGTTTTCCCGTCGCGTCGTATCAAGACGTGCGCGCACGCCTGCTGGCCCGCGACGAGCTCGCGCTGATCGACGTACGCGAGGAAGATCCGTACGCGCAGGGCCATCCGCTGTGGGCTGCCAACTTCCCGCTGTCGAAGCTCGAACTCGACGCATGGACGCGGATTCCGCGCCGTGACACGCCGATCGTCGTGTTCGGCGACGCGGGCGGCGAGGATCTCGCGCCGCGCGCGGCCGCGAAGCTCGCGGCACTCGGCTACACCGATGTGCGGTTGCTCGACGGCGGTCTTGCCGGCTGGCAGGCTGCGGGCGGCGAGCTGTTCATCGACGTGAACGTGCCGAGCAAGTCGTTCGGCGAATGGGTCGAGGCCGAACGCCATACGCCGTCGCTGTCCGCGCAGGAAGTCCAGGCGCTGATCGATGCGAAGGCCGATGTCGTGATCGTCGACGCACGCCGGTTCGACGAATACCAGACGATGAACATCCCGACGTCGACGAGCGTACCGGGCGCGGAACTCGTGCTGCGCGTGCGTGCGCTCGCGCCCGATCCGGCGACGCAGGTGGTCGTCAACTGCGCGGGCCGCACGCGCAGCATCATCGGCACGCAGTCGCTCGTCAACGCGGGGCTGCCGAATCCGGTCGCGGCACTGCGCAACGGCACGATCGGCTGGACGCTCGCGGGCCAGGCGCTCGAACGCGGCGCCGCCCGCCGCTTTCCGGACGAGATCGACGCGACGCAGCGCGCCGACGCGCGTCAGGCTGCACGCGCGGTGGCCGAACGTGCCGGCGTGCCGCGCATGGCGCTGGCCGACGTCGCCGCGCTCGACGAGCCGGGCCGCACGCTGTACCGCTTCGACGTGCGCACGCCGGAGGAATATGAAGCCGGCCACCTGCCGGGCTTCCTGAGCACGCCGGGCGGCCAGCTCGTGCAGGAGACCGACCATCACGCGGCCGTGCGCGGTGCACGGATCGTGCTCGCCGATGACGACGGCGTGCGCGCGGACATGACCGCGTCGTGGCTCGCGCAGATGGGCTGGGACGTGCGTGTCGTGGAACCGGCCGGCGAGGCCGCGTTCGGCGAGCGCGGCCAGCCGCCGCGCGACGTGCCGGCAACGCCGCCTGCGACCGACGTGTCGCCCGCGACGCTCGCGGGCTGGCTGAAGGAAGCGGCGCCCGGCGAACTCGCGATCGTCGACGTGACGGCCAGCGCGAATTACGTGAAGCGCCATATTCCGGGCGCGTGGTTCGCCGTGCGCGCGCAGTTGCGCGATGCGCTCGCGGCGATCCCGCCCGCGAAGCGCTATGTGTTCACGTGCGGATCGAGCCTGCTGGCGCGGTTCGCGGCGGACGATGCACGCGCGTTGCTGCCGGCGTCGGCCGACATCTCGGTGCTGACCGGCGGCACGGCCGCGTGGATCGACGCGGGGCTGCCGCTCGAAAGCGGCGAGACGCATCTCGCGTCGCCGCGCGTCGACCGTTACCGGCGCCCGTACGAAGGCACCGACAACGCGGCGGCCGCGATGCAGGCGTATCTCGACTGGGAATACGGGTTGGTCGACCAGTTGAAGCGGGACGGCACGCACCACTTCAACGTGATCTGACCGATACGGTGCAACCGGGCGCGGTGCGTGCGACGTGCGCCGCGCCCGGGTCGCGCGTGTCAGCGCTTGAACGTATCGACGGCCGTGCGGCCGACGGCCGGATCGTCGGTGAAGAAGCCGTCGATGCCCGCGCGCAGGTACGCCTGGATCTCGCGCACCGAGCCGGCCGTATTGCGCGTGGCCGGCGTGCCGCCGTCCTTCAGCGACGCGGGCAGGAAGTTGTTCTCCGGACGGAACGTGTACGGATGCACGACGAGGCCGGCCTCGTGCGCGTAGCGCACGTACGGCGTCGGCTGCTGCAGCGTGCCGTCCGCGGCGACCGCGATGATCGACGTCTTGTACGGACCGACGCCGTTCGCATAAGTCGCGATCTCGCGCATGCCGTCGCGCGTCGACAGGTCGCCGTAGGTGCGCTTGTCGTTGGCCTTGACGAAGTCGTACGGGCGCTGGCCGGCTTCGTCCATCAGCTGCACGAGCTTCCAGTTCGGCTGGCTCGACCTGATCCGGTTGCGGATCGCCTTCAGGTTCGCGACCTCGAACGACTGGATGTAGACGGTCGCCGTGCGCGACGTGTACGTATCCTTCAGCAGCGCATCGACGAGACGGTCCTCGAGCGGCAGATTGATCGACTGGAAGTAGGTCGGATGCTTGGTTTCCGGATACAGGTGAATCGTGCGGCCGGTCTGTGCGGACATCTGCTTCGCGAGCGCGACGATCTCGTCGAACGTCGGAATCTCGAACTGGTCGTTGTACGCGGTGTTCGCGGGGCGGACCTGCGGAATGCGCTCGCGCGCCCGCAGCGTCTTCAGCTCGGCGAGCGTGAAATCCTCGGTGAACCAGCCGGTCAGCTGGGCGCCGTCGATCGTCTTGGTCGCCTTGCGGCTCGCGAACTGTGGCAGCACCGACACGTTCGTCGTGCCCGAGATCTCGTTCTCGTGGCGCGCGACGAGCACGCCGTCGCGCGTCGACACGAGATCGGGCTCGATCACGTCCGCGCCGTCCTCGACCGCCTTGCGGTACGACGCGAGCGTGTGTTCGGGGCGCAGCGCGCTCGCGCCGCGATGGCCGACCACCTGGACCTTCGCGGAAATCGGCTGCGTGGGATCGGACGCCACATCGTCGTCGCCGCCGCACGCGGCGAGCAGGAACGCGGCGGCACAGGCGAACGGGACATAGCGCAGGGAGGTCGGGCGCTTGAAGAGCATGTCGATGAACCTTCGAAACGGGAGTCGGAAAAGGGCGGTCGTTCCGGCGGCGCGGCCGGGGGGCCGTGCCGCACGGGATCGAACGGTGCGCGATCGTCGCACCGAATAATTACATATGTATTACTTTGATCTTTCCGTTCTGATTTTTTAGGGTGCGATGCCCGTGACAGGCGCGTTGACGATGGCCTGGCGTATGCCGCAATCCGGCCGCCGCAGGCAGGCCGCGCGCCGGATGCACTAAACTTGCGGGAATTTTGCATCGCCGCGCCGGGGGCCGACGCCCGCCCGGCGCGACGATGCGGCGACTCGCGGACGGCGCGGGCGCCCGGCGCCCGAGTGCGTCCGGGGCTCGCGCCGGCCGATTTTTCCCGACCCATGACGACCCATACCGATCCCGCCTATCTGCTCGGCGAGCTGCTGAAGAACGTTTCCCGCTCCTTCTACCTGACGCTGCGCGTGCTGCCCGACGGCATGCGCGACCCGGTCGGCCTTGCGTACCTGCTCGCGCGCGCGGCCGACACGATCGCCGACACCGCGCTCGTCGCGCCCGGTCGCCGCGCGGCGTTGCTGACCGGCCTGCGCGACGAGATCGAGCGGCTCGGCGACGGCGCGGCGCTGTCGCGTTCGCTCGAGGACGTGACGCGGATGCAGACCGATTCGCACGAGCACGTGCTGCTCGGCTCGATGGAGCCGATGCTCGCGCTGCTGCGCGCGCAGCCGGATGCGGATCGCGCGTCGATCCGCAAGGTCGTCGCGACGCTGATCTCAGGGATGGAATTCGACCTGCACACGTTCCCGGACGAGCAGTCGGGGCGGGTTGCGTCGCTGCCGACGCGCGACGAACTCGATCGCTACACGTACCTCGTTGCCGGCTGCGTCGGCGAGTTCTGGACCGACATGACGGGCGCGCACACGCGCGCCGCGCGCGGCTGGGACCTGCCGGACATGCGGGAGAAGGGCATCCGTTTCGGCAAGGCGCTGCAGATGACCAACATCCTGCGCGACTGTGCGAAGGACCTGCGCATCGGCCGCTGCTATCTGCCGGACGCCGTACTGGGCGCCCACGGGCTCGGTGTGGCCGACCTGATGCAACCCGGTGCGTCGGCGCGTGCGCGCGGCGTGCTGGTCGACCTGTTGCGCGTGACGCTCGACCAGTATCGCGACGCGTGCCTGTATACGCTCGCGATTCCGCGCCGTTACATGCGGCTGCGGCTCGCGTGCCTGTGGCCGATCATGATCGGCCTCGAAACGCTCGAGCTGCTGGCCGGCCACGATGCGTGGCTCGATCCGGCGAAGCCGGCCAAGGTGCCGAGAAAGCGCATCTACCGGATCATGGCGTCGTCGCTTGCGCTGGTCGGGTCGAACACGGCGATCCGCGCGCGCATGGCCGCGCTCACCGATGCGGTGAACGCGCGGCTCGCCGGCCCGGCATCGCGCTGAATATCGCCGGCGCACTGCGCCGGCATCCCCCTCGGCCCGCGTTCGCCGGGCCGCGCCCGTCCGGTTTCCCGCCGATCGACTAAAACGTTTTCATGATTTCGCTTCCCGAAATGTGGGTGTCATGAATGTCAGCGATCCTGCGCGGCGGCGTGAATCGCAGTGTCAGCTGCGACCGCGCATTTGTAAGATGATTTTTTGCCGAAGGCGTCTGACGACATCGGACGGTCGTGTTGCACCAGTAAAAATGTAAAGCTAGGGTTTTCACCGGGAAATGCCGGAAAGGCCCGCTGCATAAGCGTTTCAAGGTGTTATGTAACCGCTTGGTGAACCCGTGCGTTGCGTCGATCATACGATGACCGACTGCACGTATTGGGAAACAATTGGTAATCCGTCAGAATCGCGTCGGCATGTACTCGCACATGTGTCAGTCATAAAACCACACCAGAAAAGAAATCATTCTTTGAGGACGGAGAATCAATGAAAAAGCGCGTCGCTTTCGCCATGACGGCAGTGGGCCTTGCAGCCGCTACCGCTGCCCACGCCCAGAGCAGCGTGACCCTGTACGGTATCGTCGACAACGGTATCGCTTACCAGAACAACTCGTCGGCCACGGGCGCGACGACGGGTGGTCACTCGAAGGTGCAAATGTCCACCGGCGTGTGGGCAGGCAGCCGCTTCGGCCTGAAGGGCAGCGAAGATCTCGGCGGCGGCACGAAGGCGATTTTCCAGTTGGAAGCCGGCGTCAACACGGCTAACGGCTCGTCGCAGTGGACCAACGGCATCTTCACGCGTCAGGCATGGGTTGGGATGACCAACGCCACGTACGGTACGCTGACGGCCGGCCGCCAGTACACCGCGTACTACACGCTGCTGTCGCCGTACAGCCCGACGACCTGGCTGACCGGCTATTACGGCGCGCACCCGGGCGATATCGATTCGCTGGATACCAGCTACCGCGCGAACAACTCGCTCGTGTACATGTCGCCGAAGTTCTACGGCTTCACGGTCGGCGGTTCGTACTCGTTCGGCGGCGTCGCAGGCGCGACGAACCGCGGCTCGACGTGGAGCGCGGCGATCCAGTACCTGAACGGCCCGGCAGGCATCGCCGTCGGCTACCAGAAGGTCAACAACGCGACGCTGGGTGGCGGCGTGTGGGGCGCGAACTCGACGGTGCAGAACGGCCTGACGGCAACGGGCGACGGCAACCAGCCGGCAGTCTCGTCGATCAACAACGGCTACGCGACCGCGCAATCGCAGCAGCGTATCGCCGTGACGGCGGGTTACCAGTTCACGCCGGCATGGGACATTTCGGCGTCGTACTCGAACGTGCAGTACACGCCGGGCGTTGGCTCGTCGTTCCGCAACACGGCCATCTTCAACACGGCAGGCGCCGTGCTGCACTGGAAGGCAGCGGCTCAGTGGGACTTCGCGGCGGGCTACTCGTACACGGCGGCAACGCAGTCGAACGGCATCACGAGCTCGGCCAAGTACCACCAGGTCACGCTGTCGCAGTACTACAGCCTGTCGAAGCGCACGGGCCTGTACGCAGTCGAGGCTTACCAGCATTCGAGCGGCAACACGCTGAACGCAGGCAAGATCATCGCGGCAACGACGTCGATCGGCGACGGCGTGGGCGCAGGTTCGAAGCAGAACCAGATCGGCCTCGGCGTCGGCCTGATCCACCGCTTCTGATGTCGCGCGGCGCGCGAGCGCCGCTTGCGGCATGCGGTATGAAAAACCGGCCTTCGGGCCGGTTTTTTTTATGGGCGGCACGCATGATGCGTCAGCCGTCGTGCGGCATCGGCCAGGTCGTGCGCGGGCGGCGCCACGGCCCGATCACTGTGTCGCATCGTCCGTCCAGCTTCCCGCCAGCGCCTGAAACAGCGCCGCCGTGTCGGCCAGCCGGTCGGCCTGCGCGCGCGTGCGGTCGAGCACCGTCTGCAGCGCCTGCCGCTGCGTGTCGAGCAGGTCGAACGTGCTGATTCCGCCTGCCGCGTAACGGTCACCGGCAATCGCGTGGCTTGCCGCCGCTTCCTGCGCGGCCGTGTCCCGTGCCTGCAAGGCAGCCGCATCGTGCTCGATCGCGCGCATCGCGTCGGCCACCTGTTGCAGCGCCAGCAGCACGGTGTCCCGATAACTCGCGAACGCGGCGTCGTATGCCGCTTCGGCCGCGCGTTTCTTCGCGCGCAGCTCGCCGCCGTGAAAGAGCGGCTGCGTGAGGCCGAGACCGACATTCCACACATTGAGCCCGCTGACGATATCCGCGATGCGCGTGCGCTCCGAACCGATTCCCGCCGAAATCGACAATCGCGGATACAGGTTCGCGGCGGCCACGCCGACGTTCGCGCTCGCCTGGTGCAGCACGGCTTCCGCCGCGCGGATGTCGGGCCGTTCGCGCGCGAGCGTCGACGGCAGTGCGACGGGCAGCGTGCGCGGCAGCGCGAGCGCATCGAGCGCGAGGTCGGGCAGCGTGGCGTCGGACGGCGGCGCGCCGAGCAGGATCGCAAGCCGGTGGCCGGCCTGTGCGAGACGGGCCGCGAGCGGCGGCAACGACGCCCGCGTCTGCGCGAGCAGCGCGCGTTGCGCGTGCACGTCGGCTAGCGATACGCCGCCCGCCGCGTAGCGCGCTTCGACGATCCGCAACTGGCGTGCCTGCGCGTCGAGGAGCTGCCGCGTGAGCGCGACCTGTTGCGCAAGCGATGCACGCAAGATCGCGGTGGCGACGACATTGCCCGCGAGTGTCAGTCGCGCGGCGTCGAGCGTGAAGGCCTGGTAATCGACCTGCGCGCGCAGCGCTTCGAGCGCACGCCGATTGCCGCCGAACACGTCGAGCACATACGACACGCTCACCGACGCGTCGTACAGCGTGAACGGTCCCGGGCTCGGCACGCTGGCCGGCAGCCCGAACGCGGTGGTATCGACTTGCTCGCGCGTGGCGGACAGGTTCGCGTCGACACGCGGCAGCATCGTCGCGCCGGCTTCGGCGGCGTGGTTCTGACGTGCCTCGTCGAGCCGCGCGCGTGCTTCGGCGAGCGTCGGGCTGTTTTGCCAAGCGGTGTCGACGAGCCGGTTCAACGGTTCGGAGTGGAACTGCGTCCACCAGCGTTGCGGCGTGTGGGCGGCTGGCGCGAACGTCTGCGCGTCGCCGGCCGGGCCGCTGGCGGCAACCGTGGTCGCGGGGGGCTCGCCCAGTGTGTACTGCTGCGTGGCCGGTGCGTCCGGCGTGTGGAAATCCGGCCCGGCCGCGCATCCGGCGACGAGCAACGCGGCGGCGGCCAATGCGCAGCCGTGGGCCGTGCGGGCGGGGCGACGCGAGGCCGGTTTCATCGCGGGCCGCCTAATCGAGCGTGCGCCGGTAGAAGCGCAACGCGATGCCCATCACGACGACCGTGAACAGCGCGACCGGCCACACGGACGGCCACAGGTCGGCCCAGCCGTTGCCTTTCAGCAGGATGCCGCGCACGAGGCGGTTGAAGTAGGTGAGCGGCAGCAGGTTGCCGATGAACTGCGCCCACTTCGGCATCCCGGCGAACGGGAACATGAAGCCCGACAGCAGGATGTTCGGCAGGAAATAGAACACCGCGAGCTGCATCGCCTGCAACTGGTTCTGCGCGAGCGACGACAGCGTGATGCCGACCGTCAGGTTCGCGGCGATGAACAGCAGCGCGGACAGGTAGAGCGCGAACACGCCGCCGACGAACGGCACGTCGAACACGAACCGCGACGCGGCGACGATGATCGACACCTGGATCAGCCCGATCAGCACGTACGGGACGATCTTGCCCGTCATCACCTCGAGCGGCCGCACGGGTGTCGCGAGCAGGTTCTCCATCGTGCCGCGCTCGCGTTCGCGGGTGATCGCGAGGCCCGTCATCATGACCATCGTCATCGTCAGGATCACGCCCATCAGGCCCGGCACGACGTTGTACTGCGTGATGCCTTCGGGGTTGTAGAGCCGGTGCAGCACGACGTCGAACGCGGCCGGGCGGCCGTTCAGGCGCGCGAGCGGGCCCGTCAGGTCCTTGTCCGCGACCGGCTGCACGAGGCCCGGCAGCGCGCCGATCGCCGACGCGGTGGCGACGGGGTCGGTGGCGTCCGCTTCGACGAGCAGCGACGGGTGCTCGCCGCGCAACAGCCGCCGGGAGAAATCGGCCGGCACGCTCAGCACGAACTGCACGTCGCCGCGGGCGAGCGCATGGCGGCCGGCCGCTTCGTCGGGCAGCGTCGCGACGATGTCGAAGTACGCGGAATGGCGCATCGCGGCGATGAAGCTGCGCGCGAACGGGCTCGCGTCGGCGACGATCACGGCGGTCGGCAGGTGCTTCGGATCGGTGTTGATCGCGAAGCCGAACAGCGTGAGCTGGATGATCGGCACGCCGACGATCATCGCGAACGTCACGCGGTCGCGGCGCAGCTGCAGGAACTCTTTCAGCACGATGCTCCACCAGCGCGCGACCGAGAACGATTCGCGCAGGCTCGACCACGCGTTCATGACGACACCCCGCCGGGCGGCGCGGACGCGCGGCCCATCATGTAGATGAACACATCCTCGAGCCCGGTGTCGATCGGCGCGACGTGCAGAGCGGTATCGCGCGCAACCTGTTCGAGCGTCGCGTCGAGCCGCGCGCGATCGCGGCCGCTCACGTGCAGCGCCGAACCGAACACGACCGTCTGGTCGATGCCCGGCATCGTGCGCAGCCGCGCGGACAGTTCGGCCAGGCGCTCGCCGGTGATCGCGCGCGTCGACAGGTGCTGCGACGCGACGATCTCCGCCGCTGTGCCCTGCGCGAGCAGTTCGCCGTACGCGATATACGCGAGCTTGTGGCAGCGCTCGGCTTCGTCCATGTAGTGCGTGCTGACGAGCACCGAGATGCCCTGCGCGGCGAGCCGGTGCAGTTCCTCCCAGAAGTCGCGGCGCGCGGCCGGATCGACGCCGGCGGTCGGCTCGTCGAGCAGCAGCAGCTCGGGCTCGTGCAGCATGCACGCGGCCAGCGCGAGACGCTGCTTCCAGCCGCCCGACAGCGCGCCCGTGAGCTGGTCCGCGCGGCTCGCGAGGCCGAGCCCGTCGAGCGCACGCGCGACGGCCGCCTTGCGGTCGCGCATCCCATACACGCGCGCAACGAAATCGAGGTTCTCGCGAATCGACAGGTCTTCCCAGTACGAGAAGCGCTGCGTCATGTAGCCGACGCGCCGCTTGATCTGCGCGCTGTCGCGCACGATGTCGTAGCCGAGGCAGGTGCCGCTGCCCGAATCGGGCGTGAGCAGACCGCACATCATCCGGATCGACGTCGTCTTGCCGCTGCCGTTCGGCCCGAGGAAGCCGAAAATCTCGCCGCGCGCGACGCGCAGCGACACGTCCTTCACGACGTGCTTGTCGCCGAACCGCTTGTTCAGCCGGTCGACGTCGATCGCGTACGGGGCAGACGGCGCGTTCATCGCACGCTCACGGCAACGGGCTGGCCCGGATGCAGTTTCGGCGCGTCAGCGGCGGCGGGGCGCGCCTCGATCATGAACACGAGCTTGGTCCGGCTCTCGTTGCTGTAGATCACGGGCGGCGTGTATTCGGCCTCGCTCGACACGTAGGTGATGCGCGCGGGCACGTCGGCCGCACAGCCGTCGCAATGGATCGCGACCGTGTGCCCCGGCGCGAGCGAGGCGATGGCGGCTTCCGGCACGAAGAAGCGCACCTTCAGGTTCTGCGGCGGCAGCATCTGCACGACCGGATTGCCGGCCTGCACCCATTCGCCGACCCGGTACAGCGTGTCGTACACGCGCCCGGCGGCCGGTGCGGCGACACGCTTCTGGTCGAGCTTCCATTGCGCTTCGGCCACCGCCGCCTGCGCGGCGTCGACCTGCGCGGCCTGTGCCGCGACCTGTTGCGCGCGGCCCGGCAGGCGCGCGACGTCGACCTGTTTCTGCAGTTCGCGCATCTGCGCGGCCGTCGTCTGCGCGGACGTGCGCGAATCGTCGAGCTGCTGCTTCGACAGGCCGCCGGCCGCGTACTGGTGTTCGTCGCGCGTGAGTTGCGCGGCGGCCCGTGCCGCTTGCGCGCTGGCTTGCGCGAGCTGTGCCTGAGTGACCGCGATTTCCGGCGGACGCTTGCCGGTCTGCAGGTCCGCCAGCTGCGCGCGGGCGGCCGCAAGCTGATGCTGAGCCTGCAGCAGCGCGGCCGTTTCGCTGGCGGCTTCGAGCGAGAATGCGGGCGCGCCGGCGGCGATGGCCTGGCCGCGTTCGATCGGCAACTGCGTCAGCGTGCCCGACTGTGACGACGACAGGTACACGAATTCGCCTTCGACATAGCCCTGGTAGGTCGCGCCGTTGTCCGTCGAGCGTCCGCAACCGGCCAGCAGCGCGACGGCGGCGGTCAGCGCGAGCGGTAGCACGTGAGCCGCGTTCACGACGGCCTCCGAGGCGACGGGGCCTGCGGCGTACGCGGCGCGGCGGCGGGCGGCTGCACGCCCGAGCCGAGCAGCGCGCGGACATGCCGGTGCAGCGCGTCGCGGTCGATCGGCGGCAGGCCGCGCGCGCTTTGCCACAGTTTCGCGGTGGCCAGAGGGAGCATCACGAGCGCGATGATCGAGTGGAACAGGAACGCCGGTTCGAGCGCGGGGTTCAATGTGCCGGCCTGCTGCGCGGCGCGGATGCGTTCGGCGAAGCGTCCGATGTGTTCGAGCGGAATGCGCCGCACCATCCGCTCGCGCAGCAACCCGCCTTCGTGGACGATCTCGCGCAGCCAGATCGACGGCAGCCAGGGCATGCGGTGCGTGACGTCGAAGAAGCGGTCGACGAGTTCGGCGACGAGCGCGAACGGATCGTTCTCGATCCGCGGTTCGGTCGGCCGCCAGACGAACGCGATGACCTGCGCGAGCCGCTCCTCGACGATCGCGTCGAGCAGTTGCTCGCGGTTCGTGAAGTAGTAGTGGACCATCGCCGACGTGACGCCGGCGGCGGCGGCGATCTGCGCGACCGTCGTCGCGGCGATGCCGCGCTCGGCGAACAACTGGATCGCGACGTCAAGCATGTGGCCGCGCAGGTCGAAATCGTCCACCGACGGGCGGCGCCCGCGCGGCTTGGGGTCTGTCGATTTCGCGTTCATGAAATCGACGCTAATTGATGAGTTAGTTAATTTCAAGGAAGGGTTTTCGCCGCGCTTGACCGGGATCGGACGGGCGTCGAAGCGGCGCGCGGGCGAGCGCGGTGCGACGTGGCCGCGGGCCGTGCGCGGCCGGTGTCGTGTAGGGAGCAGTTAACGGGAAACGGTGACGAACCGGCGGGGAAGCCGGTGGCGGAGCGGGGTGCGCACGAGGTGTCGCACGCGCCCCGGAACGGGATTACTGATCGATCGGCGACGTCAGCGGCGCGTGCTCGCCGGTCAGCCCGAACACGACGAGCTGCGCGGGCTCGGTCGCGCTCGCGTTGCGCGACACCTGGTGGCGGGAGCCGGGCGCCTCGTACCAGCCTTCGCCGGCGCGGTAGCGGTGCAACGGACCGCCGTTCACCTGCGACAGCACTTCGCCTTTCGACACGACGGCAAATACCGAGCCGAGGTGCTTGTGCGCGTCGGACGCCTGACCGGGCGCATAGTCGACGGTCGCGACGACGACGAGCTTGCCGGGCGCTTCGGGCACGGCCTGCTGCATGACGGCATGCACGTTGTCGCCTGCGTCGTGCGCCTGGGCGGCGGCCGGCAGCGCCGCGCCGAGCACGAGCGCGGCGCACGAAACGACGCGATGGAGCGGGGAGCGGATCATCGTCGCCTCCTTACTCGGGCATCTTGCGGAACGCGATCGCGAAGCGGTTCCACGAGTTGATCGTTGCGATCAGCATCGACAGGTCGAACAGCTCCTCGTCGGTGAAGTGCGGCTTCACGGCTTCCCAGATGGCGTCCGGCACGTGGTTGCTGGCCACCAGCGTCAGCGCCTCGGTCCATTCCAGCGCCGCGCGTTCGCGCTCGGTGAAGAACGGCGTTTCGCGCCAGGTGACGACGGTTGCAAGACGGCGGTCGGTTTCGCCGCCCTTGCGCGCGTCGGTCGTATGCATGTCGACACAGAACGCGCAGCCGTTGATCTGCGACGCGCGCAGGCGGACGAGTTCGGCGAGCGGCTTCTCGATCGAGCTCTTCGCGAGGAATTCCTCGGCGTTGCGCATTGCCTTGATTGCATTCGGGCTGGCGGCATAAAAGTTCAGGCGCGGTTGCATGGCAGGTCCTTGTTCGGTTGGGTAGCGCCCGGGTGGCGCGACAGGACCCACTTTAAGACTCGGACTGGCCTGCTTGAATAGCCAATTTTGCGGAAATTCAGGTAACCAGTGACGGCTCGCCGGCGATGCCCGAACCGAGCAGCCCGGCCAGCTTCGCGAGTGCCGTGTCGATGCGCAGCGCGTCGATGCCGCCATAGCCGAACAGCAGCCCCGCGCGGACCGGCACGCCGACATGGAACGTCGAGATCCCGTACAGGCCGATGTCCTGCGCACGCGCTGCGCGGACCAGCGCCGCTTCGTCGATCCCCGGTTTCAGGTGCGCGGCGAGGTGGATGCCGGCCGTCGGCACGATCGCGTCGAACCACGGCGCGAGTTCGCCCCGCAGGTGCGCGATCAGCATCTTGCGGCGCGCGTCGTAGTGCTTCTGCACGCGCTTCAGGTGCCGGGCGAAATCGCCTTCGAGCATGAAGCGCGCAAGCGCCGCCTGCGTCAGCGTGCAGGTGTGCCAGTCGACGATCTGCTTCGCCTTGGCCAGCGCGCCGCGCAGCGCGCGCGGCGGAATCGCGTAACCGATCCGCAGTTCGGGAAAGATCGTCTTCGAGAACGTGCCGACGTACGCGACGAGGCCGGTGCGGTCGAGGCTCTTCAGCGATTCGACCGGCCGGCCTTCGAAACGGAATTCGCCGTCGTAGTCGTCCTCGATGATCACCGCGCGGCGCCGCTGCGCCCATTCGAGCAGCGCGACGCGGCGATCGAGCGTCATCGGCATGCCGAGCGGGAACTGGTGCGACGGCGTCACGTAGACGAGCCGCGCTTCGTCGGGCAGCCGTTCGGTGACGAGGCCGTGCGCATCGACCGGCACGCCGATCACCGTCGCGCCGAGCGACGCGAACGCGGCGCGCGCGGGCGGATAGCCGGGATCCTCGACCGCGACGACGTCGCCGGGGCGCACGACGACACGCGCGAGCAGGTCGAGCGCCTGTTGCGCGCCTTGCGTGACGAGCACGTCGTCCCAACTGCACCCAACCGCGCGGCTGAACGCGACGTAGCGCGCGATCGCGCCGCGCAACTGCGGATCGCCGGCCGGGTCGTGGTACTGGCCGGGGCCGCGCGCCTGCTGGCGCAGCGCGTGATGCAGGCAGCGCCGCCACGCATCGAACGGGAACAGCGTCTTGTCGGTCACGCCGCCGCGGAAGTCGAAGCCCGGCGAATCCTGCGGCGTGGGCATCGCGAGCGCGTCGGGGAGGTCGTTCCACAGCGCGCGTGCGTCGACCGCGCTGACGCGCGGCGTGTCCTCGACGATCGACGGTGCCGATGTGGCCGCGGCGTGCGGCACGCGCGCGAGGCCATCGGCGACGAACGTGCCGTCGCCCGCGCGCGTATTCAGGTAGCCCTCGGCGACCAGGCGCTCGAACGCATCGAGCGTCGTCTTGCGCGACACGCCGAGCTGTTTCGCGAGGTCGCGCGTCGACGGCAGCCGCGCGCCGCTCGCGAGACGCCCGTCGACGATCGCGGTGCGCAGTTGCCGGAAGATTTGCCCGGTCAGGTCGTGACGGCCTTCGATGCGGATCGCGATGTCCATCGCAGTGGTTACCTCGATCGGGGTGATTTGGTGCCGATCAGCATACCGGAAGTCGGCTGCGTCAGCGGCGGTTCGGGGTGGCGAGCGGCTTGGCGCGATGCCGGCCGGGCCGCCCATTCCCGCGACGGGCGCCAGCCGCCGCCGGCCGATTGGACCGCAGCCCGCGGCTGCCTTACGATCCACGACAACCTCACCCCGGAGCGACCTCATGCTGTCCGAAGACGAACTGGCGCTGCTCGATGCGATCCGTGCCACCGGCAGCCTGTCGCGTGCGGCCGCGCGGCTCGGCAAGGCGCCGTCGACGGTGTCGCACGCGGCGCGCCAGCTCGAGACGCGGTTCGACGCGCTCCTGTTCGACCGGCGCGGCTACCGGTTGCAGCTCACGCCGGCCGGGCACGTGCTGGCCGACGAGGCGGTGCGATTGGCGCTGGACGTCGCGCGGCTCACGCAGCGTGTGCGGCAGGTCGCGAGCGGCTGGGAGGACCGGCTGTGGATCGTCAGCGACGAGGTTCTGGAGTTCGATACGCTGCTGCCGGTCGTCCGCGCATTCGACGCGCTCGATTCGGGCGTGTCGCTGCGTTTCACGCACGAGGTGCTCGGCGGCACCTGGGAAGCGCTGCGCGACGGCCGCGCGGATCTGGTCGTCGGCGCGACCAACGAGCCGCCGGCGATTCCGGGCTTCAAGTGGTTCGAGCTCGGCGCGATGGAGTGGGTGTTCGCGGTGTCGCCGCGCCATCCGCTGGCATCCGCGAGCGGTGTGCTGACGCGCGACGCGATCGGCGCGCATCGCGCGGTCGTCGTCGCCGATTCGTCGCGGCGGGCGGCCGGCCGTGCGTACGGGCTGCTCGGCGGGCAGGCCGTGCTCGCGGTGCCGTCGATGCGCGCGAAGATCCTCGCGCAGCGCGACGCACTCGGCGTCGGCTGGGTGCCGCGCCGGCGCGTGACGTCGTTGCTCGCGCGCGGTGATCTGGTCGAGAAGCAGACGGCCGATCCACGCGAGCCGAACCTGCTGTATGTCGCGTGGCACGGTGACCGCGACGGCCGTGCGCTGCAATGGTGGCTCGAGCAACTGCACGAACCGAGACTCGCGCAGCGGCTGCTGGACGGGATCGACGTGACCGGCTGACTCGGCGCGCCCAAACATGTTCGATGTTTTCGAACATGTCCGTCGCGCCCGTCGTACGGCACGGCCGGGCGCCGCGCGCATCCTGTGTTCACGGTCAACTCACCGGTTCACAGGAGAACATCATGCAACGCTTCGAAGGAAAAACGGTCCTCGTCACGGGCGGCAACAGCGGCATCGGCCTGGCAGCCGCCCGGGCATTCGCGGCTGAAGGTGCGCGGGTCATCATCACCGGACGCGACATCGAGACGCTGGAAGCCGCCCGGCAAACGCTCGGCGAAGGTGCGCTGGCGATTCGCAACGACGCCGGCAGCGTCGCGTCGGCCCGCGCGCTGGCGGACGCGATCGCGACGGCCGGCGCACGGCTCGACGCCGTGTTCATCAACGCGGGCGTCGCGAAACTCGCGCCGTTCGCCGACAGCGACGAGGCCATGTGGGACCTCGTGTTCAACACCAACGTGAAGGGCGCGTATTTCCAGATCCAGTCGCTCGTGCCGCTGCTGAACCGCGGCGCGTCGATCGTGATCAACGGCTCGATCAACGCGCACATCGGGATGCCCGGCTCGTCGGTGTATGCGGCGAGCAAGGCGGCGGTCAATTCGTTCGCGAAGACGCTGTCGACGGAACTGCTGCCGCACGGCGTGCGCGTGAACGTCGTCAGCCCGGGGCCGGTGCAGACGCCGCTGTACGGCAAGCTCGGGCTCGATGCAGCGACGCTCGACGAGACGGCGGACAAGATCAAGGGCCTCGTCCCGGTCGGCCGCTTCGGCACGCCGGAAGAAATCGCGTCGACGGTGCTGCACCTGAGCGCGGCGGAATCGGCGTTCATCGTCGGCGCAGAAATCATCGCGTCGGGCGGAATGGGGTTGCTCTGATCCGCGACACGGACGGGGCCGTCACCGGGCGATGCAACTCCCCGGGCGGACGGTCCCCGTCATCTGCCTGACGGGAGCGTGCGAACCGCGCCTGTCGGGACGCACAGGCGCCCGCCATCGAGGCACGCGACACCGACGGCCCGCTGCACGGCCAGCCGGCGCGGGAGCGCGGCGGAATCGGCCGCGAACGTTGCCGGGCGGTGTCCCGCGTTCCGCGCGGGTCGACGAAAAGGCCATGACGCCGGCAGGGGCGAATGCCCGTTGCGCTAGACGACCGGTCTAATTCGACGCTATCATCCGTCCCGTGAATGCGACGACGTATTCGGGCCCGGACAGCCAAGACGCGAAAATGCCATGTCGCGCTGCGATGCTGTCCAGGCAGCGAGACGCCGTCGTTTTATTTGGTTTGCTTCTAGACGACTGGTCTAATAGGTGCAGAGGGCATTCGACTCGATGAATCGCACGTTGACGCGCCAGCGCTGACTAACCGACAGGCGTGCCGCGCCGACCGGCCGACTCCGGTTGCGCGGCCCCGTTCCCCCGTTCAATTTCGAAGGAGTGTCCGATCATGAAGATTCTGGTTGTCCTGACCTCGCACGACACGCTCGGCGACACCGGCAAGAAGACCGGCTTCTGGCTCGAGGAACTGGCCGCGCCGTACTACACGTTCAAGGATGCGGGCGTCGAGCTGACGCTCGCGTCGCCGAAGGGCGGCCAGCCGCCGCTCGACCCGAAAAGCAGCGATCCGTCTGCGCAGACCGATGCGACGCGCCGCTTCGACGCGGATGCGGCGGCCAAGGCCGAACTTGCGTCGACGCACAAGCTGACCGACGTGTCGGTGGACGACTACGACGCCGTGTTCTACCCGGGCGGCCACGGCCCGCTGTGGGATCTCGCCGAGGATCTGCATTCGATCGGCCTGATCGAGCGTGCGCTCGCGGCCGGCAAGCCGGTCGCGACCGTCTGCCATGCGCCGGGCGTGCTGCGGCACGTGAAGAACCCGCAGACCGGCGAGTCGGTCGTGCGCGGCAAGCGCGTGACGGGCTTCACCAACAGCGAGGAAGCCGCGGTCGAGCTGACCGAAGTCGTGCCGTTCCTCGTCGAGGACATGCTGAAGACCAACGGCGCGGAATTCGAGCGCAGCGCCGACTGGGCGCCGCATGTCGTCACCGACGGTCTGCTGATCACCGGGCAGAATCCCGCGTCGTCGGAGCCCGCCGCCGAGGCGCTGCTCGCGAAGCTCGGCCGCCGGTAATGCATGACGCCGGCCGGGCCGGCGCCGTTTCCCCTCCGTCGCCGGGTGCAATCGGCCCGCCGACGGCCCGAATCGTTGCGTCGCGCGCACCGCGCGCCGCATTTCCAGCCGTTTTGCAGAACCAAGCAAAGGAGTCGTGGATGTCTGCCCTGTTCGAACCGTTCAAACTCAAGGATGTCACGCTGCGCAACCGCATCGCGGTGCCGCCGATGTGCCAGTACGTCGCCGAAGACGGTGTCGTCAACGACTGGCATCACGTGCATCTGGCCGGCATCGCACGGGGCGGCGCGGGCCTCGTGATCGCCGAGGCGACGGCCGTGTCGCCGGAAGGACGCATCACGCCGGGCTGCGCCGGGCTGTGGAACGATGCGCAGGCCGAAGCGTTCGCGCCGTCGGTCGCGGCGATCAAGGCGGCGGGCTCGGTGCCCGGCATCCAGCTCGCACACGCGGGCCGCAAGGCGAGCGCGAACCGGCCGTGGGAAGGCGACGACCATATCGCCGACGGCGATCCGCACGGCTGGCCGACCATCGCGCCGTCGGCCGTACCGTTCGGTGCGCACCTGCCGAAGGTGCCGCGTGAAATGACGCACGACGACATCGCCCGCGTGCAGGCCGACTTCGTCGCATCGGCGAAGCGTGCGCGAGACCTCGGCTTCGAGTGGCTCGAACTGCATTTCGCACACGGCTATCTCGGCCAGAGCTTCTTCTCGGTGCATTCGAACCAACGCACCGACGAATACGGCGGTTCGGCCGAAAACCGCGGCCGCTTCCTCGTCGACACGCTCGCGGCCGTCCGCAAGGTCTGGCCCGAACATCTGCCGCTGACCGCGCGCCTGGGCGTG
This sequence comes from Burkholderia arboris, assembly GCF_038723655.1. Classification (NCBI taxonomy): domain Bacteria; kingdom Pseudomonadati; phylum Pseudomonadota; class Betaproteobacteria; order Burkholderiales; family Burkholderiaceae; genus Burkholderia; species Burkholderia arboris. Next base: position 1,914,269 of record NZ_CP109822.1, read on the forward strand.
ATCGAATACGACGGCCGCGACGAAGAGACGCTCGCCGAATCGATCGCGTTGACGCAGCGGATGAAGCAGGAAGGGCTCGACATGCTGAGCGTGTCGGTCGGCTTCTCGACGCCCGCCGCCCAGATTCCGTGGGGCCCGGCCTTCCTCGCGCCGATCGCCGAGCGCGTGCGCCGCGAGGCCGGGCTGCCGGTGTCGTCCGCGTGGGGGATCGACACGCCGCAACTGGCGAACCGCGTGGTCGCCGAAGCGCAGCTCGATCTCGTGATGGTGGGCCGCGCGCACCTGGCCGATCCGCACTGGCCGTACTACGCGGCGAAGCAGCTCGGCGTCGAACGCCCGTCGTGGACGCTGCCTGCGCCGTACGCGCACTGGCTCGAGCGTTACCGGATCGCCGACAAGGTGGCCTGAGCGGGCGCATCGACGGAGCGCCGGGGCGGCCCGCGTGTCACGCGTGTCGCCGCCGATCCGGCGCCGATGGATAGAATGGCGGTTCGTGCAGGCCGGATGCCTGCGCGAACCGCCATTTTTCCATTTCGACAGAGGTGCCATGGGCGCACATGTCCCGTCGTCTCACGATTCCGCCACGCGGCCGCGCGTGCAGCAGATCGCCCGCGTCGCGCTGTATGCGGCGCTGCTGGTGCTCGCGCTGTGGGTGATCCGCGATTTCCTTCCTGCCATCGCGTGGGCCTGCGTGATCGCCATCGCGATGTGGCCGCTGCTGAAGCGCTTCGAATCGCACCGGCTGTTCCGTGACCGGCCGACGCTGATCGCGACCGTCATCACCGCAGGGATTTCGCTGCTCGTCGTGCTGCCGGTGGCGGTCGCGGCGAGCCAGGCGATCGCGCAGGCGCATGACCTGCGCGAGTGGCTGCGCACGATCCAGGACAACGGCATCCCGTTGCCGGATGTGGTCAGCCGGTTGCCGTACGGCGCGGCGCAGATCACCGAATGGTGGCAGGCCAATCTCGGCCATCCGCTGCACGCAGCCAGCGCGATGCACGGCGTCAACGGCGAGAAGTTCATCGCGTTCGGCCGGCAGTTCGGCACGAAGCTCGCGCACGGGCTGCTCGAATTCGGTTTCATGCTCGTTACGCTGTTCGTGATCCTGCGTGCCGGCCACAAGCTGTCGGGGGCGTTGCTGCAGGGCGCGCGGCGCGCGTTCGGGCGCAACGGCGCGGAACTGATCGAGCGCATGGTCGCGGCCGTATTCGGCACGGTGACGGGGCTCGTTGTCGTCGGGCTCGGCGAGGGCGCGCTGCTCGGCGTCGCCTATGCGCTCGCGGGCGTTCCGCACGCGGCGCTGCTCGGCCTCGTCACGGCGGTCGCCGCGATGCTGCCGTTCTGCGCGCCGGTCGTGTTCTGCGGCGCGGCGCTCTGGCTGTTCGTACAGGGGGCGACCATGTGGGCCGTCGTGGTGGCGGCGCTCGGGTTCATCGTCGTGTTCATCGCCGAGCATTTCGTGCGGCCGGTGCTGATCGGCAGTTCGGCGCGGCTGCCGTTCCTGCTCGTGCTGTTCGGCATCCTCGGCGGCGCCGAGACGTTCGGCCTGATCGGGCTGTTCGTCGGCCCGGCGCTGATGACGGTGCTCACGATGCTGTGGGCCGAATGGATCGCCTGAAGAGGCAGGCCGTCGCGCCGCTTTGACGAAGCGGCGCGGCAGGATCGATGCGTGTACGCGCATCGATCCTGCCGGAACGGTCGGTCGCGATCCGGTTTGCGCGAAAGCCGGCAATGCAGGAATTCGTATACGGTTCTCTATATTTCTTTTCGATCCGGACCCAAAGGTCTAGTAGCATGGGGCTTTCGATCACGCCGGCATGGCGCAGCAGATTTTCCCAAGCATGCGATTGATTCCGATGTCCCGTCCCGCGGCAACGCTGTCCCTGGCCGCCAGTTGCCTGATGTTGCACGGCTGCGCGTGGTTCGACTCGTGGCTGCCGTTTTCGTATTCGCGCACGCCGCTTGCACGGGCCGCGTCGCGGCACGGCGCGACGCGCGCCGACGTCGTCCGCGCCGCCGGCAACCCGCGCAGCGTCTGGATGGTCCGCAACGGCAGCGGCGTCTGCTACAACTACTTCATCGAGCACGGCAACGATCACCGGTCGTACTTCGTCGTCTTCGACAAGGCCGGCGTCGTCACGCAGTACGGCTTCGATTCCTGCATGGACGCCGACCGCAAGGGCACGCTCCAGCCGGGCAAGGCCGCCTCGCGCTAGCGCGGCGGCGCGCGCCGCCCCCGCGCAACGCGCCGGCTGGCGTCATGCGATCGTGTCGAGCACGCCGCCGTCGGCGCGCAGCGCGGCGCCCGTCGTCGCCGAAGCCAGCGGCGAACACACGTACACGACCAGGTTCGCGATTTCCTCGGGCAACGCCGGCCGCTGGATGATCGAGGTCGCCCGCTCGGTGCGCACGAAATCGACCGCGACGTCGTCGATGCTGCGGCCCGTTTCGTCGGCCTGCGCCTTCAGCATCGCGCGCACGCCTTCCGACATCGTCGGCCCCGGCAGCACCGAGTTGACGGTCACGTTCGTGCCGGCCGCGAGCTTCGCGAGGCCGCGCGCGATCGATAACTGCGCGGTTTTCGTGAACCCGTAATGAATCATGTCGACCGGGATGTTCAGGCCCGATTCCGACGAAATGAACACGATGCGACCGGCATTGCGTTCGATCATCCCTTTCAGGTAATGCCGCGCGAGCCGCACGCCGGACATCACGTTCATCTGGAAATAATGTTCCCATTCTGCGTCGTCGATGTCGAAGAACGCCTTCAGGCCGTAGATGCCCGCGTTGTTGACGAGGATGTCGGCATCGGGCGTGTGCTGCGTGACGCGCGCGACGCCGGCTGCGTCGGACAGGTCGGCGGCGACCCCGTCGAAGCTTGCGCCGGGCACGGCGTCGCGCAGTTTCGCGAGCGCGGACTGCACCGACGCGTCGCTGCGGCCGTTGACGACGACGCGCGCGCCGGCTTGGGCGAGCCCTTCGGCGATCGCGAGCCCGATGCCGGCGGTGGAGGCGGTGACGACCGCGGTCTTGCCTTTCAGATCGATTTGCATGTGCGTGACGGGGGAAGGGTGAACGGGACCCGGCGCGCGTGCCGCGGCGGCCGGAACTCAAAGCTTAGGCGAAACGGCGCGGTCCGGTGTCGAAGCCGGCGGTCCGGCGGTCCGGCGGTTCGGCGGTTCGGCGATCCGGCGATCCGGCGATCCGGCGATCCGGCGATCCGGCGATCCGGTTGCGCGGCGTCGCACAGTCTTGTACGGTGAGCGTTCGCCGTCCGAACCGGGAGCCCGCCGCGTGAGCCGTACCGCCAACCGATCCATCGACCCGTCGCCGTTCTGGCGCGACGCCGCGCTGCCGTTCATCGAGGCGCGCACGGTCGATGACGGGCGCGAGATCTGTTACGCGAAGCACACGCACGACACGTTTTCGGTGGGCGCGATCGTCGGCGGTACCAGCACCTACATGAACGGTGCGACGAACGAACAGGTCGGGCGCGGCGTGCTCGTGATCATCGATCCGGAACAGGTGCATGCGTGCAACCCGTACGGCCCCGATGCGTGGGCGTACCGGATGGTCTATGTCGACGTGCCGTGGCTCGCGCGGCTGCAGCATTCGCTGGGCCACGATCCGAACACGGATTTTCGCGGCTTTTCACCGAAGTTGACCGAGCGGGGCGACCTGTTCGCGCAATTTGGCGGTTTCTACCGCACACTCGTGTCGCCTGCCGCCGAGCCGCTGGGAAAGGAGAGCGCGGCCGTCGAATTCTTCACCGCGCTGCACGGCGCGCTCGATCGCGAGCTGCCCGACCCGCGGCCAGGCGACGACAACGCCAAACTCGCGCGCGCGGCCGACTACATCGCCGCGCATTGCCGCGAGGGCGTCACGCTCGATGCGATCTGTGCGGCGGCCGACCTGTCGCCGTCCTACCTGATCCGCGCTTTCAACGCGCGCTACGGGATGACGCCGCATGCATTCCTGATCGATCGCCGCGTGCAGTACGGCCGTACCGAGCTGCGCCGCGGCCGGCCGATCGCCGAAGTCGCGCTCGATGCCGGCTTTGCGGACCAGGCGCATTTCCAGCGCGCATTCCGGCGGATTGCCGCCGCGACGCCCGGGCAATACCGCAGCGCGATGCGCTGAGTTGCGCGGCTGCAGCTACACGTCGAGCAGAAACAGCGCGCTGCCCGCGAGCAGCAATGCCATCAGCCGGTTGAATACGCGCATGCGCCGTGCGTTCGCGAGCCGGTGCCGCAGCGACGCGCCCGCATACGCCCAGCAGGCGATTGACGCGAAGCAGATCACCAGATACAGCGCGGCGAATTGCCAGACCTGCGCGCGGTCGCCATCGGCCGCATACGCGCCCATCGCGGCCACGCACGCGAGCCACGCCTTCGGGTTGAGCCACTGCATCGCTGCGCCGGCCGCCGCCGACGGGCCGGCCACGTCCGGATCGGCTGACAGCCGGCCGTCGTCGAGCGCGAGCCGCAGCGCCATGTATAGCAGGAATGCGATCCCGGCCCATTGCGTGGCGGTCGTCAGCACGGGCCAGCGCGCGAGCGCCGCGTGCAGGCCGAGGCCGATCAGCAGAAAGAGCGCGACGAAGCCCAGCGTCGCGCCGGCCGCGTAGCGCAGGCTCGCGCCGAGCCCGTGGCGGGCGCCCGCGCTGAGCGCGACGATGTTGACGGGACCGGGGGTGATCGAAGAGGCGAGCGCGAACGCGGCCATCGAAACCAGCATGCTCATCAGGGGTCTCCATGCGAAATGTCGAAAGTCGCATCGAGACTACGGGAGCCGTTTCGGCCCGTATTGAAGAAAACTGCCCTCGGCGGCGCGTGGCCGCCGTCAGTGCAGGGCGCGCGGCGCGTGGGCCGGCCGCGCATCGTGCGCATCGGCCGGACCGGCTGTGTCGGCGGGGCGCAGCGGGCCGCCCGAGCAGGGTTGCGTCGACACCGAGAAGCCGAACGTATTGACGCCGCCCGCGCACGCGACGAACACGCCGCCGCCGTGCATCTCGGCCACGGCCTTGACGATCGACAGGCCGAGCCCGTGGTTCTCCTTGCTGTTCGCGCGTGCTTCCTCGAGCCGGTAGAAGCGCTCGAACACGTGCGAGCGCTGTACCGGGTCGATCGGTTCGCCGGGGTTCGACACGGCCATGTCGATGAGCGTGTCGCGGCGCGTGATCGTTACGTTCAGCGTCGCGCCGGGTGCCGAATGCTGGATCGCGTTGATCAGCAGGTTCGTCATCGCGCGGCGGAACAGCGACGGATCGACGGCCGCGCGCGCATCGCCGTGCAGTTCGGCGTGCAACTGCGCCTCGTCGAGCGGGATTTCGAGGAAGTCGAGCATGCGCCGCACCTCGTCGGCGAGCGACACGTCCTTCAGGTCGGTCGCGCGTTCGCCGCGGTCGCTGCGCGACAGGAACAGCATGTCGTTGATGATCACGCGCAGCCGCTCGAATTCCTCGAGGTTCGACTGCAGCGTCTGGCGCATCCGGTCGACCGAGCGGTCGCGACTCGTCAGCGCGACCTGGGTCTGGCCGATCAGGATGCTGATCGGCGTGCGCAGCTCGTGCGCGACGTCCGCGTTGAACGCTTCGAGCCGCGCGTAGGTTTGCTGGATGCGTTCGAGCGCGCCGTTGAACGACGTCGCGAGATCACGCAGCTCGGTCGGCAGCGCATCGGTCTGCAGCCGCTGGCGGCGGTTCGTCGCGCTGACGCTCGCCGCGTCCTGCGACAGCCGGTCGAGCGGCGCGAGCCCGAAGCGCGCGACCGCGCGGCTCAACAGCAGCGTGATGACGGTGGCCGTCGCGATCAGCGCGGCGAGCGTCCAGCCGAAGCGGCGCAGCATCCGCTGCGTCCGCTCGCACGACGTCGCGACGACCAGCTGCAGCGTCGGCCGTTCGCCGGCGCCGGCCAGCGTGATGGTCTTCGTCATCACCGCGTAGCTGCTGTCGTTGAGTTCGTAGCGCTGGAATGCGCCGAACGGCGGGTCGAGCGGCACGCCGTTGACGGGGTTGCCGAAGCGGAACGCCGGGTTGTCGCTGATGATCTGGTAGTGCGTCGAGCCGTCGGGCGGTTCGAGATCGGCGAGTTTTTCCTGCATCAGTCGGCCGCGTGCAGCCGTGGTCGCGTGCGACACGATCATCTCGGCGACCTTCGCGCGCGTGTCGATCGTCGCGCGCAACTCGGCGAACAGCTGGCGCTCCATCATCACGAACAGCCCGCAGCCGACCAGCGTGAACACGAGCAGCGACACGATGCCGAACATCGCCGAGAGCCGCAGGATGATCGAGCGTTTCATGCCCGCCGCTCCGTGTCGCCGTCTTCGCGCGCCTCGAGCACGTAGCCCATGCCGCGGATCGTGTGCAGCAGCTTGTCCGCGAACGGGCCGTCGAGTTTTGCGCGCAGGCGCTTGATCGCCGTCTCGACGACGTTCGCGTTGCTGTCGAAGTTTACGTCCCACACGAGTTCGGCGATCGTCGTCTTCGACAGCACTTCGCCGCTGCGCCGCGCGAGCACGCCGAGCAGCTGGAATTCCTGCGCGGTCAGGTCGAGCCGCGTGCCGTCGCGCGTCGCACGGCGGCCGATCAGGTCGACGCGCAGGTCGCCGATCGAGATCAGCGTCGATTCCTGCACGCGTGCGCGGCGCGTGAGCGCGCGCAGCCGTTCGATCAGTTCGAGGAACGAGAACGGTTTGGTCAGGTAGTCGTCGGCGCCGCCGCGCAGCCCGCGCACGCGATCGTCGACACGGTCGCGCGCGGTCAGCATGATGACGGGCGTCTGCTTCTGCGCGCGCAACGCGCGCAGCACGCCGAAGCCGTCGAGCTTCGGCAGCATCACGTCGAGCACGACCACGTCGTAGTCGAATTCGACGGCTTTCCATGCGCCGTCCTCGCCGTCGAGCGCGGTATCGACGACCCAGCCTTCCTCGGTCAGGCCGCTCTTCAGGTATTCGACGACTTTCGGTTCGTCTTCGACGATCAGCACTTTCATGTTCGTATTCCGCGTAACCGGGTTAAGGGCCGACGCCCGCGGTGCGCTGCGGGCCTGCCGCCGCGACGTCGGACGGCGCGGGGCCGTTCGTCGCAGCGCCGTCCCAGCCGCCGCCGAGGGCCTTCGCGAGAAACACGACGAGCGCCGCGCGCTGGCCCTGGATCTGCACGGCCTGGCGCTCGCTCGTCAGCAGTTGCTGCTGGGCCGTCAGCACATCGATGAACGGCGTCAGGCCGCCCGCGTAGCGGTCTTGCGCGAGCGATACGAGCTTGCGCGCGTCGTCGACGGCCGCCGATGCCTGCTGCGCGGCTTCGGCGAGGACCGACAGGCCCGTGACCGCATTTTGCACCTCCTGGAACGCGGTGAGCACGGTCTGCCGGTAGCTGGCCTGCGCGGCAACGTAGCCGGCCTGCGCGAAATCGACGCCGGCCTTCAGCTTGCCGCCTTCGAACAGCGGCTGGCTGAGCGACCCGCCGATCGACCACAGCAGCGCCGGCACGGTGAACAGGCCCGCAAAACGCGTCGCATCCCAGCCGATGTCGGGCGACAGCGTGATGCGCGGGAAATACGCGGCGCGCGCGACGCCGATCTGCGCGTTCGCGGCGGCCATCGCGCGTTCGGCCGATGCGACGTCGGGCCGCCGCTGCAGCAGGTCGCTCGGCATGCCGGTCGGCAGCGCCGGCGCATTGATCGGCACCACGCGCGGCGGCAGCGAGAATCCGGGGGCCGGCGTGCCGACCAGCGTCGCGATCGCGGTTTCGACCTGCACGCGCTGCTGGAGCAGCAACTGCGCCTGCGTGCGCGTCGCGTCGAGTTGCGAACGTTGCTGCAGCAGATCGAGGCCCGACACCGCGCCGAGGTCGTGGCGCGCGCTCACGTAGTCGAGCGCCTTCTGCTGCAGGTCGATCGAGCGCTTGACGACGTCGATTTCGCTGTCGAGCTCGCGCAGCGCGAAATAGCTCGATGCGAGATCGGCGGTCAGCACGAGGCGCGCGTTCGCGAAATCGTCGCGCGCCTGCTCGGTGGTCGCCTGCGCGGATTCGACGCTGCGCCGCACGCGGCCGAACAGGTCGAGCTCGTAGCTGACGGCGGCGCCGACCTGGATGTCGTTCTGCACGGTCGACATGCTTTGCGTCGCGTAATTGGTCTGCGGCCGGTCGGCGGAGATCTTGAAGCGCTGACCGCTCGCGTTCAGGCCCACCGCCGGATACTGCGCGGACGCGACCGACGCGAGCGTCGCCTTCGCCTGGTCGTAGCGCGCGGCCACCGCCTTCAGGTTCTGGTTGTTGCGCAGTGCATCGGCTTCCAGCGCGTCGAGCTGTGGGTCGCCGAACGCGCTCCACCATGCCGGATCGAGCGGCGCACGGGCGGGCGCGGCCGGGTGCCAGTACGCATCGGCCGGATCGAGCCGCCACGCGGCCGGCGTGTCGACGGCCGGGCGCTGGTAGTCCGGGCCGACGGCGCAGCCGGCGAGGGCCGCTGCCGCGACGGCGGCGAGCGCCACGGGCCGCACGCGGGCGCGCATCGCGATCACGACTTGGCTCCCGCGACGGAAGAGGCGGGTTGTGCCGGCGGCGCCTGCACGACCACCTTGTCGCCGTTCGCGAGCGCGTCGCTCGGGTTCGCGACGAGGCGATCGTTCGGCGTGAGCGGGCCGTCGACTTCGAGCGTCTGGCCGATCGTGCGCACGACCGTCACCTGCTTCAGATGGACCAGCCCGTTCGCATCGACGGTCGCGACGGTCGGGCCTTCACCGCGGAACAGCAGCGTATTGGCCGGCACCTGCAGGCGGCCGATCGGCGTCATCGGCAGCGTGGCCTGCACGTAAGCGCCGGGCAGCAGCCGGCCGTCCGGGTTCGGCAGCGTGATCTCGCTCTGCAGCGAGCGCGTCGCGACGTCGATCGCCTCGGACGTGCGCGTGATCGTGCCGTCGAAGGTCCGGCCCGGCAGCTCGGCCTGCGCGACGCTCACGTGCTGGCCGACCTTCACCTGCTGCGCGTAGGCCTGCGGCACCTGCACGTACAGGCGCAGCCGGTCGGCCTGCACGACCGTGAACAGCGAGCGGCCCGCGTTGCCGGAGCTGACGAGATCGCCGACGTCGACGTTGCGCTGCGTGACGATCCCGTCGATCGGCGCGACGATCCGCTGGAACCCCTTCAGCTCGGTGAGCCGGCGCATGTTCGCATCGGCCGCGGCGAGGTTCGCGGTGCCCTGGTTGAACGCGCCTTGCCGGTCGTCGAGTTCCTGCTGCGACACGGCATCGCGCTGGCGCAGTTGCTGTGCGCGGTCGAACGACGTCTTCGCGAGCGCGAGCGCGGCCTGCGCCTGCTGGCGTTGCGCGGTGGCCTGCGCAAGTTCCTGGTTCAGCTCGGGCGTGTCGAGTTCGGCGAGCGTTTGCCCCTGCTTCACGTGCGCGCCGATGTCGGCCTGCCAGCGCAGCACGTAGCCGCTCGCCCGCGCGTAGATCGGCGCCTCCACGAAGCCGCGCAGCGTGCCGGGCAGCGTCAGCTTGCCGCCGGTCGCCGCGTCGACCGGATGCACGACGCTCACGTACTGGCGCGTGTTCTGCTCGGCGACCGCGTCGAGCCGGTTGCGGTTCAGCACGTTGACGACGATCGTGCGCGCGGCACCGGCGGCCAGTAGCACGCCGATCACGATCAGGACGATGCGCCCGCGCCGCGACACCGACGTGCGCGTCGGCAGGTGCATGCCGTGTTCGTCCACCTGGATGCCGACGGAGCTGTGATGTTTCTCTTCCATGAATTCAACCAATTCAACCGGGTAGTGGGGCGAAAGTCAGTGTCCGGCCCGGCGCGCGCGCCGGCGGGCCAGCCGCGCATGCACGCCGCCGAACACGAGCGGCACGAACAGCAACGTCGAAACGGTCGCGAACAGCAGCCCGCCGATCACCGCGCGGCCGAGCGGCGCGTTCTGCTCGGCGCCTTCGCCGAGACCGAGCGCCATCGGCACCATCCCGATGATCATCGCGAGCGCCGTCATCAGCACCGGCCGGATCCGCGTCGCGCCGGCTTCCAGCGCGGCGGTCAGCGGCGGCGCGCCGGCCGCGAGGCGCTGGCGCGCGAACGACACGACCAGAATGCTGTTCGCGGTCGCGACGCCGACCGTCATGATCGCGCCGGTCAGCGCGGGCACGCTCAGGTGCGTGCCGGTGATGAACAGCATCCATGCGATGCCGGCGAGCGCGGCCGGCATCGCGCTGATGATGATCAGCGGGTCGAGCCACGACTGGAAATTGACGACGATCAGCAGGTAGACGAGCACGATCGCCATCGCGACGCCCGCGCCGAGGCCGATATACGACGTGCGCATCGTCTCGATCTGGCCGCGCATCGTCAGGTCGGTGCCGCGCGGCAGCGTCGCGCGCGCGTCGGACACGATGCGGTCGATCTCGCCCGCGACCGCGCCGAGGTCGCGCCCCTCGACGCTCACGTACACGTCGATCGCCGGGCGGATGTTGTAGTGCGTGATCACCGCCGGGCTGGAGACGCTGCGCATCTGCACCAGGTTGCCAAGCAGCTGCAGCGGCATGCCCGTGCGGCCGCTCGCCGAGATCGGCGTGCCGAGCAGGTCGTCGACCGACGAGATGTTGTATTGCGGGGTCTGGATCTGCAGCGGGTACTGGACGCCGGTGCGCGGGTTGATCCAGAACGACGGCGTCGTCTGCGAACTGCCGGACAGCGAGATCAGCATGTTCTGCGCGACGTTCTGCGCGGAGAGGTTGAGCTGCTGCATGCGCGTACGATCCATGTCGGCCAGCAGGGTCGGCTCGTCGTTGCGTTGCAGCACGTGCACGTCGACGGCGCCGGGGATTTGCCTGAACTTTTTCATCAGGCTGCTCGCGATAGTCATGTTACTCGCGAGATCGTTGCCGAGCACCTGCACGTCGATGGCGGCCGGCTGGCCGAAGTTGAGGATCTGCGTGATGATGTCCGACGGCTGGAAGAAGAACTCGACGCCCGGGAAGCGCTGGGGCAGCAGCGCGCGCAGCGTCTGCACGTAGTGCTGGGTCGCGCGGTGGCCGGGCTTCAGCGCGATCAGCAGCTCGCCGTCGAGCGTGCCGATCGTGCCGGCGTTGCTGTACGACAGGTTGATGCCGCTCACCGGCAGGCCGAGGTTGTCGACGATCGCGCCGAGCTCGTCGGGCGGCACGGTTTCGCGGATCACGCGTTCGACCTGATCGGCGAGGCGAGCGGTTTCCTCGATCCGGAAGCCGGTCGGCGCGCGCATGTGCAGCCGGATGTTGCCGGAATCGGCGTTCGGGAAGAAGTCGCGGCCGAGCACGAATACCAGGCCCGTCGACAGCACGCAGAAGCCGAGGAAGCACATCGCGTAGAAGCGGCGGCGCACGAGCAGGATGCTGAGCAGCACGATGTACCACGCACGCAGCCGCTCGAACGCGTTGTTGAACGCGTGATGGAGGCGCGCGAACCGCGACGTCGAATGGTCGGGGCCGGTGCTCGCCTGCTGCGGGCGGAACAGCAGCATCGCGAGCGTCGGCACCAGCGTGCGCGACAGCACGTACGACGCGAGCATCGCGAACACGACGGCTTCCGCGAGCGGCACGAACAGGAAGCGCGCGACGCCCGTCAGGAAGAACATCGGCACGAACACGATGCAGATGCACAGCGTCGACACGAACGCGGGCACCGCGATCTCGCCGGCGCCTTCGAGGATCGCGTCGTGCAGATTGGTGCCGAGATGCAGGTGCCGCTCGATGTTCTCGATCGTGACGGTCGCATCGTCCACCAGGATCCCGACCGCGAGCGCGAGCCCGCCGAGCGTCATGATGTTGATCGTCTCCCCGAGCGCGGACAGCGCGATCAGCGACGTGAAGATCGACAGCGGGATCGAGATCGCGATGATCAGCGTGCTGCGCCAGTTGCCGAGGAACAGCAGGATCATCATCGCGGTCAGCACCGCGGCGATCAGCGCTTCGTGGATCACGCCCTGGACGGCCGCGTCGACGAATACCGACTGGTCGAACAGCGGCGTGATCGTGAGTCCTTCGGGCAGCGTCGGGATCACCTTCGGCAGCAGCGCCTTCAGGTCGGACACGACCTTGAGCGTCGATGCATCGCCGCTTTTCAGGATCGAGATGAGCACGCCGCGCTGGCCGTTCTGGCGCACGACGTTGGTCTGCGGCGCGAAGCCGTCGCGTACCGACGCCACCTCGCGCAGGTAGGTCGTCGCGCCGTTGACGGTCTGGATCGGCAGGTCGTTGATGTCGGCGATCGTGTCGGCCGACGCGTTCGTGTCGATCCGGTATTCGGTCTGGCCCATCTTCGCGGTGCCGGTCGGCAGCACGAGGTTCTGCGCGTTGATCGAGTTGACGATGTCGGCCGGCGTGAGGCCCTTCGCGAGCAGCGCCTGCGGATCGAGGTCGATCGCGACCACGCGCGTGCGGCCACCGTACGGGAACGGGATCTGCACGCCCGGCACCGTGATCAGTTGCGGCCGCAGGAAGTTGAGCGCGATGTCGGCGAGCGACTGTTCGCTGAGCGTCTTGCTCGACAGCCCGAGCTGGATCACCGGGATGCTCGACGCCGAATAGGTGATCACGAGCGGCGGCGTCGCGCCCTGGGGCATCTGCCGCACGATCGCCTGCGCGGACGAGACCGTCTGCGCGATCGCCGTCTGCACGTTCGCGCCCGGCTGCAGGAACACCTTCACGACCGCGATGCCGGGCAACGACGTCGATTCGACGTGCTGGATGTTGTTGACGGTCGTCGTCAGGATCCGCTCATGGACGGACGTGATCCGGCTGGTCATCTCCGTCGCGGAGAAGCCGTTGTAATTCCAGATCACGCTGATCACGGGGATGTTGATCGCGGGCAGCACGTCGACCGGTGTGCGCATCAGCGCAAGCGGCGTGGCCAGCACGATCATGATGGCCATGACGATGAACGTGTAGGGGCGCTTGAGCGCGAGATTGACGATCCACATGGAGGCAGCGGGACAGGCGGTGATCAGGCGTCGGTGAAGGGAACCCGAATGATAGGCGTCGGCGTGGAACGGGTTACTGTCGCGAAACTGGCGGAACTGTCAGGTTGGGGGCGCGAGCGGCTCGCCGATTCTGCAGACGGAATGCACGCGTCGCGATGGCGACGGTTTCGCTGATCGCGCTGCGTTCAAAGCTGCTCCATCCCGAAGCGTGCGAGCGCCGCCAGTTCGACGACCTCGATCTGGTTGTACGCGAGCCGCAACGCACCGAGCTTCTCGAGCTGCTGCAACGCCTGGTTGATCCGCTGCCGCGATACGCCGACGAGCATGCCCAGTTCCTCCTGCGAGATCGACAACGACGGGCCGGTATCCGGGTACAGGTCGGGATTGAAGAGCTGCGCGAGCGCCTGCGCGACGCGCGCGTCGACGTCGAGCAGCCGGCTGTTCTGGATCGACGCGATGAATTCGCCCATCCGGTTGTTCAGCTGGTGGATCACGAAACGCGTGAACGGCAGGCTGGTATCGAGCAGCGCATGGAAGGTGTCGACCGGCACGAACAGCACGGTCGAGCGCTGGATCGCGACGACTTCGTACTTGCGCAGCTCGCGCTTGATCACGCTGCCTTCGCCGAACCAGCCGCCCGACGGCACGCCGGAAAACGTGCAGCCGCGGCCCGATACGTTGAAGATCGCGAGCTTCAGCAACCCCTGGTGCACGCCGATCCAGTATTCGGACGGCGCGAGCCGGTGTGCGATCACGTCGCCGGCCTCGCATTGCTCGACGTGCGACTGCGCGAGCACGAGCGCCTGGTGTTCGGGCGCAAGCGTGCGGAACCATGCGCACTGGCCGAACAGCGTCGACAGCGGCGCAAGCGGGCCGGGTTCGGGAAGCGTATCGGCCGGGTGGGCGGCCGCGTCGGGCGGCGCAACGTGTTGGTCGTGCATGGGTGCGGGTTTGCGAGGATAGGGATAACGCGCAACGCTCGAAAGGCACTCTGTCGTTTCGATGACAGACGGCTCACAATAGCGCCCGTTAGGCTGTCGGCAATTGAACCACATCAAAACGATCCGGGGTGGATGCACGCCGGTCGACAGGACACGGGAGACAGGATCATGACGCAGATGTTCGAGGCCGGACTCGGCCGCCGCGACGCCAATTACGTGCCGCTCACCCCGATCGACTTCCTGGTCCGGACGGCCGAAGTCTACGGGGCGCGCCTTGCGATCGTGCACGGCGACGTGCGGCGCACGTGGGGCGAGACCTACACGCGTTCGAAGCAGCTGGCGAGCGCGCTCGCGCAGGCTGGCGTCGGCCGTGGCGACACCGTCGCGGCGATGCTGCCGAACATCCCGGCGATGGTCGAGGCGCACTTCGGCGTGCCGATGGCCGGTGCGGTGCTGAACACGATCAACACGCGGCTCGACGTATCGTCGGTGCTGTTCATGCTCCGTCACGGCGAGGCGAAGGTGCTGATCGTCGACACCGAATACGCGGAATTCGCGCATCGCGCGGCGCTCGAGGTGCCGGGCCTGAAGATCGTCAGCGTGGCCGATGCGATGCCGGCCGACCCCGACCGGTTCGCGGGCGCGACCGACTATGAGGCGTTCCTGGCGGGCGGCGACGCCGACTACGCATGGACGCCGCCCGCCGACGAATGGGATGCGATCGCGCTGAACTACACGTCCGGCACGACCGGCGATCCGAAGGGCGTCGTCTACCACCATCGCGGCGCGTATCTCGCGGCGATCAGCAACCTCCTCGAATGGGACATGCCGAAGCACGCGGTGTATCTGTGGACGCTGCCGATGTTCCACTGCAACGGCTGGTGCTTCCCGTGGGCCGTCGCGGCGCGCGCGGGCGTGAACGTGTGCCTGCGCAGGTTCGACGCGAAGACCGTGTTCGACCTGATCCGCCGCGAACGCATCACGCATTATTGCGGCGCGCCGATCGTGCAGAGCGCGATCGCGAACGCGCCGGCCGAATTCCGTGAAGGAATCGACCATACGGTGCACGCGATGGTCGCGGGCGCGGCGCCCGCGCCGGCCGTGATCGCGAAGATGAAGGAGATCGGTTTCGACCTGCTGCACGTGTACGGGCTGACCGAGGTGTATGGCCCGGCGACCGTCTGCGCGAAGCAGGCGCACTGGGAAGCCGTGTCCGACGAGGAACGCGCGCGGCTGAATGCGCGGCAGGGCGTGCGTTACCACCTCGAAGCAGGCGCGACGGTGCTCGATCCCGACACGATGGCGCCGGTGCCGGCCGACGGCGAGACGCTCGGCGAGATCATGTTCCGCGGCAACATCTGCATGAAGGGCTACCTGAAGAACCCGAAGGCGACCGACGATGCGTTCCACGGCGGCTGGTTCCATACCGGCGATCTCGCGGTGCTGATGCCGGATGGCTATATCCGGATCAAGGATCGCAAGAAGGACATCATCATCTCGGGCGGCGAGAACATTTCGAGCATCGAGGTCGAGGACGCGCTGTACCGCCATCCGGCAGTCGCCGTCGCGGCCGTCGTCGCGATGCCCGACCCGAAATGGGGCGAGGTGCCGTGCGCGTTCGTCGAGCTGCGCGAAGGCGCGAGCGCGACCGAGGAGGAGATCGTCGCGCACTGCCGGCAACTGCTCGCGGGCTTCAAGGTGCCGAAGGCCGTGCGCTTCGGCGAGCTGCCGAAGACGTCGACCGGCAAGATCCAGAAGTTCCAGCTGCGCAATGCGGTCGGCTCCGACAAGGCGATCGACCTGGCGGGCGACAAGAAGTAGGCGAGGCGCCCGGCCCTGGCCGATCATCCGTCGTCCGTTACGCGTCGCGGCCGAGCCGGAACACGCTGACCGCGTCCGACAGCTGCGCGGCCTGGTCGCGCAGCGCGACGGCCGCGCGTTCGGCATCCGAGATCAGCGTCGCATTCTGCTGCGTCGCGTTGCCGATCTGCGTGACGGCCAGGTTCACCTGCTCGATGCCGGTCGATTGCTCGCGCGATGCGGCGCTGATCTCGCCGATCAGCGTGCGGACCTGGTCGACTCGCGCGACGATGTCGCGCATCGTGCCGCGCGCGGCGTCCGCGATCCGGTAACCCTGTTCGACGGTCGTCGACGATTCGGCGCTCAGCGCGTCGATCTCCTTGACCGCGGCCGCGCTGCGCTGCGCGAGCGCGCGCACTTCGGCCGCGACCACCGCGAAGCCCTTGCCGTGCTCGCCCGCGCGGGCGGCCTCGACGGCCGCGTTCAGCGCGAGGATGTTGGTCTGGAACGCGATGCCTTCGATCGCGCCGGTGATCTCGGCGATCCGGCGCGTCGCACGGCCGATGTCGTCCATCGTCGCGACCACGCGCTGCACCGCGGCGTCGCCGTTCGTCGCGGCGGCCGACGCGTCCGCCACCAGCGCATTGGCCTGCGCCGCATGCTCGGCGTTCTGCTGCACGGCGGCGGTGATCTGTTCCATGCTGGCCGCCGTCTGTTCGACGCTGCTCGCCTGCGTCGCGATCCGTGCGGCGATGTCGCCGCTGCCGGCCGCGATGTCGACCGTGCCGCGCGCGATGTCGGCCGAGCTGTTGCGCACCTGCGCGACGATCCGCGCGAGGCCGTCGCCGATTCCGTCGACCGCCTGCACGAGCCGGCCGATTTCGTCGTGGCCGGCGCCGCCGTGCGCATCCGCGCCGTCGCGGATGCGCACGCTGAGATCGCCCGCCGCATAGCGTTCGGAGGCCCGGGCCGCGGCATCGAGCGGCCGGCTCACGACGCGGCGCACCACGATGACGAACAGCGTCGCGAACGCCGCGACGAGCACGGCGCCGATCATCAGGAAGTGGTTGCGCGTGGCGCGCATGGACGCGAGCAGTTCGTCGTCGAGCGCGATGCCGCCGACGAGCCATTGCCACTGCGGAATCGTCGTGAACGACACGAATTTGGCGGTCGCCCGGACGTCGTGCGCGGCCGGGTCGGTCGACGTGTAGGCGAGCCGGCCCTCGCCGGCGGCGAGCATGCGCGCGTACGGTGCGCGCGCGTCGTCGGCAGGCTGGCCGGCCGCGTCGGGATGCACGACGAAGGTGCCGCGCGCCGGGCCCTGCGACGCATCGAGCACGAAGTAGTACCCGTTGTCGCCGATCTTCAGCGAACGGATGCCGTCTTCGACGAGCTTGAGCTCGGCGCCGATGTCGAGGCCGACGAACAGCGCGCCGATCACGCGGCCGGTCGCATCGGTCACCGGCTTGTACTGCGTGATGTACGGCCGGCCGAACAGCTTCGCGAGGCCCGTGTAGCTGCGCCCGGCGACGAGCGGCGCGTACGCGGGGCCGGCGCGGTCGAGCTTCGTGCCGACTGCGCGCGCGCCGTCCTGCTTTTTCAGCGACGTCGTGATGCGCACGAATTCGTCGCCGTCGCGCGCGAAGATCGTCGCGATCGCGCCGCTTTTCTTCAGGAACTGGTCGGGAATCGAGTAATCGAGGTCGAGCGGCTGGCCGCCCGCATAGAGGGTTGGCGCGGCGACGCCGCCGATGTCGACGGTGCGCGCCGGGTCGAGCGAGAAATCGGCCGGCAGAAAGCTCGCGAACAGCGACATCGAACGGTCGGCTTCGGTGGACAGCGCCTTGTCGAACAGGTCGACCATCGCGCGGATCGACCGTTCCTTGTCGACGATCCGCATGTGTGCTTCTTCGGCGAGCTGTTGGCCGGCGAAATGAGCGAGCGTCCACGCGAACACGGTGAACAGCAGGGCGACCAGCGCGCACGCCAGCGCGGCCAGACGCGCGCCGACGCTCACCCGGCCCAATTGGGTCAATCTCATGAAACATCCTGAGTGGGGAGGGAGAGGGGGCGGAACGCACGCGTCACCGCTTGGGTTCCGTTAATACGGCAACTTCGGCGATTTCTTTAGGGGGCGTCGTCGATGGCGGCCCGGGCGGGCGGAGGGCGGGGCAGCGAAAGTCAGTGCGTCACGAGCCACGCGATAACCAGGTAACGGCCGACCTTCGCGATCGTCACGATGACGAGAAAGGTCGGCAGCGGCTCGCGCAGCACGCCGGCGATCATCGTCAGCGGATCGCCGATCACCGGCGCCCAGCTCAGCAACAGCGACCAGCGGCCGTAGCGCCCATACCAGCGCTCGGCGCGCGCGAGCGCGGCCGGTTTGACCGGGAACCAGCGGCGGTCGCGGAAGTGCTCGATGCCGCGCCCGAGCGCCCAGTTGATCGCCGAGCCGGCGACGTTGCCGATGCTCGCGACGAGCACCAGCGCCCACACGGGTTCGCGCCCGGCGAGCAGCAGGCCGGCGAGCACGGCCTCGGACTGGAGCGGAAACAGGGTCGCGGCGACCATCGACACGGCGAACAGGCCGCCGTAAGTGAGCAATTCGGACATCGCGCGATTGTACCGGCCGCACGCGGGCCGGCCCGGGTCATACGGTCACAGGCGCGCGGCGCCCGCCGGCGTCACGCGGCGTCGGCCGTGCCGAACAGCAGATGCGAGATCACCGACTTGTCGACCGGCTCGTCGTTGAGCGTGCTGGCGAGCAGTTCGCCCGCGAGCTGCTGCGGCGAGAACACCATGTCGGGTTTCAGCAGGCGCAGCCGTTCGAGGTTGCGCTGCTGGTTCACGAGCGCGACCGTGCGCACCGTCGGCGCGATCTCGCGGATCGCGAGGATGATGAATGCGTTTTCGGCGTCGTCGGAGCGCAGCGCCAGCACCGCGCGCGCGGTCGCCGCGCCGGCGCTGTCCAGCACCGCATGGTCGGTCGCGTCACCGACGATCAGATCGGTTGAGGCCGCATAGTTGTGCTCGACACCGGCCGGCACGATCACGGTCACCGCGTAGCCGCGCTTGCGCAGCCCGTCGTGGACCGCGTGCGCAACCGGCGTCGCGCCGACGATCAGGAAATGATGCTTGCGGATCACGTTCGAAAGGCCTCCCTTGACGATCCGTTTCAGATTGCCGCCGATCACGGGGCCGACGACCGCGCTGATCGACGTCGCGAACACCGTGATGCCGAGCACGATCACCGACGCGGTGAACAGGCGCGCGGTCGGCGCGTGCGGGACGATGTCGCCGTAGCCGACCGTCGACATCGACACGATCGAGAAATAGACGGCGGTGGCGAGATCGTGGACCGGCGGCGTGAATTCGTCGCCGAGGTACAGCACGCCGAAGGTCGCGTAGATCAGCAGCGACACGATGCTCAGCAACGCGAACAGGCTGCTCGCGGCGACGCTCGCGCGGTCGAAGTGCCGCCAGTAATAGAGCAGCGCGACGACCAGCACGGCCGTGTAGACGAACACGGCGTGGCTTTGATAGCCGCCGAGCACGCTGATCGCGGCGGCCGCGACCAGCAGCACGATCGACAGCACCCACGCGACGCGGGCGCGCAGCACGATGCCGATGGCCATCGTCGCGAGGCCGGCCGCGACGACGACTTGCGGCAGCACGACGAGCCCCGCGTTGTCGACGAGGTTCAACGCATCGGCGAGCCATGCATGGTGCAGGCCGAGCCTGGCACGTGCGACGACGGGGCGCAGCACCATGAACGCATCGAGCGCGAGAAGGAGGGCGAGATACCAGTGCAGGCCGATCGGCGCGAACAGGCGCCGCAGGCGGGTAGTGACGTGCTTCATTCAGTCGCCCGGCGGGCCGGGCATGTCCAACGAACCAGCCGCTACCCTAAAGCATTCGGCGATCGGCTGCTTTTTCGCGGGGCCCGGCGGCCGCCGCGACGAAGCCGGCAGGCCCGGCCGCTCAGTTCCAGCCGACCATGATCGCGCCCATCCCGACGAGCAGCCCGCCGGTCACGCGATTCATTGCGCGCATCCGCGCCGGCCGCTGCAGCGCGCGGCTCAGCCGGTGCGAGAACAGCGCCATCGACGCGACCCCGCCCGCGAACAGCAGCGCGAACGTCGTCGCGAGCAGCAGGAATTGAAGGTTCAGGCTCCAGTCGGCATTCGGGCTGATGAACTGCGGAAAGAACGACGGAAAGAACAGCAGCGTTTTCGGATTCAGGCCGGAGGTGGCGACACCGCGCCAGAACAGCGCACGGTCGGTGTCGGTGTCCTGCCGACCGATTGCGGTTTCCGCGTCGGCCGATGCGGCGGGCGCGCCAGCCGGCGCACGGCTGAGCCATTGCCTGGCCCCGAGCCACACGAGATACGCGGCGCCGGCCCAGCGCAGCACGGTCAGTGCGTGTTCGTTGAGATGCACCAGCGAATTCAGGCACAGCGCGGTCAGCGCGAGTTGCAGCAGCACGGCGAGCGTGCCGCCCCACACGCATGGCAGCGCACGGCGCCAGCCGGCGCGCAGCGCCTGGTTCATCGTGAGCAGGTTGACGGGACCGGGGGCGTAGATCAGGACGACGGAAGCAGCGAGGAACGACAGATAAAGCTTGAACGACATGACGGAAGTGCAGGAACAGGGCCGCAGGCACCGGCCCCGCACGCGGTCGGATAGGCGTGCGGGCGGCGGGGAATCGCATGCCTGCCGGCCGGCACCGCAACTCGTGATTGCGGCCGTGCGTCCCGGTGCGAAGGGGTTGTCGCGGGGAGCGTGCCGGACAGCAGGCATGGAGAAAATGTATCAAGCGGCCCGGTTAAAAGGCTTCCTGTTTTCAGGCAAAACGGGCCTGAAACCAGAATCCTGTTCAGATAGAATGCCAGTTTTCAAAAGAAGATTCTTCTCATCATGGCTACCCGCGAACGCACGCCGAAAACGCTCGACAATCAGGATCGCAAGATCCTTGGTGCATTGCAGAAAAATGCGCGCCTGTCGAACGCCGAACTCGCCGAACAGATCGGCATGTCGACCACCGCATGCTGGAACCGCACGCGGCAGCTCGAACTCGATGGCTACATCGACGGTTACGTCGCATTGGTCAACCAGCGCATGCTCGGCTACGCCGACATCGTGATCCTCGAAGTCACGCTCGATCGCCACGAGGACGACGCGCTCGCGCGTTTCGGCTCGGAACTGGCGGCGCTGCCGGAGGTGCTCGAGGCGTATCTGGTGTCGGGCGAGTACGACTACTGGATCAAGGTCGCGGTGGATGGCACGGCCGGCTACGAACGCTTCCTGCGTGAAAAGCTGTACCGGATTTCGAGCATCCGTCACAGCCGCTCGATGTTCGCGCTGCGGTGCATGAAGGACGTGCCGTCGATCCAGGTGTGACGGGGGCGGAGATGGGGGGCGGCCGTCGCTGAAACGGCGGCGCGTGCGGCGGCGCGAGGGCGCGGCGAAAACCGCCAAAGGGCCGACAGGAAAGGCTCGCCGGGCGAGACGGTAGGCGGCCGCGAAAAACGGATGAATCTTCCGTTAGCGGCGGTGCGGCGCAATCGTGCGCCCGATATCGGCCATGAAGCGGCCTCAAGACGACTTTCAAACGCGCCCGACGCGGTGAGCCCATTCAGCCGGGACAAGCCCGGGGAGTTTCCACGTCGGCACCACCGTTTCCCGATGCCCGACGCAGCGGCCGCTGGCGGCGCGCGTCCGGGCAAGCGGATCGGGCGGGGAGTGTGCCGCTGGGCGGCGGCCGGTCGTGCTGCTCAGCGCGGCAGGCGCGCGTGTGCTTCAGCGATGACTTCGCAGGTCTCGAGGTGGAGCGCCCACGCTTCTGCAAGCAGCTCGCTCACACGTGCGAGCCAGCCAGTGGATTCGGTGGAACGGTCGGAGACGTTAGACGTTTGCATGACGAAGCCCCATATAGGTGGCGAGTTAGGGATAACCCTAATCATAGCGAAACATCACCGCCTTGTGAAATGCGATTTCGTTATATGAGAATTACTGACATTTTATGTTGCTGCCACGCAACATGAATATTGGCTGCCTTTGCGTGATGCACAGGCGTGCCGAGGCCGTGCCGGCACGGCCTCGCGGGTAGAAAGAATGGGGGAGTCGAGTGTCGGGGAAAGGGCGCGCGATTATCGGCCGATCCACCCGAACCGCCAGGACAGCCGCCGCGCCGCGGCCAGCAGCGTCTGCGCCAGGTCGCTGTCCGGCCCGCGCGGGAAGCCGCGCGACGAGCCGATGATCGCGATCACGAGCCGGATGCTGCCGGTGTGATCGAACACGGGGGCCGCGACCGTGCCGATGCCCGGCACCGGCGCGTCGAACGCGAAATCGAGTTCATCCGCGCGGATCGCCGCGAGCCGCGCGCGGAACGCGGCGTCGTCGGGTGCGGCGCGGCTGCCCGCGAGACGCACGGGTTCGTTGGCGAGCAGGTCGGCCAGCACGTCGTCGGACATGCCGGACGCAAAGATCCGGCCGATCGCCGTGTTGACGAGCGACATCACGGTGCCGACCTGCAGGCTCACGTGCTGCGGCCGCGCCGATTCTTCCAGACGGATCACCGTCGGGCCGAGGGGGCCGAGCGTCGCGGCGGCGACACTCATGTCGGTCGCGCCGGCCAGCGCGACGATCTCGGCTTCCGCGTCGCGCGTCGGCGACACACGCTGCATCGCGATCAGGCCGAGCGCCTGCGCGAGCGGGCCGCCATCGAAGCAGCCGGCGTCGTCACGGCTCAGCAGCCCGATCTTCTGCAGGCTGACCAGGTGCGGAAACGCCTTCGCGGCCGGCATGCCGGCTACCGCGGCGAGATCGCGCAGCGGCAGCGCACGGCCCGCCGACACCAGCGCGAGCAACAGTTCGCCGGTGCTGTCGAGCGCATTGATCCCGCGCTGCGCCTTCGCGTCGTCGGCCAGTGCCGGTGGCACGCGAGTCGCGCCCGCCGCCGGCGCGGGCGGCGGTTCGGCCGGATTCGACCTTTCCGCGCCGAGCGACGCGGTGGCCTGCCGTGCCGCTTCGCGCAAGGCCGTCGCGATCGGACCGTCCCAGCCGACATCGATCGACCCGCTCGAACCGATTACCGTCAACGCAAGCTGCAGGCGGCCGTACGCGTCGAAAACGGGCACGCACATCGCGCTGACGCCGGGGCTCGGCCGGTCGATGCTGCGTTCGATGCCGCGCGCGCGGATCGCATCGCGTTCGGCCCGTTGCGCGTCGGCGTCCGGCGCGGCGTGCCCGCCTTCGGCACCGGCAAGCGTCGCGCCCGCGCCGGCCTGACTGGCCGCCATCGCGTCGAGTTGCGCGGGATCGCCGAATGCGCGGAACACGCGCCCGGTCGCCGTCGTGTCGAGCGACATCACCGAGCCGACGTGCAGGTTCACGTGCAACGGATAGCCGCCGTGCTCGATGCGCACGATCGTCGGGCCGAGCGCGCCCGGCACCGACAGCGCGACGCTCAGCCCCACGGCTTCCGCGAGTTGCACCGCGTGCGGCAGCGTCGCGCGGTAGGCCGGCTGGCGCTCGATCGACATCAGTCCGAGCCGCAGCGACAGCGGGCCAGGCTCGTAGTTGCCGGTGAGCGCATCGCGCTTCACGAGCGCGAGCCGCGTCAGGCTGACCAGATAGGTGTGCGCCTGCGCGGTCGACAGGTCGGCCGCCGCGGCCAGCTCCGACAGCCCGAGCGGCTTGCGCCGGCGCGCGAGCGCGTCGAGCAGCCGTCCGCCGACCTCGACGCTCTGGATCCCGCGCTGCGCCTTGGGCGCCGCGTCGTCTGCGCTGACTTCGTGGTTCTGCACGCGATGATTCTTCCGTTGACGAAACCCCGCATGGTATCCGACGCCATTTACCGCGCCAGCCCGCAGGTTTACCCGCATTAAACAATAGCAAGCGTATTTGCCATTGACAAATATTCGGTGCGGGCAGATGATCCGCTCACTCCCCTCAACACATGGCTCGCAGCCACGGAACGCAACATGGCCAAAGCATTCGCCTCCCAAGCCGATCTGGAAGAGAAGAAAGTCACCTGGACGAAGCTGTCCGAGAACGCATACGCGTATACCGCCGAAGGCGACCCGAACTCGGGCGTGATCATCGGCGACGACAGCGTGCTGATCGTCGACACGACCGCGACGCCCGCGATGGCGCAGGACCTGATCGCGAAGATCCGCAGCGTGACCGACAAGCCGATCAAGCACGTGGTGCTGTCGCATTACCACGCGGTGCGCGTGCTCGGCGCATCCGCGTATTTCGACGAAGGCGCGCAGCAGGTGATCGCGAGCCGCGGCACGTACGAGATGATCGTCGAGCGCGGCGAGGCCGACATGAAGTCGGAGATCGAACGCTTCCCGCGCCTGTTCGCCGGTGTCGAGACGGTGCCGGGGCTGACCTGGCCGACGCTCGTGTTCGAGCGCGAGATCACGCTGTTCCTCGGCAAGCTCGAAGTGAAGATCATGCACGTCGGCTCGGGCCACACGAAGGGCGACACGATCGTCTGGCTGCCGTCGCAAAAGGTGCTGTTCTCGGGCGATCTCGTCGAATACGACGCCGCGTGCTATTGCGGCGACGCGCAGCTCGAACAGTGGCCGGCCACGCTCGAGGCGCTGCGCGCGCTCGGCGCCGAGAAGCTCGTGCCGGGCCGCGGCCCCGCGCTGCTGAACCCGGCCGAGGTCGACAAGGGCCTCGACTACACGAAGGATTTCGTCACGACGCTGCTCGCACAGGGCCGCAAGGCCGTCGAGCGCAATCTCGACCTGAAGGCGGCGATGGCGCTCACGCGCGAAGCGATGGACCCGAAGTTCGGCCACGTGTTCATCTACGAGCACTGTTTGCCGTTCGACGTGTCGCGCGCCTTCGACGAGGCGAGCGGCATCGCGCATCCGCGCATCTGGACCGCGCAGCGCGACAAGGACATGTGGGCCGCGCTGCAGGACTGAGCGGCACACGGCGGCGGGGCGTTCACCTGAACGCGCCGCCGTTTCCCTGAAGGCTGCGGCATCCGTGGCGGCAGAGCGCCGCGGTGCCGGCAGCCGTATCCGGTCTCACAAGAAAGCAGGGCGCATGCACGCCCTCGGAGACTGCTGCGCGCTCGACATCGCGCGGCCCGTTTGGAGAGAGACATGCCCCAATCGCTTCCCGCCGAAGCGACGCTCGCGCACGCGGGTGCTTCGGCGCCGACTTCCGTATCCGCATCCGCATCCGAATCCAGCGACGCGCAGCTGTTCCGCAAGATCGCGTGGCGGATCGTCCCGTTCCTGTTCCTCTGTTACGTCGTGTCGTTTCTCGACCGCATCAACATCGGCTTCGCGCAGCTGCAGATGAAGCACGACCTCGGCTTCAGCGATGCGATGTACGGTCTCGGCGCGGCGGTGTTCTACGTCGGCTACGTGTTCTGCGAAGTACCGAGCAACATGCTGCTCGCCCGCTTCGGCGCGCGCCGGACGTTCACGCGGATCATGCTGCTGTGGGGCATCGCGTCCACCGGGATGATGTTCGTGTCGCAGCCGTCGCATTTCTACGTGCTGCGCTTCCTGCTCGGCGTGTTCGAGGCCGGCTTCTTTCCCGGTATCGTGCTGTACCTGACCTACTGGTTCCCGGCGAACCGGCGCGCGGCGGCGATCTCGGTGTTCTTCGCGGGCGTCGCGGTGGCCGGCGTGCTCGGCGGCCTGATGTCGGGCTGGATCATGCGCGACATGAGCGGCGTGCTCGGGCTGCACGGCTGGCAATGGATGTTCGCGATCGAAGGCGCGCCGGCGATCCTGCTCGCGTTCGCCGCGTTCACGTTCCTCGTCGACCGGCCGCAGGACGCCGCGTGGCTCACGTCCGATGAAAAGGCGCGCGTCGCGGCGCTGTGCGCCGAAGGCCGCGGGCACGGCAGCGCGCACGACGGGCGCAGCGTGATGGCCGCGCTCGCGAATCCGCGCGTGTACCTGTTCGCGTTCATCTATTTCTCGCTGACCTGCGCGTCGCTGACGCTCAACTTCTGGATGCCGCTGATGATCCGCGACTTCGGCGTGACCGACGTCGTCGCGGTGAGCCTCTACACGGTCGTGCCGAACGCGGTCGGCGCGGTCGGGCTGGTGCTGATCGCGCGCCGCTCGGACCGCACCGGCGAGCGCCGCAAGCACTTCGCGTGCTGCACGATCGGCGGCGGCCTCGCGCTCGCGGCGCTGACGCTGCACCTGCACAGCTTCGCGGCGATGCTCGCGTGCCTGTCGATCGCGGCGACGCTGATCTTCGCCGCGCTGCCGATCTTCTGGTCGGTCCCGACCCGTTACCTGTCGGGCAACGCGGCCGCGGCCGGGATCGCGCTGATCAGCAGCATCGGGATCACGAGCGGGATCGTCAGCCCGTGGGTCATCGGGATGATCCGCACGCGCACCGGCAGCATGGATCTCGCCGTGTACCTGCTGGCCGCGCTGCTGGTGGCCAGCGGCGCGGCGCTGATGCTCGGCGTGAAGGGCGAGGCCGCACAGCGGGGCTGAGCGAACCGCGGCCGGTCGCTGCGCGCGGGCCGCGGCAACCGGCGCTTCATGTCCGTCCGCATCCGAATCCATCGAGGAGACGATCGATGTCAGCCCCTCTTCAAGCGCACGCCGCACCGGCCGTTGCGTCCGGTGCCGGTTCCACGGACGCGACCGGCGACGATGCGCTGTACCGTCGTATCGGCCGGCGGATCGTGCCGTTCCTGTTCATCTGCTACATCGTGTCGATCCTCGATCGCAGCAACATCGGTTTCGCGCAGTTGCAGATGCGGCAGGACCTCGGACTGACCGATGCGATGTACAGCCTCGGCGCGGTGCTGTTCTTTGTCGGCTACGTGCTGTTCGAGGTGCCGAGCAACGCGTTGCTGCGCCGCTTCGGTGCGCGCCGCACGTTCGCGCGGATCATGTTCCTGTGGGGCGCGGTGTCGGTCGCGATGATCACCGTCGACAGCGCGAAGCACTTTTACGTGCTGCGTTTCCTGCTCGGGCTGTTCGAGGCCGGGTTCTTTCCGGGCGTGGTGTTCTACCTGACCTACTGGTATCCGGCGCGGCGGCGCGCGTCGGTGCTGTCGATCTTCTATGCGGGCGTCGCGGTGGCCGGGATGGTCGGCGGCCTGCTGTCGGGCTGGCTCATGCGCGGGATGTCCGGCGTGATGGGGCTGCACGGCTGGCAATGGATGTTCGCGATCGAGGGCGCGCCCGCGATCCTGCTCGGCGTGATCGCGTGGTTCTGGCTGTGCGATCGTCCCGAGCACGCGCACTGGCTGTCCGACGCCGATCGCCGGCAGCTCGCGGCCGACCTGGCCGCCGACCACGCCGGCGCCGGCACGGGCACGCAGGCGCCGCGTTCGCTGCGGCAGGTGCTGGCCGAACCGCGCACGTACCTGTTCGCGTTCATCTATTTCTCGCTGACGACCGCGCTGCTGATGCTGCTGTTCTGGATGCCGCTGATGATCCGCGAATTCGGCATCCACGACGTCGTGCAGATCAGTCTGCTGTCGGTCGTGCCGAACGCGATCGGCGCGGCCGGCCTGATCGCAATCGCGCGGCGCTCGGACCGCAAGCGCGAACGGCGCCGGCACTTCGCCGCGTGCGCGGTCGGCGGTGCGGTGGCGCTTGCGCTGCTGACGCTGCACCTGCCGAGCATCGTCGCGATGATGGCGCTGCTGTCGATCGCGGCGATGCTGATCTTCGCCGCGCATCCGGTGTT
This sequence comes from Burkholderia arboris, assembly GCF_038723655.1. NCBI lineage: Bacteria > Pseudomonadati > Pseudomonadota > Betaproteobacteria > Burkholderiales > Burkholderiaceae > Burkholderia > Burkholderia arboris. Next base: position 1,941,669 of record NZ_CP109822.1, read on the forward strand.
CTGGGCCGTGCCGTCCGCGTATTTCTCGGGCGCCGGCGCAGCGGGCGGGATCGCGCTGATCAGCAGCATCGGCGTGTCGAGCGGGATGATCACGCCCTGGCTCGTCGGGCTGATCCGGACGCGAACCGGCAGCATGGACCCGGCGATGCTGATGATCGCGGCGTTGCTGGCCGCATGCGCGGCCGCGATGCTGCTGGGCGTGCCGCGCGACGACACGGGCGCGCGAGCGGACGCACCGCATTGACGGGCAGGTTCGGCGCGCAGGCGGCGGCGCGTTGCCGTCGTCCCGTTCGCGGCGAAGGCGCGCGACACGGCTACCCGCGATAGACCTCGATCCGGTTGCGGCCGCGCTCCTTCGCGAGATAGAGCGCCTTGTCGGCGCGCGACAGCGACTGGTACGCGCCGAAGTCCGACGCGCGCATCGCATCGATGCCGATACTCACGGTCAGCTCGACCTGCTGATCCTCGTGCATGAGCCGCGCCTGCATCGCACGCTGCTGCACGCGCCGCGCAAAGGCGAGCGCCATCTCGAGATCGGACCGCGGCAGCACGATCGCGAACTCCTCGCCGCCGACCCGGCCGACGACGCAGCCCGGCGCCGTTTCCGCGAGCAGCAGCCGCGCAAAGTGCCGGAGTGCGCGGTCGCCGAGCGGATGGCCCCAGCGGTCGTTCAGCGCCTTGAAGTGATCGAGGTCGAGCATCAGCACGGCGGCAGGCAGGCCGGTCGCGCGCATGTCGTACAGCGCGGCTTCGCTTTGCCGCATGAACGCATGGCGGTTCGACAACTGCGTCAGGTGGTCGGTCGTCGCCATCCGGTGTAGCTCGGCTTCGATGTGCTTGCGCTCGGTTGCATCGGTGATGAAGCCGTGCCACACGGTGCCGCCGTCCGCCATGCGCTGCGGGCGCGCATCGCCTTCGCGCCAGCGCAAGCCCTGGCCAGGCAGCAGCACGCGATATTCGAGCCGCCACGGCGTCAGTTGCACCGACGATTCGTGCAGCGACTGCCGATAGGCGACCAGGTCGGCCGGATGAATGCGCGTCTCGACCGCTTCCGCGTTGCGGGCGAGCTGCCCGGGCGTCAGTTCGTAGATGTCGCCCGCTCCCGCGCTGGCGTAGGAAAAGAAGCGGCGTCCGCCAGCCGTCTGCCGCAACTGGAACACGAGCCCGGGAACCTGGTTGGTGAGGTCGGTGACGAGCGCGGCCGAATCGCGCAGTCGCTCGGCGAGCTCGCGCAGCGCGGTGACGTCGGTGGTCGTGCCGACCATGCGCAAGGCCCGGCCGTTGCCGTCACGGGCGATTACCTTGCCGCGGCTGCGGATCCATTTGTAGCTGCCGTCCTTGCAGCGGATGCGGTGCTCGACCTCGTAGCTGTCGGTCCGGCTCTCGAAGTGCGCGAGCATCGTGGCTTTCACGTCGTCGACGTCGTCCGGATGCAGCCGTTCGTACGCCTCCTCGATCCGGTTGCTCAGTTCGTGCGGCGCATAGCCGAGCATCGCCTTCCACGCCGGCGAGTAATGAATCTCGCCGGTTGCGACGTTGCGGTCCCACACGCCGGTGCCGCTTTCGGTCAGTGCGAGCGTCGTCAGCGTGCTGTGCTCCTCGACGACGGCGAGCCGTTCGCGCATCGCGGTTTCCGCGAACGCGCGGGCGAGCGCATGTCCGGCGAGCCCGGCGAGGTCGCGCAGCAGCGCGGATTGCGCGGCGTCGAGCGTCAGGCGGGTGTCGTTGACGATGCCCAGCAGCAGCGTGCCCGGCGACAGGCCGTCGGGGGCGGCCAGTTCGCAGGCCGCGACGATCCGCGGTGCGCAAGGCATCCCGTCGTCCCGTTGCGGAATGTGTACGGCGTGCCGTCTTTCCGTAGACGAATGCGGTTCGATGTGCGGTGGAAAAAGATCGGCAGGAAGCGGGGCGGGCAACGTTCCATCGGCCGCCAGCACGCGTGGCATGCCGGCTTCGGCATGCGCGACGAACGCGCCGGACGCGCCGAAGTGCGCACGCGCGACGCGGCAGACGGTTTCCAGTTCGGGCAACGGCGGAAGGGCCGGCTGGCTGTCGGCGTCGCGCGCGGCGGCCGGCGCGTCGCCGGCCCCGGTGATGAACATACGGAGCCGCATGGTCGAATTCCGCAATGAACGATTGCGCTCGTGATCGGACGAGTGCCGATCGAATGTGACTGCCTGGGGACTGCAATCGCAGAGCTTACTGTTGTGCGGAATGCGTGGCAAGCGAAGCGGAATCGGCTTGCGGCATCGCGCATTGGCGCCGGTCGGGAGCGAATCTGAGGGATGCGGGCGGCAGCTCGCCGCCCGCATCGTTTGCGCGCGACCGGCGCTGTCAGCGCCGGGCCGGAAACGTGTCGCCGAACATCGGATATCCGCCGGCCGATTCGTCGCGCGCCGCTTCGTCCTGCAGTACGTCCCAGTGCTCGACGAGCCTGCCGTTCTCGACCCGCAGGATGTCCACCGCGATCAGCGCAACCGCGCTGGCCGCATGCGTGTAGCGGCTATGCACCCAGACGAAGTCGCCGTTGGCGGCCACGCGGTCGTATTCGAAACGCAGGCCGGGCATCGACGCGACCAGGCCGAACAAGCCGTCGCGCCCGGCCGGCACGTGCCGGCTGTGCTGGATGTAATCGTCGGCCCAGAATTGCGCGCCGCGATCGTAGTCCTTCCGGTTGAACAGCGTATCCAGCGCTTCGAGAACGAGGGCCGTATTCTTTTCTTCCAGTGCCGTGGTCATGACGCGTGCTCCCAGTGTCTGATCGGATCGGGGGGGCGGCGTCAATGCGTCGTCGCGTAGCGCGGCGCGGGCGTATCGGCCGACAGGTGCGGCACCATCGTGCGGCGTGCGGCCTCGTAGGCATCCCATTCGTGGCCCGCATGCAACGGCGGGATCGTGACGAGTTCGCCGCGATCGAAGCCGACCAGCGCGGCATCGACCATGTCCTGCGCGGTCATCACGATTTCCTTCGGCAGGTGTTCGAGCGGCAGGCCGCCCGTCTGCCAGAAATCGGTGGCTGTCGCGCCGGGCAGCACCGCTTGCACCTGCACGCCCTTGCCGGCGAGTTCGTGATGCAGCGACTGGCTGAACGCGAGCACGAACGCCTTGCTGCCGCCGTACACGCCGTTCAGCGTTTCCGGCGAGATCGCGACGATCGACGAAATGTTGATCACGGCGCCGCGGCCGCGGGCGACGAAGCCGGGTACGGCCGCGTAGGTCAGGCGCGTGAGTGCGGTCACGTTCAGGTCGATCATCCGCGTCATCGCGTCGACGTCGCTGTCGAGCAGCGGCGCATGCGTGCCGATGCCCGCGTTGTTCACGAGCAGCGTGATGCTCGCGTCCTGCTTCAGCTTCGCTTCGACGGCGGCGAGCGCCGCACGGTCATTGAGGTCCGCGTCGACGATCTCGACACTGCGCTGCGTGTCGTTCGTGATGCGCTCGGCGAGCGCGCTCAGCCGGTCGCGGTTGCGCGCGACCAGGATCAGGTCGTAGCCGCGGCGCGCGAGGCGGTCCGCGTAGACGGCGCCGATGCCCGACGATGCGCCGGTAATGAGGGCGGTACCGCGATGTGCTTGCGTCATGATGTGCTCCGTTTCGGTGGGAATGGCCGGATGGCGTGAAGGCATTCTGGTCTCGAACCGCTGCGACACAAATGACGTAGATGGGTATGATTCAGGACATCGGGCCGACCGACCCGGAACCGGAGAATGCACATGCACCGAATCGGCTTTCTGATCAGCGACGGTTTCCAGATCATGGCGCTCGCCGCGCAATCGGTGTTCGAGTACGCGAACATGGGCATGAACGAGCCGTTCTACGCGATCGACAATTATTCGGTCGAAGGCGGCGACGTGCGCTCGTCGCTCGGGCTGTCGGTTGCCACGCGTGCGCTGCGCGGGCGGATCGACGTCGATACGTGGATTGTCGCGGGCGTCAACGATCCGTTCGCCGCGCCGGCGCCGCCCGGCGTCGTCGCGTACCTGCGCCGTGCGAATGCGCGCGCGCGGCGGATCGCCGGGATCTGCACGGGCGCGTTCGTGCTGGCCGAGGCCGGGCTGCTCGCGCAGCGCCGCGCGACCACGCACTGGGCGTATGGCCGCGACATGCAGCGGCATTACCCGGAGATTCGCGTCGAGGAGGACCGGATCTACATCGTCGACGGCCCGATCTGGACCTCGGCCGGAATGACGGCCGGCCTCGACCTCGCGCTCGCCATGGTGGAAAAGGATCTCGGCGCCGATGCCGCGCGCTCGGTCGCGCACAAGCTCGTGATGCACCAGCGCCGCGCCGGCGGCCAGTCGCAGCATTCCGAAATGCTCGATCTCGCGCCGAAATCCGACCGGATCCAGAACGCGCTGAACTACGCGCGGCAGAACCTCGGTCGCGCGCTGACCGTCGAGGATCTGGCCGAGGCCGTCCATCTGAGTCCGCGCCAGTTCAGCCGGGTGTTCACGTTGGAAACGGGACAGTCGCCCGCGAAGGCGATCGAACGGCTGCGGCTCGAATCGGCGCGGTTGATGATCGAACAGAGCCGCCATCCGCTCGACGTGATCGCGAAGGAGAACGGTTTTCGCGATCGCCGGCACATGCGCGAGGTGTTCGTGCGCGGATTCGGCGTGCCGCCGCAGGCGATGCGGCGCGACGCGCGGGTGGACGAGCGGGAAACGGGCTGACGCCCGCCGGTGCGGGACGCCAGCGCGGGGCGGAAAAATCGAGCAGAATCCCCGGCATGCTTCCCGAGGAGACACCATGCACGCCACGCCGTTCGACATTGCGATACCCGATCACGCGCTAGACGACCTGCGCCGGCGCTTGCGCGACCGTCGCCCGCCGACGCTGACACCCGCTGAGCCGTGGCAGCAGGGGGTGGACGGCGCGTGGCTGCGCGAACTGGTTGCGTACTGGGCCGAGCGATTCGACTGGCGTGCGGTGGAGCGTGCGCTGAACCGGCTGCCGCAGTTCGTCGCGGATGCAGGCGGGCAGCGCGTGCATTTCATCCATCGGCGCGGGGCGGGACCGAACCCTTATCCGCTTGTCATCACGCACGGCTGGCCGGGCTCCGTGTTCGAATTCGACGCGCTGATCGATCGCCTGTGCGATCCCGCGGCATTCGGCGGCGATCCTGGCGACGCGTTCGACGTCGTCGTGCCGTCATTGCCCGGCTTCCTGTTTTCGCCCGCGCCGGCAGCCCCGGGCATGTCGGCGCTTCAGGTTGCCGACTGCTGGGCGGCGTTGATGTCCGGCCTCGGCTATCGACGCTTCGGCGCGCAAGGCGGCGATCTCGGCGCAGGCGTGTCGATCGCGCTCGGGGTGCGACATGCCGACAGGGTGGACGGCATCCACCTGAATTACCTGCCCGGTAGTTTCGAGCCGCCCGCCGACGCGGCCTTGCCGCTGACCGAGGACGAACGGGCCTTCGTGACGCAGCGCGGCGAGTGGGCCGCGCTGGAAGGCGGATACGCACATGTGCACACGACGAAGCCGCAGACGCTGGCCGTCGCGCTCAACGATTCGCCGGCCGGGCTGGCCGCATGGATCGCCGAGAAATTCCGCGCGTGGAGCGATTGCGACGGCGATGTTGCACGGCGGTTTTCGTTCGACACGCTGCTGACCGGAATCTCGCTCTACTGGTTCACCGGCTGCATCGGTTCGTCAATGCAGATGTATTGGGAGAACCGGCTGCAGCCGATACGCTTCGCGGCCGGGCAACGCATGGCGGTACCCGTCGCGTTCGCGCGCTTTCCGAAGGAAATCAGCCGACCGCCGCGCAGCTGGCTCGAACGCGTGTTCGACGTCGCGCAATGGAGCGACATGCCGGCCGGCGGCCATTTCGCGGCAGTGGAAGAGCCGGACTTGCTGGCCAGCGACATTCGGCGTTTTTTTCGGCGCTTTCGGTGATGCGCGGGACGGCCGGCGCAGCGCATCGGCCGTCATCCGCACCACGGGAAGCGCCGGCGCCACGCGGGTCGTGACGCGACGCAGACGCCTGCGTTACCGCGTGACGAACGGCGCGGCGGCATCCGGCGCCGTCCGCGCATGCTTGCGCTGGCGCAGCAGCGCGACGCGGCAGTTCTCGCGCGCCGTTTCGCGACCCTCATCGTCGAGCAGCACGAGATCGCCGCGCATCACGTTCAGCGTGATCACGTCCTCGCCCGGCGCGCCGAGCGTTTCCGGCGTATGCACCGAGCCGGCCGGTTCGAGCACCGTCGAGCCGGCATGCGCGATCCAGTCGTATTCCCGGTAGCGCCACGCCCCCTGCAGCGTATGGACGAACACCTCGCCGTCGTGACGGTGGCGCGGCAGCGTGCCGCCCGCCGGCATCTTCAGCAGCGCGGTGAGCGTGTCCTCGGCCGCATTGATGTGCAGGTACTTGATCGCGAGCCCCGGCAGATCGGCGCTCATCGGCAGCCACGGCAGCGCATCGCCGGGTAGGCACGAGATCGGCGGCAGGTCGGTGGAGAGCGGGGCGGACGGCTGCGTCATGGCGGAAGGCGGAGCGGAAATGGGGAGCCCGCATTATCGCAGAGCCGGATCGCGCGGCCGAGCGCGCCGGTTCGCATCGGCGCGGGCACCGCCGGCAGCATGATCCTTACAGTCTGAAATGTGCAGTCAAACTGTACAGTTAAACTGTCGATATGCTATCGTGGCGCCATGAACACGCGATCGCCCCCCGCCGAAACGCTCCCCTTGGCCGGTCTCGCCGGCGAACTCCGCATCTCGGTCGGCAAGCTGATGCGACGCATGCGGGAGCAGACCCACCCGGACGACATCACGTCTTCGCAGAAATCGGTGCTGTTGCGGCTCGACCGCGACGGTCCGGCAACCGTGTCGGCGCTCGCACGCGCCGAAAGCGTCCGCCCGCAGTCGATGCGCGTGACGGTCGCGACACTCGAGGCGCTCGGCGCCGTCAGCGGCGCGCCCGATCCGACCGACGGCCGGCAGACGCTGATCGCGCTCACGCCCGGCTTCCGCAAGGTGCTGCAGGCCAATCGCGCGGCCAAGGACGACTGGCTGTTCCGCGCGCTGCACGCACAACTGTCGGCGGCGGAGCAGGCCGAGCTGGCATCGGCCGTGAAGCTGCTGCAGCGGCTCGCCGAATTCCAGGACCCGGCGCGCTCGTGAACCGTATCGATCCGCTCGACGAAAGGGCATCCCGAACATGAACCTCCTGCACCTCGTGTCGTACTTCTTCGGCGGCGCATTCCTCGCGAACGTCGTGCCGCATCTCGTCAGCGGGCTGCGCGGCGAGCCGTTCCAGACGCCGTTCGCGAATCCGCCCGGGCGCGGGCTGTCGTCGTCGGTCGTGAATGTCGTGTGGGGTTTCGTGAATCTCGCGATCGGCTACGTGCTGGTCTGCCGGGTCGGCGCATTCGACCTGAAAACCACTGCCGACGTGGCCCCGCTCGGCCTTGGCGGGCTGGTGCTCGGCCTGTATCTCGCGCGGCACTTCGGCGCGCTGCACGGCGGCAACGATCCGGAGCGGGAACGGGAGCGGCCATGAGCGTGCCGGCGGCGGGCGTGTTCCGCTCACTTCGCAGTTTCAACTATCGCGTGTGGGCGATCGGTTCGCTGGTGTCGAACATCGGCACCTGGGTTCAGCGCACCGCGCAGGACTGGCTCGTTCTCACGCAGCTCACGCATCACGACGCATCGGCCGTCGGCACGGTGATGGCGCTGCAGTTCGGGCCGCAGTTGCTGCTGTTGCCGTGGACCGGCTACGCGGCCGACCGCTTCGACCAGCGCAAGCTGTTGATGGTGACGCAGGGGCTGATGGGCGTGCTGGCGCTGTTACTCGGCGCGCTGACCGTCGCGGGCGTCGCACAGCTCGAACACGTGTACGTGTTCGCGTTCCTGTTCGGCTGCGCGTCGGCGTTCGATGCGCCGGTGCGGCAGACCTTCGTCGCGGAACTGGTCGGCGACCGCGAACTCGCGAACGCGGTCGCGCTCAATTCGACGTCGTTCAACGCTGCGCGGATGATCGGCCCGGCGGCAGCCGGGTTCATGATCGCGTCGGTCGGCACCGGCTGGGCGTTTGTCGCCAACGGGCTCAGCTTCTTCGCGGTGCTGGCGTCGCTGCTGCTGCTCCGCGAGGACGAACTGCGCGCGAACCTGCGCGCGGGCCGCTCGCGCGGCGGCCTGCTCGACGGGTTCCGCTACGTGTGGCGGCGCGACGACCTGAAGGCGATCCTCGTGATGCTGTTCCTGATCGGCACGTTCGGGCTCAATTTCCAGCTGTTCATCTCGACGATGGCGGCCAGCGTGTTTCACGTCGATGCGCGCGGTTTCGGCGTGCTGTCGTCGCTGATGGCGGTCGGCACGGTGTCGGGCGCGCTGCTCGCCGCACGCCGCGAGCAGCCGCGCTTCCGCCATCTGTGGTTCGGCGCGGCGCTGTTCGGGCTCGGCTGCACGCTCGCCGCGCTGGCGCCGGGCTACTGGCTGTTCGGGGCCGCGCTCGTGCTGACCGGGATCGCCGCGATCACCTTCATGAACTCGACCAACAGCCTGATGCAGCTGTCCACCGAACCGGAGATGCGCGGCCGCGTGATGGCGCTGCGCCTCGCGGTCGCGCTCGGCGGCACGCCGATCGGCGCACCGGTCGCGGGCTGGGTCGCAAACCATCTCGGCCCGCGCTGGGCGCTCGGCGTCGGTGCCGCGTCCGGTTTCGCCGCGGCGCTCGTCGCGACACATTTCGTGAAGCGCACCCGTGCGCAAGCACGGGCCGACGGCGCGCTCGACCGGTTCGACGGCGTGTGACCGGGTGTCAGGGTGTCCGGGCACGGCACCGCGAGGGGCCGCCGCCGCGCTGCGCAGTCCGTTGACGACCGGTCGCGCGATGGCGTACAGCGAAGGGCCGGGAGCCCGATTCGTCGCGTGAATCGTCTACGCCGCCGGCCGCGCCGCCGCATGCGCGGCTTCGAGACACGACTGGAACAGCAGCGCGGCCCGCGACGGCCGCGGCGAGCGCCGCAGCAGGCTCACGAACCGGCACCGGTAATTGAACCGCTGCGGCGCGATCGGCTGCATCAGCCCCTTGTTTTCGAAACTTTCCGCGTAATGGTCGGGCAGGAAGCCGAGATAGCGGCCCGACAGGATCAGCGTCGCGATCGATTCCTGGTCCGACGCGGTCGCGCTGCGCGTGAGCTTCGCGCGATGGCTCAACTCCATGTTCGGCGAATGGAAGCCGAGCCCGGCGAACGCGTGGTTGCGGATCGTCGTCCACGTGAGCTTGCCGTGCGGCGCATCGAAGAGCGGATGCTGGCGGCCGCAGTAGAGCAGCATCCGTTCGTCGAACAGGTCCGCATACTCGAGGCTGCCCGAGTTGCGGTGCGCGGGAATGATCCCGACCTGGTAACTGCCGTCGATGATGCCGCGCTCGACCTCGTTGATCGACGCGACATGCAGGTTCAGTGCAACGTCGGGCGCTTCGTCGGCGAACTGGCGGATCGCGTCGCCCAGCCGCGCGTTCGCGTTGGTGGCCGTCTTGTCGAACACGGCGATGTGGAGTTCTCCGCCCATCTTGTCGTGAATGCCGTCGATCCTGCTGCGAAATGCCTCCATCGACGCGAGTAGTCGCAACGTTTCCTCGTACACCGTCTGGCCTTCCGGCGTCAGCGTGAAGCCGGCGCGGCCGCGCCGGCACAGCACGAGGCCGAGGCGCGTTTCGAGATCCTTCACGTGCCGGCTGATCGTCGAGATGCCGATATTCAGTTCCAGTTCGGCCGCGGCCATCCCGCCGCACTGCACGACGCCCTTGAAGACCCGCAGCAGGCGGAGATCCATGTCGCTGAGCTGCCCGAGCAGCGCGCGGCTCTTCGGTTTCTTTGCTTGCATAGTTGAGCAAGTGAACATTGATATTGCGATATTCAAAAGACTAATTGGCGTCCCGACAATGTGCAACATCAACACAAGGAGGAGGGGCGCGCCGCGCCGACCGACATGACCGACATCACCACCGCCCAGCACGACGACACGAACCTCCGCACCGACGCCGCGTGGCTCGACGCGCACTGGATGCCGTTCACGGCCAACCGCCAGTTCAAGGCCGATCCGCGCATGATCGTGTCGGGCCAGGGCGCGTATTACACGGATGGCGAAGGCCGCAAGATTTTCGACGGCCTGTCGGGCCTCTGGTGCACGGGCCTCGGTCATGGCCGCACGGAAATCGTCGAAGCCGTGAGCCGCCAGGTTGCTCAGCTCGACTACGCACCGGCATTCCAGTTCGGCCATCCGAAATCGTTCGAACTGGCGAACAAGATCAAGGAGCTGACGCCGGCCGGCCTCGACTACGTGTTCTTCACGGGCTCGGGTTCGGAAGCGGCCGACACGTCGCTGAAGCTGGCCCGCGCGTACTGGCGTGCGAAGGGCAAGGGCACGAAGACGCGCCTGATCGGCCGCGAGAAGGGCTACCACGGCGTGAACTTCGGCGGCATCTCGGTTGGCGGGATCGGGCCGAATCGCAAGCTGTTCGGCCAGGGCCTCGACGCCGATTTCCTGCCGCACACGCAGCTCGCCGAGAACAAGTTCTCGCGCGGGATGCCCGAGCACGGCGCCGAGCTGGCCGACCGCCTGCTCGAGCTGATCGCGCTGCATGACGCATCGAACATCGCGGCCGTGATCGTCGAGCCGTTCTCCGGCTCGGCGGGCGTGGTCGTGCCGCCGAAGGGCTACCTGAAGCGCCTGCGCGACATCTGTACCGCGCACGACATCCTGCTGATTTTCGACGAGGTCATCACGGCCTTCGGCCGCGCCGGCGCGATGACGGGCGCCGACGCGTTCGGCGTGGTGCCGGACATCATGAACTTCGCGAAGCAGGTGACGAACGGCGTGCAGCCGCTCGGCGGCGTGATCGCGACGAAGGAGATCTACGACACGTTCATGGCCGCAGGCGGCCCCGAGTACATGCTCGAGTTCCCGCACGGCTACACGTATTCGGCGCACCCGGTGGCGTGCGCGGCCGGCGTCGCGGCGCTCGACCTGCTGGTGAAGGAAGACGCGGTGGCCCGCGTGCGCGATCTCGCGCCGCATTTCGAGGCGGCCGTGCACGGTCTGAAGGGCCAGCGCCACATCGCGGACATCCGCAACTACGGGCTGGCTGCCGGCCTGACGATCGCGGCGCTGCCGGGCGAACCGGCGCGGCGCCCGTACGAGATCGCGATGCGCTGCTGGGCGAAGGGTTTCTACGTGCGCTACGGCGGCGACACGATCCAGCTCGCGCCGCCGTTCATCGCCGAGAAGCGCGAGATCGACAACCTGGTCAACGCGCTGTCCGACGCACTGAACGAAGTGGACTGAGCCGCAGCGCGCCCCGCGATAACCGAATTCACGAAAGAGCCTCAACGATGAAACACGACAGCAATGTGACCTCCACCATCGGCCACCTGATCGACGGCAAGCGCGTCGACGGCGGCAGCCGCGTCCAGCCGGTGTTCGACCCGGCCACCGGCGAATCCAACAAAAGCGTCGCGCTTGCCGACCAGCTGACCGTCGAAGCCGCGATCGCGTCCGCGCAGGCCGCGTTCCCGGCGTGGCGCAACACGCCGCCGCTGAAGCGCGCCCGCGTGATGAGCCGCTTCAAGACGCTGCTCGAGGAGCACGCCGACGAGCTGTGCGCGCTGATCACCGCCGAGCACGGCAAGGTGCTCGCCGATGCAATGGGCGAACTGCAGCGCGGGATCGAGAACGTCGAATACGCGACCTACGTGCCCGAGCTGCTGAAGGGCGAGCACAGCAAGAACGTCGGCCCCGCGATCGATTCGTGGAGCGAATTCCAGGCACTCGGTGTCGTCTCCGGCATCACGCCGTTCAACTTCCCGGTGATGGTGCCGCTGTGGATGTGGCCGATGGCCGTCGCCTGCGGCAACACGTTCGTGCTGAAGCCGTCCGAGCGCACGCCGTCGTCGACGCTGCGCATGGCCGAGCTCGCGCTCGAAGCCGGCCTGCCGCCGGGCGTGCTGAACGTCGTGAACGGCGACAAGGAAGCGGTCGACACGATCCTGACCGACCCGCGCGTGAAGGCGGTGAGCTTCGTCGGCTCGACGCCGATCGCCGAATACATCTACTCGACCGGCTGCGCGCACGGCAAGCGCGTGCAGGCGCTCGGCGGCGCGAAGAACTTCGCGGTCGTGATGCCGGACGCCGACATCGGCAATGCGGTGAACGCGCTGATGGGCGCCGCGTACGGTTCGTGCGGCGAGCGCTGCATGGCGATTCCGCTGGTCGTCGCGATCGGCGACGAGACGGGCGACAAGGTCGTCGCGGGGCTGAAGGCCGAGATCGAGAAGATGAAGGTCGGCCCGGGCAACGGCGCGGGCGTCGACATGGGCCCGCTCGTCACGCAGCAGCATTTCGAGAAGGTGACGGGTTTCGTCGAAGCGGGCGTGGAAGCCGGTGCGACGCTGGTCGTCGACGGCCGCAGCGTGAAGGTCGACGGCCACGACGGCGGCTACTACCTCGGCCCGTGCCTGTTCGACAACGTGAAGCCCGGCATGCCGATCTACCAGCACGAGATCTTCGGGCCCGTGCTCGGCGTAATCCGCCTGAAGTCGCTCGACGAGGCGATGGCGCTGATCGATGCGCACGAGTACGGCAACGGCACGTGCCTGTTCACGCGCGACGGCGAGGCCGCACGCTACTTCGGCGACAACATCCAGATCGGCATGGTCGGCATCAACGTGCCGCTGCCGGTGCCGGTCGCGTACCACTCGTTCGGCGGCTGGAAGCGTTCGCTGTTCGGCGATCTGCACGCATACGGCCCGGACGCCGTGCGCTTCTACACGAAGCGCAAGACGATCACGCAGCGCTGGCCGTCGGCCGGCGTGCGCGAAGGCACGGTGTTCAGCTTCCCGTCGAGCCGCTGACGCGCGAGCCGGCTGCGTGCAGCCGGCCGGACGTGCCAAGCCGCAAAGGCCCGCTTCGATCGACGATCGGGGCGGGCTTTTTCATGTCTGCCCGGACAGGGCGGAAGGCAGCAGGACGCTTACGGTGCCGCAACGTGCCACATGTTCTTGAAGTTGTCGCCGTTGCGGTCGCCCTGTTTCATGTCCTTCGAGAAGAAGTACAGCGGCTTGCCCTTGTAGGCCCATTGCGGGCTGCCGTCGTCGCGCTTGACGATCGTGTAGGGGCCGACCGGGACGTCGGTCGCGCTGGCCTTGTACGGCGGCCAGAAGGATTCGCACTGGCCCGTGCAGGCGCTGGTGCCGGCGTTGGGCTTGTCGTGGTCGAACGTGTAGACGGTCATCCCGTTTGCGGCGACGAGCGCGCCGTTTTCTTCCTTCGTGATGGAACCCTGGGCCATCGCCGAAGCGGATGCAATGGCGAGCAGAGCGGAGCTGACGAGCAGCACGGCTTTCATGTGTGCCTCCTGGTTATCCGGTGGGCGGTGCGATCGTGTGCACGGGCGAGCATGCGCAGGGATCGCGATGAATGGTGCCGGAACGCGATGTCGTTGCCGCCCGTGCGAGCGACGCGGGGCCGAAGGGCGGCAAACGGGGCGCCTTCTTCACGATAGGCGGTTTTGGGCGGGGCTGCGAGAAGATCGGGGGGCGTATCGGCCGAAGCGTATGCGTCACACAACGGCGTTGCGATCGCCGCCGAGCCGGTATTCGGCGTCCGTCCCCGTACGCAGGATGTGCGCCGGTGCGTCAGCGTTTCGCGCGATTGGTCAGCGCGACGCCTGCGATCACGAGCGCGCCGCCGGCCAGCATCGACGGCGACAGCGGTTCGCCGAGCAGCGCGACCGACAGCAGCACGCCGAACACGGGCACCAGGTTGGTGAACACGGCGGCGCGGGCCGGCCCGAGTTCGCGGATCCCCTGCGAATACCAGACGAACGCGACCACCGTGCCGATGGCGCCGAGGTAGAGCATCGACGCGATGGCCTGCCACGTCAGCGGCGTGCCGCCGTTCGCAGACGGGCTGAACAGGTGCGTGACGATCAGCAGCGCGAGGCCCCACAGTGCCGCGTACGTCGTGGCCGCGAGCGGCGACAGCCCGTCGAGCGCGCGCCGGCCGATTACCGTATAGGCGGCCCAGCTCAGCACCGCGCACAGCATGAAACGTTCACCGGCGCCGAACGTGTTGCCGAGATCGGTCAGTACGCGCAGCAGATCGCCGCGGCTGATCACGACGAGCGCACCGAACAGCGCGACGACGATGCCGGCCCAGCGCGACAACGACAGGCGCTCGCGCGCGACGACCGACAGCAGCACGGCCGTGGCGACCGGATTCAGCGCGACGAACAGCGCGGTGCGGCCGGCCGGCATCCGCGCGAGCGCTGCGAAGAAGCAGACGTTGTACAGGAAGATGCCGGTCGCGCCGAGGCCGAAGGTCGTCACGATCTGGCGGCCACTCAGTTTCGGCAGCCCGCCTTCGATTTTCCACGTCAGGACGACCAGCAGCAGCGCGGCGATCGCGAAGCGGCCGGTCGCCGCCGAGGTCGCGGACATCGTTGCGGCGAGGATCCGGCCCGCGATGAACGTCCCGCCCCAGAACAGCGCGACGAGCGTGAGCTTGACGTAGATGGCCGCGTGCGGCCGGGTGGCGACGACGCGGGCGGGCGGGGCGGGAGCGTGCATGGGGCGTGGGTTCTCGAAACGAAAGCGTCTGCGGCCATGCGTACGTGACCGAGCGGCGCGTTGGCCGGCCGGCAGACTGATTCAGGGAGACGGGGCTGCTCGCGGCGCCGTCAGCGAAACGCCGGCGCCGACGCGAGCGCGGTCAGCACGACCGGCATCGCGAAAGCGGCGGCAATCGTCTGGAATGCGGTGATGCCGGCCATCAGCGGCGCATCGCCGCCGAGCTGGCGCGCCATGATGTACGACGCCGACGACGTCGGCAGCGCCTGGAACAGCAGCGCGACCGTCAGCGCCGCATCGCCGAGCCCGAACAGGTGGCCGGCCGCGAGCGTGAGGAGCGGCATCGCCATGAACTTGAACGCCGACGCAACGCACACCGGCTGCAGCCATGCACGCGCCGCATCGAATTTCAGCGCCGCGCCGACGCACATCAGGCCGAGCGGCATCGATGCGGCGCCGAGCGCGCGCACGGCCGGCTCGACGGCAGCCGGGAACGCGACGCCACCGGCCTGCATCGCGATCCCGAGCGCGCATGCGACGACGAGCGGATTCGACAGGATCTGCCGTGCGAGCGCCGCCGCACCGAGCCGCGTGTCGCCGTAGCGCGCGAAGACCAGCACGCACATCAGGTTGACGGTCGGGACGATCGCCGCGACGCACACGGCTGCGAGCGCGATCCCTTTCGCGCCGAGCAGCCCGGCGGCCAGCGCGGTGCCGACGTAGTTGTTGAAGCGCACGGCGCCCTGGAACACCGACGTGAAGCCGGCGCCGTCGACCCGGACGAACGGGCGGACCAGCAGAAGAAGCGCCGCGGCGAGTGCGGTCGAACCGACCAGCGCCGCCGCGAGCGGTAAAACGGGCAGCGATTGCAGCCGCGCATTCGCGAGGCTGTCCGCGAACAGCGCGGGCAGCAGCATGTAGTAGCAGAGCCGCTCGGCGTGCGGCCAGAACGCGTCGGCGATGAAGCCCGTGCGTCGCAGGCCGTGACCGAACGCGACCAGCAGCGCGACCGGCGCGAGCGCGAGCAGGATCGGGCCGATCACCGGCGTACCTTCACACCGATTGGCGGGGAAAGGCGGCGGAACGAAGCGGGAATCCATCCGGCGGGCAACATGGCGACACGCAATCGAAAGAGTGACGATGCCGCCAAGTTAACACGCGCAAGCAACAGGAATAATTGTTAATTATCGGGTGTTCAATGAGAAATTCTCATTGATGACGCAGTGACTTCGGCCGCCAGCGCGCGGGCGAAACGTTCGCCCGGGCGCGACTGGTGTTCGAGCAGCACGACCGCGCGCCCCATCTGCGGCTGGCCGAACGGCAAGCGCGTGACCGGCGGCAGGCGTGCAAGCGTCGCATCGGGGAGCGCGACGATCGCCGCGCCGAGCCCGCGCGCCACCATGCGCGCGATCGTTTCCGCGCTGTCCAGCACCATCTCTTCGCGTACGCGCACGCCAATGCGGCGCAGCTCGGCAGCAATCATCCGGCCGGCCCACGCCTGCGCGTCGAAGCGGATGAACGGCAGCGCGTCGAGCAGCGCGCCCGCGTCGCGTTCCGCATGGTCGGGCGGCGCGAGCAGCCAGAAGCGGTCCTCGTACAGCGTGGTCCACGTCAGTTCGGCCGGATGCGGGCGTACCGGGCGCGTCGTGATCGCCGCGTCGAGCTCGCCGGCCGCAACGCGGTTCGCGAGTTCCGCCGACATGCCGGCCGACACGTGCACGCGCAACGACGGATGCGCCGCACGCAAAGCAAGTAGTGCGTCAGGCAGCGGGCCGGACAGCGCGGTCTGGATCGCACCGATCCGCAGGCGGCCGACGAGCTTTTTCTCGTCGCTGAGCGCATCGGGAATCCGGTCGACCATCGCGAGCACCTGCTCGGCCTGCGCGAGCAGGATGTTGCCGGCTTCGGTGAGCACCGGCTGCCGGCGCGAACGGTCGAACAACTGCACGTTGTATTCGCTTTCGAGCGTCTTGATCTGCAGGCTCACCGCCGATTGCGTGAGGCCGATGGCTTCGCCGGCGCGCGCGAAGGTCCGGTATCGGGCGATGGCGACCAGCGTTCTGAATGCGCGTAATGACATGGGCGAAGTGGCGTGAGCGGCAGGGCCGGCATGCGGATTGCTCGCGTGACGGGCCGCATGGAGGCGGTGAACCCGGCGAGATGCGCAAGCGGACAATGCAACCGGCCAGTTCGCGGACATCATGCCCGTGGCGTCCGAATCGGGCAACCGCGGCATCGCCGGCGTGCGACGGCCCGGTCGGGTTGCCCGCGGGGACGCTAGTCGGGGCGGTTGCCGCCGGGCGTGTTCCGCCGCACTATCCGAAGCGACGCGAGCGACGCTTGCGCCGATCGTTGAAGGAGGGCCCGACGATGCTGCAGAATCCCGGCGACGTGGCGCGTGCGTGCTACCGCGCATACGCCGACAAGGACCGCGACGCGATTGAAGCGCTGATTGCGCCGGACTTTCATTTCACGAGCCCGCTCGACAACCGGCTCGACCGCGACACTTATTTCGCGCGCTGCTGGCCGAACAGCGCGATGCTCACGTGCTTCGACTTCATCGACGTCGTCGCGCACGGCGAATACGTATTCGTCGTGTACGAGGCCGAAACGCATGGCGGCAAGCGGTTCCGGAATGCGGAGCGGCTGCGTGTCCGCGATGGCCGGATCGTCGAGGCCGAGGTGTATTTCGGCTGGAACGTGCCGCACGATGTGCGTGACGGCACGTTCGTCGAACCACGCGGTTGAGTGCGGGCTACACCCACAACCGGTACATCCAGAACGATTCGTCGTCGATGAAGCGCTGCGTGAATTCGCTCGGCGAGAATCCCGTGATGCGCTTGACCTCGCGGCTCAGGTGCGCCTGGTCGGCGAATCCTTCGTCCAGCGCCAGCGTGGCCCAGTTGAAGGGGGCGCCGGCTTCGAAACGGTCGCGCGCCGCGAAGAATGCGCTTTCCGTCCGGACGAGCGCCTGCCATTCGCGCAGCGATCGACCGCTGTATGTCTTGATGCGCCGTTCGACCTGACGCGGGCTGTGCGTGCCGCGCCATTCGCGCGCCTGCAGCGCGAGGCGCTCGACCCAGCTGCGCCCTGCGTTGCGGAGCGACGACAGCGCTGTCGCAGGCCGCAGCGCCTGCCAGCGAGGCGCCAGATGGCGATCGATCGTGGCCAGCACGTCGGCGTCGCGATCCACGCCGATCAGGGCATCGAGCAGCGGATGCCAGTCGTGGCCGAGGCACGCGTGCGCGTCGAGAACGCGGTCGTGGATGTCCGGCAGCGCGATGCCGAACAACGTCCGCGCGGCATCGGCGGTGAAACAGATCATGCCGATCAGCCCGCCCGTCGGCGCCCACGCGACGGTGGGGGCCGAATGGCTGCCCGACAGCGTCGCCGTCGCGCCGAAGGGGCGCCATTGCGAGCCGTCGGGCGAGGGTTCGATGAAGCCCACGTCGAGATCCCGGTACCAGGACACGCAGACGAGCGGTGTGGCCGGAAAGTGCGAAAGCCGTTGCGCGTCGCTCAATGCGACGCCGCGCGTGTCGCACAGGACGATCGCGACCACCGCGCCCTGCAGCGCGGCCGGTGCGGGATGCAGCCGCGCATGCGGCGACCGCCCGCCGCCCGCCACGCGGGGCGCGCGTGCAAGCGGATCGGGACATGACAGCGGAATCGATGGCGGACCGGAGAACATGACGCCGCAGTATAGGGACCGGTCCGGCGCGTGTCGATGTCGTTTGCGTTCAAGACTAGCGGCGCGCCGATGGGGAGAATCCGGCACATGAACACACGATCCTCTTCCCAATGTCCATTCCACGCGGGCACGGCTGCGCCGGCGCCCGTGCTACATCCACCCGGCGTATGGCCGCCGGGGCCACCCGCCGGCCTGACGGGGTGGGGGGTGCTGCGAACGATGTCGCGCGACCTGATCGGCACGCTTGGCGGCTGGCAGCGCACCTACGGCGACGTCGTGCACTTGCGCGTGTGGCCCGAGCATGCCGTGGCCGTGACCGATCCGGCGCTCGTGCGCGAGTTGCTGGTCACGCATCACGATGCGCTCGGGCGCTGGGAGCGCGCCACCCGCGTCTTCGCGCAGGTCCACGGCCAAAGCGTGCTGGTCGCGGAAGGCGAGGCGTGGCGCGACAAGCGGCAGGCGCTGCAGCCGAATTTCATGCCGAAGCCGGTTCAGGCGTTCGTTCCGGCGATCGCGGCCACGGCCGGTCATGCTCTCGCGCAATGGCCCGCGCGCGATCCGGACTGGCCGATCGAAAGCGCGCTGACGTCGCTGGCGATGGACGTGATCATGCGCACGATGTTCTCCGATACGATCGGCGACGATGCGCGCGCAGCCGAGGAGGCGGTGCGCGCGGTGAGCGCCGCGGCCAACGCGGCGTTCTACCAGCCGGTGAACACGCCGAACTGGGTGCCGTGGAAGCACCGCACGGCACGCGCGATGGCGGTGCTCAAACGGCTGATCGACCGGCAACTGCACGCGCGCCTCGACCGGTCCGAGCATGCCTGGCCCGACGATCTGCTGTCGCGCCTGTTGCGGCTGCATCGGGCGGATGCGCGGAAATGGCCGCTGCAGGCCGTGCACGACGAATGCGTGACGGCGTTCCTGGCCGGCCACGAGACGACGGCCGGGGCGCTGACCTGGTGGGCTTGGTGCATGGCCGCGAATCCGGCCGTGCAAGCCGCCGCGCGCGACGAGGTGTCCCGCGTGCTGGGCGGCCGCGCGCCGTCCGCGGAGACGCGCTCGTCGTTGCGCTACCTGTCGCAGACACTCGACGAAACGCTGCGTCTGTATCCGTCCGCGCCGATCCTGATCAGCCGTCGCGCATCGCGGCCGATCGCGCTGGGCGCGTGGCAGTTTCCCGCGCGCACGCTGTTCATGCTGCCGCTGCAACTGATGCAGCGCGATCCGCGATGGTTCCCGGAGCCCGGTACCTTCCGCCCGGAGCGCTTCGCCGACGATGCGCCGGCGCTGCCGCGCGGCGCGTACATGCCGTTCGGCACCGGCCCGCGCGTGTGCCTCGGGCAGCATCTGGCGATGACGGAGATGACGGTTGTGGCCGCAATGGTTCTGCAGCGCTACGTGTTGTCGGTGCCGCCCGGCATGGCGCCGCCGCGCGAAGTGCTGAACGTGACGCTGCGGCCGCAGCAGTCGTTGCATCTGGCGATCGCGCCGCCGGAGCTGGCGGCCGATGCGATCTCCAAATGATGGAGGCATGAAAAGTCGATTCGACCCGGCCTGCACCGCGCGAGCGATTGCCGTTCGCGCGATGCGGTGTCATCGAATCGTCGGAATGTGAATGCGTGCCGGCAACGGCTTTCGGTCCCACTGGCGCGGCGTCGCGCAGCACCTATGCTTGAAGGGCCCACGCCGGGCGGAGCCCAAGGAGGATGGTCATGCGCATGCTTCTCAACATACGAATCCCTCACGAACCGTTCAACACGCTCGTGCGCGACGGCAGCGTCGGCGACGTGATCTCTCGAATACTCGAAGCGGTCAAGCCGGAGGCCGTGTATTTCACGGAGCAGAGCGGCCACCGCGGCGCGGTCGTGATCGTCAATCTGGATGACCCGTCGCAGATCCCGGCGCTCGCGGAACCGTGGTTCCTGATGTTGAATGCGGACTGCGAGTTCCGCGTGGTGATGCTGCCGGACGATCTCCGCAACGCGGGGCTCGCGCAACTCGGCGCGAAGTGGAAGTAACAGGACGCCGCGCATGACCGTGCCCCTGCCCGCAAACCGGGCGGGCGGCATGGCGCGGCGTTCGCGCGCCGGCTAGCGCGCAGACTGCGAGGGCTCGACGTTTGCCGCTTGCCTGTCTTTCGGCCGCAGCAGCAACAGCAGCCCGCTCAGCGCAGCCGCGCCGAGGAAAACGAAGAAACACCGCTCGTTCCACGTCGTCAGGCCGTCGGACGCCACGCCGCCTGCGTTTCCGGCCGTGGCGCCGGCTTCCAGCAGGAACGTGAAGACCGCCGGTACCGGCGCGGAGCCCAGGTAGGCCAGGAACGCGACCTGCAATCGGCCGCGCGTCAGGATCGACCAGACGTCCTTGCCCATCAGACAGGCGACCAGCACCACGGGCGGCACGAGCACGATCGATGCGGCGCTGATCGCGCACAGAAACAGCCAGCCGATGCCTATGAGCGGAATGAGTGACATGGGTCGGGATTCCTGTTTTCGGGCAATCGTGTTGTCGACCGGGTATCCGCACCGGCACCGGCACCGGCAGGGTACGCGGCGCTTGACGGATAGTGCCCGATTTCGCGCCCGTTGCCATCCGTCCTGATCGGGCGCTCACCCGGCCGCATCTTCCCCCAGTGCCTGTATGAACCGCGAAAACAGCTCGGGCTGCGACGAAATCCCGAGCTTCGCGTACAGGTGGCGCCGGTGCACCTTAACCGTTTCGGGGGATATCGCCAGCCGCTCGGCGATCGCCTTCGACGAATTGCCGCGCAGCACCATGCGTGCGATCGACATCTCGCGGTCGGTCAGCACGCCCGCGCCGAAGCGCGCGAGCGCCTGTTCGACACGCGCACCGAGATCGGCATCGGGCGTCGCGCGTGCGGCGTCGCCCACCAGCCGCCAGTGCTGCCGCATCGCCGCGAGCACCCACGGCATCGCGGCCGTCAGCTTGCCGAGCGGCTCGACGTCGAAGCGCGCGGCCGCGCCGAGCGACAGCGACAGCAGCGTGTCGGCGTTCGGCCGCACGAGAATCTGGATTTCGTCGTCGCCGACCGCATCGCGGAAGTAGCTGAGGAAATACTCGCTTTGCCGGAACAGGTCGGGCGCGACTTCCTCGAGCCGGTAGCAGCCGTCGGCGAGCCCGTCGTGCGCGGCCTGCAGGAACGGGTCGAGCAGATAGACGCCGTTCAGGTAGAGCGGCACCGGCGATGCGCTGTCGGTGCCGCCCGCGTCGTATTCGTCGAGCACGAGCGGCACGCCGTCGCGGCCGACCGCGGTCGCGAGCGCGTTGTCGAACGGCACCATTTCATTGAGCAGCAGCACCAGGAAACGCCAGAAGCGCGGCTGGCCGAGATGATCGATTGCGCGGCCAAGCGCCTGGTGCATCGCGATTTCGGAGAAGAGACGATCCATACCACCACCGGAAGGGCGTAACACGAAGGGGGAATAGCGGTCCTGAAATTGGCTTCCTAGACTGCCACGCAATCAATCGGGCCCGAGTATGGGTGTTCAAAAAAGAGCAGCAAAGGAGCACAGGAGAACGAAATGGCGATGATGTCGGAATCGACGGGTAGCCTGCAAGCGGCGCCTGCAACGGAGGACGCGCCGCGCGCGCTGTCGCAGACGCTCAGTGTGCGCGATGCGGTGATGATCACCGTATCGGGCGTGACGCCCGCAAGCTCGATCTTCGTGATCGCGCCGTTCGCGATCCAGCAGGCGGGCAGCGGCGCCGTGCTGTCGTTCGTGCTCGGCGGCGTGCTCGCGCTTGCATTCGCGCTCTGCTACGCGGAGCTTGCCGCCGCGCACCGCAGCGCGGGCGGCGAGTACGTGATGGCCAAGCGCGTGTTCGGCACGCTGCCCGGGTACCTGACTTTCATCACCGTGCTGTCCGTCAGCGTGTTCATCCCGGCCGTGCTCGCGAGCGGCGCCGCGCCCTACCTGAACAACGCGCTCGGCACGCACTTCAGCAACCAGTCGGTCGCGCTGACGATCGTACTGCTCAGCTATCTGCTCGGCATGCTGAACATCAAGACGAACGCGTGGATCACCGGCGCGTTCCTCGTCGTCGAGATCGGCGTGCTGATGCTGATCGCGGGCCTCGGCTTCGGTTCGCCGCATCGCGGTGCCGACGTGCTGATCGCACCGGTCGTCGCGAGCGGCAACGCGCTCGTACCGGCGACGCTCGCGGCCATCGTGCCGGCGATCGGCACCGCGATCTTCTGCTACAACGGCTTCGGCTCGGCCGCGTATCTCGCGGAGGATCTGCGCGGCGGCAACCGCAACGTCGCGAAGGCGGTGATCTATTCGCTGCTCGTGATCCTCGTCGTCGAACTGGTGCCGCTCACCGCGATCGTGCTCGGCGCACCGTCGCTGACGGAGCTGACGAAGAGCGCCGACCCGATCGGCTATGTCGTGCGCTCGCTGAGCAACCCGGCGGTGTCGCGCGTGGTCAGCGGCGGGATCTTCCTGTCGGTGTTCAATGCGATCATCGCGATCGTGATCACGATGGGCCGCCTGCTGTACAGCAGCGGCCGCCACGCGCTCTGGTCGCGCACCTGCAACCGTGCATTCTCGACGATTCATCCGCGCCTCGAATCGCCGTGGCTTGCGACGATCGCGTTGGCCGTCCCGTCGGCGGGGCTCGTCTTCGTGTCGAGTCTCGACGAACTGACGGCGTTCACCGTCGACCTGCTGCTGCTGATCTACCTGGTCGTCGGGCTGGCCGCGCTCGCGAGCCGGTTCGTGCGCCGCGACGTCGAGCATCACTACCGGATGCCGCTGTGGCCCGTGACGCCGCTCGTCGCGGTGGCAGGCGCGGCCTACACGCTGTACACGACGCTGGCGACGGCAACGAAGTCGACCGACCTGATCATCATCGCGGGGCTGCTGGTCGCCGCACTCGTGATGTACGTGGTGTGGGCGCGCCACAGCGAAGCGTTCCGCGCGCTCTGAGCACCGGATCAATATCGTGCAACATCGACTTACCGAACCACTGAAAGACTGGAGGAATTGCATCATGCGCACGAGGGATCTCGGCATCCGCATCGGACTCGGCACGCCGGGCCGCTTCAACGCGATCACGGACGTACCGGGCGTGCGGGTCGGACATTGCACGCTGAACGTCGAGAATGGCGACGCATCGATCCGCACCGGCGTCACCGTCATCGAGCCGCGCGCGGGCGCCGCGCACGATTCGCCGTGTTTTGCGGGCGTGCACGTGCTGAACGGCAACGGCGACGCGACGGGGCTCGAATGGATTCGCGAGGCCGGCCTGCTGACGACGCCGATCGCCTATACGAACACGCACAGCGTCGGCGCGGTGCGCGACGCGCTCGTCGCGAACGAGCGCGAAGCGGCGGCCGGCCGCGTGTACTGGTGCATGCCGGTCGTGATGGAAACCTACGACGGGCTGCTGAACGACATCTGGGGGCAGCATGTGAGCGCCGCGCACGTGCAGCGCGCGCTGGCGGCCGCTCAGTCGGGGCCGGTCGCCGAAGGCGGCGTGGGCGGCGGCACGGGCATGATCTGCCACGAGTTCAAGGGCGGCATCGGCACCGCGTCGCGCGTGCTGGCGGACGACGCGGGCGGCTGGACCGTCGGCGCGCTCGTGCAGGCGAACTACGGCGTGCGCGAGCTGCTGCGCGTCGCCGGCTATCCGGTCGGCGAGGTGCTGCGGCACGTGCATTCGCCGTTCCGCGAACACGACGCCAAAGGCGAGCCGGGCATGGGGTCGATCGTCGTGACGATCGCGACGGACGCGCCGCTTCTGCCGCATCAATGCACGCGCCTCGCGCAGCGTGCGAGCGTCGGGCTCGCACGCGTCGGCGGCGGCACCGAGGATTCGAGCGGCGACATCTTCCTGGCATTTGCAACGGGCAACGAACGCTTGCCGGCAGCGAACTACGGCAGCAAGGGCGCGCCGACCACCGACCTGAAGATGGTCAACAACGACCACATTTCCGCGCTGTTCGCCGCGGCGGCGGAAGCGGTGGAGGAGGCGATCGTGAATGCGCTGGTGGCTGGCAGCAACGTCGAGTCGCGCGGGGCGCGGGTCGAAGGGCTCGGGCAGGCGCGCTTGCTGGATGCGTTGCGCGAAGTGGGCTGGCGGCCGGGGCGCGGCGCCTGAAACGGCAAGCGCCGCTTCAATCGAAGCGGCGTGGGGCGGGGCGGCGATGCGGCGATCGGCCGGGCCGCCGTCCGCCCGCGCATGCGACGCATGCGGTGCGGGCGGCACGGGCTTGGCCGTGACGACGCGGCGTCATGCTCAGCTGCCGAAGTAGATGTTGCAGAAGCTGACGGGGCCGACACAGGCGTTCGGGTCTTCCTGCTTCGTTTGCGCACGATCGACGCGGCCCGCGGCCTTGACGGCTTCGGCGCGGTTCACCTGTTGCTGTGCGACGTCTGCCGGTGCCGGCTGTGCGTGGGCGACAGCAGCGGTGAGCGACAGGGCAACGAGGGCGAGGTGCAGCGGCTTCATTTGGGTTTCTCCTGGGTGAGTGCCAGTCTCGCTGGCAGTGAGGAAACTATAGGCTCGCACTGCTTAAAGATTAATCACCGCGGCTGTAGAGCATATTTCCATCCGGAACAAGGATCCCGTTGCGCGCGCACCCGTTTTCAATGGCGGTGCCGGTTGAACGGCGCGTCCTTGTCCAGCAGTGCGCTGCGCATGAAATGCAGGCAGCCGACGATCCGCTGCATGCTTCGGCGCGCATCGGGCACCGCGTACCACGCCTGCAACGTGTGTTGCGCCGTGCGAATCGCGAGATTCACCGATTTCAGCGTGCGTGCATGATGGCCGGGCGTCGGGTCGTCGAAAAAGCGCGGCAATTCGTGCAGTACCGCGTCGATCGAGCCGGTCCAGCGCAGCGTCTGCGGCGGTTTCGATGCACTGAACGCATGCAGTTCGTCGCGCAGGTCGATCACGGCGTGGCCGACCTCGAGCGTCGCCAGCATCCAGCGCATGGCGTCGCGGTGCTGCCGCGTGCGCCTGACGAGCAGCGTGCGCAGCTGTGCCATCAGGTCGTGCGTGCTCGACTGGAAGCGTTGCGCGAGGCCGTCCGGTGCGCCTTCGCATGCGAGCGTGACCTGGCGGCGCAGGTCGTGCGCGATGCGGCCGGTGAGCCACGGCATGTGGGTCGGGAACACGACCGCGAACACGAGCGAGCATGCGAGCATCGCGATGACGATCGCCAGCCCGTTGTTGATCAGTACTTCGGGCGTATAGGCCATCGCGTTGTCCGGTCCCGCGAGCAGACAGAAGAACACCGCGAAGCCGATTCCGTAACCGGACAATCCCGGCCGCATCGCGAGAAACGCACCGAGGCCAAGCACCGGCGCGAGCGTCGCGCACAGCAGCGGGAAGCCGTCGATGTTCGGATACACGTAGCACAGGAACACGTAGCCGACGGCGGTCGCGAACGCCGCGCCGACGCTCATCTGCGCGACGAACTTCGGCGCGCGCGGCGACGTCGAGCTGAGCGCGCATGCGATCGCGGTGGCGATCACGGCTAACGAGCCGCTCGGCCATTCGGACGCGATCCAGAACGCGCTCATCGCGCCGACGGCGACGACCGTACGCAGGAACGCGAAGCCGACGAAAAACGAATTGGTCTTCACCGCGTAATGCGTGACGGAGCGCTCGAACGCGTGATCGTCCTGGTCGAGCGACGCATAGGTATCGGCGTAGCCGAGATATTCGCCGATGAAGCGGTACAGCAGCTCGATCGCGGTATCGAAGTCGAGCAGGCCGCCGGCCGCGTGCGCTTCGAGGTTTCGCCGCGACGCGCGCGCAGCCTTCGGCAACGCACCGTGGAAGCGGTGCAGTTCGAGCAACGCGCCGGTGGCTGGCGCGATGCTGCGCTGGCGTTCGTCGCGCAATGCGGCGAACCGAAGCGCCAGCGCGTCGACGTGCGGTGCCAGCGCGTCGAGCACCGCGTCCGAATGATTCGCGCGCAGGCGCTTGACGAGCTGGTGCAGCGCATGCAGCCGTGTGCACGCGTTCATGAACTCGCTGTTCAGCCGCGCGAGCCGGCGGCTGCGCGCGCGAATGTGCGGATCTTCGAACGACGCGAATGCGCGGTTGGCCTCGAAGCCGACGATGTCGTCGACGAAATCGGCGAAGCGCCGCTCGAAATCGCCGCGCGCGACCTCGCCCGAGAGCGCGCCGGCCGTGAACGCCGCGAACGTTGCGTGACGCGCGCTCAGCGAGCGCATCAGCGCCTTCGCGGAACTGAGCGGCAGGATCAGCGCGCTGACCGCGCCCGAGCACGCGATACCGAGCGCGACTTCCGCGGCGCGCGTGAGCGCGGACTGGAACAGCGTCTGCGGCGTCATCACGGCCGGCAGGCCGATCAGCGCGGCCGTGTAGCCGGCGAGCACGAAGCCGTACCAGCGGAAGTGCCGGTTGCGTACCGCGAGCGCGATGCAGCCGCCGATCCACAGCGTGATGCCGGCCATGTACAGCTCGGGCTGCTGCGCGAACAGCCCGCCGAGCGCGAGCGCGGCGACGAGGCCGGCCGCCGTGCCGAGTACCCGGTAGAAGCTTTTCGCGAACACCATCCCCGACAGCGGCTGCATCAGCACGAACACGGTCGTCATCGCCGTGCGCGGCTGCGACATCTCGAGGCGCATCGCGATGCCCATCGCGAGCAGCGCCGCGAGCACGGTTTTCGCGAGGTGCAGCCAGATCAGCCCGTCGCTGGCGGCCCAGTCGCGCGCCGCGTCGCCGAGCGGATCGAGCCATGCCCTCCATCGTGCCGGTTCGATGGAAGGTCGCTCGATCGCAGGTTGTGGCTT
This sequence comes from Burkholderia arboris, assembly GCF_038723655.1. Taxonomy (NCBI): domain Bacteria; kingdom Pseudomonadati; phylum Pseudomonadota; class Betaproteobacteria; order Burkholderiales; family Burkholderiaceae; genus Burkholderia; species Burkholderia arboris. The sequence goes on from NZ_CP109822.1 coordinate 1,968,728, forward strand.
CATGAAAAAAGGGGGCCGGTGCGGGGCCGGGGCAGGTGCCGCGGCGCTTCCGAACGGTCCGTTCGACTGGTGAGGCGCCGATTGTAGGAGTGCGGCGCCCGCACATTAACGCAGCTGCGGGGAAACGATAGTTGCAGCCGGAGTAACAATCTGTCGCATCCAGTGGAGGAAAATAGCGGCTCCGCTACAGGTTGCTCACAGGAATGGATACCCTACAAAACATGCGGGTGTTTTCGCGCGTCGTCGAGACAGGCAGCTTCACGGCCGCCGCGCAATCGCTGAATTCGACGACAGGCGCGATGTCGCGCGCGGTGTCGGAGCTCGAGGCACGGCTGCGCACCCGTCTGATGAATCGCTCGACGCGCCGTCTCGCGCTCACGTCGGCCGGCGAAAGCTATCTGCGGCGCTGCCGCCAGATCCTCGCGGACGTCGACCGCGCGGAAGAAGAGGCGAGTTGCGCGCATGAGCGTCCGGCCGGCGTGCTGCGCATGCACAGCTTCGCGAGCGTCGGTCACCACTACGTATTGCCCGCGCTGACGCGCTATCACGCACAGTTCCCGGACGTGTCGATCGAGCTGTCGCTGTCGCAGCGCATGCCCGACCTGTTCGACGGCACGAGCGACATGGCAGTCGTCACCGCGTCGTCGCTGCCCGATTCGGAGCTCGTATCGCACCTGCTCGGCTCGACGTTCAGCATCCTGTGCGCGTCACCCGACTACGTGAAACGGCACGGCGTGCCGGGCCGCCCGCAGGATCTCGCCGCGCACGCGTGCCTGACGCTGTGTACGCCGGCGTTCCCGACGCACGAGTGGGTGCTCGAAGGGCCCGAGGGCGTCGAGCAGATCCACGTCGCGGGGCCGGTACAGACGAACACGGCCGAATCGCTCGCACTCGCGATCCGCGACGGCATCGGAATCGGCATGCTGCCGCTGTACTCGGCGATCGATGCATTGCGCGACGGCACGCTCGTGCGCGTGCTGCCCGCCCACATCCTGCAGAAGATGAACGTCTATGCGCTGTATCCGTCGCGCCGCTTCGTCGATGCGAAGGTGCGGACCTGGGTCGAGATGTTGCGCGCCCAAGTGCCGGGGATGATCGCGCGCGACGTCGAGATGCTGAACGCAATCGGCCGCGAGCCGCAGGCCGCCTGAACGGCGGGCGCGCATCCGCGTGCTGCCGGTGTTTTCATGCAAACGCGACGTGCGCCACGCCCGTCGACGATCCTTTGCGCGGGCGGGGCGCGTCGTCGCGCCGTCACTGCGCGGGCCTGGCTGCCGCGCCCGATTCGGTTGCCGGCGCACCGGTCGGGCCGTACGCAGCCTGCGCGGCTTTGCGCTCCGCGAGACGCTTCGCCTGCAGCCGTTCCTGCGCGGCCATGATGTCCTCGGGATAGTTGTCGGCTTCGCCGCGCGCCGGGTTGTAGCCGACCGATTCCAGATCGATCAGTTCCTGCAGCACCTGCGCGCGCGTGACGGGCGACGGTGCCTGCTGGGCGAACGACAGGGCCGGTGCGGCGAGCAGGACGGCAGCGGCGGCGGTAACGACGAGCGATTTCACGAGGTTCTCCTGAATACGGGGTGGGTGGCCGGATCGATGCGCGACGCATGCCCCGAGCCTTCGACGCCAGTCTACGTAGCGGCCGCGCGCGCAAAAACCCCGATTCCAGGCAGGCTGCCTTCCAGATGGCACAACATTGCGGCCCGTCGCCCGCGGCGAACGAATCCGTGTGCGAACACGGATTCATTGCAGACGGACAACGGTGCGATGCCGGTCAGAAGCGCGTGCGCATGCCGATCGTGCCGACGACCTGGTTCGCCGTGCTCGACGCGCCGCCCGACGTGTTGATGAACGCCTGGTAGCCGCGCCCGGACGCATGCTGGACCATCGCTTCCGCGTACAGGTCGGTGCGGCGCGACAGCTTGTACACGGCCTGCAGGTTGACCTGGTGCCACTTCGGATCGGTGCCGTGCTTGCTGTCGGGATTCGACACGCTGGCGTCCGTGTAGACGTAAGCCGCGCCGAGGCTGACGGCCGGTGTCACCGCGTAGCGCACGTTCACGTCGTAGTTGTTGAACGCGATCTGGCCGGTGGAGCCGAACGCCCCCGTGTTGTCGTACTGCGAGCGCGTGTAGACGAAGCCGACGGTTGCCGGCCCGAACACGTAGCTGACGCCGCCGCCGTACGAGCGCATGCGGTCCGAGCCGATCGACCAGCCGCCCTGGCTCACGCTCTTCGCTTCGGCCGAATCGGTCGCGCCGGGGCTCGCGCTCGTCGAGCCCTTGGTGCCGTTCATCTGCAGGTACGCGCCGGCCAGCTTCAGCGGGCCGTTCGTATAGCTCGCCGCGATGCTGTACGCGCGGTTGGCGCTGAAGTTCGCCGAGTTCGAGAACGCGTACATCGCGCCGACCTTGAAGCCCGCGATCGACTCGCTCGTGTACTTGACCGCGTTGTTGATGCGCAGCGAGTGGTTCAGGTTGTCGTTGTCGAACGGGTGCGCGAAGCCCGCATCGCCGAGGTCGCCGGCCGTCGCGGACAGCGGCGCGACGAAGTCGACCATCGTGTCGTACTGGCGGCCGAGCGTCAGCGTCCCGTAGCCGGCCTGGCTCAGGCCGACATACGCGTGGCGGCCGAACAGCTTGCCGTCCTGGCCGAGCCCGCCGTTGTTCACGTTGAAGCCGTTTTCGAGCACGAACAGCGCCTTCAGGCCGCCGCCGAGATCCTCGGTGCCGCGCACGCCGAAGCGGCTGCCGTTGACCGTGCCGCTGGCCATGCGCCACTGCGACGCGCCGTTCACGTTGTTGGTGTACGCGATGCCGGCGTCGATCAGGCCGTACAGCGTGACCGAGCTTTGCGCGTGGGCGAGCGGCGCGAACAGGGCGGCGGTGCATGCGCCGGCGATCAGGGTTTTTTTCATGGTGAGGCTCCTGCGTGTGGGACTGGAAACAAAAGTTCGGCGCAAGTGTAGGGGCGCGGTCGTCCGGTTCCGTGGCGCCGGCGTGCGAGCGCTCCTTTGCGTGTTGCGCAAGAGTCCGTCACATCGTCTTCACAAAGCGACGCACGCGCCGCACGCCGGGCGTTCTCGCCGGCTGTCCGCCGCGCCGCGCGGGTTGCCCGCGCGGGGCATGTCGCGCATCGACAACACGCGGGCCGCCAAGGCCGGAGTTGATCGCCGCGCGGCGGACGCGGAGAATGGGCACTCCGATGCCGAGATCCGGAGTCAACCCATGGCCACCTCCCGCCGTCCGTCGTTCAGCTCCGCCCTGTGCTACCGCAATCCGAAAGCCGCGCTGGACTGGCTCGAGCGCGCATTCGGCTTCGAACGCTTCATCGTCGTGACCACACCCGACGGCGAGATCGCGCATGCCGAGATGAAGTTCGGCGATGGCATCGTGATGATCGGCGGCGCATGGGCCGACTTCATCGCGTCGCCGGAAGACACGGGCGATCGCAATACGCAGAACGTCCACGTGCATCTTCCCGACGATGCGGACATCGATGCGCATTGCGAACGTGCGCGTGCCGCCGGCGCGGAGATCCTGCAAGCGCCGGCCGACCAGTTCTACGGCGAGCGTGTGTACCGCGCGCGCGACCCCGGCCGGCATGTGTGGACCTTCGGCCGGCACGTGCGCGACGTGACGAACGACGAGATGAGCGCGGCGACCGGCCTGAAGATCGACGATTTCAGGTAAATGCCGGCGCGCGTCGCCCGTATTCCCATTTCTTAACGTGCGGCCCACCGCGGCCGCCTGACGACCGGACCCACATGAATCTGTTCAACGTACGCCTGCGTGGCCGCGACGGCCTGTTCACGATCGGCCTCGACGGCGGCAAGATCGCGCGCATTGACGCACAAGCGGCGCCGATCGCGCCGACGAACTCCGACGATATCGACGGGAGCGGCCGTCTCGCGATTCCGCCGCTCGTCGAACCGCATATCCACCTCGATGCCGTGCTGACGGCAGGCGAGCCTGCCTGGAACATGAGCGGCACGCTGTTCGAGGGCATCGAACGCTGGGCCGACCGCAAGGCGACGATCACGCACGAGGACACGAAGACGCGCGCGCATGCGGCCATCGGCATGCTGCGCGATCACGGAATCCAGCACGTGCGCACGCACGTCGACGTGACCGATCCGACACTCGCCGCGTTGAAGGCGATGCTGGAAGTGAAGGACGAGGCGCGCGGGCTGATCGATCTGCAGATCGTCGCGTTTCCGCAGGAAGGCATCGAATCGTTCAACGGCGGCCGCGCGCTGATGGCGCAGGCGATCGACCTCGGCGCGGATGTCGTTGGCGGGATTCCGCATTTCGAGAACACGCGCGAGCAGGGTGTCAGCTCGATCCGCTTCCTGATGGATCTTGCGGAACGCACCGGCTGCCTCGTCGACGTGCACTGCGACGAGACCGACGATCCGCATTCGCGCTTTCTGGAGGTGCTGGCCGAAGAGGCGCGCGTGCGCGGAATGGGGGCGCGCGTTACCGCGAGCCACACGACCGCGATGGGTTCGTACGACAACGCATACTGCTCGAAGCTGTTCCGGTTGCTGAAGCGCGCGGGCCTGAACTTCATCTCGTGCCCGACCGAGAGCATCCATCTGCAGGGGCGCTTCGACACGTTTCCGAAGCGGCGCGGCGTGACGCGGGTCGCGGAACTCGACCGCGCGGGCCTCAACGTGTGCTTCGGGCAGGATTCGATCAAGGACCCGTGGTATCCGCTCGGCAACGGCAACATCCTGCGCGTGCTCGATGCTGGCCTTCATATCTGCCACATGATGGGTTACCAGGATCTGCAGCGCTGCCTCGACTTCGTGACCTATCACAGCGCGACGACGATGCAGCTCGGCGACGGCTACGGGATCGCGGTCGGGCGGCCGGCGAATCTCGTCGTGCTCGACGCGGACAGCGATTACGAAGCCGTGCGCCGGCAGGCGAAGGCCACGCTGTCGATCCGCGGCGGGAAGGTGATCATGCGGCGCGATCCGGAGCGCATCACGTACCCGGATTGACGGGGCAGACGGGCCGCGACGGCCTGTTCGGTGCCGAGTATTCGTAAAATGCATGAGTCAATTCGAAAAATACGTTTGTCTCATGAGAGGTGCTGGCCTACGATGCGGTCCTGACGACGGTGCGCGTGATGCGCGCCGTTCTTTCGATCTCCGTTCGCCGACCTCATGCGCCTCGATCTTCCGTCCGCTCCCGCATCGTCCTCGCCACCCGCCAGCCCGTTCGCTCGCCTGGCCGTCGTCACGGTCCTGACCGGCGTCGGCGCGGGCCTCGGCGGCATGCTGCTCGCGCTGCTGCTGCACGCGATCCAGCACATCGCGTACGGCTACGGCGTCGCACACGTGATCGGGTCCGAGAGCTTTCTCAGCGGCGTGACGGGCGCCGATCCGCTGCGCCGGCTGGCGGTGCTGATCGTCTGCGGGATCGTCGCCGGCGGTGGCTGGTGGGCGCTTTACCGGTATGGCCGGCCGCTCGTCAGCATCCGCCGCGCGGTGCGCGCGGCCGATCCGCGGATGCCGTTCGTCAGCACGACGGTGCACGCGCTGCTGCAGATCGTGACCGTCGCGCTCGGCTCGCCGCTCGGCCGCGAAGTCGCGCCGCGCGAGATCGGTTCGCTGCTGGCCGGGCGGCTGGCCCATGCGGCGGGGCTCACGCCCGACGACTGCCGGCTGATGGTTGCATGCGGCGCCGGCGCGGGGCTCGCGGCCGTCTACAACGTGCCGCTCGGCGGTGCGGTCTTCGTGCTCGAGGTGCTGCTCGGCACCTTCGAGCTGCGTGCGCTGGTCGTGGCGGTCGTGACGTCGGCGATCGCGGCGGCAGTCGCATGGCTCGGCCTCGGCAACGAGCACCAGTACACGATCCCGGCGTTCGTGCTGAGCACGCCGCTCGTTGCGTGGTCGGTCGTCTGCGGGCCGCTGTTCGGCTTCGCCGCGTACGGCTTCGTGCGGCTCACGACCCGCGCGCGGGCGAACGCGCCGAAGGACTGGCGGCTGCCCGTGTTCGCGCTGGTCAACTTCGCGGTGATCGGCGTGCTCGCGATGCGGTTTCCGCAACTGCTCGGCAACGGCAAGGGCCCGGCATCGCTGGGTTTCGACGGAACGCTGACGATCGGCCTCGCCGCCGTGTTGCTCGTGCTGAAGGTGCTGATCGAGGCCGGCAGCCTGCGGGCCGGCGCGGAAGGCGGGCTGCTGACGCCGGGCCTCGCGAACGGCGCGCTGATCGGCGTCGTGCTTGGCGGGCTGTGGAGCCTCGTGTGGCCGGGCGCATCGATCGGCGGCTGTGCGCTGATCGGCGCGACCGCGTTTCTGGCTGCGTCGATGCAGATGCCGATCACGGCCGTCGTGCTGCTGCTCGAATTCACGCGCGCGAATCACGACAGCCTTGTGCCGATGCTGCTGGCCGTGGCCGGTTCGCTTGTTGCATACCGGTTCGCGCAGCGGTTGGCCGAGCGGCGGGCGAGTGCGGTGGCGAGCGTGAGCACGCCGGTGGCGACGGTGCGCTGACGGGTGCACGAGCGGCAAAAAGCCGGGCGCAATGGAGCGCAGTGTCCGCAAGCCACCAGGAATTAACAATCTGCATCCGTTCCGAGGCATATCGCTGCGATGGCGCATTCGTGCAGATCAACGAAGCTGTAACTGTCTGAATCGCAAGCAGAAAGGCACTTCAGTAAGACTGTACGAGATCGATCAATTGCATCCGGCCGGGCTTCCGTCAGGGCGCTAGACCGATGAACGTGCTGTTTCCGATTTGCCACTCACGCTAGTCTTGCCTGCTCGTTCAAATTCAAACCATCTGAGAGAAAATGGCGAATACGTACAGGTAAGGCGTTCATGAGGGCTTGAGCCGCGAAGCCTTGCTCTTTCTGATCTTTATCGAAGAGACCGGCAAGGCATTGGGCGTAGACGATGCCGTCGGCATCGCGATGGTGTTGATGGGGCAGCGCTTTATCCCGACGCGAGGCAAGTTCGCGAACGCGGTCAAAGGCACGTCCATCGCGTCCGTCGTCGCGCGGCGGATGCTGCCATACGAACTGAAGCACCGGATTTTGCCGACCGTGACCTCGTTTACGAGCCTTATCATGTTGCGCATCAAGTTCACGCAGAATATTGGCGCATTCGTCGGGCGGGCGATTCCCGGAGTCGGTTGGGTGATCCTGGCAACGGATGTCACGCTGATCACTTATCGCACGGTTGGCGCATACAACCGCATGGTGAAGCCCGAGGATCGCCTATATGGCTGACACATGGAAACGTCTCGAAGCATTCATCGCGACCGATATCGAAAAGCTGCCGGTCGATCGCATCGAACTGTCTCGGGATACGGATCTTTATCACGATCTCGACCTGGAACCGAGCGACATCGACAGAATCGTCCGGCAATGGGCCGGGACGTTCGGCATCGATCTGTCCGCGTTTGACATCCACTATTACTACCCGTCAGCGAAACTCGGCATCGGGTCGTTTCTCGCAACGGTGGTCAAAGCGCCGTTCAGCACCGAGGCGCGCGAGACGTTGGGTGGCCGGTCACTGACGCTGGGAATGATGGAGGAGGCGATGGAGCGAGGGCGCTGGGCGCCTTGATTCGCCACTTCATCGAGATTCACGATACACACGACTAGAAAATGTCGCTTGTCGAAACGCCCGCCTGATTGGCAGTCAGTCGGGCGTTTTTGCGTTCGCTCCTCGTTCTCGAGTGACGTCCGTCACGCGTTCCGTCGAAGTTCATCGACCTGCCGCCCGGTGTCCTGACCCGGCGGCGGCCAAGTGGCGAATCCGACGGCCCGATATCGGCTAACGCAATGATCGGCACGGACATCAAAGCAGGCGATACGGTTCTGTGCAAGAATCCGCGCGTTTCCGCGCATCAACCAACAACGACACGCGCGGATGTCCCTATCAGGAAACGAGGAGCTCAAGTTGATCCAGCGCATTTCCCGCTTCTTCACGCAGGTGGTTCACCGCGTGTTGCCCGACCCGTTGATTTTCGCGATCCTGCTGACGATCGTCACGTTTGCGCTTGCGTTCGGCCTCACGCCGAATACGCCCGCGCAACTCACGACGATGTGGGGTTCGGGTTTCTGGAACCTGCTCGCGTTCTCGATGCAGATGGTCATGATTCTCGTGACGGGCCACGCGCTGGCGAGTTCGCCGCCGGTGCGGCGCCTGCTCGTCGCGCTCGCGAGCACCGCGCGCACGCCGGGGCAGGGCGTGATGCTCGTCGCGTTCGTCGGTGCGCTCGCCTGCGCGATCAACTGGGGCTTCGGCCTCGTGCTCGGCGCGATGCTGGCGCGCGAAGTGGCGCGCCGCGTGCCCGGCAGCGACTACCGCCTGCTCGTCGCATCCGCGTACATGGGCTTCCTGAGCTGGCACGGCGGGCTGTCGGGTTCGGTCCCGCTCGTCGCGGCCACGAAGGGCAATCCGATGGAGAAGACCATCGGGCTGATTCCCGTGTCCGACACGATCTTCACCGGCTACAACGCGTTCATCACGATCGGGCTGATCGTGATGCTGCCGTTTCTCGCGCGCATGATGATGCCGAAGCCGGGCGACGTCGTCAGCGTCGATCCGGCGCTGCTCGCCGAGCCGCCGAGCGTCGAGCGCAAGCTCGGGCCCGATGCGACGTTCGCGGAGCGGATGGAGGAAAGCCGGCTGCTGTCGATCTTCGTCGCGGCGCTGTGCGCGGCTTTCCTCGTGCTGCGTTTCGCGCAGAAGGGCTTCGCGCTCGACATCGACACCGTGAACCTCGCGTTCCTCGCGGCCGGCATCCTGCTGCACCGGACGCCGATGGCCTACGCACGCGCGGTGGCCGGCGCGGCGCGCGGTGCGTCCGGGATCATGATCCAGTTCCCGTTCTACGCGGGCATCCAGGCATTGATGGATCACTCGGGGCTGGCGGGCGTGATCACGAAGTGGTTCGTCGATATCGCGAACGTGCACACGTTCCCGCTGCTCGCGTTCCTGAGCTCGGCCGTGATCAATTTCGCGGTGCCGTCGGGCGGCGGTCACTGGGTCGTGCAGGGCCCGTTCGTGATGCCGGCCGCGCAGGCGCTCGGCGCCGATCTCGGCAAGGCTGCGATGGCGATCGCTTACGGCGAGGCATGGACCAACATGGCCCAGCCGTTCTGGGCACTGCCCGCACTGGCGATCGCCGGGCTCGGCGTGCGCGACATCATGGGGTATTGCGTGACGACGCTGCTGTTCTCGGGCGTGGTGTTCGTCGCGGGAATGTATCTGTTCTGATCGAGCGAGGCGCGAGGCGGGTGGCGTGCTCCGCCCGCATCGCGCCAGCCCGAATCCAGTGCGATGTCAGCCGCGCGACCGCGCGTCGGGCCGCTCGTGCCCGTGACGCAACGCGAGGCTCGCGAATGCCGCGACGAGGAGTGCCGCGGCTAGCAGCGTCAACCCGTTCTTCGCATTGCCGGTCGCCTGTTCGATCGCGCCGACAACGGTCGGCCCGACGAAACCGCCGAGCAACCCGCAGGTATTCACGAGTCCGAGTCCGCCGGCCAGCGCGCTACCGGCGAGCCGCGACGCGGGAAACGTGAAGACGATCGACTGAACGACGAAGAACATCGACGCGGCCACGCACACGCAAAGGAGCCCCGCGACTGGCGACGCGTGCGCGGCGCCGACCATCCCGATCGCCATCACGACCAGCCCCGCACACAGCATCCGGCGGGAATGACGCGACTCGCGCGCGAAGCGCGGAAGCGTCCCGGCCCCGAGCGCTGCGGCGAGCCAGGGCAGCGCGGTCAGCAACCCGACCGCGAACGGGGAGAGGCGTCCCGACGCACCGATGATGCCCGGCAGGAAGAAGATCACCGTGTAGATGGTCAACTGGTGGCAGAAGTACACGAAGATCGCAAGCCAGATCTGTGGATCGCGCAGTGTGGCGCCGAACGCATGCCCGCCGTGCGTGGCAACGCCCGCGTCCTGCTCCGCGGCCAGCGTACGTTCGAGCGCGCGGCCCGTTTCCGGAGAGAGCCACGGTGCGGCGCTCGGACGATCCGGCAACCGTGTCCACACGACGAACGCAAGCAGGATCGCCGGAATGCCTTCGACGACGAACAGCCATTGCCAGCCGTGGAAGCCCAGCGTGCCGTCGAGCTCGATCAATGCGCCGGCCAAGGGCCCGCCAACGATGTTTGCGATGCACACGCCGAGCAGGAAGTAGCCGGTTGCGCGCGCACGCTCCTCGCGGCCGAACCAATACGTCAGGTACAGCATCACGCCGGGAAACAGGCCGGCTTCGGCAGCGCCGAGCAGCAGCCGCATCACGTAGAACGAGGTCTCGCCGCTGACGAACGCCATGGCGACCGACAGCACGCCCCACGTGATCATGATCCGCGTGATCCAGAAGCGCGCGCCGACGCGATGCATGATCAGGTTGCTCGGGATCTCGAAGAACGCATAGGTCAGGAAGAACAGCCCGGCGCCGAGTCCGTACGCGGCCGAAGAAATGCCGAGGTCGACTCCCATCGAATGTTTCGCGAACGCGATGTTGGTGCGGTCGAGAAAGCTGATCACATAGGCCGCGATCAGCAGCGGCATGAGTTTGCGGAACAGCAGCCGGTTCAGCGACGCGCTCGCGTCGCTGGCGGCGGAAGGCAGGGCCTGAGCGTGATGAGTGGACATGCGGACGACTCCGGTAAGGGCGAACCGGCGCGCACGGCAAGCACGGTGCGCCGCGTTCGGCAGATGCCGCTGCGAAGCATGCAGCGGATGGGCAGACGACGGAGCCGCGCCGGCGGCGCTCGATCGGAGCGGGGCGATGATGGGCGTCCTGGCGCCGGCCGGCTCGGGCCGGCGCCTTGTCACTGCGCTTGCGGGTTCTGGTGTTGGGGGGCTACCCGGCGATCAGAAATTCACCGCGTCGCCGCCCTTGAGTGCGAGCATCGCACGCGCCTCGGCCGGCGTCGCGATCTCCAGCGACAGGCCTTCGAGCACCTGACGCATTTTCAGTACCTGCGCGGCGCTCGATTCCGCGAGCTTGCCGGGCGCGATCCACAGCGAATCCTCGAGCCCGACGCGCACGTTCGCGCCCTGTGCTGCGCCGATCGTCGCGAGCGGAATCTGGTTGCGGCCGGCGCCGAGGATCGACCACACGTAATCGCTGCCGAACAGGCGGTCGGCCGTGCGGCGCATGTGCATCAGGTCCTCCGGGTGTGCGCCGATCCCGCCGAGCAGGCCGAACACGCTTTGCACGAAGAACGGCGGTTTCGCGAGTCCGCGGTCGACAAAATGCGCGAGGTTGTACAGATGCGAAATGTCGTAGCACTCGAATTCGAAACGCGTGCCGTTCGCCCCGCAGCGCGTGAGGATCGTCTCGATATCGGCGAACGTGTTCTTGAATACGAGATCGCGGCTCTTCTCGAGATGCTCGCGTTCCCACGGATGCTTCAGTTCGCGAAAGCGCTCGAGCATCGGGTACAGCCCGAAGTTCATCGAGCCCATGTTCAACGATGCGACTTCGGGCTGGAAATGCAGTGCGGGCTGCAACCGTTCGTCGACCGTCATGTGCGGGCTGCCGCCCGACGTGAGGTTGATGACGGCGTCGGTTTGCGCCTTGATGCGCGGCAGGAATTCGGCGAACACGGCCGGATCCTGCGTCGGTTTGCCGTCGGACGGATTGCGCGCGTGCAGGTGCAGGATCGCGGCACCGGCCTGCGCGGCCGCGACGGCGGCCGTTTCGATTTCGTGCGGTGTCACGGGCAGGTACGGCGACATCGACGGCGTATGGATCGCGCCGGTCGGCGCACAGGTGATGATGACTTTGCGAGCGTTTGCCACGGATGGATTCCTTTCGGTGAGCGATGCAGGAGGCGTCACAGCACTTCGACGTTGCCGCAGACGGAGATCGCCTGCCCGGTGATACCGTGGCCGCCCGGCGAGCACAGGAACAGCGCGGTGGCGGCAATCTCGGCCGGATCGGTCATGCGCCGCAGCGAGATCTTCTCCAGATAGCGCTTCTCCATTTCGTCGTAACCGATGCCGAGCTGCTGCGCACGCGCGTCGATCACGCGGCGCATCCGGGGCCCGCGCACGATGCCGGGCTGAATCGCGTTCACGCGGATGCCGAGCGGGCCGAGTTCGATCGCGAGGCTCTTCACGAGGCCGACCACGGCCCATTTCGTTGCCGCATACGGGGTGCGGAACGCGTAACCGAGCCGGCCCGCGACCGACGACAGTGCGATGATCGCGCCGCCGTGTTTCGAATCGCGCAGGAGCGGTACCGCGTGGCGCGCGAACTGGAATTGCGCGTTCAGGTTGATCGCGACGGTTTGTTCCCATTGCACGGGGTCGATTTCGTCGATGCCGCCGGTCGGACCGGCGATGCCGGCGTTGTTGACGAGCACGTCGAGGCCGCCGAGCCTGGCCGATACGTCGGCGAACACGCGTTCGACCGCGGCCGGATCGGATACGTCGGCCAGCGTCGCACTGATCGCGCCGGCCCCGGCGCGTGGCGGCCGGTCGGCGAGCGCCGCGATCGCAGCGTGCGATGCGTCGCATACATGCACGTGCGCGCCGCATTCGGCGAACGCATCTGCGATTTCAAGACCGATGCCCGACGCACCGCCCGTCACGAGGACGCGCAGGCCGTCATAGGGTTTCAGCAGGTCGGAAGCTGTCATGCCGGGTTGTCTCCATCGTTGGTGTTGTGGGATTGCGGCCGCGCGCGATCGGGCGGTTGCGGCGCGCAGCCGCTACGGTTTTGCGTTCACGGTTCGCGGAGTCTGTTCGGCCCGCAGCGTTTCGGCGAGATCGTGTGCGGCGCCGCCGATGTCGAGCGCGATACCGGCCCGCACGCCTGCACCGTCGCGCCGTTCGAGCGCATCGACGATTGCGCGGTGCGCATCCATCGAGCGCCGCATGTGCGGAATGTCGAGCGCGACCATGTTCAGGAAGGGGCCGACGCGCATCCACAGGTTCTCGACGATCGCGAGCGTGCTTTCGCTTGCGCCATGCGCGTAGATCGCGCTGTGGAACGCGAAATTGCATTGCAGGTAAGCCCGCGAGCGGCCTGCCTCGACGTGCGCCTGCATCGTCTCGCAGGTCTTGCGCACGGCCGCGATCTGCGTGTCGGTCATCCGGCCGCACGCACGCTCGGCGATGCAGCCTTCGAGTGCGATCCGCACGTCGCGCAGTTCGTCGAGCATGTCGAGCGTCATCGGCGGCACGACGAGCGCGCGGTTCGGGCCATCGACCAGCGCGCGCTCGGCGCGCAACCGCGTGAGTGCGGCGCGCACGGGCATCGTCGACGAGCCGACGGCCTCGGCGACGCTGCGCAGGCTCAACGCTTGGCCGGGCGCGAAACGGCCGCTCATCAGCGCTTCGCGCAGTTGCTGGTAGACCTTGTCGGCCATCGTTTCCTGTTCGATGGCTTTCAGTGCGGGCGGAACGATACGAGGCGCCAAGACGGGGTTCTCCGAGGTTTGATCTGCGATCTGTGATCACACTTGCGATGTGCGAAGTGTTGACGATCCGAGGAACCGAGTCAAGTCGAACGGGATCGGGGAAAACGAGGGGGAGAGGAATGCGAAGCGGGGAGGCAGGCCGACAGGGCGTCATCCTGTTCGACGTGTCCGGGTGGAGCGATGCACCGGGGCATGCCATGCTGTTCAACGGGCGTACCTGTTACGACCACTGCCATTTCAACGAACCGGGCGCGCGATATCGTACGGATCGCGCAAATTTCTGTACTGCGGCAAAGAACTGGACGTCGTCGCCAAGCAGCTCGTGTTGCGCCCGAACCGGACCTATCGGAGCGAGACTTCGCCGAAGTCGCGGTAGCGTCCAGACACCGTTGCGCAACGCAACGGCGCACCGTCTGCAATCTCGCGCGCGCTACTCGAGCGTCCGGATCGAGTTACTGATGCCGCGCGCGCAGTCGATCACGGCCGGCGCGAGCTTGCGGCGCGCGTCGTCGAACGTCCAGCGGCTCGTCGGCGCAACCACGTGCACGGCCGCGACCGGCTGCCCCTGGCTGCCGAGCACGGGCGCCGCGATCGACATGTCACCGATGAACAGTTCTTCCTGGTTGGTCGCGTAGCCGTCGAGCCGCGCGCCGTCGAGCAGCGCGACGAGTTCGTCGAGCGCCGTGACCGTACGCGGCGTGTGCGGTGCGCGCACCATGCCGTCGAGCCGCGCGCGCGCGTCGCCGGGTGGCAGCGCGCTCAGGAACGCGCGGCCGCAGCCGGTGCAATACATCGGGATGCGGCTTCCGATCGGCATGTGGATCGGCACGAACTTCGTCGACACGAAGCGCGCGACATACACCATCTCGTCTTCGTCCGGCTCCGTGAGATTGGTGGTTTCGCCGGTCACGTTCGTGAGCTCGGACAGAAATGGATTCGCCACGTCGATCAGCGTATCGGCCGCGAGATAGTTGAAGCCGATCCGCATCACGTGCGGCGTGAGCTGGTAACGCCGCGTGACCGGATGCTTGCGAATGTAGCCGAGCTTCTCGAGCGTATAGACCATCCGCTGCGCCGAGCTTTTCGTCATCCCGGCCGCGTCGGCCACTTCCGCCAGCGTCATCGTGCGCCGCTTCGCGCTGAACGCGCGCAGCACGTTCAGCCCTTTCTCCAGCGACTGGTTGAACAGCAGGTCGTTTGACTGATCGGACGATGTTTCCATGGCAAGGGGCGGGATCGATTCGATATCAAATCATAGCGTATCGAATATCGATACTCAAAAATCTTTTTGCGATGTTTTCGATTCGTTTTAAGATCGAGTCATCGTCGCAGTGTCGATCAGCGGCCGGCCGGCGCACCGGATTATCGAGAAGGAGACACCATGGTTCCGTTCATCAAGCGGTTCGGCGCACTGGCCGCCGGTTTCGCCGCCTGTATCGTCCTCTCCGCGGCTTCGGCGAGCGCCGTTGCGGCCGAGCCCACGCTGAAGGTCGGCGCGACAGCCACCGGCGTGCCGTTCACGTTTCTCGACGTCAAGAGCAATTCGATCCAGGGGATGATGGTCGATGCCGTCACCGCGGCCGGGAAATCCGCCGGGTTCCGCGTCGACGTGCAGCAGACCGTGTTCTCGGCGCTGATCCCGTCGCTCACCATGCAGAAGATCGACATCATCTCGGCCGCGATGCTGAAGACGCCCGTGCGTCAGCAGGTGGTCGATTTCTCCGACACGGTCTATACGTTCGGCGAGGGCCTGATCGTGAAGGCCGACGACCCGGGCCGCTATACGTCGATGGACGATTTCAAGGGGCAGGTGGTCGGCGCGCAGGTCGGCACCGCGTTCGTCGATGCGCTCAACAAGAAGGGCATCTTCAAGGAAGTCCGGACCTACGATTCGATCGCCGACATCATGCGCGACGTCGCGCTCGGGCGCATCAAGGCCGGCTTCGCCGACCAGCCGATCGTCGCGTACCAGATCGAGCACGGCGTCAACCGCCAGGTACGGCTCGTGCCCGAATACCAGAGCGTCGTGAAGGGGCAGGTCTGCTTCATCGTCCGCAAGGGCGACACCGCGACGCTCGAGCAGCTCAACGGCGCGATCCGCAAGATGAAGAGCGACGGCACGCTGCAGCAGATCCTGCAGAAGTGGCACATGAGCTGAGCCTCCGGCCCGGATTCCCGAACGATTCCGCCCGCGTCGTGCGGGCATCTGCTGCGGCGCGCCGTCCGGACGTCGCATAGGAGACCTCATGTTTTTTCAGAATGCGATCGATTTCCTGCCGATCCTGCTGAAGGGCGCGGTGGTCACGATCGAGATCACGGCATGCGCGTTCGTGCTCAGCTCGGTGCTCGGGCTGGCCCTCGCGTTGCTGAAGGTGTCGCGCAATCGTGCCGTGTCGGCCGCCGGCAGCACGATCGTCAACGTGATTCGCGGGCTGCCGATCATCGTGCAGCTGTTCTACATGTATTTCGTGCTGCCCGATCTGGGTGTGCAATTGTCGGCGTTCCAGGCCGGCGTGCTCGGTCTCGGCATCGCATACTCGGCCTACCAGGCCGAGAACTTCCGCGCCGGCATCGAGGCGATCGACCGCGGCCAGATCGAGGCCGCGCACGCGATCGGCATGCGCGGCCCGATGATCATGCGGCGCGTGGTGCTGCCGCAGGCGTTCCGCATTGCGCTGCCGCCGTACGGCAACACGCTCGTGATGCTGCTCAAGGACTCATCGGTCGCGTCGACGATCACGGTCGCCGAAATCACGCGCGCCGGCCAGCTGATCGCGTCGTCGACGTTCCAGAACATGAGCGTCTATACGCTCGTCGCACTGCTGTATCTCGCGCTCGGCCTGCCGCTGATGTTCGGCGTGAACCGGCTCGGCAAGCGGCTCGCGCTGAGGAGAGGCGCATGATCCGGATCGATTCGCTACACAAGCGGTTTCATCAGCACGCGGTGCTGAAGGGCGTGAGCCTCGACGTGCAGCAGGGCGAGGTCGTGTGCCTGATCGGGCCGTCCGGCTCCGGCAAGTCGACCGTGTTGCGCTGTATCAACGGCTTCGAGACTTACGACGAAGGCGCGATCACGATCGACGGCGTGAAGGTCGACGCGCATTCGAAGCGGATCCACGAGCTGCGGATGCGGGTCGGCATGGTGTTCCAGCGCTTCAACCTGTTCTCGCACCGCACGGCGCTCGAGAACGTGATGGAAGGGCCCGTGCACGTGCGGCGCAGGCCGGCCGCACAAGCGCGCGAGCAGGCCCGCGCGCTGCTCGACAAGGTCGGGCTCGCGCATCGGATGAATGCATACCCGTCCGAGCTGTCGGGCGGGCAGCAGCAGCGCGTCGCGATCGCACGCGCGCTGGCGATGGAGCCGCAGGCGATCCTGTTCGACGAGCCGACGTCGGCGCTCGATCCCGAGCTTGTCGGCGAAGTCCTCGGCGTGATGCGCGGGCTCGCGCGCGACGGGATGACCATGGTGGTCGTCACGCACGAAATGGCGTTCGCGCGCGAGGTGGCCGATCGCGTGTGCTTCCTGCACGACGGCACCATCTGCGAAAGCGGGCCGGCGCGCGACGTGCTCACGCAGCCGACGCATCCCCGCACGCAGGAATTCCTGCGTCGTCTGCTGGCAGCGGACGGCGCCGACACCCCGGATCGAACATGAGCGCAAGGAACGCGGTACCCGGATGGCCCGATTCCCAGTGGCCGGATTCGTTGTGGGCGGCGACCGCCGCACCGGCGCCCGATACGCCCGCGCTCGACGCCTCCGTGTCGTGCGACGTGGCGATCATCGGCGCGGGCTTCACCGGTCTGTCGACCGCACTTCACCTGGCCGAACGCGGCGTGAACGTGCGCGTGATCGAGGGGGCGCAACCGGGCTGGGGCGCGTCGGGCCGCAACGGCGGGCAGGTGATCCCCGGGCTGAAATACGACCCCGACGAACTGGTTCGCCGGTTCGGCGACACGGCCGGCGAGCAGCTTGCCGGCATTGTCGGCGGCGCGGCCGACACGGTGTTCGACCTGATCGCGCGGCACGCGATCGACTGCGATGCGCGCCGCACCGGCTGGATCCAGCCGGCGCCGACCGCCGCGATGCTCGAGACGGTCGCACGCCGTGCGCAGCAGTGGGCCGCGCGCGGCGCGCCGGTCGACGTGCTCGGCCGCGACGACGTCGCGCGTCGGCTCGGCACGCAAGCGTATGCGGGCGGCTGGATCGACCGCCGCGCGGGCAGCGTGCAGCCGCTTGGCTATACGCGCGGCCTCGTGCGCGCCGCGCAGGCGAGCGGGGCGGTCGTACACGGGCTGACGCGCGCCGTCGGGCTGACGCGTGCTGACGGCCGCTGGCGGATCGCGACGTCCGGCGGCGCGACGCTGTCGGCGGAGCGCGTCGTGATCGCGACCAACGGCTACACGGATGGGCTATGGCCCGGCTTGCACCAGTCGGTGATCGCCGCGAACAGTTTCATCGTCGCGACGCAACCGCTTCCGCCGGATCTCGGCCGCGACATTCTGGCGGGCGGAGAGGTCGCATCCGACGCGCGGCGCCTGCTGCTGTATTTCCGTCGCGACGCGGCCGGCCGGCTGCTGATGGGCGGCCGTGGCCCGTTCGCTGAGCCGCGTGCGACGAGCGACTGGCGTCATCTCGAGCGTGCGACGCTGCTGCTGTATCCGCAACTGAAGGGCGTCCGGTTCGAATACCGCTGGGCGGGGCGCGTCGCGATCACCGCGGATTTCCTGCCGCACGTGCACGAACCCGCGCCCGGCGTGACGATCGCGCTCGGCTACAACGGGCGCGGCATCGCGATGGCGACGACACTCGGCAAGCATCTGGCCGCACACCTGTCCGGCGATGCGCAATTGCCGTTGCCGTTCCGGGTCACGCCGGTCCGCCCGATTCCGTTTCACGGGCTGCAGCGCTTCTATATCGCGGCCGGGGTCGCCTGGTATCGGTTGCTCGACAGCCTGTCCTGACGCAGGCACGAGGGCAGGTCGCCATCCGTCGTCCGATCGGGCAGAATCGACACGCCCGATTCCTGCCGACGGATGCCGCATGACCGAACCGAACGACCCGAACGATCCTCCCGGCCGCCGCGCCTATGCGAGCTTCGCGCAACGCTATGCGGACATCGCGCCGACGAAGGCGCACAACGCGCTCTACGAACGGCCGGCGACGATGGCGCTGCTCGGCGATGTCGGCGGCCTGACGGTGCTCGACGCCGGCTGCGGGCCCGGCATCTGCAGCGAGCATCTGGCGCGCCACGGCGCGGCCGTGCATGCGTTCGACGTCACGCCGGAGATGGTCGCGCTTGCACGAACGCGCTGCGCCGGGCTTGCTGTCGACGTCATGGAAGGCGACCTGGAGGCGCCGCTCGCCTGGCTGCCCGACGAGTCGGTCGACAAGGTGCTGTGTTCGCTCGCGCTCGACTACGTGCGCGATCTCGCGCCGACGCTGCGCGAATTCCGGCGCGTCGCGCGGCCGGCTGCCACGCTGGTGTTCTCGATGGCGCATCCGATGCGAGACTGGATGGACGAACGCACGCGCGGTGACGGCACGTACTTCGACACGTCGCGCTTCGGCTTCCACTGGTCGGGGTTCGGCGAGCCGAGGCCCTACGTCGAAGCCTGGCGGCGGCCGCTGGCCGAGATCCTGAATGCCGTCGCGGAAAGCGGCTGGCGGCTCGACCGGTTCGTCGAACCGACGCCGCTGCCGGAGATGCAGGCCGTGTCGGAACGGCTCCATGCGGAGCTGTCGCTGGCGCCGGCCTTCCTGTGCATCCGCGCGCGCCGCTGATGCGGCGCGGCGCACGATCGGCGCTCAGCGCTGCGCCGGCTCGTCGTTCAGCGTGCCGAGAAACGCTTCGATATCCTTGATGTCCTGCGCCGTCATCGCGGGTTTGTCGCCCGGCTTGCGGTCGAACGGCGCATCGGTCACGTCGACGTTCGCGCGGTATTTCGGCGGAATGTCGTCGTACTCGTCGACCTTGCCGTCTGCACCGCGCGAATAGAACTTCTGCGGCGAGATGCTGCGCTCGTTGTAGAACGCCATCACCTGGTCGAGCGTGTGGAACACGCCGTTGTGGAAGAACACGTGGCGCGTCGCCGAGTTGCGCAGCGTCGGCGTCAGGAACATCGCGCAGTACTGCGTCTGGTCCTTCAGGTCGTCGCGGAACGGCCCGCACACGCCGAGATCGTAGAACGCCGGATTGCGGTTCTGCGCCAGGTCCTTGTTGCGCGGCGCGCCGAGCGCCTCGTACTGGTAATCGGTAAACATCGGCGGCAGCCCGTCCTTGCCGGGCTTCGACAGGTGGCAGCCGGCGCAATTCGCCTTGTCCGGATCGTTGAACAGGCGCAGCCCGCGCAGCTCGGCCTGTGTGAGGCGCGCGCGGCCTTCGAGCCAGCGGTCGTACTTGCTGTTGTACGGGTGGAACGACGGATCCTCGACCTGGTAGCGCGCGATCGCGAACATCGCCTCCGACACCGCGAGCTGCGGACTGTCGAACACGCGCGCGCCGAACAGTTTTTCCAGCTGCGCACGGTGCGACGACTGCGCGAGCTTGTGCGCGACATCATCGATGCTCGCGTTCGCCATCTCGACCGGATTCAGCAGCGGGCCGAACGCCTGCTGCTGCAGCGTATCGGCGCGACCGTCCCAGAACATCCCGCCCTGCGGCACGAGCTGCGGTGCGGCCGACGTGCCGGCCACCTTCTGCGCCTTGACGACGCCGGCCGCCGAAGCGGCCTGTTGCGCGACGCTCGGCGCGGCGTCGTTTTCACCGGCGTCGGGGCCGATGCTGAAATTCGGCTGGCGGTACAGGTACATCAGCGATGGCGGCGGGCGATACCCCTGCTGCGTCATCGCGAGGCCGCCCGGCTGCACGTCGAGCGCATTCGGCGGGCCGTACGCATGATCGGGGCTGTGGCACGACGCGCACGATTGCTTGCCCGACGCGGACAGCGACGGGTCGTGGAACAGCGCGCGCCCGAGCTGCGCGACCGCCGACAAAGGTTGCGCAGCGGGTCGCTGCAGGACGACCGGATGCGGATTCGCGCCCGTCCAGTCGGCGACGACGGTGCCGATCGCCGCCGGCACCTGCGCGGGAAACGCGATCGCGAACGCGCCGTAGCCGATCACGGCCGCGCCGAGCACGAACGCCGTGCGGCGCAGCAGGCGGGAAGGGGCGCGCGGCGCGGGGTTGCCGGAGGCGTCGGGAGACGGGAACGCGGGGCGAGCTGTCATGCTGTCGGTCGAAAATCGGGCGCCGCGTGAGGCGGCGCGTTAAACGGAAACGGCCGGCGCACGATGCGCCGGCCATGCGGTCATGCCGTGACGGTCAGATCGACGGTGCAGCGCTCAGCGCGGTGCCCAGCGTCGGGTCGAGGTAGAGCGGCGTCGTGTTCGGCTTCGACGTGAAGTCGAACAGGTTGCGCAGGTCGCCCGCGGTCGCATCGAACGAACCGCCGCCGATACGCTGGCCGCCGAGCCAGTTGTCCTCGATGAAGCGCACGACGGACGACTGGTCGATCATCGTGTGGTCGACGTAGTTCTGCTTCGCGTACGGCGAGATCACGACCAGCGGAATGCGCACGCCCGGGCCGCAGCGGCCGTTCACGGTTGCGCCGTTCACGCCGGTGGTGCCGCCCGTGCCGCACTTGCCGGCGCCGTTGAGCTGGTCGACCGGGTCCGACGATGCGCGCGTCGGCGGCGTGTACACGTGGTCGTACCAGCCATCCGAGTCGTCATAGGTGACGATCACGGCCGTGTTCTGCCAGTCCGGCTGCTGCTGCAGGAAGTTGACGACCTTCGTCACGAACGCCTGCTCGTCGAGCGGATCCGAATAGCCTGCATGCCCGTCCTGCGCGGCCGGCGCCTTCAGGTAGCTGACCGACGGGAAGTTGCCAGCCTTCACGGCCGCGAAGAAGTCGTCGGTGTCGTACTGGTGGTTCGCGGGTTCGGCGGTCTTGCCGTCGGCCTGGAGGCTCGACCCGATTGCCGCGACCGAGCTGGGGCGCGTGTGCTGCGGGTTCGCGGTCGACGCGTAGTACTGGAACCAGTTGTGGTGCGGGATGTAGTCGGACGTCGCGGCGTTCACGGCGGTGGCGACCGTGCTGCGCGCGCAGCCCGTCGTGCCGTTGCCGTTCGTCGTCGACAGGTTGAAGCCGCCCATGAAGCCGCCCCACGTGATCTTCGCGCCGTTCAGCAGGTCGCCGATGTTCTTGCCGGCCATCATCGCCTGGTCGGTCGTGCTCGAACACACGTCGAAGCCCGGGTCGACGTCGTTGATCATCGTGAAGCCGCCCTGGCCGTCATTGATGTAGTACGAGCTGGACGCGAGCGTCGACGGCTGCTTCGACGACTTGACGATCTGCATCCCGTTGGTCTGGCCCGCCACGACGTTCAGCGCACCCGGCGTCGACGGACCGTACGACGTCGTGTACATGTTGTCGCTCATCGCGAAGCGTTGCGCGTAGTTCCACAGCGCGGTCACGGTGTTGCCGTCGAAGTAGCCCATCACCTGGCCCTTCGTGCCGAACGCGCCGGCGCCGCCGGACGAGCCCTTGCCCGTGTATTTCGGGAACAGGTCGGCGAGGCCGTTGTCCTCGGCCTGTTCCTCGGCCGTATACGCGTGGTTCTGGTCGGCGGTCGCGGCCTGCGTGCGGTCGAGACGGAACGGGTTCGCCGCGTCGGTGCCGTTGGCCGTGTTCGTGAAGTTCGGGTTCGCAGTAAGCAGCGTGCCCGTCAGCCCGTTCGGCGTCGGCGTGCCGGACTTCGCGTTGAATGCCGGTTCGCCCGACGGGTTCGTCGCGTTCGGGTAGGTGCCGAAGTAGTGGTCGAACGAGATGTTTTCGCCATAGATCACGACGACGTGCTTGATCGGCGTGGCGGTCTGCAGCGCATCTTGCGACGACACGGCAGGCGTCGACGTGGGATCGTCGCTGCCGCCGCAGGCGAACAGCGCCAGCGCTGCGGCTGCGCAGGCGGTGACGAGCATGGCTTGACGGAACATCGGGAAACTCCAGGTAAGGTCTTCGATGGTGGAGAGCGGCCCCGTCGCCGTGTCGGTTCGGCGCGGAGCTCGTGAGAGAGCACGCGCATTGAAACAGCCGCGTATGAAGATATGGGGACGGAGTGTTTTCGCGATGGTTGCGTTGCGGTATCGATTTCATTACGACGCAACGAGATGCGAAAGAGAACGGAAAGGGGCGGGCCGGGTGCCACCGCCGCGTCACATTCGACGGCGGGCCGGGGGCAACTGCCGAAGCCATGCAGGACGGGCGAAACGGCGTGGCGGGCCCATTCGTCCATGCGACGCCGTGCGTCGCTTTTTTGACAATTCGGTTACGCATTCCTACGATGAACGCCTGTCGCGCCCGCCGCGTGATTTCCAACCGTCAATGAGGTTTCAGCGTGCCGATCCCCGTTCTGTTTGCCGTTCTGTGCGCGGCGTTCCTGCATGCGTCATGGAATGCGCTCGTCCGCAGCAGCGGCGACCGGTTGCGCTCGGCCACGGTGCTGCAGATCGCGATCGGGGTGTTCGCGCTGTTGTTTCTGCCGGCCGCCGCGCCGATCACGCCCGCGAGCTGGCTTTACGTGGTCGCGTCGGCCTTGATCCACGTCGTCTATACGTTGCTGCTCGTGCGCGCTTATGAGCACGGCGACCTGACCGTCGCGTACCCGGTTGCACGCGGCACCGCGCCGCTGCTCGTCACGCTCGGCGCGGCGGCGTTCGCGGGCGAGCACCTGAACGCCGGTGCGCAAGGCGGGCTCGTGCTGATCTGTGCGGGCATCCTGGCGATCGGGCTGGAGCGCGGGCGCGACGCGAAGCACCGGATGACGCAAGTGCTGCCGACCGCGTTCGCGACGGGCGTGTCGATCGCGGCGTACAGCGTGGTCGACGGGATCGGTGTGCGGGAGAGCGGCAACACGGTCGGCTATACCGCATGGATGTTCGTGCTGACGGGCGCGATGATGGCTGCGTACTACCGGCTGCGCGCGGGGCCGCTGCGGCTGACGCAGGACGTCGGCGAAACGGCGAAGGCCGCGTGCGGCGGCGTGTTCGCGGCGCTCGCGTACGGCATCGTGATCTGGGCGATGGATCGCGCGCCGATGGGCCCCGTGTCGGCGCTGCGGGAGACGAGCGTGGTGTTCGCGGCGCTGATTGCGCGCGTCTATCTCGGCGAACGGCTGACACCGCGCCGGGCGGCCGGGTGCGCGGTGATCGCGGCGGGGGCGTTGCTGATCAGTGCGTTCGAAGCGGTGCGGTGAACAACTGCGATGATCACCGGTCCCGGCAATCCGAATGGGGCCGTTGTAGATGCAACATCACTGGAACTGTCGCCGACAAGGATTGCTGAAACGGTCGAAACAGCGTGCCAACGAAATTGCGCCGCTTCGACAATCCGGCTTAATTGAAGATGCCGAGCGCGGGTGCCGCGTAGGTTCCGAGATGAAAAAGGACGACAAA
The DNA here is from genome assembly GCF_038723655.1 of Burkholderia arboris. NCBI lineage: Bacteria > Pseudomonadati > Pseudomonadota > Betaproteobacteria > Burkholderiales > Burkholderiaceae > Burkholderia > Burkholderia arboris. The sequence goes on from NZ_CP109822.1 coordinate 1,992,598, forward strand.
CAGCGTCGCAGCAACGAAGGTGACTCCCCATTTGCGCAACGACCAGCGGCGGTAAGCCAGGGCGTTGATTAGCGCAAGGACGACCGAAGGCCACAAGGTCAGCACGAGCAGGCCCGCGATGAACATTGCGTGAGGTGCGCAGTGTTCCATGTCGTTACAGCCGGTCGAACGCGCTGGCGTAGCTGGCCAGTGAATTCGGCTGAACGTGTAAAGCGACAGCCAAGTGACGAGCACACCCCAAAGGAATCCGGGAACAGCGACTGCCAGTCGTTTCATTTAACTTCCCAGAAGAGAATCTCTTTCGAGTCCGCCAGGTCTGAATACCAATTCCCGCGTCTTCCCCGAAGATAATCAACGGGGTTAATCATGCGTCGTACGCCGATGCGAAACCGCCAGAACGACACTGCCGATGGCGTAAGCGTGTCGTTGTTCCACAGGTCGATATGGCCACCGCTCAGTGCATCGGCAGGGTCACCGTCTTGTCGCCAGTAGCCGAAAAAGTAGATGATACCGGTTCGACCTTTTATCCTGTCTTGCCAATCCTGGCCGGTGATGTTTTCCGGCTTGCCCAAACCGAGAAACGGTCGAAGTTTCAACCACGCGGCCAACTCGTAAGCACGCGTCGCGGTTGCCTTGCCATTGAGAATCAGTCGTCCCAGCGTGCGCTTTCCTGGCATGGGTTTCAGAACTTTTTGCGAAAACGACTTCATGTCGCTTCCAATCGAATGAAACGTTACGCTCATCCGGATTGCGCATTGATTTTCGTACTCGCCAGTAGGGTCGTCGTATGGATCTTTGGTCGGGTATGCACGCCAAAGCTCCTGAAACGTCAGCACTTTGAGCGCTACGTCTTTTTGGGATAGCGGTGTGTTGTTCGTACGGACTTTCGTGGGTGAATTTGGCATCGATCACGCCCCGTACTGTTTTGCGATGGCTTCGTCGCCCCAATAGACGACGTAATCGTCCGCTGCGGCGCGGGTGTCAATGCGCGGGAGCGAATCGCTGTCGTTGATGCGGCCGGAATATGTTCTGCCGTCTGCTGTCTCGACGTAATACGGATATCCCGCGAGCGTTGACGCGCGCGCCGTACACTTGATCTTCTCATCGAATCGGGGCGGAACGGTCGGGGGAGGTGGCTGCGCGTCGATCGAAGCTGCTAAAGACGTCGAGGTGTTGTCTTCTTCATAGAAAATCATGCTGTCGTCGCCCGCAATGACGTTGTTCCGTCCGCACGGGCAAAGTACCGGGTCGCCACTTAGAACGATCTTCCGGCCATGGCAGCTCATACGCTTTGCGCTGCCGATGATCCGGAACGCTCCTTTGCAGTTGCCGCACGTTGCTTCGTCTCCATCTATGGCAACGTGCTTTCCGTTATCGAAAATTGTTGAACTGACGGCTATGACGAATCCACCAGTCGTGGTGCGGTCGCCGTTTCTCACTGCTGTTCTGCGCATGGTCGCGTCCTCTTGAATTAAGGAAGCGACGACAATCGCCGGTAAGAAACAAGTTGTCTATCGGACGTGTACGGTTCTTGAAATACGGATGCCTTTGCCAGACCAGCATAGGCGGCAACGCTGCTGCCGAGCACGCATGTGCCCGTCACTGAAGTAACCTGCAGGCGTACCGGCCCTTATACTTCAACCGGCATCGCACTCGTGCACTTGATCTCGTCGAGGCACACGCTCGAATGCACGCCGTTCACGCCGGGAATCCGCATCAGCGTCTCGAGCAGGAACCGTGACAACCCCTTCAGGTCGTGCGCGACGACCTTCAGCACGTAGTCGATGTCGCCCGTCACCGAGAAACACTCCTGGATTTGCGCGAGCTCGGACACCAGTTTCTGGAACTTCGACAGGTCGCGGATGTGCCCGCGCTCCATCGTCACGTGTACGAACGCGGTGACGCCGAAGCCGAGCGTATCGGGGCACAAACGGGTTTCATAGCGGCGGATCGCGCCGATTTCCTCCAGCCGCCGGTGGCGCCGCAGCGTCTGCGCGGGCGACAGGCCGACGGCCTTCGCCAGATCGAGGTTCGACGCGCGGCCGTTTTCCTGCAGGATCGAGAGCAAATGGCGGTCGATGCGGTCAAGAACCGGTTCAGGCATTTTTGTTTCCTCGTTTGTCTCCTCGATGCAATCTTATCTCATAATGTAGGGTTTGCATGAACGGGTTACGAAACCCGATTTCGCCGTCGCGACGCTAAACTGACGCCGGATTTTCGTGTGCGGCCGCAGCAATGCGGATGCGGCGACAGTCGGCGGCCGGTCTGGCGGGCACGCCGACGCGAATCGGGCGCCGCCACGCGAGGATTGCAGTCCCCCAACCCGGTGGCTCCACGAACGGCCGCCGGCACAGCAAAACAGCGCCCGGCACACCGAGGCGCGCCGCACCCCGCTGCAGGCGGAGGCGGACAGAGTGGAGAAGACATGGTTTCTGGAAACGAGAGCGACGGCCTGCAGCGCGGGCTGAAGAACCGGCACATCCAGCTGATTGCGCTCGGCGGCGCGCTCGGCACGGGGCTGTTCCTCGGCATCGCGCAGACCATCAAGATGGCCGGTCCGTCCGTGCTGCTCGGCTATGCGGTGGCCGGCATCGTCGCGTTCTTCATCATGCGCCAGCTCGGCGAGATGGTCGTCGACGAGCCCGTCGCGGGGTCGTTCAGCTACTTCGCGAACAAGTACTTCGGCCACTTCACCGGCTTCCTGTCCGGCTGGAACTACTGGGTGCTGTACATCCTCGTCAGCATGGCCGAACTGTCGGCCGTCGGGATCTACGTGCAGTACTGGTGGCCGGGCGTGCCGACCTGGGTGTCGGCGCTCGTGTTCTTCGTCGTCATCAACCTGATCAACCTGACCAGCGTCAAATCGTACGGCGAGACGGAATTCTGGTTCTCGATCATCAAGGTGGCCGCGATCGTCGGGATGATCGGCTTCGGCGGCTGGCTGCTCGCGAGCGGCCATGCCGGGCCGGAAGCCAGCGTCCGGAACCTGTGGCAGCACGGCGGCTTCTTTCCGAACGGCGTGTCGGGCCTCGTGATGTCGATGGCCGCGATCATGTTCTCGTTCGGCGGGCTCGAGCTCGTCGGCATCACGGCGGCGGAGGCCGACGATCCGAAGCGCAGCATCCCGCGCGCGACCAACCAGGTCATCTACCGCATCCTGATTTTCTACATCGGCGCGCTCGCCGTGCTGCTGTCGCTGTATCCGTGGGAGAAGGTCGTCAGCGGCGGCAGCCCGTTCGTGCTGATTTTCCACGCGCTGAGCAGCAACCTGGTCGCGAACGTGCTGAACGTCGTCGTGCTGACGGCCGCGCTGTCGGTCTACAACAGCGGCGTGTACTGCAACAGCCGGATGCTGTTCGGCCTCGCGCAGCAGGGCAACGCGCCGAAGGTGCTGTGCTCGGTGAACAAGCGCGGCATTCCGCTCGCCGCGCTCGGCGCGTCGGCGCTCGCGACCGGCGTGTGCGTGCTGGTCAACTACTTCATGCCGGGCAAGGCGTTCGAGGTGCTGATGGGCCTCGTCGTGTCGGCGCTGATCATCAACTGGGCGATGATCAGCCTGATCCACCTGAAGTTCCGCCAGGCCAAGCGTGCAGCCGGGGAGGAGACTTCCTTCCGCAGTCTGGGCTATCCTTTCACGAATTACCTGTGCCTGGCATTCATGGCCGGCATTCTCGTCGTGATGTACCTGACGCCGGATCTCCGCCTGTCGGTGTACCTGATCCCGGTTTGGCTCGCGGTGCTCGCGGTCGGGTATCGCTTCCGTCAGAAGAATGCCGGCTATGCGGTGCGCGACGGCGCATCCGCGCGCTGACGCAGGCCACGACCGATCATTCTTCCAAACGAGACCGACATAGCCATGTTCGAACACATCGACGCATACCCGGGCGATCCGATCCTGACGCTGAACGAGAACTTCCAGAAAGATCCGCGCGACCAGAAGGTCAACCTGAGCATCGGGATCTATTTCGACGCCGAAGGCCGGATTCCGGTGATGGGCGCCGTGCGCGAAGCCGAAACCGCGCTGCAGCGCGAGAGCGGCCCGAAGCCGTACCTGCCGATGGTCGGCCTGGCCGCGTATCGCGACGCCGTGCAATCGCTCGTGTTCGGCGCGGATCACCCGGCCCGTGCGGCCGGCCGCATCGCGACGCTGCAGACGCTCGGCGGCTCGGGCGCGCTGAAGGTCGGCGCCGACTTCCTGAAGCGCTACTTCCCGGATGCGCAGGTGTGGCTGAGCGATCCGAGCTGGGAAAACCACCGCTTCATCTTCGAGCGCGCCGGCTTCACGGTGAACACGTATCCGTACTACGACGAAGCGACGGGCGGCCTGAAGTTCGACGCGATGCTCGCGGCGATCGACGCGCTGCCGGCGCGCAGCATCGTGCTGCTGCATGCGTGCTGCCACAACCCGACCGGCGTCGACCTCGACGAAGGCCAGTGGCAGAAGCTGATCGACGTGATCGAGGCGCGCGGGCTGCTGCCGTTCGTCGACATGGCGTACCAGGGCTTCGGCGCAGGCCTCGACGCGGACGCGTTCGCGGTGCGCGAACTGGCCCGCCGCGGCGTGCCGACGCTCGTCGCGAACTCGTTCTCGAAGAACTTCTCGCTGTACGGCGAGCGCGTGGGCGGCCTGAGCGTCGTCTGCGAGGATGCGGCCGCGGCCGAGCGCGTGCTCGGCCAGCTGGCCGGCGCCGTGCGCTCGAACTACAGCAACCCGCAAACCTACGGCGCGAAGGTCGTTGCGGCCGTGCTCGGCACGCCGGCGCTGCGCAAGCAGTGGGAAGAGGAGCTGTCGGCGATGTGCCGCCGCATCGCGCGGATGCGCCAGTCGATCCACGACGGCCTGCGCGACCACGTCACCGGCGAAGCGCTCACGCGCTACGTGAAGCAGCGCGGGATGTTCACGTACACGGGCCTGACCGAATCGCAGGTCGACGCGCTGCGCGAAGTGCACGGCGTGTACATCCTGCGTTCGGGCCGGATGTGCGTGGCGGGCCTGAACGACTCGAACGTCGGCATCGTCGCGGACGCGATCGGCAAGGTGCTGAAGAGCGGCGTCTGAGCGCGGCGCGCCCCGGCGCGCAACGAATGACGCTGGATGAACCGGCTGTTTCCCGTCACGGGAACAGCCGGTTTGTCATTGCGCGCCGGCAACGTGCGCCGGCCGACGGACGCGATGGCGCTTGCGGCGGTACGATCGCGGCATCGGACGCAACACACAAGGAGCGACATGGGCATCCGGATCATCCAGCTCGGCACGCCGCGCGCGGCCGGCGAGGGCCTGCGGATCGGCACGGTGCGGCGGCCGCCGCGTGGCGTACCGAAGGCGGAATTCGCGTCGCGCAACTACTATGATGTATGGTTGCCGACGCTGTCGCCGAGTGCCGAACTCGTTGCCCAGGCACAGGCCGCCGAAACCGACGCCGAATGGCATGCGTTCAAGCGCCATTTCCGCGCGGAGATGGCGCATGGCGATCCGGCGAAGGTGCTGGACCTGCTGGCGGCGCTGTCCGCCACCACGGCGTTCTCGATCGGTTGCTACTGCGACGACGAGCGCCATTGCCACCGCAGCGTGCTGCGCGAACTGCTCGCGGAGCGCGGCGCGGCGATCGAGCCCGACGCAGGCTGAAACCGCGTCGTCCTGCTGCACCAGGATCGTGCGGTGCAGCGAACCGGTTGACGTGGGTCAAGCGCGCGGCCGCGCGCGCCACTATGCTCTCGTCATGGAGCCATCACGACGATGACAGACCGACAGATGCACATTGTTTTTCCGCCCGAGCCGCCGGAGTATTGCGCGCGCGACCTGGTCGTCGCGTTTTCGGCGCTGGTCGACGGGCGTTGCGTACAGTGCGCGGTCACGGCCGAGGCACTGGAAGATCATTTCGGCGCGCGGTCGCTGCTCGAGCGCGACCTGCTGGCCGCATTCGACGGGCACCGGCGGGCGATCGAGGCGATGGCGCGACGGATGCTCGAGGAAATCGGCGGCCGGCCGGTGCTGCTGCACAGCGGTCACTTCCGGCTCGAAGACTGATACCGCAGGAGGGCGCATGACACTGCAGGGCAACATTCACGAACGCGACTGGTCGGTCGAAGTCGAGACGCGCCCGTGCGAATCGGGCGAGTTCCGCTGCCGCGTGTCGGTCGAGCACGGCGTCGGCGCCGCGCGGTTTCATCACACGTTCGAGCATAGTCACGCGTATCCGACCGAGCGCGAGGCCATGATCGAAGGACTGCGGGCCGGCATGACCTGGATCGAGATGAAGACGTCGCAGGTTTTCAACGTATGAACGGTCCCGCGCCGGCGACGGCGCGGGCGGAGTGTCGGCCGGGCCGCGATCGAAGAATCGCGCCGCGCCACGGGAAACGCGTGCCGCCGCATCGTGATGCGCGCGGCGCATGCAAGGCGGTCGACGAGCGGGCGGCCCCGTCAGGAGACACGACATGGGCGTGGGCATGCAGATCGCCTGCCTTGGATTCACGGGGTCCGCTGCAATCGAAGCCGAAGCCGGCGCACAGCTGGTGCGGCTCGAACGGTTTCGCGCGCTGATCGGCGGCTGCCATCTCGCGATCGAATCGCGCGCGGCGGCCGATGGCGCCCGCCTGTATCACGCGCGGCTCGATCTGGTGATGCGCGACACGGCGCTCAGGCCGCTGCCGCCGTGCGTCGGCGCCGACGTGGACGACGCGCTGCGGCGTGCATTCGCACAGGCCGAACAGGCGCTGATCGCGTGGCAGGCAGGCGGAGCTAGGGTGGCGCTGCGCGACGCCGCGACGGGCGACGCGGCGCGATGACGCCGCGCGGGCGTCCGGCGCGGTGCGTCAGACCCGCGCGAGCGCTTGTGCGTCGATGATGCGCACGCGCTTGCCGCGCGTTTCGACCAGCGCTTCGCGATGGAACCGCGAGAACATCCGGCTGACGGTTTCGAGCTTCATCCCGAGATAGCAGCCGATTTCCTCGCGCGTCATCCGCAGGTTGAATTCGGTTGCCGAATAGCCGCGCGCCTCGAACCGCGACGACAGGTTCAGCAGGAAATGCGCGACGCGCTGTTCGGCCGACATCGTGCCGAGCAGCAGCATCTGGCTCGATTCGCGGACAATTTCACTGCTCAGCATCTGGTAGAGGAAGTGCTGCATCGGCTTCATCTCGCGGCACGCCGCTTCGAGCGCGCCGAACGGGATGATGCACACGACGCTGTCCTCCAGCGCGATGGCGTCGCAGCAGTGCTGGCCGCCGCCGATGCCGTCCATGCCGAGCGTTTCGCCGGCGATCTGGAAGCCCGTCACGTGCTCGCGCCCGTCGCGATGCATCATCACCGTCTTGAACGAACCCGCGCGCACCGCGTAGATGCTCTGGAACGGATCGTCGGTACGGAACAGCGCGTCGCCCTGGCGAACCTGCCGGGTCGTGCAGATGATCGCGTCGAGGCGGCCGTATTCGGCGGCCGTCAGGTGCGGCGGCAGGCACATCGAGCGCATCGCGCAGACCGAGCAGCGCGCGGCCGGATGTTTGGCGGCGTCGGCGCGCGCGACCGTGCGCAGCGGAATCGTTGGCCGGGGTACGACGGACACGTCGGCGGCGAAGGCGGTGGCGGTGGACATGAGTCGCTCCGGCTCGTCAGGGGTGGCGCACGCGTGCGTGCACCAGGGATTCGATCACACGGCATGCGGCGTCGAATTCGACCGTCTTGTCGAAGAAGTAGTCGGCTCCGGCCGCGGCGCATGCCTCTCTGAATGCCAGCGCCGAGTGGTTCGTCAGCACGATCGTGACGATGCGCGGCGCGGCTTTCGACAGCATCCCGATCAGGTCGAGACCACTGCCGTCCGCAAGCCGCAGGTCGACGATCACCACGTCCGCATGACTGCTGCGGATATGCGTCCACGCGTCCTGGCCGTCTTCCGCTTCGCCCACGACGGCGACGCCGCGAATCGCGCCGACGAGCAGCGCGATTCGCTGCCGGACGGCGACGGCGTGATCGACGAGGAACACCCTGAGCGCGGCGGGTGACAGGCTGGCATTCATGCCGGCAGTATCGTGTTGCGCCGCCGAAAATGAAATCGGCCGAATTGGAAGTTCGTGTAGGCCGCTTCGACGCGTTGTAGGGCGTTTCCTACAACGCGTACGGGAATCCGCCGGAGCGGCTTCGATGTTGCGATGCCGCATGCGTGGCTGAAGGAGGGGCGGTGCCCGGTCAGCCGGCCCCGCGCGCGGCGAGCGCATCGCGCGCCGTGCGGCACGCGGCCAGGTCCCACGCGGCACAGCCGACGCTCTTGAACAGCAGTGGCCCGCCGAGTGCGAAGGTGCCGTTCAGCACGTCGGCGAGCGACGCGACCTGCTGCCAGTCGATCTGCGCGACGATCAGGTCGCCGGCTTCGTGGCGCGCGCCGGCGGGATCGTCGACGACGAGCCGGCTGCCACGCACCGTGCTCGCGTCGATCTCGGCGGCATCCGCGGTGAACGCGCCGACGCCCACCACAAGCCGGCCTTCGCGCGCGGCTTCGCGGTAGACGGGCGTGCGGCTCGTCGTCAGCGTGACGACCACGTCGATCGTGTCGGGAATCGACTCGCTGCCGAGCGGCGCGAGTCGCGGCGCCTGCGCGCGATGCGCCGCGCAGAAGGCGGCCTCGCTGTCGGCGCCCGTGCCGCGTACGTGGACGCGCGCTTCCGGAAAGATCGCCGCGAGCGCTTCCGCATGATTGGCGGCCTGCTTGCCGGTGCCGATCAGCAGGATGTCGCGCGGCGCGGCGCCATGCAGCGCCTGGACGCCGAGCGCGGTGATGGCGGCCGTGCGGCGGCCGGTGACCGTCGGGCCGTCGAGCGCGAAGCGCATCTCGCCCGTGGTCGCGTCGTACGCGGTCACCTGGCCGAGGATCGTCGGCAGCCCGCGTGTGCCGTTGCCGGGGCACACGTTCACGAGCTTGTGGCTCGCCAGGTCGCGCGCGCTCGACGGCATCGACAGCATGACGCCGCCGCCCTGCAGGGGGACGACCATGCGCTCGGGGCTGACGATCTCGCCTGCCGCATACTCGGCGACGACTTGCCTGAGCGTGGCGAGCAGCGCCGGGTAGTCGAGCAGCGCGGCCGTGTCGGCCGCATCGAAAACGGGAATCGGGGAAAGGGCGGTCATCGTGTACGTCGCATGCGTCGGTGAGCGTGAAGGGCGGACGCGTGCCGCGCCCGCCACAGGGCTGCCGGATACCGTGACACAGGGCAGTGTGGATCGAATCTATACCACTTTCTGGCGCACCTGCAACCCAGAAAATAAAACGTCTTGCCGGTTTTGGTTCTAATATCTGTCCAGAAGGGCTGCGATGGCACGATACCGGCGCCGCTCCGGTATAGTGCGAACCCATTCCAGATCCACGCCCGTGACCGGGCAGGAGCCAAACGATGATGTCCGCGCGTCCCGAATCACTCGAAGGCGGTTTCCGGCCGCTGCAGATCTACGAGCAGGTGGCCGAGAAGATCCGCGACGAAATCCGCGCCGGGCGCTACGCGGCGGAGTCGCGGCTGCCGTCCGAGCGCGAACTCGCGGGACTGTTCCAGGTCGGCCGGCCGGCCGTGCGCGAGGCGCTGGGCGCACTGCAGAACGAAGGGCTCGTGTTCACGAAGCGCAATTCGGGCACCTATGTCGTCGCGTCGCCGCTCGACGTGCTCGCACAGCGTGGCGACATGCGCGCGGCGTCGGAGGCCGACTTCAGCCCGACGTCGACGCTCGACGTGCGGCTGATCCTGGAGCCTGCGATCGCGCGCCTCGCCGCGGCCCATGGCCGCGCCGATCCCGGCGCCGAGCGCTATCTCGCGCAGATGGAAACCATCACCGACGTCGACGATCCGCACCAGCGCGCGCTCTGGAACGAGAGCGACCGGCTGTTCCACCGGCAGCTCGCGCTGATGACGGGCGATGCGCTGATGGTGAAGATCGCGGACGAAGTCGCGAAGACGATGGACCAGCCGCTGTGGAAGCGCCTGAAGGACGACGGCATCTACGATGCGGGCCGGATCCGGCTCTACGTGTCCGAGCACCGGCTGATCTACGAGGCGATCGTGTCGGGCGACGCCGATGCGGCCGCGTTCTACGTCCAGCAGCACATCCTTCGCGTGCGGCGGGACATCGCGCCGAAGTAAGACGAATCCACACCAATTCGCTTTGGTCTTAAATATGACCAAAATGCCAGAAATTATTTTGAAATTGCTTGCGATGTGACCACGCGTGTCCTACATTGGTTTCACTCAAAACCAATCAGGAGACATCATGCGACACCTCGTTACCGCGCTCTCGGTGGCTGTTGCCGCCGGCGCGCTGACTTCCGCGCACGCGCAGGAAGTCGTGATGATCGGCCATTCGGCGCCGCTGACGGGCCCGCAGGCCGCGAACGGCAAGGACAATGAAAACGGCGCGCGGCTCGCCGTCGACGAACTCAACAAGGCCGGCATCAAGGTCGCCGGCAAGGCCGTCACGTTCAAACTGGTTTCCGAAGACGACCAGGCCGACCCGAAGGCCGGCGTGCAGGTCGCGCAGAACCTCGTCGACAAGGGGGTCGTCGCGGTGCTCGGACCTTACAACTCCGGCGTTGCGATTCCCGCGTCGCGTGTGTATTCGACGGCCGGTGTGCCGATCCTGCCGGTCGCGTCGAACCCGGCGCTGACCAAGCAGGGCTTCAAGAACATCTTCCGGATCGGCGCGAGCGACGAACAGCTCGGCGGCACGATGGCCACGTTTGCGGCCAAGACGCTGCATGCGAAGACGGCCGCCGTGATCGACGATCGCACCGCATACGGGCAGGGCGTCGCCGAACAATTCATGAACGTCGCGAAGGCCAACGGAATCAAGATCGTCGACCAGGAATACACGAACTCGTCGGCGACGGATTTTCTCGGCATTCTCACCAAGATCAAGGCCAGCAACCCCGACGTGATCTTCCTCGGCGGCTACGCGGCGCAGGGCGCGCCGATGGCCAAGCAGATGAAGCAGCGCGGGCTGCGCGCGAAGCTGCTCGGCGGCGACGGCATCTGTTCGGCGGACATGGGCAAGGTCGCGGGCGACGCGGCGTCGATCGTCTACTGCGCGCAGGGTGGCGTCGCGCTCGAGAAGACGGCGGCCGGCCGCGAATTCCTGAAGAAGTACCACGACGCGTATCACACCGATACGCAGGTCTATGGCGTCAACTACTACGACGGGATGAAGTTGCTCGCCGACGCGATGGTCAAGGCCGGCACGACCACCGACAAGGCGAAGTTGACCGCGCAGCTCGCGAAGTCGAACTATGCCGGCGTCGCGGGCACCTATTCGTTCGACGCGAACGGCGACCTGAAGGGCGCGCCGACCACCGTCTACGTGATCCGCAACGGCCTGCCGGAGCCGTACGCGAAGTAACTGCGCCACCGGCCTGTCACCGGACGGCGGCCGGCCCGCCGTCCTTCGTTTCAACGCATCCGATTCGACATGAAAATTTCCCGATCCCTTTCCACCGTCGAAGTCCATACGGGCGGCGAAGCGTTCCGTATCGTCACGAGCGGGTTGCCGCGCTTGGTCGGCGACACGATCGTCCAGCGCCGCGCGTGGCTCAAGGAGAACGCCGACGAGATCCGCCGCGCGCTGATGTTCGAACCGCGTGGCCACGCCGACATGTACGGCGGCTACCTGACCGAGCCGGTGTCGCCGAATGCCGATTTCGGCGTGATCTTCGTGCACAACGAAGGCTACAGCGACCATTGCGGACACGGCGTGATCGCGCTGTCGACCGCCGCGGTCGAACTCGGCTGGGTGCAGCGCACGGTGCCGGAAACGCGGGTCGGCATCGACGCGCCGTGCGGTTTCATCGAGGCCTTCGTCAAATGGGACGGCGAGCACGCGGGCCCGGTGCGCTTCGTCAACGTGCCGTCGTTCATCTGGCAGCGCGACGTGTCGGTCGAGACGCCGTCGTTCGGCACCGTGACGGGCGACATCGCGTATGGCGGCGCGTTCTATTTCTATGCCGACGGCGCGCCGTTCGACCTGCCGGTGCGCGAATCGGCCGTCGAAAGGCTGATCCGCTTCGGCGCGGAAGTGAAGGCCGCCGCGAATGCGAAGTATCCGGTCGTCCATCCGGAGATCCCGGAAATCAACCATATCTACGGCACGATCATCGCGAACGCGCCGCGCCACCCGGGCTCGACGCAGGCAAACTGCTGCGTGTTCGCGGATCGCGAGGTCGACCGCTCGCCGACGGGCTCCGGCACCGGCGGCCGCGTCGCGCAGCTGTACCAGCGCGGGCTGCTCGCGGCGGGCGACACGCTCGTCAACGAGTCGATCGTCGGCACGGTCTTCAAGGGGCGCGTGCTGCGCGAAACGACGGTCGGCGACATCCCGGCCGTGATTCCGGAAGTGGAGGGCAGCGCGCACATCTGCGGGTTCGCGAACTGGATCGTCGACGAGCGCGATCCGCTCACGTACGGATTCCTCGTGCGCTGAGCAGCGGCGCCGATCGGCCGCCGTCGCGCGGTTTCCCGGTTGTTGTACCAGGTTTGGCGCGTCGTTCCCGTTGCGGGGCACGCGCCTTTTTTGCGTGTGCGGGGCCACGCACCCGCGCGAGTCTCGGCCGGCACAACGCCGCAGCGGGCCGGCGGGGCGTGCGAGTTTGGTACGATGCACCCTTTTCAGCCGAGCTCCACCCGCGTGAATCGCCGAAACGTGTCGTCAGTGCGTGACTTTTGTGCCAGATGGGCCGCGCGCGCCCAACCCGTCGCGGCTGCCGCCGTCGCGCGGGTCAAGCCTCTCGCCGCCACCGCGTGGCATCATGTCCGCCACCCGACGCGCCGCGGCGTGCTGCTCACGGCCGCCGCCGTGCCGACGCTGTTCGTCGTGTACGTGGTCGTGCTGATCCCGTTCACGCCGGGCATCGGCGACATCCGCAAGGCGCGCGTCGACCAGCCCGCGCAGGTGCTGTCCGCCGACGGCAAGCTGCTGGCCGAATTCAAGCCGTCGAACCGCGAGTGGGTGCCGCTCAAGCAGATCTCGCCGCACATGGTCGACGCGCTGATCGCGACCGAGGATCACCGCTTCTACGAACACCACGGCCTCGACTGGAAGCGCACGGCGTCGGCCGCGCTCCACACGTTCTCCGGCAGCCGCCAGGGCGGCTCGACGATCACGCAGCAGCTCGCGCGCAACCTGTATCCGGACGAGATCGGCCGCGCGCCGACGCTCACGCGCAAGGTGAAGGAAGCGATCACCGCGCTGAAGATCGAAGCGGTCTACAGCAAGGACCAGATCCTCGAGACCTACCTGAACACGGTGCCGTTCCTGTACAACGCGTACGGCGTCGAGATGGCCGCACGGACCTATTTCGACAAGTCGGCCGATGAGCTCGACGTGCTCGACAGTGCGACGCTCGTCGGGATGCTGAAGGGCAACAGCTACTACAACCCGGTGCTGAACCCCGAGCGCGCGCTGCAGCGGCGCAACACGGTGCTCGGCCAGATGGTGAAGTACGGCAAGCTGTCGCCCGCGCAGTTCGCGCAACTGCAGCGCCGGCCGCTGCGCATCGACTTCGAGCGCCAGAAGGAGCCGCCGGGGCCGGCGCCGCATTTCGCGCAGCAATTGCGCAAATGGCTGATCGCGTGGGCCGACCGTAACGACTACAACATCTACTCGGACGGGCTGATCGTGCGCACGACGATCGACTCGCGGCTGCAGCAGATGGCGACGCAGGCGCTCATGCTGCAGGGCAATCAGCTGCAGGGCATCGCGAACAACGCGTGGAGCGGCCGCGACGGCTGCGGCACCGACAACGAGGTGTTCCGCACCTTCATGCGCGAGTCGCCCGAGTACAAGGCCGCGCAGGATGCCGGCAAGGACGATGCGGCCGCGATGAAGCTGCTCGCGGCCGACCGCGGCTTCATGCGCGCGCTGTGCAAGGCGAAGACCGACGTGCAGGCCGGCTTCCTCGCGATCGATCCGCGTGACGGGCAAATCCGTGCATGGGTCGGCAGCCGCGATTTCACCAGCGAGCCGTTCGACCACGTCGCGCAGGCGCGGCGCCAGCCGGGCTCGACGTTCAAGCCGTTCGTCTATGGCGTCGCGTTCGCGAGCGGGATGAAGCCGGACGACACGTTCATCGACCAGCCGGTCGAGATTCCGCTGAAGGGCGGCGAGATCTGGCGGCCGAACGACGACGTGCCGCCGACCGGCAAGCCGATGACGCTGCGCGACGCGGTCGCGCTGTCGCGCAACCGGATCACCGCGCAGGTGATGGAAAAGGTCGGGCCTGGCGCCGTCGCACGGCTCGCTCGCGACATGGGCGTGCGCGAAAGCCCGCTCGAACGCGTGCCGTCGCTGGCGCTGGGCACGAGCCCGGTCACGCTGAAGGAAATGGTCGCGTCGTACGCGACGATCGCGAACGCCGGGCTGTACGTCGAGCCGCAGATGGTGACGCGCATCGAGAACCGCCAGGGCGAAGTACTCGCCGAGTACGCGCCGGCGCCGCCCGAGCGCGCGCTCGATGCCGAAACCGACAAGACGCTGCTGAGCGTGATGCGCGATGTCGTGACGCGCGGCACGGGCGGCAGCATCCGCACGCGTTTCGGGATCCGCGGCGACGTGGCCGGCAAGACGGGCACGACGCAGGACAACGCGGACGGCTGGTTCATCCTGATGCAGCCGGGCCTCGTCGCCGGCGCGTGGGTCGGCTTCGACGACGGCCGCGTGACGCTGCGCAGCGATTACTGGGGGCAGGGCGCGCACAGCGCGCTGCCGATCGTCGGCGATTTCTTCCAGCGCGCGCAGCGCGCCCGGATCGTCGACACGAAGGCGAAATTCGATACCGAGCCGTCGCCCGGCTGGTTCGCGTCGCTGCGCGAGCGCGTGACCGACCTGTTCGACACATGGTTCCCGCCCGAGCAGAAGAAGGCGCCTGCGCCGGTCAGGACGCAGCGTGTCGAGCGGCCGGCCGAGGCCGACGAAGGCTCGGCAGCGGCGGCTTCGGCCGCGTCGGCGCCCGAAGCCGCGTCCGGCGGCATGGTCGAGGAATGGGTGCCGGCGTCCGAAGTCGCCGCATCGGCCGCGGCCTTGTCGGCCGGCGCATCGCAACTGCAGCCCGCGCAGCCGCCGACGAGCGCCAGCGTGACGAGCGGGAGCAGCGCGGGCGCCGGTGCCGCGCCTTCCGCCTCACCGGTCCCGCCCCCCGCGCCGTCCGCTCCCGACGCGAGCGGCGCTTCGCAGTAACGAAGCCGTTCAGATTCTGCGCGATGCTGCCGTAATCAAGTTGTCACGACAGCTCGCGCGGTCGCTCCGCGCCTTTCCGATGCGGCTTCCCACCGACTACGTCGCGCTTGCGCGCGACGATCTCTCCGCCGGCATCCCGCTCGGCTTCGATCTCTACGATGCCGACGGCGCTGCGCTGATGCCGGCCGGCACGACACTGCGCGATGCCGCGCAGCACGCTTTCCTGTTCGACCATTTCCGCCCCGTACGCCGGCGCGAGGATGCCGACACCGATCCGCCCGGCGCGGCTGCGCCGGCCACGCGCATGGGCCTGTCGGTGGGCGCCGCGATCGGCATCCGCCGCCGGGTCGGCACGACCCGCGCATTGCAGCGCTGCCGGCTGATCGGCGTCGCTGCGTCGGGCGCGCTGTTCGTCGAACCGCAGCCGGCGGCCGTGCTCGAATTCACGCGCGGCGACGACGTCGAAGCGGTGGCGATCGGCCGTGCCGCGGTGTCCCGTTTCGGCGCAACCGTCGAGTTCGTGCAGGCGTCGGGCGGCGTGCCGTTCATGACCCTGTCGCCCCCCGGGTTCGTCGACCGGTTGCGTACGCGCGCGGAGCCGCGCGTGCCGGTGCGGATCGCGGCCTGCTGCAGCGGCGAAACGGCGGGAGCGGAACGCATCGGGATGGTGCACGACATCAGCCTGAGCGGGCTGTCGATTGCCGTCGACCGGCCGATCGCGGCAACCGGCGAGCCGTTGCGCGTGCTGCTGCCGTTCGAAGCGGACGGACGCGTCGAGCTGCTGGCGCTCGACGGCACGGTGCGGGCCGTCCATGCCGACCCGGCGCTGCCGGCGCTGACGCTGCATCACGCGGCGTTCGGCGAAACCGCTGCCGATGACCGGATCCGCCTCAAGGCATTGCTGTTCGACCGGCAGATGGCGCTGGCGGATACCGATTCCATACGCTGACGGGCGGGCGGCGCGCGCCGGGTCACGCATTGCGGTATTCGGTGCGCGAACACCGGTAATCATCTGATGAATCGGCTTATTCCCGCGAGATTGTACGGTTTCCGTCAACAGTGAATTTGCGATTTAAGTATTTACCCTGATAGCCGAGACTCCTAGACTTCTACTCATGCGCAACGACCCCGAGTCCGAAGCGCCTGACAAAACAATCCTGGAGGTAACGCATCATGAAATCGCTGATCAAGGCAGTTGCACTGGCCGCTCTGGTGGCCGCACCGGTCGTCTCGTTCGCTCAATCGAACCAGCAGCCGCTGACGCGCGCACAAGTGCGCGCCGAACTGGTCCAGCTCGAAAAGGCCGGTTACAACCCGAACGACTGGATGAACTATCCGGAAAACATCCAGGCCGCCCAGGCCAAGATCGCCGCCGCGCAGAACACCGGCGCGCAAGCCGACGCAACGGGTTACGGCGCGAATGCCGCCGCCACGTCGCAGTCCGGCCAGCGCGTGGTCGTGCCGGCCGCCGCCGATCGCTCGTCGGTGTACTTCGGCCACTAAGCAGATCGCTGCATCGCGGCCTTCGGAGTCGTAACCGGAGGCCGTATCGAAAAAGCCCGCACGCTGTCGCGTGCGGGCTTTTTTGCGCCGTCTTCATTGAGTGGCCCAGCGCACATCCCGATCCCTGGTTTCGACGTTTTAATACGGCCGGAAATTAATACCGAGCGACGGGGGGATCATGCGAGTGTCGGTGCTTGCCTGGAAACAGGCGTTCTTGTGGGCGTGTGCGTCGTTTTTCGTTGCGTGGTGGCCATCGAGCGCCGCGGCGGCGGTCACGGCTGCCTATTCGGACCTCGTGTCGGCAGACAGCGGCCAGTGCGTCGCGATCGCAGGCAACTCGGGCGCATCCGGCGCGGGCATCGTGCAGGTCTCGTGTGCGGGACAAGGCAACACGACGTGGTCGTTCGTGCCTGTCGGCGCCAACTATCACATCGTGTTGCAAGGCAGCGGTCTGTGCCTGAACGTACCGGGCGGCTCGCGCACCAGCGGCACGCCGCTGATCCAGTATCCGTGTCAGGGCGACAGCCTGACCAATGACCAATGGACCATCACGGCCGTCGGGGCAAGCTACCGGATCGTGTCGGTCTCGAGCGGCATGTGCGTGAACGTCAATGGCGGCTCGCGCGCATCTGGCGCGCAGTTGATCCAGTATCCGTGCCAGGGCGCCAGCGCGCTGAACGATCAGTTCAACCTGTATCTACCCGTCGCCGCGTTCTCCAACATCGCGTCCGCGGGCAGCGGCCGTTGCCTGACGATCAGCGGCAACTCGACCGGGGCGGGCGCGGCGATCGTGCAAGGCGCGTGCTCGACCCAGAGCAATGCAGGGTGGTCGTTGCTGCCGGCCGGCAGCGGCTACCACGTCGTGTCCCAGCGCACCGGGCAATGCCTGAACGTGGCGGGCGGAGCCGGCGGGAGCGGAACGCCGGTGATCCAGTATCCATGCCAGGGCGATGCTCAGACGAACGACCAGTGGACCGTCGCAGCCGCGTCGGGCTCGTACTACCGGCTCATGTCGGTGGCGAGCGGAATGTGCCTGAACGTGAGCGGCGGGGCGCTGTCGGACGGCGCCGCGCTGATCCAGTACCCGTGCCAGGGCGCGGGTGCGCTGAACGACCAGTTTACGCTTGGCTTGCCGCAAAGTTTCCCGGTCACGCTGCCGTCCGCGTGGAGTGCCGTCATTCCGTTGCCGGTCAATCCGATCGGGATTGCGAACGTGCCGAACGGCAAGCTCGTGATGTGGTCGGCGGACCAGACCCTCAGCTTCCAGAATGACGTCGGCAGCAAGGCTACGCAGACGCAGACCGCGCTGTTCGATCCGGCGACGAACCGGGCAACGCAGTTCCTGGAGACATCCGCGGGCTCGGACATGTTCTGCCCGGGCACCGCGATGCTGTCCGACGGCAGGTTGCTCGTCAACGGCGGCGACAGCAGCCCGAAGACGACGCTGTACGACTGGAACAGCAACACGTGGAGTGCGTCGGCGACGATGAACATTCCGCGCGGCTATCAGGGCGACACGCTGCTGTCGAATGGCTCGGTGCTGACGCTCGGCGGTTCGTGGAGCGGTGGCCAGGGCGGCAAGAGCGCGGAGATCTGGAACGGCGGCAGCTGGACGGTGTTGCCCGGCGTACCGGAAACCGGCATCGTTGGCCCTGATCCGCAAGGCATCTACCGGGGCGACAACCACCTGTGGCTGTTTGCGCAGGGCAACGGCAGCGTGTTCCACGCCGGCCCCAGTGCGCAGATGAACTGGATCTCGACCACCGGCAGCGGCGCAATCCAGTCCGCCGGCACGCGCGGGACCGACCCGTACAGCATCAACGGCACCGCGTCGTTGTACGACATCGGCAAGATCCTGAAGGCTGGCGGCGCGAAGTCGTACCAGCAGAACGGCAGCGCGTCGACTTATGCGTCGAACGCGGTCTACGAGATCGACATCACGCGCGGGCCGAACCAGCCGGTTGCGGTGCAACGGCTGAACGGGATGACCTACCAGCGCGCGTTCGCGAACAGCGTGATCCTGCCGGACGGCAGCATCGTGATGATCGGCGGCCAGAGCTTGCCGATGCCGTTCACCGACACCACGGCGATCATGGTTCCGGAGATCTGGAGTCCGAAGACCCGGCGCTTCAACCTGCTGAAGCCGATGCAGACGCCGCGCACCTATCACAGCACCGCGATTCTGCTGCCGGACGGCCGTGTGTTCGCCGGCGGCGGAGGGCAGTGCGGCAGCGGCTGCGCGACCAATCACCTGAACGCCGAAATCCTCACACCGCCCTACCTGCTCAATGCGGACGGCTCGCCGGCCGCGCGGCCCGCGATCGCGAGCGCGCCTGCGGCGGCGACTCGCGGCGCGTCGATCGATGTCGCGACGCGCGGCCCGGTCGCGTCGTTCGTGCTGATGCGCCTGTCGTCGGTGACGCATACGACGAACAACGATCAGCGCCGCATTCCTCTGTCGATCGCGGCAGTGACCGGAACGTCGTACCGGCTCGCGATCCCGTCGGACGCGGGCGTCGTGCTGCCCGGCTATTACATGCTGTTCGCGCTCGATGCGAACGGCGTGCCGAGCGTATCGACGTCGCTGCAGATCTCGTGACGCCTCCGTCGCGATTCGGGCGGCGGATCGCCGCTTGCGTGGCGGCTGCCGGCATCGTCACGGCAATGTCCGGCGGGCGCGCTGCCGCGGCAGACGACGTCACACGCGGCCACGCGCTTTTCGGCGGCGAGGCGCCGCTGCACGGGCGGCTGTCGACCCATCCGGACAGTCTGCCGCCGCAGGTGGTGCGATGCGCGAACTGTCATGCGGCGGGCGCAGGGCCGGCCGTGCCGAACTCGCTTGCGCCGCGTCTCACGCCCGACGGGTTGACCGCGCTGCGCGCCCGGCGGGGCGGCCCGCCGACGCGCTACGATCGCGACGCCTTCTGCGCGCTGCTGCGCACCGGGCTCGATCCGGCCTATGTCCTGATCAACGTCGCGATGCCGCGCTACACGCTCAGCGAGCGCGACTGCACCGCGCTGTGGCGATATCTGAATGGAGGCGTGACGTGAGCACATTCGATGAGTGCGCCCGGCAACGGCGCGCGTGGCTGGCCGCGCTCGCACTGGCGGCGCTGCGGCCCGGCGCGGCGCGCGCCGCGCCGATCGTCGGCTATCACGGCGGGCGTGTCACGCCGTCGGTACCGGTGCCGGACGTGCCGGTGCGCACAGCGGACGGCCGCGCGACCCGCCTGCACACTTTGCTGAACGGCCGGGTGAGCGCATTGCAGCTGTTCTTCACGGGCTGTTCGTCGACCTGTCCGATCCAGGGAGCCGTGTTCCAGCGCGTGCAAGGGTTACTCGGTTCGAACCGACACCGCGACGTGCAGTTGCTGTCGCTCAGCATCAGCCCGCTCGAGGACACGCCCGCGCGGATGCGCGCGTGGCTCGCGCGCTTCCACGCGGGGCCGGGCTGGATCGCGGCCGCACCGGAGCTGTGGGATGTCGACGTGTTGCAGGCGTTGTTCGGCGGTGGTCTCACGGGACTGGACAATCACAGCACCCAGGTCCAGGTGATCGACCGGCGTGGCATGCTGATCTGGCGGACCTACGAATTGCCGTCGGCCGAATCGGTCGCGGACATCCTGCGGCGCGCATGACCGACGCGCCGGCTGACTGTCCGCCGTACGCGCTGGCATCGCGGACGGGGCGGTCGCGGTACGACGCGCGATTCGCGTCACGGCGGCGCGACGTCCGCCCTGCGGGCCCGGCTCGCGAGCACGGCGGCGACGCCGCCGAGGATCGCGGCCGACGCGAGCGCGAGCCGCCAGGTCGGCTGTTCCGACAAAAACAGCACGGCGCCGCATGCGGCGATCGGCGGCACCGACAACTGGACCGCCGCGGCGCGCATCGCGGTCAGGTACCGCAGCGCGGCGTACCAGATCACGTAGCCGATCCCGGAAGTCAGTGCGCCGGACAGCACGGCGAGCACGATGCCGGCCGGCGTCAGGTGAATGCGGGCGGCGAGCACGATGCTCAACGCGAGCGCCAGCGGCGCGGCCCGCATGAAATTGCCGGCGGTCGCCGCGACCGGATCGGTTGTCCGGCGGCCGCGTATCGAATAGATGCCCCACGCAATACCGGCGACCGTCATCAGCGCGGCGCCGCTCGGCGTCGGCGCGGCCAGCCCCGGCGAGACGAGATACAGCAGCCCGGCCAGCGCCGCGCCAAATCCGGCCCAGCCCAGGGGAGCGAACCGTTCGCCGCCGCGCCATCCCGCCGCGAACATCGTGAGTTGCACCGCGCCGAACAGGATCAGCGCACCGGTGGCGGCGCTGACGGTCAGGTACGCGAACGAGAAGCACACGACGTACGCGAACAGCATCGCCGCCGCGGGCCAGTCCGCCGGCTGGGCGGGCCGCCGCGCACCTGCGCGCGCGACGAGCGCGAGCATCAGCGCGCCCGACACGAGGCGCACGCTGCCGAAACTGGCCGCGTCGATCCGTCCGGCCTGCAGCGCGAGCCGGCACAGCAGCGAATTCGATGCGAACGCAAGCATCGCGACCGACGTCAGCGCGGCGACGCGCACGCCCGGCCGCATGTTCGACGCGAGTGCGGAAGCGGGTGGGCGCATCGCGGGCTCACGCGTGGCCGGCGACGATCAGCACGGCCGCGCCGAACAGCGCGGCGCCGAGCGGCGCGGTGAGTTGCCGTCCCCACACGGCGTTCTTCTCGATGGCCATCAGCGCGGCGAGCGCCAGCATCCAGCCGAGGCTGCCGGCCCCGACGACGAACATCAGCAGCATCAGCGCCCAGCAGCACCCGACGCAGAACAGCCCGTGACTCGCGCCCAGCGCGAATGCGTGTCGCCACGGCGTGCGGCCGCGCCAGTGGCCGATCACGAAACCGAGCGGCGTTCGGCAGCGCTCGAGGCAGCGCGCCTTCAATCCGCTGAACTGAAACGCGCCGGCGAGCGCGAAGACGGCCGCGCCGATCAACCAGTCGCGCCACGCAAGCGCCGGCACGTGTGCGACACCGGTCAGCAGCAGCGCGTGCAGGCCGTGCGCGACGAGACCGAAGCCGCTCCATGCCGCGACGTAGCCGAGGCCGACGAGGGCGAGCAGCCACGTGCGGTCGGGGCGGCCCGACACGACGCGCGCGAATGTGTCGAACAGCGTCAGCGTCGTCGGCAGCATCATCGCGAGGATCATCAGCGTCCAGGCTGCTGCGTCGAACGCGGCCGGCAGCCACAGTGCCCCACCCGGCAGCGCGCGGCACAGCGTGCTGAACGGCAAGGACGACGCGTCGTCGCCGTGTTCGAGATAACGCCCGTACGGGCTGCGCGTCCACGCCCACAGCGTGACCCACGCAAACCCGACGAGGCTCGCGAGCACGAACGGAAACAGGCGCCGGTGCAACCGCGCGGCCATGGCCGTTTATGTACGATCGTGATTCATGCGTCGAACAGGAAGGTGCTCTGCAGCGCGTTGTGATCCTTCAGATCGACGTCGATGCCGATCGCCGCGTTCTTCGACCGGTAGACGGGCGCCTTGCCGACGAACACGGGGGCGCCGGGCACCGTCGAGAACACCGTGTCGGCCAGCGTCGTCTGCGCGCCGGTCGGGCCGAGATACGGCTCGAGTTCCGCGTGGTAGTCGGTGCCGATCGACAGCGTGCCGCGGGCGCCGACGACATCGAACGTGATCGGCGCGCGCTCGACCGACACGACCTTGCCGATCAGTTTCGCGAGCTCGGCGATCGGGCCGCCGGCCTGGCCCGTATAGACCTTGAGCAGCGCCTGTTCCTGCGCCTCCGACGCCGTGTCGCTGACGAAGATCGCGGCCGTCCAGTTGCCTTGCAGGATGTTGCCCGGCACGCGGCACACGGCGGCAATCGTGTTGCCGCCGACGTCGACGCCGTCGACGGTGCCCTTGTCGACATGCCAGGCGACGATGGTGTCGCAGACGCCGAAATCCGGATCTTCACCGATCCAGCACGGGCACAGTACGCGACAGTTGCAGACCTCGAGCAGACGGCCTTCCAGGTGATAGCTCATGATTTCCTCCAGGTGAGCGACGGCGCTTGCGCGTTGTGCTGGGCGGAGGAAACCGGCTGACGAAACGTCACGCCCGCTCGGCGTCGCGAACGCGAAATGCGCTGAGGAATGCGGCGGAAGCGAAGACGGGATGGATGCGATAGCGCGGCCTGAAACGGCGTATCGATTTTCCAGTGTAGGCGTGCGGGGCCGATATGCAAGGCGCCGGCTGACAACCGTTCGCGCGTGCGCTAGCATCGCGGACGGTGTCGCCGCGCGCCGAGGCGCGGCAGGGCAACCGGCCCGGCACCGGGTTCCACATTTCAACGAACAACAAGGAGCATCCATGCGTGTCTTGACCGGTCTGCTGTGCTCGCTGGCGCTGCTGGCGAACGTCGCCCATGCACAAGCGAATTGTGCGGACGCGACGGATCAGGCGACGATGACGGCGTGTGCCGATCGCGCGTACAAGAAATCCGACGGGGAGCTGAACCGGGCCTACCAGGCCGTGACCGGGCGCCTGCGCGATGCGCGGCCGCTCGCGGACAAGCTCGTGAATGCGCAGCGCGCATGGATTGCGTACCGCGATGCCGAATGCAATTTCTCGAGCGCGAACGCAGAGGGCGGCAGCGTGTACCCGATGGTCGTATCGACCTGCCTCGATGATCTGACGAAAGCGCGCACCGAAA
This sequence comes from Burkholderia arboris, assembly GCF_038723655.1. NCBI lineage: Bacteria > Pseudomonadati > Pseudomonadota > Betaproteobacteria > Burkholderiales > Burkholderiaceae > Burkholderia > Burkholderia arboris. Next base: position 2,016,003 of record NZ_CP109822.1, read on the forward strand.
CGCTGAAGGGCTATCTGTCCTGCGAGGAGGGCGACCTCGCGTGCCCGGTGCCCGCGAAGTAAAGGGCATGCGCGGGCCCGGCCGGGCCCGCGATACCGGGCTAGACGTCGTCCGTTTCGTCGAGCAGCTTGTGCCGCATCGCGTAACGCACCAGTGCCGCTTCGTGCGGCATCTGCATCTTTTCCAGGATCCGGGTCTTGTAGGTGCTGACCGTCTTCGCGCTCACGCATAGCGCGTTCGCGATCTCGGTCAGCGTCTGGCCGGCGGCGATGCGCCGGAACACGTCGAATTCCCGGTCGGACAGCCGCTGGTGCGGCAGCGTCTCGGCCGGCTCGTTCAGGCTCTGTGCGAACTGCTCGGCCATCGCGAGGCTCACGTAGACGCCGCCCGACGCCACCTTCGTGACCGCGCCGACCAGCTCCGCGCTCGCGCTTTCCTTCGTCAGGTAGCCGGACGCGCCCGCGCGGAACGCGCGCACCGCGTATTGCTGCTCCGCGTGCATCGTCAGCACGAGCACGCGCAGCGCGGGCTTCTCGTCCTTGATCTGCTTGATCAGTTCGACGCCGTTGCGGCCCGGCATCGACAGGTCGAGCACGAGCACCTGCGCGGGCGTCGCGCGCACGAGCGCGATCGTCGACGGGCCGTCGCAGGCTTCGCCGGCCACCTCGAATCCGGTGGCGTTCTGGAGAATGTGCCGCAGACCGTCGCGTACGAGCGTATGGTCGTCGGCGATGAGCACCTTGATCATGTGATGAGCGTTTCCTGTTGAACGGTGCTGAGCGGAAATGCAACGGTAATCGAAAAACCGCGCGCGAGCGCGGTGTCGATCGTCACGGTGCCGCCCAGCATGTGTGCGCGTTCGCGAATGCCGATCAGGCCGAACGATTTGTCCTCGTGGGCCGGACCGCCGGGCGCTGCGCCGCGGCCGTTGTCCGCGACGCGCAGCACGCAAAAGCCTTCCTCGATGTCGAGCCGCAGCGCCACGCGCGTCGCATCCGCATGGCGCGCGACGTTCGTCAGCGCTTCCTGGACGATGCGGAACAGCGTGGTTGCGCCTGCGCTGGTGAACGTGAGGCCTCCGGTTTCGATGTGGCGCTCGACATCGATGCCGTAGCGGTTCGTGAAATCGTTCGCGAGCCATTCGATCGCCGGCACGAGGCCGAGATCGTCGAGCATCACCGGCCGCAGGTCGGCCGCGATGCGCCGCACCGACGCGACCGTCGCGTCGATCAGCCGCCGCATGCCCTGCAGGTGCGACTGCACGCCTTCGCCGGGCTGCGCATGGCCGGGCATGCGCAATTGCTGCTCGACGACCGACAGGTCCATCTTCAGCGCAGTGAGCTGTTGCCCGAGGTCGTCGTGCAGTTCGCGCGCGATGCGCGTCTTTTCCTCTTCTCGCACGTTCTGCAGGTTCGCCGACAGTTCGCGCAACTCCTCGCGCGACTGCTTCAGCGCGTTCTCGGCACGCAGCCGCTCGGTGATGTCGCGCAGCATCACCGTATAAAGCTTGCCCGACGCGTCGCGGATCTGCGAGATCGACGCCTCGATCGGAAACTCCTCGCCGTTCGCGCGCAGCCCGAACAGCACGCGCTGGCGGCCCATCTGCCGCTCGGACACGCCCGTCACGCCGAACTGGTCGACGTGCTTCGCGTGCGCGGCGCGGAACCGCTCGGGGATGAAGCGCGACAGCGGCGCACCGATCGCTTCCATCGCGGACACGCCGAACACCTGCTCGGCCATCGGATTGAAGATCACGACCGTCTGCTTCTCGTCGATCGTGATGATCGCTTCCATCGACGAACGGATGATGCCCATCATCCGCGCCTCGTTGAGGATGCCGCGGCTGCTCGCGCCGGCATCGGCGGCCGCGCCGGCGCGGCCGCGCACCAGCGCATGGACGAGCACCGCGAATGCGATCGACGCGATCAGCCCCGCGCCGAGCACGGTGCCGGCCGCGCGCTGCGCGCCGGTCGCGCTCGGGCGGCCGTCGGCGGAATAGGCGAGCGTCAGCACGGTGCCGCCGAAATTCAGCACGTCGGTGCGCCGCAGCAGGTCGGGCGATGCCGACGCCTCGTCGGTCGTCGTCTCGAGGCTGCCGATTACGCGCGAATCGCCGCCTGCGGTCATCCACAGGTCGATCCCGCGTTCCGCGTCGAGCGCGCGCTCCACCAGCCGCCGCGGGCTCAGCGCCGCGAACAGCACGCCGTCGGCACCGGCCTCGCGCGTGCCGGACGGCGTGGCGGCCGCGCGCGGCGACGTGGTCACGGGCAGGAACAGCGTAAGGGTGCGTGCGTCGCGCGAGGTATCGTCGTCGACCGGGTGGACGCCGAGCGCGATGTCGCTGGTCTGCAGCGCGCGCGTCAGCGGCGCCGCGTCGGACGCGCCGAAGCGGACGACCGGCGAGTTCGACGCGGGCGCGCTGAGCGCCGCGGCCGCGAGCGGACCGGGCGGCAACGGCTTCGCGCCGGCGAGGGCGCTGCGGGTGGCGGGCGACAGCGGTGCATAGCCGATCTGACGGACCGGCGAGCGGCCGCTGTCGAGATCGAGCGTCTCCGCATAGCGGCGCCATTGCTCGGGCGTCATGTCCGGGACGAGGCCGAACGCGCCGCGCGCGCCTTCGAGCACGGCGACGCCGGCCTGCAACTCGTGGCGCAGCATCGCGGTCACGTGCGTCGTGCGGCGTTCGAAACGCGTACGGACGGCGCCTTGCCACTGCTCGCGCACCAGCAGCGCAACGCCGAGCGACAGCACGGCGCCGGCGCACAGCGCAACGACGCCGGCCGCGAGCGGCTGGCGTAACATGATCTGGAGGCGCGTGGGCCCTCGGGCGTCACGCGTCGGGGTTCCACTGGCGGTCATTCGATGGCCATTCTGTTGTTCGGGCTGCCCGGGGCACTCGGGCAGCGCGGCAAAACCGGGGAAAACTCGCACCGGCTGCGTGCAACGACTATTTTCAAGATGAAATTGTGCGCGTTTTACACGTTTTTTGTAATGGGGTCAGCAGAAATTGCGGCAAATGGCGTGAAGCAGCGGGCGCGCCGGCCGCGCTTGACGCGCATCAACGCGCGCGTCGGCACGTGGGGCAGACTGTTCGGCAGGCGAGCCGGCATCGGGCCGGCTTGCGGTAACGGGCCGCCGTGGCGCCAGGCGCGACGCGTGCCCGGTCGGAGGGACGGACCATGTACAAGCGGATTTTCGTCGGGCTCGACGGCAGCCCGAGCGCGCGTCTCGCGCTGAACGAGGCGATCCGGATCGCGGCGGCGTCCGGCGGTGAAGTGACCTGCGCGTATGTTGTCGAACATCGGCCGCAACTCGTCGATGTGGACGCAGGTTTCGCGGCCGAGCGCGACGGCGATGCGGCCGCGACCGATGCCGCGACGCCGGTGCTCGACGATGCGAAAGCGGTGCTCGCGCAGCAGCATGTGCAGGGCACCGTGCGCGCGCTCGATGCGTACGGCGAGGACGTCGCGACGGTGCTGATGCGCACGGCGGCCGAAGCCGACGCCGACCTGATCGTGATGGGCACCAGCGGGCGGCACGGCCTGCGCCGGCTGTTGCTCGGCAGCGTCGCGGAATCGCTGCTGCGGGCGGCCGACCGGCCCGTGTTGCTGGTGCGGCACGGCGAGCCGGGCGCGACGGCGGCCGCGTAGCCGTATGCGGTACGCGTCGATGCATGCACTGCCCGAGCAGGACGCAGCTGTATGCACTTGTGCCGCACATCTGCCCGATGAAACACGCGAAGCGCTGGCCGGCGCTTCGCGCGCAAGCGCGGCTGTCGCCGTTGTCGCAGCTGTCGCAGCGCGCCGGAAGCGGGCGCCGCGAACCCGCCCGCAGGACCGGGATTGCACGCGCGAGGTTGCATCCCTGCATGCAGTTCTGGCAGCATCGGCCGGTGTCCGCTTGTTCGCCGCGTGCATGGCCGCGGCGATCGACGCAGGGGCATCCGGCTGGAACCGGTCGCACGGGTAATGAACCGGGCCGGCCGCCGGATGCCGGTTTCCTACCTTACCGACGTCATCCGCCATGCCGATTTCCGCCACCGACCTGATTCGCCAGTTCGACCTGCAGCCGCATCCCGAAGGCGGCTATTTCCGTGAAACCTACCGCGCGGCCGATCCGGTCGTGCGTCCGGCCGACGGCGCGCCACGCGCTGCGTCGACCGCGATCTACTACCTGTTGTGCGACGGCGCGTATTCGTCGTGGCACCGGATCCGTTCCGACGAAGTCTGGCATTTCTACGCGGGCGACCCGATCGAAGTGTGGGTGCTCGACGAGCGCGACGGGCTGACGATCCACCGGCTCGGCAACCCGCTCACGCATCCGGGCACCGTGTTCCAGGCGGTCGTGCCGGCCGGCAGCTGGTTCGGTGCGCGTTGCGCGTCGCCGGAGCATGTTGCGCTCGTCGGCTGCACGGTTGCGCCGGGGTTCGAGTTCTCGGAATTCGAGCTGGCGGATGCGGCCGCGCTGGCCGCCGCGTTTCCCGACTACGCGGAGCATGTCGCCCGGCTCGCGCCGCGTCCCGACGTGTGACTGTCACGGAAGTGCCGCCATCGGCGCAAAGCCCGCGCCGATGGCCGGTGTTCCGCGCGATCGCGGCCAAACCCGTTTAGAATGCGCGTGATGCACCGGTCGGTCGCGGACGTGCCGCGGCGGCCGTTGCGCAGCCGTCCGACGGCCTCGTCGCGCGGCCCGCATGTCTTCCAGGAGCGCCGCCGTGTGGCACTTTCCGATTGCTATTCCATCGTCGCTCGGCCCATGGGCCGTGTTCGCGAGCGTGTTGATCACGCAGCTCGGCGTGCCGGTGCCGGCCGTACCGATGCTGATTCTCGGCGGCACGATGGCGGCAATGGGGCAGGCATCCTGGGTCAGCATGTTCGCGGCGGCGATCGGCGCGACGATGCTGGCCGATTCGCTGTGGTTCTTCATGGGCCGCACGCGCGGCCGGCGCCTGCTGAATGGCCTCGTGCGCTTCTCGCTGTCGCTCGACACGACGCTGCGCTTTGCCCGTAACGTATTCGAAAGGTACGGCGCACCGCTGCTCGTGCTGTCCAAATTCCTGCCCGGCCTCGGCCTCGTGTCGGCGCCGCTGCTCGGCACGACAGCGATCGGCGTCGGCGTGTTCCTGTTCTGGGATCTGGCTGGTGCGTCGCTGTGGGCCGCGTTCTGGCTGGTCGGCGGTGCGGCCATTCACGACCAGATCGTCCAGTTCGTGCTGTGGGTGCGCGCGAGCGGCGGCACGATCCTCGACGCGTTCCTCGCGATCTTCATCACGTTCCTGCTGTACCGCTGGGTGCGCCGCGTGCAGTTCCGCCGCTATCTCGCGCAGGTGCGCATCTCGCCGCCGCAGCTCGTCGAGATGATGACGTCGGACGAACCGCCGCTGATCTTCGACGCGCGGCCGAAAGCGATCCGCGAGCGCGAGCCGTACCGGATCGCCGGCGCGGTGCCGGTCGATCTCGATTCGCCGGACCTGCTCGATCCGGAATTGCTGAAACGGCCGATCGTCGTCTATTGCGTGTGTCCGAACGAAGCCACGGCCAAGCGCCTGATCGCGAAGATGCAGCGCAAGAAGATGATCCACAACATCCGCGCGCTGAAGGGCGGCCTCGATGCGTGGGAGAAGCACGGCTTCCCGGTCGAACCGATGCCGGCCGATCTCGATGCATCGCGTTATTTCGTGCGGCCGGATCACGGTGCGCTCGAAGGCGAATATACGGTGCGGGCGACGTTGTCCAAGTGACGCTCGAAAAGGTCATTTCTCACGCCCGAGCGCGTGCCGTGTTGCCCCCACGCCCCCTCGATTAACGACTTCATAACCCGCATCGCCGCATCCGGACAGATCGCCGCGCGCCTTTCAGGCGGCAACAATAGCGACCTGACCCGCGACGTCATTTCCCGCAGTTGGTTAGCGGGCAGCGCAGACAGGGTTTTCAGTTGTTCACAAAGTTCACACGCTTGCGGATTATCTTGCGCGACGCCGGTGAGCCTTTATCCAGTCGTTTTCCCGGGCGGATCACCCGCTGAAGTTGCGTCTCGCCATTGACTGCGCCGATTTTCATTCTTGCAGTCATTGAGTATCGTAGACGGCGAAAAGGTGTTGCCGGTATTGCGTTGGGCGTTCGACCTTCGGCCTGATATGGCGTTGCCAATTTGTCGATCGATGATTTGATCGTTGCTCGCGTTAATGCTGAAAGTAGACCCCGCGCAAATTCTTGGTGACAGCGACGTGTAAATGATTGCCTGACGTTCGTCGCTTGAGTTTCATTAATCTGAGATAAACTCGCGCAAGAGCGACTTTACGTCGCCACCGGCTGACCGTCTGTTTTTGTGTCGCTGTCGTGACGGTCGAACCTGAGAGAGAAAACGACAATGGATATCAGACCGTCCGCACTCGGGGACCTGGCATCGCGCGACCTCCGTGAGGCGATCAACAGGGGCGTTTTGCAGCAGGGGCGTCTGTTGATGCTCGATACGCCACTTGGCAAGAACACGCTGGTGCCATTACGGGCACGCGGATCGGCCAGAATCGGGCGCGATTATTCGTATACGATCGACGTTGCGTCGACACGCGACGATACTGCGCTGCTGTCGCTGATGCACCAGCCCGTTACGCTGCAGATTCAGCAGGTCACTGCGCCCTTTGCCGTTCCCGTTTATCGTCCGGTCCATGGTTTCGTGCATCGGGTCGCCTATCTGGGCGGAAACGGTGGACTTTCGACGTACCAGATCGAGTTTTCGTCGGCGCTGGTCTTCCTTGAAAAAACCCATAACGAAGAAGGCTGGCTCGAGAAAGACGCCCGGGAAATCATTTCCGACGTGCTCGATCGGTATCCGCAATTGCGCGGGCAGTATCGTTTCGCCCTGTCGTCCGATCCTGTCAAGCGTTCATGGTGCAGGCAGAGCGAATCCGATCTTCACTTCGTGAACCGCCTGGCCGAGGCCGAGGGTTGGTATTTCTACTGGAGCCACGAAAGCGGTGAAACACCCAGGACGACGCTCGTCGTCGTGGACCGCGTCTCGACACTGCCCGACGCAAAGCCGGTCGAATTTATCCGCGCAAACGACAGCAACGAGTCCGACGGCTTCGCCCATTGGGCCGCCGTGCAGACGATGCAGAGCACGCGATACCTGTCACGTGCGTTTGACTACAAGCGGCCCGCTTCCGATTTTCAGGTTGAGAGCGCGCTCGCCGCGACAAATTTTGTTGCGGACGAGCCTCGTCAGAACGTCGAGCAAAGCGTTCCTGACGCGCCGATGACGGTTTATGAATCGACGGCCTACGGATATTCCAGCTCGGACACGGGTGAGGCGCGCGCGAGACGGCGAGTGCAGGTATGGGACGCGCGTGCAAGCCGATATTTCGGTGTAGGCGGCGTGCGTTGGCTCGATGCCGGTTCGAGGTTTGTGTTGAACGGACATCCCCGTCACGGAGACGGCGATGCGAAGAAGCGGGAGTTTCTGACCGTTGAGGCGCGCTGGTACATCGAGAACAACGTGCCGGTCGGCCAACAGATCGTCGAGTTTCCACAAAGTCTTCGCGCAACGCTCGCCGAACAGCAGGCGATTCACCACGAGCGATTCAATACACCCGGACATGAGGCCGATGGCTCGGCAGGATTTTTCGTGCTTGAAGTCGAGGCGCAGCCCGCGACGGTCGAATACCGGAGCCCGCTGGATCATCCCAGGCCGGTCATGTCCATCGAACATGCGCTCGTCGTGACGCCGGACGGTGCGGAAGCGTGGACGAACGACCGGAACCAGATCAGGGTGCATTTCGCGTGGGATCACAAGAATCCGGCGGACACCTTCAATTCGTCGCCATTGCTGTTGTCGCTTCAATCCGATACGGGCAACGGTTACGGCGCGGTTCACGTTCCAAGAGCGCGCGAATGGGTCATCGTCGGCTACTGGAACGGTGACTGCGACAAGCCGTTCGTATTGGGACGTATCAATGGCGGCACGACGCCGTCTCAATGGCATTCAAATGCGTTGATGTCCGGGTTCCAGTCGGAGGGGTTCGGCAAGACCGGCGCCTACAACTCGCTTGTCCATGACGATTCCACGAATCAAAGCGGGACGCGGCTGGTCAGCTATACCGGCAAAAGCTATGCGGCCCTGACGCAGGGCTACCTGATCAAGCACGACGGCAACACGCGTGGCCAGTATCTGGGTGCCGGTTTCATCCTGCACGCTGACGAGTTCGGTGCGATTCGTGCCAGCAAGGGGTTGTCCATCAGCGCCCATTCGAAAGCCTACGACGACGAACAAATGGGCGTGGAAGAGGCGCGATCGCGGTTGCAGCAGGCGGAGATGCTGATCGAATCGCTGTCTAGCGCAAGCACGACCGCTCAGGCGGAATCGCTGCAAACCGGACAGGACGCGCTCAAGACGCTGTCGAAGGATATCCGGCACCCGGTGTCGGGAGATACGTCAGGCGGGATAACGGCGGGCGGTGGCACCGGCAGCGCCAACGGATTTGCGCAACCGAACATCCTGGTATCGACGCCGAAAGACATTGCACTGGTCGCGGACAACTCGGCGCATATCGTGGCGGAGAAAGAGGTCAACGTCGTCAGTAACGAGAATACGTATGTTGCAACGGGGAAGTCGCTCGTTGTGGCGGCCGCGGAAAAGGTCAGCTTCTTCGCGCAGAAACTGGGGGCATTCTTCGTCACGGCGAAAGGTCCGATCAAGCTCTCGGCCAATACGGACGACGTGAACGTCAACGCGGGCAAAGACGTGACCGTGAAGGCCAAGCGCATTGTGCTCGATGCCGATGAAATCATCGTCAAGGCGGGTGGCTCGTACACGAGATGGGTGGCGGCGGGTATCGAAGACGGCACGCAAGGTCCGCGCACGATCAAATCGGCGTCGCTCAGCAGGCAAGGGCCGAGTTCGATTGCGCAGCACATGAACAGCCTGCCGCAGACCAAATTCAACGATCCGTACGTGCTGCGCGATCGTATCTCCGGCGAAGTGCTGAAAAACCACCCGTACGAATTGATTCGCGGAGACGGCACGCGCCTGACCGGGATGACGAACGAACTGGGGCATGTGGCCGAACAGAAGAGCGAGGATATCGAGAAGCTGGCGGTGCGTGCATTGCGGCCGAAACCGAACGGCCCTGCGGCGTGAATCCGATAAACGATGCGCGAATTTGAAGAACGACAATGAGCGATAACACAAATCAATCCGGGGGCGGCTCGCCGTTCAGCGACGCCGAGCAAGACGTCGTGCGGCAAGTAGGGCGCACGGACAAGGACGGCGCATCAACCGGGCATTTCACGCTGACGCCCGCCGACGACACGCGGAGCAAGGAATTGCTGTGCGACGTACGGCCGATCATTCCGGTGATCTTCCTGCCAGGCGTGATGGGTTCGCCGTTGGTCAACAAGGATACCGGCGACGAAATGTTTTTCGCGCCGAACACGGACGGGATACTCGGGAAGGCTGGCGCATTGCCGGCGCTGATCGGCATGTGGTTCAAGGGCGCGTCCACGCGGGAAAAGCAGTTCGACCCGACGCTGGCCGCAGTGACTCCGTTTGGCCCGATTCGCGCCGGCAAGCTCCAGAAGGACGACAAGGAAGACCAGTATGTAGACGAGGCAGAGGCGCGTCGACGCGGCTGGGGTTCAGTGTACCGATCGAGCTATCAACCAATGCTGGCGTGGCTGGAGGAACAGCTGAACGAGCCCATGCACCTGGGGGAGACCAAGGGCGCATGGGTCGAATCCGACCCAGACGGCAAAAAGTGGACGCTCAAGCCCGTCCTGGGCACCGAACCGGCAGAATACGGGGCAACCGATGCCGGTGCCCAACACCGAGGACATGCACTCACGAAAGACTCGGAGGCGTTCAAGAAGTTCATGAAATACCGGTACCGGGTCTATGCGATCGGCTACAACTGGCTGCAATCGAACGAGAAGTCGGCACAGGACGTGATCAAGGGACAGGATTTCAAGGACAAGAAGACCGGCAAGACGGCACGGCTGATGGGGATCACGGAGATCATCGCGGAGAACGACAGCGGCAAGGCGATCATCCTCACGCACTCGATGGGCGGGCTGGTCGCACGGATGGCGATCGCGATGCACGGTGCGGCGGACCTGATGCACGGTGTGTTCCACAACGTGCTGCCGGCGACCGGCGCGCCGATCGCGGCCAAGCGGTTCCGAACCGGTGGCGGCAGCGAGGGCGGAATAGACGGCTTCATCAATGGCGCCCTGCTCGGCAGCAACGCGGACGAGTTCGTGGCGGTGGCCGCGAACGCGCCGGGGGCACTCGAACTGTTGCCGATGCCGGATTACCACAACGGGGAGGCGTGGTGGATCTTTTCGCGGCTCGACGGCACTCCGGTTATGAAATTTCCGAAGGAAGGGAGTGCATACAAGGAGATTTATGCCAATACCAAATGGTACGGATTGGTGCCGGACGAATCAGTATCGCTACTCGATCCGAAAGGAATCGTGAAAAAGCGGCTGGACGATTTGGGACGTGGCGATACGGTTCTAAGTAATTTCAAAACGTTGATGGGAGACGTCGTTACGGTAAATCAAAATAATATAAAAAATAAATACCATGACAGGACTTACATCTCCTACGGCGACGGCGCTTTGCTGCCTAAAGAGCAAGCTACCTCAAGCAATGAGTCAAGCAAACCTGCGATCGAGAATGGCAAGAAGCTCGACGAACTGTTGGCATGGGGTACGGTGATCTGGAAGGGCAACGTGCCGGCCAGCGTGACGGAGGAAGAGTTGCGCGCTGCACGGTTCCTCGGCGAGAAACACGACGATTCTCACACCGGGACGCTGCGCGTTCACCTAGACTCGCACAACGTTACGGTCGAATTCGAGGTGCAGAAGGTGGCGAAGCTGCCGCCGGGCAGCGACGCTCCCGATCCCAAAAAAAATGGCATCGTGCCGGGTGATGGTACGGTGCCAGTCTGGTCAGCGGAAGCCCCTGCGCACGGCGTTGAGGGTGGCGCAGCCCACGGCGTGCAAATGGTATTTGACCAAGGAGGCTATGTGCATCAGGAAAGCTATAACCATCCGTGGGCGCGCTGGGCGCTCCTCTACAGCATCGTGCAAATCGCGCAAGATGCCCCGGAGCCGAAATGTTGACGAGAATTGGCCGACTCCTGTTCTTAATGATGGGCGTGTGCGCCTGTTCGATGACCTTTTCAGTGGAACCAACGATGACGAATCCCTTGTTGTCCAAGCCACGCCCGTGGTGCATCGGCCGCTTTGTTTTCGGCCGGCCTGCAGCAAGCGAAATCTCGAATCAGCGGTACGCGTTTCGAGGAGAGAAACTGGAGACGCAACACAATGCGTCAATTACCACATATCGAGCAAAAATAGGCGATTTGGAAAAATCCCTGATCACAAACAAGCGTATCGATCCGAGCGACAATAATAAACCGACGAATCATTCCTGGCTGGAAGCGGAGGTTTCGCCACGAGGCGACTCCAAAGCTTTTGTTTATCAGATGTCACACACCGATGGAATAAAGCTGTCGTTTAAATCTGAGGGTTTCGTTTTTGACGGCGAGGAAATATTTCATACAACCGGATCATTTGGCCCGGATGCATTGAGTAAATTCAAGGGGTTTTATACTGATCTCTATCCGCGCATCAAGTCGCGCGACAACTGGTCGGTTCCAACCGAATCGGGCTTCTGCTTCGATGGCGGAATCGTCACGGGGTCTTCAACCTATCCTGAAGAAGCCAGCCAGTCGTTCGCGCTGATGCCGGGACGGCCGGCATTACTCGTGATCCAGATGCGCAAATCGATGAGCGAGGACCAAGGTCAACCATTGACCAAGACGCTTCCTGAACTGCGCGCGAAGATGGATCAGGTATCGAGCGGCAGCTACCGAATCCTGCGACAAGGCAAACGCACGGTGGCCGGGATGGATGCCGAAGAAGTGCTGTTCGCGCTGAAGGAAGGCGAGATCACGTCCTACCGCTTCTACCTGCTCGCGCCGGGCGATCCGAGCACGTTGGCAAAGCCGCACACGGCCATTCAGTTGCTGCTCGGTGCGAGCAGTCCTGATTTGAAGCCTGACGAAGCGACGTCCCCGGTGGACGAAACTGGCGCCCTGCAAACGTGGGACACGCTGCTGAACAGCCTGCGACTCCGTCCTGGCGCGGTGTGAGCGAGGGCGCGATGCGACGCTACGACATTGTGAAAGGCGACACGACGACGGTCGGTGGCATCGTGCAGGGCGGTGACGGACAGGACGTGCTGCACGGTCGCGAACAAGCGTATGAACACGATCCGGTGTGGTGCCCGGTGTGCAAGACACTCGGCGTGATCGTGTGCGACGGCCCACGTCATTCGAGCACCGGGCCGGATGGCCGGCAGTCGGCGCTAAGCGACGATCTCTGTCGGTGCGCATGTCCGACGCCGCCAAAGCTGGTGGCGTCGCAATCGGTCTCCTGTATCGAGATCTGAACCTCCGAATGCGCGCGACATCGCGCGCATTCGAATTCGGCTTCCGGCATTTCACGCACCACGACGCCTACGAAAATCGGCTGACACGAAACCGTTGATCCTCCCTATAATCCCGCCTGCATATTGTGTGCGCTCGATTGCGCACATTCGACGCGTGTTCGTTCACGCCGAAATCGATTGATCCCGTTGTCGCCCGACACGTGCACAGCCGCGTCACACGGGCCGCCCGGGCGTATTCCGTGAAAGGCCCGATCCGTTTTCCGGATTGTTCCGGGAAGTGCGGATAATCCGCGGCGATTCCGATCGGATTGACGCAATATCCATGTCGTTTCTTATTTGGAAAATGACAGCGGAGATTATTTCGTTTTCGGCAGCCGAAATCGGCATGAACGGTCGCGCATTGACATCGACACAATGACGGCGGCCCGTTCGCGGCTGCCAGGAGACGGATTTGAAACAACCAGAAGACCAGCTTCACCGCGGGCTGGAAGAACGGCACATCAACCTGATGGCGCTCGGCGCGACGATCGGCGTCGGCCTGTTCCTCGGCTCGGCCACCGCGATTCGTACGGCCGGCCCGGCCATTCTGCTGACCTATCTGCTCGGCGGCATCGCGATCTTCCTGATCATGCGCGCACTCGGCGAAATGGCGATCACCAACCCGGTCGCCGGCGCATTCAGCCGCTACGCGCGCGACTACCTCGGGCCGCTCGCCGGCTACCTGACCGGCTGGACCTACTGGTTCGTGTGGATCGTCACCTGCATGGCCGAAATCACGGCGGTCGGCGTCTACATGCACATGTGGTTTCCCGGCGTGCCGAACTGGATCTGGGCGCTCGCGGCGCTCATGGCGATGGGCTCGGTGAACTTCATCGCGGTCAAGCTGTATGGCGAATTCGAATTCTGGTTCGCGCTGATCAAGATCGTCACGATCGTGCTGATGATCATCGGCGGCGGGCTGATGATCGCGTTCGGCATCGGCAACGGCGGCATCGCGACCGGCATCTCGAACCTGTGGTCGCACGGCGGCTTCGCCCCGAACGGGATCAGCGGCGTGATCGCCGCGCTGCCGATCGTGATGTTCGCGTATCTCGGCGTCGAAATGCTCGGCCTCACGGCCGGCGAGGCGCGCAACCCGGAAAAGTCGCTGACGAAAGCCGTGAACTCGGTGTTCTGGCGCGTGCTGATTTTCTACATCGGCGCGCTGTTCGTGATCATGTCGCTCTATCCGTGGGACCAGATCGGCACGCAGGGCAGCCCGTTCGTGATGACGTTCTCGCGGCTCGGCATCCCGGCCGCCGCCGGCATCATCAATTTCGTCGTGCTGACCGCGGCGCTGTCGTCGTGCAACAGCGGCCTGTTCAGCACCGCGCGGATGCTCTACAACCTCGCGCAGCAAGGCCAGGCGCCGGCCAAGCTCGGCCGGGTGAACCGCAACGGCGTGCCGGTGTATGGCGTGATCGTGTCGGTCGCGCTGCTGTTGATCGGCGTGCTGCTCAACTATCTCGCACCGCAGCACGTGTTCACGTGGCTCACGTCGGTGTCGACGTTCGGCGCGATCTGGACGTGGTGCGTGATCCTGATCGCGCAGATGCGTTTTCGCCGGACGCTGTCGGCCGACAAGGTCGCGCGTCTGCCGATCCGCGTACCGCTCTATCCGCTCGGGTCGTTCGTCGCGCTCGGGTTTCTCGCGCTGGTCGTCGTGCTGATGGCATTCACGCCCGATACGCGCGTCGCGCTCGTGATCGGGCCGGTATGGATCGTGCTGCTCGGCATCGCGTACGCGCTGTTCTACGCGAACCGTCCGGCCGCCTCGGTGCCGACCAAGTCGTAAGCAGGGCGGGCGGGGTGCCGCGCGATCGTTGATCGCGATCATGCACGCACGGGCCGGACGACCTATGCTGAACGAACGCATCGCTTGTCCGCGCTTCGCGTGGCATCCCGCCGATCCCTGCGATCGCGGCGCCTGTCCGGCCGCCGCGCGCCGCTTCCGCGCGAAGCTCCCGTCGTCGTCCGGCGACGACGCGCACGCACGGAGGCCTTCGCCATGCAGCCTGCCCAGTCCATCCCGACGCTCGCGCGGATCGCGCTGGCCGTCGATTCGACGCCGGAATCCCTGTCCGCCGCGCACTATGCGCGCACGCTGATACGCCCGGGCATGCGATTGCGCATCGTCTGCGCGATCGACAACCCGCGTCTCGTCCTGCCCGACATTCCGCGCATCGACGCGTTGCTGACATCCGCACGCGAGGACATGACACGCGAAGCGCAGGCCATCAGCGCGAAAATCGCGGCGCTGTTCGCCGACAGCGGCGTCGAGGTCGAGCAGGTCATCGTCGATACGTCGGTCACGGGTGGCACGGTTGCCGATGCGCTGGTGAACGATACGTCGACGTGGCACGCGGACGTACTGGTGGTCGGTGCGAATCCGCATCACGGGCTGTTGCGGCTCGTCGAAGGCGCGATGTCGGACACGCTGACCAAACGTGCGCGCTGCGCGTTGCTGATCGTGCCGGCCGCCTATGCGCGGCCGTCGGACGGCACGCTGCAGCGGCTGATGTTCGCGGTCGACGGCAGCGAGCCGTCGCTGCACGCGGTGCACGTCGGGCTCGGGTTCGCCGCGCCGACGACGCTGCTGTATGCGGCGTACGTGATCGATCGCGCGGTTCGTCTGACCGATGTCGTGCCGGTGCGCGCGCTCGAGGACGCCTACCGCGCGGAGGGCGAGGATGCGCTCGCGAAGATCGGCCCGCTGTTCCATGCGACCGGGAATCCGACCAAGCGCGGCGTCGTCGAAACGCATCCGACCAGCGACGACGTGGCCCATGCGCTGATGCGCGATGCCGTGCACTGGCGCGCGGAGCTGCTGGTGGTCGGCACGCATGGCCGCCGCGGCATCGCTGCCTGGCTGATCGGCAGCGTGGCGCGGCGCGTGGCGCACCTCGCACAGGTGCCCGTGCTGCTGGTGCGCGGCGCCGGGTGAATCGCGCGTCGATGCGAGCGAAGCGGGGTTGGATTGACCTGCATCAGAAACGGCACGCACATCGCGTGAGACAGTGACGGAACATCCGGCGACGCAGCCGGTCTGTCGTGCAGGTGCGACGACGACCGCGCATGCCGCGCGCGACGATCCTCGTCGCATTCGACGCCGCCACATCATTTTCGGGAGCCGCGCCGCGCGTTTGTCCGGCGCGTCATCCGACCGGGAACTCTCTGGCACGAGGGTAGGCAGCCGATGGCTGCCTTGGAGGACGGGCGGGGTGCAAGTCACCCCGTCCGCTTTCCGCCTGGCTGGCCCCGTCGGATTCACTTCCCCGCAGGAATTTTTATATGGGCGGCCGCAAGGCGCGGCGCGTCATGGCGCGCGGTCGTGTCGATACGAACCGCGGTGAAGATGCACGCAGGCACACCGGTGCTGCATTCGTGCGGCAGCGACGTCGCGGTGCGCGCGGCCTCGTGCCGCGCGTTGGCTGCCTGCGCGTTCAGCAGGTACGAAGAATCGATCGCAGGTCGTGACGGCGGGCTGCGCCGCGCCGTACCCGCGAACGCGGGCGTACGACATGCAGTGGCGCGCATGCGCTGCACGTGCGACTGCGCAGACGGTTTGCATGCGGCCAGCCGGGGCGCGCCTTGCGACGTGGCTCCGATACGGCCGGCGCGTCGGCTGCGTTTCGCGCGCAGAGTGCCGCCGCGAATCGTTGCAACGCGAGGACCGACCCCGCGACGCTCTGGTACTTTTCGCGGCCGATCTGCCCGTCGAGCGTGACGAGCAACCCGGCCTCGCGTGCGAGCGCGAGCAAGGTGTCGAGGTCGTCGGGCGGGCGGTTGCCGGCCGACCCGGTCCGGGCGGGCAGGGCGCGCGCGTTGCCCGACGCGCGCCGCTGGCCGTCCCGGCCGGTGAAGTTGCGATGTGCCATGGCTGGTCTCCTGCGCCAGAGACCCCGCGTGCCGGCTCGATGGCCGGCTGGGCGATGTCCCGGTATGAACCTCTCGTTCATGTGATCAGTATCGTGTGGCGGTGGCGCGCTGCCAAGCGGCGCGCGCTGAAGTCGCTGTCAGGAAATTGCGCGACCCGTATCGGAATCCGCTGACACGCGCGGCGGTCGATCGCCCGCTTCGATCGTTCGCTCCGACGAATGAACGGCGTGCGCAGGGCGTCGCTTGACGCATGATTTCGGCCGGTCTAAGTTTCCCACTGCATCGACGCAGCCCGGCACGCCATTCGCGGCCCGGCGCCGGTGCCGCGCCCCGGGGTGGCGTGGCAGGATATCCAGTCTCGTTCGCGGGCAGTTTGCGCCGCGAATCATGCGCGGCCGGTTCGGGGACGGACCGGCACGGCGGCACGCAACGTGCCGTTGATCGCGCGCAAACTCGCGCCGGCGCATCGCACGCCGCGCGGCCGACCCGTCTTTAAGCTTCCAGTACCGTCGTTTTTTCCATTCCTCGACTGTCAGGAGTCCGTCGATGTCCAAGGACAATTTGCTCGATTCACTCAAGGAAGCCGCCGAACAGCGCGCGATCGGCGCGGATCAGTTGCGTGCGATGCTCGACGATGAAGTACGCGCCCTGTCGTCCGGGGCGCGCGTGCACGACTACATCCACGTGTTCGCGATCCGGAACCTGCGCGAACGGATGCGCCAGCGGGACGATTTCGACGCCGACACGCAGGCCGGTGCCGCGCCCACGGACGCCGATCCGCGACCGAGCCATCGTCTGTGAGGAGGGGCCGGGCCCGGTGCCCGATGGGCCCGCAGGCCCCGGCCATCCTGACGATCCGCTGACGGCCGTCAACGTCTTTCGTCATACGTTTCACTGAATTGTCACAACGACCTCAAGTAAGCGGCGCGCGTGCCGTTTACCCGGTGAATTGGTCCACCGGGCGTTCGCGCTCCCTTACCGAGTCGTTGCCATGCTCTCGTCCATTCGCGCCCGCATCCTTGCTGCGTGCGTCGCCATTGTCGTATTCGCGCTCGCCGCCACCACGCTGATCAACTATTTCATCGCGCACTCGTACAACGACGACGCGATCGACCGCAACCTGACCTCCGTCGCGAGCGGCCACGTGGTCGGGATCGCCGACTGGGTCGCCACCCGCAGCCGGATGATCGCGTCGCTGCAGGATGCGGCGCTCGCGCCCGATCCGCTGCCGGTGTTCAAGCAGATGGCCACGGCCGGCGGCTTCACGAACGTCTATGCGGGGTACGCCGACAAGGCGTTCCACTTCTCCGACCCGACCGGTATCCCGCCCGACTACGACCCGACCGGCCGCCCGTGGTACAAGCAGGCCGCGCAGGCCGGCAAGCCGGTCGTCACGCCGCCTTACGTCGATGCCGGCACGGGCAACCTCGTCGTCACGTTCGCGGTACCGATCCTGAAAGACGGCGCGCTGAAAGGCGTCGTCGCCGCGGACGTCTCGATGGACACCGTGATCGCCAACGTGAAGTCGATCCGCCCGACGCCTGCGAGCTTCGGGATGTTGATCGACAGCAGCGGGCACGTCGTCGCGCATCCGGACGCGAAGCTCACGCTGAAGCCGGTGGCCGACGTGTCGCCCGAACTCGGCACGCTGGGCGCCGCATCGATCGCAGCCGCGAGCGCGCCGGTCGAGGTGAGCGTCGGCGGGGACGCGAAGCTGGTGCGTGCGAAACCCGTGCCGGGCACCGACTGGTACGCGCTGGTGCTGCTCGACAAGACCGAGGCGACGGCCGGGATGCGCTCGCTGCTGACCGCGTCGCTGATCACGCTGGTCGTGATCGTCGGTATCGCGTCGCTGATCATCGGCGCGATCACCGCCACCGCATTCCGCCGCCTGTCGCAGGTGCGCCAGGCGATGGCCGAGATCGGCTCGGGCGCAGGCGACCTGACGCACCGCCTGCCGGCGGACGGCCGCGACGAAGTGGCCGACATCGCGCGCTCGTTCAACAGCTTCGTCGACAAGCTGAACGACGTGATGCGCCAGATCCGCGACGCCAGCGAATCGGTGCGCACGGCCGCGAACGAGATCGCGGCGGGCAACCAGGACCTGTCGTCGCGCACCGAATCGGCAGCGGCGAGCCTCGAGGAAACGGCGGCATCGATGGAAGAGATCACCGCGACCGTCGGCCAGTCGGCGGCAGCCGCCGGCCAGGCCGACGAACGCGCGGCGGCCGCGTCGCGGATCGCGTCGCACGGCGGCGTGGTCGTGTCGGACGTCGTCGCGACGATGGAGAAGATCGAGGAAGCGTCGGGCCGGATCGGCGACATCATCGGTGTAATCGACGGGATCGCGTTCCAGACCAACATCCTCGCGCTGAACGCGGCCGTCGAAGCGGCACGCGCAGGCGAGCAGGGCCGCGGCTTCGCGGTCGTCGCGCAGGAGGTGCGCAGCCTCGCGCAACGCAGCGCACAGGCCGCGCGCGAAGTGAAGGTGCTCGTCGAATCGACGGTCGCGAGCGTGTCGGCCGGGTCCGGGCAGGTGCGCCAGGCCGGCGACACGATGCGCGAGATCGTGTCCAACGTGTCGAACGTGACGACCATCATCTCCGAGATCACACACGCGGCGAACGAACAGACGCGCGGCATCCAGGAAGTGAACCGCGCGGTGACGCAGCTCGACGAAATGGTCCAGCAGAACGCGGCGCTCGTCGAACAGTCGACCGCTGCCGCCACGGCGCTGCAGTCCCAGGCGAATGCGCTGGCGACGACGGTCGGGCAGTTCAAGGTCGCGTAACGCGGCCAGGCGGGGGCGCGGCCGCGCCGCTCAGGAGCGGCCGCCGTCGCGCATCAGCGCGAGCCGGTTGTAGAGCGTCTTCAGGCTGATGCCGAGCGCCTTCGCCGCGCGCGGCTTGTTGCCGTCGAAATGGCGCAGCGTCGCCGCGATGAAGCGCTGCTGCGCATGATGCAGCGTCGCGCCGAGCGGCAGCGCCATCGCGCTCTCCGACGTGCGGTCGAGCGGTATCGTCTGCTTCGGCAGCGCGACGTCGATGCCGTCGTCCGACAGGATGTACGCGCGCTCGATCGCGTTGTGCAGCTCGCGCACGTTGCCGGGCCACGGGTACGCGCGCAACGCCGCGATCGCCGCGTCGGTCAGTCGTTTGTGCGAGCTGTGCCGCGCGTTCAGCGACTCGACGAACTCCTGCGCGATCGTCTCGACGTCGCCGTCGCGCTGGCGCAACGGCGGCACATAGAGCGCGAACGCGGCGAGCCGGTAGAACAGATCCTCGCGCAGCCGGCCGTCGCGCACAGCTTCGGCCGGGTTGTGGCGGGTGGCCGACACGATGCGCACGTCGAGCGGAATCGGCTCGGTGCCGCCCACCCGCACGATCGCATTCGACTCGATCGCCCGCAGCAGCTTCACCTGCAGCGCCGCGGGCATTTCCGCGATCTCGTCGAGCAGCAGCGTGCCGCCGCGTGCAGCTTCGAAGAATCCTTCCCGCTGCGCGATCGCGCCGGTGAAACTGCCTTTCTCGTGCCCGAACAGTTGCGACTCGGCAATATCGGGCGGGATCGCGCCGCAGTTCACGGGCACGAACGGGCCATCGCGCCGCGCACTGAGATCGTGCAGCCGGCGCGCGACGATATCCTTCCCGACCCCGCTTTCGCCGGCAATCATCACGCTGGCGCGGGTCGGCGCGATCTTCTCGATGCGGCCGATCAGCATGCGCATCGCGGCGGAACGGCCGGACAGCCGGCGTCCGTCTGCGCGTTGCTTCGACCGGTTTGCGGTTTCAACCATCGGTATCGGGGGGAACGGCGGGCCGTTTTGAAAATCGGCATCGCACGTTCCGTTCATTGCAATATTTATCATCGACAGCGAAACGACCGCGAAGGTGCCGCTGTATAGAAAATTCCAATGTGTGCAGCGGGGACGGAAGAGGGCGTCCATCGGTCTTTTCGCGTACGGAGCCGTACCGGTGCGTTTTTACAGAGACCCGATGAAAAAGCCGGTCACGGCCGCATTGCGCCGGGAGGGCCGGCGCCGTCGATCGCTGCAGGCCTTTCCTTGCCCCGACGGACACCCGGCGCGACGCACCGTCCGGCCATTTGGCGCCCGCGCCGGGCATAGCGTTTGCTGATGCCACCAAGCCCGCCCGGCACGCTCGACGGCATGCCGGATGGCCGACACACGGCGTGACGCCGTGCGACGGGAGCCGGCGCGAGGCAAGGATGCGATGAGGAACCTGACCCGTGAGCTGTTACGGCAGGGTGCATGGGTCGTGCTGGCCGTCGGGCTGGCGTCCGCGCTGCAGGCGTGGGCGATTCGCGCCGTCGGCGAGCACGCGCCGTTTGCGCCGCTGCCTTTCTATGCAGGCGTGGCCGCTGCCGCATGGCTGACGTCGTTCGGCGGCGGCCTGGCCGCGATCGGCGCGAGCGTGGCCGTGATCGGCACGCTGTGGTGGCGCGATATCCCGCCGGCCGCGCTGCTCGTGCACGCCGGCACGTTCGTCGCGACCGGTTTCGCCGAGTGCGTGCTCGTGATGACCGTGAAGCCGCTGCTGGCGAACGATCGCCTGCATGCCATCGATGACGACGGCGACGACGCCGAACGCGCGCCGCATCGCGAACCCGTGCCCGCCGCGCGCGTGCCGGACGACAGTGTGTTGCGCCGGGTGGTCGACGCGTCGCCCGATGCGATCGTCGGCGTCGATGCCGCGCGGCGGATCACGAGCTGGAATCCGGCTGCCCGGCGGATCTTCGGCATCGACGCGGCGCAGGCCGCCGGGCGCGACGTCGCCACGATGATCGCGCCGCGCTGGTTGCGGCGGTATCCGGTGCCGGTGTCGTTCGCCGACATGCAGGCGCCGGTCGGCCCCCTCGACGTGCTGTGCGTGCGCAGCGGCGGCGGCCGGTTCCGCGCCACCTTCGCTGCTTCGCCGATCGTCGATGCGCACGGCAACTGCACGGGCCTGTCGATGACGTTGCGCGAAGCGCGCGAACGCCGCCGCGGCGAGCGGCGCGACCTGCGCCGCGCACGCGATGCGCGCATGCAGGCCGACGCGTCGAACCGGCTCAAGGACGAGTTGCTGGCCACGGTGTCGCACGAACTGCGCACACCGTTGAACGTGATCTACGGCTGGGTCGAGGTGCTGCGCAACGTCGACGGTCACGGGCTCGCCGAACAGGCGGTCGACGCAATCGATCGCAGCGCGCGGTCGCTGTCGCTCATGGTCGCCGACCTGCTCGACGCGTCGTCGCTCGCGACGGGCCGGCTGCGCCTCGAACGCGTGCCGGTCGATCTCGTGCGGGTCGTGGGCGATGCCGCGCGCGAACTCGACGCAACGGCGCAGGCGAACGGGCTCGAGCTGTCGACCGAGCATGCGATGCCGACCTGCGTGATTCCGGCCGACGGCGAGCGCGTGCGCCAGGTGCTGTCCAACCTGCTGTCGAACGCGATCAAGTTCACGCCGCCAGGCGGACGCATCACCGTGTCGCTGACGCGGGCGGGCGAGCGTGTGCGGCTGTCGGTCGCCGACACGGGGCAAGGCATTGCGCCGGAATACCTGCCGCACCTGTTCGAGACATTCAGCCGGCCCGAGGGCGCGTTCGCGTCGCCGAAACGCGGGCTGGGCCTCGGCCTGTCGATCGTGCGCAACATCGCGCAGTTGCACGGCGGCGACGTCGTCGCGACGAGCGAGGGCGCCGGGCGCGGGACGACCGTGACGGTCACGCTGCCGGCCGGCTGGGACACCGACGATCCGGCCGGGAATTTCGCGCGCCCCGCAGGGGCCTCGGACACGCTGACGCTCGACGGCCAGCGCGTGCTCGTCGTCGACGACGACGCCAGCTCGCGCGCGAGCCTCGCCGTGGCGCTCGAAACGATGGGCGCGCAGGTGTCGACCGCGCAATCGGGACACGACGCGCTCGATGCAGTGGCCCGGCATCCGCCGAGCGTCGTGCTGTCGGATCTCGCGATGCCGGACGGCGACGGTTTCTGGCTGCTCGACCGCATCCGCCATTTGCCGGACGGCGGCGGGCATCTGCCGGTCGTTGCCGTCACCGCGCATGCCGGCAACGCCGACCGCCATCGCGTAATGGCCGCCGGCTTCGACGCGTATCTGTGCAAGCCGGTCGACATGCCGACGCTCGCGAGCGTGATCGTCGACGTCGCGCCGGACGATGCGCACGGCGGGAAAGGGCGCGGCTGAGCGCCCGGTCACACTGGAGCAAAGGAGGCCCGATGGATGCAACGAAAACCATGCGGCGCGACGGCACGGGCCGCAAACCAGCTCGACCGAAGCGCATGACGCCGGTCGTGTCGATCGCGAGCATGCTGATGCTGTCGTGTGCAGGGTTCGCGGCGGCACCCGGCCAGGCATCGGCCGAGGAAGGCGTCGGCGCGAAGCTCGCGAACCAGGCGTCGGCGGTCGGCGGCCAGATCCGCGACGCGACGCTCGCGTCCCGTGTGAGGGCGGCGCTCGTCGCTGAACGCGGGCTGGCGTCCGGCGACATCGATGTCCAGGTTCGCCATCGCGTCGCGGAACTCACGGGCAGCGTGCCCGACGAGCGACAACGTGCGACCGCGCTCCGCGTCGCGCACGACGTCGACGGCGTGAGCGGCGTGCGCGACAGGCTGCAGATCCGCCGGAAGTAACGGGATGCGCGGGGCAGCGCCAGGCCGAGCGGGCATCACGCGCCCGCGGCCCGGCGTGTCGCCGGGCAGGAGGGCGTGACATGGACACCATCATCGCGGGCCGATTTTCGCGGCTCGAGCAGGCGGAACGCTGCGCGGAGCAACTGCGCGGCCACGTCATGCAGCGTGACGACGTCAAGGTTTTCTTTCTCGATCCGCCTGGCCAGCACGCGCTGTTCCGGCTCGGTGGCGATGCCTGTGCAGACACCGCCGCGCGGCCGGGCCGCATCGGTGCGCTGGAAGGCGTGGCCATCGGCGCGCTCGCCGGGCTTGCCGGAGCCGCGCTGCTCGACCTGGGTGGGCTGCATTCGCCGCACGTGTGGATCGGTGTGCCGCTCGTCGGTGGTTACGTCGGCGCATTGCGCGGTGCGCTCGGCAGGATGCGCGGCGATGCGCCCGAGGGCCACGGCGCGCTGAAGCAGCGCGAGAACGGCGTCGGGCTGGCCGCGCATGTGACGCGGCGCACGATCGCGTTCGCGGAGCGGACGATGCTCGCGGCCGGTGCGCTGTCGGTGGAGCGTACCGAGGGCGCATGGCACAACGACGCATGGACCGATTTCTTCTCGTCGTCCCGGCGGCCCGCGTGACGGCAACCCGCGCGGCCGGCCCGCTGCGTCGCGAGACCGGGAGGCCCGAATGACAACGAACCGGAAGAGGCGCCACGGTCGCCGCCGGGCGGCAATCGCACTGGCGGCCCTCGTTGGCGCCCTGGCCTTCGCGCGTTCGCACGCGCAGACGCCGCCCGTTTCGTCGGTGCAGGTCGCACCGGGTATCGTCCGCCCCGGCACGACCGCCGACGAGGCCGGCATGACGCAGCGGCCGACCGGCATCGATGCGGAGTTCGTCGACAAGGCCGGCATGCTCGACAAGGTCGAGCGGCAGGCCAGCCAACTGGCGCTCGACCGCTCGTCGAATCCTGACGTGAAGGCGTTCGCGCGCCGGATGGTCGACGATCACGCCCGCATCGCCGGCGATTTGCGGCAGCTCGGCACGCAAAAGGGCGTGCCGGTCCAGGCGCGGATGCTGGTCGATCCGGCCGTCACGGCGTTGCGAACGAAGGATGGTCATGCGTTCGACGCGGCGTATGTTGCGCTGGCGGGCCCGCGTGCTCACGAGTCGGCGATCCGGCTCTACGAAACCGAAGCGCGAATCGGCCGCGACCCGCAGCTGCGCGCATTCGCGGCCGGCACGCTGCCGACGCTGAACGCGCATCTGGCCGCCGCGCGGCAACTCGCGCGGACGATCGCGGCCGCGCACTGACCCGCGTCAACGTTGCCGCTTGCCGTTCTCGGGACCGTCCGGCGACGCCTCGTGCGGTGGCGAGTCGAGCGCCGTTTCGCCTTCCTCGATCAGCCAGTACGGCGCACTGCCGTAATACGCGTGCAGCGCGCCGGCCCAGTCCGGATCGGCCATCGCCGGCCAGCGGTCGCGGTCGAAGCCGGGTGCGTCGCGCACGTGCGCGGTCGCCACCGGCAGCACGAAGCATTTGCGCTCGACGTCGAGCACGAGCGCGTTCCACGGCACCGCGAGCAGCTTGTCGCCGAGCCCGCGCACGCCGCCCGACCCAACCACCGCATACGCGATCCGGCCGGATCGCACGTCGAGCATGATGTCGGCGACGTTGCCGATGTCGTCGCCATCCATCGTCAGCACGCGATCGCCGACGAGCGTGCGGGCCGCCATCACGTCGGGCCCGGGGCCGCTGCCGGCCGCACCGCGGCGTTCGCCGACGATGCGCGTGTCGTCACGCGGCATTCTGTCCGTTGTCATCGAAAACCTCCTGGTCGAAGCGGCACCGCGGCGGCCCGCGCGAAACGAGCAGGCGCCGGTCAGCGCCGCCGCGGCAGCGACACGTCCTCGAGCGTATTGGCCAGTTCGTCGCGCTCGGGGCCGCCCGCGCGCGTCGCGATGTCGCCGAGCGACACCATGCCGACGAGCCGCAGGCCGCGGTCGAGCACGGGCAGGCGATGCAACTGCACATCGGCCATCCGCTGCTGGACGTCGCCGACACCGTCATCCTCGACGCACCACTGCACGGGCGTGGACGCGACGGCCTGTACGGGTGTATCGGGCGAATGGCCGTGCGACAGCCCGCGTATCGCGAGATCGCGGTCGGTCACGATCGCGACGAGTCCGGTGCCGTCGCAAATGGGCAGCACACCGATATCGAAGCGCTGCATCAATTCGGCCGCATGCCGAATCGTGTCGGTCGGCGCGACGCACACCACGTCGCGCGACATGATCTCGTTGACGCGATACATGAGCGCCTCCTTTGTGAGCGAGACGATTCGGGAGCAGATTGCGTGCCGCGCGCGCGCCGTGCACGCCGGGCCTCGACGGCCGGGCGACGGAGAAAT
This sequence comes from Burkholderia arboris, assembly GCF_038723655.1. Classification (NCBI taxonomy): domain Bacteria; kingdom Pseudomonadati; phylum Pseudomonadota; class Betaproteobacteria; order Burkholderiales; family Burkholderiaceae; genus Burkholderia; species Burkholderia arboris. The sequence continues at coordinate 2,041,422 of NZ_CP109822.1, forward strand.
TTGCCAGCCCGCTTGTACATCTTCCACGGCGGCAGCCATGGGCGGGCGGTGCGGGACGTCAGTGGCCGATGCCCGTCATCACGACGATCACCAGTACCACTGCGCTCTCGATGGCGGCCAGTGCAGCGACGCCGGCGGCGCCGCTGATTTCATGCCATCTGCGTTCAAGGCGTTTCATCGGTTCACTCCGGATTGCTCCGGCGCGCGCATGCGCCGCCGCGCACTGCGGGCCGGTTGCCGCCGTCAGCCGTGATCGCGGGGCGGTGAAGGGACGTGCGGCGCGCGACGGTCCTGCTCGCCGGACGGTCTGGCGGGGTCGATACGGGTCGCGCCGCCCACGGCGGGCGGGTCGCTGGCCGGAAACGTCTCCTCGAGGCCTTCGTCGATGCGCTCCTCCGTCTTGTCTTCGGACGGCGGGCGGGACGTGGCGATCCGGAGCAGTCCGGCAGCCGGTGACACGGCGTCGTGGCGGCCGGTGGCGTAAACGGTCATGGTCGAACCTCCTTGGTCGTGACTGCAGGCGCAAGCGCCGTGCCGGCGACGCAGCAGCGGCACGACGCTCGCGCGCCGGGGGCGCCGGGCCGGTACGCAGGCCATGCGTCGCGCGCCGTCGGCATGGACGAGAGGACATCGTGATGCATGCATCCAGGGAAAGGATACGTTACGACGCGAACGTATGCAGCGGCGATTTCGGCCACGTGCGCGGGCGCTTCGACGCGTGGAAGCGTGAATCGCGGGTCTGTCGGCCCGAGCGGCGCCTGTTCGACGGCAGGGACGGAGGACGCGAACTGACCGACACCGTCTACGACGGCCCGGAGCGCGCACAGCGGGCGCTCGCCGCGCAATGCGTGCCGTCCGCCGGGTTCGCGCTCGCGGTGCCGCTGACCGCGGACGGCCGCGCGATGTGGCCGGTGATGGCGGCCTACGGCGACTGAACGCGCCGGCCGATGTTCACGATGCGGCAGCGGGCACACCGCTTGCGCGCGATCGCGACGCCATCGAGAGGCGCGCCGTCGCGCAGGAGTGACATGAAGATGCGATCCACGCTGCACCGCCCCGAGCCGACGACACCCGACGTCGACCCGGACCCGCCGCCGCCCGGGCACGACGATCCGGTCGATCCGCCCGTGCCCGAAGGGTTGCCGCAAGGCGACCCGCCGTCGCATCCGCCGCCGATGCGGATGCCGGGCGGGAGCGGTGCGCCACAACCGCCGCACGAACACTGAAAAGGAGGACCGTCATGGACATTCACGTGCAATCGCCAGACAAGCGCGCGATCGCTCAGGTGCTGGGCCGCTATTTCGAATCGCGTTCGCTGCGCTATCACATCGAGGAATTGCCGGGCGGCGTGCTGCAGATCGGCTTTCGCGCCAGCGGCCGCCCGGTCGCCGTCACCGTTTCGTTCGACGATGCCGCGTACGACACCTATACGCACTGGGACGCCAGCCAGAAACAGCTCGCGCTCGGACGGCTCGCCGACGGCTTCACGCGGATGATGTCGTCGCGCAGTCCGGCCACGCCGGCTGGCGACTATCACGTCGAACGTTTCTGATTCCGCAATCAACGACCGTCTCATGCCGGAATCCGGCAATGTGCCCGCCCACAACGGGCGCTTTGCGTCTGCGCGCGTGTCGCGTAGGATGTCCGTTAATTCAGCGCACGCTACGTTCGCGCAGCAGGCTGCCCGCTGTTGCAGCCGATGAAGCGCGACGCGCTTTCCTTCAGGTTCGTTTCGCGCAACCGACGGAGACCGCCTTGACCACAGTTGCTCGCCCGTTGCTGTCCCCCGGCGCACGCCGGTTCGTATCCGGCCTGTCGGCATGCGCGGCGCTCGCCGCGGCCGGCGCCCGCGACGCGTCGGCCCAGACACCTTCGCCGCTCGGCGAGTGGCAATACTCGGCGGGCGTGCCGCTCGAGAAACTGTTCGACCCGACCATCTCCACCTGGCAGGTCAGCGTCGGCGCCGCGATGACGCTGCAGCCGCGCTATGCGGGCTCCGACCGCTATCGCGTGATGGGCGGCCCGAATTTCGACATCCGCTATCGCGACCTGTTCTTCCTGTCGACGGGCGAAGGGTTGGGCGCGAACGTGCTGCGCGGGCCGAACTGGCGCGTGAGCCTGTCGGTCGGCTATGACCTCGGGCGCCGCTCGGCCGACGATCTCGGCCACCTGAACGGCCTCGACAACATCAATGCGGCACCCGTGATGAAGCTGGCGGCCGATTACGTGATCTCGAAGGAATTCCCGCTGGTGCTGCGCGCGGACGTCCGGCGCAGCATCGGCGGCTCGAACGGCTGGACCGGCGATTTCTCCGCGTACATGCCGATGCCGGGCAGCAACGAAAACTTCTTCTGGTTCGCCGGGCCGACCGTGTCGTTCGCCGATTCGCGTTACATGAACAGCTGGTTCGGCGTGAGCCAGGGCGCCGCCGCGCGCTCGGGGCTGCCGGCCTACTCGTCGGGAGCGGGGATCAAGTCGGCCGGCCTCGGCATGACGATGGTGTGGTTCGTGAACAAGCACTGGTTCGTCACGATGGACGGCGCGATCGAGCAGCTCGTCGGCCGCGCGGCGCGCAGCCCGATCACGCAGCAGTCGACCAACGGCGTGTTCGACATGTCGGTGAATTACCAGTTCTGACCGGGGCGGGCAGCGGGGGGCAGATGCCGCACACGGCATCTGCCGTCACATTTGATATGATTCGAACCTGTACAAATGTACAGTGATCGATTTCCGTGACGCCTGCCTCGCCGACGCCCCCGGCGTTTTACTACCTGACCAATTTCGAACGCGCGCTGGCCTGGCTCGGCGAGCGTTACGACGACCTGTTCGACGCGCACGAGCACGCGTTCGTCCGGCAGTTCGCGACCTTGCCGCAGGCGTCGCGCGCGCTGCTCGTGCGGATGCTGATGCGCAACGGGTCCGACTTCCGCGCCAGCAAGCTCGTGTACGACGAAATCGGCTGCACGCTCGACGCGGCCGCGCCGCTCGTCGAACTCGGCTGGGTCGACCCGGCGCCCGCACTCACGCTCGACGAATTGTTCGCGCTGTCGACCAAGGCCGACCTGCTGCGCATCTTCCCGGCGCTCGCCGCGCATGCGGGCGAGCGCAAGCCCGAATGGCTCGAGCGGCTGCGGCCCGCGCACGACACCGCGCAGCCGCTCGACGCGTGGTGCGCGCAGGCCGGCGACCGCGTGCTGCGCGTGACGGTCGGCGCGCTGTGCGACCGGCTGCGGCTGATGTTCTTCGGCAATCTGCATCAGGACTGGAGCGAGTTCGTGCTTGCCGATCTCGGCGTGTTCCAGTACGAAAGCGTGCCGATCGCGCCGTCGTCGCGCGCGTTCCAGCAGCGTGGCGACGTCGACGCGTATCTCGCGCTGCAGATGTGCCGCGACGCGCTCGACGTGTGGCCCGACGATCTGCCGTTCGACGACCTGATGCGCGCGATCGACGCGGCCGGCTGCGCACAGCCGTGGCTCGCGACGCGCCGTGCGAAGCTGCTGTTCGCGCTCGGGCAGACCTGCGAGCGCCGTGCCGACTGGGATGCCGCGCTCGACGCGTACGCGCGCAGCGCGTGGCCCGGCAGCCGCCACCGGCGCATCCGCGTACTCGAACGCGGCGGGCGCGACGACGAGGCGCTCGCGCTGGCGCTCGATGCACGCGCCGGTTTCGAGAGCGACGAGGAACGCCAGCGCGTCGAGCGCATGCTGCCGCGTCTGCAGCGCCGCGCCGGCCAGCGCGTCGAACGCGCGGCCGCAGCGGCCGACGTGCCGCGCGAGACGCTCGTGCTCACCCGTCCCGACGCGTTCGTCAGCGTCGAATTCGCGGTGCGTGACCATCTCGCGGAGCCCGCTTCGCCGGTCCATTACGTCGAAAACACGCTGATCAACTCGCTGTTCGGGCTGCTGTGCTGGGAGCCCGTGTTCGCGGCCGTGCCCGGCGCGTTTTTCCACCCGTTCCAGCGCGGCCCGGCCGACCTGCACGCGCCCGATTTCGGCGCGCGCCGGGCGGCTGCATTCGACGCATGCTTCGCGCAGCTCGATTCGGGCGCGTACCGCGACACGATCCGCCGCCATTTCGCGACGAAGGCGGGGCTGCAATCGCCGTTCGTGTTCTGGGGCGTGCTGACCGACACGCTGCTCGACGAAGCGCTCGCGTGCCTGCCGCCCGAGCACCTGCGGCTGTGGTTCACGCGCCTGCTCTCCGATATCCGCAGCAACCGTTCGGGGCTGCCCGATCTCGTCCGCTTCTGGCCCGGCGAACGCCGCTACGAGCTGATCGAGGTCAAAGGGCCCGGCGACCGCCTGCAGGACAACCAGACGCGCTGGCTCGCGTATTGCATCGCACACGGCATGCCGGTGCGCGTCGTCGATGTCGAGTGGGCCGGCGAGGGCGTCGCGTACGCCGAAGCGGCAGGGCTGTCCGCATGAGCTACGTCGTCGCGGTGCGGGCGATGTGCGAGTTCACCGCGCGGCGCGGCGATCTCGACCTGCGCTTCACGCCCGCGCCCACGGCGCTCGAAGGCATCGCCGGCCACGGCGCGGTCACGTCGAAGCGCGGCGCGCGCTACGAAACCGAAATCGCGCTGACGGGCACGTGGGGCACGCTCACCGTGCGCGGCCGCGCGGACGGCTACGATCCGGTCGCGAACCGTCTCGAGGAAATCAAGACCTACCGCGGCAGCCTCGACGCGATGCCGGACAACCACCGCGCGCTGCACTGGGCACAGGCGAAGGTCTATGCGCACCTGATGTGCGACGCGCGCGGCCTCAAGGAAATCGACGTCGCGCTCGTGTATTTCGACATCGTGTCCGAACGCGAGACCAAGCTGACGGAAACGCTGGATGCCGGCACGCTCGCGACGTTCTTCGCCGAGCAGTGCGCGTGCTTCGTCGGCTGGGCCGAGCGCGAGACGGCCCATCGCGCGGCGCGCGATGCGGCGCTGCGCGCGCTCGCGTTTCCGCACGGGCGGTTCCGCAGCGGCCAGCGCGAACTGGCGGTCTCGGTCTATCGCGCCGCACGCGACGAACACTGCCTGATGGCGCAAGCGCCGACCGGCATCGGCAAGACGCTCGGCACCGTGTTTCCGATGCTGAAGGCGTGCGGCGAGGGCGAGCTCGACCACGTGTTCTTCCTGACCGCGAAAACGCCCGGCCGCGCGCTCGCACTCGAAGCGGCGACGACGCTCGGCGCCGGCACGCCCGCGCTGCCGTTGCGCGTGCTGGAACTCGTCGCGCGCGACAAGGCGTGCGAGCATCCGGACAGCGCGTGCCACGGCGAATCGTGTCCGCTCGCGAAAGGCTTCTACGACCGGCTGCCCGCCGCGCGCGATGCGGCGATCGAGGCCGGGCTGCTCGATCGCGATGCCGTGCGTACGGCCGCGCTCGCGCACGACGTCTGTCCGTACTACCTGTCCCAGGAACTCGCGCGCTGGTCGGACATGGTGATCGGCGACTACAACTACTACTACGACGGCAGCGCGATGCTGCATACGCTCGCGCAGCAGAACCAGTGGCGCGTCGGCGTGCTCGTCGACGAAGCGCACAACCTGCTCGACCGCGCGCGCAAGATGTACAGCGCGTCGCTCGATCCGTTCGCGTTCGCGGCCGCACGCGAAGCCGCGCCGACGGCGCTGCGCAAGGCATTCGACCGGCTCGCCCGCGCGTGGGGCACGGTCAATCGCGCGCAGACCGAGCGCTATGCGGCCTATCCCGATGTCCCGGGCCCGATCGTGTCGGCCGTGCAGAACCTCGTCGCGGCGATCGGCGAACACCTGACCGACGCGCCGCGCGCGAACGGCGACGCGCTGCTGCGGTTTCATTTCGAGGCGATCCAGTTCGGCGTGCTCGCCGAAGCCTTCGACAGCGCCTCGATCTTCGACGCAACCCTGCATGGCGAGCCGATGCCGCGCCAACCGGCGCTCGACGGGGTCGTATCGGCGCATCGACGCCGCCGCGTCCAGTCGACGCTGTGCGTGCGCAACGTGATCCCTGCCGGTTTCCTGGCGCCGCGCTACGACGCCGCGCGCGCGACCGTGCTGTTCTCGGGCACGCTGAGCCCGTTCCATTTCTACCGCGACACGCTCGGGCTGCCCGGCGATACGGGCTGGCTCGACGTCGACGGGCCGTTCCGCGCCGAGCAACTGACGGTACGCGTCGCGAGCCACGTGTCGACGCGCTGGCGCGACCGCGACCGGTCGCTCGAGCCGATCGCCGACCTGATCGCGGCGCAATACGCGACACGGCCCGGCAACTACCTCGGTTTCCTGAGCAGCTTCGACTACCTCGGGCGCGTGGTTGCGCTGATGCAGACGCGCCATCCGGACGTGCCCGTGTGGGCGCAGGCGCCCGGCATGGCCGAAAGCGAGCGCGACGCGTTTCTCGCGCGCTTCGACGCAGGCGGGCGGGGCGTCGGCTTCGCGGTGCTGGGCGGGGCGTTTTCGGAAGGTGTGGACCTGGTCGGCGAACGGCTGATCGGCGCCTTCATCGCGACGCTCGGGCTGCCGCAGGTCAACGACGTCAACGAGCAGATGCGGCAAGCGATGGAGGCGCGCTTCGGCAACGGTTACGACTACATGTACCTGTATCCGGGCTTGCAGAAGGTCGTGCAGGCTGCCGGGCGCGTGATCCGCACCGAGCATGACGAAGGCGTCGTGCACCTGATCGACGACCGTTACCGAAGGCGCGAAGTGCGCGACCTGCTGCCGCGATGGTGGCGAATCGGGTGACGGTCAAGGCGAGGCCGCCTGCCGCTACAGCACGTTGAGCATCGCGAGCGCGGCTTCCTGCAGATGTGGCAGCACACGCCGCACGGCCGCGTCGGCCGTCTCCGCGCCGATCGGCATGTTCGTGCTCAGCGCGGCGACCACTTCGCCGTGACGGTTCTTCAACGGCACCGCGATCCCGCGCACGCCGACCTGCAATTGCTGTTCGATCGCCGCGAAACCGGCGTCGCGCGCCTGGTCGACCTGTTCGAGCAGGCGCGCCTTGTTGGTGATCGTGTGCGGCGTGAACGGCGGCAGTTCGGTGTCGTCGAGCCACGCGCGCACGGCTTCGCGATCGGGATGATGGGCGAGCAGCACGACACCGGGCGACGTGAGCGGCGCCGGCACGCGCGCGCCGAGCACGAAGCCCGTCGTCATCACCCGCGACACGCCGTTGCGTGCGATGAACACCAGTTCCCAGCCGTCGAGCACGCTCACGTACGCCGATTCGTTCAGCGACGCGCTCAGTTGCTGCAGATAGGGCTGGACCGTGCGCGGCAGCCGCGCCGAATCGAAGTACGACCAGCCGACCCGCAGCACGCGCGGCGTGAGGCCGTACAGCTTGCCGTCGGTGTACACGTAGCCGAGCGATTCGAGCGTCAGCAGGTAGCGCCGCGCGGCCGTGCGCGTGAGGCCGGTGCGCGCGGCGGCCTGCGTGGGCGTCATGCGCGCGTGCTGGCTGTCGAAGGCTTCCAGGATCATCAGGCCTTTTTCGAGGCCGGCAATCCAGTCGCGTCGGTCGAGATCGGGCTTTTTCATCGTCAGGTCGCTGAAGGCTGGTGTGCGGTGAACGCGCAGAATCGGGCGATTATCGCGCAGATCAACCACGCTGGCGAAGCCGCGCTAGAATCGCCGGTCCGACTGGAACAGAACAATGACAATCCGAGAATCCGCCCTGGCCGTGCTCGTCGCGGCCGTGCCGCTGCTTGCCGCGGCGAACCCTGCGACTACCGGCGCAACACTCCCCAAACCGGCCGTCGACATCCGTGCGTGGCCGCGCATGACGTCGCCCAGGTTCGGCTGCTACGTCGAAACGGCGCTCGGCTATCGTGACAAGCGCTTCAATTGCGCGCTGAAGAAGTACCGGAACACCGGCGACGCGTGCAAGAACACGAAGGCGTACTACGAAGGCCCGGCGTTCCCCGACCGGCTCGCGGCCAGCGTGCATCCGCTCGCGACGAAGGTCGACCTGAACTGGGAGCATGGCGAGCTGCAGATGGTCACGGTCACGCTGAAGGGAACGTGGAACGCGGCAGAGGTGCGCAAGGCGTTCGGGCTGCCGCGCGCGGAGGGGAGCAAGCTGACCGAAGCGGAACTGCGGTCGCAGCCGGGCAACGTGATGGATACGAGCGTCCAGTATCCGTCGAACGCGCTCGATGAAAGCCTCGCGAAACGCCCGAGCAACCCTGCACGCGGCACGACGGCCGTGATGCTTTACGGGTTCGACCACATGGGCGCCGGTGACGTCGATTGCGGGGAAGGCGGGTAACGCGGGAGAGGAGCGGCCGGCGCAATGGCCGGCCGATTGCGGGGGCGCCATGCGACGCTTGCGTCACGTGAGCGGCCCCGTCAGGGATTTACTCGCTGCTCGTCCACTCGACGTTCGCACCGACCGAACGCAGGTTTTCGACGAAATGCGGATGCGCGCGGCGGATCGGCAGCGCATTCATGATTTCCGAACGGCCTTCGATGCTCGCGGCCACCATCAGCAGCGCGATCGCGACACGGATGATGTACGGGCTCTCGACGCGTGCGGGCGTCAGTTGCAGCCCGCCGAACGTGATCAACCGGTGCGGATCGGACAGCAGCACGTGCGCGCCGAACTTCGACAGTTCGCCGGACCAGCCGAGCGCGCCGTCGTAGACCTTGTTCCAGAACATCGCGCTGCCTTCCGCGCGCACGCCGAGCGCGATGAAGATCGGCAGCAGGTCGACCGGCAGGTACGGCCACGGCGCCGCTTCGACCTTGGTCAGGATGTTCTGCGTGAACGGCCGGCGCACGCGCAGCGGGCCGTCGCGTTCCGCACGCGACCAGCCGTCGCTGTGCGTGACGTTGACGCCGAACTTCGCGAACGTGCGGTCGATCAGCGGGAAATGTTCGGGCGACGAGTTACGCACGGTGATGTCGCCGCCGGTGATCGCGCCGAGCGCGAGGAACGTCGCGATCTCGTGGAAATCCTCGGCGAAGCGGAACTCGCCGCCGCCGAGCTTGCCGCCGCCCGTCACGCACAGCCGCGACGTGCCGATCCCCTCGATCGTGACGCCGATCATCGCGAGAAACTGGCAGAACTCCTGCACGTGCGGCTCGGACGCCGCGTTCATCAGCGTCGACGTGCCGCTCGCGGTCGTCGCGCACAGCGCGAAGTTCTCGGTAGTCGTCACCGATGCGTAGTCGAACCAGTGATCGTTGGCCGTCAGCGGGCCGTCGGTACGGACGATCAGCGAATCGGGCGTGCGCTCGATGTGCGCGCCGAAACGCTCGAACACCTCGACGTGCGGGTCGATTTCGCGCACGCCGAGCGTGCAGCCTTTCACGTCGTTCTCGAGGCGCGCGACGCCGAAACGCGCGAGCAGCGGCGGAATCAGCATGATCGACGAGCGCATCGCCTCGGGCAGCCGGTGGACGGCCGGATCGAACTTCGTGTTGCGATGGTGGAGTTCGAGCAAACCCGTCGTGAAGTCGACCGACACATCGCTGCCGAGCGTGCGGAAGATGTCGAGGATCTTGCGCACGTCGGTGATGTCCGGCACGCCGATGAGGCGCAGCGGCTGATCGGTCAACAGGGTGGCGCACAGAATCGGCAGGACGGCGTTCTTGTTCGCGGACGGCTTGATGTCCCCGCGCAGCGGAGTGCCGCCGTGGACGATGAGATTCGACATGATATGGGGGCGTATCGGTGACTGACGTAGGCCCATATGATGCCATTGGTCGGCCGGCGGCGTGGAATGTTCAGAGGGGAAAAGGGGGATCGGGGGCGTGCGATTGACAGTGTTTGACGTCGCCCCTGCGCTGCAGCAGGTCGATTGCCTGCCGGCGTGGAGAATGGGCCGGCCGCGAGTCGGGCCGGCCACGCGCTCATTCCGTCACTGCGCCGCGCGCATCCGTGCGGCGACCGCCAGCGAGATCAGGCAGCCCACCGCGAGATAACCGGCGACGAAGTGCCACGACCCGCCCGCCAGGCTGACGAGGCCGACCGCGATGAACGGCGTGAACCCGCCGCCGACGACGCTCGCGAACTGGTAGCCGACGCCCGCGCCGCTGTAGCGGTATTCGGCGCCGAACAGCTCGGTGAACAGCGGCTGCTGGACGCTCACGACCATGTCGTGCGCGGCGTTCGCCAGCAGGATCGAGAAGATCACGATCCACGCGATCGACCGCGCTTCCAGCGCGACGAAGAACGGCACCGCGGACGCGACGCCGATCACCGCGCCGATCAGGTAGATGCGGCGCAGGCCGTAGCGGTCGGCCAGCCACGCGAAACACGGGATCGTCACGCAGCTCACCGCGCCGACCAGCAGGCCGATGTTCAGGAACAGGTCGCGCGACATGCCGAGGTTCGTCGTCGAATAGCTGAGCGCGAACGCGGTGACGATATACATCGTGAACAGTTCGGCGAGCCGCAGCGCGATGATCAGCAGGAACGCCTTCGGATGGCGCGTCAGCGCTTCCAGCACCGGCAGGCGCAGCTTGCGGTTGCCGTGCTCGACCTTCTCGACGAACTCCTGCGACTCGTCCATGTTCTTGCGCACCCACAGCCCGATCAGCACCAGCACGATGCTGAACACGAAGGGCAGGCGCCAGCCCCACGACTTGAACGCGGCCTCGCCGAGCGTGTGGCTCAGGATCGATACGATGCCGGTGGCCAGGACGAGCCCGACACCGTAGCCGACCTGCACGCCGCTGCTGTAGAACGCCTTCTTCTGCTTCGGCGCGCTCTCGACGGCCATCAGCGCCGCGCCGCCCCATTCGCCGCCGACCGCGAAACCCTGGATCGCGCGCATCAGCACCAGCAGCACCGGCGCCCACCAGCCGATCGTCGAGAACGCCGGCAGCAGGCCGATCGCGACCGTCGACAGCCCCATCAGCATCACGGTCAGCACGAGCATCCGCTTGCGGCCGAGCCGGTCGCCGTAGTGGCCGAACACGACGCCGCCGAGCGGCCGGAACAGGAAGCCGACGCCGAACGTCGCGAACGCCGCGAGCGTGCCCATCGTGGGGCTGACTTTCGGAAAGAACTCGGAATTGAATACGAGCGCGGCGACGATCCCGTACAGCAGGAAGTCGTACCAGTCGACGACGGCGCCGACGAAGCTGCCGATCGCGGCCTTGCGGGCCTGGCTGCGCGCGCGGGCGCCGGCGGCGTCGTCGAGGGTGTCGAAGGTTGGGGTCATGGCGGTGTCTCCTGGCACGGCGCATCGTGGAATCGTGGCGGCGCCGCGTCCGATGCTGCATTGAAGTCGATGGGTGAACGGAGAATAGGGCGCGCGCCGCACGGCGGCAATTGGCCAATCGGACAAAATGCGCGATTATCGTTCAAGTTCGTGCGATTATCGAACGCTTTCCGGGTTTGCACTAGGCGGCGCGACGATATCCCGTTCGGCCAGGGTGTGCCGCCGTGAACGATCTGGTTAAAATCTGCAGCATCGACAATTCGCCCGTTCGGGGCGGATGCGCGGTCGCCCCGTCGGCCGCGCATGCCGCACGCGACGGGCGCCTTCCCCATCGACCGCCTGTCCCCGGAGACTGGAATGCCCGGCAATTCCCACCCCCTGTCCAGCGATACGCCGCCCGTCGCCGATCCGGCCGCCAATCCGCTCGGGATGGCCGGCCTCGAATTCGTCGAATTCGCGGCGCCCGTGCCGGAAGCGCTGGCCCAGCGCTTCGGGCAACTCGGGTTCAAGGCGATCGCACGGCACGTCAGCAAGAACGTCACGCTGTACCGGCAGGGGCAGATGCATTTCCTGATCAACGCCGAGCCCGATTCGTTCGCCGCGCGCTACGCGGAGGAATACGGGATGGGCGTCTGTGCGATCGGGCTGCGCGTGGCGAGCGCCCGGCGCGCGTTCGAACGGGCGATCGAGCTCGGCGCGTGGGCGTTCGAGGGCGAAAAAGTGGGTGTCGGGGAGCTGAAGATCCCGGCGATCCAGGGCATCGGCGATTCGCACCTCTATTTCGTCGACCGCTGGCGCGGGCGGGACGGCCAGCGCGGCGGCGTCGGCGACATCTCGATCTTCGACATCGATTTCCGGCCGATCGACATCGCGACCGCGCATACCGACCTCGACTGCGTGGGCGTCGGCCTGCAGCAGGTCGACCACTTCACGCAAACCGTCGGCGCGGGGCGCATGCAGGAGTGGCTGGATTTCTACCACGACCTGCTGCATTTTCGCGAGATCCACGAAATCGATGCGCACTGGCATGTGTCGGAGGAATCGCGCGTGATGGTGTCGCCGTGCGGCGCAGTGCGGATTCCGGTCTACGAGGAAGGCACGCGGCGCACCGAGCTGATGCACGCATACCTGCCCGATCACCCGGGTGAAGGCGTGCAGCACGTCGCGCTGGCCACCGACGACATCCTGTCGTGCGTCGATGCGCTGCGCGCGAACGGCGTCGAATTCATCGAGCCGCCGGCACGCTACTACGACGACGTCGATGCGCGGCTGCCGGGGCACGGCCTCGATCTCGACGCACTGCGCCGCCGCGCGGTGCTGGTCGACGGCGAAATCGGCAGCGACGGCGTGCCGAGGCTGTTCTTCCAGACCTTCGTCAAACGGCTGCCCGGCGAGATCTTCTTCGAGATCGTGCAGCGCAAGGGGCACCACGGGTTCGGGGAAGGCAACCTCGCGGCGCTCGCCCGCGCGCGCGACGCCGGCTGAGCGGTCACGGCGCCCGCGTTACGCGTCGCATCCAGACGTCAAGCGCCGGCGGCCGGCACGCGGTTCGGCGCGGGGTCGTTCGGCTCGCGCAGCACGCACGCGGTGCCGCCGGGCGTGTACATCGACACGACGCAGCGGTTGCACGACGTGCAGCCCGATTGCACGAGCCTGCCGTCGCGCAGTCCGTTGACGAAACCCGGTTCGAACACGAGCGCACGCGCGAGCGCGACCGCGTCGAACCCTTCACGCATCGCCCGTTCGACGTTGTCGCGCGAACGCACGCCGCCGAGATACGCGAGCGGCATCCTGACGGCCGCGCGCACCTGCTTCGAATGCTCGAGGAAATACATCTCGCGAAATGCGCCCATCTTCGGTTCGGTGAGCTTCTGCAGCGTCATCGCGGCCCGCACGATCGCGTTGTCGGCATTCGCACGCGCGTCGCCGGGCAACGGGCTGCCGAACAGTTGCCACACCGATTCGACATTCATTCCACCGCTCAGCACCAGCAAGTGCGCACCTTCCGCTTCGAGGCGCCGCGCGATCTCGCATGCGTCGTCGGCCGTGCCACCGCCGCGCACGCCTTCGGTCACGCCGATCTTGCAGACCACCGCGAGATCTCGACCCACCGCGTCGAGCACGCGGCGCAGCACCTCGACCGGGAACGCTGCCCGGCTCGCCGCGTCGCCGCCGTATGCATCGCGGCGGCGGTTATACAGCGGTGACAGGAACTGGCTCAACAGGTAGCCATGCCCCATGTGGATCTCGACCGCGTCGAAGCCTGCGTCACGTGCATGCCGGGCCGCCTGCGCGAATTCGCCGGCGATCGTCGTCATCTGGTCACGCGTCATCGCCTGTTTCAGGAAACGGCCGCTCATCACGCCGACCTTGTTGAAGCCGCCCGACGCGCTCAACGGCCGTTTCGTCGACAGCGACGGCAGGAACGTGAAGCAGCCGCCGTGCGTGATCTGCGCGGAAGCGGCCGCACCGTGGCGATGAACGGCATCGGTCAGCGCGCGAAATTGGCGGACCGTCGGCACGTCGAGCCGTGCCTGGTCGACGAACGTGCGGCCATCGTCGCTGACCGCGCAGTACGCGACGGTGGTCAGCGCGGCGCCGCCTTCGGCAATGCGCTCATGAAAGCCGACGAGCGCACGCGACGGCACGCCGTTCGGCGTCATGCCTTCGTTGGTGGCGGACTTGATCAGGCGGTTGCGCAGCGTCAGCGGGCCGATCTGCAGCGGGCTGAATGCGGTCGTGAGGTCGGCAGATTCCATGAGGGCGCGGGCGTCGGCAATGGGCACGGCGACCATTGTGAGGCGGTGGTGCGGGCTCGCATCGTCCGGGTGGATGAGTCATGGCGCGGGGCGGCGGCAAGCCGGCATCCCGCTGGACATGAACGTCGGCATGCGTCGGCGACATACCGACCCGAGGCGGTATTTCGCGAAAACAAGCGATAGCCTGTCGAGCGTCCACCCGGCCGACCATCCCGCATCAGGCGTCGCGCACGACGCCCGTGCATCGACGCATCAAGCGGCCCGCAGCGGACTCCCGTGCCCGCCCCGTGCGCTTTCCGGATCGTCGTCCCCGAGCGGGATGAACGCCATGATCTCCAGGTCGTGCCCCGACAGCGCCGGCAGCCGGAACGGGCTCGACAGCACGTTCAGCCGCCGCACGCCGACGTCGCGCAGGATCTGCGATCCGATCCCCGTCACGCGCCCGTCGCGGCGCACCGTGCCGGATGGCACCCGCATCGCGTCGCCGCGCATGTCGCAATCGAGCAGCACCGCCACCCCGCAACCGGCCGCGTCGATGCGCTGCAGCGCCGCGTGCAACGGCCACGAATGCGCGGACGGCTCCGCGTCGAGCAGGTCGAGCAACGAATGGCATTCGTGCACGCGCGTCAGCACGGGCGTCGCGGGATCGGGTTCGCCGCGCACGAGCGCGAGATGCGGTGCGCCGTGCACCGCGTCGCGATACTCGATCGCGCGAAACCGCCCCCACGGCGTATGCAGCGGCCGCTCACCGACGCGCTCGACGAGCGATTCGTGCTCGCGGCGGTAGTGGATCAGGTCGGCGATCGTGCCGATCTTCAGCCCGTGATGCGCGGCGAACGTCTTCAGCTCCGGCAGGCGCGCCATCGTGCCGTCGTCGTTCATCACTTCGCAGATCACCGACGCCGGCGTGAGCCCGGCCAGCGCCGCGAGATCGCAGCCGGCTTCCGTGTGACCCGCACGCACGAGCACGCCGCCCGGGCGCGCGGCGATCGGGAACACGTGGCCGGGCTGCACGAGATCGTCGGGGCGCGCGCCTTCCCGCACCGCCGCGCGGATCGTATGCGCACGGTCGGCCGCCGAAATGCCGGTCGTCACGCCTTCGGCCGCCTCGATGCTGACGGTGAACGCGGTGCCGAACGGCGTGCCGTTGTGATCGGCCATCGGCGGCAGCCGAAGTTGCTCGCAGCGCTCGGCGGTCAGCGTCAGGCAGATCAGCCCGCGCCCGAAGCGCGCCATGAAATTGATCGCGTCGGGTGTCACGTGATCGGCGGCGATCACGAGATCGCCTTCATTCTCGCGATCCTCTTCGTCGACGAGCAGGACCATGCGGCCCGCACGAAGCTCGTCGACGATCTCCAGCGTGCTGGCGAGCGTCATTGCGCCTCCGTGGCGTCGAACGCGCGGCGCAGCGCGGCGGCGCCGTACGTCAGCACGCGATCGGCCGCGTCGACGGCGCCGAGCATGCTCGCGAAACCGTGCAACTGGCCCGGCCAGCGCACCAGGGTCACCGGTGTGCCGGCCTGCGCGAGGCGCAGCGCATACGCTTCGGCCTCGTCGCGCAGTGGATCGAATTCGGCGCTGACGATCGTCGCCGGAGCAACGCCCGCGACGTCCGGCGTGGCGAGCGGGCTGGCGAGCGGCGACGCGCGATCGGCGCCGTCGTCGAAGTAGTGATGCTTGAACCAGCGCATCATGTCGGCCGTCAGGAAAAAGCCGTCGCCGAGCGATTCGTACGAAGGATGCTCGGTCGCGCAATCGACGACCGGATACAACAGCAACTGGTGAGCGATCGCGACGCCCGAGTCGCGCAGTTGCAGCGCGGCGACCGCCGCGAGATTGCCGCCCGCACTGTCGCCGGCCACGGCCACCGCACCGGCACGCGCGCCGAGATCGCGTGCGCTGGCCGCCGCCCAGCGCACGGCGTCGCATGCGTCGTGTGCGGCGGCCGGGAAGCGTGCTTCGGGCGCGAGCCGGTAGTCGACCGACAGCACGAGCGTACGCGCGCGCCGCGCGAGGCTGCGGCACAGGTTCGCGTGCGAATCGATGCCGCACGACACGAAGCCGCCGCCGTGGAAGAACACGGTCAGCGGCAAGGGTCCGTCGGCGTCGGGCCGATACAGCCGTGCGGACAACGGGCGGCCCGATGCCGGGATCTGCCAGTCCTCTTCGGCGGCAATGGTGTCGCCGGGCGCGAAGGCGCCGCCCGCGGCGAGACTCGCGCGGTACGCGGGAACGGTGAGCTGCGCGAAATCGATCGCGGGGGCCTGGGCGAATGCGGCAAGCAGCGCCTGCGCCTGAGGGTCGAGCGGCATGGGAACTCCTGTCTGAATCGGAAGCGGTCTGAATCAGGTAAACCCGTGTCGCGGTTTTCCCTGAGTCCGCGCCGGATGCTTGCCGGCACGGCCTGACGGGCATTCCAGCGCAGCAGGCAGGGCGCCACATCATCCGATTGGACGATGGTTCGTCTGCGCGAATGACCAATTCTCACCATTCAGTGAATCTCCCGATGACGCCGGAATTTAGACGCGTCTTAATCATGGCGGCGCGGGTGGTCGCACCGGAAACATGTCGTATGGAGGATGGAGCGTGCTGATGGAGACGAGATGGGCTCCGCAAGAGAGCCAGGCAACAAGTGACGAGGCCGATATCGGCGTCGCGGATTTCAGCGAGCTGATGGCACGCATTTACCAGGGGCCGCTGGAGACGCCGCCGTGGGCCGGTGCGCTCGAGCTCGTCCGTCGCTGGCTGCAGGCGAACTACGTGACGCTGATCCTGCGCGCGGCCGCGAGCGATCGCCGCGCGCCGCTGTCCGTGCACGCCTCGGAATTCGGCCCGGTCGTGCCGGGCGACGGCGAGGCGTCGTACAACAACTACTACTATTCGCTCGACCCGTTCGTCGGCCTGCCGGCCGATCGCGTGGTCACGGTCGACGACGTGTTCGGCGACACGGGCTGGCTGTCGAGCGAACTGTACAAGCAGTTCCTGAAGCCGCAGGACGTGCGCTATATCCTCGGCGCGGACCTGCGCACGCCGTCGGGCGTCGAATGCCGGTTCCGCGTCTGCCGCAACCATGCGTCGAAGCAGTTCTCCGCGCGCGACAAGGCGATCTGCGCGCTGCTGCTGCCGCACCTGAAGCGCGCGGTGGAACTGCATTCGCGGCTCGATTCGGCCGAGGTCGAACGCTCGATCTACGCGAATGCGATCGACCGCATGCAGGTCGGCACGATCGCGCTCGACGAGAACGGCACGATCATCGACATGAACAGCGTCGCCGACGAGATCCTCAAGCAGAACAACGGTCTGACGATTGCGCGCGGCACGATCGAGGCGACCGACGCGCAGGAGAACCGCACGCTGAAGCGGCTGATCCGCCATGCGGTGATGGGTCACCACGGCACGGCCGCGGCAACCGTCGAGGCGATGCCGATCACGCGCAGCTTCGACAAGCCGCGCCTGGGTCTGCTGGTGCGCACGGTGCTGCTGTCCGACTGGTCGGAAGACAACAAGCGGCGGCCGGCCGTCACGCTGTTCCTGCGCGACCCCGACCGCAAGCCGCAGGGGGCGCAGGAGATCATCCGCAAGCTGTTCGACCTGACCCCGGCCGAGACGTCGCTCGCGCTGCTGCTGACGAACGGGCTGACGCTCGAGGAAGCGGCCGAGGAATCGGGGATCAGCAAGAACACGGCGCGCACCCACTTGCGCGCGATCTTCTCGAAGACGGGCGTCACGCGTCAGGCGACGCTCGTGCGGATCCTGCTCGGGAGTGTCGTGCCGCTCGGGTAAGCCGCAGGCTCGATGCCGACTGATCGGCCAGGGATGCATTCGTCTGGGAATACATCGACACCGGCCGATGCGTCCTGCGCCGAACGGCGGTGACGACATCACGCAAAAGAGGCTCGCGCAACGCGAGCCTCTTCTTCATTCTGCGCCGCCCGGATGCGTCACCCGAAGCGGGTAGCGGCGCTCAATGCACGCCGATGCTGCCCGCGTTCACGACCCGCGCGTCGAGCGATCGGCCCATGCGGCCAACGCCGGCCATTGCGCGCAGCCGCGCCGGATGAAACCGGCGCCCGTGCGGATCACGAGCGCGCCGATCGCGAGCGCGGCCAGATCGTCGAGGCGGCCGAAACCGACCAGCGCCGCACTCATCGCGAGCGCCGCCAGCAACGACGACAGCGCATCGGTACGCACGTGCCAGCCGCTCGCCTCGAGCAGCGCGGAACCGGTCTCTCGCGCCTTGCGCAGCATCCAGTGCGACAGCACGGCCTTGCCGGCAAGCGCGACGGCGACGAGCGCGAGCGCCGTCGCGCCCGGCTGCACGACGGGCGGCGTCGCGAAGCGGCTCATCGCCTGCCAGATCATCTGCGCGCCGGTCGCGGCGAGCAATGCGCCGAGACCGGCGAGCGCGAGCGGTTCGTAGGTCGGTCGCCGCTCCGGCGGCAGGCGGGCATCGAGCCGGCAGGCAACGAGGATCAGCGCATCGGCCGCGAGGTCGATCGCCGCATGCGCGACGTCCGCGAGCAGCCCCGACGAATGCGCAGCCGATGCCGCGGCCGTTTCGACGGCAAGCAGCAACAGGTTGACCGCGAGGCTGATGGCGAGGGCGTGGGACGTGGCCGCATAAACGTGGGGCGTGGCGCGCGACGTGCGCTGCATGGCGGATTCGTCTGTCGATAGCGTGGGTCAGCCCCGAACGCTACCGGTCGACGGTGGCAGATCCATGACAGCCCAGGGATGCGGCGCGACCGGTCCACGCTGCGCGTGCGCCGGCGCGTTACCGCGCCCGCTGTGCCGCAAGCATCGCGGCACGCGTCACGGCGCGAACATATCCCGACTCCGAGGCATTGTCCGGGATCACGTCGAATGCCACGTGGGGCCGGATTCCCCGTGCTTCGTACGACACGCCGGCCGCATCGCGCGTCACATGATTGGCGATGCCCATCATCCAGCCGTTCGGCAACCCTTTGCCGAAGCCGCCGGACAACGCCCCCTGCGTGGTCTGTCCGGCCTGGACCGCGTGCGGCAGCGTGCGCATCATCAGCACGAGGTATTCACCGGCGCTGACGGTGACGTCGCTCGTCAGCACGACGACCGGCTTCGCGTAGCGCACGGCGCCGCCCGGTTCGACGTGGAACGGCTGCGGCGCGACGCCGGCCGCCTGCGGCAGCGCACGCGTATAGGCGAGCCGCTTGCGGTCGGCGAAGCGGGCGGCGATGTCGTGCGCGATCTCGGCCGCGCCGCCCTGGTTGAACGCGAGGTCGAGCACGAGCGCACGCGTTTCCTTGAGCCGCTCGAACACGGCATCGAGCTTGCCGGCCAGCCGGGCCCGATCCTGTTCGATGTCGGTGATCGGAGCGCCCGCGAAGCCGCCCATCCGGTCGATCGCGAGATAGCCGATATTGCCGTCTAGCACGCCCCAGACCACGCTGCCGTCGAATTCGATGCCGCGCGCATCGGCGCGCAGCAAGCCGAGCCGTGCCTGCGTCTGGCGCGCATGCCAGACGCCGAGCCAGGCCGGAAACGGCGTATCGGGCGCCTCCTGCGCCCACGCGTGGCGCAACCGGCGAAACGTCTGCTGCGGCGCGTTTTCGTCGCGCCAGCCGAGCGTGAACGAATCGCTTTCGTCGCCGATGCTGGTATGCGCATCGACCGGTGCGGCGAGCAGCGCGTCGAGCACGGGCGCGAGCGCCGCGTCGCTGCCGGCCGCGGCCGCCTGCGGACGCAGCCGCGCGATGCGCGCTGGCCAGTCGATGTCGTAGTCGGCCGCGAACGAGTAGTAATCGAGCAGCAGAGCCGCGACCGCGTCGTAAGTCGCAAGCGGCGACGACGCGCCGCTGCCCGCCGTGCGGCACGCGTCGGGCAGCGCGGCCAGTGGGCGCGCATGCAGTTGCAGCCCGTCGGGCGAATCGGTGAAGATCATGTCGCCGCGCCAGTGCGCATACATCCCGATCAGGGCGGCAGTCGCCTTCGTGCTCGCGTTGTACGCGGGATCGCGCCAGCACAGGCTGCCGGTGCGCGTCGTGGTGTAGATGACGGCGCCGTGCGGTCCAATCTCGGCGATGGCGCCGGTGCCGGCGAGCGCCCAGATGCCGTGCGTCTGCGGCACGAATGCGTCGTCCTGCAACGCGGCGCGCAGCCTCTCGCGCGGCGCCGGCGGCAGGCCGCCCGGCACGGCGGGTTCGTTGGCGTCGCCGCCGCAGCCGGGCAGCCAGCCGGAAATGCCGAGGCTCCATATCAGGGTCGCGAAGAGGCGCATGTCACGCTCCCGTACCCGGACAGCGATAGACGCTGCCGGTCAGCGTGACGCCGGTCTGCCGCAGGTAGCCGCCGTCGGTGCCGTCGAAGCTGCCGCTTTGCACGCCGCGCTGCGTGAGCAGCACCACGACGTTGCCGCCGAGTTCGGCCGCCCGGTTCTTCAGGTCGTTGCGCGCGCCGGTCTCGAGCGCCGCGTCCGGGATGAAGCCGCCGATCAGGAAGTTGCCGCGGCTGCCGGTCACGTCGCCGAGATGACGGCAGGCGCTGCCGGGGTCGCGCATGACGATGCGCACGTCGCGGCCGGCGGCGGAAGGCTCGGGCGACGCGCACGCCGCCAGCGCGACAGGAAGGAACAGCAGCCAGGCAGGTCTCATGGTTTCGCCGTAACGAATGCGCTCGATTGCGCGACAGCGTCACTTTAGGGACGCCATCCGCGCCGCACATCGGGCGAAGGTCCTGTCGTTGCGGGGGAATGCATGCGACCAAAGTCGTAGACGCGGCAAGCGCCGCCGGGGAGTGCGCGAACGGCGGCTGGCGTTTCGCCGCCACCGAGAGCCGGCGAACCGGCGAACCGGCGAACCGGCGGCTGTCAGGATTTCGGCGACATCAGTCCTTCGCGCCATGCCAGCGCGACGGCCTGCGTGCGGTCCGACAGGTGCAGCTTCGACATCACGTTGCCGAGATGCGTCTTGACGGTCTTTTCGGTGATGCCGAGCGTCGTCGCGATGCGCGCATTGCTGCCGCCCTCGGCCAGGCAGCGCAGCACTTCCAGCTCGCGCGCGGTCAACGCGGCGAACGGGCTGCGCGGCGGCTTGCGCAATGCGCCGATCATGCGCTGCGCGATGCCCGGGTGCAGCGTCGGTTCGCCGTGGACGGCCGCGTGGATCGCCTGCAGCAGACGCTCGCCGCGCATCGATTTCAGCAGGAACGAATTGGCGCCGGCGTCGATCGCGGCGAGCGCCAGCGCATCGTCGTCGGACGAGGTCAGCACCATGATGTGCGTATCGCCGCTGGCCGTGCGAATCGCGCGGATGACGGCGGGCGCGCCCGCGTGGCCCATGCCCGGCATCATCAGGTCGAGCAACAGCACGTCGGGGCGATGCGCGCGCACCTGCTCGATCGTCGATGCGCCGTCGTCCGTTTCCGCGACGATCTCGAACGATGCATCGAGCCGTAGCAGTCCGCGGATGCCTTCGCGCACGACCGCGTGATCGTCGGCGATGAGGATGGTGGTCATGCCGTCTCCATCGGATTGAAATGAACGGTCACGCGCGTGCCGTCCGCGCCCGACACGATGTCGAGCATGCCGCCGGGCAGCGCGTCCGCGCGCCAGCGCAGGTTGCCGAGCCCCATGCCGACGGGCACGGCGGCCGGATCGAAGCCGCTGCCGTCGTCGCGCACGACCCATCGCCAGCGCGGCGGCGAACCGGTCGATGCGCGCCCGGCAGTGCCGGGTTCGCACGCGATGTCGATGCGGCGGCAGCCGCTATGACGCAGCGCATTCGCGGCTGCCTCGTGCGTGATCATCAGCAGTTCGTGCGCGGCTGCCGGATGGGCATCGAGCGCGCGCGTCGCGGCTTCCGGCAGGTCGAGCGACCAGTCGATGCCCGAACCGGCCAGCAGGTCGTGCACCGCGTGCGAAACGGCCGCGTGCAGGCCGTCCTCGGCGATCGCGGGCAGGCTGAAGCCGGTCACCACGTTGTCGAGATCCTGCTGCAGATGATCGGCCAGGCGCCGCGCCGCGCCGACGGTCGGCAGCAAGTCGGGGTGGCGCTGCGCCTCGTATTCCAGTTCGGTCAGCTTGAGGCCGAGCACGAAGCTGCGCTGCTTCGCGGTGTCGTGCAAATCGCGCGCGATGCGGGTGCGCTCGACCGACACCGCGAGCGCCTTCTGCGTGCCGAATGCACGCGCGAGCGCATCGGCCATCCGGTTGAAATGCGCGGCCAGCGCGCCAAGCTCGTCGCGCGACGCATCGGCGATCCGCGCCGACAGGTCGCCGGCCGCCCAGCGGTCGGCCGCGGCCGTCATCCGCCGCACGCGCCGCACCAGCAACCAGACCAGCAGTCCCGCGAAGCTCGCGCCCATCGCGCCGAGATACAGCACGGTGCGCATCAGGTCGTAGGCCGATGCATCGTCGGCGATCTCGTAGTGGAGTTGCCAGCCCGGCCAGTAATGCACGCCGATCCGCGCGATCGCGCCGCCGGCCAGCGCGACGCGCGTGACGATCGCCCAGTCGCCGTCGCGATGCAGCATCGTGTCGGGTGCGGCGGAATCGGCCGGGGTCGCCGCGAACGCATCGGACAACAGCGGCGACGCGGCCGGCGACGTCTCGCATCCCGCGCCATCCGGCCGCGCGATGCGCACCTGCAGCCGGCCGGCGCCGAAGAAGCCCATCATCGGCGCGAAATCCATCACGTCGCGCGCGCCGATTCGCGCGATCTGCCAGAACATCGCGTCGGCCGCGGCGCGGCAGGCGACCGGGTCGCGCCAGTCGACGGCGCCGGCCGCGCCGGCCAGTGCAGGGCGGTCGAGGTTGCCGAGAAAGCGGCGGATGTCGCTTTCGGCATGCGTGCGCCACAGCACGCTCGTCAGTACCGACGACAGCACCATCGCGACGAACCCCACGACGATGAACGTCGGCACGAGCTTGACGAACAAGCCACGGAAGCCGATCCGGAATGTGCGCAACGCGGGCTCCTGGTTCTTCTGTTTTCCTGGCGGATGCAGCGGATGGATGCCGACGACACGGCAGGGCAGCGCAACCGGCTTTCAATGGCGCAATGTTGACGGTTTTCGGGGGCGGCTGCAGGGGCGTTTCGCGCCGGGCGGCTCGGCGCCCGCCGGGCATTCAATATCGGTGGGACCCTTTCACCAGCAGTCCGTTGGGTCGGTGCCGTCCGGTGTCGAGCGTCCCCAGAAGCATCGTGCGCGGAGGGGGCCCCTCCGGGTCGTTGTAATGAACGATGCGTTGCTGGATCCCCGTGATGACGATCACGTGACCGATTTCAGTCTGGTCAGGCCTGTCCAGGAAGTGCCCGGCGGCCCAGATCGGACCGAATTTCGTCAGTACCGTGGCGAGCCATTCGGGCGTAATGGTCGTCGGCTGAAAGAGCGGCACGAGTCCCTCGTTCGCGCACAAGTCGGGGATCCTCGACTGAGGAAGCCCCTGGTCCGCGCGCCAGAGCGACGGTATGCCCACACGCGGCCCGGGGCGGTGGAAGTACGAAACCATGCACGCCGCCGCATACCAGCAGGCGTTGTTCAGTGCTTTGGATCCTGACTTGGTCTTCTTTACGCCGCTCTGATCGACCATCGGTACGTTCAATCTGACGTCCACCATTTCGGGTCTCCCGGCAGGCGTGATTCCTAAGCGTATGAAGAACCGGGCGTGACGACAACCATTGCGACCGTCGCCCCCATCAATCTCGACATTATAGAAATAATGTCAAATTCAATCGAGCGAATGATTGGATATTTAACGATTTACGTTATATTATTCACGAAATTCCCGACGAAACCCGCCATGTCCGATCTCGCTGTCGACGAACCCCGCCTGACCGCCGAAATCGAGCGTCTCAAGGCCGATTTCCCGAAAACGCGCGAGCTGTATCGCGAAGCGTGCGCGCTGCTGTTCTTCCGGTTCGGCATCACGCCCACGGCCAACCGCCTGTACCAGCTCGTTCGCAAGGGCAGCATGAGCACGCCGACGGCCGTCCTCGGCGAGTTCTGGGCCGAGCTGCGGGAAAAGAGCCGCGTCCGGATCGAGCATCCCGACCTGCCGGCCGATCTGCAGGCGGTGGCCGGCGAACTGGTCGCGGCATTGTGGAACCGGTCGAGCGCCGCCGCGGCCGCCGCGCTCGATGCACTGCGTACGGAAGTCGAGGCCGCGCGGGCAACCGCGCACGCGGAAGTCGCGACGCTCCAGGCCGAACTGGCCCGCACCGAAACCGCGCTGGAACAACGCACGGCTGCGTTGCTGGCCGCGCAGGTCCGCATTCAGGAGCTGGAGCAGGCGAGGGCGGCCGACGATGCATCGCGGCAAGCGCTGCAAGCAGAGATCGAACGCGTGACGGCCGACAACGCGGAAGGCGACCGCGCGCTCGCGCAGGCCCGCGCGGATTTCAGTACCCAGCTCGACCGGCTGCGCGACGATGCGGGCCGCGCCGAGGAGCGCTTGCGTGCATCGGAGAAGCGGGCGCTGCAGGAAATCGATCGCGAGCGGCTCGCGGCCGCGCGGTTGCAGAAGGAGCTCGACGCAGCGACGTCGCGCACCGAACAACGCGATGCGCAGCAGCGAAAGGACCAGACCGCGCTGCAGGCGCAACTTGGCGACGCGCTGCATCGATGCGGCGTGCTTCAGGGGCAGCTCGACGGCGCACTGGCGACCGATGCGGCGCGCGGCAAGGAGCTCGATGCGCTGAGGCGGGAGATGACGGTGCTCGCACGCCGGGCGCCGCTGCGCGGCGTCAAGACGGCTCCGGCCGCCCAGCGCGAGGGCCGCAAGGCCCGCACGAGAAAGCGCACCGACGAGGCCTCGCGCTGACGATCGGTCCGCAGGCGTGCGCCGACCGGTATCGACGCACGCCGAACGAGCACGCCGGCCCGTGAGCAGGCCCGACGGCACGCGCCTGAACGCGTGCACGCCCGATTCAACTCAGCTCGTCACATATCGCGACAGTAACGGCGGCGCATCGGCCGGAATCGTCACGAGCGACGTATTCAACCAGCCCTGCGGCGTACCGTTCGACTGCGCATACGCACCGACGTACGGCATCATCCGCGTCGTCTGATAGACCTGCGGCGTCCAGCCGGCCGGCGCGAGGAAGATCGATGTCGCGCGCTTCTCGCTGTACGCGGATGCGCCGTACGTCGAGATGTTCCACAACGTCTGCTGATAGGTCGCGTAGTCGGCGTTGTGACGCGAGCCGCCAGCCTGCCAGCCTTCGAGCTGGATGAACGTGTTGTACGTACCGGCGCCCGCGAGCAGGTTGTTCACCGTGCGCCCGTACAGGAACGACAGGATCAGCCCGCAGTTCGCCGGCGCAAAATCGCTGCCGACGCTCAGGTAGTAGCGGCCCGTCGTGTTCACGACCGAAGCGTAGTGCGAGTTGCCGATATCCGTCGACGTCGCCAGCCCGCTCGCCCCCATGAAGCTGTCGAACGCCTGCATCGTGACGCCCGCCGGCAGGTCGCCGGTCGCGCTGATCGCGACGAGGTGCGAGCCGGCCGCCAGCAGCGTCAGGAACGCGGACACCGTCGCCGCGATCCAGCTGCCTTGCGCATCGACGAACGGAAACGCGCGATAGCCCGTCAACGCGAAAACCGCCGGGTCCGTGCCGGCCTGCCACGCGATCTGCGGCACCCACATCGTCAGCGGGCCGGCATTCGACGCACTCGATACATACTGCTTCAGCGCATCGATCAGCTGCGCGTCGGCGCCGGGCAGCACGGTGTACGACGCGCCGTTCTGCCAGCGCTGCACCCATTGCGCGACGAAGCCCGCGAGCTGGCCGCCCGTGAAATCCGCGGGCGGCACATAGCCGAGCGGGCCCGTGCTCTGATAGGCGGACTGGATGGCAGCGGCCGTGCGCACGTTGCTGCCGAACATGCTGTTCGCGAAATCCTGGCCGTTGTTGGCCGGCGGCGTCGCGAGCTGCGCGAGCGGGACGACCCATGCGCCGTTCGCGGTCGCGACGCCGCGATACAGGTTGAGATTCGCGACCGAGTCGTGACCGGGAAACGTCGCGGCGTCGGCGCCCGCGACGTAGCCGGCCGACGGCGAGACGCTGACGGTGGTCGGCTGCGAGCCGAACGGATGCGTGTACGCAATCGCGAACGAGGCGTCGCCGCCGGCGAGGCTGAACGATCCCGTGCAATCGCCCCAGCTGTTCGAGGCACTGACGGCCGTCGACTGTCCGGTCGCGATCAGGGCTTGCGACGCCTGCGGCGTCGAGCCGCTCTGGCTCGCCGCGCTGCCGAACGCGAGCGTCGTCGACGGGATCGCGTTGACGACATTGATCGTGATCGAGCGATCGGCAATGCCGAAGCTGCGTGCGGACGTATTGGAGGCGCCGGTTGCGGCAAACGACGACGCAGACGTCGTATTGCCGTCGCCGCCACAGGCGGCCAGCGTACCGACGAGCGGCGACAGGGTCAGCGCGGCGCCGCGCTGGATGAAGCGCCGGCGGTTCGGCGCAGGCGGGCGAGCGGGTTTCGAAGCGGTCATGGGGCGTTCCTGGTCACGGGTTCGAGAGGAGGCAACGACGTTCCAGCGCATTGCACACGTGTGCAATGCCGGTTGCCATTTTGCGACCGCCGGCACATGCGCCGGGCGTATTTAAGCGGGAAATCGATGAAACGCCTGCGACGAAATCGAGTCGCTCGTGTGACGCCGTGCACGCAACGGGGCAGGGGATTGCCGGCCGGCCATTGGGCGCGCGACGGGGATCGGGTAAAGTGCCGCTCAACATGCCGGTTCGACGTTACTAGACGACCGGTCTAATCGTTGCTACCATACGCCATCATGAATGCATCTTCAGGCGCGGAAGTCCGCCAGCACATCCTGAATATCGCGAAGCCGATCATGCTCCACAAGGGGTTTTCGGCGGTCGGTCTGAACGAGATTCTCGCCGCGGCGGGCATCCCGAAGGGCTCGTTCTATCATTACTTCGGCTCGAAAGAGGCATTCGGCGAAGCGCTGCTCGAATCGTATTTCGAGGGGTATCTCGCGCATCTCGACAACCTGCTCAAGCATCAGGCCGGCACCGGTGCCGAGCGCCTGATGACGTACTGGGGCAACTGGCTGCACACGCAGTGCGCGGACGATCCCGAAGGCAAGTGCCTCGCGGTGAAACTCGGCGCGGAAGTGTCGGACCTGTCGGAAGCGATGCGCGCGGTACTGCGGCGCGGCACCAGCCAGATCATCGAGCGGCTTGCGGGCGGCATCGAAGCCGGGCTCGCCGACGGCTCGCTCGGCCAGGTCGACGATCCGCCGCACGCCGCCGCGATCCTGTACGAGCTGTGGCTTGGCGCGACGCTGCTGGAAAAAATTCACCGCACCCGCATACCGCTGGAAAGGGCCATGGCCGAGACGCGGCGCATGCTGAACCTGCCACCGGTTGCAAACAACGGAGCGCAGTCGTAATCCGGGCGCGCATCGGCGCGCCTTGTTTTTGCCCCGATTCTAGACGACTGGTCTACTCAGACAATCAATGACGAATGCCTTGCTCCGCGTTACGCTGTCCCGATTGCTCCATCCGCCTGCCTGCGACCACGACGGCCTGACCGCTGCCGCTATCGCGGGCGCGCACTTCCTGCTGGTCCATCCCTGATCCGTTCGTGCCCACGAAGCACGTTCATTCCTGTTGACGGAGGCTTACATGCCGCAAAGCAAGACCGCAAACCGCCAGATCATCCTGACTTCGCGCCCGGTCGGCGCACCGACGCCGGGCAACTTCCGCGCCGAAACCAGCACCGTGCCGACGCCCGGCGCCGGCCAGGTGCTGCTGCGCACGGTCTGGTTGTCGCTCGACCCGTACATGCGCGGCCGGATGAGCGACGCGCCGTCGTATGCGCCGCCGGCCGAACTCGGCCAGCCGATGGTCGGCGGCACGGTCAGCCGTGTCGTGTCGTCGAACCTGCCCGCGTTCCGCGAAGGCGATCTCGTGGTCGCCGGGGCCGGCTGGCAGGACTATGCGCTGTCCGACGGACGCGACCTGATCCCGCTCGGCCGCGACTTCGCACATCCGTCGTACGCGCTCGGCGTGCTCGGCATGCCGGGCTTCACCGCGTACACGGGGCTGCTGAAGATCGGCGAACCGAAAGCCGGCGAAACGGTGGTCGTCGCGGCGGCGAGCGGCGCGGTCGGCGCCGTGGTCGGCCAGATCGCGAAGCTGAAGGGCTGCCGCGTGGTCGGCGTCGCGGGCGGCGCCGACAAGTGCGCGTACGTGACCGACTCGCTCGGCTTCGACGCGTGCGTCGACCATCGCGATCCGGCGTTCGCCGCGAAGCTGAAGGAGGCGTGCCCGAACGGGATCGACGTCTATTTCGAGAACGTCGGCGGCGCCGTGTTCGACGCGGTGTGGCCGTTGCTCAACGAGCATGCGCGCGTGCCGGTCTGCGGCGTCATCGCGCATTACAACGACACCGAACTGCCGGCCGGCCCCGACCGCGTACCGCTGCTGATGTCGACGATCCTCCGCAAGCGCATCCGCGTGCAGGGTTTCATCATTCTGGATCACTATGCAACCGGCTATGCACCGTTCCTGAAGGAAATGAGCGAATGGGTCGCGCAGGGCAAGGTGAAGACGCTCGAGGACGTCGTGCCTGACCTGGCCGACGCGCCGGAAGCGCTGATCGGCTTGCTCGCCGGCAAGAATTTCGGCAAGGTCGTCGTGCGCGTGGGCCCGGACGAACTGGCCTGATACGACGGCACCGCTTTGCCGCAACACATGGCCGCTCGCCGGCGTCGCACGACACCGGCGGGCGGCTTTTCCGATTCCGTTTCGAAAGGAGTGACACGATGGCGCTTCACGTAATTGCTTCCCTGTTCCTGAAACCCGAACACGCGCAGGCCGCCGAGGCCGAGCTGCGCAGCATGGTCGCCAAGACGCGCACCGAGCCGGGCAACCGGCGCTACGACCTGTTCCGCGAGCAGGACGGCTCGCCGAACCTGCACCTGTACGAGATCTACGACGACCAGGCTGCATTCGACGCGCACCTCGCGAGCCCGTATTTCGGCGAATTCCGCACGAAGTCGGCCGACTGGTTCACGGCGCCGCCCGTCATCAAGGTGCTGTCGGGCATCGACGTGGCAGAGTAAGGACGTAGTGGCAACACCACCGCCGCGGCTCGCCCCACCCGGGCTGCACGGCACCCGTTGCGCACGACGCACCGGCGATGACGACGACGACACGGCGCAGCGCATCGCTCGCGCCGCTTCCCCAATACACCGGCCCGGAGGCTGAATGGTCACCCTCAACATCAACGGCGAAACCCGCACGGTCGACGCCCCCGACGACATGCCCTTGCTCTGGGTGCTGCGCGACGTCGTCGGCCTCACCGGCACCAAGTTCGGCTGCGGGATTGCGCAATGCGGCGCGTGCACCGTGCATCTCGACGGTGTCGCCGCGCGTTCATGCGTGCTGCCGGTCGCAGCCGTCGCGGGCCGCAAGATCACGACGATCGAAGCCGTCGGCGCAACGCCGGCCGGCCACAAGGTCCAGCAGGCGTGGCGCGAGCTCGACGTCGTTCAATGCGGCTACTGCCAGTCGGGGCAGGTGATGGCCGCCACGGC
The DNA here is from genome assembly GCF_038723655.1 of Burkholderia arboris. Lineage (NCBI taxonomy): Bacteria > Pseudomonadati > Pseudomonadota > Betaproteobacteria > Burkholderiales > Burkholderiaceae > Burkholderia > Burkholderia arboris. The sequence continues at coordinate 2,070,882 of NZ_CP109822.1, forward strand.
GCTGATCGCGTCGAACCCGAACCCGAGCGATGCCGACATCGATGCGGCGATGGCCGGCAACATCTGCCGCTGCGGCACGTACAACCGGATTCGCGCGGCGGTGAAGCAAGCCGCGAAGGGGGCCTGACATGTCACGCGGACTGATCGAAGCAGGTCGGGCCGGCGCAGGCGTGTCGCGCCGGTCGTTTCTGAAACTCGGCATGTCGCTCGGCGCGGCGGCCGGCGGTGGCTTGCTGCTCGGCTTCAGCCTGCCGGCGGCGGGCGACGACGCACGGCGCTCGGTGATCGGCGGCGATGCGGCCGAACCCGCGCAGCCAGGCGTATTCGCCCCGAACGCGTTCGTGCAGATCGACCGCGCCGGCCGGGTCACGCTGGTGATGCCGAAGGTCGAGATGGGGCAGGGTGTCTATACGTCGCTGCCGATGCTGATCGCCGAGGAACTCGAAGTGCCGCTGTCGAGCGTGACGCTCGATCATGCGCCGCCGAACGAGAAGCTGTTCCTCGATCCGCTGCTCGGCGGCCAGCTCACCGGCGGCTCGACGTCGATACGCTATGCGTGGGAGCCGATGCGCCGTGCGGGCGCCACGGCGCGCACGCTGCTGGTGGCCGCGGCGGCCAAGCAATGGAACGTCGATCCGGCCAGCTGCCGCGCGGCGAACGGCGAAGTGCAGCATCCGCCGAGCGGCCGCCGTGCGTCATACGGCCAGTTGGCCGATGCCGCCGCGAAGCTGCCGGTGCCGAAGGACGTCGCGCTGAAGAAGCCGGAAGATTTCAAGCTGATCGGCACGCCCGCGAAGCGCCTCGATTCGCCGGAGAAGGTCGACGGCACCGCGCAGTTCGGGCTCGACGTACGCCTGCCCGGCATGCTGTACGCGGTGATCGTGAACAGCCCGGTGTTCGGCGGCACCGTCGCGAGCGTCGACGATACGGCCGCGAAGAAGATTCCGGGCGTGCGCCAGGTCGTCCGCGTCGACAATGCGGTCGCGGTGGTCGGCGATCACACGTGGGCCGCGAAGCGCGGCGCATCGGCGCTCGTCGTGAAATGGAACGAGGGCGCGGGCGCGAAGGTATCGACGAAGGATCTGTTCGCGGATCTCGCGCAAGCGGCGGCGACCGGCAAGGGCGCGGTCGCTCGCAAGGAAGGCGACGTCGGCAAGGCCTTCGCGAACGCGAAGACGCGTGTCGACGCCGTCTACGAACAGCCGTTGCTCGCGCACGCGACGATGGAACCCGTGAACTGCACGGTGCACGTGCGTGGCGACGGCTGCGACATCTGGGTCGGCACGCAGGTGCCGACCCGGGTCCGCGACACGGCGCAGCAACTGACCGGGCTGTCGCCGGACAAGATCGTCGTGCACAACCACCTGCTCGGCGGCGGGTTCGGCCGGCGGCTCGAAACGGACATGGTCGGCCAGGCCGTGAAGGTCGGCAAACAGGTCAATGCGCCGGTGAAGGTGATCTGGACGCGCGAGGAGGATGTCCAGCACGACATGTACCGGCCGTGCTACTACGACAAGATCTCGGCCGGCCTCGACGCGAACGGCAAGCCGGTCGCGTGGCAGCACCGGATCGTCGGCTCGTCGATCATGGCGCGCTTCGCGCCGCCCGCGTTCCAGAACGGCGTCGATCCCGATGCGGTCGAGGTCGCGGCCGAACTGCCTTACGACCTGCCGAACCAGCTCGTCGACTACGTGCGGCAGGAACCGCGCCACGTGCCGACCGCGTTCTGGCGAGGCGTCGGGCCGACGCGCGGCACGTTCGTCGTCGAGAGCTTCATCGACGAACTGGCCACCCAGACCAGGACCGACCCGGTGCAATACCGCCGCGCACTGCTCGACAAGACGCCGCGCGCCCGCAACGTGCTCGACGTCGCGACGAAGGCCGCCGGCTGGGGCGCGTCGCTGCCGAAGGGGCAAGGGCGCGGCGTCTCGGTGATGCACGCATTCGGCAGCTTCTTCTCGATCGTCATCGACGTCGCCGTGGACGGCGGCGAGGTGCAGGTCAAGCGCGTCGTGTGCGCGGTCGATTGCGGGATGTTCGTGAATCCGAACACGATCGAAGCGCAGGTGCAGGGCGGCATCATCTTCGGGATCACGGGCGCGCTGTACGGCGAGATCACGATCGAGGACGGCCGCGTCGTACAGGGCAACTTCACCGACTACCGGATGATGCGGATCAACGAGACGCCGCCGATCGAGGTCCATCTCGTGAAGAGCGGCGAGGCGCCGGGCGGGATCGGCGAGCCGGGCACGGCGGCAACCGCGGCGGCGCTGTCGAACGCGATCTTCGCGGCCACCGGCACGCGCCTGCGCAAGCTGCCGGTCGGCAACCAGCTGAAGACGGCTTGAGGGGAGGCGACGATCATGCGAAACCTCACCCTGAACACGCTCCGCGCGTCACTGCTGGCCCTGTCTGCGCTGCTCGCCGGCACGGCCGCGCATGCGGCACCGACGGCGCCGGCCGACAACGCGCTCGTCGCACGCGGCGCGTACCTCGCGAAAGCCGGCGACTGCGTGGCGTGCCACACCGCGCCACACGGTACGCCGTTCGCGGGCGGCCTGAAGATGGTCACGCCGATGGGCGCGATCTACACGACCAACATCACGCCCGACCCGGAAACCGGCATCGGCGGCTACACGGAAGCCGACTTCGCCGGCGCACTGCGCAAGGGCGTCGCGAAGGACGGTCACAACCTGTACCCGGCGATGCCGTATCCGTCGTACGCGAAGCTGAAGGACGACGACGTGAAGGCGCTGTACGCGTACTTCATGCACGGCGTCGAACCGGTGAAGCAGGCGAACCGGCCGTCCGACATCCCGTGGCCGCTCAACATGCGCTGGCCGCTCGCGTTGTGGAACATGGTGTTCCTCGACACGGCGCCTTACGCCGACAAACCGGCCAAGGACGCGATGTGGAACCGTGGTGCGTATCTCGTGCAGGGGCTCGGACACTGCGGGTCGTGCCACACGCCGCGCGGCGTCGGCTTCCAGGAAAAGGCGCTCGACGAAAGCGGCGCGGCGTTCCTGTCGGGCGCGCCGATCGACAACTGGTTCGCGTCGAACCTGACCGGCGAGCACAACACCGGGCTCGGCCGCTGGAACGACGCCGACGTCGCGCAGTTCCTGAAGACCGGCGCGAACCGGCATGCGACCGCGTTCGGCTCGATGGTGAGCGTGATCAACCACAGCACGCAGGCACTGACCGACGACGATCTGGCCGCAATGTCGCGCTACCTGAAATCGCTGCCGCCCGCGGGCGGGACGGGCGCACCGCCGTACAGCTACGATCCGAAGGCGACACAGGTCGCGCTGGGCCGGCCCGCTGCCGATCCGGGCGCGAAGGTGTATAACGCTTACTGCCTGCATTGCCACGGTGCGGACGGGCGCGGCTATGCACCGCTGCTCGCGCCGCTCGCCGGCAATCCGAACGTCCTCGAGGCCGATGCATCGTCGCTGATCAACGTGACGCTGAACGGCAGCGACACGCTCGTGATCGGCGGCGTGCCTTCCGCGTATCCGATGCCGGCGTTCTCGAACCAGCTGAACGACCGGCAGATCGCCGACGTGCTGACGTTCATGCGCGCCGGCTGGAACAACGGCGCGCCGGCCGTGCAGGCGGCAGACGTCGCGAAACTCCGCAAGGCAACGGCGGCCGCGCGCTGAGCGCGGCGCGAGGCGGACTGACGGCGGGCCCGCGTGCCGGCCGTCGGCGCCGCCGGGTGCGTGCCTGCCCCGGCGGCTTTGCTCTTTCTGTCAACCGGCGCGCGGCCGTTCGCGGCAGCGCGCGTTTTATCGACGCAATGTAGGGGTGTCTGGATGGCTAACGTGACTTATACGGATACGCAACTGCTGATCGACGGCGAGTGGGTCGACGCCGCGAGCGGCAAGACGATCGACGTCGTGAACCCGGCGACCGGCCAGCCGATCGGCAAGGTGGCCCACGCGGGCATCGCCGATCTCGACCGGGCGCTCGCCGCCGCGCAACGCGGCTTCGAAGCATGGCGCAAGGTGCCTGCGCACGAGCGCGCGGCGACGATGCGCAAGGCGGCCGCGCTGGTGCGCGAACGCGCCGACGCGATCGCGCAGCTGATGACGCAGGAACAGGGCAAGCCGCTCACCGAGGCGCGCGTCGAAGTGCTGTCGGCGGCCGACATCATCGAATGGTTCGCGGACGAAGGCCGCCGCGTGTACGGCCGGATCGTGCCGCCGCGCAACCTCGGGGCACAGCAGACGGTCGTGAAGGAGCCGGTTGGCCCGGTCGCCGCATTCACGCCGTGGAATTTCCCGGTCAACCAGGTCGTGCGCAAGCTGAGCGCGGCGCTCGCGACCGGCTGCTCGTTTCTCGTGAAGGCGCCGGAAGAAACCCCGGCATCGCCGGCCGCGCTGCTGCGCGCGTTCGTCGACGCAGGCGTGCCGGCCGGCGTGATCGGCCTCGTGTACGGCGATCCGGCTGAAATCTCGTCGTACCTGATCCCGCACCCGGTGATCCGCAAGGTCACGTTCACGGGTTCGACGCCGGTCGGCAAGCAGCTTGCCGCGATGGCCGGCCTGCACATGAAGCGCGCGACGATGGAGCTGGGCGGCCACGCGCCGGTGATCGTCGCCGAGGATGCGGACGTCGCGCTCGCGGTGAAGGCCGCCGGCGGCGCGAAGTTCCGCAACGCGGGTCAGGTCTGCATTTCGCCGACGCGCTTCCTCGTGCACAACAGCATCCGCGACGAATTCACGCGCGCGCTGGTCAAGCATGCGGAAGGGCTGAAGGTCGGCAACGGCCTCGAGGAAGGCACGACGCTCGGCGCGCTCGCGAACCCGCGCCGCCTCACCGCGATGGCATCGGTCGTCGACAACGCGCGCAAGGTCGGTGCACGCATCGAAACCGGCGGCGAACGGATCGGCTCGGCAGGCAACTTCTTCGCGCCGACCGTGATCGCCGACGTGCCGCTCGAGGCGGACGTGTTCAACAACGAGCCGTTCGGCCCGGTCGCCGCGATCCGCGGCTTCGACAAGCTCGAGGACGCGATCGCCGAAGCGAACCGTCTGCCGTTCGGGCTGGCCGGCTACGCGTTCACGCGTTCGTTCGCGAACGTCCATCTGCTCACGCAGCGGATGGAAGTCGGGATGCTGTGGATCAACCAGCCGGCGACGCCGTGGCCGGAAATGCCGTTCGGCGGCGTGAAGGACTCGGGTTATGGCTCGGAAGGCGGGCCGGAAGCGCTGGAACCGTATCTCGTCACGAAGTCGGTCACGGTGATGGCGGTCTGACGATCGGCCGTCCGTCGCCCCATGCCGCCGTTCCCGCGTCAGCGGGGCGGCGGTTTTTTTCGGCCCCGCAACGGAGTCCGGCGCCGCATCGAACCGCATTGCGGAGCATCGGCCCATCGCCTATCCTCAGATCAATACAACTACCGGACTGGACGGACGGCAGGGACGCCGGTAGCAGAGCAACGACAACCGCGCGCGAAGCGCGAACCGAGAGGCTGCGCCCGTGACCGGGCGACCGGCAGGCGGTTCCCATGACTTTCCGACACCCGGGCCCGGCCCCAGTGCTTTCCACGCACAACGCAAAACACAAAGCGGGAGCAGTTCGGTCAACCACCACTACGGAGATATCGTCATGGGCAATTCGGTAGCAAATCAATTCGTCGATTGGGGTTCCGAATACCACGCGCCACCCTGGCAAGCGAACGACAACATCGCGATTGCGCCCGGCGCGACGACCGTATTCGATCTCCTGACCGCCGACGGCGTGTCGCCCGCCCTCAACCCGCAATCGCAGGGATCGGGCGCAAGCCTGTTCGTGACGGCCCTGGGCGGCGTGGAAGCGAACCAGGGCGGAAACGGCTACTGGTGGGTGTATTTCGTCAACGGTCAGATGCCCGACGTCTCCTGCGCGGTCTACACGCTGCAACCCGGCGATAGCGTGGCCTGGGACTACAAGCACTACTCGAGCGGCCTGAAGCAGGCCGTTCATCCGCCGCTGGCCTGACGGCTGCGGGCGCGGCACGGGCGGGAAGGCGAATCGTCTTCCCGCGCCTCCGCTTCGTCAGTGCCGCCCGCTGCCGCGATAACTTTCCACTTCGGCGTCGTATGCGGCCAGGAACGCCTTGCCGAACACCGACGCGAAATCGTCCTCGATCGCGAACACCGTGTCGCGATGGGTTGCCGCGTAGCGATCCCACATCCTCGCCTTGTACAGCGACGGCACGCGCTTCTCGTACCAGCGCATCGCGTCGTCGCGCTCGCGCAGCCGTTGCGGCGAAAAGCGCGTGAGCAGATCCATCAGCGCGGCGCGCATGCCGGCGACCATGCCGATCTGGTGCGCGTGCAGATCCTGGAACGCGTCGCTGACCGCACTCTGCGGCGACATGAAGCCCGGCAGCGGCAGCCCGAACATCTGACGCAGCACCGCGCCGCCGTCGGGCAACAGTTTCAGCGGATTGTTCTCGCGATCGAGCAGCATTGTCATGTGCGCCTTCACCTCGCGCTTCAGGATGCTGCGCGACGACAGCAGTTCGACCGTGCCGTTCGCGAACAGCGCCAGCAACTGGCCGGCGATGTACAGCTGTTCGGCCGACCACTGGTGCGATTCAGCCGCCGTATCGAGCCCCGCGCCTTCGAAGAAGGCACTCAGCAGTTCGTCCGGCGTCGGCGGTGTCGGCCTCGCTCGCTCGGCATGCGGCGCCGGTTCGTCGGCCGGCCGTGCGCCGGTGTGCGCAGCCGCCGGATGCACGCGCACGTGCTGGGCCCACTCGGGCGCGTGGTCGGCCTGGGCCGGGTGCGAGGCGTCGCGCTCCGCCTGCGCCCCCGCGCCCGGCCCACCGATACCGCCCGACGACTGCGCGAACAGGTCGAGCGGATCGGTCGACAACTGGTTCAGGTCCCGCGGTGACGGCCCGGACGGTGCGGCCTGCGCGACGCGGCGATCCGGTTGCGGCGTGTCCGCACGCGCCGGGCCGCCCGGGCGGGTGCCGGCATCCGCCCGGGTGCGCGGCGCGAGACGATCCTGGAGCAGCCCCCAGAGCCGGATGCCGGCGCCTTTCGTATCGACGCGCGAAGGCGACGGTTGCGCGGGGGCGGCGGCCGAGCGCGTGTGCGGCGGGTCCGCCTGCACACCGGTGTCGGGCGCCATGTCGATGACCGGCGCGTCGTCGCCGTCATCGCGTTCCGCGCGCAACACGTAAGGCCCGATGCGAATGATGTCGCCCGTGTTGAGCGGACGCTCCTGCGCATAGCCGACCGGCTCGCGGTTCACCTCGATCGTCGATACGCTGCTCAGGTTCTTCAGCAGGCACGTGTCGTCGCCGACCTGCAGCAGGGCCTGCAAGCGCGAAATCTGCCGGGTGTCGTCGTGCAGCACCAGATGGTTGTCGCTGGCTCGGCCGATGGTGCCGCCCGGCGGATGAAACACGACGGCGTCATAGGAGTCGTTTTCGACCGGCTCGCCGGCATGTTCGATCACGATCAGTTGCATGTCATACGTCGCTCGGTGAGTGAGGCGCGCGCGGAATCCGTCCCGTTCAGGATGTCGACGCGTGCCTGCGGCGCGCGAATTCGAATGCGGGCCCCCAGATCGGATGCCCCTTTTCGGCGGGGGACAAGTCGAAGCGCGGGTTGAGGTCGAGGATCTTCGAGAACTCGGCGCGGCACGGCGCAATGCGGTTCGTCACGCAATAGCTGAACGCAAGGAGCTTGTGCGCGGCGACCTGCGTATCGGTGTCGGCGCCGTCGATCTCCTTCGCGTGGCTCAGGAGCGCGATCGTGCGCCCATAGTCGCCGGCGGCGTACGCGGCACGCGCGCTGTCGACCGTTGCATGCGCGGCCGACTGCGTCGGGGACGTGCTGCATCCGCCTGCCCCCAGCAACCACGCGCCGAGGAAAACAACAATCGATGCACGGCCTTTCATTATTGAAATTAAGAATTCGCGTAATTGGAAGGGGGCGCACAAGCGCTGTTGGATTCTAGTGCCAATCATCGATGCCGATGTTGCTGTTACGTTTTGTTTCAAGTGGCCGATCGGATTCCATTAAAGCCTGAAAATAGACTACGAATTTCAGTGCTTGTTAATCCAGAAAAACGACCTATAGTTCGCTGTGTTTTTCGGATTTGTCAGTTGTTTGGCCAGTGCTCGTCAATGCCGGAGAAAACGGGACATCCGTTCAGGCAGCACGAATAGCCTGGCACATCGTCAGGGCCGCGCGACCCTTGTCCGGCGGCCGGCCGGCTCGTGCCTCCGAGCCTATCCGAAAGATATCGACGCAATAGAACCGGGCCGCCCAGGCGAACCGGTCGGATTAACTTTTTCCGTCAAATGATCAATATCAATTCAATTACCTGTCATCCCGCCAAATCAACTTTCAAAAACCCTGAATGATTTGACCCGGCTTCCGACAAGAACAATTTGCCGACACCATTTTCAATGGATGGATTTGACAGCCACATAATTACCGGTCAATTAATTGTCCCTTTTTTAATCCGGTCAACCGGTTTCGCACTCGGAAACCAGCGGATGGCTATTGGGTGGCGAGGGTGGAATATGCAATGGCGGTCGAGCAGTTTCATCGTATGGGGATGCGTCTTGCTGTTTCCGGGGTGCGGCGCGACGGAGCACGCGGCTGCGGTCCCGTATGCGATCACGGTCGACGTAGCGCCTGATGTCAACCCCGACATGAATCGCAAGCCCTCACCGATCGTACTGAAGGTGTTCCAGCTTCGCGCGGCGTCGGGCTTCGACAGCGCGGACTTCTTCTCGCTGCAGGACAAGCCCGAGAACGTGCTCGGCGCGGACCTGCTCGGCACCGACCGCGTGATCCTGCGGCCGGGCGAATCGCGCACGCTGCACTATCGCGGCAATGTCGAGGCCGGCGCGATCGGTGTCGTCGCCGAGTACCGGATGCTCGAAAAGAACCGCTGGCGGCTGACGGTGCCGCTGCCGCGCGCGAAGCAGCTCAACCTCTACAAGTTCTGGCAGACGTCGCCGGGCGAACTGAAGCTGTCGATCGCGGTCAGGAACGGCGGCATCGCGCTGAACAATCCGCAGGGGCGCCCATGACCGAACCGACGATGTCCGCGACGCCGGTCGCGGCGCTCCGCCAGCGCGTGGTGTGGACCGAGGGAATGTTCCTGCGTCCGCAGCATTTCCAGCAGCTGGAGCGCCACTGGGAACGCTACGTCGCGCTGCGCTGCCTGCCGCTGCAGGGCTTCTACTGGGGCTTCGACGCGCTGGAACTCGATCGCGAGCAACTGGCGCTCGGCAAGGTCGCGCTGCGTGCCGCTTCAGGCGTGATGCGCGACGGCACGCCGTTCGACCTGTCGCATCCGGACGATCTCCCCGCACCGCTCGACGTGCCGGCCGACGCGAAGGACCAGCTCGTCGTGCTTGCGCTGCCGCTGTGGCGCGGCGGCGGCGAAGAGGTGTCGTTCGGCGCAGGCGCCGCTAACGGCGCAAGCGGCGCAAGCGACGGCGCGGACGTCGCGCGCTATGTCGTGCGCGAATACGAGGTGGCCGACGCGAACGCGGTCGCGCTCGGACCCGCGCTGCTGCAGACGGGCCGCCTGAACGTGCGGCTGATGCTCGACGCCGAATTGACCGGCGACTGGCACGCGCTCGGCGTTACGCGCATCGTCGAACGGCGCACCGATTCACGGCTGCTGGCCGACGACGGCTATATTCCGCCGCGGCTCGTCGCGCAGCGCGATCCGGTGCTGCTCGCCTATGCGCGCGAACTGCACGGGCTGCTCACGCAGCGCAGCGAGGCGCTCGCGGCGCGGCTGTCGGAGCCCGGGCGCGGCGGCGTGTCGGAAGTCGCGGATTTCCTGCTGCTGCAGCTCGTGAACCGCTATCTCGCGCTGACCTGGCATGCGCAGCAGCATGTGTCGACACATCCGGAAGCGCTGTTCTGCGACTGGCTGAAGCTCGCGTGCGACCTGAGCACGTTCACGGCGGCGGGCCGGCGCCCGCAGTCGCTTGCCGTGTACGTGCATGACGATCTGCGCACGAGCTTCGCGGAACTGATGACGGAACTGCGCCGGTCGCTGTCGACCGTGCTGGAGCAAAACGCGATCCAGATCGAGCTGCGCGATGCGGGCAACGGGATCCGCGTCGCGACGCTCGCCGATCCTGCGCTGCGCGATACGGCCGGCTTCGTGCTCGCGGTGCGCGCCGACGTGCCGGCCGACAGCCTGCGCACCCGTTTTCCGGCGCAGGCGAAGCTCGGGCCCGTCGAGCGGATCCGCGATCTCGTGCAGTTGCAGCTGCCGGGCATCACGATGCGGCAGTTGCCGGTCGCGCCGCGGCAGATCCCGTATCACGCGGGCCATACGTACTTCGAGATCGACAAGGGCAGCGACCTGTGGAAGCAGCTGGCGCGCTCCGGCGGTCTCGCATTTCATTTTGCCGGCGAATTCCCCGGACTCTCGATGGAGTTCTGGGCGATACGCGGGTGACGGCGGGGCGACGCGATGAACTCTTCTTCCGATCCGATCTCCGCCGGCGCCGGCGGATTCGTGCCGCCGAATCCGGGCGGCATGCATCCGGCTGCCGCGTCGGGTACGGCCGGGCCGACGGCCACGCAACCGCGCCCCGGCCGCTGGGCCGCGAGCGGCACGAACCCGCTCGTCGCCGCTGCCAACCCGCTGCTCAACCTGGTGCCGCAGATCCGCTCGACCGTCCACCATCCGAATCCCGCGTGGCTGCGCGAGCATCTCGTCGTCGAGATCCGGCAGTTCGAGGCGCGTGCGCAGGAAGCCGGCGTGCCGTCCGAGGCGATCATCGGCGCGCGCTACTGCCTGTGCACGGCGCTCGACGAGGCGGCCGCGCTGACGCCGTGGGGCGGCAGCGTATGGTCGTCGCACAGCCTGCTGGTGTCGTTCCACAACGAGACGTGGGGCGGCGAAAAGTTCTTCCATCTGCTCGAACGCCTGTCGCAGCAGCCGCGCCAGCATCTCGACCTGCTCGAACTGCTGTATTTCTGTCTCGCGCTCGGCTTCGAGGGCCGCTATCGCGTGCTCGACAACGGCCATGCGGAACTCGATGCGCTGCGCCGCCAGCTTGCGCTCACAATCCGCTCGGTGCGCGGCGAATTCGAACCCGCGCTGTCGCCGCACTGGCGCGACGTCGTCACGCGCGACGTCGCGCGCCGCTTCGTCGTGCCGCTGTGGGTGTGCGTGGCGCTCGCGCTGCTGATCGGCTTCGGCGTGTTCGTCGGGCTGCGCATCGCGCTCGCCGGGCATTCGGACCAGCTGTTCGCGTCGATCGACGCACTCCATGTGCCGAAGCTGCAGCCCGCACAGGCGCCACCGCGCCCGGCGCCGGCGCCGCGCATCGCGCAGTTCCTCGCGCCCGAGATCGCGGCCGGCCTCGTGTCGGTGCGCGACGACGCCGATCGCAGCGTGATCGTGCTGCGCGGCGACGGGCTGTTCAAGTCCGGCTCGACGTCGGTGATCGACCGTTACGCACCGGTGCTCGCGCGCGTCGCCGATGCGCTGAACAAGGTGCCCGGCAACGTGCGCGTGACCGGCTATACCGACGACACGCCGGTGCATACGGCGCGCTTCGCGTCGAACTGGGATTTGTCGCGCGAACGCGCGGAAGCCGTGCGCACCATGATCGCGGCGCGGCTCGACCATCCGGAACGGCTCGCGGCGGAAGGGCGCGGCACGCTCGATCCGGTCGCGCCGAACGATTCGCCCGCGAACCGCGCGCTGAACCGGCGCGTCGAGATCACGCTGCTGCCGGCGCCCGGCAGCGCCGCCGTCGGCGCGACGCAGGGGGCGAACTGACATGAACCAGGCTGTCGCGCGTTTCGTCCGGCCATTGCCGTCGCGGGAAATCTGGACCTTCGCCGGTCTCGTCGTGCTCGCGTGCTTCGTGTGGCTCGCGGGCCCGCTGTTCGCGTTCGCCGAATTCCGGCCGCTTGAAAGCAGCTGGGCGCGCGGGCTGACGATCGCGGTGCTGTTCATCGCGTGGGGCGCACGCGTCGCATGGCGCAGTTGGCGCGCCGGCCGCCTCAACGCACAGTTGCTGAACCAGCTGCGCGAAGCCGCACCGGGGCCGGCCACCGCCGGCGATCCGGCGAAAGCGCAGCTCGACGAGTTGCGCAGCCGCTTCGACGAAGCCGCGACGCTGCTGAAGAAAGTCCGCTTCGGGCAGGCCGATACCGTGCGCCGCGGCCTGCCGCGCTGGTTCGACCGGGTGTCGCGCCAGTATCTGTACCAGTTGCCGTGGTACGTGTTCATCGGCGCGCCCGGTTCGGGCAAGACCACCGCGCTCGTGAATTCCGGGCTCAGCTTTCCGCTTGCCGAGCAATTCGGCCGCGCGGCGATCCGCGGCGTGGGCGGTACGCGGCACTGCGACTGGTGGTTCACGAACGATGCGGTGCTGATCGACACGGCCGGCCGCTACACGACGCACGAAGGCAACCGCGCGCTCGACGAGGCCGAGTGGAAAGGCTTCGTCGAGCTGCTGAAGAAATACCGCACGCGCCAGCCGCTGAACGGCGCGATGCTGACGATCAGCGTCGCCGACCTGCTCGGCGCATCGGAGGCCGAACGCACGCAGCACGCGATGGTGCTGCGCAAGCGGCTGCTCGAACTGCGCGCGCAGCTCGGCATCCGCTTTCCCGTGTACCTGCTCGTGACGAAGGCCGACCTGCTGGCCGGCTTCGCCGAATATTTCGGAGCGTACGGCCGCGCGGAATGTGCGCAGGTATGGGGCTTCACGTTCCCGCTCGCGCAGAGCGAGGCGCCTGGCTTCGACCTGCGCGCGGCATTCGACCGCGAATACCGGCTGCTGCACCAGCGGCTGAACGACGGTCTGCCCGAGCTGCTCGCCGCGCAGACCGACGCGCGCCAGCGCGAGATGACCTACCTGCTGCCGCAGCAGATCGCCGACTTGCAGGACATGCTCGGCCAGTTCGTCGCCGAAGTGTTTTCGGTGTCGAGCTACGAGCCGATGCCGATGCTGCGCGGCGTCTACCTGACGAGCGGCACGCAGGAGGGCACCGCATTCGATCGGGTGATGAGCGGCATCAAGCGCTTCCTGAAGATCGAGGGCGTGCCGCCGGCCGCGCAGGTCGGCTCGACCGGGCGCAGCTTCTTCCTGAAATCGCTGCTGCAGGAGCACATCTTCCGCGAAGCCGCGCTCGCCGGCAGCGACCTGCGCTGGCACCAGAAGCGGCGCGTGCTGCAGATCGCCGGCTACGTGCTGCTCGCACTGGTGTGTGTCGCCGTGCTGGCCGCGTGGCTGCGCAGCTATGCGAACAACCGCGCGTATCTCGACCAGATCTCCGCGCGCGTGCCGGCCGTCGATTCGCAGATCGCCGGCGCGAAATTCTCCGGTGCGTCCGACATCGCGCGGCTGCTGCCCGTGCTCGACGCGCTCGGCGGCCTCGCGAATGCGGGCGGCGTCGATCTGCAGCATCCGCCGCTCGCGTACCGCTGGGGGCTGTTCCAGGGCGAGAAGATCGACGAGGCCGTCGCGGCCGTGTACCGGCGCGCGCTCGACGACGTGCTGCTGCCGATCGCCGCGAGCCGCATGGAGGCCGCGCTGCGCGACGCACGGCCCGACGAAACCGAATACGCGTATGCGGCGCTGAAGGCGTACCTGATGCTGTACGACAGCGCGCACTACGATCCCGCGTTCGTGCAGGCCGTCGTCGACCTCGAAATGGAACGCTCGCTGCCGCCCGATTTCTCGCCGGCCGAACGCGCCGCGCTGCGCGCGCATCTCGCCGCGCTGTTCGGCAGCCGCGTCGCGGTGTCGCCGTATCCGATGAACGAGCGGCTCGTGGCCGACGTGCGCGACCGGCTGCGGCAGGTGCCGTTCTCGCAACGGCTGTACCGGCAGCTCACGCGCACGCTGCGCCCGGCCACGGCGGCGTTCGACTTCAGCGTCGCCCGCGCGGTCGGCCCCGACGCGTCGCTGGTGTTCCGTCGCCAGAGCGGCAAGTCGTTGTCGGAAGGCGTGCCGGGCTTCTATACGCGCAACGGCTATCGCAACGTGTTCGCGCCGCGTCTGGCCGGCGAGGTCGAAGCGTACGGGCGCGAGGAAGTGTGGGTGCTGAACCTCGGCCTGTCCGAGATCCCCGGGCCGAACGACGCGGCCGCCTGGGCGCGCGACATCCGCCAGCTCTACCTGAACGATTACCTGAAGATCTGGGACGACTATCTCGCGGACATCAAACTGCAGCGCACGGCGACGCTCGCGCAGAGCATCCAGGTCGCGCGCGCGCTGTCGTCGGCCGATTCGCCGCTCACGCGGCTGATGGTGGCGCTCGCGCGCGACACGGCGCTCGGCGATGCGCCGGGCGGCGCGCGCAATCTCGCGTCGCGTGCGCAGGACAAGGTCGACGAAGCGCGCAGTTCCCTGTCGCAGATCTTCGCGGGGCAGGCCAGCGACGCGAATCCGTCGGCAGCGGCGCCCGCGAGCCCCGAACAGGTGGTCGACAGCCATTTCGCCGGGCTGCGCGCGTTCGCCCCGGGTAGCGGCGACCAGGCGCAGGCATTCGACGCGGTGCTGAAGTCGATCGACGCGCTGTACACGTACCTGACGGCCACCGACGACGCGCTGAGGAGCGGCGCGCAGCCGCCGCCGTCGGACGCCCCCGCGCGGCTGCGCGCGCAGGCCGGCCGCCTGCCGACGCCGTTCCGGGAAGTGCTCGACGACCTGTCGAACGTCGCGAACGGCAGCGTCGCGACCGTCGAGCAGCGCAGCGTCGCGCAGCGCGCCGGCGCGAACGTCGGCGACTTCTGCCGGCAGGCGATCGCGGGCCGCTATCCGTTCGCGCGCGGTGCGTCGCGCGACGTCGCGCCGGCCGATTTCGCGCAGATGTTCGCCCCGGGCGGGCTGATGGACGATTTCTTCCAGAAGAACCTGCAGTCGATCGTCGATACGACGTCGCACCCGTGGCGCTTCGCGAACCGCAATGCGGACGCCGATCCGTCGGCCGCCGCGATGCTCGCGTCGTTCGAAAAGGCCGCGGTGATCCGCGACGTCTATTTCGGCGGCGGCGCGCGCACCGCGCAGTTGAAGGTGCAGATCCAGCCGCTCGAAATGGACCCGTCGATCACGGAGATGGTGCTCGACGTCGACGGGCAGATCGTCCGCTACGCGCACGGTCCGCTCGTGCAGAGCGCGGTGGACTGGCCGGGCCCGCGCGGCAGCAACCAGGTGCGGCTGCAGGTGTCGGGCCAGGCCGGCGCGTCCGATGGCTTCGCGGCCGACGGGCCGTGGGCGCTGCACCGGCTGTTCGACCGTGCGGCCGTGTCGGCCGGGCGCGGTTCGGACCAGATGATTGCGCGCTTCACGGTCGACGGCAAACCGATCGTGCTGCAGGTGAATGCGGGCAGTGTCCGCAATCCGTTCCGGCTGCCCCAGATGGAGTCCTTTACATGCCCTCCGAAGCCATGAGCCCGACGCCGCCGCTCGCGCGCGCCGACGGCGACGCGCCGGCCTGGTACGGGAAGATTCCCGGCGCCGGCGACTTCGTGAACAGCCGGCTGCCGCATGCGCTCGCGCTGTGGTGGGAACGCTGGCTCCAGCAGGGGATGGCCGCGATGCGCCAGCACGGCACGGACGAGATCGAGCGCCACTACACGGTCGCGCCGGTCTGGAACTTCCTGATCCCGGCGGGCGCCGGCGCGTCGTGCGTGCAGCCGGGCTGCCTCGCGCCGAGTTGCGACCGCGTGGGGCGCTACTACCCGGTGATCGTCACGCTGCCGATGTGCGCGGCCGATTACTGGAACGGGCTGCCCGACGCCGCCGGCGCGTTCTACTGGCAGATCGGCCACGCGCTGCTCGACGCGATCCGCCATGCGCGCGCGCCGGGCGATCTCGATCGGACGCTCGAACGCGTGCGGCTCGCACCGGGCGGCGGCCGTTACGCGGACATCGACGAACGCTCGTCGGCAGCGTTGCCGGCGCAGCCGGCCGCGGCCGCATGGCCCGGGCTGTCCGGCTATTTCGATCCGCACGGCGGCACCAGCTTCTGGTGGACCAACCGCGCCGACGGATCACCGCTGCGCACGCATGCGCATACGGGCACGCCCGACAACGCGCTGTTCCTGACGCTGTTCGGCGGCGGCTAGCGGCCCGGAGGAAGGCCGGCGGGGCAACACGCAGTTTCGAGAGGTGGTGGAGATGAAGGACGCTGGATCGAGAGATCACGAGCACGACACCGCGACACGCGGCGACGCTTCCGAATTCACGGTGCGGCCGCTGCCGCTCGGCCATCGCCTCGGCGAGCTTCAGCTCGACGAGGTGCTGGGCATTGGCGGTTTCGGCATCGTCTATCGCGCGTTCGACCGCACGTTGCGGCGCGCGGTCGCGATCAAGGAATACATGCCGTCGATGCTGGCGACGCGCGGTGGCGACTATACGGTGTCGCTGCGTTCCGAGCGGTTCGCGCAGGCGTTCGACGCGGGGCGCGGCGCGTTCCTCAACGAAGCGCGCCTGCTCGCGCAGTTCGACCATCCGGGGCTCGTCAAGGTCCTGCACTTCTGGGAAAGCCACGGCACCGCCTACATGGTGATGCCGTTCTACGAAGGGCGCACGCTCAAGCAACTGCTCGACGGCGGGATGCGGATCAGCGAGACACAGTTGCGCAACATCGTCGGCGCGCTGCTCGGCGCGCTCGATACGCTGCACCGCGCGCAGTGCTTCCATCGCGACGTCGCGCTCGACAACGTGCTGATCCGCCCGAACGGCAGCGCGATCCTGCTCGACTTCGGCGCGGCGCGCAAACGGATCGGCGACCTGGTCGACGACGGCGCGATGATGATCAAGCCGGGCTACGCGCCGATCGAGCAGTACACCGACGATCCCGCATTCAGCCAGGGGCCGTGGACCGACCTCTATGCGCTCGGCGCGGTGATGCACGCGATGATCACCGGTGAGTTGCCGCCGGCGGCCGTCGTGCGCAGCATCAAGGACACGTACCGGCCGCTCGCGTCGCGCGAACTGCCGGCCGGCGAGGTGTACAGCCCGGCGTTCCTCGCGGCAGTCGATCATGCGCTGCAGTTGCGGATACCGGACCGGCCGGAATCGGTCGCGGCGTTCGCGGCGGAGCTGGGGTTGCGGGACGTCGACCGGACAGGAAGCGGGTATGGCGCGGCGGTCGTGCCACCGGCGGGCGATGCGGGCAGGGGCGGGGAAGGGAAGGCCGAAACCGCTTCCGCCGCGTCCGGTACCGCATCGACTACGGGTGCGTCGGCGACAGGCGAGGGCGGGACGGCTTCGGGCAAGGCCGATTCCGAGGTGCCGTCGTCGCCACCAGCGCGTGCGGACAACGGGTCGACGCCATCGGAAACCGCATCCGCCTCGTCAGTCATGTCGGGCGCGAAACCTGAGTCGGACGGATCTTCTACGTCGAAGGCGGCGGTACAAGGCGCCGCGATTGGCGCTACGGGGACGCCGGCAGCTTCGGCGGCAACGCATGCGGCGAAGCCTGCGGGATCCAATGCGCCGGACGGAGTTGTCGAACGCGCAAAGGAACCGCCCGCAGCGAGAACCGGAGCACACGACGATACCGGCACGCAACCGGCAAGTGCCGACGCAGCTATCCGCAAGGGTGACACCGCACCGGGAGCCGGAAATGCCGACGGAAATGCTGGCCCGATTGCCGGAGCCGCTGGAGCGACCGCGCCGCGGCCCGCCGCAGCGGCCGCAGCGCCTGACGGCGCATCACCGCCGACCGGCACCCCGCGTGCGGCGGCAGCCGCCGGATCGCGCAACCGCCGCATCCCGGTCTACGCCGGCGGCGCGCTCGTCGCACTGATCGCGGTTGGCCTTGCCGCGACCTATCTGTCGCGTCCGGCCCGCGTCGCCGACGAAGCCGCGCCCGCCGCGAGCCAGCCGCTGGCCGGCACGTCGCCGCTTGCGAGCACGCCGGGCGCCACGCTGGCCCAGCAGGGGCCGACACCGACCGTCGTGCCGCCGTCGAGCCTGCCGGCCGGTTCGTCCGCGGAGGTTCCGCCGCCGCCCGCCGCTGCCGCGCCGGGCAGTGCGCCCGCCGTCGAAACCGCCACGCCCGCGCCGCAGGTCGCGACGACCGAGACGAACCCGCCTGCGCCGCAAGCCGGTTCGAGTTCAACCATCGCACCCGCCGGCAGCCTCGACGCATCGGAGCGGATCGTCAACGTGCCGCCGTCGGAAGCGGCCGGGGCCCAGCCAACCACGCCTTCGCCCGCGCGCAGGACGCAGGCGGAAGCCGAGCCGGCCGTCGCCGCCGTGAACGCGCCGACGGCCGAGTCGCAGCCGCGTCCGCCGAAGACGCAGGAAACCGTCCAGGTGCGTTTCAACGTGCGGCCGTGGGGCGATATCTACGTGAACGGTGCGCGGCGCGGCGCGAGCCCGCCGCTGCGCTCGGTGTCGCTGACGCCGGGCGTCTATGTGATCGAAATCCGCAACGGCTCGCTGCCGCCGTTGCACCGCACCGTCGCGATCGACTTCGGCAGCAAACCGGTCAACATCGACTATGCATTCGAATGACGTCAGCCAGGCGGCGCTGGCCGCCGCCGAATCTTCCGCGGCATCGCCCGGCGTGCCGGCATCGCCGCACGCCGACCTGCTCGGCCGGCTGCTCGCGGACGTCGCGCCCGATGCGCCGTGCGGCGCGAACCTCGAATACGACGCCGAGTTCCTGCAACTGCAGGAGCGTGCGACGCCGCGCGCCGAGCAGCAGTACGGCGACACCGTGATCCCGGCCGAGGCGCCCGACTGGCGTACGGTCGAGCGGCTTGCACTTGCGCTGTCCGCGCGCACGAAAGATCTGCGCGTCGTCGCATATCTCGCGCGCAGCTGGACCGAGCAGCACGGCATTCCCGGCTATGCGGACGCGCTCGCGGTCGTCGCGGACCTGCTCGAACACCGGTGGGACGACCTGCATCCGCGGCTCGATGCGGACGGCGAGCCGGACCCGACACCACGGATGAACGCACTCGCCGACGTGGCCAGCGCGCACGACTGCGCACGCGCGGCGCGCCGCCAGCCACTGTTCGACGGCGGGCCGACCGTGCGCGACGCCGAACGACTGCTCGACGGCCGCGACGAAACCGGCGCCGTCGCAACCGGCAGCCGCGAAAGCCTGATCGCCGCGCTGTCGGCCGCGCGCGACGACGGCACGACGCCGCTCGACGCAACCCGCACCGCGTTGCGATCGCTCGATGCGATCCGTGCGTGCGTCGCGGACAAGCTCGGCCGCGAATGGGTACCCGATGAGGGCGATGCGGAAAAGGCGTTGCGGCGGATCGTGCAGGAAGTCCCGCTGCCCGAGCCGTCGCAGCACGTACCGAAAGGCGCGACGCCCGCACGGCAGGCCACGCCTGGCAGCGCGGCAACCGCTGCACCGGCGGCCACGCCGAACGCTCACGCATGGCGCGACGCCGAGATCACGAGCCGCGACGACGTGCGCATCGGCCTGGACAAGATGTGCCGCTATTTCGCGCAGCACGAGCCGAGCCATCCGGCGCCGCTGCTGTTGCGGCGCGCGCAGCGGCTGCTCGCGCTCGACTTCTACGACATCATCCGCGACCTCGCGCCGGAAAGCCTGCCGAAGCTGGACCTGCTGAGCGGCGAGCGAAGCGAATGAAACGAACCGGCGGCGCCGCCATGCGGGCGGCGGCGGCGACCTGCGCAACCTGATCGATGTGAAGGAGTGGACGATGACGGACAGAACCAAGGCGGCGGGCAGCGGACAGAAATTCATCGCACGCAATCGGGCGCCGCGCGTGCAGATCGAGTACGACGTCGAGACTTACGGCGCGGAACGCAAGGTGCAGTTGCCGTTCGTGATGGGCGTGATTTCGGACCTGGCCGGCAAGCGCGCCGAGCCGCTGCCGGACCTGCCGGAGCGCAAGTTCCTCGAGATCGACGTCGACAACTTCGACGAGCGGATGAAGTCGGTCGCACCGCGCGTCGCGTTCCAGGTGCCCAATACGCTGACGGGCGACG
The DNA here is from genome assembly GCF_038723655.1 of Burkholderia arboris. Lineage (NCBI taxonomy): Bacteria > Pseudomonadati > Pseudomonadota > Betaproteobacteria > Burkholderiales > Burkholderiaceae > Burkholderia > Burkholderia arboris. Next base: position 2,090,827 of record NZ_CP109822.1, read on the forward strand.
GGATGCTCAACGTCGACATGACGTTCGAGCAGATCGACGATTTCTCGCCGGCCGCGATCGCACGCAACGTCGATGCGCTGCGCCGGTTGCTGGAGGCGCGCACCGAGCTGTCGAACCTGCTGTCGTACATGGACGGCAAGCACGGCGCCGAGCAGCTGATCGAGCGCGCGATCAACGATCCCGACCTGCTGAAAACGCTCGTGCGCGAGCCGCGCGAACCCGCGCAGGGCGGCGATGCGACCCAACCGGAGGCCCGCGATGAATGATCCCGTCCAAGCCCGCGCCGATACGCGCCAGCCTGCGCAGCCGGCCGTCGCGCACGACGAATTCGCTGCGCTGCTGCAAAAGGAATTCAAGCCGAAAACGGCCGAGGCACGCGAGTCGGTCGAGCGCGCGGTGCGCACGCTCGCGCAGCAGGCGCTCGAACATACGGCCGGCATGACGAACGACGCGTACGGCAGCGTGAAGCAGATCATCGCGGAGATCGATCGCAAGCTGTCCGAGCAGATCAACCAGATCCTGCACCACAACGAATTCCAGACGCTCGAAGGCGCGTGGCGCGGGCTGCATTACCTCGTCACGCACACCGAGACCGACGAGCTGCTGAAGATCAAGGCGCTGCCGGCATCGCGCAACGAAGTCGCGCGAATGCTGAAGCGCTACAAGGGTGTCGCGTGGGATCAGAGCCCGTTGTTCCGCAAGATCTACGAGGAGGAATACGGGCAGTTCGGCGGCGAGCCGTTCGGCTGCCTGGTCGGCGATTTTCATTTCAACCACAGCCCGCCGGACGTCGAGATGCTCGGCGAGCTGTCGAAGATCGCGGCGGCCGCCCATGCGCCGTTCATCGCCGGGGCGTCGCCGGAGCTGATGCAGATGGATTCGTGGCAGGAATTGTCGAACCCGCGCGACCTGACGAAGATCTTCCAGAACACCGAGTACGCGGCGTGGCGCAGCCTGCGGCAGTCGGAGGATTCGCGTTACGTCGGCCTCGCGATGCCGCGCTTTCTCGCGCGGCTGCCGTACGGCGCACGCACCAACCCGGTCGACGAATTCGACTTCGAGGAAGACACCGACGCCGCGAATCACGACCGCTACACGTGGGCGAATTCAGCCTACGCGATGGCCGCGAACATCAACCGTTCGTTCAAGCAGTTCGGCTGGTGCTCGTCGATTCGCGGCGTCGAATCGGGCGGGGCCGTCGAAGGGCTGCCGAGCCACACGTTCCCGACCGACGACGGCGGCGTCGACCAGAAATGCCCGACCGAGATCGCAATCAGCGACCGCCGCGAGGCCGAACTCGCGAAGAACGGCTTCATGCCGTTCGTGCACCGGAAGAACTCCGATTTCGCGGCGTTCATCGGCGCGCAGTCGCTGTACCAGCCGGCCGAATACCACGATCCCGACGCGACCGCGAACGCGCGGCTGTCCGGCCGCCTGCCGTACCTGTTCGCGTGCTGCCGCTTCGCGCACTACCTGAAGTGCATCGTGCGCGACAAGATCGGCTCGTTCCGCGAACGCGACGACATGGAGCGCTGGCTGAACGACTGGATCATGAACTACGTCGACGGCGATCCCGTGAACTCGTCGCAGGAAACCAAGGCGCGCAAGCCGCTCGCGGCCGCGCAGGTGGTCGTCGACGAGGTCGAGGACAACCCCGGCTACTACACGTCGAAATTCTTCCTGAGGCCGCACTACCAGCTCGAAGGGCTCACCGTGTCGCTGCGGCTCATCTCGCGGCTGCCGACCGCGAAGGCGGCGAACGAGTGAGCGGCGGCACGCGCAACGATCGGCATTCATCCTGACATCGCACCGAAACGGAGACGGCAATGGGCGTGGCAATGTTTATGAAGGTGGACGGCGTGACCGGCGAATCGGCGGACGCGCAACACAAGGGCTGGACCGACATCCAGTCGTTCACGTGGGGCGCAAGCCAGCCGGGCGCGATGGCAAGCGGCAGCGGCGGCAACGCGGGCAAGGCGAGCTTCAACGATCTCGTCGTCGCCGCGTACATGGATAAAGGCGCGCCCGCGATCATCAAGAACTGCGCGAACGGCAAGCATCTGTCGTCGGTCGAGATTTCCGCATGCAAGACCGGCGGCACGCAGGTCGAGTTCATGCGCGTGACGCTGCAGGAGGTGCTCGTCACGTCCGCGCAGGTCGCGGGCATCGATCCGGGCGACGTCGCCGACCGGTTGATGATGCACTACGGCTTTCAGGCCGCGAAGGTGAAGAAGCAGTACTGGCAGCAGAACGACAACGGCGGCAAGGGCGCCGAGGTAACGGTCGGCTGGAACATCAAGGAAAACACCGAGATGTGACGGCGCGGAGACGATCATGGACGACCCGCGAACCCGCGACGGCCGGGAGGGCAACCTGCGCGACCGGCTGCAGCCGGCATTGCTCGACCGGCTCACCGACGACGCGCCGCAGCGCGCAGCCGAAGCGCACGGCGCGCAATGGATCGGCACCGAACGGCTGCGTGCGGCCGTGCTGCGCGATCTCGCGTGGCTGCTCAACACACGCAACGCCGAGGACGGCTTCGTCGACTGGTCAGCGTTCGCGCACGCGCAGGCATCGGTGCTCAACTACGGGATGCGGCCGCTCGTCGGCAAGCCGATGTCGGGCGTCGAGCGGATGTCGGTCGAGGCGTCGATCCGCGACGCAATCCTCCGCTTCGAGCCACGCATCGCGCCCGACAGCATCGATGTCCGCAGCGTGATCGACGCACCCGGCGGCCGCGCCGGCGAACGACGCCACAACGTGCTGCTGTTCGAGATCCGCGGCACGCTGTGGTCGATCCCGCATCCGCTCGAATTCGTGCTGCGCTCCGACCTCGATCTCGAGACGGGCGCGATGTCGCTGCAATCGGTGGCGGGGGGCTGACGCGATGGATACGCGCCTGCTCGACTACTACAACCGCGAACTCGCGTACCTGCGCGAGCTTGGCGGCGAATTCGCGCAGCAGTTCCCGAAGGTCGCCGCGCGGCTGCGGCTGAATGAATCCGGGCCGCCCGACCCGTACGTCGAGCGGCTGCTCGAAGGCTTCAGCTTCCTCACGGCGCGCGTGCAGCTGAAGATGGACGCCGAATTCCCGCGCTTCACGCAGGCGCTGCTCGATGCCGTGTATCCCGGCTATATCGCGCCGTTGCCGTCGATGGCGATCGTGCGCTTCGCGCCGCTGCTGAACGAAGGCAGCCTCGCGCAGGGCTGGCACCTGCCGGCCGGCACCGCGCTGCGCGCACGGCCGGTTGCGTCCGAGCAGACCGCGTGCGAATTCCGCACCGCGCACGACCTGACGCTGTGGCCGCTCGAACTGACCGACGCGACCGTCACCGGCGCGCCGTCGTGGCTGCCGCGTGGCGCCGTCGCCGCTCGCCAGGACGTGCGCGGCGCGCTGCGCATCCGGCTGAAGGCGCGCGGCGGCGCCAGGCTGTCGCAATTGCCGCTCGACCGGCTGACGTTCCATCTCGCCGGCCCCGAGCGTGACGCGCTGCATCTGCTCGAACTGATCGCCGCACATGCGCTCGGCGTCGTGTGCCACGACCCGGGGCAGCCGCCGCGCTGGCTGCATACGCTCGATGCCGATGCGATCGTCCACGAAGGCTTCGATCCGGCACAGGCGATCCTGCCCGACGACGGCCGCAGCTTCCACGGTTACCGGCTACTGCGCGAGTATTTCGCGTTTCCGGCGCGCTTCCTGTTCTTCAGCATCGGCGGGCTGCGCGCCGCGCTCGCGCGTGCGACCGGCGACGAGTGCGAGCTGACCGTGCTGTTCGACCGGCACGACGCGGCGCTCGAAGCGGCCGTCGACGCACGCCATCTCGCGCTGAACTGCACGCCGGCCGTGAACCTGTTTGCACGCCGCGCCGATCGTATTCCGCTGCAGCCGGGCGCGCGGGAACACCATGTCGTCGTCGATCGCAGCCGGCCGCTCGACTACGAGGTCTATGCGGTGCAACGGCTCGCGAGCGAGCAGCGCGACGACGGCCAGTCGCGCGAATTCCGGCCGTTTCACGCATCGTTCGCCGGCGACGACGGCAACTACGGCGCGTATTACACCGTGCGGCGCGAACCGAGGCTGGTGTCCGCGCAGGCCCGCGCGAACGGTACGCGCACCGGCTACGTCGGCAGCGAAACCTACGTATCGCTCGTCGACAGCCAGTGCGCGCCGTACGACGAGACGATGCGCTACCTGGCCGCGGACACGCTGTGCACGAATCGCGACCTCGTGCTGCTGCAGCCGCCCGGCGACGCGAACACGTTCACGCTGCGCGTGTCGGCGCCGGTCGAGCGCATCGTCGCGATCCGCGGCCCGTCGCGGCCGCGCCCGCCGATCGCCGACGCGCAAACCGCGTGGCGGCTGATTCGCCATCTCGGGCTCGCGCGCCACACGCTGATCGATCTCGACGACGACGAGGGCGCGCATGCGTTGCGCGAACTGCTCGGGCTGCATGCGGATCCCGCCGACGCCGCGATGCGCCGGCAGATCGACGGCGTACAGCGCGTCGCGTTCTCGCCCGTGTTCCGCCGGCTGCCGGCGCTCGGGCCGCTGATGTTCGGGCGCGGCGTGCAGGTCGACGTGACCGTCGACGACCATGCGTTTTCCGGCGACAGCCCGTTCCTGCTCGGTGCGGTGCTCGAACAGTTCTTCGCGCGCCATGTATCGATCAACGCGTTCGCCGAATGCGTGCTGACCAGCACGCAGCGCGGCACGCTCGCGCGCTGGCCCGCGCGTATCGGCAGGCGGCCGGCCATATGAAACGCGAACCGTCATCCGGGATCCAGCCGGCCGCCGAAGCCGCACGCCGCGACGCGTGGTGGGCGCGGCTGCGTGCCGCGCCGCACGGCTACGACCTGTTCCAGGCGCTGCGCTGGCTCGACGCACTGTCGCCGGGCCGCGCGCCGCTCGGGCGGGCCACCCGGCCGCGCGACGAACCGGTGCGGCTCGGGCAGCAGCCGTCGCTTGCGTTCGCGGCGTCGATGCTGGCCGGCATCCACGACGATGACGGCGCCGTGCCGCCGCGCATTGCGATCCACGGATTCGGGCTGTTCGGCCCGAACGGGCCACTGCCGACGCACCTGACCGAATACGCACACGAACGCGCGGCGCAGCACGACGACCCGACGTTTGCCGCGTTCGCCGATCTGTTTCATCACCGGCTGATCCTGCTGTTCTACCGCGCGTGGGCCGACGCCCAGCCGACGGTGAGCCTCGATCGGCCGGACCGCGCACGGTTCGACGGCTATATCGCAAGCCTGATCGGGCGGACGGCACATCGCGACACACCTGCCGCGCCAACCGGTGCCGACACGCTGGCGCCGCATGCGCGCTATTTCCATGCGGGCCATCTCGTGCGGCACACGCGCAACCCGGAAGGGCTCGTGCAGATCCTGCGCCGGCATTTCGGCGTCGACGCGCGCATCGTCGAGCACGTGCCGCAGTGGGTCGCGATCGAGCGCTCGCAGCGCTGCACGATCCGCGCGACGCGGCCGACGATGCGGGTCGGCGCCGTCGCACTCGGCGTCGCGGTGCGCGATGCGCAGTCGCGCTTCCGGATCGTGCTCGGCCCGCTGTCGCTCGACGCGTACCGCCGCTTCCTGCCGGGCGGGCCGCACGCGCGGCAGCTCGCGCAATGGGTGCGCGAATACGTCGGCATCGAGTTCGACTGGGACGTGCAGCTCGAACTGGCTGCCGATGCGGTACCGGCCATCGCGCTCGGCATGCGGCAGGGCATCGGCCGGACTGCCTGGCTCGGACAGCGGCTCGAACCCGGCCCCGCGCGCGATCTCGTCGTCCGCTACGACGTGCGGCGCGGCGGCACGCCCCTTCATCGCGAAACCGCCTAACCGGGAACCGTCATGTCCGATATCGGCCGCGTCAACCTGTTCGGGAAACTGAACCCGTTCCTCTACGAAACGCTCGAGCAGGCGACCGGGTTCTGCCGGCTGCGCGGCAACCCGTACGTCGAACTCGCGCACTGGTTCAAGCAGATGTTGCAGCGGCCGGACGGCGACCTGCAGCGCGTGCTGCGCCGCTTCGGGATCGACGAAGCCGTGATCGACCGCGGGCTCGTCGCCGCGCTCGACAAGCTGCCGCGCGGCGCGGGCTCGGTGTCGGACCTGTCGGTGCACATCGACGACGCGGTCGAGCGCGCGTGGGTCTATGCGACGCTCAGATACGACGCGACGCGCATTCGCGGCGCGGTGCTGCTGCTCGCGATCCTGAAGACGCCGCAGTTGCGCAACGTGCTGGTGGCGATCACGCGCGAATTCGAGCGCATCGTGCCCGACGTGCTCGCCGACGAGCTGGCGTCGATCGTCGAAGGTTCGCCGGAGGCGCAACCGGCTTCGCAGGATAGCGACACGGCGTTGCAAGGCGCGACCGCCGCCGAAGGCGCCGCGCTCGCGCGCTTCGCCGTCGACCTGACCGCGCGCGCACGGGCCGGCGAGATCGATCCCGTCGTCGGCCGCGACGCCGAGATTCGCCAGATCGTCGACATCCTGCTGCGGCGCCGGCAGAACAACCCGCTGCTGGTCGGCGAGGCCGGCGTCGGCAAGACGGCCGTCGCGGAAGGCTTCGCGCTGCGGATTGCGGCCGGCGACGTGCCGCCTTCGCTGCGCGGCGTCACGCTGTACCTGCTCGACATCGGGCTGCTGCAGGCCGGCGCGAGCGTGAAGGGCGAGTTCGAGAGCCGGCTGCGCGGCGTGATCGACGAAGCGATGTCGTCCGAGCGGCCGGCGATCCTGTTCATCGACGAAGTGCATACGCTCGTCGGCGCGGGCGGCGCAGCCGGCACCGGCGATGCCGCGAACCTGCTGAAGCCCGCGCTCGCGCGCGGCCTGCTGCGCACGATCGGCGCGACCACATGGTCCGAGTACAAGCAGTACATCGAGAAGGATCCCGCACTGACGCGGCGTTTCCAGCTCGTCCACGTGCATGAACCGGAAGAAGCGGCCGCGCTGACGATGTTGCGTGGCCTGGCCGCGAAGCTCGAGGCGCATCACCGCGTGCTCGTGCTCGACGATGCGCTGCAGGCGGCCGTCACGCTGTCGCACCGGTACATCCCCGCGCGGCAGTTGCCCGACAAGGCGATCAGCCTGCTCGATACGGCCTGTGCGCGCGTTGCCGTCAGCCAGCACGCGGTGCCCGCGCCGATCGAGGATGCGCGCCGCCGCATCGACAGCCTGCGTGTCGAACAAGCGCGGATCGGGCGCGAGTGCGCGCTCGGCACCGGCGATGCCGCACGGCGCGATGCGATCGACACCGAGATTTCGGCTGCGCAGGCGGAACTCGGCCGGCTCGACGCACGCTGGCAAACCGAGCGCGATGCACTGGCGTCGATCGACGAATCGCGTGCCTTGTTGCTCGACGATGGTTCGTCGCATGCGCTCGATGCGGACGCCCGCGCCGCCGCGCAAGCCCGTCTCGCCGCCGCCCAGCAGGCGCTAGCGGACCTGCAGGGCGATGCGCCGCTCGTGCTGCCCGCCGTCGACACGCACGCCGTGGCGGCCGTCGTCGCCGACTGGACCGGCATTCCGCTCGGCCGGATGGTGCGCGACGAAACGCAGGCCGTGCTGAAGCTCGCCGATACGCTCGGCGAACGCGTCGTCGGCCAGCGCCATGCGGTCGAACTGATCGCCGAACGGATCCAGACCGCGCGCGCGAAGCTCGACGATCCGACCAAACCGCACGGCGTGTTCCTGCTGTGCGGCCCGTCCGGCGTCGGCAAGACCGAGACCGCGCTCGCGCTGGCCGACACGTTGTACGGCGGCGAGCACAACGCGATCACGATCAACATGAGCGAGTTTCAGGAAGCACACACGGTGTCGACGCTGAAAGGCGCGCCGCCCGGCTATGTCGGCTACGGGCAGGGCGGGGTGCTGACCGAGGCCGTGCGCCGCCGGCCGTACAGCGTCGTGCTGCTCGACGAGATCGAGAAGGCGCACCGCGACGTGCACGAGATTTTCTTCCAGGTGTTCGACAAAGGCTGGATGGAGGACGGCGAGGGGCGCGACATCGATTTCCGGCACACCGTGATCCTGCTGACGTCGAACGTCGGCGCCGATCGCATGATGGCGCTGTGCCGCGACCCCGAGCGCCTGCCCGACGTGCAGACGCTTGCCGATGCGCTGCGCGCGCCGCTGCTCGACGTGTTCCCGGCCGCCTTGCTCGGCCGGCTCACCGTCGTGCCGTACTACCCGCTCACCGACGCGACGCTCGCGCGCATCGTCGCGTTGCAGTTGCGGCGGATCGAGCAGCGGATCGACGCGCATCACGGCATCCGGCTGCGCTGCACCGACGCGGCGACCGCGCTGATCGTCGAACGCTGCCGGACCATTGAATCCGGCGGCCGCATGGTCGACGCGATTCTCACGCACACCGTGATGCCTCGCATCAGCCGCGCGATCCTGCAGGCCACGCTCGAAGCGCGCGCGCTGGCGTCGATCGAGGTGAGCGCTGCCGACGGCGAATTCGCTTACCGGTTCGACGAGGAGGCCATGACGTGAATCGCGTATTCACCCTCGACAGCCCGCACGGCGACGACCTGAAATTTCACACGCTCGACGGCAGCGACGAACTCGGCCGGCTGTTCGAATTCCGGATCGAGGCGCTCGCCGACAGCCACAGCCTGTCGCTGAAGGACATGCTCGGCAAGCCCGTGACGGTGCGGATCGAGCAGCAGGACCAGTCGACGCGCTATCTCAACGGCATCGTTGCGCGCGCCTCGCTGGCCGGCCGGCGTGCCGAGCGGTACTACGGCTACGAGCTGATCGTGCGCCCGTGGCTGTGGCTCGCGACGCGCCGCTCCGATTGCCGGATCTTCCAGAACAAGACCGTGCCCGAGATCGTGCAGGACGTGCTGTCGACGTACGGATTTCCGATTGAAAACCATCTCGTCGAATCGTACGTGCCGCGTGAGTTTTGCGTGCAATACAACGAGACCGACGCCGCGTTCGTGTCGCGGCTGATGGAGTTCGAGGGTATCTATTACTGGTTCAGGCACGCCGACGACACGCATACGCTGATGCTCGGCGACGCGATGTCGTCGCATGCGGCGCTGCCCGGTTACGAGACGATTCCGTACATCGCGCGTGACCGTACGGCGATCGCCGACGAGGAACACATCGACGGCTGGCTGCCCGCGCAGGCGGTGAGCGTCGGCAAGCACCAGACCACCGACTACGACTACACGAAGCCGCGCGCCGATCTTTCTTCACAGAAGGTCGATCCGCGCGGCCACGATCACGACAGCTTCGCGTCGTTCGAATGGCCGGGCGGGTATCGCGACGATGCGCCCGGTGCGCATTACAGCCGCGTGCGGCTCGAGGAACAGCAGGCCGAGCACGAGCGGGCGAGTGCGGATACCGACGCGCGCGGTGCCGCGCCGGGGTACCTGTTCACACTTGCGCATTGCCCGCGCGCGGACCAGAACCGTGAATACCTGATCGTGCGGTGCCAGTACCGGTTTCAGGAGAACGCGTATGCGAGCGACCAGGGCGCGGAGGCCGTCGTGCATCAGACGATGATGCTCGTGCAACCGTCGAGCCTGCCTTACCGGTCGCCGCGCGATACGCCGCGGCCACGGACCAACGGGCCGCAAACGGCAACCGTCGTCGGGCCGCCGGGCGAGGAAATCTGGACCGATCAGTACGGGCGCGTGAAGCTGCAGTTTCGCTGGGACCGGTACGGGCAAAGCAATCAGGATTCTTCGTGCTGGGTGCGGGTGTCGAGCCCGTGGGCCGGCGGTGGGTTCGGGGGCGTGCAGGTTCCTCGCGCAGGCGACGAGGTCGTCGTCGATTTCCTGAATGGCGATCCGGATGAGCCGATCGTGACCGGACGGGTTTACAACGGCGAGAAGATGCCGCCGTGGGGGCTGCCGGGGAGTGCGACGCAGAGCGGGTTGCTGTCGAGGTCGTCGCCAGGCGGGACAACCGAGCACGCGAATGCGTTCCGGTTCGAGGACAAGAAGGGCGCCGAGCAGCTGTGGATGCATGCGGAACGGAATTTCGATGCGGAGACGGAGGCCGATCACACGCTGTCGGTGGGGAACAACCATATGCATACGGTCGGGAACGACGAGACGATGCAGGTAAAGAACAACCGGCAGAGGCGTGTGGGGCAGAACGAGACGGTCAATATCGGGCAGAACCGGGTCGCGCAGATCGGCGCGAACGAGACGCATGGGGTGACGGGGAATCGCAGCGTGTCGGTCGACGGGAACAGTTCGCATACGGTGACGAAGGGGAATCACAACCTGGCCGTGGTTGCCGGCACGCATGACGTTTTCGTCGAGGGAAACAGCACGCATGTCGTCGGCACCGGATCGTATGCGACGAAGGTCAATACGGGAAACCATTCCGTTGACGTCGCCAAAGTCTCGTCACTGGCAGCGGGCCAGTACATCGACATGGGTTCAGGAAAGAGTGGCGTGTCGATCAACAAGGACAACATCGGCGTCTCCATCGGCGGAACCGGAGGCGATACCGGTGTCGGGATCAACGGCCAGGGTGGCGGTGTGGCCATCGCCGGATACGGCAAGGGCGTCAACATTGCGGGCTATGCACCGGGCGTAACGATTTACGGCGAAAACGATCTCAATCTTTCCGGAAAGTCGACCGCCAATCTACAGGCGCCGACGGTCAACATCGACAACGGCAAGGCCAGTTGCACCGTCAATGTCACCGCGACGAGGATTGTCCTGTCGACCGGCGGCGGTTCCATCACGCTCGACGGATCGGGCGTGACGATCCAGGGAACGATTGCCCACATCAATTGATTTCGACCGGCAGCCTGCCGGCTGCCCGATTGCATTCGAAGCATGGGAGACATTCGATGGAAAACGAATCGGATCAGATGATGGTTGATGAAACGCTCGAAGCGGAAACGGTCGAGGCATTGCGCCGGTTGTTCGCCAACGATCCGACGCCGGATCGCACGCCACCTGCCGACCGCCGTGAATCGTCGACGATGATCGGCGAAGTGACCGATACGCACCATCCCGACGCGATGGGGCTCATTCGCGTGAAGTGGACATCGCAGGACGACGCCACATACGAACGCTGGCTCGACTGTGTGGATGGCATGAAACCGCGAATCGGCGATCGCGTGCTGCTGCAATCGCCGGCGAACTGGCCCGAGTACCTGATCGCCGGGCTGCTGACACGAAAAGGGCATGGTGAACCGGTCGAACCGGTGGTCGAGCCCGCGATGGCGCTTTCGCTCGAAGCCGACAAGTGCGTACAGATCGCGGATGCATCGGGCTGCCCGCTGCTGCAGGTACGGGCATCGCCGGACGGGCCTGTCGTGACGCTGCTGAACCGGAACGTGAACATCGAAGTCGCCGGCAAGCTGCGGTTGAGTGCACAGACGCTCGAACTGGAGGGCGGGCGAGGCGGTGTCGATATCCGGACCGAAGCGGACACCGTCGTGCGCAGCCGGTACGTTCGCCTGAACTGAGAGGCGGCCTGACGTCATGCATCGTGAATTCTCCGCCATCGAATCGTCGATCGAAGCGTTCGTCGATCAGCCCGACGATCCGACGCTGTTGATCGAGGCAACCGACAACGATGTCGTGCCGGTTCTGAAGATGATGCAGTCGCTCGACGAGCGTGTTGGTGATGCCGTTTTCCTTAATTTTCCGTTTCCTTGCGACTCTGCCGATGCGTATTTGCAGACATGCATGGAGGCGCTTGCACGTCAGATCGACGAAGCGAGCAGCGCGCGCATCGAGCGTGGCGAAACAGGATGGCTGCCGTTGCCACTGACCTGTATCGACCCGAGGCGCGCGCCGGTGACGCGACTGCGCGATGCCGTCATGCACGTCCGCACGCTGATGCCGGAAGGCACCAAGGTCGTCTGGGCATGGTTGCCATCGCCGCTTGGCGATTTCGGCGGGTTCGCGAAGCTGGTGCTGCAATGCCTGGCGCTGAACGGTTTTGAGGAATGGATGGAAGGGCATCGGTTTTGTATCCGCGATGACCGGAAACATCCGTGCCTGATTCCGCTTGCGCGCGACAGAAAGGCCGAGCATGTGCTGATTCTTCCGGTCGATTTCTCGTCAGAGAAGGCAACCCGCCATCTGGTCGACATCGCGAATGATGCCGCTCATCCGATCGAGCAGCGCATGGGTGCCCTGATGCAGATCGCCGGGATCGACCTTGCGCACGGCAGGCTGCCCGACGCGCAGCGCAAGTACTACGCGCTCTTTTCATTTCATGCGGAGCGGAAGGATTCGACAGGTTGCGCTGTCGCGTTGCATGGCTTGGGCGACGTCGCATTGCGCCACGGATCACCGCGCGATGCGAAGGACTGGTACCTGCGTGCACTGCCTGCAGCACTCGATGGCCGGAATTTGCTGGTCGTGCTCAACGCGCTGATGGCGACTGGTGGCTGTTTCAACAAGCTTGGCGAACATGCGAAGGCGGCGACTTATTTCGGTCTGGCAAGCGATGCGGCCGGCAGGCTGATGCTCGTGCATACGAAGATCGAGGCAATGGAGAAGGGCGGTGTCGCGTTGCTGGCATGTGGGCAAGCAGCCGAAGCCGCGAAAAGCTGGATCGCCGCGAAGGGATTGTGCGAGCAGTTCGGCTGCGAACGGCAGCGCATCAGCCTCCTTGATCGACTCGTATCGCTTTATGGAAACGCCGGGCTGAAAACCGAGGCGAGGGCGTATGAGTTGGAAAAGGATCCGCGGTACATGGCCCGGTTGCGGGAAGCCATAGCACCGGGCATACGCGACGCGACGTCTGGATACGAGGGAGTAAGACCATGAGTGAAACGGCAAGCCGTTTGACGCGTGCGTCCGAACCCGCCGAGAGCCATACCGTGTCGTCTGAATCGAAGACGGATACCGCGTGCGATTCGCTGCTCGGAACGGTCAAGTCAACCTTCGATCCGTTCAAGCAGACGTTCTCGTCGGAAGGCGGCGCACTCCACCATGTCAGCGAGGCGGTGAATGCGCTTGCCTCCGTACAGGGTATGCCGTCGCAGTTGCTCAACACAGGTATTGCGCAGATTCCGCTGCTCGACAAAATGCCGGGGATGCCGGCGGCGACGATCGGCGTTCCCCACCTCGGCACGCCGCATGCGCATGCTCATCCGCCAAGCAACGGCTTTCCGTTGCCCAGTGTCGGCCTGACGATCGGCAGCGGTTGTTTGAGCGTGTTGATCGGCGGTATTCCGGCCGCCCGTGTGCTGGATATCGGCTATGCACCGACTTGCGGCGGATTGACGCCTTACTTCGATATTCAGACGGGATCGAGCAATACGTTCATCGGCGGAATGCGTGCCGCGCGCATGGGAATCGATATGACGCGGCACTGCAACCCGATGGGGCATGTCGGGAAGTCGGGTGGTGAAGCGGCGAGTGCTGCCGGGAAAAGCGAAGAGGTCGCGAGTGAGGCGGCGCAGGTGACCGGCCGGGCGAAAGCGTTGGGGCGGGCAGGAAAGGCGTGGTCGGTCGGTAACGCGGCAGTCGGGCCGGCGTCGGGGGGGGCGACTGCGGCCGAAGACGCATCGCAAGGGGAGATCGCCGCGGCGGCAATGATGGCTGCGCAGACGGCCGCGGATCTCGTGTTCATGATGCTGAGCAATCTGATGGGCAAGGATCCCGGTGTCGAGCCGAGTATGGGGACGTTGCTGCTGGGGAATCCGACGGTGTTGATCGGCGGGTTTCCGCTACCGGACTCGCAGGTGATGTGGCATGGGGCGAAGCATGGGGTCGGGAAAAGAGTCGAGCCCAAGTTGCCAAAGCGGCCTCAGGAATTGAAATGCGAGTTTCGAGGTGAGCCGATCAATCCCGTGACCGGGGATGTGCGAAACGACTTCGTCGATTACGAAGCCAAGGGGGCGATGCAGTTCCGATGGGCTCGATATTACAGCAGTGGCAAGCACGGGCACATTCAAACGCTTGGGCGTGGATTTCGTCACTCGTGGCAACACGAGCTTCACATTCTCCGAACTAGAATTATCTACGTGAACCCCGATGGAACTGAACACCACTTCGACAAAAGGAGCGACGGAAATTACCGCAGCCATGCCCAAGGCTACAAACTTGAGCAACTGGACGATCTACGTTTTATCGTTCGACATCGAGACGCTGGCGATGTCGAATTCAAGAAGGAAACGGAATCGGCTGCCCATTGCATCAAGCACGTCTTCAACAACGTACATAGCATCCTGCACCGGGGTGAGAACGGTCTCCTGAAAACAATCGAACAATTTCACGAGCACGATCAAACCCGGCGTGTCATTGCATTCAAATACGGCGACTTCGAAAGAATCGTCCGTGTCGATCTGATAGACATCGACGGATCAAGCAAGCAGATTGCACGATACGAATATGACGAACGCGACTGCCTGATACGTTCCCACGATGCTCTCGGGGCCGTTTCGACATACGAGTACGAGGAGAATTTGCGAATCGCGCGACTCGTGGACGCAAACGGGTACGCGTTTTCATACCGATACGACAGTAGCGGCCGATGCGTTGAAAGTACCGGGCAGGACGGCATGTGGCATGTACGATTCCAGTACCACCCGGGAAGAACGATCGTCACCGAGGGCAACGGCGGGAAGTGGACGATTCTTTGTAACGAAGCAGGGACGATTACCCGCGTCGTAGATCCGTATGGAGGAGCAACGGAATACAACCTGGACCGTTACGGAAGCGTTGTCAGGGAAACGGACTCAGGTGGCCGCGTGCTGCGCTGGCTCTATGACGCCAGCGGGCACAACGTCGGTCGAATGGACCATTGGGGAAATATCGTCCCGCCCAAGGACGACGCACCGAATTTGCCGAACTCATTGGCTCACCAAGTTCCCGATACCACGATCGGATTGCACTGGGGAGAAGAGGAGACGATCAGTACCGCCGGCAGCATATTATTGCCGCCCGATCTCGACTACGACGGGTGGCAAATAACGTCGGTTTTCGCAACGTCCGAAGATCCGCCGGGAGAGCGGCATGACGCGATGGGGCGATTGGTTCAGCGTACCGATCCGCATGGCCACGTCGAACGCTTCGAACATGATGCCACCGGTATGTTGAAAGCCCGGCACGACCCCGGCGGTGGAACATATCGATATTCGGCCGCGTCGTGGCATCTCCGCGGCAGTGAAACAAATCCGATGGGATCGACCACGTCCTTTCGCTATTCATCGAATCGTAGAATTTCCACGATCGTCGACCCGAATGGCAACGAAAGTGCATACACGTACGATTTCAAGAACCGTATCACAAGCGTCGTGCGTCACGGCACACTGCGCGAGACCTATGTCTATGATGCCGGCGACCGGCTGATCGAAAAACGCGACGGTGCCGGTAACACGCTGCTTCGACTGCAGGTGGGGAATGATGGCCTGTACAGCAAACGGCTGCTTTCGACTGGAGAGACGCATTTCTACGGCTACGATGCGTTCGGCAACGACACGATAGCCTCGACCGACCGATTCGATGTTACGCGGACGTTCGATGATGAGCATCGCCGAACCTCCGATAAACGCGACGGCATGGGTATCGAGCATATCTATGGGGAAGACGGTCTTTCGCGAACCACTTACCTGGGAAAATTCCAGGTCCGCTACGAAATGGTCGGTTCAGGCCGGAAGCGAATCATTACGCCGACCGGGGGCATCCATCATGTATCTCGCGAAGCCGATACGAAGATGCTCGTGCAGTTGGGCAACGGCACGAATTCGGCCTATACCTTTGACGCCGCGGGTCGATGTACGGGAAGACTGATCTGGCCGGAAGCCTGTTCAGTCAGGAAGAATCATGCGAGTTACCAATATAGCGAAACGGGGGAGCTTCTACGCACAATTGACGGCAGGAGCGGTGTCATCGATTTCTACTACGATGCGGCACACCGCCTGATTGGCGAGAGGCGCGATGGGTGGCCCATCCGTCAATTTGCATACGATCCCGGCGGGAACGTGCTATCGATGCCGACTTGCTCATGGATGCGCTATTCGGAAGGCAATCGTCTCTCCACCGCGTCGTCCGGCATCTTTCGCTATAACGATCGCAACCATCTTGCCGAACATTTGACGGGTGACGGACGGCGGCAAACGTACCACTACGACGGAATGGACCTGTTGGTCAGGGTGGAGTGGAGTGACAGGCCGCATTCATGGACTGCTGCATACGACGGGCTTTGCCGGCGTGTGGAAACGACCGTTCGCGACCAGCGGACTTCGTATTACTGGGACAACGATCGGCTGGCGGCCGAAATCGGTCCCACAGGCGCAGTGCGAATCTACGTCTACGTCAACGAGGTGGCACTCCTTCCTTTCATGTTCGTCGACTACCCGAACGTCGATGCTGCCCCCGAGACGGGCCGCGCTTACTTCGTATTCTGCAACCAGGCGGGCCTCCCGGAATGGATCGAAGACGAACGCCAGAATGCGGTCTGGCGAGCCGACGATCTTGATCCATACGGCACGATCCGGGTCGCCGATGGGCACTCGATTGAATACGATCTTCGATGGCCGGGACATTGGTTCGATAGAGAAACCGGACTGCACTACAACCGATTCCGATCTTATAGCCCGACACTGGGTCGATACCTTCAATCCGATCCAATGGGGCAGGCAGGTGGTATCAATCTCTATGCCTATCCGGCAAATCCCCTTGTCCTGGTTGACGTACTTGGACTGCACGCGCGGCATGCCCAAACCAACGACCCCGCTCCCAAGGGTCGTGATGTCCGTGGAGGGGAGGCCGAATCGACGGAGCTACATCACGCGGACCCGCCAAAGATTAAAAGGGGCGCAAAGAACAAATACCCGGCGCGAACCAAAGAAGCTCACGATGCCTGCCTGCAGGTGTATGACGCGCTTCTGGATACAGGTGTGTCCAAGAGAAAGATGCCCGGGTCGATCGCGGTCTATACGCACCAGGATGGAACCCGGTCGGTCGGCTTGTCTGGGCAAAAATTTTCAAATGAAGACGCCGCACGAATCCAGGACCATCTCAATCGGGACAGTCCGGGTACCTGGCGAGTTTCCGCGTCAACCGAACCGATGAATACGAACCATTTGGGATCCTCTCCTGAGAGGCCTGGAGGAATAGCCAAGGACAACTGTGCGGAACCGCGAGCCGCCGCTGCAGCTCACCAGACAAACAGCAAAATCACGGGCTTCGATAATGTCAACGGACCATACAATGAAAATCAATGGCCCCTCGACGAAAATCACCCGGGCAAGCAAGAGGTTCCGCAACGATACAAGGACAAGGAGGGCGTTTTCGAGCCAACCCAGATGGAACCGTGCGACAATTGCAGCTTGAATGAGGGGGTTATCAATCGATTCGCCAGAAGAACTTCCCGAGAGGTGTGGCATTAATGGACGACAATAACTGGATCAATGAACTGATCGCCTATATTTCTCGATTCGATTCAGAATATGGCGTCGCAATAAAGGCAGCCAGGGAAAGCGAGATCTCGGCTCTTGAGGACGTTATTGGTGAAAGATTGCCGGCCGCGCATCGCGCATACCTGATGCATCTGGGAGATAGTGACGGCGGCTTGCTCAACAGGCTACGTGCCGACTCTCGAGCAAGAACAGTCACCACCTACTGCCAAGACCTGCGTGAAGATATCCCTGACATAAAATTCGAACGTTGCATTCCATTTGCGACTGGCGATGTATTTGAAGGAATAGGATTGTGGGTGGAGCAGGACTCCGTCAATCCACCCGTCGTCTTTTTGAATGACGGCCTTCCTGGTGATATTTTATGCGGAAATCTGCCGTCTTTTTTGTATCAGCGCGCATTCCTATACGAGCGAGCAACACTGGATTTGACTGCGCATTATGAAAATTTCAACAGTGAAATCACGATTGACGCGATCAAATCAACCCTGGCCGATATCGGATATTTGGAAGAATGGTTCTCCGATGCTCGACTCTATTGCGGGCGCAAGGAAAATTCATTGTTACTGGCCTACGCAGGCGCACCGAACAACGGCCTGAAGATCGAGATATCGTGCAACAGCGAAATAACGGCGTTCGAGGAAGGCGATCGCATTCTGGAAAAAACAGGCACGGGAAGCTTGAGACGAGTGGTCAAAGAGCCGACGCTTCCGGAAGTTCGCGCTCGTGGCGGGGTCAGGGTGAGAGTGATTCGCGACATCGACATTTGAGCTTCAGTACGGAGTCGAGCGCGTACGAGTTGGAAGGCATTCGCTTGACGCAACTTGGCCGTGTAGTGCCTTGTACAGGTATTGCGCAGATCCCGCAGCTCAACAAGATGCCGGGGATGCAGGCTGCCGTGATCGGCGCGCCGCATCTCGAGCCGAACAAAACTGATTTTACATAACGTGAATTATCGATGGTTTGGGTGTAAGAGCAAAGTTGTAATGTCGCATCTGGGCAAAGTTGAAATGTCGTAGCTCGAGGGGTTGAGCGCATGCTGGCGGCGATTTGGACTGCCGGAGCGCATCGTGGGCCATCCTGGACTGATCACCATGAGCATGCGGGAGTTGGATCGTCTGAAGGTCGTGGAAGCTGTGATCGAGCAGCGTCTGATGCCTTGGCGAGCCGCAGAACGGCTCGGGATCAGTCGACGACAGATTGAACGACTGGTCGCCCGGTATCGTGCTGCTGGCCCGGCCGGACTGGTTTCGCAGCGTCGTGGCCACGTGAGCAACCATCAACTGCCCGAGGATCTGGCTCATCGAGCCTTGAGCCTAATTCGCGAGCGCTACGCCGATTTTGGCCCGACGCTGGCCTGCGAGAAGCTCTGGGAATGTCACGGGCTGCAGTTGTCGAAGGAAACGGTCAGGAAGCTGATGACGGACGCTGGGCTCTGGATTCCGCGCCGGCAACGACCGCCCAAGGTCTACCAGCCGCGAGCGCGCCGGGCATGCCTGGGCGAACTGGTGCAGATCGACGGCAGCGATCAATGTCCAGCAGCCGGAGGCTGCAATGGCCCCATCACGCCTTCGTTTCGCGCGCTTGCTTTTCGTCTTGCCTCAGCGCGTACCGATCTTGCGTTCTAGCATGTTGAGGCCATTGCCTATCTCCGCGCCGCATCGTGCATTCCCGGCCCAGCCGCGGTCGGCACACCGCTGCGCCACGGCATGCAGCAAGGTACACACGTTCACGCGGGATCGTGTCGCAGACCGTCCCCGGTCGTGATGCCCGGCGACGGCGGAATCATCGATCGACATGCCGGAATGGCCGGCTCATGCGAACCTATTCGAGCAGCATGGAGCACCCTATGCGCATCACGCCCGGCCTGCCTCCGCTTCCTGATCGATCGAATGACGCAGTGCCCCAGACGGGAACGTCCGCCACGGCGATCGGCGAATCGCCTCCTCGCGACGGCAACGCCCAATCGCCGGACTACCCTCTCCGTCCGCGCCAGCATTCGCTACGGCGCGCGGCCACGCTGCCCTCGATTCGACACCTGCCCGACGCCGATGGTGCGCTGTCGACAGACCTCAGGCACAACTTTGTTCGTCAGCGTGTGTACGACCACGCAGTAGCGATCGATCAACTCAGCATGAATTCCTACGCCGCCCGACGCAGGAAAACGCTGAACGCATTGCCCGGCGCAGAAGCGATAAGCGCGCAGTACGGGATCAGCCTGGCCAGCTACCGCGAAGATCGGAATACGCTTGCGGAACTGCGCTTCGACAGCCCCTACACCGGGAAATATCAGCGCGAATTCCAGTCGGAGCGGTTTCACGCGGATTGCCTTGCGCTTTATGAAGCGCAAGGCGGCAACCCCAATGACAACGTCGTCTTTGTCCATAGCGACGATGCCGCCTGGCAGATGATGAGCCGAGTCGAAACGATAACGGGCCGGGTCGAATCGGCGCGCATGCCCATCATCACGATCGCACCAGGGCTGACAGCGATTCGATGCGGTTCTGCGGACGATGCCGACATTCTGGACAAGTGGACCACGATGATGGGTGCCCGGCCGTCCGCGTATCGGATCGCCAGCCTCACGTGCCCCCTCGTTCGAGACGAGGTCATGGATCCCGGGATCAGCAATCGCCGCCTCCTCGCGCGCCTTCGCAATGAAACGCCCGGGCTTTGCATCGCGGCGCTGCGCGCCATCCCCGAACACCACTCGGCCCATGCGCTCGCACAAACCAGCGCGGCGCTGATCACGGACATGGCCGAGGTTCTCGAACGCAGCGGAAAGGCGGAAGCACTCGAGCACTCAGCGATTCTCGCCAGCGGTCTTCAATCACTGATCGCCATTGCGGGGGCAATGCCGCCCCTCGCCCAGCGCAGCGACCGCTTCGCGAATGCGTACCAGGCCATGATCGAGGAATTGCAGGTTGTCCTGATGGCTGCGCGCCCCTATGGCGAAGCGGATTTCAAACAGGCCGCTCACGACCAGTTCGCAACACGCATGGGCACGGTTGCCGGACAGAACGGCATTGCCGCGCCCGAGATTTTCCTGACCTCGAGCGGCATGGGCGCACTGGCGTGGGCATTCGAGTTGGCCGCGGATCTGAGTGGCCACGACAAAGTCAGACTGGCGTCGTCGGCGCCGACGAAGGTTGCGCCCGATTATTACGAAATCATGCAGTTGCTCAGGCTTGACAATATCGTCGAAGACAGCGATGTCGTAAGCGCGACACTCAATCCCAGCACCACGGAGAAACGCGGCCCCGACGACCAGGAACGCGCGTGGAACGTGCACGTGTTGATCGGGAAACTCGATGGCCTGCTGCGCGAGCGGCAGACCGTCCGCGCGGAAACGCCCCTCACGGTTGTGCTCGACACGACGATTGAACGTCGCGGCGACATGCAGGCATTACTGGACCGCTTCTCGCCCGATATCGCCGCGGGACGGGTACGCTTCTTGATCTGCAAGAGCTACCAGAAGTACGCGAATCTGGCCACGGCGAAGGTCATGGCGGGAAGCATCGCCCTGCTCTCCGCCGACGACGCAACCAGCGACGAAGCCCGGCACCAGTTGCGTCTGCGCGAACGGGCGACCGGCTGGGCCGGCAACGACGAAATGCAACTGCTGATTCACTTCTTGCGCAGCGGCGATCCGCATGAATTCACGTTGTTGGAACGCGCGGCAAGCAATGCCGATTTCGTTCGGACTGCCTGCTTTGGCGCAAGCGCGGAGCACCTGGGATTCGATACGTACGACGAAGGCCTTCCCCTCGCCCGAATGCAATACGCCCAGACGCCCGATCAGTATTTTCGATTCGCCAGCGGCAGGCCGACGGTTTTCACCCGGCCGGGCCACCTCATGGACTCGATTGCGACACGCGACAGCTTCGCCTTCGCGTCGACGACGAAGATCAACGTCGAGTCGAGCATCCGGCTGTCGTTCGGTCTGGAGTCGCGCGGCGAACTGATGGAGATGTTTTACACACCTGGCCTGCTCATGCGCACGCCCCGCAGCGCCTGGGGCACCCTTGAGGCGCGCAAGCACGTGATGGCACTCGTCGATAGCGCAATGAAGGAGATCGATCCGGACGGCGCAGCGCGTACTCCACCGCTACCGCTGCAGGACAAGATCGCACGAATCGGCGTCGCGGAAGCCGAATCTCAGGACATGGAGGCGAGCCTGTCCGCGACGACACAGCGCATGCGCGCAAACCTGCATCGCGACAACGCCCGGAGCAGATTTACAGTCAACCGGATCGCCTCGGTAGTGGAACACATGGCGCGCGTGATCGCATTCGACGAACATTCGTTGACGCGATTTCGTACAGGCGAACCAGATCGCAAAATTGCCGACGAGCTGCTCGACGGGCTGATCAATGCAGGAATGCCCGGTGTATCGGAAAGGACGCGCACTCGAATCGTCGCTTTTCGAGCGACGCTCGCAGCGCTCGACTGGACGTCCGACGATCCGTCGATTCGCTTGCGCGGCGTGCAATCGCTGCTGCAGGGGGTGCGCCGGCTCGCCGACGCCGACAAGCGTGCGAAATATCTGGCCGGAATTCCAGACGCCATCTTCAGGGAAGTACCTGACGCGACGCGCGCACAGTTGATCGATCAGATGTTCCGTCCGCTCGATGCTGACTCGCGGCAAGCCTTCCTCGACAGACGCCCCCGTGGCGACGTCGCAAACGCCTGCAAGGCGGCGATGGGCTTGGGTGTCCAATCCGCGCAGGATTGAAGGTGCGAGCTTTTGCGCGTCGAGACGCTCGGCGCGCAAAAGCTCGACTGGCGCGTGTCATCCACTTTTCATCGGCACCGCCCCCCGAAGGGGATGAAGAACGCAGCGCCGACCCAAGCGATTCCCACGCGGCCAAAACAAGACTCCCCGCCACCCGCAGCGGGGAATCCCCCTCACGTCACAGCTGCTGATTCTGTTTCGTCGCATTTTTCATGCGCATGATGTGCTGCGGCGTTCGTTCAGACATGAACCGCAGCACGTCGTCGAGCCGGACATAACCCGTCCCTGCACGGTCGATCTCCGAAAAATGGTCACTGACCAGCCCCCAGCCAGCCGCCTTGGCCTGCTGCTTCGACAAGAGTCCGTCGGGATTGCCGCCGGTGGCGGCGGTAAAACGCTGGGCGACCTGGTTATCGACGTCTCGCGTCACGGAGCCCTCCGATTGCTTGGGCGGTTGAACCCAGCCCTCGGGCGGCGGCGGCGGCTTCGGCAAATCGTCGTAGGCAAGCGCTGCGCCGATGCCCGACATCGAAATGACGGAGGCGGCTACGGTGAAACCAACATAAGTCACGATTTTCATAGCTGTCCTCGGCTTACAGTAAGGAACCGTCCGCGATACGCGCTGGCGACTTGTAATAGCTGTCGATCGCTTGTTTCAGCGGCGCGCGCGATGCCTCGGTGTTGTAGATCATGTGCCCGCCTTCGAACCATTTGACCGGGATGCGATCGCTCAGGTTCACCCCCTCGAGATCCAGCTCGGTCTGGAAACCTGGCGTCGCGATATCTTCATAACCGTGAAGAATCAGCAGTTTGGCATCGGGGTCCGCGGTGAGAACGGCTTGAATATCGGTAATGCTCTGCGGGTAATAGTATTTGCTCCCCGCCCGCTTCCATTTCCAGTTCGAGATCGTCGCACTATTGAGTGGTTCGTAGCTCGACTGGGTCTTGTAGTTGACGAAATCGGGGAAATACGTCTTGAGTTGATTGAGGAAGGCCACGTCGATGTAGCTGTCCGCCGCGAAGCTGTTGCCGTTCGGTACCTTCATGCGCGCATCGTAGCGCCCGAGGTTGTAACCGGGAACCAGCGCGCTTCGGAACGGCCCCGGCGTGTAGTTGAACGCGCTCTTCCAGGTCGACGCGGGAATCCCGGTATAGTCGGCCATCCGGTTCAGGAGCGCTTGTCCGGCCGTGCTTGCCGCGTACGCATTCCATTGGTTGTTCGGCCGGCCGTTGGTGAAATAGGCCCCGTAGGTCGTCTGGAATGTCGCCCTCGCCAGCGTGCGCAGCTCGCCAAGATACTGCTCCTGCGTTTGCGTACCGCGCTTGACGGATTTCTTGAAGTAGTCTGCCGTCATCGCGTAGGACGGGATGTAACCCTCGCAGGTCACCGTCCCGCGCATCATGTCGCAATTGGAGTTGTAGTCGACGAGCGGCGAATTGAGGATGAACCCCGCCAGGACCTTGGCCGGCTTGCCCGACGGATCGGGGGCGTAGCCGCTGGTACCCGCCTGCTCCAGCAGATTGGCGACGATCGGTGTGCGGATGCCGCCGTAGGATTCGCCGTACAGGTACTTCGGCGAGCTCTGCCGGTTGTACTTGTTCGTATAGCTCGTGATGAAGTCGGCAACGACCTGGGCATCATCGTCGGTGCCCCATAGATCGCCGTTCTTGAGCGGCTCGATGGCCGTGGAGAGGCCGGTCCCTGGCGGATCGACGAAAACGATATCCGACTGGTCGAGCAGCGAAATCGCATTGTCCTCGAACGGGAAGCTGTCGGGCTGTTTCGTCGGATCGGCCATGTTCGGTGCGTCGGATTTGAGCCGTTTCGGGCCCCACGATCCCATGTGCAGCCAGATCGACGCCGAACCGGGGCCGCCGTTCCACAAGAACGTGACCGGGCGATTCTCCTTGGGCAGCGCGTCACGCGTGTACGCCGTGTAGAAGATCGCCGCCTCGGCCTTCTTGCCCGACCCGTTCTGCCGGTAGGCAACGAGGTGCCCGGCGCGCGCAACATACGGCAACACCTTCCCGTTGATCGTGATCGTGTGACGCTTGACCGACGAATCCTCGTCGATCCTGGACAACGCGATCGATCCGTTGAGCGTCGTGTCGTAGGTGTTGCCGTCGTTCAGCACCTTGTCGGCCGGCGCGACTCTTGCAAACACATCCAGCTCGGACTCCTCTGACGCGGTGACCGGCGTTGACGGCGAGGTGACTGTCGTGTTCGCCGCGCTCACGGCAGTGGACGACGGGTCGTCACCACCGCATGCTGCCAGTACTGCCGTGGCGAGCGCAGTGGCCACGGCCCAGACTGGAATTCTTATCGTCATCGATCAATCTCCTGAACAGTTCAATTCATTAGATATGCTTATAAACACACAACGACTTCGATCAACCCGAACAACCTTGCGTCGCATACCGCGTCATGCCCGATAGCGTCGGCGAGACGTCCCGCCGCCGGCTATCGATTCACAACGTGCCCCGCCTGCTACTTCGCCATCATGACTGCCGCGACGCGTGCCTTCGGAACAACCGGCATCGAGAGCACCGTGTGCGACAGGTCGAGCGTCACCAGTGACGTGCCCTGGTAGCCCTCCAGCTTCAACTTGACCTTGCTGCCCGGCAGTACCGTGAAATCGCGCGGCATCATCTCCAGCGAAAAATCGTAGTCCGTGTTCGGCGCGATCGGTTGTGCGACCTCCAGCCCCTTGTAGAAGCGCGGATTTGCCCAACCGTAGGTCACGTCGTGCCCGTCCACCGACAACGTGGCCTTGATGTTGGTGACGGCCGGCGCAAACCGGCCACGCATCGCGACCCGGATCGCGCCGGCGTAGCGGGTCGCGTTCGCGAGCGATTTCGTCTCGTAAGTCACGGCCGTGGCGTTGCTCAAATCGACCGACGCAGCCGGCGTGCCCTCCGCCGTATTCGGCGTCAGCAATCCTCCCGCCCGTCCGTCGCCGCGCAGGTAGTAGGACGTGTCGGCCGTCTTGGGCCATGCATCCTCCTTGATGAACAGCTCACCCGTCGGAATGCAGTCGCGCGGATTGTGGCCTGAATGGCAGTGGCCGATCAGCGTGTCGTCCGTGTTGTTCGGATCGGGAGGCAGCGTTGCGCCAACCGGGATGTCACCCGCCGGCGTCTCCCGAACGTACGTCGGCTGCGTCTCGACGCCATTGTTGACGCCGAACAGATAGCGTGAGTACCACATCGCGATCTGCTTCTGCCATTCCTTTTGCCACGCGGGATCGTCATGGTTTCGGCTGTGCAGCCAGAGCTGCACCGGCTTCTTCGCGCGATACAACGCGTCGTACAGTTGCGTCGCGTTCTTCGTCTTGACGTTGTTGTCGGCCTGCCCCTGTGCAATCAGCGTAGCGGCCTGAATCCGGTCGACGAGCGACACCGTGTTGCGCGCCTTCCAGAACTCGTTGTACGCATAGGTCGTGTTGTCGGAAGCCGTGACGGCCGCGACGCGCGCGGGTTCGCAGATTGGCGCACGAGCGGACGCCTGCTGGGATTTCATGTAGCTGCCGAGCGATACCGTGTTGTCGATATCCGCGATCACGCCGTTGTAACGGAAATAGTCGTACCCGCTACTGATGCCCTCCACCGGCACGATCGCCTCCAGCCCCGGCACCCCCGTCGCCGCGACCATCGTGGGCAACGTGCCGCCATAGGAAATCCCCTCCATCGCGACGTGCCCGGTCGACCAGGATGCCGCAACCTGTTTGCCCTGCGGGTCGAAACCCGGTGCGACCGGGTCGCCCGTCAACCAACGCACGACGCTCGCCATCGCGTCGCGTTCGGTACGGTCCATCACCGACCAGCAGCCGTCCGACTGGTTGGTGCCGATCGAATCCGCGTAGACGATCGTGTAACCCATCCGCAGATACTCCGCCTCGCCGAGAAACGGCGCGCGCGCCTGCGTCGCGTAAGTCGGATCCGCGTAGTACACCGACGGCCGCACGATGACCGGTGTCTTGAGCCCCTCCGCCACTTCGGCAGGCTGCACGATGCGCAGCGCGATCCGGTCGGGTTTGCCGTCCGCGTCCGTGTCGAACGGAGTCTGCACCATCACGTTCAGCTTCAGTGGCGGCCGCATCGACAGCCAGGGCAAGATCATGCCGTTCTCGACAGTCGGGCCATCGTGTCCCGGATACAGCGCAGCCAGCTTCGGATAGGACAACCCGGTCGGCGAGCGCTCGTACTGCGCGCCGACTTCGGGCACCGGCGTGGGCGGCGTAAAGGGTGCCGGCACGGGGGCCGTCGTCACGGTGCCGGGTTGAGTCGATTGGCCGCTCCCGTCGTTCGATGCGCGCGGCGAAGCCGAATCATCCCCGCCGCATCCGGCCAGCTGGATTGCAATCGGCACCAGCAGACTCAGCAGCCGGGCATTGCTCCCAAAAAAAGGACGATCCCCCGCCCATTGTGTTTTTTTCATGTTCTCCGACACCCTGTTTATTTAGGAAAACTAAACTAATGAGTCGAATTCTTTGTAACACTGTGAAATATTTCAGACCGTATGAAATGACATCCGTATTACGGATGTCAAGGAAATTCTTAAAAGAGTGACAACTTCCATGCCGGGCTGCCGACGTGGGGATTACGTCGTTGGCACTCGCGGCACAGGTCGGACCGGCCAACGATGTCGGCGTGCCGTGTGTCCGCACGCGTGGACCATTCCGCTGTCGCGAGCCTTGTCGGACATGGAAAAGCACGGAGACGACCGGGTCGCCGAACGGGAGGGTGTTCGATGAGATCCGCCACAGTGGCGGGTTTCCGGAACCGGACGCAGTGGCCGCCGGCGCCTGTCGCGGCGTGCCGTCAAACCGGAACCGGCACGTTTTGGCGCGCGGTTACTTTCGGCCAGGCAGGCGATGCGGGAGCGGCAGTTTTGCCGCTCGGTGTGATTCCATGCTTTATTTCTCGAATCGATTTAATTGATCAATTCAAAGCCGAATCCGAAATATTTCGACCGGAATTCGAGAAAATTCCGCCTGCACACGCAGTGCATTGACGTTTGCATGTGGTATCCCTGTTACCGTCGCATCAGCCGCATCGTGGATGGCGGCTGATGTCCGCAGAGCCATTTTTCACGCTGAAAAGTCAATTCAGTTGAAGCGGAAAATCGGTGATTTTTCGTGTATCCGGATCATATTGTCGCCGACTCATCCCACCACCCTGCTGCCGATCTCCACGCGTCAACACGGAACCCGACCGCCGACGCCATTGCCCATCATCGTGCACCAGCGCTGCGTCTCCTGTGCCGGCGGCGGATACGGCAACCCGGTCCGCGGATTGATCGAGTCAAGCGGATCCGGCCCCGGCGGGCGGTTTGCCGCTCTGCGCGCGGCGGTCTCTGCCATCAGTTTCGCGTTCGCTGCATTCTGTCGAGCAAGGTCTGCCTTCTGCGCGTCGTCCACTTTCTTGGTCATGGTCACCAGCCGCGCGAACTGGGGATCGCGAACGTCCTGCAACGGTGGAAAAGGCGGCGCAACCGGCATGAACAGCAACGGTCCGTTGTATTTCGGAACCGCCAGTTTCGACGGCTTGCCGAAATCCGCCGCCATGCCGATCTCCCACATGCCGGCGTTCATCTCGAGCGCATGCTCGTAGTGCCGGTTCACGTCCGCGATACCGACCGGGCCGGACGGTGCAGGCAACGGCTGCAAGGACGGCGGCAGCGTTTGCCTGGCGGCCGGATAAACCGTGCGGATATAGCTGACCGCGGCGACCGAGTATTGATAAAGCATCGCGTCGTACTTCGCCAGCACTTGCGCGCGACTGAAACTGCCGGGATTCTCGAAAGCGGGCTTGTACGCGGCCAGGCTTTGGAGGTACAGCATGTTGGCGTTTCGCTGCTCCGTCACGAACTGCTGCTCGGGATCGGCCGGAACGGATGAAGTCATCGCGGCGCACCCCGTAAGCAGGCTGACGACGCAAGCGACGCCCGCCGTCGTTCGTGGTGCCGACCGGAATAGACGCAGGATAGTGGCCATCTGGAACGCCTGGAGACGAGTTGGATTGTCATGAATCGGCGATCGGCCGACAACAGCCGGCATTCGCCACGTTCGCCCTATTCTGCCCCGCCCCACGCCGTTCCAGGTGGATTTGCGTCTCGTCCTGGTGGATTTCGATCTCGGGATGTCATCCGGCCACGCGAGGCTCAGACATCCGCCCACCTCCTCAACAGGTTGTGATACGCGCCGGTCAGTTGCAACAACGACTCCGCATCTGCGTCCTGCTGCGTCAACCGCTGGATCGCGACATCCATATCCAGTAGCAGGCTCCGCTGCGCATCCTCGCGCACGAGGCTCTCGACCCAGAAAAACGACGCCAGCCGCTCGCCGCGCGTCACCGCTTCGACCCTGTGCACGCTCGATCCCGGGTACAGGATCATGCTGCCAGCCGCGAGCTTGGCGCGATGCTCGCCATACGTGTCGCGCACGACGAGCTCACCGCCGTCATAGCTCGCCGGGTCGTTCAGGAACAACGTGGCCGACAGGTCCGTGCGCACACGTTCGCGCGACGCGCGAACGCCGCGCACTGCATTGTCGACGTGATAGCCGAACGACTCGCCGCCGGCATATCGGTTGAACAGCGGCGGATAAATCCGCCTGGGCAACGCCGCCGACATGAACACCGCATTCTGTGCGAGACGGCGAATGATCTCGTCGCCGATCTCGCGCGCGAGCGGATCGTCGCCGTCGAGTTGCCGGTTCTCCTTCACGCGCCGCGATTGCGCACCGGCCGTCGCACGCCCGTCGACCCATTGCGCAGCGCGCAGCCGCTCGACGAGCCGGGCGGCCTCTGCCGGGCTGAACACACCCGGAATCTCGATCATCATCGTGTGGTTTCCTTCGAAATGAATGCGGACACGCGCAGGCGTCAGAACCGGATATCGGCGGTTGCCATCACGGTGCGCCCGGCTCCCGGCACGCCATACAGCTGGAAGCCGTCGAGCGAAGCGCCGATCGCCGAGTAGTAGAACGTGTCGAACAGGTTCTGCACGTTGAGCCCCACTGTCAGATGCTTGTCGACCTCGTAGCGCGCGGCGATCGAATGCAGCCAGAACGACGGTGCCTTTTCGCCGTCCGCGACGTAGACGGGATGCTTGCCGCTCGCGCCGTTCACGGTACTGCTGTTGTTGTTCTGACCGCCGACGTAGCCGTTGTCGGTATAGCGTCGCGTGCCGACGTACTGCGCGCCGTAGCTGACCGACAGCTTCGGCGTGACGGCATACGTCGTCCACAGGTTGAACGTCGCGTTGGGCACGTTGGCCGGCCGCAGCCCGGCATTCGCGCCCTTCGTGATGCGGCCGCGCATCGCGGCGAATCCCGCGAACGCGGACCATCGTTCGGTCAGGTTGCCCGACACGCCGAGCTCGAGGCCGTCCACCCGGCGCGGCGGCAGCGCACGAACGACCGTCGTCGTGCCGTCGCCGTAATCCCACGAATCGGACAGTTCCGTGCGAAACAGCGCCCCCGTCACCGACAGCCGGTGATCGAACAGATCCCATTTCGAGCCGACTTCCCACGTCTGCGCGACGGCCGCCGGCAGGTCCTGGCTCGACGTGTTGCCGTAGATCACGTTGTTGGTCGTCGCGCCCACCGCGGACGGCTGCGCGGCCCGGCTGTAGGTCGCATAGAGGCTGCCGAACGGCACCGGCTTGTACGTGATGCCGATCCGGCCGCTCAACGCGCCGTCGTTGCTGCGCGCGACCGTGTGCGCGTTCGCCGCGCCGTTGACCTGCTTCAGCGAGAAACGGTCGTAGCGCACCGCGCCCTCGACGATCCACTTCGGCGTGACGGTCACGGTATCGCGCAGGTATACGCCCGCATCGGTCAGCGACGCATAGTCGCCCGCGCCGCCTTCCAGCGTCGGCACGCCGCCCATGCTCGTGCCGTATGCGTTCGTCAGGTTCATCACCGGGTTCACCGACGGCGCGAGAATCGTGCGTGCGAGATCGCCGTAGCGCTCGTGATAGACCTCGGCGCCCGCGACGACGTCGTGATGCAGGCCGCCCGTGTCGAACGAGAGATTCAGGTTGGTTTCGTTCGCCACGATGTCGTAGCGCTTCGACGTGCCGAAGTTGCTGCCGCGCAGCACCGCCAGCGGCGACGCGTTCGCGAGCGGCGCATAGCCGCTGTACGACGCGAGCCCTGCGCCGCTCGTGACGAGCGGCCCGGTGCCGCCATAGCCGTACGACGTGCCGCCGGTCGAATTGAAGCGCGCGGGCGACAGCACGGTGATGCGGTCGGTCTGCTCGAAGCGGCTGAGGTTGGAAATCCGCACGTTGTCGTTGAAGTCGTGCTCGACCTTGACCGTCGCGCGGTCCGTCACTTCGCGATCGGTGAACAGGTTCGGATCGCCGTACCAGCCGTTGCGCGGCACGCCCGGCATCCGCGCGCCGCCGGTGCCGCGCGCGATCGGCACGCCGGTGTCGGGCGTGTTCACGTCGTTCTGGTGCAGATAGTCGATCGTCACGCGCGTCGGCGTGCCGAGACCGAGCGCCAGCGAGCCGGCCACGCCCCAGCGGTCGTAGTCGGTCACCGCGCGGCCGTCGACCGCGTTGTAGTGGCGCATCAGGTTCAGCCTGAACGCCGACGTCGGCGTCAACTGCTTGTTGAGGTCGGCCGTCACGCGGCGGTAGCTGGCGGTGCCGAGCGTCGTCGAAAAGTGGTACGCGTCGCCGGCATGCGCGTCCTTGCTGACGAGGTTCACGCTGCCGCCGGGCGCGGCGACGCCCGACTCGATCGTGCCGGTGCCCTTGAACACTTCGACGCGCTCGACGTTGAACGTATCCGTGCGTCCGGCGAGGCCCGCGTCGCGAATGCCGTCGACGGTGATGCTCTGCTCGCCCGAAAAACCGCGGATCGTGAACATGTCACCCCAGCCGAGGTTGCCCTCGCCCGACGTGAACGTGATGCCGGGCACGTTCTTCAGGATGTCCTGCAGGCTCTGCGCCTGCTGCTCGTCGAGCACCTTCTTCGGGATGACCGCGACGCTCTGTGCGATGTCCAGCAGCGGCGCGGTGAACTGGTCCGATTGCAGGAATTCGGTGCGGTACGGCGACGAATGCGCGTGGATGTCGATCGCGGGCAGCGTGGCGCCCGACGACGACGCATCCGGCGCGGCGGCCGGCATACCCGGCTGCGCATGCGCGGCCGACAGCATGGCCAGCCCGAGCGTGGCGCCCAGCAGGTTCGACAGCAAGGCCGACGGCGATCGGCCGGCCCGTTGAAGAGACGACGACATGAATCCTTCCGGTGATGAGAGTAATGAAGAGGCGGGTTAGCGCGCGGCGGCGGCAACCGGATCGTTCGACGCGAGCCCGTCGATCAGCACCTGGAGCTGGCCGCGCGAGCAGCGTTCGATGCGCGCGGCGACGCCGAACACGTCGGCGAGGCTGACGGGCGTCACGACGTCTTCCGGCATCCCGAAGCGCACGATGCGGCTACGGTGCAGCAGCATCGCGCGGTCGCAACCGCGCAACGCGGCGCTGATGTCGTGCAGCACGACGACCGTCACGAGTTGCCGCTCGCGCGTGATGTCGCGCAGCGCGGCCATCACCTGGTGCTGGTGATTGAGGTCGAGCGCCGACAACGGCTCGTCGAGCAGCAGCACTTGCGGATCGCGAGCGAGCGCCTGGGCGAGGCCGACGAGCTGACGCTGGCCGCCGGACAGTTCGTCCAGCGTGCGCAGCGCGAGCGCCTCGATGCCGAGCCGTGCGAGCACCGCGAGGGCCGCGGTGCCGTCATCCTCCGCGCCCGCGTGGCGGCCGGCCGGCATGAACCCGTGCCGCGTCGCACGGCGCGCGACGACGACCGATTCGAGTACCTGCAGGCGCACGCCTGCCGGCAACGCCTGCGGCAGGTACACGACACCGTGCGCGCGCGCATCGCGCAGCCCCGGCACGAACGCCGCGCCGTCGAGCGCGAGCGAGCCCGATGCAGCACGCGTCAGCCCCGCCAGCGTGCGCAGCAGCGTCGACTTGCCGCTGCCGTTCGGGCCGAGCAGCGCGGTGATGCAACCGCGCGGCAGCGGTCCCGCGCCCAGGGACACAAGCACGTTGCGCCGCCCGTAATGCACGGTCAGTCCGTCGATCGTCAGCCCGCTCATGCGTGACCTCCCTGCGAACGCACGACGATGCCGAGGAACAGCGGAATGCCCACGAGCGCGGTGACGATCCCGACCGGGATCAGCACGCCCGGCACGATCAGCTTCGACGCGATCGACGCGAGCGACAGCATCAGCGCGCCAAGCAGCACGCTGCCGGGCAGATAGAACCGGTGGTCCTCGCCGAACAGCGTGCGGGCCAGATGCGGCGCGATCAGCCCGACGAAGCCGATCGTGCCGACGAACGACACCGCGAGCGCCGACAGCACCGACACGCGCAGCAGCGTTGCGAGCCGCACGCGCTTCACGTCGATGCCGAAGCTCGCCGCGCGATCCTCGCCGAGCCGCAGCGCGGTGAGCGTCCATGCGTTGCGCATCGACAGCGGCAACGCCAGCGCGAGCGCCGCGGCGAGCACCGCGAGCTTGGGCCAGTCGGCGCGCGCGAGCGAACCGAGCGTCCAGAACACGAGCCCCTGCAGCGCGTCGGCCGACGCGATGAACTGCATCAGCGAGACGAGCGCGTGGAACGCAAATACGAGCGCGATGCCCATCAACACGACGCCCGTGGTGTTCATCCCGCGCCAGCGCGCGACCGCGTCGAGCAGCAGCGCGGACAGGAACGCGAAAACGAACGCATTCGCCGATACGACCCAGGTTTGCGCAACACCGGGAATCGTCACGTCGAGGACGATCGCGAGCGACGCGCCGAATGCGGCAGCGGCCGACACGCCGAGCGTGTACGGGCTCGCGAGCGGATTGGCGAGGATCGTCTGCATCTCGGCGCCAGAGAGGCCGAGCGCCGCGCCGACGAGCACGGCCATCGCCGCATACGGCAGGCGGATCTGCCAGACGATCACGCGCGCGGCCGGATCGGCGCCCGCGCGCTCGACGAGCGTGCGCAGCAGCGTCGCGACCGGCATGCCCGATGGCCCGGACGACAGGTCGAACAGCACCGACACGACGATCAGCAGCGCAACGGCGACCAGCGCGGCCGCGCGCCGCCGCACGAGCCGGCGGTAGTCGCGCAGGCTCGCCGCCTGCACACGGCCGGCTGCCTGGCCGGGCGCGGTGTCCCGAAGCACGGCGTCGCTCATCGTGCCGCCTGCGACGAAGCGGCCGGCAGCGGCGCGTCGACCCACTCGGCGCCCTGCGGCGCGATCGCGAGGAAGCGGCGATGCAGCTCGGCCTGCGTTGCCTTCACATCGAGATCCCTGAACTGCTGCGGATAGAACCACTTCGCGAACGCCTCGATCGCGAGGATGTTGTATGGCGAGTCGTAGTAGTTGTGCGAGATGCCGTGCACGCGGCCGTCGTGAATCGCCTTGATCGCATCGAATCCCGGCCGCGCGGCGAGCTGCGCGAGGCTGGCCGCGGCGTCATGCGCACTCGTCCGTGCGCCGACCCGCAGCGACGCGAGCCCCGGCTTCGTGCGGCTGCCGGTCGCGATATACACGTCGGGCCGCGCGGCGATCGCCTGCTCCATGCTGATGTCGCCGAGCACGCCGGGCAGCAGGCCCGCCGCGATGTTGCGGCCGCCCGCGGCCGTCACGAATTCGCCGAAATTGCCGTTGCCGGCGGTGTGGCAGCAGCCGGCGTCCCACACGCCCGCGAGCAGATCGACGAACACTTTGGGCCGCTGCGCGTCGGGAATCCGGTTCACGACCGCCTCGACATGCGCGAGATGTGCCCGGTAGAACGCCGCGTACGCATCCGCCTGCTCGGGTCGATGCATGACCGCGCCGAGCAGCGCGATGCTCGGCAGCGTGTTCTGCAGCGGATGCAGCCGGAAGTCGACGAACACGACCGTCGTCCCGGTCGCCTCCAGTTGCTTCACGAGCGCGTTGTAGCGGCTCGGCCCGTGCCCGCCGAGGCTGAAGATCGCAAGGTCCGGTTTCACGCTCAGCGCCTTCTCGGCACTGATGCTGTCCTCGGTCGCCTGGCCGATCAGCGGAATCCGGCGGATCTGCGGGAATACCTGCGCGTATGCATCAAAGGTCTGCGGGTCCATCAGCGGCAGGTCGCCCTGCCAGCCGACGATACGCGCGAGCGGCTGCTTGCCGTCGAGCAGCGCGACGGCCGACAGCAGCCGGCTCTCGCCGAGCAGGATCCGGCGCGGCGCCTGAGCCGGCACGCGAACCGTGCGGCCCGCGAGGTCGGTCACGGTCGCCGGTGCGGGCGATATCGCGGCAAGCGGCACACTCGTCGCCGTCACTGCGTGCGCAGCGGTCACGCCGATCACCCATGCGACGGCGCCGAAGCCCGCACGTCGCACCCACGAATGCCTGAAAATTGCCATAATGTCGCCTCTGAATGAGAATCATTGCCATTTGAAGGGCGACACTGTAATCACGGCGTGTAATGGCGATGTGTTGGAAGCACGGCCTTTTGTAATGGAATGTGTTGGCGCGACATTCCTTTCAGATTCATTTCGATTGATCCGGAAGCACCTCCCGATGGACCACATTCTTGTCGTCGACGACGATCCGAACCTCCGTACGCTGCTCGGCGACTACCTGCGCGCGATGAACTACCGCGTCACGCTGGCCGAGAACGGCTTGCAGCTCAGGCAGGCGCTCGGTACGGCGACCGTCGATCTCGTCGTGCTCGACCTGATGCTCGACGGCGAGGACGGCCTCGACCTCACGCGCGACCTGCGCCAGCGCCACGACGTGCCGATCGTGATCCTGAGCGCGCGCGGCGGCCTGCTCGACCGGATCCTCGGCCTCGAGATGGGCGCGGACGATTACCTGCCGAAACCGTTCGATCCGCGCGAGCTCGTCGCGAAGATCAAGGTGGTGCTGCGCCGTACGCGCGCGGTTCCGGGCGCGCGGCGCACCGAGGCATCGTCCCGCGTCAGCTTCGCCGGCTGGCATCTCGATACGCGGATGAAGCAGATGATGTCGCCGGACGGCGTCGTCGTATCGCTCGGCGGTTCCGACTACCGCACGCTGCGCGCGCTCCTCGATCACCCGAACCGCCCGCTGTCGCGCGAGTTCCTGCTCGACCGCGTGTTCGGCAAGGAGCTGGCGCCGCTCGATCGCTCGATCGACGTGTGCGTGAGCCGGCTGCGCCACCACCTGAAGGACGCCGCGCGCAACGCGGCCCTGATCCGCACGGTTCGCAACGAGGGCTACATGCTCGTCGCGGACGTCGTGCACGAAGCGTGATGGGCACGCGGCGCCCGGCGCTGCGCATCTGGCCCGACTCGCTGTTCGGGCGGCTCGTCGCGATCCTTGCGGCCGGGATGTTCGCCGGCCAGATGCTGACCGGCACGATCTGGTTCGACACGCACGACAACCGCATGCTGGAAATTCCGGCGCGGCTGTTCGCGAGCCGGCTCGCCGATACGCTGCGGCTCGTCGACGCCGCGCCGGATGCTCAAGCGCGCGACGCGATCATCGCCGCGCTCGGCGACGCACGCTACCGGCTGCGCCATGTCGATGCGCCCTCGCCCGCCGGCACGCTGACGTTCGCGCAGCATGCGACGGCCGGGCTGATCGCCGGGGTCCTGTCGACCCGGCTCGGTGCCGATCCGCCGTTTCGCCTCGTCGATGCCGAACTGCACGACGACACGGGCCGCCATGCGGGCCCGCTGAGCCTGTTCGATTCACGGATGCCGACCGGCGAATTCC
Organism: Burkholderia arboris; assembly: GCF_038723655.1. Lineage (NCBI taxonomy): Bacteria > Pseudomonadati > Pseudomonadota > Betaproteobacteria > Burkholderiales > Burkholderiaceae > Burkholderia > Burkholderia arboris. Next base: position 2,126,681 of record NZ_CP109822.1, read on the forward strand.
ACGTCCAGGTCGGCCTGCCGTCCGGCGGCTGGCTCGACGTGCAGGCCGACGAAGGCCAGGCGGGCATGCATGCGATGCCCGCGTCGCTCGTGGCCGACTACCTGCTGCGGCTCTACCTGATCCGCTTTGTCGCCGTCTGCGCGGTTGCGTTCGTTGCCGTGCGCTTCGCGCTGAAACCGCTCACGCAGCTCGCGCGCGCGGCCGAAGCGCTCGGTCGCGACATCCACCGGCCGCCGCTGGCGGTCGACGGACCGTCGGAAGTGCGCAGCGCCGCGGAGTCGTTCAACGCGATGCAGCGGCAGTTGATCGACAGCTTCGCCGGACGCGCACGCTTGCTCGGCGCGGTGTCGCACGACCTGCGCACACCGCTCACGCGCCTGCGGCTGCGCACCGAGATGCTTCCGGATCCCGAATGGCGCGACCGCCTGCGCGGCGATCTCGACGAGATGGAATCGATGGTCCGCGGCGCGCTCGACGCCGTGCGCGGCGTGGAAGTGACGGAGCCGCGCTGCGGGATCGACCTCGACTCGATGCTCGAAGGGCTGGCCGAGGATGCGCGCGACACGGGCCAGGCGGTCGCGGTCCGCGGGCACGCGACGGCGCCGGTCTCGGGCTTCGCGCGCAACCTGAAGCGTTGCCTGCAGAACCTCGTCGACAACGCCGCGCACTACGGCGGCGGCGCACCGGTGACGATCGACGTGCGCGACGGCAAGGACGCCGTGCGCATCGTCGTCGGCGACAGCGGCCCCGGCCTGCCGGACGACTGGCTCGAACGCGTGTTCGAACCGTACCGGCGCGGCGAGCACGCGGACCGCGACGACGGCGGCACCGGGCTCGGGCTCACGATCGCACGCAGCATCGCGACGCTGCACGGCGGCACGCTGATCCTGCGCAATCGCGACGGCGGCGGGCTCGATGCGATTCTCATGCTGCCGCGCGACGCCGCGTAACCGTCACGCATGCGACCGCCTCAACCGCCCGCATCGCCCCACCGTTCGCAGGTGCGAAGTGGCCCCTGCGGGCAATCGTCGATCGTGTGCGCATCGCTCGTCAGCACGTAGCGGTTGGGCGCGTTGTACGGGTAGCTGGGCGGCAGTTGCAGCGCGACCCACGCGCCCGCGTGCCGGCTCCACAGAAACAGCGGGCTGCGCAGCCCGAAATCGCCGACCAGGATCCGGTCGCCGTCCGGTGACACCGACGCCACCTTCGGCGCATCCCAGAAGTTGTCCGGCAACGGCAGCGCGGCCAGCACGGGCGACGATGGCGCGGCCCCATTCGCGACGACGACCCAGCGGCCGTCCCGCCTGACGACAGCCGGACATCGCGCGGCATCGGCGCCCATCGTGAGCACCGCGGTCGCCGGCTCATCGTCCAGACATTGCAGCCCCGGCTGCGCGGCCAGCTCGCCGCCGCCGTCGGCCAGCCGCTCGAGCCGGATGTGTTCGACGGGCGTGTCGCACGGATGCACGCCGCTGATCCAGCGCTGGCCGAGCCAGCCCGTATGCTCGACGAAACAGGTTGCGCCGTCGCCGGACGGGCCGCCGGGCGACGGCACGCGCTCCATCCCGCGGCCAGCGGCATCGGCGAACAGCAGCCCGCCGGTCGTATAGCTGTGGCGCGGAATATTCTTCCCGCCGCCCGTGGTGGCCTGCCAGCGATACGACCTCGCAACGACGCTGCGGACATGCTTCGTACGCTCCGCCATCCGGTTGAGGGTCGCGGTATTGAAAAGCAGCGGAACCATCACGAAGATCGCGCCGTTCAAAACCAGCACGAACCACGCGATCAGTTGACGGTCCTGGTTGACGATCCCGGGAAAATACAGCTGATTGTGACGGGCCGGACGCACGATCCACATCCAGCCGAGCAGCGCGTAAAGGACGATCACGCAGGTTTGCACACCGATGACGTAAGGATTGCCTGCCTGCGTGTCGATCGCCCCCGTGCGGTCGACGCGGTAGAGCATCACCAGCGTGACCGCCATCGTCGCGAAGCTGAACGCGAACAGCAGGGCCGCGCGTTTCCCGAGGGAAAAGTGACGAGGCGTGATCAGTCGCATGAAGGAAACCGGGCGGTGTGGGTTGCGCGCAGGATGCCGAACCACCCGGATTCTAGCGATTGACGCCCGGAGCGTCACGCGGGCCACGGCGTTGCACGGGCCGCCCGATTCGTTTGTAGAATCGGCCTGTTCGCCGTTGACGAGCCGATCCGCGGCATGAGTCTCGGCCGCCGCTGCGGCCGATATCGGGCAGACGAGCGAAGCGGTCGAACCCGATGGAATGCAGCGGCATTACACGGCGCTTCCGTCCGGCACGCAGCACCACATTGGCGTCGGGCGGCCACCACGACATTCGCGATGCACTACCATCCAGACGACATCCGCCGGCTGTTCCGGAGCATTCCGACGCTGCAGTTGAACCGCCCGGCCCCGGCCGAACGGTTTCTTTCCGCCGCCGTCGATACCGGCAACGAACTCGAACAGGTGTTGCGCGACTACCCGCAGGTCCGCTACCAGCCGCTCGACTTCCACTATTTGTGCCAGCAAAGCCTGTCTGTACTCGACGACGCACTGCTGGCCGACCTGACCTCAGACGCGGACTTCGGGTGGTACGGCGCACAATGGGCCGCGCTGCTGATCGCGTTGTCGGGGGAGGCACGCTACCTGCCGCACCTCGACGACGCCAGGCACCATCGCGGCGTCGCGTGGACGGCCGAGCTGGCCGAGGCCGCGGCGGGCCCCGATGCGGCTTCGTCGGCCTGTCGTTGCTGCCGGTCGATCGTGCTGCTGCGCAATCAGCTGGCCGCATTGCCGCGCGTTGCCGTCCGGTTGAGACCCTGGCTGTCGCCCGAAGCGCTCGAAGCCAGGGCCAGCGCCGTTCGCGCCGCGTATCGCAGCGGTGGCGCCGACGCCGCCTTGCCGCTCGCCCGCCGCTAAGCGTTCGACCGGACCCTCGCGCGATCGCGGCCTGAACCGCCACGCGCAGCGCGACGCACGCCCCTTCCCGACTGAATCCCCGCAGTCGACGCACCGCGATTCCGTGCGATTCCGCAGAGGACCTTTCCTGTGCAACGCCTTAATCGACCGCCGCAGGATCTCCAATAATGGCCGCTCGATCCGCCAGCCGCCACACCCGGCCGGCCAAACAACAAAAACTCCTATGCATTCCTACCAGATTCACCAGCATGCCGGCGCACGCGTCGCGGGGACCGTCATTGCCGCATGCCTGACCGGCCTCGCACCGGGCCTCGCGCACGCACAAAGCAGCGTGACGCTGTACGGCCTGATCGACACGTCGATCACCTACTCGACCAACCAGCGCACGCACGGTGCCGGCTCGCCGGGCAGCGGCAGCGTCGCGATGACGAGCGGCGCGCTGAACGCGTCGCGCTGGGGGCTGCGCGGCCGCGAGGATCTCGGCGGCGGGATGGCCGCGGTCTTCGCGCTCGAGAACGGCTTCTCGGGCACCACCGGCAAGCTGTCGCAGAAAGGCGTCGACCTGTTCGGCCGCCAGGCGTGGGTCGGCGTGAGCTCGAAGACGGCCGGCACGCTCACGTTCGGCCGCCAGTACGACCTGATCCTCGATTTCGTGACGCCGCTCGGTGCGTCCGGCCCCGGCTGGGGCGGCAACCTCGCGGTCCATCCGTACGACAACGACGATTCGAACCGCAACCTGCGCATCAACAACGCGGTCAAGTACACGAGCCCGACGTATCGCGGGCTGACGTTCGGCGCGATGGCTGGTTTCTCGAACACGGCTGGCCAGTTCGCCAACAACGCAGCATGGAGCGCGGGGGTGTCGTATGCGAACGGGCCGCTGAAGCTCGGCGCCGGCTACCTGAAGATCAGCCGCGACCGCAATGCGCCGAATCCGGACGGCGCGCTGAGCACGGTCGACGGTTCGGCGACGATCACGGGCGGCAACCAGCAGATCTGGGCGATGGCCGGCCGTTATGCATTCGGGCCGCACTCGGTCGGCGCCGCCTGGTCGCACTCGACCACCGACGGCGTGACGGGCGTGCTCCAGGGCGGCAACATCGCGCCGCTGAAGGGCGAATCGCTGGTGTTCGACAACTTCACGATCGACGGGCGCTACTTCGTCACGCGTGCGCTGAGCGTCGCCGCCGCCTACACGTACACGATGGGCCGCTTCGACACGCGCACGGGCCAGACGCGCCCGAAATGGAACCAGGTGGTCGCGCAGGCCGACTATGCGCTGTCGAAGCGCACGGACGCGTATCTCGAAGGCACCTACCAGAGCGTGAGCGGCGGCAACGGCAATCCCGCGTTCAACGCGACCGTCTGGACGCTGACGCCGTCGGCGAACAGCAACCAGGCCGTCGTCGCGCTGGGGCTGCGACACAAATTCTGACGACGCGGCGCGTCGCTGCCGAACGGCTCGGCCGGTTGCATCCGGTACGCGTTGCCGGCACCGCCCGATCGTCGCGATCCGCACTTGATAAGGCCGCGCCCGTGCGCGGCCTTTTCGCTGTGGCGTCGCGTACCGCACCCGGCAGGCGGGAGCAAGAATGTCTCCCCGAGTGTCGCGTCTGCGCAAAAAATGCGGAGAAACTGGTCACGTTGTGACATTTTTCCTAATCTATTTGCAGCGACACCGTTATTCGACGTTCCGGCCGCAACACACTTTCATCTGGCGCACCACCGGCTTACGAACCTGCATCATGCCGGCGAAGCCGGACCTTTCGCGCCATGACGGCCGGACTGGCGCGTGCAGACGGCACGCGCCGCGCTTTCAACGCAGTCAACCGCTGGAGACGAACGATGAGCAAAATGAACCGATTTGCGGTCCTGGCAACCTTCGTACTACTGGCCGGTTGCCACAACGCGGCGAAAACGCCCGAGAATGCCGGCATGGCGCCGACGCCCTCGAGCGAAGCCGTCGCGACGGTGTCCGCCGACGATCTCGACAATCCGAACAGCCCGCTCGCGAAGCGCAGCATCTACTTCGATTTCGACCAGTATTCCGTGAAGCCCGAATTCCAGTCGCTGCTGCAGGCGCACGCCGACTACCTGCGCAGCCATCCGTCGCGGCGCGTGCTGATCCAGGGCAACACCGACGAACGCGGCACGTCGGAATACAACCTCGCGCTCGGCCAGCGTCGTTCGCAAGCGGTATACAGCGCGCTCCAGACGCTCGGTGTGCCGGCGACGCAGATGGAGGCCGTCAGCCTCGGCAAGGAAAAGCCGGTCGCGCTCGGTCATGACGAGGACGCGTGGGCGCAGAACCGCCGCGCCGATCTCGTCTATCGTTGATTGGCCGCCGCCGCGACGGCGGCCCACGCATGACGGAAAGCCACGCAGGCCGCTGACCGTCGTCACGGCCGCGCGGTGCCGCCCCGGATTGCCCGGTTGATACGCGTCGTCGGGCAAGCGCTCGATGGCGCTTCGCGTCGTGCTCAACCCCGGCGTTCGAACTGCCGGCGCAACCGGTGCGACATCACCGCTGACGTCGCGATCGAATCGAGGATCGCAACGCCGTCGATGCCGCCGACTCCGTCCATGCCAAGCAGGACTGCGGTCAGAAACGCCTATCCGGTCATCGCGCCCGCGCCGATTACCCCCAGCAATACGAGCCGGCATCGTCGTACGCGCATGCCGATCGCGCCCATGATGCCGCCGGCCACGATCGCAGGCAGGACATCGCCGAACCCGAACGACGCGACGCAGATCATCGGCACCCTGCCCGCGCAGAGTGCCAGTGTGTCCCATTGCGGCCCGTGGATGACGGACCACGCAACCAGCATCACGAGCGGCCATGCGAGTGCGGCCATCAACGGGCCGCCGATGGCGAACGACACGCAGCCGGACAAGACCGGACGGGACGTTCGCAACGGCTCGCGAGACGCTCGCTCGGCGATGGCACGCATGGCTGTTTTTGTCGGAATCGGAATGGCGGCGTGCCGGGGTGTATCAAGTCGCCGCGCCATGCCGTCGATCCGGCCCCTTCGCGCGCGACGATACGCAAAAAGCATGGAATAAACGGCCCGCCGAAACGTCTTTTCATCGCGCAGACGCGCGGTTCACGCGAACCGGCCTTTCCTGCGGCCTGCGCGCTGCAAGGAGATTGCAATGAAATCGGCAACGTTGGCCGCGGCGCTGGTCGCGGCGCTGATGCTCGTGCTGTCGGCGGGATGTACGTCGTCGGGCAGCGGCGTGTCGCAAGGACCGGGCATGAGCCGGTACGGCGGCGGCGGCTCCGGAGGGAGCGGAGGCGGTGGCGGAGGCGGCGGCTACTGAAGCGCCGCAGCAATAAACGGGGCGACGCATCGCGCGCAAGCGCCGGAAACCGGCTGCCTCGCGCGCGACACCCCGCCCCGCGGTACGACTTAACGCATCGCCTTCACGTCGGCCGGCGTGACGCTCGCGGGCTGGCCGCCCCACGTCGCGCGCAGGTAATTGGCGAGCTGGGCGAGTTCATCGTCGCTCAGCGTGTGCGCGAAGCCCGGCATCGGCTGCAGGTTTTCGAAGCCGGCGAACTTCTGCTCGCCGATGCCGTCGAGCATCGCGACCAGCAGGTTGCGCGGATCGCCCTGGCGCACCGTCGAGTTGCCGTTCATCGGCACCGCCACGTGCGGCTTGCCTTCGCCGTTGAAGCCGTGGCAGCCCGCGCACACCGCGAGATACACCGAGCGTCCGGCCGCCAGCTGCGCGGCATCGGCCGACACCGGCTTCACCGGTTCCGGCGCGGGCGGCTTGTCGCCAAGCAGGTACACCGACAGCCCGCGCAGGTCGTCCTTCGTCAGGTACTGCGTGCTCAGGTGCACGACCGGATACATCTCGCCGAACGCGGAGCCTTGCGGCGCGATGCCGACGCCGAAGAACGTCTGCAGGTCGGTGCCCGTCCAGCCGCGCGCGGCGAGGCCGGCCGGCGTGATGTCCGGCGCGGCCACGCGGCCGAGCGCGGCACCCGCGAACGGCTTCGCACCGTCGAGCTGGCCCGTGAATGCGCGCGGCGTGTGGCATTCCGCGCAGTGGCCGAGCGCACCCGCGAGATAGCGGCCGCGCTGCCAGTCGGCGGATTGCCCGGCCGACGCATCCGGCAGGCTGTCCTTCAGGAACACCATGTCCCAGAAGACCATGCCGAAGCGCAGGTTGTACGGGAACTTCAGGTCGTGCGCGCGGTTTTCCTGTGCGACCGGCTTGACCGTCATCAGGTACGCATACATCGCGTCGGCGTCGGCGCGCGTGAGCTGCCGGTACGACGTGTACGGCATCGACGGATACAGGCGCTTGCCGGGCGCCTTGCCGTCGTGCAGCGCGGCGTAGAACTCGTCCGCGCTCCAGTTGCCGATCCCGTGATCCTTGTCGGGCGTGATGTTCGAGCCGTAGAACGTGCCGAACGGCGATTCGAGTGCCGCGCCGCCGGCGAACGGCGCGCCGTCCTTCGCGGTGTGGCACGCCGCACAGTCGGCGGCCTTGACGAGATAGCGGCCGCGCGCGACCTGGTCGGCGCCGGGCGCGCCGGACGCAGCGTTCGAGGCCGGTGCGTCGTGGCCGCCGCATGCGGCGAGCAGCAGCGCGCAGGCCGCTGCGAGTGCGGGCAGGCCCGCAGCCCGCGCGACGCGATGAGCGAGTGTGCGTTTCATGCGGCGTCCTTCACGAGTCCCGGCGTCGTCAGCACCACGTCCTTGACGGCTTCGTAGTAGCGGACATAGCCCGTGCAGCGGCAGATGTGCGCGTCGAGCGCGTCGGTGATCGTGCGTTCGACGTCGGCCTTCGCGATCGGCTCGCGCTTCAGGCGTTCGATCAGCACGGTCGCCGCATTGACGAAGCCCGGCGTGCAGTAACCGCACTGGAAACTGAAGTGCTCGAGGAATTTCTGCTGGATCGGCGACAGCTCGACCACCTCGCCCGCTTCATTGCGCTTCGCGTGGCCTTCGATCGTGCGGATCGAGCGGCCGTGAAAGAAGTGCGCGCCGGTAATGCAGGTGCGCATTTCCTCGCTCGTGCCGTCCGGCTTGTCGACGATCACGACGCACGCGTGGCAGATGCCCTGCCCGCAGCCGAGCCGCGAACCGGTGAGGCCCGCGTACTCGTGCAGGAACTCGATCATCATCAGCCCTTCCGGCACCTGCATCGGGCCGACGGACTTGCCGTTGATGTTCACCGACAGCGGCTTCTGCTGGAAGCGGACAAGCGGACGCTCGACGGCGGCCGGCGCCGATGCCGGCGTAGCCGGCGCGGCAGGAACGGATGCCGGTGCGGCCGAAGCCGCCGCCGGCGCGGAAGCGCCGGTCGCAGCCGCGCTGGCGCTCGCGGCCGAAGCCGCGGTTTGGGCGGTCGTCATGCGAGCACCTCCTGAATCTTTTGCGGGGTCACCGGCAGGTCGGTGAAACGATGGCCGATCGCGTGCGCGATGCCGTTCACGATCGCGCCGACGACGGGAATCATCACCACTTCGGCGACGCCCTTCGGCGGATCGGTCTCGGACAGCGGCGGCAATACGTCGCCCGTCTGCGTCCACACGGCGACATCCGACGCGCGCGGCAGCTGGTAACGGTTGAAGTTCCACGTGCCGTTGCCGGGGCCGTCCTCATAGAGCGGCAGGTACTCGTGCAGCGCGTGACCGATGCCCATCGCGAGACCGCCCTGCAACTGGCCCGACACGAGCTGCGGCGAAATCTGGTTGCCGCATTCCATGATCGAGTGGTGCGTGAGCAGCTCGACCTTGCCGGTCGCTTCGTGCACGGCCAGCTCGACGAGCGTGCCGACCGCCGTGTAGTACGTGACGGCCGCGTTGTTGCGGCTCGTCGGCGGGATGAACACGCGCTTGCGGTCCAGCACGCGATAGCCGTTCGCGGTCGGCGCCAGCGTGACGCGCATCGCGGTCGCGCCGGCCGGCGCGGCCGTGCCCGGCACCGGGCCGCTGTCGGCGCCCGTCTTCGGCGCGCCGACGCGCAGCGACAGCGCGTCGATCGGCAAGCGCTCGACCGCACCGCCCACTTCGAACTCGGCTTCGGTCCACTGCCAGCGGTTGAACACGTGCACGGCGGCGCCGGTCGGCAGGCCGAGCGCATGCGCCTGTTTCGCAAGCTGTTCGAACGTCAGCGGCTCGAGGCCGTCGGCGGTCAGCTTGCCGTCGACCCAGCGCGCGTCTTCGATACGGATCGTGTACGGCGCGGCCTGACCGCCGCCGAGGCCGCGCGTCCAGATCGACATCGCGGCCGGCCACAGGCCGTAGCGGAACACCGCACGGGCGGCTTCGCGCGTGCTGTGCGTGAAGTAATACGCCGAGTTCGTCGCGCTCGACGGCGACGCATAGCCCGGCGACCAGCGCGGGTTCGCGCTCAGGCGATCCTGGTCGGCCTGCGACATCAGGTACGGATCGCCGCTCGTCTCGACCGGCAGGTCCGGCCATTCGGTCTGGGCCACGAGCACGTCCGTCGCCGGACGGCCGAGCCATTTCGCGACCGCGACGGCCTGCGACGTCGACATCCCGGTCCCGATCTCGGCCGCCGTGTGCCGCAGTGAAACCTTGCCGTTCGCGTCGAACTCGACCTTCGCGAACGACGCTTCCGCGCCCGTGCCGAAATCCTTCTGCACGCACGCGAAGCCGACGCCGTAGCGCTTGCCCGGATGCGCCGCCTCGAATTCGGTCTTGCGCGCGGCGCGGCGCGTCCACAGCGGATGCTGCTTCGCGCGCTCCAGCACTTCGTCGACGCGCAGCGCGCCGGCGGGAATTGCACCCTGCGTGTTCTTCATCCCCGAACGCAGCGCGTTGCGCAGACGGAAATCGATCGGGTCGATGTTCAGCTGCGCGGCGATCTCGTCGATCGCCATCTCGGTCGCGGCCATGCTCTGCAGCGTGCCATAGCCGCGTGCCGAGCCGGCGTCGATCGCGCGCGTCGCGATCGCGACCGAAGCCAGGTCGCTCTTCGGGAAGTAGTAGATCGATTGCGCGGCCGTGGCGCCGACCATCGCGACCGACGGCGAGAAGTTCATGCGGCCGCCGCCGTTCGCCTCGAAGTCGCCCTTGAACGACTGCAGCAGGCCCGTATTGCGGTCGACCGCGATCCGGTAATGCATCTTGAACGCGTGACGCTTCAGCGACGTCTGGAACTGCTCGTAGCGGTCGTTCGCGAAACGTACCGGGCGGCCGTCCGCGTACAGCGCGCAGACGAGGCCGTAGAACGGCACGTTGAAGTGATCCTTCGAGCCGTAGCCGACCGTGTAGCACGGATGCACGAACAGCTTCTTCACCGGGAAGCGGCATTTCGCGACCATCGCGGCCGCGTTCTCCGACACTTCGAGCGGCGACTGCGTCGGCACGACGAGGTGCAGCGACTGCGTCGCGGCGTCGTACCAGCAGTTCGCGTTGTCGGGCTCGAGCGCGGCCGTATCGACCGACTGCGTGTTGTATTCGCGGTCGAACACGAGCCAGTCGGCCGTCGGATGATCGAGCTCGCTGGCGATCTGCCCGGCCAGGAACATGCCCTGCTCGTCCAGCTTGCCGTGTTCCTTGCCGTCCGGCCAGACCGGCAGGTGCTTGCGCATCATGCTCGGGAAGATCGGCGCGTCCTTCAGGCTCGAATAGACGTCGTCGTCATAGGCCGTCTTGCCACCCACGCGCACGTAGCGGAAGGTACCCCACGGATCGCGCTCGAGCGGGCCCGTGACCGCGCCGTAGCGGATCACGTCGTCGCGGAACTTCAACGCGTTCTTCGCGAAACGGAAGCGCGCGAAGTCGTGATAGATGAGGATCGCGACCGCATGACCGAGATACGCGGGCGTCTTGCCGGCCGGCAACAGCATGTCGTCGCCGTAGAACGCCGGGAACGCGACGCCGTCGCGTGCGAGATCGTCGGCCGTGACCACGTGGTCCGGCTTCAGGTCGTCGCCGAGCAGCGACAGGTCGAAGCCTTCGTACGTGCGGTCGGCCTGCGTGACGCGCAGGATCAGCGCATGCGACTGCTGCTGGGGCCAGTGCGGCATGTCGGCCGCGCGCACGTCGCGGGCGAACACTTTCGAGCCCGTGACCTTCGCGATGCCGTCGATGCGGAATTGGGGGATGCCGGTGACGGTATCCCATTTGACGGGGGTAAGGAGTTTTTCTTCGAAGAGCGCCGCGAATGCGCGGCTGCCCAGGGGCGCGACATACACTGCGACGCCCGCCAGCACGCTGGCTTTCAGAAAACCCCGCCGTGACAGGCCGTGGTTTTTCATTGGGGGGAACCTCCTGATGCGGCTCGGACGGCGATAGGGTGTCGCGGCGTTCGGAGCGGCGCGCATTCTGGCATTGTTTTAGATATATCGCCTATAGTATTTCTCGCATGAAATACTTATTGAATTTCTTATAACGGGATTCAGCCGGGCTGCGGCGGGCGGTCGCGGGCAGCGATTCGTCTGCGTTTAACCCGGATTCGCACGGGCTTTGGCCGTGTCGACCTCACCCGACGAGCACGCGCGCCACGCATTGCAGCCGGTCTCCGGTCGGCCCTCGCGCATCGTTCCGTTCGCAACGATGCTGCCCTCGCGCCGTCGAATGCGCAAGCCTTTCGCAGGCGTGGTTTACGACTAGCGCGCGGCGCGGCCGGCTGCCCCGCGCTGTCTATTTTTCATGGTAATGTCGTGCGCATCCGGCTCGGCCGGTGCTTCCGCCACGTGCCGTGCGGGCGCCGCCAGCCATCCCGACAGCGTGTCGAGGTCAAAAACCATGGCAGTCAGGGCATCTCTCCTGAACTCCGTTCTCGCCACTCCTCCCTCCGGCAACCACCGTGTGACGGCTGCGCTGCGTCCGTCGATGCTCGTGACGCTGTTCGAGGACGTGCGTCCGATGGCGCTGTCCGGGCTCGCGAGCGGCTTCGTCGCGGCCGTGGCGCTGATCCGGCTACAGCAGCTGTGGTGTCTCGCGTGGCTGATCGTCGACGTCGGCCTGCTCGTCGCGCGCCTGTCGATCGCACGGGCCTACGCGGTACGGCGCAACGCCGGCGACGACCGCGCCGAATTCTGGGCGGCGCGCTATGCGCCGGTATCGCTCGTCGCGTGCTTCGTGCTCGGCCTCGGCGTGATGGGCTGCGTGCAGGCCGTCGACGTCGAGCTCGGCACGCTGTCGGTGATGGTTGCGGGCGGCGTGTTCGGCGGCATCGCGTCGCGCAATTCGGCGCTGCCGCGGCTCGCGATGACGCAGGTCGCACTCGGCGTGCTGCCGATCGGCGTCGGCGCGCTGCTCGCTCACCGGTCCGGCGCGTGGCTGCTGCTGCCGCCGCTCGCGATCTATCTTGCGGCCATGCGCACGGTCGTCCAGCGCCACTACCGCGTGCTCGTTGCGCTGATCGCCGCGCGCCAGCGCAACGCCGAACTCGTCGCGCGCTTCGACGCCGCCCTGACCTACATGCCGCACGGCCTGTGCATGATCGACGGCGACAGCCGCGTGATCGTCGCCAACCGGCGCACCGCGCAACTGTTCGGCTCGCCGCGCGAAATCATGCTCGATACGCCGCTGCCGGCCGTCGTCGCGGCGCTCGGCACGAACGCCGTGACCGATCCCGGCGGCCTCGGTCTCGCCGCGCAGTGCGACGCGTGGCTGAGCCGCAACGAACCCGGGCCATTCGACATCGCGCTCGTCGACGGCCGCCAGCTCGAACTGACGCGTCACCGCGTGCCGGACGGCAACGCGGTGATCATCGTCGAGGACGTCACCGCGCGCCGCCAGACCGAACAGCACATCCGGCACCTCGCGCGGCACGACGCGTTGACGGGTTTGCCGAACCGCCACGAACTGCATGCAGAGCTCAAGCGGATGCTCGCGCGCCGGCCGCGCCTGCCGAACCCGGCCTTCGCCGTCATGTATCTCGACCTCGACGGTTTCAAGTCGATCAACGACCGGTGCGGCCACCAGGCCGGCGACGAAGTGCTCACGCAGGTCGCCGAGCGCCTCGGCAAGACGCTGCCGCGCGGCGAGTTCGCCGCGCGTATCGGCGGCGACGAGTTCATCGTCGCGATCGACGACACGACGATGCAGGCGTGCTCGATCCTCGCCGCGCGGATCATCCGGCAGATCTCGGCGCCATACACGCTGTCGATCGGCGAGACCGTCTGCATCGGCATCAGCATCGGCATCGCGCTCGACGACGGGCACGGCTCGCCCGACGAACTGATCCGGCAGGCCGACAGCGCGCTGTACGACGCAAAGTCGGCCGGCAAGGGTATCTACTGCTTCTATTCGAGCGGCAGCCGCCGCATGGCGCCGGCCGCCACAAACTGAGCCGGCGACACTCGTGTCGCCCGCTGGCTCTCCGTCTTTTCCCCGCCTGCCGCATCCTCCTGACGATTCAGTTCCGCAACGCTTTGCGGGTTTGCACGTGGCGCCACACGTTCGCGTGTCACGTGACGTGTTCCGTAACACCGCCGTTCGCCACGCAACACGTTGGCCGCAGAAGCCCGCACGATCGACGCAGCGCAAGGCTTTTCATGGTTGGCACTCTTATTGCTCTCTGTCAGGGAAACAGGTTGTCAGGGAGACCCAACATGAATACCGTCGAAGTCCTCAGCCGCAGCGATACCATCGACGAACTGGACGTGATCGACGGCGCATCGCTGATCCGCCGGCTCGTGTCCGAACGCCGCATGCCGGTCACGCGCGAAGCTGCCTGCGTCGACAATCCGCCGCTGACGCTGTACGGCGCGTTTCGCCAGGGCATCGCCGATCACGGCACGCGACGCGCAAATCCGTATCGCGCCGGCAGCCGTTTCTGGGCTCTGTGGGAAGAGGGGCGTCTCGAAGCTGAAACATCGGGACGGTAAACCGGTTACGCGCGCCGGCCCAGTCGCAGCAAGGGACCGGCGCGAAATTCGGCACACGAATGCAGGCGGCCCGCGTGCCGGCATGTGTTCACAGCTGCAACATCCGCGTGGTCTCGCGTGCCGTTCTCGCCGCTCGGGACGAGAAGGTTGATCCGGCCGCCATGCCTTGTCACGTGATCTGCTGAACCCATTGCCTCCGCCAATCCGGCGCTTCGAACGGATCGGAAAAATACTGGGTCTCGTGAACGACCTTGCCGTCGCGGAACGCCATGATGCTGACCGTGCAAGTCGGCCGGCCGTTATAGGTGATCGCGTATTCCGTAACCCATAGATTGCCTTCTCCTTGAATTCGCCTGACGTCGAAACCTGCCGGCTTGCCGGGATGATGACCCCGCAATGCCTGCAGATTCATTCGTCCCAGGATGCGTTCCCCTGACTGCGGATAGTCACAGACGACATCGTCATCGTAAATATCGTGTTCCGCGTCGAGATCGCCGGCCGCCGACGCTTGCCAGTGCGCATTCAGCGCTTCGCGTATTCCCTCTTCCTGCATGGAATGCCTCCGGATACCGTTTCACGCGTGTCGTGGAACACACCCGCCGTCTCCCGTCTCGATGACGTCGAGACTCCACATTGGATGTGCTCTTGAGTGTCCTGGCTCGGGAAAGCAGCGGCCGCCACGTCCTCATGATAGGTAGTGGCCCGCCAGGGCGCGAATGCGCGATCAGATGTCGCGCGTCCGCGGGATGACAACCGCCTGGCCATGCAGTTTGCCGTCCGCGTCGAGAAGTTGCCACAGGGTCGCTTCCTCGATGATGAAGCGCTGGCCTGACTTGGTGACACGCACGCCCTTGTAACCCGTCTCGTAGCCCAGCCGCTGTACGCGTGCCAGGAATTGCTGCCGCTCCTCGCGATTCGGGGCCTCCGCGGAGAGTCGGGACGGAAGTCGGGTGATTTCATCCCAGCTGTATCCAAAGCGACGCTGCGCGGCCCTGTTGCCGTAAATGAAGAGCGGGTCGGAGTCGGTGTTGTGCGCGAGTACTGCGAACGGGGCCCGCTCGTAAAGCCACGCGGTAGCTTCGTCCGCCGGCATGGCCTCGGGCACCAGCGGGAGACCAAGCAGCCGCGTGTAGCTGTCGGCAAGGAGCTGATAGAACGCTGAACTGCTGTGGAGTGGAATGATCCGAGACATGTCAACGGAGATCGTTGGTCGATGCAATGGGCGAAGACGCTCAGGATATAGCATCTGCAGGTGACGTTTCCTGGTCACCCTGCGTCCACCGGTGGCGTGAGCGGTGTTTGAACAATCGACGGTCAAGCCGTGCGCTGCGGACACGCCGCTGTCCGACGTACGGACGCGACCAAGGACCGCTTGTGCGCGCGACCTCCCAACTGCACCACCTCCCTCATGTTCGACACCAGGTGGTTTTGCAACCACCCGGCTCGAACGCGGCCGCATCTTGCTATGTCGACACGACGCCCTTGAAAGGCTGCGGCACCCTGCCCGCCTCCTGACGATCGATCATCCAGCCCGGATACGCGGGCGGTAACGCACTCACTGTGTCCAGACTCGCAAGCTCGTCCGCGGTCAGCACGACATCGACCGCGCCGAGATTGTCTTCGAGCTGCTCGACCCGTTTGGCGCCGACGATGACGCTCGTGACATGCGGTTTCGCCAGCAACCAGGCAAGCGCGATCCGGGCAACCGAGACCCCGTGCGCGTCGGCGATGGAACGCATCGCGGCAACGCACGGCCACGCTCGCTCGAGGTCGACCGGCGGAAAGTCGAAATGGCTGCGTCGCGCGCCTTCCTCGTGGGGCGCACCGGGGCCGAACTTCCCCGAAAGCAGCCCGCCGGCGAGCGGCGACCAGACCAGGAGGCCCATCTGCTCGTCGATCGCGAGCGGCACCAGTTCGCGCTCCACGTCCCGTCCGGCGATGGAATAGTAGGCCTGCAGCGTCTCGAAGCGCGTCGCATGGAGCCCCTGGCTAATGCCCAGCGCCTTGCCGATTTTTCCGGCGCGCCAGTTCGAGACGCCGACATGGCGAACCAGCCCCTGGCGCGTCAGATCGTCGAGCGCCCGCAGTGTCTCTTCGATCGGCGTGACGGAATCGCTGGCGTGTATCTGGTAAAGGTCGATATGGTCGACCTGGAGGCGTTCCAGGCTGCGCTGCACGGAATCCATGATGTGACCGCGCGACGCCCCCTGATCGTTGGGCTTCGGGCCCATCGCGCCGGCCGTCTTGGTCGCCAGCACGATTTCGTTGCGCGGGACGCCGAGGTCCCGGAGCGCCTGTCCGACGAGGCGTTCGGACTGACCGAACGAGTAGATGTCGGCGGTATCGATGAAGTTGATTCCCGCCTCCAGCCCACGGGAAATCAGCCGGGTCGCGTCGCGCTGATCCAGTGCGCCGATCGCCGCCCACATGCCGGCATCCGCGTTGCCACCGAGTGTCATCGTGCCGAGGCACAGCTCCGAGACATACAGGCCGGTGCGGCCCAGTCGCTTGTATTTCATGATCGATTTCCTTCAGGCTCGGCTGGAAAAAAATGCGGCGTCGTCCGGTCCGGTGCACGGTGCACGGTGCACGCCAGGACTTCCGTTGATTCAGGACTGCCCGGCCCGAAACTGTCCCGCGATCGTCGCAACGCGTGCGCCATAGCGGCGTGCGGTCTCGAGATCCCCCGGCGACATCTCGTCCGGCGACGCGTCGGCCGGCGTCTGCGCCATCGGCGCGATATAGGAGCCCATGCGGTTCAGGTCGTCGCGCGCCGACGCCTTCAGGTTCGCCGGCTTGATGTCCATGCTCACCCAGATACCCCCGTGCTGCCCGGCCAGCAAAACGAAGTATTCGAGCGTATTGAGCTTGTCGCCGTTGATGCTCGCGCTGTTGGTAAAGCCGCCGAAGATCTTGTTGCGCCACGCGCCGTCGAACCAGGCCTTCGACGACGCATCGGCAAACTTCTTGAACTGCCAGCTGGGCCCGCCCATGTAGGTCGGCGAGCCGAACAGGATCGCGTCGGCGCCGGCCAGCGTGTCCCACGCGCCCTCCGCGAGGTTGCCGTCGGCGTCGATGGCGACGAGTACGGCGCCGGCGCCCTCGGCGACCGCCGCGGCCAACCGTTGGGTATGTCCATAGCCGGAGTGGTAGACCACGGCTGTCTTAACCGGAGAAGTGAGTTGCGTCATGGTTGCGCCCTTCCGTTGAGGTTGTCGTCGGGTGACGACGTCGGAAAGCACTCTACTGGGTCACAACTGAGTTATAAATGACGATCGATTGAACGTTCTGTTACTCCGTGGGTGAACAATGCAAAACCTCGATGCGCTTTTGATCTTTGCGCGTGTCGCCGAAATGACGAGCTTCACGCGGGCAGCCGAAAGCCTGGGCATCCAGAAAGGACGTGTCTCGATGGTGATCCGGCAACTCGAGCGCGACGTGGGCGTTGCGCTGCTGCATCGAACGACGCGGAGCGTGCAGTTGACCGACGACGGCCGCGCGTTCTATTCGCGCGCACGGGACCTGCTGGCCGACGTCCAGGCGCTACAATCGATGTTCTCCGGCGACAGCACACGCCTCCGGGGACGGTTGCGCGTCGACATGCCGACCGAGCTGGCACGCAGCGTCGTGGTGCCCGCGCTCCCGCAACTGATGGCGGCACATCCGGAGCTGGAACTGGAGCTGTCGAGCACCGACCGGCGTGTCGACCTCGTGCAGGAAGGATTCGATTGTGTGATCCGCATGGGTCCGATCGTGGACGAAACGCTGATTGCCCGGCCGTTGGGCCGGCTGCGCATGATCAATGCGGCAAGTCCCGCTTATCTGGCGCGGCATGGCGTGCCGCATACGCTCGACGATCTGCTCAGCCAAGGGCACTGCATGGTCCACTACTCGCTGACGCTCGGTGCCAGACATGCCGGCTGGGAATATCCGAGCGGCGACGGCTATGCGACGCTTGCGCTGCCGAGCGCGATGCAGGTCAACAACGTGCAGACCTATCACGCGGCCGGGCTTGCCGGCATCGGGTTGATCCAGGCCGGCTATTCAGGGGTCGCGAATTACGTCGCCAGCGGCGCGCTGGTGGAGGTGCTGCCCGACCTGCGTCCGGAACCGCTCGCCGCGTCGCTCGTCGTGGCCCATCGGCGCAATCTCTCGCCGCGCGTCCGGGCGTTCATGGATTGGATCGAACCGGTATTGGAACCGTATTTCGATTGAGGGCGTGAGAACGGTCGAGGTTGCACGCGCCCGCCGCGCCGCGCGGCGGTCGTTTCCCGATAAGATGGCAGATTCCGTTCATCGAACGACGCTGCCATGACCGCCTCCTCCTCACACCGAAATCCCATTCACTGCGAAATCGATCTCGACGCGCAAGGCAAGCACGCGGGCTACCTGCGGCTGCCGCACTCCGTGCACCGCTCGGCATACGGCTGGCTGCCGATCCCGATCGCGTCGATCCGCAACGGCGACGGCCCCGTCGCGCTCGTGATGGCCGGCAACCACGGCGACGAGTACGAAGGCCAGATCATCGTGTCGCAACTGATGCGCGAGATCGAACCCGAGATGGTCAGCGGGCAGCTGATCCTGCTGCCGATGGCGAATTTCCCGGCGGCGGATGCGGGCCTGCGCGTGTCGCCGCTCGACGAAGGCAACCTGAACCGCAGCTTCCCCGGTGACCCGGCCGGCACGCCGACGCAGATGATCGCCCATTACATCGAGCATGCACTGCTGTCGCGCGCGCAGTATCTGGTTGACCTGCATTCGGGCGGCAGTTCGCTGCTGTATCAAGGCGGCAACATGCTCGCGATCGATCCGCTCGACGCCGACGAAGCCGCGAAGCTCAACGGGCTGCTGGTCGCGTTCGGGTTGCAGAATGCGCTGCTGCATGCGCCGAATCCGGTGCATTCGGCGTCGGCCGCGCGCCGGCAAGGCGCGATCTCGATCGTGACCGAACTCGGCGGTGCCGGCATGGCCGATCCGTCGCTGATCCGGCTCGGCCGCCACGGGCTGCTGCACTACCTCGGCTACATCGGCCTGCTGCACGGCGCACTCGTGCCCGACGCGCCGCCAACCGTCACGCGCTTCATGCGCGTCGACGGCGATCGCCATTTCGTCTATGCGTACGAGCGCGGGCTGTATGAGCCGCTCGTCGAACTCGGCGATCAGGTGAAGGCCGGGCAGCCGGCCGCGTGGGTGCATTTCCCCGATACGCCGCTGCGTGAACCGGTGCTGCATCGGTTCAAGGGCGATGGTGAGGTGGTGTGCAAGCGCGTGCCCGCGCAAGTGCAGCGTGGGGATTGCATGTTTCAGTTGGCGGAGTTGTCCACGCCGCCGCGTGTCATCGCGTGATGAATCCGGCAGACGCGTTCGGGAAGATCGGCGTTCGAGGGAATCATTTGACCGGGCCTTCCACTTCCCGACCGCTTCGCCATTGAGGAAAAAGGCCGGCTCGGTCCGTCACTGCCCCTTGTCCATCTAGACACGCACCCGAAGGATTGGAAAGCATCTTCCCGGAATGACGGTCGACGCTTTCTCTCCCACTTTTTCCGCACCCAGCGATAAATAGAATGGCACGGCATTCGGATCTGCTTCGATCACGAAGCACCTGATTCCCCTTTCGGCGGCCTCTTTCCTCAGTTCGGACCATAACGCACGGGCGACGCCCTGCCCCATATGGTCAGGATGAACGAATAGCCACCCTGGGGTAGGCTCATCGGAATCCATCAAGGCTCTCATCCAGAACCCGATTATCTGCTCGTCGGTTTCGGCGACGTAGGCCATTGAGCCTTCGATCATCTCGGGCGTAATCGTCAGATCGGCCTGCCACAGATCCAGCCATTCCCTGGGGTAACCCCAGTGCGCCTTCGAAAGAAAGGCGAGCTGCGTCAGTTGGCCTGCATCCGAAGAGCGGCCGGCGCGTATCACAAACCGTCGGTGCGTCGAATCTCCCATGTCGCGCATTCTAGCGGGCAACATCCGGAAGCGCATCGTGGTCGTGCCCGGTGTTTGCGCGACGAGGTTTCAGGAATGGCCCCGCCTCATCGCCTACGGGTCGGCCGCGGCCGCGCGTCATCGCCAACAACGGGCCGAACCCGGTCGGTGCCCGCTGCGGCCATTCGCGGCCGGCACAACCCGCCCCGCGAACGCTATCGACAACGCTTCGCAACCGTCGTGCGCCGGCGCCAGCCCGTATTGCAAACACGCTGACCGTCAGTCGGACGACACGGGCAACTCGTTTCCCTGCGCAGCACCGCATTGATGGCAATGCGGGAAGAAGAAGAAATTCCGGCCACCGCATTCGCATACATTGAAAAGCCTCAATCCGCAATGGACGCAGAACGTGGAGTCGTCGCCGCCGAGATTCCATTGTTTGTCGCATGACGGGCAGCGCTTTTTTTCGAGTGACCGCACGGCTTTTTCGTATCCGATCGTGCGCGCACGCTCTCCCCGATCCTGCTGCAATTCGAGCCGTTTGCGTTCGGCATAGCGCTGAAATGCCTTCATCATGTAAAGGCCGGCGAATACCGTGAGCGCAATGCCGACCAGGACCCGGACATAGCCGCCGAAATTCGGCAGGTACGGGACCAGTTCGATGAAAAACGCGCTCAGTGCAAACAGGCCAAAGCCATGCACGAAAGGCCAGTAGCGCATCTTGCGGTAGCGTATGAACAGCCAGGTCGCAACCAGCAGTATCGGTAACGTCAGCGCAAGCCGCAGTCCGAACACCTGCATCTCGTAATGCCGTGTTGCCGCGTCGAGGCGCCGTTCGGCCGCCGCGTCCGCTTCGGCGATTTGCGTGTCTACTTGAGTCTGCTGCGACGTCAGTGCCCGTTGCTGGTCGCCGATCGCATCGATCTGACGCTGCCAGCTGACCACCACGGCCTGGAGCATATCCAGCTTGTGCGTTCTCGCCAGAATGTCCGGGTCCCGCGCACTGTCTCCCGTCACCGAGCGGGTTGCCAGCCAGTTGCGGAAACTTTCCTTCTCGGCCGCGTACTCCTTCGCGGCGCGGCCGCGCGCGACTTCCATGGTGTCGACCTTCTCGGCAAGCGCGTCGTGCTGCGCCTGCAGTTGGCGCCGCGCCGCGTCCAGCCGCGCTTTTGCCGGCGCATCGGCGAATTGCTCGATGACGGGCGGGCCCCCGCTCGGGGCGAACGCCATGTCGCGGATCACGAGACTGCCGAGCATGTTCAGAAAGACAGCGAAGACGATCGCAATCACCCATGAGGCGAGTCGCAGGAGCCGCGCTGGACTGGTCAGGCCGTCGCCGGAAGTCATCATTGTTTTTTTCCTTGGTTGGAATGGTTTCCATTGCCATCAATCGCGATGCGACCGTCGATTGTCTCTTTCTCGCCGATTACAACCCGACACCGCCCTGATGCCGCATGCCGCCCCGTCGCCGCCGCTTGCATGCGCTGGATCGAGGGCCAGAAACCGGACGTTCGAAAACGCCTGCGGTCAGCCCATCGACTCCGCTCCGGGCGGAGCAAGCTCCGTCGGCACAACATTTCCGGGATGAAAACCGGTTGCGCGTGACAGCGCGATGCGACGCTGAACACGCATCCGTTGCAATTGGGAGCGGATTCGCGCAAGCCGACTCGCGTCTGCCGGGAACTTTACCGCAGACTTGCCGGGCTGCCGCACGAACGCGCGCTTCCGCTGCCGGCCGGGAACGTCAACGTCATATAGAATGGTGCGCTTTGCCTGCCCTCCTATGTGGTTCAAGAATCTTCAGCTTCATCGTCTTCCGGCACCTTGGGCCGTTACCCCCGACCAGATGGAAAAGTGGCTGGCGCCTCACGCGTTCCAGCCCGGCAACAGCGTCGACATGCAGAGCGCCGGATGGGCGTCGCCGCGCGACGACGGCGCGCTCGTGTATTCGATCAACCGGCAGATGCTGCTGGTGTTTCGTGCCGAAAAGAAGCTGCTCCCGGCGTCGGTCGTCAATCAGGTGACCAAAGCACGTGCGGTTGAAATCGAGGAGCAGCAGGGCTTCAAGGTAGGCCGAAAACAGCTGCGCGAACTCAAGGAGCAGGTTGTCGACGAACTGCTGCCGCGCGCGTTCAGCATTCGCCGCGATACCCGCGTGTGGATCGATACGGTGAACGGCTGGCTCGTCATCGATGCGGCGTCACAGGCGCTGGCCGACGACGTTCGCAGCCTGCTCGTCAAATCGATCGATCAGTTGCCGCTCGCCGGCGTTCATGTGGCGCGTTCGCCGGTCGCCGCGATGACGGATTGGCTGCTGTCCGGCGAGGCGCCGGGCGGATTCACCGTGGACCAGGATGCCGAGTTGCGCTCGAGCGGCGAAGGCGGCGCCACGGTGCGATACGTCGGCCACGCGCTGGAAGCGAACGACATGCGCCGGCACATCGAAACCGGCAAACAGTGCATGCGCCTCGCGATGACCTGGGACGACCGAATCTCGTTCGTGCTGACACCGTCGCTGACAATCAAGCGTGTCACGCCGCTCGACGTCATCAAGGAAGCGACGGATCCCACCGCGCAGAATGACGATGAACGCTTCGACTCGGATGTCACGCTGATGACGGGGGAATTGGGGCGGATGCTGACCGATCTTGTCGAGATCCTGGGTGGCGACCGGCACGAATCGGTTCATCAGGCGGCAGCAGCCTGATCGCCGTCGTCGTCGAGGATCATCGCCCCGCGACGGCGGGGCTTCGCGCCGGCGCGACAATTCGATCAGGACCGCCGCCACCGAGGCGGCGGGTCGCGGCCGGGCGCTCGCGCCCCTGAAGAGACAGTCTCGAATCGGCATGGCCGGCGGACCATCGAAACAACAACACCCTGCCGATCCGCGGCGTTCATATGCGTCGCCCGCACGCCGAACGGGCGCTGCTCCCCACCGCCCCGTTCTCCTCGCCCCACCCCGCGCCCCCTGCAAGCCTTCTGACGCTTCCCGCGAAATCCTTATCGAAATTGCTTCGTTCGCCTTTGCCGGCCGCGCCGCTAACGTGTTCAAAACGGCGGCGGCCCGCCAACCGCATCGCAGGATGCACAGCGGCCGCCGCCATCACGACAACAATGTCGCGATAGCGGAACAGACCGGACGGGCCGCGTGCCCGCACCCCGCCAGGAACGTCCGCATCGTGCGCCCTTCGCGATGCCCATGGCCACGAACGACCGCATCATCGATACGACGCCGCTCGACGTCCGCGCGCAGCCGCTGATCGACGCGCTGATCGACGAGTATTCGACCCGTTACGACGCGTACCGCCCCGACAGCCGCGCGTCCGCCCGCGACGAACTCGCGCGCTATCCGGCCGAACTGTTCGCACCGCCCGAAGGCGCGTTCGTGCTGCTGCTGCGCGACGGCGAAACGGTCGGCGGCGGCGCGTTCAAGCGCTACGACGCACAGACCGCCGAGCTCAAGCGCATCTGGACACACGGCGACCTGCGTCGCCAGGGCCTCGCACGGCTCATCGTCGCGGCGCTCGAACTGCGCGCCGCGCAGCAGGGCTACCGCCGCCTCTACCTGACCACCGGCTTTCGCCAGCCCGAAGCGTGGGCGCTCTACGACCGCACCGGCTATACGAGGCTGTTCGATTCGTCGATCGACCCCGAAGCGTATTTCCACCTGCGGTTCGGCAAGGATCTCGTCGATCCGTCACGCACGTCGACGCTCGCCGACCTGTGGGCACCGGTGCCGGAACCGGCGCTGCCGCGCTGACGGCGCAACGCCCCGCATTTCACCTCGCACCCTCCGCTTTCCACGACAGGACGTTTTCATGCAACGAGCCGTATCGCTTTCTTCCCGTGCCGCGCGCACGCTGGCCGCCACGCTGATCGGCCTGACCGCATTCGCCGCCGCAGCCGCGGCCACCGCTGCGACGTTCGACCTGAGCCCCGAACAGCGCGGCCGTCCGCGCGGCACGGCTGACGCAGCGGTCGAACGCGCGGTGCCCGCATCGTTCAAGTTCGCCGAACCCGGCACGCTGACGATCGGCATCGCGCCGAGCCTGCCGCCGATCAGCTCGTATGCGACCGACGCACGCACGGTAATCGGCTTCGACGCCGACATCGGCCAGCTCGTATCCGACAGCCTCGGCCGCAAGCTGAAGATCGTCGCGCTCGCCTGGGCCGACTGGCCGCTCGCGCTCGAATCGGGGAAAGTCGACGCGGTGATCTCGAACGTCACCGTCACCGAGGAACGCAAGCAGAAGCTCGATTTCTCGACCTACCGCAAGGACCAGGTCGGCTTCTACGTGCGCAACGACAGCAAGATCCAGGCGATCCGCGAGCCGAAGGACGTCGCGGGGCTGCGCATCGTGACCGACGCCGGCACCAATCAGGAAAAGATCCTGCTCGCCTGGGACCGCGAGAACGTCGCGCACGGGCTGAAACCCGTGCAGATCCAGTACTACGACGATCAGGCGATGCGCATCGTCGCCGTGCAGTCGGGCCGCGCCGACGCGGTGTTCAGCGTGAACTCGGTGCTCGCGTACCAGAGCGCGCAGCAAGGCAAGACGCGGCTCGTCGGCGCGATCAGCGGCGGCTGGCCGCGCACGGCCGACATCGCGATCGCGACGCGCCGCGGCAGTGGCCTGGCCGATCCGCTGACCGTCGCGCTGAACGGGCTGATCAAGACCGGACGCTACCAGCAGGTGCTCGACCGCTGGAATCTCGCGTCCGAGGCGATCGACCAGTCGCGCACGAATCCGCCGGGGCTGCCGAAGAGCTGAACGCCGCGCCCGCCCACCGTCCATCCACGCTTACGCAGGAACGCCGCCCATCATGTCTTATTCGCTTTCGCTGCTGGACAAGAGTCCGATCGCCGACGGCGCGACCGCCGCCGACGCGCTGCGCTTCACCACGACGCTCGCGCAGCGTGCCGAACAGCTCGGCTACGAACGCTTCTGGGTCGCCGAGCATCACGGCACGCCGGGCTTCGCCAGCTCGGCGCCGGAAGTCGTCGTCGCGCACCTGCTCGCGCATACGTCGCGCATCCGTGTCGGCTCGGGCGGCGTGATGCTGCAGCACTACAGCCCGTTCAAGGTCGCCGAGACGTTCAAGCTGCTGGCCGCGCTCGCGCCGGGCCGGGTCGATCTCGGCATCGGCAAGGCGCCCGGCGGGTTGCCGCTGACCACGCGCGCGCTGCAGTGGTTCCACGACAAGGCGCGCAAGCCCGACTTCGCGGGCCAGCTCGCCGAGCTCGACGCGTTTCTCGGCTGGGGCGTCGCGGAAGATCATCCGCTCGCCGGCGCGGTCGCGATGCCGGTGCCGCCGCAACTGCCCGAACGCATCCTGCTCGGCGGCTCGCCGGACAGCGGTGCGCTCGCCGCACGCAACGGCTGGCGCTTCTGCTACGCGGGGCATTTCAACGGCGACGACGCGAATCTCGAACGCTCGCTCGATGCGTATCGAAGCGCAGGCGGCACGAAACCGCTCGTCGCACTGTACGCGGTCGCCGCGCCGACACGCGACGCTGCCGAACAACTGATCGGGCCGCTGAAGATCTTCAAGCTGCAGTTCGCGGGCGGCCAGAGCTTCAACCTCGCCAGCGCGCAGGCGGCCGCCGAGTTCGCACGGCAAAGCGGCGCGTCCGACTACCGGATCGACGAGTTGCGCCCGACGGTCCTGGCCGATACGCCCGAGCGCATCCACCGCGCGCTCGACACGCTGAGCCGGCGGCTCGACGTCGACGCGTTCGTGATCGATTCCCCGGTGACCGACTACGCGGCGCGGCTGGCATCGGCCGAATGGCTCGGCGGCGCGCTGTCGGCCACGCCATTGCAGGCGGCCCTCGCGGCCGACCGCTCCTTCTCCCCTGACCAGAACGCGTGACGCTCCCATGACGACCCGACGATCGATCCCCTTCGGCCTGATGCTGCAAGGCGCAGGCAGCCACATGAATGCATGGCGGCATCCGAGCAACCCGCCGGACGCGAGCATCAACCTCGATTTCGCGATCGGCGTCGCGCGCAAGGCGGAAGCGGCCGGCATCGCGTTCGCGTTCGTCGCGGACGGCCTCTACATCAACGAGAAGTCGATCCCGCACTTCCTGAACCGCTTCGAGCCGCTGACCGTCCTGTCGGCGCTGGCGGTCGCGACGAAGAAGATCGGGCTTGCGGGCACGATCTCGACGTCGTACAGCGAGCCGTTCACGGTCGCGCGCCAGCTCGCGTCGCTCGACGCGATCAGCGGCGGCCGCGCGGGCTGGAACGTCGTGACGACGCCGCTCGAAGGCACCGCGAAGAATTTCGGCAAGGCGCACCCGGATCACGAACTGCGCTACGAGATCGCCGACGAGTACCTCGACGTCGTGCAGGGCCTGTGGGACAGCTGGGACGACGACGCTTTCGTGCGCGACCGCGCAACCGGCCGCTTCTTCGATCGCGACAAGCTCCACACGCTCGATCACCACGGCCGCTTCTTCCAGGTCGCGGGCCCGCTGAACATCCAGCGCTCGCCGCAGGGGCAGCCGGTGATTTTCCAGGCCGGTTCGTCCGACACCGGGATCGGCCTCGCAGGCAAATACGCGGACGCCGTGTTCACGCATTCGCCGTCGCTCGAGGAAACGGCCGCATTCACGCGGCGCGTGAAGCAGAGTGCGATCGATCACGGCCGCCAGGCCGACGACGTGAAGATCTTCCCCGGTGTCGGGCCGATCGTCGGCCGCACGGCCGCCGAAGCGGAAGACAAGTACCAGGCGATCCGCGACCTGTTGACGATCGACGAGGCGCTCGCGTACCTCGGCCGCTATTTCGACCACCACGACTTCACGCAGTACGCGCTCGACGCGCCGTTCCCGGAACTCGGCGAGCTCGGCCGCAACAGCTTCCGCTCGACCACCGACCGGATCAAGGCCGACGCGAAGCAGAAAGGCCTGTCGCTGCGCGAGACGGCACTCGCGGTCGCCACGCCGCGCCCGAACTTCATCGGCACGGCCGAGCACGTCGCCGACGAACTGATCCGCTGGCACGACGCGGGCGCCGGCGACGGCTTCATCCTCGGCTTTCCGGTGCAGGCGCAAGGCGTCGACGATTTCGTCGAACTCGTGATTCCGGCGCTCGAGGCGCGCGGCCGCTACAGCCGCGACCTGCCCGGCTCGACGCTGCGCGACCACCTCGGCCTGCCGCGCAAGGCGAGCCGCCACGCGACGCCCGGCGCCGCGCACGAAACGGCGGCCGAAGCACACGCGTGACGCCACCGCGCCGCCCCTGCGCGGCGCGCCTGCCCGACAGATTCGAGGAATTCCAGAAACCATGAGCGACACGACCCATCTCGGCGGCGCGCTGCCGCCGCTCTCTTCCCCCGTCGCGCGCGACGCCGGCACGCGTTTCCGGATCGTGCCCGCGCGCCACCGGTCGCGCACGGCCGGCACCGTGCTCGCGCTCGTGCTGATCGCGATCACGCTGCATTCGATCCTCGGCAACCCGCAATGGGGCTGGCCGGTGTTCGCCGAATGGTTCCTGTCGCCGCCGGTGCTGTCGGGGCTCGCGCGCACGCTGGTGCTGACGCTGCTCGGCGCGGTATTCGGCCTCGTGCTCGGCGCGTTCGTCGCGCTGGCCCGGCTGTCGCGTTCGCGGCTGCTGTCCGCAAGCGCATGGACCTTCGTGTGGCTGTTCCGCTCGATACCGCTGATCGTGCTGCTGCTGATCCTGAACAACCTCGGCTACCTGTACGAGCATGTGCGGCTCGGCGTACCGTTCACCGGCATCGTGTGGTTCGAGACGCCGACGACCGACCTGATCAGCCCGTTCCTCGCGGCCGTGCTCGGCCTCACGCTGCACCATGCGGCGTTTTCCGCCGAAGTGATCCGCGGCGGCATTCTCGCGGTCGACCAGGGCCAGCTCGAAGCGGCGGCCGCGCTCGGGCTCCCGCGCGGCCGCCAGACCACGCGAATCGTGCTGCCGCAGGCGATGCGCGCGATCCTGCCAACTGCGTTCAACGACCTGATCATGCTCGCGAAAGGCACGTCGATGGTGTACGTGCTCGCGATGCCGGAGCTGTTCTACACGGTCCAGGTGATCTACCGGCGCAATCTCGAAGTGATTCCGCTGCTGATGGTCGCGACCGTCTGGTACCTGATCATCCTGACCGTGCTGTCGGCGATCCAGGTGCAGGTCGAGCGGCACTATGCGCGCGGTGCGTTGCGCAATCCGCCGCCGTCGGTGCTCACGTTCGCGCTCGCGCGTATCGGCGTGCTGTGGCAGCGTGTCATCCCGCGCCGCGCCGCATCGATCGCACCGGCCGAAAGCGATGATGCGTATGCAGGTGCCGGCGCCGCTACCGCCGCGTCGCGCACCGGCGGCGAAGTGGCCGTGCACGGCGTGTCGAAGCAGTTCGGCATGCAGCGCGTGCTCGACAACGTCTCGTTCGTCGCGCCGCGCGGCAGCGTGACCGTGATCGTCGGGCCGTCGGGCTCCGGCAAGTCGACGCTGCTGCGCACGATCAACCATCTCGAACGCGTCGAC
Organism: Burkholderia arboris; assembly: GCF_038723655.1. Classification (NCBI taxonomy): domain Bacteria; kingdom Pseudomonadati; phylum Pseudomonadota; class Betaproteobacteria; order Burkholderiales; family Burkholderiaceae; genus Burkholderia; species Burkholderia arboris. The sequence continues at coordinate 2,154,878 of NZ_CP109822.1, forward strand.
GACGGCTTCATCGACATCGACGGCGAACTGCTCGGCTATCGCCGCGACGGCGACGTGCTCTACGAGCTGAAGGAGCGTGACGTGCTGAAGCGGCGCACGGCCGTCGGCATGGTGTTCCAGAACTTCAACCTGTTCCCGCACCTGACGGTGCTCGAAAACCTGATCGAAGCACCGGTCGCCGTCGGCGGCGCGACGCGCGACGCAGCCGAACGCACGGCGCGCACGCTGCTCGCGCGTGTCGGCCTCGCGGATAAAGCCGATGCGTACCCGCGCCAGTTGTCCGGCGGTCAGCAGCAGCGCGTCGCGATCGCGCGGGCGCTCGCGTTGCGTCCGAAGGTGCTGCTGTTCGACGAACCGACTTCCGCGCTCGATCCCGAACTCGTCAACGAAGTGCTCGACGTGATCAAGGAACTCGCGCGCTCGGGCACGACGCTCGTGATCGTCACGCACGAGATCGGCTTCGCCCGCGAAGTCGCGGACACCGTACTGTTCATGGAGCGCGGTCGCATCGTCGAGGCCGGGCCGCCGGCCGTCGTGCTCGACGCGCCGTCGCATCCGCGCACGCGCGCGTTCCTGTCGCGGGTGCTGTGATGCGCATCGCCACCAACCTGCGAGGGCCCGCGCGATGACCGACCGGCGCCAGTTCATCACCGCCGCGCTGGCTGCGGCAGCCGTCCTGCCGTGGCAAGCCGCGCACGCCGCTGCCGCAACGGCCGATCTCGACCCGCGCCAGGCCGGCCGCCTGCGTGCCGGGCGCGACGACGCGGCAATTCATGCGGCAAGCGGCTACCACTGGGTGCGCGACGGCGCGTTCACGGTTGCGATTTCACCGCATGCGCCGCCCGTATCGACCTACGCGACCGACGCGCGTACCGTGGTCGGCGCCGATCCCGACTATGCGCAGCTCGTCGCTGACGCACTCGGACGCACGCTCGTGCTGGTACCGATCGCATGGGCCGACTGGCCGCTGGGGCTGGCGTCCGGCAAGTACGACGCAGTGATCTCGAACGTCGGCGTGACCGAGAAGCGCAAGGAGAAATACGACTTCACGACCTACCGGCTCGGGTTGCACGGCTTCTATGTGCGCACCGGCAGCCCGATCGAGAAGATCGCCGAGCCGAAGGACGTCGCGGGCCTGCGGATCATCACCGGCGCCGGCACGAGCCAGGAGCGCATCCTGCTCGAATGGAGCAAGCGCAACGTCGCGCAGGGGCTGAAGCCGGCCGAACTGCTCTATTTCGACGACGATGCCACGGCACGTGTCGCGCTGCTGTCGGGCCGCGCCGATGCGGAGCTGAACCCGAACGCGTCGCTCGCGTACGAGGCCGCGCGCAGCGGCAAGATCCGCCGCGTCGGCGTCGTCAATGCGGGCTGGCCCGCCAATGCCGACGTCGCGATCGCGACGCGCCGCGGCAGCGGGCTCGCACCGGCGCTGACGCTCGCGACGAATGCGCTGATCGGCAGCGGCCGCTACGGGCAGGCGCTCGCACGCTGGGGCTTGCAGAGCGAGGCCATCGCGCGTGCGGAAACCAATCCGCCGGGGTTGCCGTCGTTCTGAAGCATGAAGGCAATCGCCCCCGCATGCCGCGATGGACATGCCGGGGCGATTCAAGCGACGGCTTGTCGATTTACGCCGGCACCGCCGCCCGATACCGGTCGAGTTCCGCAATCTGCGCGTGTATCGCCGGAATCAGGTCGCGCCCGTAGGCCAGCGCATCGTCGAGCGGATCGAACCCGCGAATCAGGAACGTCGATACGCCGAGCCGGTAGTACGCGCCCAACGCCCGCGCAACCTGTTCCGGCGTGCCGACCAGCGCGGTCGAATTCCAGCGCGCGCCGGTCAGGTTCGCGACGCCCATCCACAACCGCTCGTCGAGCACGTCGCCCTGTGCGGCGGCCGCCATCAACCGCTGCGAACCCGCATTCTGCGGCGCATGGCCTGCGATCGGCAGGCCATGCGCGAGCCGCGCCGCGCGCACGCGCTCGCGGATCGCCTCGGCCTTCTCCCATGCGGCGGCCTCGGTATCGGCAACGATCGGCCGGAACGACACGCTGATGCGTGGCGCACGCCCGAACGGCGCGGCGGCGGCCCGCACGCGCGCGATCTGCTCGCGCACCGCGTCGAGCGGCTCGCCCCACGTCATGTAGACGTCCGCATGCTCACCCGCGACCGTCAGCGCAGCCGGCGACGATCCGCCGAAATAGATCGGCACATGCGGCCGCTGCGCGCCCTTCACGAGCGGCGACGCGCCGCGCAGCCGGTAGAACGCGCCGTCGTGATCGACCGGTGCATCGGCCTGCCAGATCCGCTTCAGCACGTCGAGGTATTCGCCGGTGCGGCGGTAGCGCGCATCGTGCGGCACGAAATCGCCGTCGCGCTGCAGGTCCGTATCGTCGCCGCCCGATACGACGTTCAGCGCGAGCCGGCCGCCGCTGAACACGTCGAGCGTCGCGATCTGCCGCGCGGCGGCCGACGGCACGATCACGCCCGGCCGGTGCGCGAGCAGGATGCGGATACGCTCGGTCGCCGCCGCTGCGAACGACGCGACGATGAAGCCGTCCGCCGCGTTGCTGAAATGGCCGACCAGGATCTGGTCGAAGCCCGCTGCCTCGTGCGCCTGCGCGAAACGGCGCACGTAGTCGGGCTGGACGGCCGCGCCGCCCGGTACGTCGACCTCCGCGCCGGGTGTCGCGGTGATCATGCCGATGATGTCGACTGGCATGTCGGGATGTCCTCTTAGCGTTCGATGGGGAATCGCGGCAATGGCCGCACGCTCATTGCGCGGCGGCCGTCTTCTGCGCAGGCGCCGCGAACGCCCCCGCATACGAGCGGTCGAGCAGCTTCGACGTGTCGTACGCAGCCGGAATCACACCGGCCTTGTGCAGGAAGTCGGCCGTGTTCTGCGCGTCCTTCGCGGCCGTTTCGTCGACCGGGCCCACGCGCTGCTTCGCGTTGTTGAGCCAGCGGTACGCAACGTCGGGTTCAAGCTTCGCGCGCTTCGCCCACAGGTCCGCGTACTCGCGCGGATGGCTGTCGACCCACTGGCGCGCGGCCACCACGCGCCGCAGGAAATCGGTGATCTCGGCGCGCTTGCCCGACGCCGCCTGCTCGTTCGCGGCGACGAAGCTCAGCGCCGGCATCAGCCCCTGCGCGGTCGTCACGGGCCGCGCGCCTTGCCGCAAGGCGAGCGTGCTGACGAACGGCTCCCACAGCGACACGGCGTCGACCGAGCCGTTCGCGAGCGCGTTGGTCGCATCGATCGGCATCAGGTACGCGAACTTCACCGAATCGGCGCGCAGGCCCGCGTGTTCGAGCGCGCGCAGCACGAGCTGCTGGCTCCATGCGCCGCGCCAGACCGCGATGGTCTTGCCCTGCAGATCGGCCACGGTACGCACCGGCGAATGCTTCGGCACGAGGATCGCGACGCCGTCGAGGCTTTGCCGCGATACCGCGACGACCTTGACCGGCGCGCCGCGCGCGGCCAGCGTCAGCAGCGCGGAATCGCCGAGGAAGCCGACGTCGATTGCGTTGCCGTTCAGGCTTTCGGCGACGGGTGCGGCGGCCTGGAAATGCTTCCACTCGATCGTGTACGGCAGGTCCTTCAACACGCCGGACGCCTCCATCGAGGCCTGGATGTTGAAGTAGTTCTGTTCACCGACGCGCAGCGTGACGGTGTCCTTGGCAATGCCCGGCTGCGCGGCAAGCGCCAGCAAGAGCGCCGTGACGATTCGGCTCAACAACGTGATCTCCCGGAAGGTTGGCAGGCTGCCGCGCGATGGCGGCACCCTTTGTCCGCCGTGCGCGATGGCCGGCGAAACCGATGCAACCGATGCAACCGATGCAACCGATGCAACCGATGAAGATACGTCGATCCACTTCATGAGACAAACGCAATATTCTTCTATGGAAAGATGCAAATATTTTATGAAGCAACCGACCACGCCCTCGTGCTCGCCACCGGCCTCCGTCACGTGTCGTTCGAATGATTCCTCGATAGATATTTCGTGCGCGAAATAAATCCCGGACTATATTTCGCATACGAAATAACCACCCGGAACGAGGACGCCCATGACCGCCCAACCCATCGAGTTTTCGGCCGCCGACGGCTACGTGCTGCACGGCACGCTGTGGTCGCCGGACGCCGCGCCGCGCGCGCTGGTGCTGATCCATCCGGCGACGGCCGTGCCCGAGCGGCTGTATGCGGGCTTCGCACGCTTCCTGACCGAACGCGGCTTCGCGGCGCTGACCTACAACTATCGCGGCATCGGCGCATCGCGGCCCGCGCGCCTGGCCGCGCTGCGGTCGCGCATGCGCGACTGGATGGAGCTCGACGTGGGCGCCGCGACCGCATGGGCGCGGCAGGCGTATGAAGGGTTGCCGCTGCTGGCGGTCGGCCATAGCGTCGGCGGGCATGCGATCGGGCTGTCCGCAAGCACGCCGCATCTGCGCGCCGCCGTCCTCGTCGCCGCGCATGCGGGCAGCACGCGGCTGATCGCGCAGGCGGCCGAGCGCCTGAAGGTACGGCTGATCCTGCGTGTGCTCGGACCGCTGATGTCCGCGCTGCTCGGCTACGTGCCCGGCAAACGGCTCGGGCTCGGCGAGGATCTGCCGGCCGGCGTGTTCCGCGAATGGAGCCGCTGGACGACGCTGCCGCACTATTTCTTCGACGATCCGACGCTCGGCGCGGCCGAACGTTTCTCGAAGCAACGGTTGCCCATCCTCGCACTCGGTTTCAACGACGATCCGTGGGCCAACCCGGCCGCGATCGGCCTGCTGGTAAGCTATCTGACCCGCGCGAAGGTCGAACGCCGCCAGATCGATCCGCACGCGGCGGGCAGCGGCCCGGTCGGGCACATGGGCTTCTTTCGCAGCCGGCCCGGCACCGTGCTGTGGCCCGACGTCGCCGACTGGCTCGCGCAGGCGCTCGACACGCCACGCACCGCGGGCCGTCCCTCCCTTTCCATTGCAGCCGGGAACCCAGCTTGAGCGAAGACCGACGACTGTTTTTCATGTTGAACATCGGCCAGCGGCGCGTGCAGCGCTGGATCGACCGCAAGGCCGAAACCGAGACGCGCGCGAGCGCCGCGCAGGCCGGCGCGTTGTTCTGTCTCGCGAAGCAGGATGGTGCGCTGATCGGCGAAGTCGGCGCCGCGCTACAGCTCGCGCCGTCCGCGATGACGGGCCTTGCCGACCGGATGGCGAAGGCCGGCCTCATCACGCGTCATGCCGATTCCGACGACGGCCGCGCAACGCGGCTGTACCTGACCGACGAAGGCCACGCGGCGCTCAAGCGGGCGCGCGTGCTGCTGCGCGAACTGAACGGCAAGCTGTGCGACGGGTTTTCCGACGACGAACTCGATGTCGTCGCGCGCTGGCTGCACGCGTTGCAGGAGCGGTTTCCGGCAGAGCGCTGAGCGAAGGCGGCAACATCGTGTCGTTGCCGCCTTCGCTGACACCCCGCGAAAGCTGACATGCGTGCCGCCGCGCAGGCAACGCGGCGGCACGCACACCGCAACGCGTCAGGCAGCCTGCGGAATTGCAGCGACCACGGGTTCCGCTTTCAGCGCCGCGACCTTGCCGATCGTATCGACGCAGGCATGCGCGAGTTCCGCGCCCTTCACGAGGAAGTGCTCGTGGAAGTAGGCGACATGCTCGGCGCCGTGGAAATGATGCGGCGTCAGCACCGCCGACAGCACCACCACGCCGGTTTCGAGCTGCACCTGCATGAGGCCGGAAATCACCGCTTGCGCGACGAAGTCATGGCGATAGATGCCGCCGTCGACCACCAGGCCGGCGCACGCGATGGCCGCGTACTTGCCGGTTTTCGCGAGCAATTTGGCATGCAGCGGAATTTCGAAAGCGCCTGCCACTTCGAAGAAATCGCAATCCGCCTGGCTCAGGTTCGCGTTGGCGAGCCCGTCGACGAACGCGTTTCGGCACTGGTCGACGATCTCCTTGTGCCAGCACGACTGGACAAAAGCGATACGCGGCGCGGCAGTTTGGGAGGGGGAAGCAAGTTGGGTCATCGATGGGTCCTGTGTGAGTTGAATGGGCGCACAGGGACAAGCCGCGTACCTTGCGTACGCAACGAACCCCGCTCTCTCTCATCCGGACTTTAACCGTCGGCCCCGGAATCAAACCGGGTCTGCTGACCTTGCCGGACACATGCGTGCCGGCAAGCGCTCGCGGGCTACGCGCAATCGCGCGATTACCGCCGGTGGGGAATTTCACCCCGCCCTGAGAACGTTCGCGGCACATTGGCCGCGCCGGAAATCTATCACACTCTCGACGTGCAGGCGCATGGACATCGCCGCTCGCCTCATGCGCTCGGCGCACCCCGTCCCACGTTTCCCGCCATCGCCCCTCCGCTCCAGCCGCCCTTTTCACCGATCCGACAGAAACCCGACGGGAACCTGCCATTCGGCTTGGAATTTGAAATGATATAACATATCATTTCGGGTGCTCGTCCGCCCGACGCTGTTCCACTGTGGGTGGCCGGGCCTCGCCGAGCCATGTTCCAACGGGTCACTGCGCGTCATTGACGCAACAATATATCGTATCCAGCGGTGACCCGTATCGCTCGTTATCCGATCCGATTCCAACCGATTCACCGACCATGCGCGACCTCCCTCGTCTACCGCTTCGCCCGCTCTCGTCTCTTTCGCTGATGCTGTTCGCCGCCGTCGCCCACGCGCAGACCGATACGCCCGCGTCGTCGAATCCGGCACCGGCCGCCGCCCCGCTCGCGCCGATCTTCGTGACCGCGAACCCGCTCGGCGACACCGAGCCGATCGCGCCGACCGTGCAGCTTTCCGGCGATGCGCTGACGCGCCGCCAGGCCGATTCGCTCGGCGAAACGCTCAACGGGCTGCCCGGCGTGTCGACCACGACCTACGGACCGATGGTCGGCCGCCCGATCATCCGCGGAATGGACGGCGACCGGATCCGGCTGCTGCAGAACGGCGTCGCGGCCTACGACGCGTCGTCGTTGTCGTACGACCATGCGGTGCCGCAGGATCCGCTGTCGATCGAACGCATCGAAATCGTACGCGGCCCGGCCGCGCTGCTGTACGGCGGCAACGCGGTCGGCGGCGTGGTCAACACGATCGACAACCGGATCCCGCGCGAAGCGATCCAGGGCGTGACCGGCGCGCTCGACGCGCGCTACGGCGGCGCCAATTCCGTGCGCGCCGGTGCCGCGCAAGTCGAAGGCGGCAATGGCCGCTTCGCGTTCCACGTCGACGCGTTCGACCGCGAAACGAGCAAGCTGCGGATTCCCGGTTACGCGCGCAGCAGCCCGCAACGCGCGATCGACGGCCCCGACACGCCGCAGCCGGAAGGCAACGTGCCGAACAGCGACGGCCGCGTGCATGGCGGCGCGCTCGGCGCGTCGTACACGTGGGCCGACGGGTTCGCGGGCCTGTCGTACAGCGGTTACGAATCGAACTACGGCTCCGTCGCCGAAAGCGACGTGCGGCTGCGGATGCGGCAGGAACGCCTCGCGTTCGCGTCCGAGATCCGCAACCTGAGCGGGCCGTTCACGCAGCTGAAATTCGATTTCGCTTACACCGACTACCGTCACAAGGAAGTCGACAACGGCGAAACGGCGACCACCTTCCGCAATCGCGGCTACGAGGCGCGCATCGAGGCGCGGCATCGCAAGATCGGCCCGTTCGAAGGCGCGATCGGCGTGCAGTTCGGCCAGAACACGTTCTCCGCGCTCGGCGACGAAATGCTCGTGCCGTCCACGCGCACGAACAGCGTCGCGCTGTTCGGCCTCGAGGAATGGCAGGTCGTCCCGGCGCTGAAGCTGAGCCTCGGCGGCCGCTTCGAGCATGTGAAGGTCGATCCCGATCCGGCCGGCGTCGAGAAATTCGCGGGCGCGCAGCCGCGCGACTTCAACGCGGGCAGCCTGTCGGCCGGCGCGCTGTTCTCGCTGACGCCGGTATGGTCGGTCGCGGCGAACGTCGCGTACACCGAACGCGCGCCGACCTTCTACGAGCTGTATTCGAACGGCCCGCACGATGCGACCGGCCAGTTCCTGATCGGCAACCCGAACGCGTCGAAGGAAAAAGCCGTGTCGACCGACCTGTCGCTGCGCTATGCGAGCGGGCCGAACCGCGGTAGCGTCGGCGTGTTCTACAACCGCTTCTCGAACTACCTGACCGAGTACAACACGGGCCGCGTCGTGAACGACGACGGCGAACCCGTCGCACCCGGCACCGACGGCTCGCTCAACGAGGCGATCTATCGCGGCGTGCGCGCCGAGTTCTACGGCATCGAGCTGGACGGCAAATGGCGCGCGTTCTCGCGACGCGGCCATACGGTCGATCTCGAACTGACGGCCGACTACACGCATGCGCGCAACGTCGACACGGGCCAGCCGCTGCCGCGCATCGCGCCGCTGCGCGCGACGCTCGCGGCCGACTACGGTTACGGCCCGTTCGGCGCGCGCGCGCAGGTCACGCACGCGTGGTCGCAGCATCGCGTGCCCGACAACGACTTCTCGACGGACGGCTACACGTCGCTCGGCGTGATGCTGACCTACAAGTTCCGCGTCGGCCCGACGCACTGGCTCGCGTACCTGCGGGGCGACAACCTGACGAACCAGGAGATTCGCTACTCGACGTCGGTCGTGCGCGGCTTCGCACCGCAAGGCGGCCGCAGCGCGATGGCCGGGTTGCGCACCACGTTCTGACCCCACACGGCTCGCGGCGCCCGCCGCGAGCTTGTCGGGCGCGCCGACATGGCGCGCCCGCCTCTGTTAATCCTCCCATCGCGCCAATCGAGCGGCGCACGCCGAGCACCCGCATCGGCGTCCTCCCGGAATTCGTCGAAAACGAAATTCCGTTATTCATCCATAAATCGAAACAAAATCATCAGACGATTATTGGTTAAAAGACGTTTCTTGTTTCACCAATAAAACCGGTTTCAAATTCCACGTATAAACCCTTTAATTACGGGCGACCCGAGACTTTTTGATCGAGATCAAGAACGCCCAGCTGGCAACGGTTTCAGCACTAAAAAAATTAATATCAGGGTTTTCGAAGGGTAAAGAAATATCCCGTATACCCGTTAATGCCGGCACGAGCCCGTATCTGGTCGAACAATAAATTCCATTTGCCAACCACTCGCGCAGAGGCACAACGTGAAAATCGCCAGAATGAGCATCAAAACAAAACTCCTTGGCGGCTTCGGCTTGCTCGCCGCGGTCGTCGTGATCGTGTCGGGCATGGCCCTCAAGGCACTGTCCGATACGAATGCCGAGTTTTCCCGCTACATGAACGGCATCAGCGCGCGGGCGAACCTGTCCGCGCAAATCCGCACCGCAGTCGACCGTCGCGCGATCGCCGCGCGCAACCTCGTGCTGGTGACCAAACCGTCCGACGTCGAGGTCGAACTCGCCGAAGTGAACCAGGCGCACAAGGATGTGCAGGAACATCTCGCGAAGCTCAAGGACATGATGGCGAACGCGACCGACACCTCCGATCGCGCACGCGAACTGGTGGGCGACATCGTGCGGATCGAAGGCAGCTACGGGCCGGTCGCGCTGCGCATCGTCGGGCTCGCGCAGGCCGGCAAGAAGGACGAGGCAACCGCCGACATCGACGACAATTGCCGCCCGCTGCTCGCGCAGCTGGTGCGCGCGACCGACGCATACGCAACCTATACGCATGAACGCGAACTCGCGATCGCGCAGCAATTCGCGGACCGCTACGTGATGGAGCGCAACCTGCTGGCCGGCATCTGCCTGATCGCGGTCGCGGTTGCGGCCGCCGGCGGCCTGTGGCTGACGCGCAAGATCACGGTGCCGATCGGCTCGGCGGTGGATGTCGCGCGCACGGTCGCGAACGGCGATCTCGGCAGCCGTATCCAGGTGAGCGGCAACGACGAGACGCGCGACCTGCTCGAAGCGCTGCGGACGATGAACGAGCGGCTGATCGGCATCGTCGGCCGCGTGCGCGATTCGTCGAACAGCATCGCGCATGCGGTGAGCGAAATCGCGTCGGGCAACCTCGATCTGAGCCAGCGCACCGAGGAACAGGCCGCGTCGCTGCAGGAAACCGCGGCGACGATGGAGCAGTTCACGTCGACGGTGCGGCTGAATGCGGAAAACGCGCAACAGGCGAGCACGCTCGCCGCGAATGCGTCGGACGTCGCGCAGCGCGGCAGCTCGGTGGTCGGCCGCGTGGTGGATACGATGACGGAGATCGGCCTCAGCTCGTCGAAGATCGCCGACATCACGGGCATCATCGAAGGCATCGCGTTCCAGACCAACATCCTCGCGCTGAACGCCGCCGTCGAAGCGGCGCGCGCGGGCGAACAGGGCCGCGGCTTCGCGGTCGTCGCGAGCGAGGTGCGCAGTCTCGCGCAGCGTTCGTCGACGGCGGCGAAGGAAATCAAGGAGCTGATCTCCGTGTCGGTGCAGACGATCCAGGACGGCTCGGCGCTCGCGGGTGAAGCCGGCAAGACGATGTCCGACGTCACGCAGGCCGTCGCGCGCGTGACGGACATCATGGGCGAGATCGCCGCTGCGTCGGCCGAACAGAGCCGCGGCATCGACCAGGTGAACCTGACGATCACGCAGATGGACGAGACGACGCAACAGAACGCGGCGCTCGTCGAGCAGGCTGCAGCCGCATCGAAGTCGCTCGAGGCGCAGGGCCGCGAACTGTCCGAAACGGTCGCCGCGTTCCGGATGCCGTCCGGGGCACACGCGGCGGCGTCGGGCACGCATCCGCAGGGAGCCGACATGCGGCACTGGCAACCGGCCACCGCGTAACGAAACGCGAAAGAGACGACGATGCGCACGCTGTTCCGCTCATCCGCCTGCATCGTGCGTACGTGCACCGCACGATGCGCGGCCACGCGCGAGACGCGGTGCGGCAGCGCATCGTCGCCATCCGGTGCGCGAAGGATCACGCACGCACAGCGACGCGCAGCGCCGGTCCGCGTCGCGCGTTCGCGGCCCACTTTCAGGTAGATCGCGCATCGGCATCGGCGCGCCCGGCATCGGCTTTCATTGCCGCCGATCCCCATTCCGTCGTGCGCACATGCACGTCGTCGCGGACGATCGCACGTCATGCGTCCGCACGCAGCCTTGCATCGCGCACGCTGCGTTCGCAGCGACGCGCAAGTTTCGATCCTGCCCGCATTTCGTGCGTTGCCACACCGGCGTCATGGAAATCGCGCTGCATTCGCACTCGCGACGTTCGTCGATACAGACTTTTAAAACGAACGAATGACGAGTATGCTTAAAAAAGCACCCCCCGTTCGGACGGCGAATCGCGTGCCCTGACTCCCGTCCGTTCGCATTGCGGCCCCATCGCATCGCGCCCCGCGCGTCGATGGCGGCGTCTGCTTCTCGCGCCTCGGCCGCACGAATCTTTCCCCCAACAATCGTCAGGAGAGCTAGTGAGCCGACTCGTCGTCGTATCCAATCGCATCGCAGACCCCCGTAAAGCCGCGGCCGGCGGCCTCGCCGTTGCCGTGAAGGACAGCCTGCAGGAAACCGGCGGCGTATGGTTCGGCTGGAGCGGCAAGCTACGCGGCGGCGACGATCAGCCTACGCATGGCGACGACGTGCAGATCCAGAACGTCGGCGGCATCCAGCTCGCGACGATCGACCTCGATCCGCAGGATTACGACGCGTACTACCTCGGCTATTCGAACAACGTGCTGTGGCCGGTGTTTCACTACCGGCTCGATCTCGCACAGTTCGACCGGCGCTTCGCCGACGGCTACCGGCGTGTGAACCAGTTGTTCGCGCGCAAGCTGCGCACGCTGCTGCGGCCCGACGACACCATCTGGGTTCACGATTACCAGCTGATTCCGCTCGCCGCCGAACTGCGCGCGATGGGCTGCACGAATCCGATCGGCTTCTTCCTGCACATTCCGATGCCGCCGCCGCCGATCATGGCCGCGATCCCGGAACACGAATGGCTGATGCGTTCGCTGTTCGCGTACGACCTCGTCGGCTTCCAGACCGAATCGGATCTGCTCCACTTCGAGCATTACGTCGAAGCGGAAGCGGGCGCGGCGCGGTTGCAGGATGGCCGGCTGCACGCGTTCGGCCGCACGCTGTCGGCCGGTGCATTCCCGATCGGCATCAACGTCGACGAATTCGAATCGCTCGCGCGCGATCGTGACGGCATCGACATGTTCGACCGGATGCGCGACGAATATTCGCGCCGCCAATTGCTCGTCGGCGTCGACCGGCTCGATTACACGAAAGGGTTGCCGCAGCGCGTGCATGCGTTCCGCCAGTTGCTCGAACAGTATCCGGAGAACCGCGACCGCGCGACGCTGATCCAGATCGCTGCACCGAGCCGCGAGGATCTCGGCGCGTACGACGACCTGCGGCGCGAGATGGACAGCCTGTGCGGCGCGATCAACGGCGACTACGGCGAGCTCGAATGGATGCCGATGCGCTACATTCACCGCACCGTCGCGCGCAAGCGCCTGCCGGGCCTGTATCGCGCGAGCCGCGTCGCGCTCGTCACGCCGCTGCGCGACGGGATGAACCTCGTCGCGAAGGAATTCCTCGCCGCGCAGGACGCGGCCGATCCGGGCGTACTCGTGCTGTCGCGTTTCGCCGGTGCGGCCGAGCAATTGAAGCCGGCGCTGCTCGTCAATCCGTACGACACGCAAGGCACCGCGCAGGCGATCCAGCGCGCGCTCACGATGCCGCTCGAGGAACGCCGCCAGCGTCACTCGGCGCTGATGGCGATCGTGCGCAAGACCGACGTGCACTGGTGGCGCACGCGTTTTCTCGACGCGCTCATCGAAGCAGCCGAAGTCGCGGCCGCGACCGAATCCTGACGCGCCGACGCGCGCTCACGCATCCGTCGCCGCGAATTCGAGCGTCGCGCCGTTCATGTCGCACACGTCGACCGAAATCGGGATGCCCGCGCGCATGCTCTCGGTCACCACGCAATACGCATCGAACCGGTCGAGCACGCGCGTCGCCGCCGCGAGATCGGCCCACGTCTTGCCGATCGACAGCCGCACGGCCATCGCCCCCACGCGCACCCGCCCTGCTTCGTTCTGCACCATGTCGACGTCGATATGCGCGGCAATCGGCTGTGGATCGACGTGCTGCTTGTCGAATGCGAACAGCAGGCTCGCCGACAGACAGCTCGCAACAGCCGCGGCCAGCAACCGGATCGGGTTCGGCCCGCATCCTTCGCCGAGCGGCGGCGGTTCGTCGGTGAGCACCGGCGCCAGCGTCGTGCCGGCAAACCTGACTTCGAAGCGGAAACGCGCCTGCTGCGCGACATCCACCGATACGTGCGCGTCGCTCATGGCGACTCCGTGACTGGAAAGAGGGAAAGAAAGCGCGGCGCATCGACAGGTCGACGCGCGCCGCTCGCAGGTCGGCGCAGCGCGTTCAGCGATCGGGGTCGCGCGGCCGGCCGTACGCGACGAAATCGCGCTCGACCGCAGAAGCCTGCTCCGTTTCGATGGCGCCGCCGCGTGCGCCCGCTTCGTCGGGGGGCGCCGACGGGGCCGACGACGCGTCGACGCGCCCGTCGATCAGCGCCTGAAGCGCGTCGCGTTCGAGCACCTCGCATTGCAGCAGCCGTTGCGCGATGCGTTCGAGTGCATCGCGGCGCTCGCCGAGCGTCGCGGCCACCCGCGCATGCGCATCGGTCAGCAGCGTGCGCACTTCGTCGTCGATCATCCGTGCCGTGTGCTCGCTGCAGCGGCCGTCGCCCGCATGCCAGGCGCCCGGCATGCCCTGGCGCGCATCGCCGTCGTCGAACGTCGCGAGTCCGATCTTCTCGCTCATCCCGTACTGCATGACCATGTGACGCGCCATCGCGGTCGCGCGTTCGAGATCGTTCTGCGCGCCGGTCGATACATCGCCGAACACCAGCTCTTCGGCCACGCGCCCGCCGAGCAGCGCATCGATCCGGTCGAGCAGTTCGCTCCGGCGCAGCACGTAGCGATCCTCGGTCGGCACCTGCTGCGTATAGCCGAGCGCGGCGACGCCGCGCGGAATGATCGACACCTTCTTCACCGGGTCGCAATGCGCGCGGCTTTCCGCGACGAGCGCGTGACCGGCTTCGTGATACGCGATGGTCAGCTTCTCCTGCGCGTTCATCACGCGGCTCTTGCGCTCGAGGCCCGTCAGCGCGCGGTCGATCGCCTCGTCGAAATCGGCCATGCCGATCGCCGGCTTGCCGAGTTCGGCAGCATGCAGCGCGGCCTCGTTGACGACGTTCGCCAGATCGGCGCCGACGAAGCCCGGCGTACGCGACGCGAGCTCGCCAAGGTCCACGTCGGCTGCGAGCTTCACGCGCTTCACGTGCACGCCGAGAATCTGCCGGCGGCCGTTCACGTCGGGCCGGTCGATCGCGATGTGGCGATCGAAGCGGCCCGGCCGCAGCAACGCGGGATCGAGAATCTCCGGCCGGTTCGTCGCGGCCATGATGATCACGCCGGAGCCGGCCTGGAAGCCGTCCATCTCGACGAGCAGCTGGTTGAGCGTCTGCTCGCGTTCGTCGTTGCCCGACATCGGGCCGACGCCGCGCACCTTGCCGAGCGCATCGAGCTCGTCGACGAACACGATGCACGGCGCCTTCTGCTGCGCCTGCTCGAACAGGTCGCGCACGCGCGCCGCCCCCACGCCGACGAACATCTCGACGAACGCCGAGCCGCTGATCGAGAAGAACGGCACGGCCGCTTCGCCGGCCACCGCACGCGCGAGCAGCGTCTTGCCGGTGCCCGGTGCGCCGACGACGAGCACGCCCTTCGGGATCTTGCCGCCGAGGCGCTGGTAACGGTCGGGATTGCGCAGGAACGCGACGAGCTGCTGCAGTTCGGCTTTCGCTTCGTCGATGCCCGCGATGTCGTCGAACGTGATGCCGGTTTCCTGCTGCACGTACACGCGCGCGCGGCTCTTGCCCATCCCGGTGAAGTCCTGCAGCCCGCCGCGCCGGCGCAGCATCATGTTCCACACGAACACGAACAGCACGAGCGGCAGCAGCCACGACGCGAGCGCGGCGATCCAGCCCGTGTCGGGCGTGCCGTGATAACGGATGCCGGCGGCGGTCAGCGTGTCAGTCAGGTGCTCGTCGGTCACGCGGTTGGTCGTGAAGCGCCACGGCGCGCCGGCCTGCTGCACGGCTGCGGCCTCGGATGCCGGCAGCATCGTGCCGGCCTGCGGCATCTTCAGCGTGCCCGAGATCGACGCGGGGCCGACCTCGAGATCGTCGACGAGCCGCGCGGCGACGAGCGTGTGGAAATCGCTGTACGCGATCGATGCCGACGACGGGTGCAGCATCAGCAACTGCGCGGCGAACAGCACGAAGAAGCCCGCCGCGATCAGCAATCCCGGGTAGTCGAATTTCCTGTCCATGGCATCGGGCCGGCCTCGTGTGCTGCGCGGCGTGCGCTCACGCGGGCACGCGCGCGCAACCGGCACGCGGCATCGGCGGCCCTGCGAAAACGGCATCCATCCGCGCCATCGTCGCCTCGCTGTGTCGCCTTGTTTCGTCGCATCGACGACGCCGCGACGACACCGTCGGCCGGCGCCGCCGGGCGATCCTCGCCCGGGCGGCACGCCGCGACGCGCCGCCCCTGAATCCAGTCTAGCTCGCGCAAAGGCGTCGCGCATTGCCCGCCGCGCGAGTCGATTCGTCCGACAAACGGCTTTCATTCGCGGCACTCGGCGCGTTATAGTCGCGTTCGTGACATTTTTATGACAATTCGATCGCCGGCCTTTCCGCGCCGCGCCCGGCATTGCATTCCGTCACGCATCGCGGCAGCCTGAGCAACGCCGCCGCACATCGAACGATACCGCCCACCCGCCCATTCGAGGAGCCCACGACGTGACCGACACCCCCGATCGCCCCGACGACCTTCCCGCCGATCCCGACCGCCGCCGCGTACTCGGCGGCCTCGCCGCGCTCGGCGCCGGTGTCGCGCTCAGCGGCTGCGAAACCACCGCCGGCAGCGCGCCGCGTTCGGCCGCCGACCTGCGCATCGACGAGGCGTTGCGCCAGCGCGTACGCCACATCGTCGTGATCTATGCGGAAAACCGCAGCTTCTCGAACCTGTACGGCGATTTCCCCGGCGTGCAGTATCCGCTCAGCGAAGTGCGGCCCGAACACGCGCAGCAACTCGATCGCGACGGCAAGACGCCGCTGCCCGTGCTGCCGAAGATCTGGGGCGGGCTCGTGCCGCAGGCGCAGGAAGTGGACGGCAAGCGCTATGCGATCGCCGAGCGCGACATCGACAAGCTGCCGAACGCGCCGTTCCGGATCGCGGACGCCCAAGGCAAGCCGCTGCCGAACAGCGTGATCACGCGCGACCTGTGGCACCGCTTCTATCAGAACCAGATGCAGATCGCGGCCGGCCGCAACAACCAGTTCGCCGCGTGGGCCGATTCGGGCGGCCTCGTGATGGGCCATTACCGCAATTCGGCCGATTCGCTGCGGCTGTGGAATCTCGCGCGGCAATACACGCTGTGCGACAACTTCTTCATGGCGGCCTTCGGCGGATCGTGGATGAACCACATGTTCCTGATCTCCGCGCAGCCGCCGCTGTATCCGGACGCGCACAAGCATCCGCATGCGGCGAAGCTGCTGTCGAAGGTCGAAGGCAACGATCCGGCCGGCACGCGTCTGAAACTCGCCGACGATTCGCCTGCGTCCGCACTCGAAGGCCCGCCGAAGTTCGCGGGCGACGGCCCGCTGACGCCGGACGGCTACGGCGTGAACACGATGGCGCCGCCGTACCAGCCGAGCTACGTGCCGCCGCCCGATCCGGGCAACGCGGCGTATGCGGACCCGGCCGACCATCGCGTGATGCCGCCGCAGGGCTATGCGACGATCGGCGACCGCCTGTCGGAAAAGAACGTCGACTGGGCGTGGTACAGCGGCGCGTGGCAGTACGCGCTCGAACATCGCGACACGGGCACCGTGCCGGATTTCCAGTACCACCACCAGCCGTTCAACTACTTCGTGAAATACGCGCCGGGCACCGAGGCCCGCCGCCAGCACCTGCGCGACGCGGGGCTCGGCGACGCGCCGTCGACCAACCATTTCATCGCCGACATCGACGCGGGCCGCCTGCCGGCCGTCACGTTCTACAAGCCGCAGGGCAACCTGAACATGCATGCCGGCTACGCGGACATCGAATCGGGCGACCGTCACATCGCGACGGTGATCGACCATATCCGGCGCGGGCCGCAATGGGAAAACACCGTGATCGTGATGACGCACGACGAGAACGGCGGCTGGTGGGATCACGTCGCGCCGCCGGTCGGCGACCGCTGGGGCCCCGGCTCGCGGATTCCGGCGATCGTGATCTCGCCGTTCGCGAAGAAGGGTTTCGTCGATCACACGCTGTACGACACGAACTCGATCCTGCGCTTCATCAGCCGCGTGCACGGACTCGCGCCGCTCGACGGCGTGGTCGTGCGCAACCAGGCGTTCGCCGCGCGCGGTGCGACCCCGCCGGGCGATCTCACGAACGCGCTCGACCTCGGGTGACGGCCGGTTGGTCGCGCGATCGGTGATTGCGTGACCGCTTGAACCGACGACGCCCCGGGCAATGCGATCGATTGCCCGGGGCGTCTTTCGTTTACGGCACCGCTACGCGGCGCTGCGCAATGCGTCCCGCACGGCCTGCGCCGCGTGACGGCCGGCCTGCCGGCCGAAGAACGTCGAGTCGGCCAGCGACAGCCCCGAGCTGTACCCGGCGCCCCAGCGCGGCAGCCCGCACGTCGTCCGGCCGGCCGCGTAGAGGCCCGGCACCGGCGCGCGCGCCGCATCGAGCACCTGCCCGGTCGGCAGCGTATCGAGCCCGCCGAGCGTGAAGTGCGGATAGAACGCGTAGTCGATCCGGCAATCGAGCGCGACGAACGGCGGCTCGATCAGCGGCTGCAGCCATTTCTTCGCCTTGTGGAACAGCGGATCGGCGCCTTCGGCCGCATGGCGGTTGTAGACGTCGACGGTCGCCGTCAGCGTGCCGGCCGGCATCTGCAGGTCGCGCTCGACTTCCTCCCACGTTTCCCCGGCCGCCGCGATGCCGATTCGCGCGATCGCGGGCGGCGCCTCGTAGGTCGCCTGATCGACGAGCAGGTAGATGCGGTCGTCGGCCTGATGGAACGCGTGATGGCCCGTGCGGCCGTGATAGCCGTCCTCGTTGATGAAACGCTGCCCGCGCGCGTTCACGAAGATCCCCTTGATCAGCGCTTCGGGCGCATAGAACGGCAGGCTGACGAAGCCCTGGTCCATGTGGATCGCCGCACCGCCCGCGCTCTGGCCGAGCAGGATGCCCGAGCCGTCGTCGCCCGGGCTGCCGATCGGCTCGTCCGAGCGCAGGAACTGCGGCGCGTGCCGGCGCACCATGTCGCGGTTCATCGCGAAGCCGCCCGCGCACAGGATCACCGCACGGCGCGCCCGCACGAACGCGGTCTCGCCGTACGCGCGCAGCACGGCGCCGCATACCGTGCCGCCGTCGTCGACGATCAGCGCGATCGCGCGCGTGTCGTAGCGCGTGGCCACGCCGAGCGCCGCGACGCGCCCGGCCAGCACGCGCATCAGCATCTGCCCGCCGCCCCAGCCCGGCCATTGCGGCGTGTGGCCGCGCGGGCACGGCTTCGCGGCTTCGCTGAACGGCCAGGCTTCCTCGCTGCCCGACCAGATCAGGCAGTCGTCGGTTTCCGGTTCGACGATCCGCTCGGCGATGAACGTGTTCTTGTAGGTCAGGCCCTGCGCGACGAGCCAGTCGTGGTGCGCAAGGCTCTCGTTCGCATAGACGAGCACCTTCGCCTCGTCGGCGTCGCGGCCGCCCGCGAGCATCAGGTAGCGGTACAGATCCTCAGTGTCGTCGGTGAAGCCGGCCTGCCGCTGTGCGGGCGTGCCGCCGCTGCCGCCGAGGTAGATCTCGCCGCCCGACAGCGCGCTCGTGCCGCCATAGCTCGACGCGCGCTCGACGATCAGCGTGTCGGCGCCGGCGCTCGCGGCCTCGATCGCCGCGCACGCGCCGGCCGCGCCGAAGCCGACGATCACGACATCGTGTTCGGCATCCCAGCGAGGCACGTCGCGCAGGTTCAGGGGGTGGTTCAGGGAATAGTCAGATGACATGAGGAAGGCGTCAGCGTGAAGGGAATCTGCGGAAAGCGGCAGTCGCGGCACGAGCCCGCCGGCACACGGCGTGACGCGGAGCAGCGCGGTCGATACGAACACGCTGCGATGCGAGCGCAGCCGCGTGCGGCGTCTTGCGCGGTGGAAAGCGAACGGCCGTCGAACGGCGTGAAGCCGAACCGGCCGCGCGATCCGGTAGGACACGCGACGATTGCGTCGCGGCCTCGGCGCACCGTCACGCCGCGACGGCGCCATTCCTGCGCGGCGCGTGGCCGCGCCGGCGTCACATGCCGCGCAACGCGGCGAAACCGAAGTGCGACGGATCGATCGGCACACACCCGGTCGGCAGGCCGTTCGGATCGACCGAACGGCATTGCAGGATGCCGGCCGCATACGGCGGCGACGGGACTTCGTCGGCGCCGTATCGCGCCATCGCGATGGCAGCGAACGTGCCCATCGCCAGTACGCACAGCTTGCGAGTCGTCAGTCTCATGATCGTCGTCCTCTCCGGTTGGCCGCTGGTGCGGTTCGAGTCCGGCGCGCATCGCTTGCTGCGCCGGATGACTGCACGGTAGCCAGCGCCCGGCCGCAAGCCATCGTCCATTTCGACTAGGGGCAAACGCTGAGCGGATGCGGCATCGCATGCCGCGCTGCACCACGACGGTCAGCGGAATTTCGCGCAGGAAGGAAACACGGCACGCCGGACGCCTTTCTCGACCGGGCGGACCCATCGTCAGACGCATGCGTGATCTGGTTCGCCGCATCGCACCATCAACACGCGATCGCACGATGCGCGGCGGTCGACCCCGGTGTTTTCCCCGACCCTCGCCCTGCTCCGTATGGATGATGAGTCGCGACCGGTCCGATGCGAACCTGCGCATCGACGTCGCAATGCCGTCGCGTCCGCACTCGCGGCGCGGCTGACTCTTTCCGTTTTTCCACGGGAGCACTGCATGACCGATTCGAATCCCCGCCACGCGCTGTACGACCTGGCGTGCCGTTACGCGCAAGCCGTCGACCGGCGCGACTGGCCACGCCTCACTTCCCTCTTCACCGCCGATGCCACGCTGGCCGGCCCCGGTTTCCGCTTCGACGACCGCGATGCGATCGTCGCGGGCATGCGCGTGATCGAGCGCTACGACGCAACCCAGCATCACGTGCACAACCAGCTCGTCACGCTCGACGGCGGCGAGGCCGATGTCGAGACCTACGGCATCGCGTGCCACGTGTACGTGCGCGACGGCGTGAAGCGCAAGCTCGACTGGGGGCTGCGCTATCGCGACCGCTGCGTGTTCGACGGCGGCTCGTGGCGCTTCGCCGCGCGCACGCTGCACGTCGACTGGTCCCAGGACCTGCCGCTGGAGGGCTGAACGATGCGCACCTCTGCTCCTCTCGCCGGCCGCACCGCGCTCGTCACGGGCGGCGCGGGCGGCATCGGCGCGGCCTGTGCACAGGCGCTCGTCGCCGACGGCGCGGCCGTCGTGCTGATGGGTCGCCGCCGCGATGCGCTCGAACGCGCACAACGGCAACTGACCGATGCGACACCCGGCAGCCGCGTCGCGATCCATGCGGGCGACGCGTGCGACGAAGGCGACCTGCAAGCCGCGCTCGACTGCGCCTGGGCGCTCGACAACCGCCTCGACATCGTCGTGCCGACCGTCGGCGGCGCCGGCTTCCGGCCGCTGCTGCTGCACGATACCGACAGCTTCCGCGCGGAAATCGACCTGAACCTGCACAGCGCGTTCGCCGCGATCCGTCATGCCGCGCCGCGGCTCGCCGACAGCGGCGGCGGCGCGATCGTCTGCATCTCGTCGACAGCCGCGCAGATCAATTTCCGCTGGCTGTCCGCGTACTGCACCGCGAAGGCCGCGCTCGAAGCGCTGGTGCGCGGCGCGGCCGAGGAACTGGCCGGCGCGAAGATCCGCGTGAACGCGGTACGCCCGGGCCTCACGCGTTCCGAAGCCACGGCGCCGATGTTCGACAACCCGGCGCTCGTCGACAGCTTTCTCGAACAGATTCCGCTGGGCACGCTCGGCGAACCCGAAGCGATCGCGCATGCGGTGCGCTATCTCGCGGGCCCCGAGTCGGGCTGGGTGACCGGCCAGAGCTTCGCGGTCGACGGTGGCCACGAACTGCGTACCAACCCGCGCGTCGACGACACGATCGCGCAGATCTACGGCACGGCCGCGCTCGATGCGATCAAGGCCGGCCGCGCACCGGGCGCCGCATGAGCGCCCGCCTTCCCTCACCCACCCCCACAAAGGACACCGACCGACCATGAATCGAGTCGCAAACAAGGTCGCGCTGATCACCGGCGCGGCAAGCGGCGTCGGCCGCGCGGATGCACTGTTGCTCGCCGCCGAAGGCGCGCGCGTCGTCTTGACCGACATCGACGAAGACGCGGGCCGTGCGCTCGCCCGCGAGATCGGCGACGCAGCGCTGTTCGTACGTCACGACATTGCCGACGAAGACGGCTGGCAGCACGCGATCGCATCGACGCTCGACCGCTTCGGCCGCCTCGACGTGCTCGTCAACAACGCGGCGATCTGCCCGGTCGGCTCGATCGAGGACACCAGCCTCGACACGTGGCGGCGCGTGATGCGCACCAATGCCGACGGCTACTTCCTCGGCTGCAAGTACGCGATCGGCGCGATGAAGGGCAACGACACGCCGGGCTCGATCGTGATGATGTCGTCGGTTGCCGCACTCGGCGGGCTGCCGATGATGTGCGCGTACACCGGGTCGAAAGGCGCGGTGACGGCGCTCGCGCGCAGCGTCGCCGTGCACTGCAAGCGCAGCGGCTACCGGATCCGCTGCAACTCGATCCATCCGGACGGGATCTGGACGCCGATGACGCAGGCGCTGATGCCCGACCTTGACCCGGTCGCGCTCGGCATCGGCAGCGATCCGATGGCGCGCATGTGCGACCCGCAGGACGTCGCGAATCTCGTGCTGTTCCTTGCGTCCGACGAATCGCGTTTCGTCAACGGTGCGGAACTGCGGATCGACAACGCGCAACTGGTGTCGTCGCTGTGACGCGCCCCGGCACTTTCCCGTTCGAAGGAGTCCCCAGATGATTTCATTCACCGGCAAGACCGTGCTGGTCACCGGCGGCGGCGCGGGCATCGGCCGCGCCTGTGCGGAAGCGTTCGGCGCGGCCGGCGCGCGCGTGGCCGTGGCCGAAATCGACGCGGCGCGCGCGCAGGACGTGCGGGCCGCCCTCGAAGCGGCCGGCGTCGATGCGCTCGTCGGCACCGTGGACGTCACGCGCCGCGACGAGGTCGATGCATTCGCGCGGACGATCGACGCACGCTTCGGCGGCCTCGACGTGCTCGTCAACAACGTCGGCGATTTCCTGCAGATCGCGAAACCATTCGAGGATTGCACCGACGACGACATCGAGCGGCTGTTCGACGTGAACCTGCGCCAGGTGTTCACGGTCACGCGCGCGATGCTGCCGTTGCTGCGCCAGCGCGGCGCGGGCAGCAGCATCGTCGGCGTGTCGTCGATCGAAGGCTTCCGCGCGATTCCGAACTGCGCCGTGTACGCATCGTTCAAGGCCGCGTTGACCGGCTTCACGAAAAGCCTCGCACTCGAACTCGGGCCGGCCGGCATCCGCGTGAACCAGATCGCGCCGGAAACCACCGAGACGCCGCAGGTGCCCGTCACCGCGATGGTCGCGGCCGAACACCACAGCCACATCCCGCGCTGGATTCCGCTCGGACGTTTCGGCGCGGCCGGCGATATCGCGGGCGCCGCGCTGTACCTCGCGAGCCCGCTCGCCGCCTGGGTCACCGGCACGACACTGCACGTCGACGGCGGCGCCCTCGCCGCAGCCGGCTGGTATCGCGACCCCAACGGCTTCTGGACCAACATGCCCGTCGTCACGGGCAACGGCTTCAATTTCTGAACGGCGCAACGCACGCGCGCCACTTCATCCGTTCAATTTACGCGGCGCGTCTGCGCCGCCACCGGAGACACCATGAAGATCCTGATCGTCGGCGGCACCGGCCTCATCGGCGGCCATGCCGCGCTGCACCTGCAAGCGCAGGGCAATCACGTCACGCTCGCCGCACGCAAGCCGCCTGCGGCCGGCAGCGCGCTCGCGCAGTTCGACGTGCTGCAGCGCGACTACGTGGCCGGCAACTTCACGCGCGACGATCTCGCGCCATTCGACGCGGTCGTGTTCGCGGCCGGCAACGACATCCGGCACCTGCCGCCCGGCACGGACGAAGCCGCGCACTGGGAACGCGCGAATGTCGACGCCGTGCCGCGTTTCTTCGCGCTCGCCCGCGACGCGGGCGTGAAACGCGCGGTGCTGGTCGGCAGCTTCTATCCGCAGGTCGCACCGGCGCTCGTCGACACGGTGCCGTACGTGCGCTCGCGCCATCTCGCCGACGAACGCGTGCGCGCGCTCGCGACGCCGTCGTTCGCGGTATGCAGCGTGAATGCGCCGTTCGTCGTCGGGTCGGTGCCGGGGCTGCGCAACGAGATGTTCGCCGCGTACACGGGCTATGCGCAGGGGCAATTCGCCGGGCTGCCGGTGTACGGCCCGGCCGGCGGCAGCAACTTCATCTCGACGCAATCGCTGTCGGAAGCGATCTGGGGCGCGCTGCAGCGCGGCGAAGCGGGCAAGGCCTACCTCGTCGGCGACGAGAACCTGAGCTTCGCCGACTACTTCGCCGCGTTCTTCCGCGCGGCCGGCAACCCGCAAGACGTCCCGTCGCTCGACCAGGAGCATCCGCTGCTGCCCGATATCGCGATCTACACGGGGCGCGGCAACGTCGTGTCGTACGAGCCCGATGCGGCGGACCTCGCGCTGTTGCGCTACCGGCGCGGCGACGTGCAGCGGGCAGTCGACGAAGTCGTCGCGCATTGCGGCGCGCAGTAAGCAACGCGGATGCAAAAACGTCCCGCCGCCGGCAATGCATGCCGGCGGCGGGACGTCAGGAGCGCTGCGTCGATACGCCGACGCGGATCGTTACGCGCCGAGGCGCTGCTCGATCTTCATCATCGTATCGGTCATTTCAGCCGGCAAACGCAGCTTCAGCGTATCGAACAGCGCTGCATGCAGCTTCAGCTCCTCGCGCCATTCGTCGGCGTTCATCGACGTCACCGCGTCGAACTGGTCGCGCGTGAAATCGAGGCCATCCCAATGCAGGTCTTCATACGCAGGCGACACGCCGAACGCATGCTCGCCGCCGCCGCCGGTGCCTTCGAGACGATCGAGCATCCACTTCAGCACGCGCATGTTCTCGCCGAAGCCCGGCCACACGAACTTGCCGTTCGCGTCCTTGCGGAACCAGTTCACGCAGTAGATCTTCGGCAACGTCGCCCCCGTGGCTTCGAGCTGCTTGCCGAGTTTGAGCCAGTGCGCGAAATAATCGCTGACGTTGTAGCCGCAGAACGGCAGCATCGCGAACGGATCGCGACGCACGATACCCTGCTGGCCGACCGCGGCGGCCGTCGTTTCCGAGCCCATCGTCGCGGCCATGTACACGCCTTCGATCCAGTCGCGCGCCTCGGTCACGAGCGGCACCGTCGTCGAGCGGCGGCCACCGAAGATGAACGCGTCGATCGGCACGCCGGCCGGATTCTCCCAGTCGCCGTCGATCGACGGGCACTGCGCGGCCGGTGCGGTGAAGCGCGAGTTCGGATGCGCGGCCTTGCGGCCCGTTTCCTTGCCGATTTCCGGCGTCCACGGGTTGCCTTGCCAGTCGGTCAGCTTCGCGGGCGGCGCGTCGGTCAGCCCTTCCCACCACACGTCGCCGTCTTCCGTCAGCGCGACGTTCGTGAAGATCACGTTGCCGGTCAGCGTCGAGATCGCGTTCGGGTTCGTCTTCACACCGGTGCCCGGCGCCACGCCGAAGAAACCGGCTTCCGGATTGATCGCATACAGGCGGCCGTCGCGACCGGGTTTCAGCCACGCGATGTCGTCGCCGATCGTCGTGACCTTCCAGCCGTTGAAACCCTGCGGCGGGATCAGCATCGCGAAGTTGGTCTTGCCGCAGGCGGACGGGAACGCGGCCGCGACGTGATACTTCTTGCCGGCCGGCGACGTCACGCCGAGGATCAGCATGTGTTCCGCGAGCCAGCCCTGGTCGCGGCCCATCGTCGACGCGATGCGCAGTGCGAAGCACTTCTTGCCGAGCAGCGCGTTGCCGCCGTAGCCCGAGCCGAAGCTCCAGATCTCGCGCGTTTCGGGGAAATGCACGATGTACTTGACCGGATTGCACGGCCACGGCACGTCCTGCTGGCCGGCTTCGAGCGGATGACCGACGCTGTGCACGCACGGCACGAATTCGCCGTCCTCGCCGAGCACGTCGTATACGTCGCGGCCCATGCGCGTCATGATCCGCATGTTCACCGCCACGTACGGGCTGTCGGACAGTTCGACGCCGACGTGCGCGATCGGCGAGCCGAGCGGGCCCATCGAGAACGGCACGACGTACAGCGTGCGGCCACGCATCGAGCCGCGGAACAGCCCGTTGAGCGTCTCGCGCATTTCGGCCGGCTCGATCCAGTTGTTGGTCGGGCCGACGTCGTCGCGCGAAGCGGCGCAGATGAACGTGCGATCCTCGACGCGCGCAACGTCCGACGGATCGGATTGCGCGAGATACGAGTTCGGGCGCTTCGCCGGGTTCAGGCGCGTGAGCGTGCCCTGGTCGACCATCGCCTGGCACAGCGCGTCGTTTTCTTCCTGCGAACCGTCACACCACACGACGCGCTCGGGCTCCGTCAGTGCCGCGATGCGCGACACCCAGTCGATCAGCTTGCGATGTTTGACGAAAGCCGGCGGAGCGATCAGCGGGCCGTGTGTTGCTTCGGCCATAGTGTTTTGCGACATGGGAATGTCTCCAGATTATTGGGCGGGGATGGGGGGTGCGGGGCGAGCCCGCGAGATGGGGTATGCGATTGGAGCGCAGGAGGAGACAGCGCGCAGGACGGGACGCGCGAGCGGAGCGCGCGTCGATGCCGCGATGCGTGCGAGAGAAGGTGAAGTCTCGTTAGAGGGTGCGAACGCGAGTTTCGCCATGCAAGCAACCTGCCATACAACTCCATTCCGGCCAGCATACCATCGCCGTTATTGGACGGACGTTGCGTTGCAACAAGAAACAACTGTGACCGCGGGCCGGCACGCCCGTTGCGAGCCGGTCTTTTTCGACGGCGCCGTTGCGCGCGCTTTGGGGACGAAACGGCCGGAACGTCCGCCGGCCGTGGGTTTCGCGGGCACGGCAATTTCGCTGTGCCGTCCCCGCGTGACGCAAACGCGAATGCGCGCCGGGCGAATTCACGTTTTCGCTACTCAGGCAAACCCTGAATTAGGTTGCGTACACAAACATCCGGATTGATTGCCCGATGCACGCCCCCGCTCAAAACGGTGCGCCGGGCAATCCGGGGTAATACGCGCCCGCCGCCATCCCGCCGTCGACGGCCAGTTCCGCGCCGTTGCAATACGACGCCTCGTCGCTCGCGAGGAACAGCGTCGCGCGCGCGATTTCTTCGGGCAATCCGACGCGCTGCTGCGGCACGTTCGCGTAGTGCTTGTTGATTTCCTCGAGTGGCGCGCCGGTCGGATTCGACATCGCGGTGTTCACGCCGCCCGGATGGATCGAATTCACGCGCACGCCCTGATGGCCCAGTTCGAGCGCCGCGACCTTGGTCAGCCCGCGCACGCCCCATTTGCTCGACACGTACGCCGCCAGCGCATTCACGCCGCGCAGCCCGTCCACCGACGAGATATTGACGATCGACCCGCTCTTCTGCGCAATCATGCGCGGCGCAATCGTGCGGATGCCGACGAACGTGCCGACGAGATTGATCGACACCGCGCGTTCGAAATCGCGTTTCGACAGCTCGGTGATGCCGCCGAACGTCAGCACGGCCGCGTTGTTGACGAGCACGTCGATGCGGCCGAACTGCTCGACGGTCGCCTCCGTCACGCGCACCCAGCTCGCTTCGTCGGCCACGTCGAGCCGCATGAAGCGCGCCGCGTCGCCGAGTTCGCGCGCGAGCGCTTCGCCTTCCGCGTCGAGCACGTCGCCGATCACGACGCGCGCGCCCTCTTCGACGAACAGCCTGCACGTCGCCGCACCCATGCCGCGCGCGCCACCCGTGACGATCGCCACCTTTCCTGCCAGTCGACCCATGTCGTTCTCCATTCGATTCCGGTTTGCCGGCCGCCTTGCGCATGCAAGCGCGCAGTTGCCGAATTCATGATTGGTTGGTACCGGCTGTGCGCCATCAGCCCCAGTAGGCCTGCCCGCCATCGAGCGGCAACGTCGCGCCCGTCAGGTAGGCGGCATCGCGACTCGCGAGAAACACGATCGCGCGCCCGATGTCCTGCTCGCAGTCGCCGACGCGACCCAGCGGAATCGTGCGGAAGAATGCCGCGGCTTCCTGCGGATTCGCCTCGACCCAGCCTTTCAGGCCCGGCGACAGCGCATGCGGCGCGACCGCGTTCACGCGGATGCCGTCCACGCCCCATTCGCATGCGGCCGCACGCGTCAACGCACGAATCGCTTCCTTGGTTGCCGCGTATGCGCCGTACCCCGACGCATCCCAGCGCACCGCGGCCGACGACGCGAAGTTGACGATTACGCCGTCGCCCTTCAGATGCGGATGGCACGCGCGCATCATCCGCAGCGTCGCGATCGGCCCCGATTCGAGCCCCGCCATGAAATCCGCGTCGGTCACGTCGAGCAGGCGGCCGAGCGGCACGACCTGCGCGTTGTTGACCAGGATCTGCACGCCGCCGAGCCGTTCGGCGACGGCATCGACGCACCGTGCGATCTGCGCGGCGTCCATCACGTCGCACACGAAAGGCTCCGCCACGCCGCCGCGCGCGTGGATCGCCTCGCAAGTGGCAAGCAGCTTGTCGCGCGTGCGGCCGACCACCGCGACGTGCGCGCCTTCGGCCGCGAGCGCATGCGCGACGCCCTGGCCGACGCCCTGCCCTGCGCCCGTCACGAGCGCGACCTTGCCCTTCAGGATGCCCATGCGCGCTCCTTAAGCGACGATCGCCGGATGCGCCTGCACGGGCCCGCCGAGCAGTTCGCGATACGACGGCGGCTGCTTGCCGTCGAGATCGGCAATGCCGTACTGCAGCGCGGCTTCCGCACCGACGAGCACTTGCCCCGACAGCGCCATGCGCTGCGGATCGCCGTGAATCGCGTGAATCACGCGCCCCGTGAACTCCGGGCTTTCGGCGACGAGCGAGAACTCCTGGTACAGATCGGGGTGTTCTTCCCACACGCGCGTCGTGCGCTCGGTGCGCAGCGGGCCCATCCAGATCGACACGGCCGCGACGTCGAACGGCTTCAGGTCGACGGCCATGTCCTTCGCGAACTTGTCGACGCCGGATTTCTGCGCGCCGTACGCCGCGCCGTGCATGTAGCAGCTCGCGCCGAACGACGACGTGAACGCGATCAGCCCGCTGCGGCGCTTCGCCATCAGCGGTGCCGCATGCCAGCTCGCGACATACGCCGAGCGCAGCCCGACATCGAGGATGTTCACGAGGTCGAGCGACTTCTCCCAGAACGGGCCCGGCAGGATCAGCTGGTCGTGCAGGTAAGTCGCGTTGTTGACGAGGATGTCGAGCCGCCCGCAGTCGCGCTCGACGCGTTCGAACAGCGCCTTCACCTGGGCGTCGTCCGCGTGGTCGCAGGCCACCGCGATCCCTCGGCCGCCGAGCGCGTCGATCTCGCGCGCGGTTTCGTGGATCGTGCCGGGCAGCGGCGCATCGCCTTCGTTCTGCGAACGGCCCGTCACGTAGACGGTCATGCCGGCCGCGCCGAGCGCGCGCGCGATGCCCTTGCCCGCGCCGCGCGATGCGCCCGTCACGACGGCGACCGGCGCCTCGTGGTTCTGTGTCATGTTCGATGTCTCCTGTGGAATGTCCGCCACGACCGTGGCAATCGTGCGCGTCAGGCGGCCGGCGGCTGCGCGCCGGCGAACAGCACGCCGGGTGCATCGCCCTCGTAACGGACCGACAGCGTCGACGTGACGACGCAGCGCGTGGCCGCGATCTTCCATTCGCCGTCGACCTTCCGGTACGCGTCGTCGTAGTACGCGCCGAGCTGCGTGAGCGTGCGCGCGTGCGTGTCGATCATCTGGTAGTGCAGGCCCCACGTGCCGCGCGCATGCGTGTCGTCGAGCACGGCGATGTCGGGATTCACGCCGTGATGCATCTCGACGATGTGCGGATGGCAACCGAGCTGCTCGAACATGTCGACGAGCGCGTCGCGCGTGTCGAACGTGCCGATCCGCCCGTAGTCGATCTGCACGGGGCCGGCCACGAAGCAATCGCGCATCCCTTGCGGATCCTTGCGGTCGCAGCACGTGAAATAGCGCGCCTTCAGCCGGCGGATCGCGTCGGCGTCTTCGAGCCGGCGCACGCGCGTTTCCAGCGATTCGATGAGGGTCATCCCGTCTCCTTGTTCGGTGCTGGCGCGGTTCGAAGGCCGCGTCGATGCCACGTTACCGCCGCGCGATGCATCGGCCATCACCCGTTCGGATTAAGCCGGCGGTTCATGTGCATTCCGCTTTCGTCCGAACAGACGATGTGATGCGGGCGGCTTCGTTCCTACCATCGAACAACACCACCACGAGACACGGCGATGGACGACACGACCCGCACGCTCCACGAGTACGAGCAGATCCGACAATTGAAGTACCGGTATTTCCGCGCGGTCGACACGCACGACTGGGCGCTGCTCGCGGAGTGCCTGACCGAGGACTGCGAGGCGCGGCTGTATGGCGGCCGTTATGCGTACGACGGCCGCGACGCGTTCGTGTCGAGCCTGCGCGAGCTGATCGGCAAGCCGACTTTCCTGACGATGCATCACGGCCATCACCCGGAACTCACGCTGGTGTCAGCCGATCACGCGTGCGGCGTGTGGTTTCTCGAGGATCACGCGATCAATCTCGAGGACAACTACCTGTTGCACGGCACCGCGTTCTACGACGACCAGTACGTGAAACGCGACGGCGTGTGGCGCATTCACGCGACGCGTCACGAGCGGCTGTTCGAAACCGTCACGTCGCCGATCCCGCCGTCGTTCACGCTGACCGCGAACCGGTTCGCGCCGGGCGCGCATCAGGCGGCCGGATCGACGGCAACCGCTTCCTGAACCTCGGCGGCAACGCCGCCGATCCCGTCATTCCCTCTGGAGCCGGAGCAATGGAGAAAGTCATTTACGTGTTGTGGCGCGATACGCAGGCCGCGCCCGATCGGTGGAACCGCACGGTGCGCGCGCAGCTCGCCGACACACTGCTGTCGCTCGGTGCGCACGGCGTGCAGGTGAACGTCGTCGATGAAGATGTCGCGCCGGCCGCCGGCCTGAAGCAGACCAACACGCACCCGGGCATCGACGGGATCGTCGCGGTGTGGATGGACAGCGCGAACGCGAGGTTCCGACAGCCGTTCGACGAGGCGGTGCGCGCGGCGGTCCCGCACATGGCCGCGTATCTCGTCACCGAGTCGCAGCCGATTCCGAACACGCGCTTCCCCGCGCGGCCCGGCGAACGCACGACCGGCTTCTCGCAGCTCGCGTTCCTGAAGCGGCCGCCGCGTCTCACGCACGAAGCGTGGCTCGACGTGTGGCACGGCCATCACACGCGCGTCGCGATCGATACGCAGGACAATTTCCTGTACGTGCAGAACGTCGTCGTGCGTGCGCTCACGCATGCGGCGCCCGGCTACGACGCGATCGTCGAGGAATGCTTCCCGGCTGCCGCGATGACCGATCCGCACGCGTTCTTCGATGCGGTCGGCGATGAGGAGAAATTCCAGCGCAACGTGGCTGAAATGATGGACAGCTGCGGGCGCTTCATCGATTTCGACAAGATCGACGTGGTGCCGACGAGCCAGTACGTCGTGAAGGCCGTGCGCGGATAACGCGCCAGGATCGAGCGGATAAAAAAACGCCAGCCCCGGGGGGCTGGCGTTGTGCTTCGGTTCTGACGACGATCAGAACTGGTTCATCGTGTTGTCCTTGCCCGCCGCCTTGAGCGCCGCGTCGCCGCTGAAGTATTCCTTGTGGTCGTCGCCGATGTCCGAACCGGACATGTTCTGATGCTTCACGCAGGCGATGCCCTGGCGGATTTCCTTGCGCTGCACGCCTGCCACGTAGCCCAGCATGCCCTGGTCGCCGAAGTATTCCTTGGCCAGGTTGTCGGTCGACAGTGCAGCCGTGTGGTACGTCGGCAGCGTGATCAGGTGGTGGAAGATGCCTGCTTCACGCGATGCATCGGCCTGGAACGTACGGATCTTCTCGTCGGCCAGTGCCGCCAGTTCCGTCTGGTCGTATTCCACGCTCATCAGCTGCGCACGGTCGTAGGCCGACACGTCCTTGCCTTCTGCCTTCAGCGCGTCGTACGCCTGCTGACGGAAGTTCAGCGTCCAGTTGAACGACGGGCTGTTGTTGTACACCAGCTTCGCGTTCGGGATCACCTTGCGGATCTCGCTGACCATGCCGCCGATCTGCGCGATATGCGGTTTTTCGGTTTCGATCCACAGCAGGTCGGCGCCGTTCTGCAGCGACGTGATGCAGTCGAGCACGCAACGCGCTTCGCCCGTGCCGGCGCGGAACTGGAACAGGTTGCTCGGCAGGCGCTTCGGACGCAGCAGCTTGCCGTCGCGCTTGATGACGACGTCACCGTTACCCAGTTGGTCGGCCGACAGCTCTTCGCAATCGAGGAACGCGTTGTACTGGTCGCCCAGGTCGCCCGGCGTGGCCGTCACGGCGATCTGCTTGGTCAGGCCGGCGCCCAGCGAGTCGGTACGGGCGACGATGATGCCGTCGTCCACGCCCAGCTCCAGGAACGCGTAGCGGATCGCGCGGATCTTCGCGAGGAAGTCTTCATGGGGCACCGTGACCTTGCCGTCCTGATGGCCGCACTGCTTCTCGTCCGACACCTGGTTTTCGATCTGGATGCAGCAGGCGCCCGCTTCGATGAACTGCTTGGCCAGCAGGTAGGTTGCTTCCGCGTTGCCGAAGCCGGCGTCGATGTCGGCGATGATCGGCACGACGTGCGTCACGTGGTTGTCGATCTTTTCCTGGATCGCAGCCTTGGCCGTCGCGTCCTTCGCCGCATCCAGCTCGCGGAACAGGCCGCCCAGCTCACGGGCGTCGGCCTGGCGCAGGAACGTGTACAGCTCGCGGATCAGCGCGCTGACCGAAGTCTTTTCGTGCATCGACTGGTCCGGCAGCGGGCCGAACTCCGAGCGCAGCGCGGCGACCATCCAGCCCGACAGGTACAGGTAACGGCGTTCGGTGCTGTTGAAGTGCTTCTTGATGGAGATCATCTTCTGCTGGCCGATGAAGCCGTGCCAGCAACCCAGCGACTGCGTGTACTTGGCCGGGTCGGCATCGTACGCGGCCATGTCGGCGCGCATGATCTTCGCGGTGTACTTCGCGATGTCCAGGCCCGTCTTGAACTTGTTCTGGGCACGCATGCGAGCGGCGTACTCGGGGCTGATGGCATTCCACGCGGTGCCGTGGTTTTCCTTCAAGCCAGCCACTGCCTTGATGTCGTCTTGGTACTGGGACATGTCAATCTCCTGGGAACGAAGCGCATTTGAGTAAAGGGTTCAGCGTGCCCGCTTCGTGTGACGAAGCGAACTGCATGGACTCAATATTAATCCTGTCCGGTGCGCTTTCGGACAAGTCTTATATAAGACATAAGATATAAATTTTCCTTGTTTTTCAATGAGATAGCCGATCGATTTTGCGATGCAAAACAAGTTTTCAAGCGGCGAAAAGGAGACGCGACGGGAATTCCGCGCGCATTTCGCAATGTGAAAAGACCTTTCGCAGTTGGAGAAAGGCCGGGCGCGGCGGCGCCTGCATTCGCCACATCGCATGACAAAACGTCTATACTTGGACAATCCATCGACAGCGAGCCGGCAGGCTCGCGCCACGTGCGCCGCGATGCGCCCCCCCTGCCCGGAGCGACATGAACGACACTCCCGTTTTCGACACGCTGTGCGATCTGCTGAATACGTCCGGTGCGCGCTTCCGCGTGCTGGAACATCCGGCGGAAGGCAAATCCGACGTGATCGCCGCAATCCGCGGCACGCGCCCCGAACAAGGTGCGAAGGCGATGCTCTGCACGTTCAAGGACGGCGGCGACACCGCCGCGCTCGCCGTGATCCCGGGCCATTTGAAGATCGACTTCCGCAAGGTTGCCGATGCGGTCGGCCGCCGCAAGGCGACGCTCGCGTCGCCCGATGTCGCGGCCGCCGTCACGCGCTGCGTGATGGGCGCCGTGCCGCCGTTCGCGTTCGACGCGAACGTGACGCTCGTCGTCGATCCCGCGCTGGTCGAGCGCAACGCCGAGATCGCGTTCAACGCGGGCCGCCTCGACCGCTCGGTCGTGCTCGACTCGGCCGACTACGTGCGGATCGCGCGCCCGCTGCTGGCCGACATCACGCGGCCGGAATCGACGGACCAGGACAACGCATGAGCACGAACCGCAAACCGCCGCTGACGGAACAGGCGTCGCTGATCGAGCAGGTGCAGCACATCGCCGAAGGGCTCGGCGAGATGTTCGCGCCGTTCACCGAGGTCGTCGTGCACGACCTGCGCACGCCCGAGCACGCGATTCTCGCGATCCACAACAACCTGTCCGGACGCGCGGTCGGCGATCCCGCGACCGAGCTCGGCCTCGCCCGCATCGCCGATGACGATTTCCCGCAGGTGCTCGCGAACTACCCGAACCGCTTCGCCGACGGCCGCACCGCGAAAAGCACGTCGATCGGCATCAAGGATTCGACCGGGCGCTACGTGGCCGCTCTGTGCCTGAATGCCGACGTCACGTTGTTCCGCGGCTTCCAGGGCATGCTGAACCAGTTCTGCCGCACCGACGGCGAGACGGTCGTCGACACGCTCGACCCGGCCGGCGCGGACGCGATCCGGCAGCGTATCGACACGTTTGCGACGCGCCTCGCGACGACGCCGCGCGAGCTGAAGACCGACCAGCGCCGCGAGCTGATGCAGACGCTGAAGGCCGACGGCTTCCTCGAGGTGCGCCGCGCGATGGAAATCGTGTCGCAGCATCTCGGCGTCTCGCGCGCGACCGTCTACAACGATGCGAAGTGATGCCGGCGCGCGGCTTTCCAGTTGACTGACCTTTCCGACCTCGAGCAACCATGAACTCTCCGACTCTCCCCACGTACGACGACGTCGCCGCCGCCGCGGCCCGGCTCGAAGGCCATGCGCACCGCACACCGGTGATGACGTCGCGGACGGTCGACGAAGCGCTCGGCGCGCAGGTGTTCTTCAAGTGCGAGAACCTGCAGCGCATGGGCGCATTCAAGTTCCGCGGCGCATTCAACGCGCTGTCGCGCTTCAACGCGGAACAGCGCCGCCACGGCGTCGTCGCGTTCTCGTCAGGCAATCACGCGCAGGCGATCGCGCTGTCGGCTCGCATCCTCGGCATTCCCGCGACGATCGTGATGCCGCAGGACGCGCCGGCCGCGAAGATGACTGCGACGCGCGGCTATGGCGGCAACGTCGTGACCTACGACCGCTATACCGAGGATCGCGAGCAGATCGGCCGCGACCTCGCGGAAAAGCACGGACTCACGCTGATCCCGCCCTACGACCACGCGGATGTGATCGCCGGCCAGGGCACGGCAGCCAAGGAACTGTTCGACGAAGTCGGCCCGCTCGACGCGGTGTTCGCGCCGCTCGGCGGCGGCGGGCTGCTGTCGGGCACCGCGCTGTCCACGCGCGCGCTGTCGCCGCACGCGACGCTGTACGGCGTCGAGCCCGAAGCCGGCAACGACGGCCAGCAGTCGTTCCGCTCCGGCGCGATCGTCCGGATCGACACGCCGCGCACGATCGCCGACGGCGCGCAGACGCAGTACCTCGGCAACCTGACGTTCCCGATCATCCGCCGCGACGTCGACGACATCCTGACCGCGACCGACGCGGAACTGGTCGACTGCATGCGCTTCTTCGCCACCCGTATGAAGATTGTCGTCGAGCCGACCGGCTGCCTGTCGTTCGCCGCCGTGCGGCGGATGAAGGACGCGCTGCAGGGCAAGCGCGTCGGCGTGGTGATCAGCGGCGGCAACGTCGATCTCGAGAACTTCTGCGCGCTGGTGTCGGCACCGGCATGACGCAGGCGGCGCACATGAATATCCTGTCATCCGTGCGCCGATGCGCCTTCACGACGCGTTAAGTTTCGCGCCCTAGACTGATTAGGTTGTCCCGCAGTCAGTCGTGAAGGAGCCACCATGAACACGCACGCGATCGTCGCCGCCACCCTGGCGGCCGCATCCCTTTCGGCGCTCGCTCAACCGGGCATGACGTCGCCCGGTTCCCCCGCCACCGCTTCGCGCGATGTCGTCGCGCAGGTCACGCACCGTTCGCCCGGCGCGCTGCCGCCCGCCGGCTTCGTGCTCGCGAAGATCGATCAGAACAATACGCCGCCCGATCGCGGCGGCGACCCGGGCGGCCGCACGCACGCCGGCACGCACATGTGACGGCGCGCGCCGGGCGCCGCTGCCGCGCCCGGCCGCCGGCGTTCAGAACGACGGCAGCGACGGATCGCGTGCGGCGAGGATGTCGTCGGTGCGCCGCTGCAGCGCGCCGTCGATCGTCTCCGGTTGCGGAATCAGCCAGTAGCGCCCTGCGCGGATGCCGTCGAACACCCGCTCGGCGAACGCGTCGGGCGTGAGTCCGTGTGCGTTCAGCATCGAGCGCATCGTGTCGACGAAACCCTGCACCTCGGGCCGGTCGTGCGCGGCGCCGAACGGATCGTTGAAGATGCCCGACTGCACGGGGCCCGGCGCGAGCAGCGACACGCCGACCGGCGCGCCGAGCATCTTCAGTTCGCCGTACAGCGATTCCGTCAGCGCGACCACCGCGAATTTCGTTGCCGAATACGGCGACATCAGCGGGCTCGGCAGGAAGCCGCCGACCGATGCGGTGTTCACGACCCGCGCCGGCACGTTGCGCTCGAGCATCCGCGGCACGAAGCTGCGGATCCCGTTCAGCACGCCGTGCACGTTGATCGCGAAGCTGCGCTCGAAGCGTTCCGGCGTGATTTCCCAGCTGAAGCCGGTCGCCATCACGCCCGCGTTGTTGAACAGCAGGTCGACGCCGCCGAAGCGCCGCCATGCGGCTTCGGCCAGCGCGTCGACCGCTTCCGGCCGGCTCACGTCGGTCGGCACGCACAGGACGTCGGTATCGAGCGTCGCGGCGAACGCGTCGAGTTTCGCCGGGTCGAGATCGGCCAGCACGACGCGCATGCCGAGCGCCGCGGCATGGCGCGCCAGCCCGCTGCCGATGCCGCTGGCCGCGCCGGTGATCACGGCGGTGCCGCCGTCGAAGCAAATCGAATTCGTCATGTCAGTCAGCGTCCTGTGGGGTCGATGAGGGGATGCGCATACTCGGGAATCACCGGTGGCGGCAACGATGTGCGGCCGTCGAGCGAACGCACCGCGAGTTGCTGCGCGAGCGGGAAATGCAGGCTGTGCGTGACGAGGCCCGTGCGTTCGCGCGCCGGCAGGCTGCACAGCGCGAGGGCGGTTTCGGCGAGATACGCGACGTCCTCGGTCGGATAGCCTTCGGGGATGTAGCGGGCCGCGCCCGGCGTGCGGATCGCGGTGCTCGGCGCGACGAGGTTCACCGCGATGCCGTCGGCTTCGAGTTCGGCCGCGAGCCCCTGCGTGAAGCGCGACAGCGCGGCCTTCACCGCCGCATAGACGGTCGCGCCGCCCGCGCGCGAAAAATCGTCGAACGGCCGCAGCGGCGGCAGCGCCGTCACCGAGCCGACGTTGACGATCCAGCCCGCGCCGCGCGCGCGCATCAACGGGATGGCGGCCTGCGCCAGCGCGAACGGGATGCGCAGATAGTGCTCGATCGTCGTGTCGAACATCGTCATCGGCATCGCGTCGACGCACGCGTAGTCGGCCACGCCCGCGTTGTTCACGAGGATGTCGAGGCCGCCGGCGGCCTGCGCCGCGCGCCCGACGAGCGCGTCGCGCTCGGCCGCGTCCGACAGGTCGCCCGCAAGCGCGATCGCACGGCCGCCGGCCTGTTCGATCAGCGCAACCGTTTCGGCGAGCGTGCCGGCGGTGCTGGCCGATTGCGTGAGGCTGCGCGCCGTCACGACGACGGTCGCGCCTTCGGATGCGAGGCGCTGCGCGATCGCGCGGCCGATGCCGCGGCTCGCGCCCGTCACGAGCGCGCACTTGCCCGCGAGGATCCGGGATGGGGTGTCGGTCATGATGTCTCCAGTCATTTCGATGCGTGTTGTTCAGCCCGCGATATCCGCAACGTGCAGCACGAACTTGGTTTTCGCCTCGCCCGTTTGAACGAGATCGAGTGCGCGGGCCGCCTGTTCGAGCGGGAAACTGTCGAAGCGCGGCACGCGCAACGCGCGCCGGCCGAGCCGTTCCGCGATCGACGCGAGCGTGGCGCCGCTCGGCATCCGGCTGTAGGTCAGCGCGACCTGCAGCCCGCGGCGCGCGGCTTCGGCGCCGGTCGCGGCCAACCGTTCGGCGTCGCCGGCCGCGAGCGTCATGATGTTCACGAGCGTGCCGCCCGGTGCGAGCAGGTCGAGCGCATCGGGCAGCGTGCCGCCGCCGACCGCGTCAAGCACGAGGTCGATGCCGCCGGGCGCCCACGTGCGGATGGCGGCGTCGATGTTCCCGGCGCGATAGTCGATGGCGATCTCTGCGCCCAGCGATTCGACCGTGTCGCGGTTGCGCGCCGAACACGTTGCCGCGACCCGCGCGCCGGCCTGCGCCGCCAGCTGGACCGCGAACGTGCCGACCGCACCCGCGCCGCCATGCACCAGCACGGTTTGTCCGGCACGCAGCCCGCCGTCGTCGAACAGGCCGGCCCACGCGGCCAGCGCGGGGGTCGGCGTCGCGGCCGCTTCCGCAAGACTCACCGCGTCGGGCAAGCGCACGACCGAGTCGTGGCGCACCGCGACGTATTCCGCATACGCACCCCAGCGCCCCGCGCCAACGTCGGTCTGCGCGAACACGCGCATGCCGGGTTCGAACCCGGCGACGCCGTCGCCGACCGCTTCGACGATTCCCGCCGCATCGAAACCGATCACGAACGGGAACGTGTACTGCATGAACGCGCCGAGAAAGCCTTCGCGGCATTTCCAGTCGGCGGGATTGACGCCCGCGTACGCGACGCGGATCAGCACGTCGCCGGGGCCCGGTTTCGGCGCCGGCACGTCGGCCAGCCGGAAGGCGTCGGAATGACCGACGCGGTCGATCAGAAGCGCTCGCATCTTCGTGTCTCCAGTGGTGTTGTCGGTTGGGTGTGCGCGGCGCTTCACGCCGCCGTGTCGGCCAGCAGGCTCGACGCGAGCGGACAGAACGCATGCGAGATCGCATCGACCGTCCAGTCGGGGCTTTCGGCATCGAACCGGCGGTCGACCCAGCCCCAGTGATACGGATGCAGCAGGTACTCGCCGAGCAGATCGTCGACCTGCGCGAATTCCTGTTGCCACACGTGCGTCCAGG
Source organism: Burkholderia arboris (assembly GCF_038723655.1). Classification (NCBI taxonomy): domain Bacteria; kingdom Pseudomonadati; phylum Pseudomonadota; class Betaproteobacteria; order Burkholderiales; family Burkholderiaceae; genus Burkholderia; species Burkholderia arboris. The sequence continues at coordinate 2,193,480 of NZ_CP109822.1, forward strand.
CGCCGGGGGTTTCGATCCGGTTCAGGCGCCAGTTGCGGATGCCTGGCATGAACGCGGGCATGTGCAGCAGTTCGTGCTCGAGCGAGGCAACCTGTGCTTCGCTTGCCTGCGGGCGTACCCGCAACATCAGCGTGCGCCACACGCCGTCGCGTAACGCGGGTTCGCGCAGGCCGCCGCCGATCGCGCGGCACGCCGCGCCGTCGAGGCGCGCAATGCCGGGCAGTTGCGCCAGTGCGGCGAAATCGGCTGCGGAATCGGCGGATCGTTCCTCGCGCAGCACATCGAGCGTGTAGTCGCCCGCGCCCCAGCAGCCTTCCAGATTGCGCGCGAGCGTCACGCGTTTCGCGCCCGGCAACGCCTGCGCGGCCTCGCGCAATGCGTGCTCGATCGCTTTTGCAGCGTGATCCGTCAAAACGAATACCTGCGCGGTGTCATGCCGCATGGTCGGCCTCCGTCAGCGCGGGCAGCGGCGTGTCCGCGTCCGTCATCACATGGCGGCGGCGCGCATCGCACAGCCCGTCGACCGCCATCCAGAACGCCACCACGTCGCCATCGGTCATCGCGCGCATCCGGTAATAGGAATACGCATCGTCGACCTGCCACGTCAGCCACAGCGTGCTCGGCTGCCCCGGCACCGCGACGGGCGGCGACACCCAGCGGCCGGCCGCCGTCAATCCGCGTGCCGCATGGCCCGGCAGATAGCGGTCGCGCAGCAGCGCGAGCACGTCGGGAATGCGCTCGGGCGCGAGCGTGATTTCGTCTACGATCTGGATCATTCGCGTATCGTCCGTGGTCGTTCGGGTCGGGATGGCTGGCCGGCCTACGCCGTTCCGGCGAGGCCGAAGGCGGCCGGCGTGGATAGCATTCTTGCGTGGGCGCAGCTCAAGAACCCCTACCGGCTCGCTCACCGGCCCCTGTCGCAGCGATCAGATCGGGAGACTCATGAAACAGCGTGTATTGCCGGCGAGCGGACGCGTGCTGCCGGGTCTCGACGCGCGCCTGCTGAGCGAACTCACGCGCAGCGGCGCGCCGCCGGCCGACCGCACGGCGCAACCGCAGCAAGCGGCGACGACGCCGGGCGGCTTCGTCGCGCTGTACCGCGACGCGATCGTGCGGCTCGAGGCGCAGGTCGCGCGCGGCAACGGCCATCCGCCGATGCGCAAGCAGGAAGTCGACCTGATGTGCCGCTGCCTGCTGAGCTGTGCGACGCTCGCCGACGCGATCCGCTGCGCGCGCGACTTCTGCGAGATGCTGACGCCGCGCGCCGGCGTGCTGTCGCTCGCGGTGCGCGACGGCCACGCGACGTTCCGGATGGACTCGCTGCGTCGTACGCGCAGCCCGGCCGCATGCCTCGTCGACTTGACCGGCCTGTTCTGCTATCTGCAGCTGTTCGGCTGGCTGATCGGGCAACCGCTGCGGCCCACTGGCGTGTGGCTCGGCCATCCGCGCCGCGACGACGCGGTGCCGCTGCTCGGGCTGTTCAACGCGCCGGTCGACGTCGGCCGGAAAACCTACGGCTTCGCGTTCGACGCGACGCGGCTCGATTGCCGCGTGATCCGGCAGCCGGGCGAGCTCGACGCGTTTCTCGTCGACTTTCCGTTTCGTCTGATCGATGCGGCGCCGGCCGTCGTGTCATGGGCGCAGCAGGTGCGCGGTTTTCTCGATGCGGCGCTCGCGCGCGAACAGGCGCTGCCGGCGCTCGCGGAACTGGCCGCGTGGCTCGGCGTCAGCGACGCGACGTTACGGCGGCGGCTCGCGGCGGAAGACAGCGGCTATCACGTGCTGCGCGAACAATGCCTGGCCGATGCGGCACGGCGATGCCTGCACGAGACGGACTGGCCGATTACGCGCGTGGCCGCGTATCTCGGCTTCGGCGGCGAAGAAGCATTCCGGCGCGCGTTCGTGCGCTGGACCGGCGTCGCGCCGAGCCGGTTCCGGCGCGAGCGCTGGGCGCCCGATCACCCCGATTCTTCAGACGAAAAACACGACACCGGCGCATAAGCGAAAGGATTCGGAAAGCAGTTGCCGGGTAATGACGTTTTTTCGCATCCCCGCGCGGCGCGGCAATTGACGCGCCCGAGCGCACGCCATTACCCTTGCGCGCTGATGGTTCCCGGAGACGGGATCAAAAGGGAACGCAGGAGGGGCAACGCCTCGAAACTGCGGCTGCCCCCGCAACTGTGAGCGGCGAATCCGTGCCACTGCATGCCACTGGGAAACCGGGAAGGCCTGCACGGATGACGACCCGCGAGCCAGGAGACCTGCCATCGACCCGAGGTCCAGCAGCCGCACCGGGCGGGGTGTCCCGATGCGCAAGCACCGCCGTTGGCGGTCGCCCGTTGCATGGACGACCCGACCTCAGGATCCGTCAGATGCCCTTCGTTCCCGAATCCGCTTCCCAGCCGGAAGCGTCGCACCGACACGCCGTCGGCATGCACAACCTGCCCGCCCTTCGCTCGCGACCGCCGTACGCGCAACACGCCTTCTCCCGCTGTCTCATGAACATTCGCCACCTGCTCGCCACGTCCGCCGCCACCGCGCTGCTCGCCCCGATCGCCCATGCCGCCGGCGACACCGCGCTCCAGCAGCCGCCCCAGCCGGCGGAAAGCGTCGACCTGCCGACGATCAGCGTGACCGACACGCGTCGCCTGCCCGAATCGTTCGACGGGCGCTATGCGACGACCCAGGTCCTCACGCGAACCGACCTCGACCGGCTTTCGCCGAGCGACCCGAGCATCACTCAGGCGCTTGCGACGCTGCCCGGCGTGACCGTTTCGCAGAACGGCGGCCCCGGTTCGTCCGCATCGGTCAGCATCCGCGGCTCGTCGGCGAGCCAGGTCGCCGTGTTCATCGACGGCATCCGCATCGGCTCGCCCACCACCGGCATCGCGCCGTGGGCCGACCTGCCGACGGAAGCGTTCGAACGGGTCGAAGTGATCTCGGGCCCGGCCGCCGCGTCGTTCGGCGCCAACGCGATGGGCGGTGTCGTGCAGCTGTTCACGCGCCGCTCGTCGAGCCAGCCGAACCAGACCACCGTGTCGTTCGGCGGTGGGTCGAACAAGACGTTCGACACGCAGTTGCGCACGTCGGGCACAGTGCCGTCGACCGGGCCGCTCGCCGCGCTCGGCGGGCTCACCTACTCGCTCGGCCTGCACACGTACAACACGGCCGGCATCGATTCGACGCGGCCGGTCTTGCCGTATCACGAGGACGGCCGCAATCCGTATCACGCGCAGGATCTCGATGCGCGCCTCGGTTACGCGCGCGACAACTGGTCGGTCTCGACGTTCGCGCTGTATCACCGTTCCGACCTGTCCTACGACAACAGCGGCTATCCGAACCGCCAGCTCGATCACCAGCTGACGACCGGTCTCGCGTTCCATCTCGACATCACGCCCGATACGCAGTTCGACCAGTCGTTCGGTTATGCGAACGATCGCCAATTCCTCTACGCGAGCGATCCGGCCATCCCGACCGACCAGATCAATTCGCAGCGCATCAGCACGTCGACCTCCCTGACCCATCAGGAGCGCGGGTTCCACCTGTTCGGCCTGCCGCTATCGGGCGAGAGCAAGCTCGGGTACGACTTCACGCGCGAACAGGCGTCCCTGCCGATCGACGCGCCCGGCGGCATACCGACGCGCAACGACTCCGCGTTCTCGCTGCATCAGTCGGCCACGCTCGGCAGCGTGACGCTGTTCCTCGCGGGGCGTCGCGAGATCATCGCCGGGCAAGGCGTGAACACCGGCAATGCCGCGCTGTCGTGGGCGATCACGCCGGTCTATACGGCGCGCGTGTCGTACGGCAATGCGTTCCGCCTGCCGAGTTTCAACGACCTGTACTACCCCGGCTACGGCAATCCGAACCTCAGCCCGGAACGCAGCACGTCGGTCGAGGCCGCGCTCGACGCGAACACGTCGTACGGCACGTTCACCGCCGCGATCTACGACACGCGCGTCAGCAACCTGATCGCGTACAACCCGGCGACGTATTCGCCGATGAACATCGGCCGCGCGCATATCCGCGGGATCGACCTGTCGTACAAGGGGACGATCGGCCGCTACACGCCGGTGAGCGTCGCGATCGGCCTCCTGAATCCGCAGGACGAGACCCATGACAGCTGGCTCAACCGCCGGCCGCGCCAGACGGTCAGCCTGAACGTGGACCACACGTGGGACGAACTGCACCTGCACGCGCTCAGCACGGGGGCGTCGCTGAACTACGGCGGGACGACCTTCGACGATCCGGTCAACACGACGTACCTGCCGTCGTACCTGACCGTGAACCTGCGCGCGTCGTACCGGATCAATTCGCACCTGACGGTGTCGGCCACGCTGTCGAACCTGTTCGACCGGCAATACATGACCGCGTACGGCTACAACACGCTCGGGCGGACTGCGTTCGGCAAGGTCAGCTACACGTTCTGACGGCGCGTCGCCTCGGCGCCTGCGTCGCGGGCGCCGGCACGCACGGGAAATTGACATCGCAGCAAAACCTAATAGAATTAGGTTTTTGACTAACCTGCATAGCATCCGCCATGGCACGTGCCGGCATTACCGTGGACAAGCTCGTCGAAGCCGGCGCGCAGCTCGCCGATGAAACCGGCTTCGAACAGCTCACCGGCGCAGCGCTCGCGCGGCATTTCGACGTCAAGCTGGCCAGCCTGTATTCCCATATCCCGAGTTTCGACGACCTGAAGAGCCGGATCGCGCTGTTCGCGCTGCAGGAGCTCGCCGATCGCGCGACCGACGCACTGGCCGGCCGCACCGGCAAGGACGCGCTGGCCGCGCTCGCGAACGTCTATCGCGACTATGCACGCGCGCATCCCGGCCGCTTTGCGGCCGCGCGCCATCCGGTGAGCGCCGAGCGCGCCGCCGGGAGCGCGGGCGGCCGGCTCGTGAGGATGACCTCGGCCGTACTGCGCAGCTACGACCTGCCGGATGCCGAGCAGGCCCATGCGATCCGCCTGCTCGGCGGCTTCTTCATGGGCTACGTGACGCTCGAAGGCGCCGGCGGCTTCTCGCACAGCGCGCCGGATTCCGATGCGTCGTGGTCGCGCAGCCTCGATGCGCTCGACGTGATGCTGCGCCACTGGCCTTCGGCCGCATGACGCGCCGGCTGGAATTCAAGCGATGAAAGACAAACCTGACGGCGTCGTACTGGCGAGCCGTGTCGTGCCTTTCCCGGCATCGATCAGCGACGAAGCGCGAAGCGCGTTGCAACGACTCGTCGGCAACGACGGCGTGCCGCTGAATGCGCTGCACGTGATGCCGGCGCTGGACGATCGCGACGCGTGGATGCGCGTGAAGGCGGCCGCCGATGAGCACTACGCGGCCGCCGTCGAGAAGCTCGCCGGGTATCTGCGTTCGAGCGTCGAGACGATCCGCGCCGGCCACGCGGACGTGCATGTCGCGACGCCCGAAGCGCCGGTGTCCGATGCATGCGCCTACATCGACCTGCACGGCGGCGCACTGATCGTCGGCGGCGGCGCCGCGTGCCGCGCCGGCGCGCAAATGCAGGCCGACCGGCTCGGCATGCGCTGCTACGGCGTCGACTACCGCATGCCGCCCGGCCATCCGTATCCGGCCGCACTCGACGATTGCATCGCGACCTATGCGCACGTGCTGGCGCGCCACGCGCCGGAAAACGTCGTGATCGGCGGCCGCTCGGCCGGCGGCAATCTCGCAGCCGCGATGGTGCTGCGCGCCCGCGACGAAGGCTTGCCGCTGCCGGCCGCGCTGGTGCTGCTGTCGCCGGAAGCCGACCTGACCGAATCCGGCGACAGCTTCGAGACCAACCGGCTCGTCGATGTCGTGCTGCCCGCGTCGCTGATGCCGAACAACCTGTTGTACGCGAACGGCGCCGATCTCGCGCATCCGTACCTGTCGCCGCTGTTCGGCGATTTCGCCGCCGGCTTCCCGCCGACGTTCATCCAGAGCGGCACGCGCGACCTGTTCCTGTCGAACGCCGTGCGCCTGCATCGCGCGTTGCGGCGCGCGCAGGTGCCCACCGAGCTGCACGTGTTCGAAGGGATGCCGCACGGCGGGTTCATGGGTGCGCCGGAGGACATCGAGCTGAGCCAGGAGATCGCGCGCTTCGTGCATGCGCATTTGCCGGCGCTGCCTGCCGCAAGCACTCGCTAGAACGGCGCCCCGCGTCAGGACCCGAGCAGGCCGCGCACACCCGCGACCAGCTGGATCGCGCCGAATACCGCGATGACGGCGGCCGACACGCGCGACAACCCGTGCATGAACGCGAACGACAGCTTCGTGCGCAGCGCCGCAGTCGCGCTGCTCAGGCACAGCCACCACGTGGCGGAACCGATGAACACGCCGGCGACCATCCACGCCACGGCCGGCCACATCGCGCCTTCCCGCGCAGCCTGCAGCGGGCCGAGCGCCGCGAAAATCCCGATGAACGACACGATCGTCATCGGGTTCGACAGCGTGAGGCCGAACGTCGTCAGGAAATCGCGCAGGACGGTCGTGCGCGGCAGGTCGCGTTGCACCGCCGACGCGGCCGGCGCCTGACGCCCGATCGTCCACGCGAGCCACACGAGGAACGCGCCGCCGCCAATTTTCAGGCCGACGGTCAGCATCGGGAATGCGGTGACGATACCCGCGATGCCGAGCGCACCGAGCAACCCGTAGATCGCATCGGCACACGCGGCGCCGATGCCCGTCGCGAACCCCGCCTGAAAGCCGCGGCTCAGGCTGCGCTGAATGCACAGCATGCCGATCGGGCCGACCGGCACCGCGATCGACAGCCCCATCACGACGGACTTGATGAACAACATTGCCTGCTCCTTGCGACATCCCGCGGGTTGAACAGGCATCGTAGGGAAAGTCCGGTCATCGCTGAATGCGGTTTTTAAGGAAAAATGGGGGCTCCACCTTAAAAAATCCCGCCGCGATGGATGATCTGGACTGGAAGGTACTGGCACTGTTGCAAGCGAACGGCCGCATCAGCTATACGGAACTCGCGCGTCAGGTTCACCTGTCGGTGCCGGCGGTGACGGAGCGCGTGAAGCGCCTCGAGGCGTCCGGCGTCGTCGAGGGTTACACGGCCCGGATCAATCCGGCCGCGGCCGGCTACCCGGTGAGCGCGCTGATCGGCATCACGGTGCCGCAGCCGGCCAAGGCGAAATTCCTCAAGCTGCTGGAGTCGATTCCCGAAGTCGTCGAATGCCGTCACGTGACGGGCGCGGATTCGTACGTGATGCGGTTCGTCGCAACCAGCATGACCCATCTCGAACAACTGATCGAGCGCATCAACCTGTACGGCGAAACGCGCACGTCGATCGTCATGTCAACGCCCGTGCCGGTGCGCGGGCTGGCACGGCCGCCGTCGAAGGTCGACGGCACCCGCGCCTGACCTGTCGATCGACACGGTACGGCCGGCCTCGTCGCGACCGTCGCGAGTGGCGATGACCGGCCGATCTCCGGCCGGCGGCCGGCCATCCGACGTGCCCGGGACGATCGGCACGCGCCGGTTACTTGCCGGTTACTTGCCGGTTACTTGCCGGTTACCTGCCGGTTACTTGCCGGCGACGCCGCCGGTCACGCCACCGAGCAGGCCGCCCACCAGCGACGTAACGGGTGCGAGCGGATTGCCCGCGCCGCCCGACGCCGTACCGGCCCCGGGCCCGTTCACCACGGTCGCCGGTATGCCGCCGACGACGCTGGTCACCAGACCGGAAACCGGCACGCCGCCGTTCGCGCCTTTCGGACTCACGAGACCGCCTGCATTGGTCACCGTGTTGCCGACCGCGAAAGCGACCTGTCCGAGGGCGCCGACGATCGGCTGCGACGACGCGGACGTCACCTTGACGCCTGCCGACGTGATCGCTGCACCGACTTGCCCGAGCAGGCCGGCAACCGGCTGTCCGAGGCCCGTCGCCGTGCCGACCTGCTGCGTAAGCTGGCCGGTGGTCGTGACGAGTGGCGTGATCGCGTTGCTGATCGCCTGCGTAGTCTGTTGCACCGGGCCCGACGACAGGGTCGCGCCGAGTGTTGCGCCACCCGCCTGGAGACCGCCGGCCACCGTGTCGAGCAGGCCGCCGACCGGCGCCGTGACGGGCGCCAGCGGCGCGAGCGGCCCGGTGCCGAGCGCCTTCACGGCCTGGCTCAGGCCGGTGACCGGGTTACTCGTCGAACCGACGATGGAACCGAGGCCGGCAACGGTCGTGCCGACCGGATTCGACGCGATGCCGATCTGGCCGATCCCGTTGCTCACCGCATTGGAGGTATCGCGAATGATCGTGCCGGCGCCGATGACCGTGTTGCCGAGCCCCGCCGTCACGTCCTTGCCGACGGGGGGCGTCACGCCTTTGATCGTCGTGCCCGCTGCCATGACGACGCCGCCGATGGAACTGATGATGCCGTTCGTGCCCGGCGTACCGCTGCTCGAACCGCTGCTGCTGGTGCCGCTGCTGCTGGTGCCACTGCTGCTCGTGCCACTGCTGCTCGTGCCACTGCTGCTCGTGCCACTGCTGCTCGTGCCACTGCTGCTCGTGCCACTGCTGCTCGTGCCGCTGCTGCTCGTGCCGCTGCTGCTCGTGCCGCTGCTGCTCGTGCCGCTGCTGCTCGTGCCGCTGCTGCTCGTGCCGCTGCTGCTCGTGCCGCTGCTGCTCGTGCCACTGCTGCTCGTGCCGCTGCTGCTCGTGCCGCTGCTGCTCGTGCCACTGCTACCGCTCGTGCCGCTACTGCTTGTGCCGCTGCTACCGCTCGTGCCACTGGTCCCGCTCGTGCTCGTCCCGATGTTGTTACCCGGCAGCGTCGGCGCCGTGATGTCGCCGCCGCCGCATGCCGCCAGCGCACACGCCGCAGCGATGGCCGCGACCGCAACATTTGCATTGATGAAATGATTGTGCATGGAAATCCCCGTCCGTTTTTTTGCTCGATCCTTCCAGCAAGCATCTACCGTGCCATCGCCATCAGGATCTCTGACGATCCGGCCATCGCATCGGATCGCGCCGTCCCGCCGCGCCTCACGCGGGTGACGCCCGGCACCGTCGCCCGCTCGATCGGCGCACGCGCACCTTACGTTCCGGTAAACCGTGCGTAACACGCATCCGGCGTTACGTAGCACCGCGCGACAAATGACCGGGCGCGACGTCGCCGCTCTCCTTCGCGCACACCCAACGGTGCTATCGTCGATACCTGCCCCGATATCCCCGCCATCGGCGCCACCGGCGCCCCGATCCCCGGACCAGACAGACGATGAACAATCCGCGAGAAATCCTGACCGCCGCCGAGATCACCGCAATGGAACCGGAACATTCCGTCCATCCGTTGAACGCGAATGCCGCGCGCCTGAAGCGATCTCTGGGTGATGCGACCGGGCTGACGCAACTGGGCTTCCATCTGATGACCTTGATGCCGGGGCACGAATCGACCGAATATCACCGGCACCTGTACGGGGAAGAATGCGTCTACGTGCTGTCCGGAAGCGGCGAAGCCACCATCGACGGCCAGACCTGCCCGGTCGGCCCGGGAGATTTCATGGGATTTCCGCGCGGCGGCCCCGCGCACACGATGCGCAATACCGGCGACGCGCCGCTTGTCTATATCGTGGCCGGCGATCGTCCGGAGCACGACGTGTGCGACTACCCGAATCTCGGCAAGCGGTTGTACAAGGCGGGCGCCAACAAGGTGTTCGTGGATCACGACGCATGACGTCACCCGTCACGGCCGCTTTACGAGCTTTACGAGCTTTACGAGCTTTACGATCGTGAGCGTGCCGTTGACGTCTTCAACCCGGACCCTCACCTTGTCGCCCGCCTACAGCGGCGGGATCATGCCCGCATCGCCGACCTTGAACGCCATCGTCATCGGCGGCATCCCGACGTTGTCGAGCGTGCCGTGCTTCAGCGTCACCCGCCCGCGCCCGGCGTCGATCTCCTTGACCTCGGCGTTGGACAGCTTCGCATCCGGCGCCGATATCGACGTATCGCCCATGTTCGTGCCGGACATGTCGCCGCCCGCGAACACCGGTGTCACCACGAAGACCATCGCGCACCGCGCGGCGACGGCTTGAAAGCACGTCTGCACCGCTAGCCTTCCATCGGGCCGGGCACGTTCCGCTGTACGCCGGCGCGGCGCGTCACACGATCAACGTGACACCGGCCCACGCGATCAGCACGACGCCCAGCACGCGGCCGATGCGTTCGCCGCCGGGCAGGACTTTTTCCGCGAACACGAACAGCGACAACGCGGCGATCCACACGACGTTCATCACGCCACCGACGAACAGCAACGCCATCAGCAACCAGCAGCAGCCCACGCAAACCACGCCGTGCCGCACGCCGAGCAGAAAACTGCCGGCCACGCCCGGCCGCCAGTGCGCGACGAGGAACGCGGCCGGCGCACGGCATTGCCGCAGGCACGCGCGTTTCAGCGGCGAGAATTGATAGAGCCCGGCCAGCGCCAGCACGATCGCGGACAGGACCGCGCTCTTCGACCACAGCATCATGGCGGAGATCAGCCCGGCCGGCTGCAACATCGCCTGCAGCAACGCCGCGCCGATCGAGAACGCGAGCCATGTCGTCAGATAGCCGGCCAGCAGCGACACCGACGTCAACGCCGAGCCCGCCTCCCCGCCGCCGCGCTGCCGCAGCACACGCCGGTACAGCATCACGAGCGGCGCGGCGCCGGGTGTCATCATCGCGATCATCATCACCCACCACATGACGATCACGGTCGGCAGCGACGGGTCCATGCTGCCCATGCCGCCCGCGAGCCGATGCGGAAAGAGCGCGACGGTCGTCATGTCCAGCGCCGACATGCCGGTTCCCGCACCCGTCCACAGGTAGAACCAGCAGATGCCGACGAGCACGGCCATGCCGAGCAGCGTGATGACGCGCTCCCGCCCGAGCCAGGTGTCGAACGGGGTCATGCCGCGACGCGATGCCGGATCAGCCCGTGGTTGTTCAGGTGCAGCCGCGCGAACTGCGCATAGGTGCCGTCGAGATTCAGCGCGATGTTGCCTTGCGAGCGGCCCGTGCCCGAACCGATTTCGGCCAGCTCATACTCGAAACCGTTCGGCAGGTCGATCCGCACGCGGTGCTCGGCGCCCGTCACCGGGTTGCGGATCGGTTCGCCGCTGGCATCGAACACGCCTTCCACGTGAATCTGTCCACGCCGCGCATCGACATCGACGTCGAAATCGATCTTCGTGAAAATCGGATCGAACGCATGCTCGAGCGTCGACGCATACACCGAGAACATCGTCGCGAACGGATCGGTATCCTGACCGGTCATGATCTTCAGCACGGCGTCGCGCTGCGCCGGACTGGCGCGCTCGTCGACGATCGGCTGGCACTTGCCCCGGCCTTCGTGCACGGCGCCCGGCCACTGGAACACGACCGCGATCCTGACGCCGTCGAGCACCACGTCGCCGTAGTGACCGCTGTCGATCGACAGCGCCCCCATCGCTTCGCAATTGCCGTGGGTCGGCAGTGCATTGAACTGGCACGGGCAACCGTACGAGCAATTACAACTGATCATTTCGGTACCCTGAATCTCCCAAGGCGTCATGGCTCCACCTCGCGCGTTTCAATACATGAACGCTTCGAATCTAGTGCACGGTATCGGGGAAATCAAAGCACGGATGGCAGCGTGAAAACCCGGCGTGCCGGCCTTACGCAAGACATTGCGACGCATGCCCGCAAGGCGGCGCTGGCGATCGTCCCGGCGCCCGGATCTCACACGAACAGCGACGCGACGATCGCACACCACACCAAACTCGCGCCACACAGAAACACGCGCCGCGCGACGAACATCCGCGATTCGTCGTCGGGCGTTTTCATCGGCGACGTCGCGAGAAACGGCACGCTGGCGAGGCACGCGAAGCCCGCGAGCGCGGGTAAGATCACGACGTAGTCGCCGAACCGCCAGGGCAGCGCCTCGTGCCAACCCCAGTAGCCGAGAAACAGCATGCCCAGCGAAAACATCGTCGCGGCGGCCGAACTCAGCGCGACCACCGATCCCGTCGGAAATTGCATGGGCGTCTCCCCTCGCGCAGCGCGCGATGCCGGATCATTATCCCGGCACGCAAGGGAAAAACACAACGATTGCCGGTGTGCGCGAGCCCGCTGCGCCGAGCCGCTCAGCTACTCATCTCGCCGAGGATCGTCATGATCTCCTCGGCCAGCAGCAGGCTCGCCAGCCCCCGGCCGTGCTTTTCGCGGCGCACGAGCGCGAGCACGTTGCGGCTGAACGCGCGATCGCGGATCGGCCGGTACGTCAGGCTCTCCTGCCGGTATTCCTCCGCGATGTCGAATTTGCTCAGGAACGCGATGCTTTCGCTCGCGGCAGCAAGCCGCTTCATCGTCTCGATCGAATTGGTGCGGAATGCCGGCTCGACGTCGATCCCCGCCTCCTCGAACGTATCGGCGACGATGCCGTGCATCAGCATCGCGCGATCGGCAAAGATCAGCGGATACGACGCGCAGTACGCGAGCGGAATCGATTCCATTCGCGCGAGCGCATGCTTCGGCGACATCACCGCGCCGAGGCTCGTATCCATTTCCCACAGGCTTTCGAGCTGCGGCGACGGCGGCAGGTTGAAGCCGAGGCCGAGATCGGCTTCGCCGCTGGCGAGCGCGTCGGCGATCTCGCGCACGGACATCACCCGAATCGAAATCCTGACGTGGGGATGCTGAGCGCAGAAATTCGCGGCCGCGGTAGACGCGATGCCGCTGGCCAGGCCGGTCACCGTCGCGACGATCGCCTCGCCCTTCTGCAGCGTGTTGAGATTGCGGATCTCGGCCTCGACCTGCCGGTACTCCGACATCGTCCTGCGCACGTGGGCCAGCAGGATCTCGCCGGCCGGCGTCAGCCGCAACCCGCGCGGCAGGCGCTCGAACAACGGCTCGCCGATCTCCTCCTCGAGCAGCAGCACGTGCTTGTTGATCGCGGACGGCGCGACGTGAAGCTTTTCGCCGGCCGCGCGAATCGAGCCGCACCGCGCGACTTCGTCGATGTAGCGCAGCAATCGTGAATGGAGCATGGCACCGGTCTCCTGGAGTCGGCCAAGCGTACTCGAAAAGCGCACGCTCCGCGCAAAAAACGCTGCTTTTTAGAAACGGTGAATTCGGTTTTCATGAGTCCTGTCGCGTTCGTGGGCCGACGGCACCGCCCGGCCGGTACGCGCACGCTGCGGCGACCGCGTTTGCTGCGGCGCAAAAGCAGGTTCAAACCAACCGATGAAAGCGAGACAAGTCATGTACCAAGCAGTCAGCGAGAGAACGGCCGGCACCGCCGGACAACGCGACCAGGTGGCCGCCCACTACGACCAGGTGCGCGCGATTTTCGACATTCTCAACGGGAAGAAGGAAGCCGATCTCCTGCTGAAGAATCTGAACATCCTCGACGTGCACAGCGAGACGGTCTATCAGGGCTCGATCCTCGTGTACGACAAGCGCATCGTCGCGCTGAACCCCGACGAAACCGCGATCCGCGTGCGCGAGGTATTCGATGGCGAAGGCCTCTACGCGATTCCCGGGCTGATCGACGCGCACATCCACTTCGATGCGCAGCTCGCGCATCCGGCCGCGTTCGCCGAGGCGATCGTGCCGTGCGGCACGACGACGATCTTCTCCGAATGCCTCGATTTCGTCAGCGCCGCCGGTGCCGAGGCCGTGCCGGCCACCGAGCAGTTGTTCCGCGATCACGACCGCCTGCCGTATCGCGTGTTCGCGTTCGCGCCCGGCAAGAAGACGTCGGTCGACGTGACCGACGCACTGCTGAAGATGGACCCGGTGATCGGCCTCGGCGAACTCGCGCATCTGACCTACAGCGTGGGCAACGACGACGACTTCCGCAAATCGGCGCTGGGCCGCGCGAAAGGCGGTTTCATGAACACGCACTGGGGCGTGACCGCGCTGTCGGACATGATGCTGAACTACATGCCCGCGATCGGCGCGTTCGCGAACCACGACGTGTGGAAGGAAGACGACATCGAGAAAAGCGTGCGCTACGGGCTGCAGACGCAGATCAAGTTCGGCGTCGGCAGCCCCGAGGTGATCAAGATCATGCTGCGCGCGATCGTGAAGCGGAAATGGCCATCCGAGAACTTCCAGCTGTGCGCGGACAACATCTCGGTGGACCGGCTGCTGACCAAGGGCCACATGGACTGGATCGTGTCGCTGTGCGCCGAGATGGGCATCGATCCGATCCAGGCGATCAAGATGGCGACGCTCTACACGGCGCGCGCATTCCGGATGGACAACCGCTTCGGATCGCTGACGCCGGGCCGCTTCGCCGATATCGTGCTGACCGACAGCCTGTCGCAGATCAACCCGCGCTACGTGTTCAAGGACGGTGAACTGGTCGCCCGCGACCGCAAGCTGCTGAAGCAGGCCGACGTCGACTACTCGGGCATGGTGAAGCAACCGGTGCCGGGCCTCGGCGACCTGACGCCCGCACAACTGGATCTCGTGCCGCTCGAGGTCTCCGAAGACGGCACGCAAGCGAAGGTCTACCTGTTCGACGTGTACGGGCGCGGCCACGAGAAGTTCTTCCAGGAAGTGTGGGTGCCGTTCCGCGACGGCAAGGTCGTGCCGGAGGTGGCGGGCGTCACGCTCAACCGCATCGCAGTCGTGCAGCGCTATGCGAACGGCAAGCGTCACGTGGTCAACGGGCTGTTCAAGGGCGTGTCGATCGAGCGCGGCGCGGTGGCGACGTTCTGGCCGGCGCCGAAGGCGTACTTCGTCGCGGTCGGCCGCGACAGCGACGAGATGTGCCATTGCCTGCGGCAGGTCGATTCGTACGTGGGCGGCTGCGTGGTGACCGACGACCGCGCGGTGAAAGCCGTGCTGCCGCTCGACATCTACGGCGTGATGGCGAACATGAACCTCGCCGACCTGCTCGGCGCGACGCGTTCGATCGACCAGGCACTCGAAGCGCTCGGCAACCGCAATGAGGGCGAACCCGTGGTGAACAAGCTGCTGACGCTGTTCATCTCGCTCGACCGCTTCGGCTTCATGGCCTGACGCCGGCCTGCAGGAGGAGACGACCGGCGGGCGCCCACGGGCCCCGCCGGCTATGGGAAGCGCGGATGGCACCGGCACTTTCGCCCGGTTACCTTCGTGCGTGCCCGCCCACGACAGCGCATCGCGCCGCCGGCCACCCGGCGCCCCGACACGCGCGGCAACACGAAGACCACCAAGGGACCACCATGGCGCACCATGCAAGGGAAGCGGAAGTCATCGATACCGGCAGCCTCACCCGGCGCTGGATCACCTATGTCGTCGGCATCTACATCCTCACGCTCGGCATCAGCTTCGCGATCCGTGCCGGCATCGGGATCTCGCCGCAAAGCAGCCTGACGCGGACGATGACGCTCGTCTACCGGCCGCTGAGCCAGGGCACGTACAACTTCATGCTCGAGCTGTTCATGCTGTTCCTCACGTTCCTGGTGCTGCGCAAGGATTTCCGCGCCAGGCACCTGGCGTCGCTGATCCCGGCCTTCGTGCTCGCCAGCTGCCTTGACCTGAACCTGATGCTGACGCGCTCGATCGGCTTCCAGGACTACCTGCCGAAACTGGGCCTGCTCGCGTTCGCGGATGCGCTGCTGGCGTTCGGCTTGTTCCTGATGATCCGCGCGAACCTCGTGCTGATGCCGATCGACATGTTCGTCAACGCGATCTTCGAGCGCACCGGCTGGCGCTGGGGCGACATCAAGACGAGCTTCGACTGCACACTGCTGCTCGTCAGCGCGGCGATCGGTCTGGCCTTCCTCGGCAAGCCCGAATTCATCCGGGAAGGCACGTTCATGAACGCGATCCTGGTCGGGCAATACATCAAGCTCTATTTCTTCCTGTTCCGGAAGGCCAGGGGCATGACGGCGTCGCTGCAACGCCGCTCGCTGGAGCACCGCGCCCACTAGCGCCCTTCGCTTCGCCCGGTGCCGCGGCGCAGCCGCACACCGGTTCCTGCGCGGCTTGCGCGCCGCTCCCCGCCTTGCATCCCGGCACCGACGCTTCGTTCGCGGCGCCGGCTTCCGCTCGCCGTCAGAAAGAGTGAAGAGAACCCATCATGCCGATCAAACGCATTTGCATCGCCACGCTGAACCGGATGGTTCGCCTGGCCGCCCCCGTCGCCGCATTGGCGATCTGCACACACGCGCACGCGCAATCGACCGTGCAGCTGTACGGCATCGTCGACGCGTGGGCCGGCTACCAGCGCGTGCCCGGCAACCCGGGCGCCGTGCAACAGGGCGGCGGCGGGCTGTCGACGTCGTTCTGGGGATTCGGCGGCCAGGAGGATCTCGGCGGCGGCTACAAGGCCGTCTTCGCGATCGAAGGCTTCTTCCGCCCGCAGAATGGCCGGTTCGGCTCGTTCGACGGCGACCCGACGTTTTCCCGCAACGCGTATGTCGGCATCGGTTCGCCATATGGCGCGCTCGCGCTCGGGCGGCAGAGCAGCCTGCTCTACCTGCAATCGGCGAAGTTCAATCCGTTCTACGCGTCGTTCACGTTCTCGCCGACGATCGTGCAGCTCTATTCCAGCCTCGGCACCTACCCCGGCTTCCCGACCGACCAGGGCATACCGGGCGGCACGTCGTGGAGCAACGCCGTCCAGTATTCGACGCCTGACTTCGGCGGGCTGAGCGGCGCGGCCATGTACGCGCCCGGCAACCAGCCGGGCGAGAACGGCGCGAAGAAATTCGCGGCGCAGGCGCAATTCACGCGCGGCGCGCTGGCCATCGGCGCCGTCTACCAGTACCTGAACTTCAGTTCCGCACCGGGCGATCTCGGCAAGCTGCTGAAGGGCTTGCGAAGCCAGACGGCCGCACAGATCGGCGCATCGTACGACCTGCGTGTCGTGAAGCTGTTCGGCGAATACACGTATCTCGGCAACACGCTGGCAGGCGGAAACTTTCACGTGAACCTGCTGCAGGGCGGCGTCACGATCCCGGTCGGCATCGGCCGGATCCTGGCGTCGTATGCGTATTCGCGCGACAACAGTGCGCTCGACCAGGCACGCAGCACGGCGTCAGTCAGCTACGACTATCCGCTGTCGAAACGCACCGATGTGTATGCGGGGTATCTGTACGATCGCGTGTCGAACCTGTCGGCCGGTTGCACCTACGGCGCGGGGATCCGCACGCGGTTCTGACGGTTCCGGTGGCACGGCGCCGCCGGCGCAGCACGTGATTGCACCGCGCCGATCCGCGTTGTCACGGATTGACAGCGATCGCGTTCGACTCGCTCCGCGGCGGCTAACCCGGCTTCTTCGCGGCCTGCGCAACGGAAATCCAGCCGACCACCGCCGCGGCGACCCAGCAACAGGTGATCATCAGGTCCAGATCCATCAAGCCTTCGAAGTTCGTGCTGTTCTCGAAACTGCAACGCTGATAGCCCCTGACCCACATGCAGCCGCTGATCAGTTGCTGAATGTGCATGTAGATGCTGTACACGGCCACGGCTGACGCGATGACGGCGACCCGCAGGCTGATGCTCTTCTTCATGGGCGCTGAACGCGTGGATGGACTCACGCCGATCTTAAGCCAATGACGATGCACGATGCAATCGATCGGTTATCGACCCGATTGACCGCCCCGCGCGAATGATGTGCGGTCTTGGTCAACCGTCGACCGACCTGATCGTCCTCAGGCAATCCGCCGCCAGTTGCTGATAAATCCGCGTACCGTTCGCCTTCGCTTCGATCTCCGCATCGCTCAGCCGCCGCACGACGCGCCCCGGCATGCCGGCGAGCAGCACGCCGCGCGGCACGTCGTAACCGGCCTTCACGAACGCGCAGGCCGCGACGATCGTCGTCGCGCCGATCGTCGCACCGTCCATCACCACCGCGTTCATCCCGATCATCGTGTCGGGTTCGAGCGTCGCGCCATGCACGATCGCGCCGTGGCCGATGTGGCTGTTCACGCCGAGCCGGCACGTCTCGCCGATCCCGACATGCAGCACGCAGCCGTCCTGCACGTTGCTGCCGTCCTCGACGACGATCGCGCCGAAGTCGCCGCGCAGGCTTGCATGCGGGCCGATGTAGCAGCGCGCGCCGATCGTCACGTCGCCGATCACGACCGCGCTCGGATCGACATACGCGGACGGATCGACGCGCGGCCGCATCCCGTTGAATTCGAACAGCGGCATCGTCAGAGCGCCGCGACCGCTTCCGGCACGAGCGTGAACAGGTCGCCGACCACGCCGTAGTCGGCCACGCTGAAGATCGGCGCGTCCGGATCCTTGTTGATCGCGACGATCACCTTCGAATCCTTCATGCCTGCCAGATGCTGGATCGCGCCCGAGATGCCGACCGCAACGTACAGTTGCGGCGCGACGATCTTGCCGGTCTGGCCGACCTGGTAGTCGTTCGGCACGTAGCCGGCGTCGACCGCCGCGCGCGATGCGCCGAGTGCGGCCTGCAGCTTGTCGGCCAGCGGTTCGAGCACCTTCGTGTAGTTGTCGCCGCTACCGAGGCCGCGCCCGCCCGACACGACGATGCTCGCACTGGTCAGTTCCGGCCGGTCCAGCTTCGTCACTTCACGGCTCACGAACTGCGACTGGCCTGCGTCGGGCGCTGCCGCGATCTTCTCGACCGTCGCATTGCCGCCTTCGGCCGCCACCGGATCGAAACCCGTCGCACGCACCGTGATGACCTTGACCGGATCGCTCGACTGCACCGTCGCAATCGCATTGCCCGCGTAGATCGGGCGTTCGAATGTATCGGCCGACACGACGGCCGTGATCTCGGAGATCTGTGCGACATCCAGCTTCGCGGCGATACGCGGTGCGATGTTCTTGCCGCAGGCGGTCGCGGGCGCGACGACATGCGAGTACGCGTTCGCGACGTTCATCACCGTCGCTTCGACGTTCTCGGCCAGACCGTCTGCCAGGTGCGGCGCATCGGCCAGCAGCACCTTCGACACACCGGCGATCTTCGCCGCTGCGTCTGCCGCCGCTTGCGCATCGTGGCCAGCGACCAGAACATGCACGTCGCCGCCGCCCGCTGCGCCGAGTGCCTGGGCTGCCGCCACGGCATTCAGCGTCGCGGCCCTGATCGATGCATTGTCATGCTCGGCAATTACCAGAATCGTCATTTCGTTGCGTTCCCTGTTACAGCACCTTGGCTTCGGTCTTCAGCTTCTCGACCAGCGTGTGCACATCCGGCACCTTCACGCCGGCCGCGCGCTTCGGCGGCTCGTTCACGTTGAGCACCTTCAAACGCGGCGTCACGTCCACGCCAAGGTCGCCGGGCTTCACGATTTCCAGCGGCTTCTTCTTCGCCTTCATGATGTTCGGCAGCGTCACGTAGCGCGGCTCGTTCAGGCGCAGGTCGGTCGTCACGACTGCGGGCAATTGAAGCGACAGCGTTTCCGCACCGCCATCGATTTCGCGCGCGACCGTCGCACGGCCGTCGGCGATCGCCACCTTCGACGCGAACGTCGCCTGCGGCAAGCCGGCGAGCGCGGCCAGCATCTGGCCCGTCTGGTTCGAATCGTCGTCGATCGCCTGCTTGCCGAGGATCACCAGTTGCGGCTGCTCCTTGTCGGCCAGCGCCTTCAGCACCTTCGCGACGCCGAGCGGCTCGACCCCGTCATTCGATTCGACGAGGATCGCGCGGTCCGCGCCGATCGCGAGCGCCGTGCGCAGCGTTTCCTGCGCCTGCGCCACGCCGACCGATACGGCGACCACTTCGGTCACGACACCGGCTTCCTTCAACCGCACGGCCTCTTCCACCGCGATCTCGTCGAACGGGTTCATCGACATCTTCACGTTCGCGATGTCGACGCCCGTCCGGTCGGATTTCACGCCGACTTTCACGTTCGCGTCGACCACGCGTTTCACTGCCACGAGCACTTTCAACTGCCTGTCTCCTGTTCCGTTGCGCGTACCGACTCGCGTTAGCGCGCGGTGTACCCGCCGTCGATCACGAGCTCCGCGCCCGTCACGTAACGACCGGCCGGCGACACGAGATACAGGATGCCGGCCGCGATGTCGCGCGGGCTGCCGATCTTCGCCATCGGCACATGCGTCTGCAGATAACCGAACACGTTGTCGGGGTCCTGCCCCATCTGGCGGAACGCGTCCTCGAGCATCGGCGTGCGGATATAGCCCGGATGCACCGAGTTCGCGCGGATGTTCTTCGCCGCGTACAGCATCGCGTCGACCTTCGCCATCATCCGCACCGCGGCCTTCGATGCGTGATACGCGGGCACGTCGGGGCCGCCGACGATCCCGTACATCGACGACAGGTTCACGATCGACCCGCCGCCGGCCGCGTCGATATGCGGAATCGCCGCGCGCGTGCACAGGAACACGCCGTTCACGTTCACGTCCAGCACGCGCTGCCACTGCGCGAGCGTGAGCTCGTGCGTCGGCACGTTGTGCCCTTCGATGCCCGCGTTGTTCACGAGCACGTCGAGGCGCCCGAAGCGCGCGACGATCTCGCCGAACACGCGCGCCACGTCGGCCTCGTGCGTCACGTCGAGCGACCAGAACGCAGCCTCGCCGCCCTGCGCGCGGATTTCCTCGACCAGCGCTTCCGCCGGCTGCGACAGCACGTCGAGAATGGCCACGCTCGCGCCGGCGGCGGCCAGCGTGCGCGCCGTCTCCGCGCCGATGCCGCGGGCGCCGCCGGTGATCGCGGCGACCTTGCCGCGCAGGTCGAACAGTTCTTCGATGAGTTTCATGGTGTCTCCGTAGGTTCAGAGGGGCCGCTCGCCTGTGCGGCGGCCTTGAGGGGCATCCGGCGTTATCGCGTATTCCGCGTCGCCAGAAAATCGAGGCATTCCCGATTGAAATAATCGGCGTGTTCCACCATCACCCAGTGGCCGCACCGGTTCATCAGCACGAAGCGCGCATCGCGGCAGCGTTCGAGGAAGGTCAGTGCGCCGCCAACCGGATTGAAGCGATCGTCCGTACCCCAGAATCCGAGTATCGGGCAGCGCAGGTCGCCGAGCGCACCGGTCAGGTTCGGCACGCTCATCGTCGACAGCACTTCGGTCGGCTGCTCGACGCACACCTTCATCCGCTCGGCGACGAGCGCGTCGGTGACGATCGCCGGGTCGTGCACGAGCAGCGTCAGCAGTTCGCGCATCGTGTCGTCATTCATCTGGCGATTGGTGAACAGCTTCACCATCCGCTGGATCCCTTCCATCCGGAAATAGGTTTCGCGATCCTCGACGCCGCCCGGCGCCATCATGATCAGCCCGTCGATTTCGTCCGGATAGTCGAGCGCGTACTTGAGCGCGATCGCGCCGCCGAGCGAGTTGCCGAGCAGCACGGCCGGTCCGATCCCGAGCGCGGCCAGTTGCGCATGCAGCGCGTCGACGAAGAAATCGAGCGTGTAGGCGACGTCGGACGGCTTCGACGATTGCCCGTAGCCCGGCAGGTCGACGACGATCGCGCGATAGCCGGCCGCCGCGAACGCCGGGACGTTGTGCTTGAAGTTGCTGAAGCCGCTGGCGCCCGGGCCGCTGCCGTGGATGAACACCACGGGCCGGCCCTCGCCCGCCTCGAAATGGTGCAGGCGCATGCCGCCCGGTACGTCGGTGAAGATGCCGGCCGGCGGCGTCGTGAGGGTCGTCATCGCGGGTTGTCTCCTTCGTCGTTCGATGGATGCCTGCCACGATGATTGCGCCGCCAGCCCCGGCCGGCATCATCCTTTCAGACTACGAAGCCGCGCGCGCTTCTTCCTATCATCGGCCCACCGAAACGGAGGCAACGATGAACGGATTCGACTACAGCGGCAAGACGGTGCTCGTGACGGGCGGCACCAAGGGTATCGGGCGGCGTATCGCCGAGGGGTTTCTCGCGGCAGGCGCACGCGTGTTCGTGTGCGGGCGCAGCGCGCCCGACACGCCGCCATCGGCCAATGGCCGCACGGCGGCCTTCGTCGCGGCCGACCTGCGCGACATCGAGCAGGTCGACGCGATGCTCGCGACGATCCGCGCGACGGCCGGCGGCCTCGACGTGCTCGTCAACAACGCGGGCGGCTCGCCGTTCGCGCTCGCGGCCGATGCATCGCCGCGCTTCACCGAATCGATCGTGCGGCTGAACCTGATCGCACCGCTGCAGCTCGCGCAGCGCGTGAACGCGATCATGCAGCCGCAGCCCGAAGGCGGCGTGATGCTGTTCATCGGGAGCATCAGCGCGTCGCGGCCGTCGCCCGGCACGGCCGCATACGGCGCCGCGAAAGCGGGCCTCGTCAACGCGGTCACCTCGCTCGCGGTCGAGTGGGCGCCACGCGTGCGCGTCTGCGCGATCAGCCCGAGCCTCGTGCAGACGGAATCGGCCACCGAAGGCCACTACGGCGACGACGATGCGCTCGATGCGATCCGCGCGACGATTCCCGCCGGACGGCTCGCGACGCCCGACGACGTTGCATCCGCCTGCCTGTTCCTCGCGTCGCCCCATGCGTCGTACACGTCGGGCGCGAACCTGCGGCTCGACGGCGGCGGCGAACGGCCCGCGTTCCTGTCGGCCGCGCAGGCCGACGCACGCTGAACCACGCCATGCAAGCGGTGCGGGGCATTCGTTTCCAGTCCTAGGGAAGTCATCTAGTTCATTTTGACGATTCCCTGCTACCGCGATCTCCCTACTCTGCCTCTCACGACAACGCACAGACGACCGTCGTCGATACCCCCAAGAGGAGACACCATGCATCAACGGATTTCGCGCCGTACCGACAAGCGGGCAACCGCCACGCTGTCGACGCTGGCCGCCGCACTGCTGACATGCGCCATTCCCGACGCGCATGCAGGCAGCACGATCGGGCTGGGCGCCGACACGACGCTGGACTACACGTTCACGCTCAGTTACGGCCTCGGCATGCGCACCCGCGCACCGAGCGGCAATCTGCTGACGCCGGCGAACATCAACGGCGACGACGGCGACCGCAACTTCGCGAAGAACAAGCTGATCGAGAACCAGGTCAGCCTGCTCGGCGAAGTGAACCTGAAGCACGACGACTGGGGCGTGTTCGTGCGCGCGAGCACGTTCTACGACCAGGCCTATCACCGCCCGAACTACAACGATGCGCCGGGCACCGTGAACCAGTCGGGCCAGTACAACAACTTCACGAGCGATGCGCGCTACTGGTCGGGCGGTCACACGACGCTGCTCGCCGCGTATGCGTACAACACGTTCCATATCGGCTCGACGAGCCTGAACGTGAAGGTCGGCGACCAGGTCGTCGCATGGGGCGAGAGCCTGTTCTTCCCGAACATCGCGGGCGCACAGGGCCCCTCCGACGCGACCAAGTCGTACATGGCGGGCGCGCAAGTGAAGGACATCCTGCTGCCGGTGCCGCAGATCTCGACGCAGTGGCAGGTCACGCCGAACTTCAGCCTGCTCGGCTACTACCAGTTCTCGTTCCAGCAGAACCGGCTGACCGCGCCCGGCACGTACTGGAGCTACTCCGACGTCACGGGCCCCGGCGCGCAGTACATCATCGGCCCGGGCGGAATGATCATTCCGCGCGGCCCCGACGACAAGCCGAGCGCGAGCAACCAGTGGGGGATCGGCGCGCGCTTCCGCGTGCTCGGCGACACCGAGCTCGGCCTGTACTACCTGCACTACAACGACATGAACCCGAGCGTCGTCACCACGTACTTCCCGACGCTCCAGTACCAGCAGACCTACTTCAGCAACATCAAGCTGACCGGCGCGAGCTTCTCCACGCAGGTCGGCCCGGTGAACGTCGCGGGCGAAGTGTCGTACCGCCAGGGCGCGGCCGTGCTCGTCAATACACCGACGGGTGTGCAGTCGACGCGCGCGAACGTGCTGCAGACCAACCTGTCCGGCATCTACTCGATCGGGCCGAGCTTCCTCGCGAATTCGCAGTCGCTGACAGGCGAAATCACGTACGTGCATGCGGGCGGCATCTCCGAGCTCGACGGCTCGACGACGCTCGCGAATTCGCGCAACGCGCTCGCCATGGAGATCGCGTGGACGCTCAGCTACAAGAACGTGTTCAACGGCTGGGATCTCGACGTGCCGCTGACCTACGCGCACGACCTGACGGGCACGTCGCCGCTCGCCGGCGCGCTCGGCTCGCTGACGGGCCAGGGCGACCACCGAGTGACGGCCGGCGTGACCTTCACGCGCCTGAGCAACCTGCAACTGTCGCTCGTCTACGCAAAGTTCCTCGGATCGCCGAACCCGGTCACGCGCCCGCTCGCGGATCGCGACTACGTGCTGGCCACGGCGACCTACCACTTCTGAGCGGCCCGGCCGCTCGTCACTCAGCAAGAGGATTGTCATGAAGAGAATTCGTCTCCCCCTCCTGCGCGCGTCGGTGATGGCCGCGTGCGCGCTCGCTGCGACGGCATCGTTCCCGAAGGTCACGCCGGACGACCTGAAGGCGCTCGACGGCACGCTGACGCCGATGGGCGCGGTGCGTGCCGCGAGCAAGGACAACAGCGTGCCCGACTGGTCGGGCAAGTGGCTCGGCACGCCGCCCGACGTGCAGTACAAGCGCGGCGGCCGCTACCCCGATCCGTACGCGAACGAGAAGCCGGTCGCGACGATCACCGCGGAAAACATGGCGCAGTACGCGGAGCACCTGACCGACGGCCAGAAGGCGATGTTCAAGCGCTATCCGGCGACGTTCAAGATCATCGTCTATCCGAGCCACCGCGACTTCCGGTATACGGACGCCGTCTACAAGGACATCCGCACGTACGCGCCCGATTCGACGATGACGTCCGACGCGAACGGCCTCACGAACGCGCCGCCGCAGGCGCCGTACCCGATCCCGAAGACCGCGGCCGAACTGCTGTGGAACCAGCGGATGTCATCGGCAATCGGCACCGAGCAGGCGATCTATGACCAGGCGGTCGTCTACTCCGACGGCAACATCGCGTGGGGCAAGGTGCGCTACGACATCTACTCGCCGCGCAATGTCGGCAAGTACGACGTGAAGAGCGACCTGAACAACCGGACCTACGCGCGCGTCGCCACGGAGCTGCCGCTGTCCGACCGCGGCTCGATCACCCTCTCCTTCACGAACTGGGACAAGGCCGGCGCGGACAACTCGTCGCGCACGTGGATGTACAACCCGGGCACGCGGCGCGTGCGGCAGGCGCCCGAGTACGGCTACGACCAGCCGATGGGCCCGGGCGGGTTCCGCACCGTGGATGACGACCGTCTCTTCAACGGCTCCGGCGACCGCTACGACTGGAAGATCCTCGGCAAGCGCGAGATCTACGTGCCGTACAACGACTACAAGGCGATGGACAGTTCGGTGAAGTACAGCGACCTGCTGGGCAAGAACCACGAGAACCCGGCGTATATCCGCTATGAACTGCATCGCGTGTGGGTGCTGCAGGCGACGCTGAAGAGCGGCTATCGCCACCAGTACGCGAAGCGCGTGCTGTATCTCGACGAGGATACGTGGATGACGCCGCTCGCCGACAACTACGATGCGCGCGGCCTGCTGTGGCGTACCAACGTCGCGACGTCGCTGTATGCGTTCGATGCGAAGACGTTCTACCCGGGCGTCGTGTTCTATCACGATCTCGTCTCCGGCGCATACATGGCCGACCGCCTGACGAACGAAGGCCCGATGCCGAAGCTCGACAACAGCCCGCAGTTCAACGAGGCGTACTTCTCGCCCGACGCGATCCGCAGTTCGGGTAACTGACGTATCGACTGACGCGGCACGCCCGCGCCCCCGCGCCGGAGCCCGTGCTCCGGCGCACGACGCCGCCCGCGACGGCGGCCTTTTCCATTCGAGGGCCCTTTCATGTCTTCCCGCCTGCATACGACGCTCGGCGACGAACTGTACGCCGCGTGGCACGCGCGCGCACCGGTCGCGCCGCTGTCGAACCGTCCGCGCCGGCTGTCGCTCGACGACGCCTACCGCATCCAGCAACGCTTCATCGAGCGTCGCATCGAACAGGGCGAAGCGGTCGTCGGCAAGAAGATCGGCGTGACGAGCCAGGCCGTGCAGGACATGCTGAACGTGCGCCAGCCCGATTTCGGCATCCTGCTGTCCGGCATGCATTACGCGGCCGGCGAGGCGATTGCCGCCGACTCGCTGATCGCGCCGCGCGCCGAGGGCGAGATCGCGTTCATCCTCGCGCACGACCTGCGCGGCCCCGGCATCGACCGCACCGACGTGATCGCCGCGACGGCCGCCGTCGCACCCTGCTTCGAGATCGTCGATTCGCGCATCCGCGACTGGGCGATCCGCATCGAGGACACCGTCGCCGACAACGCGTCGTGCGGCGTGTACGTGCTCGGCGATGCGCGCGTCGACCCGCGCACGCTCGATCTCGCCGCGTGCGAGATGACGATCGACAAGAACGGCGAGCCCGTCGCGCAAGGACGCGGGGATGCGGCGCTCGGCCACCCCGCCGACGCGGTCGCGTGGCTCGCGAACACGCTCGCCGCGTACGACGTGCCGCTGCTGGCCGGCGAGATCGTGCTGTCCGGCTCGCTCGCGAAACTGATTCCGGTCACGGCCGGCGACACGCTGTCGATGCACATCTCGGGCATCGGCAGCTGCGATGTCCGCTTTATCTAAAGGAAGAATCCTGATGAAGAAAATCAAATGCGCACTGATCGGGCCCGGCAACATCGGCACCGACCTGCTGTACAAGCTGCGCCGCTCGACGGTGCTCGAACCGGTGTGGATGGTCGGCGTCGATCCGGCATCCGACGGCCTCGCCCGCGCGCGCGAGTTCGGCCTGAAGACCACCGACAAGGGCGTCGACGGGCTGCTGCCGCACGTGGCCGCCGACGACATCCGCATCGCTTTCGACGCGACGTCGGCGTACGTGCACCGCGACAACTCCGACAAGCTCACCGCGCTCGGCGTGAAGATGATCGACCTGACGCCCGCCGCGATCGGGCCGTACTGCGTGCCGCCGGTGAACCTCGACGCCCATCTCGACAGCGCGCAGATGAACGTCAACATGGTGACCTGCGGCGGCCAGGCGACGATCCCGATGGTGTACGCGGTATCGCGCGTGCAGCCGGTCGCGTACGGCGAGATCGTCGCGACCGTGTCGTCGCGCTCGGTCGGCCCCGGCACGCGCAAGAACATCGACGAGTTCACGCGCACGACGTCCGGCGCGATCGAACAGGTCGGCGGCGCTCGCAAGGGCAAGGCGATCATCGTGATCAACCCGGCCGAGCCGCCGCTGATCATGCGCGACACGATCCACTGCCTGACCGACGGGCCGCCCGACGTCGACGCGATCACGGCGTCCGTGCATGCCATGGTCAAGGAAGTGCAGCGCTACGTACCCGGCTACACGTTGAAGAATGGCCCGGTGTTCGACGGCAATCGCGTGTCGGTGTTCATGGAAGTCGAAGGGCTCGGCGACTATCTGCCGAAGTACGCGGGCAACCTCGACATCATGACCGCCGCCGCAGCCGCCACGGCCGAGCGTTTCGCCGAACAGATGCTGGCCGCGACGGCCGCTACCGCTTGAGTCGAGGAGTCACACGATGTCACTTGCAGGCAAGAAGATCACCGTCCACGACATGTCGCTGCGCGACGGGATGCACCCGAAGCGCCACCAGATCACGCTCGACCAGATGCGCAACATCGCGCGCGGGCTCGACGCGGCCGGCGTGCCGCTGATCGAGGTCACGCACGGCGACGGCCTCGGCGGCGCATCGGTCAACTACGGTTTCCCCGCGCACACCGACGAGGCGTACCTGAGCGCCGTGATTCCGGAACTGAAACAGGCGAAGGTGTCGGCGCTGCTGCTGCCCGGCATCGGCACCGTCGAGCATCTGCGCATGGCGCACGAACTGGGCGTCGGCACGATCCGCGTCGCGACGCACTGCACCGAGGCCGACGTGTCGGAGCAGCATATCGGCCTTGCGCGCACGCTCGGGCTCGATACGGTCGGTTTCCTGATGATGGCGCACATGTCGTCGCCGGAGCAGCTCGTCGTGCAGGCGAAGCTGATGGAGTCGTACGGTGCGAACTGCATCTACATCACCGATTCGGCCGGCCACATGCTGCCCGACGACGTGACCGCGCGAATCAGCCAGGTGCGCGACGCACTGAAGCCGGAGACGGAACTCGGCTTCCACGGCCACCACAATCTCGCGATGGGCGTCGCGAACTCGGTCGCGGCGGTTGCCGCCGGCGCGAACCGGATCGACGCGGCCGCGGCCGGCCTCGGCGCCGGCGCGGGCAACACGCCGATGGAAGTGTTCGTCGCGGTGTGCGACCGGATGGGGATCGAGACGGGCGTCGACGTGTTCGCGATCTCGGACGTCGCCGAGGATCTCGTCGTGCCAATCATGGATGTGCCGATCCGCCTCGACCGCGATGCGCTGACGCTCGGCTATGCGGGCGTCTACTCGTCGTTCCTGCTGTTCGCGAAGCGCGCGGAGGCGAAGTACGGGATTCCGGCGCGCGACATTCTCGTCGAACTGGGCCGGCAGCGGCTCGTCGGCGGCCAGGAGGACATGATCGAGGATGCGGCGCTGACGATGGTGCGGGCACGGGAGGTGGCGGCGTAATCACGCGGCTTCATCGCCGGTCGTACGGGACGGGGCACATGCCCCGTCTTTTTTTTGAGGACGGTTGTTGCGCCGGGCGGCGTGTCGCTCGAACGGTACCGTTCGATCTGCGCCGCCAGCTGGCTGGCGCCCCGCCGCCCCGCTTACTTCTTGATCGCATTCACCGCACTCTTGAATGCGGTGCCCGCGGTGAACTTGACGGTCTTCACGGCCGCAATACGGATCTCTTCTCCGGTCGACGGATTTCTGCCCACTCGGGCCGCGCGCTTCCCTTGCCTGAACGAGCCGAAACCGACCAGCTGAACGGCTGCGCCGGCCGCGACCGCGCCGACGATCGTATTGATCACCGTGTCCACTGCTTCAGTGGCCGCGACCCGGTTCAAACCGGTGGAAAAAACCACGGCGTCAACCAATCCTTGTTTATTCATCAGTGGCTCCTGCGTCAAAAGAAAAACCGGTATTCGTGTTACCGGCCTTGTTGTATTCGCGATGTCCTGCTGCGGTTCGCGTAGCGCGTGCCACGGCCGGCCGTTCGAAACGGCGCAAGACCCGCTGCGACTGCCATCATCGGCAACCCGGCAAGGCTGCACCGAAACGGCGCATCGCACGTCGTCCAACCGGACCATATGACAACGATTGCAATCCGTCTGTCAGGTACCCGGAGGACACCGTCCGGCCTGCTTTGTCAGTGTCTCTCCGGTATTGCGCGACAGCGCCCGATCCGGAAAATGGTAAATGTTCGTCCATATCGGCTGCGCATGAAATCCATCGCATAAATGGCGCTGTATGAGCGTATACGCCGATATCGACATGCATCCCGGCGCATAACCCTGACTTATACGGCTTGGCGTATACGCATGATGCCCTTCGTCCAATGGCTGATCAGAAGCAACAAATTTACGATTCAACCTCATTCTGACGAGGCAATTCAGAAGCGGATAAATCACGCGGTTTCATTTGGCCTCGATCGCGCCTCACACCGCCGTCCAATCGAATTCCCCTTCTTACCCCGGGCAATGCATTACTCGAAACCAGTCAGCCCGCCATCAATCAATACAGGAGACCTCATGAAGTCATTCGCTCGCCGTGCGTCGCGCACGTCCGTCAAGCTGATCGCCGCAGCCGCCTGCGTGGCGGCAGCTGTGCCCGCCCATGCGCAGTCGAGCGTGTCGCTCTACGGTCAGGTTGACGAATGGGTCGGCGCAACCAAGTTCCCCGGCAGCGACCGCGCATGGAACGTGAGCGGCGGCGGCATGTCGACGTCGTACTGGGGCATGCATGGCGCCGAGGATCTCGGTGGCGGCTACAAGGCGATCTTCACGCTGGAAAGCTTCTTCCGCGCGCAGAACGGCCAGTACGGCCGCTTCCAGGGCGACACGTTCTTCGCGCGCAATGCGTACGTCGGCATCGATTCGCCGTACGGCACGGTGACGGCAGGCCGCCTGACGACGCACCTGTTCCTGTCGACGATCCTGTTCAACCCGTTCTACGACTCGTACACGTTCTCGCCGATGGTGTATCACGTGTTCCTCGGCCTCGGCACGTTCCCGACCTACCCGAGCGATCAGGGTGCGGTGGGCGATTCCGGCTGGAACAACGCGGTTTCGTATGCATCGCCTTCGTTCGGTGGACTGAACTTCGGCGCGATGTACGCATTCGGCAACCAGGCCGGCGACAACGGCTCGAAGAAATGGAGCGCTCAGTTCAACTATGCGAACGGCCCGTTCGCGGCAACCGCCACGTATCAGTACGTGAACTTCAACAACGGCCCGCGCGACCTGAGCGCGCTCGTCGCCGGGATGAAGAGCCAGGGCATCGCGCTGGTCGGCGCAACCTACGACCTGAAGCTCGTGAAGCTGTTTGGCCAGTATATGTACACGAAGAATGACCAGGTCGCCGGAAGCTGGCATGTGAACACTGCGCAAGGCGGCGTGTCGGTGCCGCTCGGCGCGGGCAACGCGATGGCCTCGTACGCGTATTCGCGCGACGCAGGCGGCCTCGACCAGACGCGCCAGACCTGGGCCGTCGGCTACGACTACCCGCTGTCCAAACGCACGGACCTCTACGCCGCGTACATGAACGACCGCATCAGCGGCCTGTCGAACGGCAACACGTTCGGCGCGGGGATTCGCGCGAAGTTCTGATCGCAGCGCTGTTCCGAACGTCCGGAAACGTGGGTCACGCGCGCTGCGTCATCCCGGTTCCGGGCACGTCGAATGCATCCGCGGCAATCTCGCTGCGCTTCGGTCAGCTCAACTACGCCGACGTACCTCCTTCGCACGGCGTAGCTGCAGCATTTTCCCTTTGAACCGCAGCACCGCAGCACCGCAGCACCGCAGCACCGCAGCACCGCAGCACCGGCAGGATATTCCAGCATGCCGGCCATGCCGCAAGCCAGGCCGCAACGCATGACGGGCACGTGTCGCGTCTTTCGACGTGATCGGTCATGACGGCAGGCACACCGTTTGCATGCCCTCGCGCTCGTCTGCTGACACCACGCTGTCAGCAGACGGTATCTAAGCTCGATGGACCGAAACCCGAGGAGCACCGCCCGTGGCTCATACCGGAGGACTCGCCGCACTGGCCGAGCGCACCGCCAAACGGCGCGGCCTCACGCTCCTGACCCTCTGCCTCGCCGTGCTCGTCGCACAGGTCGACACGGCCGTCGTGAATCTGGCGACGCGCGCGATCGGCGACTATTTCCACGCCGGCGTCGGCGCGTTGCAATGGGTCGTCGACAGCTACAACCTCACTTACGCGGTGCTGCTGCTGACGGGCGGGCTGCTCGCCGACCTGCACGGCCGGCGCCGCCTCTTCATCGCCGGTACCGCGCTCTTTACCGTCGCGTCGCTGGCGTGCGCGCTCGCCCCGTCGGTATCGGTGCTGATCGCCGCGCGTGCGCTGGCCGGCGTCGGCGCGGCGCTGCTGCTGCCGGCCTCGCTTGCGATCGTGCGCGTCGTGTGGCGCGATCCGGTCGAGCGCGGCCGCGCGCTCGGCATCTGGGCCGCGTGCAACGGCGTGGCGATGGCGATCGGCCCGACGCTCGGCGGGGTGCTGATCCGGCACTTCGGCTGGCGCAGCATCTTTTTCGTGGTCGTGCCGTTGGGCATCGCGGCGATGCTGTTCGCGATTCCGGCCGTGCCCGAGTCGTCCGATCCGCGTGGCCGGCATGTTGACGGTGCGGCGCAAGTCGCGGGGGCGCTCGGGCTCGGCGCGCTTGCGTATGCGGCGATCGTGTTCCGCGATTCTGCGGCCGCGTGTGCGTTCGCGGGCTGCGTTGCAGTTGCGTCGTTCGTCGCCTTCGCGGCGATCGAACGCCGCCGCGGCGAAGCCGCGCTCGTGCCGCTCGACCTCTTCCGGATCAGCGCGTTTCGCGGCGCGATCGCCGCGACCACCGGCATGACGTTCGGCATGTACGGCGTGCTGTTCCTGCTGCCGCTGACGTGGCAGAGCACCGGTCGTCTCGATTCGACCGGCGCGGGCCTTGCACTGCTGCCGATGGCACTCGTGTTCATCGTCGTGTCGCCGTGGTCCGGCCCGCTGTCCGAGCGCCTCGGCACGCGCACGACGACGGCCGGCGGCGTCGCGGTGATCGCGAGCGGGCTCGCCGTGATCGGCGCATCCTCCGGTTCACCGGGCCTGCTCGACGCCGAGATCGGCCTCGCGTTGACAGGGCTCGGGATGGGCATCGCGACCGGCCCGCTGATGACCATCGCGGTCGGCGCGGTCGAGGCCGCGCGCTCGGGCACCGCAAGCGCGCTCGTCAACGTCGCGCGGATGACCGGCGCGACGCTCGGGATCGCGGTGCTCGGCACGCTGTTCGCGGCCGCGCACGGCGGCGCGGCAGGCTTGCGCGCGGCGATGTTCGTCGGAGCGGCCGTACAACTGACGGGCGCGGTGGTGTCGGCGGTCAGCGTGCAGCAGGCAACGTGACAAGCGGCGTTCCTGCTGGGTACGGCGCTACCGCACTATCCGCTCAGTGATGTTTCCCGCCGTGCTTGCGCGCCCGGTGCTCGGCGCGTTTCTGCAGCAGCGCCGGCATCAGCTCCTCGATATATTGCCGCGCCTGTCCGCGCGTGACGATCTCGCTGAAGCGCTGGTGCGCCTTGTCCTGGCCGACCAGCGCCGCATGCGCCTTCCTCAGGATGTGCAGATACGCGATCAGGCTCGTGCCGTCGCGCACGGGCAGCGCATCGCGCGGGTCCGGGGTCGTACTCATGTTCCGATCCTTTGCGGACAATCCGTCCGGCACGTTGTCGTCACGAGCGCCAGCAGGTCGTTGGCGAGCCGGTCGCGGTCAGTCAGCGGCGCACAGCCGAACAGCCGCTCGAGCGTCGCGGCGACCGACGCATGGTCGTACGGCGTGTGGTCGACCTGCCCGGCCGCGACCCACGGCGAAATCACGATCGCCGGCACGCGCACGCCATACACGTCGAAACCGAAGCCGCTCGCGTTCAGCGTCTCGGCCGCGCCGTCGTTCGGCGGCGGCGCGGCGCCCGGCCGGACCGAATCGTAGAAACCGCCGTGCTCGTCGTAGACGATCACGAACAGGCTGCTGTTCCACACCGGCGAATTGCGGATCGCGTTGTACACGCGCGCAGCGAGCTGGTCGCCGCCGGCCAGCCCGTCCATCGGATGCTGCGAACTGCCGTTTTGATAGGTGCCGTGCACGATGTCGCCGTAGCCGGGCTCGATGAACGTGTAGCGCGCCGTGTAGCCGGCCGCGAGATCGGCTTCGAAGTGCGCGAGATCGTCGACGTCGAAGAAGCTGATGCCCTTCAGCGACGCAACCTGCGGCACACGGCCGAGCGGGTCGCCGGTCTGGTCCTGGTAGATGCGCCAGTTGCCGTCGCCGAGCGCGCCGAAGATCGAGCCCTTCGGATAGGGAAAGCCGTCGAATGCGTCCCATCCGCCCATCTCTTCCTTGGTCGGCGAATGGTCGAGCCCGGCCGACGACGCGCCGTGCAGGAAGAAGCGGTTCGGCCAGGTCGGCCCCGGCATCGACGCATGCCACGCATCGCACAGCACGAACGCATTCGCGAGCGCGTACAGCGACGGCGCCTGCGTCGCGACGTTGACGCCCTGCATGATCTTGCCCGCGTCGGCCGGCTGCGGCGGCGTGCCTTCGGAATGCGACGTCGCGTAGTTCGACACGAAACCCGTATTGCCGACCGGCGGATAAGCCTGCCCTTTCACGAACGGCACGCCCGCGCCGCACAGCTGCTCGAGCACGTCGGTGAATTCGTGGCATGGATCGGTCGGCATCCGGTCGGGTGCGCCGCCACCGAACGGATAGACCGCGCCGCCATACGCGTTGCTGTTGCCCGGCGACGCGGCGACGATGTCGGCGATGCCCGACAGCGCGAACAGGTGATCGAAGGAACGGTTCTCGAGCATCAGCACGAACACATGCTGGATGCGGTCCTGAACGGACGGGGATGCGGGGGCTGCGTCTGCACTCATGGCGCCTCCTGGCGTCGCGCGACGAATGTCCGGCTGGCACGGTCGTTGGCCCGCTGAAAGCCACTGAAGGGATTGAAAGCCACACGCGCGGGCCGCGAATTGCCGACGAGTGTACGACCGCGCCGCCCCGCGCGTAAAGCGTCATACGAACCGCGTCACCGCGTGTCGGTTCAGCCCTCGACCGGCGCGGTTTTCAGCGTGACGACATCGCGCCGTGGCGGCGCGCCGAACATCCGCGCGTATTCGCGGCTGAACTGCGACGCGCTTTCGTAGCCGACGCGATACGCGGCCGTTTCCGCGTTCGCCGCGCCGGTCACCATCATGTGCCGCGCTTCGAGCAGGCGCAACTGTTTCTGGTACTGCAGCGGCGTCATCGATGTCAGCGCCTTGAATTGCCGGTGAAATGCCGACGGGCTCATCTGCGCGACGGCGGCGAGCTCCTCGACGCGAATCGCCTCGGCAAACTGGCCGCGCAACGCATGGATCGCCGCGACGACGCGCTGGGCGTGACCGTTGGCGAACACGACGCGCGAGACTTCGCCGCCGTGCGGGCCCGCGAGCAGCCAGTAGCAGATCTCGCGCATCACGAGCGGCGCGACGACCGGAATCGCGGCCGGCGTATCGAGCAGCCGCATCATCCGCAGCACGCAATCGGCGAGCGGCCCGCCGAAATCGGTCACGCACACGCCATGCCCGATCGGGCCGGCCGCCTGCGGCGGCGCATCGAGCCGTTCGAGCACGTCGCGCATCATCGCGAGATCGAATTCGAGCACGATGCCGAGGAACGGTTCGGTCTCGCTGGCCTTCACGATGCGGCTCGTCGCCGGCATCTCGACGCTGACGACGAGCGCGCGGCCGGGCCCGTAGTCGTAACGCCGCCCGCCGAACGTGGTCCACTTCGCGCCTTGCACGACGACGCACAGCGCGGGTCTCATGATCAGCGGCGCGGGCAGCCGCTCGCGGTTGGAACGCAGCAGGATCAGCCCGTCGATCGCCGTCTCGAACCGGCGTTCGTCGCCCTGCTCGCCGGTCAGGCGCGCGACGCGTTCGACCAGTTCCTCCGACATGGTGCAGCCCTCCGTATCCCGATGTGCGGATGGTACACGCGGCACCGCGCGCATCGGGGCGGCCGGGCAGGATCAGGCAAGAATGCAGCCGGTTCCGGCATTCATCGGGGACGACGGCCGCCTTACGCTTGCGGCTGTCCGTCACCGACTTCGACCAGGAGCACAGCATGACTGCAGTACATTCCACCGGTACCGCCCGGAAAATCGCCGTCGTCACCGGCGGCAGCCGCGGGCTCGGCCGCAACACGGTGCTTCACCTCGCGCAACGCGGCGTGCGCACGATCTTCACCTACCGCTCGAATCGCGCGGAAGCCGATCGCGTCGTCGCGCTGGCCGCCGACGCCGGGCAACCGGCGCTCGCGCTGCCGCTCGATACGGGCGATACCGCCACGTTCGGCCGCTTCGCCGAACAGCTCCGCGACGCGCTTTCAGGCTGGGGCGCCGACCGCTTCGACTTCCTCGTCAACAATGCGGGCACGTCGCATCACGCGCCGATCGCCGAGACGACCGAAGCCGATCTCGACGCGCTCTATCGCGTGCACTTCAAGGGGGTGTTCTTCCTCACGCAGACGCTGCTGCCGCTGATCCGCGACGGTGGCCGCATCGTGAACGTGTCGTCGGGCCTCACGCGCGTCGCGGTGCCCGGCAGCGCGGCCTACGGGTCGATGAAGGGCGCGGTCGAGGTGCTGACGCGCTATCTGGCGAAGGAGCTCGGCCCGCGCGGCATCGTGGTGAACGTCGTCGCGCCGGGCGCGGTGGCGACCGATTTCAGCGGCGGGATGGTGCGCGACAATCCGGAGGTCAACCGGCGCGTCGCTGAATGGACCGCGCTCGGCCGTGTGGGCGAGCCTGACGACATCGGGCCGATGATCGCGTCGCTGCTGTCGGACGACAACCGCTGGGTCAATGCGCAGCGCATCGAGGTG
Organism: Burkholderia arboris; assembly: GCF_038723655.1. Lineage (NCBI taxonomy): Bacteria > Pseudomonadati > Pseudomonadota > Betaproteobacteria > Burkholderiales > Burkholderiaceae > Burkholderia > Burkholderia arboris. The sequence goes on from NZ_CP109822.1 coordinate 2,229,395, forward strand.
TCGGGCGGGATGGCGCTCTGAGCGTTGACTTTCGCTGGGCGGCCCGATACGATCGATGCACTTTCAAGACGCCCTCCCGGTCCGCCGGGAGGGCGTTTCGTTTTGGTTCACCAACCAGAAGGAAACGACTTGAAATGAACCCGATCGACCCCGCCCTCGCCGCCCGCCCGGACGGCCGCCACGAGGGCCTCGGCTACCTGCAGCACGGCACCGGCCCCGAATGCGTGATGGTGCTGCACGACTGGCTCGGCGACCATACGAACTACGCGGCGCTGCTGCCGTATCTCGACGAAACGGCCTTCACGTACGTGTTCGTCGACCTGCGCGGCTACGGCGCATCCCGTCACCTGAGCGGCGCGTATACGATCGACGAAATCTCGGCCGATTGCCTCGCGCTCGCGGATCGCCTCGGCTGGCAGCGCTTTCACGTGATCGGCCATTCGATGACGGGCATGGCGACGCAACGGCTCGCCGCCGATGCGCCGTCGCGCATCAAGAGCGCGATCGCCGTGTGCCCGGTGTCGGCGGCCGGCAACCGCCTGCCCGGCGACGCACGCGCCTTCTTCGCGAGCACGACCGTCGACGACGACGCGTTTCGCCGGCTCGTGCGGTTCGTGACGGGGGGATTGTCGGCGCGCTGGGCCGACCTGAAGCTGCGGCAGAACCGCGAGCGGGTGGCGCCCGGTTGCCGGCTTCCGTATCTCGACATGCTGACCGGTACGGATTTCGTCGATGAAGTGCGCGGGCTCGACACGCGTTTTCTGGCGATCGTCGGCGACAAGGATCCGGGGCTCGACGCGCCGGCGATGCAGGCGACCTTTCTCGCATGGCATCCGAACGCAAAGCTCGTGACGATACCGAATTGCGGGCATTACCCGATGCAGGAATGTCCGCCGTACTTCGCGAAGGTCGTCGAGGATTTCCTGCGGGACGCGGCTGCCTGAGCGTTGCGCACGCGCGGCGGCCGGTAAAGGCGGGACTGGCCGCCGCGGCGCGATGGCGCCGCCGGCGACCGACGAACGGCACGCAGCGTGCCGTTCATCCGGTTCGTCCGGCCGTGTGGCCGGACAGGTTTCGACCGGGGGCGCGATGTGCCGCGCGCCGGCCGTCGCCGCTCAACGACGCGGCTGGCCGCTTCGCGGCGGACGCGGGGAATTCGCGTCCTTGTGACGGAAGTTGATACGGCCCTTCGTGAGGTCGTAGACCGACAGTTCCAGCGTCACGCGGTCGCCCGCGAGAATGCGGATGTGGTTCTTGCGCATGCGGCCCGACGCGTACGCGCCAACCACGACGCCGTTTTCCAGCGTCACACGGTATTTGCTGTCCGGCAGCACTTCGTCGACGATCCCGTCGAGTTCCAGCAGTTCTTCTTTTGCCAAACCAATTCCTCCAGACAAGGTGATAGACCGCGGCCGCGGCGATCTGCCCGGCGCCGCATCCCGCAACGGGACGGCCGCCGGCAGGCTGCCGGGGATCGGTTCGTTCAGACGGGCCAAGGGCCTGTCTTGCGATCGGAGCCCGGCGCGTTGCGGCGTTCGGGCGGTCGGTGGCGGCGGCGGGATGAGCGCCGCGCAAGTCGGGACCGCGCCAGCTACGACATGGCGGCGGTCTGCTCAGGTTGATGCGTTGAAGCGGTGATGCGCTCGCGAAGCAGCGTGCGCTTCGCAAGGGCGTTGCGTCGCATGCGGGTTACGCATGCGATGAGGGAGGCGTCACGACCGATGCATCGAGAATGTCGCGATGCATCGGTCGTGCGCATCGGAACGCGCAGGCCGCCGTCATGCGGCGCCCCGCGCGATACTCCATCCGGCCTCGGCCGCCGACCGGCGACCGCTGCCGATGCGGCTTACTGCGGCGTGATGTTCGACGCTTGCAGACCCTTCGGGCCACGCTTCACTTCGAAGCTGACCTTCTGGCCTTCGGCCAGGGTCTTGAAGCCCGTGCCGCGAATTTCCGAGAAATGGGCGAACAGATCGTCGCCGCCGTTGTCCGGGGAAATGAAACCAAAGCCCTTGGTTTCGTTGAACCACTTGACGGTACCGGTATCCACAAATACTTCCTTAATACAAACGATTGAACATGCGCCCTCGACGGGCACAGAAAGAATCAAAGAGGGAGAGACCAACGACTGCCGCACAGCGTGCGGCGAATGATGAGCAATCGAACTTCTTGACGACTTCGGTCTAGGACACTACGCGGGAGTGGGCGTTTCGTCAAGTCATTTTGGTGCGACGCACAAGCAAAGGTGCCGCCGCGCCTTGTACGGCGGGGGTTGCCGGCCGATGCCCCCCGTTTCGATGCGCCCCTGTTTTTCGGCCGGCCTGCCCGTTTTTACTGCGGCTCGAACACGTGATGCAGCGCCGGCGGCTCGCCGCCTTCCCGAATCCGCATCTCGAACGCCTTGCGCGCGACGCTCGTCGGCCGCACGTCGGCGGCGTCCAGGTAGAACTGCGAATACCAGTCGCGCATCTGGTACAGCGGGCCGTCGCCTTCGCACAACAGCGGGTTGTCGATCCGCGTCTTGCTGTGCCAGATGTCGACGTCCTCGTAGAACGCACGCTGCGCTTCCTTCACGTACGCGTTCGCGATCTCCATGTTCTGCTCGTCGGTCAGCCCGGCCACCTTCTTCACGATCACGCCGTAACGCAGCTCGAAGCTGTTCATGTCGATCGGCACGTGGCAGTTCAGCAGCACCGAGTGGATCGGCTGCCCGTTGCTCTGCCCCGTCATCTGCGTGATGTGCACGGCCGGCCCGAAATAGGTCGACAGCGCGGTCAGGCTGTCGCCGCCGAGCTTCTCGCTGCGGCCGACCATGAGCTGCGTCGCCTTGTGGTCCTCGAACAGGTTCGCGAAATAGTCGATCGGCGCGTGGTGCACGGTCGCGAAGTGAGCAACATCCGAGATGTTGTCGACCAGTTCACGGCAGTTGGCCTGGATCACCATCTTGTCGACGACCCAGTCCGACCATTCGTCGGAGAAGCACACGTCGAGGCGCGGAATCGCGACGTCGGCCGGCGGCGCATTGCCTTCCGGGTCGTTCCACACGAACAGCAGGTTGTTTTCCTCGCAGGTCGGCCACGCGCCGATGCGCGCCTTCGGCGGAATCCGCTTGCAGTACGGGATCGACGCGCACTGCCCTTCGCCGCTCCACGCCCAGCCGTGGAACGGGCACACGAGGTTGTCGCCTTCGACCGTGCCGAGGCTCAGGTCGGCGCCCATGTGCGGGCAGTACGCGTCGACGACGTTGACCTTGCCGGTCGAATCGGCGAACGCGGCAAGCTTGCGGCCGAAGACGTTCAGCGTATGCGGCTTGCCGTCCTTGTAGTCGCGGGCGAGCCCGAGGCAGTGCCAACCGCGCGCATAGCGCTGCGCGAGCGGCTGGGCTTCGATCTTGTAAGGGCGTGCGGACATGTGGGTTGACTCCTTCTTTGGGAGAACGCGCGGCGGCCGGCCGCGCGCGGGGGAAATGGGGCGCCGTTCAGCGCATCGGGTTGCCGGGTTCGAGTGCGGGCGACGGCTTCAGCGGCGCGGGCGTCGCCTGCAACGGCTGCGGCTGCTTCGACACGCGGCGCTCGGCACGCTCGACGCCGAGCCACGCGGCAAGCGCGGGCAGCAGGAACACCGCGCCGAACAGGTTCACGAGGAACATGAACGCGAGCAGCACGCCCATGTCGACCTGGAACTTCAGTGCGGAGAACGCCCACGTGCCGACGCCGATGAACATCGTGACGGCCGTGAACAGCGCCGCGGTACCGCGCTGGCGCATCGCGTCGGCGAAAGCGTCCGGCAGCGTCGCGCCGTGGCGGATGTCGTGCTGCAGGCGCTCGTACAGGTAGATCCCGTAGTCGACGCCGACGCCCACGCCGAGCGTGATCACCGGCAGTGTCGCGACCTTCAGCCCGATGCCGAGCCGCGCCATCACCGCATTGCACAGGATCGACACCAGCGTGAGCGGCACGATGATGCAAAGCACCGCGCGCCACGAGCGGAACGTCACCGCGCAAAGCAGCGCGATCGCCCCGAAAATCGACAGCAGCATCGCGACCTCCGCGTCGCCGACGGCCTCGTTGGTCGCGGCCATCACGCCGACGTTGCCGCCCGCGAGCCGGAACGCGACGTTCGGCGTCGGGTTCTCGGCCGCGAAGCGCTTGATCTCGTCGACGATGTGCGCGATGGTCGTGCCTTCGTGGTTCTTCGTGTAGATCAGTACCTGGATCGCCTTGCAGTTCGCGGTGTTCATCCCGTTGTCGGGGTCGAACGCATTGGAACCCTGCGTGAGCCCGTCGCTGGAACGCGGCAGCGCGGCCCAGCGCGGGTTGCCTTCATTGAACGCGGCGATGAACACCTTGCCCTGCGACGACACGCTCGTCACCGACTGCACGCCGGCCACGCCGCGCATGTTCATCTCGAACTTCTCGATCGCGCTCATCACCGGGTAATGCAGGCACGCGTCGTCGAAGCCGGTCGTCTCGACGATCACCGACAGCACGTCCACGCCGATGTTGTACTGGTGCGTGATTGCCGCGTTGTCGATGTTGTAGCGCGAGTTCGTGCGCAGTTCGGGCGCGCCCGTGCCGATGTCGCCGATTTCCAGCTTGCGCGACTCGAGCGTGCCGTAGGCGAGCAGCGCGAGCGCGACCGCGAACACGCCGAGCGCCGGCGCCGGCCGCGCGAACACCGCGAAGCGCGACCACATCGGGCTGCCGCCGGCCGCCGCCGTGCGCTGCGCGCGCGCCAGCGTGCCGCGTTCGAGGCGCGTGTACGACAGCAGGATCGGCAGGAACACCTTGTTCGTGACGATCATCAGCAGCACGCCGAGGCACGCGGTGATGCCGAGCTCGCGCACGATGTCGATCTTGATCCGCATGATCACCATGAAGCCGAGCGCGTTGGTCAGCAGCGCGACGGTGCCCGGCACGAACAGCTTGCGGAACGCGTCGCGCGCGGCGTCGACCGACGACGCGCCGCGCACCAGCGCCTGCTTCCACGCATTGGTCATCTGCACCGCGTGCGAGACACCGATCGAGAAGATCAGGAACGGCACGAGGATCGACATCGGATCGATGCCGAGCCCGAGCAGCGGCAGCGAACCGAGCAGCCAGACGACCGGCAGCAGCGCGACGACGAGCGCGAGTACCGTGGTCTTCAGCGAGCGCGTATAGGCAAACAGCAGCGCAGCCGTCACGAGGAACGCGAGTGCGAAGAACGCCATCACGCCCGCGATGCCGTTCTCGACGTCGCCGACCAGCTTCGCGAAGCCGATGATGTTCACGTCGATGCCCTGCTTCGCATACTTCGCGCGGATCTCCTCGAGCTGGCGCGCGACCGCGCTGTAGTCGAGCCGCTTGCCGGTCGCCGGATCGGTCTCGCGCAGCTCCGCGCGGATCAGCGCCGACTTCAGGTCGTTGCCGACGAGGCGCCCGATCTGCCCCGAACGCGCGACGTTGCGGCGTACTTTCGCGAGATCGTCCGGGTTCGCGCTCGAGAACTGGCCGGGCACGACCACGTCGCCGCGGAAGCCGGCCTCGGTCACCTCGGTGTAGTGGACGTTCGGCGTGAACAGCGAGAACACGCGCGAGCGGTTGACGCCGGGGATGAAGAACACGTCGTCGGTCGCATGGCGCAGCCCGTCCATGAACGTCTGGTTGTAGATGTCGCCGTCGCCCTTCCAGCGCAGGCTCACGAGGATCGTGTTCGCGCCGGGGAACGCACCCGCATAGCGTTCGAACACCTGCATGTACGGGTGCTGCATCGGGATCATCTTGTTGAAGCCCGGATCGAGCTTCAGGCGCGTCGCGGACAGTCCGAGCGCCAGCGTCACCGCGACGCACAGCAGCATCAGCAGCTTGCGTTGGCGGATGATCGTATTGGCGCAGCGCTCGACGAACGTCGCGAGGCGCGACGCAGGGACGGCTTCAGGGGGGCGTGACTGGTCGTTCATGGAATTCTCGTGTCGGTACGGACTGGCGATGCGAAACGAACGGAAGCGTGCGGAAACCGGCGGCTGCGTCTGTCGCGGCCGCCGCGTCCGCGCGTCAGGACGGCGACGCGGCGAGCGGAGCGACGCCGGATTCGCCGCCGAGCAACAGCGCACCGTGGCCCATGTCGAGCACGGCCGCGAGGCTCTGCACGCCGCCGAGCTTGCGCACGTCGAAGGTCAGCCCGCCGTCGCGCGATGCGACGATCGCGCCGCCCTGGCCGACCAGCACGAGTTCGCCGTCGGCAAGCTGGGTCGCGCCGAAGTACGACACCGGCACGTGGCTGTCGACGTGCGTCCAGGTCGCGCCGTGATCGGTGCTGCGCACGACGTTGCCGCGCATCCCATACGCGACCCAGTCGCCGTTCGCGAGCATCAGCGCGCCGAACAGCGAACCCGCATACGGTGACGCCAGCTTGTCCCACGTGGCGCCGTTGTCGCTCGAGCGCAGCAGCGTGCCGCTTTCGCCCGCGATCAGCAGGTTGCCGTGGCCGTCGCCGACGATCGCGTTCAGGTGGCGATCACCGGCCGGCGTCTTCACGGTCTGCCAGTTGACGCCGGCGTCGTCCGAGCGCAGCAGCTGGCCGAAGCTGCCGGCCGCGAACAGCGGGCCGTCCGCGGTGCCCCATATCGACAGCAGCGGGTCCGAATGTTCGTGGTCCATGTGGACCTCGCGCCAGTGCACGCCCGCGTCGTCGCTGCGGACAATCAGGCCGTCGTGACCGACCGCGATCCCGAGCGTCGGCGTGATGAAGCGCACCTGCGTGAGGGTCGATGCCTGGTCATGCGCGATCGACGCCGGCCGCCAGTGCGCGCCCGCGTCGTCGCTCAGCAGGATCACGCCGCGTTCGCCGACCGCGACGATGCGCGTCGTGCCGGCGCGGGCGAGCCCGTTGATCTGCAGCCGGTCCGCGTGGATCGCGGTGGCCGGGAACGCCGGCAGCGGGCGCGGCGAAAACGCGAACAGCGCGGCGCCGAGCACGAGCGCCGACATCGCGAGTCCGGGCAAGGTTCGTTTCATGCTTGTCTCCTGTGTCTGCGTTCGACGGCGGTTCGCGCCGAAGCGCCAGCCGCCGCCGGCTGCAAGTCTCCGGGCCGCCGGTCGTTGCCGCGGCCTCGAATGGTCCTGACTGGATGGCCGCGTGTGCGGCGCGGCCTGCCCGCGTACCGCTACGCGCCGACTTCGAACAGCGCAGCGGCACCCATCCCGCCGCCGATGCACATCGTCACGACCGCGTGCCGCACGCCGCGCCGCGCGCCTTCGAGCAACGCGTGCATCGTCATGCGCGTGCCCGACATCCCGAACGGGTGGCCGAGCGCGATCGCGCCGCCGTCCACGTTCAACCGGTCGTCGGGAATGCCGAGCATGTCGCGGCAGTACAGCGCCTGGCACGCGAACGCCTCGTTCAGCTCCCATAGCCCGACGTCGGCCACCGTCATCCCGAAGCGCGCCAGCAGCTTCGGAATCGCGAACACCGGGCCGATGCCCATTTCGTCCGGCTCGCAGCCGGCCACCGCAAGGCCGCGGAACGCGCCGAGCGGCGTCAGCCCGCGGCGCACCGCTTCGCTGCGCGACATCACGACCACGGCCGCCGCGCCGTCCGACAGCTGCGACGCATTGCCGGCCGTCACGAACTCGCCCTGCTCGACGACCTTGCCGCCGCTCCACGACGGCTTCAGCCCCGCGAGCCGTTCGGCCGTCGTGTCGGCGCGCACGCCTTCGTCGCGTGCCGCACGCAGATCCTCGTGGCCGGCCGGGTTGCCTTCCTTGTCGAACAGCGCGCGCCGCACGTCGAGCGGTGCGATTTCCGCGTCGAAGCGGCCGGCCGCCTGCGCGTCGGCGGTGCGCTGGTGGCTCTGCAGCGCGAACGCGTCCTGCGCGTCACGCGAGATCCCGTAGCGGCGCGACACGATCTCGGCCGTTTCCATCATCGCGATGTACGCGGCCGGCTGGTGGTCGAGCACGGCCTGCGAACGCGCGCGATAGGCGTTCTTGTGCTTGTTCTGCGTGAGCGAGATCGACTCGACGCCGCCGGCGACGACGATCCGCGCGTCGCCCGCGCCGATGCTGCGCGCGGCACTCGCGATCGACATCAGGCCCGACGAACACATGCGATCGATCGCCATGCCGGGCACCGACGCGGGCAGCCCGGCCGCCGCGGCCGACAGGCGGCCGATGTTGTAGCCCTGGGTGCCCTGCTGCGCGGCGCAGCCGATCAGCACGTCGTCGACGTCGACCGGCGCAACGCCCGCGCGTTCGAGCGCGGTGCGCACGACGTGGCCGCCGAGCGCGGGCGCTTCCGTGTCGTTGAACATGCCGCGAAACGCCTTGCCGATCGGCGTGCGTGCGACGGAAACGATGACTGCGTCTTCCATGTGCTGGCTCTCTGAATCTAGAAGTAGTAACGGCTGATCGTGTCGGCGACGCAGCCGGGCTTCGCTTCGCCGTCGATCTGGACGGTCACGCGAACCCACGCCTGCACGCCGCCTTCGAGCGGCTCGACCCGCAGCAGCTCGCCGACGCCGCGCACGCGCGCACCGACCTTCACCGGCGCCGGGAAACGGATCTTGTCGCAGCCGTAGTTGACGCCGAGCCGCGCGCCGTCGATGCGCACGATCTGCGGCAGGAAGTAATTGACGAGCGAGAGCGTCAGGTAGCCGTGCGCAATGCACGCGCCGAACGGGCCATCCTTCGCGCGCGCCGGGTCGACATGCACCCACTGGTGATCGCCCGTCGCATCGGCGAAACCGTCGATGCGGCGCTGGTCGATCGCGAGCCACGCGCTCGCGCCGAGCGTGTCGCCGACCGCGGCCGCGAGTTCGCCGGGGTGCGCGAACACGCGCGGCGTCGCGAGCACGGGTTCGAGGGACGTGTCCATCATGCGTGCTGGCTGCTGACCGACAGCACTTCGCCCGTCATGTACGACGCGTAATCGCTTGCAAGAAACACCATCACGTTCGCGACCTCCCAGACTTCGGCGGCGCGCCCGAAGGCTTCGCGCGACGCCAGTTGATTCAGCAGATCGGCCGGAGCCGACTTCTTCAGAAAATCGTGCATCGCGATGCTCGGCGCGACCGCGTTGATGCGCACGCCGTACGGCGACGCCTCGAGCGCCGCGCAGCGCGTGAGCGCCATTACGCCCGCTTTCGCGGCCGCGTAGTGCGCCTGTTCCGCCTGCGCGCGCCAGCCGAGCACCGATGCGTTGTTGACGATCGCGCCGCGGCCTCGGGCCTGCATGTGCGGCAGCATCGCGCGCGTCATCCGGAACGTCCCGGTAAGGCTAATGTCGATCACGCGCGACCATTCGGCATCGTCCATATCGACGATGCGGGTCGACCCGCCAAGTCCGGCGTTGTTGATCAGCACGTCGACGCCGTCGAGCTTGTCCTGCGCGTCGGCGACGAGCGCCTGCACGTCGGCCTCGACCGCGACGTTGCACAGACGGCCGTGGATCTGTTGCAGCCCCGTTTCCACGCGCAGCGTTTCGACAGCCTGCTCGAGGCGCTTTTCGTGGATGTCGGAGATGAACAGCGCGCGGCAGCCTTCCTCCGCGCAGCGGCGTGCGGCCGCGAAGCCGATGCCGGCACCGGCGGCGGCCGTGATCAGCACCGATTTGCCGGCGAGCAGCTGGTGGCCCGGCACGTAGGCCGGTGCTTTCTGGATCTGGGGTTCGTTCATACTGTGCCTCGTGGTTCTCTGGGCATGCCGAGCCCGCGCTCGGCCATGATGTTTAGCTGGATTTCGTTGGTGCCTGCGTAGATCGTGTCCGCGCGGGAGAACAGGAACACGCGCTGCAGATGGGTGAGCTTTTCGTCGGCCGGATCGATCACGTTCGCGCGCGGGCCGAGTGCGTCCATCGCCAGTTGGCCGAGGTCGCGGTGCCAGTTCGACCAGAAGTACTTGTAGATCAGCGCCTCGCGGCGCAGCGGCGCGCTCGCGTCGGCGTCGTCCGCGCCGGACAGCATCCGCAGCGCGTTGTAGCGCATCACGCGCAACCCGGCCCATGCGCGGCCGATCCGCTGGCGCAGCACGGGGTCGCGATCCGCGCCCGATTCGCGCGCGGCGTCGATCACCCATTCGAGTTCGCGGACGAACTGCATCTGCTGGCCGAGCGTCGACATTCCGCGCTCGAAGCCGAGCAGCGTCATCGCGATCCGCCAGCCGTCGCCCGGCGCACCAACCAGGTCGCGCGCTTCCGCACGTGCGCCGTCGAAGAACACTTCGTTGAATTCCGCACCGCCGTTGAGCTGCTTGATCGGGCGGATCTCGACACCCGGCTGGTCGAGCGGCATCAGCAGGAACGACAGCCCCTTGTTGCCCTTCGACTCGGGATCGGTGCGTGCCAGCACGAAAATCCAGTCGGAATCGTGTGCAAGCGACGTCCACACCTTCTGGCCGACTACGCGCCAGGTGCCGTCCGCTTCCTGTTCGGCACGCGTACGCACGTTGGCCAGGTCGGAGCCCGCGCCCGGCTCCGAATAGCCCTGGCACCAGAACTGCGTGCCGGCCAGGATGCCGGGCAGGAAGCGCGCGCACTGGTCGTCGGTGCCGCACGCGACGAGCGTCGGCCCAAGCAGCCCTTCGCCGATATGGCCCATCCGCCCGGGGCCGCCCGCGCGGGCGTATTCCTCGTGGAAGATCACCTGCTCGGCGACCGAGAAGCCACGCCCGCCGGCGCTCACCGGCCAGCCGAGCCCGGTCCAGCCGCCCTTCGCCAGGGCCTGCTCCCACGCCTTGCGCAGTTCCGGCCATGCCTCCTCGTCGCCGGGGCCGCCGCGGTATTTCAGGCACGCGAATTCGCCGGTCAGGTGCGACTGCACCCAGTCGGCCACTTCGTGCCGTAATTGCTGTTCGCGCGTTTCGCTGTTCATTGGAGTGCTCCTGCGCGCGCGGCCGACGGACGGGACGCTGCCGCAACCGACGGCGCGAGCGTGTCGTCGTGCTGCGAGGCACCGTCGTCGATCGCATGACAGGCGATCCATTCGAGCAGTTGCGGCGTGCCGCCGAACTGCGCGCCCGACGCCTGTGCACGCTTGAAATAGAGATGCGGGTCGTATTCCCACGTGAAGCCGACGCCGCCGTGCAGCTGGATCGCTTCCTGCGCGCAAAACGCATACGCGTCGTTCGCGGCGGCTTTCGCAGCCGCGATGTCGGCGCGCAGCGCGACGCCCGGTGTTGCGCCCGCTTCGGCGTCCCACGCATGCGCGGCGCCGAGCACGGCCGAGCGCGCCGATTCGATCAGCACCATCATCTGCGCGCAGCGGTGCTTGACGGCCTGGAACGATGCGATCGCACGGCCGAACTGCACACGCTGGCTCGTGTAGTCGAGCGTCAGGTCGAGGCATTGCTGCGCGCCGCCGAGTTGTTCGGCGGCCAGCGCGAGCGCCGCGAACCATGCGGCGCGTTCGAGCACCCGTGCAGCAGCGGCGCCGCTGGCGAACAACGCGTCGCGGGGCAAGCGCGTGTCGTCGAGCGCCACGCGAGCGATCGGCCGCGTCGCGTCGAGCGTGTCGAGCGGCGTGACGGTCAGGCCCGACGCCGATGCCACGTCGATCGCGAACACTCCGATCGCCTGCCCTTCGTTTGCGATTCGCGCGGGAATCAGCAGCAGGTCGGCGCGCGCACCGTCGATCACCTGTTCGATCGTGCCGGACAGCGCATAGCCGCCCGCCGCTTCTTCCGCAACGACCGGCAGTCGCCCTACACCGGCCGGCAAGTCGAACGGCAACGCGAGCGTCGCGCTGCACGTGCCGCCGGCGATGTTCGCGAGCCAGCCGTTCGCCAGCGGCGTGTCGCAGCCGGCCAGCGCGGTCGCCGCGAGGCACGCGGTCGGGAAATACGGCACGCACGCGACGCGCCGGCCGAGCTGTTCCATCAGCACCGTCTGCTCGACCGCCCCAAGCCCAAGCCCGCCGGCCGCTTCCGGCAGCGCGAGCGCGTTCCAGCCCAGTTCGCCCGCGAGCGTGGCCCACAGCGCGTCGTCGCGGCCGGCCGACTGCTCGAGCGCGCGGCGCACGTCGGCCGACGCGCTGCGTTCGGCGAGCACGTCGGCGGCCGCGTCGCGGATCATCGCCTGTTCGTCGGTGAGCGCCAGATCCATCTGTCAGCTCCCGTACACGCGCTGCGCGGGCCGTGCATCGGCGAGCAGCTGCGCGACCGCCGGGCCGACCTCGGCCGCCGCCCAGCGCGCGCCGCGATCGACGCTCGGTCCCGTGCGCCAGCCTTCCGCGACCGCGATCATCCCGCCCGCGACCTCGAACACCTGGCCCGTCACGTCGGCCGACAGCGTGCTGCCGAGCCACACGACCAGCGGCGCGACGTTGGCCGGATCGAAATAGTCGAAGCCGCCGTCCTCGGGCTTCTTCATCATGTCGGCGAACACGCCTTCGGTCATCGACGTGCGCGCGGCCGGTGCGAGCGCATTCACGCGCACGCCGTAGCGCTGCAGCTCGGCCGCCTGCATCAGCGTGAGCGCGGCGATGCCGGCCTTCGCCGCGCCGTAGTTCGACTGGCCGATCGAGCCTTGCAGGCCGGCGCCCGAACTCGTGTTGACGATCCGCGCATCGACCGTGCGGCCCGCTTTCGCCGCATCGCGCCACACGCGCGCCAGCACGCTCGACAGGCAGAAGTGGCCGCGCAGGTGCACGCGCATCACGTCGTCCCAGTCGGTTTCGGTCATGCTCGTGAACATCTTGTCGCGGCAGATGCCCGCGTTGTTGACGAGCACGTGCACGTCGCCGAACGCTTCGCGCGCCGCGTCGACGATCCGCTGCGCGGTGTCGGTCTGCGTGATGTCGTCCGAATTCGCGAGCGCGCGGCCGCCACGCCTGGCGATTTCGTCGCACACGGCCTGCGCGGCGTCGTGCCGGATGTCGTTGACGACGACCGCCGCGCCTTCGGCCGCGAATGCCAGCGCGTATTCGCGCCCGAGCCCGCCGCCCGCGCCGGTGATGATGACGGTGCGTCCGTTACAGATTCCCATGCTTGTGCCTCGTGGATCGTGAAAGTGACGCGCTCACAGGCGCTCGATGATCGTGACGTTCGCGAGGCCGCCGCCTTCGCACATCGTCTGCAGCCCGTAGCGGCCGCCGGTGCGTTCCAGCTCGTGCAGCAGCGTCGTCATCAAGCGCGCGCCGGTCGCGCCGAGCGGATGGCCGAGCGCGATCGCGCCGCCGTTCGGGTTGGTCTTTTCAGGCGGGAAGCGCGTGTCGGCGAGCCACGCCTGCGCGACCGACGCGAACGCCTCGTTCAACTCGACGACGTCGATCTGCGCCAGGTCGAGCCCGCTCTTCTTCAACGCGGCCCTGGTTGCCGGAATCGGCGCGGTGAGCATCCACAGCGGATCGTCGCCGAGCACGCTCAGGTGATGGATGCGCGCACGCGGCGTGAGGCCGTAGCGCTTCAGTGCATCTTCCGACACGATCAGCAGCGCGGCCGCCGCGTCGCAGGTCTGGCTCGCGACGGCCGCCGTCAGCGAGCCGCCCGGCGTCAGCGGTTCCAGCGTCGCCATCTTCTCCAGCGACGTATCGGGGCGCGGCGTCTCGTCGTGCATCACCCCTTCGAGCGGCACGATTTCCCGCTTGAAATGGCCGGCCTCGATCGCCGCGACCGCGCGGCGGTGGCTCTCCAGCGCATAGCGCTCCATCGCGTCGCGCGACAGGTTCCAGTGCTCGGCGATCCGCTGCGCGGCGACGAACTGCGACACCGGCGCATCGCCGAAACGTGCGCGCCAGCCGGTGCTGCCCGAGAACGGATCGGTGAAGCCGAGCGGTGCCGCGCAGGTCATCGCGGACGAGATCGGGATCTGCGTCATCGTCTGCACGCCGCCCGCGACGACCACGTCCTGCACGCCGCTCATCACGGCCTGCGCGGCGAAGTGCACGGCCTGCTGCGACGACCCGCACTGGCGGTCGACCGTCACGCCCGGCACCTGCAGCGGCAGCCCGGCTGCGAGCCAGCAGGTGCGCGCGATGTTGCCCGCGAGCGGGCCGATCGTGTCGACGCAGCCGAATACCACGTCGTCGTATTCGTCGGCCGGGATCGCGTTGCGCTCGACGAGCGTCTTCAGCACGAAGCCGCCGAGGTCCGCCGCATGCACGTGCGCGAGCCCGCCCTTGCGGCGGCCGGTCGGCGTGCGCAGCGCGTCGACGATATAGGCTTGTTTCATTGGTTGGATTCCTCGAGGTCGAAGGTCTGCGCGGGGCCGATCGGCAACGCGTCGCCGAGGATCGCGTCGGCCACGCGGGCCTTGTGGAACGCGCTGTCGCCCCAGCTTCCGGAGAGCGCCCAGATGCGCTTCATGAAGATCTGCAGGTCGAGTTCCCACGTGTAGCCGATCGCGCCATGTACCTGCATCGAGTGGCGCGCGGCCAGTTGCGCGGCCGACGTCGCCGCAAGCTTCGCGTGCGACACGAACACCGCGCGCTGCGGGTGATCGTCGGCGATCGCCTGCGCGGCGCGCGCGACCACCGGCCGCGCGAACTCGTAGCGGATCGCGACATCGGCAAGCAAGTGCTTGAGCGCCTGATACGAGCCGATCGCCTTGCCGAACTGCTTGCGCTGCGCGCTGTAGTCGATCGCAACGTCGAGCACGCGCTGCGTGAGGCCGAGCAACTGCGCGGCGACCGCGAACGCGCCGTGATCGAGCGCGCGGTTCAGCAGCGGTGCGGCATCGTCGGCCGTCGCGATTCGGGTCGCCGCCGACGGTTCCCAGTCGAGCGTGAACAGGCGCCGCGACGGGTCGACGCTGTCGACCGCCCGCCATGCGCACTGCGCGGGGTCGACGCGGTGCAGTTCGCCGCGGTGTTCGCACAGCAGCGTGTTCGCAACGTGCACGTCGGCCGCGTACGGGTTCACCGGATGTACGAGCGCGACGCGCGCGCGCCCTTCGGCGATGTCGCGCAGCAGCGCGTCGCGCCAGTCGCTCGCGGGCAGCCGCGCCAGTACGCCGGCCGACACGAGCGCCGTGTCGAGCAGCGGCTCGGGGCTGCCGAAATATCCGTAGGCCTGCGCGAGCAGCGCCCATTCCACTTCCGTCAGGCCGAGGCCGCCCTGCACCTCGGGCACCGACACGGCGGTCAGCCCCTGCGACGCGAACAGCGCCCACAGGTCATCCGAGCGCCCGGTCGGCGTCGCCCAGAGCTCGCGGATCAGCTCGGGCGTCATCTCGGTCATCAGCAGGCGCTTCACGCTGTCCGCGAGCGCTTCCTGGTCTTCATCGAATACGAAATCCATGGGATGTCCGTTCAGTGAGGGGGGCGCCGGCGCCGTTATGCGCGCGGCATGCCGAGCATCCGTTCGGCGACGATGTTGCGCTGGATCTCGTTGGTGCCCGCGTAGATCGTGCCGGCCTGCGCGAACAGGAAGCCGTCGAGCCAGTGGCCGAGCGTCGCGTGCTGCGCGGGCGTCTGCGGAACGACCTCGCCGTGCGCCCCGAGAATGTCGAGCGCGGTCTGGTGCATGCGCAGGTCGAGTTCCGACCAGAACACCTTGTTGGTGCTCGATTCCGCGCCGATATGGCCGCCCTTCAGCAGCCGGCTCGCGGTCGCATAGGTCGACAGCGCATAGGCCTGCGCATCCATCCAGGCCTGCACCACGCGCTCGCGCAGCGTCGGGTCGCGATCCGCGCTGTCGCGGTGCGCGAGATACAGGTCGCGCAGCGCCTGCGCGGTGCGCTGAAAGCGCGCGGGCGAACGCAGCATCAGCCCGCGCTCGAAGCCTGCCGTCGCCATCGCGACCTGCCAGCCCGCGCCTTCGGCCGCGAGCCGGTTCTCGACCGGCACGCGCACGTCGTCGAAGAAGATTTCCGCGAAACCCGTCTGCCCGTTGAGCTGCCGGATCGGCCGCACCGTGATGCCCGGCGCGGACAGCGGCACCATCAGGAACGTGAGGCCATGGTGGCGCGACGATTCGGGATCGCTGCGGAACAGCCCGAACAGCCAGTCGGCCCACACTGCGCGGGTCGACCAGATCTTCTGGCCGTTCAGCACGTATTCGTCGCCGATACGGGCTGCGGTCGTGCGGATCGCGGCCATGTCCGAACCGGCATTCGGCTCCGACCAGCCTTGCGCCCACACATGCTCGCCGGCCGCCATCGCGGGCAGGAAGCGCGCCTTCTGAGCGTCGGAGCCGAAATCCATCAGCGTCGGGCCGAGCAGGAAGATGCCGTTCTGGTTCACGCGCATCGGTGCGTCGGCACGCCAGTACTCTTCCTCGAAGATCAGCCACTCGATCAGGTCGCAGCCGCGCCCGCCCAGCTCGCGCGGCCACGTGACCATGCTCCAGCGGCCCGAGTGCAGCGTGCGCTCCCATTCGCGGTGCGCGGCGAAGCCTTCCTCGGTGTCGAAGCTCGGCAGCCGCTCGCGCGGCACGTGCGCAGCGAGCCATTCGCGGATTTCCGCGCGGAACGCCTGCTGTTGCGGCGTATAGGTCAGGTTCATGCGCGTGCCTCCCCGGCGGTTGCCTGCGCGTCGAAACGCGCATCGCGCTTCTCGACGAACGCGGCGCGCGCTTCCGTCGAGTCGTTCGTCATGTACGCCTGCAGCGTGAAGCCCTGCTCCCAGCGGTACTTGTCCTCGAGATTTCCGTCCTCGACGCCGTTCAGCGCCTCCTTCGCGAGCCGCACCATCGCCGGGCTCTTCTCGGCGATCTTGCGGGCGATCGCGAGCGCCGCGTCGCGCAGCGTGTCGCGCGTGACGACCTGCTCGACCGCGCCGAGCCGGTACGCTTCGGCCGCGTCGATCATGTCGCCGGTGAAGTACATCGCGCGGACCTTCTGCACGCCGAACAGCCGCTGCAGGTGCGCGCCGCCGCCCATTGCGCCACGGTCAATCTCCGGCACGCCGAAGCGCGCGCAATCGGCCGCGACGACGATGTCCGCCGCGCCGCAGATGCCGATCCCGCCGCCGAGCACGAAGCCGTGCACGGCCGCGATCACCGGCTTCGGGTTGCGGTGCACCGCGCGGAACGTCTGGTAGTTGCCCGCGTTGACCGACACGATCCGTTCCGGATGCGCGGCCAGCTCCTTGATGTCGACGCCCGCGCAGAAGCCCCGGCCCTCGCCGCGCACGACGATCACACGCACGTCGTCGTCCGCGCCGAGCGCGTCGAGCGCACGCGAGAGCGCATGCCAGCCCTGCGCGTCGAGCGCGTTCACGGGCGGCTGGGCGATCACCAGTTCGGCGATGCCGTCTGCGCGATCGATCCGGAACGGCATCGCGCCGGCCGGTTGATTGGATGCTGTCATCTCCATTGCCTCCCTGTGATGTGTGTCATGCGGCCTGCGCCGCTGCCGCGCCGCGCAACGCGGCCAGCGCATCGATCCGCTCGCAGGCTTCCGTGACGATCCGCGCGATCAGCGCGTCGCACGACTCGATCGCACCGATCATCGCGGCCGCCTGGCCGCTCGGCAGCACGCCTTCATCCGGGCGGCCCTCGACGATCGCGCGCTGGATCAGGAACGGCGCGTTCGCGGCCATCAGCGTCTGGCTCGCCGTGTAGTCATGCGAGCGCAGCGCCTTGAGCGCGAGGCCGAGCATGTCGCCCGTGCTCAGCCCGTTCTGGCGCCGCCATGCCTCGGCGGTCTTCAACGCGAACCACGTGCGGCGCAGCGGGCCGAAGCGTTCGAGTTTCAGCAGATACGGGTTGTCGATCATCCGTTGCGGCAGCCCGTCGAGCGCGTCCGACACGCGGATGCGCGCCGGGTCGCCGACCGCGACGTAGCGGTCGAGCGTCTCGCGCGGCACCGGCGATTCGGCGCTCATCAGGAAGCGCGTGCCCATCGCGATGCCGGCCGCGCCGTACGCAAGCGCGGCAGCCAGTCCGCGCCCGTCGAAGAACCCGCCGGCCGCGACGACCGGCACGCGCACCGCATCGAGCACCTTCGGCAGCAGCAGCGTGGTCGGCACCGAGCCCGTGTGGCCGCCGCCTTCCGCGCCCTGCACCGTCACGATGTCCGCGCCGAGTTCGACGGCCTTCGCCGCATGCTTCAGCGCGCCGACGGTCGGCATGCAGACGATGCCGGCGTCCTTGAAGCGGCGGATCGTCTTCGCATCGGGCCCGCGGCCGTAGCTGACCGCGCGCAGCCGGTGCTTGATCGCGAGATCGACCACCTGTGCGGCGTTTTTCTGGAACATGTGGAAATTGATACCGAACGGCTTGTCGGTCAGCGACTTCACCTTCAGGATCTCGGCCTCGACCTGCTCCGGCTCGATCGTCGCGCCCGCGAGGAAGCCGAAACCGCCGGCGTTCGCGGTCGCCGCGACGAGCCGCGCGTCGGCCACCCAGCCCATCGCGGTCTGCACGATCGGGTAACGGCAGCCGAGCAGGTCGCACAGCGGCGTATGCAGCGGGCTCTGAAGCGTCGTGCTCATGCGGCGGCTCCGTTGACGGCAACCGGGGCCGCCGCGTCGCCGCGATCCGCGCCGTTCGGCTGGCGCTGCGAGCTGGCCATGCTGCGCGCGTCGTAGCCGCCGAGACGATCGCCACTGACGAGTTCGTTGTGCGCATGCGCGAAGTGATGCCACGCGAACGCCGCATCCATTGCCGCGCGCTTGCCTTGCAGCTCCTCGACGTGGTTCAGCGCCTGCTTGGTGAGCGTGAGCCCGAGGCGCGGCATCGTCGCGATCTTCGCGGCGATCGCGTAGGTCGCGTCGCGCAGCCGCTCGCGCGGCACCACGCGGTTGACCATCCCCATCTGGTACGCGCGCTCGGCCGGCATCCGCTCGCCGAGGAACAGGAATTCCTTCGCGATGCGCGGGTTCAGCTCGTAGGCATGCGCGAAATACTCGACGCCCGGAATCCCCATCCGCACGACCGGATCCGCGAAGAACGCATCCTCCGACGCGACGATCAGGTCACACACCCACGCGAGCATCAGCCCGCCCGCGATGCATGCGCCCTGCACCATCGCGATCGTCGGCTTCGGCAGGTCGCGCCAGCGCCGGCACATCCCGAGGTATACCTCCTGCTCGCGTGCATACAGGAATTCGCCGCCTTCCTTGTCGACGTGGTCGTACCACAGCGACGCGCGATCGAACGATTCGTGGATGTCGCGGCCCGGCGTGCCGATATCGTGGCCCGCCGAGAAATGCTTGCCGGCGCCCGCGAGCACGATGGCCTTCACTGCGTCGTCGTGCGCCGCGCACCGGAACGCCGCGTCGAGCGCATACGTCATCTTCGAGTTCTGCGCGTTGTGATACTCGGGGCGGTTCATCGTGATCGTCGCGATGCCGTCCTCGACCGCGTAGTCGACGACACCGTCGCCGAACGTCATCTGGGTCGCTTCCATGTCGGATCTCATCCCCGGCGCGGCGCCGGATTGTTGCGCACGATCGTCGCGCGCAGGTTGTGCGGATCGAGCGCGCGCACGATGCGCAGGTCCTCCGCGTTCGGCGGCGCCGTCGTGCCGATCTCGGGTGCGGCGATCAACGGGAAGCCCGTTGCGTCCTGCACTTCGTCGAAGCTCACGCCGGGGTGCAGCGAACGCACGCGGATCGCATGGTCGGGGCCGCCGAAATCCATCACGCACAGGTCGGTGACGATGCTGCGCAGGTCGACGAAGGTCTTCATCCCCGGCAGCCGGCGCGCCGGGTTGTAGCCGACCGTGCACACCATGTCGACTTCGCCGTCGACGAACGTGCGCTTGCCGTGGCCGCTGACGAAGAACGAGTTCGCGTGGTTCGTCGTGTTGCCGGGGAAGCCGCGTGCGCCGAGCAGCTGGGTTTTCGGGCGGTCGTAGTCGTCGCCGAGCCACGAGATGTTGGCCTGGCCGAAACGGTCGATCTGCGTCGGCATCACGAGCGCATGGCGGCGGCCGTGCCACAGGCAGTCGAACACGCGCTCGTAGGTCATCCAGCCGCTCGCCTTCACGCGATAGCCGTCGGGGCGCGGGCCGAGCGGCACCGGCTCCTCGACGAGATACGCTTCGCCGTCGGTCAGCATCAGCCCGCTGTTGTACGCGAGCCGCGCGAGGCCGGCCGCGAGCCGCGGGCCCGTGCCGATGCCGGTCGCCAGCACTTCGCCGTCGTCGCGCCAGAGTCGCGCGGACGCGACGATCATCAGTTCCGCGAGGGAATGGTCGAGAGATTCGCTCACAGGCGCTCCTTTACAGAATCGGCAACGGCAGCGTCGTCACGTGCGACAGCCCGCCGACGCCTTCGAGGTACTGGCGTTCGTCCTGGCCGACCACGTCGCGCAGGTACGCCGCCGTTTTCGCATCGTCTTCCGCGCTGGCGCAGTACGCGCGCAGGTGCGGCAGGTCCCAGCCGTAGGCCGGCCCGCACGACGTCGGGTGCGCGCCGCCCGGCGCGTGCACGACGCCGTTGACGAGCGAGCGCTCGAACGGGTTGCGTTTGGCGGCATCGAGGTCTTCGCTCGCAAGCGATGCGTCGACCGTTTCCGACGACACGTAGCAGCGCTGCGCGGCGCGCGCCATCCACGCATCGAAGAACGGATCGGGGCCGTCGATGCGCGTGTTGCCCATCCGGTCGGCCGCATTCACGTGCAGCAGCGCGACGTCGAGTTCGATCGCCGGCATCGCGAGCAGCGTCTCGCCGTCGTCGTACGGCGATTGCACCGTGCGCAATTGCGGCGCGTGATCGAGCAGCGCGGTGCCGAGCCCGGCGCGCGTCGGCAGGAACGGCAGGCGCGCGGCCGCCGCGCGCAGGCCGAGCTGCAACATCCCTTCGTCGAGTTCGAGCACGTCGATACGGCCCTGTTCGCGGGCGCGGCGGAAATGCGGCTCGAGCGGGATCACGTCGAGCGACACGAAGCCGAACACCGCCTTGCGCACCTTGCCGGCCGCGCACAGCAGGCCGACATCGGCGCCGCCGTACGCAACGATCGTCAGGTCCTTCAGGTTCGAGCGCGCGATTTCGCGCACCAGCGCCATCGGCTTGCGCCGCGGCCCCCATCCGCCGATGCCGATCGTCATGCCGTCGGCGAGTTGCGCGACCACGTCGCGCGCGGACATCGTCTTGTCGAGAGGTTTCATCGTCATCGTGCTGGCTTACCGGTATCCGATGCTGAAATCGTGGCCCCACTGGCTCACCTTGGTGGCCTCGAACACCGCGTGCTTCGACCAGTCGACCGTGAGGCCGCCGAAGCCGTATTCGAGATCGAAGCCGCCGGGGGTCTTCATGTAGAAAGAGATCATCTGGTCGTTGCAGTGGCGGCCGAGCGTCGCGGACATCTTCACGTCGTGCGCGGCGACGCGATCCAGCGCGCGGCCCACTTCGTCCATCGAGTCGACTTCGGTCATCACGTGCACGCAACCCGACGGCACGGCCATCTCGAACAGCGCGAGGCTGTGATGGCGCGCGTTGCGGCAGTGCATGAAATGGATGCGCTTTTCCGGTTCGGCCGGATCGGGCGTGAACTTCACGCGGTAGATGTCGGACAGCTCGAAGCCGAGCACGCCGCGCACGAACGCGTCGGTCGCATCGAACTGCGGTGCGGGCAGCACCGCGTGGCCGAGCCCCATGTCGCCGGTGACGAACCGTGCGACGCCCAGCGGCGACACGAAGCGGCGGAAGTCGCAGCGCGCGCCCCAGTACAGCTCGTGGCGGTTGCCGGACGGGTCGCTACACCACGCCATCGCCTGCACGCGGCGCAGCGCGGCTTCGTCGCGCGTCGCGCGCACCGGCTCGACGCCCGCGCGCTGCAGTGCCGCCAGCGCGGCGTCGAATGCGGCGCCGTCGGGCAATTCCCAGCCCGACGCGAAATAGCGGTCGGTCGCGCCGGGGACGATCACGTAGCGGAAATCACGCTCGTCCATCTTCAGGTACAACGCGCCGTCGGGCGCATCGAGCGCCTGCATGCCCAGCACGTCTTCCGCGTAGCGGCGCCACGCATCGACGCGCGTCGCCTCGACGACGACGTAGCCAAGCGCACGGACATCGATCATGTCGGCCTCCTCCTGGTTCAGAATCCGTTGTTCGTGTAAGGATTCTGGCCGGTCGGGGGTGGCGTTACATCGTCTGTTGGGACGAGAGAAGCGGCGGGAAAAAGCCGGGGTGGCGGCGCGAACGGTGTGCCGGACGGGGATCCGGTGGCAGGGTGCGGCGCGAGCGGCTGCCGCGAGGTCGTACGGTCCGGGCATCGGCCGGATTGCGTCCCGGAAGACGATCGCGCCCTTGTTCCCAATGCGAACGAACGGGCTGCCACCGCCGGCGCGGCCTTGTCGCGACTGCCGGGCCGGAGAATTCACCGCAGGCACTTTTGTTAAACTTCGCCGTCCAACCGCCTCTTTCACCGATGACGAAGTACGCCCCTTCCTCCCCAAGCCAGCGTGTATTCGGACTGGATGTACTGCGCTCGGTCGCCGTCCTGCTTGTGCTGGCCTGTCACACGGTCGCGCATGGCGCACCGCCCGCTTGGCTGAAGTGGTATTTCTGGGCTCAAGGGACCATCGGCGTCGAGATCTTCTACGTGCTGAGCGGCTTTCTCATCGGCAGCATACTCATCAAGTCATACAAAACCGGCAAGCTCCGGGCGCCGCGCGACATTCTCGATTTCTGGAAACGTCGTTGGGCACGAACGCTGCCGCTTTATGCGTTCTTCCTGCTCGTCTATCTTCGGTTCGACTACCACGGCCCGGCCACCCTCGACGTCGCGTGGCCGTTCTTCCTGTTCCTGCAGAACCTGGCCTGGCCGATGGCGCCGTTCTTCGAGCACTCGTGGAGCCTCGCCGTCGAAGAATGGTTCTATCTGCTGCTGCCGTGCGCGTTTCTTGCCGCGCTCACGGTACTCAGGACGAACGGGCGGGCGTTGCTCGCGACCTGCGCCGCATTCATCGTGCTGCCGCTCTGCGCCCGGATCTATTTCAGCTGGCACGCGCAATCGCTGGCCGATGTCGATCGTTACGTGCGATCCATCGTGATCTGCCGCCTCGACTCGCTGTTCATCGGCGTCATTGCCGCCTATCTGCGCATCGAGCGGCCCGCGATGTTCACCCGTTTCGCGAAGTCCTGGAAAATGCCGCTGGCGTTGTTTGTCGGCCTGACGTTCTATTTCGCGTTCGGTGCGCCCTATCTCGCCGGCAACGGCCTCCTGCGTGTGATGTTCTTCCCGATGCTGTCGGTCGTCATCGCCGCGCTGCTGCCCGCAGCGATGCAGGTTCGCACATCCGGCAGCCGTCTGTTCGACCGTTTCATCGGCTGGACCAGCAAGATTTCGTATTCGCTGTATCTCGGTCACATCTGCATGCTGACGCTCGGGCTCGGTCTCTTTGCCAGTCGCGGCATCTCCGTTGACGGGCAGCTCGCGACGGCCGCGCTCTACATCACGCTTGTCTGTCTGTACTACGCATTCGCGACCCTGACCTACACGTTCATCGAACAACCTTATATTCGGCTTCGAGACAGATCGATGGGGAACACCGACGATCGCAGCGGCGCGGTTGCGCTCACGAGCGACAAGCAAACGGCCCGAGCCGAACCCGAGAAAGTCGCCGGATACCATTGATGCGTCGCATACGGAAACAGCCGCCGGCCGGGCAGCTTGCCGGCGGATCCGATGGCGGCTCCCGGATTGCGGGCAACCGCCGGCACGGCCTTGCCGGCAATACCGTACCCGGAAGGTACGGCGACCGCGCATCCGCTCAGAACCGGTACGAAATCCCGATCTGCAAGACCGGATACCACCGATATCGCGACATCACCTGTCGCAGTTCATCGAGCCCGCTCGCGACCAGGACCTGACTCTTCGCCGGCCCGGCCGCGGCAGCCAGTTCGGGCGACAGCGTGTACGAGCACTTCGGGATCCCGTACGCGACACCGATATCGGCGACGAATCCAAGCCCCTTCGACGCCGGCCGGTGCCCGTAGCCGATCCCGACATACGGCATCACGGTCGGATAGCGCGCTTCCGCCACCGCGTACATCCCCGGCAGCGCCGGATAGTGCTTGCCGCCGAACACGTAGGTCCCGTTGGTCGGCACCGACACGCCGCGCAGCTCGTCGTCGTTGAAGCGCAGCCCGATCGTCGCCCGGAAGCCGCTGCCGTGCCACGGAAAGATGTCCGCGTACAAGCCGCCCTGGCGCAGTTTCAGGTCGTCCTGATAGCGATTGCCGGCCACCGTGAAGTCATGCGAAAGGTCGATCGCATTGAAATCGGCATGCGCACCCAGCATCGAATTGAAACTCACGGCAGCCCCGATGCCGACGCCTTGCGTGCCGCCCTGCAGGTAAATTTCCTGCGCGTGCGCGCTCGCGACGAACATCACCGCGACCGCTGCCCATTGGTTCACTGTCGTTTTCACGGGCGCCTCCCCCGACTTGTGCCGGGTGCGACGCGTCGCGCCCGCGGCCTTCGTCGCGATGCGCGGTGCGAACCCCGGCACGACACCTTGCAAGCACGCTTGCTGTTCGACGGATCGGGAACGCGGTGCGCCGTGCGCATGACCGATACATCATGCGCGGCGCATGCGCCGTGACACGCGGCGCCCGCGACCCGATCCGATTCCCCGTTTGTTTCGATGTCGCTCCACGCCGCCGATGCACTGATCGTTCTGGCGAGATTCGTCTGCACAGGCGGCACCGGGTCAATCGCAAGGCACGTGCCATATAACGCAAACCCACGCGTGGCAAGCGTCGCGGGTCAACACGCGCGATCGCGCAGCGCGAAACAGGGGGAAATGTTTCAGGAACGCATCGATATTCGGCGCGCAAGCCCGCCGCGCGCGATTGTGTGCGCACGCATCGATATCGCGATGCGCGCAGAACAAGGCCGGGCGGCCGTCAGCGCGGGTTCGTCACCGTTACCGCCGGGCACACGTGGCGGCATGCATCGAAGAAGCGTTGCAAAGGTGCGACCTCGCACGAAGCGCGTGCGAGGTCGACGCGCAAGCTTGCCCGGCGAGTCAGGGTGAATACGGATGCCGCCTCGCGCATGCCGCGCGAAAGGATCGGCGCGCGGGCTGCAAGCCGATCAGTACACCGCACCGATTGCCGCAACACCCAATATTTCGTCGCCCGATGACAGCCTGCCAGCGGATGATAGAATCGTCCGTCCATACCCTCTGGACGGACACAATGCAAAAATTGCAGTGGTCTAGCGGAATCGATAACGAAATCGAATTCTGGTCGAAGTGGTTGGAGACAAAGGGCGGTGCGTGGCCAGAAGACTTTCAGTTCCGCATCAACCCCGACACCGAAGTACATCAGTGGATGGCCGAACTGCTGAACGGCATCCCGAATCCGAAGATCCTCGACGTGGGCGCCGGCCCGATGACGGTGCTGGGCAAGAAGATGAACGGCCTGCCGCTGGACATCACCGCCGTCGATGCGTTGGGTGACCTGTACAGCCGCCTGGATTTCCCCTCAGGGCTTCCCCTCATCAAAACCCGGCAGTGCGAAAGCGAGTGCCTGACCACGATGTTCCCGGCCGACACGTTCGACCTGACTTATGCGAAGAACACGCTTGACCACTGCTACAATCCGGTCGAAGCGTTTCGGCAGATGATCGCCGTGACGAAACCCGGTGGCTTCATCGCGACCGAGCATGCAGCGAACGAGGCGCTGAACGAGAACTGGGAAGGCTTCCACCAGTGGAACTTCCACGTCGTCGGGCGCGACTTCAAGATTTCGGATCGAACGGATACCTTCAGCGTCTCGCAGGCGATCGAAGGCATCGCGCAGATCGTTGAACTGTCCCCGGATCATTCCGACTACATCGGTTGCGTGATCCTGAAGCTTTAGCCGATACATCAGTGACGACCCATCAGAACAACACGGGTGCGCAACCGCGCACCCCGCTTCCCCGTGACTTCAACATGCCGAGCGACGTTCCCTATCTGAACGGCTTGCGCGGCATTGCCGCAACCTGGGTCGTCATCGCCCACTGCATGATCTGGGGCGGGTGGACGCTCACCGCGATACCGGACCCGAAGATCGCCGTCGATCTGTTCATGACGATCTCAGGCTTTCTGATGGCCTACAACGCCCGCCGACGAGAGTCGATCGAGCCCATGACGCACCCCGCCACCTGGGCCCGGTTCTATATCCGCCGGTACTTCCGCATCGCACCGGCCTATTACCTGTCGCTCGCGTTCGCGGTCCTCGCATCGGCGCCCTTTTTCGACGGCTACAAGGCACTCCAGTCGATGAACCCCGGATTCTGGGGAAGCGGCGGCATTTACGATCCGTACACAATCAGGTTCACCGCGGCCAATCTGCTCGCCCATGTCACGTTCGTTTTCGGAGCGATACCGAAATACACGTTTGCGACCATGCTGCCCGACTGGAGCCTCAGCCTCGAGATGCAGTTCTATCTCGCGTTCCCGCTGCTCTATCTGCTGATGCGGAAAGTCGGCCCGCTGACGGCGTCGATCGTACTGGCCGCCCTCGCGCTCGCGGCAAGCCACGCGCTCGCCGGCGTGTTTCCGGAGCCGGGCTTCCTGCCGTTGAAGCTCTCGCTGTTCGTGACCGGCATGCTGATCGCCGAGATTCCGTTCGGCACGGACAAAACCGCCACGATCCTGATCGGCATGCTGGCGTTGCTGCTGCCGTTCGCTCAAACGTCGAGCTACGCTGCCCAGTCGTGGCTCCTTCCGGTCATTTCCGCGTCGCTATACGCGCTGACGGTCAACCGGAAACCGGTGTCGTCGCTGCTGCAACCCGTCGCGAACCGCCTCGGCGGCCGGCATGCCCATGCGCTATCGGATGCCTCGTACGGCATGTATCTTTTTCACGGCTTCTTCATCGCGTTGACCGGATTGGTGCTGTCGGGCGAGTTTCCCCGCCTGGCGGCACACGGCAACATCAGGACGATCGTCCTGTTGGCCGTTGCGTTGCCGGGCTCGCTGCTGGTATCCCCGCTCATCCACCGCTTCGTGGAGCAACCGGGTATCGCGCTGGGCAGAAACGCAGCCGCATTCCTGTCGCAGCGCACCTCGGGATCGCGCTGAGTCGGCGACGGAAGGCATCGGTCCGGTCATGCCGGCGTGCGCCGCGATACCGCAGGCATGACCGGACCGCCAATGCAAAGGCCGCTCGCAACGAGCGGCCCGTCCGGCACGATCGGTCGGCCGCGCGACAGCTACAGCCCGTACCCCCCGGAAACATTCAACTGCTGCCCCGTCACATAATCAGCCCGATCCGACGCCAGGAACACGGCCGCCCGCCCGACGTCGTGCGCCTTCCCCCAGCGCTTCAGTGCGAGCATCTTCTGCGTCTCGTCGATCCACGCCTGGTCGAACTGCCCCTGTTCGAGCAGCACCGGAAACATCCCGGCCTCGATCACGCCGACCAGGATCGAATTCGCGCGAATGTTGTAACGCCCTTCCTCGCGCGCCAGCCCCTTGACCAGCGCCTCGTTCGCCGCCTTCGGCGCGACCGACAGCCCGTCGCGATCAGGCCAGCGCAGGTGTCCGGCCGAGCCGAGCGTCACGAACGACCCGCCGCCCGATGCGCGGAAATGCGGCAGCGCAGCCTTCGCGGCCACGAAGAAGCCGATCGTCTCGACATCGATCGCGCGGCGCCAGTCGTCGTGCGTCATGTCGCCGATATGGCGCTGGTTCACGAACGGGCCGGCGGCCCACACGACCGTGTGCACGCGACCATGCGCGTCGATCGCGGCCGCGAGCGCGGCATCGACCTGCGCGGGATCGGTCACGTCCACGCAGTGCGTGGTGGCCGCCGCGCCTTCGCCGCGAA
Organism: Burkholderia arboris; assembly: GCF_038723655.1. Lineage (NCBI taxonomy): Bacteria > Pseudomonadati > Pseudomonadota > Betaproteobacteria > Burkholderiales > Burkholderiaceae > Burkholderia > Burkholderia arboris. Next base: position 2,257,026 of record NZ_CP109822.1, read on the forward strand.
CGTCGCGCGCGACGCGCTCGGCGACGTCGGCCTTGCTGCGATAGCCCACCGCGACCGGTACGCCGGCGCGCGCAAATTCGAGCGCGACGCCCTGCCCGATCCCGCCGCTACCGCCGAACACGAGTACCGCGCCCGGCGGAAATCCGTTGTCGTTCATGCGTTCATCCCGTTCATGTGTCGCCTCATCGCTCAGGCCGCCGCCTCGGTCGCTGCGCGCAGCCGGTACTTCAGCACCTTCCCCGCCGCGCTCGTCGGCAGTTGCTCGACGAACGTGAAAAAGCGCGGCACCTTGTAGTTCGCCATGTTGCTGCGCGCCCAGTCGTTCAGCGCATCGGCATCGGCCTGCGCGCCCGGGCGCAGTACGACATACGCGTGACCGACCTCGCCGAGGCGCGTATCGGGCACGCCGACCAGCGCGACCTGCGCGATCGCCGGATGCGCGGCGAGCAGCCGCTCGATCTCCGCCGGATAGCAATTGAAGCCGCCGACGATGAACATGTCCTTGATGCGGTCGGTGATCTTCAGGTTGCCATTCGCATCGACGCAGCCGAGATCGCCGGTATGAAGCCAGCCATCGGCATCGACGGTCTCGCGCGTCGCGTCCGGCTGGTTGAAGTAACCGCGCATCACGTTGTAGCCGCGCACCCAGATTTCGCCGGTCTCGTCCGGCCCGAGCGGCACGCCGCCCGGCCCCGCGATGCGCAGCTCGACGCCCGGCATCGGCCGGCCCGACGTATAGGCAACCGTCTCCGCATCGTCGCCTTGACGGCACAACGTCGCGAAGCCGCACGATTCGGTCAGTCCGTAGCCGGTCAGCACCGTCTCGAAGCCGAGCTCCGCACGCATCCGCTCGATCAGGCTCGGAGCGATCGCCGCCGCCCCCGTCACCGCGATCCGCAGCGACGACAGGTCGCGCGTCGCGCGATCGGGCGCGTCGAGCAGCGCGTAGTACAGCGTCGGCGGGCCGGGCAACACCGACACGCGGTCGTCGGCCACGCGCCGCAGCACGTCGGCCGGCTGGAACACGAGATGCGGCAGCACGGTCGCGCCGCTCGACAGCGCGGCGAGCCAGCCGGCCTTGTAGCCGAACGTGTGGAAAAACGGATTGACGATCAGGTAGCGGTCGTCCTGCCGTACACCCGCGATCGCCGCCCACGCCTGCGCGGCGCGCAGGTTCTGGCCGTGCGCGGTCATCACGCCTTTCGGACGGCCCGTCGTGCCGGACGTGAACATCAGGTCCATCACGGTGTCGGGCGTGACCTGCGCCTCGCGTTCGCGCACCGCGGCAAGCGGCACCGCCGCGCCGCGTGCGAGAAATGCGTTCCAGGTCTCGTCGCGCGCGCCTGAAGGCGGTTCGCCGTCGAATACGACAACGCGCTCGAGCATCGCAGGCCGGTGCGGCGCGAGCATCGCCGGATACGATTCGCCGAGGAAGGTGCCGCAGCAGAACAGCAGCCGCACGCCGCCGTCGTGCAGGATGCCGCCGACCTCCATCCCCTTCATTCGCGTATTGACCGGCACGAGAATCGCGCCGACCGTATGGATCGCCAGCGCCGCGACGATCCATTGCGGCAGGTTCGGCGCCCAGACCGCCACACGGTCGCCGGCGTCGATACCGCTCGCCAGCAGCGCACGGGCCGCATCGAGTCGTGCGGCATCGAGTTCCGCGTAGGTCAGCCGGCCGTGCTCCGACTCGATCGCCGGATGCGCGCCGTGGCGCGCGGCAGCCCGCGCGATCAGCGCGGGCGTGGTCAGGATTTCGTTGTCCATCGTCATAGATCAAGGTTGCCGTGCGCGCCGCCGGCGCGGCACGGCTCAGTCGGGAAACACCACGCGCAGCGCATCGCTCGCGGGCCGCGCGCAACAGGCGAGCGTCCAGCCGGCCGCAATCTCGTCGTCGTCGAGCACGTGGTTGCTGTCGAGCACGACCTCGCCGCGCTCGATCCGGCACATGCACGCGCCGCATTGCCCCATCCGGCAGGAATTCGGCGCAGGGACACCCGCACGCAGCATCGCATCGAGCAGCGTTTCGCCGGGCGCACTGTCGAACGCGAATGCGTCGCCGTCGAGCACCGTCTCGATCGCCGCGCCGTCGCCGGACGCCGCCGTTGCCGCGGCTTGCGCCGCGGTGTCGGCCTGCGCCGGCGCATCGGGCAGCGACGCGAATCGCTCGACATGCACGCGCGCACGCGGCAACCCGAGGCCGAGCATCGCGGCCAGCGCGTTCTCCATGAACAGCGCGGGCCCGCAGATGAACGTCTCCTGCTGGCTGAACGGCCGCGCGAGCTCCTCGAGGTGACGCTGCTGCGGAATCCCCTGCACGCTGTCGAGCCAGTGGATCACGCGCACGCGGCCCGGATGACGCTGCGCGAGCTGCTGCAGCTCGTCGCGGAAAATCACCGAGCGTTCGTCGCGGTTCGCATAGATCAGCGTCAGCATCCCGCGCCCGCGCACGAGCGCCGATTTCAGGATCGACAGCACCGGCGTGATGCCGCTGCCGCCCGCGAACAGCAGCAGGTCGCCGTCGAGCGTGCGTGGCGTGAACACGCCGGCCGGCGGCAGCACGTCGAGCGCGTCGCCTGCCTTCACGCGGTCGCACAGCCAGTTCGACGCGCGGCCGTCGCGCACGCGCTTGACGGTGATCTTCGGCGCCGCGTCGATGCCGGGTGCGCTCGACAGCGAATAGCAGCGCGCGACGGTCGCGTCCGCACACGGCACGTTCAGCGTCAGGAACTGCCCGGGCCGGTACGTGAATGCATCACGTAGCCCGGCCGGTACGTCGAACACGAACGAACACGCGTCGTCGCTTTCGGCAATCACTTCGGCCACGGTCAGCCGGTGGAAGCGTGGATCGCTCATGGCCAGATCCTTGCGTCACGCGGCCACACGGGCCACCGGCGCGCCGGGCGTCGTATACGCGCCGTCGAGATAGACGAGCGGATCGACGTCACCGCTCATCAGCACCTCGCGGATGCGCCCGATGAACACCGTATGCGTGCCGTATTCGAAACGGCCGTCCTGCTCGCACACGAGGCTTGCCTGCGAATCGCGCAGATACGGCACGCCGTGCGGCGACGTATCCCAGTCGCCGGTCGTGAAGCGCGCCTCGCCCTTCAGGCGGCCGCTGCAGTCGATCGCGATGCCTTCGTGCCGCGCGGACAGCACGTTCACGCAGAACGGCGCGCCCGCATCGAGCGGTGGATACAGCGACGCGGTGCGGTTGATGCAGATCAGCAGCGAAGGCGGATCGGTCGACAACGAATCGACCGCCGTCGCGGACATCGAGTAGCGCCGGCCGTCGTGCGTGCTACTGATGACCGTGACGGAGCGCGCGAGGCGGCGCATCGCGAGCAGCATGTCGGTGCGCAGTGGATGGTTGGTGAGATCGCTCATGATCGGACTCCGTCAAGTTCAGTCGTGGATGGCCGGGCCTGCCGGCCTCCGGCCTCGGCTGCGCGAGCAGCCAGGTGGTCGGCGGCGAGATACCCGAAGGTCATCGCCGGACCGAGCGTCGAGCCCGCGCCGGGGTAGCTCGTGCCCATCACCGATGCGCTGGTGTTGCCGATCGCGTAGAGGCCGTCGATCGGCTCGCCATCGGCACGCAGCACGCGGGCGTGCACGTCGGTGACGAGCCCGCCCTTCGTGCCGATATCGCCCGCATCGACCCGCGCCGCGTAGAACGGCGCTTCGTCGACCGGCCCGAGACACGGGTTCGGCGTGTTGCGCGGATCGCCGTAGTAGGTGTCGAACGCGTTGTCGCCCTTGCCGAACGCTTCGTCGACGCCGGTGGCCGCGTAACGCGCCATGTCGCGCAGCGTGTCGTGCAGGCCGGCCGCGTCGACACCGATCTTCGCGGCAAGCGCATCGATCGTGTCGGCCTTCACGAGTACCTCGCGAAACGCTTGCGGAATCCGCGCATCGGGCATCATGGACGCCGGCATGACCGGCCCGCACGGATACTTGCGGCGAAAGCGCGCGTCGAACACCATCCACGCGGGCACGGTCGCGCCGGTGCGCGCATGGTCGCGATACATCGCGGGCACGAATTCCGAATACGGCGCGGCTTCGTTGACGAAGCGCTTGCCGAGACCGTTGACGATCACGCAGCCCGGCAGGTTGCGTTCGACGAACAGCCCGCGCTGCTTCTCCTCGCCCGCGACGCGGACCGTCGGCACACCCCACACGTGCTCCATCAAATCCAGCGCGCCGCCGAGCCGGTGGCCTTCGGCGATCGCGTCGCCGGTGTTGGACGGCGGCGTCGCGCTCCACTGCGCCTGGGTCGGTTGCGGCAGGTAGCGCTCGCGCATCGGCTGGTTGCGCTCGAAGCCGCCCGCGCCGAGGATCACGCCGTGCCGCGCGGCGATCGTCACCGGCTGCCCGAAGCGTTGCGCGCGCACGCCCGTCACGCGGCCGTCCACATCGAGCAGGTCGCGCATCGGCGTGTCGAGCCACACGGGCACGCTGCGGTCGAGCAGCGCACGACGCAAGCCGCCGATCAACGCGTTGCCGAGCGTCAGGCGCCGGTCGCGCCGCGTGCGGCGGCGCATGCCGAAATCGAGCCAGTAGCGGCCGAACTGCCTGATCGTGAGCGTCATGAAGCCGGGGCCGCGCGCAAACAGCGTGTGCGCTTCCTTCGACGTCACCGCGAGACGCCCGAAGATCAGCGTGCCGGGCGACGGCGGCCGCAGCCGGTCGAACTCGTCGCCGAGCAGCCCGCCGTCGAACGGCATCGGATCGAGCGCGCGATAGCCCGGCATCGCGCCCGGCAGCTTCTGGAAATAGTCCGCGTATTTCGGCAACGCCTGGAAGCGCACGGGTGTCTTCGATTCCAGATAGCGCAGCATCTCCGGCGCGCGATCGAGATACGCGTCGAGCCGCTCGGGTGTCGACGCGCCGGCCACGCACGCGTCGACATAGCCGCGCGCGGCCTCGCGCGAATCGGTCGCACCGAGTTCGGCGATATGGTGGTTGCACGGAATCCAGATGCCGCCGCCCGAAACGGCCGACGTGCCGCCATACAGCGCCGTCTTCTCGATCACGACGACGGACAACCCGTGGTCGGCCGCGCGGCACGCGGCGAGCAGTGCGCCCGCGCCCGAGCCGACGACGACCACGTCGAACGTGTATTGCTGTGCTTGCGTGTCGTTCATCACGGCCTCGTCAGATGAAGAAGTCCGTGTTTTCGCGGCCGAGCATCACCGCGCCGAGGTTCTGGCCGAAGCGGTCCACGTTGTTCGCGTAGTGCGCGCGGGCCGCGTGCAGATCGAGGAAGCGGCGCACCAGCGGATTGCGGTGATAGATGCCGTTGCCGCCCGCATAGCGCAGCAGCGTATTCGCGGCCTGCGCGCAGCGCTCGGCGACCTGTGCGGACTGGTAACGGAAATGCACGCGACGCTCGATCGACACGGCCGGCCCGCCGGTCACCGACGCCATCAGTTCCGCGAAATTGCGCTTGAGCAGCACCTTCATCTCGTCGATCGCGACGGCCGCGTTCGCACACGCGTTCTGCGCGCCCGGATCGTCGGTCGTCTTCGCGCCGCTGTTCGCGGACACGCGCGTTGCCGCATAGCCGGTGAAATCGTCGAGCGCGCCCTGCAGCGCGCCGATGCACGACGTGCACACCGCGCGCACGAAGATCTGCGCGAACGGCAGCTTGAACAGCGGCGCGTCGTTGAGGGCGAGACCGGGGCTCGTGCCCATCATCCCGTCGATCGCCTTGTGCGTGCGGTACGCAGGCACGAACGCGTCGTCGACGACGATGTCGTGGCTGCCGGTCGCGCGCAGGCCGAGCACGTCCCAGTCCTGCTGGATCCGGTAGTCGGATTTCGGCAGCAGGAAGGTCCGGTATTCAGGCGGCTGGCCGGCTTCGGCCGGTGGCACCAGCGCACCGAGGAACACCCATTCGCACAGTTCGCTGCCGCTCGAGAACTTCCAGTGGCCCGACAGGCGGAAGCCGCCGTCGACCGGCGTCACGCGACCGACCGGCATGTAGGTCGACGCGATCAGCGTCGCCGGATCGTGGCCCCATACGTCCTGCTGCGCGCGTTCGTCGAACAGCGCGAGCTGCCAGTTGTGCACGCCGACGACGCCGTACACCCACGCGGTCGACATGCAGCCGCGCGCGAGCGCCATCTGGATGTCGAAGAAGGCCTGCGGATCGAGCTCGTGGCCGCCGTAGCGCTTCGGCTGCAGCACCTTGAAGAAGCCGGCGGCCTGCATGTCGGCGATCGTCTCGGCGGGGATGCGGCCCTGCGCTTCCGCCTGCGCGGCGCGGCCGGCCAGTATCGGCGCCAGTGCCTCGGCCCGGGCGATCAGCGTGGCAGCCAATGCGTTCGAATCGTTGTCGCGATGCACGAATGTCTCCTGTGGAACGGGGGCTGCGCCGTGGCACCCGCCCCGCTCTCGTTCAAAGTTGTTCGGCGCGGCCTGGCCGCGGGCGATGCTCGCCACCACCGATGGTCGGCTTCGCGCGACCGCGCCGCATCGTCCGACCGGACGGGACGACGGGCGCGGCCTCATGCATCACGCGCAGGCGCGTTCCTTCTCGCGGTTGAAGAACGGGATCACGTGCTCGCCGATGTTGCGGATGGTCTCCATCTGCGCTTCATGCGGCACCGTGCCCATCTGGCACAGGAACAGCACTTCGTCGACGCCGGCCTCCTGCAGGCGGCCGACATAGCCGATGCAGTCGTCCACCGTGCCGTACGCGTGGTTCGGGTTCATCATCGCGAGCGCCGGGTCGGCGAAGTTCACGACGACTTCCTCCGACGCGAAGCGCGAGCGGATCACCATCTCGCCGGTGTCGGCCTGCACGAGATCGTCGCCCCACTTCGCCGGGTCCGGACGCTCGCCGCCCGTGTACCAGTACGCGAGCGATTCCATGAAGTAGCGCTGGCCGCGGATGCCGATCTTGCGGGCCGCCTGGCCGTCGGCCATCACGACCGTCGGGCACAGCGCCGCGAGGTGCTGGGTCGGGCGGAAGCCGACCTGGTCTTCCGGCTTGCGGTTCGCCCACGCTTCACGGTAGACGGCGTTCTTCTTCGCGACTTCGTCGGGGCCGCCGAAACCGAGCACCAGCGCGCCCATCCCGCGCTGGCCGGCGCGCAGCAGCGCATCGGTGTTCGTACACGCGAGGTACATCGGCGGGTGCGGATCCTGGAACGGCTTCGGGTGGATCGGGCGCTTCGGGATCTTGATGTACTTGCCGTCGTGCTCGATCTCGTCCTGCACGAACATCTTCGGCACGAGATACATCGATTCGTCGATCATCGGCTGCAGTTCGTTGAGGTCGTAGCCGAACGCGCCGGCTTCCTGCTGGCTGCCGCCCTTGCCGACGCCGAAATGCACGCGGCCGCCCGACAGGATGTCGAGCAGCGCGACGCGTTCCGCCACCTTGATCGGATGGTTCATCGCCGGCGGCAGGCACACGACGCCGTGGCCCAGGCCGATGCGCGTCGTGCGGCCGGCCAGGTAGGCAAGGAAGGTTTCCGGCGCGCTCATGTGCGCATAGTTGGTCAGCGACGTGTGCTCCACGCACCAGATCGTGTCGAAACCGACCTGCTCGGCGAGCAACGCCTGCTCGACCGTCTCCTTGAACACCTGGTGGTCGCCCTCGCGCGATGCGTCGGTGGTCTGGGCTTCGTAGATGAGGGAAAACTTCATTGCGTGCGTCTCCATGTATGTTGGACGAGTCGGGGTCGTGCGGCCCGCCCGCACGATACGGACGAATAGCGACGGTCCACGAATGGGAGTGTCGGCGCGCCGGCTGGCGTGGGCATCATCTGTTCGGAGTATCTGTATGCCGGCGGGGACAGAGGGGTTTCACCGTCATCCGATCGGACTGCGTGACGGCGCGAGCGACGCGCTAGCATCGACCGGCGGCGCATTGCACGCCGCCCTCATCAAGACAAGGGAGAACCGGAATGAAGGTATCGATGCTGCTGTATCCGGTCGACGACATCGACACGGCGCTGCCGCTGTTCGTCGACGGACTGGGCCTGAACGTGAAGTTCCGCGACGGCGACCGCTATTGCGCGCTCGACGGCGGCCCGCTGACGATCGCGCTGGTCGCGGGCGACGAGCAGATCGTCGAGCGCGCGGCGCTCACGCTGCGCGTCGACGAGGACGACGACCTGTATGCGGCCATGGCGCGGGTCGTGAAGGCCGGCGCATCGGTGCGCGTGCCCGTGCAGGCCGGGCCGCACGAATACCGCGCGGTGCTGGAGGACAAGAACGGCGCGCTGCTCGTGATTTCGCAGAAGCGGTCAGCCTGACGACGCGCGGCGCGGGCACGCCGCACGCAACACAGGCGCAAGCGGCGTTACGCGTCCGCGCCCGACGCGCGCAGGTCGCTGGTTTCGAGCAGCTCGAGCAGCGTGCCGGCCGGCTGGCTCAGCCGCTTCGCGGCGAGCGCGATGAATTCGACGTCCGGCAGCACGGGCAACCCGTCGCCGTTCACGGGTGGCGCAAGGCCACGCGCGGACAGGTATTGCGACGTCGCGGTCAGCCCGAGCCCCGCACGGGCGGCCGCGATGCAGCCCGGCTGGCTGCTGCTCGAACACACGACTTCCCAGCCGATCCCCTTTTCCGCGAGCGCATTCAGCACCACCGCGCGCGTGACGCTCGGCTCGGCCACCAGCACGAGCGGGAGCGGCCGCTCCAGGTCGACGACGGTGCCGGGCCGCGCGACCCATTCGAGCCGTGCGCGCAGCAGCGGCGTGCCGCGCCGCTCGCCGAGCCGCCGCTTGCCGATCATCAGATCCAGCGCGCCTGCATCCATCAGTTCGTAGAGCCGGCTCGTCATGCCGGTGGTGATTTCCAGCGCGACGTCGGGATGCGCAGCGCGGAACCCGGCAAGCACGTCCGGCAGCGCGACGAGCGCGAGGTCGTCGGACGCGCCGAGCCGCACACGCCCCTGCAGCCGCGGCTTGCGGAACTGCGATTCCGCGCGGTTCAGCGCCTGCAGGATCACGTTCGCATGCACGAGCAGCGCCTCGCCGTCGGCCGTCATCGCGATCGAATGCGTGTCGCGCACGAACAGCCGCCGGCCGACGCTCTCTTCGAGGCGACGGATGTGTTCGCTGACGCTCGACTGGTTGAGCCCGAGCTGCCGCCCCGCTTCGGTGAAGCTGCGGCAGTTCGTGACGGTCGCGAAGGTCTTGAGCCAGACGGGATTGAGCATTCCGCATTGTCATCGGCAATTCCGATGACAGTCAATGTCTTGAGGCGGCTTCCCGATGACCACCGGAATCGGTACCATCGAGCGCTTGAAGTCCGGCAGGCGCCGCGCGACCGCGCACCGGCGCACCTGCGCCGGGCTTTCGCACCACCGATTTCGCCATGTTCCGGGAACCCACACACTCCGCGCTGCTCTGGATCGTCGCCGCTGCATTCTTCATGCAGTCGCTCGACACGACGATCGTCAACACCGCGCTGCCTTCGATCGCCCAAAGCCTGCATGCGTCGCCGCTCGCGATGCAGCCGGTCGTGGTCGTCTACACGCTGACGATGGCGATGCTCACGCCGGCGTCCGGCTGGCTCGCCGACCGGTTCGGCACGCGCCGCGTGTTCTCCGTCGCGATCCTCGTGTTCGTGCTCGCGTCGATCGGCTGCGCGGCGTCGCACACGCTCGGCCAGCTCGTCATTGCGCGCGCCGTGCAGGGCATCGGCGGCTCGATGCTGCTGCCGATCGGGCGGCTCGCCGTGCTGCGGCGCGTGCCGGGCGAGCAGTACGTCGCGGCGATCGCGTTCGTGTCGATCGCCGGCCAGCTCGGCCCGATTGTCGGGCCGACGCTCGGCGGCTGGCTCACGCAGGCGATTTCATGGCACTGGGTGTTCATCGTCAACGTGCCGGTCGGCGTGGTCGGTTTCATCGCGGTGCAGCGCTACCTGCCGCACGACCAGGCGACGCAGCCGCCACCGTTCGACTTCGTCGGCTGTGCGCTGCTGTCGGTCGCGATGATCGCGCTGTCGCTCGCGATCGACCCGCCCATGCCCGCGCATCGCGCCGCGTGGGCGGCCGGGCTCGCCGTGGCCGGCCTCGCGAGCGCGCTCGCGTACCTGCCGCATGCGCGGCGGCGCGCGCAACCGCTGTTCCGGCTCGGGCTGTTCCGCGAGCCGAATTTCGGTTCCGGGCTGCTCGGCAACCTGCTGTGCCGGATCGGCACGAGTTCGGTGCCGTTCATGCTGCCGCTGCTGATGCAGGTGCAGCTCGGCTATACGCCGCTGCAATCGGGGTTGATGATGCTGCCGGCCGCAATCGCAGGCGTGATCGCGAAACGCTGGATCGCGCCGCTCGTGAAGCGCTTCGGCTATGCGGCGTTTCTGGTCGTGAATACGGCAATCGTCGGCTGCGCGATCGCGGGATTCGCGCTGGTGTCGGCGCGGCCCGCGCCGGTGCTGGAAGGTGTGCTGCTGATCGTGTTCGGCGCGGCGAACTCGATGCAGTTCGCGGCGATGAACGGCGTGACGCTCAAAGGGCTCTCGCATGCCGACGCCGGCAGCGGCAACAGCCTGTTCACGATGATGCAGATGCTCGCGATGGGCCTGGGTGTGTCGATCGGCGGCGGGCTCGTGAACCTGTTCGCCGCCTATTGGGGCTCGATGGCGCACGGATTCATGCTGTCGTTCGCGTGCATGGGGGCCGTCACGTTGCTGTCGTCCGCCGTGTTCCGGCGGATCGATACGGCCGCACCGCCGACCCATGCGGCGGCACGATCGTCCGCGTAAGCGCGGCCGTCAGTTCACCTGACGGCGTTCGACCACGCGCTTGAGCACCCAGCGGATCGACGAACCGTCGGCCGGCGGCTGCGCGACGTGGTATTCGTCGATTTCAAGCGTGTACAGGTAACCGGGCTGATAGGCGAACCCTTCGATGCCCGCGTACCACAGGCTCCACGGCTCGCTCGGGCTGCTGCGCACCTGCAGGCACTCCATCGGCGCGACGCCCATGCAGCGCGCGGACTGCGGCGCGACATAGACGGTCCTGGTCACCGGCTTGCCGTCGGCCGGGCGGGCCGCATTCGGTGCCGTGGCGGCCGCGTCGGTCTGGCATCCGGCGAGGAGCGTGCTGCCGGCAATGACGGCCGCGCCAAGCAGCGTTCGGGTCTTGTGAATCATCTGATGTGCCTCTGGAAGCGTTGGAGGGCCGATTAGACGCCCGGCGCGGCGAGAAAGTTCACAATTACCTTACAGAACGTGCCCGCCCCCCTCATTTATGGGATGTCGCGCCTATCCCGATACGTTACCGTGTTCCGGTGCCGCCGCGCGTATCGCCGCCGGTGGCCGAACGTGCACGCCAAGCGCATCGCGACCCGGCGGCCGAAACAGGAGACAACCCGAATGACCACGGCGCCCCCGGCCCTGCCGCCGAACCTTGCCCAATCGAAACTGACGCTCGAGCAGTTCGACGCTTTGCTCACGAAAATCTACGAAGGCCCGCTCGAGGACGTGCCGTGGGGCGCCGCACTCGAGCAGATCCGCGTGCACCTCCACGCGAACTACGTGACGATGATCCTGCGCTGGCCGGCCAGCGGCCATACAGGGCTGATGATCAACGCGTCCGAGGAGAGCGCACCGCTGACGGGCGTCGCGTCGTACAACAACTATTACTACGCACTCGATCCGTTCGTGAACCTGCCGGCCGATCGCGTCGTCACCGTCGACGAACTGCTCGGCGTCGGCGTGTGGCGCAACAGCGCGATGTATGCGGAATTCCTGCAGCCGTTCGACGTCGGCTATCTGATGGGCGCCGACCTGCGCACGCACGACGGCGTCGAGTGCCGCTTTCGCGTCTGCCGTTCGCATCGCGGCCACGCGTTCTCCACAGCCGACAAGGCCGTCTGCAACGCGCTGCTGCCGCACCTGAAGCGCGCGGTGCGGCTGCACGCGAAGTTCGGGATGGTCGAATCCGAGCGCACGCTGTATGCCAGCACGATCGACCGCATGCTCGTCGGCACCGCGATTCTCGACGAGCGCGGCACGATCATGCGGACCAACTCCGTCGCGGACGAGATCTTCGCCGAATGCGACGGCCTGCGCGTGCGCGGCGGCACGCTCGAAGCGTCGTATCCGCTGGAGGACCGCAAGCTGCAGAAACTGATCCGCCAGGTGCTCGCGGAACGCACGGGCGTCACGCCGTCGGTCGCGCACGCGATCGCGGTGCCGCGCCCGTCCGGCAAGCCGCGGCTCGGCGTGCTGATCCGTGCGGTGCCGTTGAGCGAGTGGTCCGAGGACAACCCGCGCCGGCCGGCGTGCGCGATCTTCATCCGCGATGCCGAGCGCAAGTCGCAGGCGTCGCACGACATCGTGCGCAAGCTGTTCGACCTCACGCCGGCCGAGACCGCGCTGGCACTCGCGCTCGTCAACGGGCAAACGCTCGAGGAAGCGGCCGACGAACTCGCGATCAGCAAGAACACCGCGCGTTCGCACCTGCGCGCGATCTTTTCGAAAACCGGTGTCACGCGGCAGGCCACGCTGGTGCGGATGTTGTTGAACAGTGTGCTGTCGCTGGGGTAACGGGCGCTTCGTCACCGGCCAGTCGATCGCCTCCGACGGCGGTTTCACCGTGCGGTGATCGTGTACCATCGGCGCTTCCCGATACGCATTGACGCGCTGCCGTCGTCCGCCCGGCCATGCCCGCGCGGTTCGTGCAGCGCGCCTCCCTTCGCATGCCCTCACCCGTTCCGTCCGACGCCGCGCTGCGCCCGCTGCCGATCGATACGCTGACCGTGCCGGCCTCGCTCGACGGACGCACCGGCTCCAACCGTTCGGGCAGCGCGCATCCGCAGATCGCCGCGACCAACGATCTCGACGCCGTGCGCGCCTGGCTCGCGCGCTTCGTCGACACGCCGACCACGTTCCAGAACTACCGCAAGGAAGCCGAGCGTCTGCTGCTGTGGGCCGTGATCGCGTGCGGCAAGCCGCTGTCGTCGCTCACGCACGAGGATCTCGTCGTCTACCGGCAGTTCCTGCTCGCGCCCGCGCCGGCCGACCTGTGGTGCGCAAACGGCGGCCGCAAGCATCCACGCGACGATCCGCGCTGGCGGCCGTTCTACGGGCCGCTGTCGGCGGCCAGCCAGCGGCAGGCGCTGGTGATCCTGAACGTGATGTTCTCGTGGCTCGTGCAGGCCGGCTATCTGGCCGGCAACCCGCTCGCGTTGTCGCGGCAACGGCAGCGCCGGCCCGCACCGCGCGTCACGCGCCATCTCGGGCAGCCGCTATGGCAGTCGGTCAAGGACGCGATCGCCGCGATGCCGCGCGACGATGCGCGCGCGTGCTTCCATGCGGATCGCGCACGCTGGCTGTTCACGCTGCTGTATCTCGGCGGGCTGCGCATCACCGAAGCGGCCGATACGACGATGGGCCAGTTCTTCTGCCGGCGCGACGCGAACGGACACGACCGCTGGTGGCTCGACGTCACGGGCAAAGGCGGCCGGCAGCGGCTCGTGCCGGCCACCGGCGAGATGATGGCCGAACTGTCGCGCTACCGGCGCGCGCATGGCCTGCCCGCGCTGCCGTCGGACGGCGAGCCCACGCCGCTCGTGCTGCCGGTCGGCCAGGCGCGCAAGCCGCTCACGCGTGCGGCGCTGCACAGGATCGTGAAGCAGGTGTTCCGGCACGCGGCCGACCGGCTGCGTGCGAACGGCGAAGCCGGCGCACACGCGGCTCGGGTGCTCGAACAGGCGTCCGCGCACTGGCTGCGCCACAGCGCAGGCTCGCACATGGCCGACGGCCGCGTCGACCTCCGGCTCGTGCGCGACAACCTCGGCCACGTGTCGCTCACGACGACGAGCCAGTACCTGCACGCGGACGACGACTGGCGGCATCGCGAGACGGAAGAGAAACACCGGATCGGGTGGTAGCCGGCATCCGCACCACGCCGTACATCACGCCCGGTCAGTACACGCCCACCCAGTGCCCGGGCACCCACGCCCAGTGATTGCCGGCCCAGCGGTAATGGCCCTTCGCCCAGCGATAGCCAGGCGCGGGCGGCGGCGGCGCCACTTCGACGAGCGGCGCCGGCTGCGGCGGCCGCACGGGTTCGACCACGCAGGCGGACATCAGCACGGCACTCGCGCTCACCAGCACGGCAAGCGAAGCGGATCGGATCTTCATCGTCAATTCTCCCTGTTGTGTGTGTAATCGGTCGGCGGGCACGAACGCGGCATGCGCCGCGTCACGCAGTCCCGTGAATCAGGCCGCTCATCGGCCGCGTCGCGCCGCTTTCCGCGAACAACGCGGCTGCGGTGCGGCGTGGATCGAGACGCAGGCTTTCGGCAGCCGCGCCCGAGATCAGCGCGTCGAGCGACGCAGTCGGCTTCAGGTCGCGCCCTTCGTACAGGTCGCCCGGCCGCAGCCCCGGCCAGTCGGCGATCACGCGGCCGCCGGCGACCGCGCCGCCCGCGAGCATCGCAACCGATGCCTGCCCGTGATCGGTGCCGCCCGTGCCGTTCACCGCGGCCGTGCGGCCGAACTCGGTCGCGACCAGCACCGTGGTCTGCTGCCAGACGGGCCCGAGGCCGTCGCGCAGCGCGGCGAGCATCGTGTCGAGCGCCTTCAACTGATTCGCGAGCCGCGCGTTCTGCGCGCTGTGCGTGTCCCAGCCGCCCGTCTCGATCATCGCGATCCGCGGGCCGTCGTCGCGCGCGAGAAACGTCGCGGCGAGCTTGCCGACCCCGGCCGGGTCCTGGCGCGCATGCGCATCGCCGGCGAGACCGCGTGCCTCCATCGCCGACTGCCACAGCGGGCCGAGCTGCGCGTCGGCTTCGTAGAGCGCGGACACGCGCGCAAGCAGGTCGTCCGGCGCGGCCGGCAATCCGGACGGCGCATACGACGCGGCCTGCACGGTGCCGCGCAAGGCGAGCGGCACGGTCGGCGCAAATGCAATGGCGCTGTCGCGCGTCGCCGGCAGCAGCGCGGCGAGCCGGTTCAGCCAGCCGTCCTTCACCTGGTAGGGCGCACGGCCGCCGGTTTCAAGCACGTTCTGGCCGTCGAAATGCGAGCGGTCGCGATACGGCGACGCGATCGCGTGGACGAACAGCGCCTGCCCGTCGCGGTACAGCTGCGCGGTCTGCGTCAGCGACGGATGCAGCGCGAACGTGCCGTCGAGCCGCGTCGCGGCCGTCGTGTCGATCGCCAGCGGGCCGCGCAGCGACGCATACGCGGGCTCCGCATACGGGACGACGATGTTCAGGCCGTCGGCCGCCCCGCGCTGGATCACGAACACGAAACGCCGGTCGGTCGCGACGTTCGCGAACACGATTTGCGGTGCGACGAGGATCGCGCCCGCGCCGGCGGCGGCTACGCTCAGGAATTGTCGGCGGGACAGTGCCATGGTCATCTCCGTTGGAAATCGGGCGAAACGAGCAGCAACGCGAGCGACGTGGTCGCACTCTCCGCACGCGACAGCGCAGTCGCGGTCGGCGCGCTCATCGAACCGGCAAGCAGCGTGCCGCCGAGCGTGCGCGGGTCGAGCCGGTCGCCCGTGCGCGCGGCGAGGCGCTGGGCGATCTCGACGCGGCGCACGAGCGCGTCGGGCGCGGCCCAGCTCGCGGCGACGTCGTCGTAGCCGGCCGGCGAGCCCGGCCGCCATACCGGCTGGCCGAGCTGCGCGAGCAACGGCGCGGCCTTCAGGTCGCCCGTATCGCGCCAGCCGAGCCCGCGCAGCGACGACACGGCCCACTCCCACGGCGTCTTGAACTTGCGGTTGACCGGCGACCACGCTTCAGGCGCATCGACAAGCGCGCGATAGACGGTCGGCAGATCGCCGCCGCTCGCATCGAACGCGCGGGCCAGCCGGTCGGTCAGCGCGGGCGGCGGATTGTCGGCGACGAAATGACGGGCGAGCTGGAACGCGATGTGCCGGCCGGTTGCGTCCGAGCGTGCGAGGTCGTGCAGGATCGCGCGCGCCTGCGCTTCGCCCGGCTGATCGTAGGTGCGTCCCATCACCGTGCGCGAGCCCGGTTCGTGCAGCTTCGGGCGGAACACAAACGCGCCGGGCGCCGCATCGCCCGGCTGCGGCCCGCGCCCGCCGGCGATGCTCCAGCCGGTCAGCGCACGCGCGAATTCCGTCACGTCGGCTTGCGTGTAACCGGTGCGCACGCCGAGCGTATGCAGTTCCATGATTTCGCGCGCGAGGTTCTCGTTGAGCCCGCGCTTCGCCGACGGATTGCGCGCTTCGGCGCGCAGCGCAGCCGGGCTGTCGGGGCCGACCGAGCGCGCCTGGTCGAGAAACACCTGCATCGCGGGATGCTGCTCGACGGCGACGAGCATGTCCTCGAAGCGGCCGAGCACGTGCGGGCGGATCGCGTCGCGTTCGAACGCGCCCGCATACGCGGCCACCTGCCCCTTGTCGACCGATACCGCGAAATGGTTCGCCCAGAAATGCACGAGACGTTCGACGAACGGCGCGGGCGTGTTCAGCGCACTGTTCATGCGTGCGGCGACGGCGCTGCGATACGCGTCGTAGCCGTCGCGCCGGATCGATTGCGCGGTCGCGCGCTTCGCGGCTGCGTCGTCGCCCGTCATCGCGTTGCGCGCATTCGCGAAGCGCGTGGCGAGCGCGATCGCGTCGGGCTCGTCGGCCCACGCGGCAGGCCGTACGTCGTAACGGTCGAATTGCGCGACGAGCGCCGCCTTCGGGTCGGCGGGCGGCGCTTCGTCGGCCCGCGCGCCGAGGCCGAAGCGGTTCAGCGCGATCGCGGCTGGCGTGGTGTCGTTCGGGTGGTCCATGACGGGCTCTCTTGCGGTGCGTACCCACGTTCAACGCGGAAACACCGGGAAATCCGTCGCGGAAACGAAAAATAATCTTGATCGGCGGAAGTCGCGCAGTGCGATCGCGTCGGTCATCGATGGACAACGACCGCGCGATCGACCGGAACCCGCGCACGCATTGCGCGTGACCGACAGCACTCGACGGCGACACGCAGCTCGCGTGTCGCCCCCGGCGCGAGGATTTACTGGCTCGCCGGCGCGCCCTGCTTCTTCTGCAGCTTCGGCGGCAAACGCCAGTTGCCGCTGCGCTGCAATCCATCGACGAACTTCGCGCGCTCGTCGGGCGCCAGCGTCGCCGCGAAATCGACGACGCTGCGCTCGACCTGGGTACGCATCGCCGTATCGGCCGCGCGTGTGCGGTCAAGCGCGGCGTCGATCGCCGCGCGATCGAGTTGCGGCGCGGCGAGCAGATCCAGCACGGTGATCCGGCCGTCGCGCCCTTCCCGCGCAAAATCGCGGCCGTCCTTGCGCGCCGCCTTCAGCGCGGCGGCGAACTCGCGCTGCCGTGCGTCGGGCAATTCGTCTGCCGCGAATCGCAACGCGGTGCGCGATGCCGGTGCGCCTGCCGCATGCAGGTCGCCATGCGTCGAGAACCACTGATAGGCGCCGCCGCCGATCGCGCCGAGCATGAACACGTTCAGCACGACCGAGCCGACGAGGATGAATTTCCAGCCACGTTCAGTCATTCGTCACTCCAGTCCACGCTCGGACCGCCGAACGTCGTCGTCAGATAGCCCGGTTCGTGCTGCGACGTCGGTGCGCTGCCGAGCATCAGCATCGACACGGCCACCGCGCCCGCAAGCGCACCGGCCAGGCCGACACCGGCGAACGCCGCACCCGACCACCACACATTGCCACGCCGGCGCGCACGCTGCGGCGCGGGCGCCGTCGCGACGATACGCTCGACCAGCGACGGAGCGGGCGGTGCGACCGTGTCGTACGCGAGCCACGCATCGAGGTCGGCCGCGTCGTCCAGTGCGAGCAGCGCTTCACGCGGGTTCGCTTGCGCCCACGCCTCGGCGGCCGCGCGCTCGCCGGCCGGCCAGCGCCGCGCGTCCGAGCCGTACGCGGCGACGATGGTACGAAATCGTTCGGGTGTCATCGCTTGTCCTCGCTTGGTGGGTCGCCGGCCAGTTGCGCGCGCAGGTTGCGCCTCGCGCGGGCCAGCAGGCTTTCCAGCGCATCGACGGTGATGCCCATCAGGTTGGCCGCTTCCACATTCGACATTTCCTGATAGTACTGGAGCACGAGCGCCTCGCGCTGCCTCGGCGGCAACGCAGCCAGCGCCTGCCG
The DNA here is from genome assembly GCF_038723655.1 of Burkholderia arboris. Taxonomy (NCBI): domain Bacteria; kingdom Pseudomonadati; phylum Pseudomonadota; class Betaproteobacteria; order Burkholderiales; family Burkholderiaceae; genus Burkholderia; species Burkholderia arboris. Next base: position 2,275,092 of record NZ_CP109822.1, read on the forward strand.
CACGCGCGCGTCGCGCGAACGCAGTTCCGCATGCGCGGCCGGCTCCGGTTGCGTGTCGGGCACGTCGGGCAGCGTATCGACGGGCTCCTCGCGCCGGCCGCGCAACCGGTCGTAGCACAGGTTCAGCACGACGCGATGCAGCCACGTGTCGAAGCGCGCCTCGCCTTCGCGCCAGCGCGGCGCCTGGTTCCAGATTCGCAAGAACGTCTCCTGTGCGACGTCCTCGGCTTCGTTCCGGTCGCCGAGCATGCGCGTCGCCAATGCGAGCAGCCGCGGCAGCTTGCGCGCGACGAGCACGCGCACGGCCGACGAATCGCGCGCGCCGACGCGCGCGACGAGTTCCGCGTCCGGATCGCGGTCGCTACGGTCGTTCAACGCCGCCTGCTCCGTCGCGCGGCGCGCGGGCGCCGCACTGTCACGGCAGGTGTACCCGCCGCCCGGCTGAAGCTCATCGTCGTGCTCTCCTTGCATGCGTCGGGCCATCACCGGACGGCGCCACTCCGACTGTTCGCCAACGCCGTGCGCATCGCGCCCTGCGTCGCACACGGCGTCGGCCATGTCCGTGTCATCGACATCCGGTTCGCACGGCATATCGATCCTGTCTGCCGGCCGCGCGACCGTCGGCCGGCGCGCTCAATATACGACGACCGGCGCCGGCCGGTAATACACCGGACGGGCCGGCACCACGACGCAGCCGGCCAGCACGAAGGCTGCAACCGCCAGTATCACGACGGTTCGGAAAGGCATGGCTTCGACTCATGAGGTGGCGTGAAGAATCCGCCGCGCCGGCAACACGTGCCGCGCGACGGCGTACGCGTCAGGCCCAGTGACCCGGCACCCAGCGCCAGGCCGGGCCGCGTGCGGCCCAGTGCCCGGGCACCCAGTGGTAACCGACACGCACCATTTGCCAGTGGCCCGGAATCCAGACGTAACGGCCCTGCCGCCAGTGCCAGTGCCCCTGGTCCCATACGTAACCCGCGCGCGGCGCCGGCATCACCTCGACGCGCGGCGGCGGCGGTGCGTAAGGCGCGACGATGACGGCCTGCGCGAATGCGGCGGAGGCCGCGAGCGCGGCCACGCATCCGGCGGCGAATCGCAATGGCACAGAAAGTTTCATGAAAGACTCCGAAGTAACGGGCATCGACCGGAAGCGGCCGTTCATGCGTTAAACGGCGCGGGCGAAAAAATTCCGTCGCGGAATCTGCAAATAAATCTCGTGAGGATCGAACGGAGGTCGAAGCGGGCCGGCTGCCGCGATGCGCGACCCCGCGGTTGCCGTCCTGTCACACCGCGGCAAAACTGCCCTTCGACAATGCATGCGACCGGGATCCCGCTCGTTTCCGGCCCACGCCCCGGCCGTGCTCTCGCATGGCCGCGCGGTTCCGCATCTCGCGTCCCCATCAACGAAAACACCGACCATGTCGAACCAGGACACTCTCCCCGATCAGCCGAACGAGCCGGCCGCCTCCGTGTCGCGTCGCGGCTTCCTGAAACTCGCCGGCGTCTCCGGCCTCGCCACCGCTGCCGGCGGCCTCGCGGCCGCCCGCGCCGCCACGTCGACCCCGGACGGCACGCCGGAACAGGTTCACCTGACGTGGGGCAACGACCCCACGTCCGATGTCGTGATCTCGTGGGCGTCGCTCGCATCGGCCGTCAATCCGCGCGCCCGCATCGTCGCCGACGGCGAGCCGGCGCGCACCGTGCACGGCGTCCAGCGCCTCTACACCGACGGCCTGAACGGCGAGACGGTGTTTGCGTACCACGCGCGCGTGCACGGGCTGAAGCCGAATACGCGCTACCGCTACGAGATCACGGCCGACAACGACAGCAATGCCGCGCAGCCGTTCTCCGCGAACTTCTCGACCGCGCCGCGCGGCCGTGCGCCGTTCCGCTTCACGAGCTACGGCGATCTCGCGACGCCCAACGGCGCGTGGGTGCTGTCGTCGCCGCAGAGCCGCTTCGCGGTGCAGGCCGTCGAGCAGTTCCAGCCGCTGTTCCACCTGCTGAACGGCGACCTCTGCTACGCGAACCTGAACCCCGGACACCAGCCCGAGGTGTGGCGCGATTTCGGCAACAACAACCAGACGTCGGCCGCGAACCGCCCGTGGATGCCGTGCCCCGGCAATCACGAAATCGAGTTCAACAACGGTCCGCAGGGGCTCGACTCGTATCTCGCGCGCTATACGCTGCCGGAGAATGGGACGCACTTCCCCGGCCGCTGGTACAGCTTCCGCGTGAGCTCCGTGCTGTTCGTGTCGCTCGACGCGGACGACGTCGTGTACCAGGACGCCGCCGCGTTCGTCGGCGGCCCGGCGCCGCTCGTGCCGGCCGCGAGCACCGGCCGCCCGCCGATCGAGCCCGGCACGTCGTTCTACGTGCGCGGCTACAGCAACGGCGAGCAGACCCGCTGGCTCGAACGCACGCTCCGTCATGCCGCGCACGACGACGACATCGACTGGATCGTCGTGCAGATGCACCAGGACGCGCTCAGCTCGTCGAAGACGGGCAACGGTTCCGACAAGGGCATTCGCGAAGCCTGGCTGCCGCTGTTCGACCGTTACGGCGTCGATCTCGTGCTGTGCGGCCACGATCACGACTACGAGCGCAGCTATCCGGTACGCGGCTGCAATCACCGCGCGGGCGTCGACGCGACGACCGGCGAAGTGGTCGAGACGCTGCAACCGCGCCCGGTCGGCTCGAACGATCCGGACCGCACGAAGTTCGACACGAGCCACGGCACGATCCATCTGATCCTCGGCGGCGGCGGCACCAGCGCACCGCTGGACGTGTACGGCGAAAACCCGTCGACCGGCTTTGCCCAGGCGAAGGTATTCACGAAGCCGAACCGGCCGGTGCCGGGCACCGCGCCGAACACGTTCGTGCGCCAGCCGGCCGACGCGCTCGAGGATGCGATCTGGTCCGCGCGCCGCGACACGGGCACCGGCTACGGGATTGCGGTGTTCGACCACGATCCGGGCAAACCGGGCGGCCATACGACGATCACGATGCGCTACTACCACGCGCCGGGTGCCGACCAGCACCCGACCGCGCAATACGAGCTGTTCGAAACGATCGAGCTGAGCAAGAAGCGGCACGAGCGGTGATTGGGCCGGCGCCCGCTGCGGCGGGCGCCGGTTGCGTGGCCGTCGACGGACGGGATGCGGTGGCCCGGGTTAGACTGCCCGCCTCGCACACCGGCCCATGCAGATGAGCTTCGAATACCGCATCCACACGACTCCGTCGGCCGCCGCCTTCCATGCCATCGCGAATGCGCTGCGACAGGCGCATGGCGACATCGACATCGATCCCGCCCGAGACCGGCTCGAGGTTCGGGCGGACACCGGCGGCTGGCCGCCGATCGGACTGTCTGCCGACGAAGACGGCTTCTTCCTGGTCACGACGCTCGGGCCAACGCGGAACGCCATGCTCGACTCGATCGGACATGCGCTGTCGGCGATCGGCGCAGTCTGGCGCATCGATGACGCATGACCCGCGGCCCCTTCCAGCGACTCGCCTGACCCGGCCGCACACGCCGCTTCGCTCCAGCGTCGACGCCCGCCGTTCGGCCCGCGCGGCTCCGCCTCTATAAGCTACACATATCCGGACGCGACAGGCCGTGTCCGCACCTGCCTCGTCCGTGCGCCAAGATAACGCGTAAACCCTTATTTTTACTTGGTCTATTCTCAACCTAAACTGTGTCTACAGTTTGTAGACAATGAAATCATGTCGAGACAGAAGCTTCAGACTGCCGCGCCGGATGCCGAATCCGGCGGTTCGGCAGATCGCAAGAACATCATGGCGGAGACACTGCGGCGGCGCATCGTGAGCATGGAGCTCGCGCCCGGCGCCGTGGTAGACGAGCTCGCGCTCAGCGAGGAGTTCGGGCTCTCGCGCCCGCCGGTACGCGAGCTGATGCGCCAGATGGCGGCGGAAGGCTATCTCGAGCTCGAGCCGAACCGGCCGGCCCGCGTGTCGCCGATGGGTTATCAGTCGCTGCGCAGCTTCTTCCTGGCCGCGCCGCTGATCTACGTCGCGACCACGCAGCTGGCGGCAAGCCACGCGACGGCGGAAGAAGTGGAACGGCTGAAGGCGATCCAGGCGCAGTTTCGCGCGGCGATCGAGCAGAACGATCTTCAGGCGCGCGTGCTGCAGAACGACGCGTTCCACTTCGAGATCGGCCGGATCGCGCGGAACGCCTACCTGATGCCGAGCCTGCGCCGGGTGCTGATCGACCACGCGCGCCTCGGCAAGATTTTCTACCGCTCGCCGACGACGAGCGACATGCAGCAGGACCTGGAAAAAGCGGTGGAGCAGCATGACGAGATCATCGAAGCGATTGCGCAGCGCGACGCGCAGCGCGCCGGTGAACTCGTCCGCAGCCACATGGAGCTGTCGCGCCGCCGCATGGCCGAGTACGTGATTCCCGAAGGCCTCGACGTACCTATCCAGTTTTAATCACCGCGCAAGACGGTGCACGTTCGATCGTGCGCCGATTCTTCATGGTTACGATTAGTACTCTTTACAGATATTGGATTCAGGAATGCAGAATGTTACATCGCTTCCCTCCGACGACAGGATGTGCGGCTGGTATCACACCAGCCGGCAGCGCCAGCCCAGGCCGTCGCACAGCGGGGAATCCGGCGCACGCTGGGCCGTCGTCGGCGCCGGTTTCACCGGCCTCGCAGCCGCCCGCCAACTGGCACTGAATTTCCCGGATGACGAGATCATCCTCGTCGATGCGCAGGAAGTCGGCTTCGGCACGTCGGGGCGCAATGCCGGTTTCGCGATCGACCTGCCGCACGACATCGGTGCCGACGACTACATCGGCGACATTCCGACTGCCCGTACGACGCTGAAACTGAACGTGCTCGGCCAGACGATCCTGCGCAGGCTCGTCGCCGAGCACGGCATTGACTGTGCAATGAGCGCGTCCGGCAAATACCAGGCGGCCGTCGAAGCACGCGGCATTGCCGTGCTCGACGCGTACCGCCGCGGCCTCGACAAGCTCGGGCAACCTTACGAGATGATCGAAGGCAAGCATTTGCCCGACCATATCGGCACGTCGTTCTACCGGAAAGCACTGTTCACGCCCGGCACCGTGCTGATCCAGCCATCGGCGCTCGTGAAAGGACTGGCCGACTGCCTGCCGCCGAACGTGACGCTGTACGAGCACACCCCGATCACCGACGTCGAGTACGGCGAAAGGATCGTGCTCGCACATCGCAACGGCCGGATCACGGTCGACAAGCTGGTGCTCGCGAACAACGCGTTCGGCATGCATTTCGGCTTTCTGCAGCACACGATGCTGCCCGTGTTCCTGTATGCGAGCCTCACGCGGCCGCTGACCGGCGCCGAACAGGCGCAACTGGGCGGCAAGCCGTTCTGGGGCGTGATTCCGGCCGACCCGTACGGCAGCACGCTGCGCCGCACGCACGACAACCGCATCCTGGTGCGCAACAGCTTCAGCTTCAACCCCGACGGCCGCCCGCGGGAGAAATACCTGCCGCGTTTCGCCGACCGGCATCGGCTGTCGTTCGAGCGCCGCTTCCCGATGCTGCCGGAAGTCGAGTTCGAATACACGTGGAGCGGCTCGCTCGCGCTGTCGCAAAACCACAAGGGCTTCTTCGGGCAACTTGCGCCAAACGTCTATGGCGCACTGTGTTGCAACGGGCTCGGCATCACGCGCGGTACCGTGACGGGCACCCTGCTCGCCGACTGGCTGGCCGGCAAGCGCAGCGACCTGATCGATTTCCTGCTGGAAACGTCGGGACCGAACCGCACCCCGCCGCAACCGTTCCTGTCGATCGGTGTCAACGCGACCCTCTGGTGGGGCCAACGCAAGGCGGGACTCGAAAGCTGAACCGGCTGAGACGAACGTAGCACCGGCAAGAAGCCCCTGGAAAATCGATACAGATTCACGCATTACGCTTAGTACACCACATCAATAAATCGCGCGATCGTATTCCGCACTCAATTTCATGGAAGGAGACAGGCAATGTCAACGAATCGCAACTCCATCGAGGATGTCCCGCTCAATGGATTCCATCAGCTGCTCACGATCCGCTCGGGCGGCGGCTGGCTCATGGACGGCTATGTGCTGAGCATCATCGGCGTCGCGATGGTGCAGTTCTCGGCCGCACTCAGCCTGACCAACTTCTGGCAAGGCATGGTCGCCGCATCCGCACTGATCGGGATTTTCTTCGGTGGCTTCCTCGGCGGCTGGTTCAGCGATCGGCTCGGGCGGCAAAAGCCGTACTTCTTCGGCCCCGTCATCTTCTTCGTCTGCTCGCTTGCGCAGCTCTGGGTCCAGTCGGGCGAAGCGCTGTTCGTGCTGCGCTTCCTGATCGGCATCGGCGTGGGCATCGAATACCCGGTGGCCGGCTCGCTGCTCGTCGAGTTCATGCCGCGCAAGTATCGCGGGCCACGCCTCGCGATGCTGACGATCATCTGGTTCTTCGGCGCGGCGCTCGCCTATATCGTCGGCAACATCATCCTCGGCAGCGCCGGCCCCGACGCGTGGCGCTGGGTGCTGGCCAGCCCGGCCGTGATCGGCCTCGTCCTGTTCGTCGTGCGCATCGGCACCCCCGAATCGCCGCGCTGGCTGCTCAGCAAGGGCCGCATCGCCGAGGCCGACGATGTCATCCGGAAAGTCTACGGCCCGTCGTTCTCGGTGAAGAACCTGCCGGAAGAACAAGCCGGGAAGAAGATCTCGCTGTGGGCACTGCTGCACTCGGGCTACGGCAAGCGGATGCTGTTCGTGTCGGTGTTCTGGAGCTGCTCCGTGATTCCCGTGTTCGCCGTCTATTCGTTCGCGCCGCGCGTACTCGAAGCGCTGCACCTGACCGGCAAGTGGGAATCGTTCGGCTCCGTCGCGATCACGCTGCTGTTCGTGGTCGGCTGCATCATCGCAACGCGGATCATCAACGAACTGGGCCGCCGCGCGATGGTGATCCACAGCTTCCTGTGGTCCGGCCTCGCGCTGCTGGGCCTCGGTGCGTGCGCCGGTGGCTCGGCCGTACTGATCCTCGTGCTGTTCGGCGCGTATGCGGTGCTGATCGGCGGCGCGCAGGTGCTGCAGCTCGTGTACCCGAACGAAATCTTCCCGACCGACATCCGCGCGTTTGCGGTCGGCATGGGCGCGTCGCTGTCGCGCATCGGCGCGGCCGTCGGCACCTGGCTCGTGCCGATCGCGCTGCAGACCGTCGGCATCGGCAACACCATGTACGCCGCTGCTGCCGTCTCGTTCGTCGGGTTGGCCGCCTCGCTCGCACTGGCGCCCGAGACGCGCTCGCTCAGCCTGCAGGAAGCCGCGTCGCTCAACCACTGACCCCGTCACCCGCGCGCTGCCGCGTTCGCGGCCGCGCGCCTTTCGTCAACCCGACTGTTTCCATTTCCGCGGAAGAACATCATGAATTTCGAAGGCATCTACACCCCGGCCATCACGCCCCTGAACGACGCCGGCCAGATCGACAAGACCGCATTCGCCGACGTGATCGAATCGCTGATCGCGGCCGGCGTGCACGGCATCATCATCGGCGGCTCGACCGGCGAGTACTACGCGCATACCGCACAGGAACGCTTCGACCTCGGTGCGTGGGCGCGTGAAGTGATCGGGTCGCGCGTGCCGCTCGTGATCGGCACCGGCGCGGTGCGCACCGAAGATTCCGTCGAGTACGCGAAGGCAGCGAAGGCCGTGCGCGCCGACGCGATCCTGGTCGGCTCTCCGCCCTATGCGCTGCCCACGCAGCAGGAGAACGCGGCACACGCACTGGAGATCGATCGCGCAGCCAACCTGCCGATCATGCTGTACAACTACCCGGGCCGGATGAGCGTGTCGATGGACCGCGAGTTCTTCCGCACCGTCTGCGACGCATCGAAAAACATCGTCGCGATCAAGGAAAGCTCGGGCCAGCCGGGTCAATTGCACATGCTGGTACGCGAGTTCCCGAACATCAGCGTGTCTTGCGGCTGGGACGACCAGGCACTCGAATTCTTTGCATGGGGCGCACGCAGCTGGGTGTGCGCAGGCTCGAACTTCCTGCCGGCCGAGCACATCGCGCTCTACCGGGCGTGCGCGATCGAAAAGGATTTCGACAAGGGCCGCCGGATCATGTCCGCCATGATGCCGCTGATGGATTTCCTCGAAGGCGGCAAGTTCGTGCAATCGATCAAGTACGGCTGCGAACTCGCGGGGCTGCATGCCGGCGGCGTACGCGCACCGCTGCGCGCGCTCGACGAACAGGACAAGCAGGCGCTGGCCGCGATCGTTGCCGGCATCAAGCGTGAAGTCGCCGCCGTCACCGGAGGCAACGCCTGATGGCCGACCTGCTCAGTGCGTCCGAATACGCGGCGCTGGCCGCGGACCTGCGGTTCCCGACCGGGCCGTTCATCGATGGCGCATTCCGCGCGTCCAGCACCGGCGACGCGTTCGCGACCGTCAATCCGGCCACCGACGCCGTACTCGCCCACATTGGCGCGTGCAACGCCGCCGACGTCGACATCGCGGTCGCCAATGCGAAGCAGGCATTCGACGACGGCCGCTGGCGCAAGCTTGCGCCGTCGCGCCGCAAGGCCGTCCTGCTGAAGTTCGCCGATCTGCTCGAGCAGCATGCGCACGAACTCGCGACGATGGAAAGCCTCGACAGCGGCAAGCCGATCCGCGAGTGCCAGAACACCGACGTGCCCGAGACGATTCATACGATCCGCTGGCACGCGGAGCTGATCGACAAGATCTACGACAACACGGCCCCTGTCGGCAGTCATGCGCTGGCGCTGGTCGTGCGCGAACCGATCGGCGTCGTCGGGCTCGTGCTGCCGTGGAACTTCCCGCTGCTGATGCTCGCGTGGAAGATCGGCCCGTCACTCGCGGCCGGCTGCTCGATCGTCGTGAAGCCGGCAAAGGAGACCACGCTCACCGCGCTGCGTGTCGCGGAACTCGCGCACGAAGCCGGCGTGCCGGCCGGCATCTTCAACGTGCTGCCGGGTGGTGGCAAGGAAGTCGGCGAGCCGCTGGGCCGGCACGCGGACGTCGACATGGTGAGCTTCACCGGCTCGACCGACACCGGGCGGAAGTTCCTCAAGTACTCGGCCGAATCCAACCTGAAGCGCATCGTGCTAGAGTGCGGCGGCAAGAATCCGGCGGTCGTGCTGCCCGATGCGCCCGATCTCGACGCGGTCGCGCAGCACATCGTCAACGGTGCGTTCTGGAACATGGGCGAGAACTGCTCGGCGTCGTCGCGGCTGATCGTCCACGCCGACATCAAGGACGACCTGCTGCAGCGGATCGGCGTGCACATGCGCGAATGGACGATGGGTAACCCGCTCGACCCGGCGCACCGCATCGGTGCGATGGTCAGCAAAGCCCACTTCGAGAAAGTCCGTTCGTACCTCGTGCAAGCCGAAGCGGAGCGCCTGCGCGTCGCATTCGGCGGCCGGACCGGCGACGGTATTTTCGTCGAGCCGACGGTGGTGGACGGCGTGAGCCCGCATAGCCGGCTGTTCCGCGAGGAGATCTTCGGCCCCGTGCTGTCGGTGACGACGTTCACCGACATCGGCGAAGCGATCGCACTCGCGAACGACTCGGTCTACGGGCTCGCCGCATCGGTCTACACCGGCAACCTGAACCACGCGATCCGGCTGTCGCGCGACATCCGTGCGGGTGTCGTGACCGTCAACTGCTTCGGCGAAGGCGACGTGACGACGCCGTTCGGCGGCTACAAGGAATCCGGGTTCGGCGGCCGTGACAAGTCGGTCTGGGCGCACGACCAGTACACCGAGATCAAGACCATCTGGATCGACGTCCCCGCGGCCCCCGCGTAAACGCGCCGCGTTGCATGGCCGGTTGCGGCCGCCGCCTCGTGTGGCGAACGCAACCGGCTTGTTCCGTTTGCGATCGCAGCACGCGCGAACGGCCCCGTATCATCCGAAATCGAATTGGCATGTTGAAACAGGCAGGAAGCATGAAACGCAAGAACAAGGCAACGCTCGCCGGGCTCGGCGCGGTGCTGTTATGGGCCTCGGTGGTCGCGCTCGTCCGCGGCGTCAGTGAAAGCCTCGGCGCGACCGGCGGCGCCGCGATGATCTATACGGTGGCGACCGTGCTTCTGCTGTTCACGGTCGGCTTCCCCGACCTGAGCAAGTTCCCGAAAAGCTATCTGCTCTGGGGTGGCCTGCTGTTCGTTTCGTACGAACTGTGCCTCGCGCTGTCGATCGGCTATGCGAGCAACGGGCAGCAGGCGATCGAAGTCGCGATGGTCAACTATCTGTGGCCGAGCCTCACGCTGGTCGCCGCCATCGTATTCAACAAGCAGCGCGCAAACCTGCTGGTCGTGCCGGGCGTCATGCTGTCGATGCTCGGCATCTGCTGGGTGCTCGGCGGCGACCAGGGCCTCGATCCGGCCGGCATGCTGCGCAACGTCGCGGACAATCCGCTGAGCTATGGCCTCGCATTCATCGGCGCGCTGATCTGGGCCGGCTATTGCACGGTGACGGCCCGCCTCGCCGACGGCAAGAACGGCGTCACGCCGTTCTTCATGCTGGTCGCCGCCGTGCTCTGGATCAAGTTCGCGATCGAGGGCGGCGGCGGCATGACGTTCAGCGCTCACTCGGTCCTGTATCTCGTGCTGGCGGCGTCGGCGCTGGGGTTCGGCTATGCGGCCTGGAACACCGGCATCATGCACGGCAACGTGACGGTCATCGTCGGCGCGTCGTACTTCACGCCGGTGCTCGCCGCCGCGCTTGCCGCGACGCTGCTGCACGCGCCGCTGTCGGTCGAGTTCTGGCAAGGCGCATTGATGGTGTGCGGCGGGTCGATCCTGTGCTGGCTCGCGACGCGCGGCCGGCGCCGTGAAACGGTCGAACCCGTTCGGGTCGGCAAAGAAGCCGAGGGCAACTGTCACGGGTGACGATGCACGGCGCTTTCGGCAAGCGCGCCGGACGATTGCCGGCTGTCCGCCGCCGCGCGCTAGCGTTGCGACTCCAGCGCAATCCGCGCGGCCAGTCCGGCCAGCACGGTGCCCATCAACCAGCGCTGCGCCGACGCCCAGAACGGTCGCCCCGCGAGAAAACCCGCGATCGAACCGGCGGCACAGGCGATCAGCGCGTTGACGCTGACGCTCACCGCGATCTGCACGCAGCCGAGCATCAGCGATTGCGCGAGCATGCTGCCGTGTCCCGGCGAAATGAACTGCGGTAGCAGCGACAGATACATCACCGCGATCTTCGGGTTTGCGAGGTTCGTCACGAAGCCCATCGTGAACAGCCTGGCGCGGCTGTCGTGCGGCAGTTGCCGGACCTGGAACGCAGAGCGCCCGCCCGGCTTCAGCGCCTGCCACGCCAGGTACGCCAGATACAGCGCGCCGGCAAAGCGCAGCGCATCGTATGCATACGGCACGGTCATCACGAGCGCGGTGATGCCCAGTGCCGCGCACACCATGTAGAACACGAACCCCAGCGCGACACCGCCGAGCGACACCAAACCGGCGCGGCGACCCTGGCAGATCGAGCGCGAAACCAGGTAAATCATGTTCGGTCCGGGCGTCAGCACCATGCCGAGCGACACGAGTCCGAACGCAAACAGGGTGGGCAAGGCCGGCACGGCAATCTCCTTCGACACACGACGAACAAGGTGCGATCAATGTATTGCATCTTTGTCATCCCCGGCATGAATAAAATGCAAGTCGCGCATGAACGGCGTTCATCGTGCCAGCTGGTTGTCAGCTGCCCTTTTTCGCGCGCGTCCGGATTGCCTTTCCTGCGTTCGCACGTTGTGCGTCGACGAGCCTCACGAACGCGTCGGTGACCGCGTTGCCTGCGGTGTTCCACGACAGCCGCACGGAGCGATGCAGCCTCGGCGACAACTCCAGCACGCGGCCGCCGAACGGCGTGTACGTGAGCGTGATGCGCGGAACGATCGACACGCCCATGCCGGCCTCCGCCATCGACAGGATGGTGCGCATCTCGACCACGTTGAATGCGGCGCGAAGCGGTGCGCCGCCGCGCGCGAAATAATCCGCGATCACCGGCCCGCACCCGGCCTTCGAGAAAATGAACGGTGCCGTGGACAACTGCCTGGCCGACACGCGCTTGCGGTCGGCAAACATGCCGTCCGCGGCCACCGCGACGAAATCCTCGTCGAGCAGTGCCAGGTTGTGCGCGAACGTCTTCGTGCCGGCCACCACGCCGACGTCGGCCGTCCCGTCGTCGATCCACCCTTCGACTTCGCTGTCCGTGCCTTCGAGCAGCACCGCCGATACGCCCGGATGCATCTCCTTCAACGCCTCGAGCGCGGGCACCACGAATGCCAGCGAGACGCTCGGCAGCGACGCGACCACCAGCCGCCCTTCGAGCTTGCCGCGCGACAGGCTGAACTGCTGGCGCAGCATCTGCGCTTCCCGCACCACGCTCTGGACGTACGGCCACAGGCGTTCGCCCGCCGCCGTCAGGACGACCGGCTGCCGGTCGCGCCAGAGCAGCTTGACCTCCGTGAGGTCCTCCAGCTCGGTCAGCGCATGACTGATCGCGGACTGGCTGCGGCTGAGCCGGTCCGCCGCGGCCGTCAGCGAGCCGAGCTCGACTACGGCCGCCAGGGCCTGCAACTGGGCGAGCGTCATCGGGTTTCCTTGTTCCGGGACCATGTACACCGCGCATGACGCGGGCTTGCGACGTGAATTATATTGAACCGGTGCCTCGTTCACCCGGAGGCCACACGCACCGCGCAGCGCGCGCCGGATGCCCGGCGCAACGCTCAGGTAAGATGCGTCCTCGAACCGTCGCTTCGATTGACTGCGCATCAGGCTTGCACGACAGGCCGTGCCATGCGTTCGGATCACCGGTTCACGCCAATCCAGAACAACATGCGTGCAGGATCGCAACGGGCTGCGTCGACCGCGCTCGCTGCCGGATCTGCCGCGACATGCCATTCCATGATGCATTTCAATCTGACTGAAGGTGTGCTGGTCTCCAGCCTGCAGGGGCTCACCTCGCTCGAGCTGGCCGGCATCGCCGTCGCGCTGCTGCTGGGCGGGATGGCCAAGGGCATCACGGGCATCGGCGTGCCGTTGATCGCGATGCCGATCCTCAGCCAGTTCCTGCCGATCCGGCACGCTGTGCTGCTGCTGTCGATGCCGATCATCCTCGGCAACATTCCGCAGGCGCTGGAAGGCGGCCAGGTACTCGCCACGGCGCGGAAGATCGCCGCACCGATCGTCGGCACCGTGATCGGCAACGTCGTCGGGGTGGCGATCCTGCTGTCCCTCAATCCCGGTCACGCGCAGGCGGCATCCGGCGCATTGCTGATCGTGGCCGCGACGCTGATGCTCGCCGCGCCGAAACTCAACCTGCCGCCAGCGTGGCAGAAGCCCGTCGGTTTCGCACTCGGCTTCGGCGCGGCGCTGATGGAAAGCATCGCATCGGTTCCCGGCCCGCTGCTCGCCACCTACCTGATTTCATCGGGCGCGACCGGGCGTGTCTTCACGAAGCAGATTGCGATCATCCTCGTGGTGTCGATCGTCACGCTGATCACGACGTTCAGCGGCGCCGCGCACGCGAGCGGCGCCGACCTCGCGATCTCGGCGGCGGCCAGCCTGCCGGCGATTGCCGGCATGTGGCTCGTTCGCCCGCTGCGGGACAAGATGTCACCGAAGCTGTTCCGGATGGTCGTGCTGCTGTTCGTGCTCATCGCGGCATCGCAGATGATCTGGAAATCGGGCGTGTTCCGGCACGGCGGACCGTCTGCCGTCCAGACGGGCAGCGCGCACGCGATCAAGCAGTAGCCGCATGCCGCACGCGCGTCGATCGCGCATGCGTTCTGAAAGCTGCAACGCGTAGTATTCGCGGACCCGGCGTATCGCCCCGCCCCAAGGTGCGGACGATACGTGTCAGGCTTTACTACGCGCACGCTGATGCCGACATCGGCGCTGCCACGTTTTCAGAGGCAAGAAATGGAAACCTATGTGTTGCTGGGCTGTGGATTCGGCCTCGGCCTGTTGATCGCGATCTGGGGAATCTGGTCGCTCAGATAAGCCGCCAGGCCCCGTTCATGCGCAAGCCATCCGTAGGGCAACGGATGGGAAACTGTAGTTTGCAGCCATGGCTTCAATCTTGTTGCTTCGCACTCCGATCCAGTTGTCCCGCAGCGGCCGTTACACACGCCGCTCCGTGTTCGACAGCACGCGCGACCGGGTTTCGCCGAATCGCACGCATTCGGCCTTGAGCCAGTCCGAAAAGGCGGCGGTACGCGGATCGTCCGGGTTGCGCGACAGCAGCATGTAGCGTGCCGGCGCACGCACGTGCGCGCCGAACACATCGACCAGCCGTCCGCTCGCAATCTCGTCATGCACGAGCGCCGAGCGCCCCATCGCGACACCCTGATGGTTCAACGCGGCCGTGATCGCCAGGCTGGAAAAATTGAACTGCGGCCCGTCCAGATGCGCGATCCACGCCGGCCGGACGGCCTCCAGCCACGTGCGCCACTCGACGAACTCGGGCGCGCCGCCCCACGGAGCGGCATCGTGCAGCAACACGACGCCGTCCAGCGACGCCCCGCCGGCGAACGCCGGATGCTGCGCCAGATACGCCGGCGTGGCGACCGGAAACAGGATTTCGTCGAGCATCGCCTCCGCATGCAACCGGCCGTATTGCACCGGGTCGTAGCGCACGGCGACATCGATGTCGCCGGCCTCCATCGCCTGGCGGTCCAGCACCTGGAATTCGGCCTGTACGCGAACCGACACGTTCGGCTGCTGCCGGTGAAATCCGGTCAGGCGCGGCATCAGCCATTGCAACGCAAACGACGGCAGACAACTGACCTGCAGCGGTGCGTCCGACATGCCGAGCGCCTGCAGCGTGCGATGGATGTCGCCGAACGCGCCCGACATCGTCCCGAGCAGGATCGCGCCCTTCTCCGTCAGCCTCAACCCGCGCGCCTGGCGCACGAACAGCGGATAGCCCAGCCGGTCCTCCAGATTCCGGATCTGCTGGCTCACGGCGCTTTGCGTCAGGTTGAACGCGTGCGCCGTCTTCGTGAAGCTCAACAGCCGGCCTGCCGTTTCAAAGCAGAGCAGCGCACCGAGGATCGAACCGTCCAGTCGCATGAATATAAGTCAGGCTAATGTGTTGATTAGAAATCGGCGCTTTTGCGCCGTTGACCGGAATCGTAGCATTTCGGTCCTGTATCCCGATCAACGAACCCGAGGCCGATCCGTGACCGTTACGCTTCAACCTGCCGATCTATTAGCCAGACTGCAATCTCGCCACCCGCTGCTGTGGCTGAACCCCGTGACCGGCCGCCCGTTGCCGCCGGACGCGCCCTCGTTCGACGCCATCGCTGCGGCCGAAGCGAGGCTGGCGCGCTGCGAGCCACTGATGGCCGAGCTGTTTCCGGAGCTCGCGGCCACCGCGGGGAAAATCGAATCGCCGCTGATGCCGGCGGACGGCTTGCAGCGCGCGTTGTCGCACGCGGCCGACGCGCACGGCGCCTGGTTCATCAAGCGCGACGACGCGTTGCCGGTCACCGGTTCGATCAAGGCGCGCGGGGGCTTTCATGAGGTGCTCGCGCTCGCGGAGTCGATCGCGATCGACCACGGGCTGCTCGCCCCCGCGGGCGACCGGCGGATCCTCGCATCGGCCGCTGCGCGCGCGTTGTTTGCCACGCATACCGTCATCGTGGGCAGCACCGGCAATCTCGGTCTGAGCATCGGCGTGATGGCCGCCGCGCTGGGGTTCGAGTCGGTCGTCCACATGTCGACCGATGCGAAGCCGTGGAAGAAGGCCCGCTTGCGAACACGCGGTGTCAGCGTGGTCGAGCACGACGGCGATTACGCGCAGGCCGTCGCAGCCGGCCGATCGCAGGCATGCCATCAACCGCGCAGCCATTTCGTCGACGACGAAGGCTCGCTGATGCTGTTCCTCGGTTACGCCGCGAGCGCCCGGCACCTTGCGGCACAGCTCGCCGAATCAGGCCGCCGCGTGGACGCCGCACATCCGCTCTTCGTCTATCTCCCGTGCGGTGTCGGCGGCGCGCCGGGCGGCATCACGTATGGCCTCAAGGCGCTGTTCGGCGAGCACGTGCATTGCTTTTTCGCCGAGCCCGTCGCGGCGCCATGCATGCTCGTCCAGCTGGCCGCGGACTCCGGCAAGCCCGCGTCCGTCTACGACGCGGGCCTCGACAACCGGACCGAGGCCGACGGGCTGGCGGTGGCGCAAGCGTCGCATCTGGTCAGCCCGCTGATGGCGTCGCAGTTGTCGGGCGTCTTCACGGTCAGTGACGACCAGCTCTACGCGCAGTTGCTCGCGGTTCAACGCGCCACGGGGGTGGAGCTGGAGCCGTCGGCCGCTGCCGCCGTCGGCGGGCCAGGCTGGCTGGCACGCTCGCCGGCCGGCCGGGACTACCTGCGCCGTCACGCGATCGACCTGCACGCGTCGACGCACATCATCTGGGCGACCGGCGGCTCGCTCGTTCCGCCGGAAGAACACCGCCGCTTCCAGTCTCATGCGAAGGCGCTCGCCGTGCCCGGCGCCTGAGGCGTTCCGCCCCGCGCTCTGCCCCGTTCCCGAAGACCGGTTAGACTGTCCGGATGGAACAATGCCGTTATTGCCAGAGAATCCGCGATGAATGGGATTGCCATGGAGACGAATGTCGCCAGGCAATCGCCAAGGCGCTGCGCCGGCAGCGTGCGGGCCTGCCGATGGTGCCCGACCGCATCCGCAACGAGCTGCCGTCCGGCGCCCCGACCCAGCAGGTGATCGCCGTCCTGTCGCGACAGCGCCTGCGCGCGCGCCGCGGCAACGAGGAACGCCGGGAACGCAAGGAAATCGACGACGACGGGGTCTGATCCGGCCGTCCCGCCGCCCGGCGCGCCCTCTTCGCCGACCCTTCGCCGACCCTTCGCCGCCCCTTCGCCGCCGGGCGCTCGCCCGCGCGACCCATCTGCGTTCCCTTCCGCGCCCGCCCTTGCAATCCCCGCAACACGGATTAGGGACAGAAGACGTTTATCTCGAAATTATTACCTCGAGCGCAACGATCTTTCACCAAAACTCACGTTTACCCTAGGTCGCCCGACGCCTACGATGTAATCAACCGCTTACGACATGGTGTCGAACGCGGAAAGCCAACAAACATCGGAGGTCATCATGAAATCGCTCGTTTCCGCAGTCGTTGCCGCCGTCGCCCTGTCCGCCTCGTTCGGCGCATTCGCACAAAGCACCGTGACCCGCGCCCAGGTGCGCAACGAACTCGTCCAGCTCGAGAATGCCGGCTACAAGCCGAGCCAGTCGAGCCCGTACTACCCGGCCGACATCCAGGCCGCGCAAGCCCGCGTGCACGGTGTCGACAGCACCGGCTTCGGTTCGCAGCCGGCCGCGGCGGTCGAGGGTGGCGCACCGGTCGTCAAGGCCCAGACCCCGCGCGACTCGGTCTACTTCGGCCACTAAGCCTGCCGCTGCGCGCCCCACGCGCAGCCCGCCCTTGCAACGAGCCCGTCCCGTGACGGGCTCGTTGCGTTTGCACGGCTCGCGTGGCCGGCCCGCCGTCACCGGCTGCCGCCCGATGCCACGCGGCCGGTTTCGCTCATTGCGTGGCCGCCGCGGACCAGATCCTGATAGCGCACGCACGCGCATTGTGCGGACGCCTTCGCCGCGTACATCGCCGCATCGGCCTTGACGAGCAACTCCTCGGCCGACGCACCGTCAGCCGGAAACTCGCTGACACCGATGCTCGCGCCGACGGCCAAGCGCCGTTCGTCGAATTCCAGTTCCTCGGCCATCACGATCTGGATGCGCGACGCGACATCGCCGATGACCGCCGGTGAACGCACGTCCGCAATCAGCACGATGAACTCGTCGCCGCCGAGCCGCGCGACCATGTCGCCGCTGCGCAGCACGTGGCTCAGCCGCTTCGCGACTGCCACGAGCGTGCGGTCGCCGGCCGAGTGACCGTGCTGGTCGTTGATCTGCTTGAAGCCGTCGAGATCGACGAACATCACGGCCAACCCCTCGCGCACCGCGGCCGCATGCCGGATCGCGGCGTCGAGACGCTCCATGAACAGCAGGCGGTTCGGCAGCGCGGTCAGCGGATCGTGACCGGCGAGGTGCGTGAGCTCCTGCTGCTTCGCGCGCAGCATCGCGACCTGCGTGCGGATCTCGACGCGCATGCTGTCGAAGCAGCGCGCGAGCACGCCGATCTCGTCCGCACGCGCGACCGGCAATTGTTCGGCGGCCGGATCGTCGAACACGTGCGTCGCGGCGCGCGCGAGCGTCTGCAGCGGCCGCGTGATCGCTCGCGCGAACAGGATCGCGAGGATCACCGCCAGCAGGCTCGACACGAGCACCATCCTGACGATCCGTTCGCCGAGCACGCCGGCCGGCGAGAGCACGTCCGCGAGCGGACGCGCCATCCCGAGCACGACGAAGCGGTTGCCCTCGTCGTGCCCGAACGACGTGCGCGCGAACGCAAACATCTGGCCCGGCGCCTCGTCCGGCTGCGCAAGGCCGTTGAGCGTCACGTTCGCTCGCGCGTCGTCGAACAACGCGCGCGTGGCGGCGAAGCGATCCTGCATCAGCACGCGCCGGCCGCGATCGAAACCGAACGTCTGCGCCGGATCGGGATGCACGAGGAAGTCGCCCCACTCGTTCGCGAGATAGACCGCATAGTCTTCCGGCAGGTCGCGTTCGAGCCGGTCGAACACGCGCGACAGCTCGACGTCGACGACGAGCGCGCCGACCGTCCGGCCCGACGTGTCGACGACCGGCGTGCCCACACGCAGGATCGGCAGCCCTTCGGCCGCGTGCGACCCCGTCTCGTGGTTGATCACGATCGGTGACAGGTAGATATGGCCGGGCGCCGTCGCAAGCGTGTCAAATACGTAGGAGAACTGGCCTTTCTCCTGGAACACGCTTTCGGGCAGCACGACGATGCCGCTCGCATCGCGATCGACACGAATGCGCTCGATCCCGAAATGCCCGCTCGCGATCAGGCGGATCTGCAGGTATTCCGGGTGATTTCTCATGAAGCTGTAATACACCTGCTCGAGCCGCGTGCGGGGCGCACGGTCCGGGTTGTCGCTCCCCGCGACGAGCGCGGACGACGGCAACTGCGCAAGCACGAGCGCATCGTCGGCAACGTCCGACAGCGCGGTCGTGAAGCGCTGACCGAGCAGCTGCGTCGACATCAGCAGACTGTGCTGCGCTTCCTGCACGAGCATCGCACGGTTGGCGCGATACGCGTAGTAGCCGGTCGTGCCGGACGCGATCACGCCGATGCAGGCGAACAGCACCGACAGTTTCGACGTGAGCCCGAGCCGGATCATTTTCCGAACCGCTCCGGCCGGTCGCCCGACACGATGCG
This sequence comes from Burkholderia arboris, assembly GCF_038723655.1. NCBI lineage: Bacteria > Pseudomonadati > Pseudomonadota > Betaproteobacteria > Burkholderiales > Burkholderiaceae > Burkholderia > Burkholderia arboris. Next base: position 2,294,434 of record NZ_CP109822.1, read on the forward strand.
GCTCCACAACGATTCGCGGCGCGCGATGCTTTCGACCGGCTGGAGCCACACGAGGTGCTGGTGCCCGGTGTCGAGGCCCGGCGGCGGCTCGAGCGTGTTCGCGAGCCCCTGGCGCTCGGTCAGCAACGCGCCGATCGCCGGTTCGAGCATGTAGTTGATCCACGCGAATGCAAGCTCGGGCCGTTGCGCGCCGCGCGTGACGGCCCAGCAGTCGAGCCACGCGAGCGCGCCTTCCTCGGGGATCACGTAACCGACGTCCGCGCCCGCGCGCCGCAGCAGCTCGACCTGCTGCGTGCCGTAGTTGCCGAACATCAGCGCCGCGCGATGCTGGACGAACAGCGCGGTCGCCTCTTCGGGAAGCGTGTAATACGTCAGCAGGTTGCGGCGCAGGTCGATCAGCTTGCGCGCGACCTCGAGCGTCTGCGCGGACGACAACCGAAACGGATCGGGATAGCCGAGCGCGAGCGCGGTGAACGAGAAATTGTGCTGTGCACTGTTGAAGTCGAGCACCTTGCCACGGTAGCGCGGATTCCACAGCTCGCGCATCGAGCGCGGCGCGGCCGGCACCTGCTTGCGGTCGTAGATCAGCCCCATCGACGAATACGTGAACGGGATCGCGTAGGTCGAGCCGTCCTGCACGAGCCCGCCGATCGTCGCGAGTTGCTGGAAGTTCGGCAATTGCCGTCGCCGGTTCGGGATGCGCGACAAGTCGATCGGCGCGAGCAGGTGTTCGTGTGCATAGCGCTGGATCTCGGCCGTATTGGCAGCCAGCACGTCGTACGGCGGAGGCGCGGCGCTGTGCATCCGTGTCCACAGCGCTTCGTCGGAATCGACGAACGTCACTTCGACGCGCACGTGAAACTGCGCCTCGAATGCACCGACGATATCGCTGTCCGCATAACCGGGCCACGCGAGCACGCGCAGCACGGTGTCGTTGACGGTTTCGGGAGAGGCCGCGAAGGCCGGGAGAACGGGCGTCAGTAAGCCCAGCGTCAATATGATGAGCAGCCTGCGCACGGCGCCGCGTGCATGCGCGCGCGCACCGATTCCCCTGACCAATCGGACCCCGTGTGAATCGCCCGGCTGCATTCGACTGTCCCTTTTCGAGTCGATGCGATATCCCGCAACAAGACCATAAAACATACGGTCGCGCAATCGGAACAAGCCGCACACGGTGCGTGCGTTCACCTGCGCCGGTGGCTGAATGCGACGCAGTTACACGCGCCCGTCTCTCCGTCTCCGGCCGCGCAAACGAACGTCAGCGCCAGGCCTGCGTGAACTCCGCGATCACGCGCGACAGGTGCGCGCGCATCGCTTCGCGTGCACCGCCTGCGTCGCGCGCCATGATCGCCGCGAAGATCCGCTGGTGATCTTCCTGCGATGCCTCGCGCAGCGCAGTCGAGTGAAAATGCTCCTCGATCTTGTCCCACAGCGGGTCGCTGCGCGCGCAGTCCCACATCGCCGTGACCATGTGCAGCAGCACCGTGTTGCCGGTCGATTCCGCGATCCGCAGGTGAAACTGGCGATCGGCCGCGTCGTACGCGGCCTTGTCGTCCATCCGCTCGCGCATCGTCGTCAGCGAGAAAAACAGCCGGTCGAGATCGGCGTCCTTGCGTTCGGTCGCCGCCAGCGCCGCGACTTCCGCCTCGATCAGCCCGCGCGCGCGCAGCGTCTCGATCGGCCCCGGGCCGCGCGGCACCTCGAACGTGACCGGTCGCGCGGCATCGGCCGCCGACACATAGATGCCGGAGCCGATCCGCACCTCGACGATTCCCTGCACCTCGAGCGCGATGATCGCCTCGCGCACCTGCGTGCGGCTCACGCCGAACTGGTCGGCCAGGCTGCGCTCCGACGGCAACCGCCCGCCGGCTTCGAACGCCCCGGCGGCCACCATCGCGTGAATCTGTCGCGCAAGACCGATGTAGGAGCGGTCCGCGGCATCGGTGTCGCGGCTGGCAGGCAGGCTGGAAAGATCGGTCATCGAAAGACTCGCAACGGGCTGGCTGGCGCCGTCGCGGCGCCGGATCGACAAAATGGTACACCAATTCCGGCCCGCATCCGGATTGGCCCTTCGGCCGGTGTTGCAGGCTCGACCCGGAAGCGTCGCGCCGGCCCTTACCGGTCCGGACAACTGGTAAACCACTATCCAACATAACTGGCATACCAATCATAATCCGCACACACCGACGACGGGCCGGCACGCTGCCGCCCGGTCGTCCGTGCATGAACCGCCCAGCCAGGAGCCGCTCCAGTGAAGATGTCTTTCCGTTGGTACGGCGAGTCCGATCCGGTCTCGCTGCAATACATCCGCCAGATCCCGGGCGTCACGCATATCGTGTCCGCGATCTACGACGAACCGGTGGGCGAAGTCTGGCCCGCGCACAAGATCGATGCGCTGAAGGCGACGATCGAACGCGCCGGCCTGCAGTTCGAAGTCGTCGAATCGGTGCCCGTGCACGAGGACATCAAGCTCGGCAAGCCGGGCCGCGACCGCCTGATCGACCACTACCGGCAGACGATCCGCCATCTCGGCGCGGCCGGCATCCGCGTCATCTGCTACAACTTCATGCCCGTGTTCGACTGGACGCGTACCGAGTTGTCGAAGACGCTCGGCGACGGCTCGACCTGCCTCGCGTTCAGCACCGACGCCGTCGACCGGATCGACCCGAACGACGGCATCGCGCTGCCCGGCTGGGATTCGAGCTACCGGCCGGAACAGCTGCAGGCGCTGCTCGCCGACTATCGCGACGTCGACGAAGCCGCGCTGTGGGCCAACCTCGAATACTTCCTGAAGGCGATCATCCCCGTCGCCGAGGAAGCCGGCGTGAAGATGGCGATCCACCCCGACGATCCGCCGCGCCCGATCTTCGGGCTGCCGCGCATCGTGAAGAACCGCGACGATCTCGCGCGGATCGTGCGCATCGTCGATTCGCCCGCGAACGGGCTGACGCTGTGCTCAGGCTCGCTCGGCGCGGGCCCGCAGAACGACGTCGAAGCGCTGGTGCGCGAGTTCGGCGCGATGGGCCGCATCCATTTCGCACACATCCGCAACGTGAAGGTCGACGCGAACGGCGATTTCGAGGAAACCGCGCACCTGTCGAGTTGCGGCTCGCTCGACATCGCCGCGATCGTGAAGGCGTACCACGACACCGGCTTCACCGGCTACGTGCGCCCCGACCACGGCCGCATGATCTGGGGCGAAACCGGCAAGCCCGGCTATGGCCTCTACGACCGCGCGCTTGGCGCGGTCTACCTGAACGGCCTGTGGGAAGCGCTCGCGAAGTTCGACCGCACGCCGCAAGCAACGCCGTAATTCGCCCTTCGAGGCGGCCGGCGCTGCGGATCGCCGGTCGCCCGTCACGACATTCCGCGCGGAGACACCGCATGCCACGCATCCGATGGGCCATGATCCTGATGTGCTTCCTGGCCAACGTCATCAACTTCATCGACCGCGCGAACCTCGCGATCGCGGCGCCCAGCATCCGCGCCGACCTCGGCCTCGACGCGGTCGGCATGGGCCTCGTGCTAAGCGCGTTCTTCTGGACCTACGCGTTCCTGCAACTGCCGGCCGGCTGGTTCATCGACAAGGTCGGCGTGCGCGTGAGCCTCGCGCTGGCGGTCGGCTGGTGGTCGGTGTTCACCGTCGCGACGGGCGCCGCGCGCGGCCTCGCGCAACTGGTCGGCGTGCGGCTGATGCTCGGCGTCGGCGAAGCGGCCGCGATCCCGTCGTTCGCGAAAGTCGCGTTCAACTGGTTCCCGCGCAGCGAGCGCGGCCTGGCAAGCAGCATCTTCGACAGCGGCTCGCGCGTCGGCTCCGCACTGTCGCTGCCGCTCGTCGCGTGGCTGATCTCGATCGTCGGCTGGCGCGGGTCGTTCGTGATCACGGGCGGTATCGGCATCGTGTGGGCGCTGGCGTGGTGGTTCGTCTATCGCGACCCGGAACGCTACCGTGCGATCGCGCCGGATGCCGTCGATGCGCTGCTCGCGCAACGCAGCACACCGGTCGTTGCGGCCGCAACCGACGGCCCCAGGGTGTCGTGGCTCGACCTGTTCCGCTACCGCACGGTGTGGGGGATGATGATCGGCCTGTTCTGCCTGAACTTCGCGATCTACTTCTTCATCACGTGGTTCCCGAGCTACCTGCTGCAGTCGCGCGGCTTCTCGCTCGCGTCGCTCGGCACATGGGGCATGCTGCCCGCACTGCTCGCGATTCCCGGCGGCTGGCTCGGCGGCTACGTGTCGGACAGCCTGTTCCGGCGCGGCTGGAGCGCGACCGCCGCGCGCAAGACCTGCCTCGTGCTCGGGATGCTGATGTCGTCGTCGATCGCACTGTCGGCATTCGTCGAAAACGTGTGGGCGTGCCTCGGGCTGTTCGCGCTCGCGTATGCAAGCCTGTCGTTCGCGGGCGCCAACGTGTGGACGCTCGTCGGCGAAATCGCGCCGACGCCCGCGCACGTCGCGTCGATCGGCGGCATCCAGAACTTCGCGGGCAATCTCGCGGGGATCTTCATCACGACGTTCACCGGCGTGATGCTGTCGATCACGAAGGGTTCGTTCGTCGTGCCGCTCGCGGTGGCCGGCGTGCTGTGCGTGGTCGGCGCGCTGTCGTACCTGTTCATCGTCGGCAAGGTCGAGCCGCTGCCGCCGCTGCGCGGCCGCGAGAACGGGCGGAATGCGGAGCCGAACGCGGCGTGACGCAGCAGGACAGCGCGGCTGACGCGCGCCGCGCTTTCCTTTTCGAAGCGCGCATCGGACAATGACCCGCGCCCGCCGGCGCGGCGCCACTCCGGCCCGCGCGCGGCGGCGACGCCCTCCGTCCACGCCGATGAAACGCTACGAAACCCTCGCCCACACGATCGCCGACGAGATCCGCAACGGCAACCTTGCCGTCGGCACGCGCCTGCCGTCGCTGCGGCAGATCATCGCGCAGCACGGCGTGAGCCAGTCGACGGTGTTCCGCGCGTATTACCAGCTCGAACAGTGGGGATTGATCCGCGCACGCGAACGCTCGGGCTACTACGTCGCGCCGGGCGCAAAGCCGGCGGCGAGCCCGGCGACGAAACGCCGCGCGAGCCGCGCCGGCGCCACGCGCAAGGTCGACATCAGCAACCTCGTGTTCTCGGTGCTCGACGCGGCCACACAACCCGGCATCGTGCCGCTCGGTTCCGCATTCCCGGCGCCGCAACTGTTTCCGCTGCCGCGCCTGGCGAAATCGCTCGCGCAGGCCACGCGGCTCGTGAGCCCGTGGAGCACGGTCGTCGACCTGCCGCCCGGCAACGAGGCGCTGCGCCAGCAGATCGCCCGGCGCTATCTCGCCACCGGCATCTCGCAGCCGATCGACGAGATCGTCGTCACGAACGGCGCGCTCGAAGCGCTGAACCTGTGCCTGATGGCGGTCACGCGGCCCGGCGACGTCGTCGCGGTCGAAGCGCCCGGCTTCTATGCGGCGCTGCAGGCGATCGAACGGCTCGACCTGCGCGCGGTCGAGATTCCCGTCGATCCGCGCACCGGCCTCGATCTCGATGCGCTGGCGAACGCGCTCGACCGGCACGACATCCGCGCGTGCTGGTTCATGACCAATTTCCAGAATCCGACCGGCGTCACGCTGTCCGCCGACAAGAAACGCGCACTCGTCGACATGCTCGCGGCGCGCGAGGTGCCGTTGATCGAGGACGACGTGTACGGCGAGCTGCATTTCGGCCCCGACTATCCGCTGCCCGCGCGCGCGTTCGACCGTCACGGCCTCGTGATGCACTGCAGTTCGTTCTCGAAGACGCTTGCGCCCGGCTACCGGATCGGCTGGGCCGCCGCCGGCCGCTTCGCCGAGCGGGTGCAGCGGCTCAAGCTGATGACGACGCTGTCGGCCAGCATTCCCGCACAGGCCGGCATCGCGAACTATCTCGAACACGGTGGCTACGACCGGCACTTGCGCAAACTGCGCGGCGCGCTGCACGCACAGCTCGACCGGATGGACGACGCGCTGCGGCGCTGGCTGCCGCCCGGCGTCGAGTGGGTGCGGCCCGACGGCGGGTACTTCCTGTGGCTCGCGTTTCCCGATCCGATCGACGCGATGGAACTGCATCGCCAGGCGATCGCACGCGGCATCAGCTTCGCACCGGGGCCGCTGTTTTCGGCCGCGCATGGCTTCGAGCGCTGCGTGCGCGTGAACTTCGGCCACCCGTGGAGCCGCGACATCGAGCGCGCGATCCGCGTGCTCGGCGAACTGGTCGCGCAGCCGTCAGTCCGCAAGGCAGGCTGACCGCCCACGGTACGTGAGGTGCGCGCCGCCTGCGGCGCGGCCATGCAGGCAATCCGCGGGCGGGTTACATTGCTGATCCCGCCGCTCCTTCACGATTTTCCATGAGCCAACTGCCTTACCTCGATCACGATGCACTGTTGAAACTGACGGCCGACGCGGCACACGTCACGCAGTCGTGCACGTGCACGAAGACCTCGCTCGCCGGCTGGACGACCCTGCCGCTGTCGCTGCAGGATGCGCAACTGACCGAGGTCGCCACGCTCGTGCCGCCCGGCGATGCCGAACCGACCTATGCGGAATATCATCCGGCCGGCACGCGCTATGCGTCGGACGACGCGCCGATCGCGCTGCGCCATTTCCCGTACAACCGCTGCAGCGTCAGCCGCTGCCGCTCGTGCAGCCGTTTGTTCCTGCGTTACCAGGAGGGCGGCGGTTACTTCATCGACCAGCGCATTCGAGCGCTCGATCCGGCGCTCGTCGTCGACGCCAGCGTTTAACCGCGCCACGGGCAGGGTCGCATGCCCGCCCCTCCACGCCGGCGCCTGCGTGTCGCCGGCCATCTGCTGCGCCTTTTTCGTTCCGATCTGCTGCTTGTCCCGCCGCACCGCGTTCCCTACGCTGTCTTCCGTTGCCTGACACCCGTCGCAACGTCTCTTTGCGCCGCGCGCAATCCACGCCGCGGCGCCTCTCGCGTATCACGTCATGTATCGATATACCGATTTCGACCGGGCGCTCGTGCACAGCCGCGCTGCCCAGTTCCGCGACCAGCTCGAGCGCTGGCAGCACGGCACGCTGAGTGAAGACGCGTTCCGGCCGCTGCGGCTGCAGAACGGCTGGTATGTGCAACGCCATGCGCCGATGCTGCGCGTCGCCGTGCCGTACGGCGAGCTGTCGAGCGCGCAGCTTCGCGTGCTGGCGCGGATCGCGCGCGACTACGACGTGCCCGACGATGCCACCTACCGCACCGCATGCGACGCACAGGCAGTGCTCGGCACGTTGCGCCTGCCGACCCGCAGCGCGCACTTCACGACACGCACCAACGTGCAGTTCAACTGGATTCCGCTTGCGAAGGCGGCCGACGTGATGGACCTGCTTGCGACCGTCGACATGCACGGCATCCAGACGAGCGGCAATTGCATCCGCAATATCTCGTGCGACGAACGCGCGGGTGTCGCGCCGGACGAGATCGCCGACCCGCGCCCGTTCGCCGAAGTGATGCGCCAGTGGACGACGCTCCACCCCGAGTTCGCATTCCTGCCGCGCAAGTTCAAGATCGCGATCACCGGTGCCACCGAAGACCGCGCGGCGACCGACTGGCACGACGTCGGGCTGAAGCTCGTGCGCGACGACACGGGCGCGCTCGGTTTTCGCGTGAGCGTCGGCGGCGGCATGGGCCGCACGCCGATGATCGCGACGCTACTGCGCGCGTTCCTGCCGTGGCAGCACGTGATGAACTACATCGAGGCGATCGTCCGCGTGTACAACCGCTACGGGCGCCGCGACAACAAGTACAAGGCACGCATCAAGATCCTCGTGAAGACCGAGGGGCAGCGCTACATCGACGACGTCGAGGAGGAGTTCCGCCAGATCGTCGTCCTCGACGGCGGCCCGCACACGATCCCGCAGGCCGAGTTCGATCGCGTCGCCGCGTCGTTCGTCCCGCCGCGGCTCAAGGCGCGCACGCTGGACCTGTCCGATGCGAACGCACGCGTCTTCGCGCAGGCGGCCCGACATCCGGCGTTCGCACGCTGGCTCGCCCGCAACGTCGCCGCGCATCGCGACCCGGCGCTGCGCATCGTCACGCTGTCGTTCAAGCGCCGCCTGCAGGCGCCAGGCGATGCATCGCCCGATCAGCTCGACGCGCTCGCCGAGCTTGCCGACCGCTTCTCGGCCGGGGAAGCGCGCGTCACGCACACGCAGAACGTCGTGCTGCCGTGGGTGCACGTCGACGACCTGTTCCTGCTGTGGGAGAACGCACGGGCGATCGGGCTGGCCAGCGCGAACGTCGGTCTGCTGACCGACATGATCGCGTGCCCGGGCGGCGATTTCTGCGCGCTCGCGAACGCGCGCTCGATCCCGGTCGCCGATGCGATCACCGAGCGCTTCCAGGATCTCGACCTGCTGCACGACATCGGCGACATCGACCTGCACATCAGCGGCTGCATCAACTCGTGCGGCCATCATCACAGCGGCCACCTCGGCATCCTCGGCGTCGACAAGGACGGCGCGGAGTGGTACCAGGTCACGCTCGGCGGATCGGACGGCTCGACCGCGAGCGGCCCCGCGCAGCCGGGCAAGGTGATCGGCCCGTCGTTCTCGGCGGACGAGATCGTCGATGTCGTCGATGCGCTCGTCAACGCGTACCTCGACGCGCGGATCGACGCGAACGGCCGCAGCGAACGATTCATCGACACGGTGCGCCGCATCGGCGCGGAACCCTTCAAGGCTGCCGCGAACCACGCGCGTCATCCGGTGGAGCACGCATGAATCAAGCGACTTCGAACACGCACGCGCGCCTCCGCCTGCTGACACCGGCCGAACACGCGGGCGACACGCCGCCGCCCGACGATGCGACGCTGACGATCGGCAACGACGAGGAACTGCCGCCGCTCGCCGCGCGGATCGCGCAAGTCACGCGGATCGACCTGCAGTTTCCGTCGTTCACCGACGGCCGCGCGTACAGCCAGGCGTACCTGCTGCGCAAGCGCTACGGCTTCGCCGGCGACCTGCGCGCGACCGGCGAAGTACTGGTCGACCAGTTGCTGCTGATGGAACGCACGGGGTTCTCGAGCGCGGTGCTCGGCGACGACACCGATATCGCGGCCGCCCGGCGGCAGCTCGACCGGTTTCCGGGCTTCTACCAGCGCGATGCGAGAACGGCGATGCCGCCGCAGGACGCGGCGGCGCAGGCAGGAAAATGAAACGGGCGGCTCGCTGGCCGCCCGTACGATGAACCGGAAGCTAACCGGCCGGCGCCCGCCGTCACGCGGGCGCCGCCGGCGGTCAGCGCGCCGCTGCCGGCTTGCCGAACGCGCCGAGGATCTTCTTCTCGAGCGCGATGTAGTCGCGGCCGAAGTGGTGATCGCCCTGCGTCTTGATCACGTCGGCGCCCGTATTCGCGAGCGCCGGGCACATCGTGTCCTTCTCTTCGGCCCCGTAGAAGCACTGCACCAGCTGCGGCGGCACCTGCGCGATTTCCGGCGCGACCTTCAGCGCCTTGTCGCTCGCGGGCATGCCGAGCCAGCCCGTCACGCGGATCTGGAAATCGGCGGACGGCGCGAAGCCGAGCAACGACATCACCGCAACCTTGTCGCGCAGGTCGGCCGGCAGCCGGTTGTACGCGAACGGCATCACGTCGGCACCGAACGAGTAGCCGACCAGCGCCACGCGGCCCGCATGCCAGCGCGCCATGTAGGTGCGCATCACGCGCGCCAGATCGCGGCTCACTTGCGCGGGCGGCTTCTCGCTCCAGAAGTAGCGCAGGCTGTCGATGCCGACCACCGACACGCCGTCGCGCTGCAGCGCCTCGGCGATCGTCTTGTCGAGATCGCGCCAGCCGCCGTCGCCGGAGATCACGATCGCGAGCCGGTCGCTGCCGCCTCTGGCGGGCAGCTCGACGAGCGGCAGATCCGACACGTCGAGTTCGTCGCCGCTGCTGGTGTCGCGCAGGTGCGACGTAACGAGCGACACGAGCTTCGCGGTGTCGCCCGCGGCGGCCGTTTCGACGAAGCCCGGCATCGCGCGGCGCACGATCGTCGGATCGGGCGGGCACGGCTTGAAGCGCGGATCGAGCTTCACGCCCGGACCGACCGAAACGACACCGGCGATCGTGTTCTCCGGCGCCATCGACAGGATCTGCTTCGCGATCGCGCCGCCCTGGCCCACGCCCGCGACGATCGGCGTGAAATAACGCGACGACTGTGCCAGACGCTCGAGCTGGTGGCTGACCGCCTCGGCGTCGCCGTCGAGGTGGTGGCAGGTCTCCTGCTTCGCAGCGAGATTTGCCGCGTAACGCTCGGAATCGACGCCGACCGTCATCGCCCCGGCTTTCGCGAGCGCATCGGCTGCCTGCTGATCGGCGGCATTCCAGCCGGCCTCACGCGAGAACAGCACGACGAAACCGCGCAGCGGCCCGCTCGGCTTGGTCACGGTAACGGGGCCGTAGCGGCCGCCCGACACGGTTTCGGCTTTCCCTGCGGCCGGCTGCGCGGCGCACGCGGCGCTGGCCAGCATCATTCCCGCGCAGGCGGCTGCCGCCCGCGCGATTCCCTTCGTCAACATCATGAACGCCGACCTCCAGCCAGCAATGACAGATCCGCCAGCGTGACAAACACGCCGACCGAGCCCGAGGCCGCGAGGTAACGCGGCTCCCAGTGCGGTTCGAACTTGCTCTTGAAAGCGCGCAAGCCGCGGAAGTTGTAGAAGCGGCCGCCGAAGCGCCAGACCATCAGGCCGAGCCGGTGCCACGGCGACGGCATCTTCGCCGCCCCCATCCCCGAGAACGGCGCGATGCCCAGGCTCAGCTTGCGGTAACCCGCTTCCTTCAGATGCAGCGCGAGCTGCGTGAACAGATACTCCATCGCGTACGGCGACGCGTCCGGCAGATGGCGCATCACGCCGACCGTCGCCTCGGTGTTGAGGTCGGTCGTCATGAACGTGACGAACGCGATCGGCTTGTCGGCCTGCCGCACGAGCATCACCGACTGCGTCGCGAGATAACCGTCGTGGAACGCGGCCACCGAGAAACTCTTCTCGCGCGCATCGCGGCTGTCGAGCCAGCCGTCGGAAATGCCGCGCAGCGCCGGCAGCGCGGCCGGCACGTCGCCCGGCGCGATCACCTCGATCGCCAGCGCGTCCTTGTCGCCGCGACGCAGCGCGTAACGCAGGTGCGAACGGTTCGAACCCTTCAGGTCGAACTGGTCGAGCGCGATATGAGCTTCCTCGCCGAGCTTCATCAGCGTGAGGCCCGCATCGAGATACAGCGGCAGCGCGTTCGCGCGCACCTGGTAGAACGCCGCGCGACCGCTGTGCGCGTGAGCGAGCGCGATGAACTTGCTGATCAGCGCCGGCCATTCTTCCCGCGGCCCGACCGGATCGTGCAGCGCGGCCCACGTGCGGCCGTTCTTCGCGTACATCAGGAAGGCCTGGCGCGTTTCCGAGAACAGGAACGACTTGTCGCCCATCAACGCGAGGCCCGCATCGCTGCACTCCTGCGCGCGGATGATCCGTTCGGCGTCGAACAGGTCCTGCGGCACCGGCTTCACGAAGCGGCCCGGCGCCGGACGCAGCAATTGCCACAGCGCGAACAGCGCAACGAACACGCCGGACGCGAGCGTGGCGCGCAGCGCACGCGGCGCGCGCGCATCGAACGAGAAATGCGACCACAGCTCGCGCGTGTACGGCACGTCGCGGAACGCGAAGAACAGCACCCACACGGCCAGCATCAGTACCATCGTCACCGACACGAACCAGCTCACCGTGAAGCGCTCGGCGAGCAGCGACGAATGGCGGTTGAAACGGCGCCGGCTGACGAGCAGCAGCACGAGCAGCGTCCCGAGCACGCCGGCCTCGACGAACGCGAGGCCCTTCGCGAGCGACAGCGCGAGGCTCGCGAGCGTCAACGCGAAGGTCATCCACCACGCGCCGTCGAGCCGCCGCAGCAGCCCGCGCGCGACGAACAGCAGCGCGACGCCGAGCACGCTGCAGATCACCTGCGAGCCTTCGAGCACCCACAGCGGCACGATGTGGCGCAGGATCGCGATCCGGTGCCAGAACGCGGGGGTCGCGCTCGAGATCACCAGCATCCCGCCCACTGCGAACGTTACGAGGCTCAGGAACACCGGTGCGAGCTGCGACACGCGCACGGCCTGCCGCGTGACGAGCCGGCGCCGCAGCGCGCGGCCCTCGAAGCCGGCCAGCAGGCCGGCCGACAGCACAAGCGGCACGCCGAAGTAGATCGCGCGATAGGCGATCAGCGCGGCGACCATCGCGTGCGCGGGCACTTCGCGGCCCAGCGTGAACACCATCGCGGCTTCGAACACGCCGATCCCGCCCGGCGTATGACCGATCATCCCGAGCAGCAATGCGGCCGCGTAGACAGTAATGAAGGTCGGGAAGCCGACCGGCGCGGCCGGCAGCAGCACCCACAGCGTCAGGCCCGCTGCAACGACGTCGAGCACCGCGTAGACGACCTGCGCGACGAGATCGCGCCGCGCGGGCACGTCGAACGACAGCCACTTGAAGCGCGTGACGACCGGGCGCGCGGCGTTGCCGCACATCACGACCATCGCGGCCAGCAGCACGAGCAGCGCGGCGCCGGTCCACGTGAGCACGCCGGGCGCGACGTGCAGCATCGCGGCGAGCGCCTCCGGCACGCAGACCATGCCGACCGCCGTCATCAACACCATCGCGAGCGCCAGCGTGCCGCTCGTGAATACCGTCATCCGGCCGATCTGGGCGGGCGTGACGCCCGACACGCCGTACACGCGGGCGCGGACCGCACCGCCCGTCAGCGCGCCGAAGCCGGTGGCGTTACCGAGCGCGGACCCGGCAATCGCGCCGATCCACAGCGCGACGCGCGGCACCTTCGCGCCGACATAACGCAGGCCGACCGCATCGCGGGCGACGAGCGCGAGATAGCTGAGGGCCGTCGCGGCCAGCGACGCGCCCCACTCGCCGACGGACATGTGACGCAACTGGCGGATCACCGACCGGTAGTCGACGGATTCCGACAGATGCTGGAAAACCACGATCAGCAGCAGGCCGATGCCGAGCGCGAGCAGCGGCGACAGCACGCGCTCGTTGCGGATCAGCGCCCGGGCACGGGCGATCGCCGCCGCGGCACGGCCGGGCGAACCTGAGTGGCGGGAAGACATAAGTTGTTCAGTGGTGATGCATAGCGTGTCGCGGCGCAAGAGGGCCAGGCGGCGACGAATCTGGTTGTTCTGCGTGGGCGGTCGGCCGGAAGAAAAGGCAGGGAGCGCCTGAATCAGAACTTACAAGTATACGGGTCTTATATTACAAAATCTTTCACGCGCTCGTTGTGCGGATTTGTAGCGCTGCGTGTATCAATGTCGTATCAAAGTCGGCGATCGATCACGCGCGAGGTGCGCATCATACCGGGAACTGGCGGGGATTTTTCATCGGATGAATAACTTGTGATGCATTTCGGAGAAAATTGCCCGAACGATGCGCCGCGACGAGCACGAATCCGCAAGCCGGGCGGGTTTCGTTAATAGGGTCAAATGTTTTCGAGCAAGCTGATCCTGTTTTGCCGGCCCTTCACTGCCCAAGCGTGCCGGGATGCTGGGGCGATCCGATATCCACTAAATAGTGACCCCATGATGGCCGCGGCTCAACGCGCCAAGTCGTCAGAAAGACGAAACCGGACGCTCGCCACGGCCAGGCGCAGCGCCTACCGTTTCAGGCGAACCACATACAAACCGGGAGCGTTCGGATAGGCGCTCAGGCTGAAATTCGGCGGAGTCGAAATGAGGCTCCCCTGGATCGCCGGCTTGTACGTGACCGTTCCGCTCGATACGTCTGCCAGTTCAACAACCGGCGGGGACGGATCGGGAATGAGGTTCGACGTGAAGTTCAGGGTCAGTTTCCGGTCGGGCATTTCATAGAAACCGCCATATGTCTTGATCTCGTAGATCACGTCGGCCTGCACGCCCGCGGGAACCGGATCGGGCTTGCCCAGACACACCGTCCCGTCGCGGACTACGCCATCCTGCGGCGTCTTGAACGTATATGTCGCCACGCCGTCGTCGGTCACGAGCGTCATGGTTGCATTCGGGATCGTGCTCTTCGCCAACTGTATCGACTTGTAGCCGCTCGGACACTTGAATGTGGCGGTTTGATCGGTCGACGTGGTATCCGTCGCCGCACCGGTCGAACCGTTGTTGTTGTTGTTGTTGTTGCTGTTGCTGCTGCTGCTGTTACCGGTTGCGGTTGTGGTGGCGCCGCTACCGTCACCATCGCCACCGCCGCATCCCGCCAGCAGTACCACCGCTCCGATCACGGTTGCCAAGCACAGTCGATTCATTTTCATTTCTTTCTTCCTCTATTGTTAAATACTGCTAATTACTGATATTGCATGCGTTGGTTGATCGATGCGGGTCATTCCCCTCCTGGCGGTCTACACCCGCCTTCCGTCACACGGCCGTCACTGTCAAAACTGCGCCGTCAGCTGGAAGCCGAACGTCACGCGCGCGGTCGGGAAACCCGATGGCTTGTAGACTGGCGTACCCGCGAACAGGTCGTACGCATAAGCGCCGAATCGCGTACCGACGCTTCCCTTCACGCCGATCACCGCACCGGCCAGTTGCGTGCCGACCAGCGCGACAGGCTGCGCCCCCCACACGCGACCGTAATCGAGCCCTGCGTAGACGGCCTGCCCCGTCTGACCGATCGGCATCTGCAACTCGTTGCGCCAGTAGAACCCGCGCGCGGCTGCCAGCATCGTCTCCCCATCGAAACCGCGCACCGTGTAGCGGCTGCCGATCGTCAGGTCGTCGATGTAGTACAGCGTGTTGCCCGTGTATTGACCGTGGAAGGTGCCGACATAGCGGAACGGCTGTTTCGCTATAGCGAACGGCACCTGCAGGTTTGCGTCGAGCACGGCCATCCGGTAGCGGTAGGTCGGGCCGCCTTCGGCTACCAGGATGTCGTCCTGCGCGCCGAATGCGCCGATGCCCTGCCGGTACGCGAGCATCCCGTCGAACTGCGCGCCGCCGAAGTAATGACGATCGGTCAGGCCGATCTCGATGAACGTGTTGTTGCGGCGCTGCTGCGGGATTTCCGTGTCTTCGATGAAGCTCTGGCCGAAGCGGCGCGACAGCCGGAATTGCGCGCCGAACACGTCGTTCTGGCTGCGTGACAGCACGCGGTTCAGCTTGAAGTCGACGGTCTTCGAGTTGCCGCTCGCGACAAAGGTCTGGTTCACGCCGGCGATCTGCTGGTAGTACGTGTTCGTGTACGCCGACAGCGTCGCAGTCCAGTAGCCCCACGGGATCGAGTAGAAGCCGTTCCAGCCGTGCGAGCCGAGACGCTTGTCGCCCAGTTCGAGATCCTGGCTCACGCCGATGTTGAAGATATCGTTCAGGCCAAGCGGGTTGTCGATGCCGACCGACAGGTTGCCTTGCAGGCGGCCAGTGGCGCGTGTGCCGGAGTTGTCGATCGAGGCGACGACGGTCCAGGGTTTGCCGCGCTTGATGTCGAGCACGACGTCACTTTCGCCCGGCGTGTCGGCGGGGACGATCTGCATCGAGACGTCCTGGCTCGAGACGCGTTTCATCTGCTCGAGGCCTTGCTCGAGGTCGCGCAGGTTCAGGAGGTCGCCGTCGCTGCTCGGGAAGGCGGTCTTCCAGGTGCCGCGGAGTTTTTCGTCGGAGAAGCGCACGTGGCGGATGACGCCGGGGATCAACGCTAGTTTGAGCGTGCCTGCGGACAGATCCTGCTCGGGCAGAAGCACGCGCGTCGTGATGTAGCCACGCGCAAGGATCGCTTGGGACAGCCCTTTCACGAGCATATCGAGGCCCTGCTTGCCAACGCACTGCCCTTCATAGTGGCCGAGCCACTCGCGCGCGAAGGCGAAGCGATCCATCGGCAGCGCGGACGCGCCCTGGTCTCTCACCGTGTTGGGCAGTGAATCGGGTACATCGAGTGTAAAACGGTCGATGCGGAAACATGGCGTTTCGGCCGGCAATGACGGGAACGCGACACGCTCCGTCACCGATGAACGAACCGCAGGTGCAGAAACGGTTCTTTCGCGTTCGCGCGCTTCTTCCTGCTCGCGAGCGCGCCGATCATTGCTCGCGGGTAGCGTGCCTGGTGAAGGGGATTGCGCCGCGACTCCGGCCGATGCGAGCAGTACCGACGCTGCGACGAGGTTGGCTCCCCGGATTTTTTTCTTCATATATTGGTTTCTCTGGATTACGCGTACCGCGTGATCATCCAAACGCCGATCAGGATGACGAATGCGCCGGCCGCCTGCATCGGCCGCAATAGGTGCTCATGAATTGCTGTGAACGACAGCACGACGAGCATGGAGATCGCCACCATGGTGGGATAGGCAATGCCGAGGGTTGTCTTGCGCAATGCGGCCGCGTAAAGCACGAACCCGACGCCATAAGCGGCAACGGCGGCACCGCGTGCAATCCATGGCAGACCGTCCGACTCGTCAAGTGAGATTTCCTTGAGCGCGGCAACCCTGAGCAATACGCTGGCGAGCCCGCCGAACACGCCACTTGCGACAACGATCAGCCAGTTCATCGGGCCGCCTCCGTCGCCACGGCGATATCCGCCCGACGATTGGGCGAGACACGACTGTCACCCGATGTCTCTGTACTGCTGCTGAAAATTGCGTTGAACCGGTTCGCACCGTGCAGCGCAATCAACACGATCGCGGGAAACACGACCGAGAAATTGCGCGCCTCGTCCCGATAGCCGAAAAAGATGAACAGCACCAGCACGGGCAGGAATGCCGCGAAGAAGTAGCTTCGGTAGCGCGCCGGCGTCGTTCGCCAGGCCGCCCGGAAGAACACGGCAAGTGGCACGAGCATCAGCGGATTTTCCAGACTCGGCGTGAAGATGCCTTTGCCGATGAGGTTGTAGAAGGACAAATAGGACTTGGGATTCACCCAGAACTTCAGGTTGTCCCACACGTGATATTCGACGAATCCACCAGCGTTTTCACTGTATCCGCTCATGATGAACTGCCGGGTCGCGATGCAGATCCCAAGCTGCAGCACGAGCCACGCAACGCGCTTCGACATTGCGACGTCCCGCTCGTGCAACAGGAACAACGCGAGCGGTACGAGAAAGAACGTTTCCTTGTTCAGGGAGAAGACGGCAATCATCAGCGTGCATGCCAGCATTCGCCTCTTGATCAGGAAGTAGCACGCACCCAGCACGCCGAGCAGTTCAAAGAAATCGTAGTAGTAGCCGCCCTGCTGAAACGTCAACGGATAGACGAAACTGAACGCAGCCAGAAAGCCGACGGAATGCCCGAAGCCCAGTCCATGCAGCCTGGCCAGCTTATAGATCAGCAGAAGCGCAAAGAGGGTCGACAGCACGATTGCGATATACGTCACGTGATAGACGAGCGCCGTGACAGGCGTCCAGTATTCTTCCGGAACGCTCGTGAAGTAGGCGTTGCGCAGTGAGTCATGTCGTTTGATCGATTTGAACAGCTTGCCCTGCCTAGTTTGGTCAAGCTGCCCGGCAATCCACTTGGCGGCACTCGGAAACGACGACCGGTAGACATAAGGCTTCGGTGCGTCGCCGTTCATCATGCCGACGAGGCTGTAGCTCGTTGCAAAGTCGCCCTTCTGATCGTCGCGGAAACCCCATTTCAACAGCATGCTGTTCGTGATGTTTCCGGCGCAGATGAACAGCAGCACGTAGACAATGGCGAAACGGCAGAAGGCTCGCACCCGGTTTTGGTTCTTTTCCGTCATAGGGTTGTCGCCGTTTACGGCGCCGGCAGGAAGTGAGCGGCCAGCACGATCGTCACCATGACGCAAAGCATGGTGAAGCTGCCGCGGTTTTCGAGGATATGAACGATCGGATCGTCGTGCATCGCGCCGCGCACCGTGGTGATCCAGAGTCGCCCGAACAAGTAGATCAGGCCGATCTGCACGAACCAGAGCAAGTGCGGAATCGCATAGCGTGCCGCGGTTTCAGGGGCGTTGATGAAGAGGCCGAAGACGACCACTGCGGCAAGCGATGCGCCGATACCGAACGGCCACAGCACTTCGAGATCGCCCACGCGGTAATCGCGGCCCGCCGAAGCGCGTTTGTTGTGCTGACGCAAAAGCACCAGCTCGGAGCAGCGCTTTACAAGCGCGAGGCTCAGGAACGCAAATACGGAAAACGCGAGCAACCAGCGGCTGACCGTGATTTCCGCAGCGACGGCTCCGGCGATGATTCGATATGTGTACAGCAATGACAACACGACGACATCGAGCAGCACGATCGATTTCAGGCGCCAACTGTATGCGGTCGTGAGCAGCAGATAGAGCGCAAACATGCCGGCAAATTCGGGCGACACCACGAATGCCAGCGCAAATGCCAGAGTCAGCAGCAGTGCCGCGCAACCGAGCCCCTGCACAATCGACAGCGTGCCACTTGCGAATGCGCGGTTGCGCTTGCGAGGGTGTCGGCGATCGTTGTCCAGATCCCAGAGATCGTTGCCGATGTAGGTGGCGGACGCGCCGAGTGACATCGACAGGAAGGCGAGCGCGAGTGTGGCAACCTTGTCGGTGTCGAGGAACGCAAATGCAGTCAACAGCGGAACGAACAGCAACAGGTTTTTCAGCCACTGGTGGACACGTAGCGCTTTGCACCATGTGGCGAAGCCTGCACGCACATATGAAAATTCGTGTTCGATCGGAATGCGGCTCCGGACATCAGCCGCAACGTCGGATGTCACGCCAGCCAGAATGGCACCCTTCGCGCCTGCCCATATCGGCAGGTCGGCTTTGCTGTCGCCCGCATAAACGAAATCGTCGCCCACCTGTGTGCGAATATCAGCGAGCTTTGTCTCGCCCTTGAGGCCCATTTCGCCACGCGAAGCGATGACGAGGTCGAACAGGCCCAGATGCGCATTCACACGCTCGGCGATCGAGCGATGCGCCGCGGTCGCCAGCACGATCCTGCGGCCGCTTTCGCGCTCGTGCGCGAGATAATCAACAAGCGGCTCGCGATACGGGAGCATCTCCGCTCGAAAATCTGCGTGTTCCGCCACTTTCGCCTTGAATGCAACACGCCCGCCGGCGAGCCAGAAAGGCAAGCGTAGCAGGTTCGAAGGCTTACGCCTGACGACGCGGATAACGGACTCCAGCAAGGTATCGGATAGCGTCAGCGTGCCGTCGAGGTCGACGACAAGTGGTAGTTTTTGGGTCTCTCGCATTTAATCTGTTTCATTCAGTGTCGATGACGACCGCTCGATTCACCATCGACCCATTTCTATCTCACGCCGGAGAAGCAACAGTCACACAGCGCATCCGCTCCGACCATTTCGTCAAAATCACCCGGAAATTTCACGCCCCCTCGCTCATCCAGTTGCAGCCAGGCCGCAACAATGAAAGCGTCATGCGCAGACAATTTATGTCGGATAACCTCGATTTCGGACACGTTATTTTCGTGTGCAGCATCCACATCCAACGGCGGATCTGCACCATCCGGCACGCAACCAATGCACGCTTTGAATTGCGGGCTACCCCCAACCTCTCCTTCCATGCGAGCAACAAGTGAACCTCATCGCGCTGCCTGCTCACTGACGGTAATTGCCTCCTCCGGAGACCTCACCACGATCACACGGTATTTATCGGAAAAATCCGCGAGATCAGCCCCTCCGATCTATTACAAACACACCTTCATCTATTTTACAATTTATTTTCAAGCACCTTACCCATCAAAAAAAATCAACCCTTCTTACCCGAACGCGCTTGAAGAAAAGCGCAAAACGCAAAGACCGCGGCAAATCCAATTGGCACCAATGCCCCTGGTATCCCCAAAGAAATTGCCACCGCAGTCGAAAACCCCTTCTCAACTCCAGACTTAAATATTGCAACCGAGAATATGAAAATATAAATACACACCAGCATAAAAACAAAAACCTTCCAATATGAGAATTTCCCGATAATTTTTGCAACAACAGGCCCCAAAAATCCACCCAAAAGACCACTCCATAGACCATCGATCATAGATCTACTCCTTTTGCTTCTGCAACGTATTTTCAGGCTGAGCCGCGGCCTGAGCCGCTCGCCCCGCAGTCTGACTTATCGCGATCTTATTGGCGTTTATAACAAAACCAGGAATTGTTCCAAAACTCGTGAGTGAATTTGCAACCCCAGCCCAGTTAAGCATCGATACAGTCAAGACGCCATTATACGCCCCGACCGTTGCAGCAACACTAAATCCGATCGGTGAAAAATTCCGACCAAATGATTCGTAAAACGCCTGAATCGACGAGAAATCCGATTTCACAAAAGCAGGAATTGTATAAAACCCTCCAGACACGGCCGCGCCAGTTAAAGCTCCAGTAGTCAACGAATATGCTGCCTGCCCGGCCTTATATGCCTCGATCACCCCAGGACCAGCAATTACAGCACCTGCAATTGCAGCAACAGAGCCTCCTGCAATTACTGCGTTCGTCGCATACTTATTGACCTCCTGAGATAGCTCTGCCTGCGCCTTGAGTATCTCTTTTAATTTAGCATCCGAACACGGCGTAGTGGCGCTACAGTATTTTCTTACCAGATCCACTACTACTGGATTTTGCTGCTTGCCGCCCGGAAGCGAGAGTTGATTATTCTCAGTCTCAATCTTGCCTGCGCCGGTCGCGGTTGCAACATCCTGATTCGATAGCGCGGCAATCCCCGCAACCAGACTAGACACCAAACTGTCACGCGCTTCACGCTCCGATGCAGACAAATTGCCTGACGGTGCGAGCAAACTTCCCAGTACCGAACTCGTTGCCGCTCCCATTGCAGCCGTACCGCAACTCTGGCTGCTGGCAGCTGCACCCGCACATCCGACAATTGCGTGAAGGCCGGCACGAGCCTCTTCGCTGCCAAGGTTGTCAGCAATCTGCTTCACTTGATTCGTGCCGAGTTCCTGCAGGTAGGCAATCGTAGCGTTCTGTGCGAATTGACCAACGCCCCCCGTAACATTGCCGCCCGCAGCCACCGACAAGGCTGTCAGGACTTGACGATAAGTACCACTCGGCCCCCAATTGGCATTCAGTTCGTCAACATGCTTCTGCGCTGCCGCGCGTTGATCCGGCGTCAACTTCGGGTCACTCGCGGCTACCTTCGCCGCATCGGCTTCCGCAGCACGATTCGTAACAAACGTCCCGACCTGATTGATGAACTGACTCGTAATATCGAACCCGGCCTGAATTTTCCCCTTGTCGAAGATCGGCGCAAGTGCGCCACCGGTATTCGATGTATCCCGATTGATGCTCGCGACCGTCTCAGCGGCGGACTGACCGGTGAGTTGCTGTTGCGCTGAATCGTCACGAATCGTCAACGCGCCGCCGCTGATCCCGCTTCGCGTGGTCGAATTCGCGTCACCCGATGCCCCCAGCGCAACTGGGGGCGCTGCCGAGAATCCACCATCCCCCTTCGGCAACTCGGTCCCGGGAACTGGATTCACATTGTCGGCCTTGCCCTTCTGGTCCTTACCAAGGCCGCTCTTGTTGCCCCCCGAACCGCTATCCCCACCGAAGCTGTAGCCACCGCTCAGCGCGACTTGCGAGGCATCGTACGACGCATGGTTTTCGATATCGCTATGCGTCAGCGTCGCCGTAGTCAGACTGTTCACACCGTCCAGCACAGCCTTGTCGCTGCTCGCGATTACGCCGCCCTTGAGATCGGTATTGCCCTTCACATCGACCTGGAAACCGCCATCGCCCGCCTTGATCCCCGATTGCTCGGTCGCGCTGGCGTAGTCGCTGCTCATCTTCGTCTGGCCGACGTTGCCTGCCACGCTCGATACGCACGGCGGGGGACACACGGTCACCGATACGCCTGCGTTCTGCTGCTTCGAATCGTAGCGATCCTTGTCCTGCAGGCTTTCAATGTTCAGGTTGCCGCCAACGTCCGCAACCACCTGCTTGCCAGATGCGACCGCGCCCTTCAGATTCGTATCTCCACCTGACTGAATGGTGAGTTGGTTGCCTGCGGTTACGCGCGTATTCGTCGATGTCGACGAATCACCGTCAGCGTTACCACGATTCCCCGCCACTCCTGCCGTGAGCGCAACCCCAGTCTTTGCGCCAACGGTGAACGAAACACCTACCGAAGCGCTCGACCCACTATTCGTACTGTGCTGACTGCTCGTATTCCGAGCCGCTTGAAGATTCACATCGCCTTCGGCGGCAAGCATCGCGTTCTTGCCTGCCGAGATCGTGCTGCCGATCACGTCGATATTGCTGTCCTTGCCGGCACCAGCCGCCGCGATCGTCACATTCCGACCCGCCGACACCGTGCTCCCCACCGCCGTGCTCGACTGTGCCTGTGTCTGGCTGTCACTCTTGCTCGCCCCAACCGATACGTTGATGCCGACACTGGCCGCCGCCGTCACCGGATTGCCACCGACCGCTTTCACCGCGTCATAGGTATTCTTCGCCGCAAGCCCCGTTGTGGCCGCCGCGAGTGCAAGCAAGCGCGGATCGCCGCCCACGCTCTGCGCCGCGTTCGCCATTTGCCGGCCCGTCTGTACCGCAGCGACAACCGGATTCGTCACGCCCACCGTCAATCCGGATTGGCGGAACTGCTGTTGCTCCGCAAAATTCGTCGTATCGGTCGCAGCATCGATCTTGACGGTCTTACCGGCGAGGTTCGCGTCATTGCCCGCGTGCAGCGTGCTACCAGTTACGTGCAGGTCGTTGCCCGCCGCGACCGTCAGATCCCCGTTCAGCGAACCGACCATGCTGCCCGTGTTACTAACGTCTGTCGAATGCTGCTGATCCGACATCGAACGCGTGCCGACCGATACGGACATCCCGCCGTTCGACATGAACCCGGATTCCTTCTTCTCGTAGCTGTTCGCCGACTGGACGGTATCCTGAGAAGTCCTGATCGCGACGTTGTTCGCTGCGCCCAGCTTTACATCGTTCGTGCCGACGATGTTGCTGCCCTGAACCGTGAGATCCCTGCCCGCCTGGATCTGCACCGTATCGCCGGACACCGTGCTCGCCACGCCGATATTCGCGCGCGTATCGTGCGATTCTTTCGTCGCCGTACCCGACACGAAACTGCCACGCTTGACCTGCACGTTCTGATAGCTGTCGTGCTCTTCGCGGGCTTCGGTGATTGTCACGTCCCTGGACGCCGCGATCGTCACACCACCAGGCGTCTCTGCGGTCGTACCGGCTGTCACCGACGAACCGGTCAACGTCACGTTGCCCTTGGTCGCGTCAGTCCTGTTGACTGCCCCGAGTGTGGCATTCTGGCCGGCACTGAAGGTCGTCCCGACGGCCTGCTGATCGTATGTGCGATCGACCTCCTTGCGCGCACGGCCGTCGACCGCGACGTTGTTCAGTTGATGCTCGTCGGTTACCGCCGTCGCCGTCAGATTCCCGCCCGCCACGACCGACAGATCCTTCCCGGCCGCCACGGTCGCTCCCTTGAGCGACGCATCGTTGCCGCTTTGCATCGTCAGGTTGGCGTTCGCGCCGACACCGCTTGTCACATGCGTCGTCGTCGACTCTTCCCAATGATGCTGGTCGTTCAGATACAACGACTGATCCGTCTTCGACTGAACCGTATCGACGTTGATATCGCGCCCGGCCGTCACGAGCGCATCACCGTCCGCCGAAAGATTCGCGCCATGAATCGACAGATCCCGTCCGGCTTGCACGACGAGATCTCCCGTCGACGCGATCGTCCCTTGCTGGCCGATCAGACTCTGGCTCACCTTGCTCGCGCCGGCTGTCCCGCTGACGCCGACCGTATCCACCAGCGTCGTATTGAGCACATCCCGCCCGGCCAGCACCGCCACCCGGTTGCCGGTAATCTGCCCCGACGCGTTCACGACGTCGTTGCTCGCCGACACCACCGTCGTGCCGTGCGTCCCGCCGCTTGCGATCGTGCCGCCGCGATTCAGGATGTCCGTCGCGGTCACGACCGTCTTCGTGCCGCCCTTGATCACGCCGCTGTTCGTCGTACTGCCGGCTGCGCGGATCTCGACGTCGTCGGCCGCGATCAACGCGCCGGTCGGTTGTAGATCGTTCGCATGCGTCTTCGCCAGATACACGATCGGCGCGAGCACCTGCGTCGTACTGCCGTCCGGCAGCGTCACGGTCTGGTTCACGAGCCACACGATGTCGCTCGTCAGCGCGTCCATCTGCGCGGCGGACAGCGCCATCCCCGGCATCATGCCGAACTGCTTCGCGTAATTCGCGCCGCTCGTCATCAGCGCGCGATACTCGTCCTCGGCGCTCGTATAGCCCGGCAGGAACGTGCGCCCAGTCAATTGCGTGATCTGGTTGCGCACCATCTGCTGCTCATACATGCCGTCGCCGAGACGCTTCTCGATGCTCGCCGGATTCAGGTTGAGCTGGCCGAGCATGTAATCGCTCGAGATAAAGTTCGTGTAGCTCGTGAGGCGCGGGTCGGTGACGATCAGATACGGCTGCCCGGGTGCCGGATTGATCGAGTACAGGCCGCTCGTCGGCAGCTTCAGGTCGGGCAGCACGCCGGTCAGGCTCACCACCGACTGCACTGCGTCGACCGGCTTCTGCCCGGTCGCGGGGCCGACCTTCGACTGCCCGGTGCCGGTCACGCCGCCATTGGCCTGGTTCGCTCCGAGCGTGCCGCCGGTCGCCCCCGTCGCCGAGTTTTCCGCTGCGACGTTGCGGTTGTTCACGTCCTTCGCATCGATGTTGATCGACTGGTTCGCGACGATCGTGCCACCGGTATTGCCGATCGCGACCGGCGTGTACACCCGCGACGGCTGCACGATCGTGCCGACGTCCGAACTGGTGTTCTCGTTCCACGCATAAGTGGAGACAATGTCGTCCCGCTGGTGCTGATACAGCGTCTGCCCGACGTTATTGACCGTCGTGCCACCGTAGCCGCCCGAGCCTGCGCTTCCGGCAACGTCCGTATCGCCGATCTTGATTGACCGGCCTGCCGAGATCGCACTGTATTCGTTGTTGATCGTGCCGACATTCTTCATGACGATGTTGCCGCCGGCGACGAGTTGTGCCTGCTGTGCCTGGCTCGTTACCTTGTCCTGCTGGATCGTCGTCGTGGTGTCGCGCGCGATCTCGACGCGCTGGTAGCCATTGTGGCCGTCGCTGCGGGTCGCGTATTCGCTGGCGGGATCGTAGTTGACATGCGGGTCGTAGCCGTCCCAGTAGACGGCCGTGAGCGTGCCGTTGCCGTTGTCGGTCAGCGTGTTGTAGTAGATCGTCTGCGGCTGGCCGTTGACGTTGACGACAAGCACGCGATCGACCGCATTGTCGCCGTTTGTGCTGGAGACGAGCTGGCTGCTCGAGTACGTCGCGGTCTGCGGCGTCTTGTACGGCCCGCGCCACGTCGCATCGGAGCAAACACCGTGATTCGGCGCCGCGTTGCCGGTCGGGCAACCGATGTACTTGCTGCGCTTCGTCTCGTGTTTCTTGTCGACGCTGGTCGTCTCGGTGTGGACCACGGGAGCCGGGCGCGTATTCGTGAAGGTATCGGCCGCCAGTTCGACGCTGCCCAGCGCCTCGATCGACGACTGGTCGTTCAGCACCGTCGGCGCTCGATTGGCGAGGAACCCATCGGCGTCTCGCTGGCCGTTCGCCGCGATGTTGATGTCGCCGACGCTGAAGATGCTCGCCCCGCCGGTGTTCGACAACCGGTTCGACGCGTACAGGTTCGCCCGATTGGCTGCAGCGATCACGGCCGCTGCCCCGACATTCGAGATGACGCCAGCATTCAGCGTGACGTCGCGGCCGATGATCGTCGCCGTATTGTTCAGCGTCGCGCTGTTCGTCGTGACCGTGTCGCCCTCGATTCGGCCCGCGTTGTCGATCGTTCCGCCATTCACATTGACGGTCGTGTTCGCCGAGTTCAGATCGGCGCCCGCCTGGTTGTCGACACTGGTTGCGTTGACGGTCAGCGCGCCGTTGGCGTCGAGTGAGCCCTGGTTCGTCAGCTTGCCCGACGTCGAGAACGTCAAATCGCCGTTCGCGTGCAGTTTGTTCGCGGCGGTATGGGTGTAATCGCTTGCGAGCGACACGCTGCCGTTGCGGCCCGCGACGACCGACCCGTCACCGCTCAGCGAGCCGGCTGTCAGCGTCAGGTCCCGGTCGCTGCCGATCGCGCCGCCCTGGTTGACCAGCGCACCGGTATTCACCGCCACACTGCCGCCGCTACCTGCGTCGTTGCCGATCTTGCCGCTCGTGTTGTCGATCGAGGCGGTGGTCAGCCCTAGCGCGCCGTTCGCGCGAATGGACCCCGCCTGGTTGACGAGCACCGTGTTCGGGCCGTTCAGCGTTGCATTGTCCGCAGCGGACAGTACGCCGTTCGAATTGTCGAGCCGGTTGGCAACGGCGAGCATCAGATCGCGGCCCGCCAGCACCTGGGCACCCTGGGTATTCGCCAGCGATTGCGCGGTGACCGTCACATCGCCGTTGCCGCCTATCACGCCCGCGCCGGGCTTGCCGGCCGCATTGCCGTTCGTGATCGATGCACCGCCGTCGATCGTCGTCGCACCTGTCCCGACGTTGACGATCCGGCCATCGCTGTTGTCGATGCTGCTGCCGGAAAGCGCCAGCGTCGATGTCGCATCGTTCGCCTCGATCTGACCGCCGGTATTGCGGATCGTCCCTTGGGCATGAACGTCCAGGTTGCCGTTGGCCTGAATCAGGCCGGCGGTGTTCGTCAACGCGCCATTCGACTTCAGCGTAAGCATCTGCGCCGACAACAGCGAGCCGTTCGAGTTGTCGATGCCGCCAGCCAGGACCGACACGTCGCCATTGCCGCCGATCGTGCCGCCGGCCGTGTTCGACAACGCGTTCGTCGACGTCATGCTCAGGCTGCTCGCACCGATGTTCTTGATCGAACCCGTATCGTTCGCGAGACTGTCGGCCGCCACCGTCAGCCCGTTGTTCGCCTCGATCGTGCCGCCGCCGTTATCGATCCGGCCCTGTGCATTCAGCGTGACGCTGTCGGCTCCGACGTAGCCTCCCGAGCGATTGTCCAGCGACTGGACGGCAACGGAAGCCTGCCGCTGCGCACTCAAGGTTCCGGCCCGGTTCGACAGCGCGGCCGCTTGCAGCGCGAGTGCACCGTTCGTCGCGATCTGCCCGCCGTTGTTCGACAGCGTGCCGGTCGCGATCGACAACGTGCCGCTGCCGGCGTGCGCGATCTTGCCCTGGTCGTTGACCAGCGCGGTCGGCGAAAGATTCAGATCGGTGCTGTTGGTTTCCAGCGTGCCGCGGGTGTTGTCGAACGTCCCGGAGACAGCCGTGAGCATGGCGCCCGTGCCGGTTTGCGTGATCGACCCGCCGCGGTTCGCCAGATCGCCCGCAGTCAGTGCCAGTTGCGCCGCGTTGATGAAACCGCCACCGTTGTCGAGCGACGTCGCCTTGATGGTCGCCGCCTGACCCGCGGCGATACTGCCGGCGGCGTTCGTCAGTGCTGCGCCGGCATCGATGTTCGCATTCCGCCCGGCCGACAGCGTGCCGCCGCCGTTATCGAGCGACTGGCTCGTCGCGCGAAGATCCTGCCGAGCGGTCACCGTACCGTGATTGACCAACTGGCCAGCCTGGAGCGTGACGTCGCCGTTGCCACCCATCACGCCACCCTGCACGCCACCCGCCGTCGTACCACCCGCATTCGTCAGCAGCCCCGTCGTCGTCACCGATAACCCATCGCCATTCAGCGACGTGACGCGCCCGCCGGAGTTGTCCAGCGTCCCACCGGCCACTGTCATCCCGGCGGCGCTCTGGATCATGCCCTGGTTGTTCAGGATCGAGCCGCCGCGCACCTCCGCGGCAGCTTGCGACACGAACGTGCCCGACTGGTTGGCGAGCTGCCCGGCCGCCTGCACGGACAGCGAGCTTTGCGCCGACACCTTGCCGCCCTGGTTCGATACGTTGCCGCCCCTGAGCGTGATGCCGCTGTCGCTCGACACGCTGCCGCGATCGTTGACAAGCGTACCGGTCGCATTCGCCGTAATGGCACCCTGCGCACTCGTCTTCGCGTCCGACAGGTTGAGGTCGCCCGCCGTCGCGTTCAACGCGAGCGCACCGTTCGCAGCCGTCCGGCTGCCGGCAAGATTCACGCTGCCACCGGTAAGCGACGCATCGCCGCCGGCCAGGTTCTGGCCGGTCGCCGTCAGTTGTCCCGACGTCGTGACGTTCAGGTCGCCGCTGTGCCCGACAGCGCCGTCGTTGTTCACGCCCGAGCCGAGCGTGCCGGTCGAGTTCACCGAGCCCGCCACAATCGTCGTGCGCTGTTGCGCAGCGAACGTGCCACTGTTTACGAGATCGGCCACCGTGTTCGCCGATACCGATTGCTGCGCATAGACCGTGCCGCTGTTGTCGATACCGCCCGCCGCCGACATCGCGAGATTGCCGGTCGCCGTGGTCTTGCCGGTCAACACGAGCCGGCCGTTCGACTGCAGCGTCATGTCGCCGGCCTGGGCCGCGATCGTGCCGGCGTTACTCACGCCGACGCCACTTTCGGTGCCGACCAGATAAATCCGGTCGCTGTACATCCCGCCGAGCTGGCTGACGTCGATCGCGACGCCCGGCGCGGCGCCGTCGCCCTGGATCGGCGTCGCTGCCAGCGTGTCGTGATTGACCTGGTTAGCTCCGGCGACGACGTTCAGGTTCTTCGCGTAGATCGCCGCATTCGCCTGCACGGCGCGGGCAATGATGTCGACCTGGTCGACGTTCGCCGCATTGAGCCCCGCGCCCTGCACGGTAACGAGGCCGCGATTGACGTTGTAGCCGGCGAGCGAACCGTCCGCGCCGTAGTAAGGCTGCCCGGTCGTCAGCGTGGCGCGCGATGTATTGATGAAACCGCCGCCGTCGACGACGATACCGGCCGGGTTGGCCAGCACCACTTCCGCTCGATTTCCGGCGACTTCGACATAACCGCGAAGCTGCGACGGGTTCGCGCTGTTCACCTGGTTGACGATGATCCGCGCCGACTGGCCGGGCCCGAAATTCGGATTCCCGTTGATATAACCAGCCTGCTGCGTATTGACGAGCGTCGGCGAGTTATTCAGGAGCGCGCCGTTCTTCTGAACGTCGAACTGGTTATAGGTATTGACCGATACACCAGCGCCGGAGGGCCTGGCGATATTCACCTGCGGCAACCCGTTCTGCGTCTGGATCACGTGGGTGGGCGCGCCCGGCGTCGGTACGATCTGCGCCGGCGCAAGCGAAGGCACGCCGGCCAGTGATGCGGCCGCGATCAGCCAGCCCGAACCACCAAGCGCACGGCGGCCGCCACGGCGCTCGCCGGACGCTGTTTTCCCCGAAGCAGTAGCCGTCTCTTCAACAGCCACCACCATTCCCCGGAGTCCGGAATACACCAGACGGTAGGTCTTCTGATTCATCGTTCTTTATTGGACTTCTTTTCAGATCGATGAACGTTAGCAACATAGTCGTCAGCAAACCATAGGGTGACTGTCAACAATTGCCAAGCATTGTAAGGATGTGAAGTAATGTATTTTTGGGATAATTCCGACTCCCTCTCTATCTCAAATTAATTCATTCTGTTTTGACTGCAATTAATCATAATTCGCCAGTATTGAATCTCGATTTACTTCGCCACCGATAAGAATCCGCCCGATATCACACTGCGTGGCGATAATCGGGAAACAGTTAAAATGTGTTGCAGACAATTCGCCGCATCGGGAGATTCGGACTCGGTTTGCATGCTTGCGGGACGACGCAGCAAGCACGCGCAACCTCACTTAGCCCGCTCATGCTCCCCCAACCCGATCGCCTTGTAGTCGTAAGTCGGATAGAACTCCGTCCGATACGCGCCCCACGCCGTATCCTCGAGCACCCGATTGACTTCTCGCAGCCGCGACGCCGGCAAGCGCAGCACGACGATCTGCCCGATCCCCATCGTCACGGTCCAGCTCACCACTTCGACGCCCGGCGGCGGAAACGCCTTGTAGAAGCCCTGCTTCGCAAGCTGCGCATTCAGCTCCGCAAGCGGGCGCGACTGATCGTGCTTGAGGAAAACGGTCAGCAGTACCGCGTTGTCGGGCGTCGCCGCAGCCGAACCTGCGGGTACGGTCGACGTCTGGCCGACGGCCGGTGCGCTGCAGAGCGCAGCGGCAGCCAGCGTGGCGGCGATCATCAAGGTACAAACCGGGAAATGAGGAAATGCCGTCATGACGCGACTCCATGCTTTCGTGGATGGAGCCGCCATCATGCGCCGCCGGACCGATCGCCGCAGCCGGCTAGCGAAAGGATTACGCCGCGCCGGCCCCGTCACGCTCCCGCAGCACGTCGATGAACGCGCGCAGCTTCGCCGGCACGTGCTTGCGATTCACGTAGTACAGCCACATCGGCGGCAGCGTCCGGCACACGCCCGGCAACACCTCGACAAGCGTGCCGTCGCGCAGGTCCTGCTCGATCCGTTCGCGCATGAACGCAAAAGCAATCCCGACACCTGCGCGCGCCGCGTCGATCACCGCATCGGCATCGTTCGTCACGAATACACCTTCCGGATCGAGATCGACATCGCGGCGCCCGTCGTGCAGCAGCCATTTGTGCAGCCGCCCGCTCTCCGAAAACCGGAAGCGGATACAGGCATGAGTTTCTAGCTCGGCGATCGAAGCAGGCGTCCCGTACCGCGCCAGATAACCGGGCGACGCGACCAGCGCGCACGAAAGCGCCGGCGCGATCCGCACGCCGATCGTCCCCGGCTGCAGCCGGTCGGCGAGGCGAATCCCCGCGTCGACCCCGTCCTTCGCGATATCGACCAGCTCGTTCTCGTAGCGGATCTCCAGCCGCACTTTCGGATAGCGCTCGCGGAATACGGCCAGCACCGGCGCGATCACGAGCGCACGCGCCAGCGGCAGCGCGGTCACGCGCAACACGCCGCTCGGCTCGCTGCGCGCATCTTTCACCTCGTCACGCGCCTGCATGACCTGCCGGTATGCGGGCTCCGTCTGCCGCCAATAGCGCTGCCCGGCTTCCGTCAGGCTCACGCCGCGCGTGCTGCGATTGAACAGCTTCACGTTCAGCTCGCCCTCGAGTTGCCCGATCGCGAGGCTGACGGCAGCCGGCGTCAGGCCGAGCGCGGCGGCCGCCCGCGTGAAGTTGCCGGCCGTCGCGACCGTCATGAACACGTGCAGCCCGGCCATCGGATCGCGTCGGCTCATCATTAGAAAAACTTGAAACTCTTTCGAGCGGAATACGGATTCTCCCATATACCGAGGCTGCCTACACTAGGGCCTGTCGTCCCACCGGAGCTTCGAATGGATCCGCTTACCGCCTCGCTGCCGCTCGCAGCCGCCCGCCGCACGATCGACGCAGCACTCGCGCATGCGGCGTCGCTGCAGGTCGCCGGCGTCGCCATCGCAATCGTCGATGCCGGCGCGAACCTGCTCGCGTTCGTGCGCACCGACGACTGTTTTCTCGGGGCAATCGATCTCGCGCAGCGCAAGGCGCTGACGGCCGTCCGCTTCCGCGCATCGACCGACGCACTCGGCGCGATGTCGGGCGACGGCCCGCTGCGCGGGATCGAGCACAGCCACGGCGGGCTCGTCACGTTCGGCGGCGGCGAACCGCTCGTCAACGGCAGCGGCCGCTGCGTCGGCGCGATCGGCGTGTCGGGCGGCAGCGTCGACGATGACACCGCGATCGCCCGACACTGCGTCGACCGCTTTCATGCAACCCTTCACACCACGAGGTAATCACATGGCACAGAAACGCATCCTCATTACCGGCGCAGGCACCGGCTTCGGTCGCGAAGTCGCGCTGCGGCTCGCCGAACGCGGTCACGACGTGACGGCCGGCGTGCGCGTCGCCGCCGAGATCGACGACCTGACAGCCGCCGCCGCGCAACGCGGCACCGCGCTGCGCGCCATCGAGCTCGACGTCACGTCGGCCCACGATCGCGCCCGCGCGGCCGAGCTCGACGTCGACGTACTCGTGAACAACGCGGGCGTCGGCGAAGCCGGCGCGCTCGTCGATCTGCCGGCCAGGATCGTCCGCGACCTGTTCGACGTCAACGTGTTCGGGCCGCTCGAACTCACGCAGCAAATCGCGCGCGGGATGCTCGCGCGCCGGCACGGCAAGATCGTGTTCGTGTCGTCGATCGCGGGCCTCATCACGGGGCCGTTCACGGGTGCCTATTGCGCGTCGAAGCATGCGGTCGAATCGATCGCCGAGGCGATGCACGCGGAGCTGGCGCCGCACGGGATCCGTGTCGCGGTCGTGAACCCCGGCCCGTACAGCACGGGCTTCAACGACCGGATGATGGAAACGACGCGGCGCTGGCACGATCCGGCCGTGCATACCGTGACGCCCGAGCGGCTGACGTTCCCGCTCGAGCAGCACGATCCGGAAGAGATGATCGCGAAGATGGTCGACGTGATCGCAAGCGACGGCGGCGCGTTCCGCAACCTGTTGCCGCAGTCGTCGGAAGCGTTCGTCCGTGCCGAACAGGCGCGCGCGTGGGACCGTCAGCAGTGATGCGATCCGGCGGCGGCCGGCGGGTCACGACGGAACGCCGGGCCCGCCGCGCGGGTGGGCGCACTCCGCGGTGCGCGGTAACGTGTCGGCCGTCTTGCGGGCCGTGCCGGCATCGTCGATGCTGACGCGCGCGAGATCAGCCGACGACGACAGGATCGCAGCGCTCGTGTACTGGAAGCGTTCGCCGTCGACGGCCCTCCCGCCCCCGACCGTCGCAGGCCCACGCGTTGCCGAAGCCGGGCCCGCCTGCCGGCGGGCCGCGTCAAGCCGTGCCGCCCGCGTTCAGTACACGTCCCGCATGTAGCGCCGTGCCTTCGAAAGCCGCGCGACGTAGTCGTTCGCGGCCTCGTCCGACATGCCGCCGTGTTCGGCAACGACGGCCTTCAGCGCCATATCGACGTCCTTGGCCATCCGGGCGGCGTCGCCGCACACGTAGAAGTGCGCCCCCTCCTCCAGCCACGCGAACAGTTCCGCACCCTGCTCGCGCATCCGGTCCTGCACGTAGATCTTGTCGGCCTGGTCGCGCGAGAACGCGAGATCGAGCCGCGTGAGGAAGCCGCTGTCGTGCATCGTGCCCAGTTCGTCGCCGTAGTAGAAGTCGGTCTGCGCATGCTGCTCGCCAAAGAACAGCCAGTTGCGCCCGCGCGCGCCGCGCGCCTGCCGCTCGTGCAGGAAGCCGCGGAACGGTGCGACGCCGGTGCCGGGGCCGACCATCACGATCGGCACGTCGCCGTTCACCGGCGGCCGGAAGTGCGCGGACTTCTGCACGAACACGGGCACGCGGCCGTCGTCCGCGCGATCGGCGAGGAACGTCGACGCAACGCCTTTGCGCGCACGCCGGCCGTTGTGATAGCGCACGGCCGACACGGTCAGGTGGATCTCGCCCTGGTGCGCGCTCGGGCTCGACGCGATCGAATACAGGCGCGGCTGCATGCGCTTCAGCATCCCGACCAGCTCCGTGCCCGACAGCTCGACCGGGAATTCGTGCAGCACGTCCGCGAGCTGCTGCCCCCACAGCCACTGCTTCAGGTCGCCCTTGCGGTCGTCGCCGAGCAGCGACTTCAGCGCGCCGTTCGCGCTGCGCGACGCGATGAACGCGAGCGTGTCCGGATGCGGGCGCGTGATGTCGAAGTGACGCGCGAGCGCATCGCCGAGGCGCACGTCGCCGACGCCCGCGATCGACACCGGCGCATCGGCCTTCAGCGCGGTGACGGAAAGCAGCTCGTCGACCAGCTCCGGGCAGTTGGTCGGCCACACGCCGAGCGCGTCGCCGGTTTCGTATTCGAGGTTCGCGCCTTCGGTCGACAACGACACGTAGCGCGTATCTTTCGCGGCGCCCGGACGGTTCAGCCGCAGGTTCGCAACGAGCTTCGACGGCGCCGGATGCGCCTTCGTCGGCAGCAGCCCCGACGGGCTCATCCCGCCGGACGGCACCGCGTGCAGCGCGGCATCGGCCTCCTTGATCCGCGCGACGACGCGCTCGAGCCACTGGTCGGCGTCGCGCTGGAATTCCACGTCGCAATCGACACGCGCGCACAGGCGGGCCGCGCCGAGCTCCGCGAGCCGCGCGTCGAGCCGGCGGCCGTGGCCGCAGAACTGGTCGTAGTTGCGATCGCCGAACGCGAGCACCGCGAAGTGCACGCCGTCGAGGCGCGCGGCACTGCCGGCCTGCAGTGCATCCCAGAACTCGGTACCGTTGTCGGGTGCATCGCCGTCGCCGAACGTGCTCGTCATCAGCAGCACGTATTGCGCACCGGCGAGCGACGCAATCGGATAGTCGGACATGCACGCGGTGCGAATCTCGAAGCCCGCGTTCATCAGTTGCGTCGCGTAATCTTCGGTCAGCGATTCGATGTTGCCGGTCTGCGACGCCCACAGCAGCACGACCTTCGGGCGCGTGCGCACGATCCGCACGCCGCCGGACGCGGCCGCGTCGGCCGGCAGCGCGGCCGCCGCGGCCACCGGCGAATGCGCAGGCAGCGAACGGCTGAACAGGCCCGCGAGCATCCCGTCGAGCCAGAACCGCACCGGCGGCGTCAGCGGGGCGGCGGCCGGCAGCACGGGCACGCTGCCCTCGCGCCGGCCGGCGCTCGCCTTCAGCCCGCTGACGAGGCCCGCCACGTACAACCGTTCCGTGTCGGTCAACGGCGGCGGCGCGAGATCGGCGACGCCGAGCGCGGCCGCGAAAGTGTCGATGTCTGCCATGTCGGATTCCTGTGAAGCAGTGGCCTGCACCGTCGCCGGCGCGGGCCGCACGTCGTCGGCGCAGGCATCGGGTTGCGCCGTTTCGTCGTCGGCGGATGCGAACGCGTCCGTGTCGACGCGCCGCAGCGCGACCGCGCAATATTTCAGTTCGGGTTGCTGCGATTCCGGGTCGATCGCGTCGTTCGTCACCGCGTTGATGCACAGGTCGTCGCCGTACACGTCGTTCCAGTGCATCGGGGCAAAGCAGTTGCCGCGCTGCACGCGTTCGGTCACGACGGCCGGCAATACCGCACGGCCGCGCGCCGAACGGATCTCGACGCTGTCCTTCGCGGCAATGCCGAGCGCGCTCGCATCGTCCGGGTGCAGCTCGACGAACGGGCGCGGGTTCAGCTTGTTCAGCATCGCGACCTTGCCCGTCTTCGTCATCGTGTGCCATTGATGCTGCAGCCGCCCGGTGTTCAGCACGATCGGGAACGTGTCGTCGGGCAGCTCGGCCGGATCGACGTGCGGCCGCGCGAAGAAGCGCGCCTTGCCCGACGGCGTCGGGAACGCGATGCGCGGGGCATCGTTGCCGTCGGCGGCCGGGCGCCGTGTCTGGCTCACGCCGTCGTTCAGGTAGCGGACCGGGTGCCGCTCGCGCGCGGTGCCCGGCGCGACCGGCCATTGCACCGGGCCGTCGCGCAGCGCCGCGTGGCTCGCGCCGCGCAGGTCGTAGCCGGTCGCCGGATTCGAGAACCGCACGATCTCGTCGAACACGTCGGCCGCCGACGCATAGTCGAATGCATCGCCGAAGCCCATCGCGCGCGCGACTTCCGCGACGATGCGCCAGTCGGGCAGCGCGTCGCCGGGCGGCGCGACCGCCGCACGCATCAGCGTCATGTTGCGCTCGGAGTTGATCATCACGCCGTCGCCTTCGGCCCACAGCGCGCCCGGCAGCAGGATGTCCGCGTAGCGGTTGGTCTCGGTGTCGAGGAACGCGTCCTGCGCGATCACGAGTTCCGCGGCCTGCAGCCCGGCGATCACGTTCTGCCGGTTCGGCACGGTCGCGACCGGGTTCGTGCAGACGATCCAGCACGCCTTGATGTCGCCGGCCGCCATGCGTTCGAACAGGTCGACCGTGCCCTTGCCGGTGTCCTTGCGCAGCGTGCCGGCCGGCACGCGCCACAGGTGCTCGACGAAGCGCCGGTCGTCGTCGGACAGCACCGAGCGCTGGCCTGGCAAGCCCGGACCCATGTAGCCCATCTCGCGGCCGCCCATCGCGTTCGGCTGGCCGGTCAGCGAGAACGGGCCGCTGCCCGGCCGGCAGAGCTTGCCCGTTGCAAGATGCAGGTTGCAGATCGCGTTGGTGTTCCACACGCCGTGCGTGCTCTGGTTGAGCCCCATCGTCCAGCAGCTCATCCACTCCTGCGCGTCGCCGATCCATTGCGCGGCCGTGCGCAGGTCGGCTTCCGCGAGCCCCGTGATCGCCGCGACGCGCTCGGGCGTGTAGTCGGCGAGAAACGCGGGCATCGCGTCCCAGCCTTCCGTGTACGCGTCGATGAACGCGGCATCGGTGCGGCCGTTCGCATGCAGCAGGTGCAGCAGCCCGTTGGTCAGCGCGAGATCGGTGCCCGGCCGGATCTGCAGGAACAGGTCGGCCTTGTCGGCGGTGCCGGTGCGGCGCGGATCGACGACGATCAGCTTGGCGCCGGCCTTCACGCGATCCATCATCCGCAGGAACAGGATCGGGTGACAGTCGGCCATGTTTGCGCCGATCACGAAGAACAGGTTCGCGCGATCGAAGTCCTGATACGACCCGGGCGGGCCGTCCGCGCCGAGCGACTGCTTGTAGCCGGTGCTCGCGCTCGCCATGCAGAGACGCGAGTTCGACTCGATGTTGTTGGTGCCGACGAAGCCCTTCGCGAGCTTGTTGACGAGGTATTGCGCCTCGATCGACATCTGCCCCGACACGTAGAACGACAGCGCGTCGGGCCCGTGCGTATCGAGCACCGCCCGCAGGCGGCGCGCGGTTTCGGCGATCGCGTCGCGCGCCGGCAGCGGCACGAGGTCGTCCTCGCGTGCGCGGCGCACGAACGCACGGTCGAGCCGCCCGGAGCGGCGCAGCGCGACGTGCGCCGACGAACCCTTCGTGCACAGCCGCCCGAAGTTGGTCGGATGGTCGGAGTCGCCGGATACCTTGACGACTTCGCCATCCTCGACGTGCAGCACCATGCCGCAGCCGACGCCGCAGTACGGGCACACGCTCTTGACGGGGGTGGCGGTCATGCGCGCTCCGGGACGGTCAGGCCGCGATCCACACGAAACCGTCCTCGACCCGCGACGGATACGCGCTCACCGACTGCTCGGGCGCTTCCAGGCATTCGCCGGTGCGCAGGTCGAAATGCTGCTTGTACAGCGGCGACGCGACGACGACACGCTCGCCGAGGCTGCCGATCAGCCCGCGCGACATCACGGCCGCCTGCGATACCGGATCGACGTTGTCGATCGCGAACACGCCGCCGTCGGCATGCACGACGTGAAATACCGCGACCTGCTCGCCGTTGACGAGCGCGCACACGCCGGTGTTCGGCACGATGTCGTCGAGCGGGCACACGCGGGTCCAGGACAGCGGAAGACGATCGTTCATGATGGGCTCCTTGAAGTGATGCGGGTATCGGTCAGGCGGTTGCGGGTTCGGTCACGGCTTGCGTCGCGCTTTCCGCGACGACGGGAATCGGCACGGGCTTGCCGCCCGCGCGCTCGCCGGGCGTCGCGGGCCGGATCTGGCCGCGCGTCTCGACGAATTCGATCGTCGTGTCCGGCGCGTCGCTGTTCACGAAGTGGCGGAAGCGCTTGCGCGTATCGGGATCGGTGACGGCCTTCTTCCATTCGCACTCGTAGGTGTCGACCACGTGCTGCATGTCGGCTTCGAGTTCGGCGCCGATCCCGAGCCGGTCGTGCACGACGACGTCGGTCAGGTAGTCGAGGCCGCCTTCGAGGTTGTCGCGCCACACGCTGGTGCGCTGCAACCGGTCGGCCGTGCGCACGTAGAACATCAGGAAACGGTCGATGTAGCGGAGCAGCGTCGCGCGGTCGAGATCGGACGCGAGCAGTTCCGCGTGGCGCGGCTTCATCCCGCCGTTGCCGCACACGTACAGGTTCCAGCCTTTTTCGGTCGCGATGATGCCGACGTCCTTGCCCTGCGCTTCAGCGCACTCGCGCGTGCAGCCCGATACGCCGAACTTGATCTTGTGCGGCGCGCGCAGCCCCTTGTAGCGATTCTCCAGGTCGATCGCGAGGCCGACCGAATCGTCGACGCCATAGCGACACCACGTCGACCCGACGCACGACTTCACGGTGCGCAGCGCCTTGCCGTACGCGTGCCCCGATTCGAAGCCGGCCTCGATCAGCTCCTCCCAGATCGACGGCAGTTGCTCGACGCGCGCGCCGAACAGGTCGACGCGCTGGCCGCCCGTGATCTTCGTGTACAGGCCGTACTTCTTCGCGACCTGGCCGACGGCGATCAGCCCTTCCGGCGTGACTTCGCCGCCCGGCATGCGCGGCACGACCGAGTACGTGCCGTCGCGCTGGATGTTCGCGAGGTAGTAGTCGTTCGAATCCTGCAGCCCCGCATGTTCCTTCTTCAGCACGAACTCGTTGAAGCACGACGCGAGGATGCCCGCGACGGCCGGCTTGCACACGTCGCAGCCGAGCCCGTGGCCGTGCTTCGCGAGCAGTTCGTCGAACGTCGTGATGCGCTCGACGCGGATCAGGTGGAACAGCTCCTGGCGCGAATGCGGGAAGTGCTCGCACAGATGGTTGTTGACCGCGAGGCCCTGCTTCTTCATCTCGGCCTTCATGATCTGCGTGACGAGCGGCACGCAGCCGCCGCACGACGTGCCGGCGCCCGTGCACGTCTTCAGCGCGCCGAGGCTCGTCGCGCCGTCCGCGACCGCCGTGCAGATCTGCGACTTCGACACGTTGTTGCACGAGCAGATCTGGGCACCGTCCGGCAGCGCGTCGACGCCGATCGCCGGCTTCGCGACGCCGTCCGACGACGGCAGGATCAGGAATTCGGGCGACTCGGGCAGCTCGATGCGGTTCAGCATCATCTGCAGCAGCGTGCCGTACTCGGCCGCGTCGCCGACCATCACCGCGCCGTGCAGGAACTTGCCGCAGTCGGACACCACGAGCTTCTTGTAGACCTGGCGGCGCTCGTCCGCGTACTGGTAGGTGCGGCTGCCGGCCGTCGTGCCGTGCGCGTCGCCGATGCTCGCGACGTCGACGCCCATCAGCTTCAGCTTCGTGCTCATGTCGGCGCCCGCAAACGCGGCGCCGGTTGCGTCGTTCGCGTCACCGGCGAGCTGCTTCGCGACCACACGCGCCATGTCGTAGCCGGGCGCGACGAGGCCATACACCATGCCGTTCCATGCCGCGCATTCGCCGATCGCATAGATGTCGGCATC
This sequence comes from Burkholderia arboris, assembly GCF_038723655.1. Lineage (NCBI taxonomy): Bacteria > Pseudomonadati > Pseudomonadota > Betaproteobacteria > Burkholderiales > Burkholderiaceae > Burkholderia > Burkholderia arboris. The sequence continues at coordinate 2,333,519 of NZ_CP109822.1, forward strand.
GCTCGTGCGGCAGGCGTCGTCGATCGCGACGCCGCCGCGCGGGCCGGTGTCGAGCCCGCATGCGCGGGCCAGTTCGTCGCGGGCACGGATGCCGGCCGAGAACACGATCATGTCGGCGTCGAGGTGCGTGCCGTCGGCGAACGCCATCCGGTGCGTACCCTCCTCACCGTCGACGATTTCGAGCGTGTTCTTGCCCGTATGCACGGTCACGCCGAGCGCCTCGATCTTCGCGCGCAGCATCCGGCCGCCGCCGTCGTCGACCTGGACGGCCATCAGCCGCGGTGCGAATTCGACGACGTGCGTGTCGAGCCCCATGTCACGCAGCGCCTTCGCGCATTCGAGGCCGAGCAGCCCGCCGCCGATCACGACGCCGCGCTTCGCGTGCGTGCCGCACGCCTGCATCGCTTCGAGATCCTCGATCGTCCGGTACACGAAACAGCCTGCGCGATCGTGCCCCGGCATCGGCGGCACGAACGGGCGCGAGCCCGTCGCGAGCACCAGCTTGTCGTAGGCCAGCGTTTCGCCCGACGCGAGCGTGACCGTATGCGCGGCGCGGTCGATCGATGCGACCTGCGCGTTCAGGCGCAGGTCGAACTGCGGATGACGCTCGAAGAAGCCCGGTTCGACGAGCGACAGGTCGTCCGCCGACTTGCCCGAGAAAAATTCCGACAGGTGCACGCGATCGTAGGCCGGACGCGGCTCCTCGCCGAGCACGGTGACCTGCAGCGCGCCCGCCGCACCGGCTTCCGCCGCGACGCATTCGAGGAGCTTGTGGCCGACCATGCCGTGGCCGATGACGATGAGTTTCATGGTGACGATTCCTTCGGTCGATCAGTTCGCGGCGTTGGCGGCGGCCAGCGCGCGGTCGCGCAGTTCGGCTTCGCGCGCCTTGTGTTCTTCGCTGAAGCGCACGGCCATCGCGCACAGCGCGGTGGCGGTGACGGCGAGGCCGAGCATGCTCAGCGTCTGCTGGACGTCGCCGACGCCCTTCAGCAGGAACGCCGCGGCCACCGCGCCGACGTTGCCGCCCGCACCGACGATCCCGGCGACGCCGCCGAGCGCCTTGCGGTCGATGAACGGCACCAGCGCGTAGGTCGCGCCGCACGCCATGTGCGTGAACAGGCCGAAGGTCACCATCGCGACGAGCGCGATGCCGACGCTCTGCGCATGCGAGAACCAGATCAGCCCGAGCCCTTCGCCGATGATCAGTGCGCACAGCAGCGTCGCGCGCACGTCGAGGCTGCGGCGCGCGGCGATCTTGTCGGACAGCCAGCCGCCGAGCGCTCGGGCGAACAGCGCGAGCAGCCCGAACAGGCCGACCGCGAAACCGGCGTCCTTCAACGACAGGCTGAAGTGATCGACGTAGTACAGCGCGGCGATGTTGTGGATGAACACTTCGACGCCGAAGCACGCGCCGTACGTGACGAACAGCATCCACACGCGATAGTTGCCGCACGCGGCGAAGAAGCTCGCCCAGCCCCCCTTCTTGCCACTGTCGACCGTCACGCCTTCCTTGCGCAGCGCGACGATGTCGCCTTGCGGGCAGTCCTGCGTGAAGCGCCAGTACGCCCACGCCATCACGAGCATCGCCACGCCCGGCACGACCAGCGCCATGCGCCACGACGAATCCTCGCCGAAGCCGAGCATCAGGCCGGCGGCGACGAGCAGCGGCATCAGCGCCTGCGTCGCGCCCGCCCCTGCGTTGCCCCAGCCGGCCGTCGTCGCGTTCGCGGTGCCGACCACGTTCGGCGCGAACATCACCGACGTGTGGTACTGCGTGATCACGAAGCCCGCGCCGATCGCGCCGATGCCGAGCCGGCAGATCAGGAACGACAGGTAGTCGTGCGTGAACGACACCGCGAACACCGGGATCGCGCCGAGCAGCAGCAGACCGACATACACGCGGCGCGGGCCGAAGCGGTCGCACAGCGGGCCGACCAGCAGCCGCACGGCGATCGTCGCGGCCACCGCGGCGATGTTGATGTTGGCGACCTGAGCCGCGGTCAGGTGGAATTCGCGCGCGATGAGCGGCATCAGTGGCGCGCACGCGAACCATGCGAAGAAGCACACGAAGAACGCCATCCACGTCATGTGGAACGCGCGCATCGGCGCGGTGCGGAAGCTGAAGAGATCGATACGGGTAGCTTTGTCGGTCATGTCATCCGCCAAACGAAAAACGGCGTCCTGCGCACCCGGTCTCGTCGAGACCCGATGCGTAGGACGCCGTTGCCCATGAAGCCCGTTGCCGGGCGCGTCTGTAATCGGTACTGCGAGCGAATCGCCATTGATCCGCCCGGACCAGCTTACGCAAACGCCGTGCCATGTCATCGAAAATCCTGCTCACAGCCCCGCCGTACAAGGCTCGCGGCGAGGGTATGGCCCGCTGCGGCACACGACGCACGATGCGCCGAGATGCAGCGAGGCACAGATGTGGTGCGCTGCAGCACTGTCGCCGTGCGACATCGCGGTGCGCGCTGGCGGGGCACGATGCACACCGATGCGGCATTGCGGACGGCCGCACGCCGCGGCCGGCTGCATACGTGCGGCCGGCGCGCGGTGCGTCGCGCCACGCGGTCACCATGTGTTGCCCGGGTTGGCCCGGATATTGCTCAACCTCATCCATCACACCGGCAACGGCGCCGGTGGGCAGTCCCCGCAAACCCTGCCCGCCCTTCACGGTGGGCCCGTCAGGACAACGGTGTCCCCCCGTGCGCGGCACGGCCGGATGCCGGTGCGTTTCGACCGCCCGCCGCCGCCGCGCAGACAACGCGTTAGCAGACCGCCGCACGCTCGCGATGCGGCACAGGAACACGACATGACGACTGGCAAAGTCACGCTGCTGGGCGCCGGCCCCGGCGATCCCGATCTCCTCACGCTGAAGGCCGTGAAAGCGCTGGCCGCCGCCGACGTGCTGCTGCTCGACGATCTCGTCGCGCCCGGCATCGTCGAACTCGCCCCGCAGGCGCGCGTGATCCGCGTCGGCAAGCGCGGCGGCTGCCGCTCCACGCCGCAGGCCTTCATCGAGAAACTGATGCGCCGCTACGCGCTGCGCGGCGCACACGTGGTACGCGTGAAAGGCGGCGACGCGCTGCTGTTCGGGCGCGCCGGCGAAGAACTCGCGACGCTGCGCGCAGCCGCGATTCCGGTCGAGATCGTCAACGGCATCTCGTCGGGATTCGCGGCCGCCGCGAGCCTCGGCATCTCGCTCACGCACCGCGAGCACTGCCAGGGCGTCACGTTCGTCACCGCGCACCGCCAGGACCACGGCGAACCCGACTGGGCACGGCTCGCGGCCACCGGCACCACGCTGGCGATCTACATGGGGATGAGCCGCGTCGACAGCCTTGCGGCGGGCCTGCTCGCCGCGCTGCCCGCGTCGACCCCGGCGGCGGCCGTGCAATGGGCCGGCACGCCCGACGAACGCCGCTGGACCGGCACGCTCGGCACGCTCGCACACGGCATCGAGGCCGCGCGGCTCGGCAGCCCGGCCGTGATCCTCGTCGGCGGGGCGATCGGCGAAGCAGCCGTGCAAGGCACGGACGCCGCCACCGAAGCGGCGTTTTCGAGAGCCGCGTGACATGCCCGGCATCGTGCGGCTTCGGCCGCTTCCCGTTCCCGCCACCACCGGCCGCGCGTCCGGCCTGCATACGTCGTCAGCAACTTGCACCGAAGCCCCATTGCCCCTGTCGCCCGCCTCATGAGTTCGCCTGCCCTGTCCGCCCGCCTGCGCGTGCTGCTCGTCACCGACACCGACAAGCCGATCGGCGAGCTCGGCGACGCGCTCGCGCGCCTCGGCTACGAGATGCTGAACGACGTCGCGACGCCCGCGCGCCTGCCGGCGGCCGTCGAGGAACAACGCCCTGACGTCGTGATCATCGACACCGATTCGCCGTCGCGCGACACGCTCGAGCAGCTCGCGGTCATGCACGCGACCGCACCGCGCCCCGTGCTGATGTTCAGCCACGACGCCGACCAGGAACTGATCCGCGCGGCGGTCGGCGCGGGCGTCAGCGCGTATCTCGTCGAAGGCTTGTCGGCCGAGCGTCTCGCACCGATTCTCGAAGTCGCGCTCGCGCGCTTCTCGCACGACGATGCACTGCGCCGCCGGCTGGCCGACGTCGAGCGCGAACTCGCGGAGCGCAAGCTGATCGACCGCGCGAAACGCGTGCTGATGGACCAGCGCAAGCTGTCCGAACACGACGCGTACGCGGCGCTGCGCAAGCGTGCGATGGATCAGGGCCTGCGCATCGTCGACGTCGCGCGACAACTGCTCGACGCTTCACCCCAGTCATGACTGCCATGGATACCTCACCTCCCGCCGCGCCGGAACGCGCGCATCTTCGCCTCGGGTTCGTCGCGCTGAGCGACGCGGCCCCGCTGATCGTCGCGCAGCGCCTGAACCTCGGCGCGCGTCACGGCCTCACGCTCGAACCGAGCCGCCAGCCGTCCTGGGCCGCCGTGCGCGACAAGCTGTTGAGCGGCGAACTCGACGCCGCGCATGCGCTGTACGGGCTCGTCTGCGGGTTGCAGCTCGGCATCGGCGGCCCGCAGGCCGACATGGCCGCGCTGATGGTGCTGAACCGCAACGGCCAGGCGATCACGTTGTCGCGCGGGCTCGCCGACGCGTACCGTGAAACCGCGAGCGTGCGCGCCGCCTTCGCGACGCTCGGCCGCAAGCCGCTCCTGGCGCAGACGTTCCCGACCGGCACGCACGCGATGTGGCTGAACCACTGGCTCGCGTCGCATGACGTCGATCCGCTGCGCGACGTGCGCAGCGTCGTGATCCCGCCGCCGGAGATGGTCGCCGCGCTCGCCAGCGGCGAGCTCGACGGCTTCTGTTCCGGCGAGCCGTGGCACGCGGTGGCCGACGCATGCGGCGCAGGCCGGACCGTCGCCGTCACGAGCGAGATCTGGCCCGATCATCCGGAGAAGGTGCTCGCGACCCGGCGCGACTTCGTCGCGCTGTATCCGGCCACCGCGCGCGCGCTGATCCGCACGCTCGTCGATGCGTGCGCGTGGCTCGACAGCGCCGCGCACCGCCGCGAGGCGGCCGACTGGCTCGCGTCGCCCGATGCGCTCGGCGTGCCGGCCCGGCTGATCGCGCCGCGCCTGCTCGGCGATTACGGCGCGGGGCCGTTCGCCGCGCCGCCGCTGCCGATCCGCTTTCACGACGGCGGCACCGTGAACCGGCCCGATCCGCGCGAAGGCCAGTGGTTCCTGTCGCAATACCGGCGCTGGGGCATGCTCGACGGTTCGCACGACGACGCGGGAATCGCCGCGGCGATCGCGCAGACCGCGTTGTATGACGCAGCGGTCGCCGAAGGCAGCGCAGCGGGTCCGTCGCGGGCCTGATGCGTGCCGTGCGGTGCGACAGGCGCGTGCTCCCGGGCCGCGCCACGCCGATCCGGGGCGCCCGGCGGCTGCCTGCGCCGCCCGTGCGACACCGCCTTGCCACTCCGCCCCCGCTCAGAACCGATGTCGAAACGAACGCGCGCGCCGCTCGACGTGCTGCTCACCGAAATCCGCGCGTGCCGTGCCTGCGAAGCCGACCTGCCGCTCGGCCCGCGCCCCGTCGTGCGCGCCCATCGCGACGCGCGCATCCTGATCGTCGGGCAGGCGCCGGGCGCGCGCGTCCATGCGAGCGGCATCCCGTGGGACGACGCGAGCGGCAAGCGGCTGCGCGGCTGGCTCGACGTCGACGCCGAGACCTTCTACGACGAGATGCGCTTCGCGATCGTGCCGATGGGTTTCTGCTACCCGGGCCGCGGCGCGAGCGGCGACAACCCGCCGCGCCCCGAATGCGCGCAACTGTGGATCGACCGGCTGCTGGCCGAACTGCCGTCGATCCGGCTGACGCTGCTGATCGGCCAGTACGCGCAGCGGCATTTCCTTCGCGATGCGCGCAAGGCCACGCTGACCGACACCGTGCAGGCATGGCGCGACTACGGCCCCGACGTCCTGCCGCTGCCGCATCCGTCGCCGCGCAACCAGGCATGGTTCATGCATCGCCCGTGGTTCGACGCCGAGGTCGTGCCCGAGCTGCGGCGCCGGGTCGCGCCGCTCGTGCAAGGCTGACCGCGCGACCGCGGCCGTCCCCGTCGCGCCCGGTTCGCTGTACCATCGCGGCTCAACCGCGTCACGAACAGCAGAATCCTTCATGCCCTCCATCGCCCCGCCGCGCCTGTACGGGATGCCCGAACGCAGCGACCGGCTCGACTTCTACATCCGCGACCAGGCCTCGCGCCAGGCAATCACCGAGCCGCACCGGCACGCGTATTTCCAGATCCAGTTCAACCTCGGCGGCGACACCGAACAGCGGATCGGCGGCGTCACGCGGCCGTTTCCGCGCGGCGCGCTCGCGTTCGTGCTGCCGCACCGCGAGCACCTGATCCCGCATCCGGAAGGCGCGCATTTCATCGTGATCAACTTCAGCCAGGCGTTCCTGCGCGCCGATCTTGACGTCGATCCGCTCGATCTCGAGGACGTGCCCGCGCACCGCTTTCCCGAGTTGACGCCGTTCCGTTTCCAGGAGCATCTCGATTTCATCCTGACCGGCGACTCGTATGACGAAGCGCGCCGCCTCGCGCTGTGCATGCTCGACACCGATCGCGTGCGCACGTTCGGCTCGACCACCTTGCTGCGCGGCTACCTGCTGCAGCTGATCGGGCTCGTCTGCACGCAGTACGCGGGCGCGCTCGACAAGCTCGCGCAGCGCGGCGCCCAGCGTGCGGGCCGGCGCGATGCGCTCGCACGCGTGCTGCGCCACGTGCGCGCGAACCTGACCCGCGAGGACCTGACGCTCGCCGCGACCGCCGAGGCCGCGTTCCTGTCGCCGAACTACCTCGCGCACCTGGTCCGCAAGGAAACCGGCAGCACGTTCACCGATCTCGTGACCGAGCGCCGGATCGCGCTTGCGCAGTCGCTGCTGGCCCATACGAGCCGGCGCATCGCGGACATCGCGCGTTCGGTCGGCTTCCGCGACGAAGGCTATTTCGCGCGGCGCTTCCGCGCGCGGGTCGGCCTGTCGCCGAAGGCCTACCGCGACGCGAATGCCTCGCTGCCGGACAGCGACGACACGCCGCCGGCCGCGGACGCGTAGATTTGTCCCGGTAAAACGCAGTTGCGTCGCATCCGGGCGCACGTTCGTCGGGTATCGTTTCACGCATGCCGGCCCGTGCGCCGGCCTCCGTCTTCCTACCGAACGAGGCCATCCGATGTCCGCCTATGTCATCGACGCTGCCGAGCGTCCTTCCGTCGAAGTCGAACAGTCGTCCGCGCGCTTTCCGGTGCGCCGCGTATTTTGCGTCGGCCGCAACTACGCCGACCATGCCCGTGAAATGGGCGCCGATCCCGACCGCGAACCGCCGTTTTTCTTCACGAAACCGGCCGATGCGATCGTCCCGGCCAGCGGCACGGTCGCCTATCCGCCGCTGACGAACGACCTCCATCATGAAATCGAGCTGGTCGTCGCGATCGGCAAGGACGGCCGGTCGATCGACTCGGCCGACGCGCTGTCGCACGTGTGGGGCTACGGCGTCGGCGTCGACCTCACGCGCCGCGACCTGCAGGCCGAAGCGAAGAAGCTGAGCCGTCCGTGGGACTGGGCGAAGGGTTTCGATGCGTCGGGCCCCGTGACCGCACTGCGCGCGGCATCGGCCACCGGCCACCCGGCGGCGGGCCGCATCTGGCTCGCGGTCAACGGCGACACGCGTCAGCAAGGTGACCTGGCCGACATGATCTGGGCGGTGCCCGATGTCATCGCGTACGTGTCGCGCTCGGTCGAGCTGAAGGCCGGCGACCTGATCTTCACCGGCACGCCGGCCGGTGTCGGTGCGCTGCAGCCGGGCGACCGCGTGACGGGCGGCGTCGACGGCGTCGCGACGTTCGAATTCGTGGTGGGCGCCAAGCCGTAATGACGCGTGCGCGGCGGCTGCCCGTCCGGGGCCGCCGTGCGATATCCCGATGCAGGTCAGCCGAAACGGCGCAGGAATGCGTCGGCGACGGCCGGCGGATTCAGCGCTTTCGCCGAGGCGTTTTCCAGCGCCCTGGCTGCGTCGTCGTCGCTGATCGACACGAACAGCGTGATCGCCGCCCGCTCCTCGCCCGTGCCGAACAGGCCCTCGCGGTCGAGCAGCCGCAATCCTTCGATCATGTCGGCGTGCAGTTGCCGGGTGAACTCCGCGAATCGCGACTGCGCAAATTGCGGGCTCAGCACTTCGTCGGCCAGCCTGCCGCAGATCGCATTGAACGGCGACGCTTCTGCCGCCTCATAGGCCCATTCGGCAGAACCCCACCTGTACCAGGGCGCCGGATCGTCGTCCGCGATCGCCCGTTGCGCGCGGATCCGGCGCAACCCTTCGATCGAATTGGCCGCCGGCACCACCGTCATCGCGCCACTGTCCGTATACAGCGCGAACACGTAGAAATGCTCGTCCGGGTGCAACGCCCGCAGTGCCTTGAAGGTCGCCCGCGCGGCATCGGCAATGTCCCGCTGGAAATCTGAAAAGTCGCTCATCGCATCCTCGTCCAGTCACCCTTCGCGCGCGTCGGGGAACATGGCTCGCGGAGGGTGCGTCGTCTCTCGGTATGCGACGGATTGTCCGTCATTCGGCCGCGACACGGTACCGGGCCGCACCCGCGGTCATCGCGCGGCGTCCCGTGCATCGAACGCCCGCACGCAAAAGGCGGCCGCCAGCGCAATCGCCGCCGACAGCAGCATCATCGCGAGCGGCACATAACCGGCGTTGCCGGCGGTCAGCACCGCGCCCGTCAGCGACGACAACGCGGCGCCGCCGGCGATCGTCATCGCGCCGGCCAGCCCCGATGCGCTGCCCGCCAGCTCCGGGCGCACCGACAACGCACCCGCGTGGGCGCCGGGATTGGTCAGCCCGTTGCCGATGCCGACCAGCACGCACGGCCCGAACCATGCAAGCGCATGCGTCGCGCCGCCGGATATCAGTGCAAGGCCGATCAACGGGCCCGTACACGCGACGATCCGTCCGCACAGGATCGTCGTGGCCAGCGCGTAGCGGCGCGCGACACGCGCGGCCAGAAAGCTGCCCCCGACGAACCCGGCCGTGATCGTCCCCATGTAGACGCCGATCTCCGCCGGCGCAATGCCGAACACCGTTTTCGCGGCGAGCGGCGCGCCGGCCAGGAACGCGTAGAACGCGCCCGTCGAAAACGCCATGCAAAACGCATAGGCCCAGAAACGGCGCGCGCGGAGCAGCGCCGGATACGCACGAAGCTGCTGCCGGAAACTCGACGAGCGGTTCGCATGGGTTTCGACGAGATCGAATGCGCACCAGCCGAACAGCGCGATGCCGGCTGCGCCGAGCAACCCGAAACCCGCGCGCCATCCGGCCATCTGATCGAGTGCGCCGCCGAGCGTCGGGCCGAGCATCGGCGCGAACGCGGCGGCCATCGCCGCATAGCCGATCCGGCTCGCTGCGCGCGCGCCGCCGCCGGTATCGCGGATCGTCGCCATCGACACGGGATAGACCGACGTGATCGCCGCCTGCATCAGGCGGCATGCGAGAAACATGCGGATATCGGTCGCCAATGCGCAGCCGAGCGAGCCGAGCGCGAACACGCCAACGCTCGTCAGCACGATCGGCCGCCGCCCGAACCGGTCCGACAGCGGCCCCGTCACGAACTCGAGCGACGCGGCCACCGCCGCGTAACCGCCGAGCGACAGTGCGACGAGCGCATAGTCGGCGTGCAGGTCGCGCGCGATCGCCGGCAATGACGGCAGGAACAGGCTCAGCGGCAGTACCGAGAGCGCGCACAGCAGGATCAGCGTCGCATGTCGCGGCGACGCCGGTTCGGACACGGACGACAGGTTCGATTGCAAGCGGATGGCCCTCCGCGCACGCGCCGCATGGCCGTGCGCAACGCAAAAAAAAGCCCCCGAACGAGTCGGGGGCGCATGGGTGCCGGCGCGGTGCCGCTACCGGACCCTGCGCCTGTGGACTACTACGATGAAGCAAGCCGTTTTCATGCCGAATGGCTCCTGAAGGCGTGGCTGGCTGCCAGCGATACCGGACGATGTTAGGCGGAGGGCGCCGGCCGCGTCAACGCCCTAACGCGCGCGCACCGACACGAACTTCCGCGCGTTGTTGCGCTGGATCAGCACGGCGATCACGCTGCCGCCGCTCGCTTCGAGCGACTGCACGTCGTCCGGCGTCTCGAGCAGCGTGTCGTTGAGCTCCAGCACGACGTCGCCCGGCTGGATGCCCGCGCTCGCCGCCGGGCCGTGCACCGCGTCGACCATCATCCCGACCGCAAGCCCCGTCGAACGGCGCTCGTCGTCGCTCAGCGCGTGCATCGTCAGCCCGAGGCGATCGCCGCGGTCGCCGGCGGCCGGCCCCGGCCGCGCAGCAAGCGCCGGCGCGGCCATGCCCGCAGCCGCACCCGCGGTGCCGGCCGCCTCGTCGGCGCCCGTAATCGTCAGCATCACCGGCGCGCGGTTGCGGATCACCCGCAGCGGCGCCTTTTCGCCGGGCGGCAGCGCGGCGGCCAGGTCGTTCAGTTCGGCCGAGCGGCCGATCGCCTTGTCGCCCAGTTTCACGATCACGTCGCCGGGCTTCAGTCCGGCGGCCGCAGCCGGCGAGCCGGGCGCGACACCGTTGACGAGCGCACCGGCCGGACGCGGCAGCCCGAACGCCGCGGCCAGCCCGACGCCGACGTCCTGGACGTCGACGCCGAACGCATTGCCGGGCGACGCGCCCGGCGCCGGCGCCTGCTGCGCGTGCATCTGGGCCTGCTGTTGCGCCTGCAACTGCGCGCGCACCTTTGCCGCGAACGCGATCGGGATCGCGAACGTCGCGGTCGCGTAGCGGTCGGCGCCCGTATAGACCTGCACCGCGATGCCGATCACGTCGCCCGCGCGATTGAACACGGGGCCGCCCGAGTTGTCCGGGTTCGGCGCGATGTCGGTCTCGAAGAACGGAAACGCGCTGCCGTCCGGCAGCCGGTGCGACGTCGCGCTGACGATGCCGGCCGTGACCGTGTTGCCCGATCCGTCCGGCGCGCCGATCGTCATCACCGGTTCGCCTGCGCGGACCTTCGATGAATCACCGACGCGCACGAACGGCAGCTTCGTCGCGTTGACGCGCAGCACGGCGACATCGCTTTGCGGATCGACGGCCAGCACCGTCGCCTTGAATTCGCGGCGGTCGGTCAGCCGCACCGTCACGTCGGTTGCTTCGTCGACCACATGGGCCGACGTGAGGATCAGGCCGTCGGCACTGACGATGAAGCCCGAGCCGCTACCCGATACCGCGCGAGGCGCCGTGTCGGGCGCCGGCGCCTGCGGAGCCTGTGCCCCTTGCGCTGGCCCCTGCGCTGGCCCCTGCGCCGGCGGCGGTGCGTCGTGCCGGAAGAATGCGGCGAGCGGATCGTCGGGATCGAGGATCGCGAAGGACGGGCCGCCGGATTGCTGGTCGGGTGCGGTGGCCATGATGGTCACGACCGCCGGGCCGTAGCGCTCGACGATCGCCGGGAAATCGACCGGCATCGCATACGGCACGGCGGGCACCCTCTGCTTCATCGCGCGTGGCGCGGCAGGCGGCGCGACGGTGGCGGCAATGGCCGCCGGCGGCGGCAAGAATCCGGCAAACACGCCCCCGATCAACGCGGTGCGAAGCACGGCGCGAGCAAGCGTCTGGCAAACCACGGTGCACCTCCCCCGGCAGTCGCGGCGCCAACTTGCGCGAAACGCGCAGGCGCCCGACAAGCACCGGTACACGCATCCATTTATAGCCCACGCGCCGGTTGGAACATACGAATCGAAACCCGTATGCCGGCGGGAGGCGGCAGGTGCGAAGCCGCGATGGCGGTCGTTTCGAACAAAGTCGGCGATTCGTCAATCCGCACAAATCCGATCACGCGGCCTGCGCCGGCGTTGACCGGACACGAGAGACCGGCGCAGCCGGCATGCGCAGAATGCCTCGCCGCCCTTGGCCGAACAGCATCGCCACACGCGGGTTACTTGACGCACCAGTAGCGCGCCGCGAATTCCTTGTTGATCGTCACCGAGACCATCCCGTAAGCGCCGCGCGGCGGCTTGCCGTCCGTGCATGCGGCGCTGTCCGACACCCAGTACACGATATTGCCGCGCTTGAACGACCAGTCGGTGCTCACGCACGGATCCGTTCCGCCCGTTGCTTCCATGCCGCCGCGCACTTCGACGTCCGGCTTCTGGTCGACCGGACGCGGCTTGTTCCAGGCACGGTAGCGCAATGCGCCATCCGCAACGCGGTCGATCACGACGTGATGCTTGTCGGTATCGCAGATGAAGCCATCGCTCGTGGGTTGCGCGTGTGTGACGGCCGCCGCCAGCGATGCGCAGGCAACGGCAACGAACAGGAATGATTGACGGAGCGTCGTCATGAGCGGTCAGCGGGAAGTTCGAATGGCGGAACCATACCGTCACGCGTCACCCGCGTCCACCCGCTCCGCAATCGCCGACAACATCCGCAACATCGGCTCGAACGCATCGGCCGACGTATTGCCGAAACCGAGCACGAGCCCGTTGCCCGCCCGCCCCGCATCGATCGAAAAGCCCGACAGCGGAAACGGCCCGATCCCGTGCGTGCGCGCCGCGTCGACGATCGCGCGGTCGCGATAGCGCGCCGGCAGCCGCAGCGCGAGATGCAGCCCGCACGGGCCGCCCTCGACCTGATGCGGCACGCTCAGGTTGCCGTCGAGCGCCGCAAGCAGCAATCGCCGCCGGTCGCGATACAGCCGGCGCATCCGCCCGAGATGCCGGCCGTATTCGCCCGTCTCGATGAAATCGGCGAGCGCAAGCTGCACGTGCCGCGTCCCGCCGCGCAGCATCTCCGGCAGCACCGGCCGCACGGCGGCCAGCAACGCCTCCGGCAGCACGAGAAAACCGATGCGTAGCGCCGGAAACATCGTCTTGCTGAACGAGCCGAGATAGACGACCGGCGAATCGGGCGCGAGCCCGTGCATCGCGCCGATCGGCTCGCCGGTGTGACGGAATTCGCTGTCGTAGTCGTCTTCGATGATCCATGCGCGATGGCGACGCGCCGCATCGATCAGCGCGAGCCGGCGCGAGATCGACAGCACGGCGCCGGTCGGGAACTGGTTCGACGGCGTCGTGTAGACGAGGCGCGGCGTCCGTTCGCGCCAGTCGTCCTCTTCCGCGTGCAACCCTTCCGCGTCGACCGGCATCGGAACGACGTCGAGGTCGGCCGCCTGCATCGCGGTACGCGCGCCGCGATAACCGGGCTCCTCGACCCACACCGTATCGCCGGGATTCGTCAGCAACTGCGCGCACAGCGCGATCGCGCCCTGCGCGCCTTCCGTGATCACGATCTGCTCGGGATCGCAGCGCACGCCGCGCGTCACGGCCAGGTGGCGTGCGATCGATTCGCGCAGCGCGGGCTCGCCGAGCGGATCGCCGTACGCCAGCAGGTCGCGGCCGGCGCGGCGCAGCGCGCGGTCGATCGCGTGCCGCCACGCGTCCACCGGGAAATGCGTCAGCGCGGGCACGCCAGGCCGGAAACCTTCCGTTTCGCCGGTGCCGACAAGGCTCGGGCGAATCCGCGCGAGCCGCTGCGCGACGGCCGGCGGCGCGGCACGCCGGCGCGGCGGTGCGGGCCGCGACAGCCCGACCACGCGCGTGCCGCGCCGGTCCGACTGCAGGAAGCCCTCGGCGACGAGCTGCTCGTAAACGGCGGCCGTCGTGTTGCGCGACACGCCAAGCGTCTCGGCCAGCGCGCGCGTGCCGGGCAGCCGCGTGCCGGCCGGCATCGTGCCGCCGAGAATCGCGTCGCGCACGCGGCGCAACAGCTGGCGCTGCAGCGAAGGTGCGCCCGGCGTGCGCGCCAGCGGCGCATCGAGCGGCAGCAACGGCGCGTCGCCGGGAGAAAAGGCAGTCGTCATCGGAACGTCGCAGCGTGAAAGTGTCGGAATCCGGCGCACGGCGCACGGCGCACGGCGGGCGGCGGGCGGCGGGCGGCGGGCGGCGGGCGGCGGGCGGCCACATATCGTGGCACCATAAATTTACCGCTCTCTGGCGCTTCTCATGGTACCTCGCCGGGACTACGATCGTCTGCATGCCGGCATGTCGCCGGCCGCCAACCGAAGCGAGATCGACCTTGTCCACGCTGACCAACGCTTTCCAGCAATCCATCGGCCAACCCGTTCCCGACTGGTCCGCGCGCCCGCGCCCGGAGCGCATCGCGCTCGAAGGCCGCTACTGCCGGCTTGAAGCGCTCGACGCCGAGCGCCATGCGGCCGACCTGTATGCGGCCTACTCGCAAGCGCCCGACGGCAGCGACTGGACCTATCTCGCGCACGGCCCGTACGCCGACGAGGCGAGCTACCGTGACTACGCGCGAGGCGCGCAGGCGAGCCCCGATCCGCTGCACTACACGGTGATCGATCGCGCCACCGGCCGCGCGGTCGGCACGCTCGCGCTGATGCGCATCGATCCGGCCAACGGCGTGATCGAGGTCGGCTCCGTCACGTTCTCGCCGCTGCTCAAGCGCACGCCGGTCTCGACCGAAGCGCAGTTCCTGCTGATGAAGTATGCGTTCGACACGCTCGGCTACCGGCGCTACGAATGGAAGTGCGACGACCTCAACGAACCGTCGCGCAAGGCGGCCGCGCGGCTCGGCTTCCGTTACGAAGGCACGTTCCGGCAGGCGATCATCTATCGCGGCCGCAACCGCGACACCGCGTGGTTCTCGATCATCGACGGCGAATGGCCGGACGTCCGCGCCGCATTCGAAACGTGGCTTGCGCCCGGGAACTTCGACGCTGAAGGCAACCAGCGCCAGTCACTCGCCGCGATCCGCCACGCACAAGCCAGCGAACGCGATGCGGCCAGCCGCGCGAACGACGCCACGCGCGTCACGGTGCGCCCGCTCGTTGCAGCCGACGAAGCCGCGTGGCGCCCGCTGTGGCAGGGTTATCAGAAGTTCTACGACACGGCGCTGAGCGACGCGGTATTCGCCACCACGTGGGCGCGCCTGATGGATCCCGCCGAACCGATGTTCGTGCTGGGCGCATTCGACGCATCGGGTGCACTGGTCGGGATCGTGCACTCGATCTACCACCGCTCGTGCTGGACGGAAGGGCCGTACTGCTACCTGCAGGACCTGTACACCGCCCCCGACGCACGCGGGCAAGGTGCAGGCGGCGCGCTGATCGAAGCCGTGTACGAACGCGCGCGCGAAGCCGGCGCGAGCCGCGTGTACTGGCTCACGCACGAGACCAACACGACCGCACGTGCGCTCTACGACAAGCTCGCGAACAATGGCGGTTTCATCCAGTACCGGCACGATCTGAAGAAGTAACGCCGTCCCGCTACCGGCCGGTGTTCAGCCGTGGACATCGGCCGGATCGCGTGCGTCGCCGTCCCCCGGCGCGCCGTCACGCGACGCGCCGGCCACGCCTGGCACCGAGGCCGGGCAGATCATCTCGTCGCCATTGGCCGGCACGGGCCGCCGCACCGGCCGGAACACCGGTTCGCCGGCCTCGATCGGTTGCCCCGAGATCGCGCAGCGACCGGGCTGTAACGCGACGCGCAAGCGCCAGCGTTGCTCGCCGTAATGGCAACGGCCGCTCTCGACCCAACGAATCAGCAGGCCGTCGTCGCCCGCCTCCAGCACCGTGACGAACAGTTGCGGACGCAACGGCGAGACCGCCGCCTCGGCGTGCTCGGGAATCGGCGCACGGCCGATCGTCACGAGCGGATGCGCGACGCCGGCGCCGCGCGACGGCATCGCATCGTGATCGTCCAACGCCGGTGCATCGCACGACAGGTCTTCTTCGCAGATCAGGCTTTCCATGATGTTGAACATGCTTGACGGATTTCCGTGCAGGTTGAACGGCGCCGGCGCCGCGCTCAGCGCCGGCCCATCGGCTCGCGCAGCAAGGACAGGCCGATCGCCGCGCCGGCGACGGCCGCCGCGAGCATCAGGCCGATGCCGCCGGACCAGCCGAATGCCCCGACGATCGCGCCAATCGTCAGCGGGCCGATCACCTGGCCGAGATAGTTGCCTTGCACGACCCAGCCGATGCTGAGCGGCGCCAGCGACGGCGACGGTGCGGAGCCCGGCGCGCAGGCCAGGATCGTCGCGGGCAGCATCCCGGCGATCGCCGAGAACGCGAAACCCAGCGCGACCGCGAGCGGCGCGGGGGTCGCCGCGCTGAACAGCCCTGCGCCGGCCGCGCCGATCGCGATCGACGTCGCGGCCATCACGATCCCCGGCCGCGCACCGCGCGACAACAGCCAGCCGGCGGTCAGGTTGCCGGTCACGCACGCGGCGACGATTGCCGCGCTGATCAGCCCCGCCGCGCCCACCGCAACGCCGAGGCGCTGCATCAGGAACACCGGCAGGAACGTCATCACCGCGAAGAACTGCACGTTGTAGGTCGCGAAGCCCAGTGCGAGGAGCGTGGTCGAGCGCGACGCGAGCACGTCGCGCAGCGCAGGCCCGATGCGCGTGGCGCTTGCCTGCCGCGACGGGACATCGGCCGAGGTGGTGACCGGCACCGCGGCCGCCGCGACGAGCGTGAGCGCCGCGGCCGCCAGCCAGCCGTTGCGCCAACCGCCGAGCAGCGGCCCGACCAGCATCGACAGTGCCATGCCGGCCGGCATGAACGTGCTCCACAGGCCGAACGCGAGATTGCGCCGCTCGGGCGGCGTCACGCGGTTCAGCACGGCCGGTGCGGCGACCACCACGATCACGAAGCCGAGCCCTTCCGCGAAGCGCGTGGCCAGCAGCAGCGCGAAACTGCCGGCCCACGCGCCCGCGATGCTCGACAGGCCGAGGATGACGAGGCCCGTCATCAGCAACAGCCGGTCGCCCCAGCGCCGCACCAGCAGGCCGGCGGCGATCCCGCCGAACACGCCGACGAACGGAAACACCGACATGATCCCGCTCAGCGATGCGAGCGAGCCGCCGAACTCGTGCTGGAGCGACGGCAATGCAATCGTCGCCTTGCCGACATGCAACGCCGACACGATGCTGGCCAGCACGACGTTCGCGACGGCGGCCCGGTAGCTGCGCGACGGCCGCATGGCGGCATCGGCCGCGACAGGCGCTTCGGTCATCTTCACCTCCGTTGAAACGGCCGCGTGCAACGGGATGTCCACGCGTTCGCAATCGGACTGGCGCACATGATACAAATTGAAGTTAACTTCAAGTAAAGGGGTAATGTGCGCAACGCTGCATTTCAGCGATCGCAGCAATGGCCCGCGCGACACGCGGCGGCATCCTGATCTAAGCTGTCGGCCTTGTCCCGACAACGCTGCGCGCCCACCCATGCCGACCGCCTCCCCCGCCCCGGTCACGCTGTTCCCGCTCGACGAAGCCTGGTCGGCCTTTCCCCGCCGCAAGGCGGCCGTGCGCACCTTCATCGCCGGCTACTGCGCCGCGCGCGACCGGCGCGACGCACCGCTGCGCGACAGCCCGGACGGCCACGTCGTGCAGTTCGACGGCGGCATGGGCCGGCCTTTCGAGCACTTCGTGATCGAGGGTGCGCCCGTGTCCGGCGACGGCCCGTTCGCCGTCGGCGCGTGGATCACGCGCTACGGCGCCGCCCCGCTGCCGCCCACGCTGCACGGCAGGACACGCCGGCTGTCGGACGAGCATTTCATGGCCGCCGATATCGGCGTGCTGTCCGGCAACGACGCACTCGCACATGCGCTTGCCTGCGATACGCCGGGCGGCGTCGACGCGTTCAACGCCAGCGACGCATTCCCGCCGTTCCAGCCGAATCCGGCCGCGTTCCTGTTCGCGCACCGGCTCGACGGGCAGATCGCGGCCACCGCACGCTACGGCTTTGCGTCGCCGCGCGATATCGTGGTCGATCGTGTCGGAACCGCGGACGCATTCCGGCGTCGCGGCCTTGCAACGCAACTGCTCGCCGCGATCGTCGCGCACGCGCGGCAACGCGGCGCGCAGCGCGTGTGGCTCATCTCGACCGAAGCCGGCCAGCCGCTGTACCGCGCCGCCGGATTCACGCCGCTCGCACCGGTCTCGGTGGACGAAGTCTTGGCCTGAACGCGCATCGAATCGTGCCGCCGATCGTGATGCGTCTCGCGATTCGTCTCATTCGCTGAGACGAATGTCCCGGCGTCTCAGCCGATTCACCGTTTCGCAGTCGCAACAAACATGACGCGCGCAACCCGCCGGATTGCGTTACGTCAACGAAAGCCGGCATGTTGCGCCGCACACTTCACACGCCGACCGAGCGCCGCATCCCGTCCCGATTCACGCTGGCCCCGTTCCTGCATACCGGTCGATCGCGCAATCGCGCGACGGGCGCACCGGCAGCCACGCCTCGCGCCCGACGACAACCCGACGGAGACAGCAACGTGAGTACACCGGCACCGAACACCGCCCCCCGCATGAAAGCCGCCGTCTGGCATGGCCGCCAGGACATCCGCGTCGAAGAGGTTCCCGTTCCGGAGCGCCCGCCCGCTGGCTGGGTCACGATTCGCGTGCACTGGTGCGGCATCTGCGGCTCCGATCTGCACGAATACGTCGCCGGGCCCGTATTCATCCCGGTCGACGCGCCGCACCCGCTGACGGGCCTGAAGGGCCAGTGCATCCTCGGTCACGAGTTCAGCGGCGAAATCGCCGAGCTGGGCGCGGGCGTCTCCGGCTTCGCGGTCGGCGATCGCGTGACGGCCGACGCCTGCCAGCATTGCGGCACCTGCTGGTATTGCCGGCACGGGCTGTACAACATCTGCGAGAACCTCGCTTTCACCGGGCTGATGAACAACGGCGCGTTCGCCGAATACGTGAACGTGCCGGCCGAGTTGCTGTACAAGCTGCCCGACCATTTCCCGACCGAAGCCGGTGCGTTGATCGAACCGCTCGCGGTCGGGCTGCATGCGGTGAAGAAGGCCGGCAACATCGTCGGGCAAACCGTCGTCGTGGTCGGCGCGGGCACGATCGGCCTGTGCACGATCATGTGCGCGAAAGCCGCGGGCGCCGGGCGCGTGATCGCGCTGGAAATGTCGGCCGCGCGCAAGCAGAAGGCGCTGGAGGTCGGCGCGAGCGTCGTCATCGATCCGAAGACGTCCGACGCGATCGCGGAAGTCAAGGCGCTGACGGGCGGCTACGGCGCCGACGTGTCGTTCGAGTGCATCGGGCACACGGCCACCGCGAAGCTCGCGATCGACGTGATCCGCAAGGCCGGCAAGTCGGTGATGGTCGGCATCTTCGAGGAACCGACGCCGTTCAACTTCTTCGACATCGTGTCGACCGAGAAGGAAGTGATCGGCTCGCTCGCGTACAACGGCGAATTCGCGGATGTCATCCGCTTCATCGCGGACGGCCGCATCGACGTGCAGCCGCTCATCACCGGACGCATCGCGCTCGGCGACATCGTCGCACACGGCTTCGAGGAACTGGTCAACCACAAGGACCGCAACGTGAAGATCATCGTCCAGCCGGCCGTCTCCTGACGCCGCGCGCGGTGCGGTATCGATTCGCACCGCGTCCCCCTCTGGTCCGCCGTTGAGCGTCGCCCGCACACGGGCGACGCGCCTGCCTGCCGACGCTTTCCCTCCGCCGCCCTTCTCCTTGCCGCCATCGCCGGACGCGGCCGTCATGCCGATCTCCGTTGCGAAACGGCATCCATGAACATTCGCAATCCAAACCATTCACCGCAACGTGCCGCACGCCTGGCGCACGATCAGGGTTTCCCCGGGTCAAGCGCGATTCTTCCGGTGTCGACAGGAAGGTGGCGCAAGGCGATCCGGCGCCACGCGCGATCCGGCTTCCCGGCCGCGATCGTTGCCGCCCCGCGACGGCGGAACACCTGTTGAACCGCGCGGCGCAATCGCGCCGACAGGCCGAGAATACGGGCCTTCCCGGGATAGCTTGCAAACAGGGTGTGTCATGAATCTCTCGTTCAATCGGGAATGCGCAAACAACGTTCGATCGCTGACGATCCAGCAGAAGACGCATATCGGCGTTGCACTCGTCACCACGCTGCTGGCCCTGCTGTGCGGCACGATCATCTGGGGGAGTGTCCGGCAATACCGGCAGGAAAACGCCGATCTGCAAAGCTTCGAATTCATCCACGGCGCGATGGCCGCCGCCAACATGATCTCGGCCGAGCGCGGCCCGACGAACGACCTGCTGGTGCGCCGGCAGCGCGACGATGCGACGGAGCTGCGCAACCTGCGCGCGGCACGCGATCGTTCCGACCAGGCACTCGCGCGCTTTCGTACCGCGATCGGGCAGGCCGCCGCGCTCGACGACCGCGAGCGCAGCAACCTGCTGCGCTCGCTCGACGCGATCCGGATCACGCTCGCCGATGCCCGCGCGGAAGTCGACGCGCTCGACGCCCGGCCGCTCGCATCACGCACCGTCCACGCGATCCAGCATGCGCAGGCGCGCCTGTTCCGCGTCGTCGACGCCGTGTCGCTGCTGATCGACGGCGCGATGACCGATACGGCGATGGGCGACCCGCACACGTCGGGCGCGATCCTGCTGGCGCGGCTCCTGAGCGATCTCCGCGAATACGCGGGACGCACGGGCTCGCTGCTCGTTGCGCCGATGTACAGGCGGCAGGCGCTCGACCGCCCGCAGTTCGCGGACATCATGCGGATGCGCGGCCGCATCGAGCAATTGCGCGCGCGGATCGACGGCGCGATCGGCGCGCAGCTCGACGATGCCGGCGTCGCCCGCGCGTACGCGCAGCTCATCGCGGCGTTCGACGATCGCCTGCTCCCGCTCGTCGACACGGTCGTCGCAAGCGGCCAGACCGGTGCCTACCCGATGAGCGCCGCCGATTTCTCGAGGACGATCGTCCCGTACTTCCAGCCTTGCGAACTGCTGCGCGACCGCGTGATCGACTTGGCGCGGCGGCGCGCCGTCTCGGACCGGAACACGGCCCGGATCAAGGTGGCGATGTCGGCGATCGCGGCCCTGCTCAGCGTCGCGATCCTGCTGTCGCTCACGCGCGGCACGCAGCGGCTGCTGTCCAAGCCGCTCGATACGCTCGGCCGCCGGATCGTCGCGCTCAGCGACGGCGATACGACGCACGTCGCGATGCCGCGCGGGATCGGGCCCGAGATCACCCGCATCCACGACGCGCTGGAGGTATTGCGCAATGCGTATGTCCGCCGAGACATGCTCGAACGCCAGCGCAACGACATGCTGACGCTGTTCTCGCACGACATGCGCGCGCCGCTGACGTCGCTGATCATCCTGATCGACGCGCAGGAACACCGTGCGGGCGATGCGCAGACGAAGCGACAGTGCGCGAGAATCGGCAAGCTCGCGCGCCACACGCTGGCGATGGCCGACGGTTTCGCGCAGTTGTCGCGCGCGGAGGCCAGCGAATACGAGCGCGTGCCGGTCAACCTCGCCGACCTGATGAACGAGGCGCGCGACGCCGTATGGCCGATCGCGCACCGCAAACATATCTCGATCGACGACGTGCCACGGCGCGACGACGCGATCGTGCCGGGCGACCCGGCCCTGCTGTCGCGCGCGCTGATCAACCTGCTGGACAATGCGATCAAGTACAGCGCGCCGCTCACGAGCGTCGAATGCCGGGTCGAACCGGGCGCCGACGGCAGGACCGTACGCTGCACGATCCGCGACAACGGATGCGGGATCGGCAGCGCGGACCAGGCACGGCTGTTCGAACGCTACCGGCGCTTCCGCACCGCCGGACAACCGGAAACCAGCGGCGTCGGGCTCGGCATGGCGTTCGTCAAGGCGGTCGTCGAACGGCACGCCGGCGAGATCCGCGTGCAGAGCGCCGTGCTGCAAGGCACCACGATCACGATCACGCTGCCGGCGGCGGTCAACGCGTGACGCCGCCGGCGCCGGCAACCGGCGGTTGCGACACCGCAGCCCGGCGCGATTCTTCGATATACTGGACCGAACCCTTTTCGGGGCAACCGGGGGCAACCACACCTTTCGCGCGTTCGCCCCAACCTGCGTGGAATTGCGACCCGTGAAACCGCGAGCCGGACTGATTCTCGAACTCTTCGTCAACCTCGTGCTGCCGTGGGTGGCCTATCGGGTCGCGCATCCGCATTTCGGCGAAACCGGCGCGCTGTACGCGTCGGCGATTCCGCCGATCATCTGGTCGATCATCGAATTCATCCGCTCGCGGCGCGTCGACGCGGTGGCGGCCATCGTGCTGCTCGGCATCGCTCTTTCGATCGTCGGAATGGCGCTCGGCGGCAGCCCGCGTACGCTGCTGATGCGCGAATCGCTCGCGTCGGGCACGATCGGCGTCGTGTTCCTGCTGTCGCTGTTCCGTGAACGCCCGCTGATCTTCTATCTCGCTCGCGCCACCGTGGCCCGCGAAATGGACGGCGGCGCCGCCCATTTCGAAGCGGTCTGGGACGCGCAGCCGGGGCTGCGGCAGATGCTGCGGCTGATGACGTTCGTCTGGGGCGCCTTCATGACGCTCGAAATGCTGTTGCGCTGCTGGATGGTCATGACCTGGCCGGTCGAGCGCGTGCTGGTCGTGTCGCCGGTCATCGGCTACACCGTGTTCGGCTGTCTGCTGGCGTGGACGTTCTGGTACCGGCGGCGGATGCGCGTGCGCAACAGCGTCGACATTCCGGGCCGCAACGGCGTCACCGAGACCGCCGGGCGCTGACGCCCGGCAGGCCGGCCGCCCGGCCATCGCCGGCCCGAGGGCGTGTCACGGCCGCTGCTGTATGATGCGCGGCGTCTCATCCGACAAATGCCTCTCCTGTCATGTCCCTTTCGCTCCTTCCGTGCGCCACGATCTGGATCGCCCTGTTCGCGGCCGCCGCATTCGCCTGGCATCGCCCGCTGCATGGCCTGAGCATCGGCCTCGCCGCGCTCGGCTATGCGGGCGCGCTGGCGTTCGGCCAGCTCGCGCCGGTCACGCTGGCACCGCTCGCGCTGCTGGTTGCGGCGGCCTGGGGCGTATTGCCCGAACGCCCGTTCGCGGTGCGCATCGCCGCGCACCTCGTCTTTGCCGCGCTCGCGATCGCGCTGAGCCTGCACCTGCTTCCCGGCTTCCACAATCCGCGCGTGATCGCGCCGACGCGCTTCACGCCGGACGCCGTACCGTTCACGATGTACCTGAATTTCGACAAGCCGCTCGTCGCCCTGTGGCTGCTGTGGGTGCTGCCGTGGGTCGCCCCCGACGTCGCACTGTCGCGCGCGCTGCGCACCGGCGTGGTCGCGGCCGTCGCAACGGCCGCCGCGTGCCTGGCGGGCGCACTCGCGATCGGGATGGTCGGCTGGGCGCCCAAGTGGCCGCCGTCGGGCTGGCTATGGCTCGTCAATAACCTGCTGCTGGTCACGCTCGCCGAGGAAGCCCTGTTCCGCGGCTACGTGCAAGGCGGGCTGACGCGCGCGCTCCGCGCCTACGCGTGGGGCCCGTGGGCCGCGCTCGCGACGGGCGCGGTGCTGTTCGGGGCCGCCCATGCGGCCGGCGGCTGGCAATGGATCGTGCTCGGCACGGTGGCCGGCGTCGGCTATGGCCTCGCGTGGCGACGCGGCGGCCTGCTCGCCGCCGCCACCGCGCATGCGGGGCTGAACGTCGTCCATTTCGGGCTGTTCACCTACCCGATGCTCGCCGCTGCGCACTGAGCGCGGCGCGAGCGTCGCCCGCGCGGCCGCTCAGTTGAACCCGGCGACCGCGTGCGGCACGTATGGACGTTCGAGCGTGGCGATTTCGTCGTCGGTCAGCTGCAGCTCGAGCGCGCCGAGTGCATCGTCCAGTTGCTGCGGCTTCGAGATGCCGACGATCGGCGCGGTCACGCCGCGCTTCTGCGCGACCCACGCCAGCGCAACCTGCGCCCGCGGCACGTTGCGCGCGGCGGCAATCGCCGCGACGGCCTCGACGACCGCCTTGTCGGCTTCCGCCGTCGCGTCGTACAGCCGCAGGCCGACTTCGTCCTTCTGCTGGCGTTCCGACGATTCGTCCCAGTTGCGCGTCAAGCGCCCGCGCGCGAGCGGGCTCCACGGAATCACCGCGATGCCTTCGTCCGCGGACAGCGGCAGCATTTCGCGCTCCTCTTCCCGATACAGCAGGTTCAAGTGGTTCTGCATGCTGACGAAGCGGGTCCAGCCGTTCTGTTTCGAAATATGCAGCGCCTTCGCGAATTGCCACGCGAACATCGACGATGCGCCGATATAGCGTGCCTTGCCGGCCTTCACGACGTCGTGCAGCGCCTCGAGCGTCTCCTCGATCGGCGTGCCGTAGTCCCAGCGGTGGATCTGGTAGAGGTCGACGTAGTCGGTACCGAGCCGCTTCAGGCTCTGGTCGATGTCGGTCATGATCGCCTTGCGCGACAGGCCGGCGCCGTTCGGCCCCGGTCGCATCCGGTAGAACACCTTGGTCGCGATCACGACGTCGTCGCGCTTCGTGAAATCGCGCAGCGCGCGGCCGACGATCTCCTCCGACGTGCCGTCCGAATACATGTTCGCGGTGTCGAAGAAGTTGATGCCGGCTTCGACCGCCCGCTGGATGATCGGGCGGCTCTCCGCTTCCGGCAGCGTCCACGGGTGCGTGCCGCGCAACGGCTCGCCGAACGTCATGCAACCCAGCACCAGCTTCGACACGTCCAGCCCGGTCGACCCGAATTTCACGTATTCCATTGCACGCCTCGCCACTCAAGTTGGGTTTGCGGCGACATGCGCATCGCGCATCCGCCGGACGTCGCATGGTATCCCGCAGGGCACAAACGCGTACGGCACGTGCACGCGCGCAGGCTGCGTGAAAGGATGAACCGGGACGGCCCGTTACTTGGCCTGGTCGGCGATCGGCTGCAGAAACGCGGAGAAGCCGGTCAGCATGATCTGCACGCCGATGCACAGCAGCAGGAACGCCGACACGCGCTTCGCAACCTTGGTCCCTTCGCTGCCGAGGTAGCGCGCAAGCAGCGCGGAGCGGCTGTAGACCTGCCAGATCACGACCGCGACGAGCACGGAGACGGCGATCGACACGATGCTCGACAGCATGAACTCCGACAGCTTGTGCGTGCGGTTCGCGTTCAGCGCGATCGCGGTCGCGATCGAGCCGGGCCCGACCGTCAGCGGCACCGTCAGCGGGAAGAACGCGCGCGTCATGATCGCGTTCGCGTCGATCGGCTTGACCGGCGTGTCGCCGCCGCCCGGGCCGTCGGGTTCGTTCAGCATCTGCCAGCCGGCCACGGCGACCGCGAAGCCGCCGCCGATCCGCAGCGCTTCCATCGAGATCCCGAAGAAATGCAGCACCGGCGTGCCGGCGAAGAACGCCACCAGCAGCACGACGAACGAGTTGAACGCAACCTTCCTCGCGAGCAGGTCGCGCTCATGCTCGGTCAGCGCCTCGGTCCGTTCGAGAAACAGGAATGCGATACCGATCGGATTGATGATGCCGATCAGGCCGGTGAAGCCGAACAGGATCTCGGAGATAAGGCGGTTGACGATCATCGGGCGAAGCATCGGTCAGGGCTGGGCCGGCAGCGCGCCGGGGGTCACGCATTGTAGAGCAAGCGCCCGGGCCCGAGACGCAAATTGCGGCCGGGCCCGGCTCGCCGTCGATCGTCGTCGTCCTGCCTTACTCGGCGCCCGCCTCCCAGGCCGGCGGCCGCTTCGCGAAAAAGGCCGCGAAGCCTTCCTTCGCCTCCGGCGTCGCCCGCATGCGGGAGATCGTCTGCGCGGTGAATGCCGCGCGCGCGTCCGACGGCGGATACTCGCCGATCGCATCGAAAAAGCGCTTGATCTCCATCAGCGCGTTCGGGCCGTTGCGGCCCAGCTCGACGAGCGTCCGGTCGAGCGTTTCGTCGAGCGCATCGAGCGGCACGGCCTGGTGGATCAGGCCGATCGCGACGGCTTCGGCGGCGGCAAGCTGAGTCGCGGTCAGCGCGAGCCGGCGCGCCTGGCGCTGGCCGACCGCCTCGACCAGATACGGGCCGATCACGGCCGGCAGGATCCCGAAGCGGGCCTCGCTGACCGAAAAGCGCGCGTGGTCGCTTGCAATCACGATGTCGCAGGCCGCGCACAGGCCGACGCCGCCGCCGAACGCGTGGCCCTGCACGCGTGCGACCGTGGGTTTCGGGCACTGCCGGATCGCGTGCATCATCGCAGCAAACCGCTCGGCGTCGCGCAGGTTCGCGGCTGCGTCGTTCGCGCTCGCGCGCTGCATCCACTGCAGGTCGGCGCCCGCGCAAAATGCACGGCCGTCCGAACGCAGCACGATCGCGCGCACGTCGTCGCGCCGGCCGAGCGTCGTGAACGCATCGGTCAGCTCGGCGATCATCGTCTCGTCGAACGCGTTCAGCACGTCGCCGCGCTGCAGCGCGACGGTCGCGATGCCGCGCGCATCGACCGTGACGGCCAGGGTCTTCAATCCATCCATCGAACAGGTTTCCTCGGGTAGAACGGCAAACATCGGGCTCAGGCGGCCTGGCGGCGGTCGATCACGCGCCGCGCCTTGCCGGTCGCGGTCGCGGGAATCCCGCCGGCCGCCAGCACCGTCACGCCGGACGACACGCCGACCATCGTCTTGATCCGGTGCTGCAACTCGCGCGCAAGCGCCGCGCGATCGCCGTCGGTGACGGACGCCGCCATCTCGGAGCGCAGCTCGACCGCGAGGTCGAGACGGTCCATGTGACCGTCGCGCGACAGCGTGATCTGGAACTGGCCCGACAGTTGCGGCAGCGCAACGACGATCTCTTCGATCTGGCTCGGGAACACGTTCACGCCGCGCACGATCAGCATGTCGTCGGAGCGGCCCGTGACCTTCGCGAGCCGGCGCATCGCGCGTGCGGTCGGCGGCAGCAGCGCGGTGAGATCGCGCGTGCGGTAGCGGATCACCGGCATCGCCTCCTTCGTCAGCGACGTGAACACGAGCTCGCCCTGGCTGCCGTCGGGCAGCACTTCGCCCGTGACGGGATCGATGATCTCCGGGTAGAAATGGTCTTCCCAGATCACCGGGCCGTCCTTCGTCTCGACGCATTCGCACGCGACGCCCGGGCCCATCACTTCCGACAACCCGTAGATGTCGAGCGCATCGATGCCGACGCGCGTCTCCACTTCCTCGCGCAGCGCCTGCGTCCACGGCTCGGCGCCGAAGATGCCGATCTTCAGCGACGACTCGGCCGGGTCCATCCCCTGCCGCACCATCTCGTCGATCAGGTTCAGCATGTACGACGGCGTGACCAGGATGATCTTCGGCTCGAAATCGCGGATCAGCTGCACCTGCTTCTCGGTCTGCCCGCCCGACATCGGCACGACCATGCAGCCGAGCCGCTCCGCACCGTAATGAATCCCGAGGCCGCCCGTGAACAGGCCATAGCCGAACGCGTTGTGCAGCGTGTCGCCCGGGCGGCCGCCGGCCGCGCGGATCGAGCGCGCGGTCACGTTCGCCCATGTATCGATGTCGCGCGCGGTGTAGCCGACCACGGTCGGCTTGCCGGTCGTGCCGCTCGACGCATGGACGCGCACGACCTGCTCGCGCGGCACCGCGAAGAGCCCGAACGGATAGTTGTCGCGCAGGTCGTTCTTCGTCGAGAACGGGAATTTCGCGAGATCGGCGAGCGATTTCAGGTCGTCCGGATGCACGCCGGCCGCGTCGAACGTGCGGCGATAGTGCGGGACGTTGTCGTACGCGTGGCGCAGCGACCACTTGAGGCGCTCGAGCTGCAGCGCCTGCAGTTCGTCGCGGCTGGCGGTCTCGATGGGCTCGAGGGCGGCGGCGGGATGCGTCGGGTGAGTCATCGGGGTGCTCCTCCAATGGAGTGATGTCGTTTTCGTGTTCGGTGTGACCGGGGCCTGTTCCCGCCAATGCAAGTCCGTGATGAGCGGGAACAGGCCCTGGCGGTTAGGACCGGAACGTGCGGCCGGCCGCGTGCAGCGCGGCGAGGCGCGGCGACACGCGATAGCGGTCCTCGCCGTAGCTCGCCGCCAGGTTCGACAGCACGCGATGCACGCGGCCGATGCCGATCGCATCGGCCCACGCGAGCGGGCCGCACGGGTAGTTCACGCCCTTCTCCATCGCGAGATCGAGATCGGCGGGCGAGCACACGCCCTGGTTCACCGTGTCGGCCGCCTCGTTCGCGAGCATCGCGACGGTGCGCATCGCGACCATCCCCGGCACGTCGGCGACGCCGACGACGCGGAAGCCCGCTTGCTGGAACAGGCCGACCGCGTCCGCATATGCCGCGTCGCTGCACTGGAGCGCGCGCGTCAGTGCGACGAGCCCGGCCTGCGCGTAATCGCGCGCAAGATCGACGAGCACGAGATCGGCCACGCCCGTTTGCGCGGCACGGGCGGTGGCCGCCCGGCCGTCCGTCAACGCGATCGACGCGCGGCCGGCCGTGGCGAGCAGGTCGTCCGGCTGCGCGCCGGCCTGCCGGGCGCCGGCGATACGTTCGGCGAAGCGTGCATGCAACGCGGCAGCCGGACCGTCCTGCGCAAACAGCACGACGTCGGCCGGCGCGTCGCGCGGCGGTTCGAGATCGGGTGCGGGCGGCGGCGCGCCGTCTGCATACGCATAGAAGCCGCGCCCCGACTTGCGCCCGAGGAAGCCCGCATTCACGAGTTCCTGCTGGATCAGCGACGGCGTGTAGCGCGGATCGTTGAAATACGCGCGGAACACCGATTCGGTGACGGCGAAGTTCACGTCGTGGCCGATCAGGTCCATCAGCTCGAACGGCCCCATCCGGAAGCCGCCGGCTTCGCGCATCACCGCGTCGATCGAGGCCGGCGTGCCGCCCTGCTCGTTCAGCACACGCAGCGCCTCCGCGTAGTACGGCCGTGCGACGCGGTTCACGATGAAACCCGGCGTCGATTTCGCCATCACGGGCCGCTTGCCCCACGCGGCGGCAGTCGCATGGAGCGCCTGCGCGACACCGGGCGCGGTCGCGAGCCCGCTGACCACCTCGACGAGCGCCATCAGCGGCGCCGGATTGAAGAAATGCAGGCCGGCGACGCGTTGCGGCACGCGCAGCCCGGCCGCGATCGACGTGATCGAGATCGACGACGTGTTGGTCGCCAGCACGCACGCGTCGTCGACATGGCGTTCGAGCGTCGCGAAGATCTCGCGCTTCACGTCGAGCCGCTCGGCCGCCGCCTCGACGATCAGCGCGGCGCCCGCGAAGTCGCCCAGCGCGCGCACTGCACGGATCCGGTTGCCGGCCGCGTCGGCCTGCGCCGGTTCGAGCCGGCCTTTCTCCGCGAGTCGCGCGAACTGCGCGCGAATGCCGGCGAGCGCCTTGTCGCACGCCGCTTCGTTCAGGTCGTACAGCAGCACCGTGTGGCCGGCCGCGGCTGCGACCTGCGCAATGCCTGCGCCCATCGCGCCGGCGCCGATCACGCCGACGACGGACGACGGCGCCAGCGCGCCCGAGTTCACCGATTGTGCAGAGGAAACAGCCATCGCTTGCGATCCGTCATGAAGTGGAAGTGCGGCCTATTATAAACCGACCGGTCGGTAGATTTATGTCAGGGCGAGCCCGAATTTGTCGTGCAAGAGCGCGTTACGGAAACTGCAAAGGTAAAAAAATTGGAAGATCAGGGCACTTTTTGTAAACCGAAAGGTCAACGTAAGCGTTCGAATATGAGATAGTGACCCCCGAACGCCTGATAAAATTCGACAAACCGCCGGATTTCAGGGGGAAACCGCGTGTCACGCCGCCACCGCCGTCCACCGCCCGCCGCCCTCTCCGGGGCGGAACCGAGCCTCCGGCCCGCGCGTCGTCGCGTGTGCTTGCCTCGCCGTCTGCGGGCAGCTGCATCGAACCGTTTCATCCAGCGACGGGCTTCAGCCCGCCCGCGCCCCTCGCCGCCTCACGGCAGCGAACCCAGGGCAGCACCGTTGCGTGCTGCCACCCTTCGGTTTCATCGTCCTCGTTCGGCGGATAGTACGGCCGGGCTTCGTCAACCCGTGACGGCGCGTCGCGCGCCGCCACTCGCATAAGGAAACCCTCCATGCCGCTCTCGTCCAACCAGCTCCCGCGCTGGACCCTCTGGGCCCCGCTTGCCGCCTGGCTGGTACTCGCGCTGTCGCGCGTCGTGCCGGCCGAAGGTCTCGTCATCGCGGTGTTCGCTGTCGCGCTCGCCGGCGCCGTGTTCGCCGCCGTCCACCATGCGGAAGTCGTCGCGCACCGCGTCGGCGAACCGTTCGGCACGCTCGTGCTCGCGGTCGCCGTGACCGTCATCGAGGTCGCGCTGATCGTGTCGGTGATGCTCGGCGCGGGCCCCGAGAAATCGGGCCTCGCACGCGACACCGTGTTCGCCGCCGTGATGATCATCTGCAACGGCATCGTCGGCATCTGCCTGCTGGTCGGCGCGTGGAAACACGGCGAACAGGACTTCCAGGGACGCGGCGCGAGCAAGGCGCTCGCGGTACTCGCGTCGCTGTCGGTGCTGTCGCTCGTGATGCCGAACTACCTGAGCGCCGCGCCGGGCCCGTTCTTTTCGAAATCTCAGCTCGCGTTTGCCGGCGTTTCGTCGCTCGTGCTGTACGGCGCATTCGTGTTCGTCCAGACCGTGCGCCACCGCGACTACTTCCTCGCCGCGCACGACAGCGCGAACGAGTCGGTGCACGCCGCGGCGCCGAGTACGCGTACCGCCATCATCAGCATGATCCTGCTGTTCGTGAGCCTCGTCGCGGTCGTGCTGCTCGCGAAGCTGCTGTCGCCGGCGGTCGAGCACGCCGTGCTGAAGCTTGGCGCGCCCGAAGCCGCGGTCGGCATCGTGATCGCCGCGCTCGTGCTGCTGCCGGAAGGGCTCGCGGCCGTCACCGCCGCGCGTGCGAACCGGCTGCAGACCAGCATGAACCTCGCGCTCGGTTCGGCGCTCGCGAGCATCGGGCTCACGATCCCGACCGTCGCGGCCGTGTTCATCTGGGTCGGCCAGCCGCTCACGCTCGGCATCGGGCCGATGGAAACCGTGCTGCTGGCGCTGACCTTGCTGGTCAGCACGCTGACGCTCAGCCAGGGGCGCACGACGGTGCTGCACGGCGTCGTGCACTTGTCGCTGTTCGCCGCGTACCTGTTCCTGTCGATCACGCACTGACGCCCGAAAACGCGCGGCCCGGCGGATCACGCCGCCGGGCCGCGTTTTTTTTCGCCCCTTCACCCGCGTTCGTTCACGTCACGCCATCGTTACCGGACCGGAATCACCAGATGCTGGCCCGCCAGGATCAGGTTCGGGTTCGCGAGGTTGTTGCGGCGCTGGATCTCGCGATAGCGCTGGCCGCTGCCGAGCTTGCTCGCCGCGATCAGGTTCAGCGTGTCGCCCGCCTTCACCACATACGTGTGCTCGCCCGATGCGGCCGCGGTCGTCACCGCCTGGTCGCTGACGAAGTACTTGCGCAGCAGCTCGAGATACTGCGGCGACTGCTTGAGCTTCGCGATCGCGGCGTTCAGGTAGATCAGCAGGTCCTGGTCGTCGGCGCGCACGCCGATCTTGTACGCGATGTTCGAGCCGTCGAGCTTGGTCACCGCGAATTTCAGGTCGGTGCCCTTGATCGAGCTGACCGCGAACGGGTAGTCGTAGATGAACGCGTCGACCGTATGGCCGTCGAGGCTCTTCGCGATGAACGCCGGATCGGAATCGTCGACTTCGACGAAATGCACGTTCGGGTACTGGCGCGTGACGAACGCGCGCACATCGGGGTCGCCCTTCAGGATGCCGACCGTCTTGCCGGCGAGATCGTCGGTCGAGCGGATCGCCGAGCCTTGCCGCACGATCAGCGAATAGCCGAAATCGTCGACGTACGGCACCGAATAGACGACGCCGGCCGGCGCGTTGTCCGGGAACGTCAGCCCGTCCATCGCGACGTCGACCACGTGGTTCCCCTTCGCATCGGTATCGAGCAGTTGCTTCGGCACGCCCGGGTACGTGTCGACCTCGTGACGCGTATCGACGACGACCGGCTTGCCGCCGTGCGAGAACGACGGATCGGCGAACAGGAGCCGCGCGAACTCGACGTTGAAGCCGTGCGGTGCGCCCTTGTCCTCGCCGAAGAACGGCTCGCTCGGGTTCTGCACCGAGATCCGGACGATGCCGTTTTCGGCAATCGATTTCAGCGTGCTGGCCTGCGGCGTGAAGCCGGCCGGCAGCACATTGGCCGACGGCGGCGTCTGCGCGGGCTGGCCGGTGTCGCCACTTTGCGCGGCCGTCGTGGACGGCGCCGCATCATGCGCGGGAATCAGCGTCGACAGGCCGCCCTGATGCACGATCCATACGCCGACGAGCACGACCAGAAACGCAACTGCGCCAAGAAGTTTTTTCATGGTTGAGGGCCTGCGGGAAGTTATTGTTGTTTCGACGGCAACTGCGCGGGGTTCGCCGCGTCGAGGCCGGGGGCGTGGCCGCCGTTCATCACCGCCTGCTGCTGCGCCTGCTTGACCTCGGGGTTATCCATCAGCGACGTCTCCATCTCGGAGAACGCCTTGTTGACCGAGCGCATGACCGAATCGACGGCCACGTCGGTCTTGATCTGCTCGAACGTATCGGACGCCTGCCGGCCCGCGAGCTTGTTCATCTGCTGCGCCGCCTGCGACATGTCCCACATCGCCTTCGCGCGGTCGATCGCCGACGCG
Source organism: Burkholderia arboris (assembly GCF_038723655.1). Lineage (NCBI taxonomy): Bacteria > Pseudomonadati > Pseudomonadota > Betaproteobacteria > Burkholderiales > Burkholderiaceae > Burkholderia > Burkholderia arboris. The sequence continues at coordinate 2,366,058 of NZ_CP109822.1, forward strand.
AAGTTCTTCAGTTCGGCCTGCACCTGCTTGTAGCGGCCTTCGCGGAACGCGAGCAGCTGCTTCATCGTGTCGAGCTGCGACCGGAAGCGCGGCGCGTCGTCCGGGTACTGCTTCTCGAACAGCTCCGTCTTGTTCTCGAAGTTCTTCACCTCGGTGCGAAACGCGGTGATGCTGTCCGCGAACTTCTGCGCGGCCTGGCGCTTTTCCGCGAGCTGGTTGATCAGCGTCTCGATCGGATTCGCCTGCGCCTCCTCGACGATCATCTTCACCTTCTGGTTCGCGAACTTCATCGCGACGACCGGCGCGAAATAGATCGCGCCGAGACCGATCACGCCCGCCGTGACCAGCGCAATCACGCCCTTCAGGATGAACAGCGCGGCCGGCGCCGCGATCGCGACGCCGGCAATGATGATCGCCCACTTGACCAGCTTGACCTTGCCACTCCCCGAACTGCCGTTTGCTTCATTCGAAAGCTGCGACATGAGTTTTTCTCCTTGAACCTCGAACCGAACTGCGTACGTGTGCTTTTTCAAGCTCAACCGAAATGCTTCGGACTCCGGTGCCGCCTGGCAGTCAGGAAAGCCGGCGGCGCAATACAAGGACGGGCGCGTGCGGACGTCACGAGACGCCGGTGTAGGCGCCGGTCGGGATGCGGTGATCGGGGGCAGCGTGCGGCGGGGCGATGCGGCAGGCCGGATCGGCGCCGTTCATCGGCGCGGCCAGCGCGCGGACGGGAAAGTGTACCGAGGCACGGTACGAAACGGGATGACGGATACGTGACGCGACGGGCGTCGGGTGAAGCGTTGTTCCGGCGTGCGGACCGATGCCGCGCCGGTATTCCGGTACGAGGGCGTAAAGGCTCATCGTTGTTCTTTTGCGTGTCGCGGGTGCAGGAACCGCGCGGCCGGCGCGTCCCGCTCCAAATGCACGGACGTATCCTGCGCCGACCGGCATGCAGCGTCAAGCGGTCGCCGCAGTGCGTTGCCTTTCGCAATTGAAAACGTGCGCGCGACGTCAGCTTTCAGAATCGCAAGGATTCCGGTGGTACCGGGACGCGCCCTGCTCGATCAGGATTGCTTGTCGTCACGATGCGACCGGCTTCCGGATCGAAAGCTTGTTACGTAGCGGCATCGAAGCCGGTGTCTGCGTGAAATCCGTAAAGCGCAGCCGCGTTGTCGACCAGGATCGCCCGGGCAAGCGCATCGTCGGCCGTGCAATCGTGCAACCAGCCGAGCAGGCCGGCATCGTCGGGCAGCGGCGACGCGTTCGGGTGCGGCCAGTTGCTGCCCCACACGCAGCGTGCCGAATGGCCGCGCGCCAGCACGGCGGCAAGGCACGCGACATCGTCGTAGCCCGGCGCGCCGGATTGCGACGTCTCGTATGGCGCGGACAGCTTCACCCACACGTGGCCACGATCGAGCAGGCGTCGCAGGGCGAGAAAAGCCGGCGCATCCGGTGCGACGGGCGTCAGGAACTTGCCCGTGTGATCGATCACGACGCGTGCCGGCAGCCGCGCCAGCGTCCGCTCGATCCCGGGCAGTGTGCGGCCATCGATCTGCAGGTCGACATGCCAGCCGAGCGGTGCGATCCGCGCCGCCATCCGCTCCAGATCGTCCCAGCGCGCGATGCCGCCCGGCAGCATCATGAACCGCACGCCGCGCATGCCCGCGGCATGCAGACGTTCCAGCTCGGCATCGGGTACGTCGACCGGCAACGTCGCGACGCCGCGCGCCTGCGGGCCGAACGCCGCCAGCGCGTCGAGCGTGCATCGGTTGTCGGCGCCATAGCCGGTCGGCTGCACGATCACCACGCGTGCGAAACCGAGCGCTCGCTGCACGCGGCGATACGCGTCCACCGGCGCATGCGGCGGCCGGAACGTCGCCGTCGGTGCGAGCGGATACGCATCGTCGTAGATGTGGATATGGCAATCGCACGCATCCGGGAACGGCATGCCGCCGGCGCGGCGCGTCATCGTGCCCCCGGTTCGACGGATGCGTTCGTCGCGCACCAGCGCGCGAGCCGCGTCGCCTGCGCGGCGTTGACGGCGCCGTCCGGCACGCGCCCGGCGAGCAGCGCGGCAAGCTGGTCGACCGTTTCCAGCGCCTGATGCTCGACCGCCGGCAGCGTCAACCCGCCGATATGCGGGGTCGCGATGACGTTCGGATGCGCGGCAAGCGCGGGCGTCGGCATCTGGTCCGCCGCACGGCCGACGTCGAGCGCGCAACCGGCCAGCCGGCCGCCGGCGAGTGCGTCGACCAACGCCTGCTCGTCGACGAGTTCGCCGCGCGACGCATTGATGAAACAGGCGCCCGGCTTCATCGCGGCGAATGCGTCCGCGTCGATCAGGTTCGCGGTCGCCGACGTAGCCGGCGCGAGACAGACGACGAAATCCGCATCGCCCAGCAAGGCGGCAAGGGCGACCTGTTCAAGCGGCGGCGCATCGACACGCACGTACGGATCGCTGACGAGCACACGCATCCCGAGCGCCGTCGCGACCGGTGCGAGATGGCGCGCGATCTGCCCGTAGCCGATCAGGCCCAGCGTGCTGCCGCGCAATTCGCGCCCCATCCGCGGTACCGGCGGTGCGCCACGGTGGTAGGCATCCGCATAGCGGCCGATGCCGCGCGCGAGATCGATCATCACGCCGACTGCCCACTCCGCGACGGCCGGCGCGAAACCGGGGCTTGCCTGCGTGACCAGCACGCCGAACGCGCTTGCCGCGGCGACGTCGACCGTGCGAATGTCGACCGCGCAACGCAGGAACGCGGCGAGCGCCGGCAGCCCCTCGAACAGCGCGCGAGGCGCAGGGGTTTGCCGGTACGCGATGATCGCGTCGCACCCCTGCGCGGCGACAATCAGTTCGTCCGTGCCGAGTTCGCGATCGAGCGGGTTGCAGGTGACGTCCGCGATCGCACCCAGCGCGCGCAGCGCCCTGGCGCCGAAGTAATGGTCGATCATCCCGGCCGGATGGGTGACGTAGACGCGCGTCATGCGTGATCTCCTCCCGGGCCGGCCACGCGCGGCGGCGGCGCCACCGACGCGCGCTCCACGAGCGTCACGCCCGCGAACACGCATTGCCCGGGCGCGGACGGTGCGTCGCCCTCCTGCCGCATCACGCGCCGCACCATTTCCTCGGCCATTTCCGTGACGGGCAGTTGCACCGTGGTCAGCGCCGGCCACGAGATCGCCGACAGGAAATGACCGTCCATCCCGATGACGGACACGTCGTCCGGCACGCGCAGCCCGCCGTCGCGCAGCCCGGCCATCAGGCCGAGCGCAAACAGGTCGTTGACCGCGACGATGCCGGTCGGCCGCGCCGGATCGGCCGCGAGCCCGACGCCGAGCGCACGCCCGACATCGACGATCACCGAGTCCCCGTATTCGTTGGCGGGGCCGCCGTCGAGCACGCGCGCCTGTGTGGCGCCGCCCGCATCGCGTGCCGCGGCCAGAAAACCGCGGATCTTGTCGCTGCGGCTCACCGTGATGCCGGCGACCGTCGCGAACGCGAGCCGCGTATGCCCCGCATCGACGAGACGGCGCGTCGCGAGCCGCGCGGCCGCCTCGTTGTCGGCCGTCACGTGGTCGACCTTCGACTGTTCGCCGGGTGTCGCGCGGCGGTCGTAGCTGACGACCGTCATCCCGCGTTCGGCGGCCCGTTCGAGGTGACTTTCGTCGGCGAGCGACGAGATCACGATCACGCGCCGCACGCCATGCGCGTACAGGTCGTCGAAGAACGACGCCTCCTTGCCCGCATCGCGATACGTGTTGCCGATCAGCACGCGATGACCATACCGTTCCTGCGCGCAGGTCTCGACCTCGCGTGCGATATAGCCGTACATCGGGTTCGCCATCGACGGCACCAACAGCCCGACGAGCGGCGTCTGCCCCGTCTTGAGCTGGCGCGCGAGCGTGCTCGGCCGGTACTGCAGCGCGTCCATCGCGGCCTTCACGCGTTCGAGCGTTTCCGGCTTCATCTGGTCGGTGCGCCCGTTGAGCACGTTCGAAACCGTGCTGACCGAAACCGCCGCCTGACGGGCCACGTCCTGAATCGTACTCATGTCGTCTTGCATAGAACGGGCTACAGGCCGAACCGGGCCGGCAGCCACAATGAAAACGCCGGTGCGAAGATCAACGCCACCAGGGCAGCGAACAGCACCAGCAGGTATTTCACCATCGGCCGGGCCACCTGCCCGACCTCGGTGCCCGTGATCGCACAGGTCGTGAACAGACCGAGCCCGACAGGCGGCGCGAACAACCCGAGCCCCATCGCCACCACCACCACGGTGCCGAAATGCAGCGGGTTGATGCCGAGCTGCAGCGCGATCGGCGCGAGCAGCGGCCCGAAGATGATCAATGCTGGCGCGCCTTCGAGCACCGCGCCGAACACGATCATCAGCAGCGCCGACAGCAACAGGAACATCGTCGAGCCGTACTGATGACCAAACGCGGTCATTGTGCCCGAGACGAGGGTTGGAATCTGCTCGATCGACAGCGCGAACGACACGCTCGACGCGGCCGCGACGATGAACAGGATACCGCTCGCCATCGACGCGGCACGCACGAACACGCGCCCGACCGATCGCCACGTCAGTTCGCGGAACGCGAGCCAGCCCACGACGAGCGCGTAGACCACTGCGAACGCGGAGACTTCGGTCGACGTCGCGATGCCCGACGTCACGCCCTTGCCGATCATCGCAACCATGACCAGCGCGACGAGCGCACCGCCCACGAGCGGCAACCACGCGCGACGCTCCGCGAACACCTCGGCCACGTCGATCTTGCCCCCGGTGGCCACGGTCACGACCGCGAGCGACGCGGCCAGCACGGCCGCCGGCACGATCCCCGCGACGAACAGGCCGGCGATCGAAATGTTCGCGACGAAGCCCATGATGATCATGTTCACGCAAGGCGGGATCGTCTCGGCCATCACCGCGCTGCACGCGAGCAGCGCGGCGGTTTCGTTCGGGTCCTGCCGCGCGCGGCGCACCGCCGGCATCACGACGCCGCCCACCGCCGCGATGTCCGCCAGTTTCGATCCCGACACGCCGGAAAAGCAGGCCGTCGCGAAGATCACGATCAGGCCGAGCCCGCCGCGCACGCGCCCGAAGATCCGCAGCAGCAGCTCGACGAGCCGCGCGGACATCCCGTTCGACTCCATCAGCAGCCCCGCCAGCACGAAGAACGGAACCGCGAGCAGCACGAAGTGGTCGGCACCGGCCATCACCTGTTGCGAGTAGACGAGCAGCGGCAGCGTCGGATCGGCGAGGAAGTACAGCAACGCCGAAAACGCCAGCACGAAACCGATCGGCACACCGAGCACCAGCCCGCCGACGAAACCCGCGACCAGCAGCGCGCCCGGCGCGATCGCCCGCGCGGGCCACAGCGCGTTCCAGCCATACACGGCGGCCGCGAGCGCCGCGCAGCACACGAAGGTGCCGATCACGCGGCGCCGCGGCGCATTCAGCGCATTGGCGAGCGCGAATACCGTCATGAACAGCGCGCCGAACATCATCGGATAGCCGTTGATCCAGCCCGGCAGGCCGCCCGTCGTCATCTGGCCGTACGAGTCGGCGAGCAACTGGCACGACGACACCAGCAGATTCAGCGAGACGGCGGCCACGATCCAGTGACCGGCCTGGATCGACGCGCCCTGCCAGCGCGCCGGCAGCAGGCCGCGAAACACATCGATGCCGACATGCTGGCTACGCCCCAGCAACGTCGCCGCACCGAAGAACACCAGCACGATCATCAATGCGCTGGCCACCTCCTCGGCCCAGTCGACCGGGTCGTGCAGGAAATAGCGAAACACGACCGACACGAACACGACGAGCACGTCGACAGCCAGCACCGCGGCAGCCAGGTATTCGATCCAGCGCAGCGCCGCATCCAGCACGCGGGCGGCGCGATGCACCGGAAGGCCTGCGCCGGACGCCGGCGCGGCACTCGAGACGGAATGCAGGTCCATCGTTCAACCCCGCGCGGCGGCAATCGCCGGAAACAGCGGCGCAGTCGCCGGATACTGCTTCGCGAACCCGACATAGAGCCGGTCGTGCATCGTCTGCCGCAGCGCTACGCGCTCGGCATCGGCCAGCGGGTGAAACGACATGCCGCGCTGCTTCAGCGCCTGCTCCGCCTGCGCGGCTTTCTGCACGGCGATCGCGCGCTGCTGCACGGTCGCGTCGGCAACCGCACGGTCGAACGCCGCACGCAGGTTGGCCGGAATCCGGTCGAGCGCACGCCGCCCCATCACGACGGTCATCGCCGCAAACACGTGGTGCGATTGCCAGCACGACTTCACGATCTCGTCGAAGCGGCTCGCGAGCACCGTGGCGGGATCGTGTTCGAGACCATCGACGACACCCGTCTGCACGGCCATGTACAGCTCGCCGAACGGAATCGGCGTCGGCACCGCGCCCATCGCCTTGAAGGTATCCATGAACGCGGGCGTCGGCAGCCCGCGCAGCTTCGTCCCCTTCAGCCCCTGCAGCGCCGACACGGGCTGCTTCGTGAATACGCAGCGCCCGCCGAAATGCGAGCCCCAGGTCAGCACCGAACAACCGGCACGCTTTTGCAGCAGCGCGTTCAGGCTTGCACCGACCGGGCCGTCGAGCGTCTTCGCGACGTGCGCATAACTGTCGAACAGGTAGCCGAGATCGAGCATGCCGAGCTCCGGCGCGACCGTGGCCCAGATCGACGACCCCGCGATCATCATGTCGATCGCCCCGATCTTCACCTGCTGCACGACGTCGCTCTCCTTGCCGAGCTGGCTGTTCGGAAAGTAGTCGACCCGAATCGCGTCGCCCACACTCGCCTTCAGGTTCGCGGCAAGACGCTCGTACCACACGTAATGCGCGGCGTTCTGGTCGGCCGGCATCGACGACGCGCAGCGCAGCGTCACGACCGGCTGCGCGCGCACCGTTTCCGGCAAGCCGCCTGCGGCCGCGAGCGTCGCGGCGGACACCGTCTGCAGAAAGCGCCGCCGGGTGTAGGTTTTCATGGGCCGTCTCCTTTGCGATGGCGTCTCACGACGCGCTGTATCGATTTAGTGTATCGATACAGTAGTACGACGACCGATGAGAGAAAAATGAGGGTTTCCCCTGTCCAGGATGAAAATGCGTGAGTCGCCAGACCTGTTCCCAACCGGATTCGCGTGGAATCCGTGCAGTTTCCATGCATTCCGGATGAACTGAAAACGATTGAAGCCCGAGTTTTCAATTGTCAGACGACAGACTTTTCGGCCTGCGCAGACGCGCTGCGCAGGCTCATGCTCATGCGAGCAGGCGCGCCTAGACGCCCGCGTCGTCTGCGCTCTCGGTCAGAAACCGCTCGACCATCGCGTTGAACACCGGCAGCGCCGGATTGTCGTTGTCCGCTCGCCACGCGAGATACAGCTCGGCCGCCACGTTCACGCCCGCCAGCGGCCGGAACACCACGCCGTCCACGTGAAGCTCGCGCGCCGACGCCGGCACCAGCGCCGCGCCGAGCCCCGCGCGCACGAGGCCGAGGATCGTATGCGTCTGCCCGACGTAATGCAGGTAGTTCGGCAGCCGGCCTGCGCCTGCGAACATCCCCGAGATCATGTCGTGGAAGTACTTCCCCTCGTTCGGCGAATACGCGATGAACGGTTGCCGGTCGAGCTCGTCGGGGCCGATCTGCTCGTAGGCGGCAAGCGGCGCGCCTTCCGCGACCGCGACGAGCATCGGCTCGCGCTGCACGAGCCGGTATTCGAGCGGCTGGCGCGCGGCGCGCTGGCGCACGAAACCCGCGTCGAGCATCCGCGACGCGAGCGCATCGATCTGCACGGTCGACACCATCTCGCGCAATTCGACGTCGACGTCCGGCAGCGCATGCGCCGCGTGTGCAAGCAGCACCGGAATCATCCGGTACGCGCTGACGGCCGTGAAACCGAGCGTGATGCGGCCGGCCCCGCCGTGCGCGACGCGCTGCGCGGCCTGTTCGGCCCGTGCCGAGAATTCGAGGATGTGCCGCGCGTCGCGCAGGAAGCGCTCGCCGGCCGCGGTCAGGCTGACCTGCCGGCTGCTGCGCTCGAGCAGCGCGATGCCGAGCGCGTGTTCGAGCAGCTGGATCTGCCGGCTGAGCGGCGGCTGGGTCATGAAGAGCCGTTTGGCCGCGCGGCCGAAATGCAGTTCCTCGGCCACCGCGACGAAGCAGCGAAGCTGGTGCAGTTCAATCATCCAATTCTTGAATCAATCGATAGTCTTTTGATGTTAGACGCATATCGATGCGATTTCTATACTCGGTTCCACCTGATGCGCGGCCCGTGCCGCACGCGACGACCGAGACCTTCATGACCATCGACATCCTGCTGACCCAGCCGCTCCCCGACACCATCGACGCCGAACTGTCCGCCCGTTACGCGGTGCACCGGCTGTATGCGGCCGCGCAACCGGACGCGCTGCTCGATCGCGTGGCCTCGCGCATTCGCGGGGTCGTGACCGGCGGTGCGAACGGCCTGTCCGCCGCGCTGATGGACCGGCTGAGCGCGCTCGAAATCGTCGCGATCAGCGGCATCGGCACCGATGCGGTCGATCTCGACCGCGCCCGGTCGCGCGGCATCCACGTGACGACGACGCCCGACGTGCTGACCGACGACGTTGCCGACATGGCGCTGGGGCTGATCCTGATGACGTTGCGCGACCTCGGCGCCGGCGAGCGGATCGTGCGTGCCGGCCGCTGGGGCAAGGCAGCCCAGCCGCTCGCGACGCAAGTCACGGGCAAGCGGCTCGGCATCATCGGGCTGGGCCGCGTCGGGCGCGCGATCGCGCAGCGTGCGCAGGCGTTCCGGATGCCCGTCAGCTACTTCGGGCCGCGCGAGCATCGCGACAGCGGCTATCGCTACGTGCCCGACCTCACCGCACTCGCGCGCGACAGCGACGTGCTCGTGATCGCGGCATCGGCCGATCACGGCAACGTGCTCGTGACGGCCGACGTCCTCGCCGCACTCGGCTCCCAAGGATTCCTGATCAATGTCGCGCGCGGCAAGCTGGTCGACGAAGCCGCGCTCATACGCGCACTTGCCGACGGTACGATTGCCGGCGCCGGACTCGACGTCTTCGCGAACGAACCGCACGTGCCGGCCGCGCTGCTTGAACTCGACCGCGTCGTCGTTCAACCGCACCGCGCGAGCGCCACGCATGAAACGCGCGAAGAGATGGGCCGGATCGTGCTCGCCAACCTCGCCGCGTGCTTCGCTGGCCAGCGCCCGCCGACCAGCGTCACCGGCTGACCGCCGCGCGGCCGCACGGCCGGCATCCCCGTTACGACAACCGATGCTTCCGCGCGACGGAGGCCAGGAGACACGCATGTCCAATCGATCCAGCGGCGCCGCCCTCGCCGCGTCGCCCGCCGCCTCGCGCACGATCGGCCGCGTCCGCTATGCGGTCCTCGCGCTGATTTTCGCGGTCACCGTCATCAACTATGCGGACCGCGCCACGATGTCGATCGCCGGCACCGGCGTCGCACACGACCTCGGGCTGACACCCGTGCAGCTCGGCATCGTCTTCTCGGCGTTCGCATGGGCTTATGCGATCGGCCAGATTCCGGGCGGCTGGCTGCTCGACCGCTTCGGCGCGCGGCGCGTGTATGGCCTGAGCCTGCTGCTGTGGTCGGTATTCACGATGCTGCAGGGCACGGTTGGCGGGTTCGCCGTGCAGGGCGCAGCCGCGACGCTCGCGCTGTTCGTCATGCGCTTCATGCTCGGCCTCGTCGAATCGCCCGCCTTCCCGGCCAATTCGCGGATCGTCGCGTGCTGGTTTCCGACCGCCGAGCGCGGCACCGCGTCGGCACTGTTCAATTCCGCTCAGTACATGGCCGTCGTGCTGTTCACGCCCGCGATGGCCTGGCTCACGCATGCGCTCGGCTGGGAACACGTGTTCCTGTGGATGGGGCTGCTCGGCATCGCGCTCGCCGCGCTGTGGTTCGCCTGGTATCGCGAGCCGCACGGCCACCCGCGCGTCACCGATGCGGAGCGCGACTACCTGCGCGCACACGGCGCGCTCGTCGATCTCGAGGCGAACCGCGTGCGCCAACGGCCGCGCGTGTCGTGGCACGATGTGTCGCAACTGTTCCGCCACCGGAACCTGTGGGCGATCTATATCGGCCAGTACTGCATCACGGCGCTCACCTACTTCTTCATCACGTGGTTCCCGATCTACCTGATCAAGGGGCGCGGGATGACGATCATGGAAGCCGGCTGGGTCGCCGCGCTGCCGGCGATTTGCGGGTTCACGGGCGGCGTGCTCGGTGGCGTGCTGTCGGACTGGCTGATCCGGCGCGGCATGCATCCGTCTAAGGCGCGCAAGACGCCGTTCGTCGCGGGCATGGCGATGGCGACGCTGCTCGTGCTCGCGAACGGCGCCTCGTCGAACGCGGTCGTGATCGCACTGATGACGATCGCGTTCTTCGGCAAGGGGCTCGCGGCGGTCGGCTGGGCCGTGCTCGCCGACACGGCGCCGGAAGGCATGGTCGGATTGAGCGGCGGCGTGTTCAACGGTCTCGGCAACATCGCCGGCATCGTCACGCCGCTCGTGATCGGCTACTTCGTGGCCAGCACGGGTTCGTTCGCCGGTGCGTTGTGGTTCGTCGCCGCGCACGGGCTGATCGGCATTGCCGCGTATGCATGGCTCGCCGGCCGCTTCGAGCGGATTCGCATCGTGCCGGCCGCATGAACGCCGCGGCGGCGCGAAGGCGCGCCGTCACGCGCGCTTGCGGCCGCCCGGTGTCTGCTCGATCGTCAGCCGGTCGAGTTCGCGCAGGTCGTGTTCCAGCGCAGGCGTGAGCGTCGTGCGCAGGTGGTCGAGGAACGTGCGGATCTTCGCATCGAGATAGCGACGCGTCGCATAGACGGCATACACGCTCACCGTCTGCAGCCGGTACTCGGGCAGCACGCGGATCAGCCGCCCTTCGCGGATGTCGTCGAGCACCGTGTACAGCGCAACGCACGCGATCCCGCGCCCGGCACGCACCGCGACGCACAGCGCGTCCGGCACGTTGACCTGGAACGGCGCCGGCTGCAGTTCGTAGACGGTTTCCTCGCCGTCGCTGCGCTCGAGCCGCCATTCGCTGGCCGGCGAGGCAGGCGTGTCCAGACGCAGGCACACGTGGTTCGGCAATTCGTCGGGCGTCTGCGGCGTGCCGTGCCGCGCCAGGTATTCGCGCGACGCGACGAGCACGCTGCAGCTCGTGCCGCAGGTCTGCGCGACGTAACCCGAATCGGGCAGTTGCGACGCCGTCACGATCGACACGTCGTAGCCCTCCTCGACGAGATTCGGCATCCGCTGCGCGAGCGTCAGCTCGACCGACACGTCGGGGTTGTCCTCCTGGTAGCGGACGATCGACGACACGACGTGACTCTGCCCGAGCCCCGTCATCGCATGAAGTCGCATCTTCCCGCTCGGCCGGAGCAACGCGTTGCGCGCCTCCGCGTTCGCGTAGTCGATTTCCGCGAGGATCGATTTCGCGCGCTCGAAATAGCGCTCGCCGCTTTCGGTCAGGCCGAGGTGGCGCGTCGTGCGATGCAGCAGGCGCGTCTGTACGTGCGCTTCGAGGTTCGAGACCGCGCGCGACACCTGCGCGGTGGTCGCGTCGATTTCCTTCGCGACCGCAGTAAAACTGCCGGCTTCGACAACGCGCACGAACAGGCGCATGTTTTCGAGCATGTCCATTGGATTGGCTTGGGGAGAGTCGGTGGGGAGGCGTCGGCGGCGCTCGCGTCAGGTGGGGAACGGAACGCAGCCGCGAACCACGTCGAATCGATCACCGAGCCGGGGGACAGGCAGGAGAGCGGGCATCGCGGACGTGGTTCTGGCATGACGGGGGATTCAGTGGCCCGAATTGTACGCCGCTGCAGACAATTTTGCGCGCGTGCCCGGCCTCCAGGCTTTCATCCGATGAAAGGTTCTGGAAAGACTCACGCGTCGTGCGCATGCAACGCGTTGATGCGATGCGACAATTTGTATCACAACACGATATAATCGCGTTTTTGTCGCCGCACGCCCCGCGCCGTCATTTTTACCGCTTACCCGTCCATGTCGTCAGGCTCCTCTCCGTCGCGCCGCACGTTGCAGCAATGGCTGCACAGCTTCATTCCCCATCCGATGTCGCTTGGCTGGCGCGAACGCCTGCGCTCGTGCACGGGCGCGCTCGTCGGGATCGCGACGGTCGGCGTCACGATGCGGCTGCTGCCCGGCGTGCCGGGCCTCGTGCCGCTGCTCGTCGCGCCAATGGGGGCCTCGGCCGTGCTGCTGTTCGCGGTGCCGGCGAGCCCGCTCGCACAGCCGTGGTCGATCATCGGCGGCAATCTCGTCGCGGCGACGGTCGGCGTGGCCTGCGCGCAATGGATCGCCGATCCGATCACGGCCGCCGCGGTCGCGATCGCGTGCGCGATCGGCGGCATGTTCGTGCTGCGCTGCGTGCATCCGCCATCGGGCGCCGTCGCGCTCACGGCCGTGGTCGGCGGCCCGGCGATCCATTCGCTCGGCTTCAGTTTCGTGCTGGAGCCGATCGCGCTGCAATCGGCGATCCTGCTGTCGGCCGCGCTCGCGTATCACGCACTGACCGGGCACCGCTACCCGCACGGCGGCGTGCGCCCCGAAGCGAAGCCGCAGGCGGGCGGCGCGGCACCGGCGCGCGGCGGCTTCACGCGCAGCGACCTCGACGCAGTACTGAAGCGCCGCAGCGAATGGCTCGACGTCGATCCGGACGATCTCGAATCGCTGCTGCGCGAAACCGAGATGCAGGCGTATACGCGCACCTTCGGCCAACTCACGTGCGCCGACCTGATGACGAAGAATGCGATCGAGGTCGCGCCGTCGACCTCGGTAACGGCCGCGCTGACGCTGCTCGACCGCCACCGCGTGAAGGCGCTGCCGGTGGTCGACGGCGAAGGCCGCCTGGCCGGCATCGTCACGCGCGCCGACCTCACGCGCCAGCTGCGCCGTCCGACTCCGCTGTGGCAACGCCTGTCCGCGCGGCTGCCGCAGTCGCTCGGCGGTCAGCCCGCGAGCGTCGCCACCGTGATGACGCGCGACGTCGCGTGCGTGCCGGAAACGATGCCGATCACCGCGCTCGTGCCGCTGTTCACGCATTCGGGCCACCACCACATTCCGGTCGTCGATGCGTCGCGCCGGCTCGTCGGGATCATTACGCAGACGGATCTCGTGACGGGGCTTTATCGGCAGACCAAAATGCTCGAGGCCGCGTAACGCGCGTCATGCACCGTAACGGCTGACACAACGCGGAATGCATTCATTCCGCCCAAGCTCGGCCATTTATATCATGTTGTGATATATTTTGCGCTACCGAAACAGACTGACCGACCGACCCCGATGAACGATACCCGACGCGCGCTGGCGAAAAGCGATTTCCAGCAATTGTCCGAGTTCCGCTACCAGATGCGCTGCTTCGAGCGCTTCTCCGAACGCGCCGCGCAAAGCGAAGGCGTGACGCCGCTGCAATACCTGCTGCTGCTGCACATCAAGGGCTATCCGCATCGCGAATGGGCAACCATCGGCGAAATCGCGGAACGCCTGCAGGCGCAGCACCACGGCGTCGTCGCGCTGGTCACGCGCTGCGAAGCGCTCGGGCTCGTGAAGCGCAAACCGAGCGAAGCCGATCGCCGCCAGGTCGAGGTCCACCTCGAGCAAGCCGGCGAGACGCTGCTCGCCCGTCTCGCAGCCATGCATCGCGCCGAGCTGAAGTCGCTCAAGGACGCGTTCCAGGTTCCCCAGATCGATTACTGACCCTTGCTCTTTCCACTCCGATGAACGCACCACACAAACGCGATTTTTCGACCAACGAACGCCTGCCCAGGATCGCGTTGCTTGCCGCCGGGATCGGCCTGCTCAGCACGCTCGCCGCGTTCGTGCTGTTGAGCCTGATCCACCTGTTCACGAACCTGTTCTTCTTCCAGCAGTTCTCGTTCGCCGACCGCTCTCCGGCAAACAACACGCTCGGCGCATGGGTGATCGTGATTCCGGTGATCGGCGGGCTGATCGTCGGGTTGATGGCGCGCTTCGGCTCGGAGAAGATCCGCGGCCACGGCATTCCCGAAGCGATCGAGGCAATCCTGTTCGGCAAGAGCCGCATGTCGCCGAAGGTCGCGATCCTCAAGCCGCTGTCGTCCGGCGTCGTGATCGGCAGCGGCGGCCCGTTCGGCGCCGAAGGCCCGATCATCATGACGGGCGGCGCGCTCGGCTCGCTGATCGCGCAATGCGTGCACGTGACCGCCGCCGAGCGCAAGACGCTGCTCGTCGCCGGTGCGGCCGCCGGCATGACGGCCGTGTTCGGCACACCGGTCGCAGCCGTGCTGCTCGCGGTCGAGCTGCTGCTGTTCGAATGGCGGCCGCGCAGTTTCCTGCCGGTCGCGCTTGCCTGTGCGGTAGCCGGGTTCGCACGCGCGGTGTTCTTCGGCGTCGATCCGCTGTTTCCGCTGACGACGGCCGCGCCGACGCCGGTCGCGCTGCTGTCGTGCATCGTCGCGGGCCTGCTGTCGGGCATGCTCGCATGCGGCCTGTCGGCGGCGCTCTACCGCGTCGAGGACACCTTCGCGAAGCTGCCCGTGCACTGGATGTGGTGGCCTGCGCTCGGCGCGATCGTGATCGGCATCGGCGGCTGGCTCGAGCCGCGCGCGCTCGGCGTCGGCTACGACGTGATCGGCGACCTGCTGCATCAGCACATCGCATTGAAGATCGCGCTCGCGCTGCTGATCGTGAAGGCCGTGATGTGGGTGATCGCGCTCGGTTCGGGCACGTCGGGCGGTGTGCTCGCCCCGTTGCTGATGCTCGGCGCCGGCCTCGGCACCGTGCTGTCGCCGATGCTGCCTGGCGGCGATCCGGCGCTCTGGCCGCTCGTGTGCATGGCCGCGACGCTCGGCGCGACGCTCGGCGCCCCGCTCACCGCGATCGTGTTCGCATTCGGCCTCACGCACGACGCCAACGCGCTGTTGCCGCTGCTCGCGGCGACGCTCGTCGCGCACGGCTTCGCGACCGTCGTGATGAAGCGTTCGATCATGACCGAGAAAATCGCCCGCCGCGGCTATCACATCTATCGCGAATATGGCGTCGATCCGCTCGAGCGCCATGACATCGGCGAAGTGATGACGTCGGCCGACGTGCTCGTCGCGATCGACGGCGCCGCGACGCTCGATACCGTCGAGTCGCAGTACTTCGGCGCGAAGCAGACGCATCGCGCGTACCCGGTCGTGCAGAACGGCCGCCTGCTCGGTCTCGTCGATCGCGCGACGCTCGATGCGCAGCGCGCGCAGGCAGGCGCCGACGCGCCGATCTCCGGCGCATTCGCCAACCGCGCGCCGTCCGTCGCACTCGCACACGAAACGTGCCGCGTCGTCGCATCGCGCCTCGCGATGCTGGGCCTCGAACGCCTGCCGGTCGTCGACAACGAGCAATCGCTGCGCATCACCGGCATCGTGTCGCGCAGCGACCTGATCAAGCCCGCACTCCAGCACTTCGACGACGAACACAAGCGCGAGCGCTTCCGCCCGATCGTCCCGGCCAACCTGCGCGACGCAGGCACCCGCAAGGCCGGCTGACGCCACCCGCGTGCGCGGCACCCCGGCCGCGCACCGCTTGCTCATCCCGCCTCACCTCGCTGCACGATGCGGCGCGCCCGTCGCGCGCCGCATCGCATGCGGTCGCGTCCCGTGTTTAAAGTTGGTTAACAATTCGACCGACGAAAGTTTGTCATCATGGCTGCCATGCGACGGGGCCATCAATCAGCCATTCCACTTCGCCATCAAATAAAGAGCCGCGGCACGGCATGCACACCCATGCCGTTTGCCGCGGCCGTCACGACACCACACGACCGGGCAGCGCGCCGACCGAGCAACGCATGACGTCGAGCCGCATACGACGCATGCCGCATCGCAGCAACGCTGCACAGCACCTGAGCCGCCATTTGGCAAGCGCGTTAACAACTTGTTTCGGAATAGCCGGAACCGTGCGTGCCCGATGCAATCTCACTAGCACGCAGTACTGCTGCGCATCCCACTCAATCAATCACGACTCGAGGGAGATAACGTGAACGCGAAATACTTACCGCTCATCGCATTGACCGTGGCATTTTCTGCTCACGCAGCCGATTCTGCCCTGCAGAACGTGGGACAAAGCCAAAAGCCCGCCGACCAGGTGGCGCAGTGCATCGCCAAGACGTGGGCCGACAAGTCGCAACAACAGGTGACGTCGCAGTACGAACTGGCGAACGGCCTCGCAATGGCCGTCTATGCGCCGGGCCAGCAGCCGCCTAACGGCGCTGCCGCCGTGGTGCGCCCGGCCAATGCCGGCAACGCGAAGACCTGGGTCGGTTTCCGCGGCGGCGATGCCTCGTCGGCCGGCGACATCAACGCCTGCCTGTAACGAGAACAGGCGCTCCGGATGGCCTTGCGCCATCCGCTTGTGACAAGCCCCGCTTCGGCGGGGCTTTTCTTTTGCTGCCGCCTGCGCTTACAGGTAGCTGCAGACGTAATCGAGCGTCTCGAGCACTTCGATGTCGAAGCGGCTCTTGCCCGGCACCGAAAACGACTCGCCGGCGCCGTAGGTCTGCCATTCGCTGCTGCCGTCGAGCTTCACGCGGCACTTGCCGGCCTGCACTTCCATCAATTCGGGAGCGTCCGTGCCGAAGTTGAGCGCGCACGGCAGGATCACGCCGAGCGTCTTGCGCGTGCCGTCCGGGAAGAGCACGGTATGCGACACGCACTTGCCGTCGAAATAGACGTTCGCGCGCTTGACGACCGATACGTTGTCGAATTGGGTTGCACTGGTCATGTGATGCCTCTGATTGCTGGATGCTGGATGGCGATAGTTGTCGGCGGCCGGCCGGAGCGGCTGGCCGGCCGATATCATACCGGCTCGCGCGACGCGTGCCGGAACGGCACGCCGCCGGCCGCGTGCCGAGCGCCAAACAATCAGGATGACTATGCGATCGCCGGCGAGCGGCGGCTCAGCGCAATCCCTTGCGGCGCGCAGAATCGCGCAGGCAGTCGAGCAGCATCGCCGCGGCCGGCGTCAGCGGGCTGTCGCGGCGCGTGACGACCTGCACCGAGACGCCCGGCAGGCGCTCGCGGATCGGCAGCACCGCGAGCTGGTCGCGCGCCCACTCGCCCTGCAGCAATTGCTCGGGCATCGATGCGATCAGGTCGCAACCGGTCATCAGGCTGTGCGCGAGCCCGAAGCTCGGGCATTCGACGACACGCGCCGGCACCGGCAGCCCGTACGCAACGAATGAATTGAACAGCACTTGGGTGGAGCTTTCCGGCGACGGATTCATCAGCCAGTCGGCGTCGACGAGATCGGCGAGCGACGTGGCCGACGCGAGCGGATGCCCCTTGCGCGCGACGATCAGCGAGCGGCTCGCGTAAAGCTCCGCGTGATCGAACTCGGCTGCCAGCAGCTCGGGCACGACGACGGCCACCGCGAAATCGAGCGAGCCGTCGTGCAGGCGCGGCAGCGCGACGCCCGGAAACCCTTCGATCAGGTTGACGCGCGCCACCGGGAAGCGGCGCCGGAACGCACGGAACGCGTCGGGCAGGATCGTCACCGCTGCCGCCGGCGTGATCGCCGCCGCGACGGAACCCGTCATCGCGCCCTGCGCCTGCTCGATATCGTCGCGGGCGCGCTGCATTTCGGCGACGATCAGCCGCGCGCGCACCTGCAATTGCTGGCCGAACGCAGTGAGCTGCACGCCGCGCGCGGTGCGCACGACGAGCGATACGCCGAGCGCGATCTCCAGCTCCTTGACCGCCTTCGTCAACGCCGCCGGCGACACGTTCAGGCGCCGCGCGGCCGCGCGGATGCTCCCTTCTTCGGCAACGGTGACGAACGCTTTCAGCTGATGGTATTTCATGGCGGCAACGCGTGATCCGTGGAAACCCTGTGCGTCGCGACGTGTGCCGCATCAGGGTATTCCCGAGCGGCAACCGATGGTGTGCACCAAAGCAATTTATCAGCTTCTGGTACGCAAAAGAAATTTATATGCTTGCTCGTCATAGGTGCGTCAAACGCCCCATCGCCCCCACAGGAGACACCATGCCGCAAGCCGTGAACCCCGTCATCCCCGGTATCGCCGCGATCGCCCCCGAGCTGGTCGAGGTACGCCGCCGCATCCACGCTCATCCCGAGCTTGCGTTCGAAGAAACGCTCACCAGCGATCTCGTCGCCGAGCTGCTCGCCGGCTGGGGTTACGAAGTGCATCGCGGCATCGGCAAGACGGGTGTCGTCGGCGTGCTGCGCGAAGGGCAAGGCACGCGCACGGTCGGCCTGCGCGCCGACATGGACGCGTTGCCGCTCGCGGAAGCCACGGGCCTGCCGTACGCGAGCCGCCATGCGAACAAGATGCATGCATGCGGTCACGACGGCCACACCGCGATGCTGCTGTGCGCGGCGCGCCACCTCGCGGCGACGCGCCAGTTCTCCGGCACGCTGAACCTGATTTTCCAGCCGGCCGAGGAAAACTTCGGCGGCGCGAAGGCGATGATGGACGACGGCCTGTTCGACCGCTTCCCGTGCGACGCGATCTTCGCGATCCACAACATGCCGGGCCGCGCGGCCGGCGACATGGCGTTCCGCACCGGCGCCGCGATGGCGTCGGCCGACCGCGTGACGATCACGCTGCGCGGCGTCGGCGGTCACGGCGCGATGCCGCATTTCGCGCGCGATCCGATGTCGGCAGCGGGCAGCATCATGGTCGCGCTGCAGACGATCGTCGCGCGCGAGGTCGATGCGCAGCATGCGGCCGTGATCACGGTCGGCAGCGTGCAGGCCGGCGAGACGTTCAACATCATTCCCGAAACCGTCGTGATGAAGCTGTCGGTGCGCGCGCTGAACGCCGACGTGCGCGCGCTGCTCGCACGCCGCATCGAAGCACTCGCGAAAGGCCAGGCGGAAAGCTTCGGCATCACCGCGGAAGTCGACTACGACTACGGCTACCCGGTGCTCGTCAATCACGCGGAACCGACCGCATTCGCGGCCGACATCGCGCGCCAGATGCTCGGCGCCGACCGTGTCGAAACCGACGCCGCGCCGCTGATGGGCAGCGAGGATTTCGCGTTCATGCTCGAAGCCCGCCCCGGCTGCTACGCGTTCATCGGCAACGGGATCGGCAGCAAGGGCGGCTGCATGGTGCACAACCCCGGCTACGACTTCAACGACGACATTCTCGCGATCGGCGCGAGCTACTGGGTTCGCGTCGCCGAAGCCTGGCTCGCGGCCTGACGGCCCTTCACCACGCAGTTTCGCGCTTACCGGGGGAACCCCATGGAAACGTCCGCCCTTCCGTTCACCGGCACGCCGGTCGATGCCCGCGCCGCCGCCAAGAAACGCCGGCTGATTGCGGCCGCCGCCGTCGGCAACGCGCTCGAGTTCTACGACTTCACGGTCTACAGCTTCTTCGCGATCCTGATCGGCAAGCTGTTCTTTCCCGTGCATTCGTCGTTCGGGCAGCTGATGCTCGCGGTCGCGAGCTTCGGCGTCGGCTTCGTCACGCGTCCGCTCGGCGGGCTCGTGATCGGCATGTATGCCGACCGTGCCGGCCGCAAGAAGGCGATGATCCTCACGCTGCTGCTGATGGCGCTCGGCACGGCAGCGATCGCGGTCGCGCCGACCTTCGCGCAGATCGGCATTGCCGCACCGATGCTGCTCGTGCTCGCCCGCCTGCTGCAGGGGTTCGCGTCGGGCGGCGAAGTCGGCGCGTCGACGACGCTGCTGCTCGAACAGGCGCCGCAGCACCGTCGCGGTTTCTACGCATCGTTCCAGTTCTCGAGCCAGGGGCTCGCCGCGCTCGCGGGCGCGCTGACCGGCGTCGCGCTGACGTCGACGCTGACTGCCGCGCAGCTCGAAAGCTGGGGCTGGCGCGTGCCGTTCATCATCGGCACGCTGTTCGTGCCGATCGGTTACTGGCTGCGCCGCACCGTCGAGGAAGTGCCGGCTACCGCACCGGCGGCCGCGCACGACGAGCCGGTCGCATCGCTGCCGCTCGCCGACGTGCTGCGCCATCACGGCAAGGCCGTGTTCGCGGGGCTCGGCGTAACGATCGGCGGCACGTCGATCCACTACATCATCGTGTTCTACATGGCGATTTACGGCGTGCAGGTGCTGCACCTGCCGACCTGGCTGTCGATGACGGCCGGCTGCGTCGCCGGTGCGATCCTGATGCTCGTGACGCCGATCGGCGGCCACCTGTCCGACGTGTACGGTCGCAACCGGATCGTCTGGTGGACACGCATCGTGCTGATGGTCGCGATCTACCCGGCGTTCATCGCGCTGAATCGCTGGCCGGGTGCCGCATCGCTGCTGTCGATCATCGCCGCGCTGTCGATCGTGCACGCGATCAACATCGGCGCGACGGGCGCGATGCTCGGCGAACTGTTCCCGCGTGCGGTGCGCGCGACCGGCGGCGCGCTCGTGTACAGCGTCGGCGTCGCGATCTTCGGCGGCTTCGCGCAGTTCTTCGTCACGTGGCTGATCGCCGCGACCGGCAATGCGAATGCGCCCGCGTGGTATGCGATCGGCTGCGGCGCGATGACGCTGCTCGCGATTCGCTGCATGGATGAAAAAGCCGGGAAGGCGCTCGACTGAGCGGTGAGCGATGTGGCCGCGCGCCGCAAACGAAAAAAGGCACGGGTGCGACCACCCGTGCCTTTTGCGTATCTGGCGTTGCCCCGCTCAGAACGTATGCATCATCCCCACATACGCACCCGTCTGCGACTCACCCGCGAGCGGGCTCGTGCCCGACGTCGCATCGCGCGGCGTCGCCAGCAGCGAGAAGTTCGAGTTGCCACCGTTGCGCACATACGCCACCGTGCCGTACAGGAACGTGCGCTTCGACAGGTTGTACGTGGTGCCGAGCACGTACATCATCGCGTGGCCCGACGGATCGTGCGACGCATCGCTGCCGCCGTCGCCCACCTTCACGTAATAGCCGCCGGCCGTCACGGCCCATTGCGGATTCGCCGCATAGGTCGCGCCGAGCCAGTACTGATCGGCGCGATCGGCGACGCCGGCCGGACTGTCCGGCGCCTGGTAGTGCGTATACGCGCCCTGGATCTTGAACTTCGACACCTTCACGTTCGCCCCGACGAAGTACTCGCGCGACGCCGTGAAGATGTTGCTGAACTTGCCGTTGTTGTCGCGCAGTTCGTCGTACATGCCACGCACGTCGAACACCGGCGAGTGGTACGAGATCATGATCCCGTCCGAGCGGCCGAAATCGTCAGCCGCACCGTAGTTGAAGCCGCGCGACTGGTTGCCGAACGCATACTGCGCCTGCACGTCGAAGCCACCGATCACCGGGCTGTGGTATTCGATGTTGTTGCTGCTCTGCTGCCAGTTGCGGCCGCGCACGAGCGACGCGGACGAAAACGCCTGCTGCACGAACGGATCGAATTCCCACACGCCGTCGCTGTCGATGAACAGGTTGCGGCCGGCCTGCAGTTGGCCCCACGTGTCGCTCTTCAGCCCGACATACGCGCGCCGCGACCACATGCGCCCGCCGCCCGTCGTGCCGTTCATCACCTGGAACGCGGTTTCCAGGTTGAAGACGGTCGACAGCCCGCCGCCGAGATCCTCGAAGCCCTTCAGGCCGAACATGCTTGTACCCCAGTCGCCGCCTTCCGCGCTCCAGCGCGACTTGCTGCCGTTCGGCGTCGCGATGTGGTTCAGGTATTCGATGCCGCCGTCGATCCGGCCGTACAGCATCACACTCGTCTGTGCAAAAGCAGCCGCCGGTGTGGCAGCCGCGATCAGCCATGCGAAATGTTTAAGTCGCAAAATGATGCCCCCTCGGAGTCTCGACCTTCCCGCGCGCGCCCCATGCGCGCGCCCAGGGTCTGTTTATCCGCGATCGATCGAATATCGACCGGGGCCCGCTGCGCACAGTGCAAGCAGGCCGCCCGCGATCGCGATGTTCTTGTAGAAATGAATCATGTTGTCGATCTGCTCGCCGCCCGTCATCGTCCAGTAGTGGTGACCGATGATGCCGGTGCCGATCGTATAAAGCGCAAGCAACAGCGCAAGCGGGCGCGTCTGGAAACCAACGAGGATCGCGATCCCGGCGAACAGCTCCATCACGACGGAGATCGCGGCGGAGATGATCGGCGCGGGCGCGCCTTCCGAACCCATGAACGCGATCGTACCGGAGAAGTCGACGATCTTCTTCCAGCCGAACATCACGAACAGGATCACGAGCAGGATCCGGGACAGCAGCAGCAGCACATCGCGCTGGGACGCGAGAAACGGTTGATTCGGTGTCATGGTCTCGATCAACGAAATCGATGCGCGGCCTACGCGCACCGGATTGCCAACGAACCAGGACGGGCGGCCGCCTGCGCCGCCCGCCCCGCTCTGCAACAACCGGCATCGGGCCCGCCCGATGTGCTGTGCGCCTCCTCTGGGTTGTCGCCCTGCTTTGTCGCGCGCCGCATCAGCGCAGCTTCGCGACGTCCTGCTCGGTCACCTTCGCGGCCGGGTTGCCGAACTGCCCGGTCAGGTAGTTCGTCAGCGCGGCGATCTGCGCATCCGACAGCTCGTGGCGGAACGCCGGCATCCCGACGTCCTCGCTGCCGGCCTTGCGCTGCACGCCGTTCAGGATCACCTGCACGAGGTTGGTCGGATTCGGTGCGCCGACCGCCGAGTTGTGGAACAGCGGCGGGTAATAACCGTCCGGCGTGCCCTTGCCCTGCATCTGGTGGCAGGTCGCGCAGTTGCCGAGGTACAGCCGTGCCGGATCGATGCCCGACGACGCGAGCGCGACGCCACGCAGCTTCAGGCCGTCCTCGGCCGGCTTGCCCCACGACGAGCGCGACTGCTTCGCGTCGCCGCTGGCCACCGCCGGCACCGTGCGGATGTACGTCGAGATCGCGCCGATGTCGGCTTCCGTCATCTTCGAGAAGCTGTGCTCGATCGCCTCGGCCATCGGGCCGGCCGCCTGCGCGAGGCCCGGCACGCTGCCGGTGCGCAGGTACTGGACGAGCTGCTGCTGCGTCCAGCCGCCGATCCCCGCGTTCGGGTCGGACGTGATGTTGTAGCCGTCCCAGCCCGCGAGCACCGAACCCGACAGGAAGCTGCCGCCGGTTTCATCCAGCGACTTCTCCTGCATCGCGATGCCGCGCGGCGTGTGGCACGTGCTGCAGTGCGCGAGGCCCTGCACCAGATACGCACCGCGGTTCCACTCGGCACTCTGCGCCGGCTTCGGCTGGTACACGCCGTCCTTCAGGAACAGCCAGTTCCAGATCTTCAGCGGCCAGCGCATGCTCAGCAGCGCGGGGATCTCGTTCTTCGGCGGCGCCTGCTTGACCGGTTCGACGCCGTGCATGAAGTACGCGTACAGCGCCTGCACGTCGTCGTCGTTGATCTTCGCGTACGACACGTACGGCATCGCCGGGTACAGGTTGTCGCCGTTCTTCGAGACGCCGTGACGCACCGCGCGCTCGAAGTCGTCGAAGGTCCAGTTGCCGATACCGGTATCGGGATCGGGCGTGATGTTGCTCGTATAGATCTTGCCGAGCATCGGCACCGGCATGCCGAGACCGCCCGCGAACGGCTTGCCGCCCTTCGCGGTATGGCACGCCATGCAGTCGCCCGCGATCGCGAGGTATTCGCCGCGCTTGACCTGCGCAGGATCGGCCGAATCGGCCGCGCGGACGAGCCCCGGCAGCGCGAGGCAGCCGGCGAGGAGGAAGGTGAGAGTAGATTTCCGCACGGTCAGACTTCCTTCTTCAGCGTGTCCGACATCCGCAGCGCAAGCGCCGCGATCGTCAGCGTCACGTTCACCGTACCGACGGTCGGCATCGTCGAGCTGCTCGAGATGAACAGGTTCGGATGGTCGAACGTGCGGCAGTCCTTGTCGACGACCGAGTCGCGTGCATCCGCGCCCATGATCGTCGCGCCCGTGATGTGGTTGTTCGGCGCGAACTCGTCGTTGAAGACGACTTCGGTGCCGCCGAGCACCTTCGCGGCCGTCGCGTAGACCTCGCGCGTGTGCACGGCGCCGCGCTTCACGTAATCGTCGATCGCATACGTGATCTCGGGGCGCGGGATGCCGACCGCGTCGGTGGCCGTCTTGCTCGGCACGATGCGGTTCTCGGGCTGCGGCAGGATTTCGTGGAAGCAGTCGAACTGCACGTAGCGCGCGGAACGGTCGCGGATCTGCGCGTCGAGCTCCGCGGGCTTCATCAGCTTGCCGCCCTTGAAGATCTTCTGCGTTTCCTGATTGATCCGCGACATGTTCGACAGGTGGATCTTCTTCGCGGCTTCGGTCGCGCGGAACGGGCCGTCGCGGAAACCGATCAGCGACGTCATTTCCTGCGGGCCGCGGCCCGGCCACAGCTTCTCGTTCGCATAGAACGACACGCCAGTGCCCGGATGGTCCATCAGGTTGCGGCCGACCATGTCGGAGCTGTTCGCGACGCCGTTCGGGAAATCGCGGTTCGCGGACATCAGCAGGATCTTCGGCGTCTCGATGCCGTTCGCGGCGATCACGAAGTACTTGCCCTCGACGCGATGGTCGGCGCCCGTCTTGTCCTTGTAGATCGCTGCGACGATGCGCTTGTCCGGCCCGGTCTCCAGCTTGTAGACGACCGCGCTGTCGATCAGCTTCGCGCCGGCCTGCTCGGCCTTCTCGACGTGCACGATGCCGTTGTACATCGCGCCGATCGGGCAGATCGGCATGCAGTTGTTGTTCCCGCAACAGGTGGGCCGGCCGTCGTACGGGCGGCTGTTGCGCGCGACGGGCTCGGTCACCACGTGGAACTTCGGGTCATAGCCGTTGAGCGCGCTCTTGATCGTCTGCTCGTTGAACGACAACGGCAGCGGCGGCATCGGGTACGGCTCCTTGCGCGGCGAGTACAGGTCTTCCTCGGGGCCCGGGCCCCACACGCCGAGTTCTTCCTCGGCGCGCTGGTAGTAATGCTCGATGTCGTCGTACTGGATCGGCCAGTCGCGGCCGACGCCGTACACCGTCTTCATCTTGAAGTCGTTCGGGATGAAGCGCCACGCCGACGCAGCCCAGTGCCACGTCGTGCCGCCCACCGCGCGGATGTACTGCGAGTTGAACTTGTGCTCGCCCTTCAGGATCAGGTAATCGTTCGGCGGGCCGTATTCCGGATGCGGCGCCCATGCGCTCGACGGGTACGGCGCCATGAAATCGGTCTTGTCGACCTGATTGCGAAAGCGCTCGACGATTTCCCAGCGCGGCATGCGCGGGCCGGCTTCCAGCAGGATCACGGACTTCCCGGCCATCGCGAGCTGGTGGGCAACGATCGCGCCTGCGACACCCGATCCGACAACCACGACGTCGGCTTTTTGCGTATCGGTATCGGCCATCAGGCTTGCCTCTCGATCGGTTTTTCGGCCCAGAAGCCGGGTTTGTTGGGGCAATACGAAGGAATCACGAGCGTATCGGATACGACGCTGAACATTAATGCTTCTTCGTAGGTAATCACGACGTTATCGACAATGCCGAGATACCACGCTTCAAGAATCTTCAGCGCGAGTGCTTCCTGATCGGGATTCAGCGAACCGGACGCGAGTGCGCCGGCGAGTTGCGGCAGGCTGTCGGCCGTCTTGAACGAGCCCTTCTGCAAGGCCTGCAGGAAGCGTTCGCCGAGCACGCGGCTCAGCCCCTTCTTGCCGGTCAATGCTTCGGAGAGCGTCATGAACGTATCGAGCGGCGCAGTGCCGGGATCGTCAGCCAGGGCCCGCAACGCCAGCGAGCCGGTGAGGCCCGCCGCCGTCAGCGCCAGTGCGCCCTGCAGCCATTGACGCCGCGTGATGCCGCTTGCGGCTGCGTCGCTTTCACGACGCGAGTGGGGAGTGTTGTCGTTGTGCATGTTTCCTTCTCTCGAACACCGGATTCGGGAAAACCACGCTTGATATTTCTCAAACATTGGCGCGGACCTGAAATGTACGCGCACAAATCGGATCGAACAATCTTTTTATAGTCCATTAAATGTTCCGCAATCCGAGACAATCGACATTTCGCTGCATTTTTGTGTCGTTGACGCGACAAATCTGCGGCACCGGCACCAGTGTCGCATGCCGGCGACAGACTGCGTGCCGCGATGCGCGTGCATGACCGTCGGTTAGAATCGCGTGCAATCAAACAGAAAGCTTCCCTCCGAGGGCAATCGAGCGATGAAGCAGCACGACAAGCACAACAAAGAAACGCATCAACCCGGCCACACCACCCGGCTGCTCTGGCGCATCGGCGCCGTCGCGCTGCTCGGCGGCGCCGCGGCGCTGTCGCTGCATGCGGGCGCTGCGCGCACGGTGAGCGTGTCGCCGCAAGGCACCGTCACCGAAGTCCGGCAGAGCGTCGTCAAGTTCGACGAGCCGATGGTCGCGTTCGGCTCGGCCTCCGCGCCGAATCCCGCGCGCGTGACCTGTAACGACTCGACGGCCGCGCGCGGCCAGGGTCACTGGCTCGACGACAAGACCTGGGTTTACGATTTCGAAAACGACCTGCCGCCCGGCGTTCGCTGCTCGGTCGCGCTCAACGACACGTTGCGCTCGGTCGCCGGCAATGCGGCGAGCGGCCCGCGCCGCTTCACGTTCCAGACGGGCGGCCCGTTCCCGGTGTCCGTACGCCCCGGCTCGCGCGAGATCGAGGAACGCCAGGTCTTCGTGATGAAACTGAACGGCCCGGCCGAGCCGCGCTCGGCGCTCGCGAACATCTGGTGCGAAGCGGCCGGCATCGGCAACCGCATTCCCGTCACGGCGGCCGACGACGTTACGCGCAACGCCCTGCTCGATCATTTCGGGCTGAAGAAGGAAGCCGCGCGCGTGCTGACGCTGTCATGCTCGCAGGCACTGCCGGCGAGCGCGAAGATGCAGCTCGTGTACGGCAAGGGCGTGGCGAGCCCGAGCGGCATCGCGAACGAAACCGAACGCCGCTTCGACTTCACCGTGCGCGCACCGTTCGCCGCGAGCTTCTCGTGCGAACGCGAGAACGCGAAGGCGCCCTGCACGCCGCTCCGTCCGCTCACGCTGTCGTTCAACGCGCCGATCTCGCGCAAGAACGCCGAAGCGATCAAGCTGCGCGGCCCCGATGGCTCGTTGAACCCGACTTTCGCGGCCGACGATCACAGCGAGGAAGTGACGACCGTCACGTTCAACCCGCCGCTGCCCGCGCAGGCCGCCCTGACGATCGAACTGCCGTCGGGCCTGCGCGACGTGACCGACCGTGCGCTGTCGAACGCCGACCTGTTCCCGCTCGCGACGCGCACCGCGCCGATGCCGCCGCTCGCGAAATTCTCGTCGGGCACGTTCGGGATCGTCGAGCGCTTCGCCGAACCCGATACGCCCGCGCTCGTGCCCGTCACGCTGCGCAACGTCGAGGCCGACCTGCATATCGCGGGCCTCAACGCGGGCGGTGCGCAATTTGCCAACCTGAAGGTCGAGAACGACACGGCAATTCGTCAGTGGATACGCACGGTCGACCGCTTCGACAACTGGTCGATGACGGCCGGCTCGATCGACAGCCAGATTCCCGGCCTGCTCGACCGCAAGGGCCAGCACCCGGTCTTCGTGCCGCTCGAGGCCGGAGAAAAGCAACCCGCGCCGAAGAACCGCCGCATCGACGTGCGCTCGCTGTCGCTGCTCAAGGGCGAGCCCGGCGCGCAGACGCTGACGCTGCCGAAGGCCGATCCGAAGACGCTGCGCCCGTTCGAAGTGGTCGGCGTGCCGATCGACAAGCCCGGCTTCTACGTGCTCGAACTCGCGTCGCCCGCGCTCGGCCGCTCGCTGCTCGCGAAGCCGTCGAGCATGTACGTGCGCACCACCGTGCTCGTCACGAACCTCGGCGTGCACCTGAAACAGGGCCGCGAGAACAACCTCGTATGGGTCACGACGCTCGACAAGGGCAAGCCGGTGCCGAACGCGCAGATCCGCGTGTCGGACTGCAACGGCGATGAAATCGCGTCCGGCAAGACCGACGCGCAGGGCCTGCTGAAGATCGACGGGCCGTTCGAGCCGAAGCGCGCGTGCAGTTCGTCGGAGCAGCGCTTCGACGACTACTTCGTGTCGGCACGGGTCGACGATCCGAAGACCGGCCCCGACATGGCGTTCGTCAGCTCGGGCTGGAACCGCGGGATCGAATCGTGGCGCTTCAACGTGCCCACCGACACCGACAGCGCGCCGACCGTGCGCGCCCACACGGTGTTCGACCGCACGCTGCTGCGCGCGGGCGAAACCGTGTCGATGAAGCATTTCATCCGCACCGAAACGCTGCAGAGCCTCGCGTTCCCGTCGCAATACCCGACGCGCGTGACGATCCGCCATCTCGGCACGGGCCAGACGTACAAGCTGCCGCTCACGTGGGCGGCCGACCATAGCGCGGACACGCAGTTCACGCTGCCGGCCGCCGCGAAGCTCGGCGAATACAGCGTCGAACTCGAAGGCGGCCCGGAAGATGCACCGACCGCCACCTACTACAGCGGCAGCTTCCGCGTCGAGGCGTTCCGCCTGCCGGTGCTGAAAGGCTCGATCGGTGCGCGCGACGCGCAGAAGAGCCCGCTCGTCGCGGTGAAGGAAGCGCCGCTCGCGGTGCAGATCGACTACGTGTCGGGCGGCGGCGCATCGAACCTGCCCGTGCAGGTATCGGCGCTGATGAAGTGGGCGTCACCGCCGTTCGCGGATCGCTTCGAGGATTTCAGCTTCACGCCGTATCGTCCCGACGCGAGCGACGGCAACGCCGACGACGATTCGCAGGACGGTGACAACACGTCGTCGTCTTCGAACAACGACCCCGATGCGACGAAGCTGATCGCCGACAAGCTGCCGCTGACGCTTGACCGCAACGGCGCGGGCTCGGTCACGCTCAAGGGCCTGCCGGATGTCGACGCGCCGAAGCGCATCGCGCTCGAAGCGACGTTCGCGGATCCGAACGGCGAAGTGCAGACGATCCGCGGCGACACGATCCTGTGGCCGGCCGCGGTAGTGGCCGGCATCAAGGCGGGCCGCTGGGTGTCGGTAGGCCAGCGCGTGCCGGTTCAGGCGCTGGCGGTCGACCTGCAGGGCAAGCCGCGCGCCTCCGTGCCGATCGAAATCAAGGGTGTCGCACACATCACGACGTCGTCGCGCAAGCGGATGGTCGGCGGCTTCTATGCGTACGACAACAAGAGCGACACGCGCGACCTCGGCGTGCTGTGCTCGGGCAAGACCGACGACAAGGGCCGCATGGCCTGCGACGCGACGCTCGAACAGGCCGGCAACGTGCAACTGATCGCGGTCGCGAAGGACGGCGACGGGCGCACGTCGAACGCGTCGACGTCGGTGTGGGTCACGCGTGAAGACGAACTCTGGTTCGGCGGCGACAACACCGACCGGATCGACGTGATTCCGGAGAAGACTTCGTACGAACCGGGCGAAACGGCCCGCTTCCAGGTGCGGATGCCGTTCCGCTATGCCACCGCGCTCGTCGCGGTCGAACGCGGTGGCGTGATGGAAACGCACATCGTCGAACTGAACGGCAAGAACCCGACCGTCGACCTGAAGGTCGGCGAATCGTGGGGGCCGAACGTCTACGTGTCGGTGCTCGCGCTGCGCGGCCGGATCCGCGAGGTGCCGTGGTACTCGTTCTTCACGTGGGGCTGGAAAGCACCGGTCGAATGGGCGCGCGCATTCTGGCGCGAAGGCCGCCACTATGAAGCGCCGACCGCATTCGTCGACCTGTCGAAGCCCGCGTTCCGCTACGGCCTCGGCGAAATCAAGGTCGGCACGGGCGTCCACCGACTCGGCGTGACCGTGACGACCGACGCGACGCGCTACACGGTGCGCAGCAAGGCGCAGGCGCACGTGAAGGTCACGCTGCCGAACGGCCAGCCCGCACCGGCCGGCACGCAAATCGCCGTCGCGGCCGTCGATGAAGCGCTGCTCGAACTGATGCCGAACAACAGCTGGGACCTGCTCGACGCGATGCTGCGCCGGCGCGCGTACGGCGTCGAGACGGCCACCGCGCAGATGGAAATCGTCGGCCGACGCCACTTCGGCCGCAAGGCCGTGCCGGCCGGCGGCGGGGGCGGCAGCGCGCCGACGCGCGAGCTGTTCGACACGCTGTTGCTGTGGAACCCGCGCGTGACGCTCGACGCGAACGGCAGCGCGACCGTCGAGGTGCCGCTGAACGACGCGCTCACGCGCTTCCGGATCGTCGCGATCGCGGCGGTCGGCCCCGACCGTTTCGGCACGGGCAGCACGTCGATCCGCAGCACGCAGGATCTGCAGCTGATCTCCGGCCTGCCGCCGCTCGTGCGCGAAGGCGACGCGTTCCGCGCGCAGGTCACGCTGCGCAACACGACCGACCGCGCGATGCAGGTCGTCGTGACGCCGCGCGTGACGGGCCTCGAGGTCGCACCGCAAACCGTGTCGCTGGCAGCCAATACGGCGACCGAGGTCGCGTGGACGATCACCGTGCCCGAGCAGGCGCTCGACGCGGCCGGTGCGCTGAACTGGCGCATCGAAGCGGCCGAGCAAGGCGGCAAGCGCGCGTCCGACGCGCTGGCGGTCGCGCAGAAGGTCGTGCCCGCGCTGCCGGTGACCGTGCAGCAGGCGACGCTCGCACAGGTCGACGGCACGCTGACGGTGCCCGTGTCGGCCCCGGCCGGCGCCGTGAACAACGCGCAGGGTTCGCCGCGCGGCGGCATCGCCGTGTCGATGCAGTCGAAGCTCGCCGACGGCCTGCCCGGCGTCCGGCGCTGGTTCGAGCGCTATCCGTACCGCTGTCTCGAACAGCAGACGTCGCGCGCAATCGGGCTGCGCGATCCCGCCCAATGGCAGGCGCTGATCGCCCGCATGCCCGTCTACCTCGACAGCGACGGACTCGCGAGCTACTTCCCGCCGTCGTCCGACGATTCGCACCACGGCAGCCCGACGCTGTCGTCGTACCTGCTCGTGGTGTCCGACGAAGCCAGCCGCCTCGATCCGCGCTTCGCGCTGCCGGAAGACCTGCGCACCCAGCTCGAAGCCGGGCTCGCGCGCTTCGTCGACGGCCGCATCGAGCGCAACGCATGGGCGCCGCGCCAGGACCGCGATCTGCGCAAGCTGGCCGCCATCGAGGCGCTGTCGCGCTTCGGCGCCGCACAGGGCCGCATGCTCGGCTCGATCGAGATCGCGCCGAACCAGTGGCCGACGTCGGCGGTGATCGACTATCACGCGATCCTGACGCGCGTGAAGGACATCCCGCAACGCGACGAGAAACGCGCACAGGTCGAACAGATCCTGCGCGCGCGCCTCACGTACCAGGGCACGCAGCTCGTGTTCTCGACCGCGCGCGACGACGACCTGTGGTGGCTGATGACCAGCAACGAGACCAACGCCGCGCGTCTCGCGCTGGAATTCGCGGGCGACCCGGCATGGAAGGACGAGATGCCGCGCGTGACGGCCGGCCTGCTCGCGCTGCAACGCCAGGGCGCGTGGCAGACGACGACGTCGAATGCGCTTGGCCTGCTCGCGATCGAGCGCTTCTCGCGTGCCTACGAGAGCGCGCCGGTCGCCGGCGCAACGAAGATCGCGCTGGGCGGCGACGAGCGCTCGATCTCGTGGTCGCAGGCGCAGGCGCCGGCCGACACGCCGGCATCGGCCACGGCCGCCACCCGCGCCGCCGCCGCACGCAGCGTGCTGCTGCCGTGGCCGCGTGCATCGCAAGCGCCGGCCACGCTGTCCGTCACGCAGGACGGCACGGGCCGCCCGTGGGCGACGGTCGAGAGCCTCGCGGCGGTGCCACTGCGTTCGCCGTTCGCGGCCGGCTACCGGATCACGAAGACCGTCACGCCGGTGTCGCCTGCCGTCAAGGGCGTGCTGACGCGCGGCGACGTCGTGCGCGTGCATTTGGACATCGATGCGCAAAGCGACATGACGTGGGTCGCCGTCAACGATCCGATCCCGGCCGGCGCGACGATCTTGGGCTCGGGCCTCGGCCGCGATTCCGAAGCGGCGACGCAGGGCGAGAAGACGCCGGACGGCGCATGGCCGGCGTTCATCGAGCGCGATTTCGACGGCTACCGCGCGTACTACGACTATCTGCCGAAGGGCAAATTCTCGGTCGAGTACACGGTGCGGCTGAACAACGTCGGCACGTTCGGGCTGCCGCCGACGCGCGTCGAGGCGCTGTACGCGCCGTCCGTGTACGGCCTGTGGCCGAACCCGCCGATGACCGTGAAGGCGGCCGACGCGAGCAAGTAACGAGTCAGTGATGATCGATCTGGCATTGCCGCGGCCGGCGCGTTTCGCCGGCCGCCTGTTCGTCGCCGTCGTGCTGGCCGCGCCGCTGGTCGCGCATGCGTTGCCCGGCTACGACGACGTGCGCCGCAACTGGCGCAGCTCCGACTGGGTGCTGCTCGCGCGCGACGGTACGCCGCTGCAACGTACGCGCGTCGACCTCACCGAACGGCGCGGCGACTGGGTGTCGCTCGCTGATGTATCGCCCGCGTTTCGCGAGGCGATCGTCGTGTCCGAGGACAAGCGCTTCTACGAACACAGCGGCGTCGACTGGCGCGGGATCGCCGGCGCCGCATGGGGCAACCTGTGGAACGAGCGCACGCGCGGCGCATCGACCGTCACGATGCAGCTCGCCGGGCTGCTCAGCGATTCGCCGCGCCGCTCGGGCCAGCGTTCGCTGCCGCAGAAGGCCACGCAGGCGATGAACGCGCTGCTGCTCGAACGCGGCTGGCGCAAAGACCAGATCCTCGAGGCCTACCTGAACCTGGTGCCGTTCCGCGGCGAGACGGTCGGGCTCGGCGCACTGTCGCAGGTGCTGTTCGGCAAGGCGCCGTCGGGCCTCGACGCGCGCGAAGCCGCGATCGCGGCGGCACTCGTGCGCGCGCCCAACGCAGCACCCGCGAAAATCGCCGAGCGTGCGTGCCGGATCCTGCGCGACATGCACGCCGAGCAGGCGTGCGCATCGCTCGACGGCTATGTGCAGCTCATCGTCGCGCGCCCGGCCAACGCGGTGCGCGACGACGGCGCCGCCCTCGCCCCGCATTTCGCGCGGCGCATCGCGGCCGAGGTCAAGCCGGCGGCCGGCGCGCAGGTGCGCACGACACTCGATGCGCCGCTGCAACGCTTCGCGCGCGACACGCTGGTGCGCGCGCTGACCGAACTCAACGCGCCCGCGCACCGGCGCAACGTGCAGGACGGTGCGGTCGTCGTGATCGACAACGCGACCGGCGAGATTCGCGCGTGGGTCGGATCGTCGGGGGCCTTGTCGAGCGCGCGCGACGTCGATGCCGTGCTCGCGCCGCGCCAGGCCGGCTCGACGCTCAAACCGTTCCTCTATGCGCAGGCGCTCGACGAGAAACGGCTGACGGCCGCGTCGCTGCTCGACGACGCGCCGATCAACCTCGCCGCCGGCGGCGGGCTGTACATTCCGCAGAACTACGACAAGGATTTCAAGGGCTGGGTAAGCGTGCGCAGCGCGCTCGGCGGCTCGCTGAACGTACCGGCCGTGCGCACGCTCGTGCTCGTCACGCCGCACCGCTTCGCGCGCACGCTGACCGCGCTCGGCCTGCCGCTCGCGCAGGAAGGCGATTACTACGGCTTCAGCCTCGCGCTCGGCAGTGCGGACGTCACGCTGCTGTCGCTGACCAATGCGTATCGCGCGCTCGCGAACGGCGGTGTCGCGCGCCAGGTCGTCGACCTGCCGGCCGCTGCACCGGCACCGGCACCGGCGTCCGGCGCGTCGGCACCGGCGCGTGCGCGTGCAGACGGCGGCACGCGCGTGTTCAGCGAGGCAGCCAGCTTCGTCGTCACCGACATCCTGTCCGACAACAACGCGCGCGTCCGCACGTTCGGCTTCGACAACCCGCTCGCGACGCGCTTTTTCTCGGCGGTGAAGACCGGCACGAGCAAGGACATGCGCGACAACTGGACCGTCGGTTTCACGTCGCGCTATACGGTCGGCGTATGGGTCGGCAATGCGGACGGCTCGCCGATGTGGGACGTGTCGGGCGTCACGGGCGCGTCGCCCGTGTGGTCGGCCGTCGTCGGCTACCTGCACCGCGACCTGCCGAGCCGAGCGCCGCGCGCGCCGGCCGGCGTCGAGACGCGCCGCATCGCGTTCGAACGCGACATCGAGCCGGCGCGCAACGAGTGGTTCCTCGCCGGGACGGCGGTCGACACGATCCGGCTCGCGGCGCCCGTCACGCCGGGCAAGGACGGCGCGCGTGCGCCGCTGACGATCGGCGCGCCGACCGACGGCACGATCTTCGCAATCGACCCGGACATTCCGCCGAAGAACCAGCGCATCTGGTTCGAGCGCTCGGCCGGACGCGCGACGAAGTTCGCGTGGCGGCTCGACGACAAGGTGATCGGGCATGCCGACCGTATCGCTTGGCTGCCGTGGCCGGGCCGGCACCGGCTCGAACTCGTCGATGCGCGCGGCAACGTCGCGGATACGATCAGCTTCGAGGTGCGCGGCGCGTTCGCGAAAGCGGCCGCGCGCAAGCCCTGAGCGGGCAAGCCGGCCTGACTGGCCGGCCTGCCTGTCGTTTGGAGGGTATGTCGGAAACGGCGCGCCGGCTCGCTCGTGGACGGCACGTTCTCCGGTCGTTTTGATCGTCCCGCGACACAACCCATCGCGAAGGGGACTGAAGGTTTCCGGCGGAGCCGGCAAACGGGCATGCAGCCCGCAGATCCGGAATCTAGAATGTGAACAGCGCCGCGTCCCCGGGCGCATCTCAGCTGCTTCCCTCTCCCGGAGACCAGCGACCATGAACATCCGCCCGATGCGCTTCACCCGCCCCGCGCTGGGCGTCTTGTGCGTTGCAACGCTCGCCGCCCTCCAGGCGTGCAACGGCGATGCCTGCTTCGGCGTCGACGCGTGCTTCAACAACAACACGCAAACCGTCGCGCTGTCGGGCACGGTCGCGACGGGCGACCCGCTCGCCAGCGCGCAGGTGACGGTCAGTTGCGCGGCAGGCTCGGCGACGACGCTGACGGACGGCGGCGGCAACTATCGTGTGACGGTCAACGCCACGCTGCCGTGCGTCATCACCGTGGCGTCGGGCGGCACGAGCCTGCATTCGCTCGCCTATGCGGGCGGCACCTTCAATACGACGCCCGAGACCGAGCTGATGCTGGTCTATCTCGCCGCGCAGCTCGGCACGAACACGGCCGGGCTGATCGGCAATTTCCAGGGCAGCCTGCACGATCAGCAGGTGATGAACGATCCGAGCGCGGTCCAGGCCGCACAATCGGCCGTGGTATCGAACCTGCAGCAGCGCTATGCGGTCACGCTCGCGGCGCCGGCGTTCCTGACGACGTCGTTCGTGGTCGGGCAACCGGGTGTCGACAGCGACCTCGTCGCGCTGACCAAGGCCGGCGCGATCGATTCGAACGGGCAGCCGGATCCGGCTGCCGTATCGTTACTGGCGCAGGCCGGCGCCGCGCATCCGCTGTAAGACCCGACTTGATCGCGGACGATCTCGCGGATATTTCAGATTCATCGCCGCTGTAACTGCCAATCGGCGGGAATTCATCCGGGAATCCCGTTCACTGCGCCAGATCGATGCATGCCGCCGCGATTTAAATGGGTCACGTATCCGGCTTATTTTCATTCAAAATCCGATCGCCGGTCTCCGATTGACTGAAATGATCGACATCGAGCATATCCGCCTTATTTTTTCTTGAATTGAAATAAAAGGCGGTTTGCCACCATTTCCTAAACAATCAGCGTTAGACCACACATTTCCCATCCGACGAACAATTGGGTAGAGTGCCCACCATCTGACGACGCAGGCACTTCATTCGCCTCACGTAGCGCAATACCCTTCCGAGTCACATGAATACGAAAGCAAAGATTCTAAATTACTGGCGCGCCACTGAAATCTTCAATCCGCAATCCGTTCCCGATATTGATCTGAAACCCGGCAAGCGAACGAAGCAGACAGACAGGGTTACGCCGGAAGACAATCTCGCGCCCTGGCAACCCGGATTCAAGCGCCTTCCGGCCGCGGAGGAGGACAGTGTATGGCGCCACGACATCTACGGCGGTGTCTATCTGGTTCGGCGTGTACGCGAATTTCTCGAATCGATCTTCGGGAAGGATCCGCAATCATTCGACTCGCGGCTGGACAGTCTTTCCGCATGCTTCCTGATTCGTGTCGATCATGACGGGCGTCCGCTCTTCGACACGTTCGTCGTGTCCGCATGCGCGTGGGCATGGGGACGCACGATCACACTGGGCCCGGATTCGCCGGGCTGGCTCAATGGATTCGAGCTATTCGCCGATGACTTTCTGATCAAGTTGCGCCAGATGTTCGCCGTTCCTGACGACGACGAGGAAGGTAAGGCGCTACTCGCGCAGAAAATCGACGTCGGGCGCAAGCTGACGTTGGGCGACGTCGACGCCATCACCGAATTGCTGTTCAAGGAGATCGGTCTGACGAAAGAGGTGCCGGACGAGCGTGCCCGCATCCAGTCGCGACAAGTCGCGACGAGCAAGGAATATCAGGTCGACCGCGCCGACTTCCTGAACAGCTTCTTTGTCGACGACCTGAAGCGGGTCGCCGACGCCTTCGAGCGGAACGACACGGGAGCCGCTTTATCGTCCTACCTGAGCCCGGATAGCGAGATTGACAACGCAGCACGCAACGACACACGGCAATCGGTCGATGCGATGTACGACGCCCTGTCGCCCGACCGCTACCCGTCCGGGCGCTGGCCGGCGAACGGACACCACCCGCTGGTCTTCAGTCAGCAGTTCGCGATCAATCGGATGACTCGCGAACTGGACGGCGGCGCCGGCATATTCAGTGTCAACGGACCGCCCGGCACGGGCAAGACCACCTTGCTCCGCGATCTCGTCGCGCACATCGTCGTCGAACGGGCTGAAAAGCTTGCTTCGCTGCGCAGACCGGAAGACGCGTTCAACGGTATCGACGGCTGGGGATCCGACAATCGTCAGCGAACCATCCATTTATGGAAGCCGGAGTTCTCGGGCTTCGAGATCGTGGTGGCCTCCGCCAACAACGGCGCGGTCGAAAACATCACCCTCGAACTACCGGGAGCCGATGCGATTGACGACATCTGGAAACCGAGCATCAACTATTTCCCGGATCTCGCCGCGCGCGCGCTCGGTGACGACAAGCCGGTATGGGGCTTGCTGGCGGCCCGTCTCGGCAACAAGACGAACCGGATGGCGTTCCTTCGCGATGTCTGGTGGGATGAAAAAAAGGACGAGCGTCGATCGAACGACGAACCGGCGAGCGAAAAAGGGCTGCCGGGCCTGCTGACCTGGCTCGGCGATCACGCCAGACGCCGGCCGTCGATATGGCGCGAGTCGGTCGAGCGCTTCCGACGAGCCTGTTCCGATGAATCGAAACTGCGGACACAGCGCGAAGACTGGGCCCGGCAAGCCGACCTGCTTCATGCCGCGCGGTCGCGCCTGGGTGCGCTGCGCGCACTTGCACGGGACCGCAATCAGGCAACAGCGAACGCGGCAAACGCGCACGAAGTCGCACGAACACGTCATACGGCAGCGATCGAACGGGCAAGACAGGCGCA
This sequence comes from Burkholderia arboris, assembly GCF_038723655.1. Taxonomy (NCBI): domain Bacteria; kingdom Pseudomonadati; phylum Pseudomonadota; class Betaproteobacteria; order Burkholderiales; family Burkholderiaceae; genus Burkholderia; species Burkholderia arboris. The sequence continues at coordinate 2,403,578 of NZ_CP109822.1, forward strand.
TGCTCAAAAAATCGATCACCTGCATGCCCGCCCGGGCTTCATCGAGAATTTGTTCAGCTTCGGTCGCGCGCACCGGGACTGGCGAATCAGATTTCTCGCATGCGTCGATACCGAAAAACAGGCCGGCGATGCGATGGACGCCGCCGCCGGCATCGTGGATCAGGCCAATGTCGCGCGCCAAGGCGCGGAACAACTCGAACGCGAGGCTCACGCCGAAATCACGCTGCTGGCGGACGACATCACGCGACTCGATGCCGGGCTCGTCCACGCACGCGCGATCCTGGGCGACCATTTCGTTGATCGCGATTGCACGGACCACAACCGCGAACTGTCGTCGCCTTGGACCGACCGGGCCTGGAATGACGCCCGGGCGAAGGTGTTTCTTGAAGCGCTGAATCTGCATCAGGCGTTCGCAGCCGAAAACGCCCATATCTTCCGGTCCAATCTCTTCGGCATGGTCGACATCCTGCAAGGTTCCGTACCGGGAGGCGTATCCCGCCAAGCCGTGAAATCCGCGTGGCAAACGCTTTTCACCGTGGTGCCGGTCATATCCAGCACGTTCGCTTCGTTCGGTCGCCTATTCACCAATCTTCAACGCGAGGAAATTGGCTGGCTGTTGATCGACGAAGCCGGACAAGGGCTGCCGCAGGCCGCCGTGGGTGCGCTCTGGCGTGCCAGGCGGGCCGTCGTGGTCGGCGATCCGCTTCAGCTCGAGCCGATCCTGCCACTGCCGTTCACCTCGCAACAGGCGTTGCGCACCCGCTTCGGTGTCGATGCGACGTGGACGCCCGGCCGCCAGTCGATCCAGCGACTCGCCGACCGGATCTCGACGGTCGGCACCTATCTTCCCGATCACGAAGGCAACGCGCTCTGGGTCAGCGCCCCGCTTCGGGTTCATCGTCGCTGCGACTCCGCCATGTTCAATGTCGCCAACAAAATCGCGTACAACGGGATGATGGTATTCGGCACCGTCACGCGTGCGAAACTTGCTCTTCCCGACACGACTTGGATTCATGTCGAGGGACGCGACGCGCATGGGCACTGGATCCCCGACGAGGGGCGTGTCGTCGCCACGATTCTCGACGACATTCATGCGCACGACGACGTCTCCGGAACGATCTACGTCATCTCCCCGTTCCGGGAGGTGACACAAGGTTTGCAAGACACGCTCGGCAATCGATACGGGAATGTCAAGATCGGCACGATCCATACGGTGCAGGGCAAGGAATCGGATGTCGTCCTGCTCGTACTGGGCGGCCATCCGGAGCGCCACGGCGCGAAAGCATGGGCATCGGAGAAGCCGAACCTGCTCAACGTCGCAGTCAGCCGCGCCAAACGCATACTCTATGTGATAGGCAATCGCGACGCGTGGCGAGACTATCCGTTTTTCAGCGAATGCGCAGTCACGCTCGAACATCGGACGACGTGGCCGGGCGTCGCCCGGCACGGCACCACGATACTGCTGTGCGACGAGGCATAACGAATGGACAACGTGATGGAACGTGCCACGCATCGTGCCGAATCAAGCGATACGATCGACGCCGACACCTATTTCCAATGGCTCCGACTCGCAGGCACGGCACGTGACGCCGGCACCGACGTCATCGGCGCACTGCGCTCGGCGGGCACACCGAAAGCCGATGCGGACGCCATCGCATGCGGCCTCACCCTGCCCGACGGCATACGTTCCGCACCGGCCGTTGCCACACCTATCGTGTCCGACGGGCTTCCCGACCACGGGATCGTCGAACGCCGCAGCATCACGCAGCGGGATAGGCGCGCTTCATCGCGTGTCGGATACGGACGCCGGATCGCCGCCGGCGCGGCAGTCATTGCCCTCGTAGCCGGCGCGACCCTCGCGCTGATCCATCGCCCGTCCACACGGCCCGCGGAAGCACCCGGCCGGCCCGCCGGCCAGCGGCACGCGGCAACGACCATCGAAAGCCACCCGGCACCGATCGCACTTCAGCAGCGCGACAGCGGCCGCCCCGAGCGATCGGAGTCGCCGCCGACGCTCACGGAGCGCGCGCGATCGCAATCTCGCCCCACACCGCTCAAGCAAACGGTCAATGCGCCCGTGCTCGATACGCGGCCACCGATGCAAATGGAGGCGCCTCGTCCGGAATCCTGTCCGCCGGGAGTCGATCGTCTCGGGTGTCCGGGCGCGTCGCGCCAGACTGAGCACGAATCGCCGTGCCCCAACGGCCTCAGCCGCATCGGATCGTCATGCGTGCCGGCTGCCATACCGCAGCACGCGCACGCGATTCCAACCGGTTTCGGATGGGAATGCGACGCCGGCTTCATTCAGACCGGTGGAAGCTGCGCACGACTGCGCGTGCCACCCAACGCGCATGTCGATTTCACCGGGCGCTCGTGGGAATGCGATTCGGGTTATGAACGTGTCGGCGAAAGCTGTCGTCCATCGTGACCATGCATACGTCCCGGTCGTGACATCACGACCGCACAACGCAGCCTTGGCAGGCATGCGCGCATAGCGTCATGCATTCAGTGGCGGCGCCACCTTCCGGCCTGCTACGCCGCTTCCCCGCTCCCGCACACGACGGGCGCGGCCTGCTGCTGCGACAGGTACCGCAACAGCTTCGTCACCATCCATACGACGATGAACGACAACGCGACGAAGAACACCGCGAGCGGCGTCAGCACGTGAATCGACACGAACCCGGCCAGCCCCATCATCGCGGACGACACGAGCAGCAGCGCGCAACCGAGGATCGCGCTCGTCAGGCCGGCGATATGCGGAAACAGCGAATTGCCCTTGGCCATCAGCGTCGGGTACATCGCGCCCGCGCAGAAACCCATCACGAGCACCGGCGTCGCGAGCGTCCACACGCGCAGGCCGACGGTCAGCGCCAGCACCAGCATCGCGACCGATGCGCCGGCCATCACGCGCGCGCCGATGCGCAGCCGCTGCTCGGCGCTGGGCAGCCCGCGGCCGTGAATCCGGTTCGACAGGCCGCCGAGGAAATACATGAGCCCGATCCCGAGCGCGAGATAGCCGAAGAAGGTTGGCGGCTTGTGCAGCGTGGTCTGCACCATGAACGGCCCGACGATGTTGAACACGAGCAGGATGCTGTAGCACAGCCCCTGCGCGAGGAAGCAGCTCTGGAACACCGGGCTCGCGAGCACCTTGCCCGCATTCGTCATCAGCGTGCGCGGCTCGAGATGCACCGGCTTCGGCAAGGTTTCACGGTAGTGCCACAGCAGCGCCCACATCGCCAGCGAGTACACCAGCAGGAACACGAGGCACGCGCGCCAGCCGAACCATTCCTGCAGGTGCGCGCCGATCACCGGCGCGATGATCGGTGCGAGCCCCCACGCGATCGACATGTACGTGAACGCATGCATCAGCGCCTGGCCCGAGAACGAATCGGTGATGATCGCCTTCGCGAGCAGGTTGGTGGTCGCGATCCCGAAGCCCTGCAGGCAGCGCGCGAGCACGAACGTTTCCAGGTTCGGCGCGCCGAGCGACAGCACGCAGCCGATCGTGTAGATCACGAGCCCGAACGCGAGCACCCGCTTGCGCCCGTATGCGTCGGCGATCGGCCCGAAGATCAGCTGGCCGAGCGCATAGGCCGCCATGTAGCCGGACACGCTCGACTGGATCGCCTGCGGCGTGGTCGCGAACGACCGGGCCATGTCGGGCAGCGCCGGCACGTAGATGTCGATCGCAAGCTGGCCGGCGGACGAAAACAGGCAGATCAGGAACAGCAGGAAGCGCGGCGAATTCGACTCGCGCGCGGGAGTGGACGTGGCGTTCATGACGACTGGGAAGGATCTCGGGCAGCAGTGTCGCACCGTCAATGTTCGAATTGCGAACATGCGTGCGATCGTGGCGAATTCCGTATTGTGCCTGTTGTTGCATCAGGCGACAGGATTCCCCTGGCGCAGGCGAGGTTGAATGCCGATTGCGGCACATCCTGAAAGACGCTAGCCGGGATGCATCCGTCATCGTGACGGCCCGGCGCCACGCGCGCCGAACCTCGCCGCCCGACGCGTTTCGCGTCAGTCGCCCTTCCCGTCCGACCCGCCGGCACGCGCCGGCGGTTGTTCACCGTGACGGCCGGATCAGTACTGCGCCTGGTCCGTCGGATTCTTGAACAGCTGCTTCATCTCCGGCGACAGCGGATAGTTGAGGCTCACGCCCTTCGGCGGAATCGGTTGCGTGAACCACCGGTCGTAAAGCTTCTCGGCCGCGCCCGACGTCTGCATCTTCGCGATCACGCCGTCGACCACCTGCTTGAACGCGGGATCGTCCCTGCGCATCATGCACGCGTAGTTTTCGTGGACGAGCGGCGTGCCCGTGACTGAATACGCGCCCGGGTTGCGGTCCTTCGCGATCTCGCCGTACAGCAGCGGCTCGTCCATCACGAATGCCACCGCGCGCCCGGTCGTGACGTTCATGAACGCTTCGGCGTGATCCTTCGCGCTGATGATCGTCATGTTCATCCCTTTCTCTTCGTTGAGCTTGCGCAGCAGGCGCTCGTCCGACGTGCCGGCCGTCGTCGCGACCGTCTTGCCGGCCAGGTCCGTGAAGTCCTTCACGCCCGAATCCTTGCGCGTGCTGAAGCGGATGCCATACAAAAAGATGCTGTTCGAGAACGCGGCCTGCTTCTGCCGTTCGAGCGTGTTCGTCGTCGATCCGCATTCGAAGTCGATCGTCCCGTTCTGCAGCAGCGGAATCCGGTTCTGCGACGTGATCGGAATTTCCTTCACCGCGAGGTTCGGCAGGTTCAGGTCCGTCTTCAACTGATCGATGATGCGCGCCGCGATGTCCCGCGAATAGCCGATGTTCTTCTGCTGATTGTCCGAATACGAGAACGGCACCGACGACTCGCGAATGCCCAGCGACACGATGCCCGTGTCCTTGATCTTCTTCAGCGTACCGGTAAGGGCCTCGGCGTGCGCGGCGCCTGCCAGCGCACAGGACAGCGCGACGGCCAGCCAACGGAAACGGCGATCCATGCTTGTCTCCTGACGAAACGTTGAGCGAAGCACGATCGTACGCCCGACAATATTCGCGTCACATCAGGGGAAGCGTAAACAACCTTCCACCGCGGCCGGATCCTGAAAGATGTTTTCCGTACCGCGCAAACCGGCCCGCGCGGCACGTTTCACCCGACCGGGCCGCGCGCCGGCTCGACCCCACCTTCTGTGCCGGCCGTTCCAAACGCGCGTTCATGCTGCGAAGCAGCAACGTAATCGTTTGCGCCAACCCCTGTTTTTCTCGTGAAACCTGCTCAAGAAGCCGTCGCGCACGCCGTTACCCAGTGCATGGCGCGTCGCAGCAACCTTGCTGCAACCGTCAGACAAAAACGACAAGGTCCGGGTCAGCCGGACCAGCGCCACCGCCGGCACGACGGTTATCTACGAGGATCGAGTTTCACATGAGAGCCAAACGTTTCAATTTTGCGCTGGCGCGCTCCGCACACGCGCGCATGCTCGCCGGCATGCTATCCGCCGCCGCCCTCCTGCCTCTCGCCGGTTGCGGCGGTGGAGGCGGCGACGGCAGCAACCCGTCTTCCTCCAACGCGGCGCCCGCACCGGCGCCCGCGCCCGCCCCGACGACCCCGCCCGCCTCGACCGGCAGCAATGCATGCACCACGCAGCAGGCTGCCGTGCAGATGGCCGCACAGGCCGCGCCCGTCGAGCCGCCGGTCGATCACATCATCGTCAAGCTGAAGACGCTGACCGCCACGCGTGCGATGGCCGCCATCGACAACGGCACGCGCCTCGACGCGGTGATCCAGCGGTCGATGACGCGCTGGACGGCGCCGGTCGCCGGCAGTGCACGCGCCTATGCGAGCACCGTGGCGCAGGCGCCGGTCAACGTACAGGTCGAACGGACGATCTCGAACGGCGCGGCCGTGCTGTCGCTCGGCCAGCGCATGGCGTCCACCGACGCCGCCGCGCTCGCGCAGGCGTTCGCAGCCGACGGCGATGTCGATTACGCAGAACCGGATCATCCGATGCAGATCCGCGACACGCCGAGCGACCCGCTCTACAGCCAGCAGTGGTATCTGTCCGACCCGACCGCCGGCATCGACCTGCCGCCCGCCTGGAACGTGACCAAGGGTTCGCCGACCGTCGTCACGGCGGTGCTCGACACCGGATACCGGCCGCACGCCGACATCGTCGGCAACCTGCTGCCCGGCTACAGCTTCATCACCAACGTCAACACCAGCAACAACGGCCTGTCGCGCGGCCCTGACGCAACCGATCCGGGCGACTGGGTCACGCAGCAGGAACTGAGCAACGCGAGCGGCCCGTACTATCAATGCGAGAGCCAGCCGAGCGACAGCAGCTGGCACGGCACGCGCGTGATGGGCGTGATCGGCGCGACCGCCAACAACGGCACCGGCATCGCCGGCGTGTCGTGGCTCGGCCGGATCCTGCCGGTGCGCGTGCTCGGCAAGTGCGGCGGCGTGACGAGCGACATCGCCGACGGGATGCGCTGGGCAGCCGGCATCCCCGTGAACGGCGTACCGACGAACCCGACGCCGGCCAAGGTCATCAACCTGAGCCTCGGCGGTGTCGGCGCATGCAGCACGACGTTCCAGCAGGCGATCGACGACGTGACCGCGAAGGGCGTGACCGTGGTCGTCGCGGCCGGCAACGACGGCCTGTCGACCGGGCTCGACCAGCCCGCGAACTGCCGCGGCGTGATCAGTGTCGGCGCGACCGACGCGACCGGCCGACGCGCATCGTTCAGCAACTTCGGCGCCGATGTGTCGCTGAGCGCGCCGGGCGTCAACATCCTGTCGACGTCGAACACCGGCACGACGACGCCGGGCTCGGACACCTACGGCCTCGCGAACGGCACCAGCCTCGCGACGCCGCAAGTGACGGGCGTCGCCGCACTGATGCTGTCGGTGAACGGCAACCTCACGCCCGCGCAGATCCAGCAGAAGCTGCAAGGCGGCACGCGTGCGGCGAAACTGGCAGCGGGCACGTCGTGCACCGCGATGCCTGCGGGCTCGGGCATCCTCGATGCAGGCGCCGCCGTGGCAGCAGCCCACTGACGCCGGTACGCCGCGTCGACTCGGCCGCGCGCATGCCAACCTGGCCTGCGCGCGGCCGTTTCTTCGTTGGCGCAACGGCGCGCCGGCGAGCGCGCATCGGCCCGGTTACGCTTCTCGAAATAACACCTGACAAAAGGGTTGACGCTTCGCACAGCGAGCCATTACCATCGCTCCCGTCTAATTACATGGAGTGTTCTGTGAACACCGATGCGAGTTGTAGTTGGTGCTTGGCCAACTTGACTGCTGCCTGAGGAAAACGCGCAGAGCCTCGTCTTCTGCCGCATCCCGGGAAGCAGGATGCGGCGTCCTTCCGGCCTGAATACTGGCCCGATCTCCCGCCGAATTTTTCGATGTTGTCGAATGCACGCGACGCGCCGTCGCGCGCGTGCATTCGTGTTGCGCGCAGCGCCAGCCGCGTGCACCTTCCGTTCGCGTGCCGTCCGGCCGCGCGCCTCGTTGCGCGTGGCGCAATCGATCGCCCGTGCCGATTATCCGCAACCGACAGGAGTGCAGATGAACTCAGACGACAGTAGTCGATTACCGCTCGCCGGTGCGACGCTGCGCATCGACACGCCGACCGCATCGCGCGCGCCGGCGAGCGTTCCCGCCTTTACCGATCCACAGCCGATCGCGCCTGACGCGACGCGGCGGGGAGCGCTCGTGCGTCGATAACGTCACGGCCGCTCCCCGCCCGCCGCCTCGTGCGCAAGGAGCGACTCATGACAACACGACACAACACATCGCAGAAGAAACAGCGCGGCTTCATCAAGACCGGCGCCGGCCAGCAGAACGCACCGCGCATCATGCGCGCCGCGCAGGAAGCAGCCCGTCCGCTCGAAGACACGCTCAAGGCGCTGCACACCAGCACGCGCGGCCTCACCTACGACCAGGCCGCCGACCGCCTGCAGCACTACGGCCCGAACGAAATCGCGCACGACAAGCCGCCGCACTGGACCCGCCAGCTGCTGCTCTCGTTCCACAACCCGTTCGTCTACGTGCTGCTGGTGCTGGCCGCCATCAGCTTCTTCACCGACGTCTACTTCGCGGCGCCCGACGATCGCGACTACGTCGGCATGACGATCCTGCTGACGATGGTCACGATCAGCGCGCTGCTGCGCTTCGTGCAGGAATTCCGTTCGCTGCGCGCCGCCGAGAAGCTCAAGGCGATGGTCCGCACGACGGCCACCGTGCAGCGTGCCGTGACCGACACGTCCGAGCCGACGCGCCGCGAGGTGCCGATGCGCGAAGTCGTGACCGGCGACATCGTGCACCTGTCGGCCGGCGACATGATCCCTGCCGACGTGCGCCTGCTCGCATCGCGCGACCTGTTCATCAGCCAGGCCGTGCTGACCGGCGAGGCGCTGCCCGTCGAGAAGTACGACACGCTCGGCGCGGTGGCCGGCAAATCCGCGAACACGCGTGCGGCCGGCGCGGCAAACGATGCGTCGGCGTCGCTGCTCGATCTCGAGAACGTGTGCTTCATGGGCACCAACGTCGTCAGCGGCACGGCAACCGCCGTCGTCGTCGCGACCGGCGAGGATACGTACTTCGGGTCGCTCGCGCGCAACGTCGTGAGCCACAAGCGCATCGAGACGAGCTTCGACCGCGGCGTCGCGAGCGTGAGCTGGCTGCTGATCAAGTTCATGTTCGTGATGGTGCCGATCGTGTTCATGATCAACGGGCTGACCAAGGGAGACTGGCTGAGCGCGCTCACGTTCGCCCTCGCGGTGGCCGTCGGCCTGACGCCCGAGATGCTGCCGATGATCGTCAGCGCGAACCTCGCGCGCGGCGCAGTTGCGATGGCGCGCCGCAAGGTGGTCGTCAAGCGGCTGAACTCGGTGCAGAACTTCGGCGCAATGGACGTGCTGTGTACCGACAAGACCGGCACGCTCACGCAGGACAAGATCATCCTCGAACATCACCTCGACCTGTCCGGTCACAAGAACGAGGAAATCCTGCGGCTCGGCTGGCTGAACAGCTTCCACCAGAGCGGCCAGAAGAACCTGATCGACATCGCGGTCGTCGCACGCGCCGACGAGATCGGCGAGCGCGTGAAGCCGCAGGGCTACAAGAAGATCGACGAACTGCCGTTCGACTTCGTGCGGCGCCGCCTGTCGGTGGTCGTCGAGGACAAGCACGGCACGCACCAGCTGATCTGCAAGGGCGCGGTCGAGGAAATGCTGGCGGTGTCGACCCACGTGCAGGATGAGGACGGCATCCGCCCGCTCGACTTCGTCGCGCGCAAGCGGCTGCTCGAACAGGCCACCGCGTACAACGAGGACGGCTTCCGCGTGCTCGTGCTCGCGACCCGCACGATTGCGCGCGGTGACGAACGCGCGCAGTACCGCACTGCCGACGAACACGATCTCGTCGTGCGCGGCTTCCTGACCTTCCTCGATCCGCCGAAGGAATCGGCCGCGCCGGCACTCGCCGCGCTGCGCGAGAACGGCGTCGCGGTCAAGGTACTGACGGGCGACAACCCGACCGTCACGATGAAGGTGTGCCGCCAGGTCGGCCTCGAGCCCGGCAAGCCGATGCTCGGCGCGGAAATCGAAGCACTCGACGACGAAACGCTCGCCAAGGTCGTCGAACGCACGACCGTGTTCTCGAAGCTCACGCCGCTGCAGAAGGCACGCATCGTCAAGGCGCTGCAGGCGAACGGCCACACGGTCGGCTTCCTCGGCGACGGCATCAACGATGCCCCGGCACTGCGCGACGCCGACGTCGGCATCTCGGTCGACAGCGGCGCCGACATCGCAAAGGAAACCGCCGACATCATCCTGCTCGAAAAGAGCCTGATGGTGCTCGAGGAAGGCGTGATCAAGGGCCGCGAAACGTTCGGCAACATCCTGAAGTACCTGAACATGACCGCCAGCTCCAATTTCGGCAACGTGTTCTCGGTGCTCGTCGCCAGCGCGTTCCTGCCGTGGGAGCCGATGCTCGCGACCCAGCTGCTCGTGCTGAACCTGATCTACGACACGTCGCAGATGCTGCTGCCGTGGGACAAGATGGATCCCGAGTTCCTGAAGAAGCCGCGCAAGTGGGAAGCCGGCAACATCAGCCGCTTCATGCTGTGGGTCGGGCCCACGTCGTCGGTGTTCGACATCACGACGTACATCCTGATGTGGACCGTGTTCGGCGCGGGCGCGCTGTATCACCTGAACGGCGGTACCGGCGGCCAGATCGTGATGAACTCGGGCTGGTTCATCGAGAGCCTCGTGTCGCAGACGCTCGTCGTACACCTGCTGCGCACGCAGAAGATCCCGTTCCTGCAGAGCACGGCGTCGCTGCCGGTGCTGCTGTCGACCTTCACCGCGATCGCGATCGGCTGCTGGCTGCCGTTCTCGCCGTTCGCGGAGGCGATCGGCTTCATGCACCTGCCGGGCACCTACTGGCTGTGGCTCGCCGCGACGATGGTCGGCTACATCGTGCTCGCGCAGATGGTCAAGACGATCTACGTGCGCCGCTACAAGCAGTGGTTCTGATTCCGTCCTGAATCTGTACCGATTCCGACCGGATGACGACGCGCCGGCCCGCACCACGCTGCGGGCCGGCGCGCTCACGACGCTCTACGGGTAACGTGATGAAAAGAATCCTTCCGCTCGCCGCCGCGAGCGCACTCCTCGCGCCGATCGAAGCCTTTGCCGCCCATCCGCTCGTCAGCGACGACACCGGCACGCAGGGCAACGCCAACTGGCAGTTCGAGTTCAACGGCGAGGAAACCTCGAAACAGGAAGACAGCGGCCGCCACCAGTTGTGGAACGCAACACTCACGCGCGGCTTCGGCGAACACGTCGACGTGTACGTCAACGCGCCGTACACGCATCTGCAGACGCGATCCGACGAGAACGGCGCCGGCATCGGCGATGTCGAGATCGGCATGAAATGGCGATTCGTCGAACGCGGGCCGCTGTCGTTCGCGCTGAAACCGAAACTGACGATGCCGACCGGCAACGACAGCCGCGGGCTCGGCACGGGCCGTGTCGGCACCGGCGCGACGCTGCTCGTGCAGGCCGACGCCACGCGTGTCTCGCTGCTCGCGAACGCGGGCTTCACGTACCAGCCGAATCGCCAGGGCGACCTGACGTCGGTCTGGGCCGTGTCGGCCGCGGCGATCTACAAGGCGACCGACCGGCTGCAACTCGTGGCCGACATCGGCACGTCGCGCAACACCGAACGCACGGCCGGCGCGAATCCGGCGTTCGTGCTCGCGGGCGCGATCTATTCGCCGACGCGCTGGCTCGATCTCGACATCGGCTACCGGCGCGGGCTGAACGACCAGACCTACCGTCATTCTGTGATGGGTGGCGTGACTGCCCGCTGGTGATGTGCGGTCCGGCGCGGCGGACGCGCGTGGCCAGCACACGACGGGCCGCATCGGCGGCCCGTTTTTCATTCATCGGGCGTCGTTCGCCCCGAACAGTTGCGCGCACACCGCGCGCCCTTCGTCGGTCAACGCGGCGCTGCCGGTGCCGTCGTCGTTCAGCGTCGTTGCGCTCAGCCCTGCCGCGTCGAGCTGCGTCAGCACGCGGCGCAGCGTGCTCATCGGCAATTGCGTGCGCTTCGCGATCTTCGGCAGCGACCAGGTCTTGCCGGCCGGATCGTTCGCGGCCTCGTTCAGCGTCGCGAGCGTCGCAACGAGCGCGGGATCGAGCGCGGGATCGAGCGGGGAATCGTCGGATTCGGAAGTCATCGGTTCGGGTTCGTCGGCCGGCGCCGGGCCGGCCTTCATTCGGAAAAGGGAATCGCAACCACTATACGCCGCGTCACGCGCCCTTGAGCGCGGTGCGCATGAACGACACGAAACGCGCGGTGACGGGATCGTCGCGATCCGACAGCCATGCGAGCCCCACGCGCCACTTCGCATCCCGGCCGTCGAGCGGCATCACCGTCGCATCGCGCAGCAGATACTGCGCGCTCGACGGGATGAACGCGACGCCGACGCCGGCCGCGACCGACGTCAACACCGACTGCACGTCCTCCGCCTGCTGCATCACGTGCGGCACGAAGCGGCGCTCGACGCACCATCGGTCGATCTGCGCGGCCAGCCCCGGGCCGCGCGCCCGCTGCAGCGCGATGAAGCCGATCTCGTTGAGCACGTCGAGGTCCGCCGGCACGCGTTTGAAGCCGAGATGCGGTGGCACCGCGAGCGCGAGCGACTCGTCGATCACCTTGAACGACGACAATCCTTCGTCGGAAGGCAGGCGCAGGAAACCCGCGTCGAGCTTGCCCGCGCGCAGCCGGCGCGTCTGCTCGGACGACGACAGGTCGCTCAGCGTGACCGCGATGCCCGGATTGCGACGCCGAAACTCGGCGATGAGCTTCGGCACCAGCGTCAGCACGGACAGGCAGATGCCGAGCCGCAGATGGCCGCGCTGCCCGCTGGTCGCCTCCCGCGCACGCGCAAGGATCTCGTCGGCATCGCGCACGAGCGCCTGCGCGTCGGGCAGGAAGCGTTCGCCGAACGGCGTCAGCTCCGCGCCGTGGCGGCCGCGCTCGAACAGCTTGCCGCCGAGGCTCGCCTCGAGCGCGCCGATCTGCTTGCTCAGCGCCGGCTGGCTCATGTGCAGCGCATCGGCCGCGCGGCTGAAATGGCACAGCTCGGTGACCGTCAGGAACGTGCGAAGCAGTTTCAGTTCCATTCCTGAAAAGAATCGTATCGATTGAAATATTCATTTTACCGATTGAATGCGATGCCGTTCAATACGGGCATGCCCTTCCCGGAATTCACCGTCATGCCTGTCGATCAAGCGGCCGATTGTGTCGCCGAGCCATCTTGCGATGTCGAAAACACCAACGAACATGCGGCCGCGGCCGATGCCCGCGCACCGAAGCGTCGTGCCGAACGCACGGACGGACGCAGCCGCCGCTTTCGTTTCGGCGATGCGCTGAATGAAGCGCCGCCGCGTGCCGTGACGGGTTCGATCGCGATCAGCTTCGCGGTCGTGTCACGGCGGCACTGGCCGCGCTGAGCGGCCCGCCTGCCCGGTCTTCGCCACACGCGCACCGCCGGTCGGCAGCACGAAAACGCCCCAAATCCGCCCGCATCACGCGTCATTGCGACTCATCCCATCGTCATCGCCACGCGATCGACCGTATAATTTCCCGCACCCGCCGACCGCCCATGCATTCCGCGCAGCCGCATTGCGCGTGAAAAGGAGACTTTCGCTTGACCGGCCTCATCGCGCGCCTGCCTCGCGCCCGGACCACCCTGATCCTCGCCCTCTCGTTCCTGTTGCTCGCGTTCGCCGCGAATGCGTCCGCGCAACGCGTGCAGCCGCATCGCACCGTCCATGCACAAGCGCATGCGCACACGAAGGCCGTCAAGAAGAAGCCCCACCGCAAGAAAAAGGCCGTCAAGCATCGCCGCCCTCGCGTCACGCATCAGGCAGCCAAACGGCACGCGGCACCCGCGCCACAGCAACGGCGCGCGAAACGCGCGGCCGCCGTGCGGCCGCGCCCGCCCGCGAAACCGAAGCTGCTCGCCAGTTGCGGCTACACGCCACGTGCAGTCGGATCGCTGCATTCACGCGCGGCCTACGTGCTCGACGTCGATTCCGGCACACCGCTACTGGCCCGCAACGCGCGCACCGTGCGGCCGATCGCGTCGATCTCGAAGCTGATGACGGCCGTCGTCGCGCGCGACGCCGATCGTCCGCTGAACGGCGTGCTGCGCGTCACCGCGCACGATCGCGACACGATCAAGTTCACCGGCTCGCGCCTGCAGGTCGGCTCGGAGCTGTCGCGCCGCGACATGTTCCATATCGCGCTGATGTCGTCCGAGAACCGCGCGGCGGCCGCACTGAGCCGCGACTATCCGGGCGGTCGCGCCGCGTTCGTCAACGCGATGAACCGCGAAGCGCGCCGGCTCGGCATGCGCCATACGCACTTCCGCGAGCCGACCGGCCTGTCGCCGCACAACGTGTCGACGGCGGAAGATCTCGCGCGGCTCGTCGGCGCGGCCGCACAGGATCCGCTGATCCGCTATTTCTCGACGGACACGTCGACCACCGTGCGCCCCGGCGACGGCGAACTCGTGTACGTGAATTCCGACCCGCTCGTCCGCTACCGCCGCCTGCCGATCCGGTTGCAGAAAACCGGCTTCATCAACGAATCGGGGCACGGCGTCGTGATGCGCATGCGCGTGAAGGGCCGCCGCGAAACGGTCGTGCTGCTCGGTGCGCCGACGCGTGCGGGCGTGTCGAGCGACGCACTCAAAATCCACCGCTGGCTGTCCTGCTCGATCCAGTAAACGCGCGCGGGCAGCCGGCGCGTTCACCTGACGGGAGCGATGCCATGCAGGACGAATACCGCTTCAATGCATTCGGACGGCTGCTCGCCGTCGTGCGTACGAACGGCCGCTGGGCCGTGTTCGATCTCGGCGTCGAAGGCAAGCGGCGCCCGGCCAACCTGCAGATTCCGTCCGCGCTCGCCGCGGACGAACTCGCGCAATACCTCGGCGACCTGCTGCACGAGAACGCGACCCCGAGATACAGCGAAGTCGTCCCGGTCGAATCGCGCCGCGCGTAATCGCACGTCGGACCACACCGCAATCCGGCGGAATATTAGACAGTTAAACTTGCAAGTTTAACTGTCGTACTCTATGATTCGCCGCATGAACCCGCCACGCAAACCCGGCGTTTCCGCCGACATCGTTGCCGCCGACCTGACCCTCGCCGTCGGCCAGCTCATCCGGCGGCTGCGCTCCGAGATCGAATCCGAAGGGCTCGGCATGTCCCAGACCAGCGCGATCGCGCGGCTCGAACGGCACGGGCCGATGACGACCGCCGATCTCGCCCGCGCCGAGGCCATGAAGCCGCAGTCGATGAAGGCGATTCTCGCGAGCCTCGAGGAAGACGCGCTCGTCGAGCGCGAACCCCATCCGACCGACGGCCGTCAGATCCTGTTCAAACTGACCGCGGCCGGCCTCGACGCACGGCGCAAGCGCAACGCCGCGAAACACAAGTGGCTCGGCGCGGCGATCGAGAAGCTCGATCCGGAAGACATCGACACGCTTGCCGCCGCGATCCCGCTGATCCGCCGCATCGGCGACCAATGAATCTCGCCGGCGCGCCGCGTGGTAGCCGCGCGCCCGGCTTTCCCCGCCCTTTTCCACGGAGCCCATCATGAGCGCAACCCGCCTCGACACGAACACGGCCCTGGTTGAAGCGCGGCGCGATATTTCGACGCGTCGCCGCGCGATAAATTCTGGTCGACCTGCTTTGCAGTAGATGGAAAGAAATTGCACGTGTGAACGTTTCAATTATCGCTCCACCGAGGACCGGCGGCTTCGAGTCAATTCCCGAGACGCAGTCGACCGATATCAGAATCGTTTCCTACGGCGTGACTTCGCGTTACTCCGGCATGGTATGGGCTCCAGCAGTCTGGCGACTTCACCCGCCGAGCCTGACTGATAAAATCGCCGAAACCCGATATCCCGCCATGAACACGAAACGCCTGAACACCCTTACCTCACTTAGGTTCATTGCGGCCGCAATGATCGTCGTGCTGCATATGAACGGTACGTTTTGGCCAGCAATCAGCCTTCAGGGCTTCACGACAGGGGTTTCCTTCTTCTTCGTTCTGTCGGGGTTCATCCTCAGACTGGTCTACGGAGAATTGCACTCGGCGACCGAAATTCGCAACTTCTATGTCGCACGCATCGCTCGTATCTGGCCGATGCACTTGCTGTCCGCGCTAGTCTTGGTGCTCGCTGTTGGAGAGGCGCTGCCGTCATGGAGCATTGTCGCCGCCAATTTGCTTCTGGTGCAGAGCTGGATCCCGCACCCGAACTGGTATTTCTCGATGAATGGCGTCGCTTGGAGCATATCGACCGAACTTGCGTTCTACGCCATTTTCCCGGTTCTTTCATGGAGACTAGAAAAGAGCTGGCGCGTTAAGGTGCTGCTGGCGGTCGGCGGCATTGTCGCCTGCGCGTTCATCTATCCCGTGATACGTCCAAAAAATAGCGACGAAGCGCTCCTCGTTTTGGCCGGGCTGCTCTACATTAACCCCGTTTCCCGTGCCTTCGAATTTCTCATTGGCATTCTTGCCGCCACCGTATACACAAAGGTTCGAGCGACCGTCTCAGGTGGCCGTGCCTTCTGGACAACCGCAGAGTTCCTCGCATGCGCGATCGTCGCGGTGTGCGTCATGCGAGCTTGGCCGGCGTATCAAGCCATTGAGCCCTTTTCCCCACAACTCGCCGAATGGATTCTGCAGAGTGGACAGTTTTGGGCGCTCGCCTTGCTGATCTTCGTGTTTGCGCTTGGTCGGGGAGTCCTGAGCTGGGGGCTGAGTTCGCGTCCTCTCGTGTTTCTCGGCGAAATCAGCTTCGCTATGTACATGCTGCATCAGGTCATCATCAAGGCGATGGAAACCCATGCCCACGACTTCATGCTCGACCAGCCAGCACTGGCGATAGTGACCTATCTGCTCATTGTGCTGGCGTCGTCATCGGCCGCCTTCCTGCTCTTCGAAAAGCCGATGCGCAGGCTCATTCTGCGAACGGCGGCTCGATGCTTTAACTCGGATCTGTCCACAGAACGGACTGAACAGCAGACACACTCGTCGCCGCGCTGACTTGATCACTCAGCGCCATCCGCTGATTTTGGCACTTGTTGAGCCAGACGACAAAGCTGGATACGACCGCCATCGCTTGAGGCTGCGTATGGTGCTTAAACGTCCATGTACCCTTCGACGCACACCATAGCAGACCACCACTTGAGCACTGCGCGATAGTGTTCTGGTTCGTCTGGTCTGTGATCGAACTCGGATAGTCGTATGGCGATCCGACCGCATCGGACGAGAAGCCTGAAACGATTGCTTTGGCGCAGGCAGCGTCCAGCACGGCGACCTGCGAGGCCTGGGCCGTAGTGAGCTGTTCCGCGGACGATGGAACGGGGACGGCCGCAAGGACACCATCGGATACATACCACTGACCTTGTTGGCTAATGCACTTCAGCCACTCCTCGTCAGTAAGTGCGATCACGTTTCTCCGACCGCCGGGCGGCGGGCTGTCGACGCTGTCGTAGAACGCCTTGATATTCCCGTTCGTATCAAAGGCCGCAAACTTTTTGCCCATATTCAATATCCCCAAGCGAAGTAGATACCCGAGGCACTGATCCCGGAATTTCCGACGAAATCGCGTGTGCCAATGGTCAGAGATGATTTCGTCGCTGAACCGGTCGCGACCGTTGCCGTTGTATTTGCGGCCGTTACCGACGCTACCGCGCCCAATTGCGCACTTGGGAACGCCAGCGGAAGAGTGACCGTTTGAGTTCCCGAAGAGTTAGTAATGAACGTTCCCCACTGAATGATCAGTCCGCTCGGAAGCTTCTGATAGCCGCTCGTACCAAGCTGCGAGCCGAACGAAGACGAAAACTGAAGCAATACCGACCCACCACAGATATCCCATTGCCCGGCGCGAGAGACGAGTTCCAAAGAGTCACCGGGGCGGAGTGAGATCGATGAAGCCAAGCCTCCAGCGTATGACCAGATCGAATCCGAACTCTGCACCGCAATGGTTTGATTGGCGTTGGATTGGTTGACGAACGCCATCTTTCCGCCTTGCACAACACTTGCCCCGACAGGCAGAGTCGTCGTGAAGATCGAGTTCCCATTCAGTTCGACGAGCTGACCGGCTGCAGCCGCGGTCAAAGTACTGGACGCGGTTACCAGTGAAAATCCGGAGTAGCTGCCAAGCGCCCGCTGGACAAACGCAGTTGTCGCCAGCTTCGTGCTGCTGTCGAATTGCGGCGCGGTCGCAAAGTTCGCACCGGACATTACAGACGAATACGGGAGCTGCGCCGACCCGCCGATGACAATCCACTGATTCGCGCCATTGGTCGTCACCAGCAGAAGTGAATCGCCGGGATTTAGAACCATGTTCGCGCTTCCACCAGACCCCACGACGGCATCGGAACCAGCGCGCGATACCGTCAAAGCCGCCGAGCCGCTGTTGACGAAATAGAGTGCTCCGCATGTCGGCATTGCGGACGCGGCAGGAAGCGTGAACGTCGCTGCCGACGTGCCCCAGAAATTGATTACTGCACCAGACTGAGCACCAATGAGCACCTGCGAAGTCTGATAGCTGTAGAAGTTCTGGAAATTGCCGAGCGCGCGCTGCACGAACGCCGTCGTCGCCAGTTTCGCCGAGTTGTCGAACTGCTGGGGTGTCTGAGTAGTGGCGCCTTGCACATACCTAAGTGCAGCAGTGCCGCCGCTGATGTCCCACTGTCCTCCGCGGGAAATTAGCTCCAGCGAATCGCCCGAACGCAGCACGACAGAAGACACCAGCCCGCCCAAGTATGACCAGACGTTTTCGATACCCTGAGTGACGATGTTTTGATCAACACCGGACTGGTTGATGAAGGCCATCCTCCCGCCTACAGCGACCGTAGCGCTAAGCGGAAGAATCGTCGAAAACGTCGAGCTGCCGTTCAGCTCTACAATCTGACCGGCCGCGACTTTGGTCAGCGTGCTGGCCGCGTTGACCACGATTGCACCAGCGTAATTGCCAAGCGCGCTTTGCACGAATGCAGTCGTTGCAAGCCTTGTCGAGCTGTCGAACTGCGGTGGCGTTGTGCTTTTCGGAGCACCCGTGAAAGTCTGCGAGTCGATCGCGGCCTTCAGGGCGAGAGCATTCAGAATCGTCGTCGCAAAGTTCGGATCGTTTCCGAGCGCGTCGGCCAGCTCCTTCAAGGTATCGAGCGACTGCGGAGATTGCCCGACCAAGGCCGCCAGCTTGGCAGCAAGGTCCGTCTTTAATGCGTATTGCGAATGCGGATCGACAGCGGCCATGTGTTGCGCAAGGCTCGACTGCGATTGATCGAGCTGTGTTTTCAGATAGCGCGTGCGGCCGCCGAGCTGCTTCGCCTGCTTGTTCGAGACGCCATCCGGGCCGCCTTCGACCGGATCGGCAATTTCGAGTTGATAAAGGTCCTCTTCCCATTGAGTGGACTCGACGAGTTTGCCCATTAACTGCTCCCGTGGTTGTACTGTCCGTCGTAGTGGGCTGCGCCGTTGTAGCGCACCGGCACGCGGCGGTATTCAAGGCTGGCGAGTACGCAACGCGCCGGCGCGAAAGCGGCCAACGTCGTTCGCAGCAACACCGCCTGGTCGTTGGTGATCGCACGGTCGAGCAGGATGACCCGGTAGGCCGCCCACAGCCCATCGCCGCCGTACACCATTGCGCCGTCGTGGCGGCGCGTCCCGTCGTAGTTCAGGCGTCCGATGCCCTCGACGAGTTCGACCTCGCCGAATCCCAGGCGACGGATCACCTCTCTGACCGCCCACGGCGTGCCTTTGTAGCGGTGCAGCTCTATCGCCCCCTTGATGAGCGCACGCTTGGCCTCATCGGACTGGGCGAGGCTCCAGCCGTCCTCGCCCATGACCGAGAATTGGTCGGCAAGGAACGGCAATGCGGATGCGTCGACACCGTCGATCAAGTAGACCAGGAGCGGCGACAGGTCGATGTTGTCGAGCCGTTCCGTCAACTGGGCGAATGCCTTGAAGCGCGGGTCTTTCGCCAATGCAGGCGGTAAAAGCAGCTCAGCCATTCGCGGTCCCGGTCGGTACGACAGTGACGCTCGTGCAACGCGCCCACTCGCTTCCCGTCAGCACGCGTAGCGCGAGTCCCGGTAGGTCAACGTCGTACACGCCTTGAACCTGGACAGCTCGGCTGAGCTGGCGCGGGACGATATCGCGCCCCAGGCCGGCGGCTCGGTCGGCTCGATACGCTTCTGCGGCGGTGCGTGCCTGCTTGATCGTTGTGTCGGCGTCCGCATCCTTGTACAGCGTCAGCCGGACGTCGATCGCATAGTCGACCGGCGTCGGCGATCGGACGTCGACGTAGTCGGTCAGCGGGCGCCGGCGCTCGTCGGTCAGGTTGTCGCGGACGAGCTGCAGGATCGCTTCGCTCGGCAGCCCCGTGTCGACGAGCGGATAGACCTGGACGCTGCCGGGCGGCACGCCGTTGACCGACACCAGCCGGCCATCGCGCATTTCCATCTCGGGGCCGATCACACCAACGTCGACAATCGACTGATGCGCGCTCTTGGCATGGAACACGTAGGCGAGTCGCGAGCCCGCCGTGCTGAACGCTTCGGGCGCCAGCCGGATACGCTCGCGCAGGCGATCGTCGCCTTCCTCCTCGTACCCGTCCGCACTGATCTTGGTATTGGCGACCGTCACGTCGACGTCGCCCAAGTCGTCGACGAGCGAGCCGAGCTGTCCCGGCTGCCAGCCGTTACCCAGCGCACCAGGTGTTTCGCAGGTCGCGGCCGCGTCGACTGCCAACTGACCGGCGACGAGCGTCACGTCAACGTCAGTCGCAAACGAAACGGCACCGTCGCTCGTCTCGACACGCGTACCGGCTGCGATCAGCAGATTCGACGGCAGCGCGGCGTCGACGGAGAAGCGGATCGTCGTCTTCGCAGGCTGGGCCGGCAGTCGCGTCACGCCGACCAGCTCCCCAAGGTAGTCAATCATGGGAGCGCGCGCGAATGCGACGAGGTTTTGTTTCGCGGCCTCCTGGACACCGACCCGCACGAGGGTTTCTCGGTACGCGATGATGTCGATCATGACGCGCTCGACTTGCGCGGGATACAGGGTCTTGCCGGTCCGTGCCTCGTAGGCGGCCACAATTTCGGCCGTAATGGCGTCAGGATCGCGTGCGATGAAATCCGGCTCGTCGAGTGTCATCGCGGCACCTCCGTCTCACGGATGACGCCATCGGCAAGCCGCCACTGCACGCGAATGGTTTCACGCGACTCGGCGATCGACGGGATGACGCGCACGACCTCGCAGCGCGGCTCCCAGCGGCGGATCGCGTCGACCGACTCACGCACGACGTGCGGCGTGGCGCGGTCGATCGGCATGTCGAGGTACAGGTAAAGCTTGGAACCGAACTCAGGGCGATGCGGATCGCTGCCCTGCGGTGTTCCCAGAATCAGGCGGATTGCCTGGTCGATGTCGTCCACGCCCTCAACGACGCCTTCGCGGTTGAGGGCCGGCTGCCAGTGAACGGAGGTGATGTCGGAGAGCTGGGTCATGCGGCCATGTTGCCGCGCGACCAGTCTGGGGGATATTAAAGCAGGCTAAAAGCTCAGTGGCTGTGGTGATTCGAGTTACCGCCGGCGTCCATGATTGTACCCGTCGCGTTCACGTTGCCGTCGACGTTCACATTGCCCGTCAGTACTGCACCGTCGCCACCCGATCCGGCCATACCGCCCTGGTAGGTCAGCTTGCCCTTGACCGTGACGTTACGCGTGAACTCGGCCTCGGGCGCGTCGACGGTCACCTTGTCGCCGGCGCGCAGCACGATCTCCGACTTCGAGTCGACGATCACGGTCTGCATGCCCGAGCAGGTCAGCGTGTGGGTGGCGCGATCGTATTCGAGCGCCGCGCCATCCTTGAAGCGCACGACGAACTTGTTCGGGTCCGTCACGGGCGGCTGGTCGGCATCCGAGAAGATGGCGCCCAGGATGACACCGTCCTCGCAGCGGCTGTCCAGCAGCACGGCGACCTGTTCGCCGTTGTCGTAGGTCCAGCAAACCTGATCGGCCAAGGTCTTCGGGTACGCGATCGGCAGCCACATGGTCCTCATGTTTCCGAGGTCGGTCAGCCGTACGCGCGCGAAGCCGGGTTTCGACGCGCTGACCGTGCCGAACTTGATCGTGGCGCCGAATTCGTTGAGGGTTTCGCTCATTTTTTCTTGCCTTTCGCCGCAACCGGCGTAGTTCCCACGACACCGACGTCGCCCTTTGCCGTGACGCCGTAGACTTGTAGCCCTTTGGTCGACTTTTTCGAGGCAGTGCTGCCTTTGCCGGTCTTGACGGCGAGCGCCGAGCGCTTCAGCTCGACTTCGGTTTGGTATCCGCCGCCCCGTTCGAGACGGTGCCGCGCCGATTCGATCAGGTACTTGCCCGACAGCTTCCCGAGTTCAAGCAGCTCGATCGATGCGCCGGCGGCCAGCTTCGTGTCACCCTGCATCTCGACCGATCCGCCCGTCTGCTTGAGGTTCGCCTGGTCAAGCGCTGCACGCGCCTTCGTCTGCAGCGTTGCCTTCGAACCGGCCCGTGCCGACAGGCGCAACGTGTCGCCGCTCGTCGCCTGACCTGACTGCTTCCGCTTGCCTGCAGCCACCTCGGACTGACCGACGACGCCCACGGAGTCGCCCGTCACACCGTAGACGACGAGCTTCTTCGTTTTGGGGTTGTGGTAGCCGACCTTGGCCTGCGCGTAGACATCCTTGATCTTGTCGCGCAGGCGAATCGACTTCAACTCAGCACGCTTGAATTGCAGGACGGCGTCCGATCCTCTCAGGTCGGCCAGTTCACTGAAGATGAGCTTGCTGCCCGCGATCTTGAACGCATACCCATACTCGCGCGCGAGCCGCGTCAGGAACGCCACATCCTGTTCCTGGTACTGCGTGACGCGGTCGATTCGAATATCCCGAATGCGGCCGGTGAGCGTGAGGTGATTGCGCTTGGCGACGCGCGCTGCGATTGTCGCCAGCGTCGTGTGCTCGTACGCCTTGGCCTTACGGCTTCGAACCGAGGCTTTCACGCCCGTGCCGAGACCGCGAATCGTCACGGTCGAAGGCGGCTCGTTGAAGGCAATCTCGTCGATCTCGAAGCGGCCGCACGCGAGCAATGGCGACCCCGTATAGCCGATCTTCAGCGTCAGCGCGTCACCTTTGCCCGGATACCAGGCGTCCAGCCATCGGCCATCCGTGTCTTCGAGCACGACTTCGATCTCGTCGGACTGCCCGGACAGGAAATCGGTGAACGAAACCGACACCACGTAAGGCGCGATGTCGTTGGTGATGTTCTTCTGCTCGTACACGAGCGTGAAGACGGGCTCAGGGACGTCGGCTACCGACGTCGGGGTGTCGATCACCGCATCCACGGCGGCAGCTCCTCATCGGGTACGTCGTCGGCCGCCACGACCGGAATCGACAGCGCAATGCCGCTCGCGAGCACTGGCGTGATCGGCACACTGGGGTTCGCGGCAATGATCCGCTCATAGGCAAACGGGTCGCCGTAGTACCGGTAGGCGATTTGATCCCATCGCTCGCCTTCGGTTGTGACGTGGGTCAGAAACATCAAATCCTCCGCGTCGCGACTTGCGCGGCGAGTTTGCTGAGACTCGGCGCAGCGGAACTCAGTGCACCGGTCGCCGTCGAGAGCTGCCCGGCGGCCCGGTCGATCGCGCCGGTAATCGTCCCGATCGTCGCGTTCGCCAACCCGCCTTGCGCCGATCGGACCGCATCCAGCGCGGTATTGCTGGCCCGCAGGATGCCGGCCGCCTCGGGAAGCTGGTCGGTCAGGGACGCCAGCGCCGGCGACAGCTTCGCCAGCGGCGCCGCGGCTTGCTTGATGTTGGTCAGTACACTCGACGAACGACTCAACGCGGAGAACGGGTCGTCTTTCAGCTTCTGGACGGTCTTGACCGCGTCGACGGCGACGCGCATCGCGGACTGCGCCTGATTCGCCCAGGTCACTGCCTGCTGGATCGTGCCTCGTGCGGTTGCCACCGCCGAGGTGACGCTGGAAACCGCCTGCGCCGCTGCCGGCGGCACCTTGGGCTGCACGGCCGGAGGCTTCAGCGGGTTCTTTTTGTCACCGACGAACTCGCGCAGGGTAATCGTGGCATCGAGTGCCAGCACCGTTCCGGACGTGTCAGTCTGTTTGCTGGTCGACTGAACCTCGGTCAGCACAAACCAGCCCTTGTAATCGCCGTTGCCGAATACCAGCGCCATCGCCTTCTTGGCAGATACCGCCGCGCGTAGCTTTGCCAGCTCGGCCTCAGGGTCACAGAACCAGTAGTGAAACGACAGCGCGATCCGGATCTCGTCGAGCTTGTCCGCCATCCGCTGCAGCCGCGGTTTTCCCTGCAGCAGTGCGTGTTCCGCGTAGTCGGCACCAAAGGTTGCGTCGAACCCGTCGAAGTAACCGATCAGGTCGAACTCGATATCACCAAGAATTGCGAACACGTCAGCTCCTGTATGCGCGTCGCTCGCGTTTCGCGAGCAGGTCGTCGAGCATGCGCTCCAGGTCGCGCAACGACAGGTTGAGCCCTTGCTTGACCTGATCCTTGACGCCGTCCGGCGAGCCGCCCTGGACCGTAATCGTCGGCGAGTAATTGACCGTCATCCCAGAGCCGGCTACCGATGCGCCGAGTGGTGAGCCGCCGCGAGCTGCGTTGATGCGTTGCAGGGACGCGGCGGCCGCCGCCTGCGTCGCCATGCCCGCGGCCGCGCGCGCGGCGACCGCCGACGAGCGGCCGATGCCGATCGCGGCGCCCTGGGCGATGTTGTCGCCGAAGCCCATGAATACGCGGGACGGCGACTTGATCCCCAGCGTGTTCGCGAACCATGCCTTCACGTTGCTGCCGAATTCCACCAGCGTGCTTTTCGCAGCCGTGAAGCGGCTCCGGATGCCGCCTACCAGGCCGTCGATCAGGTGCGATCCGAATTCGGTGAAGGTTTTCGGGAGCCCAACGCCGAACCACCCGAGCACGCCTGCGAACGCGCGATAGAACAGGCCGAGCGGCGACCAGTTGATGATCAGCCGCATCACGCTACCGATCCCGCCCGCGAACGCGGTCCGAATCGAGTTCCAGATACCGCCGAAGAATTGCTTGATCGGCGTCCAGTAGCGATAGATGAGATACGCGCCGACAGCGATCGCGGTGATGGCGATGCCGATCGGGTTGAGCATCATCGCTCGACCGAGCCAGAGCACTGCACGGCCGGCCATCATCAGGCCGTTGACGAGCTGGCCACCCAGGACGCGACCGAGCCACATCCCGCCCTGGGCGAGCAGGCGCAGCGGGCCGACGATCGTCATCAACATGCCTTGACCGAACGGAAGCAGCGCGCGGCCGACCGCCAGCGCACCGCGCCCGAATCCCATAAACAGACTCCCGGCGCGTCCAAGCGCGGACGCTAATTTGCCCGCGGTCGACGCGCTCGCGCCGAAAATCTGAAACACGGTGGACAGACGGGAGCCGCCGCCGGCCCAGAGCGCGCGAAACAGCGTCCACTTCGCCCCGACCGTCGTCAATGCCGTGCTGAACATGTTCAGCGGCGATTTGACGAAGAAATTCAGGCCCCAGCCGGCCGCGAGTGTCGCTACCTTCATGCCGATCACCGCCGTTGCGAAGCCGACCAGGCCGCGGATCAGGCCCGGATGAGCGGCCGCGAACTGCGCAGTGCGCTGGATCAGCGGCGTGACCGTGTTCATCAAGTCCGTGAGCGACGGCAGCAGCGCACGGCCGACCGTGATCCCGAGATCCGCAATCTGGGTCTGAAAGCGGCCCCATGCGACGGTCGCCAGCTCCGCGCGACGCGCGTAGTCCTGGTCGATCGTGTTCAGCGCTTGCGCGCTACCCATGTCTTTCTTGTTCTGCTGGTATTTGTCCCAGCCCTGGCGCATTGCGAGCAGGTGGTTGATGGTCTGGATGTCCTGGAACACCTCGTTTAGGCCGAAGCTCTCCATCAGCTTGCGCTGGGCTTCTTCGTCGCCCTTGGCGCCGGCGGCCTTCCATTGCTTCATGAAGGCGTCGCCGCGCGACGCGATGAACTTCTGTGCAATCTGCAGCGAGCCCTCGTAGCTGGAGTAACCGCCGGCGACCAGGTTGGACATCGACTTCTGGTAGTCAACACCGGCTTTCTTGTAGGCGTCGATGGTCGCTTTCGCGTTCATGTGCGACAGCCAGTTGCGCAGGTTCGTCACGGCCTCATCGCCGCTGCCGGCGCCTTCGCGGCCGACTTCGAGGCTGGCGATGATCTGCGTCAACGCGTCTTGGCCCTTGATGCCCTTGGCCGCAAAGGCCGCGGTCATTTCGGGCAGGGCCTTCGCCATATCCTTCAACTCGAATCGGCCGAGCTTGCCGCCATACGCGGCGCGGTTGAAGGCTTCCTTCAGGGCCGCATCACCCTTGATTCCGAGCGTCTCCGAGAACGAATAGACCATGCCGGCGAGGTCTTTCATGTCGGCGTTTGTTGCCGTCGCAACGCGCCCGAGCAGGTTGGATTTCTGGCCGGCTTCCTTCGCGTCCATGCCGGCCGCAACCAGCGTGCCGACGCCTTCCAGGATGGAGTTGTGGCCCTGGCTTGTCGCAAGGGCCGCGCGGCGCATCGTTTCGCCGATCCGGAACTCTTCGTCGCGCGTCAGGTTGCCGGTGATCGCGATGTCGCGCAGGCCGGCTTCGAAGTTGGCCGCCTGTTTCACTGCCCCGATGACAGGCGCGGCCGTCGCAACGGCGGTCGCATATGTGCCGAGCATGTCGGCACCGAGTCCCTGGCGTTGCTCGCGCAGCGCGGCGCCACGTGCCAGCCGGGTCGCAAGGGCAGCTTGTTTCACCTGGACCTGATCGATGGTCCTGCCCAGGCGGTCGTACTGGCCGCGCAGCTCGGCGATATTGCGCATCGGATGGGCGACCGCCCGCGCCATCGTGTCGCCGAGGCGGGTATGCTTCGCGCGCAGCTCGTCGGCGACCCGCCCGAGACCGTTGAGCGTCGTACGCGTGCCAGATAGCGCGGCGCCGAAACTACCGAGTAGCGTCGCGCCGATCTTTACGCCAATATAGAATTCGCTTGCCATACCTTTACCGGAAAGTGACGAGGCCGCCCATGAACATCCAGTCCATCGCAGAAGGCATTACGTACACCGTGATCGCAATCGCCGGCGTCGTGCTCGCCGTCTGGCTGTTCATCGAACTGCCCTGGTGGTCGGTGCCGATCGTGTTCGGCATCGTGGCGTTTCTAGGCTTCGCCTTCCTCGGGCCGGCCATCGTGGCCGGCTCGTACCTCATCGCGGCAGTGATCAAGGCCATCGCGTGGCTGTGCGGCCGGCTCGGGCGCCGGGCCGCCTGATCTCAGGATTGCTTTGTCGCGTCGACGCGCCGCTTGATTTCCCGCTCCGCAGCGTCGATCCAGTGCCAGTAGTCGTCCATGTCCAGTTCAGCGATTTCGGACGGCTGAATCTTCAGCACCAGTAGCAACACTTCATCCAGCGGTCGCAGCGCCGAGTCCAGCGTCTGCGTTTCCTTGCTCGGCGGCTGATCGCTGGGCGCCCGCATCTTCGGCGGTATCCCGTCCCTCAACCATGCGGCGAAAGGCATCCATGAGCCGCTTCGAGTCGGCAAGGTCGAGTTCGCCGATATCTTCGGCAGTGAGGCCCGTGAGCATGCCGAGCAGGAAGTCTTCCTGTTCGCCCGCGTCTTCGCTGTATTTGGCAGCGAGGGCCATTTCCTTACGCTTGCCGCGACGCAGGTTCAGCTCCGTGAGCACCTGGCCGGTAGCGAGTTTGACGGGGAATTTGAGGGGGATTTTCACGACGTGCTCCGTGGTGGTAGAGCACACATTGTCGATTCGCGCGCGCGAGCGGTATCGAGGAGAGAATTAAAAAAGGCCCGCCGAAGCGGGCCAAGACGACAACGACTGCGGAGGTGTTAGGTTAGCCGCCGATGTTGGCGCGGAAGTCGGCCAGCATGTCTTCGCCACCGACACGGAAGATGTTCGCCAGGTAGTCTAGCTCCAGCACTTCCTCGCCGTCGATGACCTGCTTGATGTAGGTCGCGCCGAACCCCGAGCTGAAATCAGCGTTCTCGTGTTGCTTGTACGTGCCGAGCGGATTCTTCTTGAACATCACGGTCAGGTACGTCACGAGGCTGACTTCCCGCACACGGCCTTGCGCGCCGTACGCCTCGATGCTCGAACGGCATTGCAGCGCGACGGCCTTGAACGGATTCGCCATGACCTTTGCCACGTCGGCATAGAGCGAGTTCCACTTGATCTCGCCTTCGAGCTTGTCCAGGCCGCCGGGCAGTTCCACCTTGCCGATCATGCCGAGCGCCTTGTGCTCGGCCATGATCGCCTGGACGTCTGGCAGCTTGATTTCCTCTGCCTTGCCGAGCATCGAATTGTTGAGCAGATACACGTTGGCGTTCGTGATCCGGTTGATTTGGACGCCACCCGCCATGATCAGTTACCTCCCTTCAGGGTGAGCAAGTACTCCGAGGTGATCTCGGTCTCGTACGTGAGGCGTTCGAGCGGCGGCGGCACCGTGTACTTGTAGTTGATGAGCAGGTGGCCGGCCGCCAGCTCCTCCTTCGGGTTGCGAGCCGGGTCGAACCACCCCTTGAAGCCGAGCAGCGCGCCGTCGCCGATCAGCTTCCGGCCGAAGCCGTTCACCGACTCGACGAGCGAATCGATCAGCCCCTGGTCGATCGGCGCGTCGGTGAACTGCAGGCTGAAGTAGCGCAGCGATTCGTTGATCACGTCGCCCGTACGGCGCACGTTCTCGAAGTTGCGCATGTGCGTCACGGTCGGCCATGCGGCAGACCGGTTGCCCCAGAGACGCAGGCCCGTGCCGTACGAGCTGAATACGGTCGTGATGCCCTGTTCGTTGAGCATGTTCACGTCCGATTGTGGATCGTCGATCATCGCCGACAGCGGCCGCTCGACGCCGGTTACGCCGACGAGCTGCTGATTCGAGCTGGACCACCAGTAACCCTTGTCCAGGTCGACGCGCGCACGAAGGCCCGCAGCGCGTGACGAGAGCGGCTCCAGGCGTTCGGCGTTGGTCGCGGCGTCATAGACCTTCACGTGCGGATAGCAGAGGCGTACGCGGTCGCTGGACGTGTTGAAGTTGATCGTGCCTGCCGGTCCGCGGCCGGCCAGCGCCTGCGCGAGCGTCGTGCCGATCGGCGCATCGATGTATGCGATTGCCCCGAGCTGGACGGCCATTGCCTCCAGCTCGACCGAAACCGAGTTTTGCGTGCAGTACGCCGGCGCGATCAGGATCTTCGAGAAGTAGCCGTACAGGTTGTACGTATCCTTCAGTGCCTTCATCCCCGTACGCATGCCGGCCGCGTTCACCGCGCCGATGATGTCCGCGGCCGTGACCTTCGTCGGGTCCGCGTAGTCGTAGGTCGCCTTGGCCGCCGTCGCACCGGCCGGAATCGTGCCGGTCTTGATCCGCGTGATAACGCCGCTGATGAGGTCGACGGCGTAATCGGTGCCTACGGCGTACGTCGAGCTGCCCGAGTCGCTCTTCAGCACGAGATTCGCTGCGGCCGGGTGCGCGAGTTTGGCGCGACCGGTCGCAGCGTCAAACGTGATCGGCTCGCTCGCAGCATTGCTCTTGTGGACGTTGGGATCGAGCACGTTGATCACGATCACCGTGCCGCTGCCGTAGTCATAGACCGCGTCGAGCGCTTGCGGGATCGTAAAGCCGGCGAGCTGCGGCCCGAACTGCGCCGCGTCGACGTCGGAAAGGGACTGAACCGGCGTATTGACTGGCCCGATCGGCGCCGTGCCAATCAGACCAATGACAGCCGACTTCACGACCTTGACGGGCCGCGAGCCGGTTTCCTTTTCGATGGTCTCGACGCCATGCAAATAGTTTGCCGCCATCGCTCACACTCCCTTCGCGACGACCGCGTTGTCCGCGGCCTTCGGTTGATCATCCGTCGCGCCGGTGCGCGCGGGCTTGCCCGGCTTCGTCGACGCGGGTGCCAGATAGCCCATCGCCAACAGTGTCGCCGTGTACTCGTGCTCCTCGGGCAGCTCGACTTCGGCGCCCGTATGAAGCATCACTTCCTGGACGTTTTCGCCGTCCTGCAGCGTGACGCCGCTGGTCGGTCCGCTGTACTGGTATTTCACGATTCCTCCTCGTAGGTAACTTGCGTCAACAGCGGTCCGTCGTTCGGCTCCGCGTCTTCGACAATCACGGCGCCCGCCGAAAACTCGATCACGTACTGCCACAAGCCGGCCGACTCCCCGAGAAACTTGTCGCTGACCGCCGCGAGCTTTTTGCAGTCCGGCGGGCGGAAACCCACCAGGGCCGTGCGAACGTGATCGAGCACATCGATTGCGCCGCCGCGGCCGTTGAGCTGGCGCAGCACAATCGCGACGGCGAACTTCACGCGCCGCGGTTGCACCACCAAGTTCGTGTCGACGGTCGTGTCGTACTGGCTGCCCGGATAGCTGACCAGCAACGCGCCGATCGCATGGTTGAGGCGGTATTCGTCCGGGCGCTCCGGGAAATACTCGGTCACCAGCGCCGGCAGCTTGAAGCGAAGCCGTGCGACAACGGAGTCGACCATTTCAAGGGTCGTCGCCATCAGAAGCGCTCCAGCAGGTCCGCGTCGAACTGGCGACGGCGCGCGCGAACCTTCATTTCGCCCGGCTCAGGCGTCGCCGGGCCGCTCGGGTCGCCGATCGTCAGCTTGTTGTCGCGGATTTTTTCGAGCATGTGCATGGACGCTTTGAAGGTCTGCGACACGGTGTCCGGCAGCGCTGCGCCTTCCGGTCGGCGGGCATACAGCCAGTGCCGTGCCAGATTGACGGTGACATCCTTGATGACCGTCGGCACCGGCGACAGCGGCAGGTTGTAGCGGCCGCGCAAGTGCGCGTCGACGATTTCCTCTGCCTGGCGCACGGCGCTTTCGACGATGTCGGAATTGATCGCCGTCGGCGCCGGCGCGCCGTAGTCGGTGGTCGTGTCGTTCGTCAGCTCAATGAGCGTCCGTTCCGGCACGGCCACCTTCAGGTCGGACAGCGTGCAGTAACGCACGTCAAATGCCCCGCAGGATGCGGATAACGTCACCCGCGGCCGTCGCAGCATCGAGCGCGAAGCCGTTCGATTTGCCGGTTGCCTTCGGGATCGCCTGGCCCGCCGCGTCCACTTCGACTTCAGCCTTCAGGTCGATCGGCGCTCCCGCCATCACGAGGATCGTGCCGAGCAGGTTGACAGATGCTTGCTCGCCGACATCGGCGCTCGTTTCTGCAACGCCGAGCGCCTTCTCGCCGGCTGCGCACACGCCACCATCGAATCCGACGAACTGGAAGCGATTCAGGCCGGCCGTCGCGGTAATGGAAGTGGTGAGGATCGGATGATGCGTTTTCATGAGTCATGTTCCGTTCGGGTGGGTCTCGCCCGAAGGCGAGACGTGGTCAGTACGGGATTCCGTGCGGCAGGCGATCAGCCGTTGATGCCCGAGATCAGGTAGCCGGCGTCCGAGCCGAGCAGGTACGGCCGGAAAATGTCCGTGGCCCGCACCAGTTCGAGCTTGCCGTCTTCGATGCGCGTGTCGACGACCGGATTGCCTTTCTTGCGCAGCGTGTAGCCGTAGGACGGTTCATACGGCGTGCGCTGTTGACCGCCGCGCTGCAGCGGAACGTAGGCGAGCACGATGTTGGCGCCCCAGATGTCCGTGAAGCGGTCTTTGTCGTCGGCGTAGATGGCTTCGCCGACCGCGATGTTCTCGACCTCGAAGATTTCCTTCAGCAGGTCGACGGTCACGATGCCCTTCATCGAGTACTTGATCTTCTCGATGAGCTGCGGGTGCGCTTTCAGCGTCTTGTAGGCCGATGCGCCGATCACCATCGTGTTCGGCCGGCGGCCGATTTTCGTCCGGATCGCTTCCTTGCCGTCCTCGACAACGCCGACGGGATCGCTGTTGGCGGCGGTGAACTTCTCGGTCGCGCTGAGTTGCTTCTTGTTGCCCGAGGCGTAGCTGCTCGCGTTCTGGGCAAGGTCCGCGACCATCTTCTCGCGGCGCAACTGGATCGCGTCGGTCGCAGTCTGGACAGCGGCTTGCTCCAGCGGAAACGCCGATTCCTGGTCTTCCCGGTAGTCGATCGGATACTCGAGATCGTGCTCGTCGAGGTTTACGTCGACGCTACCGATGTCTTCCGGATTCATGCGGTTCGACTTCGCGCGCAGCGCACGCTCCGTCTGGTAGAGGCGGAACGATTCCTTGCCGAACTTCGGAATCTTGCCGCCTTCCTTTTCCACTTCGACGATCGGCATCAGGGTCTGGCCGATGAATTCGGCGTTCGTGTAGCCGATCGCGAGATTCGTCAGCACGGGGTCGACGATTCGCAGTTTCGAGAGACGTCCCATCATTTCTCCTGGCTCAATGGCCTTTGCAGTGGCTTTCGCCGGTGGTTAGCGGATCACCGCGTTTGCGGCTGCCGCGTAGTCGACGTTGTGCTCGCGCATGTACGCGCGAATGCGGCCGTCCAACTCGACGCGCTTCGGGTCGACGTTCTCGCCGTACTCGACGGTGTCGACGCCAGTCGTCGTCACCCCAGCGCGTTCACGCGTTGCGTGCTCGCCGAAGTCGACGACCTTCGGCAGCTCGCCGAGGAACGAACGAAACGCTGTCGCCAGCGGTTGCTTGGCATCGCCTTCGCCGAACTCGAACGGCTCACGCGCGGCGAAATCGAGCACCGCGACGACTGCGTCCTTGTGCTTCGGCGCGAGCGTGCCGCCGGTGACGAGCTGCTCGGCATACGACACGTGTTCGCCGTGGCGGCGATCGTCCGCCGCCTTGCGCTCACGCGCCTGCGAGTCAGCGAGCTGTTGCTTGAGCTGGGAGTTTTCGGCCTCCAGCGCGTCCTTTTCTTCGCGGGTCACTGCGGGTTTCTCCTGCTGAGTGGTGGGTTTGGTTGCCGCGTCGCGCTCGGCGAACGCGCTGGTCGGCGCATCGTCTTGCCGCGCGACTTCGCGGATCGACTCGATTTGCCAGTCGGGAACGACCGTGTCGGCCGTGTCCTGGCCGAACTGTGTGAGCAGCCATTCGCGCATGCGGCGCCAGAGGCCTGCGTTCAGCTCTTGACCCCAGTCGCTGAATTCGACGACGCCTTCGTTGCCGTCGCTGAAATTGACGTCGCGCAGGCCCTTGAGGGCCGGCGGCTGCGCGCCGAGAAAGCCGACGTGGCGCAGGTAGTAGATGCCGGGCACCGGGTTGTGCGGCGAATCGGGGTGGTAGAAGCTGGCGCTGATCTTCTTGTAGCGCCCGGCATCAACGAGTTCGGCGAATGCCGGATCGACCTGGGTGGGTGCGGCCTGCAGATTGCCGGCCGACGCAGAGAGCGACGCGACCCAGCCCCACGCAGGGGCGTTGTCGCGCGGATGGCCGATGACGATCGGCGCTTCGTGGACCTTCGGGTCGTATGCGGCAGCCGTCGCGGCGAGATCCGTTTCGGCGAACTCAAGCACGCGACCGCTCATGTCGGTCTGCGTGCCTGCCCGGA
The DNA here is from genome assembly GCF_038723655.1 of Burkholderia arboris. NCBI lineage: Bacteria > Pseudomonadati > Pseudomonadota > Betaproteobacteria > Burkholderiales > Burkholderiaceae > Burkholderia > Burkholderia arboris. Next base: position 2,436,677 of record NZ_CP109822.1, read on the forward strand.
AAATGTGGAGTGGTTTCGCGTTCATGCTGCCCATCATCGGGCGGCGAACGGAACGGGTCTTTTAATCGGCTTTACGATTGAACCGGAGCGATACGCGCGATGAGGGGAGCGCGGCAGGTTCTGACCAAACCCATAAAGCCTTTATAAAACTTTACGAGGCAGCGTCAGGGGGCGACGGCTATCGTTGCGCGCGTCGGGTGGTCCGGAGGCGCGCAGAGCGCGATCGGCTCGTCGACAGGTTAGCGGCGATTCGCTGCGTCCATCAAGTGACGCAGGATGGTATTGAGCACCGGCTCGACGGCTTCAGGTTGCAGCTCGCCGTCGGCCGTGACCGGCAGCCACGGCCGGGCGGGAACAGTGACCTTCAATCCGCGACCGGCTTGCCCGCCGAACTGTTGGATTGCGGCGTACTCCTTGTTGCTGCCAATGACGGCCGAGTCGTCATCGTGATCGGTCGAGACGCTCGCGGCCATTTGCCCGCTGTCCTGAAGGATCATCAGCCCGGCCTTGCGACGCGACGCGGCCGCGGTCAGCTCGCCGTTTTTCTTGTATGCCTTGTTGCCGCCGACGCGCATATGAACCGTCGCTTCCGACAGCGCCTGCCAGCGCGGCCGCCCCTGCGCGGCGAAATTGTCTTCGGTGACCAACACCAGGGCTTGCGCGATCTTGCGCATCGCGCCGGCCTTCTGATGTCCTGCCTGTTCGAGCTGAAACAGGCGCGTGCGCAGCGCCGAGTCGTCGATCTGGAACTTCACAAAATCGCTCACTGCAATTCCCTCCTGGCGATCGTGCCGAGATCGCCCGTGTAGCGCGATAGATCGGGCTGCCACGCGGCCGCACCTGGGTTGTAGCTCCAGCCGACGTCCGGCGACACGACGATTTCGCGACGTGTGACCGGGTCGACGGTGCGGAACGTCGCGACCTCGCGCATCTCACCGGTTTTCTCGTTGACCAGCTTGAGTGTCTTGCCGAGGCGCTCGCCGGCCGACTCGACCTTGATACCTCGCACGATGATCTCGTCGTGCGATAGCGCCACCGTGCGGCACCGGCAGCCCCAGCCATTCGGCGGATAAAACGACTGCCAGAACGGATCGTCGTACCGGAACACTTTGCCGTTCATGGCGCGATGGCTCGGGCGCGTCCGGCTGTCGAGGATCGCGACGTACATCCAGTACGGGCGATCCTCGACGTTCGCGATCTGCTCGGCGTAGCGGCCCGCCATGTAGGCGGTCTGCAGGTTCGTCCGGTAAATCGTCTGCAGGCGCCACGGGCTGCCGAGCTGAACCTGGCTGACTTCGCCGGTGTCCTGGTCGACGTGTTCCTGCTTTCCCCACCAGCCCTTGGATTGCAGGACAGGCGTCAGCTCTTTCGCGAACCATCGCAGCGTCTTGCCTTCGCTGATCGCGGTTTCGACGGCGTTGCGAATGTCCTGCAGGATGTCCAGGCGCGTGACCTTGGCGACCGTGAATGCCTTCGCCTGGGCGTCCTGCCAAAGCTCCTCCCAGTCCCACGTGATCTCATAGCCCTTGCTGCGCAAGTACTCGATCGCCTTCTTCGGCGGCAGCTTCATGCAGTAGCCGAGATCGACCGCTTCAGGCATGGAGACGCCCCCAGAGGTTCGCGACGAAGATCGCACGGGCAAGGCGTTCCTGCAGCGCGTCGGTGTCGAGGTTCGGATACAGCTCGGCGAGCATGCCGAGCAGCTCGTCGGCGCTCGCGCCATTCGCAATCCGCTTTAAAAGCGGCGCGACCAGCGCCTGCGCGTCGGCATTCAGGTCACGCGCGGACAGCGTGTTCAGCGCAGCGTCGAGCGCGTCCTGGTCGGGCGCCTCGAATTCGGCGAAGGACGCGGCGCCGACGGTGGCGACGGCAGACACCGGCAGCGGCCGTTCGTCCAGGTCGCCATCCTGCAGGTTGTACGCACGCTTGAAATACGCCGGCGTGAAGCGCGCGCCAGCTTGCGTCAGCTTCTGGTCGCGGCCGGCCTGAATCTCGTCGACCTGTTCCTGTTCCCACATATCGAAGACAGGCCGGGCGGCGCCGTCGAAGTTCAGGTCACAAATCCAACGGATCAGCATGTTCATCGCTTCGGCGACGATCGCCTTGTCGCCGTCGCGAATGTCGTCCGTTACCTCAAGCCCGGCCTGCGCGGACGCGCGCGTCGACGTCGCCTCGGTGGTCTGGTTCTGGCCCAGCAAGGCAATCGACACCTCGCCGCGGCAGAAGTGCAGCAGGCGCTCGTAGACGTCGGCGCTGCCGCTCTTGCCGGCGGCTTCCTTGATCTCGATGCTGGAATCGTCTGGGACGACGGCGACAGCATCCTGCACCATGTCTTCCAGGCAATCGAGCAGCAGGTTCTTTTCGCCATCGGATGCGCTGCGCGGGTGCTTGCCGACCAGCATCGGCGAACCGTATTTCTCGGTGAACTGCACCCAGAATTTGAGGCCGCCTTTCTTGAACGTCGTCGGCCAGAAGCACATCGACAGGTCCGGAAAGCCGTAGGGGTTCAGATACGTGGCCTCCTGGCGGGGGACCAGGAACTTGCGTGCCGGCAGTTCCTCGCCCTGAACCCAATGTTCTTTGCTTCGAAAGCGGAGCTGGTTCTCCGGGTCGTAGACGAACCAGTCGGCCGGCTTGCCGACGACGTCGATCGGCACAATGTAGTTGCCGACTTTGCCCCAAGTGATCTCCATCGGCTGATAGCCGTACAGCACGGCGTCCAGCATTTCGGTCACGATCCGGGACAGGTCGAGGTCCGCGAAGACGTCGGCGATCGACTTCGCGACGCGACTCTTGGCCTGGCCCCGGTCGAGGCCCCATTCGAGCGCCTTCACAGCTGCCTTGCGGCGGCGCACGCAACCGCCGACGTGCGCGTCCGCGCGCAGCTCGCGGTAGACGCGGATGTCCTTGCCGAGCGCCTTGAGCACCGGGTCGGGATTCGGCAGGTACATGCCGAGCGCGAAGAAATCGATGCTGCGCGCCCGCGTCGCGATTTGCGACGACAGCGACGTGTCCGGCTCGCCGAACGTTACAAACTCGGTGGGGCTGACCCACAAACCCTTGCTCATGCGTAACCCTCTGTCATTCGGACGCTGGAACGGCGCCGCCGCGATTTGGCGGTCACCGGCCCCTTGTTCAGTTCTCGGCTCGCGTAATACGCCAGCGCGACCGCGACGGCGGCGTCGCCGTGACGCTTGCCGTCGTCCTGGCCGGTCGTGCGTACGTCCGGGATGCGCGGCACGCCCTTGATGACCTGGACGGCGCGCAGGTCCGCGAGCACGTCGGCATCCTTCGGAAGGCCGTCGAGCGTGCCGTCCTCGAATGCGGCCTTCACGGGCGGCATGTGCTCGCGATACCACGACTCCGACAACATCACTTGCTGGATGCGCGACGCGCCGTAGCGCTGCATTGCGACCTCGGCGAGGTACTGGCCGTTGCCTCGCGCATCGAAGGCGCCGCCCGTGAAGCGCGGCAAACGATCGAGCAGGTAGAAGGCAATCTGCTCCTGCTGCCGGAACGGTACGTTGCGCAGCTCGACGATGAACGGCACGCGGCGGATCAGGTTATGTTGCTCGATCAGCGGCACGTGGACCGTCAGGTCGCCAGTCCGGCCGAAGTCCTCGCCGTTGTACGAGCGGGCGTCGGCCGGCAGCGCCGTGAGCAGCGGACCGAGCGTCGCTTCGAGCCAATCTCGGCATTCGGCTGCGCGGATGTGATCGGGAAGCACCTCGAAACCTTGTTTGCAGGCCCAGCGCAGCACCGGCGTATCAGCCGACATGCGCGACTCGATCAGCGCGCGCGACAGCCATGCGCCGCCGCTGTTCTTCGGCACGCAGTCAAGTTCTTCCTCGGCATCCGCGCCGTACGACGCACGAATGTCCTTGACCCACTTGGCTTCGCCCTCGGCCGTCCAGGTTTCGCCCTTGCGCAAACAGATGCGTTGGTAAAGCCCGTCGCGAACCGCATCCTCGAAAGTGATGCGATGCAGGCTGTACGGCTTCTTGCCGGTGCGGACGTCAGTGACCAGCTCGTTGAACGCGTTGTCGACGCCATCGTGCGTCGAAATGATGTGGACCTGCCCGCCCCACATCAGCAGGGCCATCGCCGCCTTCAGCAGCTCGCCGAGCTGCTCGTGGAACGCGGCTTCGTCGATGATCACGCGGCCTTGCTTGCCGCGCAGGTTCGACGGGCGCGACGACAGCGCCGTCACGCGAAAGCCCGACGCGAAGCGGATCACGAACGCGAGGATCGACTTGTCGCCGTCCTTGTCCTGAAAGACTTCTTCGGTCTCTTCGATCTCGTCGGCCGCGAGGCTGTAGAACTTGGCCCAGTCGGCGCAGTCGCGAATGAACTCCTGCGCCATGTCCTTGTTGTAACCGACGTACCAAACGTCCATGCCGCGCTGGCTGGCCGCCAGCAATGCGGAATCGGCCGCTTCACCCCAGGACAGGCCGACGCGGCGCGACTTCTCGCACACCTTGACGGGCGACGTGTCGGCGCACCATTTCTGCTGATACGGCAGCAGGACGGCCGGCGCACGGTCGACTCGACTATCGGCGTTCGTCATCCTGCAATCCCGAGAATTTGCCGGCGAATCACGTCGGCAGCGTCATCGGACAGGCCGCCACTCTTGACGACCTTGTCGACGGCCGCGGCCGCCGCTTCCGCACGCGCCTGGACCTCCAGGCGGAACTTCTTCTGGTTCACGCTCGCGCGGGCCAGCGTCGCGATGTTCTTGGCGGCCTTCGACAGCAGCGTAATGCGCTCGCCCGGATCGGCGTCTTCGTCGGTCGCTTCCTGCAGGTTGACGATCGATTCGAACATCTCGGTTTGCACGAGCGCGATGACGGCTTCGGAGCGTGCGTCCTGGTCGTCGGCGGCGCCTTCGGTCAGGATGCGTGCGGCTTCCGTGCTTGCCTTGATGGCGGCGAAGCGGCGCTCGATACGCTGGCCGTACCGGTGGATCGCCGACTTGCTGATCTGGTAGCCCTTGTCGCGGAGCATCTGCTCCAGCTCCTGGTAGCCGGTGAAATTGCCATCGACGAGCGCGCTGTCGAGCCAGTCGCGTACGGCTTTCGGCAGGCGTTGCACGCCGCTGCTGCGCCCCATGTCACTGGCTCCAGTACTTGGCCGGCCGCGCGATGCCCGGCTCGCAATCGATCGTGTACTCGGCGATGTCGACGCCGTAGCGCGTGAGGTCGCCCCACCAGCGGCCGGAAGGTTCCTTGCGCAGCTTCACCAGCACGCGATCGGCGAGGTAGTCCAGCTCCTTGCGCACTTCGAGCGCCGTAATGTCGGCGAAGATCGAGCGCATTGTCATCTGGATCACTTCTTCGACGACCTCTTCGGGCCGTGCGTTGTACAGGGCCAGAATCAGATACCAGCGCAGCGATTCACGGCGAACCTTGGCGTGGTCGATTCCCAGCGGATTGGTGGTCGTCATTGATTTCCCCGGAGTTGTACGTTTTCGAATCTGAGCGCGATCGCATCGAGCTTCGCTTCGATGACGGTCTGGTTGCGGACGTAGTCCTCGCGTCGCACATACTGCAGCGGTAGCTCCGCCTGGAAGCGCAGGAAATCGCGCTCCAGGCGCGCCGTGTAATCGGCTTGCCGCGTGAGCTGCTTTCCCAGTGTTTCGAGCTGGTCCTCTTGCCGCTTGTCGCGAGCGGCCTGCTGACGCTCGATTTGCACGAGCAACACCTTGCCGGCCGCGATCAGCAAGCCGATGAACGTCGCGAGCATCGACACCAGTTGCCAGAATTCCACCTGTAACGTCACTGCGTTTCTCCCTCGATGTAGTCGATCAGCTTGTTCAGTTGCGATTCGATGTCGCGGCTGCGGCGGCTGGCATCGACGTGGTGGGCGAGGACGTCGTCCTGGCGTACCCCGGAGTCAAGGGCGTCATCGGTGCCGGCCGGTGCAGCAGTTCCGGCGGCAACACCGGTCGCGGGCATGCCATCGGCACCGGCGGCGGCGTTCCACACGCCGACAAAGCCGATAGTGAAAACGCAGCGAGGCAAATCCTGAAGAGGCGCATCCGGCGCCGGGCGGTATTGGCTCGTGACACTGGGAATTCTCCGTTTCAGTTCGTCGACGTCGAGCGCGTGCCGGGCTTTCTCGGCGAACAGGTCGCTGGCGAGCGCCGCCGCGCGCTGCGTCTCGGCACGCTCTTTGATCCGCGCCTGGTCGACGGCGTCGCGTGCGCCGTCCGCGTATTGGCGTTCGAGCTTCGCGACCTTCGCGTCGCCGGCAAGCGCACCGGCGTGGTACCCGCCGATGTACGCGCTCGCGCCAGCGGCAATCGCGCCGACAGCCGCGGCACCGACAGCAACCGCCACGCACTGGCCACGTGAAAGCAGGACAGGAAAGTTCATGAGCACGCTCCCGGCCCGAACCCGGCCTTGATGTAGCGCGGCTCGAACGTGCGCAGGATCACACGCGGGTAGCCGCGGTTCTCGCGGAATGCGGCCGCGTGTCGGCCGGCGTTGAACCGCTCGACATGACCGAACCAGCGCTGCCGATCGGCGCCGCCGGCGGCCGTCACGCGCTGATCGCGATAGACCCAGCCCAGGCCGCCGTTATAGGCCGACAGCGTCATCGCCATGCGGTCGCACGCGCCGGCCGCCGTGATGCGCTCCCAGAGGTGCCGGTCGTACCGCACGAGCGCACGAATCGACCAGGACGGGTTGAACGGCTGCGCTTCGCCCAGCTCGGCCGGATAGGTACCTGCGATCCAGTCGACCGTTGACGGCATGAACTGCGACATGCCACGGGCGCCGACGATGCTAACGGCGTCCGCTCGCCAGCGGCTTTCCTGGTGGATTTGCGCCGCGAACGACGAAACAGGCGCATTGATGCCCCAGACGGCGCGCGCGTTGCGCGTCAGCTCGGCGCGGTACGCCAGGGCCTCGGAAGGCACTTGCGCGGCTGCCGGCGCGATTGCGCCGAGCAGCGCGACGACAAAGGCGATCAGCACGCGCATGGTCAAAGGCCCAGCGCGACGCCGACCACGACGCCGAGAACGATCACAGCCCGTCGCAGCATGGCCGCGGCGAACACCAGTTCGTAGCCGGAGACGACGCGATAGTCCGCGTCGAGCGGTGGTTGGAGCGAGCCGACGCGCCAGTCGTGTTCGAGATAGCTGTCCGGCCGAGCATACGGAAAAAGCCCGCGGTCGAGCCAGTACGCAACGACGGCCGCGAGGCTCACGAGGCTCAGTTTGTAGAGGGCGACGGGCAGTTGCTGCGGCGAGAAAAGCGCGATGGCTGCAACGAGGATGATCGCGGCGACGATCCAGCTCGTCAGCCGCGGGAAGCGCTTGATGAAGGGCATATGACCTCCCGTAGTGGATATGCCGTCATCTTGGACGGCATGCACGGGGAGGTCTTTTAATCCGCTTTAGCGGTCAGCTTGCGCCGCGTTTCTGCGATTCAGGCCATCGCGAAACAGCAGACCGCCGACGCGCACGAGCGTGCTGACGTCGGCCTCGGTAAGGCGTTCGAGTGAGAGATCAATCCATCCGGCGAGCAATGCGATCGCATCGTCCGTGTCTTCCGTGTCGCCAGTCACGTCGAGGATCTTCGCCTGATGTTCGAATGTGGCAATGACAGGATGAATGTTCATGCGCCGACTCCATGACGGGGGAGTCATCCAGCATAGGTGATCGGCGCACGCAGGAGCAAGGCGAAATCTACGGCTTCGACGCGCGCAGCGCGTGCTCCTGAAAATCGAAGAGCTGAGAGAACACGCGCTGCCAAAAGCCGACCTTCGCGAGATTGGCATCCGGATATCCCATCGCCCGCATTTGCTCGTTGTGACAAATGACGTTGAGCACGTGCAGAACAGGCGGCTCCTCGGCCTCGATTGTCAGCCGCTCGCCGCGCACTGCGAGCAGCAAGTCTTCATCCGGCGCCGATAGCGCCATGCGCTTCTCCAGGCCGATGAACTGGCGCGCGAAATCTGCATGCGATCGCGCGCGCTGCGACGAGCCCACAACCAGGTTGATCGCTGAGAGCACCGTTACGAGCCCCGCCGCGACGAGCGCGACCACCTTGTATTGCTGTTCGAGCACGCCGTACACCGCCGTTGATCCGAAGATCACCGACAGCATGTTGGTCATCTGGTCGAGTCGATCGAAGAACGCGCGGCGGCGGTTGTGGTAGCGGATCGACCGGCGAATGTCGAAGAGCTGGTTATGCCACTGCAGTTCAAGACTGGTCGTTCCCATTGCTGTTATCCCGTGTCGGCAGCGGCGGAGGCGGCGGCAGCGTATTGACCACTTCGAAACCCTTGTTGAGGTCGCCGTAATCACTGCGCTCGCCGTGATCGACGCTGTCGTACACCGGTACGCCCTTGTTGTTGGAGTCGGAATTCGGATTGTTCTTCGGATTGGTCATTGTGCTGCCCGTAGTTTCGAAAAGGAATTAATGCTCGTTGAGACTCGCGTTGGCCTGTTCGCCGGCCAGTTCGCCATCGCTTACGTCGAGCCGTGAGATCGCGCCAGATCGAGACATTAACGTCTCTGCGACGACCTAATTTGCCTCCACGACGGAAGCCCATCGCCAACACCAGCAACGCACTCGATATCCGGTGCTTCGGCGTTATCGATCACACTACCAACAGCGTAAGGAGTGCCTGAGTACATGCACTGTTTGGATTCGTAGAATTGAACGGTCTTTGCGAGCTTGTTCGCGCTACGCCATATAACGGCACCACACGTCATGGCTACCATCAGCGCTACTGCAAGGACAATCAAATTTCTTCGACCTGCAACGAGTCGATGATTCGCGTTGTTGATGGCTGCGGTGAGCTCGCGATTTCTCCCTTGACTGGTTTCAAGTCGCTTCTTCAGCTCGTCCTCGAAATCGGTAGGTCGAAACGCTCCTTCGAAGATTTTGACCGGTTTTCTCTCTGCTCTTGCCAACGCCGATCGGAGGGCCTGCATTGCTTCACCTTGCTTTTGGAAGCGAGCCTCCAATTCAGCAAGTTCTACTTCTTTGCTTTTCAGTTGCACCGCCAAGGTTGTCGCTGGCGGTTTTTGGCCCGGGTTGGGCTGTTGCAGCTTCGCAAGTTCGAGAAGTAAGCCCAAGATGGTTTCTGCAGGGTCGCGGTGAACCAAGCACATTGTCTCGACGGTTTCCACACCGATTGTGCGGTGAAGAAACTTCCATGTTTGCCACCCTGGCGTACCAAACTCGATTTCCAACTGCCGGACAAGTTTGTTCAGGTCTGCACGTTCGACCTTGGTTAGTAACCGACCTTGACCGTAGTTGTGGTTGACAACATCACGGCCAGCTACGTCGCCAACTGGTCCCAAGAACTCTTGCTTGCCCCCGTCCATTTCCACGACCTACCTCTTCTTTTTGATATCACGCCCGGCAATGTCACCAGTTGGCGCTTTATGAAACACCTGCATCGATCCTTCGATCTTCTTCGACGCGTCATTCCCGGCCCCGAGTAGAACGCGTAAGGCTTCGTCTTGTAAGCCCGGAGGGCTACTGCGAAATCGTGCCAACAACAGTTGCTCCTCGGGAGTCAACGGCATTGGAGCCGGCTCCTTTCTACTGCCAGTTAGGACGTAAGACGGGTCGACCCGAGCCGCAATAGCAAGAGCAGCAAGAAGGTCGGCCGACAGCCGCTTGCGTCCACCCAAGACATCTCGAAGCCCCTGGGAGTCCGGCTCCCCAGCGAGTCTGGCGGCAGCAACGGGCTTCAACCCAAGACGCTCGAGTTCCTCCTTCAAGCGAACGTGTATCAATTCCACAATTTCCTTTGACATCGTGGAATATATCCACGATACTTCCCTCACAAACAGCAGCGAATTCACCCGCAAAGTTGCTTCGCCGCTGTCTCCAACAACCCAACCACGGAGGCTACCCGTGACCGTACCCAAATTCAAAGCTTGGCTCCGCAGCCAAGGCAAGACCATCCGCCAATGGGCCCAAGAAAACGGCTTTCCGCCGGAAGCGGTTTACCGCGTCCTCAACGGCGTGGACAAGGCTCATTTCGGGCGCGCGCACGACATTGCCGTCAAGGCCGGTATCAAGCAAATCGCCGCCTGAGGCGAACTATGCGCGACGCTTTCGGCTTCCCGGTCAATAGCCCGGTCATCGGCGAGACCTCGCTTCGTCCAGCATCTGCACCATCTGCAGAACCACTTCGCCGCCGCGCACCTGTATCGGGTCAGCCAACTGGCGACGGGCAGCGCCGAAACGGCGCAGTGCCTGCGAAAAGCGTACGCCGTCGACGCAGCCTTGTTCTTCGAGGTGGCCGATGAGTCGAAGCATCGTCTGCCCGACAGCATCCACTCGTGCCGCCAACTCACTGAAATCCGAGTCCGTCATGGAACATTTTCCCCGTAAGAGTAACCGCTTTTCATTCTACGAGTCGCAACGTTGTTGCATAGGCGCAAAACGGGAATTTGTTTGGAATCGGCCGGAAACCGTTCTGAATGGGGACTCTCAATGAGCCGTCGCAATTGGAAACGTATTCAGCCGCATAGCCTTCGACACGCACTCGAACTCTGTAAAGAGCATGCACGCGAACGGCGCAACCTCAGTGTCGAGCGGATCGCCGAACACATGGGGCTTGCCGATCACTGGACCCTCTACAAGTGGTTCCAGTCGGGCCGCATGCCGATCTCGCTGATCCGACCGTTCGAAGAAGCCTGCGGCTCAGACTTCGTCACCCGCTGGGTGGCGGCCAGTGCTGGCCGTCTGATCATCGACATCCCGACTGGTCGCGATGCCTCGGCCGAAGACATGCAGGTCCTGCAGCGCACGCTTAACGCGGCTGTCGGGCAATTGCTCGATTTCTATGCTGGCTCGGCCAACGCCGACGAGACGATCGCGACGATCCAGCAGGCAATGGAAGGGCTTGCATGGCACCGCGGAAATGTCGAGCGCCATGTGCAACCGGAACTCGACCTGGGAGCGCCCGAATGACTGCGAACGCGACCACAAAGTCCGCCGAGAAAGTGCTCGAAGTCCTCAACGTCCTGCTCGGCCATTTCGCGCACGGTCTGACGCCGGGCGAGGTTGCAAAGGCGACGAACCTCTCGCCGTCGAACATCACGCGCTATGTGGCGACGCTTGAGGCGATGGGGTTCGCGGAGCGGATTCCCGAGACGGGTCGCATTCGTCCGTCCGTGAAACTGGCACAGCACGCCGTCGGCATTCTGCGCAGCTTGGACAACGCCCGAGCTCGAATTGAAGAAACCGAAAACCGCTTGAAGAAGTACGTCTAACCGGAGAAGGCTATGGGCCGCAACAAACATGAAACAACCGTCGTCGCGGCTGACGACACCCTGGAAGTACTCCCCGCGCTTACCGAGGCAGCGAACGCACTTGCTGCACGCTCCAGTGAAATTTCGAAGCAGTTCGGCGATGGTTTGCCGTATGAGCGCCATCGTGTCGTGAATGAGGCTCGCTTCTACATGGCGCAGTCAGCCGAAGCCATGCTTGAGGCCGGGAAGCGCCTCATCGTACTGAAGGAGAACGAGGCGCACGGTGAATTCGAGGCGATTGTGCGCGAGCACCTGGGCCTTCCTGAGCGTACCGCGCAACGGATGATGCAGGCCTCGTTGAAGTACATGGGCCCGGTACTGTCCGCAAAAGCGCCAGCGCTGGCGCTTTTGGGAAAAACGAAGCTGTTCGAGCTGATGACGGAGGATGACGAAGAGCTGGCGGCACTCGCGGACGGCGGCACGATCGCCGGGATGGACCTCGACCACATCGATCGCATGACCAGCCGCGAACTGCGCGCCGCACTTCGGGAAGCGCATGAAAACGCCACGGCACAGGCTCGCCTGCTGTCCGACAAGAACGCCAAGATCGACGAGCTGGCCGCGAAGAAGACACGCGTCAAACGGGTTACGCCCGACCAGGAAGGCGAGGAAATCCGCAAGGAAACCAGCGCGATCGCCTTCGAAGCTGAGTCGGTCATTCGCGGCAATCTGCGGGCCGCGTTCGAAACCCTCGCGCAGCATGCCGAGACGAACGGTGCGCCGCACGACGATTTCATGGCTGGCGTCCTGGGTCAAATCCAGTTGTCGCTCAACCAGCTTCGAAGCGAGTTCGGCGTCAAGGCCGCTGCGGACGGTGACGACGTCCCGCAATGGTTGCGTGATACGGCAGCCGGGACAGCGGCTGCCGACAACGCGCTCGCCGCTAACTGACTCGGGGGCTCGCGACGATGAGTGCCGTCTTGAACGAACGCATTGTGGCTGTCGCCCAGGCAGCTCGCGCGGCCGGCCACGGCAAGAAAGGTGCGATCTACAACGCGGCCTGCCGTGAGCTGGGCCTGTCTTTCACCACCCTGATGCGCAAACTGAAGGAAGCCACTGTGACCACGCAACGCAAGCGTCGCGGCGACGCGGGTCAAAGCTCGCTGACCCATGACGAAGCCATGCTCATTTCTGCGACGCTCATCGAATCGACCCGGAAGAACGGCAAGCGTTTGTATTCGGTCGGCGACGCTGTCCAGGTGTTGCGTGCGAACGGCATGATCCGCGCCGAATTCCTTGATGAGTCGACGGGAGAGTTGCGACCACTGTCCGATAGCGCGATTCAACGCGCGCTGCGCATGTATGGCGTTCATCCTGACCAGTTGCTTGCGCCGGCCCCGGTGACCGAGCTGGCGAGCCTGCACCCGAATCACGTATGGCAGATCGACGCGAGCCTGTGCGTCCTGTACTACCTCAAGCCGTCTGCTGACGCTCGTTCGAACGGACTGCGCGTGATGGATCACGCCGAGTTCTACAAGAACAAGCCGAAAAACCTTGCCCGGATTGCTACCGATCGCGTATGGAGCTACGAAATCTCCGACCACGCGAGCGACTGGATCTACACCGATTACGTGATGGGTGCGGAGTCGGGTGAAAACCTCTGCTCGACGCTCATTAACGCCATGCAGGAACGCGGCGGCGCCGACCTGCTGCACGGTGTCCCGCGCATTCTGATGCTCGACGCGGGCTCGGCGAACACGGCCTCCATGACCCGCAACTTGTGTCGCTCGTTAGGAATCGAGCTGATCGTCCACAAGGTCGGCAACGCCCGTGCAACGGGACAGGTCGAGAACGCACGGAACATCATCGAGCGCAAATTCGAACCGGGTCTCAAGTTTCAGCCGGTCAACAGCCTCGACGAGCTGAACGCGCTCGCGAAGCGTTGGCGAATGCACTTCAACGCGACGGAAACGCACAGCCGTCACGGTGCCACGCGTAGCGAGGCGTGGATGCGCATTACCGCCCAGCAACTGATCAAGGCCCCGTCGCTCGACGTCTGCCGGGAGCTGGCGGTTGCTGCACCGGAAAGCCGCAAGGTTACGCCAAAGCTGCGCGTGTCGTTCCGTGGCGAGGAATACGACGTGTCGTCGGTGCCGGGTGTCATGGTCGGCGAAAAGCTGATGATCACGCGCAATCCGTGGCGCGACGATGCCGCGCAGGCAGTCCTGACAGGCGAAGACGGGCACGAGACGTTCTTCGTTGTCCCGGTCGTGACGCGTACCGAATTCGGCTACGCCGAAAGCGCTGCGGTGATCGGCGAAACCTACCGGCGGCATGCCGATACGCCGGCACAGCACGCGCTTCGTGAGATCGAGCAGCTCGTGACCGGTACGGCAACACCTGCGGAGGCCGAAGCGGCCCGTAAGGGCAAGACGCTGCCGTTCGGCGGTCGCCTGGACCCTTACAAGCACCTCGACGAAGCCGATCTTCCGACGTACCTGCCGCGCCGTGGCACCGAACACGACCTCGTTGCGCCGCGCGTCGAACTGGCGCCGCTCACGCTGATCGAGGCCGCGAAGCAGATTAAGGCGGCTGTCGAAGCCGCGGGCGTCGACTGGAGCGCCGACCGATTCCGCTGGCTGCAACAGCGCTATCCGGACGGCGTACCGCAAGAGCAGCTCGACACGATCGTTGCCGAGCTTACCGGCCCGCGTGCGGGTCAACAGCAACCGCTGCAGCTCATTCGCGCAGCGGCAGGAGGTCAATGATGTTGGTCCTGAAAAGCGTTCTGCAACGCGCCTCTATCAAGCAGGCCGAACTTGCGGAGCACCTGAATCTGTCGCAAGCGGCGGTCGCCCAGATCGTGAATCACGGCGTATGGCCGCGCAGCCTCGACGACCTCGACCTGCGGGAACGAATTCTCGACTACCTGGAAAGCAAAGGGGTGTCGGACGCCGGAGAAGGTGTTTTCGATGAAGTGAAAAAGGTGGGTGGCCCGACCGATGTCTTGGCGGATACGACGGGCCACCCGGTCTCCCAGCCGAACAGCAATACCGATCTCAACCAGGAGGAATCCATGTTACTGCGCAAACAGGTTCTCGCACCAGCCACCCGTAAGCACTTCGGTCTGTTCCGCGACCCGTTCGCCGATGACATCCAGTCGCACGAGGATATGTTCGTTAGCCCCGACATTCGCTACGTTCGCGAAGGGATGTTCCAGACCGCAAAGCATGGCGGGATGATCGCGGTCGTGGCGGAATCGGGCGGCGGCAAGACAACGCTGATGCGCGACCTCGAAGACCGCGTGATGCGCGAGAACCAGCCGATCATCGTCATCAAGCCGTACGTGCTGGCGATGGAGGACAACGACCAGAAAGGCAAGACGCTGAAGGCGACGCACATCGCTGAAGCGATCATGGCCGCCGTGGCCCCGCTGGAGAAGGTCAAGAGCAGCCCGGAAGCGCGCTTCGCCCAACTGCACAAGGCCCTGAAGGAAAGCCACGCGGCGGGCTACCAGCATTGCCTCGTGATCGATGAGGCACATGCGCTGCCGATCGCGACGCTGAAGCACCTGAAGCGGTTCTTCGAGCTGGAGATGGGCTTTAAAAAACTGATGTCCATCATCCTGATCGGTCAACCCGAGCTGAAGGTCAAGCTGTCGGAGCGTAACCAGGATGTTCGGGAAGTTGTGCAGCGCTGCGAAATGGTCGAGCTGGCCCCGCTGGATGGACCGCGCCTGGACGAATACCTGAAGTTCAAGTTCGGCCGTCTCGATAAGCCGGTCGCCGACGTGATCGACGCCGGTGGCGTCGACGCCTTGCGTGCGCGGCTCACGATGACCAGCACCCGACGCGACCGCGCCGAAACCGTGTCCCTGCTGTACCCGCTCGCGGTTGGCAACCTCCTGACAGCCGCGATGAATTTGGCCGCCGGCCTGGGCGTGCCGGTCGTCAATGCAGACGTGATCAAGGGAGTCTGACATGGGCGCCATCGTGCAAATCAAACTGCCGCCCCTGCGCAATCTTCTGCCTGACGGCACGCGGGTCTTCGACGCGGAGTGCGTCTCGCGCCTGACGCTGCTGAACGCTTGCGCGCGGGCGCTGCGCGGGTTGGGCTACCGGGTGCTGGCCGAAGAGATCACGCCGCGCGACGGCGGCCGGCCGACGATCCAGATCGGCCCGTACCTCGTGAAATCGTCCGACCTGTTGCGAGAGCGTGCTGGCGGCATTTCGATCACGCGGAAAGGCAACCGGCAGTTTGCCTCCGTCATCTTCATGAGCGTTCGCGTGACCTGGGAGATCGCAGCATGAACCCGTTCCTTGGCCCGCGCTACGGCAATGTGCAAACGGAGTACTGCACGGCCGACGACCGCATGCGGATGGTGCGCGAATTCGATCGCGTGAAATGCGAAGCTGCTTTGGAGGTGCCGAACCTTCAAAAAACGGTCCGTCGTGCAGTGCTCGCGCGACTGAAGAAACTCCGCGCGTTCGACCGCGAGTTCGCGGCCGAGTCGACCCGCCTCACGAAAGCCTCTTGCTCTCGGAGGAAACCGTGACCGACGCCATCGCTATCGCCGTGGGAATCGTCTTTCTCGTCTGTCTTTGCCGCAAGGAAATACGTCGCTGGTGGACGAGCTAACCAACCTTCAACCATCTACCGATCAGGAGCATCACATGGAACAGAAACAGATTCCGAACGGTTACTGGCAGGACGCGAAAGGCTGCCTGATCCCGGAAACCATGATCAAACCTATCGATCGCGAACGTGATCGTCTGGTGCGCGAGCTGGCCGACGAAGCCAAAGCGAGATCGAAGGGGCTCGTCGACCTGAAGGCTCGAATCTTCGGCGATATCTCCGCCTTCATCGACCTTTCCGCGGAGGAATACGGCTCGAAGATTGGCGGCAAGAAAGGCAACGTCACGCTGTACTCGTTCGACGGCCGCTATCGAATCCAGCGCGCCATACAAGACCGCATCGCGTTCGATGAACGCCTGCAGGCGGCCAAATCCATGATCGACGAGTGCCTTCGTGACTGGACCCTGGATGCCCGCCCCGAGATTCAGGCGATCGTGACACAGGCGTTTGCGACCGACAAGGAAGGCCAGATCAACACCGGCCGCGTGCTCGCGCTGCGTCGCCTGGACATCACCGATCCGCGCTGGCTGGAGGCGATGCGGGCAATCGGCGAAGCCCTGCAGGTGATCGGCAGCAAGTCGTATGTCCGCGTCTATGAGCGCTTCGGCGACACCGATCAATACGTACAGATTCCGCTCGACATCGCGAACGCGTAACCGCGACACCGAGCTATTTCGCTGGCCGCGAGCGTTTCGTGGCATCCACCATACGGAGCATTTATGAACAAAGCGGACCTGATCAACCACGTAGCGGCCGAAACGGGCCTGACGAAAACCGATTCCGGCTTTGCGCTGGAGGCAGTCCTGGAGGGCATCACGAAGTCCCTGCGGAAAGGCGGCACTGTGACGCTCACGGGCTTCGGCGTGTTCAGTGTTGGAGCACGTGCGGCCCGCACCGGCCGCAACCCGGCGACCGGCGAGGAAATCAAGATCCCGGCATCGAAGGCGCCCAAGTTCAAGGCCGGCAAAGGGCTGAAGGACGCCGTCAAGTAATCGTCGCACTGCGATGGACGCCCGACGTACCGGGCGTCCACGATTGGCCGGGACGACGCACTTTGCACAAGGAATACACCATGACCACTGATATGAGCCGCGCTGATGCCCTGACGGCTGCCGAGCGTGAAGTCCTCGAACACGCAGCTTGCTTCCTGTATACAAGGCATTCCGCAGCAGCAGCAGCGCTCCGGAAGCTTCTCGCAGCGTCTCCAGTCCAACAGACTGCAAGAGCATCGGGCGGCTATTGCGAACGTGCCGGCGGTTGCGTGTGTGGCGGTGATCTCCCGCGAGTGCGCGAAGGTTGTTCGGAGTGGGTGAAAAATGGCTGACAGGCTGCAGCTCATCCGTTTGATTCACGTCGCAAAGCGTGACCTGGCGATGGCCGATGACAGCTACCGTGCTGTCATCAGGCAAGTTGGAAGGAAAGAATCGGCCGCCGACTTGACCATTCCAGAACTGGAGAAGGTCTTGGAACATCTGAAACGCTGCGGCTTTAAAGTGCGTTCCAAAAAAGGAGCGCGGGGTCAAGCCGACGACGAGCAGTCGAAGATGATCCGCGGCCTCTGGCTTGAGCTGGGGGATCGGGGCGTCGTGCAAAACCGGTCCGAGGAAGCGCTTGGGGCTTTCGTAAAGCGTATGACGCATGTCGACGCGCTTGATTGGCTTAGTTCCGCCCAGGCATCCCGTGTGATTGAGCACCTCAAAAAATGGCGTGACAGAGCGACGGAGGCCGTATGAAGGACGAAACGTTCAAAAGCAAAGGGCCGGAGCTGCTGGTCGACTTGTCTCTGCAGGTCGCCCAGGCACTGATCGAGTTGGCCGACATCGGCGCCGACCAGGCGAACCAGCTCGGGCGCGAGATCGCCGACCGCATGGCCGGCCACTGGGGTGGCCAGAACATCTACTTTCCGATGGGCGTCTCGTACCGCCTGTCTCAGCGTGATCGGCAGATTTTCGACGAATTTCGCGGCGACAACCATGCCGAGCTGGCGCGGAAGTTCGGGGTGTCACTCCAGTGGATTTACAAGATTATCAAGGCTGTAAGGCGCGAAGAACTCGCGACTCGCCAAAGCGACCTGTTTCCCAACGACGTTTCCTGACACTGACGAGGCCAAATATGCCGGATGACAGCTATACGACAATCCACCTTGACGAGTTCGAAGCAGAACAACGCGCACTTGAAATCATCAGGTTGCACTTGACGGGCTTGCCTGTCGGGCAAGCCCGGCGAGTGCTTCGTCGCGCCGAATTTTGGATCGACGCGACTACGTTCGTCGATCGCGACGCTAGCGAGTTTCAGCGAGCTTACGAAGAACTTCAGCGCGCTGGTTCTGAATCAACCTGATTGCGTCGCCAACACATGTATCGGTCGTACTCGACCCGCGTCGTTCCTTGGCCTCTTTGATTTGATGGGCTAAAGTGACGACTTGAGCGACCAGGAGCATTTCTAACGACTTGTCTTCCATGAAGGTATTCCTCAAAGGTTAATAGTATGCAGCTGGGGCTGCACACGCATAATATCTGCGGGGGATACCTTCTTTCTCTTAAAGTAGTTAGGAAATTGCGCCGAACTCGACACCAGATTGTGGGTAGGCGCTACACCAGCGGTCATCGTAGTCCATCGTGTATCCCGCGTCCGCCAGTGGACAACGGTGTTGCCCCCACCACAAGGGCGGGGACAACCGCTACGCGGTTCCACCGTTGACCACTGTCTCCTCGCGAGCCTTGCCTTCGGCCTGACGCGGCCCTCGCGGGCCTTGCCGCAGAGAGATATATTTCTGTTTCAACCTACGCAAGTGGTTTGCAAGCGCCGTTCCGTGACATCCCGGTCCGTCCCGCGTCATACCGGAAATATCGCGCGTTCTCCCTTGGAAATATCTCACCTCTCTTCACCTGGTCGTCATCGACCTGCAGAAAGGCATCGTCGCCCTCCCCACGGCCCACCCGGTCGCACCGGTGATCGCACACGCCCGCACGCTGCTCGACGCCTTCCGCAGCCGCGGCCTGCCGGTCGTGCTCGTCAACGTCGCCGGCGGTGCGCCGGGCCGCACGCAGCAGCAGGCGCGCCTTGACGCGCTGCCCGCCGACTGGGCCGAACTCGTGCCCGAACTGAACCAGCAACCCACCGACCACGTCGTGACGAAAAAGACCTGGGGCGCCTTTACCGGCACCGGTCTCGACGCGCACCTGAAGGCGGCCGGCGTCACGCAGATCGTGCTGACCGGCGTCGCGACGAGCATCGGCGTCGAATCGACCGCACGTCACGCGCACGAACTCGGCTACAACGTGACGCTCGCCGTCGACGCGATGACCGACCTCAACGCAGATGCACACGCGAACAGCATCGAGCGCCTGTTCCCGCGCCTCGGCGAGACCGGCACGACGCAGGACATCGTCGCGCTGCTCGACCGGCGCGGCGCGTGAGCGACACGCGAACGCGGCCGGCGCCAGGCCACGCGGCCGGCCGGCTCGATCCGTCGATCTGGAAGGTCAGCGCGGTCGCGACGCTCGGCTCGCTGCTGTCGCAGCTCGACGCGACGGTCGTCAACGTGTCGCTGTCGAGCCTCGCGACCGACCTGCATGCGAGCCTGTCGACGATCCAGTGGGTGACGAGCGGCTACCTGCTCGCGCTGACGCTGGTGCTGCCGCTGAACGGCTGGCTGGTCGACCGCATCGGCGCGAAGGCGCTGTACCTGTGGTGTTTCTCGGCGTTCACGCTCACGTCTGCGCTGTGCGGGCTCGCGTGGTCCGCGCCGTCGCTGATCGCGTTTCGCGTGCTGCAAGGCGTCAGCGGCGGGCTGCTCGCGCCGATGGCGCAGATGATGATCGCGCGTGTCGCCGGCCAGCAGATGGCGCGCGTGATCGGCTACGCGGCGGTGCCCGTGCTGCTTGCGCCGATCCTCGGGCCCGTGGTCGCCGGCGCGATCCTGCAGCATGGGTCGTGGCGCTGGCTGTTTCTCGTGAACCTGCCCGTCGGCGCGCTTGCGCTCGCACTGGCCGCGCGCTTCCTGCCCGGCGACCGCGACGACGCGCAACCGCGCGAACTCGACTGGGTCGGTCTCGCGCTGCTGTCGCCCGGCCTCGTGCTGTTCCTGTACGGCGTCGAACGAATCGGCTCGGCCCTCGGCATCGCCGCGGTCGCGTGCTCGGCGCTGCTGCTGGTCGTGTTCCTGCGCTTCGAGCGACGCAAGGGCGAACATGCGCTGATCGATCTCGCGCTGTTTCGCTCGCGCGTGTTCGGCGCGGCGGCCGGCACCCAGTTCCTGTCGAACGGCGCGATGTACGCGGGCCAGATGCTGATCCCCGTGTTCCTGATCCAGGCGTGCGGGCGCTCACCGGGCGAGATGGGCTGGCTGCTCGCGCCGCTCGGGCTCGGGATGCTCGTCACCTATCCGTCGATGGGCGCACTGACGAGCCGCTTCGGCGTGCGCCGGCTGGCCGCTGCCGGTGCATTGCTGGCGCTGTTCGCGACCTTGCCGTTCGTGTTCGTCGCGCTGACCGGCTACGACCCGCTGGTGCTCGTGCCCGCGTTGTTTCTGCGCGGCATGGGCCAGAGCGCGATCGGCGCACCGTCGATCGCCGCCGCGTATGCGTCGGTCGAACGCCGCAACCTGCCGATGGCGACCACGTCGCTCAATATCGTGCAGCGCCTCGGCGGCCCGACGTTCACGACGGTGTGCACGCTGTTTCTCGCGTGGCGGCTGCAGGCCGAATCGGTATCGCCCGGCGGCACGCCGGCCGTCGCGTATGCATGGGCGTTCGGCCTGCTGTGCGCGCTGCATGCGGCAAGCTGCGCGACGACGCTGCGGTTACCGGTGTGGTCGGCCGGCGCCGGTGGTCGGCCCGACGGTACCGCGCGGGCCGGCTCGCACTGAACAGCGGGAGCGCCGCGTGCGCGGCCTCCTGCTACGGCAGCCACATCGGCACGATCGACACCACGAGCAGCAAGCCCAGCCCGGCATTCAGGCAGCGCCACTGCCGCTCGGTGCGCAACACGCGTGCGAACAGCAGCCCGGCGAAACACCACAGCGACAGCGACGCCATCGCCGCCACGCCGAACGCGAGCCCGAGCAGCACGCCGAGCCGCGCCGGCCCGGACGCGAGCGCAGCGAACGACGCGGCCGCACCGAGCGTCATCGCCCAGCCCTTCGGGTTGTGCCAGAGCATCCACACACCGCTGACGAATCCTTGCGGCCGCTGCACGGCGGCATCGAGCCGCGGCTTGCCGCCGCGCCCGATACGCACGGCCAGCCACACGAGGTACAGCGACCCGACCGCCTTCATCGCAAGCTGCAACGTCGGCAGCGCGAGCAGCACACTGCCGAGCCCGGCCGCCGCGGCCGCCGCCATCGACGCCAGGCCGGCCGCGATCCCGGCCATCAGCGGCAGCGAACGCCGGTAGCCGAAATGGGCGCCCGAGGCGGTCGCGAGCGTCGTCGCGCCGCCGGGCGTCACGGTGGACACGATCACGAACAGCATCAGCGGCAGGTAGTCGTGAAGCGGCACGGCAGCTCCGGTTGTCGTCGTCGAAGCCTCGTTTTACCTG
Source organism: Burkholderia arboris (assembly GCF_038723655.1). Classification (NCBI taxonomy): domain Bacteria; kingdom Pseudomonadati; phylum Pseudomonadota; class Betaproteobacteria; order Burkholderiales; family Burkholderiaceae; genus Burkholderia; species Burkholderia arboris. The sequence goes on from NZ_CP109822.1 coordinate 2,458,077, forward strand.
CGATGCACGCATGACGAAAGCGAAAGCTTTTTATGCCTGCCATTAGCATCCATAATGCGACGCATGGCACGCAATCTCGACATCGCGCTGCTGCGCGCATTCGTCTCGGTCGCCGATCATCGCAGCATGACGGCGGCCGGCCACGCGCTGCACCTGACGCAGGGCGCGATCAGTCAGCAGGTCGCACGGCTCGAAACGCTGTCCGGCCCGCTGTTCGTCCGCGAGCATCGCAACCTGCTGCTCACGGCGGCCGGCGAGCGGCTGCTCGAACAGGCGCGCCGGCTGCTCGCGGTCCACGATGCGCTGCTCACCGACCTGACGGCCGGTGCGATGGAAGGCGCGGTGCGTCTCGGTGCGCCGCAGGATCTGGTCGGCACCTGTCTCGCACCGATCCTGAAACGCTATGCGCAGGCGCATCCGCAGGTTGCGCTCACGCTCGTGTGCGCGGCGTCGCCGGAATTGCGCCGGGGGCTCGCGCAGGGCGACCTCGACGTCGCGCTGATCGAGGCGCCGGCCGGATCGGCGCGCGGCGAGTGCATCGCCGTCGACCGGCTGGTCTGGGTCGGCGCGAAAGGCGGCACCGCGCACCGGAACACGCCGCTGCCGGTGTCGATGGTCGCGCAGACCTGCGCGTTCCGCCCGACGGTGCTCGACGCACTGCGCGGCTGCGATCGTGCGTGGCGCACCCTGTTCGAGAACGGCAGCTTCGACGCAACGGCCGCGACCGTGCGCGCCGATCTCGCCGTAACCGTCTGGCTCGCGTCCACCGTACCGGCCGATCTCGACATCCTGCCGGCCGGCAACGGCCTGCCCGCGCTGCCGAACTTCTCGATCAACCTGCATGTGCCGCGCGGCCAGCACACGCCGGCCGCGGCGGAACTGGCCCGCTACTTGCGCAACGGTTTTGCGCGCTTGCGCACGGCCGCGTAGCGCCGGTTCGCGCTACACCGTGCCCGGCTCCTGCGGCGCAGGCGTGGTGCCCGCCGCTTCCAGCGCCTGATGCAGCGTCGCAAAGATGCATGCCGCGCCGACCACCTCGGTGATCCCGTGGCGATCCATGTCCGCGCGCAGGTAGCGGTTCACGCGCCCGAACAGCACGCCGATCCCGCGCGCATGCAGCGCCCTGACGAGATCGGTGAGGGTCCGCGCGGCCGAATAGTCGACGTCGGTGATCGCGCCCGCATCGACGACGAACCAGCGCGGCGGCACCGGCGCCGCCTCGACGAGTTCGGTCACTTCGGCGGCAAACAGGTGATCGTTCGCGAAGAACAGGTCGGAGCCGAACCGGTAGACGATCAGCCCCGGCGCCGTCATCGCGCCGCGTCGCGCGGGCACCGGCTGCCAGCGCCCGTTGCCTGCGACGGGTTCGAGCACCATCGTATGCGGCTGGTAGCTGTGACGCACGTGCCGCATCAGCGACAGCGCGACGGCCAGCAGGATGCCCTGCTCGACGCCGACCGTCACGACGGCCGCGGCCGTGATCAACGCGAGCGTGAATTCACCGGGGCTTTCCTTGCGGATCGCCGCGAGACTGCGCACGTTGATCAGCCCGAGCGCGATCGTGAACACGATGCCGGCCAGCACCGCATGCGGCAGATACTGGAGGTAGGTGCTGAAGAACAGCAGCACGACGGCCACCACCGCGGCGAACGCGAGATGCCCGATCTGGCTGCGCACACCCGCGCCGTCGGCCATCGCCGTCTGCGTCGGGCTGCCGTTCACGACGAACGCGCCGCCGACCGCGGCGGCCGCGTTCGCGGCCGCGAGACCGAGGATGTCGGCATTGGTGTCGACGTCCTCGTCGTACTGCTGCGCGAACACGCGCGCGGCCGCCGCGCTCTGCGCGATGATCATCACGAAGCACGATGCGGCGACCGGCACGAGATCGAGGAACTGCTGCCACGTGACGGAGGGCCAGCGCAGCGGCGGCAATCCGCCCGCGACGGGCCCGAGCACCGCGATGCCGTGCGCGGCGAAGCCGAACGCATCGCTCGCGGCGATGCTGCCCGCGACCGCGATCATCGGCATCGGCACGCGCGGCAGGAACCGCTTGCACGCGAGAATCGCGACGACGACGAGCGCCGCGAGCGCGAGCGTCGGCCGGTTCGTATGGCCGAGATGCGTGACGACGTAGTCGAGTTGCGCGAGGCTACGCGACGCCGGGTACGGCACCGACAGGCCGAGCATGTCGCCGAGCATCGCGATCGACACCTGCACGCCGACGCCGGCCAGAAAGCCGACCAGCACCGTGCGCGACAGGAAATCGGCGAGAAAGCCGAGCTTGAAGATGCGCGCGAGCAGCAGCATCGCGGCCGTCAGCAGCGCGACCATGCCGGCCAGCGCCGCATAGTCCGCGCTGCCGGCCGGCGCCATCGACGACAGCCGGCTCGCGAAGATCGTCGCGGTCGCGGAGTCGGCGGCGACCACCAGATGGCGCGACGCGCCGAAGCACGCGAACGCAACGAGCGGCAGGAACACCGTGTACAGGCCCGTGACGGCCGGCATCCCGGCGATGCGCGCGTAGCCGAGCACCTGCGGGATGTCCATCGACGCGAGCGAGACGCCCGCGAATACGTCGCGGATGGCCCCGGCGCGGCGGATCGGGAGAATGCCCTTCAGCAGCCGCACGCCTGACGAGCGGCTTTCGTTGGAATCTTGCATGCGTGAAATGCGTGAGGTCGATGTGACGGGTTCGCGAAGTCGTTCGCGCATCGTGCCCCGGGCGGCCCCGGCATGGCAAGTGCGCGAAAGCGCCGCGTGTCGCTCACCGCTGGCTGACAGGCCGCACGCAGGCGCGAGCGACGCCCCGGCAACGCATGCGACGTCCGCATGATGGCACGGATCGCCGATCGAGCGCATCGAAGCGCGAAGGCCCGCTGCAAAGGCTGCGCGCCGATCGCAGGCAGGCGCGCGATGTATCCGGCAAGCGACTCGACACCGGCCTGAGGTGACGCAGATTCACTGCGCGCCCTCACCTGAATGCAGAGGACACCTGCACAAGGGTGAGCCTATTCGGGAGCCGGTCGACGCGGCATTCACGGCATGCGCCCGGAACCCGATGGCACAATCACGGTCCCTTTCATGTGCCCTTCACCGGGCGCGCGCCGCGTCGCGGCGCCGATTCAACGCACCAGAAGGCCCCTGTCTGCCGCCATGACCCTGAACGAATCCTGGTTGACGCCGCTCGTCGGCATCCTCGTCCTGCTCGCCGCCGCCGGTGCGATCACCGTCGCCGTCCACTTCCTGCTGTTTCGCGTGGTTGCGCGCCTCGCGCGGCTGTCCGCCACGTGCGTCGACGACGCGCTGTTCGAGTTCGGCGCATTCAAATGGCTGAACCGCATCGTCCCGTTCGTCGTGGTCAAGCTCGGGCTCGGTGCGGTGCCCGGCATTCCCGACACGGCCGCTCAGGCCGCCGACAAGGTGCTGTTCGCGCTGATCGTGTTCCTCGTGACGATGACCATCAGCGCGACGTTGTCGGCGCTCGAACACGCGCACCGCACCTATCAGCGCGACCAGCCGCGCCTGTCGCTGAAAGGCGCGATGCAGCTCGTCAAGCTCGTGATGTTCATCACGGCGGCGCTCGTCGTGATCGGCGACGCAACCGGCAAGCAGATCGGCCTCCTGCTGTCCGGCATCGGCGCGATGTCCGCGGTGCTGATGCTGATCTTCAAGGACACGCTGCTCGGCCTCGTCGCCGGCGTGCAACTGTCGTCGAACGACATGCTGCGGATCGGCGACTGGATCACGATGCCGTCGGCCGGCGCGGACGGCACCGTCATCGACATCACGCTGAACACCGTCAAGGTCGCGAACTTCGATCACACGATCATCACGGTGCCGACGTGGAAGCTGATCACCGAGAGCTACCAGAACTGGCGCGGGATGACCGAAGCGGGCGGCCGCCGCATCAAGCGTGCGCTGTTCGTCGACGCGACGAGCGTGCGCTTTCTGTCGAATGACGAGATCGAGCGGCTCGAACGCCTGACGCTGCTGAAGGACTATCTCGAGGACAAGGTCGACGCGATCGAGCAATGGAACGGCACGCTCGGCGCGGCCGGCGACTGCGCGGCGAACCGCCGCCAGCTGACCAACCTCGGCACGTTCCGCGCGTATGTCGCGAACTACCTGAAGGGCCATCCGCGCATCCGCCGCGACATGACCTGCATGGCGCGGCAGTTGCCGCTCACGGCCGAAGGCATTCCGCTCGAACTGTACTGCTTCACCGACACGACGTCGTGGGTCGACTACGAAACCATCCAGTCCGACCTGTTCGATCACCTGATCGCGGTGCTGCCGGAGTTCGGGCTGCGCGTGTACCAGCACCCGTCGGGCTTCGACATGCGGCAGATGGCCGTCGCCGCGAAGGCCGGGTTGCAGGCGCCGCAAGCGGGTTGATGCGCGACGCGGCGGCCGGTCACCGGCCGCTGCCCTTCGCGACAACGCTCACCGCGCCGCGCACTCCGACGCGAGCCGCCCGAGCACCTTCAATGCGTCCTCGATCTGGCGCGACCACGGATAGCTGTAGTTGAGCCGGATGAAATGCCGGTAATCGGTGCCCGCCGAGAACATGTGGCCGGGCCCAACCGTGATCCGCTGCGCGAGCGCGAGCGTGTACAGCTTCATCGCATCGACCTGCGGCGGCAGCTCGACCCACAGCACGTACCCGCCCTGCGGCTGCGACAAGCGCGTGCCTTCCGGGAAGAAGCGCCGCACCATCGCGCTCATCAGGCTCGCCTGCTGTGCGTACTGCTTGCGCATGCGCCGCAGGTGGAAATCGTAGCCGTCGTATTTCAGGTACTCGGCGATCGCCAGTTGCTCGATCGCGGGCGTCGCGAGCGTATTCAGGAATTTCAGTTTCTCGACCTGGTCGCGGTAGCGGCCCGGCATCGCCCAGCCGATCCGGTAGCGCGGCGACAGGCTCTTCGTGAACGACGCGCAATGCAGCACGAGCCCGTCGCGGTCGAACGATTTCAGCGCGCTCGGCGTCGTGTCGCCGAAATGCAGCTCGTGATAGACGTCGCTCTCGATCGCCGGCACGCCATGCTTCGCCAGCAGTTCGACGAGCGCGCGCTTGCGCGCATCGGGCATCTGGAAGCCGAGCGGATTCTGGAAATTCGGCATCACCATGCACGCGGCGATGCGCTCGCGTTCGAGCACCCGCTCGAGCGCGTCGAGATCGATGCCGTCGCCCGGGTGCGTCGCGACTTCCAGCGCACGCATGCCCATCCGCTCGATCGCGTGCAGCATCGCGTAGAACGTCGGCGATTCGACGGCAATCGTGTCGCCCGGCTTCGCAACGGCCTGCAGGCACAGGTTGATCGCCTCGGTCGCGCCGATCGTCATCACGATCTCGCCCGGCTCGACCGGGATCCCGCGTTCCGCATAGCGCCGCGCGATCTGGCGGATCAGCTCCCGGTTGCCGGGCGGCAGATCGTCGATCACGCCCCAGCGCGTGCGGCGCCGGCCGATCGCCTGCGCATAGCGCGCGAGGCGCTGCACCGGAAACTGCGACGCGTCGGGATAAGGCGAGCCGAGCGGGACCGCGTCGTCGCGCGCGATCGAGCGCAGCGTCGACAGCACGAGCCGGCTGACGTCCACGGCCGACGGCTCGGCCGTCGGCGCGGACGTGTGCAGCTCGGCCTCGGCCGGCGCCGACGCGCGCGCCCGCACGAAATAGCCCGACTGCGGCCGGCTTTCGATCAGCCCGCGGCTTTCCAGCACGAGGTACGCGCGCAGCACGGTCGTCACGCTCAGCTGCTGCTGGCGGCTCGCCTGCCGCACCGACGGAATCCGCTCGCCCGGCCGGTACACGCCACGCTCGATCTGCGCCTGGAGATCGTCGGCCAGTTGTTCGTAACGCTTCACGCGCCTCCCTTTCAACTTCCCTTCAACAACACAGTTGCGATCCGCACTGTATGAATGGCCGCAACTGTACTCTTTTTTGAAGTGAACAGGTGTACACACAGCCGGACGGGTGCCGCGCGTACTCTGCAGCCATCGACCCCGACACCCGCATCATGAAAAAGAAATCCGCCACCGCGCGCATCGAACCGTACACCCACCCGGCCGCCGGCTGGGGCGCGCTGAAAGCCGTCACGATCAACCTGATCAAGGAAAAGGTCGCCGGCGGCAATTACCGTACGCTGCTGCGCCAGAACCAGCCGGACGGCTTCGACTGCCCGGGCTGCGCGTGGCCCGACCGCCAGCACGCGTCGACGTTCGAATTCTGCGAGAACGGCGTGAAGGCCGTGGCCGCCGAAGCGACGAGCAAGCGCGTGACACCCGACTTCTTCGCCGCGCATACGGTCACCGAGCTGCTCGAACAGTCGGACTTCGAACTCGAACAGCACGGCCGGCTCACCGACCCGATGGTGTACGACGCGCAGACCGACCGCTACGTGCCGATCGCGTGGGACGATGCGTTCGAGCTGATCGCGCGCCACCTGCGCGCGCTGCCCGACCCGAACCAGGCGGCGTTCTACACGTCCGGCCGCGCGAGCAACGAGGCGGCGTTCCTGTACCAGCTGCTGGTGCGGCTGTACGGCACGAACAACTTCCCCGACTGCTCGAACATGTGCCACGAAGCGACGAGCCGCGGGCTGCCGGCCTCGGTCGGCGTCGGCAAGGGCACCGTCACGCTCGACGATTTCGAACATGCGGACACGCTGCTGATCTTCGGCCAGAACCCCGCGACCAACCATCCGCGGATGATGGGCGAGCTGCGCGAATGCGCGAAGCGCGGCGCGACGATCGTGTCGATCAACCCGCTGAAGGAACGCGGCCTCGAACGCTTCGCCGATCCGCAAAGCCCCCTCGAGATGCTGACGATGTCGGGCACCAAGATCGCGTCGACGTTCATCCAGCCGACGATCGGCGGCGATTTCGCGCTGATCAAGGGGATGGCGAAGCGCGTGCTCGAACTCGACGACGCCGCGCGCGCCGCCGGTGCGCCGCGCGTGCTCGACACCGCGTTCATCGGCGAACACACCGCCGGTTTCGATGCATTCGCCGACGACCTGCGCGCCGAAAGCTGGTCCGCGCTGACGGCCGAAAGCGGCGTGCCGTACGAGCAGATCGACGCCCTCGCGCAGCTCTATGCGCGCAGCGAACGCGTGATCGCGACATGGGGCATGGGCATCACGCAGCACAAGCATTCGGTCGCGACCGTGCAGATGCTGACCAACCTGATGCTGATGCGCGGCAACATCGGCCGCCCCGGCGCCGGCCTGTGCCCGGTGCGCGGCCACTCGAACGTGCAGGGCAACCGCACGGTCGGCATCGAGGAAAAGCCGTCGCAGGCGTTCCTCGACCGGCTCGGCCACGTATTCGACTTCGAACCGCCGCGCCATCATGGCTACGACGTCGTCGAGACGATCGAAGGGATGCTCGAAGGCCACGTGAAGGTGCTGATCGGCCTCGGCGGCAACTTCGCGATGGCGACGCCCGACACGCCGCGCACGTGGGAAGGCATGCGCCGCTGCGACCTGTCGGTGCACATCACGACCAAGCTGAACCGCAGCCACCTGATCCACGGCCGCGATGCGCTGATCCTGCCGACGCTCGGCCGCACCGAGATCGACCTGCAGGACAACGTCGCGCAAGGCGTGACGGTCGAGGATTCGATGAGCATGGTCCACGTGTCGTACGGGATGAACAAGCCGGCGTCGCCGAACCTGATGTCGGAGCCCGCGATCGTCGCGCATATGGCCCATGCGCTGTTCGGCAGCGGCAAGATCGACTGGCTCGCCTACAAGGACGACTACGCGAAGATCCGCGACGCGATCGAAGCGACGCTCGACGGCTTCTACGACTACAACACGCGCATCGCACGGCCGGGCGGCTTCCACCTGCGCGTCGCGTCGCGCGACCGCGAATGGCTCACGCCGACCGGCAAGGCGAACTTCATCGCGCACGCATTGCCGACCGACACGCCGATCCAGCGCGCCCGCGCACTGCACGGCGAACGGCTGATGACGCTGATGACGACGCGTTCGCACGACCAGTACAACACGACCGTCTACGGGCTCGACGACCGCTATCGCGGCGTGTTCGGCCAGCGCCGCGTGGTGTTCGCCAACCGCGACGATCTCGCGATGCTCGGCCTGAAGGCCGGTGAATGGGTCGACATGGAGACCGTGTGGCACGACGGCATCGAGCGGCGCGCGGACGGCTTCCTGCTCGTCGAGTACGACATCCCGCGCGGCTGCATCGGCGCGTACTACCCGGAAACCAACCCGCTCGTGCCGCTCGACAGCGTCGGCGACGTGTGCAACACGCCGACGTCGAAGTCGGTGCCCGTGCTGCTGCATCGCGCGGCCGCGCCGGCGTCGATCGCCGCCTGACGGAGCACGACGATGATCGTTCGGCCGCGCGAGCACTGGCTGCGGATGCTGCTCGTCTGGAACGGCTCGGTGCTGCCGACCATCCTGCCGCAGCTCGTGCTGACGCTCGCGATCAGCCTCGTCGCGGTGTGGGGCGGCGGCCGCGTGCTCGGCGAGAAAGTGCCGCTGAACCCGACGCCGTTCACGCTGATCGGGCTCACGCTCGCGATCTTCGCGGGGTTTCGCAACAACGCGAGCTACGAACGCTACCGCGAGGGCCGGCAACTGTGGGGCGGCGTCCTGACCGCCACGCGCACGCTGGTGTCGCAGGCGCTCTGCTACGGCGCCGTCGATCGTGACGACGCATCGCGGCGCGCGTTCGTGCGCCAGGTCGTCGCGTTCGTCTATGCGCTCAAGCATCAACTGCGCGGCACCGATCCGGCCGCGGACCTGCGCGGGATGCTCGACGATGCCGCCCATGCGCGCATCGCCGGCTCGCGGTTCCGCCCGGTCGTCATCGTGCATGCACTGCGCGAAGCGTTCGCCGCGCGCGCCGATGCGGGCCGCCTCGCCGACACGCGCCTGTGGATGCTCGACGCGCGCCTCGACGATCTCGTGTCGATGGTGAGCGGCTGCGAGCGGATCGCGTCGACGCCGATCCCGTTTTCATACGATGTGCTGCTGCACCGGACCATCTATGCGTACTGCGTGCTGCTGCCGTTCGGCCTCGTCGACTCGATCGGCGCGGCGACGCCGTTCGTCACCGTGTTCGTCGCCTATACGCTGATCGCGCTCGACGCGATCGCGCATGCGATCGCCGAGCCGTTCGGCGACGGGCCGAACCATCTCGCACTCGATGCGATGACGCGCCAGATCGAGCGCACGCTGCTCGAACTGAACCGCGAGCCGCTGCCGGCCGAAGTGACGCCCGGCCGCGCGTATCGCCTCACCTGAGCCGCCGCCCCGCTCAGTCGCCGCGGCCGCGCAGGAAGCGGCCATGCTCGGCGGCGGCGTCCGCGATCCGCCGCAACAGCACGACGCCACGCAGCAACGCGGGCGCGGCATCGCCCTCGCGAACGGCCACGCGCCGTCGGAGCACACGCGCCGCCGCATCGCAAGTCCGGTCGAGCTGGGCGAATTCCGCCCGCGCGACGCGCCCGCGCACCACGGACACCGCACGGCGCGCGGCCGGCTCGCGCGATGCCAGTTCGGCAAGCGACAGCAGGCTGTCGCCGATTCCCCAGATCGCGAGCAGGTCGCGCATGTCGCGCTCGATCAGCGTCTGCGGCAGGCTGCCCGCGAAGCCGAGTTCACGCGCGAGACGGTCGGCCGTCCGGCTCAGCCACGCGCTCTCCGACCACGCACGCGGGTCGCGCGCGATGCCGGCCAGATCGCGGCGCACCGCGCGATGCAACCGCCGCCGGCTGGTGGCGGGATCGCCGGGAAACACCAGCGCGAAGATCAGCGCACCGAACGCGATGCCGAGCAGCGTGGCGAGCGCGCTGTTCAGGAACGCGGCGTCGCCGATGCGCGCGGTGTTGTCCGGCGACGTGAAATTCCAGAAGAAGATCGCAAATGCGCTGCCCATCGCGGCCGTGCGCGGATGACGCATCGCGATACCGGTGCCGATCAGGAACACGCCGAGGATATAGGCCAGCATCTCGAAGCCCGACACCGCCGGCAGCAGGATGAAATTGCAGACCGCGCCCGCGACCGCCGCGCAGGCCGTGCCTTTCAGGAAGCCGACGGCCGCGCGCACCGAATTCGGCCGCGTCGAGAACAGCGCGCCGACCACGGCCGTGATCGCGACGAAACCGGCGCCCGACGGCCATGCGGTGACGATCCAGATCGCCGACGCGGCCAGCACCGCGATGAATGCGCGGATCCCGTTGTGCCATGCGAGCACCGGATCGTGGTGGAACGCATAGCGCACGCGCGCAGGCGGCGGCTCGGGCCGGTCGAGCAGCGCCTGGCTCGCGAACGCGCGCTCGAATCCGGCGAGCAGCGCCGCCAGCCGGTCGAGCGTCAGCAGGCGCGACGTATCCGGGCCGACCGGCGCGGCGGCCTCGGCGTGCAGCGCGTCGTCCACGCGTGCGCGCAGCGCCGCCATCCCGTGTCCCGCGTCGCCCGATGCGGCAATGCCGTCGAGCGCGCGCGCGACCTCGTCGACCAGCGGATCCGGCGCATCGCCGGCACGCGCCGCGTGCTCGCGGATCGCCTGCCCGGCGGCCTGCGCAGTCAACACGCCCAGCGCCGCTGCGCGCAGATGGCCGATCGCGTTGCGCACCGGTGGTGCGCCGGCCGCCGCATATTCGGCTGCCGTGTCGAGTTCGAGCGCGTCCACGAACAACCGGTGCACGGCCGCGCCGTTCGGCTCGCGGCGCAGCGCGCCCGCGCCGACCGCCACCGCGCGATCCAGATAGCGGGCGAGCCGCGTCCGGACGTCCTTCAGCGGTGCGCCCGGCGCAAACACCGTTTCGAACAGCGCGCCGCACAGGATGCCGACCACCACGTACAGGAACCGCGCGACCGCGATATCGAACGCATGCAGCGGCGCGGACACCGCGTCCATCGCGATGATCGCGGCCGTATAGCCGGCGAGCACCGCCGCATACGCGCGGAAATTCCGCTGGAACGTCGCCACGCCCGCACAGAGGCCGATCCACGCGGCGAGCGCCGGCAGGAACAGCTCGGGCGTCTGCGCGAACGCGCCGGTCAGCACGAGCGCGACGGCCGCGCCGATCGCGGTGCCGAGAATCCGGTACTGGCTCTTCGACAGCCCCATCCCGCGGCTGCCCTGCGCGACGATCCACACCGTCGACGCCGCCCATTTCGGATCGTCGAGATTCATCCGGAACGCGATATAGAGCGCGAGCAGCGACGCGGCCGTATTGCGCAGTGCGAATGCAAGCGCACCGGGCGGCAACGCCGGGCGCGCGTCGCGCAGCGCGGCCCGGACAGCCGCGAGCGGCGGCATGCTGGGAAAGGCGAATTTCATCCCGCGAGCATACGGTTGCGCGCCGGCCGCCACTACGGGGCAGCGGCAGGATGCGTTATTGCACCGGGCAGGATAATCGGCGCGACCCGCAGCGATCCGGCGCGCGACGGTAAGATGCGCGCAGGCCGAACCCTGATATGCCCTGTATGGACCTCGAAAGCATCCGGATATTCTTGCGCGTGGTGGAACGCGGCAGCTTCACGGCCGCCGCCACGCAACTCGACATGCCGCTCAGCCGCGTGAGCCGCAAGGTCAGGCAGCTCGAGGACGATCTCGGTGTGCAGCTGCTCTACCGCACGACACGCCGCGTCTCCGTCACCGAAGCCGGCCGCGACTATTACGAGCGCTGCCTGCGTGCCGAGGAAATCCTGCTCGACGCCGACCGCCAGGCCCGTGCGCTGCGCACCGAGCCCGAAGGCACGTTGCGCGTGCTGGTGCCCTACGCGATCGGCCTGCTGGAACTGGAGCCGGCGCTGGCCGAGTTTCGCCGGCGCTATCCGCTGGTCCAGCTCGTGCTGATCTACGACAACAGCGCACTCGATCTCGTCGAACACGGCTTTGACGTCGCGCTGCGCACGGGCGTGCTGACCGATTCCGGCTATGTCGCGCGCTCGCTCGGCTGGTCGCACGCGAAGCTCGCGGCCAGCCCGCACTATCTCGACCGCACCGGCCGGCCGCGCACGCCGCAGGATCTCGCGGAGCACGACATCCTGTTCGTCGGCCGCGACACGCCCGGCCTGACGCTGCGGCTCACCAACGCAGCCGGCGACGTCGCAGAAGTACCGGTGCGGCCCGTGCTGATCTCGAACGAATCGGTCACGGTACTGCGCCAGGCCGCGAGCGGCGGCGGCATCGCGCTGATTTCGACGCACTTCACCACGCGGCGGCTCGAGAACAACGAACTCGAAATCGTGCTGCCCGACTGGCACCGTACCGACGACGTCGAGCTGCACGCGCTGTACCCGAAGCGCGCAACGCTCGACAGCAAGGTGCGCGCATTCGTCGAGTTCCTGACGGAAGTCTTCACCGCGTGGCGAGCTGCACCGTAACCGGCACCGTACGACCAGCCATCGATGCACGTCGACCGCATTATTGCGCCGCACGAAAGGAATTAATGACCGCGCGAGCGTTGATCGCCGTTCGCCGCGTCGTTAGCCTGTGCCCATGAAAAACCACCGCACACGCGACGGCAGCCACGTGCCCGCTGCCCGCCGGCGCGTCACGCGCGTCGCGCCTTCCTGACCGGCCTGCCCGCGCCCCGGAGCCCGTCACGGCTTCGCCGATCCGATTGAACGCCTGAACCGCACGCTGCGCGCGGACGGCCCCTGTTTGCCGGGCCGCCCGCGCGCGGTGCGTGTCCGTCCGCTGCGCGGCCCGCCCGCGCAGGCGCCGCACGCGCGTGCGCGCCCGCCGGTGCGCGCCGCCCGGCCCCCTTTCATCACGCAGGAACACCATGCCATCTCCGTCACCCCAGGCGCCGCTGTCGGGCGCCAAGCTCGCGATCGGCACGATCGCGGTCTCGCTCGCCATGTTCATGAACGTGCTCGACTCGTCGATCGCGAACGTCGCGATCCCGACGATCTCGGGCGACCTCGGCGTGTCGGTCGACGAAGGCACGTGGGTGATCACGATCTTCGCGGCCGCGAACGCGGTGTCGATTCCGCTGACGGGCTGGCTGACCCAGCGCTTCGGCCAGGTGCGCCTGTTCGTCACGTCGATCCTGCTGTTCGTGTTCGCGTCGTGGCTGTGCGGGATCGCGCCGAACCTGCCGACGCTGCTCGCCGCGCGGATCCTGCAGGGCGCAGTCGCGGGGCCGCTCGCGCCGCTGTCGCAGGCGCTGCTGCTCGGCGCGTGGCCGCGGCAGAAATCGTCGAGCGCGCTCGCGCTGTGGTCGATGACGGCGCTCGTCGGCCCGATCGCGGGGCCGTCGCTTGGCGGCTGGATCACCTACGACTACAACTGGTCGTGGATCTTCTACATCAACATCCCGGTCGGCTTCTTCGCGGCGGCCGTCACGTGGTTCGTGTTCCGCGACCGCGAATCGGCCACGCGCCGCCTGCCGATCGATACCGTCGGCCTGCTGCTGCTCGTGCTGTGGGTCGCGTCGCTGCAGATCATGCTCGACAAGGGCAAGGACCTCGACTGGTTCAACTCGCCCGTCGTCGTCGCGCTGGGCATCGTCGCGCTGATCGGCTTCGCGTTCTTCCTCGTGTGGGAGCTGCACGAGGCCAACCCGATCGTCGATTTGCGGCTCTTCACGCAGCGCAACTTCGCGGGCGGCACGATCGCGATCTCGGTCGCGTACGGGATGTTCTTCGGCACGCTCGTGCTGCTGCCGCAATGGATGCAGGGCTACCTCGGCTACCGGGCGGTCGATTCGGGGCTCGCCACCGCGCCGCTCGGGCTGTTCGCGGTCCTGCTCACCCCGGTGATGGGGCGCCTGCTGCCGCGCACCGATCCGCGCTACATCGCGACGCTCGCGTTCGTCGGCTTCGCGGTCGTATTCATGATGCGCACGACCTTCTACACCGACGTGTCGCGCTGGGATCTCGTGCTGCCGACGCTGCTGCAGGGCATTCCGATGGCGATGTTCTTCGTGCCGCTGACGTCGATCATCCTGTCCGGGCTGCCGCCCGAAAAGATCCCGGCCGCGGCCGGCCTGTCGAATTTCGGCCGCACGTTCTGCGGCGCGGTAGGCACGTCGCTGATCAGCAATGCGTGGAACGACCGCACGATCCTGCATCACGTGCGGCTCACCGAACAGGCGAGCGTCACCAACCCGGTTTTCACGCAGCAGGTCGACGCGACGCGCTCGCTGCTGCACATCGGCCCCGATTCGGCGCTCGCGTTCTTCAACGCCTCGGTCGATTCGCAGGCGGCCGTGATGGGATTGAACGACATCTTCTTCGTGTCGGCGATCATCTTCATCGCGATCATCCCGCTCATCTGGATCACGAAACCGTCGCGCTCGGGCGGCGGCGATGCCGATGCGGCGGCGGCCGGCGCGCATTGATCCGTACCCGCTTTGGCCGGGCCCGGTGTCCTGCACGCCCGGGCCCGCGCCGCCCCCCCGCCGACGTAATAAAGACTTGCAATCGATACAGGCGGAAACGTCAACAGCCGGTGCCCGCCCCGCGTTTTTTCCTCATGCGCCCACGATCCGGACGCGCAACGACAGGAGAAAACACCATGCGAGCCCTTACCCGCCAAATCGCGATTGCCGCCACCCTGATGTCGGTGCTGACCGGCACCGCGTTCGCCGACACGCCGTGGCAACAGGCGCATCCGCGCCGCGAAGAGGTCAACCAGCGCCTCGCGAACCAGAATCGCCGCATCCATCACGAAGTGAAGGAAGGCGAGATGTCGCACGCCCAGGCAGCACGCCTGCATCGTGACGACCGCAAGATCCGCCAGGAAGAGCGGGACATGGCTGCGCAGGATCGCAGCCACATCACGAAGAGCGAAAAGCACGTGCTGAACCAGCAGGAAAATGCGGTCAGCAACAAGATCGGCCAATAACAGCGACAACACCGGCAAGCGCCCATTCGCCATCACCTGAAACGCCCGCTGCCGCGATGCGGTAGCGGGTGCTTGTGCTTGTTGTGTATCGAATCGTTTCAACGCGCCAACGGCTTCAAATGCTGCGGGTATACTCCGTCGTCAGCCGCCTGTCGCATCGTCGTCCGTCAAAAAACGGCCCGATTCCGGGCGGTTTCGTCGCGAAGCTTCGCGTTTCGCCTACCCCGCGCCCCAGCCTCGATACGAGACACACGACGACCGACCATGAAACGATTCCTGCTGCTCCTTCCCGCCGCCCTGCTCGCCGCCTGCGGTTCCGCGCCCTCGTCCGATTCGGCTTCCTCGGGTGCCGCGCCGATGATCTACGTGTCGTCGCAACGTCCGGCCTACGCGATCGCGAACTGCCTCGACAGCCGCCTGTCCGGCACCGAACAATCGCAGCACAACGGCGTGACCGACATCTCCGTCGGCTCGAATTCGTACTTCGTCACGCTGACGCCGTCGGGCAACGGCTCGGTCATCAAGGTCGTCCGCGGCTCGGGTAGCGAGCCGGCCGAGGAAGCGATGCGCTTCGCGATCGCACGCTGCGCGATCTGACGCCCGCCGGTGCCGGGCGCCCGCCCGGCCCGCCGCTGCGCGCGAGCCTGCGCGTACGCCGAATATTTTCATCCGGGCGCCCGTCGATGAGAGAATCGCACCACGATTCCTTTTCGATGGAGCCCGCATGAAGCACCTGCTGTCCCGGTTGTTCGTCAGCGCCGCGCTCGTCGCGCTTGTTCCGGCGCTGCCGGCGCAGGCTGCCACGCCGCCCGGCATCTTCGTCGTCGCCACGCAGCTCGGCGAATTCACGACCCTCGACCCGAGCGGGATCTACGAGCTGGTGCCGTCCGAATATGTCGCGAACACCTACGAACGCCTGGTGCGCGTCGACCTGAAGGACCCGACACGCTTCGACGGACAGATCGCGCAATCGTGGACCGTCGGCGCCGACGGCACGACCTACACGTTCAAGCTCCGCCCCGGCCTCACGTTCCATTCCGGCAACCCGGTGACCGCCGACGACGTCGCATGGTCGCTGCAGCGCACCATCCTGCTCGACAAGGGGCCGGCCGGCGTGCTCGCCGATCTCGGCCTCACGAAGGCGAACGTGATGCAGAAGGTGCGCGTGGTCGATCCGCAGACCGTCGTGCTCGAAACCGACCGCAAGTACGCGCCGAGCTTCGTGCTCAACGTGCTGAGCGCGTGCCCGGCCTCGGTGTTCGACAAGAAGCTCCTGCTGTCGCACCAGCAGGCCAACGATTTCGGCAGCGGCTGGCTGCGGACCAACGATGCGGGCTCGGGCCCGTACCAGCTCGTCAAGTGGACGCCGAACGAGACCATCGTGCTGCAGCGTTTCGAGAAGTACCGCACGCCGTACCCGATGAAGCGGGTCGTGCTGCGCCACGTGCCCGAAGCGTCCGCGCAACGGCTGCTGCTGGAGAACGGCGACGCCGACGCCGCGCGCAACCTGAGCCCCGACAGCCTCGCCGCGCTGACGAAGGCCGGCAAGATCAAGGTCGCGTCGTGGCCGGTATCCGCGCTGCTGTACCTGAGCCTGAACACGAAGAACCCGAACCTCGCGAAACCGGAGGTGCAGCAGGCGATGAAATGGCTGGTCGACTACGACGGCATCCAGCGCAACATCGTCAGCACGACCTACAAGGTGCACCAGACCTTCCTGCCCGAAGGCTTCCTCGGCGCGTCGAACGCGCGGCCGTACAAGCAGGACGTCGCGAAGGCGAAGGCGCTGCTCGCGAAGGCCGGCTTGCCGAACGGCTTCGACGTGACGATGGACATGCCGAACGACTATCCGTACCTCGAGATCGCGCAGGCGCTGCAGGCGAACTTCGCGCAGGGCGGCATCCGCGTGAAGCTGATCCCCGGCGATGCGAAGCAGGCGATCGGCAAGTACCGCGCGCGCCAGCACGACATCTTCATCGGCGAATGGTCGCCCGATTACATGGACCCGAACAGTAACGCGCGCGGCTTCGCGTGGAATCCGGACAACTCGGATCAGTCGCCGACGAAGATGCTCGCGTGGCGCAACAGCTGGGACATTCCGCAACTGACGAAGGACACCGAGGCCGCGCTCGTCGAGCCGTCGCCCGCGAAGCGCGCGCAGCGTTACGAGGCACTGCAGAAGGCCGTGCTCGCGAACTCGCCGTTCATCATCATGTTCGAGAAGGTCGTGCAGGTTGCGACGCGCCCCGGCGCGACCGGGCCGGAGATCGGGCCGATCAACGACCTCGTGTCGTACCGGACGCTCGCGAAGTAATCGCGGCGGCCCGCGCACCCGGCCCTGCCGGAGCACGGGTCATCGCCGCCGGCCGCCACGCCGGCGCTGCGCCGTGCGACAGCCGCGATCTACAATGGCCGGCACCACGCCGATGCCGCGCCGGGCACACGTAACGGGGAAACAACATGCATTCGAGCGAGCACGCAGTCTGCGTCGCGATCAACGACAACAACCGCGCGTGGTATGAAATGCTCGTGCCGTTCCTGCTGTCGCTGCGACAGACCGGCTACGACGGGCGGATCGCCGTGATCGGCTACGGGCTGTCCGAACGCAAGCGGCAGATCCTCGCCAGTCAGTCGGTCGACGTGATCGACGCGTCGGACGCGTATGCGCTGCCGGTCGGCCGCTTCATCGAGGCCGCCGAATATTGCGCGCGCCATCCGCAGATCCGCAAGCTCGCGCTGTACGACGCCGATATCTGGTTCTGCGCGCCACAATTCGACCTGTTCTCGCAGATCGGCGATGACCGGATCCATGTGTGCCCCGACCCGCTGTTCTGCACGTTCGTCGTCACGCCGCTGATCGGCGAGCGGCGCGACCATCACTGGCGTCTCGTCGTCGATGAAGTCAACGCACGCCACGGCGGCGCGCTGCAGGCCGGGCTCGTGGCCGGAACGGCCGATGCCTGGGCGCGTTATGCCGATCACCTGCGCGACTGCATGGCCCGCATCGGTACCGATTTCCAGGAATGCTTCGGCATCGATACGACCTTCCTGCATCTGTGGAGCGCGCAAGGCGAAACGACGCTGCTCGACCCGGTCCAGAACTTCGTCAGCAAGTACGGCATTCACGAATCGTTCGATGCGGGCAGCGGCAAGACGACGCTCCGGTATCAGGGCGAACCGATCCGCGCACTGCACATGACCGGCGATATCCGCTTCCTCGACCGGTGGCGCTACTACACGAACCACATCGACGCCGCGCTGCGCGACGGCACGCCGTTCGCGCTGTCGGACGGCACACCGGCACCGTCCGACGCCGTCGCCGCACGCATCGCCGCGGCGGACTACGTGCAATCGGCCGGGCTGGCCGTGTCGTCCGCAGCGATCGAGGCCAGCGCGGGCGCGTATCTGCAGGCGATCGACGAACCGGGCGGCACGATGCTCGTCGGCAGCGGAAACCACGAAGCGGTATTCACCGCGACCCGCGACATCGCGCGGCTGAACGTCTACGTCACGCACCCGTCCGGCTCACCGTCACCGCTGCGGTGCGAAGTGCGGGTCGACGGGCAGGCCCAGCGCAAGGGCACCGAACTGATGGCGCATTTCTCGTATCAGGTAGCGGCCGGCGCCGTCATCACGCTGCGCTCGACGAGCCTCGGCGGCCAGCAGTGCAACGCGATCTGGCGGCTGCGCGAAGCGCCGGACATGCAGCAGTAGGCACCGGGCCGCTGCCGGTCAACCGAATGCCGCCCACACCAGGTAGGCATTCAACCCGACGATCACGACCGTCGCCGCGCCGGCGACGATCCGCAGCGGCATCCGCATCGCGTAAGCGCCCATCACGTCCGCGCGCGCCGACAGCATCAGCAGCGCGATCATCGGCATCGGCAGCACGAAGCTCAGCACGACCTGGCTCTCGACCATCGCACGGGTGACGTCGCAGCCGAGCGCGACCACCGCGAATGCGGGCGCGATCGTCACCGCGCGCCGCACCCAGACCGACATGCGGCGGTGGATGAAGCCCTGCATCACGACCTGCCCGGCCATCGTGCCGACCACCGAACTCGATACGCCCGACGTCAGCAGCGCGACGAGAAACAGCGCGCCGGCCGCCGGACCGAGCACCGGGATCAGCGTGTGATACGCATCGCCGATATCGGTCATGCCCGGCGCACTCAGATGGAACGCCGACGACGCCATCATCACCATCGCGAGATTCACGAATCCGGCCAACCCGAGCGCCACGACGACCTCGCGGTTCGAGAACCGCACGAGTCGCCGCCGCTCCGCGTCGTCGCGCGGCGCGGTGCGATCCTGCGTGAGCCCCGAATGCAGGTACAGCGTGTGCGGCATGATCGTCGCGCCGATGATCCCGACCGCGATCGTCAGCGCCGCGTGATCCGGAATCTGCGGGACGACCAGATGGAACGCGGCCGCGTGCCAGTCCTGCGGCGCGATCAACAGTTCGCCGAGATAGCACGCGCCGATCACGCCGACCAGCGCCGCGATCGCGGCCTCCAGCGGCCGGAAGCCGCGCTTTTCGAGCGCGAGGATCGCGCAGGTCGCCAGCGCCGTCGCGATCATCCCCGCGAACAGCGACAGGTGGCACAACAGCCCGAACGCGAGCGCGCCGCCGAGGAATTCGGCAAGATCGGTCGCCATCGCGGCGATCTCGGACGCGATCCACATGCTCCACACGACGGGCGCGGGGAAACGGTCGCGGCACAGCTCGGCCAGATTGCGGCCGGTCACGATGCCGAGCTTCGCGGACATCGCCTGGAACAGCATCGCGATCGTGTTCGCGGCCAGCACGACCCACAGCAGCCGGTAGCCGTACGCGGCGCCGGCCTGGATGTTGGTCGCGAAGTTGCCGGGATCCATATAGCCGATCGACGCGATCACGGCCGGGCCGACGAACGGCAGCAGCGCGGCGACGCCGGTGCGGCGCCCTTCCAGCGCGGCACGCGTCGCGCCGTCGATACGCTCGGGAGACGGGCCCGGCAGCACGAGGCCGCCGGCAGGTTTGCTCGGGACGGGAAGCATGGTGGAGTTTCCGTTCGAATGAGGAAGACCGATTCGGGAGCGGGCGCCGCGGCCGGCATGCCGCCTGCCGGCCGCGGCGCTGCACTGCGCATACCGCGTTACAGCGGCACGACGTCGGGACGATTGCGCGGAAACTGCGCGATCACGTCGGGCGCGACGTTCAGATGCGCTTCGACGAGCTTCGGCGGCGTATGCGCGAGCCAGTCGGACAGCGACACCTCCGCGTAGCGGTCGGTCTTGAAGATCTCGAGGAACACGAGATCGGTCTGGCCGGTGTTCTGCACGTAGTGCCCGAGACTCTTCTTCACGTAGCCGACGTCGCCCGCGCGGAAGTCGGCCGTCTGCGCCTTCGGCCCCGTGTCGAACACGGTCATCCGCGCTTCGCCCTGCAGGTAGTACTGCCATTCGTCCGCGTTCGGGTGCCAGTGCAGCTCGCGCATGCCGCCCGGGTGCACGGTGACGAGCGCCGCCGCGACGGTCGTCGACACGTTGAAGTTGGTGCTGTCCGCGATCCGCACTTCGCCGCCGCGCGTCTTCCTGACGGGCTTCATGTCGCCGAGCGAGAAGATGAACGGATGCGGCGGCGCCCCGGCCGACGCAGCCGACGCGCGCTGCGCTTCCGCGAGCGGGCCCGGTTCGTCGCCCTGGAAGATCCACAGGTTGTCGAGCGGAACGTTCCTGAACGCATCGGCCGGCACGCCGAAGTTGAGTGCGAGCACGTCGGGCGGCGTATGCGCGATCCAGTCGGTCAGCAGCAGCGTGTTGAATTCCGATGCGCGGCCGTTATCGAACGCGAGCAGGAATTCGGCGCCGTCGGTGCCGAGGCCCTGCAGCGAATGCGGCAGGCCGGGCGGGAAATACCAGAGATCGCCGGTCTTGACGTCCTGCACCGACGGCCGCCCCAACTCGTCGAGCACCGTGATCCGGCAGCGGCCGTCGAGCATGATCGCCCACTCGGCCTGCTGGTGCCAGTGCATCTCGCGAATGCCGCCGCGCGTCAGGCGCATGTTGACGCCGGAGATGGTTTCGGAAATCGCAAAATCGTCCTGCGTGACTTCGCGCGCCCAGCCGCCATTCTGGATGCGTTTATGCGCATTATTGAACGACGCCCAGAATAACGGCATCCCGTTGATATCGGTGGCCGGCGGATTTTGAAAGGACGGAAATTGATTGGCGATGGCCGGATTTTTAGGGCCCGGGTCGGTCACGCTCTGGCGATTGAGTGCATTCACCGCACCTTCCGGCGGGCGGTCCGGATTACCGAACGAGGCGGCCTTGGCCGACACCGCGATGCCTGCCGCAGCAATGGCGCCGGCCGTACCTGCCAGCATTTTGCGTCGAGAAAGATTCGTCATGGTTTCCTCTTCATTCCTGCAACCTTGAACACTTCCATTACGGAATACCTGCCGTTTTTCGATTATCGAAAATCAAGGATCCCGCGACTCAAGTTAAATCCAAATCATCACAAAAATTAAATGAATTATTAACCTGAATTAATGATTTAATCTGATTTACTTTAATTTTGTAATTATTGCGTTGCAGCGGGAGGATGAGCGATAGCGACGGAAGATCGAAACATGCGCGCCGATGCAACGCCATTGATTCGCATGACTGATCAAATCGGCGCGCCATGCTCGCCGTAACACAAAAGTTGCCGATCTCCACCGGCCCGGCGGCCACCCGCCCCTATCACCTATCCTCACACCATAGTTTTTATCCGCTGGCGCGAATGATTTTGGTTTTGTTAGATGGATGACATTCGCTCATTCGACGACAACGATCTAACAGCCGATGACCTGCGCGTTCGCCCATACCGTCGAATCCCGCTATGCCGAGCTGACGCCGACCGCCAAGCGCATCGCGAGCTACATGCTCGCGAACCTCGACCGGCTCGGGCTCGAGACGGCCGACCAGATCGCGCAGCAGGCCGGCACCAGCGGCATCTCGGTCGGGCGCTTCCTGCGCAGCGTCGGCTATCGCAATCTCGACGACCTGAAACGCGAACTGCGCGGCGGCGGCGACCGTCCGTGGATGATCACCGACCGGCTCGACGAGTACCGCCGCGTAGCCGGCACGCCGCCGGCCGAACGCAACGGCAATAGCGACGGCAACGACGGCACGCTCGCATCGTCGCTCGAGCGTGAACTCGACGCGATCCGCCACGTGTACCGGCTCGCCGAAGGCCCGGTGTTCGCGCAGGTCGCCGACCGGATCGCGCAGGCCGACGCGGTATTCATCCTCGGCATCCAGTCGACGCGCGGCATCAGCAACGCATTCAGCAGCTACCTCGAATACCTGCGCCCGCGCGTGTTCTATTCCGACGGCCAGTCGGGCTCGTACGTCGATTCGCTGAACTCCGAATTCGAACGGCCGTACTGCATCGTCACCGATACGCGCGCATATTCGCGCAGCGCGCGCCGCTATTGCCAGGCGGCCGCCGAGCGCGGGCAGCCGTACGCGCTGGTCACCGACCTGTCGTGCCCGTGGGCGCGCGACTGGCCGGCCGACCTGCTGCAGGTAAAGACCGACGTCGGCCAGTTCTGGGATTCGCTCGCGCCGCTCACCTGCCTGTTCAACCTGCTGATCACGGCCGTGGTCGACCGCCTCGGCCCCGCGATCGACCGGCGCGTCGCGCGTAACCGCGAACTGCAGCACACGTTCGACCAATTCGAATCCTGAGCGAGCCCGACCGAACCCGAACCGCCGATGAACGACCACCACCTCGTCGAAATCACGCCCGCCACGCATCACGTCGACATCGATCTCGTCTACGCGACCGATCGCAACCTGACCGGCAAGCAGATCTATCGTCGCGCGCACTGCCTGCTGCTGGCGCCGGCCGAAGCCGCACTGCGCCGCGCGGTGAGCGTCGCCGCGCAAGCCGGCTTCACGCTGTGCATCTACGACGCGTACCGGCCGCCGCAAGCGCAGCTGGTGCTGTGGGATTTCCTGCCCGACCCAGACTTCATCGCCGATCCCGGCGGCGGCTCGAATCACAGCCGCGGCACCGCGCTCGACCTGACGCTCGTCGATGCGAATGGCGAACCGCTCGACATGGGCACCGGCTTCGACGAGATGGTCGCCGCATCCGGCCACTTCCACGCGGGGCTGCCCGAAGCCGTGCAGCGCAACCGCCTGCTGCTGCTCGGCGTGATGCACGCGGCCGGCTTCGCACACGTCGACGACGAGTGGTGGCACTACGAACTGCCCGGCTCACACGCGTTGCCGCAGATCGACAACGCGGCAAGCGGCCCGTGGCGCCTGATGTGATGGCCATACGCATTCCCCTCACCGTTCACGTTCGACGACTTCAACGACACATGGAGCGCAGATGAAACCCCTGACATCCCGGCTCGTCGCGGCGCTGGCCGCCGCATCCGTTCTCGCCGCCGTCCCGCTTTCCGCCGCGCGCGCGGAAACGCCGAAGGACCTGTTCGTGATGGCCACGCTGCTCGACGAATTCACGACGCTCGATCCGGGCGAGATCTACGAACTGGTGCCGGAGGAATACGTCGCGAATACCTACGACCGGCTCGTGCGCGTCGACCTGCGCGATCCGTCGAAATTCAACGGCGATGTCGCGCAGTCGTGGACGGTGAGCCCCGACGGCCTGACCTATACGTTCAAGCTGCGCCCCGGCCTCAAGTTCCACTCGGGCAACCCGCTGACGGCCGACGACGTCGCCTGGTCGATCCAGCGCGCGGTGCTGCTCGACAAAGGGCCGGCCGCCGTGCTGACCGGCATCGGCCTCACGAAGGCCAACGTCGCGGCGAGCGTGAAGAAGCTCGACGACCAGACGGTGTCGGTCACGACCGACCGCAAGTACGCGCCGACCTTCGTGCTGAACGTGCTCGGCTCGTGGCCCGCGTCGGTGCTGGACAGGAAGCTGCTGCTGTCGCATCAGCAAGGCACCGACTTCGGCAATGCGTGGCTGAAGACCAACGAAGCCGGTTCCGGCGCGTACAAGCTGGTCAAGTGGACGGCCGGCGACAGCATCGTGCTGCAGCGCTTCGACGGCTACCGGCTGCCGCTCGCGATGAAGCGCATCGTGCTGCGCCACGTGCCCGAAGCCGCGAGCCAGCGCTTGCTGCTGGAAAACGGCGACGTCGACGCGGCGCGCGACCTGAGCCCCGACGATCTGGCGTCGGTCGTGAAATCCGGCAAGGCGAAGGTGTCGGCCTCGCCGCAGGCCACGCTGCTGTATCTCGGCCTGAACACGAAGAACCCGACGCTCGCGAAACCCGACGTGCAGGAGGCGCTGAAATGGCTCGTCGACTATGCGGGCATCCAGGGCAACGTCGTGAAGACGACCTACAAGGTGCACCAGACCTTCCTGCCCGAAGGCTTCCTCGGCACGCTGAACGCGAACCCGTACAAGCTCGACGTCGCGAAGGCGAAGGCGCTGCTCGCGAAAGCCGGCGTGCCGAACGGCTTTTCGGTGACGATGGACGTGCGCAACGACTATCCGTACACGGAAATCGCGCAGGCCGTGCAGGCGAACTTCGCGCAAGCCGGCATCAAGGTGCAATTGATCCCCGGCGACAACAAGCAGACGCTCGCGAAGTACCGCGCGCGCCAGCACGACATCTACATCGGCGAATGGTCGGCCGACTACATCGATCCGCACAGCAACGCGCAGGGTTTCGCATGGAATCCGGACAACGCCGACAAGTCGAGCTATAAAATGCTGGCCTGGCGCAACAGCTGGGACATCCCGCAACTGACGAAGGAAACCGACACCGCGCTCGCCGAACCGACCGCCGCGAAACGCGCGCAGCTGTATCAGACGATGCAGAAGGAAATGCTCGCGCGCTCGCCGTTCGTGATCATGTTCGAGAAAGTCGCGCAGGTCGCCACGCGGCCCGGCGTGAGCGGGCTCGAAGTCGGGCCGATCAACGATCTCGTGTCGTACCGCAACCTGAAGAAGCAATAAGATTCGCCGCATGTCGACTCCCGCCTCCTCCCTCGAAGCACTGCGCACGCTGCCCGCGCGGCGCCCGGCCGTGCGCTGGGCACTGCGCGTGCTGCGCTGGGCGCTCACGCTCGCCGTCACGTTCGCGGGGCTGCTCGCGCTGACGTTCGTGATCGGCCGCAAGGTGCCGATCGATCCCGTGCTCGCGATCCTCGGCGATCGCGCGTCGGCCGAGGCGTATGCGGCCGAACGCATCGCGCTCGGGCTCGACAAGCCGCTCGTCACGCAATTCCTGATCTACGTGCGCGACGTGCTGCACGGCAATCTCGGCGTGTCGCTGCTGACCGCGAACCCGGTGCTCGACGACATCAAGCGCGTGTTTCCGGCCACGCTCGAACTCGCGACGATCGCAACCCTGATCGGCATTGCGATCGGCGTGCCGCTCGGCGTCGCGGCCGCCGTGAAGCACAACCGGCCGATCGATCACATCGCGCGCTTCGTCGGGCTGATCGGCAATTCGGTGCCGGTGTTCTGGCTCGGGCTGATGGGCCTGCTGCTGTTCTACGCGCGGTTGCACTGGGTCGGCGGGCCGGGCCGGCTCGACCCCGTGTACGACGGGATGGTCGACCCGCGCACCGGCAGCCTGCTGATCGACTCGGCGCTCGCGGGCGAGTGGGACGTGTTCCGCAACGCGGTATCGCACATCGCGCTGCCGGCCGCGATCCTCGGCTACTACTCGGTCGCGTACCTGAGCCGGATGACGCGCTCGTTCATGCTCGACCAGTTGAGCCAGGAATACATCGTCACCGCGCGCGCGAAGGGCTTGTCCGAGCGGCGCGTGATCTGGCGGCATGCGTTCGGCAACATCATGGTGCCGCTGCTCACCGTGATCGCGCTCACGTACAGCAACCTGCTCGAAGGCTCGGTGCTGACCGAGATCGTGTTCGCGTGGCCGGGGCTCGGCTCGTACCTCACGGGCGCGCTGCTGAACGCCGACATGAGCGCGGTGCTCGGTGCGACGCTCGTGATCGGCGCGATGTTCATCACCGTCAACCTGCTGACCGACGCGCTGTACCGCGTGTTCGATCCGCGTGCGCGCTGAGGGCCGCCCCGACATGACCGCTTCCACCCCGCTTCTTTCATCGCCGATGCCGAAGGTCGTCCAATCATGAACGCCGAGCGCCTCACACTGCGCGCGTGGCTGCTGTCCGATGCGCCCGCGTCGCGCTCGCAGGCCGCACTCGGCCTTGCCTACCGACGCTGGCGCCGATTCGCCACGAATCCGCTCAACCTGTTCGGGCTCGCGATCCTCGTCGCGCTGATCGCCGTTGCGATCGTCGGCCCGCTGATCATGCCGCACGACCCGCTGCGCCAGGTCCTGTCCGACCGGCTGCTGCCGCCCGGCTCGCCGTCGCACTGGTTCGGCACCGACCAGCTCGGCCGCGACATCCTCTCGCGGCTGATCGCCGGTTCGCGCCTGACGCTCGGCATCGCGCTGCTCGTCGTCGTGATCGTGGTGCCGATCGGCCTCTTGATCGGCACCACGGCCGGCTATTGCGGCGGCTTCGTCGACAGCGTGCTGATGCGCATCACCGACATCGCGCTCGCGTTCCCGAAGATCGTGCTCGCGCTCGCATTCGCGGCCGCGCTCGGGCCGGGCGTCATCAACGCGGTCGTCGCGATCTCGATCACCGCGTGGCCCGCGTATGCGCGGCTCGCACGCGCGGAGACGATCCGCATCGCCCAGGCCGATTACATCCACGCCGCGCGGCTGCAGGGTGCGTCGGGCCCGCGCATCCTGCTGCGCTACATCATGCCGCTGTGCATGTCGTCGGTGATCGTGCGCGCGACGCTCGACATGGCCGGCATCATCCTGACCGTCGCGGGCCTCGGCTTTCTCGGCCTCGGCGCGCAGCCGCCGAGCCCCGAGTGGGGCTTCATGGTCGCGTCGGGCCGCAACGTGCTGCTCGACGCATGGTGGGTCGCGACGCTGCCCGGCATCGCGATCCTGCTCGTGAGCCTCGCGTTCAACCTGCTCGGCGACGGGTTGCGCGACGTCTTCGATCCCCGTCATGGAGCGTGACATGCCGATGCATTCCACCACCGCGCCCACGCCGCTCTGCGAGATCGACGGGCTGAAGATCGGCTTTCGCGGCCATGACGGCGTCGTCACCGACGCCGTGCGCGACCTGTCGCTGACGCTCGCGCCGGGCGAGCGGCTCGGCATCGTCGGCGAATCGGGCTCCGGCAAATCGCTGACGGGCCGTGCGCTGCTCGGCCTGCTGCCTGACGCCGCGCGCTGGTCGGCGCGCACGATGCGCTTCGCGGGCCACGACCTGCTCGCGATGTCGCCGCGCGACCGCCGGCGGCTGTGCGGCAGCCAGATGGGCATGATCCTGCAGGACCCGAAATATTCGCTGAACCCGGTGATGACGGTCGCGAAGCAGATGGGTGAGGCGTTCCGGCTGCACGAGCCCGGGCTGCGCGGCCGCGCGCTGCGCGAACGGATCGTCGATGCGCTGTCGGCCGTGCAGATCCGCGACCCGGCGCGCGTCGCAGACGCGTATCCGCACGAGCTGTCGGGCGGCATGGGCCAGCGCGTGATGATCGCGATGATGGTGTCGACCGGCCCGCGCCTGCTGATCGCCGACGAGCCGACGTCCGCGCTCGACGTCGCGGTGTCGATGCAGGTGCTCGCGGTGCTCGACGCGATGATCGCGCGGCACAACACCGGCCTGATGTTCATCAGCCACGACCTGCCGCTCGTGATGTCGTTCTGCGACCGCGTCGCGGTGATGTATGCGGGCCGCGTGGTCGAGACCTGCGCCGCGCGCGACCTGCGCGACGCGTCGCATCCTTATACGCGCGGGCTGCTCGCGGCGAACCCGCCGCTCGCGAACCCGCCGGACGAACTGCCGGTGCTGCGGCGCGACCCCGCGTGGCTCGAGCCCCTGCAGCCTGCCGTCACGCCCGCCAACCGACAGGAGGCCGCACGATGATCGACGTCGATCACGCATCGATCCGTTTCCCGACCCGCACGGGTCACGTCGACGCCGTGCGCGACGCGAGCTTTGCCGTGCGCGACGGCGAAGTGTTCGGGCTCGTCGGCGAATCGGGCTCCGGCAAGTCGACGCTGCTGCGCGCGCTGACGGGCCTCGTGCCGCTCGCATCCGGCAGCCTGTCGATCGATGGAAGGCCGGTCGGCGGCACGCCCGATCGCGCGTTCCGACGCCACGTGCAGATGGTGTTCCAGGATCCGTACGCGTCGCTGCATCCGCGCTTCACGGTCGACCAGACGCTGCGCGAGCCGCTGTCGATCCATGCGATCGGCGACGCCGATGCACGCATCGCCCGCGCGCTGGCCGAGGTCGGCCTCGGGCCCGCGTTCCGCTTCCGCTATCCGCACCAGTTGTCGGGCGGCCAGCGGCAGCGCGTCGCGATCGCCCGCGCACTGATCGTCGAACCGCGGGTGCTGCTGCTCGACGAGCCGACGTCCGCGCTCGACGTGTCGGTGCAGGCCGAGATCCTGAACCTGCTGCGCCGCCTGCATCGCGAACGCAGCCTGACGATGATCCTCGTCAGCCACAACCTCGCAGTGATCGGTTTCCTGTGCCAGCGCGTCGCGGTGATGCAGCACGGCGAGATCGTCGAGCAGCTCCGGATCGAGGACGTGCGCGCGGGGCAAGTCGCACGCGACTACACGCGCACGCTGCTGAATGCGACCGAAGGCTACCGCCGCCTCGACCCGGTGGCCGGCGCGCCGGCGGCGTGACATCTGCGCGACGCGCCGGCGTGCGATACTCGGCACGCCACGCGCCGGCTTGCCGCCGCATGGAACCCTTGTGCGCCGCACGGGTCAACTTCCTTTCGTCAACAGCACAGCAATAGGGAGGCGTTCATGCTGCAATTCATCGAAACCCTGGTCGTCGGGCTCATCGTCGGCCTCCTCGCCCGCGCGCTCAAGCCCGGCGACGACAAGATGGGCATCCTGATGACCACCGTGCTCGGCATCGTCGGCTCGCTGGTCGCCGGCTACGTCGGCCGGGCCGCCGGCTGGTATGCGCCGGGCCAGGGCGCAGGCTGGATCGCATCGATCATCGGCGCGATCGTGCTGCTCGTTGTCGTTGGTGCGATTCGCAAGCGCGCGGGCTGAACACCGCACGCATCGTTCCAATGCAAAACGGCCGCTCGTCACGAGCGGCCGTTTTGCTTTCCGGGCGGCGCCAGAGCCGTTGCCTGCGCAACGGACTCGGCAACCGTTCGTCCTGCGATCCTATCCCGCCCCGCATTTTCCCGACTTGCGGTTGCGCAGATCCGGCCTACATTGGTTGAAGCAATCCGCAGTCATTTGCTTATTACCTTTATTTCCATTTTTTGATTCAAGAGGTCCGATGGTTTTGCCGTTTACGCATATAGCATCGCAGCGTTAGACGGACTGCCACCCGAGCGGCCCCGCTGCGACGCGCTTCCTCTCTGGAGCCTGTCATGAAGCATCGCCTGTTCGCCGCCTCGTTCGCCCTGGCTGCCACGCTTCTGGCCTCGTCCTCGTCCTTTGCCGGCGGCACGTCCGGCATCATTCATTTCTCCGGCATGATCGTCGAGCCGCCCTGCTCGTTCGCACTCGACACGGCCGATATCGCCCGTCCGCACGTGCGCCCCGACTGCCCGCGTCCTGCGAGCGGACAAGTCGCGTTCGTCGACGCGGCCAGCCTGCGCACGATCAAGACCACGACCTTTACTCAGGCCTCGCGCGCAATCGTTTTACCTGACCGTCCGGGCAGCGATCATGCCCCGATGATCGCCGTCGTGACCTACCAGTAGAGCCCGCTGCCGCACGCCCGTCGCCGAGGCCGCGCGTCAGTCGCGATGGCGCGCGATCCAGTCGCTGAACGCGCGGATCTTCTGCTGGCTGGCGAGGTTTTCGGGGTAGACGAAGAAGTAGCGTGCGCCCGTCTCGAGCACGATGTCGAACGGCCGTTCGAGCCGGCGTGCGCTGACGTCGTCGTCGACGAGCGTCACGTCGCCGATCGCAATGCCGAAGCCCTGCATCGCCGCATTCGTCGCGAGATCGAGCGTGTCGAACGTCGGCCCGCGCGCGGGATCGACGCTGCGCTCGCCCGCGTGATCGAGCCATGCACGCCAGTCGCGATGGTCGCGCGTCGGATGCAGCAGCGTATGACGCGCGAGATCGCCGAGCGCGTCGAGCGGCGCCGCCTGACGTAGCTCGGGCGCGCAGACGGCTGTCAGCCGCTCGTCGAACAGCGGCAGCGCGACGACGCCCGGGCCCGGCGACGTCCCGTAGACGATCGCCGCATCGAACGGCTCGGTCGAGAAATCGACGACGTGCTGCCACGTGGTCGTGATCTGCACATGCAGATCGGGATGCTCGCCCTGGAAGCGCATGATGCGCGGCAGCATCCAGCGCATCACGCAGGTCGGCACCTTCAGCGCGAGATCGGTACGCTGTCGCGTCAGCCGCATCGAGATGTCCTCGATCCGCGCGAAGCTCTCGTTCACGACCGGCAGCAGTTGCTCGCCCTCCGCCGTCAGCGTGAGCCCCTTCGCATGCCGCTTGAACAGCGGAAATCCGTAATGCGCCTCGAGCGTCTGGATCTGCCGGCTCACCGCGCCCTGCGTGATGCACAGCTGCTCGGCCGCACGCGTGAAGCTGCGGTGGCGAGCCACCGTCGAGAAGATCTGCAGCGCGTGCAGGGGCGGAAGTCGGCGCATGGCGAACGGGATACAGGGAAACGGCGCGGAAGGACCGCGCGCCGACGCCGGCGCGCGCTGACCGACACGATAAGCCAAACGCCGGCTTTGCGCGAGACGCCGGGCGCTCAGGCCGTCGCGGCCAGTGCACCCGCCGCGATGCGCGCTGCCGATGCGACGACGTCCGCGCGAACCGCCGCATCGGCCTGCTGCTGCGTGAACGACACGGCCATCACGATCGGCGCACGCGACGGCGGCCACAGCACCGCGATATCGGTCGTCGTGCCGTAGCCGCCCGTGCCGGCCTTGTCAGCGACGCGCCAGCCCGGCGGCACCCCCGCCGCGATGCCGGTCGCGCCGCGCGCGCCGCCGGCCATCCATTCCGTCAGCTGCGTGCGCTGCGGCTCTTGCAGTGTCTTGCCGAGCAGCAGCCGCTGCAGCGTGTCGACCATCGCGACCGGCGTCGACGTGTCGCGTTCGTCGCCGGGCGCGGCCTGGTTCAGTTCGGGTTCCCAGCGATCGAGGCGGAACGTCGTATCGCCGCTCTCGCGCGCGAACGCCGTGACGGCCTGCGGGCCGCCGAGCACGCCCATCAGCAGGTTGCCCGCGCCCTTGTCGCCCGCTTGCAGCATCGCCTCGCACAGCTGCGCGATCGTCAGGCCCGTGTCGACGTGGCTTTCCGTGACCGGTGAGCCCGCCACGATTTCATAACGGCGGTAGAGGATGCGGCGCGGCAGCAGCGACGCGTCGAGCGAACCGCGCGCGAGCATCGCGGCGGCCGCCATGACCGCATACGTGCCGCACAGCGGGAAGCGTTCGCGCGCGTGATGAGCGATGCGCACGCCGTTCGACGTATCGAGCGCGGCGACGCCGAGCCGCCCGTTCGACGCCTTTTCGAGCGCGGCCAGTTCGGCCTGGGCGGCATGGGCGCGCCCCTGGTCGGCGACCGGTGCGGACGTGCAGGCGGCGACGAACGGCGCGGCAACGGCGGCAAGCAACAGCGAGCGGCGTGTCGGAGAGTGTTCCATGGATAAGATGTGTTCGGTCGGAAACGGTGGCACGAAGCAACGCGGGCGCGCATCGGCGAAGCGCCCCCGTTCACGCCGACGGCCGGCCCGCGACGGCCTTCGCCGCGCATCCCCGAAAGACGCCCGTCGGCCCCGCATGAAGCGCGGGACGCGCATGAACAGACCCTAGCGTAGCAGCGACCGCCGCCACGTTCCAGCAAAACGGCCCTGCGTCACCCTTGCGACGACGGCAGGTACGGCATCGGATTCACCGGCTTGCCGTCGCGCCGCACCTCGAACAGCAGCGCGACGCGCGAGTTGTCGAGGTCGCCCATCTCGGCGATCTCGTCGCCCTGGCGCACGATGTCGCCCGTCTTCACGAGCAGCTTGCGGTTGTGCGCATAGGCAGTCAGGAAATCCGCGTTGTGCTGGACGATGATCAGGCTGCCGTAATCGTTCAGGCCGGTGCCCGCGTACATCACGCGGCCGTCGGCCGCGGCGCGGACCGGGTCGCCCGGCCGGCCGGCGATCTGGATGCCGCGGTTCTGCCCCGGCCGGAAGCCGTCGACGATCTTGCCGTTGGCCGGCCACTTGAGCGCGACGCCGCCCGCATGACGCTTCGTTTCCTTGACGACCTGGCGATCGTTCGTGCTCGATGCGGTGGTCTGTGAAGCGGCCTGGCTACCTGCGGCCCCATTGCCCGCGGCAGTTTGCGTGCCTGCCGCGCCGGCCGGCGGCAGCGGCTGCTGCTTGACGATGCGCAGCACCTGCCCCATCCGCAGCCTGCCGTTCGGGGCCAGCTTGTTCCAGGTGCGCAGGTCGGCCACGCTGCAGTTGTTCGCTGACGCGATGCCCGTCAGCGAATCGCCGCGCTTCACGACGTACTTCTGCGCGACGAGAATCGGCGCCGGCGGCATGGTGTTTGCCGACGGCGCAGCAGGCTGGCTCGAATCGGACGGCTGTCCCGCCAGCGTATCGCTCGGCGGAACGGACTGCGTGCTTGCACAACCGGCCATGACGAGCACGGCGGCCAGGCCCGACAGCCGCGCCGCATTGCGGTAAATCTCGCGCGTTTTCATGGACGATCCGACTCCGGTTTGACAATCTTTCAAGCATCTCAAAAACGGATCGGCCGACGTGTAACCGGATGCAAACAATGATGACAAACGATCACGAACCGGATGCCGGCCGGCATTCGATACCGGTAATACGGTCCGATTCAGAAAAACTTGATGGTCTTTTTGCAGGAAGGCGGAAGAATTTTCGTCGCTGAAAACTATGACAGATTTGTTTCAATAGGCGCGAGGCCGCACTCAACGCAACCATCCGACGAATTCGGAACAGGCCCACGCGACGCCGATGCACAGGAACAGCAGATGCAGCGCGATCTTGAACGACACGCCCCACGACGAATCGATCTGCATGACGGGCTCCCCGGTTGATGTGCGTCCATGATCGGCCATCGATCGCGCCCCTGAAATGCGGAACCGGCGAATCGGGTCTCAGGCTGCGCCTGAGACCCGGGCGGCGGTTCCTGCTAACTTATCGGCCATTCCACCGCCATCGCCCCCTGCCCATCATGCGCTTCGACCTGACCGACCTGCGGCTCTTCCTGAACATCTGCGAAGCCGGCACGATCACGAGCGGCGCCGAGCGCACGCACATCACGCTGCAGGCCGCGAGCGAACGCATTCGCGGCATGGAAGACGAGCTCGGCGTGCCGCTGCTGCACCGGACCAAGTCCGGCGCGCAGGCAACCGACGCGGGCCGCGCGCTCGAACACCACGCGCGCACCGTGCTGCAGCAGATCGACCACATGCGCGGTGAACTGCAGCAATACGGCCAGGGGCTGCGCGGCCATATCCGGCTGCTGTGCAACACGGCGTCGCTGAGCGAATACCTGCCCGACGCACTGGCCGACTACCTGCCGCACCATCCGAAGCTGTCGATCAGCGTCGAGGAGCGCTCGAGCCAGGAGATCGTGCATGCGCTCCGCAACAAGACGGCCGAGATCGGCATCGTCGCCGATTCGGTCGGGCTCGGCGGGCTCGAACAGAAGCCGTTCCGCGAGGACTGGCTGATCGTCGTCGTCCCGGCCACGCATCCGCTCGCGGCGCACGACACCGTCGCGTTCGACGACATCGCCGGCGAAGACTTCATCGGCCTCACCGACGGCAGCGCATTGCAGGTGCATCTCGCCGACCAGGCCCGCGCGCTCGGCAAGCGGATCCGATACCGCGTGCAGTTGAAGAGCTTCGACGCGATTTGCCGCGTGATCGCGAGCGGCGTGGGCATCGGCATCGTGTCGCGGCATGCGGCCGAGCGCGCGATGCAGACGATGGACGTGCGGCTCGTCGAGCTGTCCGATGCGTGGAGCCACCGGAAACTGACGCTCTGTGCGCGGTCGTTCGATACGCTGCCGAAGTACACGCGGGAATTCGTCGCGTTCTTGTCCGGCGAGACAACGTCGCCGTAACGCGCGCCGCATCGTCGATACACGGAGACCTGACCATGACCGAAACCGATCTCGCCACCCGCTATCGCGCGTATATCGATTGCCTGAACCGGCAGGACTGGGCGGCGCTCGGCGAGTATGTCTCCGACGACGTGATCCACAACGACCGGCCGCTCGGCCTCGCCGGTTATCGCGCGATGCTGGAACAGGACTACCGCGACATTCCCGATCTCCGCGTCGAGATCCGGCTGCTCGTGTGCGAGGCGCCGCGCGTCGCATGCCGGCTGCGCTTCGCCGGTTCGCCGAAGGGAACATTCATGGGGCTCGCCGTCGATGGCCGGAAGGTCGGGTTCGCCGAGAACGTGTTCTACGCGTTTCACGAAGGCAAGATCCGTCAGGTCTGGTCGGTGATCGACAAGGCGGCGATCGAGGCACAGCTTTAGCCCCGTCGCAGCGACCGCTTGCCGGCCCGGACCGGTGCACCGATATCCGGCCTGATACGGCCTGATCCTTATGGATAACGTTTTCTCTCGTCATCCTTCGAAAGCGCGCCGCCAATCAGTCTTGCTGCCTGCCGCAGCTGCACCCGCATCCCGCGCGATGCCATCTCATTCATTGAGAGAATTCCGCGCGATTTCCGTGCAATCTTGATCCGCATACCCGTTTCACCATTCCCACTATCCGGGTTTTCACCGGCGCATCCGGCGTGAAAGTTCGTTGACATCGCGTCGCTCGATGCCTAAATTTGGAAAACGTTTTCCAATGCTTCAGCGCGACGCCGGTCACGGCCCGTGCAGGGGGGAACGCTTGCCCGCTCGAGTTGTGATTCAGGCCGTCCGCCTTCAGGGATCAGGGTTGCAAGGCGGAGGTCAGGTACGGGCATCGAGCGCGGCAACGGCCACACCCGCCCGTCCTTCATCACTATTCGAAACTGGAGACACAATGCATCCGCGCAGCAGATTCGCGCTCGGCGCCGCGTTCAGCGCCCTTTCCGTCCTGTTCGTCAGCGCATGCGGCGGCAACGACGTGACCGACACGCCGGCGGCATCGCCTTCGTCGTCCGCACCGGCGACGCCCACGCTCGCGTCGAATTCGCTGCAGGCGCTCGTCTACGGTGCGCCCGACACCAGCGTGGCGGCCGGCACCGGCATTCCGGTCACGATGATGGGCCAGATGCGCGCGCTGTTCGACCTGATCCGGAAATCGCCCGACTTCACGCAGGTCGTGATGGATCTCGGCGACGGCACGCCCGTCCACGTGCTCGATACGAATACCGGCGACAAATTCCTGCCCGGCAAGCTCGCGCTCGGCCTGTCGTACATCCTGATCGACATGAAGTCGAAGAACGACCCGCAATACGCAAGCTACCTCGCGACGTACCAGACGATCACGACCGCGATGATGGCGCAGTCGGGCAGCAACTACACGTATGCGAACACGTCGTGGGGCGAGTACTACTATCTCGTCGCGCTGAACAACCTGAAGGCGCACGGGATGCTCAACGAAGTCTTCAGCGACGCGATGCTCGCGACGCTGCAGCAGCGCCTGACCTTCTGCGACATGTTCGGCCCCGATGCGAGCGGCAAGACCAGTACGTGCCCGGCCGCCGGCACGCCGATCGATATCGCATCGCTCAACACTGCGCAGAATTACTATGCGGTGTCCTACGGAATTGCCGGGCTGCGCCAGAAGCTCGGCTGGAGCAGCCCGTCGTTCGCCTCGAAGACCGATCCGTCCGTGGCGACGATGGGCGCGCGCGACGCGCTGCTGTACACGCTGACGAACCACATCCGCAACGATTCGTCGGGCGGCTTCTCCGACGAAGCGTCGAACACGCACACGACCTACTACGACCAGGCGCGCTTCGACCGCTACAGCACGCTGCTGATCGGCGAGGTGGTCGAGCGCACGTTCGAGATGGACAACGTGGCGAACCTCACGCCCGAACTGAAAGGCTATCTGCGCAAGTCGGTGGACCTGATCCTGCCGCAGCTGAACGCCAACGGCCAGGGCTTCAACTACGGCCGCTCGATCGGCCCGTACGGCGATTCCGCGTTCATGGAAGTGCTGACGGCCGCCGCCAACGCGGGGGTGCTGACCGACCAGGAGAAGCAGGTTGCGTATGCGTTCATCTACCAGGCCGCGCATCGTTTCGACACGTACTGGTACGACCCGTCGCTGCCGACGCCGTCGGTGAACATGTGGGTCAAGGGCCGCGGCACCGACGCGTATCGCGGCAAGCCGCGCGTGATGGGCGAGAACTTCAGCCTGCTGCACCAGTACCTGTACGTGAATGCGTGGTGGAACAAGCTCGGCTTCGGCGGCAAGGCGCCGATGGCCGATGCGGACTACGGCGCATGGCTCGACGCGCTGCCGCGCTACACGCTCACCTGGTACAACCAGCCGACCGATGCCGCGCACCCGTACAGCGCGGCGCTGCTCACCGTGCGCGACGGCCGGCGCGTGATCAACCTGAACCTGAGCCAGGCGCCCGACTACAACTCGTTCACGCCGTACTA
Organism: Burkholderia arboris; assembly: GCF_038723655.1. Lineage (NCBI taxonomy): Bacteria > Pseudomonadati > Pseudomonadota > Betaproteobacteria > Burkholderiales > Burkholderiaceae > Burkholderia > Burkholderia arboris. The sequence goes on from NZ_CP109822.1 coordinate 2,494,557, forward strand.
CCCGGTGCCGTTCTCCGACAAGCTGATCTACGGCACGACCGACCTCGGCTACGCGCTGCTGGTGCCGCAGGTCACGTACAACGCGAAGAGCTACATTCCCGTCACGTACTACAAGAACCTGAGCGTGCAGCAAAGCAACGGCCAGGTGGTCGTGTCGTTCGATACGACGAAGTTCCGCCTCGCCTCGAAGAATGCGGCCTACACGACGGATCTCGACCTGCAGGTACACACGGTGCTGACCTTCGCGCACGGCGCGGTCACACGCAGCGATACGCTGAGTTCGGGCACGCTCACGGGCAACCTCGCGGTCGAGACGGACTTCACTTCGTTCGCGGATTTCGCGTCGACGCAGGCCAACGGCGACGGCGTGTCGGTCACCTATGCGAACAGCCCCGCGACCGGCTATGCGGCGTCCGGGTTCGACACCTGCGCACTGTCCGCCTTCGACACGGCGAACGGTACGACGAACCCGCTGTCGACGACGCCGATCGGCCAGCTGCATTCGAACTTCGCGTGCACGACGAAGCCGTTCGCACTCGGCGCGGGCGCGACGCGTACGGTCGGGTGGACGCTGAAGTACGCCGATCCGGCCTGAGCCGTGTGATCCACGCCGCGTGAACGCGCCCGAAGCCGGTTGCCGAAACCGGCTTCGGGCGCTTCACAACCCGGCAGGCGTCACACTCGCCCGGAATACCCGTTCACAGCCACCCCGAAACCGCCATATACGCGCCGAGCGCCATCAGCCCGACGAAGAAGCAGCGCTTGAACGCCTGCTCGCTCATCACGCGCCGCGCATACTGGCCGCCCACCATCCCGGCCAGCGCCGGCACGAGCGCGAGCGCCGACACGCCGAGATCGACCGTCTGCAGCGCGCCCGTCACGCGCAGTTGCAAACCGAGCACGATCGTCGACGCGGTGAACGACAGCCCGAGCGCCTGGATCAGGTCGTCCTTCGACAGCCGCAGCGCCTGCAGGTACGGCACGGCCGGCACGACGAACACGCCGGTCGCGGCCGTCACGACACCCGTCAGGTAGCCGACCACGGCCGACAGCCATTTTTCATGGCGCCCCGGCGCGGGCAGCCGCGCGGCAGCGAGCCCCCACAGCCCGTACAGGATCAGCACCACGCCGAGCGCCGCGTGCGTCCAGGAACTGCCGGCCGCGAGCGCGGGCAACCCGCCCGTCAGCGTCCCGATCGTGAGACCGGCGAGCAGCGGCCACAGCCGGCGCAGCAGCGGGCCGAACGACGGGCCGAGCCACAACTGCCACACGTTGGTGATGAACGACGGTACGAGCAGCAGGCTCGCCGCGGCCGACGGCGGCATCGCGAGCGTCAGCAGCCCCATCGCGATCGTCGGCAGCCCGAGCCCGATCATGCCCTTGACCGCGCCGGCCAGCAGGAAAACCAGCACGATGATCGTCAGCGTATGAATTTGCATGGAGGCGGTTCCATCCGGTTGAGTACGGCGCCGATGGTGCCGCCCCGCCATGCTGCCCGCCATCTGGCTTTGCCTGAGGCTGGCTAGGGCCCGCCGGACGGGCCTGTCAGGCCCGTCGATCCGGCCCCGTGAATCACCCCCGTCCCTGCTCGCTGTCGAGGTGCGCCATTTGAGCGGCCGGATAGCGCTCGCCGGCAGCCGCCCCGGCGGGCACCGCCGCTTCGATGCGGGCGAGATCATTGACCGTTAGTTGCAACTTAGTCGCCAGCAAACCATCCTGCAGTTGCGTGCGCTTGCGCGCGCCGACCAGCGGCACGATGTCGGCGCCGCGCGACAGCGCCCACGCGATCGCGACCTGCGCCGGATTGCTGCCCTTCTCGTCGGCGATCGTGCGCAGCGCATCGACGAGCGCGAGGTTGTGCTCGAGGTTCTCGCCCTGGAAGCGCGGGCTCGCCGCGCGGAAATCGCGCTCGCCCTGCCGTGCCGCGCTCCAGCGCCCGCCGAGCAGCCCGCGCGACAGCACGCCGTAGGCCGTGACGCCGATGCCGAGCGCGCGGCAGGTCGGCAGGATGTCGGCTTCGATCCCGCGCGACAGCAGCGAATACTCGATCTGCAAGTCGGCGATCGGTGCGACGGCCGCCGCGCGGCGGATCGTGTCGGCGCTGGCTTCGGACAGCCCGACATGGCGCACGTACCCGGCCTTCACGAGATCGGCGATCGCGCCGACCGTGTCCTCGATCGGCACGGCCGGATCGACGCGCGACGGCCGGTAGATGTCGATGTAGTCGGTGCCGAGCCGCTTCAGCGAATACGCGACGAAGTTCCGGATCGCGTCGGGCCGCGCGTCATAGCCGGCAAACCCGCCGGCCGGATCGCGCAGCGCGCCGAATTTCACGCTGATCAGCACCTGGTCGCGTGCCCGGCCGCGCAGCGCGTCGCGGATCAGCATCTCGTTGTCGCCCATCCCGTAGAAATCGCCGGTGTCGAGCATCGTGATGCCGTGGTCGAGCGCCGCATGCAGCGTCGCGATGCTTTCGTCGCGGTCGGCCGGCCCGTAGAAGTCCGACATTCCCATGCAGCCGAGTGCGATGGCCGAAACCTGCGGGCCGGTGCGGCCCAGTTGACGCGTGTCCATGTCCGTTTCCTTCGAGTGGTGAGTGGATGGAGCGGATTCTGGTCGCTTTGCCGCGCGCGATAAACGCGAAACGTTCCACCAAACCATTCGACGCTGATTAACAATGGAGACTGTCTTCCATCACCGCCAAGGTTCTCGCCCGCATGGATCATCTGCAAGCAATGCGCATCTTCGCGCGCGTCGCCCATCTCGGCAGCTTCACGAAGGCGGCCGAGCAACTGCAACTCCCCCGTCCGACCGTCAGCAACGCGGTCCAGTATCTGGAAAGGCACCTGAAGATCCGCCTGCTGCAACGCACGACGCGGCGCGTCGCGCTGACCGCCGAAGGCGCGACCTACTACGAGCGCTGCGTGCGACTGCTCGCCGATCTCGACGATGTGGAAACGCTGTTCGAGGACGCCGGCACGTCGCCGCGCGGCGTGATCCGCGTCGACCTGCCCGAGCGTTTCGCGCTGAACCAGGTGATCCCGGCGCTACCGGATTTCCATGCGCGCTACCCCGACCTGCGCGTCGTGATCAGCACGACCGACCGCTTCGTCGATCTCGTCGCCGACGGCATCGACTGCGCGGTGCGGGTCGGCGTGCTGTCCGATACGTCGCTCGTCGCGCGGCGCGTCGGCGAGATGGCCCAGATCAACTGCGCGTCGCCCGCGTACCTGGCGCGCCACGGCACGCCGCGCTCGCCGGACGAGTTGCCGGACCACGTCGCGGTCGGCTATTTCTCGAGCCGCACGGGCCGCGAGCTGGACTGGGAATATGCGGACATGGATTCGGGCGACGTGCACACGGTGAAGATGCACAGCGTCGTGTCGGTCAACAGCTCGCAGGCGTATCTCGCGTGCTGCGTCGCGGGCCTCGGGCTGATCCAGGCGCCGCGCGACGGGCTCGCGCCGCTGCTCGCCGACGGCGCGCTGGTCGAGGTGCTGCCGGAATGGAATGCGGGGCCGCTGCCCGTATCGGTGGTGTTCCCGACCGGCCGGCACCTGGCGCCGCGCGTGCGGATCTTCGTGGACTGGCTCGCGGAAACGCTCGGCGGCATGCACCGGGCGGACTGACGCGGACCGGTGCCGGGGCGCCCGGCCCCGGCCCCGGCCACCGGCCACCGGCCGGTCGAAACGATCAGAACTTGTGGCGGATCGCGGCGCGCACCGCGAACTGGTTCGACGACGCCGACGGGCCGTCCGTCCCGACGACGTAGCCGCCGTCGGCCGCCGTGCCCGTCTTGTCGCCGGCCACCTTCTGCCACGCGCCCTGCAGGTAGACGTCGGTGCGCTTCGACAGGCTGTAGTCGGCCATCAGGCCGACCGTGTGGTACTTCGGTTTGAACGAGCCGGCCGCGGCATCGAACTTGCCGTCCGTGTACACGTACTGCGCGCCGAGATAGAAATCGGGCGTGAGCTGGTACTTGCCGTTGATCTCGAAGTTCTGGAACTTGGTCGCGGTCAGCCCGAGGCCGGCGAACGTCGACGCCGGCAGGTAGACGGTCGACACCGGGTTCTTCACGTCCGTCTTCGTGTAGACGAAGCCGACCGTCGCCGGGCCGAACGTATAGTTCACGCCGCCGCCGAAGATGCGCAGGCGATCGGCGACGAAGTTCGCGTCGTCGGCCGAGATCGCGCCCGCGCTGCCGACGCCCGGGTTGTTCGCCTGCAGGTATGCAGCGGCGACCTGCAGCCCGGCCAGCGAATACTGCGCGCCGATGCTGTACTGGCGGTTGTTCGAGAAGCCCGTGCTGTTGCTGAAGCTGTACGTGCCGCCGAACGTCAGGCCGTTCCAGTCGGGGCTCGCGTACTTGACCGTGTTGTTGACGCGGAACGAGTTGTCCGTGTTGTCGTTGTCGAACGGGTGCGAGAACAGCGTGCCGCCCCAGTTGCCGTTCGCGGTCAGCGGCGCGAGATAGTCGACGACGGAGTCGTACTGGCGGCCGAACGTCAGCGTGCCGAAGCGCGACTGGCTCAGCCCGACGAACGCCTGGCGGCCGAACATGCGGCCACCCTGGCCGAGCCGGCCGTTGTTCACGTCGAAACCGTTTTCCAGCGTGAAGATCGCCTTCAGCCCGCCGCCGAGATCCTCGCTGCCCTTCAGGCCCCAGCGGCTGCCCTGCGCATAACCGCTCGCGAGCTGGTAATTCGTCTTTCCGACCCCATTGACGTTGACGTTGTTCGTGTAATTGAAGCCTTCGTCGATCAGGCCGTACAGCGTCACGCTGTTCTGGGCAAAGGCCGGCGCGGCGAAGGCAGCGAGCGCGGCGGCAAAAATGACGTGCTTCTTCATGACGGATCTCCGGAGCCGAGGGCCGGGCAGGCCGAGCGCCCGGCGAATGTTTGGTCTGTTCTATGTGTGGCCCGCAGGGCGGACGACGCGGTGTGCGGCCGCGTGAGGACAAAATGGTGTCACGTCGGAAACCGTCCGTCCATCGGGGGTTGATCACCGCGCGCAAAGCGTTGCGCTCGTCCAACTGCCCCGTTGCGCCGACAGCCTGACCGGGCTTATCGGCAGCGGCGGGCCGGCCCGCCATCCGCGTAAACCCGGCCGGTGTCGCATCGGTGGCACAATGCGCATCCGTTCGCCATTTCTTCACGAAGTCATGCTTCACCCCGATTCATGCGCGGCATGGGCCGGCCGCGCTCGCGGCCCGCGCCGGGACGCGATCCGATGACCGCGCCTGCCCGGGCCGGCCGCTACGCCGAACTCGATTTCTTCCGCGGCCTCGTGCTGCTCGTCATCGTCGTCGACCACATCGGCGGCAGCATCCTGTCGCGCGTGACGCTGCACGCGTATGCGCTGTGCGATGCGGCCGAGGTGTTCGTGTTCCTCGGCGGCTTCGCGACCGCCATCGCGTACAACTCGCTCGCCGAGCGGCACGACGAGGCCGCCGCGCGCCAGCGCTTCATCCGGCGCGCGTTCGAGATCTATCGCGCATTCCTCGTGACGGCCGGCCTGATGCTGCTGATCACGGCCGCGCTGAACGCGTTCGCGATCGACGGCCCGAACATGCCGACCAACGATCTCGACGGCCTGCTCCACAAGCCGCTCGCCGCGCTGCGCGACATCCTGTTGTTCCGCCGCCAGCCGTATCTCGCGTCGGTGCTGCCGATGTACGCGTTCTTCGCGCTGCTCGTCCCGCTCGCCTTGCCGCTCGCACGCACGCAGCCGTGGCTGATGCTCGCGTTCAGCGGGTCGCTGTGGTACGCGGCGCCGCACGTCGCGCGCTTCCTGCCGACCGTCGAAGGCGCGCCGTGGGACTTCAATCCGTTCGCGTGGCAGTTCCTGTTCGTGCTCGGCGTGATCGCGCGCTGCCAGCCCGTCTACCAGACACTCGCACCCAAGCCGCAAGGCTGGCTGCTGACGGCCGTGTCGCTCGCGATCGTCGCGGCCGGCGCGTACTACCGGCTGCGCATCGAGCCGTTCCCGACCGATCCGTCGATCAAGCAGAACCTCGGCGCGCTGCGGCTCGTGAACTTCCTCGCGATCGCGTGGCTCGCCGCCAAGCTCGTGCACCTCGGCTGGATGAAGAAGGTCGCGCACGCGATGCCGTGGATCGGCACGATCGGCCGGCAGGGGCTGCTGTGCTTCGTCGCGGGCACCGGCATCTCGCTCGCGGTCGATTCGCTGCTCTACCAGGCGACCGAAGGCTATCTCAACGTGCCGCTCGGCCTCACCGCCGACGTCGTCGCGATGGGCCTGCTGTACCTCGTGGCCAAACTCTACGGGCCGCTCGTCGCGCGGCTGCCGTTCCGTTCGCGGCGATGATGCGCCGCACCGTCACGCGCCGCTGCTACGATAGCCGGCGCCTCTCCTGAAACGCTTCGCCATGCGCCGACTCACCCTTCCGTTCGCCATCGCCCTGATCGCCGGCTCCATCGCCGCGGCCCGCGCCACGCCGGCCGCGGCGCCGGTCCCGCCCGTGCCGCCGCCGGCCGTGCAGACCGCGACGACGCCGTCGTCGATCCAGGAACCGCCGGTCAATCCGGGCAGCAGCGTCGTGCTGCGCACGTTCCGGTCGGCCTCGCTGAAGCGCGACTGGTCGTATACCGTCTACCTGCCACCCGGCTACAACCCGGAAGGCGCGCGCTACCCGGTGATGTACCTGCTGCACGGCAATGCCGGCAATGCGAACGACTGGGTCACGCAGGGCCGGCTGCAGGCGACCGCCGATACGCTGATCGAGCGCCGCGAGATTCCGCCCGTCGTGATCGTGATGCCGCAGGGTGGCACCGACTGGTACGTCGACCGCAAGGAGAAGATGCAGAGCGCGTTCCTCAACGACCTGCTGCCCGAGGTCGAGGCGCACTTCGCGGTGTCGAACCAGCGAGCGGGCCGTGCGATCGGCGGCGTGTCGATGGGTGGCTTCGGCGCGCTGCGCTTCTCGCTGCTCGAACCGGGGCTGTTCTGCGGCGCGATGCTGCTGAGCCCCGCGATCTATGCGAACGAGCCGCCGCTCAATTCGGCCGCGCGCTACGTCGGCGTGTTCGGCGACCGGCAGTTCGACTCGCGCGTGTGGCACGAACTCAACTACCCGGCGCTGCTGCGCGGTTATTTCGCGCGCAGCTGGCGCGTGCCGATGTTCATCGCGGCCGGCGACGACGACCTGACGATCCAGGCCGAATCGAGCGTGCTGTACACGCACCTGCGCCGCGCGCAGAACCCGGCCGAGCTGCGCATCGTCGACGGCGGGCATACGTGGGACGTGTGGCGCGGGCTGCTCGGGCAGGGGTTGAAGTACGCGCTCGAGTGCGTGAAGTGACGGCAGGCGGGCGTTGCGCCGCCCGTTTTCGTCTGGTGGGCCGCTCACCGGCCGGTAGCCGTCGAGCGGCATGCGCGCCGATACGCTGCCCGCGTCACGCAGGCAGGCAGGCCGCCATCAAAGCCACGTCCCGCCCTGCCGCTCGCTCGGCGCCTCGTTGAGCGCGTCGAAGTCGTGAATCCAGTCCAGGTGATGCAGCACGCTGTCGCGTTCGGCCAGACGCGCGTTGCGCGCCTGCGCAGCCGGCCCGTCGGGCAGGTGCAGCACGTCGGCCGCTGAAATCGACGCGTACTGCACCTTGCGCGTGCGGCCGCGACGCAGCTGCTCGTACGCTTCCTGCGCTTCACGCCAATTCCCCGGCCCTGCCTTCGCGAGTTGCGCCGCCAGCACCACCGCATCCTCGATCGACTGGTTCGCCCCCTGCCCGTGGTGCGGCACCAGCGCGTGCGCGGCATCGCCGATCAGCGTCACACGCCCGCGGCTCCAGCGGCCGAGCGGCGGACGGTGGAACAGCCCCCAGCGCTGGCTGACCGGCACCGCGGTGATCATCTGCACCACGGCCGGATGCCAGCCACCGAACGCGCGCAGTTGCTCGCCCTCCTCGGCCGGCATGACCCAGTCGCGCGACGGCCACGGTGACGGATGCCGCTCGACCAGCAGGAAATTCTGGTCGCCGTTGTCGCCGATCGGATAGTGCAGCAGATGCCCGTGCGGCCCGACCCAGAACTGGATCGTCTCGGGATCGGGCAGCAAATCCATGCGCGCGGCCGGCACCACGCCGCGAAAACCCGAACAGCCCGAATACAGCGCGTCGTCGTAGCCGAGCATCCAGCGTCGCGTGATCGAACGCGCGCCGTCCGCGCCGATCACGAGATCGGCTTCGATGCGTGCGCCGTTGTCGAACGACAGCGTGACGCGCTCGGGATGCTGCGCGAGATCGACCAGCCGATGGCCGAGATGGATGCGTTCGAGACCGACCGCCTTCGACAGAACGGCCTGCAGATCCGCGCGATGCACGCCCCAGTACGCGCCGCCGAATTGCCGGCGGTAATCGGGGGTGCCGCGATGATGGCCGATCACCGCACCGCTGCGCCCGTCGCGATAGACGAGACCCGGGATGTCCGCGCATACCGCATCGAAGGCTGCGCGCAGCCCCATGCGTTCGTAGAAGCGCGTCGCATTGGCCGACAGCGCGACGGCCGCGCCGACTTCGCGCAATTCATGGGTCTGCTCGTAGAGTTGGGCGTCGATGCCGTGCTCGCGCAATGCGAGCGCGAGGGTCAGGCCGCCGATGCCGGCGCCGACGATCGCAATCTTCAGGTTCGTCTGCATGATGAAGATGTCTCCGATATTCCTATGTGGGGTCTGCGACTTGCGCAGCGGTCATGTCGAATGCATGCGCCGTATCGGTATTTTCAGGAGTGGACTTTCATCCCGCAATAAAATGAAATGAATCTGCTTCATCACCAAATGCAATGAACCGGGCCATGCGAAACCGATGGAACTGAGCGAGATCGACCTCAACCTGCTGCTGCTTTTCCAGCGGCTGATGCAGGAGCGGCGCGTGTCGAGCGTCGCCGAACAGATGAACATGAGCCAGCCGGGCGTCAGCAACGCGCTCGCGAAGCTGCGCCGCCGGCTCGGCGATCCACTGTTCGTGCGCGGGCCGGGTGGTGTCGTGCCGACGCCGTTCGCGCTGCGTCTCGCGGAACCCGTGTCGCATGCGCTCGCGACGCTGCATGCCGCGCTGAATCCCGAGACCGGTTTCGATCCGTTGCGCGCCACGCGGACGCTGACCATCGGCATGACCGACATCGGCGAAGTCGTGTTCCTGCCCGCGCTGCTCGAACACCTGTCGCACGCGGCACCGGGCATCGCGCTCAATACCGTGCGCGACACGAGCGTCAACCTCAGCGACGAAATGGCCGACGGCCGCGTCGATCTCGCGATCGGCCTGCTGCCGCAGCTCAAGGGCGGGTTCTATCAGCGCCGGCTGTTCGATCAGCGCTATGTGTGCCTGTTCCGGCGCGGGCACCCGCTCGAGGACGCGCCGCTGACGGTCGACGCGTGGTGCGACGCCGAGCATCTGGTGGTGGTGTCGGCCGGCACCGGTCACGGGCAGGTGGACGAATGGCTGAAGCGGCGCCGCGTGAAGCGCCGGGTACGGCTGACGGTGCCGCATTTCATGAGCGTGGGCTACATCCTGCAGCGCACCGACCTGATCGCGACGGTGCCCGAGCACCTCGCGCTGCAACTCGCCGCGCCGTTCTCGCTCGGCTGGCGCGCGTTGCCCGTCACGCTGCCCGGTGCGCCGATCCATATGCTGTGGCACACGCGGGTCAATCAGGACGAAGGGAACCGGTGGCTGCGCGACGTGGTGGTCGATCTGTTTGCGGAAACGGGCGCGCACGCGAAGAAGCGTTCGCCTGGCCGGAAGAAATAGCTGCGGTTATCGCGCGGCCGGGGGCGCTTGCGATGTCGCTTGAATCCGTATGCCGCGCATTTCGTCTACATTGCCGAAGTGGCGATGACACCGGTCGTCGCCCGCATCACCCGTCACTCAACCAGCAGGAAATCAAGCCATGTCTGTCTCGAAGCAATTCGCAGCCGTCACGGGCGCCGGCTCCGGCATCGGTCGTGCAGCGGCCATCGCGCTCGCTGCCGCGGGCTTCACCGTCGCGCTGCTCGGGCGCAACGCGGCATCGCTGCGCGAAACGCAGGATGCGATCCACGCCGCCGGTGGCGATGCGCAGGTGTTTCCCGCCGACGTGACCGACGAAGCATCGGTCGACCACGCGTTCGCGCAGATCGCGCAGCAGTTCGGCCGGCTGGACGTCCTGTTCAACAATGCCGGGCGCAACGCCCCCGCCGTTTCGCTCGACGAATACGACTTCGACGTGTGGAACAGCGTCGTCGCGACGAACCTGACCGGCGTCTTTCTGTGCGCGCGGGCCGCGTGGCGCCTGATGAAAGCGCAAACGCCGCAGGGCGGCCGCATCATCAACAACGGCTCGATCTCGGCACACGCGCCGCGCCCCGATACGATCGCGTACACGGCCACCAAGCACGCGGTGACCGGGATCACCAAATCGCTGGCGCTCGACGGCCGCCGCTACAACATCGCGTGCGGCCAGATCGACATCGGCAACGCGGCCACGGCGCTGACGGACCGGATGACGCAAGGCGTCCCGCAAGCGGATGGCAGCCTGGCACCCGAGGCACGCATGGACGTCGCGCATGTCGCGAACGCGATCGTCCAGATGGCGAACCTGCCGCTGGACACGAACATCCTCACCATGACGATCATGGCGACCGCCATGCCGTTCGTCGGTCGCGGATAAACCGGCGCTGGGGCCCGCGCCGGAAGATGTCGCCAGGAACCTGGCGCGATGCCTCCCGGCGCTCGACTCGCTGCGCCGCTCAGGCCAGCGACTGCGTACGCTTCCGGACTTCGCGCTGGTCGATGCCCAGCCGCGCGGCAAGCCAGTCGCAGATGAACTCCTGCCCGAGCGTCGGATTGTCGACCTGGCAGTGCGCGGCGCCCGTTTCATCCGGATCGAACAGCCGCAGCGTCGCGTCGACACCCTGCGCCTTCGCATAGTCGTAGGTATCGGTTGCCGTCTTCAGGCCGAGCCAGTCCTCGGTGCCCTGCAGCACCAGGTACGGCACCGAGATTCGATCGATCACGCCGGCGAGACGGAAATCCCGCGCCTTGTCGACCACACCCTGCGGCGTCGCGCAGCCGAACACCCATTTCAGGTGCCGCCAGATGAGCCGCTCCGGCGTCTCGAGCCAGCTCGCGAACAGTGCCCCCATGTCGAACATCACCGAATCCGAAACCGCCGCGACGATGCGCTTCTCGAACGACGCCGCGCGCGCCGCATAGACGCCGCCGACGCTTGCGCCATACAGTGCGATCCGGCCGGCATCGACGTCGCGGCGCGTCAGCAGGTAATCGACGCACGCGCCGACCGGCACTTCGGTATCGGGCCGGTTGACGATGCCCTGCCGGCGCAGCGTGCCGCCCTGCCCCGGCAGATCGACCAGCAGCAGCGACATGCCGCGCGTGAGCGCGTGCTTGGGCATCTCGTGGAGCAGTTCGTCCTTGTACTCGTCGAGCCCGCCGAACGCAATCACGGCCGGCGAACGCACGCCGTCGCCCGCGCACGGGATGAAATACGCGTCGAGATGCGCGCCACCCTCGTACGGGATCCGCACGATCTCGCCGGCCGGCGTCAGCCCTTCGAGATAGCGATGCGAACAGCGTTCGACGCTGTCGAACGTGTCGCGCCGCCGCGCGTCGTCATGCGCGAGGTAGAACTCCGACGACCGGTAGTAGTTGGCCGCGCGCAGCCAGTTGCTGCTCGCGGTGCGCAGGAAGCCGCGCTCGAATGCGTCGAGCGCGCGCTGCTCGCTGGCCCTCGCGAGGAGTTGCCATTCGCGATACCAGCTCTCCGTGTCACCGGGCGTCATCCGCGCCGCCGCGCGAAAGCACTCGCTGATCAGGCTCGCACCTTCCTGCGCACCGCCGAGCGTGCGCGCGAACTGGAAACTCAACTCCGGCTCGCCGGGCCATTGCACCCAGCCTTCCGCGCGATACGCGCCATTCATCCGGTCGTCTTGCAGATTCATGTCAGCCTCTCCGAAATTACCGATACGTAAATTTCTGGTCATGCCAATGCGCTACCGCTTGTGCCTCCATTCATCATGCATGCAGCATCGCGCGCCGACAGCCGGGACGAAATGCGTTGCGTTCAGTTCCTGAATTTACATATACGTAAATACAGGAGCCAAAAAAACGAGGCATCGAAGATGCCCCGCTTTCGTCACGTCAACACGCCGGAAGTGTACGCCTCGATGCCGGCCAGCGACAAGCCTCGCACATTTCATCGGCCGGTTTCGTGCCGATGCGGTATATTTTTATTACGTATCAGTAAAATCATTCTCCCCGGTGAACGTCAATGAGCAAGAAATCCCGCGTCGCGTCGCTCCTGTCGGCACTGCCGCTCAAGCCTCAGCGTCGCGAGCACCTGCAGGTTCCCGCCGACCAGATCGGGCAACGGCTGCGCGCGCTGCGCCAGTCGCGCGACCTCACGCTGAACGAGGCCAGCCGGCTGACCGGCGTGCCCGCGGCGACGTTTTCGCGCATCGAGACCAACAAGATGTCGCCGACCTTCGGCGTGCTGCACCGGATCATCGAAGGGATGGGCTTCGACTGGCGCGACGTGCTGACCCACCACCCGCGCCATCGGGCTTCGCTGAGCGTTTGCCACGCGGAAGACATCGTCACGACGCGGATTGCGAACATCCCGTACACATACGCGCTGCTGCATCGCGACAGTTCAGCCGGGATGATCACGCTGCGCATGCAGGTCGACGCGCGCACCGTGGACGAAGCCGGCGGGCTCGCCGGTCATGAGGGCGACGAGTTCTGCTATGTGCTGTCGGGCGAACTGGCGCTGCATTTCGAACACGGCGAGCCGACACGGTTGCGTGCCGGGGAAAGCGCGTTGTTCTCTTCGCACCGGCCGCATGCGTACGTGGCGCCGTCGCCGGACGGCGCGACGCTGCTCGTCGTGCTGACGCCGCCGGGCCACACGCCGCAGCAGCCCGCATCGCCTTAGCTCACCCCGGCAACGCACGGTCCACGCCCACCCGGTTCCGTCATCGCCTTTTGGCTTTCTTTCCAAAGGCCGGCGGCTTGCATATGACGAACTGACGGCGGTCCTTGCCCCGGATCCAGAGCGGCGCGTTACCGCGCCCGCTCCACTCCTTGCCGCTCGCCGGATCGCGATAGCGCGCCGGCAACGCTTTCACGATGTACGAGCCACGGCGGCCGTTGCGGCCGACCAGGTCGCGATGCTTGATCGCATAGGTGTCCATCAACGAGTGAACCTTCTCGATCGCATCGATGCGTTCGCGCTCGCGGGCGCGCTCGATTTCCTCGTCCAGTTCGGACAGCTCCACAACGAGCTGCGCATAGGTCTTGCTCACGCTCATCTTCCGCTTCCTGCCACGCATCCACATGCAAATCGACATGATTCGCATGACTAACCGACTGTTTCATCACGACGCACGAGGCCGGCATACCTGATCGACCGGCGACGCGCTCTGCGCATCGGCGGCGCGACTATCCCTGGCGCACCGGCACCGCATCGACGCCCCCGCACCGGCACGATCGTCCGCCTGGTCCCCGCCCACTGCGGACATTCGGGTGCACAATCGTGCCCGGCGTTTCAAATATCAACTGATATCTGGAATGCGATCGTAATGATTTCCATCTCAAATATCAACTGATATCCTTCCGGCCATGATCACGGCACCCCTTCCCCCGCGGCTGACCCGCGAAGAAAGTCGACTGCAGACCCGCGCGCATTTGCTTGCCGCGGCGAAGCGGCTGTTCGTCGATCGCGGTTTCGGCGCGACGTCCCTCAGGGATATCGCGGCCGAGGCCGGCTACACGCAGGGCGCGTTCTATTCGAATTTCGCGAGCAAGGAAGCGTTGTTCGTCGAACTGATGCAGTCGCGCTCGACGGCGCAAGTGGCAGACATCGCCCGGGCGCTGAGCGACCCGTCCGCGTCCGGGAACGACATACTGGATGCGCTGGAAGTGTGGTCGCGGACCGTCGATGCCGAGCCCGAGTGGTCCGTGCTGGGCGTCGAATTCAAGCTTCAGGGGCGTCGCAATCCCGATTTTGCGAAGGCGGCGCAGGCATTACTGGATGCCCACCGCGATGGCCTTGCCTGTTGCATCGAACAGATTTTTGCCCGGTTCGGGAAAGTGCCGCCCGAGTCGCCGACCGTCCTGGCCGTGTCGTTCATGGGGCTCTCGCAAGGGTTGTCGCTGCACGAGTCGATCCTGTCGGAGGTGCCGATCGGGCACATGATCATGGTGTTCCTGCGCAGCCTGCTGGCGTCGGCCGAGCCCGTGCGTTCCTCGGCGAGGCCACGGGCGCAAAAGAATTGACCGGCTCCGCGATGGAACCGGATGGTGCGTGATGCGGCGGCACGATGCGGCGCCGCATGCCAATGCGCGGCGTTACGCCCGCACGATATCTTCGGCGCAACGATCGACCGTTTCGTCGCGATACTGTTTACCGGATGAAAAATGACCGACGTACCTTACTTCTCGCAGTGGGAATCGAGGATGCTGATCGACAAGTTTCTGTCCGGCGCGCTGCGTTCGGAAGACGATCCGCTCTGGCGCGAGTCGGGCGCCCGCAGCCCCGAAGAGTACGCGCAATGGAGCCCGCACATCTGCGGCATCGCATGCCTGAAGATGCTGCTCGCGCAGCGTACGAAGCGCGTGCTCCCGTTGCTCGAACTGGTCCACGACGCCGTGACCTTCGGCGTCTACCGCCCTGAACTGGGCGATGGCGGCAAACGCCTGCTGTACCGACCGTTCGTGCAATGGCTCGGCGAGCGTTTCCAGATGCGAGGCAGCGTCGTCGAGCATACGGAATCGGCGGTCCTTGAAGCAAGGCTACGCGACGGACACAGGCTGATGGCGTCGGTCCATCCGGGAATCCGGCATCGGGATGTCGAGCCGCCGGCGCGTGGCGGCCATCTGGTGCTCGTGCTTGGCGTCGACGCACAATCCGGCGACTGGATCTTTCATAACCCGTCAGGATTTGAACGGGACACGCAGGAAAACGTGACGATGCGGCGCGAAACCTTCGATCGCTACTTTGCCAATCGAGGAATCCTGATCGCCCCACCGGATTGAATGCCCTCACACATCCGGATCCGGAATCCGCGCCGACTGAATCACGACCAGCGTATCCCCCGCCTCGATCCTGCACGGCGGATCCTCGTAGAACGAATAGATCTTCCCGCAGCGATCGAGCCCGACCACGATCGCACCCGGCACGACGTTCGTCAGGCACCCGATCTCCTGCGGCAACGCTTCGCGCTCCAGCAGCGTCGCACGCCCGCGCGTCGACAGCATGTCGTTCACGAACGGCACGATATAGCGGCTGTGCACCGCATCCGCGAGCAGCAGCGCGCCGATCTTCGTCGACGACACGATCACGTCCGCGCCGGCCTGCCGCAGTTGCCGCTGGTACAGGTTCTCCTGGATCCGCACGACGATCTTCGTATCGGGCGCGATGCTGCGCACCGACAGCGTCAGCAGGATCGCGGTCGGATCGTCGGTCACCGAAATGATCACGGCCTTCGCCGCGCGCACCTGCGCCTGCTGCAGCAGATCCTCATGCGCAGGATCGCCAAGCAATCCCGTCACGCCGAGCGACGTCGCGGCCTCGAGCGCCTGCTGCTGCGAATCGATCACGATGACCGTCGCGGGATCGACGCCGCTTTCCAGCAACTCGCGCACCGCGATCGACCCCGACAGGCCATAACCGCACACGACGATGTGATCGGACAACTGCTTCTGCAGGCGCTTCATGCGGAATTCCTCGATAACGCGCTGGATCACGAACTGATACGCCGTGCCCAGGAAAATGAACCAGATGACGATACGGATCGGCACGATGAAGAACGCATCGAGCAGGCGTGCCCGCGCGGTGACCGGCACGATGTCGCCGTAGCCGACCGTCGCGACGGTGACCATCGTGAAATAGACGAGATCGGCGACGGTCATCGGCGTGCTCTTGGTCGAATCGCGCAGGCCGTCGCGATCGAGATACAGCACGATGAACGCGAGCGTGCACAGCAGCACGACCGCGCCGATGCGGAACAGCAGCGTGCGCCGCGGCGACGTCGCGGGACGCGTGAACAGCGTACGCGTACGCGGCGCCTGCCACGGATTGCGGGCACGACGCAGGCGTAAGCGCAACGAGCGGCGCTGGTCGGATGGCGAAGCCAACGGGGAGTCTCCTGAAGAATGCGGGCTCGATTTTACGACGGGAACGCGCGCGCCCGGCCGTCACAGCATGCTGCGCGGCCGCACCATCGTTCCGTCGACGAAGCGCCGCGCGCGAAACGCCGACAGGTCGAGCGACGGCGTCCCGGTATCGATCCATTCGGCGAGCAGCCGGCCGACGATCGGCCCCATCGCGAAACCGTGACCGCAGAACCCCGTCGCGATCGCGAGCCCCGACGGCGTGCCCGGTGCATCGATCACCGGGATGCCGTCGGGCAACACGTCGATCAGGCCGGCCCACGCCTCGACGATCTGTGCGTCCTTCAGCGCGGGAAAGATCGCCTTGAGCTTCGCGAGTGCGCGCGGCGCGTGGGCGCGATTCGGCTGCGGCTGCGGATCGCGCGGCTCGACCGGCCCGGTCGCGCCGCTGATGCGGGCAAGCGCGTCGCGCCAGGCAGACGCATTCAGGTGCAGCCGGAATTTGTCGCGCTGCGACCAGAACTCCGGCCAGAAGAGACTCAACCCGCGCAGGTGGCCGAGCGTCAGATCGACGTCGACCTGCATGTCGTCGGCGAGATTGATCGCGCCGTTCTCGCGCTGCCGGATGCCGAGGCCGTGCCCCCAGACCGTCGCCGCCGACACCGGCGGCACCACATTGGTGCGCATGCAGGTGCCGCGCACGGCCTGCTGCGGCAGCCGGATGCCGACGCCGTCGAGCAACCGGAAACTGGTCGCGCCGGCCGCACAGATCGCGCGCCGCGTACGGATCGTGCCGCGCTCGGTCACGACGCCGACGACCGCGCCGCCGGCCGTCTCGATCGCCGTCACGCCGCAGCCTTCGAAGAAACGCGCGCCGGCCTCGGTCGCGCGCGCCGCGAACGCGGCGGCCACGCGACGCGGCTCGGCCTGCCCGTCGGTCGCGGTGTACAGCCCGCCAAGCGTGCGTGCCTGCGGCGAAAGGCCACGGACGCGCTCGTCGATCTGCGCGCGCGTCAGCGTGCGCGTATCGAGCCCATGCTCGCGTGCGACGGCGAGCCACGCGTTGAACGACGACCAGTCCGTTTCGTTGTCCGCAATATAGAGACAGCCGCCCTGCCGCCATTCGAGATCGAAACCGAGGGTTTCCTCTAACCCCTCCCAGATCCGCATGCCCGCCATCATCAGCGGCACCTCGGCGGCTTCACGGCCCTGCTGCCGCACGAAGCCCCATGCGCGCGTCGACTGCTGCCCGGCGATGCGCGACTTGTCGAGCACGACGGCCTTCAGGCCACGCAGGCCCAGGTAGTACGCGGCCGCGCAGCCCATGATGCCGGCGCCGGCGATCACGACGTCGGCTTCGGCCGGGAACGCCGTTTCGGCGCGGGTCAGGGCATCGTGCAACGGATAGGTTGTCGTCATTGTTTCCTGTCAGTCGTTAATGCGTTCGAGATGCGGGTGCTTGCGGTAACTTCGTGACACACCTTTCACACAATCGCACCTTTCACGACACTGAATGACGACCATTTTGCGGTAAAGTTATCTTTTGCGCGCGTGGCCGGTCGGCTCGCCATTGGACGTCATGAAGACTGTCCGTCGAGACTGCCGCAAGGCGTCGTTCTGAACGTCACGATCCGTTCCCGTAGCATGACCACTGAAGCAATCACCACGGATTCCCTCGCGGTTGCCGAGCGCGTGCGCGAGCTGATGACCCGCAACGGCATCGGCAAGCGCCAGCAGACCACCGAGCTGTGCCGCATCCTCGACCTGAGTTTCTCGCAAGGCCACCGCAAACTGCGCGGCAGCAGCCCCTGGACGCTCTCGCAGATCAAGAAAGTCGCCGAAGCGTACGGCGAACCCGCCGCCCAGCTGTTCGGCGCGCAAACGCTCGACCCCGGCATGGTCGGTGCCTATTCCCAGGAAGCCGTCCTTTATGCGGGCGTCGCCGAGATCCCGTGTACCGCGTGGATCGGCGCGCCGCTCGAAGCCGGCGCGCGTCCCGAGTTCGTCGCGTACGAACAGAACGGCCGCTGGCGCGTGCTGCGTCATACCGGCGTGCTGTACCAGAATGCGTACGACGTGCACAAGATCGAGATCTATCCGCGCCGCGCGGAGAGCGACAAGCTCGTCGTCGCGGTGATCGACCCCGATCGCGTCAGCGCGACCGAGCTGTGCCGCTATCTCGAACGGCAGGGTTTCGCGACGGCCGCGTTCGACGGTCTCGCGCCGTTCGTCGACGCCCTGCAGGGCCAGGCCTTCGACGCCGTGCTGACCGAATGGCTGTTCGACGACAGCACGGCCGCGACCGCGATCAAGGCCGTGCGCACGTCCGACAACCCGGGCGCGCCGATTTTCGTCCTGACGGGCGACCTGCTCACCGGCCGCGCAAGCGAAGCCGACATCAGCGAAGTCATCCGCGCGTTCGACGTGGTCTGCTACGAAAAACCCGCGCGCATGGCGATCCTCAGCGCGGATCTCGCGAAACGGCTCGCGCGCGGATAATCCCCGCCGGCCCGCCTCACCTCAGGGTGGCCAGCGGGCGCGCAATGCCGCTGGCATGGACAGGTTCCTCAGTACAATAGCCGCACCTGTTCACGCCCGCACCGGCATCCGCCGCCCGACGCCATGGCCCGCCTCATCCCCGACGACTGGAAAAGCCTCGCCGCGACCGGCGCGGCCGAACGCGAACGCGAAACGCTCGCCGCGCTCGAACACGCACTGCCCGACAGCTACACGGTGTATCACGGCGTCCACTGGACGCGCGCCGATCAGGCGTTCTCGGTGTTCGGCGAAGCGGCGTTCGTCGTCGTGAGCCCGGCAGGCCGCGTGCTGCTGATCGAGCAGAAGGCCGGCTTCCTGCGCGAAACACCGAAGGGGCTCGTGAAGGTCTATCTGCAGAAAGAGCGCAATGTCCCGATCCAGCTCGCGCGCACGCAGGAAACACTGCACCGGCGGCTGACGGCCGCGCTCGGCGCGGGCGTCTACGGGGTCGAGGCGCTGCTGTACTGCCCCGACTACTCGATCCGCGACGCGTCGATCGCCGGCGTCGCGGCCGACCGCATCGTCGACGCGTCGCGCAAGGCGCAGCTCGCGCAGGTCGTCCTGCAGATCCTGCCCGAGGACGACGCACACTTTCCGAACGCGCCGAAGCTCCACCATTTCCTCGCGGACGAGCTCGCGCTCACGCCCGACACGAGCGCGCTCGTCGGGCAGGCCGGCACGCTCGTCACGCGGCTGTCCGGCGGGCTCGCCGAATGGGCGCGCCAGCTTGAGTTCGCGCCGTTCCGGCTGCGCGTCACCGGCACCGCCGGCTCGGGCAAGACACAGCTCGCGGTGCAGGCGATGCGCGATGCCGTCGCGGCGGGCAAGCGCGTGCTCTATGTGTGCTTCAACCGGCCGCTCGCCGACTACATCGCGCGCATCGCGCCGCCCGGCGCGAAGATCGCGAATTACCACCAGCTGTGCGACTGGGTCGCGCGTGACGGCGGCTATGTGCCCGACTTCCAGGTGCCCGGCGAATTCGAGCGGCTCGAAGCGCGTTTCGCGGAAGCGCCGATTCCCGAGCACTGGCGCTTCGACGTGCTGGTCGTCGACGAAGGGCAGGATTTCCATGCGCCGTGGGCGGCCGCGCTGGCGCGCGTGCTCGCGCCGGACGGCGCATGGTGGTGGCTCGAGGATCCGCTGCAGAACCTGTACATGCGCGAACCCGTCGCGCTGGCCGGCTGGGTCACGCTGAAGGCGCTGACGAACTACCGCAGCCCGCGCGACCTGCTCGAATTCGTGCGCGACGTCGTCGGCCGGGTCGAGCCGCTCGCGGCCGAGCTGCGCGCGGGCAGCCCGTTCGACGGTTCGGATCCGTCGGTGTCGGCATACGGGGACGATGGCGCGTCGGGAGACGCATTGACGGAAGCCTGCATCGACGCGACCAAGCGCGCGATCACGCACGCGCTGTCGCTGGGCTTCCGCAAGCAGGACATCGCGGTGCTGTCGTATCGCGGCCGCGAGGGCTCGGTGCTCGCGCCGCTCGACCAGCTCGGTCCGCACCGGATCAAGCGCTTCACCGGCAAGTACGACCTGTTCGGCAACCCCGAATATCGCGAAGGCGACGTGCTGCTCGATTCGATCTACCGCTTCAAGGGCCAGTCGGCGCCGTGCGTGATCCTCACCGAAGTCGACTTCGACACGCTCGACGCGCGGGCCGCGCGCAAGCTGTTCGTCGGTGCGACGCGCGCGACGATGAAGCTGCTGATCGTCGCGTCGTCGCGCGCGGCCGCGCAACTCGCGGCGGTCTGACGCGGCGAAACGGTTCGCCCGGCCCGGGGACACTATTCGACGTCATGATGGCCGACACAATCGGGCACATTTCTTTCTGCCCCGGCCCCTTGTCCAATCGCGCTTCGCCCTGTTTCGGCAACACCTGATGGTTTGTCCGCTTGCAGTCGGCTTTTACGATGCCAGGCTATTCGTTGCAAACGGAAGAGTCCATGGCCGACGTAAAGAAGGTGCCTTACTACAAGCCGAAAAATGGGTGGTTCGGATCGGAGTTGAAGGAATACAAGGGTTCCCAAGGATGCATTCCGCTTGATACTCAAAGAGTCGTATCGATCGACAGGCTCGCACCGGGGGAAAAGCCTCCACCACCGCCTCCTCCCAAACCGATTTCCAAGCCCTCGAACGCGCCGAAGCTCCCTCCAGCACCTCAACCGCCGCCGCAAGCCGACCAGACAATAACCAAAGGATCACCGCGGCAGGCGGAATCGGAAGTTTGCAATAACCCGCCACCTTTCGATCTCCAGGACGTACCAATCGCGATGGACAAATTGGGCTGGAAGGTTTCAGCCAAACTTGCGCGAATCTGGTTTGCGGGTGCTGCGCACATTTACAACAATGATCCGATATCAATTCAACCGTTTAATCTTAACGACGTCACTCTCGATTGGACGCTGAGATTCGGAAATGTCAAAAGGAAATTTGAAAATCTTATTTCGAACGACATTTATCGACAGAAAGCAATCGATTTGGCAAGAAACAAGATTCTCGCAGAAATAGAGAAACGATTTTTGGAAAACCGGGGAGCAAATCTCAACATCAATACCAGCCAATCCGTAAATAATATTCTTCAATTTCACAAGAACTGGCAATTTCAGATCACGTCGATCAGCAGCTGGGACACCCTGGAAAACTTGGCCCCCACCGATCTTACAGGCGCACTGGCAAATTTCAATATTTATGTCGCCATAGGAATTGCTGAAGTATCTGGTGAAAAATATTTCAGATATGATAAAACAAGCAATTTTTACTGCATCGAGGCAATCGGAAAAATTACGCACGTTTATGCCTACATAAAAGACAATTATTCATTTAATGGTCGACAATATTTGGGACATTGGAACAAACACGGCGTTATCGTAGCGCCAGGCTCACTACTTTTTGAATCCAGCATCCCAAAACGCAACTCTGACATTGACATCTGGGTAAAGAGCATCAACAAGCCCGTTGACACACGAGGAAGCATGATTGGAAAATTCAGAGAGCCAGACGTTTACTTCCCCGTACACAATGCGGATTATTGCCGCTGGCGCGAAAAGCATCATCGAGGAAGTGATTTCATGATATATTCAAAACCAGTTTACTTGAAATTGAAAAAACCAATTGAATTTAAACTTGGCGAGATATGCAGACTCGAATCATCAGATACATTGGCCTAGCGCTCGTCATTTATCTTGGCATTGGATTATTCTTTCACTTCAATCGCCCAAGCTATGGACGTTGCGGTTTTTACACCAATGAATTAAATGGCGGAAGCAAAATCATCCGCGGAACGACGTATTTTGTGAAGCTATGCGGTACAGACATCGAGAACGGAACCGAAATAAAGCTTCAGATTTTTGACGCCGCTGGAGAATTAATCGCCCTGAGATACTTTTCCTACTACATCAACTCAGCGACAGAGCGAAACCTAGCCGACACCAGGGATTCAATTATTTACTACGATAGTTCCAGCAATGAAGTAATGAGATCGGTCCCAATCCCCCCCACCAGATGGGATTGGATTCTTGCCAGATTGCCTTTATTTTGAAGAAATTCCAGCATATTTTTATAAAAAAAGCCCCGCTGGCGGGGCTTTGTATTCTTTTCTGATCTCGCGACCAGATCATCCGCAAAAATACAGGCCAATCCGCGAGGTCGATCGCACCACCCGACCAACCCGCCACCACTCGCCTCGCGCCTGCGTTGCTCAAGCCACCCGGAACGCCCCCACCGCACGGCGCAACCCGTCAGCCTGTTCCTCGAGCGACGCAGCCGCCGCCGCCGCCTGCTCGACGAGCGCCGCGTTCTGCTGCGACACCTGATCCATCTGCGACACCGCGCGGTTCACCTGCTCGATCCCGTCGCGCTGCTCGCTCGATGCGGCCGCGATCTCCGTCATGATGCCGGTCACGCGTCCGATCGCCTGCTGGATGTCCTGCATCGTCGCACCGGCCGTGCCGACGAGCCGCGAGCCGATCGCAACGCGTTCGACCGATTCGCCGATCAGCGTGCGGATTTCCTTCGCCGCGGACGCCGAGCGTTGCGCAAGCGTGCGCACCTCGCCTGCGACCACGGCAAAACCGCGGCCCTGCTCACCTGCGCGCGCAGCTTCGACCGCCGCATTCAGCGCAAGAATGTTGGTCTGGAACGCGATGCCCTCGATCGTGCCGATGATGTCGGCGACCTTCTGCGAGCTCTGGTCGATCTCGTTCATCGTGCCGATCACCTCGCCCACCACCGTCGCGCCGCGCGTCGCGATTTCGCTCGCGCTGTCCGCGCAGGCCTGCGCCTCGAGCGCGTTGTCGGCGTTCTGCTTCACGGTCGCCGTCAACTGCTCCATGCTCGCGGCCGTCTCCTGCAGCGCCGACGCCTGTTCCTCGGTACGCTGCGACAAGTCCGTGTTGCCGGCCGCGATCTGGTGCGTGGCCGTCGAAATCGCTTCGGAACCCTGGCTGACCTGGCGCACCGTGTCCGCGAGGCTGCGCTGCATGCCCGTCACGCCCTTCACCAGCTCGGCCATTTCGTCACGCGACGACCAGCGCACTTCCGACGTCAGGTCGCCGTCCGACAGGCGGCGGAAATGCGACAACAGGCGATTCACCGGTTGCGTGATCGCGAAATGCAGGCCGATCGCACAGCCGAGGCACGCGGCCAGCCCGAATGCGATGCCCGCGATCGCGCCCATACGCATCCAGCCGTAATAGGTCTGCGCGGTGTCGTAAACGTCCTTGCCGCGCGCGACCTGGTACGCATCGAGCGCATCGGTCGCCTGCGTGAGCGCGACCGACAGCGGCGGCGCGACCGTCATCAGCAGCCGGTCGGCCTCGTCGCGCCGGCCTTCGCGGATCGCGTCGATCATCGGCTTCAGCGCCTGCCCGATCAGCGCCTGGCGCGCGGCGTCGAGGCGGCTCGCGAGCGGGCCCTCGTCGCCGTCGTGCGGCATCGCCGCGTAATTGCGCCAGGCGGTGTCGGCCTTCGCGAGATAGCCTTCGGCCTTTTTCACGAGATCCGGCACTTCCGGCGCCTCCGGATGCAGGAGCGCGCGGTCGAGCGTCGTGCGCACGATCGTCAGGTTCAGGCTCGCCGCGGACAGCGCGGTCTTCGCAGCCAGTTGCTGCGTATAGGCCTCGTCGAGTGCGCGGTTCGAGCTTTGCATGCCGGCAAGGCCGATCAGCCCCGACACGACGAGCAGCGCGGCAACGAGACCGAGCGTGGAGAAGATCCGCGTACGGATCGAGAAACGGGAAAACAGGGCGTTCAGGTTCATGACGGCACGTGAGCGATGAAAAATGCCGCGGCAATCGGTCCGCAGCACTCTGTATTACGGTTTGCCTGCAAAAAACTTGAGTCCGTCCCTGCTTTCCGTCTGATCACGGTCAATTTTTCCTGCCGGCAATCTCCTGTTACGACTGCAACAGACTGAGTCTGAGCAGAAATTGACTAGTCAAGTATATGTGGCTATATTTCGGCTCAATTCCCTGCCACGGCAGATATCTCGATGACAACCAACACCCTCCTCACTCCGCCGGCCGCCGAAACGGCCCGCCGCGACGCGCCGACCGGGCTGATCATCGCCGCGCTGCTGCTCGTCATGCTGCTGTCCGCGCTCGACCAGACGATCGTATCGACCGCGCTGCCGACGATCGTCGGCGAGCTCGGCGGGCTCGACCAGTTGTCTTGGGTCGTCACCGCGTACCTGCTGTCGTCCACCGTCGTGCTGCCGCTGTACGGCAAGCTCGGCGACCTGTACGGCCGCAAGATCGTGCTGCAGGCGGCGATCGTGCTGTTCCTCGCCGGCTCCGCACTGTGCGGCGTCGCGCAGGACATGACGCAGCTGATCGTGCTGCGCGCGCTGCAGGGGTTCGGCGGCGGCGGCCTGATGGTCGTCACGATGGCCGCGATCGGCGATCTGGTCCCGCCCGATCGCCGGGCGCGCTACCAGGGGATGTTCGGCGGCGTCTACGGCCTCGCGACGATCGTCGGCCCGCTGCTCGGCGGTTTCCTGGTCGAGCACCTGTCGTGGCGCTGGATCTTCACGATCAACCTGCCGCTCGGCTTGCTCGCGCTCGCGGTGATCGGCATGGCGTTCCGGCCGCACACCGCGCACGTGAAGCACCGGATCGACTACATGGGCGCCGCGTTCCTCGCCACCGCGCTGACCTGCGTGATCCTGTTCACGAGCGAAGGCGGGTCGCTGCTGCCGTGGACGTCGCCGCAACTGTGGATGACGCTCGTGCTCGGCCTCGTCGCGATCGGCGGCTTCATTTATGAAGAGCGCCTCGCGGCCGAGCCAATCATGCCGCTCGCGCTGTTCCGTCAGCGCACCTTCGTGCTGATGAGCCTGATCGGCTTCGTCGTCGGCATCGCGCTGTTCGGCTCGGTCACGTTCATTCCGCTGTACCTGCAGGTCGTGAAAGGCTCGACGCCGTCGCAGGCCGGCATGCAACTGCTGCCGATGATGGGCGGGATGCTCGCGATGTCGATCATCAGCGGCCGGCTGATCTCGCGCCTCGGCACGTATCGCCCGTTTCCGATCGCGGGCACGCTGATCGGCGGCATCGCGATGGCGCTGCTGTCGACGCTGTCGCTCGACACGCCGCTGCACACGATGTACGCGTACATGGCGCTGCTCGGGATCGGGCTCGGCATGGTGATGCCGGTGCTGACGCTCGCGGTGCAGAATACGGTCGAGTTCCGGCACATGGGCGTCGCGACGTCGGGCGTGACGCTGTTCCGCTCGATCGGCGGCTCACTCGGCGTCGCCGCGTTCGGTGCGCTGTTCTCGCACGGGCTGCAGTCGCGGATCATGCAGGCGCTGCCGGCCGGCACGGAATTGCCGCCCGCGATGGGCCCGGCCGCCGTGCACCAGTTGCCGGACGCCGTGCGCGACGCGTACCTGCATGCGTTCGCCGGATCGCTGCATGTGGTGTATCTCGCGGCGGCGGCCGTGATCGCGATCGCATTCGTGCTCGCGTGGTTCGTCGAAAGCGCGCCGCTACGCAAGCATCACTGACCAGCAAGGTGGCGGCGCGCCGGTATCGTCACTGCGAAGCACCGGCCCCGCCGCTGGCCGTCACGGCACCAGCACCACGCCCCCCGTCGTCTTGCGCGACTCCAGCAGCCGATGCGCATCGGCCGCCTGTTCGAGCGGCAGCCGCGCGCCGATCTCCACGTGCATCCCGCCCGCGAGCCGTTCGAGCGTCGCGCGCGCCGCTTCCCGATAACCCGCCACGTCCCGTGCGATGAAGCCGAGCACGCTCGGCCGCGCGAGCGCGATCGAACGGACCGGGCCCAGTTCGTCGAGATCGAAGGTCTGCCGCGCGCCGATCGCGGCCACCTGCCCGATGCTCGCGACCATCCCGAACGGACGGATTGCACCGAGCGTGCGCGTCAGCACGTCGCCGCCGATGCCGTCGATCGCGTAATCGACGCCCGCGCCGCCGCCGAACGCGCGCGCGGCCGCGACGAAATCCTGTTCGCGATAGTCGACCACCGCTTCGGCGCCGTGCGTGCGCACGAGCGCAGCCTTCGCGGCCGATCCGACCGTACCGATCACCCGTGCGCCGAGCGCGCGCGCCCACTGCGTCGCCAGCAGCCCGACGCCGCCAGCCGCCGCATGGACGAGCACCGTATCGCCGGCGCCGACCTGCCGGACGCGATGCAGCAGCATGTAGGCGGTGATCCCCTTCAGCAGCCCGGCGGCAGCGGCTTCGTCGCTCAGGCCGTCGGGAATCGGCAGCACGCGTTCGGCCGGCATCGTGCGCAGGCTCGCATAGCTGCCGGTCGGCATGCCCGCATACGCGACGCGCTGGCCGGGGACGAGATCCGTCACGCCCGGCCCGACCGCGTCGATCACGCCGGCCGCCTCGACACCGAGCGCATCGGGCAGCGCGGGCAACGCGTGCGCGCCCGTCCGGAAATAGATGTCGACGAAATTCACGCCGATCGCGGTCTGGCGAATCCGCACTTCGCCGGCGGCAGGCGGCGCGACGGGCGCATCGACGCGGCGCAGCACGCCGGCGTCGCCGTAACGGTCGATCCCGATCCGGATGGCGTTGGCTGTTTGGGTCATGACGTTCCTCGCTATCGAATGAAGTGACACGATCATCCCATCGTGCATAATCGAACGGAATTCACGTTGATCGCCCATTTACTGTGCAAAAATCGACCGACCCGATTGCCGCTCCCCCCTCCGCGCTGCCGATGAGCTGGGATGACATCCGCTACTTTCTTGCGGTGATGCGCAGCGGCAGCCTGTCTGCCGCCGCCCGCGCGCTGCAGGTCCAGCATTCGACGGTCGCGCGGCGCATCGACGCGCTGGAATCCTCGCTCGGGGTCCGGCTGTTCGACCGGCTGCCGCGCGGCTGGCCGCCGACCGACGAAGGACTGCACCTCGCCGAGCACGCCGCGCGCCTCGAAGCCGATGCGCATGCGTTCGCGCGCGCCGCGCAGGGGGCGGCGGCGCTCGACGGCGTGGTGCGCGTGTCGGCGTCGCCGGTGTTCGCCAGCCATTTCCTCGCGCCGCGCCTGGCCCGCGCGCAGCGCGCGTGGCCGGCACTGCGCATCGACCTGATGGGCGAAATGCATGCGGCGAACCTGTATGCGCGCGAAGCCGACCTCGCGGTGCGGCTGTCGCGGCCGAGCGAACCGGGGCTCGCCGCACGCCGGCTCGGCACGATGCGCTTTGCGCTGTGTGCCGCACCGGAATGGGCCGACGCGCCGCCCGACACCTGGGCGTTCGTCGGCTACGACGACGCGCTCGCGCAAACCCCGCAACAGCAATGGCTCGAACGCTTCGCGGCCGGACGGCGCTTTGCGTTCATCGCCAACGACCTCGCCGCGCTGCATCGCGCCTGCGCGGCGGGGGCCGGTGTCGCGCTGCTGCCGC
Source organism: Burkholderia arboris (assembly GCF_038723655.1). Lineage (NCBI taxonomy): Bacteria > Pseudomonadati > Pseudomonadota > Betaproteobacteria > Burkholderiales > Burkholderiaceae > Burkholderia > Burkholderia arboris. The sequence continues at coordinate 2,522,097 of NZ_CP109822.1, forward strand.
GGTTTCTCGTCGACGATCCCGTCGGGCACGCTGGCGCGCCGCTCGTCGAGCTGACCGACGCGCCGCGTTGCGACATCGAGCGCGAGATCTGGCTCGTCGTTCACCCCGACGTGCGCCGGTCGCCGCGCGTGCAGCGCGTCGCCGATGCCATCGCCGATGCGGTTCATGCGGCGGATGGACGGCTGTAGGCAACCCGCGCCGCAATCCGCCGAACGGCTTTGCCACACGCGCCGGCGGGCGGCATAGTAGCGATTTGCGTTCGTCCGCCCCGCCGCCATGTCCACCGCTCCCGCCTGCGTCGTTCGCGACGCAACCGACGCCGACCTCGACGCGATTCACGCGATCTATGCGCACCACGTTCACCACAGCGTCGCGTCGTTCGAGGAAACGCCGCCCGACGTCGCCGAGCTGCGCGCACGCCGCGACGCGGTACTGCGCCACGGACTGCCGTATCTGGTCGCCGCATGCGACGGCCGCGTGGCCGGCTATGCGTACGCGACGCCGTACCGCACGCGCAGCGCGTACCGCTTCGCGATCGAGGATTCGATCTACATCGACGATGCGCAGCGCGGGCGCGGAATCGGCCGCGCCCTGCTCGCGGCGCTGATCGCGCGTTGCGAAGCCGGCCCGTGGCGGCAAATGATCGCGGTGATCGCCGACGGCGGCACCGGCGGCTCGACGTCGCTGCATCGCGCATTCGGTTTCGAACCGGCCGGCACGCTGACAGCGGTCGGCTTCAAGCATGGCCGGTGGATCGATACGGCGCTGCTGCAGCGCCCGCTCGGCGACGGCGCGCGAACGCTCCCCGCCTCGCCCGCTCCCGCCGCGTCGCGCTAGAATGGCCGCATGTCAAAACAGACTCATTCCACGCCCGACGAGGCTGCACCGGATTCCCGCAACGAGTACACGGTCGACGAACTCGCGCGCGTGTCCGACACCACCGTGCGCAATGTCCGCGCGTACCAGGATCGCGGCTTGCTCGCGCCGCCGGAAAAACGCGGGCGCGTCGGCATCTACGACGACACGCACGTCGCGCGCCTGAAGCTGATCAACCATCTGCTCGCACGCGGCTACACGCTGTCGAACATCCAGGATCTCATCAAGGCGATCGACGAAGGCCACGACCTGCGTTCGATCCTCGGCCTCGAAAACGCGATCGGCGGCCGCTGGTCGCACGAGCTGCCGAAGACCTATTCGCTCGCCGCGCTCGCGCAGATGTTCGGCCCGCAAGCGACCACGCAGCTGTCGCGTGTGACCGAGCTCGGGCTGCTCGAACGGCGCGGCCTGTCGTTCGTCGCGAAGAGTCCCGCGCTGCTCGAGGCGGCCGCCGCGATGACGAAGGAAGGGATTCCGCCGCGCGAGCTGCTCGACGTGATCAGCCTCGCTCGCCCGCACTTCGACGCGATCGCGCGGCTGCTCGTCGATCTCGTCGTGAAGCGGCTCGACCGCTACGACGCCGGCACGCTGCCGCCGGCCACCGACGTGCCCGAACTGGTCGACGCGATCTGGCGCCTGCGCCCGCTCGCTGCCGTGTTCGTCGAAGGCGAGACGAACCGCGCGCTCGAAACCGCCGCGAGCGCGTATCTCGGCGGCCGCGTTGCAACGATCCTCGACAAGAAGCTCAGCGATGAAGCGGCGCGGCAGTCCGGCGCGCCGGATACGTCCGATACATCCGATACGCAAGGCAACGGCGACCACACCTAGGGCGGCTGCCGTCTCGTTCATGATCAGCAATGCTTCGTGTGCGGGCGCCATCGACGACGCGACGATTCTTTCGATCGAGCGGTAACAGCCACGCCCCGAAGATGTCTCGCATGGCGTTCGTTCGACGATGCGTTTCCCCCGCCGGATCACCCGCACCGCCGCCGTCACGCATGCGTCGACTGTTCGCGACAACGCGCGCGGTCCGGACAGAGGAAAGACCAGCAACCGTTGCAGGTGGCAACCACCGCTTGCGTCGGTCGGCGAACGGCCGGACGCGCCACCCGTCGCCCCCTCCTGCCAGACGGGGTCGCATCGCTGCGCCCTCGATAACGGGCCGTGCTGTGAAACAGTTACAAGATAACGGTTGACGCGAGCCCCGCCCGGCGGTTACCGTATCGTCCGAAGTTCAAGAAGTCCGATTGCTGTTCATCAATTGATCGCTCCTCAGCGGTATTCGTTGTCCTCTCCCTCCTTGACGCTTCACGCGCTCTTCAACAGAGCAAATCTTTCATTTTTTTCTCAAGGAATCTTCATGGATACCGGTATCGTCAAGTGGTTCAACGACAGCAAAGGCTTTGGCTTCATCACCCCGGACAACGGCGGCGACGACCTGTTTGCTCACTTCTCGGAAATTCGTGCCGACGGCTTCAAGACGCTGGCTGAAAATCAAAAAGTGAGCTTCGAAACGAAGCAAGGCCCGAAGGGTCTGCAAGCGGCCAACATCACGCCGCTGTAAAGTTTGAAGGACCCGGCCTCCCGCGACGGACGCCGGGTCGCAGCGACACCCCCACGGAGCCTTGCCTCCCAAAGTTGGCGCGATCGCCTTTAGCTGCATCGGTTTGTTCAGCAGCTTGCCAAGCGCCACACGCCTCGTTGCACTTCATCCCCCCTCTGGCCGCAACGCCTGATTTTCGTTTCTCGACTGCGTCGGATTCAGCTCGCAATGGCTTTGAATCGGCCTACCCGTGCGCATTTCGCACGGCACGCGCGCACTCGAACATCATTAAAATTAAAAATGCAAAACAATCGAATTCAACAGTACAACGGCTATGCCGTCCACCCGTCGGCGCATCGCTTGCCCGATGGCAGTTTTTCATCCAACCTGCTGCTCGAACGCAGCGGTAGCCCGCGCAACGAAGGCCGCTACCAGTTCTATTCGCTCGATTACTTCGCGAGCGAAGCGCTGGCGCTGGAGCATTCGGCACGCTGGGCACACAACTGGGTCGATGCGCGCGGCTAACGGCAGCGCCCCGGTACCGGCACCCGCCGCCTGTGAGTCATCGGTGCGCACGCGACCAAGCGTGTCCCGACATCGCGCGCAACCGATTCGAAACCTTCCGGTTCGAGCGGCGCCCGATTCGAATTTTCGAATGGCCCCTTCGCCGGCGTCGTCACGCCGCCCCATCTCCGCGTCGAAGTTGACGACGGACTTGCGTTACCGGAGCCGACCAGCATGAAAACCGGCGGGCAACCTGCCCGCCGGCCTCTTGCATTGCACGCCCGCTCCCCTACTTCAACGCGCCCGCCACCTTCTTCTGCCGCCACAAGCACAGCAGATCGCACGCGACATGCGCGGCCGCGATCGCGGTGATGTCCGCGTGATCGTACGCCGGCGCAACCTCCACCACATCGGCCCCGACCAGATTCACCGCCCCGAGCCCTCGCACGATCGCGAGCGCCTGCGCGGACGACAACCCGCCCGCGACCGGCGTCCCCGTCCCCGGCGCAAACGCCGGATCGAGGCAGTCGATATCGAACGTCAGATACGCGGGCCGCGCACCGACGATCTCGACGATCCGCTCGACCGCCGCGCGCGAACCATGGTCATGCACCCACGCGGCATCGAGCCGCTCGATCCCGAGAAAATCGTCGTTCCACGTGCGGATGCCGACCTGCACCGACGTCGCGGGATCGATCAACCCTTCCTTCACGGCCTTGTAGAACATCGTCCCGTGATTGAGGCTGTCCGGCTCGTCGTCGGCCCATGTATCGCAGTGCGCATCGAAATGGATCAGCGACAGCGGCTTGCCGTAGCGCTCCGCATGCGCGGCCAGCAGCGGATACGTGATGTAGTGATCGCCGCCGAACGTCAGCATCTTCGCGCCCGAACGCAGGATCGTGCGCGCATGCTCGATGATCGCGGGCTTGATCGACAGCGGGTTGTGCGCGTCGAACCAGCAGTCGCCGTAGTCGACGGCCGCGAGATCGTCGAATGGATCGAAGCCCCACGGATACGGATTGAGCTCGGCGAGTTGCACGCTCGCCGCGCGGATCGCGGCCGGCCCGAGCCGTGCGCCTGACCGATAGGTCGTCGCGAGATCGAGCGGCACGCCCGAGATCGCGACGTCGACGCCGTCGAGCGCACGCGAATAGTTGCGGCGCATGAACGACAGCACGCCCGCATAGGTGTTTTCGATCGAGGAACCGTAAGGCGTCGTGCGACGGATCGCGCCGTCGCCGTGGAGAAGTTCGGTCATGGGTCGGACCTGTTTTCGTGGGGAGCCGGCACCGCCCCGCTTTCGACGAGCGCGCGGGCCGGGCACGGCATGGATTCATCGGGCACGCACCGGCGTACGCATCCAGTCGCGCGGCCGGGCGGAACATCGACAACGGCAATACCGCGGCGATCATAGCAAGCCGAATTGAAGTCGTTGCCCCGGTTCAGCCGGGGCAACGCGCGGAGAAATCCGCCGGCGGCATCGTCATCCGTCGCCATCGATGACTAGAAGGATTCGCCGGTTTTTGCGTGCCCGTTCTTCCGGATAATGGCCGGCAGCCGCGCCCTCGACGGCGCGCCGTCCACCGCAGACAACAACAATCCGGAGACACCCGCCTTGATCGCCACGCTTCCCGCCACCTACCGCCGGCTCTGGCCGCTCGCCATCGCCGCCGCGCTGCTGTACGGGCTGTCGCTCGCCGCCGCGCCCTATCCGGGCCAGGCCGTCGCGAAAGCCGCGATGGGTATCCTGCTGCTCGCCGCGGGCAGCACCTGCGGCGCGCCGCGCGAACGCGCGTGGCTGTGCGCGGCGCTCGCCACCGCAGTGCTCGGCGACGTGCTGCTCGCGCTGCCCGACTGGCCGCTGTCGTTCGTCCTCGGTCTGGGCGCGTTCCTGCTCACGCACGTGTGCTACTGCGTGATCTTCATGCGCTGGCGCGCACGGCCGCACGGCTGGCGCATCGTCGCGCTGATCGGGCTGTGGATCGCCGCGCCGGCTTTCTATGCGGCATTCTTCCCGCACCTCGGCGAGCTGCTGGCGCCGGTCGCCGTCTACATGCTCGTGCTGTGCGTGATGGCGAGCTTCGCGCTCGCGGCCCGCACGCACGGCGCGCTGGTCGCGATCGGCAGCCTGATCTTCGTCGGCTCCGACACGCTGATCGGCGTCGGCCGGTTCCTCGGCGGCTTTCCCGGCATCGACTACCTGATCTGGGGCCTCTACGCGCTCGCGCAGGTCACGATCGTGGCCGGGGTTTTCCATGAGACGGCCGTCCGATCGATCCGTCCCTGATACTGTTTCAAACAGACCGCCGCGCGCCGGCGGTCTCGTCCAGCACCTGTCTCGTCCTGCCGACGGCCCTTTCCGCCCATCCCGCATCGCGGAAAGCAAACCGTTCCAAACCCCGCTCAGCCTTTTCCCGTCTGGCTTCCGGCCCTTAGAGCGCCGCTTCTAGCCTCTTGCGGTTTCCGGGTTCACCCACTATCGTTACATCAAACAATGTAACATTCGAAAATGAGCCAAATCGGAGACACCCGGATGAATGCTCGCACGTTGCCTTTCGGTCCGCCCGGCCACGACGGCCAGGACGAAACCATCGACATCGCCATCATCGGCACCGGCTTCGCCGGTCTCGGGATGGCAATCCGCCTGCGGCAAACAGGCGTGACCGACTTCGTCGTCCTCGAGAAGGCCGCGTCGGTCGGCGGCACGTGGCGCGACAATCATTACCCCGGGTGTGCATGCGACGTGCAATCGCACGTCTATTCGTTCTCGTTCGCGCCGAACCCGCGCTGGACGCGCATGTTTGCGCCTCAGCCGGAAATCCGCGCGTATCTGGAAGACTGCGTGCAGCGCTTCGGCGTCGGCCCGCACCTGCGCCTGAACCACGAGTTGCAGCGCGCCGAGTACGACGAAGCCGCGCAGCGCTGGCGCCTCACGTTCGCGAACGGCAAGCGGCTGTCCGCGCGCGTGCTGGTGTCGGGGATGGGCGGCCTGTCGCGCGCCGCGCTGCCGTCGATTCCCGGCGTCGAGAATTTCCAGGGCCGCGCGTTCCATTCGCAGCAGTGGGATCACGACTACGCGCTCGAAGGCAAGCGCGTCGCGGTGATCGGCACCGGCGCGAGCGCGATCCAGTTCGTGCCGCAGATCGCGCCGCGCGTGAAGGAACTCGCGCTGTTCCAGCGCACGCCGCCGTGGATCATGCCGAAGCCCGACCGCAACCTGACCGGGCTCGAGAAGTGGCTGTTCCGCACGCTGCCGTTCACGCAGAAGGCCGTGCGCAGCAGCATCTACTGGATGCTCGAATCGCGCGTGCTCGGCTTCGCGATCCATCCGTCGCTGATGAAGAACGTGCAGAAGCTCGCGCTGCGCCACATCCGCAAGCAGATTCCCGATCCGGAGCTGCGCAAGACCGTCACGCCGGACTACACGCTCGGCTGCAAGCGCGTGCTGATCTCGAACGACTACTACCCGGCGCTGTCGCGCAAGAACGTCGACGTGATCACGACCGGCATCGACCACATCGAAGCCGATGCGGTCGTGACGACCGACGGCAAACGCCACGAAGTCGACTGCCTGATCTACGGCACCGGCTTCCAGGTGGCCGACCCGTATCCGCGCGGCGCGATCGTCGGCCGCGGCGGGCTCGACATCGTCGACGCGTGGCGCGACGGCGCGCATGCGTATCTCGGCTCGACGCTGCCCGGCTACCCGAACTTCTTCATGATCGTCGGCCCGAACACGGGCCTCGGCCACAACTCGATGGTGTTCATGATCGAGTCGCAGATCGAATACATCCTCGGCGCGCTGCAGGCAATGCACCGCGAGCGAGCGGATGCGATCGAGGTGCGCCCGCTCGTCGAGGCGCAGTTCAACAGCGACCTGCAGGGCAAGCTGAAAAAGGCGATCTGGTCGACGGGCGGCTGCAAGAGCTGGTACCTCGACCCGCGCACCGGCAAGAACACGACGCTGTGGCCGGGCTTCACGTGGCGCTTCCGCCAGGCGACCGCGCGCTTCGCGATCGCCGATTACCACGCGTATCGCGCGCCGCAACACGACACGACTGCGCGGCCCGTCGCCGCGCCCGCCGCTTCCGCATCGACGTCCGCCGAAGCGGCCTGAGCCAGACAAGGAGCCAACGACATGAGAGATTTCGCCAACAAGGTCGCCGCGATCACGGGTGCCGGCTCGGGCATGGGCCGCTCGCTCGCGATCCAGCTCGCGCAAGCAGGCTGCCACGTCTCGCTCGCCGACAAGAACGGCGTCGGCCTCGCCGAAACCGAACGGATCGTCCGCGCGATCGCGCCGAACGCGCGCGTATCGACGCGCGTGCTGGACGTCGGCGACCGCGACGCGATGTTCGCGTGGGCCGACGACACCGCGAAGGAACACGGCAAGGTCAACCTGATCTTCAACAACGCGGGCGTCGCGCTGTCGAGCACGATCGAAGGAATGGAATACAGCGATCTCGAGTGGATCGTGAACATCAACTTCTGGGGCGTCGTGCACGGCACGAAGGCGTTCCTGCCGCACCTGAAGGCCTCGGGCGACGGTCACGTGATCAACACGTCGAGCCTCTTCGGGATCTTCGCGCAGCCGGGCATGAGCGGCTACAACGCGACCAAGTTCGCGGTGCGCGGCTTCACCGAATCGCTGCGCCAGGAACTCGACATGATGAAGTGCGGCGTGTCGGCGACCTGCGTGCATCCGGGCGGCATCCGCACGAACATCGCACAGGCGAGCCGCGTGTCGAAGAACATGGTCGGCTTCATGGTCGCGAGCGAGCAGCAAGGCCGGGACACGTTCGAGAAGTTCTTCATCACGACCGCCGACGATGCCGCGCGCACGATCCTCTCGGGCGTGCGCAAGAACAAGCGCCGCGTGCTGATCGGCCGCGACGCGAAGGCCGGCGACTGGATGGCGCGCGTGCTGCCGTCCGCGTACCAGGCGCTCGTCGTGCTCGCGACGCGCCGCGAGGCCGCTCGCGCGCGCCGCGATGCCGCACGCGGCACGCCGGCGCCCGCACCGCTGCACGCCACCTACAACAATGCAGGCAATCAGGGAGGAGAACAATCATGACGACCCCGAACATGATGCCCGTACGGCGCGACATCCGTTTCGCGCTGCCGCCCGAACGCGCGCGCGACTGGCACGTGCAGGGCGTGCCGGTCACGCACTTCATGAATGCGCTGTCGCTGCTGTTCCCGGCCGGCGAACGCTTCTTCATGGATTCGGTGCGCAACTACCGCGACCGGATCGAGGATCCCGAGCTGAAGAAGCAGGTGCTCGGCTTCATCGGCCAGGAAGCGATGCACACGCGCGAGCACATCGAATACAACGACCTGCTGCAGTCGTCGGGCCTGCCCGCGCACAAGCTCGACAAGCGCCTCTGGACGATCCTCGGCTGGTTCAAGAAGGTGCTGCCGCATTCGATGCAGCTCGCGATCACGATCGCGCTCGAGCACTACACGGCCATTCTCGCGAACCAGCTGCTGTCGGGCCACGAGCACCGGATCGACGGCTCGGTCGAAGGCTATCAGCAGATGTGGATGTGGCACGCGATGGAGGAAACCGAGCACAAGGCGGTGTCCTACGACGTGTGGACCACGGTGATGAAGCCGGGCCTCGGCAGCTACCTGCTGCGCACCGGCACGATGCTGACGACCACCGTGTTCTTCTGGACGATCGTGTTCGACTTCCACGTGCGCCTGATGCGCGCGCACCGTCGCGAACACGGCAAGTTCGGCGGCATGTGGCGCCTCGTGAAGTATCTGTACGGCCCGAAGCACGGCGTGTTTCCGAGCATCGCGCGCGAATGGCTCGACTACTTCCGCCCGGGCTTCCACCCGTGGGACCACGACAACCACCAGTACCTGCAGGGGCTCGACACGCTGCTCGAGAACATCGACGCGACCAACGCGCGCTACGCCGCGCAAGCCGCCCCGCGTCGCGTGCCGCTGCACCCGGTCCCGCAGGCATGACGCCATGGCGCGCGCCCACGAGATGCTGACCGTCCAGTCCGGCGACGTGAAGCTCGCCGTCTACGTGAGCGGGTCGCGTCGCGCGCCGCCGCTGATCCTCGTGCACGGCTACCCCGACTCGGCGGCCGTGTGGGCGCCGATCCGCGCGCGGCTCGCGAAGCGCTACCGCGTGATCGCATACGACGTCCGCGGCGCCGGCGCGTCCGATGCGCCGCGCCGCCGCGCCGACTACACGCTCGAGCGGCTCGCCGCCGACCTGAAGGCGGTGGCCGACGCGACCTGCGGCGGCCGGCCGTTCCACCTCGTCGGCCACGACTGGGGCTCGATCCAGTGCTGGGAGGCCGTGACCGACCCCGCGTTCCGCGGCCGGATCGCGTCGTACACGTCGATCTCGGGCCCGTGCCTCGATCACGTGTTCCGCGCGAAGATGCGGCTCAAGCAGAGCCTGAAGTCGTGGTACATCGCGTTCTTCCACCTGCCGCTCGTGCCGTCGCTGGTGTGGCGGCTCGGCGGCGCGGCGCTGTGGCCGCGCTGGCTGCAGCTGACCGAACGCGTGCGCGCCGAGCGCGATCCCGTGCAGCTGAAGAATGCGTTGAACGGGATGCAGATGTACCGCGCGAACTTCCTCGCGCGGGCACGCAAGCCGCGCGAACGGTACGCGCAGGCGCCGGTGCAGATCCTCGTGCCGGTGCGCGATCGCTACGTGACGCCCGAGATGTCGGTCGGCCTCGACCGCTGGCTCGGCGACCACGTGCGGGAGGAAATCGACGGCAGCCACTGGATCGTGCTGCGCCACCCCGACATGATCGCGCAGCGGATCGACCGCTTCGCCTCCGCGCAGGAGCGGCCGGCGGTCACGACCGCCGCGGTTCAGCGCCCCGTCGGTGCCGGCAGGCGTCTGAACAGCGTCTCGTAGTCGACGACGAGCCCATCGTCGTCGATGTCCATCTCGGCCGTAAAATTCCGGAAGATCCCTTCGTAGCGGTAGCGCCGGCCCGGCTCGATGCACGCGTAGGCCTGCTTGACCGGCGTGACCATCAGGTCCGGCGTCGAGATGTACGCGACATCGATCGGCCGCCGCTCGCCGCGCGCGAGCCCCAGGCGGCCGATCGGCAGCGCATTCGTAAACGGCGTCGCCGCGATGTCGATGTCGATGCAGCCGTCGAGCCCGGGCAGCGCACGGCCTGAGCCGTCGCGCCAGTGGCCGGCGCCGTCGCTGCGCAACTCGAGCGTGCCGCCGCCCATCACCTTGAGCACCGCGTAGGCGACACGCCATTGCGCATCGCACTCGACGCGATACGCGAGCCCGTACGCGCGGCCGTACCGCTGGCCGACCACCGCGCTTTCGACGACGATCGCGCCGCCGCTCCGGTCGAACGTCAGATGTTCGACCCCGTCGCCCTCAAGCGACGCCCAACGCACTTCGCGCATCCTTTCGCCTCCCGGTTGCCCGATGTCGGGCATCGTCGCACGAATCCGCCGACGGAAACGCCGGCGAATGCGCCCATTCGCTGGTCACGCCGATTTCGCATCGGAAAGCATTCACGCAGCGCCGGTCAAACAGCGGCGCCGCGCCTCATTCCCCACCTCGGTGCATCCACGACAAATCCTGACTATCCAGAATTCCCTATTCCGGTGCATGGCATTGTGTCCTATGCTCGCGGCTCGTCCTGTTCCGCCGCCATCATGCCTACCGCCCGCCCCGTCCCGCCGTCGATCGACCTGCGTATCCTGCTGCGCGGCATCGGGCAGGTCGTGCTGCAGGCGAATGCGCTCACCGGCGCGCTGCTGCTCGCCGCGCTGGCGCTGACCGACCTGCACCTCGCGAGCGCTGCGCTGGTCGGCTCGGCCGCCGCCAGCATGACCGCCGTGCTGACGGGCGCCGAGCGCCGCGACGTCGAACAGGGGCTGCACGGCTTCAACGGCGCGCTCGCCGCGCTGATCGCCGTGCTGTTCGCGCCCCATCAACTCGCCGCCGTCGCGCTCGTGCCGCTGGTCTCGATCGGCGCGGCACTCGTGCAACGCGCGATGCGCGGGCCGCTCGCCCGCTGGCGCCAGTGCCCGTATTCGAGCCCGTGTCTCGCCGTCACCGCGCCGTGGCTGCCGTTTGTCGCGCTGCAGCATGCCGACGGCGCGACGGCCGCCCCCGCGCTGACGCTTGCTTCCGCTGCCGACGCCCTCCTTTCAGGCGTCGCGCAGACCACCTTCGCGCAAGGCGCCTGGGCCGGACTGCTGATCGTCGCCGGCGTCGCCATCGCGTCGCGCCGCGCGGCCGCGTTCGCGCTCGGCGGCGCGATCGTGTCGACCGTGCTGCTGGTCGCGCTCGGCGCGAACGGCGCCTTGTTCGCCGACGGCCTGCTCGGCTTCAACGGCGCGCTCGCCGCATTGGCGCTGATGCCGCGCGGCCCGCGCGCGGCGCTTGCAGCCGCCGCCCTCGCCGCGCTGATCCAGTGGCTCGCGATGCGCGCGGGCCTCCCCGTGTTCACGGCCCCGTTCGCGCTTGCGTCGTGGGTGACCGTAGCCGTCGCGCGCCGCTTCACCCTCGGAGATCCCGATGTCGTCATTCGCACACCGTCCTGATGCCGTGAAACCCGGCGGCCCGATCTCGGACGCCGAACGCGCACGCCGCGTCGACCTCGCCGCCGCCTACCGGCTCGTCGCACTGAACGGCTGGGACGACCTGATCTACACGCACCTGTCGGCAACCGTGCCCGGCGAGCCCGGCCACTTCCTGATCAACCCGTTCGGCCTCACGTTCGACGAAGTGCGCGCGTCGAACCTCGTGAAGATCGACCTGGCCGGCAACCGGATCGGCGACAGCGAGCATGCGGTCAACGTGACGGGCTTCGCGCTGCATGCGGCCGTTCACGCCGCGCGCGCCGATGCCGTCTGCGTGATGCATCTGCACAATACGGCCGGGATCGCCGTGTCGATCCAGCGCGACGGGCTGCTGCCCGCGTCGCAGCACGCACTGCGCTTTCACGGCGACCTCGCGTACCACGACTACGAGGCGCTCGCGTTCTCGCCGGCCGAAGGCGCGCGGCTAACCGCGAACCTCGGCGCGAGATCCGCGATGCTGCTGCGCAATCACGGCACGCTGACGGTCGGCCGCACCGTGGCCGAAGCCTATGTGCTGATGGATACGCTGATCAAGGCCTGCGACATCCAGGTGCGTGCGCAAGCAGGCGGCGGGCCGCTCGTGCTGCCCGACCCGGCGATCGCGGACCGCACCGCCGAACAACTGCGCGACGGCGGCGCGATCGAAGGCGAACTGGAATGGCCGGCGCTGCTGCGTCGCCTCGACCGGATCGATCCGTCGTATCGCGACTGACCTCGCAGCTGCATTCAACCGAATCGTCCAATCCCAACCGGAGCATTTGTCATGCCGACTTTCAATATCCAGCTGTTCGAAGGCCGCACCGTCGACCAGAAGCGCGAATTCGTCGAAGCGATCACGCGCGTCACCTGCGAGACGCTCGGCTGCGCGCCGAGCTCGGTCGATATCATCCTCACCGACGTGAAGAAGGAGAACTGGGCGACGGCCGGCAAGCTGTGGAGCGACGAGCGCTGAGCGTCGACGGCGCCGCCGCTTCGGCACCGCCCGCCCCGCACTGATTCACACGCTGCGGCGCCCGCGACGGGCGCCGCACGCGGCCGCCCCGGGCCGCCTGCGTTGTGCGCCCGCACATCGCTTTGTCACGCAATCGGCGCCATAATGCCGGACAGACGCAGCAGCCAATGGCCACCCGACGAGGAGACCGCCATGGAAGCGAAGAACGAGGAAGTCGTCGCACACCTGCTCTCCGATGTCGTCGAATTCGCGCGCGGGCGCCTGCCCGAAGCCACCTTCCGGATCGTCGAACCCTTCCTGCGTCACTACTACGATTTCGTCGACGCCGACGATCTGCAGAACCGCAGCATCGCCGACCTGTACGGCGCCGCAATGGCGCACTGGCAGACCGCCCAGAAATTCGTGCCCGGCAGCGAACGGCTGCGCGTGTACAACCCGATCCTCGAACAGCACGGCTGGCATTCCGATCACACGGTGATCGAGATCGTCAACGACGACATGCCGTTCCTCGTCGACTCGGTGACGATGGCCGTCAACCGCCTCGGGCTCGCGCTGCATTCGGCGCTGCACCCGGTGTTCCGGATCTGGCGCGGCGCGGGCGGCGGCATCGAGCGCGTCGACGCGGGCGGCGCGACGCCCGGCGACGGCCAGTCGCAACTCGCGTCGTTCATCCATTTCGAAGTCGACCGCTGCGGCGACGCCGCGCTGCTCGACACGTTGCGCGAGGACATCGCGCACGTGCTCGGCGACGTGCGCGCATCGGTCGAGGACTGGCCGAAGATCGTCGACATTGCCCGCGCGACGATCAAGGAGATGAAAGCGCGCGAATCGACCGCGGAAGACATCGAGGCGCGCGCGTTCCTCGAATGGATGGCCGCCGATCACTTCACGTTCCTCGGCCAGCGCGATTATGCGCTGGTCTCGGACGGCACGGGCTTCGGCCTGCGCGGCATCGAAGGCTCGGGCTACGGCATCCTGCGCGAATCGCTGCGCCCGTCGGGCGCACCCGATGTGACGCCGCTGCCGCAGGCCGCCGCCGACATCATCACCGGCGCGTGGCCGATCTTCCTGACCAAGGCGAACTCGCGCGCGACCGTGCACCGGCCGGGCTATCTCGACTACGTCGGCGTGAAACTCGTCGGCGCGGACGGCAAAGTGACCGGCGAACGCCGCTTCATCGGGCTGTACACGTCGACTGCGTACATGGTGTCGAGCGCCGAGATCCCGATCGTGCGCCGCAAGTGCGCGAACATCGTGCGGCGCGCGGGCTTCCTGCCGAAGGGGCATCTTGGCAAGACACTCGTGACGGTGCTCGAAACCTATCCGCGCGACGAACTGTTCCAGGCCGACGAAGACCAGCTCTACGACATCGCGCTCGGCATCCTGCGGCTGCAGGAACACCAGCGCACGCGGCTGTTCGTGCGGCGCGACCGGTTCGACCGCTTCGTGTCGTGCCTCGCGTTCGTGCCGCGCGACAAGTACAACACCGACCTGCGCCGCCGCATCGCGAAGCTGCTGGTCGACGCGTTCAACGGCGTGAACGTCGAATTCACGCCGCTGCTGTCGGAATCGGCGATCGCGCGCATTCATTTCGTCGTCCATGCCGAACCGGGCACGATGCCCGACGTCGACACGCGCGAGCTCGAAACGCGGCTCGTGCAGGTCACGCGCCGCTGGCAGGACGATCTCGCCGACGCGCTGCTCGACGCATTCGGCGAAGAGCAAGGCAACCGCCTGCTGCAACGCTATGCCGATTCGTTCCCGGCCGGCTATCGCGACGACTACCCGGCGCGCACGGCCGTGCGCGACATCGAGTTGATCGAGCGCGTGAAGGACACCGGCCAGCTCGCGATGAACCTGTACCGCCCGATCGAGGCCGAGCCGCGCGCGTTCCGCTTCAAGGTCTATCGCGCGGGCGACCCGATCGCGTTGTCGCGCAGCCTGCCGATGCTCGAGCATCTCGGCGTGCGCGTCGACGAGGAGCGGCCGTACCGGATCCAGACGCAGGACGCGACGCACGCGTGGGTACACGACTTCGGTCTTGAACTCGCCGACGATACCGAGTTCGACATCGAACGCGTGAAAGACCTGTTCGAAGACGCGTTCGACCGGATCTGGAGCGGCCGGATCGAGAACGACGATTTCAACCGTCTCGTGCTGCGTGCGCACCTGAGCGCGCGCGAAGTGACGATCCTGCGTGCGTATGCGAAATACCTGCGGCAAGTCGGCTCGACGTTCAGCGACGCGTATATCGAACGCGCGCTGACCGGCAATCCGGCCATTGCGCGGCAACTCGTCGAGCTGTTCCTGCTGCGCTTCGACCCGGCCACCGGCGACACGCGCGACGTGCAGGCCGAACGGCTGCTGAAAGCGATCGAAGGCGCGCTCGACCAGGTGCCGAACCTCGACGAGGACCGCATCCTGCGCCAGTTCCTCGGCGTGATCAACGCGACCGAGCGCACGAACTACTTCCTCGTCGACGCGAACGGCGAATCGAAACCGTACCTGTCGTTCAAGTTCAATCCGGCGAAGGTACCGGGCCTGCCCGAACCGAAGCCGATGTTCGAGATCTGGGTGTATTCGCCGCGTGTCGAAGGCGTGCACCTGCGCGGCGGGCGCGTCGCGCGCGGCGGCCTGCGCTGGTCGGATCGCCGCGAGGATTTCCGCACCGAGGTGCTCGGGCTGATGAAGGCGCAGATGGTGAAGAACGTCGTGATCGTGCCGGTCGGCTCGAAAGGCGGCTTCGTCGTGAAGAACCCGCCGCCGCCGAGCGATCGCGAAGCGTGGATGCGCGAAGGCATCGCGTGCTACCAGACCTTCCTGCGCGGCCTGCTCGACCTGACCGACAACCTGGCCGGCAACGCGATCGTGCCGCCGCCCGACGTGGTGCGTCACGACCCCGACGATCCGTACCTGGTCGTCGCCGCCGACAAGGGCACGGCCACCTTCTCCGACTACGCGAACGCGATCTCGCACGAATACGGCTTCTGGCTCGACGATGCGTTCGCGTCCGGCGGCTCGGTCGGCTACGACCACAAGAAGATGGCGATCACCGCGCGCGGCGCGTGGGAATCGGTGAAGCGGCACTTCCGCGAGATGGGCATCGATACGCAGACGACCGACTTCACCGTGGTCGGCGTCGGCGACATGTCGGGCGACGTGTTCGGCAACGGGATGCTGCTGTCGCCGCATATCCGGCTCGTCGCCGCGTTCGATCACCGGCACGTGTTCCTCGACCCGAACCCCGATCCCGCGACGAGCTTCGCGGAGCGCGCACGCCTGTTCGCGCTCGAACGCTCGAGCTGGGCCGACTACGACCCGGCCGCGATTTCGTCGGGCGGCGGCGTGTATCCGCGCACCGCGAAGACGATCCCGCTGTCGCCGGCCGTGCAGGCCGCGCTCGGCATCGACGCGCACGCGCTGCCGCCGACCGAGCTGATCCGCGCGATCCTGCAGGCGCCGGTCGACCTGCTGTACAACGGCGGCATCGGCACCTACGTGAAGGCCGCGCGCGAAACCCACCTGCAGGTCGGCGACCGCGCCAATGACGCGGTGCGCGTGAACGGCGCGGACCTGCGCTGCAAGGTCGTAGGCGAAGGCGGCAACCTCGGCTGCACGCAGTTCGGCCGCATCGAGTTCGCGCAGCGCGGCGGCCGCATGAATACGGATGCGATCGACAACTCGGCCGGCGTCGATTGTTCGGATCACGAAGTCAACATCAAGATCCTGCTCGGGCTCGTCGTGTCGGACGGCGAAATGACCGAGAAGCAGCGCAACGCACTGCTCGCGGAAATGACTGACGAAGTCGGGCTGCTCGTGCTGCGCGACAACTACTACCAGACGCAGGCGCTGTCGATCGCGGGCCGCTATGCGGTCGAACTGCTCGACGCCGAAGCGCGGCTGATGCGCTGGCTCGAACGCGCGGGCCGGCTGAACCGCGTGATCGAATTCCTGCCGACCGACGACGAAGTCGCCGAGCGGCAAGCCGCGAAGCTCGGCCTCACGTCGCCGGAGCGCGCGGTGCTGCTCGCGTACAGCAAGATGTGGCTCTACGACGCGCTGCTCGAATCCGACGTGCCCGAGGATCCGCTGGTGGCCGCGATGCTGGTCGACTACTTCCCGAAGCCGCTGCAGCAGCGTTTCAGCGAACCGATGGGCCGCCATCCGCTGCGCCGCGAGATTCTCGCGACGCACCTGACCAACGCGCTCGTGAATCGCGTCGGCTGCGCATTCGTGCACCGGCTGATGGAGGAAACCGACGCGAAGCCGGGCGACATCGTGCGCGCGTGCATCATGGCGCGCGACGTGTTCGATCTCGATGCGGTATGGCGCGACATCGACGCGCTCGACAACCGCGTGGCCGACGACGTGCAGGCGCGCATGTTCGTCGACGTCGCGCGGCTGCTGGAGCGCGCGGCGCTGTGGTTCCTGCGGCATCTGCAGTCCGGCGCGGTGGCCGACGGCGGCGTCGCCGAGCTGATCGCACGCTGCCGCGATGCGGCAGAGCGGCTGGCGCCGCAACTGCCGTCGCTGCTGCCGGCCGACGATCTCGATGCGCTGTCCGAGCGGCAGCGCGTGCTGGTCGAAGCCGGCGTCGACAGCGCGCTCGCGGTGCGCGTCGCGAGCGGCGATATTTCAGCGGCGCTGCTCGACATCGCCGAAGTGGCCGCGACCAGCAACCGCAGCCTCGAACTCGTCGCGGGCGTCTATTTCTCGCTCGGTACGCTGCTCAACTACGGATGGATCAGCGAGCGCGCGGCGACACTGCCGACGCCGACGCACTGGGACATGCTGGCGCGCGCGGCCGCGCTTGCGGAAGTCGCGCGCCTGAAGCGCACGCTGACGACGAGCGCGCTCGCGGAATCGCCGGATTCGACGACGCCCGAGACGATCGTCGGCGCGTGGCGCGAACGCCGCGAGAGCGCCCTTGCCCGCTACGAGCACCTGCTCACGGACCTGCGCGCATCGGGCGGTGCGAGCCTGGCGGTGCTGCTCGTGGTCGTGCGGGAAATGGCCGTACTCGAACGCGCGTGACGGGCGTCACGAACGCGACGGATCAGACCGTCGCGACCAGCAGCGCTTCGGCGTTGTTCGGCGGCCGCAAGCCGTCCGTGCGATCGGCGAAGTAACGGCGCGTCAGGTCGGCGGCCGACACGTGCGCGGCCTTCGCAAAACCGGCCGCCAGCGCAAGCGCCTGGATCTGCGCCGGCATGAAGAAGCTGATGAACGGCGTACCGCTCGCACGCGCGCCCTTCGCGGCCATTTCCAGCCCCGGACGCACGTCCGGGTCCGCGTGTTCCAGCGGCAGCAGGAACGTCATCGCGAGCGTCGAGCCCGGCGCGAGCGACGCGACTTCGCGCAGCGCGGCCGCGTTCGCCTCGCGCGTCAGGTACATGCTGACGCCGGTGGACACCACGACGGCCGGCTTGCCGGCATCGAAGCCGGCGCCGACGAGCGCGTCGCGCCACGACTGCTTCGCCTCGAAATCGACCGGCACGAACCGCAGCCAGCCGGGCACGCCGTAGCCGAGCTCGGCCAGGCGGCGCTGCTTCCAGGCCTGCGGCGCCGGCGGGTCGACTTCGAAGACGGTCACGCGCGACGCCATCTCCGGCCGGCGCTGCACGAAGCTGTCGAGCCCGGCGCCGAGGATCACGTACTGGCTCACGCCGCGCGCGGCCTGCTCGGCCACGAGATCCTCGATGAAGCGCGCCCGCGCGACGATCGACGCGCGAAACGGCCGCGTGAATTGCGGATCCATGTCGCCGCGCTGCTGCCAGCCCGGTTCCGGCGCGAGCAATCGAAGCCCGACTTCGTCGGCAAGCACATGCGGGGGGGCGTCGAGTTCGACGTGCAGCGCGCGCCACAGCGCGACGCGGGCGGCCGTGCTGTCGGGGGCGTCTTCGCGGAGGTCGGTCATGCCGGCCTCACGCGCCTTGCTTGCCCGGCGCCTGCAGGCGCCACACGCGGCCGTCCGGGTCGCGCACGGTCATGTCGCGCGTGCCCCAGTGAGTATCCTCGAACGGCGTGACGACCTCGACGATCGGCTGCGGCTGCACCGCCTGCTCATCGGGCACCTTGAGCACGACCTGCATGGCCGGCGTCTCGCCCGGCGGCACTTCGGCGATGAACAGGAACGGACCGTCGCCGCTGCGCAACTGGCCCGAGTGGTGATCGGTTTCGAATTCCAGCTTGAAGCCCAGCGCCTGGAAGAACTTCGCCGACTTGCCCCAGTTGTGCGTCGTCAGGTACACGGCTTCGATTCGCTCGGATGACATGTCACTCCTCCTTGGTGGACGGCGCCGCGCCCGGCGGCGGCGCGGCCAGGTACGCGCGCAATGCATCGGCCACCAGCGCGGACAGCGACTGCTCCGTTTCGATGGCGCGATGCTTGACCTGCCGGATCAGGCCGAGCGGC
This sequence comes from Burkholderia arboris, assembly GCF_038723655.1. Taxonomy (NCBI): domain Bacteria; kingdom Pseudomonadati; phylum Pseudomonadota; class Betaproteobacteria; order Burkholderiales; family Burkholderiaceae; genus Burkholderia; species Burkholderia arboris. The sequence goes on from NZ_CP109822.1 coordinate 2,540,982, forward strand.
AGGTACACGTTGAATTGCTTCACTTCTTCGTCGGTCATGAATACTAGTATGCTAGCAATCTAGCAAATGTCAACCGCGCCTGCGGCGGAATGGATCGATTGCATCGAGGCGCGGCCCGCAGGCGGGCCGCTTGCGCGCATCGTGCGTGCGCGTTACCGCGCGGCGCGCGCGGCCAGCCGCGTGAACAGCGCGTCGAGATCGAAACCCGCCGTATTGATGCCGATCGTGTCGCGCAGGCACGCGCCCCACTCGGCTGCGTTGTCGAACGTGACGGTGCGCCCGGCGCCCGCCGCGTCGCGCAGCGTCAGCGCCGTGTTGAGCAACGCCGCACGGCCGTCCGGCAGCACGCGGCATGCGATCAGGTCGTTCACGAAGATCGATTCGGGATACGTCGACGTGAACCAGTTCGCGGCGTCGTAATCGATCCATTCGGCCGGCTTCAACGAGAAGCGGTAGGTCGTCTGCCAGCCGTCGGGGATCTCGAACTGCATGTCGAATTCGCCGTCGACCGGCGCGTCGACCACGCGGAACGCGCCATGCGGGGTCAATTGCCGCTCGCCGGGCACGAAGCGCAGCGGCGCGGTCAGCGTCGCGCTGCCGAAGCCGATGTCCGCGAGCCACGCCGCGCCGTCGAGATCGATGCGCAGCAGCATGTGCGTCTGCGCCGTGACGATCTCGGGCGGCCGCATCCAGCGCACGCGCGCGATCAGCGGCGTCACGCGAAAGCCGATCGTCGTGAGCGCGGCATGGAACAGCTTGTTGAGTTCGAAGCAGTAGCCGCCGCGGCGGCGCTCGATCACCTTGTCGACGATCGAGGGCAGGTCGAGCGCGACGCGTGCGCCGGTCAGCGGATTGAGGTTTTCGAACGGGATCGCCTGCGGATGCAGCAGATGCAGCCTGCGCAACACGTCGAGCGTCGGCTCGACCGGGCCGTCGTAGCCGATGCGGGAGAAATAGCGCGAGAGGTCGAACGAGTCAGTCATGAACCGGCACCGATAAAAGGGACACGCCACGATAGCATCGCGCGACATCCCCATGTTGTGCGGCGCGATCGTCCGTCGCCGCGCGCGATGCCGGCACCGCATCGCGCGCACCTGCACGGCGTTACGGCAGCAGCTTCAGCGCGGACGCGGCGACCGACGGCACCGAAATGCCCTGGCTCGTCGCGAACTGCACGGCCTGGCTGAGCGTCGCGGCAAGCGACTGCAACTGGCCCGGCGCGCTTTGCGCGATATACGACGCGGCCTGCATGTTCTGCGGATTCAGGCCCGACTGCAGCAGCGACGCCGCACTCGTCGAACCGAGATTGCCGAGCCCCGACTGCAGTTGCGAATACTGCGTGAGCCCCTGCCCGAGCGACGCGAGGCCGTTGCTGAACGCCTGCTTGTCGACCGGGCCGTGCGTTGCGCCGCCGCTCGCGAACGCCTGGCCGAGCGCCTGCGACACCGACTGCTGCGCGCCACCCATCTGCGACAGCGCGGCCGGCGTCAGCGCATCGCCGCCGGACAGCTGGCTCGCGGCTTGCTGCGCCTGCCCGGCCGCACCCGTCAGCCCCATCGCCGACGCGAGCGACGACTGGCCGGTCAGCACCTGCTGGTTCGCGCCGACATACGCCTGCAGCAACTGCGCGACACCGCCCTGCGCGGGCGCAGCTTGCTGCTGCCCGCCGGCGCCGCCGAGCAGCGATGCGCCGATCGATTGCAGGTCGAGCTGCGCGTGTGCGGCGCTACTGATCAGGATGCCGAACGCGATGCCTGCCGAGGCCAGGTGCCGGCCCGTCGCGCGAATGTGCTTCATGTGTTTCCCTCGTGCCCGAATTGTCGAGGCGATATTGTCGAAGCGCGTCGCGCGCCGCCGCAACGACTGAAACACATCGAAACGAAATCAGGCCACGCGACCGCTTGCAATTCGGCGACCAACGGACACCGGCGCGCAGATTCGCGCGCGTTTGCCGCGCGATGTCATGCACGTCCTGCGATTCGTTCTCCGGTTGCATCAATGGAGGCAGGTTCCGGCATGCGCCGGCGGCACAACGCATCGCCTCAAAACGAAACGGGCGGCTCGCCGCCGCCCGTTTCGCCCGCCTGCTACCGGCTTCCCGCCGGTCGCGACGTTACGCTGCCATCCACGCCGGCAACCGCTGGCTGACCCAGTCGGCCGCTTGCTCGTAGCCGCGTGCGAGCTGCAGCACGGCGAGATCGGCGCGCGGGCGTCCGATCAGCTGCATCCCCATCGGCAGCCCCGCGTCGTTGAAGCCGACCGGCACGTTGATCACCGGGCAGCCCGCCAACGTCCACGGCACGACCGTCTCCATCCAGCGGTGGTAGGTGTCCATCGGGCGGCCCGCGATTTCTTTCGGCCAGCGCTGGTCGACGTCGAACGGGAACACCTGCGCGGTCGGCGCCGCGATGAAGTCGTAGCGGTCGAAGAAACGCAGCACGGCCTGATGCCACGCGGTGCGCTCGACGCTCGCGTCGAACACGGCCGCGCCCTGCATCGCGAGCAGCCCTTCGACCTCGTAGATCGCCTCGGGCTTCAGCAGCGCGCGTCGCGCCGGGTCGCGATAGTGCGCGAGCAGCCCGCCGCCCGACAGCAGGTGCCGGTGCGCGAGCCACAGGCGCCAGATCCGGTCGGGCGCGAACGCCGGCAGCGCGGCATCGACGTCGCAGCCGATCTCGCGCAGCGTCGCCAGCCCCTGCTCGCACTGCGCGAGCACGCCGGCCTCGGTCGCGAGATAGCCGTTCCAGTCGCCGACCCACGCGATGCGCTTGCCGCGCAGGTCCGCATCGAGCGGCTGCGCGAACACGGCCGGATCTTCCGCGAGCGACAGCGGATCGTTCGCGTCGTAGCCGGCCTGGATCGCGAGCAGCTGCGCGACGTCGCCGACGGTGCGGCCCATCGGCCCTTCGATGCCGAGCTGCTGCATGTACACGTCGACGCCCGGCCAGCGCGGCACGCGGCCCTGCGACGGACGAAAGCCGTAGATGTTGCAGAACGCGGCCGGATTGCGCAGCGAACCGCCGAAATCGCTGCCGTCCGCCACCGGCAGCATCCGCGCCGCCAGCGCCGCCGCCGTGCCGCCGCTGCTGCCGCCCGCGCTCTTCGTCAGGTCGTACGGATTGCGCGTCGCGCCATAAACCTCGTTGAACGTGTGCGAACCGAGCCCGAACTCGGGCGTATTGGTCTTGCCGATGAAGATCGCGCCGGCCGCGCGCATCCGCGCGACGCCGACGGAATCGGCCTGCGGCACGTTCTCGCGGAAGATCGGCGAGCCGTAGGTCGTCCGCAGCCCCTTCGTCATCGCCAGATCCTTCGGCGCCTGCGGCATCCCGTGCATCCAGCCGCGGTACTCGCCGCGCGCCAGCTCGGCATCCTTCTGCGCCGCTTCGGCGAGCAGCGCATCGCGATCGCGCAGCGCGACGATCGCATTGACCGCGCCGTTCACGCGCTCGACGTGGTCGAGATACGCGCGCATCGTCTCGACGCACGACACCGCCTGGCTGCGGATCGCCGCGGCGAGCTCGCTGGCCGACAGGCGCACGATCGGATCGACGGAAATGGAAGCGGAGGCGAGAAACTGCGGGGCGCCGTGCGGCATGCGGGGTCTCCTGGAATCGGGATGGAATGGCGGGCCGCGTAGCGGCGGCGATCGCTCCCGGGCCGGCCGGGAGAGGCCGCGCCGCGGCCGATGTTCTACTCTACGCGACGCCGGATCGGCGACCTCCGATATTTTCCGTCGCGATTCATTGCGGATCCGACTAAATCGGGGCAGCGCCTACCGGACCGCTCACGCCGTTCCGGCCGATGAAATCGTTTATGCGCATAAACTAAAATTTCTTATATTTCTAATAGGCGCGTCACGCGGCCGCACGCGTTAACGCGATTTTTATGCGGCCGCCCGATTTCTTTAGATGGCTCGATCCGGCCGCACGCTACGCTGGAAGCATCTCGTTCCCTGGACATCGTTCATGCTCAAGCTGCTGGTTCCGGTCGGTCACTCGCCCCGCTCGCTTCAGGCGGTTCGCCACGCGACATTCCTCTATCGCGAACGATGCGCGTCGGAGATCGTGCTGATCAACGTGCAGGCGCCGCTCGAATCGACGCGGCTCGAGGCCTATTACCCGCTGTCGCGGCTGCGCTCGATCGAGGAGAAGTTCGCGTCCGACGATCTGGCGATGGCGGAACGGATTCTGCGAGAGGCCGGTGTCAGATACACCGTCGTGATGAAGGTCGGCCCGGTGGCCGACACGATCGCGACCGCGGCAGCCGAGACCGGCTGCGACGAGATCGTGGTGGTCGCGCCGCGGCACGATCCGCTGCATGCGCTGATGTCGGTATTTCGCCGCAGCGTGATGAGCCGGCTGGTGCGCATTTCGAACGTGCCGGTGACGGCCGTGCAATGACGGGCATCCGGCACGGCGGCGCAGCTGACGCCGGCCGCCCGACGGGCCCGCAGCCTTGCGCCCGCGACCGTCGAACGTGCGACGAAGGACGAGGGACGAGGGACGTGCGGGCGCCGTGCATCGCACGCGTACCCGCCATCGTGCAGCACTCAGTCGATGACCTTGCGCCAGAACACGAAATACGCGGCAGCCGACGACGCCACCAGCAGGATGGCCCACAACGGGGCAAGACTGATCAGGACGGAAGAGACGTTCAACATTTGGATTCCTCACTATTTCGACAGCGATGTTCAACACGCACCTGCTTGCCGGAACCGATGCATTCATCCGCCATCGCGTTCCGTCAAATCATGCATTCATGCTATCGCTTTGAACGTCCGGACAACCGTCTCCGCCTGACCGTACCCTGACATTCGTCAAACTCGCGCGAATCGCGCGCCGGGCCGCGCCCCCTCCTTTCCACGCAAAATCCGGAAAACAGGACGGGATCACCCCGCCCGCCCCGCCACCTTTTTCAGCAGACGTTTACCGGGGGAAGCCCCAAGTGCTTCGTCAAACGTGTCCGCGTTACGCTTGGGCAACGAGGAGACGAACCATGAGACGAGCCGTACATATCGCTGTTTTTGCGCTGCTGGCCTATCTCATCGGCGATCGCGCGATCCTGCATGCGCAGGGCCGCGACGCCAGCCCGCTCGCGTGCGAGCAAGGCGCAGCGCAGGTCAAGGCCGACGCGCTTGGCCGCGGTTTCGGCGAAGCCGCCGCCGGCAGCCAGAGCGAGGCCTTCATGTCGGGCTGCCTGGTGACCGGTCGAGGCAATCAGGACGTCGCGCTGGCGAACCGTTGACGGGAATCCGGTGACGTGCCGGTCGCGTTCAAGTCGAAACGGCCGAACCGAAGCCGCGCGCGCCCGCGTCAATTCCCGCTGTTGACCGTCATTTTCCCGATCGACGCCGCGACGGACGTCACGGTCCGGACACCGTTCACGCTGAACGTCTGCTCGCGGTCCGTATCGTTGGCGGGAAGACGCATCGACAGTTGCGCCATCAGGCCGTCCTTGCCGTACTGACCAAACCAGTCGATCAAGCGGCCGATATAGCACGTGCCGCCGACATGCACCGGCATGTCGCCGACGATCTCGTACGAATAGTGGCCGGGCCCATAGTTCGAATACGCGGCGCGGTCATCGCCCTGCACCGTGGACGGAACCGGGCACAGCGGCTTGCCGGCGCCCGCATCGCGCGCCTGGCTGTCGCTCACATCGCGCAGCGCCTGCTCGAGCGCCATCTGCAGCGGGCCGTCGAGCATCGTTGAACCCGTCTTGCCGTCCTTGTGCTGTTCGATCGGCACCGACAGGCGGTAGCGGTAATGCACCGTCAGCATCGGCACCCGGTCGACGACGGTAAACGGTCGCAGCAAGTAAAAATCATCGACGCCGTAGTGACTGTCGCGATACAGCGCATAGACGCGCCCGCGCAAGCGAATCCAGTCGGCCGCCTGATTCGCGCCGCGGCCATTCGTCGTGTACAGGCTGCGCTCGATCGCCCCGTTCGAATCGCCGGGCACCTCGAACTTGCCGCCGTTACGGCGCAGGACGTCGACCGACGACCACAACCCCGTTCCGTTCGCCGCCGACTCGATCACCAGATCGCGCTGCCCGTTGCCATCCAGATCGATCAGCGTGTAGGACGCGCTCGCCTCCGTGTCGTCGCCATCGACGTGCGACGCCTTCAACGCCTTCCATTCGTCGGCTGTCACGCCGTCGGGCCGGGTCGTCGGAAACGCCGCGCCCTGCCCGTCATCGGACGCGCTGGAAAACCGCGTGACTGCCGTCCTGATCCGCAGCCCTGCGATCACCTGCTCGACGGGCGAGCTCGCATCCGTTCGGCGCGCCTGATCGACGCGCGTACGCAAATCGTCGAGCGCGGCCTTGTCTTCGGCGTCGGGGCGATAGGCGAGCACCATGGCCAATTGCGATTGCAGGTCGCCGATCCGCGTCAGATAGCGTTGCTCGATACAGCCATGATCGGCGCCGCATCGATCGCGCGTCGTCAGCCAGCCGCGTTGCGCGGTCCGCAACGCAGCGCGTTGATCCTGAGGCAACACGCCGGACAACTTCCGGTAAAAGGCCGACAGCCGGCCGTCGTCCAGATGCAGGTCGTTCGACGCGCACACGGCCTCTTCCGTCGGGCTGGATGCCTGCGCACAGTCGAGCCCTGCCGCGAAAGCGGGGAATGCGTGCGCGAGCAGCACGAGCGGCCACGTTGGCCGCAACGGCGCTTCAACGCGAAATTTCACGAATGGGTTCTCGACGGTCATGGCGCGCTCGCGGATCGAGGCCCTGCCGGCCTCCAGCGCGGATTGTCCATCAATTGCCCGGCGGGCGAAACAGCCGGAAGAAACCGGCTCATGCCGCCGCGCCGGTCGGCGACAGCGCATTCGATTTCCGCTACAGTGGCTTGCCCGGCGCCCGGCCGCCGCGTCGCGATTCCGCTTCATCGACAACGACATCCAATCAAAAGATGAGTCATCCGAACACCGAACTGATCCAGCGTTTTTACACGGCCTTCCAGCAGCGCGACATCGACGCGATGCTCGCGTGCTATGCGGACGACATCGTCTTCAGCGATCCGGCGTTCGGCGAACTGCACGGCGAACGTGCACGCGACATGTGGCGCATGCTGGTCGCGCGGGCGCAGGAGTTTTCGCTGACGTTCGGCGAGGTCGCGGCAGACGAACACACCGGGCGCGCGGAGTGGATCGCGCACTACCGGTTCACCGCGACCGGCCGGATGGTGGTCAACCGGATCGACGCGCGGTTCCGGTTTCGCGACGGACGCATCGTCGAGCATCGCGACCGTTTCGACCTGTGGCGCTGGGCGCGTCAGGCGCTCGGGCTGAAAGGCGCGCTGCTCGGCTGGACGCCGTTCATGCAGCGCGCGATCCGGGCGCAGGCCCGAAAGAATCTCGACGCGTATCGGGCCAAACGGAAGTAAGCCGCGCACCGCTATGGCTTCATCGTCGCGTCGATCAGGTCGTAGGCCATGTCCGGCAACACGCCGTCCGGGTTCTTGAGGCGGTTCTGGCGATACCAGCTTTCATCGGCTTCGGGATGCGGACCGGCGAGCCCGACGCGCCCTTTGCCGTAACGGTAGGTCGCGGCCGCGATGTCGTTGTTCGGATAGGTCGCCAGCACGACGCCGCCGGAGCCGGCCGGCACGGCCGGGAGCATCGCGCCGTCCTGGTAATAGATCCAGCGCTGCTTCCCGCGCCATACGACCGGCGTCACCGTATCGGCGATACCGTGAAGCGTCGAGCCCGGCCGGTCGACCTCGGAGTCGATGTCGCCGGCGACCAGCCGGAAACCCCGTTCGCCCGCCAGGTACGCGCCCATGCAGAGCCCCAGGTATCGCCCGCCGTTCGCCACGTACTGCCGCACGGCCTTGATTGAATTGCGCCCGATGCTGGTGGCCGCGCCGGGGATATCCTGCCCGCCGCCGGGTTGCACGTACAACGCGGCACCGGCCAGCGCCGCAGGCGTGATCTTGAGCCGTTCCGCCGGCCCGACGTAGATCACCCGGAACCGGTAGTCCGATTCCTGCAAGCGCGCGGCAATGGCCTCGGGGCAGCCGTCGCACGCCGCAGGGCCGCGATAGACCAGTGCAACGGGCCGGCTGGCCGCGCCACGCGATGCGTCGCCGGTCGCCGCCGCATGCACGACCGACGACGCGACGAGCAACAGCATCAGGACTATCGAATCTCTGGAACGCATGTTCTTGACCGTCGGAGTAAGAGGGATCGCGACCGCCCGGGACGAATCGACGGGCACGCACCCGTTTCCGCCCCGTGCTTTTGAAACCTGATCGCAAGCCGGGTGACAGGAAGCCTAGACGTGCGAGCGCGCCTCGTATGTACCGTTTCCTGCGGGCTTGTGCAGAAATGTGCGGTGCCTGTCACCGGATCCGGCCCCCGCAAGCCACCCACCGGGCCACGCCAGACAAGGCCGGCTGCGCGATGCCGCCACGATTCCCGGCCCCACGCGCATCAACTCTTATATAAGACATAAGACATTTGACGTTCCAGACCATTGAGATTAGAATCCCGCTCAAAGCAGTGCCTGGAATAGCCCCGGAGTGCCGGCAAGGCCTTCCCCTCAAACGCAATATCAGCAGGTCTCCCCATGCTTGAAAACTTTCGTGCTCACGTGGCCGCCCGCGCCGCGCTCGGTATTCCTCCCCTGCCGCTGACGGCTCAGCAGACCGCCGAACTGGTCGAATTGCTGACGAACCCGCCGGCCGGCGAAGAGCAGACGCTCGTCGACCTGATCACCCATCGCGTGCCTGCCGGCGTCGACGAAGCCGCCCGCGTGAAGGCCGGCTTCCTGGCCGCCGTGGCCAAGGGCGAGACCGCCTGCCCGCTGATTTCGCGCGCGCGCGCCACCGAACTGCTCGGCACGATGCTGGGCGGCTACAACATCCAGCCGCTGATCGAGCTGCTGTCCGACGACGCAGTCGCGGCAGTCGCAGCCGACGCACTGAAGAAAACGCTGCTGATGTTCGACCAGTTCCATGACGTGAAGGAACTCGCCGACAAGGGCAACGCGCACGCGAAGGCCGTGCTGCAGAGCTGGGCCGATGCCGAATGGTTCACGAGCCGTCCGGAAGTGCCGCAAAGCCTGACCATCACCGTGTTCAAGGTGACGGGCGAAACCAACACCGACGACCTGTCGCCGGCCCCGGACGCCACCACCCGCCCGGACATCCCGATGCACGCGCTGGCGATGCTGAAGAACGCGCGCCCGGGCATCACGCCGGAAGAAGACGGCAAGCGCGGCCCGGTCAAGTTCATCGAATCGCTGAAGGAAAAGGGCCACCTGGTCGCCTACGTGGGCGACGTGGTCGGCACCGGCTCCTCGCGCAAGTCGGCCACCAACTCGGTGCTGTGGTTCACCGGCGAAGACATCCCGTTCGTCCCGAACAAGCGTTTCGGCGGCGTGTGCCTCGGCAGCAAGATCGCCCCGATCTTCTACAACACGATGGAAGATGCCGGCGCGCTGCCGATCGAACTCGACGTGTCGCAGATGGAAATGGGCGACGTGGTCGAACTGCGCCCGTACGATGGCAAGGCGCTGAAGGACGGCAACGTGATCGCCGAATTCCAGGTCAAGTCCGACGTGCTGTTCGACGAAGTGCGCGCCGGCGGCCGCATTCCGCTGATCATCGGCCGCGGCCTGACCGCGAAGGCGCGTGAAGCGCTCGGCCTCGCGCCGTCGACGCTGTTCCGCCTGCCGCACCAGCCGGCCGACAGCGGCAAGGGCTTCTCGCTCGCGCAGAAGATGGTCGGCCGCGCATGCGGTCTGCCGGAAGGCCAGGGCGTGCGCCCGGGCACGTACTGCGAACCGAAGATGACCTCGGTCGGCTCGCAGGACACCACGGGCCCGATGACCCGCGACGAACTGAAGGACCTCGCGTGCCTCGGCTTCTCGGCCGACCTCGTGATGCAGTCGTTCTGCCACACCGCCGCGTATCCGAAGCCGGTCGACGTGAAGACGCACCAGACGCTGCCGAACTTCATCAGCACGCGCGGCGGCATCGCGCTGCGCCCGGGCGACGGCGTGATCCACTCCTGGCTGAACCGCATGCTGCTGCCCGACACCGTCGGCACCGGCGGCGATTCGCACACGCGCTTCCCGATCGGCATCAGCTTCCCGGCAGGTTCGGGCCTGGTCGCGTTCGCGGCCGCCACCGGCACGATGCCGCTGGACATGCCGGAATCGGTGCTGGTTCGCTTCAAGGGCAAGATGCAGCCGGGCGTCACGCTGCGTGACCTCGTCAACGCGATTCCGCTGTACGCGATCAAGCAAGGCATGCTGACGGTCGCCAAGCAAGGCAAGAAGAACATCTTCTCGGGCCGCATTCTCGAAATCGAAGGCCTGCCCGACCTGAAGGTCGAGCAAGCGTTCGAGCTGTCGGATGCATCCGCCGAACGTTCGGCTGCCGGTTGCTCGGTGCACCTGAACAAGGAACCGATCATCGAGTACCTGAACAGCAACATCACGCTGCTGAAGTGGATGATCGCGCAGGGCTACCAGGATCCGCGCAGCCTGCAGCGCCGTATCGCGGCGATGGAACAGTGGCTGGCCGACCCGCAACTGCTGTCGCCGGATGCCGACGCCGAGTACGCGGCCGTCATCGAGATCGACCTCGCCGACATCCACGAGCCGATCGTCGCCTGCCCGAACGACCCGGACGACGTGAAGACGCTGTCCGACGTCGCAGGCGCGAAGATCGACGAAGTGTTCATCGGTTCGTGCATGACCAACATCGGTCACTTCCGCGCCGCGTCGAAGCTGCTGGAAGGCAAGCGCGACATCCCGGTCAAGCTGTGGGTCGCGCCGCCGACCAAGATGGACCAGAAGCAGCTGACGGAAGAAGGCCACTACGGCGTGTTCGGCACGGCCGGTGCGCGTACCGAAATGCCGGGCTGCTCGCTGTGCATGGGTAACCAGGCTCAGGTGCGCGAAGGCGCGACGGTCATGTCGACGTCGACCCGCAACTTCCCGAACCGCCTCGGCAAGAACACGAACGTGTACCTCGGCTCGGCGGAGCTGGCGGCCATCTGCTCGCGTCTGGGCAAGATCCCGACCAAGGAAGAGTACATGGCCGACATGGGCGTGCTCAGCGCGAACGGCGACCAGATCTACAAGTACATGAACTTCGACCAGATCGAAGACTTCAAGGAAGTGGCCGACACCGTGCAGATGTAATCACGAAGTCGGGCTGCGGCGGGTGGTCGACGTCGCAGCACCGCGCAATGGCGCCGCAGGCCGAATGGCCGCGGCGCCATTTTTTTATGCGGCGTCGCCGCCTGGTTCGCGCCGGATCACCAGTTCGTTGAAGCCGGTGCCCGCGTCGGGTTCGCGCGAGAAACGATGCGCAGGCAGCAGCGCGAGCAGGATCTCGGCCGTCGTGCGTACCACGCAGCCGCTCGCCACATGGCCGCCCGTTACGCGGCCGTCCGCATCCGAGACGGCCATGTGCAGGTGTGCGCCGTCCGGCGACACCGAGCCGGCCAGCGTCAGGATTTCGAGGTCGCCGCGCAGCTCGGCCGGCTGGTCGACGCCGGCGAAGCGCAACTGCGCGACGCTCAGGCTGCCGATGCCCTGGATCACGAAGGCGGCGTGCGCGCCGTGCCGGCGCAATGCCGCCTCGATGGCGCCGCGCAGGTCGTCGCCGGGGGAAAGACGCAGGGGATGGGCTTGCATGGTCGAGAACCCGTGGTGGACCGTGGTATCGGCAAAGCGTACGTTCGCCCCGTGAATCCGGCAAGTCATCCACCTCTGAAACGGCCGCGCATCGACCTCACACGCTAAACCGCTCGCTCGCGAACTGCGCATCCGGCACCCCCGCTGCCGTCGCCGCCTCGCGCGCGCCCTGCACGAGCGGCGGCGGCCCGCATACGTAGATATCCGGCGGCGCCCCCGCCCGCGCAAGCGCCGCGCGCAACGCATCGACCGGCGTACCGCGATACCCGGCCCACTCCGCATCCGGCCGCCATACACACAGATCGACGCGCAACTGCGGCAGCTCGGACTGCAATCGCGCCAGTTCGTCGAGCATGAACAGTTCGCTTTCCTGATTGACGCCGAAGAACAACCGCGCGTCCGCCATCTCCTGATAGTCGGCCATGCGCCGCAGCATCGACAGGATCGGCGCGAGCCCCGTGCCGCCCGCGACGAACCAGCGCGGCCGCAGGCTGTCCGCGAACAGCCCGAAGCCGCCCATCGGCACGCGCACGGTCAGCGGATCGCCCGGCCGTGCACGCTCGCGCAGGTAGGTCGAAAACCACCCGCCCGGCCGCAGCCGGACCAGGAATTCGAGGCGCCCGTCCCAGTTGCTCGTGTTCGCCAGCGAATACGGGCGACGCAGGCCGCTGCCCGGCACCTCCAGCTCCGCGAACTGGCCGGGCTCGAACTCCACGGCCGTACCGGATGCGTCGTCGGGTTCGACCTGCAACTCGACGCGCATCGTGTCGGCCGCGATCGTCTCGAGCGCCGCGATCCGCGCGGCACGCACGGGCACCGGATGCAGCAGCACCTTGGTCCGGTCGTACGGTGCGGCGATGCGCAGATCGCCACGCGGCGTGGTCCGGCACAGCAGGACCGCGCCGCGCTGCCCGGCCGGCAGCACGCCCGCGGTGTCGGGCTGCATCTCGTACGCGCCGTCGACGACGGTCGCCTGGCACGCGCCGCAACTGCCGCGCCGGCATTGCGACGGCAGCGTGATGTCGGCGTCGGCCGCCGCCGACAGCAGATCCTGTCCGGCATCGCACCCGAAGCCGAACCGCTCGCCGTCGCGTGTCGTGATCTCGATCCGGTAGGTCATCGAACGATCCCGCTCAAGCGGCGTTGCGCGCCAGCGACGCGGCCAGGTCGGACCCGGCGTCGCCGATCGGCTGGATGCCGAACTGTTCGACCAGCACCGCGAGCACGCCCGGCGTGATGAATGCCGGCAGCGTCGGCCCGAGGCGGATATTGCGCAGGCCGAGCGCGAGCAGCGTCAACAGCACGGCCGCCGCTTTCTGCTCGAACCATGAGATCACGAGGGACAACGGCAGGTCGTTCACGCCGCATTCGAACGCGTCGGCGAGCGCCGTGGCGATCCGGATCGCCGAATAGCTGTCGTTGCACTGCCCGACGTCGAGCAGGCGCGGAATGCCGCCGATGTCACCGAACGCATGCCGGTTGAACCGGTACTTGTTGCAGCCGAGCGTCATCACGACCGTATCGCCGGGCGCCTGCTCCGCGAACTCGGTGTAGTAGTTGCGGCCCGGCGCCGCGCCGTCGCAGCCGCCGATCAGGAAGAAATGGCGGATCTGTCCGGCCTTGACCGCCTCGACGACCTGGTCCGCGACGCCGAGCACCGCATGCCGGCCGAACCCGACCGTGATCGATTCCTCCGGCGCCGTGGCCGGGAAACCGGGCAGCGCCTGCGCCGCGCGGATCAGCATCGAGAAATCGTGATGTTCGAGATGGCGCACGCCCGGCCAGCCGACCGGCCCCGTCGTGAAGATGCGCTGCCGGTATTGCGGCATCGGCTCGATGATGCAGTTGGACGTCATCAGGATCGGACCGGGGAAATGCGCGAAATCGCTCTGCTGGTCCTGCCACGCGCCGCCGTAGTTGCCGACGAGATGCGGAAAGGCCTTGAGCATCGGGTACGCGTGCGCCGGCAGCATTTCGCCGTGCGTGTACACGTGGATGCCCGTGCCGGCCGTCTGTTCGAGCAGCGCATGCAAGTCGCCGAGATCATGGCCCGACACGAGGATCGCCTTGCCCGCGACCGGCGACACGCGCACGGCCGTCGGTTGCTGCGCGCCGAAGCGGCCGGTGTTCGCGCTGTCGAGCAGTTCCATCACCGTCAGGTTCAGCCGGCCGAGTTCGAGCGCCTGCGCGAGCAGCGCATTCACGTCGTCGGGGTCGCTCGCGAGAAACGCGAGCGCCGCCTCGACGCCTTCGTAGATGTCGTCGCGCTCGTAGCCGAGCACACGCGCATGATGCGCATACGCACACACACCCTTCAGCCCGTACAGCACCAGCGCACGCAGGCCGACGATGTCCGCGCCGACGATGTCGAGCCCGTTGTCCACGCCGACGGAGGCGGCCTGCTCCAGCAAGCCGGTCAGATCGGCCGCCGGCTGCCACGTCGCCGGCCCCTGCGGGGCAGGCACGATCGCTCCCGCCGCCCGCGCATGCGCTTCGCATGCGGTCTTCACGCGGTCGCGCGTCTGCGCCGCTTCACGCAGCAGCGTGACGAAGCGCGCCGCGTGGAAATTCACGTTGGTCAGCGTCGTGAACATCGCGTACAGCACGAACCGGTCCGCGTCGCGATCGGGCGCGCCCGCCGCACGCGCGATCGCGCCGTATTGCGCGATGCCCTTCACTGCGTGGACCAGCAGGTCCTGCAGGTCGGCGGTTGTCGCATCCTTGCCGCAGTTGCCTTTCGCCGATGCGCAGCCGGGCCGCGCGCCGGTCCGGTCGGTCTGTTCGCATTGATAGCAATACACGCTGCTCTCCTTTCTCGATCATGGGGACGCGGGTCGGCGCGACGGCGGCGGAACGCAGGTTCCTGGCCGCCGGGCATCCCGCCCGCTTCAAGATGCTTTTCGTGTGCATCTTTGTTCATGATGTTTCGGCGCGCTTTTCGTGGCCGTGATGCAGATCAAGAAACGGAACGTGTGCGGGTAAGGCAACTTGTCGCTACGACCGCTCGCCGGTTTCGGTCGTGTGTTCGTGTTTGCTGTCGTTGCCGGCATCCGCGCATTCGATGCCCCAGTCGCCATATCGGTACCAGTCGTCGCCGAGCAGCTCGCTTGGGTGCTGCGTGCGGCTGGAGCCGTTGCCGCACCGCATCGCGTGTGTCGGGCAGTAGTTGTCGCATCCCCAGCAGATCCGCTCCGGATGCACGGGATGCAGCGGAAATTTCTTGGCCATGATGTGTCGTCTTCCCGGTGTCGTTTGATCCGCTACCGTTCGACTCTAGTTCAGCAGCACACACGGGCCATGCGGCATTCGTTCGCACCGGCCGCAGCGTATCGGCTAGGCATGCGCGGGCGATTGGTCTAGTCTGCACGGTATTCCGCGACGCAAGCCGCCTACCCGACCGCCTCCGATGACCTCGACTCCGAACCGAAGCGCCCGCCTGCGCGGCGGCCTGTTTGGCCTGCTGATCGGCGACGCGCTGGGCGTGCCGTACGAATTCCACGACGCCGCGTCGATCCCGCCGCCCGCTGCGATCGACATGACGCCGCCGCCCGGCTTCGCACGCGCGCACGACGGCGTGCCACCCGGCACCTGGAGCGACGACGGCGCACAGGCGCTCGCGCTGCTCGACGCGTTAGGGCACGACCGCGACCTGAATCTCGACACGTTCGCCGGCAACCTGCAGGACTGGTTCCATCGCGGCGCATTCACGCCGGACGGCCGCGTGTTCGATGTCGGCCTGCAGACGCAGCGCGCGTTCCATGCGCTGGCGGCCGGCGCGGCGCCTTCAGCCGCCGGGCCGGCCGACGAGCGCGACAACGGCAACGGTTCGCTGATGCGCTGCTTTCCCGTCGTGATGGTCGCCGCATCGCGCGATGAAGCGATCCGGCTCGCGTGCAGGCAGAGTGTCGTCACGCACGGCCACGTGCGCTCGCAGCTTGGCTGTGCGCTCTACAGCCTCACTGCAATGGGAATCGTCGAAGGTCAACCCGCGCCCGATGCGGTGCGCGCAGCCGAAAACGAACTGCTGATGCGCTACGAAGGCACGGCCGACGAAATCGAGCTGAAGATCGTGCTCGACGGCCGCTTCGACGCACCGCAAGGATCGGGCTACGTGGTCGACAGCTTCTGGTCGTCGATCCATTGCCTGCTGTCGACAGGCAGCTACGAGGACTGCGTGAAGCACGCGATCGCGCTCGGCAACGACACCGATACGACCGCGGCCATCGCCGGCAGCCTCGCCGGTGCGCTGTATGGCGAACCGGCATTGCCCGATCGATGGGTCGCGACGCTGCGCGGGAAGGAGCGGGTCGAGGGCTGGCTCGCGAAGCTGTGAGCGACATGCACGGCCGCCGGCCGTCCGTTGAGTCGAACCTGGCGAGCCCGATCCGGCCGCCCCGAACAACTGCATCAACCTGAGAGGATGCTCCGATGCTGCGTGCAATCAATCCCCCCGGCGCCACGATTCCCGGCATTTCGCAGGCGATACTCGTCGAAGGCGGTCAGCCGCTGTATCTGTCCGGACATGTCCCGTTCGATGCCGAAGGCGCCGTCGTCGGCGCCGATCATGCGACGCAGCTCGATCAGGTGTTCCGGAACATCGCCGCTACGCTTCGTGCCGCGGGCGTCGGCTTCGAGTCCGTCGCGCGGCTGACGATCTATGTCCGCGATTTCGACTCGAGCCTGTTGCCGCAGATTCGCGAGGTGCGCGACCGCTGGGTCAATACCGCATGCCCGCCCGCGAGCGCGCTCGTAGGCGTGGCGTCGTTGTTCCGCACGGATGTGCTGGTCGAAGTGGATGCATTCGCGATCGTTCCCGCCGCGAAGTCATCCGGCTGAGGCGCAACGTCAGCGGCGATCGCTCGCCAGCAGCCCGTACAGCGCGCTGTCCGACACTTCGCCGCCGACGATCCAGCGTTCGCGCAGCAGCCCTTCCCTGACGAAGCCCAGCCGTTCGAGCAGCTGCGCCGACGCGACGTTGCGCGGATCGATGTCGGCCTCGATCCGGTTCAGCTTCAGTGTGCCGAACGCGTGGCCGATCACGGCCGTCGCCGCTTCGCGCATGTATCCGCCGCGCCAGAACTTGCGCCGCAGGCTGAAGCCGATCTCGGCACGCCGGCATTGTTCGTTCGCATGGAACAGCACGCATTCGCCGAGCGCTTCGCCGGTTTCCCGCAGTTCGAGCACGCAGATCAGGTCCTGCCCGCTCGCGGACGTCGTCAGGTTGCGCGCGACGCGCGCCGCGGCCTGTTCGATCTGCGTCATCGGCGAGAACGAGAAATAGCGCATTGCCTGCGCGTCCGACCAGATTTCGAAGAACGCCTGCGCATCGGTTTCGCGAAGCGGCCGCAGGACGAGGCGGGAGGTATCCAGCGTGACGGGTTCGAACAGGGGCATGGCAATGGTCTGACGAAATCGGGATCGTGAATTAGAACACGCAAGCCGACCGTCAACAATCGCGCCCGTTCGCGGCGACCGGATCGCCCCAAAACGAAAATGCCCGGGGAACATCGCCCGGGCCTTTCCCTTCGCTTCATCCGGCATTGCGGAATGTGCTTACGCCTCCAGCGCCTCCAGCACCTTCCCCTTCGTCTCGATCCCGACGAAGTGCACGGTCACCGCCGCGATCAGCGGCACGATGCCGATCAGGTAGAACGCCGGCGCGAGGTTTCCGCCGATGATCGCGTGCGGCACGACCATCGGCGCGACGAACGACGCGATCTTCAGCCACGCGCTGCCGAGCCCGCAGCCCGACGCGCGGATGCTCGTCGGATACTGCTCCGGCGTGTAGACGTACGCGGTGATGAACCCTGACGCCATCAACCCGAGCGACAGCGAGCAGAAGATCGCGACGACGTACACCGACGACGCGTGATAGATGCCCGCGAACGCCAGCGACAGCGCGCACAGCACGAACGACCACACGATCACCGGCTTGCGGCCGAGCTTGTCGACCAGCAATGCAGAGGCCAGCGACCCGAGCACGCCCATCACCGAGCCGATCACCGCGAGGTTCAGCGCGAGCTGCAGCGGCGCGTGATAGAAGTTCTTGTAGATCGTCGGCAGCCACGTCGACAGCCCGTACTGGATGAACCCGCAGGTCGCCCACAGCGTCGCCACCGCGAGCGTGCGCTTGCGATACGCGGCGCTGAACAGGTCGCTCATCTTGCGCTTCGGATGCTGGCGCACCATCTCGTCGAACGCGGCCGCCTGCGTGACGGGCGGCAGCTCGCCGCGCACCGACGCTTCGAACACGCCGACCGCACGCCCGGCTTCCGGGAGCCGCCCGCGCGACGCGAGCCAGCGCGGCGATTCCGGCACGAGGCGCGTGAGCACGAGCGACAGGATCAGCGGCAGCCCGCCGACGAAGTACATGATCTCCCAGCCGAAGCGCGGCACGAGCCACGCGCCAAGCGCCATCGACACGAGCAGGCCGATCGGGAACACGATCTCGTACAGCAGCACGAAACGGCCGCGGCCATGTGCACGCGTGATCTCGTTGATGTACGTCGCGGCGACCGGCAGCTCGCCGCCGAGCCCGAGCCCCTGCAGGATCCGCAGCAGCACGAACACTTCGAAGGTCGGCGCGAAGCCGCACGCGATGCTCGTGATGCCGATCACGGCCGAGCTCCACGCGATCGCCTTCACGCGGCCGTGCTTCTCCGCGAGCGCGGGAAACAGGAAGGCGCCGATCAGCTGGCCGATCGCGCCGGACGCGATCAGCATGCCGATCTGCGTCGGCGACAGCCCCCATTTGTGGATCAGCAACGGCAGCGTCGCCGCGATCGTGATCACGTCGAAGCCGTCGAAGAACGTCGCGGTGCCGATCAGCACGCGCGCACGGATCTGCATCGAGTTGGCCGGAAGCCGCTCGAGCCGCGCGATGATCGCGCCGGGCGTGGAGGCGGCAGCTTCCATCGTGGCGCGACCGGCCACGACGTTGTCGAAAGTGCTCATGCGGGGTGTCTCCTGGATCTTTTTGCCGTATTGGCCGTCAGGCAAGCGCTTTGGTCGTGTCTGCCAGGGCTTCCGTATCCACTGCCCGGCCCTGGTTCATCCACTTGCGCGCGAGCTTCAGCTCGCGTGCGTTGTTCACGGCGATGACACCTCTCACATGCCCGTCGCCCACAAAAAACAGCGTCGCACGGCGCGCGGCGAGATCGCCGCGCACGACGAGCTGCGCATCGGCCGGCAGATCACCGAGGATCTGCAGGTTCACGTCGTACTGATCGGACCAGAACCACGGAATCTCCGCGTACGGTGCGCGCACGCCGAGCACGGCCTTCGCCGCCGCGATCGCCTGGTTCTGCGCGTTGGCCCACGATTCGAGCCGCACGCGCCGCTTCAGCCAGCCGTTGTGGTGGTTCGCGACGTCGCCACACGCGAAGATCGCCGGGTCGCTGGTCGCGCCGTATTCGTCGACGACGATCCCGTCGTCGACCGCCAGCCCCGCGTCGCTCGCGAGCGACGCGTTCAGTGCGAGGCCGATGCCGGCCACCGCGAAATCGGCGTCGATCGTCGTGCCGTCGGCCAGCGTCGCACGCACCTTCGATGCGTCGTCAGGCTGCGCATCGAGCGACGCGAGCGCGGCGCCGGTCCGCACGTCGACACCGTTCGAACGATGCAGGTCGAGCAGGAAATCCGACACGATCTGCGGCACCGAGCGGCCGCACAGCCGCGGCGCGCCTTCGACCACGACGGCGTCGACGCCGAGCTTGCGCGCGGTCGCCGCGACTTCGAGGCCGATCCAGCCGCCGCCGATCACGAGCACGCGCCGGCTCGCGCGCAGCTGCTCGCCGAGCGCGGCCGCTTCGTCGAGCGTGCGCAGGTAATGCAGGTTCGGTGTATTGACGATCGCATCGGGCAAGCGGCGCGACGTGCCGCCGGTCGCGATCACGAGCCGGTCGTATTCGATCTCGCGGCCGCTCGCGGTCGCCACCACGCGGCGTGCGCGGTCGATCGAGGCCGCACGCTCCGGCTGCCATGCTTCGACGTTCAGCGCGTCGAATTCGTCGGGACGCACGACGCGCACGGTTTCGATGTCGGCGTCGCCGGCCAGTACGGCCTTCGACAGCGGCGGACGCTCGTACGGCAGATGCGCCTCGTCGGCGATCATCACGAGACGGCCCGCGTAACCTTCCGCGCGCAGCGTCTTCAGTACCCAGCCGGCCGCCTGGCCGCCGCCGATCACGACGACCGTACCCGGCGCAGGCTGCGCGGGCGTATTCGCTTCGGTCATGATTTGCGCTCCGTCATGAACTTGCCTTCCGGCGCCTTCGCGTCCTTCTGCCGGCGCGTGTTGCCGTCGAGGCCGCCGTCGACGGCCCATTCGGCGAACACGGTCGGGCCCGGCTCGAATTCGCGCGGCTGCCACTCGGGCGTCAGCATGTCTTCGTCCGCGTAGTACTCGATCAGGCCGCCGGCCGGATTCTGGAAGTACCAGAAGTACGCGGACGACACCGGATGGCGGCCCGGGCCGAGTTGCGTTTCCCAGCCGCAGCGGTCGATGTGCATGCCGCCACCGAACACTTCGTGGATGTCGCGCACGGTGAACGCGACGTGGTTCAGGCCGCGTTTGCCGTTCGGCAATGCAAGCAGGAACAGGTCGTGATGGCCGCCGTGCGGCGCGCAGCGCATGAATGCACCGCGGCCCGGGTAGCGATCGGACGTCTCGAAGCCCAGCAACTCGTGATAGAACTTTTCCTGCGCGTCGAGGCAGTTCGTGAAGAACACGACATGCCCGACCTCGACCGGCTCCGCACGTGCATAGATCGGGCTCGGCTGGTCGACGCGCAGCGTCTGGCCCCACACGTTCGACGGCGAGCCCGTGATGTCGAGTTCGCGCTTGCGCGTGACTTCGACGCGGATCGCCATCCCGTTCGGGTCGATGCAGCCGACCGCATCGTCCTGTGCGTAATAGCCGGGCTGACCGGCGAGCTTCGTGCGCAGCGCATCGAGTTCGGCCTGCGTCGGCACGCCCCACGTGACTTCCCGCAGCGTCGGGCCGGCTTCGAATGCCGGCGGCAGCGCCGGATCGTCGGCCTTGACGGCCAGCACGGTGCAGCCGTTCAGCGTCTCGAAACGCGCGCACGTGTCGTCGTGCGCAACTTCCTTCATCCCCCAGTCGGCGAAAAAGCGCCGGCAGGTCGCGAGGTCGTCGACGCCGTACGTGATCTGCTCGATTCCCAAAATGCTCATTGCGTCATTCCCCTTCGCTCAGTTCGCCCACGGCAGCGGCGCGTCGTTCAAGCCCCAGTAGAGGCTCTTCTGCTGCATGTACTCGCGAATGCCGAGACGGCCCTTCTCGCGCCCCATCCCGCTCTCCTTCCAGCCCGAGAACGGCGTGGAAATCGAAAACAGCTTGTACGTGTTGATCCACACCGTGCCCGTTTCGAGCGCGCGCGCGATGCGCCAGGCGCGCTTGTAATCGCGCGTCCAGATGCCGGCCGCGAGGCCGAACACGCTGTCGTTTGCCTGCGCGATCAGCGACGCTTCGTCGTCGAACGGCATCGCGACGAGCACGGGCCCGAAGATTTCTTCCTGGCAAATGCGCGCGCTGTTCGGCAGGCCTTCGAGAATCGTCGGCTGATAGAAGAAGCCGTGCTCGCGCCCGTCACCCGACGGCCGCTCGCCGCCGCACAGCAGGCGGCCGCCTTCCTCGAGGCCCAGTGCGACGTAGCGCTCGACCGATTCGCGATGCTTCGCGGTGATCAACGGCCCCATCTGCGTGTCGGGCCGCGTCGGGTCGCCCACGCGCAGCTTGCGGGCGCCGGCCACCAGGCGTTTCATGAATTCGTCGTACACCGCGCGCTGCACGAACAGTCGCGAACCCGCGATGCACGCCTCGCCGGACGAGCTGAAGATGCCGTACAGCACACCGTTGACCGCGTGATCGAGATCGGCGTCGTCGCACACGATCGTCGGCGACTTGCCGCCGAGTTCGAGCGACACGGGCATCAGCTTCTCGGCCGCGATGCGCGCGATGCCGCGGCCCACTTCGGTGCCGCCGGTAAACGACACCTTCTTCACCAGCGGATGACGCACGAGCACGTCGCCGATCACCGAGCCCTTGCCCGGCAGCACGCTCAGCACGCCCTTCGGCACGCCGGCTTCCTCGCAGATGCGTGCCAGCGCGAGCGACACGAGCGGCGTGACTTCGGCCGGCTTGAGCACCACCGCATTGCCGCCCGCGAGCGCCGGCGCAAGCTTCTGCGCATCGGACGCGATCGGCGAATTCCACGGCGTGATCGCCGCGATCACGCCGATCGGCTCGTACACGCTCATCGTCAGGTAATCGCCACGCGACGGCGTCAGTTCTTCGTCGAGCGTTTCGAGGCACGCCGCGAAATAGCGGAACGTGTTCGCGGCGCTGGCCACCAGCACGCGGGTCTCGCCGATCGGCTTGCCGTTGTCGCGACGCTGCAGGTTCGCGAGCGCCTCGTGGCGCTGCATGATCAGGTCGGCGATGCGGTACAGCACCTGCGCGCGCTGGTGCGGCTTCAGCCCGGCCCAGTCGGCGCGGCGCCACGCGGCGTCGGCGGCCTCGACGGCTTCGGCCGCGTCTTCCGCATTCGCGGTCGACACTTCCATGTTCAGCGACTGGTCGGCCGGATAAATGCTCGCGTAGGGCGCGCCACGGCCGCGCCGCCACTCGCCGCCGATCAGGATGGTGCCGTCGGGTACGAGGCTCGTATCGAAAGGAGTCATGTCACAAGTCCCACAAATCTGTCTCTGCACATCCGCCCTCGCCGTGGCGCGGGCGGACGGTCCAAGGCCCGGTCAGATCACGCAGCGGGCCGCGCGGTTGCGCAGCGCGCGGATCGCGCAGTACGCCGTCAGCGCGGACGTCTTCGGGTTGTCGGGCAGCGGCTTGCCGCTCATTTCCAGCGACATCTCGCCGAATGCGCCGCGCGCGGTGATGCGGTGCACGTTGCGCTCGACCGCCGGATCGGCGATCAGGCGCACGTGGGTCGCGTCGAGGCCGAGGCCCGCGAGCGCGACGGTGGCCGCGACGTTCGCGTTCTTCGGATACAGCCGCGCGGCATCGCGCGCGGTGCCCTCGAAGATCACCATTTCCTCGGTCATCGCGCGCAGGTCGCACAATGCCTCGGCGGGCGTACCGAGCCAGCCGAGCGGCGGCTTGCGGCCGACGTACAGCACTTCGTCGAGGCCGCCCTGCTTCGCGGACGCCAGCGCATCGATGCCGCCGATCGCGCCGGACAGCAGCGTGACCGTCGCGCCGCCTTCGTCGGCCGCCTGCGACAGCACGTCGAGCAGCGCGAGATCGGACAGTGCGCCGATCGATGCGACTGCGCAGTCGGTGCCGGCCTTCAGCAGCGGCACGACGTGATCGACGAGCGCGCTGTGGCCCGCGCATTCGAGCGCGAACTCGGGGCGGCGGGCCAGTGCGTCGACCGACGACACGACCTCCACCGCGCCGCCGAGCACGCCCTGCACCGCCGCGCGCTGGTGTTCCGGCACGATCACGTGCGCGACACGCAGCGACGCATCGTGCTCGACTGCGCGGTACACGGCCGCGCCGATCGCACCGAAGCCGATCATCGCGACGTCGACGGGTGCGTGGGCGTTACGCATACTGGCGCTCCGTCGGCGCTTCCTTCTTCACCGGCGGGCCGGCGAAGTTCGACGCGAACGAGCCGACCGACAGCATGTCGACCTCGACCATCACCGGCCCTTCCTTCGCCATCCCTTCGCGCACGATCGCTTCGGCGTCGTCGAGCGACGTGATCCGGTAGTGCGTGAGGCCGAAGCTCGCGCAGAACTGCGCGAAATCGGGCTGGTGCAGCTGCACGAAGCAGCGGCGGCCGCCGTAGTGCGCGTCCTGGATGTTGCGGATCACGCCGTAGCACTGGTCGTTCATCAGCACGATCATCACGTTCGCGTTTTCCTGCACGGCCGTGACGAGTTCGCCGACGTTGACCATCAGGCCGCCGTCGCCGACCAGGCAGACCGTCTTCGCCGCCGCGCCTGCGAGCGCCGCGCCGATGCCCATCTGGATGCCCTGGCCGATGCCGCCGCCGAGCGCATGCACGCCCGAGCGCGGCTCGAAGATCTTCAGCAGGCGGTTGCCCCACGTGCTGTTCGAGATCGTCACGTCGCGCACCCAGTTGTAGTCGCGGCCGACGGCGCCCTGCAGCGTGTCGACCAGCTTCTTGTAGGGCCCGAGGCCCTCCGCCACGCTGGCGACGGCCTGCTCGCGCGCGGCCGCGAGATCGGCCGCGAATTGCGGATCGACCGACAGGCGGCCTTCGAGGCGGTCGGCCAGCTCGGCCAGCACGCGCTTCGAATCGCCGTGCACGAACAGCTCGTTGCGATAGCCGCGGTTGTCAGCGAGCGCCTCGGCATCGACGCGGAACAGCGGCTGCGGCAGCGCGAGCTTGTACTTCAGCGTCTCGTTGCCGCGCAGGCGCGAGCCGACGACGACGAGCGCATCGCAGGTCTTGTAGAACGCTTCGACGGACGCGTGCACGTTGAACGCGCCGAGGGTCGCCGGATGATCTTCGGGCAGCACGCCACGGCCCTGCACGCTCGTCACGACGCCGAAGCCGAGCTTCACGAGGCGTTCGACTTCCTCGCGAGCGTGGCGCGCACCGCCGCCGAGCCACAGCAGCGGACGACGTTTCGCCGCCAGCGCGTCGGCGAGTTTCGCGACGCGCGCGGTGTCGTGCTCGCGCACCGTGACATGGGCCGGCGCGAGATCTTCCGGCCATTCGATTTCGGCGGCCTGGATGTCGATCGGAATCTCGACCGACACCGGGCCCGTCGGCGCCGTCTGCGCGATGCGCACGGCTTCGCGGATCGTCGGCAGCACGGTTTCGACGGTGCGCACGCGGAATGCGGCCTTCGAGATCGAGTCGAGCATCGACAGCTGGTCGGGGGCTTCATGGATGTACGCCAGATCCTGGTCGAGGTAAGGCGTTTCGATCTGCCCCGTCACGTGCAGCAGCGCGGTGCCGGCCGTCAGTGCCTCGACCATCGCGCCGGCCGCGTTGCCCGCCGCCGTGCCCGTGCTCGTGAACGCGACACCGAGGCCGCCCGACACGCGGGCCAGGCCGTCGGCCATGTTCAACGCACCGGCTTCACCGCGCGCGCCGACATACCGGATGTTGCCGCGCGAGTTGATCGCGTCGAGGATCGGCATGTTGTGGATCGAGATGACACCGAATGCGGTTTTCACGCCGCACTGCTCGAGAAAGGCGGCAATCAGCTCGCCAACCGTGGTTTTTTTAGACATGGCGTGCAAAGCCTCCAGAAACGTCGATATGGCTGCCCGTCGTGTACGACGACAGATGCGTTGCGAGATAAAAGAGCGCCCAGGCGGCCTCGTCAGGCTTGCCGAAGCGGTTCAGCGGAATGTTCTTCTTGCGGGCGAGCGCGCCCGTCCAGTCTTCCCAGCTTTCGCCGGGCTGCGCCTGCGTTTCGTAGCGGCGACGCCACTGGCCCGACTCGACGATGCCGATCAGGATCGAGTTCACGCGGATGCGCTGCGGCGCCAGCTCGGTCGCGAGCGACTTCACGAGGCTCAGCACGCCCGCGCGCGCCGACGACGTCGCGACCATGTGCGGCTCGGGCTGCAGTGCGAGCAGCGAGTTCACGCACGTGATCGTCGGCGCCTGCGCGTCGCGCAGCAGCGGCAGGAACGCACGCGTCGGGCGGATGATGCTGAAATACTTCAGCTCGAGTTCTTCGCGCCACGCGTCGTCGGTCGTGTCGGCGAAGGTCGACACGCGGCCCTGGCCGGCGTTGTTGACCAGCATGTCGGCACGGCCGAAGCGTGCTGTGACCGCTTGCGCGAACGCGGCCACGTCGGCTTCGTCGAGTACGTTGCAGCGCGTAGCCAGCAAGTGCGCACCGTCGTACCTGTCACGCAGCATCGCTTCGGCGCGCTCGAGGCGGTCGCTGTCGCGGCCGCAGATTGCAACCGACGCACCCGCCTGCAGGAACCGTTCGGCCGTCGCGAGGCCGATGCCGGACGAACCGCCCGTCACCACCGCAACCTGCCCGGTCAGATCGATCTGAATCATCGGAGTCCTAAAGCCTTCAGAAACGTGTGCTCGTCATCCGAGCGGTAATTGAGCCGCCGCGACAGTTCCGCCGCCGCGCGCTGCACCTTGTCGATCAGCCCGTCCGCGATCAACGCCGCGTCGATCTCCGGACGCGGCACCGTCACCGTGATGCACGCGACGATCCTCTGCGTCTCGTTGCGCACCGGCGCCGTCACCACCGAGATCCCGCGCTCGAACGACGAATTGCTGACGCCGTAGCCGCGCAGCGCATCCTCGCGGATCATGTCGTACAACGCGTCGACCGTTTCCGGCGTCGCGCTCGTCATCCGGTTCAGCGCGCCTTCCGGATACAGTGCGTGCAGTTCCTTCAGCGACAGGTCGCCCATCAGCACGTGGCCGTGGGTCGTCGCATGCGCGGGCAGGCGCGTGCCGACGTTCACGCGAATCGAGCTGAACACCGGCGACTGGCTCTGCGCCTTCGCGACGAACACCACGTCGCGGCCGTCGCGGATCACGATGTGCGTCGTGAAGCCGGTCGCATCGCGCAGGCTTTCGATCACCGGCAAGCCGAGATCGGTCAGCTCCAGCGAGCTCAGGTATTCGAAGCCGAGCCGCAGCACGGCGATGCCGAGCTTGTAGTTGCGATCCTTGTCCGCGCGCTCGAGAAAGCCGAGCGATTCGAGCGTCTGCAGCAGACGGAACACCGTCGTGCGCGGAATGCCCAGCCGTTTCGACAGTTCGGGCGCGCCGAGCACGGGCTCGCGCGGCGAGAATTCGGCGAGAATCCGCAGCCCGCGTTCGAGGCCCGGCACCACATAGTTGGCTTCGGCCTTCGCGTTTTCGGATTCGTTTTGTTGCAGCGGTTCGCTCATGATGCCTCCCGCCGGGCCGCCCCAAGGGAGACATCCGCCCCCTTGGGGGGCAGCGAACGAATGTGAGCGTGGGGGTTTTTCATCCCAGCCCCCGCTGTTGGTCGCACTGGCGGCAGAAGCCGTCGATCAGTGCGGAATAAACGGCCGGCGCTTCCACGTAGCCGGCATGACCGGCTTGCGGAATCACCTGCAGCGCGACGTGCGCGGCCGCGGCGATCCGCTCGCACGCGGCGGGCGGCGTGATCGCGTCGTTCGCACCGACGGCCACGGCCGTGCGGCCGCGGAAGCCGGCGAGATCGGTCGCGAGGTCCGCGTTCGCGAGCAGATGCGTGGCCTGCGCGTAGCCGGCCGGCACGATGCGCGCCATGTTCCAGCGCACCCACGCCTTCGCCTCCTCGTTCGCGAAACCGGACAGCATGTTGCCGCTGCGCTGCTCGGCGAGCCCGGCCGGGCCGAGTTCCGCGAGCATCGCGAGCCGCGCGTCGCGGCGCGATTCGCGCGTTTCGGCCGGTGCGCTGCCATAACCGCCAGCAGGCGACACCAGCAGCAGGCCGGCGATCCGCGCGGGCATCACGCGGGCGAGACCGCCCGCAACGATCGCGCCGAGCGAATGACCGACCAGCACGCAGCGTTCGATGCCGAGTGCCTCGAGCCACGCGTTCAGCGATGCCGCGTAATCGGCGGCAGCCGGCGACGCGCCGTGCACGGGCGTCGACACGCCGTAACCGGGCGCATCCCATGCGAGCACGCGCCGCGATGCGCCGAGCGTGTCGAGCTGGCGGACCCACGATGCGGCGCCCGAGCCGATCCCGTGCAGCAGCACGACGGGCAGCGTGCGGCCCGCATGCTGCGCGCCGGCCTCGCCTGCGCCGGCTTCACGGTAGCCGATCGTGCCCGCCGCGCCGGCCGCGCAACGCTGCTCGGGAAACTGCCCGAGCAGCGCGGCGAACGCCGCGGTGCGGTCGCGTTCACGTTTGTCGATGACACTCATTGCTTCACCCGCTCCGTTTCAACGCTTGATCTTCGCGAGCGGCGAATCGGGCGGATACGTCGGCGTGATCGGCTTCGGCGAACCGAGCATCACGCACATCAGCGCATCTTCCTCGCCGATGTTGATTTCCGTGCGATACACGCCCGGCGGCACCGAGATCAGGTCGCGCTCGCCGAGGATCGCTTCCCACGTCTCGCCGTCGCGCTCGCAGATGACTTTCATCTTGCCGCGCAACACGAAGAAGATTTCCTCGACGTCCATGTGGATGTGGCTCGGGCCGATGTTGCCGGCCGGGATGACCATCGTCGAGAACGTGAAGCCGCCGGCCGGCACCGTGTTGATGTCCTTCGCGACGCCCGTGCCGCCCGTGCCGACGTAGCGCATCTGCGCACGGCGGTACTTCGGGTCGTAGTCGGCCTGGAACTTCAGCGCGTCCCAGTCGTAACGGCGTGTCGCGTAGCGCGCCACGCGCCCTTCCATCCAGTCGTTGAAGCTTGCGCCTTCCGGCTGGTCCCACGACTTGCGTTCGAGATCGGCGTCCGCCATCGTCCTCTCCTTCATTCAGTGTGAAAACATCAATTCATTACGAAGCCGCCGTTCACCGGCAGCAATTGACCCGTCACGAAGCGCGCGCCGTCCGACAGCAGGAACAGCACGGGGCCCGTCACGTCTTCGGGCACCTGCGCACGTGTCAGCGCGCGGCCCTGCATGTAGAACGCGTGGCGCTCGGCCGGTACGTAGGCGGTCGCCTCGACTTCGGTGAGCCCCGGCGCGATCGCGTTGACCGTCACGCCGTGCGCGCCGAACTCGCGTGCCTGCGCATGCGTCATCGCGATCACCGCGCCCTTGCTCGCGACGTACGCGAGCAGCTTCGGCGCGCCCCACAACGCAGTGTCCGACGCGAGGTTCACGATCGCGCCGCGGCCCGACCGTGCGAGGTGCGGCAGCGCTGCATTGCTGACGAGCCACACGCCGCGCACGTTCACGTTCATCACGGCGTCCCATGTCGGCACGTCGAGCTCCGTCGACAGCCTGCCGCCCGAGTTCGTGATCGCCGCGTTGTTGATCAGTGCGTCGATGCCGCCGAGCGCCGCCGCGCCCTGCGCGACGAAGGCGTCGATGCTGGCCGGATCGGCCAGGTCGAGCGCGAAGAAGTGCGCGGCGTGGCCGGCTTGCGTGAGCGCTGCGGCCAGCGCGCGGCCCTCTTCGACGAGTACGTCGCCGAACGCGACCTGCGCGCCGGCCGCGACCAGCGCCTTCACGAACGCCGCGCCGAGCCCGCGCGCGCCGCCCGTGACGAGCACGCGGCGCCCCGGCAGCGACACGACCGGAGCGAGGTCAGCCATTCGCGGGCTCCGAAGCGGCGTGAGCCGCGCGGTGCGCGTCGAGTGCCGACAGGTGTTCCTGCGCACGCTGACGCAACATCCGGCGCACGCGCGTGATGCCGACGTCGTGCTGGTACAGGTATTCGTGATCGCGCGCGTGCGGCGCGAGGCTTTCGAGGACGTAGCGGTCCTGCTCGAGCACGTCCCAGTGCAGGCCTTCGAGGCGGTTGCGGTACATGAAGCGCCATACGTCGCGCTGCCAGCCGCTGACCTTGCGCGTACGCCAGAAGTAGACCTGGCAGTTGTCGCCGTCGACCGGCGTCGCGAAGCCGATGATCCCGAAGTTGCCGCCCGGGCCGAACTTCTGCTTGTACGGAATCGCGAGGCGCATCCACAGGCAGCCCGTTTCGCCGAGTTCGACCCAGTCGAAGTTCACGTCGCGCTGGCCGATCTTCTCGAACATCAGGCCCGTTTCCGTCTTGCGCACGCGCATGTCGGCCTGCTTGTCGCCTTCGGCCATCGAGTGCGACGTCGCGTGCAGGTACGCGCCGTGCATCGGATCCATCACGTTGTCGATCGCGTACTGGTAATTGCACTTCCAGTTCGACACGCACAGGAAGTGCCCGTACTCGTCGGCAACCAGTTCCTCGGGCAGGTTCAGCGGCGCCGGCTCGCCGTGCGCTTCGTCGCCGAACCACAGGAAGATCGCGCCGGCCTTCTCTTCGACCGGATACGACTTCACGCACTTCGTGCCTTCGAGCGGACAGTTCGAGACGGCCGGCACGCGGTTGACCGTGCCGCCGCCGTCGATTTCGACGCCGTGATACCAGCACGCGATGTTGCCGCCGAGGTTCCAGCCGAGCGACAGGCGCGCGCCGCGGTGCGGGCAGCGGTCTTCCAGTGCGTGGACCTTGCCGTCGTGATCGCGCCACAGCACGATCTGCTCGGACAGGCGCGTGAGGCCGACGGGCGCATTCGACACCTGCCAGCTCGGTGCAACGGGATACCAGTAGTTCTTGATGCCGCGGTCGAGATAGTCACGGACCGGGTCGTGTTGGACTGCGTGTTGTACGGGGGACGTCATCAGTGTGCTCCGGATGCGGTTGTCGTCGGGTCGGCGGTCACGCGCGCGGCGCGCTCATTCCGCGAGCGCGGCCATTTCGGCGCGGAAACGTTCGGCGCTCCACGCCGTGCCGTCCGGCGCGCGGAAGCCGATGCGATTCAGGCCCGCGACGACGTCGTCCAGCTCGGTTGCGCCGGCTTCGAACACGCGTTCGAGCGCATCGCCGAGGTCGTTCTCGTACTGGGTCGGCGCGGCCTTGCGGTTCTGCCAGACCTGGTTCTCGACCTGGCCGGGGATCTCGATCTGCCCCTTGCCCGCGACGTTGTTCGGCTGCGGCGCCACCCACGGCTTCAGGAAGGGATTGAAGTTGACGGTCGCTTCTTTCATGTCATTCCACCTTGATCTGGATTTCCTCGCCGGCGAGGCGCACCGCGTACTGCTTCAGCGCGCGTCCGCCCGGACCCTTCAGGCATTCGCCCGTCTTGATGTCGAACACGGCCTCGTGCAGCGGGCATTCGACGGTGCCTTCATCGACGAACCCCTGCGTCAGCAGCGCGTACGCATGCGGGCACACGTTTTCGAGCGCATACACGTCGTCGCCGACGCGGTAGATCCCGATTTCCACGCCGTCGGTCCGCTTGAACTCGATCGGCGTGTCTTCCGACAGCGCGCCGGCATGACCGGCGCAAATCCATTGTTCAGACATCTCACACCCTTCCTTCTGATCGACTCTCGGTTTGTTCCATACCAGGAACAGCAGTTTATGGATGGTGATTATAGGAGTGACTTTCCACGAGTAAAACAAAAAGCTGCATGTCCTAGGGAAAATACTGACCGGTGGGTCGGGGATCGCGCCCGACCGCCTTATCAAATGTAATTTTTCTTTGTATGGCGGGGATTTACCGGGTTTGTCGAGGCGCCGCGCACCACTGCCGGGCATCGATCCGGCACCCATCCGTCCCGAAAAATTTATTTTTGATCCGGCGCTTGACGCCTCTATACTCCATTCCATCAGAGGCACACTGTTCCTTATATGGAACATAAAAATGCCCGCCGGATAGCGGACAACCGCGCGACGGACGACCGTCCGCGTGCATGCCGCCACGGCACGTTTTCATCAGGTTGGAGATTCAGGAGATCAAATGGTCAAGCATGCGGTAGCAGCAGCAGTGATCGGATTGGGCGCCGCGTCGGGCGCGTGGGCGCAGAGCAGCGTGACGCTGTACGGCAGCCTGGATGCGGGTGTCGCTTACGTGAACAACGTCGGCGGCCACGCGAAATGGGCGATGATCCAGGGCAACACGCAGCCCGACCGGTGGGGCCTGAAAGGCAAGGAAGACCTCGGCAGCGGCCTGTCGGCGATCTTCCAGCTCGAAAACGGCTTCTATACGAACAACGGCCAGTTCGCGACCGCGAACACGATCTGGAACCGCGCGGCGTACGTCGGCCTCAGCTCGGAGCGCTACGGCACGCTGACGCTCGGCCGCCAGACGCCACTGACGTTCGACTATCTCGATCCGCTCAGCACGGCCTACCTCGCGATGAGCTGGTACGCGTTCCACCCCGGCAACATCGACGGGCTCGCCGCGACCGGCAACGTGCCGTACAACAACGCGGTCAAGTACCGTTCGCCGACCTTCGCGGGCTTCTCGGCCGCGGCCACGCTGGCCTTCGGCAACACGACCAACTTCTCGACCGGCAAGTCGGTCGGTGTCGCGCTGAACTATGCGAACGGGCCGTTCAAGGCGTCGGCCGTGTACTCGAACGAGCACGACCGCTCGATCCTGATCAGCCAGACGGGCATTACGTCGTTCCAGGGGCAGAACACCGCGAACGGCTACCTCGCGA
The DNA here is from genome assembly GCF_038723655.1 of Burkholderia arboris. Taxonomy (NCBI): domain Bacteria; kingdom Pseudomonadati; phylum Pseudomonadota; class Betaproteobacteria; order Burkholderiales; family Burkholderiaceae; genus Burkholderia; species Burkholderia arboris. The sequence goes on from NZ_CP109822.1 coordinate 2,572,769, forward strand.
ACAAGGTCGAGAACATCGGCGCGGGCGCGTCCTACCAGTTCGGCGACTTCCTCGTGCATGGCCTCTACACGCGCACGAAGATGCAGTCGAACGGCTATTCGGATACGTTCCAGAGCTACGACGCGGGCGTGAACTACCGCAGCAGCGCGTTCAATACGATCGCGGGCGGCGCGGCGACCACGACGCTGGCCGGCCGCCGCTGGACGCAGGTCGAGCTCGGCGACATCTACGCGTTGTCGAAGCGCACGCAGCTGTATGCGAACGTGCTCTACGAACACGGCTCGGGCGGCGCCCAGGCCGCGTTCTTCACGGCCGGCGTGTCGAGCACCGCGAACCAGGTGATCGTGCTGACCGGGATCCACCACTCGTTCTGAGCGATGCAGGGCATTCGGTGCCCGACATGAAAAGAGCGGCCCGCGGGCCGCTCTTTTTCGTTTGCGATGCCGCGTGCCGCGGCCCGTCCGACGCGCCGGCGTCAGAACATCGCGACCTTGTGGCGCGCATGCGCGAACGTCGGGTCGCTTTCGAGCGGACGGTAGTTCAGTCGCTGCGACAGATCGACCGCCGCCCCGCACACGGCCTCGACGAGCCGCTCCTTCTCGCGGGCCTCGCCGATCTCCGAGCGCGGCACCGTCGCGGTGATCGCCGCGACGATCGAGCCTGAATGATCGCGCACGGGTGCGGTCACGGCCGAAATGCCGCTCTCGAACGCCGCCTCGCTGACCGCGTAGCCGAGCCGCGCGTAATGCCGCACGCGTTCGTACAGCTCGTCGACGCTGCCCGGCGTGCGCTCGGTGAACTGTTCGAGCTTTTTCTCCGGATAGAGCTGGCGCAGCGCGTCGCGCGTGAGGTCGCCCATCAGCACGTGGCCATGCACCGTCGCATGCGCGGGCAAGCGCGTGCCGACGTGCACCTTCACCGAACCGAACATCGACGCATTGCTCTGTGCCTTCGCGACGAACACGACATCGCGCTGGTCGCGAATCAGCAGATGCGTCGACAGGCCGGTCGAATCGCGCAACCGTTCGAGCACGGGCGTACCGAGATCGGTCAGTTCGAGCGAGTTCAGGTATTCGAAGCCGAGCCGCAGCACGCCGACGCCGAGCCGGAAATAGCGGTCGCCGTTCACGCGCTCGAGGAAACCGAGCGCCTCGAGCGTCTGCAGCAGGCGGAACGTGGTCGTGCGCGGAATGCCGATGCGCTTCGACAGTTCGGGCGCGCCGAGGACGGGCTCGCGCGCGGAGAATTCGGCGAGGATCCGCAGCCCGCGTTCGAGCCCCGGCACCAGATAGGACGAAGCGCCGCCGGACGACTCGTCGTCGCCGGGCGTCGCCGGATCGGGTGCGTCGCTCATCGTTGTCTTGACCATGTGGACATGGACGGAAGGAAATCAGTCACGAAACGGGTCATGGATCATCGTGGATATTCAGTCATGCTACCTCAGCGCGCGCCCGGGCTCGCACCGGTGCGCGTCGCCGCGATGCAGCATGGGCATCCACGCCTCCATGAGGCGTCATTCAAGGTCGAGAGGATAGCAGCGTTGGAGCGCGACGCCATGCGGAAATCGCCGAACGTCAGGCCGGCGGCGGCGCGGCGCGGCACACGGCCGGGCAACGATGCCCGGCGTGGAACCCGACGCCGGAGCGGCTACAGGCGCGACAGATAGACGCGAATGTTCGTGCGGTCGTACGTGAAGCCGCCGGCCGGATCCGGCTGCAGCACCCGAGCCAGGTCGACCGTATGCAGCCATCCCGCGCCCAGCAGGCCGCCGTTTATCCCGCGGATCCGAGTGCCGCCGACGGCGATCGCCGCGTGAAAGACATTCGTGCCGCGCGCGAAGCCGACCGCGGTGCCCGCCGGAATGCTCGCGCGCCCGTCCCACTGATCGCCGGTCTCGAAGTTGAACCGCGTCCTCCACAGCTGACCGATCGTATCGAGCAGCGCACCGGGCGCGATCATCGCGTCGGCGCGCAGCAGATACCGGACGTAGGCCGCGGCGTCGTAGCAGACGCCGCGGGACACGTACTCGTCGATGTTCGCCATCCCGAACATCAGCGCCTGCGCGTGTTTTTGCCGTTCGGCGGTACCGGATTGGGCGACATGCCCGCCTAGCTGGGTCAGTTGCATGGAAGCTCCTTTTAGGGGAAGCAGAACGTCATCGTCCCGCCAATGCGATAACCTCATATCTTATTACGATATCGGCCGACGGCGATCCGGCTCAGAACGTCATCGCGCGCGCCGCGGACGCCGACGCCGGCGCGGCGGCGTCCGCATCGGGATTCGGCGCGAGCCGCAGGCGCACGCGCAACGGTTGCAGCATGTCGCGCGGCGGCGGCTCGGCGAGCGGGCCGGCGGTCAGGAGCTGCCGCAGTGCCGCGTCCGCATCGGAATCGCCGAGCGACGCGAACTCGACGCGCGTGACGACGCCGTTCGCGCCGATCCACGCACGCACGACGATCGCGGGCGGCGGCGCATCGGCGCGCGCGTTCAGCACGCGTGTCTCGAGATAACGGTGGAGCCGGTCGGCCGCCTCGCCGTCCGCTTCGAGCCACGCCTGGAACTGCTGCCCGGCGAGCTGGCCGTAGCGGAGCCACGTTGGCGGCACGTCGGCCGTCTGCGCGAACGCCGGCGCAACGCCCAACGCCAGTACGGCGGCAGCCACGATCGCGCGCAGCCATCCGGATGCGCCACGCCTTTGCATTTGCTTCATCCCGCCTCCCGTTTCGACGTTGGGTCCGCCCGTCCGATCTCGATCGGCAAATACAGCCGCGTGCCGCCCCGCTGAACCAGCAGCGCGACGTTGCCGTGCGCGGCGTCGATTCCGGCCATCAGCGCACCGATGCTCGCGACCGGCGTGCCGTTGACCGACAGCACGATATCGCCGGGCTGCAAACCCGCGCGAGCGGCCTGGCCGCTCGCCTGCTCGACGACGAGTGCCTGACCGACGCCGAGCCGCAGGCGCTCCGGCTCCGTCGCCGCACGCAGCGCGAGTCCGAACCGCGCCGGGCCCTGCTCGGCACCGGCCGGCGCCGTGCCGCTGTCGACCGCGGCGACCGTCGCGATCACATGCATCGCCCGGCCCGCGCGCCACACGAGCAGGTCGGCCTGCCGCCCCGCCCGCATGCCCGCCACCGTGCCGAGCAGATCCGCCGATTCGGCGACCGGCCTGCCGTCGACCGCGAGCACGACGTCACCTGCCTGCAGGCCCGCGTGCGCGGCCGGGCCGTCCGGCTCGACCATCGTGATCAGCGCGCCATCCGGGCTCGCGAGGCCGAACGAACGCGCGAGCGCCTGGCTCACTTCCTGCACGGCCACGCCGAGCCGGCCGCGCGTGACCTTGCCGGTACGCAGCAACTGGTCCTTCACGTCGAGCGCGATATCGATCGGAATCGCGAACGCGAGCCCCTGATAGCCGCCCGTCTTCGAGAAGATCATCGAGTTGATCGCAATCACGCGGCCGCCGAGATCGAACAGCGGGCCGCCCGAATTGCCGGGGTTGATCGGCACGTCGGTCTGGATGAACGGAATCGCCTGCTCGCCGGGCAACGAGCGCGACTTCGCACTGACGATGCCCTGCGTGACGGTGTTCGCGAACCCGTACGGCGACCCGATCGCCATCACCCAGTCGCCGACTTCGGTGCGCGCCGGATCGCCGGTCGCGACGACCGGCAGGTTGTGCGCGTCGATGCGGATCACCGCGACATCGGACACCGGATCGCTGCCGATCACGCGTCCCTTGAACTGGCGCTTGTCGGTCAGCTTCACGTCGATGCTCACAGCGTCGCCGACCACGTGACGATTGGTCAGGATCACGCCGTCCGCACTGACGATGAAACCCGAGCCGAGACTCACTTCCTCCCGGTTGCCGATCACGCGCCGCGCGAGAAACGGTGCGAGCGGATGGTCGGGCGCGATGCCCGGCGGCAGCTGGATACCCATCTGCGTGACCTCGCGCGTGACGCTGATGTTGACGACGGCCGGCCCGACACGCCGGACCAGCGCGGCGAAGTTCGGCAGCGCGACGGTCGGCGGAACGGCCACCGCCTGCGCGGACCGTTCGACGGACTGTGCCGCCGCGCAGGCGCTTGCGCCTGCGTACGCGATCGCGAGCGCCCCCGCGATCGCCCGCAGCACCGCTGCCCGCCCCGTGTGCCCGCCCGCTGTCATGGTGCCGCTCCTCGTTGGTTCGCGCCGGCACGCCGCCGGCTCATCGATGCCTTTGCCGCACTGGCGGCCGCCTCCGTTACCTCGGCGGCACCGCAACCGGCGCATCGGGCCGTTGCGGCGTCACCGACCGGCCCCAGTTCGAGCCGAAGCGGTTCCTCTCGGTCGACAGGTTGAACGTGCCGAGACGGTTCGACGGCTGTTTCGACAGCCGCTCCGAATCCGTTTGCGAGGCGCCCGCCTGCGCGTCGGCTTTCGGCTTCAGTTGCTCGCTCAGGCAGTCGTACGACAGCGCGCGCCGGCCGTCGACTTCCGCATCGACGCACACCGGCTTCGCCGCCGAACCCGGACCGGCCGGTGCGGACCCACCCGGGCCCGCGCGGCTGCCCTGCGCATGCGCGCCGGCCGCCAGCAGCACGCAGACGATCGCCGCGATTCCGCTCCGTTGCATCTTCATCCGCCCCTCCATCCGTGACGACTCCATCGCGGGCATGCCGTCAACCGCCCGCACCCGACACCGGCGCGCGAGCCAGGAAGCGCGCGAACGCCGCGCGGTCGGCAGAGCTGACGGCCGGCTCATCCGCATCGGCATGCCGTGCCCACGCCTCGCGCATCCCGTCGACCGGCTGCCACGCGTGCACCTGCGCGCCGGTTGGATACGGCGTGACGAGCGGTTCCCGGTAGTCGACGCGGAACAGCGGCGGCGCGTCGTTGCCGGCCGTCCACAGCTCGCCGGCGTCGCGCACGCTCGCGTCGAACCAGAAACGCACCCAGCGCACCGCGGGCGGGCGCGCCTCGGAGCCCGATGTATCGGCACCGGGCGCTGCAGCGCCCGACGCAGCGGCGCCCGACGTATCCGGCACGCGCAGGAAACCGGCCAGCACGAGCAGCAAGGCCGCGAGATCGTCGTCGCGCAACATCCGGTACGACCAGAGATCCGCGACATCCGCGCACGAGATCACCGCGATGAAGCGCCCGATCGTCAGCGCGGGCCACACGCGGCGCATCAGCGCGTAATGGCGCGACCACTGCGCGATGAAACGCTCGCGATGACGGGCCGCGACCTGCACGTCGCGCGAGCCGCGAATCGTCAGCTCCTCCGGCTGGTACTGGCGCGTCGTGAGCACGCACTGCGCGGAACATCGCGCGCTCCGGTGCCGCGCATACCCGCCCGCACCGGGCAGCGGCTCCAGCGCACCGAAACACAGCGGACAATGCGTCGGCCACTCGCCGGGCCGGCCCGGCCACGGGTTCGCCTTCGGCATGCGCGGACGATCGGCGGCCGCGGCCGGGCGCCGCCGCCCGGGCGTGCGCGCGTCGGGCGCCGCGATGCGCGGCGTCGAACGGACAGTTGCCATGAGCGTGCCTACCGGGCCGACGCGAGCGCTTTCTTCAGCGCGTCTTCGTTGATCGGCGCGTTCGCGGCGAGCTTCGCGAGATAGGTTTGCGCATTCTGCTGCGTGCGCTGCGCGCGCAGCATCGCGCGCAGTTGCTCCTTCACGTCGGCCAGCGGGCGCGGCGCGGCCGCGCGACTGTCGATCAGCTTCACCACGTGAAAGCCGGCCGGCGTGCGGACCGGCGCGGACACCTGGCCCGGCTTCAGCGCATCGGCCGCCTGGCGGACCGCCGGCACCATCAGCTGGTCGGGCACGAACCCGAGGTCGCCGCCATTGGCGGCGCTCGCCTTGTCCTGCGAATTCGCCTTCGCCAGCGCCGCGAAGTCGCCGCTGCGCGCGCGGTTCGCGAGATCGGCCGCCTGCTTGCGCGCCTTCTCGAGCGTCGCGCCATCCGCGTTCGGCGGTACCGCGATATAGATCTGCGCGACGTGCAGCGCGCGCGGCGCGGTGAACGCGGCGCGGTTCGTGTCGTAGGCGGACTGGAGCTCCGCGTCCGACGGGTAGTCGGCCGGCGGCGCATTCACCGACGCCAGATAGCTGCGCACGACGATATCGCGCTGCGCCTGCTCGACGGCCGCCTGCACCTGCGCCTGTTTGTCCCAGCCCTTCGATTTCGCCTCGGCCAGCACGGCTTTCTGCGCGAGCGTCGAACGCACGACCTGGTCCAGCGCCGCGGGATCGGCCGCAAGGCGCTCGCGCCCTTCGGGGCTCACCGACTTCAACAGCCCCGCGATGTCGGCCTGCGTCACCGACGCCTGTGCGGCATTCGCGATCACGTCGTCCTGTGCGTGCGCAACCAGCGGCGCACCCAGCACGAGACTGCCTGCCACCATCGCCCGCATCTTCATCTTCGTCATCATCGTTCGATTGCCCTCTGGATTGTTCTGGATACGCGGATGCCGCGTCAGCGCGAACCTGTCAGCGTCACGCGCAGCACCAGCGGTTGCGCCATCCCGCGCGGCGGCGCAATGCCGACCGTCCGGCCGACGAGCGCCGCATGCAGCGCGGCATCGAGCGCCGGCTGCCCGCCCGCCCCGCTATCGACGCGCGTCACGCGCCCGCGCCGGTCGAACCACGCGCGCACCGGCAGCACGGCCCCGTCGCCGCCGGTCCCGGCCTGCGCGTCGGCCCAGCGCTCGACGCCGGCACGCAGATCGCGTGCGGGTGCGTCGTCGCCATCGAGTACCGCGTGCAGCCACGGCGCGACGCGTTGCGCATACGCGCCCCACACTGCGGGCGCATCGCCGGCGGGCATCGCGCCGGATCGCTTGCGACCCGGCAGCCACGCGCACAGAGCGGCGGCGATCCGGCCGGCGGCGATCACGATTGCGCGGCGGCCTCGAGTCCGGCCGTTGCGACGGCGGCCGATTCGCGATCCTGACTGCCCGCCGCCGTACGTGCGGCCGCCTCCTGCTCCGCCATCGCCGGACGGTTGCGCAAGTGCAGCAGGAATTCCTGGATCAGGCGATCCCACAGCTCGATCGTCGAGCGCAGGTAGCGCTCGGACACGCCGCCCGCGACGACCACGTCCATCTCCAGCGCGAGAAACGGCCCGTGGCTCGCGAGACGTGCGAAGCGCTTGGTGCGGTTCCAGTCCGCAACGAGTTCGATCGGCAATTCGCCCTGCACCTGCAGCACGCACGACAACGTGTAGTCGATGTACGGCAGCGCGGCGGGCGCCGCGTCGCTGCCCTGCGGCGCGAGCGCCGCGGCCGGGTTGCCGAAGCGCACCGCGAAACCGATGCCCTGGCTCGCGCTCATGAGCTGCACCGCGCCGTTCTGTTCGGCCGCCGTCACGCGGTAACCCGCGCGGCGCAGCACGTCGGCCAGACGGTCGGCGCTGATCGCTTCGATCGGCGCATCGTGTGCCGCGCGTTCGTCGCCGGCGTTCGGTTGTGTGTCTTGCATGTCTGTCTTCCTCGTAATCGGCGAATCGATGAAATCAAGCGAGATGCCGGGCCGCACGCTCACGGTGCGCTCGCCGCCGAAGCCGGCGCAGCAGCAGCGGCCGGACGCGCGGCCGGATCGTACTTGCCCGCATACAGCGCATCGCCGTAGCGTTGCGCGAGATCGTCGTACTTCACGCGCGCCGACTGCGCGAACGGCTGCCGCGACGAGAAGAACGTGCCGATCCCGACGTGCTCGTACGCATCGAGAATCTCGTGCCCCACGCGATACAGCTCGGCATTGTGGGCCTGGCAGGTTTTCAGTTGCGTGTCGCGCGCAGCGGCGTCCTTCTGCAGTTGCGTGTGCTGCGTATCGCGGGCGCGCGATACGGCGAGCAGGTCCTCATAGGACGACTTGTATTTCGCCAGCGACTTCGCGTCCTGCTCCCGGCCGGCCCGCTCCTGCGCGAGCGCACGCTTCGCGGCCGCCTCGGCGCCCGAATCGCCGCGCGCCGCCGCCAGTTGCCCCTGCATCGCCTTCAGTTGCGCGAGCGCGTCGTCGCGCTGCTTCTCGGCCGCCGCCTTGTCGCTTTGCAACTGCGCCTGGTTGTCCTGCAACTGGCGCAGCTCCTGCACGGTGGTGCGCAACTGGCTGCGCAGCTTGTCCTCGATGCCCTGCGCGTGCGCGCCGCCGGCCGCGAACAGCAGCGCGCCGGCCACGCCGGCCGCCAGCATCGTGCGAGTGATCGTGTTCATTCGCGGCTCCGGTCAGAAGCGAGCGTTGAGCTCGATCTGCAGCACGTCGACCGATACCGGCGGCCCGTACACTTCCTTCGAGCTCAGGTAGCGGGCCGACACCCATGTATCGCGCGCGACCGCATACGCGGCGCCGATCACGTAGCCGCGCGCGTTGGTGCCGCCGAGATGGAAGTCGGGATCGTTGAACGCGTCGAGCACGGCGTCCGGCTGCAGGTACTTGTACGCGATCGAGAAATTCCACTGGCCCTTCTCGCGCGGCTCCGGCTCGCCGACCGTCGCCTTCGCGAGGAAGCCGTTCGGGCCGCTGCGATAGTCGGCACGTGTCGCGTTCACCGTCGTCGATTCGTAGTTGTTGACCGGCAGCGACGCCGCCGCAAACGCCTTGTTGTCGTTGTACGCGAGGTTGCGCACGTATTCGCCGTCCAGGCGCAGCTTGAAGCGGTCGGCCACCACCGTGTCCCACTGCGCCTTCAGGTCGAGCAGCCGGTAGTTGTACGCGAGCCCGAAGAGTTGCGGCTGCGGCGTCATCCCCGGCGCGAGGTTCGGGTTCTGCACGATGTTGCGCAGCGCGATCAGCGTGTTGCCGCCCTGCATGAACGCCGGCGCCTGGTTGTCGGTGCTGCAGTTCGTCGCGCCGAGATACAGCGCGCACGGCGACGACAGCGTGCCGCGCATGTTCTGGAAGTCGTAGTACGCGACCGCACCGCGCAGCCGGTTCTTCGCGTCGATCTTCCAGTCCGCGCCGAACTGCGCGCCGAACATCCATTTCGTGTCGCTGCCGGCCTTGTCGGTGCTGTTCGACGGGAAGTTCTCGCTCGTGTACTGGATCGGGAACACGCCGAGCGTGCCGAACAGCGTGACGTCCGGATTCCACGGCAGCGCATGGCGCAGGTTCGCGGCCAGCCCGTCCATCATCAGGTCGTCGGAGAACACGAGATCCGACTTGAAGAACGGATTGTCGAAACGGCCGGCCGTCAGGTTCAGCCACGAGGTCGGCTTGTACGCGAAGAACGCCTTGTTCAGCCAGATGTTCTTCTTCCCCCAGCCGCCGCCGGCAGTCGACGTCGTCGATACGGGCCCGTTGTCGTTGCCGCTCGCGAGCTGGAGGCCGGCCGTCATGTCGTCGGACAGCGTCGCGGTCACGCCGAGCCGCGCACGGTAGCGCAGCAGGTTGTTGCGGTTCTGCGTGGTGTTCTGCGTCGGCAGCTGCGTCGTGTTGGTGTTCGGGTTGATGTCGAACCCGCCGCCCTGGTTGATCGCCGCGAAGTTCGTGACGTTGTTCGCGTTGCGGCTGCCGTAGAAGTGATACTCGTCGCGCACGCGCAGGTCGCCGTCGAGCTTGATGCGCGACACCCAGTCGGGGAACGTGTTCGGCTGCGCCCAGTTCTCGGACTTCGCCTGCGCGATCACTTCCTGCTTCACCTGGTCGCGGATCTGGTCGCGCACGAGCTGCGGCACATACGGCACCGCGACGTCGCCCGGCTGCGTCGGCGGGTTGACCACGCCGCCCGCCACGACCGGTGCGCCCGACGCGCGGGCCGCCCTGGCCTGCGTGGCTTCGGTACGCGCCTCGCTGATCAGCTGGTTCGCATTCTGCTGCGTGAGCACGCCGCGCTTGACGAGCAGGTTGATCAGGTTGATCACCACGCTTTCCGTCGGCGCGACCTTCCCCGATGCCGCCTGCGTCTCGAGCGACTGCCCGTGCGCGACGGATGCGCAGGTCAACCCGAGCATGACCACGGCGGCACTGACACGCGAGCGCCTCATCTGCACTCCTTCATTGCCGTCATGCTCGCCGCAATTTCTCTTCTTCCGAATCATTCCAGCTCTCCGCGTATCTACTGTATTTTTCCTGGCACAGCCCTCTCGCCGGACCCGCCCCGTGATTCCCGTACCGCCCCCGTCTAGCTCCGTCCGGTCAAAGTCACCCACTTCGGATAACGCACGCCGGGAGGCGGTGGTTCGTCGATCTTGCCGATCGACTCGATCGACGCGACGATCGCCGCATCCAGCCTCGGATCGCCGGTCGATTGCGTAATCTCGACCTTCGTGATGTGCCCGGCTGGGTCCAGCCACAGATTCAGGCGGACCGTGTACCGATTGCCGCCTGCCTCCTGCACGTGCTTGTCCTGCTGAACCGCGTGTTGAAAGACGCTGCTGAGATACTGCGAGTAACCGTCACTGCCAAACGTCCCGCCGCCCCCACCACTGCCGACCATCCCCGAGCCGTCGCCCGCGCCGATGCCGAAGTTGTCGCTGCCGGCCTGCGCATCGGCATTCATCGTCATCTGCTTCGGCTGGTTGTCCGACGGCTTCGGCGCCTCGGACGGCTTCGGCGCGATCGTCGGCCGGTCGACCGGCGTCTTGACCTCTTCCTTCACCTTCTCGGGCGGCGGCTTCTGCTTCGGCGGCGGAGGGGGCGGCGGCAACGGGATCACCGTCGTCACCTGCGGCGCGCTCACGCGCTTCACGCCCGCGGTATCGCCCGCGAAACGCCAGATCAGCACGGCCAGCCCCGCGAGCACGAGCGCGATCGCAACCGGCTTCACGAAGCGGCCGGGGCCTTTCTGCGGCGGGCCGCCGTTGTAGGTCATTTCCATCGCGCTAGCCGCCCTGCTTCGCCTTGCCGGTCACGAGCCCGACCTGCGACAGGTCGAGGCGGCGCAACAGGTCGAGCACGTCCATGACCTTCTGGTACTGCACGGCCGCGTCGCCCTTCAGCACGATCGGGAATTCCGGATTGGTCGCCTTCTCGGTGCGCAGCCGGCTTTCGAGTTCGTCCATCGTCACCGGATACGCGTCGAGGAACACCTGCCCCGAATCGGCGACCGTGATCGCCTTCGTCTTCGGCTTCGCGAGACTCGCGGACGAGCTCGCCTTCGGCAGGTCGACCTTGATGCCCTGCACCGACGCGGTCGTCATGATGATGAAGATGATCAGCAGCACGTACGCGAGGTCGAGCATCGGCGTGATGTTGATGTCGTCGTACGGCTTGTCGTCGTCCTGAACCTGCATGGTGGTCTCCTGCGTGCGGTCAGTCGGCCAGCACCGCGTGATCGGGCGCGCGGTGGGCTTCGGCGAGGCGCGTGACGAATTCGTCGACGAACACCTGCATGTTCGCGGTCACGTTCTTGTTGCGGATCAGCAGGTAGTTGTAGCCGAACAGCGCCGGAATCGCGACGAACAGGCCCGTCACCGTCGCGAGCAGCGCGGCCGCGATACCCGGTGCGATCGCGTTCACGTTCACGTCGCCGGCCGCCGCGATCGCAGCGAACGTGATCATCACGCCGACCACCGTGCCGAGCAGGCCGAGGAACGGGCCGCCCGAGATCGCGATCGTCAGCAGCACCATCGATTTCGACAGCTTCTGGTTCTCGCGCACGAGCGTCGCGTCCATCGACGCGCGGATCGCCTCGATCGATTCGGACGTGATCACCGTGCGGCCGTTGCCGTCCACGCGGCTGTGGATCTCATGCACGCCGGCCTGGTACAGCCGGTACAGCGACGACTGGTACAGCCGGCGGCCGTCGACGCTCGCTTCGTCGACATGCGCGAGACCGACCAGGTGACGCCCGGCCACTTCGCGGAAGCGCTGCACGAAATACAGGTTCGCCTTGTCCACCGTGCCGACGTAGCGCGCCTTCGTCCACATCACGACCCACGACACGAGCGCCATGCCGAGCAGGATCGCGATCACGACCCACGCATCGACGGTCACCGACTGCACGATCACGCCGAAGTAGCCGAACCCGAAGCCCGACTGCTTTTCATCGGCGCCGTACGCGACGAGCTTCGATTCCGAGCCCTGCGCGAGCGCGTCGACGGCGATCGCCGCCGGCGAACGCGCGATCTTCGACAGACGCAGTTCGTCGAGCGCACCCGCATACGCGGCAAACCCGGCCGGTGCGCCGGCGGCGTCCGCACCGACCGTCGCCGCGCCGTTCAGCGCCGGCAGCGTCGCCGCGACCTGCGCGGCCTGCTTGCCGTTCACGTAGACGGTCAGGTTCTTGCCGTCGGCCGTGACGGCGAGATGGGTCCACTGGTTCGCCGCGACCGGCGGGACGGCCGGCGTGCGCACCGGCGCCGGATTGTTGGCCGCGCCGTCGGCTTCCGCGAACGGCACACCGTTGTCGAGACCGATCAGCAGCGCGTTCGCGCCGTCGCGGTGGCTGTACAGCAGCGTGTTCGCCGCCAGCGCCGACGGCTTCACCCACACGCTGAACGTGAAGCTGCCACCGGCCGGCACATTCAACGACGCGCTCGCCGGCAGCGTCAGCGACCCCGTGCCGTCGAACCGCGCGCCCTTGCCGACGATGCCGTCCTCGACCGTGCGGAACGACGCGTTCGGCGCGTTGTTGCCGTACGCAGTCGCATCCTTCGGCGGAGCGCCCGCCGCGCCGTTGAAGTGGTAGACGAGCGTGTAGTCCGCATCGAACGTCTCGGCCGGCTTGCCGCCGTCCGGCGCCTTCTTGTTGCCGTAGTACATCCAGATCGACTCGGCGGCACCGGCCGGCATCTTCGGCACGTCGACCCAGATGAGGGCGACGCCGAGCACCGGATCGTATTGCTCGACATGGAAATTCAGCGGCGTCTTGTCGTCGGCGGCGACGAAGCGGATATCCGCGCCGTTGTCGGCCAGCCCGTCGAACTGGAAGTTGCCGGCATGCAGGCGGATCAGCAGCGGCACGCGGCCGGCCGATTCCGCGAGGTTCGCGCCTTTCGCGCTCGCGTCGATCGTGATCGCCTTCCGGTACGACCAGTCGTTCTGCCACCATGCGTTCGCGATGCCGGGCAATACGCCGAGCATCACCGCCAACAGGAAAAACAAGACTCGCTTCACGATCCACTCCCCGAATGGGCGGGCGCCGCGCTCGTCGCATCGCCCCGCCACGATCAAAAAAAACCGTCAGAACCCCAGCCTTACGTAGAAATCGAACCGCGGGCTGTACTGCCGCGTATAGACGCCCGCCTTCAACGGCCAGCCCGCCTCGAAATCCGCGCTCGCGTACTTCATGAGCTGCAGCCGCGTGCCGACGCCGACGCTCATCAGGTTGAAACGCGCCGTCTGCTCCGGCAGCGGGCTCAGCAGCCACAGGTGCGCCGCGTCGAAAAATGCGTGGAAGCGCCACTCGTTCAGGCGGCTGCCGACCGCGCCGCCGAGCCACTTCGCGACCGACGGGCTGCGCAGCTCGACCGACGCGATCACGCCGCTGTCGGCCGTGTTCTCGGCCTGCATGTAGCCGCGCACGCTGTTCATCCCGCCCGCGGCGAACTGCTCGCTCGACACGAGCGGCGAGTTCGAGATCTGTGCGTTCACGTGCGCATTGGCCTGCATGTCGTTCGCGAAGCGCTGCGTGTGGTTCACGTCGAACTTGCCGTACACGAAATCGGGCGTCGCGTTGTAGCGCTTGTTGTCCCAGGCGCCCCAGTCGCTGCCGAGGCCGCGGATGTTGGTCGTCAGCGACGCGGAGAACGACGTCTGCGAGTTCTTCAGGCTCAGCTGGCCGTTGTACGACAACGTCACCGGCACGTACGTGAGCGGCGCCTTCGAACCGCCCTGGCCCGGCAGCGACACGTCTTCGTCGTAATGCTTGCGGTCGATCTCGATGCTGACCGAATGCGCGTAGGTCTCCGACGCCGGCAGTGAATAGATCGCGGTGAAGCCGTACGTGGTGCCCTTGCCGAGCACGTTGGTGTTGCCGACCGACGCCACGTTGCTGTCCGAATGCACGACCGTCGCGAGGAAGCTCCAGCGCGAATCCTTGATCGGCGCGAGATACGAGAACGCGTAGACACGCGCATCGTTCGGATGCTGCGGCGCGATCACATAGGTGCCGGAAATCACGTGGCCGAGCTGCCAGAGATTCGAATAGCTGAGGCTCGCGGTCGTGCGCAGCGTCGACGTGCCCGGGCTGTTGTCGTTGTTCAGTTCGAGCGAGCCGTGCAGCGGGCTGCGATCATCGACCTTCAGGTCGACGTCGACCGTCTGCGGCAGCGCGCCCGGTTTCAGCACCGGGATCACCTGGCGGTCCGCCGAGCGGTTCAGGTCGGTGAGCTGCTGCTGCGCCTGGTTGAAATCGGGCACCTGGCCTTCAGCGAGCGCGGGCACCGCGTCGCGAATGTTCTGCGGCGAGTTGTACTTCGCGCCGTCCACGCGCAGGCGCCCGACCTTTGCCTCGGTCACCTTCAGCAGGATCACGCCGTTCTTGACCTGCTGCTGCGGCAACTCGACGACGACCGACTGGTAGCCACGGTCCTGGTACGCCTTCTGCAGCGCATCGCGCGCCGCGTTCACGTCGGCGAGCGTGCGGCCCGGCCCTTCGAACGGATACACGGCCTTCTCGATCTCGAGCGTCGGCAACATCGTGTTGCCGCGCACCACGAAGGCGTTCACGTCGAACGACTGCGGAGCGGCCGGCGCCGCCTTCACGGCCGGCGCGGCTTCCTGCGCATGAATGCCCGGCGCGACGCTCAACCCGCCGGCCAGCACCGCACCGGCCAGGCATCGGCAATTCAGCCGCCATCGTTCGCGTGACTTGCGGTCTACTCTCGGCGGCATGCGCCATTCCCCTTTTGTTGTTCCGGATCGCGGCGAAGCGGCCTGCACCCGCCGCTCGCTTCGCTATCAGTTGCCTGTTTCACTTTGATGACGATTGATTCGCCATCCTTATCATGATCTGCGCAATGCTTTTCCCGAATCCCGTACCCGGTGCGTTCGACCGCATCTACCGGAAAGGACGAAGCGAATCCGGAAAACCCGCAACTTGCGATGCGCATCGTCACGACCGGCCGCCCGACGACGCATCGGCACTGTTGCGTCGATCGGCGACCGCCGTCGTGCGCGGCGTACGAGTCGCCGCTCTCACCTACCTAGACGGAACCGGGCGCGCATTGCCGCAAACTTTTTTTTCGCAGGCCGTCCGGCTCGACGCCGGAAACGGGACAAGGCCGCCAGCGGGCGGCCTGCAATGCGCGCGCAACGAGCATCCGCGCGCATCGCGCGGGACGTTGTGCAGGAATGTGCGTGGCCCCCGTTTCGTGTGCGTATCGTCCGCCGTGGCCGTCAAGGCGCCCGCACGTCGCGCGCATGCGCGATCGCCGGCAAACGAATTGCCGCTCCGAAGGCGTCGCGCCAGGCGCGCCCCCTGTGGCGGCACGACAATCCTCGGGTTTCAACCGGGAAGTTTTTGTGACATTCCGCCGAAGATATTCACGAAACGCCCGCGAGACCGTTTCCGCACGCCGGGTTTGCGATGCGGCGCCGTGCAACGTATCCAGGTCATGCGAAATCCTGCGGTTTGCGGCGGCCCGCTTCGTCCTAGCTATTGGGTAAAAACATCAACGACGGGATCGATCCATGTCATTCGCCACGATGTTCGCGCGGTGGCTCGCCGCTCGGCTGTCCGGCCATACCGCGACCGCCGGCCGGCAGCCTGACCTGTTCGCCGGGGCGCGGCGTCCATTGCGCTGGCGCGCGCCCTGGCTGGCCTGGCAACTGGCGTCGTGGTGCGTGCTCACGGTACTCGCACCGCCGATCTGGACGATCGGCACGCTGCTGCTGATCAATGCGTCGAGCGACCAGCCGCTGTTCTGGATGCTCGCGATGGCAATCGTGCCGGTCGCCAACGGCGCCGCGATCGTCGCGACGAACCAGCGGCATCACCGCACCCCGTTCACGCGGCGCACGACGGTTGCGCTGTACCTGTTCTTCGTCGCGATGGCGGTCGGCTGCGCGCTGTTCGTCCTGCTGCTGTGGCGCTCGCATACGATCGCTTCGCTGGTCGGCCCGCTTGCCCTGACAGCCGACGGCACGCATCCCGCCACGCTCGCGTTCTGGGTGGCCGGGCTCACCGCGATGTTCGGCGTCACGTCATCTGCGCATGCGAGCATCGCACACGCGTGGCTGGCGTTCGAGCCCTGAGCGCCATCGCGCCGCGATAGCAGGAGCATGCGCATGCATCGACATGGAAGATCCGGAAAGGCGCGGCGGCCGCGCGAACGCGGCATCGCGATCGTGACGGTGCTGCTCGTCGTCGCACTGGCGGCGACGCTCGCGGCCAGCGTGCTGTGGCGCCAGCAGGTCGCGACGCGCGACGTCGAGAACCAGCGGCTGGCCACGCAGACGATGTGGGTCGAACGCGCGGCGGTCGAATGGGCGCGCGCCACGCTGCGCGCGCAGAGCGCGACGTCGAACGTCACGTTCGTCGGCCAGCCGTGGTCGTCGCCGGCCGCCGACGTGCAGCTCGCCGACCTGCTGCCGCCCGATGCCGCGGCGGTCAACGCGGAACTGTCGCGCGCGTGGGTTTCGGGTCATGTCGAGGATGCGCAGGCGCGCTTCAACCTGACGAACCTCGTGATGCGCATCGCGCCCGGCAAGCCGTGGCAGGCCAACGGCGAAGGCGTGCTCGCCTACCGGCGGCTGCTCGGCCAGCTGTCGCTCGATCCCGGGCTCGCGCAGCAGACGGCCGACTACATGCTGCGCTCGCTGCGCGACACGAACGGCCCCGGCGGCTGGCCGCTGCAGCTCGTTTCCATCGACGATCTCGCGCGCGTGCCCGGCTACGATACGCATGCGATCGAGACGCTCGCGCCATACGCGACGGTCCTGCCGGATCTCACCACCGTCAACGCCAATACCGCGGCCGAGCCCGTGCTCGTCGCCGCGATCCCGACGCTGTCGCCCAGCCAGGCCAAACGGCTCGTCGACCGGCGCGGCACCGCGTATTTCGTCAGCACCGGCGACGTCGCCGAGTACCTGCTGCCCGCGCGCGGCGGCAATCCGACGCTGCCGGACGGTTCGGTCGTCGGCGTCAACAGCACCTACTTCATCGTCCATTGCCGCGTGCATTCGCCGCGCATCAACGCGCGCGTCGACACGCTGATCGCGCGCTACGGCAGCGGCAATTTCACGTGGACCTCGGTGATCTGGGTTCACCGCCTGACGAGCTGAGCGCGACGCCCGCGCGCCGCGCCGCCGGCTAGTTCAGCGACGATTCGCTCAACGCAACCGCACGCATGCCCTGCGTCGCCGCGCCGTCGAACGACAGCCGCGTGAGGCTCGTCTCGCGCACCTCGCCGAGCAGCCGGTTCCAGTCGTCGATCGACACGAGCAGCGCGATCGGCCGGTTGTACTTGGTCACCATCACGAGTGCTTCGCCCGCGTGCCGCAGCGCCTTCGACGGATTGCTGCTGAAATCGCGCGTCGCCATTGCGATCGTGCGCAGGCTGAACACGTTCGCGGCCGGATCGCCGCCGTCGTCGTGCAGCAGGCTTTCGAGCGTCGCCGCGCGCAGCAGCGCCTGCGATTTCGCGGACAACCGGTTGTCGCGGCGCCTGCGCCGCTCGCTGCGCGGATCGACGTGCACGGCCAGCATCCGCACGATCTGGCCGAGCGTCGCCGCCGGCAACTGGTCGTAGCGCCGCCACCAGTCGGGCGGCAGCGCGATCATCATCCCTGCGTAGGTGGCCGCGACGCCGTCGGCGATATGCGCCGGCACGCGTTCCGCGTCGCGTTCGTCGAGGCCGAGTGAGCCGGCGACGACACGCGCCATCACGCTGAACGCGTTGTATGCGAGTGCCGCGATCCCGCTCGCGAGCAGCGACGCGCGCGCGGGCACGCCGCCGAACGGCATGCCGTCGAATACGGCATCGAGCGGCAACGGCAACGCGTCGCGCCAGCGGCGGCGCGCCATCTGCATCACCTGGCACGCGTCGAACTGTTCGGCCGGCAGGTTGGTCAGCACCGCGACCGTCGCGCCGTCATCGGGCGCGTGGCGGCGCCATTCGATCCGCCTGAGCGTACCGGCCGTATCGCCGTCGCCCGCCGTGCCGACCGCCTGCTCGCGCACGTCGCCGCCGTCCAGCGGACCGGCATCGCGCCAGCCGCCGGGCGGCCGGCACGCAACCGCGGCGCCGTCATCGCGCAGCACGAACGCGCCGCCGCGGCGCGGCCAGCCCGACACGATCGCATCGGTATCGAAACGGCCGTCGACGATCCACAGCTCGCCGGGCCGCACCGTTTCCAGCAGTGCGCCGACGAACGCACGTTCGTGCGCACGGCCGCGCTCGACCGGCAGCAGGTCGACGATCATCGCGAGATCCGGATCGTAGACCGGCAGCACGCGTGCGCCCGTCACGCCGATCGCTGCGTCGCGCACCGGATCGTCGCACGCGCGGCCGCAGCCGCAACCGGCTGCGGCGGGCGCGCAACCGGCGCCGTCCAGCACGCGCAGCCGCATGCCGCCGGACCCGCCCGCCCGTTCGTCGGCCCGCGCCGCCGCGACAGGCAGCAGCAGATCGGCGCTGTCCCGGACGAGCGCACGCCCCCAGCCGGCCCGCCATCGGCTCATGTCGTCGTGCAGCGCGGCCACGGCGGCGGCGGATGCGGACGACGCATTTCCCGCCGCTGGCTGCTGTACCTGAGGCATCTGCATCTGCGTCTGCGTCTGCGCGGCCAGTGCCGCGATCGCGTCGACCGCGAGCGCGAACAGCGTCTCGCGAATCGACTCGTCGTCGAGCGCTTCGTCCGCGTCGGCCGCCGTGTCGATCCAGTCGTCATGCAGCGCGCACTGCAGCACGAGCCGCGTCATGATCGTCATCGGGCTCTGTTCGACGAAGCGTTCCACGATCGTGCGCATCATGCGGTCACTCCCCACTGTTCGGCCAGGCCAGCCGGCTGGCCGGCGTCGCGGCGCATTCGCACTTGACGGGCCGTGCGCGACACCGCAGCATCGTGGGCGACCCGATCCGCGCGACGATGCGCCGTCGCGGCGGTCCGCCCGCAATCGATGCACGAGGCACCGGCATGTACGTAGATCCACGCGTGGCGCACGGCCGCGCCCGGTTCGACCTGAGCGGCTCCCCGCGGCTCGTCGCCGACGAGCGCCGCTGGGAAATCAGCGACGTCGTCACGCGCGGCATCGACGATTTCACCGGCGTGCGCAACCGCCGCAACCTGCTGCGGCTGCTCGAGCGCCAGATCGCGCCGAAGCTCGCGCGCCTCGGGCTCGAGCCGTACGTGGGCGCACTGGGTCACGTGGAAGGGCTGTTCGTCAATTTCTCGACGATGAGCGCCGAGCACGGCCTGCGCGAATTCCAGCTTCAATTGACGGTGCCCGATCTCGTGCTGCGCAGCTTCGCGTCGAACGCCATCCGGCCGCACGCGGTCGCGCGCTGCATGCAGCGCAACGGGGTGATGTCGCTCGCGGAAATCGAGCATGAGACGCGCATCGCGTTCGTCGCGGCGCGCGTGATGCGCTCGCTGGCCCTCGCGGAAGGCTGGCAGCAGATCGGCGTGCCGACGCCGCACGGGCTGTTCGTCGGTACGCTGACCGACGCGCACGACGTCGCGATGAATACCTATTTCCGCCCCGGCGACAACGATCGTCCGTCGCGCTGGAGCGGCTTCTCCGCCCTCTTCTCGACGATGCCGGACTGGCGGCCGGAACAGGTCCGGCACGGTGGCGAACTGCTGCATTGGATGGTCAACCATATTGTGGCCCTGCAAGAATCCGCACCGTTCGTCGAACGTTTTCCCTTTTTGCGCGAGCCGCTGCGCGACGCCGGCGATCCGCTCGACGCCGCATGGAGCGGCGCACGCGCCGGCCTGCAGCACGGGTCGCCATCCTGAATCGTGCAGCCGGGCTTTCGTGGCCCGGCCGGCGCAATCTCGCCGCGCGCCGGCCGCCGTGCGTGCACGGCGATCCGGAAGCCCATTCCGGCTCCCGTTCCCCGGTCTCCCTGCCGCGGCCCCGCTTTGCGGCCGCGCTTCATGGCCCCTCTTCACGGCCCCCTCGCTCTCTCATATACAAGGTCGAAGCGGGTGCGCCTAACCCGCAGACTTTATTGAAACGCCCGCCCATCCCGTCAATGCGTGCGCGTCGACCCGCCCGGCTCGCCAGGTTCCTGGCGGCCGACCAGTTCCAGCACGGCCCACATCCAGATCAGTTCGCGGACCGTGCGCGCATGCTCGTCGCTCTGCGCGCGCCAGCGCCCGAAGGCGTCGCGCTCCTGTTCCGTCGTGTCGCCGGCGCGCAACCACAGCAGCCAGCGCACCGCGCCCTCGCGGATTGCGTCGGCGCGCGTGTTCGCGTCGCCGGAATCCGTATCCCGTTGCGATTCGTTCATGATCACGCCACCGCCCGAAGCTCATTCGACACACCTTCCCCGCACCGCGCATCGCTGCGCGGCCGGGGCGCTTGCCACCCACGCCTCGGGTCCGACGACGCCCCGCCGGGCCGTCACGAAAGACGGCCCGGCGTTTGCCGGCCCTCATGGATAAAGTCGTATCGAAGGGCCGTAACCCGCAGCGCGGGCAGCCCCGGCACCGGCGACGCAGCCGCCTGACGGAGAAAGGGAGAACGGAAGGAAACGGAAGACGCGGGAAGCCGCAGGAAGCCGCGTCAGCTCAGCAGCACGATGTTGCCGGGCAGGCGCGTGATGTGCGCGCCGTACAGGCGGCCGACCATGTCGATCACGTCGTCGAGCCGCGTGATCGGGAACTGCGCCTGCATCCGGTTCGCGCCGAGCGACGCGCTGCGCAGGATGACCTTGCCGTGCCGGTAGCGGTTGATCTCGTCGACGACGTCCGACAGCGGCACGCCGTTGAACACCAGCATGCCGCGCCGCCACGCGCTGACGGCGCCCGGATCGATCCGCGACACGGGCTGCACGCCGCGATCGTCGTAGACCACCTGATCGTCGGCGTTCAGCGTACGCGCACCGCGCGGATGGTTGAGCGCGACCGTACCGGACAGGCAGGTCACGCAGACCTGCGTGCCGGTGCGCCGCACGTTGAAACGCGCGACCGTCGCCTGCATGCGGCCGCCGCCCGCGACCACCGTGACGGGCTGGATCGGCGTCGCGCGGCCGGCCGGCGGCGCGACCGCGTCGATCTCCGCCTCACCCGCGACGACTTCGACGCCGTGCGGCGCATCGCTCGCCGGCAACACGTCGAGACGCGTCTGCGTATTCAGTTCGACCGTGACGCGCGACGACAGCGCAACGCTGCGCTGCTCGCCGGTGCCGGTATGGTAATCGGCCGCCATGTCGCCCAGCGAAGGCCACAGCTGCATCGGCGGGCGCAGCGCGAGCCACGACGCGCCCGCCGCGACCGCGAAGCCGATGAACGCGCGGCGCCCGGTGCGCATCGTGCGCTCGCGCTTTGCAACGTTTGCCCAGGCAGCGGCCGTGCGCTCCTCGTGCGCGAGTTCGGTCGCGGCCGTGCGCAGCGAACTCCAGGTGTCGCGCAGCAGATCGGCGGCTTGCGGACGATCTGCGCACCAGCGCTCGAACGCGTCGGCTTCGGCCTGGCTCGCGTCCCCCGAGCGCAGACGCAGCAGCCACGCACTCGCTTCGTCGAGTTCGTCGTGGGCAGGTTGGGCCTGGGCTTTCGTCATCGTCCGGATGCTCAAAATTTACGCGGGCCGCCTCGCGTGCCCGAGTACGGATCACCGTCTTCCTGCATGCGTTGCAGGCAGTACTTCATCGCCGCGCTCAGTTCGCTTTCCACGAGCCGCAGCGAAATGCCGAAATGCTCGGCGATCTCGCGGTTCAGCAGGCCGTCCACGCGGGCGGCCAGCAGGATCGCGCGGCGCCGCGGCGGCAGGCCGCGCAACACGTCCTTCAGCGTCTCGACCTTGCGGCGCGCCGCGACGATGCGCTCGGGGTCCGCCAGCTCGTCGGGCATTTCCAGCAGCGTCTCGACATCGTCGTCGTGCAGATGACGCCGTTCGCGGCGATGCTGGTCGATTGCAACATTGTTCGCCATCCCGAGTATATAGGCGTCCGCGTTCGTCACCTGCGTGGAGACGTTCGCATTCTCGAGACGCAGCCAGGTTTCGTGCAGCGCGTCGGCGGCGCCGTCCTTCGACCCCGTCACGCGCTCGAGGCGCCTGACGAGATACGCGTAGCGCGTCGCCAGCAGATTCCGGAGCCCGCTGCGGTTGCTGTCGGACATGGCGGCCTAGCCCCGAACCGCCGGCTGCGGCGCCGGACAGCGGAAATGCACGCCGTTGCCGGCCGGCCGCAGCAGGATCGTGACCGGCTGCGGCAGGTCCGCAGGCGGCGCGTCGTCCAGCTTCAATGCACGCAGCGCGCGCATTACCGCCGCGTCGCGGGCGGCCGAACCGCTCGATGCCACCATGTTGACCGCCACCACCGCCCCCCTGTTGTCGATGCGCACCTGCGCGACGAGTCGATAGCTGCCCGGCACGGCCGCAGGCTGCGCGCAGAGCGCATCGATCAGATGCGCCTGCAGCAGGCCCGCGAACGCGCGCCGATCGCCGGAATCGCCGATCCCGTCGATCGGCAAGGCCGCATCCGGCGGCCTGTCGGCCGTCGCGGGCGCCATCTCGGCGGCCGGCTGCGCGACGATGATCGCTTCGTCCGGACGCGAGAATTCCGCACGCAACCCCGTTCCGGCCAGCATCCGCTCGAGCGCGTCGCGCGGCGCGAATTCACCCTGGACCGGCGCACTCGTGCGCCCGTCGAGCAGCGGCGCCGGCGCCAGCACGATCAGCTCGGTGAGCCGCGCGAAGTCCTGCAAGGTCTTCGCGAGCGGCTGCGCGGGCAGATCGAAATGCACCGCGCTACCCGGCTGACGGCCGATGGACCCGGGCTCCTGCGCGTGCACGCCGCGCATGCACAGCACGACGAACGCGAGCCACGCGACGAGCGCCAGGACACCGGTCGGCGCCCGTGAACGAGTCATGAATGCCTGGACGGAAGTGGAGTTGCACGTTGCCGTGCGGAACGCGCACCCCCGTGAGCGGTTCCGCGGCAAACGAACGTCAGATTGTGAGCGGGCACTATGACAGTCAGGTGAACCGTGCCGCGAAGCGATTCAATACTTTCCCGAGTGTCGTGCGGTACGCATTCAACGCACTGTTTGCGGCTGCAGCAGCACCGAAACCGTCGTCACGCCGGGCTTGCCGTCCGCGCTCGCGTGACCACTCACGACGCGCACGTGATGCGTGCGGCGCATGCGGTCGAGCCAGTCCATCCACGCAGCGAACGAGACGCCCTTCGCGTCCACCTGGATGCCTTCGCCGAGCACCGCCACCTGCGCCTTCGCGATCCCCGACTGCGCGAGCGACGCGGCCAGCGCTTCCCGCAATGCAGCACCGGCCGGCGGCCGGATCGCGGCGGCCGCGCGCAGCCGTCGTGCCTCCGCGAGTTGCCCGCCGGCTTCCGCAACCTGGCTCTGCAACGCAGGCAGGTTTGCCGCAATGCGCGCGCGGCCCGTGTATGCGGGCTCCCACATCACGTTGTAGACCAGTGCCGCGAGCAACACGGCACCACCCGACGCCAGCAGCGCACGCTCGCGCGGCGCACGTCCGTCGAACCACTGCGTCAGCGCGGCGCGGGCCGCGTGGAACCGAGCATCCACTTCGCCTCCTCCTCGTTGACCGTCACGCCCTGGGCCTGCAGGCGCCGGCGGAATCCGTCGCCGTCGACGGCGGTACCGGGACGGAAGGCGACCGCCAGCGTGCCGTCGCGATAGTCGAGCGTCGCGATCGCATCGGACGGAATCGGACCGAGCGCGCGCGACAGCGCCGCCGACAGCACCAGGTAATCGTTTGCGCGCAGTTCGCCCGCCGCCGCACGCAGGCGTTCGAGCCCGGTGCGCATCTGCATCGGCGGGTCGAGCATCACGGTGGTTTCGGGAAAGGCGGCTTTCACGCGGGCCGTCAGTTCCGCATTCAACGCATCCTGACGATGACGGAGCTGAAACCATTGCACGTTGATCGTCGCGATCGCGACGGCGGCCGATGCGATCGCCAGGCCGGCAGGCACGCGCCAGCGGCGCCATCCGCCCGTGTCAGCGCGTGCGGTGCGGGCGAATTCGAACTGGCACAGGTCGAACCTGCAGTCGTACGCGCCGCGTGCAAGTGTGTCCCACCGCAGCGTGCGTGCGGCGAGCGGAAATGCGGAATGTCCGGACATGCGAGCACGCAGGTCCGATGCGGCGGCGGAAGCACCTTCGACCTCGTCGTGAACGTCGACAACCAGCGCGTGCACTCGCACGGAATCCTGTTTCGACAACTCGACAATCGTCGCATCCAGTGCGGACGCACGCGTTTCAAGGCCGAACCCCGACGCTCCCCGCCTGACGGCCAGTTCGAGCCGGAGCGGGTGGCCGGCCGCATCGGTATCGGCTTCGCTCGATGTGGGCGGACAGACGATCAGTACGTCCGCTTCACTGCGGCCGGCATCCACTTCGCTCAACGCCGGTGGACTGACGAGCCGCGCATCGGCTTCACTGCGCATGAGCACCGTCGCTTCGCCGTCTTCGTCGCCGTTCGGTAATGACAATGCTCGCGATGGGGGCGACGTTGCGGGCTCGGGCAACACGGTGCCCTGCTCGCCGCCATCCGCATGCTCACGGTCCGCCGTCATCAAGCAGTGAATCAACGGCACCGCACGCACGCGCCGATGGCCGGCAGCGTCGAACCAACCGACCACGTCGCGGAACCGCTCGCGATCGACGACCGCCACGGGCCGCGCCGTATCGCCGCTTGCCGCCGGGCCGACGGCGACGTGACTCCGCTGCGCATCGCCGATCAGATACTCCTCGATCGCATGCGGCAGCACGCGCCGCAGCTTCGTGCCCGTCACGGGCGGCAGGTTCACGTCGACCAGCAGCGTATCGCGTGCGGCGAGCACGAGCACGGTCGACGCGGCCTTCGGCCACGCGTCGCGCTTTGCCCGCCCTCCGCGCACGCGTTGCCCGCGCCGGTCGAACAACGCGTACGGCATCTCGGTTGCTTCCCACCCCGACGCATCGAACGTGCCGATCGACGGCAACAGCACGACCAGGCTCGTCATCGCGCCTCCCGGGCGCTTCGCACGCCGCTCATGGCCGCCTCACGACGAAGTTGCCGATGCCGGTGCCGACGACGGCCATCCGCACGTCGCCGGACCACAGCGTGATCGTCACCGGCACGTCGATGCTTTCGCTGCCGAGCACGATCCGCGACGGCGTTTCGCCGCCGCCGGTATAACGCACCGACACGCCCGTCACCTCGGCGCCCCAGCGGCGCGCGCGATACAGATCGTCCGTCATCGGCGCCCACGCGCCACTTTCCGTGCGCTGCACGAACCGGTACCCGCCGCCCACCGGCTGCCACGCGATCGGCATCGAGCGCACCTGCGCTTCGTCGCCGGCCGATTCGAGCAGGTTCGCGAGCCGCTGCGCTTCCTCGGCCAGATCGGTGCGGCGATTGCGCGTCGGCGCGAGCGTGACGACCGCGACCAGCAGCCCGACGATCAACAGCACGACGAGCATCTCCAGCAGCGTGAAACCCGCCGCGCGACCACGCGTGAACGGGCGCCGTCTCCTGGCATGCGCGATCGTCATGCCGTTACTGCCACGAACCGATGTCCGCATCATTCCCCTCGCCGCCCGGCTTGCCGTCAGCACCGTAGCTGAACACGTCGATCGCACCGTGCGCGCCCGGGTTCAGGTATTGATACGCGTTGCCCCACGGATCCTTCGGCAAGCGCTCCAGATAACCGCCGTCCTTCCAGTTGTTCGGCACCGGATCGGTCGCCGGCTTCTGGATCAGTGCGGCAAGCCCCTGCTCCTGCGAAGGATAGCGGCCGTTGTCGAGGCGGTACAGGTTCAACGACTGCATCATCGTGCCGATGTCCTGCTTCGCGGCAATGCGGCGCGCCTCGTCGGGACGGCTCATGATCTTCGGCACGATCAGCGCCGCGAGAATCCCGAGGATCGCGACGACCACCATGATCTCGATCAGCGTGAAACCGCGTTGCTTGCGACGGCGCGCATGCAGCATTCGGACTGCTTCGTGGTGCGTCATCATGCATTCACCCTTGCGTCAAAGAATGGAAGCTGTTCCCCGTTCATCGAACCGACCCGTCGCCATGAAACCGCTCGCCCTGCTCCGCACCGTTCCGTCCCGCATCGATCCGATGCCGCTCGCCGCGACCGTCGCCGCCGCCGCGGCGCTCGTCGCCGTCTCGATGTGGGCCGCGCGCGTGCTGAACGCGCCCGATGCACCGCCGCCCGCCCGCGCCGCGCCGCCCGCACCTTTCGACGTGACGGCCGGCGCGCAGCTGTTCGGCGCCAAACCCGACGACGGCCGCGACACGATCCAGCTGCTCGGGGTGCTCGCGTTCGATGCACGCCGCGCGGCCGCGATCGTCAGTGTCGGCGGCGAAGCGGCGCGCGTCGTACGGCTCGGCTCGGCGATCGGCGAAGCCGCGAAGCTCGCGGAAATCCGCGCGCGCTCGATCGTCGTCGACCGCAACGGCCTGCAACGCGAGATCGCGCTGCCCGCCGTGCAAAAGGCAAACGCGTTCGTGCGCTGAAACGCGCCTCACTGCACCATGTTGTTCAACTCGATGATCGGCATCATCACCGCGAGCACGATCACGAGCACCACGCCGCCCATCGCGAGGATCAGCAACGGTTCGAGCAGGCTCGTCATGAACATCGTGCGGCGCTCCAGCTCGCGCGATTCGCCTTCGGATGCGCGATCGAGCATCGTCGTCACGTCACCCGTCGCCTCGCCCGAACGGATCAGGTGCACGAGCACGGGCGGGAACGTCTTCGTATGGGCCAGCGCGCGTGACAATGCCGAGCCTTCGCGCACACGCACGATCGCATCGTCGACGTTCGCGCTCATCGCACGGTTCGACAGGGTTTCGCCGGCCGCCTGCAACGCACGCAGGATCGGTACGCCCGCCGCAGTGAGAATGCCGAGCGTGCTCGCGAAGCGCACCGTGTTGTAGCCCCGCACAAGCTTGCCGGCGAGCGGCGCGGTCAGCAGCCAGCGGTCAAACCTGAGCCGCGGCCCGTCCTGCGCCAGCACCTTGCGGATGGCGAAGACGATCGCGACTGTCGCCGCGAGCGACGCCCACCACCAGTGCCGCACGAAATCGGACAACGCCAGCATGACGACCGTCAGCGTCGGCAACTGCTGCTTCGTGCTGGTGAACACGTTGGCCACCTGCGGCACCACGTAGCTCAACAGGAACGTGACGATGCCGAACGCGATCAGCGTGACGATGCCCGGGTAGGTGAATGCAAGCAGGATCTTCTGTTTCAGTGCGTTGCTCTGCTCGATGTAGTCCGCGAGACGCGACAGCACGATGCCGAGCTTGCCCGTGTGCTCGCCGGCCGCGACGAGCGCGCGGTAGATCTCCGGAAAATCGCGCGGATGCTGGCCGAGCGCATTCGCGAACGAATGGCCGCCCACGACTTCCGCACGGATCGACGCCATCAACTCGCGCACGTATTCGCGCTCGGCCTGCTCGCTCAGCACCGACAGCGCTTCGTCGAGCGGCAGCCCCGCGACCAGCAGGCTCGCGAGCTGGCGCGTGATGATCGCCTGCTCGCGTTGCGACAGCTTGCGACCGAGCGACAGCCGTTGATGACGTTGGCCGTGCAGGCGTTGTGCGGCCAGTTCGACGACGAGCGGCGTAAGGCCCTGCGTACGCAGATGGCTGCGGCCTGCGCGTGCGCTGTCGGCTTCGAGCACGCCTTTCAGCGTGCGGCCGGTGGGATCGATCGCTTCGTAGCGGAATGCCGACATGTCAGTACCCTCGTGTCACGCGTGCGGTTTTTTTCGGCGACATCGTGCAATGTGGCCGACGGAATCGCCGGGGAAGACTACGGAGCGAACCGGCGCAAATTTGTGACGGATGTTGGGCTACCTTTTAGGACTCTGGCGGGCCTTATTACCTTTGGTCGTTTTTTTATAGGGGAAAAACGATTTCATTTTTATCAATGCCTAAAATTAATCACCATTCATTCAGCCGCCACGAATCGAATGGCATTTAATGACTCGAAGCGCTCAATTCCATAAACATCCTGACCGGATACCTCATTCACACGCGGAGGAAATGTTCCGTAGCATTCGCCACGAAACTGACTTGGAGTTGCGATAGCGACAATCCGCGCAACTTCAGATCCGTAAAGCAAGGCCCTGCCGAGGCACACCCTCGTCTTCCCGACATCCGGGAACCGTCCATCGCGCCAATCGACCGCAAATCGTTGCTCCGCCCACCCCGATAACGCACCGGCAATATCGCCAAAAATGTTCCGTACCTTTCGTTATTAAAAATTCACACGCGTCATACGGATTTCCCCCTACATTTACCCGGCGGTCAACACGGTATTCAAACCGCAGCAGCAGGCTTCCCGTTTATCTTCGTCCAAGGAAATTTCTCATGAAATCCAGCAAGCGCAAGATCTGTCAAGTCCTCGCTCTCGTCGTTTCGGGCATGGGCGCATCCCTCGCGATGGCCGCAGGCCCGGTGATTCAAGGTGGCGGTTCGTCGCTCGTCGCTCCGACGATCGGCTCGGTCAGCAACCCCGCCAGCGAAATCGGCCTGTTCGGCACGTCCGAAGGCACGTTCACGTACTTCTCGGTCGGCTCGGGCGCCGGTCAGAACGCATTCCTGAACAACCAGCCGACGTTCTTCGGCTCGGGTGTCTCGGGCACGGTTCACTTCGCCAACAGCGATGCCGCGCTGACGACCGCTCAAGTCACGGCGTACAACAACACGGGCCTCGGCACCACGAACGGTCCGCTGATCCAGATCCCGTACATCGTGACGGCCATCACGGTGCCGGTCGTCAACGCGCCGGCCGTGTCGAGCTCGGTCACGCCGCAAACGACGCCGGGTCAGGCACACAGCATCGCGCTGAACGACAACGATCTGTGCGGCATCTTCTCGGGCAAGTTCACCGACTGGAACCAGGTGATCAATCCGGAAACGGGTTCGGCCTACACGACGACCAGCTCGCCGATCAAGGTTGTCTACCGCTCGGACAGCAGCGGCACGTCCGAACTGCTGACGCGCCACCTGGCTGCTGTCTGTACGACGGCCAACACCAAGGCCGGCGTGACGTTCATCGATTCGCTGACGTTCGCGAACACGAGCGCCTTCCCGTCCGGCGTGCCGTCGAACTTCGTCGGCGCATCGGGTAGCGGCGGCGTGCGCGGTTCGCTCGCAGCGCTGTCGGCGGCGGGTACGGCCGCTGTCGCGTACCTGAGCCCGGACTACACGAACACGTTCCTCGCGTCGCAAAGCTCGGTCGTGACGTCGTCGGGCGCGCTGCAACTCCCGATCGCCAGCCTGTACAACACGACGGCCAAAGCCTACTACGCACCGACGTATGCGAACGCGACGACGGCGATCGGTACGATTACCGCTCCGTCGGGCAATGCTGCCGGCGATCCGACCCAGTGGGTTCCGGTTTCCGGTTCGGCGTATGCTGCCCTGGCCAACCCCGCTTCCGGCTATCCGGTCTCGGGCACGAGCCAGATCATCCTGAGCCAGTGCTATTCCAACGCTGCGGCGGGTACGGCTGTTCATGACTTCCTGAACAACCACTTCACGAACGCCAGCTACGCGTCGGTCGTCCATGGCAACGGCTTCGACACCGTGCCGTCGGGATTCCAGACCGCGATTTCGTCGAACTTCCTGAGCAACTCGAGCAACAACTACCTCGACATCAACGATTCGGCCGTCTGTGGTGCTGGCGGCTATGCCGGCCGGTAAGCTGAATCGCTTCTGAATCAACGTCCCGATGAACCGTCTCGAGTAATCGAGACGGTTTTTTTTATTCAACACGCCGACCATGCGCGACACCGTCACGCTGGAACCTGACGTACGTCATGCCCCGAAGGGTGCGCGAACATCCGTCGGCATCGTGAAAGCCCTCCATGAATTTCATCCGACGAAAAATCTGTCAGGCGCTGGCTCTCGTCATTTCGGGCATGAGCGCAGAACACGCATTCGCTGCGGGCCCGGTCATTCAGGGCGGTGGTTCGTCGCTCGTCGCGCCGTTGCTCGGCAGCACCGCGAACGCAGCGACTGAAACCGGCTTGTTCGGCACGTCCGAAGGCACGTTCACGTACTATTCGGTCGGCTCGGGTGCTGGCCAGAACGCATTCCTGAACAACCAGCCGACATTCTTCGGCACGGGTGTTACGGGCGCAGTTCATTTCGCGAATAGCGACGCCGCACTCACGACTGCTCAGGTCACGGCATACAACGACACGGGTCGCGGCACCACCGACGGCCCGCTGATCCAGATCCCGTACGTCGTGACGGCTATCGCGGTGCCGGTCGTCCGCGGCCCCGCCGTGACGAGCTCGATCACGCCGCAAACAACGCCGGGGCAAGCGCACAGCATTGCACTGAA
This sequence comes from Burkholderia arboris, assembly GCF_038723655.1. Classification (NCBI taxonomy): domain Bacteria; kingdom Pseudomonadati; phylum Pseudomonadota; class Betaproteobacteria; order Burkholderiales; family Burkholderiaceae; genus Burkholderia; species Burkholderia arboris. Next base: position 2,603,155 of record NZ_CP109822.1, read on the forward strand.
CGACAACGACCTGTGCGGCATCTTCTCGGGCTGGATCACCGACTGGAGACAAGTGATCAACCCGGAAACCGGCGTGCCCTACACGACGACCCCCACGCCGATCAAGGTCGTCTATCGCCAGGACGGCAGCGGCACGACCGAACTGCTGACTCGCCACCTGGCTGCCGTTTGCACGAGGGCAAACACGAACAACATCGGCGTCACGTTTGTCGATTCCCTGACGTTCGCAAATGTGACGGCCTTCCCCACAGGCATGCCATCCAACTTCATCGCAGCGTCAGGCGATGGTGGTATTCGTGCGTCACTTGCATCGCTGTGGTCGATGGGCACGGCGGCCGTCGCTTATTTGAGCCCGGCCTATGCGAACACGTATTTGGCACCATCCAGTTCGGTCGTAACGCCGTCGGGTGCGCTGCAGCTTCCGGTCGCCAGCCTGTACAACTCGGCGGACAAAGTCTACTACGCACCGACGTATGCAAACGCGACGAAAGCGCTCGGCACGTTCTCCCCACCGCAAGGAGCCACTGGCCAGGATCCCACGTTGTGGGCCCCTGTTTCCGGCACCGCCTACAAAGCCCTTGCCAACCCGCTTTCCGGCTATCCGATATCCGGTACGAGCCAGATCCTCCTGAGCCAGTGCTACACCAGCGCAGCGACAACGACGGCTGTTCACGATTTCCTGAACAACCACTACACGAACGCCAGCTACGCGTCGGTCATTCATGGCAACGGCTTCGATACCGTACCATCAAGCTTCCGGAGTGCCATCGTTGCAAGCATCCTGAGCAACACAAGCGGAAACTACATGGATATTGGCAACCCGGAAGTCTGTGGCTCGTCGGGGGGCCTGTATTCCGGCCGGTAAAGACCCCCCTCTAACCAGGCGTTGTCGGATAGACCACCTCAAGCGATCAGGGTGGTCTATCTTCTGCTCGCCCTACGTACCACTTGATCTCAGAACCGGCCCAATTTCCCTAACTCCTCCTTGCTGAGCAACGTCTTCTGCGTCGCCCCCGCCGCCCCGAATCCCAGCAGCGAAACCGAATTCGACGAGTCGTAGCCGACCTGTTCCGATTTGCGCCGCTTCGATCCGCCATCCGTGCCGTTGTCCCCGAAACCCTCGACCTGCACGCTGATCGTCCAGCGACGCGGCGCGACGCCCGATGCGTTGTTCTTCGCGATGTCCTGCGCGACCTGGCTCGCCGCCGATGCCGCCGAACTCGCCGCCGTCAGCGCCCCCGTGTTCACGGCCTGCACGAGCGGAATCCCGGTTGCCTTGCCCGTCACCTGGATGTTGTCCGCGTTCACTACACGCAACGCCGCAACGTTCAGGTTGCCCGCACGAATGCCGGCGTCGCCCGCATCGACGGTCCCTCGCGGCGCGATCAGGTTCACCGTGCCTTTCGGCGCACCCGGTATGCTCTGCAGCGTCGCGATACCCGCACCCGTCACCTGCCCGCGCGCATCAACCGTGCAGTAATGGTTCGCGTCACAGACATACTGCGGCGCCGGCGTGTCCGCCGACGTCTTCGCGCCCTTGCCCGCGTTGATGTCCCCGTTCGAACTCCAGATCGTCATGTTGCCGCCCTGCTCGGTGAAGATCCGGCTCTGCGCGAGCAGCACACTCTGGTCCGTGAAGATGTCGACGTTCCCCTTCTCGAGCGTCAGGATCCCCATCGTGCCGGGGCCCGCAACCACGTTCCCGGTGCTGTCGACGATCTGCGGCGGCGCCGTCGTGCTGCCGACGAGCGCCTGTCCGCCCGGCCCGAGGATGGTCACATCGCCGCCTTGCTGCGTCTGGATCGTCGTGCTCCGGATGTCCAGATTGCCGGTGCCGACCTGCTTGTTTGCACCGTTCGACCCGCCGCCCAGATTGTTGGCCGTATAGCCGAACGAGGCCGGGAACAGCTTGTTGATCGCTTGATAGCCTCTCGCGTACTGCCCGCTATACGGACTCGATGGATCGTTGAAGTCCGCACCGACTTGCGCGAGCACGCCAAACAACACCTGCTCCGCGAAGCGTTGCTGCACGTACGACGGCAACGCCTGGAATTGCTTCCACGCTTCGTCGGCGGTCAACCTGCCAACCTTCGCCAGCGCCGCATCCTTGTCTGCCTGCAGGCCCGTATCGACGCCAAGCCCCGCGTCGTACTGCTCCATGAATGCAATCAGCGCTGGCGTTGCACTCGGCACCCCAGCAACCGAGCTGCCCGGCGCGATATAGGTCGAGACGAAGCCGGGAAGATCGACGCCGGCGCCCACGCCGAACAGCACGTTGACGTTCGCGCTCTCGTGCGGCAGGTTCGGATTGTTCGCGTTTCCGACTGCATCGATACCCGTGAAAACGTGCGCGATTCCACCCGTGTCGGCTTTCTGGTTATACAACTCGGCTTGACTCGTCAACGGGCCGATGTTGCGTCCCGCCTGAACATCGAACCAGCCTGGTCCGCCGATCGCCAGCACCGGAACAGCGCCGCCGTTGGGAGGAATCGGTGTGTCGTAGATGTCACGGCCGGCCACGATGCGCGTCGCATCCGAGCTGCGCAGGTTTTGCCCCCAGAACGCGAGGTTCACGATGTCCTGTCCAGCCTGCACGAGTGCCGGCTTGTCCACCGATAACGTGACAAGATTCCTGTAGAAGTCGTCACTATAGCCAGGAGAATCGACCGTGCCGTTGACGATGCTGCCGTTCAGACTGTAAAAGCGCACAGGTTGCACGTCGGCATCGTGAAGCGCGTTCGGTGCATGTGCGGCAAGTGTCGTATTCGTCAACAACGGGATATTTGGCTTCACTGACGGATTCGTCGGCGAAGGCGTCTGCGACGGATCGGCGTCTGACAGACCGAATGTATTGGGCAATGCGACGTTGGCGAGCCCGGCCGATACGTTGGACAGATATACCGACTGGTTCGCAACCAGATTCAGTTGACCCACCGCCGACGGAAAAAGCGCGCCGCCCGATTGAATCACGATCGATCCGTCGAATGCAGTCAGATTCACACTGGCCGGCAGTACGCCATTCGCGCCGGTCAACATGCCGCCAAGCGTACCCAGGCGAACGTCGCCGGTCGTCGAAAGCACATTGACTGCCGAAGCAGATGAAAAGCCCTGGTTGTCAGGATATTGACCGTAGCTGGAAAGATTGACGACGCCAGTCGGCTGCCCCGCGCTCGACGTGAAGCTGCTCGAATAAGACGGATTCAGTACCGCCCCGACATTCACACCCTGGCGCGCGGCAACATCGAATGTCCCGTCCTGAGTCGCAAGCACGGTCGACACCGCGATGGGTGATCGCCCGACCGTCCATGACGTTCCGGAAATGTCTGACCCGATGCTTCCGCCAGCCGAGATCGTCCCTGTTCCCTTCGCGACGAAGTAATCGCCGCTCAGAATGTCGCCGCCAGCGTGTACCGTCAGATTTCCGCCGCCTACGGTGACGGGCTTGCCGCTTCCGTTCAGGTACCACGTGGTCGGCAGCGACACGGCCAGATCCGAAATATTGCCACCCGCGCTGATCGATACGTTACCGCCAACGCTCATGACGCCTTGGTCAAATGCACCGAAATCGATCGAGGTTCGGCGCAACGGAGCAAGGACGAAATTGCTATCCGCGGTTTTCGCTCCGGTGATCTGCATCCACTGCCACCAGTACTGGCTGATGCTGTTGCCAGCCCCGCCAGTTACCGCTCCGGTCGTGTCGATCACGTTCTGCATGCCCTCGATGTTCCCTTGGGCATGAATCGTGATATCACCGGCCGAATCGGGATTCACTGCCGGTGTCACCAGGATGTCCTGCAAGCCGCCGACACTGGCATGGGCAATCGCAGTCGACGTACCCACCGATGGCGCCCCTGCGGCAGGCGCGCCGGCCGCATAGATCACGCCGGGAATGATCAAGGTTGACGCATCAGCCGTCTTGCTCGTATCGAACAAGGACACATCGTTGCCGGCCGCCACGTCGATCGATCCCGTGCCGGTACGGATCGTTACCGGTTCGACGAGTGTCAACCCGTTGCTGCCGACATAGCTGGTATGCCCGCTCAACATCACGTTGCCGGTACCGTCGGAGCCCGCTCCAGCATTGACGAACGTTGAAACCGGTTGCAACGCGAGCGGGTTCGCGCTCTGCGTGTCTGCACCCGACACGATGCGGTATGTCGAGCTTTCACCACCGAGCAGCGTCGCGAAGGCAACCGGCAGCGGGTTGTTTGCACTCGGCACGTTCGCGACCGTGTTGCCTGGTAGTGGACCGATGTTCACAACGCCAGTGTCCGGCACCGCGCCTGGTGAAACAGGCGCGTAGAACATGTTGTAGGCGCCTCTCGTCGCTCCGATAACGCTCTTGATACTCGTGAGAGTATTAAGGTAACCAGAATAGACAAGCACGTAGTTGGCGTAATCAGCCAAATAGGCAGCTTGCTCGGCAACCGACGCGTTTGCCACTGGCTTTGTTGGCGGCGTCGGCGCAGCAGGCGTGCCGAATCGGGCGGCAGTAGCGGGATTGTATCCGTTACCCAGATAGGCGGTGCCGGCTCTGGGGCCCGATAAATCGGGCCCCCAGTAGGCAATCAGATAGTTCGTGTATGTCGAGAAACCAGATGGCACCAACGGCGCAGTCACCGACGGCGTGACCGGCAGAATCTGTGCGACGTACTGCGGGAGGCCGATGCGCGCCAGGTCAGCCTGCCATGCGCCCGCATACGACAGATAGGTGGAATAGTAGCCAGCGGTTTGCCCCATCAACGGTGCGCTCAGCGCCGCGTTTGGATCAAGGGAAGTCAGGCTCGCCGTGGCGCCGCCCCTAAAATTCACCGTCACTTGGGTCGGGTCATTGATTGCCACAAGCTGGTCGAACGTCTGCTTTGCTCCCGCGTAGGTCCCGGTCGGGGTAACCGGCCCCGACCCACCCAGAATCGACGCGACCTGGCTCTGGTAGAACCCGTCCGAAATGCTTGCGTACGCATCGAAGTTGTTCGCCGCACGGAACGTCAGCGTCGGCGCGATCGTCGACTGATAGCGGAAATCGGGCGTGATGCTGCCGCTGTTGTTCGGCGCGCCCGCACCAAGATTCCAGTTCGACAACACCGAAATATTGCCGCCGTTGACTGCGCTCCCCGGATTGTCGAGTTCGATACCCGGCACGACGCTGAATTTTTGCAGCGGCGCGCCGGCAAACTGACCGGCAACGCCATCCGGCCCATGCTGAACAAACGCCATCAACGTGCCCGGCGACGTTCCGGTCCCGTTGGCGCGATAGCCATAGAACGCGACATGATCGGCGTTCGCGGTCCCCGGCGCGAAATACGCGCCTGTCAGCCCGGTAAAGCCGCTGCCGGAAACTCCGTTGCGCAGCTGGCCTTCGGTCACCGCCGTCGTCTGTCCGGTCGCGCTGTTGGTCAGCGTTCCGCCCCCCGTGCCACTCGGTGCGTAGCTGTACGTTACGGGGTTGCTGCCGGGTACCGTGAAGGTGCCCGCAAGCAAATGGCCACTGCCGTCGTACCAGCCGGCCGGATCGATGAGGCCGTCGAAATGCTGCGAACCGGTCGTCGCATCCGCTGCGCTCCACACGGCGTACGCCTCAACCGTGGTCTTGCGGGAACCGCGCACGCCTGCTCCCGATTGCGCGGGCGCGTCGAAGGCGACGTTGACCGTGCCGTCCCGCAGCAACGGCGCACGGAAGCTGACGGAGCCGTCGAGCGTGCCGCCCGGCGTCCCGCCGGACACGTCGATCGACGCGTTCGAGCCGAGCCGTATCCAACCGGACTGCGCAGCGGACACGTTCTCGTAACCGTAAGTCGCGTTGTACGGATTGGCCGCGGCCGGATCGAACGTCGCACTCGTGCCGACCGTGACCTTGCCGCCACGCTGGCTTGCGTTGGTTGCCTTCGCCAGCAGCGAACCCTCGATATCGACACCGCTCTTGCCGAACAGGCTGATCTGCCCGCCGGCCTTGCCCGACGCATCGATCTTCCCCAGCACGTTCACGTTGCCGTTCGCGGTATCCGATGCATTGCCCGCGCCGCCGTCGGCAGTCAGCGATACTGACTGCGCGACCAGCGCATTACCGGCCGACAGCGTCAGGTTGCCCGACTTGGTATGAATGTCGATTGACTGGTTCACGCCGCTCGATGCGAGGGTCTTCGCCAGTGAATCCAGATCCGCGGCACCGGCCGTGTCGAGCGCCAGCGAGCCGCCCGCATAGCCGTTCGTCGCACCGCCCTTGATCGTGCCGTTCAGGTTCACGACCTGCTTCGGCGCCGACAGCGTCAGGCTGCCCGCCGCGCCGCCGCCTTTCGCGCCCGAGAAATCGAGCGTCGCGCCCGGCTGCAGGTCGACCGTCCCCGCATCGGCGGTCAGGACGATCGAACCGGCCGGTGCGTACTGCGTCACGTCGAAGAACTGCTTCGACACGCCCGCGGCGCTGACCGTCGAGCCGTTGCCGATCGTCAGGTTACCGGTGGTCGCCTCAAGGCTCACGTTGCCGGCCGGCGCCGCGATCGTCGCGCCGTTGTCGGCAAGCGTGCCGCCGACGAATTTCCATGCGCCGCCGACCGGCGTCTTCGTCAGCGCGGTGCCCGCCGCGCCGTTCAGCGTCAGCGCACCGGTCGTCTTCACGGTCGACGCAGAACTCGTATCGGCCAGGTACACGGGTGCATTCAGCGTCACCGGCAACACACCGAAATCGAACATCCCCGTGCCTTGCCCGACGATGCCGCCCGTCGCCGTCAGGGTTGCCGACGAGAATCCGCTCAACGTCTTCGTGCCGGTGCCGAAGTCGATCTCTTTCGCGTTGACCGTCAGCATGCCGCTGCCCGGCACGACCGTGCCGTTGGGCGCGCCCGTCTCGTTCGTGAACGCGATCTGCTGCCCGTTCAGCGTCACACGCCCGCCGTCGCTCGTGAACGTGCCCGCGCTCAGGTCGATGCTCTTGCCGAACGTCGCGTTCACGTCGCCGACGAAGCCCATCGCGCCATAGCTGCGCAGCGACACGAGATCCGCGTTGGCGAGCTGCGCAAGTCCGGCCTGATCGATCACGAAGCCCGGCAGGCTTGCCGCGGCAGCGCCGCGCGCATTCGTGAACGTGATCGCCGAACCATCCACCGTGATCGCTTTCGCGGACAGCACCGCGCTCGGGTCGACCTTCAGGCTGCCCGACGAATCGAGCATCAGCGCCTGGCCGCCCGACAGCGTCGCGCCGGCACCGACCGTCAGCAGCCCCTTGCCGGTGCCGCCCGTGCGCGTGAGCGGCGCCATCGCGCCGTTCGACACGCGCAGCAGCGCGCCGTCGCCGGCAATCGCGATCGGCTGGTCCTTCGCCGCCGGGTAGTCGCCCGCCGCCGCGATCGACGCGCCCGCATCGACACGCAAGCCGTTCGCCGCATTCGGATCCGTGCCGCTCGAATCGGTCTTCGTCACGAGCAGGATCTCGGGCCCCTTCAGCGACGAGCTTGCGTCGTTCGATACCACCACGCTGTTCGCGATCGGCGTGATCGTCACGCCCTTGGTCGTCGCCGCACGCGTGCCGCCGATCAGCAGGCTGCCGGCATTCAGCGAATCGAGCGCATCGCCGCCGATCTGCAGATAGCCGGACAATGCCGCGCTGCCGTTGCCGGTGATCTGGATGTCCTGCGACGCAATGTCGACCTGGGCCGGCGCGCCACCGGCCCCTGCCGCCGCGTTCAACGTCGCCCCGAGCGTGAGCGCCTTCGTCGCGGCCAGCACGAGCTGGCCGCCGTCCACCGGCAGCGGCGGCGTCACGTTGCCCTGCTTCGCGGCCTGCGCGGCGAAGAAGTCGTTCGCGCCCTTCAGCGTGTATTGCGAATACTGCTGCCACGTCGCGCCCGACTGCACATTGAAGAGTGTCGGCGTCGCATTGCGGCCGCCCGTCACGGCATCGGCAAAGTACCCGGCCGTCATGACGGTGCCGTCCGGCAGCACCTGCGATGCGCCCGGCACGACGTTGCCGGCCGTCGCCGACACGGTCACGCGATACGCGCCCGGCAGCGTCGCGTACTTGCCCGGCAGCAGCGTGTAGTAACCGGGCGCGAGGCCCGGCACGCCGGACAGGTACACGGCCTTGCCGATCGCGTCGTTCAAGCCGGCCTGGCCGACGCCGAGCGTCGCGGTCCTGGCCGTCGGCGTCCCGTTGCTCGCGACGTCCGGCTGCACGGTCTGCGCGAACAGCGGATCGTATGCGGCAACCGGCGACTGCTTGCCCGGCACGATCGCATAGACGTTCCCTGCGCCGGCGTTGACCGGCACCGCCGTCGTGCCTTTGCCGCTCGCGTAGCTCAGGTTGTATTGCGACAGCACATCGCGCGTGCCGCCCGTGCCCGGCACCCATTCGGCCGCCTGCAGGTCGCCGCCGCCCGACAGGTCGATCGTCGCGCCCTTGTTGAGCGCGACGCTGGTGCCGTTCACGCCGATGTACTTCGCGGGCGGTGCCTTCAGATCGGCGGCCGTCGTGCCGGCGATCGGATTGAACTGCCATTCAACACCGTCGATCGTCGCGCCGTAGGGAATGATCGACCCGCCGTTCGAAACCGACGTCACGCTGCCGTTCGCGAACGTCACCGAATCGGTCGCGACGAGCGGCAGGTTGCCGAACTGCTTCTGCGTCGCGCTGTTCGTCGGGTCGCCGACGCCGAATACCAGCGTGCCCGACGGTGCGCGCACGGTACCGCCCTGGACGATGTTCGTTGCATCGACGAGCAGCGTGCCCCCCGCCGACAGCGGCGTGCCGGACGAGCCGGTCGTGCCGAACGAGACGGTGGTCGGCATGCGCTTGCCCGTCACCGGATCGACGGGCCCCACCGCATCGACGATGAACGTGCTGCCGGTGGCCGGGTACAGGCTCGCCGCGTTGAACGTCACGTTGCCGGGCGTGTACAGCATGCCCGGCGACAGCACGGCGCCCGACGGATTGGACGAGCTCAGGCGGATGTCGCCGCTGCTGGTGAAATTCGCCTGACCGACGTTGTTGAGCTGGAACTGGTTGCGCAGGTCGACGAACGACGCATTCACGTTCAGCGTCGCATCGGAACGCGTGGCGACCGGCGTGAAGGCGGGCGTGGCCGAGGGCGCCATCGGGCCGACCAGTGCGACATAGGGTGCGCCAATCGTCACCGACGTGCCCAACGCATGCGCCGGCGGCTGTGCGAGCAGATCTGCAAGCGCCGAGCTGCCGCCCGCCGGCTTCGCAGGTGTCGACAGCAGCGTCGACAGCTGGTCCATCCCGATCGCCGCGATCCGGCCGGTATTCAGCGTCACGGATTCGGGCAACGTCAGGTTCACGTTACCGGCAAACGCGATCGGCGGCACCGTGAACGGGGATGGTGTGCCATCGCCCAGCACGAGATTCGCGATTCCCGAATCGTTCAGGCGATCGGCGGCAAACTGGATCACGCCGGTCGGTTGGCCGGTCGGCAACCCGGTGGTCGGGTCGACCGGCGTCGAAAAGTCCTTGCCCGGGGCAAGCCCCGCGGGCAAGAGCATCCCGCTTTGCTGCACAACAAGCGCCGTCGCACCGGGTGCGCCGTTGTTCGCGCGCGGCAGGATCGCCAGCGTGCCGCCACGGGCTTGCGACGCGCCGCCATGGCCGAACAACGCCCCGTCCGCGAAGAGGCCGTACGCAGGCGACAGCGTGATCGAGCCGGCATCGCTCCACACGGGCTGCGACGCATAGGTGCCATTCGCCTGCAAACGATCGAAGTTCGCCGACGTGCCCGACACGTCGATCTTCGACCCGGCTTGCGTCACCACATAGCCCGCATCGCTCGACAGCGTCACCGCCCCGCCCGACAGAACCTTGCCGGTATTCGGCACGACGGCCGTTCCGCCGATCTTGACCGGGGCGGCGAGCGGATTGGCGAGCGCGACACCGGATACGTCGAGCGTCGCATCGGCACCGAGCCAGACGGACCGGCTGCTGCTCGGCGTGAAGACATTGAATTGGCCCGGCTGAGCGGTCGTGGTGCCGGTGTCGGCGCTCAACACGATCGACCCGCCCGGCGCGACCACCGAGCCGAGCACGGTCACCTGCTTTGGCGACGCCAGCACGATGGCCGCACCGGCATCCGCGTTGATCGATGCGCCGGACGACAGCGTCACCGCACCGGTCACGCCCGGATACGACGGCACCGTACCGTCGTTGGCCGCCGTCAGCCACGACACGGCGCTACCGCCGGTCAGCACGAGGCCCGCCGGTTGCCGGTGATATGCATCGAGCTGGCCGACGGCCGTCAGACCGCCCGTGGACAGGTTCGCGCCCGTACCCGCCTGCTGGAGCGCCAGTGCGTCGGGAAGCAGGTTCTTTTGCGTGAGCGCGACCGTTGCGCCCGGCGCGACGGTCGCGTCGTAGTACGCGTTCAGCACATACTTGCCGAAGCCCTGTTGCGCAAAGAAGTTCTCGGGCAGATACACGTCCCACGGCGCCGCAGCCGCCCGGTCGCCGCCGATCCGGAAGCCGAGCGCGCCCAGCGTCATCGTCCCGCCGCCCGAGAAACCATCGCTCAGGATCGTGCCGCCCATTGCGATCGTGCCGGCAGTCGGCCGGGTGCCCGGCAGGTTCGCGCCGCCGTCGTTCGTATGACCGAATTGGGCGCCGCCTGCAGGTATCGCATAGGTCTGCAACGCAACGTTGCCGCCGCGCCCGGCCGCTACGCCGTTCTGCATCAGCAACTGGCCGTTCGCGAGCATTTCGCCGCCGCCCGATACATCGAGCACGCTGCCCGGTTGCAGCAGGATCGAGCCCGTCGCATCCACGGCATTGCCGTTCGCGAAAGTCGTCCCCTGCATCGCCGACAGCGAAATGCTGCCGCCGTTGATGAACTGGCTGTTGCCGGGCGTCGTGCCCGGCGCGGCCTGCACGTCGTTGTTCACCCATTGGCCGGCCGCGCTGATCACCCCTTGCGGACCGACGACGACATTGCCGCCGCTCGTGATCGAAATCGAGCCGGACGGCACGGACAGCCGCCCCGCGACATTCACGTTCGCGCCGGCCGCCGGGCTGTTGAGCGAAATCGATCCGCCCGGCTGCAGGTTCAACTGCGTGCCCTGCGCCACCACGATCCCCTTGCCCGCGTTCTTGTCCTCGGTCACGTTCAGGTTCGCGAACCCGCCGTTGTTCAGCACCGCGACCGGGACCACGCGCGTTGCCTGCAGATTGTTCGGATCGTTGCCGGACAGGGCCTGCGAGGCGTTCTTGTCGAGCGGCGTATCGATCGAGAAACCCGGCATCAGCGCGCCCAGTTGCGGCGCGTTGTCCTGCAGGATCGTCAACCCCGAGAGCGCATTGAGCGGCAGCGATGCGGTGTTGGCAGCACTGTTCCACGTCATCCCGGCCAGCGCATTGCCGGCCAGCTTCGGATCGGCTCCCAGGTTGAACGTGCCGCCGGACGGCAGGCTGTTGCCCTGCATCTGCTTCGCGCCGCCGAATGCCTGCGCGCTGATGTCGCCATCGAGCACCAGCGCCTGCGATGCGAACAGGTCGAGCGTGCCCGCGTTGCCGCCGACGATGTAGTCGGACTGGTAGGTGCCGCCCGTCTGCAGCGGGTTGAACCACGACTTCGTCACGCCCCAGCGCGGATGGCTCTCGACGAACTGCCCGGCGATGCCGACATAGCGGTCGTACGGGTTCGCCTGCCCGATCGGCACGATCGCGCCGTTGGCGTCGACGAGCCGCGTCGTGTTGACCATCCCGCCGTTGTAATGCACGTACCCGCCGTTCAGGTTCATCGACGAACCGGTCGCGGTCATCACCTCGTTGCCGGACAGCGTGATCGTGCCGCCGTTGGTCAGCAGCTGGTCGACGGTCCGCGGAATCAGGTTCACGTAACCCGACAGGTTCAGGATCGGGCTGCCGACCCACTGCACGCCGTCGCTGCGCGTGCCCGTCAGCGTGCTGTCGACGACCACGCCCTTCAGCCCGAACAGGAAACTGTTGCGCAGCAGCGGCGAATCGGCCAGTTCGTTCTGGCCGATCCGGTCGACCGTCACGAGCGTCTGCGAAATCGGCGCCAGCACGTTCGCCAGCCCCGATACGTCGATCGTCGCGCCATCGTCCACGTAGATCCGGCCCGGCACCGCCGTCTGGCCCGGCACCTTGTTCGTCACGACCGACGGCGCATAGGCCGTCACCGACACGTTCGAGCCGAGCGCCTCGATCAGCGAGCCGCCCTGGAACCACACGGAGCCGGCCGTCATCGCGATGCCGCCCGGCGTGAACGTCGTGCCCGGCGTGGAGGTCGCGGTCTGGCCATTGTTGTCGGGCAGCACGGTCGTCACCGATCCCGGGCCGAAGCTCAGCAGGCCGGCGCGGCGCACGTCGAAGACGCCGTTCAGCACCTGCCCCGGATACGGATTGCCCAGCGGATTGTTCGACGCATACTCGTCCGCCGTCGAAATCGTGATCGTGCCCGGCGTGTTCACGCTCGTCGTCACGCCCACCACGCCGTTCTGCGCAACACGGCTGCCGAGCAGGTTCACGTTGCCGCGCGCGGCCTGCACGATACCGGTGTTCGTCAGCGTGCCGGCCGGTGTGACGTCGACCGACGCACCGGTAGCCGGATCGACGGTCACGATCTGCCCGCTCAGCTCCGGCAGCAACACCTGCGGATTGATCGTTTTGCCCGAGTTCGGCAGCAGGCTCACCCCTGCGCCCGCCGCCAGCACGACCTGCCCCGACGTCGCCGCAATGCTGCCCGCGTTCGTCACGTTCGGTGCGGCGACCAGCACAAAGCCGCCGTCGCTCGCCGTGCCGTTGGTGTGCGTCGTGATCGACGCCCCTTGCTCGATGGTCACATCGCCCGGCGGCTGGTACGCGCCGGTCTGCAGCACCTGATTGCCGAGCCCGAGCACCTCGTTCGGCTTGCCCGTCGCCCCCGCCACCCCGCTCGAACTCCCCGACTGCGGATAAGCCAGCCCGCCCGTCGTCCCCGCCGGCAGGCTCAGGAACTGCTGGTTGCTCGCGACGATGCCCGCGGGCGTCGGCACCAGCTGGTTCTTCATGTCGAGCAGGTTCAGCGACGACGCGACCAGCGAATGCACGTTGACCTGCGACCCGGCACCGAACAGCACGCCGTTGCGGTTGATCACGTACACCGCGCCCTGCGCGGTGATGTTGCCGAGAATCTGGCTCGGCCGCCCGCTCGGATCGTTGATCCGGTTCAGCACGGCCCAGTTGTTCGTGCCGTTCGTCTGCGTGCCGGCCGACTGGTCGAAGTTCAGCGTCGTCTGCCGGCCGACGTTCATCGTCTCCCACGTCAGCACCGCGTTCTGCCCGGTCTGCTTGACGTCGACGTTTACGTGCCCGTTCGCGTCGACGTTCTGCGTCGGCGCGTTCGCGTTGAACCACAGCACGGGATTGTTCGTATCGGCCGTCGCGCCGGCCGCCACCTGCAGCCCGCCCGGCGCCAGCCCGTTCGGCACGGTCGACGGCAGCTTCGCCGCCGCCGCGGCCGCGTTCTGCTGCGCGGCGATCTGTGCGGCGATCGCATGCGCGGCGTAGCCGAGGTTGCGGATCGACGGCTGGCTCGCCTGCAGCGCCTGCTGCGGCGACACGCCGAGATTCGGCATGCCCGGCGCACCGCCGGCGCCGCCCGCCCCGCCCCCCGATGCGCGCGGCGTCGCCGCGCCGAGGTTCATGATCCCCGCCGCCTGCACGTGCGCGGACGCGCCCGCCAGCAGCATCAGCGCCACGGCCTGCACCAGCGGCCGCAGTTCCGATTTCAGGATCGAGCGCGAACCCGTCGCGTCAGGTTGTCGTGCCGTGCGTGCGCGTGCTGCCATTCTTCACCCCGAATCCTATGAAATTGCGCTGGACGACGATCGCGCCGAAAGCGGCGTCGATCCGTTGCCATGTCTGGTCGTTGCGCCCGGGCCTGAACCCGGGCACTGAATCACAAGAACATACGAAGCCGCGATGGCAGCGGCGTGGCGGGTGCTACGGACCATTCCGGCCGCGCATGAAAGGTCCGTAGCTTTTGTCACAGTCGGCCGGTCACGCGGTGTCGCCATGCGCGCGGATGCGGGCCGCAAGCGCGTCCGCCACGCGTTCGACCAGCGCCGGCCAGTCGCCGGGCCGCCCCTGCCGGAACAGCGTCGCGGCCGGATACCACGGGCTGTCGTCGCGCGCGAGCAGCCAGCGCCAGTCCGGCACGCGCGGCAACAGCACCCACACCGGGCGCCCGAGCGCGCCGGCCAGATGCACGACCGACGTATCGACGGCGATCACGAGATCCAGCGCGTCGACGAGTGAGGCCGTTTCCGCGAAATCCGTCAGCTCCGCCTCGAACGACAGCACGCCGCTTGCCGCGAATGCATCGGCATCGCGCGCGCGGACGCCCACCTGCAGGCTCACGAACGTCGCGTCGAGTTCGACCAGCGGCGCGAGCGCGGCGAACGTCATCGACCGGTTTTCGTCGTTGGCATGATTCGGGTTGCCCGACCATGCGAGCCCCACGCGCAGCCGTCGCGACGGCGCGCGCGCATCGAGCCGGTCGGTCCACGCGGCACGCCGCAGCGGGTCGGCATGCAGGTACGGCACGTCGGCCGGCACCGTATCGAGCGTCGTCCGGAATGCGAACGGCAGGCTCATCATCGGGCAATGGAGATCGAACGCCGGCGCAGGCTGGCCGTCGGCGACGACACGGCTCACGCCACGCAAGGCGCCGAGCAGGCCGGCCAGCGCGGCCGGTGCGTCGATCAGCACGGTCGCACCGCGATCGTGCGCCAGACTCGCGTAGCGGCAGAACTGCAGCGTGTCGCCGAAACCCTGCTCCGCGTGCAGCAGCAGCGTACGCCCCGCGAGCGGTTCGTCGCCGGTCCATTGCGGACGGTCGGCATGGCGCCGGTGCAGCATCACGTCGGCGGCATCCCAGCGCGATTCGTGCTGCCGCCAGCCCGCGGCGTAGTCGCCCATCGCCAGGCGGCAGAACGCTTCGGACCGGCGGGCGATACCGTGATTCGGGTCACGCACCGTGGCCAGCGCGAAATCGGCGAGCGCGGCGGCGTAGTCGCCGAGCTGCTGGCGTGCGACTGCGCGCGTATAGATCTCCTGCGCAGTCCGTCCCGGCGCACCGGCCGCGGCGGCGTAACTCGCCAGCGCATCGTCGTACCGGCCGAGCAGCTGCAACGCGATCGCGCGATTGCACAGCACTTCCGCGTGCGGGCCGTGCGCGTCGAGCGCACGATCGTAATGCGCGAGCGCTTCGTCGCACGCGCCCAATGCGCGCAGCGCGCCCGCCCGATTGCGCAGCGCGTCGAAATCCGCCGGTACGCGCGAAAGGGCTTCGCCATATGCGTGCGCGGCTTCCTCATGCCGCCGCAGCCCGAGCAATGCATTGCCGCGGCCGATCCACGCGCCCACGTTGTCGCGGTCGCGCGCCAGCAGCCGGTCGCAGCGCTTCAACAACTCGTCGCGCAAATGCAGCAGGTCGAGCGCCACGCAACTCACGAACAGCAACTGCACGTCGTCCCGCAATCGCGCCAGCGCTTCGTCGAGGCACGCGAGCGCTTCGGCCGGCCGCCCCAGTTCGATCAGCGTATAGCCGCACGCATAGACGAGATCGGGGGTCTTGCCGCGCACCACCATCGCGAGCTGAAAGCAATGCAGCGCCTCGTCGCCTCGACCGAGCGCGCGCAGCGCATGGCCGCGCTCGGCGAGCGCAGCCGGATCGTCCGGATCGATCCGCAATGCGCGCTCGATGCTGATCAACGCATCGGCGGGCCGGCCGAGCGCGCGCAAGGCTTCGCCGCGCCGTACCCACGACACCGCGCGGCCCGGCTCGCGCGTCAGCGCGAGATCGTAGGCGCCCACGGCTTCGCCGTGCCGGCCGAGCGCATGCAGGGCATCACCGCGCGCCGCGTGCGCCGGCGCATGGCCGGGATCGCGCGCGAGTGCCTGTGCCGCGGCGTTGAGCGCCTCGCGATGCCTGCCCGCACCGGTCAGCGCCGCCGCATGATTCACGAAATTCCACGGCTGATTCAGCCCGAACCGCATCGATCGCGCGATCAGCGGCTCCGCGCGCGCGGGTTCCCCGAGCTGAAGATGCACGAACCCGAGCAGGTGCAGCGCCTCGACGTGATCCGGCATCATCGCCAGCACCCCGGCGTAGAGTTTTCCCGCTCCGGCGAAATCGCGCTGTTCGAGCCGCGCGCGCGCATGGCGCAGCGCATCGTCGATCGCGGCCCGCAGCGGCGCGGCACCCGCGCCGAACGCCGGTGCCTGCGCCGTGCTCATCGCGACGCCCCCGCCACCAGCGCCGGCAGCGCATCGCGCATCCGCTCGACGACTGGCGCCCATTGGCCGCCCTCCGGCTGGCGAAACAGTCGCGCGCCCGGATACCACGGGCTGTCGTCGCGATCGAGCAGCCAGCGGAAATCGGGCGTGTGCGGCAGCATCACCGCGAGCGGCCGGCCGAGCGCGCCGGCCAGGTGCGCGACCGACGTATCGACGCTGATCACCGCGTCCAGCGCCTCGACCAGCGCGGCCGTTTCCGCGAAGTCCGTCAGTTCGTCGCCGACGAAGCGGATCGCGCTCGCGTCGAGCGCCGCCCGATCCTCGTCGCGGATCACCTTCTGCAGGCTGATCCATTCGTAGCGATCGTCGAGCAGCGGCGCCAGGTCCGCGAGCGTGATCGAGCGGTTGCGGTCGTTCACGTGCAGCGGGTTGCCGGACCACACGAGTCCGATCCGCGGCCGGCCGGCGACGCCCAGACGCTCACGCCAGTGCGCGACACGCGCGGGGTCGGCCCGCAGGTACGGCGACCCCGCCGGAATCGACGCCAGACCGGTGCGGAATTCGAGCGGCAGGCTCAGCAGCGGGCAATGCAGGTCGAACGGCGGCAGCGGATCGCCGCGCGCGACGAGCACGTCGACGCCGTCGAGCGTCGCGAACAGCGCCTTCAGCTCGACCGGCGCCTCGACCACGACGCGCGCACCGAGCGCCTTCACGAGCGGCACATAGCGGCAGAACTGCAGCGTGTCGCCGAGCCCCTGCTCCGGATACAGCAGGATCGTCCGGCCGTCGAGCGGCATCCCGTGCGTCCAGCGCGGCTGCGCGAAATCGCGCCGGCTGCCGTCGAGCTGGCTGTCGCGCCAGCGCCATTCGTACTCGGCCCAGCCGGCGTCGAAATCGCCGATCGACAGGCACAGGAACGCACGCATGCAGTGTGCGTGCGCAAAATCCGGATCGATGTCGATCGCGTCCGCATACGCGCGCAGCGCGTCCTCGTGCCGCCGCAATGCGCGCAACGCGTTGCCGCGGTGGAAATGCGCGAGCTTGTCGCCCGGCGTCGCCGTAATCACGCGCGTGAAATCGTCGAGCGCGTCGTCGTAGCGATGCGTTTCGAGCCGGACCCGCGCCCGTGTGAACGACGCGGGCGCATAGTGCGGATCGATCGCCAGCGCGCGATCGCACAGGTCGTGCGCGTCGTCGTGACGGTCGACCCGCATCAGCGCGCTCGCGTAGTTGCACAGCACGCCCGTGCTGCGCGGCTCCACGTCGAGCGCGCGTGCATAGCTGTCGACCGCGTCCGCATAACGGCCCAGATGGCTCGCCGCATTGCCGCGATTGGCGAGCGCGCGCGCATGGCGCGGATCGATCGCGATCGCACGGTCGCAGCGCATCAGCGCCTCGTCGTGCCGGCCGAGCTGTTCGAGCGCGATCGAGCTGTTGAAGATCGCGTCGACGAACGCGGGGCTCGCCGCGATCGCCGCATTGAAATCCGCCAGCGCGTGGTCGGGGTCGTGCAGATCGAGATACGCGACGCCGCGCAGGAACAGCGCTTCGGCGCTGCCCGGCCGCAGCGCGAGCGCGTGACCGTAGCTGTCCGCCGCGTCGCGAAAGCGGCCGAGTTCGCGTAATGCCAGCCCGCGCCCGCGCATCGCGTCGAACGTGCGGCCCGCGAGCGCGATCGCACGGTCGCAGTCGGCGAGCGCATCGTCGAAGCGGCCGAGCGCGCGCAGCATGTCGCTGCGCTTCACATGGCCGTCGGCGAAACCGGGCGTCAGTTCGAGCAGCCGATCGTAGACCGCACGCGCTTCGTCATAACGCGCGAGCTGCGCGAGCAGCCCGGCCCGCTGGAACAGCACGCGCTGATGCACGGGATTGATCGCGAGTGCCTCGTCGAGCCGCGCAAGCGCATCGTGCTCGCGCCCGAGCCCGGCCAGCACCGCCGAGTAGTTCGCGAGCGCGAGCGGCACCGGCTGGCGTTCCACCGAGCGCCGCATCAGCGGCTCGGCATCGTCGAGCCGCCCCTGCTGGAAGCGCACCGCGCCGAGCAGGTGCAGCGCCTCCGGATGCTCGGGATCGAGCGCCAGCAGTTCGGCGTAGGCGTTCTCCGCATGCTGCAGCGCGCCCTCGTGATGCGCCTTGCGCGCTCGCACGAGCAGCCGTTCGAGCTGCGCGGTATCGGGTAGACGGCGCTCCGGCGCGACCGGCGCGCCCGCCAAGGTCGTCCCTTCCCCGTTCGGTGTCATCGTGTGGCCCCCACTGATCGCTGTTCGTATTGCGTGTCGTGTCTAACGTGTCATCGATTCGAGCGCGGCACGCACCGCGTCGATCGCATCCGCCCAGTTGCCGGGCGCGGACTGGCGAAACAGCCGCGCGGACGGATACCACGGGCTGTCGCCGCGCGTCCGCATCCAGCGCCAGGCCGGCGGGTCCGGCAGCAGCACCCAGACGCGCGCGCCCAGCGCGCCGGCCAGATGCGCGACCGCGGAATCGGCCGCGATCACGAGATCCAGCGCACCGATCAGCGCACCCAGATCCGCGAAGTCGCCGAGTTCGTCGTCGACGCGGCATACCGGCGCGTCGGCCAGCAGCGCTGCGTCGCGTTCGTTCATGGACGTTTGCAGGCTGATCCAGTCGACGTCGAGATCGAACAGCGGCGCGAGCCGCGCGAAATCGATCGACCGGCCGGCGTCGTGCCGGCGTGCCGGCTCGCCCGCCCACGCGAGCCCGACGCGCAACCTGCGTCGTGCGCCGAGCAGCGTGTCCCACTGGCGCGTGCGCTGCGGGTCCGCATGCAGACAGGCGGCGGTGCCCGGAATGGCGCCGGCTTCGGAGTGGAATGCATGCGGCAGGCTCGGCAGCGGCACCTGGCAGTCGAACGCGGGCAGCGGCTCGCCGCGCGCGATCACGTGGGCCGCGCCGTCGAGCGACGCCATCAGCGTGCGCAACGACGGCGGCACCTCGAGCACCACGCGTGCGCCGCGTGCCGCGACGAGCGGCACGTAGCGGCAGAACTGCAGCGTGTCGTCGACACCCGGCTCCGCATGGATCAGGATCGTCTTGCCGTCGAGCGGCTCGTCGCCGCGCCACACCGGTTGCGTGAACGGCCGTGCATGCCGTGCGAACGGCGCATCGCGCAGCCGCCATTCGTACGCGCGCCAGCCGTGCGCGAAGTCGCCTTCCATCAGGAGCAGCGATGCGCGCGCGCAATGTGCGCCGGCGAAATCGGGTTGCAGCGCAATGGCGCGATCGTACGCGGCGAGCGCGTCGTCCACCTGCCCCAGGTCGGCCAGCAGGTTGCCGCGGGCCAGCCAGTGCGTCGCCACGTCGGCGCGCAGCGCCAGCGCGCGATCGAGCGACGCGAGCGCGTCGTCGTAGCGGTGCAGATCGCGCAGCACGTTGCCGCGGTGCGTCCACGCTTCGGCGAAATCCGCGTCGAGCGCGAGCGCCGCATCGTAGCTGGCGAGCGCCGCGTCGAAGCGCTGCAGGTCGCGCAGCGCCGTGCCGCGATTGCATAGCGTGTCGGCCGAACGCGCCTCGAGCGCCAGCGCCCGCTCATAGCTGGCGAGCGCGTCGTCGTGACGCTCGAGCTGCAGCAACGCGTTGCCGCGGCCCGCGAGTGCGCGCACGTGATCCGGATCGCGCGCCAGCACGCGTTCGCAACGCTCGAGCGCCTCGTCCGCGCGGCCGAGCCGTTCAAGCACGGCCGCACTGTCGCAAAGCGCGTCGAGTCGCGCGGGATCGGCTGCGATCGCCTCGTTGAACGCGGCAAGCGCTTCGTTGAGGCGATCGAGTTCGGCAAGGGTACGGCCGCGCTCGGCCATGATCGCGGCGATGCCCGGCCGGATCGCCTGCGCGCGATCGAAACAGTGCAGCGCATCGGCCGTGCGCCGCATCTCGCGCAGCACGAGGCCGCGGTTGAACCACGCTTCGAACGAGTGCGGATCGACCATCAACGCGCGGTCGTAGGTGTCGAGCGCGTCGTCGAGGCGGCCGAGCGCGCGCAGCGCCCCGCCGCGATTGCACAACGCGTCGAGCACGAGCGGCGACACCGCCAGCGCGCGGTCGAAGGATACGAGCGCATCATCGTAACGGCGCAGGCCGATCAGCGTGTTGCCGCGGCGCACGAGCGTCTGCACGTCGTCGGGCGCCGCTTGCAGCGCGGTCGCGAAATGCCCGAGCGCCTCGTCGATGCGGCCGCGCTCGCCGACGATCGCGCCGAGGTCCGACAGCGCGCGCACGTCCGGCGCGACCGCGATCGACTGGCGCAGCAGCGCTTCGGCATGGTCGGCCGCGCCGCACTGGAACTGCAGCACGCCGTACAGGTGCAGCGCCTGCGGATGATCGGGCGCCTTCGCGAGCACCGCGAGATAGTCGCGCGCCGCGTCGTCGAACTGTCCGGCGCTGTGCCGGTGTTGTGCGCGGCTCAGGATCGCCGCCGCTTGCCATTGCCCGGGCGCGTCGTGACCCGACGCGCCCGCCTGTGCATCATGCCGGTGCTCGACCGTCACGTTCGCCCCCTTCCCGTTTGCCGATGCCGCCGCTGACCCGGTCGATGGAACCGGTCGCGGCGGTCATGCTCGTGACGAGACTAACGGACGGCCAATAACAGACGTATGACGAAAGTTACGGACCATTTTGCCCGGGGGACGGAACGGCTTTCCCCGCGGGGCCGCGTACGCCGGGCGGCATCGCGCATTCATTGGCCGATCGGGATCGTCCGGACGTACTCGACCGCCGGCGCACCCATCGTGACCGCGAAGCGGATGCCGCGCGGCACCGGCACCCCGATCGACGTCGAATTGCTGATGCCGTGCTGCGCGAGAAACTGCGCATAGGCCTGTTCGACGACGGTCTGGCTCGTCGTCCAGCCGCCGGGCGGAATCCACACGGAAAGCTGCATCGTCCGCGCATCGTTGCTGACCACCACACGCGCAAACGCATCCATGTGCTGCAGCGCGTCCTCGACGTCGGCCAGCGACGCGAGCGGCTGCGACGCGCTGCGCACGAGCGCGCGCCCCTTCAGCTGATAGCGCACGACCTGCATCTGTGCCGGTCCGCCGCCGACCCCGAGATGGCGCACCATCACGAGTTCGTTCGGCCGGATGCGCAGCGGCGGCCCGAACACTTCGTCGGGCGTCACGAGGTTCGTCAGGTCGAATTGCAACTGGGAGAAGTAGCGGCCGAGCAGACGCGTTTGCGCCAGATTCGACGCGATATCGTCGCGGCCGCGGATCGTCGCGTCGAGGCCGCGCCACGACAGCAGCGCGATCACGGCGAGCAGCGCGATCGCGACCAGCATCTCGATCAGCGTGAAGCCGCGCGCACGCGCGGCCGCACGCGGTTCAGCGGCGCGCTTCATTCTGGATCACCGTGACGACTTCGGCGAGCACGTTGCGGCTCGACGCGGACGGATAGACGCTCACCGTCACGCGCCGCACGAGCGGGCTCGGCAGCGCGGCCACCGACTGGCGGCACACGAACCGGTAGCGCCCCTGCGGGCACGCGAACGTGTTCGTGCCGACGGACGGCCAGGTCGATGCGATGCGGATCTCGCCGAGCGCGTTGTCGGCACTCCATAACGCGAGCAGGCGCATGCGCGCCATGTCGGTATCCGACGCGAGCGCGCCGATCGCACGCATCACGGCGCCCAGCGCGACGGCCACGATGGCCAGCGCGATCAGCACCTCGATCAGCGTGAATCCCCGTTCCGGCACCCGCACCGGTCGCAATCCGCCGCGCGCATGGCGGCGGTAGTCGGTTCTGTCGTCGCACATGACCTGCATCATTCTTGTCGATGGGTCGGCGTCCGGCGCTCGAACCGCGGCGCAGGCCACGTCGCCGGCGCGACGGACGCCGTGCACGGACGTTAAGCGCGACGTATGGCACGCACGTGTCGAATGGTACGGACCATTTGGCACGGCAAGCGCCGGCGCACGGGCGCGCCGGCGCACGGGCGCGCCGGCGCACCGCACGCGGCGGCGCGCATCGCGACGGGCGGATGACACGAAAACGGAAAACGATCGGGAAGGCACCGTCCGGCACCGGACGGCAGGGGTGAAGACGATCCTCGGGCGGGATCGCCGCGACGGCGTCAGGCCGTCACGGCGGCGTCATATTCGGCGCGGGCGAGCTGCCCGGCGGCGTATGCCTCGGCTTCGCCGCGAAAGCCTTCGCGGCTGAACGCCACGACTTTCACGCCGACGCCGGTCGCCCGCTTCACCGTCAGCGCCCATTGCCATCCGCCGTCTTGCTCGAAGACGTGCAGCGAGGGTTCGAAGGAAGGGTCGAGTACGGTCACGCGTTTTGCTCCTGCCCCCTTGCGTGCCGCATCGGCAACGCTCAGGGCATGTCGAAAGGATCGCGCCGGTGTGCCGACGCGTTTCTGCCATTCGACAGTCTAGTCAATTATTGTTGCGACGCACCATCAGAGGTTTCACTCATCTATCGGAACCGGGCGGTCGATGAAATTTACCTGAAACCCATACGGGACGGGCCTCCGGGCCATGCCGGGCGGCACGGAATCGCATTCGTGCGGCAACGTGCCGCACACACGGGCGATTGCTTGCATCGACCTTTCGTGGATCACGAAAACAGGGAGCGATCTATCCGGCCGCCGCCATCACGCGCCGGAAGGTCAGGTTGACCCGCTCGCCCTGCACGCCCGGCGCCTTCGGCACGCGGTGCTGCCATTCCGCCTGCGTGCGGCCGCGCATCACGAGCAGGCTGCCATGCACGAGGCGGTACGCGTGCGTGACGCCGGTCGCGCGATGGCGCAGATCGAACACGCGCATCGCGCCGAGGCTCACCGACGCGATCACCGGCGCCTCGCCGAGTTCCGGCTCGTTGTCCGCGTGCCAGCCCAGACTGTCCAGCCCGTTGCGGTAGCGATTGAGCAGCACGCTGTTGAAGCGCGCGCCGCACGTCGCCTCGACCGCGCGCTTCAGGTCGAGCACGGCCGGCGTCCACGGCGCGGGCACGTTGCGGATCCCCGAATACACGTACACCGCGTCCGGCTCGCCCTGCCACGCAGTGAGTCTCGGCAACGGAATGCGCCCGCGCGGCGTGCGGATCGTGTCCTGCCGCCAGGCGACTTCGCCGATCAGCGCGGCGAGCGCGCGATCGGCGTCGGGCGGCGCGAGCCAGTCCGGGTACCAGTCCACGTCGGGCGCAGGCGTATCGGCGAAGAGATCGGGCGTCGACATGTCGGAAGGAGCGGGCGATGAACGGAGCGAACGATGCATGTCTGCATACTAGCCAACGGCGCCGCGCGCCGCCATGCGCTGTCATTCGCCGATGAAAGGAAACCGCCGCGCACCGCGATGCGCAGGCGCGCATCACGCTATCATCGCGGCGTGTCGCGGCATGCCCCGCCGAGGGGCGCCGCATTCTTCCGCCACGCGGGCCGGCGCAACCCGGCCGCTTTCTTCCCGGATCCCATCATGACGACGCTCTCCGATTCCGCCCTCGATCAACTGTTCCTCACCGCGCGCACGCACAACGCATGGCAGGACAAGCCCGTCGACGACGCGCTGCTGCACCGGCTGATCGACCTGACGAAATTCGGCCCGACGTCGGCCAACTCGAGCCCCGCGCGCTTCGTGTTCGTCAAGTCGCCCGAAGCGAAGGCGCGCCTGAAGCCCGCGCTGTCCGAAGGCAACCTCGCGAAGACGATGGCCGCGCCCGTCACCGTGATCGTCGGGATGGATTACGCGTTCTACGAACACCTGCCGCGCCTGTTCCCGCACGCTGACGCACGCAGCTGGTTCGCCGGCAACGAAGCGCTGATCCAGGCCACCACGTTCCGCAACGCGTCGCTGCAAGGCGCGTACCTGATCCTGGCCGCGCGCGCGCTCGGCCTCGACGCGGGCCCGATGTCGGGCTTCGACGGCGCGAAGGTCGATGCCGAATTCTTCGCGGGCACCGCGATCAAGAGCAACTTCCTCGTGAATCTCGGCTATGGCGATCCGGCCGGCCTGTTCCCGCGCAGCCCGCGCTTCGATTTCGACGATATCGCGCGCATCGAGTAACGGCGGCCTCCGGGCCGCGGGCTAGCCGCGCGTCAGCCGGATCAGCGTGATCTCGGACGGCACGCCAAAGCGGTTCGGCGGCCCCCAGTAGCCGGTGCCGCGGCTCGTATAGAGCCACATGTCGCCGAAGCGGTTCAGCCCGCCGATCACCGGCTGCTGCAAGCGCACGAACGGCGGCCAGGGCAGGAACTGGCCGCCGTGCGTATGCCCCGACAACTGCACGGTAAAGCCCGCGCGGTTCGCCGCCTCGGCGCTGCGCGGCTGGTGCGCGAGCAGGATCTTCGTGCCGACGTCGCGCGGCGCGCCCGCCAGCGCCTGCGCGGGGTCGCTGCGATGCGCGGGATCGAACCCGCCGGCCGTGAAATCGGTCACGCCCGCGAGCACCGCGCGGGCGCCGTCATGCTCGATCAGCACGTGCTCGTTCAGCAGCACCGTCAGCCCGATGCGGCGGAATTCGTCGATCCACGCATGTGCGCCCGCGTAGTACTCGTGGTTGCCCGTCACGAGGAAACTGCCGTGCCGCGACCGCATCCGGCCAAGCGGCGCCGTGTGGTCGCGCAGGCGCTTGACCGAACCGTCCACCACGTCGCCCGTCACGACCACCAGGTCGGCGTCGAGCGCATTGACCGCGCGCACGATCCGTTCGATATACGGCCGCTTGATCGTCGGCCCGACGTGGATGTCGGACAGTTGCACGATCGTCAGCCCGTCGAGCGCGGCCGGCAGCCCCGCCACCGGAATCGACACGCGCTTGACCGCCGCCGTGCGGCGCGCGCCGGCGAACCCGATCGCGGTGACGAGCACCGCGGCCGCCAGCACGCCGAGCGCCGTGTCGGGCGCCGCGCCGCTCCAAGCGCCGTCGTGCCCGAGATGCCGCCACGCGACCACGCCGAGCAGCACGAATTCGCGCAGGAACGTCAGCACCAGCAGCGACGAAAAGAACCCCATCACGAGCGCCCCGGCCCAGCCGACCAGCGTCGCGGCCCAGCCTTCGTCGAAGCGCCGTGAAAACATGCCGACCGGAATCAGCACGACGAAACTCGCCAGCACGAGCGCCGCGATCGTGCGCGCGACCGGCGACGCGAACGCGTCGGGAATGATCCGCATCCCGACATACAGATGGAACAGCACGCCGATTGCAATGAACCGGACAAAGAAACTTCGCATGGAACGCTCACCTTCGTTGCGATACCGCTTCCGCGACACGCGTCGCGCGGGGCCGTGATGCCCCGTGCCGCGCGTCGCGCCATACGCACGATGGTACACAGATCCCGGCCGCGACGACCGGTCGCGCCCGCCGGTGGAGCGTCGCGCGGCTTCGCGCGATAATCCGCCATCCTCCCGCCGCCACGCCCATGCGCTTCGATCTCGTCGACCTCAAACTGTTCACGCACATCGCGGAGGCGCGCAGCCTCACGCGCGGCGCCGAACGCGCGCACCTGTCGGTGCCGGCCGCCAGCATGCGCATCAAGAACCTCGAGGAACAGGTCGGCGTGAAACTGTTGAGCCGCACGAGCCAGGGCGTCACGCTGACCGCGCCGGGCGAAACGCTGCTCGCGCATGCACGCCGCGTGCTGCGTCAGCTCGAACAGTTGACCGGCGACCTGCAGGAATACGCGTCGGGCGTGAAAGGTCACGTCCGCGTCTACGCGAACACCACGGCGATGAGCGAGTTCCTGCCGGGCGTGCTGCGCCGCTATCTCGTCGATCATCCCGACGTGACGATCGACATGCAGGAGCGGCTGAGCCCGGACATCGTGCGCGCGGTGCAGGAAGGCGCGGTCGACATCGGCATCGTCGCCGGCGACGTGCGCACCGACGGCCTGCAGGCGATGCCGTACCGGCGCGACCGCCTCGTGCTCGCGACCGCGCCCGGGCACCCGCTCGCCGGTCTGGCGTCGACGCCGTTCGTCGCGGCGCTCGACCACGACTTCATCGGCCTGCCCGAGGCCAGCGCGCTCCACACCTTCCTGAAGCGCGCGGCCGCCGACGTGCAGCGCACGCTGCGCTGGCGCATCCAGGTCAGCAACTTCGAAACGGCCTGCCGGATGATCGAGGCGAACGTCGGCGTCGGCGTGCTGCCCGAAGGCACCGCGCGCCGCCATGCGAAGACGATGGCGCTGTGCGTCGTCGCGCTCGAGGACGGCTGGGCCGAGCGCCAGCTGCAGATCTGCGTCGCGGATCTCGATGCGCTGCCGCGCTTCGCACGCGATCTGGTCGACCTGCTGGTCGCGGACGCGCACGGTCAGTCGAACTGACGGATTCATCCAGGTTCGACGCGCAATCGGCGGCTTCCGCGCCGATTCCATCGCACCGGAACGGCAAATTCCGCCCCCCTTCTTTCATCTGACGATCCTTTACAGTCCGTTAGCAACCCTACGCGAGCGGGCGCTGGCAGAATCGCGGCGATCAGGCGGCATCTGCCGAACTCGCGGACGGACGAAGCGGCATGATCGCCGGCGCCGCACGGGCGGCCGCAGCCCGCGCCGCCCCTGCGCACCGGATGGCTGGCGATCCGCATCGCGCTGATTTATTATCGGCTCCGTATCCCGGAATCGTCGTCGCGGCGACGATCCGCATTGCGCCGCGCCCGGCATCCACCCCCAACGTCGAGCTCGTCACACCATGAGAAAAACAACGCCGCGCGCGCCCCTGCGCGTCGCCGCCGTCCTGGCGCCCGCCCTGCCGCTCGCAGGCTGCGCATCGCGCGGCGCACCGTCGTACGTGCTGTTCGGCGCGTACTTCCCGCTCTGGCTCGTCAGCGCGATCGTCGGCGTCATCGGCGCGATCGTCGCGCACCGCGTGTTCGTCGCGACCGGCTGGGCTTCCACCGTGCCTTACCAGCTCGCCGTCTGCACCGCGATCGGGCTCGTGGTCGCCGTGATCGTCTGGCTCACCGGCACGGGGCCGTTCGCATGAAGGCCGCCGGACTCCCCCGCCCCTCCGCGAAAGGCCGCGCGATCGCGCTCGCAATCGTCGCGCTCGGCATCGCCGCGCTCGTGTACGCGTACTGCCGCACGACCGCCTATCCGTCCACCGACGACGCGTCGATCGACGCGGACGTCGTGCATGTCGCCTCGCCGGTCGGAGGCCGCATCGTGCAGCTCGCGGTGCACGAGAACCAGCGCGTCGCGAAAGGCGACCTGCTGTACGAAATCGATCCCGTGCCGTACCGGCTGACGGTCGCGCAGGCACAGGCCGACGTCGAACTCGCGCGCGCGTCGCTCGACACGCGCCGCCGGTCGCTGATCGGCGAACGTTCGAACGCGGCGGTCGCCGCCGAGCAGGTCAAGCGCGCGACGCAGAACGCCGATCTCGCGACACGCGACGTGAACCGGCTCGCGCCGCTCGCCGCGCAGGGTTACGTCAGCGCGCAGCAGTTCGACCAGGCGAAGGTCCGCCAGCGCGACGCGTCCGTCTCGCTCGCGCAAGCGCAGGAGCAGCAGCGCGCGTCCGCGCAGACGATCGGTGACGAAGCCGATGCGATCGCGACACTGCATGCGCGCGAAGCCGCGCTCGCCCGCGCACAGCATGCGCTCGACGACACGGTCGTGCGCGCGCCGCACGACGGGCTCGTGACGGGGCTGAGCGTGCTCCCCGGCGAAACCCTTGCGCCGAACCAGTCGATCTTCACGCTGATCGACGCGCGCGAATGGTTCGCCGTCGGCAATTTCCGCGAGACGTCGCTGAGCCGCATCGCGGTCGGCGATTGCGCGACCGTCTATTCGATGATCGACCGCAGCCGCCCGCTGACGGGCAAGGTGGTCGGCATCGGCGCGGGCATCGCGGACAGCGCGCGCATCAACCTGCCGCGCACGCTGCCGATCGTGCAGAACTCGGTGAACTGGGTGCACGTCGCGCAGCGCTTCCCGGTGCGCGTGAAGCTCGACGAACCCGACGCGAAGCTCGTGCGTGTCGGCGCCAGCGCGATCGTCGAGGTCCGGCATGGCACTGCCTGCCGCTGACGTTCGCGCACCGGGCCCGCGCGAAGTCCTGCGGCTGCTCGCGCCGTTTCCGGGGCGCATGGCGATCGCCGTGCGCGTCGCGCTGATCTGCGCGCTGACCGCGCTCGTGACGGCCGCGTACGGCACGCCCGAAGCCGCGCTGTCCGCGTACGTCGTGTTCTTCATGATCCGTGCCGACCGCGTGACGAGCGTCGTGCTCGCGGCCGCGCTGCTGCTGATCGTCACGATCGTGATCGGGCTCGTGCTCGGCATCGCGATCTTCAGCATCGACTATTCGATCCTGCGGGTCGCGTGCATGGCGGTGCTGTCGGTCGCCCTGCTGTACCTGACGTCCGCCAGCAAGCTGCGCCCCGTGGGCGCGATCCTCGCGATGATCGTCGGCTTCGGGCTCGACCAGCTCGGCCTCGCACCGTTCGGCGAAGCCGCGACCCGCGCGCTGCTCTATATCTGGCTGACGATCGCGATCCCCGTCGGCGTGGCGATCGTCGTCAACCTGCTGATCGCGCCGTCGCCGCGCAAGCTCGCGCACGCGCAGCTCGCGAAACGGCTGCGGCTCGCCGCGCGACGACTGCGCGGCGACGACGACGCGCGTGCCGCGTTCGACGCGAGCCTGCGCGAGGGCGACAAGCAGTTGCTCACCTGGCTCAAGCTGTCGAAGCTCGAAGGCTCGTCGGCCGCCGCCGACGTCGTGGCGCTGCGGCAGGCCATCGCCTCGAGCACCGCGCTGATGGTCGGCGTCGCGCTGGCCGATCGCGAACCGGACGCACGGCTGCCCGATGCGTTCGCCACGCCGATCGCCGCGACGCTCGACGACATGGCCGCCATTCTCGAACGCGGCGGCTATCCAGTCGACGTGACGCTCGCGCTACCGCCCGCCGACGCGCTGCCGCCGCTCGCACGCATCGCCGCAACCGATCTCCAGGCCGCGATCACCCGTTTCGCGGAACCGGACGCGACGGCCGATGCAGCGCCTGGCGCGCCTGTGGCCGCGCCCGCCGCGCCCGCCGCACCCGCCGCGCCGCCGGCACCGGCACCGCGAGGCGGCTTCTTCCTGCCGGACGCGCGCACCAATCCCGACCATATCCGCTATGCGCTGAAAACGACCGCCGCAGCGATCTTCTGCTACCTGCTGTACTCGCAGCTCGACTGGTCGGGCATCCATACCTGCGTCGTCACCTGCTACATCGTGTCGCTCGGCTCGACGGCCGAGACGGTCGAGAAGCTCACGCTGCGGATCTTCGGCTGCATGGCCGGCGCGCTGCTCGGCACCGCCGCGCTCGTATTCGTCGTGCCGGCGCTGTCGTCGGTCGGCCACCTGATGGCGCTGGTGTTCGTCGGCGCGTGGCTGTCCGCGTGGATCGCATTCGGCTCGCCGCGCATCGCGTATGCGGGCTTCCAGATCGCGTTCGCGTTTTTCCTGTGCGTGATCCAGGGCGCCGGCCCCGGCTTCGACCTGACGATCGCGCGCGACCGCACGATCGGCATCCTGCTCGGCAACGTCGTCGTGTATCTCGTGTTCACGCGCATCTGGCCCGTCAGCATCGGCAAGCAGATCGACGTGGCGTTTGCCGCGCTGCTCGATCAATGGCGGCGCATCGCGCAGATCGCGCAGCCGGCCGAGCGACGCACGCTCGCGGCCGAAGCGTTCGCACGCCACGGCGCAATCGCGCAGGAACTCGGCCTGGTCCACTACGAACCGTCGTGGGTGCGGCCGGCCGCGACGTGGCTCGCCACCCGGCGGCGCGCGCTCGCCGAACTCGGCGCGATCGAAGGCCCGCTGTTCCTGCTCGCCGAACGCCAACCCGGCGACGCAGCGATCGGCGCGCAACTCGCGCGCGTGACCGAGCCGCGCGACGACGAAGCCGCGCGCTCGCCGAACCCGGCACCCTCGTCCCCGCCGCCCTCGTCCCCGCCGCCGGCCGCCGCCCCCACCGACCCCGCACGCGACGCGCTGCTGAACCTGATCGACACGCGGCTCGCGCATATCGCCGACGCCGCCCGTCAAGCCACACCGAAGGAGCCTGCCCCCCATGCGTCGACCTGAACCGCCGGCCGCCTCGATCGCCGTAGCCGCCCTCGCGACCGCCGTCGCGCTGGCCGGTTGCGCGACGTCGTCGATCGATCTGGCGCCGGAGGCATCCGATCGCCCGTGGCAGCCGCAAACGTCGGCCGCGGGCGACATCGTGCCGGGCCCGCCGCGGGCGTCCGCGCAACGCGCGCACGACTACACGCTGCCCGCGTCGCCGGCGCTCGCATCGGTCGCGCCGCCGGCCGAGCTCGATGCCGCGCATCCGTACACGCTGGCCGAGCTGATCGACCTCGCCGAATCGTCGAACCCGCTGACCCGCATCGCGTGGAACGATGCACGCAACGCGGCGCTCGCGGTCGGCCTGGCCAAGTCCGCCTACCTGCCGCGCCTGTCGGCAACGGCGATGGGCGCGTACCAGACGAGCCACGGCTCGACGTCGACGATCCTCGGCGATTCGTCGAGCAACACCACCGTGCACGGCACGATCTCGGCGCTGTCGCTGCAATGGCTGCTGTTCGATTTCGGCGGCCGCGCGGCGCGTGTCGAAGCGGCCGAACAGGCGTCGATCGCATCGAACGTCGCATTCACGGCGGTGCACCAGCAGGTGATCCACGACGTGACGGTTTCGTACTACCGCTACGAAGCCGCCCGCTCGCGCGCTGTCAGCGCGCAGCAGGGTCTCGCGAACGCGGATGCGATCCTCGCGGCTTCCCGCGCGCGGCTCAAGCACGGCGTCGGCACGGTCGTCGAGCTCGCGCAGGCGACGCAGAACCGCGCGCAGGCAAACCTCGCGCTCGTGCAGGCGAACGGCGCGGAAAGCGACAGCTACCTCGCGCTCGTCTCCGCGCTCGGCATCTCGCCGCTGTCGAAGCCGACGATCGCCGCGCTGCCGAAGCGGCCGCTGCCGCCCGCGCTCGGTTCGTCGGTCGATGCGATCGTGTCGGACGCGATCGCGCGCCGCCCCGACCTGCAGGGCGCGTTCGCGCTCGAGAAGGCCAATCGCGCGAAGATCAAGGCGGCGGAAGCCGCGTTCATGCCGAAGATCTTCCTGTCCGCGTCGACCTCCTACGCAAGCGGCGGCACGGCCATCTCCGCGCTGCCCGCGATCGGCGACCAGGCGCCGACCGTCAACCTGAACGGCAGCCGCTACGGCGGTGGCGTGTTCCTCGGCGTGACGATTCCGCTGTACGACGGCGGTCTGCGCTCGGCCGTGCTGATGCAGGCGCGCAACGATGCGCAAAGCGCGTCCGCGCGCCTCACGCGAACCAAGGAGGAAGCCGTGCGCCAGGTCGTCGCCGCGCAGAACGCGGTACAGACGAGCCTCGCGTCGCACGATGCCGCGAGGGCCCTCGTCGATGCCGCGCAGACGAGCTACGACGCGGCGCTCACCGCGTACCGGAACGGCGTGGGCTCGGTCACCGATGCGACGATCGCGCAGAGTCAGTTGCTCGCCGCCCGGAACGCGGAGGTCGACAGCTATGCCGGCGCGCTGTCGGCCGCCGCCGCGCTCGCGCTTGCGACGGGGACGATCGGCCCGGCGCAATAGCGCAGCCGCCGCAAGGCGGTTGACGCAGGCGCGCGCCGCCCACTAGAATGCCGCCCATTCTTCCTTCAGGAACCATCGTGGACAGTTGCAGCACTCCGTTGCGTGCGCCGCTTGCCGCCTGAACGCCTGTCCGACGCAGTTCTCCTGCCCCGGCTCGCGTTCCGCGAGCCGCACGCCTACCCGTTTCACACTGAATGACGCATTCGCGCGGTAAAGTACCGCGCGATGACGGCTATCGCCGCGTCGCCCCCGGCCTTGCGCCGCGGCGACGCAGGCCGGCATGCGCTTCTTGCACGGCAGGACAACCATGACTTTCGATTTCGCACTTCGTCTTTTCACCGCGTTCGCCTGCGGCGTCGCCATCGGCCTCGAGCGCCAGATGCGCCAGCGCACGGCCGGCCTGCGCACCATCACGCTCGTGGCGAGCGGCGCATGCCTGTTCGTCACGCTCGGCGTGCTGACCGGCAACGGCGTCGCGGGTGTCACGCAGATCGCCGCGTACGTCGTGTCGGGCGTCGGTTTTCTCGGCGGCGGCGTGATCATGCGCGACAAGGGCTCGATCCAGGGCATCAACACGGCCGCGACGCTGTGGTGCTCGGCCGCCGTCGGCGTGCTGGCCGGCTCCGGCCATTACGTGCCTGCGCTCGCCGGCACGGGCGTCGTGCTGCTCACCAATACCGTGCTGCGCGGCGTCAGCCAGACGATCAACGCGACGCCCGTATCGAACGCCGATCTCGTGCGCGAATACCAGATCACGGTGATCTGCCTCGCCGCCGACGAAGTGCATATCCGCACGCTGCTGTCGAACTCGATGTATGCGAAGCCGCTGTCGTTCCAGAGCCTGACGAGCGAGGACGTGCCCGACCAGCCGGACCGGCTGAAGGTGACCGCGACGCTGAAACTGCATCCGAAGGATCAGCAGAAGCTCGAGCAGATCGCGAGCCGGATGAGCATGGAGAAAAGCATTTCCAGCGTGAGCTGGACCGCGAAGGAAGCGGAGCCGATGATGGAATGAGCTGGCGGGGCGGCTACCGCATCCGGCACCGCCGTCGCGTGCGTCAGGGTGCTTCGATGAGCCCCGCAGAGATCGACTTGACGACC
The DNA here is from genome assembly GCF_038723655.1 of Burkholderia arboris. Taxonomy (NCBI): domain Bacteria; kingdom Pseudomonadati; phylum Pseudomonadota; class Betaproteobacteria; order Burkholderiales; family Burkholderiaceae; genus Burkholderia; species Burkholderia arboris. The sequence continues at coordinate 2,636,060 of NZ_CP109822.1, forward strand.
GCCTGGACCTTGTTGGTCGCGCCGAGCTTCTCGAGGATGTTGTTCACGTGGAAGTTGACCGTCCGTTCCGAGATGCTGAGGATCTGGCCGATTTCGCACGCGGTCTTGCCTTCGGCCGTCCAGCACAGCACCTCGCGCTCGCGCGCGGTCAGCGTGACGCCCGCCGCGGGCGACAGCTTCGGCACCATGAAGCGGCTCATCAGCGAATGCGACAGGTTCGCGAGCCAGTTCGTCTGCAGCGTCAGCATGTTGATCTCGGCCGGCGTCAGCCGGTCGGCATGGCGTGCGATGCTCAGCAGACCGAACGCCCCGCGGGCCGCCCAGCTCGACTGCGCGACGCCCACCGACAGTCCGAAATCGCGCGCGTCCTGCCACAGCGGGCACGGGTCGATCCGGTCGACGTCCGGCCAGACGATCATGTTGGTGCTGAGTGCGCCGTCGCGAACCGTCGAATCGATCTCGATGTAGTTCTGCGCCTGGTAGTGCGCCATCCAGCCATCCGGATAGGTATTGAAGATGGCGACCGCCGGCTTCGAAACGGGCAGCGGTACGCGAATGCCGTAACAGCAGTATTCGAATCCCAGCCGCTTGGAATAGGCGGCGATCCGCTGGAAGAGTTGCTGCTCGTCTTCAGCGGCGCTGAATTGTTGGTAGGCATCCTGCCAGCGCAGTTCCATTCGTTCTCCGACAACGTCACGCTGTCATACTTGTCAGGTTCCAGCACCCTATCGAGGCTGATACATTCCGCGCATGACTTCACCTTTGCTGCACCCAGTCCCCGGCCCGTCTCCGGACGGCTACGTGCGCTTGTCAGAAGGCGCACTGGCCGTGCTTGTGCTTGACCATGTCGCAAGCGGCCTCGATGCATCGCTGCTTGCCGAACTGCGCGACAACGCGATCGACGCACGCCTCGCCGGCTATACCGAATGGCATCGCACGGCCAGTGCCGGCGTCGCTTACGTGACGGTCGGCTGGGACTGGTACCTCGAACGCGCGACGGGCACGTTCGTGATTGCAGGCGGCGACGTCCGCAGCAACGTGATGGCCGTCGACGCCAAGGGTGCCGACATCGGCATGTTCCGCACGGCCGCCGCGCTCGCGGCACGGCTAACCGGCATCGACTGGCCCGCCGCGGTCGCGTCTGCCCTGCTCGGTCGCAACGACACCTATCATGCCGGTCCGACGCTCCAGTGACAACCGGCCGCGCAATCTTCCGATCATTTCGCAAGACTGGCGCTCTTTATAAGCAAAAGCAGCCTGGTTTTCAATCCCGCCGGTCAAGAAACCGTTACCACGCCGCAAATGGCGTGTTTGTCCGCCCGAACCTGTAAGAGTTACTAGTTACAGCCCCCTCGTCCTGCGCGATGTAATGCACGCATACAAAAGTACAGATCCGAGGACACCATGCGGACCTTCGTTCACGAGGAAGGGCGGTTGCCACACGAACTTGCTGCGGATCTAGGGCGCTATCGGCGCCGTGTGTTCATCGAACAGCTCGGCTGGGCGCTCCCGTCGGCGAACGAAAGTTTCGAGCGCGACCAGTTCGATCGCGACGATACCGTCTACGTGTTCGCGAGGAACGCGGTCGGCGACATGTGCGGATGTGCGCGCCTGCTGCCGACGACGCGCCCGTATCTGCTGAAGTCGCTGTTCGCCGACCTGATCGCCGCAGACATGCCGCTGCCGCAATCGGCCGCCGTCTGGGAGTTGTCCCGGTTCGCGGCGACCGACGACGAAGGCGGGCCGGGCAACGCCGAGTGGGCCGTGCGCCCGATGCTCGCGGCCGTCGTCGAATGCGCGGCGCAGCTCGGCGCGCGGCAGCTGATCGGCGTGACGTTCGCGAGCATGGAGCGGCTGTTCCGCCGGATCGGTATTCACGCGCACCGCGCAGGCCCGCCGAAACAGGTGGACGGTCGTCTGGTGGTCGCGTGTTGGATCGACATCGATCCGCAAACGTTTGCTGCGCTAGGAATCGAGCCGGGGCAGGCCGCCCGGCAAGCTATCGCCGCCTGAGCCGGAACGCGCGTTTCGGTCCGGGCGGCATCGTAACGAAGGAGAACCAACGTGGACCAGTCTCAGGTCTTTCGCGCGATGATGCCCGGGTTGACGAGCGCCAGCGGCGCCCGCATCGCGGTCGCCTATCCGTCGTTTCCCAGGCCGCTGCCGCTCGTCCGGCTCGACCGCCGCGGGCTCGTGTTTCGTGCCGCCGGCGCCGCGCCGCTCGTCTGCGGGCTGCCGCGCCCGGCAACGCTGCTGGTCGCGGACGAGCCGCTCTGCTCGCTGCGCCTCGTGATCCGCGGCGTCGCCCCGGCCGGCGACGGCCGGCACGACCTGACGATGCAGCCGTCCGGCGCCGCCGGCGACGAATTGCTGTGGCATGCATTGCGCGATCGCGAGCCGTACCGGCACATTCAGCATCCGCTCGCCCCGGTCGACCTGCCCGCCGCCGCCGACGGCGAACCGCATGCGGCGGTTGGCGACGCCGGATCGCGCCCGTCGCGCAGCGCGGCTTTCCGCCTGCCCTGCCATAGCGACGCGCTGTTCTTCGCGGACTGGCTCGAATATCACTTCGACGAGCTGCGCGCGCTGTCGCAACAGCACGGGCCGCAACTGCAGCTCAATCAGCTCGAACGACAGGTTGACGACGACGAGGTCGGTGTGCGCTTCGTCTACGACATCGACGGACACGCGACGCGCCACGCGCTGACCGACTGCGCGCGCGAGGCCTGTGCATGGATCGAGACGGAGATGCGCAGCAAGTACGCGCTGCCCGTCGCGCAGGAACGGTTCGGCGCGTTTGCCGCGCACGCGCGGCCCGGCGGTATGTGAATGAGGCAACGACCGCCAGTTGCATGAATACAACGAGGGCTTGCAAACGTCCGGGTTTTCCCTTAAATTTACGTCTGTCTCCTCCATGTCTCCAAACATGGATTCAGCCCGCTCAAGCAGCGGGCTTTTTTATTGCCTGCGCGGATTGCGGGGACACATCACTCTTCGCCTTCGCTACCCGGCGAGCTTGCATTCCGACACGCCATCATCCGGACCGACCGGATATCATCGGCGGGTCTGCCACGCTCCCCCGAGGCCATCTTGCACGCCCATCTGCGCATTGCCCGCCCGGTCGGCAACCTCGCCCGCACCGAACGCATGTATCGCGACGCCCTCGACCTGTCGGTCCTGGCGCGCTTCGAAGACCACGACGGCTTTTCCGGCGTGATGCTCGGACGCGAAGGCCTCGACTATCACTTCGAGTTCACGCACTGCCCCGACCATCCGATCGCGCCGTCGCCGACGCCCGAGGACCTGATCGTCTTCTATCTGCCCGATCGCCCGGAATGGGAAGCCGCATGCGAGCGCGCCACCGCGCACGGCTTCATGCCCGTGACGTCGTTCAATCCGTTTTGGGAAATCTCCGGCCAGACCTTCGAGGATGCCGACGGCTACCGGATCGTGTTGCAGAACGGTACGTGGCGTTGACGGGCGGATGCGCGTGAACCGCTACGCGCCGGCGTTCCCGCCGGGGCGTGCGACATAGACGACGTGCCGTCGCAGCGCATGCCCGTCCGGTAACGCGGGATGGTCGAAATCGCGTGCCGGCTGGCGCAGCATGCCGAGCCGCTGCATCACTCGTTGCGATCGCAGGTTGGTGTCGGCCGTCCACGCGAAGATCTCGCCGAGCCCGATCCGGCCGAACCCGTCGGCCATTGCGGCGGCCGCCGCCTCGGCAACGTAGCCATGCCCCCACGCGTGGCGTGCCTGCCGCCACATGATTTCGACGCACGGCGCCATCGGATGCGTTGCGCGTGCTTCGCGCGACAGGCCGCACAGGCCGATCAGCGTTGCGTCGGCGCGGCGCTCGACCGCCCAAACACCGAAACCGTGTGCGTCGAAATGCGCGTCGAAGCGCGCGAGCACGTCACGCGCCTCGTCGGCCGGCATCGGGCCGCGCGCAAGCCACGCAGTCACGTCCGGATCCGCATGCATTGCCGACAGCGCTTGCGCGTCCGCCGGTCGCCAGCGACGCAGCGTCAGGCGCTCGGTTTCGATCTTCGATGGCGTGGTCGTCATGGGAATGTGGAACGGACTCGCGGCGAATGAATCGCAGATGACGTCACGAACCCGGAACTGGTACGAGCGAAGGGGAAATCGCGATCGTCGCTTCTACCCGCGACGATCGGACGAACAGAGGATGGGAAATGGGCGCGAGTGCGCCCGCTCCCGTTACTCGTTTTCCTCGAAGTAATGAACAGCCCTTTCTTGACAAGGTGCAAACCTCAAAGCTACGCCAAAAGTCACGCTTCGCTACGAGGGGATGATCTCGATGACCGCACGCCGTCGGACACCAACACGCATCGTAGCATCAAGGGAACGAGAATTTCGAACGGTTGAAATTCGAGCCACAGGCCCCATAATTCGGTAAGACATGAAAGTCTCTCGACTGTGGGATACTTTGAGCAATTTCATCTTGGCCACGGGCAGTCTGTTATAGTCTCGGCCACATTTGGTTTCCTCTTCAATGACATGGCAAAGCAGATCTTTTTCGTAACGGCACTCACAAAGGCTGAGGACGTGAAGGCGAAGCTCGAAGCGGCCATCCCAGAGGCGGAACTGCGTTTCCAGCTTACCCCTGATAGATGGATGGTCTACGCCGAGGGCCCAGCAGGCAAGCTTGCAGATCAATTTGGTATTCGGGGAGATCCGTTCGTTGGGAACGGATTAGTTCTCGCATTGGGAAGCTACGCTGGTCGAGCACCTAGTGCGCTGTGGGAATGGATCAAAGCTCGCACAGAATAATTATGTCGCCAAGACAACAACGGCGTTTCGAAAGTGGATCCTCCGATGCGGTGTCTGCCGCAGGATCCGTATCGACCGCAGATTCCGGCGGCGCCACCGAATCAGATTTCGCCCATTTTGTATGGGACAAGCTGAACGCCGTCGACGGTCGCTTGGCCGATTTGTCTGAGAAGCATGGGCGAATCGACGCTCGCGTAGACACCTCTCAGCAAGCGCTTCTCGCCAGACTTGATGCTCTCGAACGAGCCATCGATTTGAAGCTTGACGGCGCAGAACGAGCTATTGGATTGAGAATCGACGCGACCAAAGCAGCCACGGAAAAGCTGGAAGGCAAAGTGTCGAAGCTCGAGTCTACCGTGCGCATGGCAACCGCCGTTGTTGTCGTCATAGCGGCTCTGTTCAGTGGCGGCCTGGCCATCTATAAGGTCCTCGAGAGCCACATCTCCGTCAAAGTGCAGTGACACTTGACTAGTGTTTCGCCATCACTGTGCAGATCGATCGGTCTGCACAGCCTCGAAACACATATCCGATGCAGGATAGAGTTGCAGCATCGCGCGCGCCGCGTCTACGTTCGTCGTGTGCAGCCATTCGTCATAGTCGGCCGGTCGCAGGATCACGACTGAGCGCTTTTCGTCGCCCGGCTTGTGCATGTGCTTCATGACCGGATGCTCAGCGGCGTTCACGGTCAGCATCGCCATCGCGAGCGTTTCCACTCCGTCCTGGCCCCGCCATGCGCGCCAGATCCCGGCCACGCAGTACGGCTGCCAATCGCCGACGCCGATCCGGTAGCGCACGTGCTTACCGGTCTCCCAGTTCGGTTCGTAGATCCACGCGGCAGGGATCAGGCAGCGCTGCCCTGCTCGCCACGCCGCCCGATAGGCCGGCTTCTCGGCGACGGTTTCGGATCGCGCGTTGACGGTCATGAAGTGCTTTCCGGCCGGCTGGAACGCCTTCGGCATCACTCCAAAGTTCGCGATCACCGCCTCGGCGCCGTCTCCGGACGCCCGCACAATGGGTGCCAGGTAGTCCGGGTAAATCTCTGGCTTCCACGGGAAGCGTCGGTACAGGTCGCTGAACGGCTCGATCCGCAGTTCGCGGAGCTCGTAGTCCTCGTGTGGCGCGCGGTAGTTCGTGCACATCGACCGTCCCCTATTTTCATTCTGACGGGACCATCTTACTCCGCGATACACTGTATATTTATACAGTGTTATTGTGCATCATGCTCCCTAAGCTCCCCTCGTATATCGGGCTGCACGTTCGTACGGTGACGCGCACATGCTGGACTTGCGAGCATTGGGCTGGCACGGCTGAACCGGGCGCGGGCATCGCCCATTGTACAAATCCGAGGTGCTCGCCGATGCGCGTTCAGCCCTACCACGGGTGCAGTTGCTGGGTGCGCGCGACAGGCCTCGACGAGCTGGACGACGAGACCTGCGACGCGCTGGCGCTGCGCTATTTATGAGCTGATGTGCTCGCAGGCACTGTGAGCGCCGCGACCACCCGTGCGATCGCGTGATCCGTCACGTTCGGAAAGGGAAACATTGGCCGCCCTATCTGCTGAATCTGGCCGGCGTGACGCCAATCGAGCGGCAACTCGGGAACGATGTCGTTACCGTTCTTGTACAGGCTGAGCGGGACATTCGCGAGCAGCGCGGCAACACTCCCGTTCGTGCTCACGCGCGGCGGCTCGAAGCCGTAGACGGCCGCCGGCGCGCTGCCGGCAACCACCATCGCCGACGCGGCCATGATCGCGATCGCCGCGCCGAGCGAATGCCCGACGAGCGTCACGGGCCGTCCGTCGATCGCCGCGAGTACATCGACGGCGATCGCTCCCCACGCCTTCCAGAACCCGTGGTGCACCTGGCCGACGCCGATCACGTCGATCGGATGCGCGTCCAGATCAGCCGCCACGCAATCCAGGTTGTCGGTGCCTGGGAAGGCGACGACCAGGCCGCCGGCCGTCTGCCGCACGATCGCGCGCGAGGCGCTGTCCGCTTTGCCGATGTCCGGCTTCGCGGAATACGCCTCCTGCGCAAGCAGCGCGTAATCGCGCGGGGTCATTTCAGCGGCGCGCCCGCGAGCGGCGTCGAGGCGGCAGCCGGCGCGGTTGTGGCCGTGATGAGCTGATCGATCATCCCCTGCACGAGCGGCCCGAACGTCTGGAGAGCGAGCAGCACGACCTGCTGCTGCGGGAGCGCCGGGACGGCCTGCACGATCGTGGTCGCCATCGGCAGCAGGCTGTCATGGATCGTGCGTAGGTCCGTGACGTTGAGCTGCGCGCCGGCTGCGCAGATGGCTTCGTTTGAGGCGATGATGCCCGGCTTCGTGGCATCGCCCGGGACGCCGCTCAGCAGTTGCTGCTGCGCCGGCGTGAGCAGCGGCGATGCGGCGATGATCTTCAGATCGGCATTGACGATCGGACAGGCCTGCGTGAACTGTTCCTGCAGAGTCGGCAACGATTTGCAGCCGGCGACGAATGCGACGGACGCGACAATGCCTGCCGCGAGCAGCATGAGCTTCTTCATGGGGTTCCTTCGGGGGTGGTGCCGCGGCGCGCGGCGGGCGGTTACTGCTGGGTGGTCGCTTGCGGGAAGAAGCGATTGACGAGGGCATGACCGAGCGTGATCAGCCCAGCCGCGAGTTGCAGCTGTGCGTCAAGTGGAATTTTCACGCCCATCGCCGATGCAGCCCAATCGATGAGCGGGACGAACGACGACGCTGTGAACGTGACAGCGCCGGTTTGAAGGATGGATTTCGGCACGGCTTACTCCTGGTTGTGGTGGATGACCTCGACGTCGGAGAACTGGTAGCCCTCCTTCGCGTACTTCTGGGCGATCCAGAGCGGGAACGGCATCGCATGCAGCCCTTCGTCCTTCCCGATGTGGTGCGCCTTGCAGAGCAACATGCCGTTCACGGTCATGTCGTCGACGAACTGGGTCCAATCGCTGAAGCCGGCCCAGTCGAATGCCTTGATGTGCTCGCCCCAGAATCCGGCCTGCGCGTCGAATTTGAAGCGCTCCCAGTCGATCAGCTCGGCGAGCGAGCGCTCGATTGGATGGTGATGGGCCTCGAGCGGATGGCCGGATTCCTCGGCCGTCGCGTTGCAGATGAAGCAGTGGCCGCCCTCGCGCTCGATCAGATCCTTCCGCGTGCGCTCGAACAGGGCCGTCGTCTTGCGCTCGGCATGCTCCGGAATGTTCACGGCCACCGAGAGCGTTTCCTTCTCGGTGTGGGCGCGCGTGACTTTCGCGAGGCCCTCGGCCGTGCACTTCTCGCAGCGCTGCTCGAGCGCGACGTCATGGCTGCATCGGGTCATGTCTGGTCCGAAAAAAAGCCCGGCGCGCGGCCGGGCTGGATTGCGAAATTTCGAAAATCGAAAACTGGTGCGTCAGACGACGCCGAGCGCCTTCTTACAGGAACCCCAGAGCGCGAGGCGATCGGGCATACCGTTCGGCGTGGCAGTCGATCGAGGATTGCCGAGGTTGATCGCACGGCTGATCGACAGGAAATCGCCGACGTCGGCGAACGCACTCAATGTGTGATCCACCCAGAACTGCGCGGACGCTTCAGCCGCGACGGCCGGTTGCGCGATCTGGTCGGGGTTCCCCTCAAGATCGATGCCGATCTTCTGCCCCATCACACGGAAGTTATAGCGGCCGGTGATCTGCAACAGACCACCGCCGCGGTACCGGAAGCCATCACCGGGCTGCGTGTTGCCCAGCTCGACTGCCTTCGACACCGGCGGCTCATACGCGCGCTGCGCTGGCGTTGGCCCCCAGATTTCGCGGAGCCATTGGAAACCACCCGTCTCATGCCCGCATTGAGCGAGAAATGCAGCCTGACGCGCCGGTGAATCGATCGCATACAGCGCCATTGCGGCCGACAGCGGGTCGGCCCATGCCGTCGCGCGCGCGAGCGGGATCCGCAACGCGGCGGAAAGGGTTTGTGGTGTCATGGTCATCCCAAAAGCAGCTTCACGACCGCGCTCGCCCAATCGGGAATGGGCTCATGCCGCATGTAACGAAAGACGATCACGCCGACGGCGCCGAATGCGATCGTTGGGCCGGCAACGTGCCGGATGAGAAACCGCCACGCATCTGCGAGACGGCACAACGCGCGCACTGCGCGTGCGCCGCCCTCCCACGTGTCGACCATCGACTGTGTGTTCGTCTGGATCAAGGAGACGGAGGCCACGATCGCATCGATCTTTTCGTCCTGGCGTTGCAGGTGCTGCTTCGTGTCCGCGGCTGACGCGTCCAAGCGCCACTCAAGCTTCGAAAAGCGTCGTTCTCCCGCGCGCAGACGTTCCTCAACCCGCACCGGCGCCGATTCGTTGTCGGTCATTCATCCCCCGGAAATGAAAAAGCCGCCCGAAGGCGGCCATGAAGCTCGATTGGCTCCAGAATTTGATTCTGATGAGACTTGTCGAGCCCGATACGCGGTTCACGTATCATTCGCAGATCATCAAAAAGAATCTGCTACTGGAGTAAATAGCGATGATTTTTCGCTGGATCCGAAATTTTCTGAATCGCCCGATTTCAACGCCCGAGATTGCGTCGACGTATGCCTATCAAGCTGGCTTCAAAGCATGGGAAAATGGGGACAGCCACAATCCATATAAAGACGGGACGGAATCATCGACGCACTGGCTGCTCGGCTATCGAGATGCTGAGCATTGCGAAGCCACGCTCTGGTAACCATCGCTTTCACTGAGCCGATTACTGCGTGGGCAGCCCCTGTCTTTGAGCTTCCGGAAGCGAATCGAGATACGCCAAATATCGGGCATCCGACGCGGCTACCTCTCCCTGATGCGGATACGCGCCCGCTTCCTGCTGACAGCCAAACACGGAAGTGACCGTCGCCTCCGACGCGTCGGAGAACTGCACGAAGATATTGCTCACGACCGCCTCCTGCTAGATGGTGTATCCGGAAATATAGATATTTGCCGACATCGTCCCGGTGTTCACGATTGCGGCGTAATACATGGTTTGTTGAGTGATCAGTTGAACATCATCAAACGTGACGTTCATGGTAAAGCTGTTCGTCAGTTGCCCTTGGAATTGCTGCATCCCGAGAGGCGCCGCAGAGCTTGCCGCATTGAATGTTGCATATGCGTTGCTCGCGGAAGTTCCGATGCTCGAAAAACCACGTGCAGTTCTCGCGTTCGGCGGAACAGCACTCGCGATCGACAACGGCACGACTGAAGCCTGAACGGTCGTCGTGCTCAGGACGTTGATGTTGGCGATGCAGATCTTGCGATCCGTTTGGAAGCCGGCCACAAGCTGACTGCTTCCATTCGTCGGCCAGACGCTGACGAGCGCGCTCGCAGTGTAGCCAGCCGGCATGTACGCGCCACCATATACATTCGGCTGAACCGCCCCGGTCGCGTTCGTCGCGAGAAGGGCTGATGTGTTCGTGGTCGGGTTGTAGATCGCGTAAAGCGCCACGTATCCCGAAGCGGGAACAACCCCGGCATCGATGCCGCCGGCACCAGTCGTCCCGAGATTGATCGTCTTATTGAAGTTCGAAAGGACGAAAGTTTGCCCCCCCAAGGCCGACGCGACGATGATCTGATCCGCCATCAAGGTCGCCGTTGCTGCCGCAGCCGACACGCTCATCGCCAAATTGCGCGCCGCACCGACGATGGGCGAATACATCTTCTGCAGGGACGCGTTGACCTGGCTGTAGGAGGTCTTCGACCGAGCGATGCCAGCGGCAGCGAGGATCGAACACAGTTCCTCTTGGATCATGTTGAGCCACGACCCGCGCACATTCGTTGCAGGCAGCCCGGCAACAGGATCCCCTTCGGTAAAGTAGCCTTCCGCACCCGCCGTTTCAGGCGTGGGGAGCGAGCTCGCCGCGGTCGCGTCGTCGATACGATACATGGGGCCTCTTTTGCGTCGAAGCGACGCCTAGAAATGAAAAAGCCGCCCGAAGGCGGCTAGATATTGCGAATGTGTGATGCGCAGCTGTGGTCAGCCACGCGGCTTGAAACGGATTCCGCTGAGTGACGTGTAGGTAGCGCTGGCGTTGCCGTCTGCTTGCTCGATGTGCCCGTTGGTATTGATTCGAATCGAGCAAAAGCCAGAAGCCGTCGAGCATGGGAAATGCTCAGCGACGCTTGGAATCATGACGGTAAGCGGGAGCGAACCAATCTGGCGATTTGCGCCGATAGTTCCGCTCATGATCATGCCGCGCAACGAAACCCACCCATCGCGCGACATGCTGGCGTATGCATTCGAATACCCGCTTCCGTAGTTTGCCCACCCGTCGGTCAAGGGAACCGCCTGCCATGCATCGCTCGCATACGGATGCATATCGCAGTCGCCCAGCAAACAGTCAGTGAGGCCGCCCCAGATCATCGTCTGCATGATCTCGGTCGGATGTACCCCCTGGCCATTGCCGAAATCGTCGGACATCATCTTGCCCGCGGCCCAGTTGATGTCCCTCAGGTATGCATACGTGTCGAAATACGCGCACTGGAAGTCGCGTGCGGCCTGCACGTAGATCCCGCGAATGCTTTCGTACCACGGTGATGCGCGACCATGCTGCGGGTCGTAGGTCGCGCTCGGGCCGACCAGGACGATTGCGAGCTGATCAACAGTGCCATGCGAGTTTGCACGAATCGCCGCGAGCTGCGCACGCAGATTCGTCGCAAACCCCTGCACGCCATCCTGCGCGTCGTTGATGCCGTATTTGATGATGAAAACGTCCGTCGTCCCACCGATGACATCGATGTCGGGAATCGCATTCATCTGCACAACTCGCGTGCCAGCGACTCCGCGATTGATGCATGCGATGTTGTTGCGGACGCCCTTAACGCGAATCAGGTAGTCCGGCAGCAGCACCTGAGGCTCGAAGTTCGGCCCCGCGTAACCACCTCCCTCCGCAGCAGTCGCAACCGTCGAGTCGCCATACAGAAACATCGTAAGGTTGCCGCCGGACTTCAGCCGCAGGAACAACCGGTAAAGATATTCTTTCCCGAAGAAAATCTTCCCATCATCGCCATAACTGTTGAGCTGTACGAGGCCGCCATGCGGGTCGTTCGCAAGCAGCTTCCCACCACCAGTGAACCGCTTACCTAGCGCATTGCTTGCAGCGGTGACCAAGTACGATTTGCCCTGGGTATTCACCACGCCTTGATCGCCGACCGCCGCACTGATCGCCTCTGAGATCGCGGTAGTATCGTCGGTGCTGCCATCTCCGGCCGCGCCGAATATCTCCGGCGCAATAGGAAGATCCGTTGTGTTCGCCTTCGCGTCGAACGCGCCGTTCAGTTGCGCTGCGGTAAGGATGCGACCGGGGACGAAGTTCGCCGTCATCGTGTTTTCTCAAAAATAGTCCGCTAATGGCGGCTTATTCGAAGCCTCTGGGGCGCTTACAACAGCTGCGACCCACCAACAATAAATGTGCTATCGAGCTCGCCCGGCTGTCCGTACGCAAATATCGGCACGGTATGTGCGGGCATCACGGACCTGAATTCGCATTCGAGGACTTCATTTCCCCACGAAACGAGCGGATCACCGGCAGCCATGCCGCCGGCAACTGCAACCTTCAACGAGGCGAGAGGTGCAGTGATCTTCCATGCGAAATTCCATGCGTACCCACAAACAGGCTGCCCAGCTCGCAGGATCCCCGCTCGCGCCTGCGAGTACTGTGTGATCGTGACGCTGTAGCCGAGGTTTGCTGCGAAAGCCGTCAAACTTCGAATCGACGGTCCGCCAACTCCGGTTAGACGCGCTACGACCTGCGCGCGACGTTGGCCAACCGTAGGGGCCGGCCCGGCACAAGGATCAGGGAGACCAACGGTCTCCTCCCATTCCGGGAGAAGCTCGTAACTCGACCCTGGAAACGCGTCGATCAGCAGGTAATTTGCTCGAGTGGTGCTCCTCTCATACGACGGCGCGAGCCCTGCTAACGCCTTGGTTTGCACTGCATCCTGATCACGCGGCCAGACCTGACCGCGCGGAAGCAATGATTGAATTGCGCTGAGAAAATTCGACGCAAGCAGAGAAGGGGCGCCCATTCAGCCCTCCCCTTAGCTAAAAGTTACGGTGCCGAGCGTCGGCAGATAGCCGGTAACGCTTACGATGTTCCCAACCGGCGACGTGATTACAAATCCGGAAGTGCCCGGCACCGCCGCGATTCCCGAGTTGATGTCGGAAATATCGACAGTCCCACCAGGTGCCCCTTTTCGAAGAAACACATCGGAGATCGCCGCAGAAACCGCAGCGCGGGTGCCGCTCGATGCAGTCGAAAGTCCCGAAATCGAAAAATTCACGGGGTTGTTGTTCGGCGCGCAGGCATATACGAGGGCCGTCACAGGCTGAACCTCATAGATGGCATTCGCCACGGTCAACTGATCTCCGGTAGCCTTTCCGGCCGTGCGCGTCTCGCTCGTCGCGACGCCGTTTGTGCCTTGCGGGAAGCCGGAATGCGCCGACTCGGCCTGATCCATCATGAAATACAGAACGACGGTTCCAGCGCCGAACCCATTTGGCAAGCACCAAGCGCGTGAGACCCCGGGAACCGCCGTCGCCCACAGAACGTAGTCGTTCTGATCGCCGCCTTGCGGAATTGCTTGGAATGCAGAAATAACGCGCGCACGGAACGCATCGGCATCTTCTACGTCTGCACCACCGGTGAAGGCAACTGCAGCCACGCCTGACGACTGGATACCCGGAATCGCCGTCCCGAGAGATAGCACGGTACCTGCATCGCAATTACCCGATGCCCCCGGCTGAGAATCCGTCACAGAAACCGTCACGGTCCCGCCGCTACTCACGGTCGCAGATGCCTGGGTAACGTATGTTCGACCATCACCACGAACGATCGTCGTCCCGGATGGAACGATCTTGCCGGCAGTACCCTGGAACGTCGCGGTCCCAGATGCTGCCGTCGCACTCTTCTGGTAGACGTTCTTGAGCGCGCCCCAGCCAACGATGTATTCATCTGTAGCCGTCCACGGGACTGCCTGCTTGGCAATCCAATCGAGATAACCGTAATGCAGGTACGCCAAACCGGCCTGCACTACCGTGATGACGCGGAGGACGCTGTTTCGAAGCAGCGCGCTGACGCCTTGCAGGTTTGCCTGCACGTCCGCTGCAACCTGCGCTTTCAGATCCGAGAGTGTCGGTCGCGAGAATGGCATTTATGAATTTCCGTTCCAAGCCCACGAGTAGGCGAGCGAGACTTTCGTCCCGTCCTTCTGATAGGCGACGACCTTCGCGCCGAGAAAACTGGTTCGCGTCCATTCGACGGTGATGTCGAACTTCGCCACGACGCCGTCATCGATAAGCCACTGTAGGGACTCGGCTATGTAGTCGTACGCACGCTGCAATGTCTCCGTCGTCTGCTTCGCTCTTCGAAGCAGCCAAAGCCGAGATCCGATCGGGCTCGCTGCATCGTCGCCCCACCAGCCCCGTGGGTCGCCAGATCCGTCAGGAATCACGTCGTCCGGCGCAGCCATGCGATCGGTAAAGAGGCTCACGAGGATCGCAGTCTCGAGGTCGTTTCCGGTTATGAGAACCGGCCCGAGCGTCGCCCAGTCGCCGCGATTGTTCGCCGCGTCCCAGAAAATCTGAATATCTGTCGGGTTCATTCGGTCTGGTTCGGAGGATCGGAAACGACTGTGCTTGTGCCGCCCTGGACGTTCCGCACGTTGTGATCGTGTCCATCGAAGATCACTCGATCAGCGGCCATGCTTCTGCCGGTCGTGTCGCAGTTATCAACGATGTCGCCAGTGCATTCGAGACGCGGCGTCTCCATGCGCACCTTCGTAGCTGCATTGATCGTGACCGTTGTCGCGCCTGTGATGCTCACCGGCTGACCGTTCGCGAAAACAGAGATCCCACCCGACGCTGTCAGATAGACGTACTTCCCGTCCTGGCTGTAGAGCATCGTTTCGCCGGGCTTCAGGTTCCGTGGGCGCGACTGCTGATGGTTCGTCCCGACGATTACTCCGTTGTTGCGTCCGCCACCGAGGTTCAGCATCACGACGTCCGATCCGTCCGGCGGGACGCTCGTCAAACCGAACTCGGCGATCCGCGGTAACCCGTCGATCGCCTCACGGGCATTCACTTGAACCTGCAGCAGCTGAGCGCCGCCGGCATCGTTCTGCTGCGTCACGCGCGCCCACCCCGTAACGACCGTGACGAAGCGCGCCAGACGCGCCGTCACACCATTCAAATGCTCGTTCATTGGGGTAGGTTGCTGCCGTCGACAAACATCGGTTGCAGAGCCGTCGGCTCTGGTAGGTACGCCTCGGGGCGCATCGCAGTGATTGTCGCCGTGGTACCGGTCTGGATACTCCGTTGATACGTCACTTCGCCGATCAGCCAAGTCACCGGGCCGGTCCCATACTGATCCGCCAGCTTCAACTGCGGCAGCAGAATCGGCACGAGCGTGTTCGGCGTCCACAGGGCGCCGGCGGAATCGCGCCACGTATCGGTCGTGAGCGTCACGACTGCGGCGCGGCCAATACGGCGATTCATTTCCCAGATCGCGCGCTGCTTCGCAAGATCCTGAAACCCCTGAACCGCCTCCGCAATAATCACGCGCTCACGCGGACGCTTGACTCCGGCGTCCGTAGCCGTAGCGATGACGTTCCCTGCGACGCCGATGTCCGAATACATCTGCACGGATTGCGTGAACGCGGTGTATGTCTGGAATCGCTGGTCAGCCGAATACTGCACTGTCGCGGCTTGCACGTTGATGCCCTGCTGAAACCCGCTTGCGGCATGGTCCGTGCCGGCTTGCGCGAGCACCAGGTTCCCGTCGGGTGCGTCATACACGAGGAGCGAGCTGTATCGGCTGATGCGCTCGATGATTTCGTAGCACGACTCCCCGAGAAACAGGTTGAACTGCGGAATTGCACGCAGATTCTGCACATCGCACGAGACCGTGATTCCATAGTGCGCCGCGATTTTCGACGCAACGTCGAGCGCCGACGTGCCGCTTATCTGGCCGTTCGGCCAGAAAGCCGCACAATCGACCAGGTCCTGACACTTCCCTCGACCCGCGACGCGGATCGTATGGCTGTGCGCATCCATGGAGGGCACGTATCGATCGACATACCCCGTCAGCACGACGTCCGCTCCGATCTTCACGATGCATTCGTCGCCCGGCTGCACCACGACCCGATCGAGCTGGCCGGGATAGAGCTCGGTCAGCCCAAGTTCGAAATCGCTCGGCAAGCGCTCGATCCCACGAGTGACGCGGACGTCTGTCCATCCCGAGATCGACTGGCCGCCGATGCTCAGGGAGAGTTCGTCATCCATGGATTACGTCGCGAGAGCTTGAAACGAAGTCGGTAAAAACGCGGGGTGTACTGCATCCGATTGCTGCACGAGACCGTCGGAACGCGTCGGGTCTCTGTAAATCCGATTCGCGAGCACCAAGGCCGGCAGCGGCGCGCTGAAATTGAACGCGGCGGCCGGCGCAATGCCTGCACTTCGAGCCTGGAGGTCGGCCACGACCGCCTGCCGAAGCGCTCGCAGAGCCGTATAGCTCGAATCGTCGCCAGCATCGCCAGCAATCTCGATCTCGGCATCCACCATCGCCGTAACGCTCGCCATGAGCGCCTGGGAATCCTGCTGCGATGCGGGCTGGTATGCCGATACCGTGGTCGCAAGCTGCGCCAAGACTGCGCGACGGAAAAGCGCACCGCACGCCGTTTGCATCGCCGCCATCGCACTTCCGATCGCCGAAGACGACGTGATGCCTGCCGGCGCGTAGGTCGCCATGCTCGAGAGCATGCGAATGGCGTCGGCAGGATCGGCGGCCGATGCCGCGACGGACCGCACGAAGGTCACAGCAGCCGCAGAGAACGATGCCGTGTCGCCGACAGCCGCAGCGGCGGCCTGCAAAGCAACGCCGCTCGAATTGACTGCCGCGCGCAATACCGTATCGTTCTGAATCAGCATCGAAACCGTCGTGCCGACCGGCGCCTTCTGATTCGATCCGAGATAGCCCGAATTGCCACCACCGAACAAGCGTCCGAAGTTGCCCGACAGCGTCGAAACGGCGCCCAGGAACCGTTTCACATCGTTCACAGCGGTAATGCCGAGCTGGTAGATGCCGACCGCCGCAGAAACCGCCGTCTGCACGACGGCCGCTCCAGCCTGGATCGCCGATGCCGTGTTTCTGACGAAATCGAGCAGCGATGACGCATTCAGCGCGTCAGCGGCAGTCGATACGACGTCCTGCGTCGAGTCCACCACCTTCGGATAGATTCTCAGGCCGCTCCGAATGAAGGTGAACATCACCTCCACGACACGGCCGAGGTCCTTCCGCTCCATAAACTCGACATTCAGGCAATTCACGTTCTCGACGGTGCCGAACGTCGGATGGACCAGCGTTTGCGGGCCGGCGGACTCGCACACGTTGAACATGCGATCCCGCTGACCGATGACCGAACCACCGCCGTAGATGAGGCTGTCTTCGACGAGGAATCCAACCAGATTGAACTGCCTCGGCAGTTTGCCGAGATCCTCGGCCCAAACCTCGTCGCGATACGGATATTCGTGAACCGCATTGCGCCGGCCCCCGGCCGTCCGCGCGGCCTCCACCGCGAACGGAACGCCCCCATACGAGGCGCCACGCATCAGGTTTTGCCAGTTCCCCGACAGCAGATTCGAGACGCCGTTGACGACGCTCGAAACCCCGCTCACTAGATCAGAGGCTGACGAGGCAACGCCGCCGATGCTGCCGGCAATAACCACTCCTGTCGTCACGCTCATACGTTACGGCCCCATCAATAAAGAATGACCGATCTGGCCGGTCGCCATGACTTCGCCGTTCGAATGCACGCTCGCGCGTGTGCCATGCGGCGCACCCGGCATATGGATCGTGACCTCGAGCCTCTGCGTTCCGTAATTCTTCCGTGATGCTGAATCGATCGAATCAGCAGCCTGTGCACGCTTGGCCGCCTCGCCATCAGCATCTGCCGGCCGCTCATACAGTCGCGAGACGATCGCGCCGGCCTGAGCCGCGTTGTCTGAGCCCATCAGCGCATTACCCGCCTGTCGCGCGCCCTTATCGCTTCCGTTCCGGAGCTCGTAGTCAACGAATTGAAGCTGCTGATCCAGCGTTGATTTCCGGATGTCGATGCCGAACAGCTTCTTGAACGCTGCTTGGCGGTCCTCGTGCCATTGCGCGATCCCATATGCATGCCCGTTGTCGCCGACGGCGCTCGGGTTGTACATGCTCTCGGACCAAAGATTCGCGGCGATGCCGGATGCCTGCTGCCTCGTCCATCCCTTCAACATCAGGGAGTTGACGACGTTTGCCGTCTGTGAGTCCGCAGCGGCACCCCCGCGGCGTCTGGTGCCGATCGGGTCACCATCCCATACATCGCCGGGCTGCGTCAGGCGCGTATCCCCTTCACCCTTGTTCAAACCCTGGCTGTAAAGCAGCCCAAGCGCGCCGGCGACGATGGGATTCGCAGCCAACGGCATCAAGACACCGGAGAGTGCCGTCGCCTTCACGAGCATCGACGCCAGTCCAGCGATCGGCCCAGCAAACGTGACCGCGGCGACAGCGAGTGCAATGCCCTTGACGCCGCCCAGGGCCTCGCCAACACTCGCGATGGACTTCGCAGTCTTGTCCCAATCGACGTTGTCGATCCAGTGCGCGATCTTCGGCCCGTAGTCATCAGCAAGGCGCGCGAACTCGTCGACTGCCCGGCCGAGAGCCGGCGCGAGCGCGGAACCGACCGAGTTCTTCAGTTTGTCGACCGACGCATCGAGCGCGATCATGGACTGATTGAATTTCTCGCCCTGCGCGATTTGCTCCGGCGACATCGTCGCGTTCAGCTCGTCGAACTTCGAAACAAATTGGTCGATCGTGCCCCGGCGAATCATGGCCTGGATGCCGCCGAGCCCGAAAATGTCGAGGAACTTTCGTTGCGCCTGGGCATTCGTGATCTTCGACGCCGCGGACGCCACATCATGAAGCCCACGCACGACGTCGATCGTGCCGTCCTTCAGACGGTGAATACCGATCCCCTTGTCGGATAGGACGCCAGCGACGAAGTTGTTGCGACCCGCCGATGCATCCTCGAACGCATCGCCGAGCGACTGCATGCTGCCCGTCATCGCGTCGGCAGATAGCCCGGCAACGCGGGCGGCGCCGCGGTAGCGCTGCAGGTCCGTCGTAGTGACGCCGATCACGCTCGACGTATTGGCGATCTCCGCAGCAGCACGACCCCAGCTCGTCGCAAACGCCGCGATCCCCGCCACACTTCCGACACCGACGATCGCCGCGAGAGGCGGCGCAATCGATGCGACGCTACGTGCGACGGTCTGCGCTGATTTCCCGACCGATTCAAATTTCTTTCCGAGCTGGTCGAGTCCTGTTTCCTTGTTGAAGGAGGCCACCGACGATTTAACGTCGGCGATCGGCTTCGTGATCTTTGCGATGGAATCGTTGACACGCCTGGCAACAGCTGTCGCCTTGTCCACTGCGTTGATGGTGATCTGAAAGACCGGCGCCGCCATCACTGAACTCCCATCTCTTTCAACCGCTTCGCCTGTTCATACCAGTAGAGAAAGCGGCTCAACTTCAGGCGCCATGCATCTTCCGGACCCCAGTGGTAATACTTCGTGACCTCGGCGACCAAGCCCCTCCAGTCGACGGGCCACGCCGTCAAAAACCCTGGAGATACGCGACCGCCTCCGAATAGTCACGCTTGCCGATCATCCGGACCGCTTGCACGGGAATCCCAGTGATAAATGCGATCAGCGCGCAGTTCGACGCATAGTTCGAGCTGCCCGCCTGCAGCGAGCGATCGAGCTCATCGACGATCGGCTCACGAAGCTCGAGCGAGGTGTACGAAACCGTGTCGCCCTTAATCTGGATCGGCTTCCGCAGCGTGATCGTCAGGGTTTCGGGATGCGGAGCAGGAGCATCTTCCCCGCCCACCTTTTCCTTTGCTTGTTCGTTCATGTTCAGTTCGTCGTCGTTTCGGTGACTTCCGGACCCTCGAATTTGACGTCGAACACGGCGTCTTCGGAGTCCACCTCTTGATCCTCGACCGACCACATGTTTCGGCCGATGATCGTCTTGCCGTTCGCGAGCTCGGCGACGACCGTGACGTTCGTCATGCCGTTCACGTTCTCGACCGTCAAGCCGCCCCAGTCGCGCAGTTGCATGGCGATCGACGGCGCGCGCCACTTTTCCTTGTAGCCGTGGACACCGTCCATGCCGGTGAGCGACTCGCGCGTCTTTTTGCCGGGGCTGTATTTGAAGTTCGCCGACACCATGTAGGTCTGGCCGTCGACGGACACGGACGCCGTGCCGGCGAGCAGGTTGCTAGGCATCGAATGCCCTCCTGAAATGAAAAAAGGCGCCCGGAGGCGCCTTCATGGACATCGTTGCCGTGGTTAGGCCGCCGCAGCGACCTGGTTGCTGAACTGCATCAGCAGGGCGAAGATCCGGAGCTGGTCGATCAGCACCGCCGGATAGAGCACGTCGACGCGGTTCGGGTTGCTGGTGTTCTGCTGCACGACGAGCCCCTGCGCGAACTGCGCACTGCCCTGCACGTACCCGCTTTCCTCCATCGCCTGATAGTCGGCGATCAGATCGGCGCGGATCATGTTCGGCGTGACGACGTTGTTCCCCGCCGTGAGGCGCGTTCCGTTCGCCGCCAGCTTCACCCGCGCGTACTTCGTCGTGACGACCGACTTCAGCCGACGCAGGACATACGCCAGCGTGTTCATCGTTTCGACTTCGAGATAGCTGTTGTCGGGCTGCCCGAAGCTGTTGAGCTGGTACGTCGTGATCAGGTTTTCGATTGCGACGGTGCCATCGTCGGCCACCGTGAACGTGCTGATCCCGGTGTAAAGCAGCGTATTGCGGTCCGTCAGCTGGAAGCGAGACTGCACCGGAGGCGCAAGCACAGTGCCGAGCGTGACCGTTTGCAGCGGCTGCGCCGGATCCGCTTGGGCCGATACTGCGACAGCAGCCGTGATGTCGGCCGCCCAGATCCAGTTCGGTGACGGCGAGTCGTTGAAACCCATGATCGACACATGCTCATCGTTCCGCGTAGCGCCGAAGGTCTGACACGCGGCAAGCGTGCCGCGGTACGCGCCATACGCGCCGCCATACAGCTGTTGTGCCCAGCTCCATCGCCCCGTCTGCGTGCTCAGGAACGACTTGACCGAGTTCAGCGACGTGGTGTCGTTGTACGGAAGTGCGATGAAGTCGAACGTCTTGTCGCCGAGGTTGGCGAGCGCGGCCGTAAGCGACGGATTCGTCGCGCCACTGGCCATCGCGACGATTGCGACCGTCATTCCCGTCGGCGTGGCCTCACCACCGGCCGTGCCGAGATAATTCAGCCGGAGATCGATGTCGTTGCCGCCTGCGCCCCTGTTCTTGGCGGTGATGTTCACCTTGCTCGTCGTCGTACCGTCGACGGCGGCCGTCACCGGCAGGTCGCCCACCGCATTGATGGCGGCTGCCAACGCCGTCGCAAGCTGCGCCGGCGTTTGAGACGACGACACGTTCAGCGAGACGCGCGTGCCCGCGATGTACAGGGAGAGAACGCCAGCTGCCGTCGCCGCAGCGGTGAAGTTGAGCGACCCAGTAGCCGCCATGGCAGCCGGGTCATCCGCGAGCGGCAGATACCAGATTTCGCTGAACTGGTCTCGCGCTCGATACGTTGCAGTCATCAGTGCCAGCATGGAACCCTGGCCGCCGACAGTCTTCGCATCGGCCACGCCTTGGCAGATTTGCGGGACATTCGGCGTTGCCGACCCCGAGCTTGTCACCTGGCCGATGATCAGTGCACGCAGCGTCGGCTGACCGGTATTCGCATTGCGGGGATCGATGTCCGCGTAGAACAGCGGAACCCGCAGATTCTGCGGGATGTTCGGGAACGAGATGGTCATTGATCACCCTTTTCGATTTTCGCCACCTTCGCCGTCGCGGGCGCTTGGGGCTCGACAATTCGCGCATCGCCGTCGGCGATACGCCGATGCCAGTACAGATCGAAGTCGTCCACCGCAATGCCCTCGGGCGGGATGAACTGCTTCGTAACCGGATCGAGCACGTTCGGCCCACCCGGAACAGGTTGAACGACCATGCGTCGCTCCTTCAGAAGTTGATGGTCAAACCAGGCTGCGTCGTGCCGTCAGGCTCCTGAATCGTCAGGTCGACGCCCTGCAGCGGCGTGAGCGGAATCGGGAAAAAGTCATCCGCCGTTTGGAAGAACTCGACGTCGATCGTCATCAGCAACTCCGCGATCGGCATTTCCCCTTCCGAGCTCGTCGTGAGCTCCGAATCGACTGATGAGAATTGCTGTATGCGCTGGCCGCCGGACGGATCCGCCCAGATCGCGGGGTTGTTGATCAGCGCCGATTCGATCTGCGCCTTGAGCTTTTCCGCTTCCGCGAGAGCGGCCGCAGAGCCCGCATCACCGACCAACGCCGCCGACTTCGTGCGCGCGATGACCTCGAGCGTCGCCGTGACGTTGAACTGCGGAACGTTGCGGCCGAGCGATTCCTTACGCTCCTTTCGTGCATGCACGAGGATCGACGGATACGCATCGGGCGCGATCGGCCAGTCGAATGGCGAGAAAACAGCTTGCCCGGCATCCGTCGCGCCCTTGAGCGCCGATACGAACAGCGCGCGAATATCTGCGGACGTCGTCACGGCGAGCTCACCTTGTTAAGCAGAAGCTTTGCGGCACCACGCGAATCAGGGCGAACCTGCCGGACCACGTAGGTGGTATTGACGCTGGGAATGGAAAGCTGGTCGTTCTGCACCGGAGGCGCAGGAAACTGCGAGAGCTGCACTCCCAGCACAGCGGAAACCTCCGTCACGCCCGACGACGCGTCCTCGAACATCACTTCCTTGAGATACGCGTTGTCGAACACACCGGTAATCGCAAACGACCCGCCCGCGAAGGGCTTGTATGTAACCGGCTCAGCGAAGACACCGTGCAGCGGCCCGATGACTACGCTGTTCCAGTCGACGGACATTTACGCCTCCGATCGGCCGCTGAACAGCACTTCCGGACGCGTGCAGATGTGGAGCGGATAGCTCGACACTTCCATCTTCCACCACTCGTTGCGATCGCGATCCATGATCGGGACGACGTAGACCGGCTTGCCCGGCGTGTTGACCCATTGGAACGATTCGCCCGGCGCCAGAGCGCGGCGGAAGATGCCCGGCGCGCCGACCGGGAAGAACTTCACCTTGTCGTCCGGGATCTTGATGGTCGTGTTGTCGTCCGAACCGCGGTAGTTCAGCCACGTGATGTCGCCGAACTCGAATGCCTTGAACGCCCCGCCGGCGCCCCCGCCACGAATGTCTCGCGCATCGCTCCAGTTCACGAACGTCCGGATGACGTCCGGATGGTTGACGAACGCGTCATAGAACGCGTCGCCAGCCAGAGCGAAAACCTTCGTCGACGGTGTGAACGATCCCTGCGCCTTGCGTGCCATCGAACGCGTGATCTGATTGCAGATCGGGCGCAGCGAGTTGGCCGTGGCCGCCGCCAGATTGAAGCCGACTTCCGTCGGTTTCGTGATGCCGAATTCCTGAAACCAGTCATAGCGAACGGTTCCGTCGGAATCCGTGAACAGGCCCTGCACGGCCGCGAGACGCTGGAACTCCCAGGTGTACTCGATGTTCTTCAGCAGGCCCGTCGGGCCCGCCAGCCGGCGTGCGACTTCGTCCTGCACCTGCATCAGCTCGGATTCGGTGCCGAACGCGCGGATGTTCTGCAGCTCGTTCGCGTAGATCGTGTCCGCGTGCCGCAGCCGCGGAACGTCGAAGTACCGTGCCTGGCGCTTCTCGGTCGTACGCTGTGTGCCTTCCTCGCCGCGCTCGCTCAGCGGGATAACGACAAGTTGCCCCTGGCGCTGTTCGACGACGAGAGCCGTGGTGCGGATCGGGTCGTCTTCGAAGATGTTCAGCTCGCCCAATGCCTGCGGCTGGTACGGATACTTGTCCACCGCCGCGGTCAGCGAAACGGTCGAGAACGGGTCCTGATTGAAAATATCGAGAGATGCCATTGAACGGCTCCTTCAGAAATGAAAAAGCCGCCCGTAGGCGGCTTGAAATCGGTGATCGGGACGGCTTAGCGGGGGATGATCCCCAGCGCCTGCAGCAGTACCAGAGCGGCAGCCTGCGCAGTCGCATTCATCGACGGGTCCCACACGAGTTCGGACTTGTTCACCTCGCACGACCGCGTGACGATCGCGCCGTTTACGTCGTTCAGCGACGCATCCGACAGGCCGAAGCAGATACCTGCCGCATTCTGCGAACCATCGACAGCCGTTGCGGTGCACGGCACCCACTTGTTTGCGCCGGCCGCGACCGTGATCGCGAAGCTGTCTCCCGGCACGAACGCTGTGCCGCCTGCAGTGATCGTGAAGTTGAGGCCGCCAGCCGAGAATGCCGTCCCAGCGACACCGTGGCCGATCTCCTGGCCGTTCGGCGCCGATACGACGAAGTGCGTCGCATCGTCGAACTCGACGGTGTAGACGCCGACCGTCGGCGCATAGCCCGTCGTCGTGACAGCGCTACTCGTGCCGTTGCCGGTGTTCGACCCGCCAGCCGTGGCCGTCGCCGTCGGCTTGCCGACTGCCGCGGTGGTAGCGATCGAGAACGTGTCGCCTGCGACGAATGCCGTGCTGCCGGCCGTGATCGTGAACCCGATTCCGAGCGCCGAGAACGCAGTTCCGACAACGCCTTGCGCGGTCGCGCCGCTCGGCGCGGTGACCGTGAAAGCAGTAGCCGACGTGAAAGCCAGCGAGTACACGCCGATCTGCGTCGGAACTGCCGTCGTCGTGATGGCGCCGACCGTGCCGTTGCCGGTATTGCTGCCGAGCGCGGCGGCAATTGCACTTGCACCAGTCGTCTGCTGCCCCATCACCGTGCCGGGAAGCACCTTCACACCGCCGGAAATGAGGCCACGATCGATATGGCGATGGCCGTGAGGTTGCGATACCAGAAAGCCGCCCGGATGCCAGGCTTCGTAAAGCGGAGCGCGAGAAACGTATGTCATGAGAATTCCTTGAAAGGGTTGAGGCGACTACGCTTACGCGCGCTTTCCGGTGACCTTGGAAAACGCCCGCTCCCAGCCGGATGCCGATTCGCGCTGCGGGTTGCGATGCACTTCGCCGCCCGCACCGAGTTGAGGGTTTCGAGACGTGCGAGCTGCCGATCGCGCGGAATGCCCGCTCGAGTCTGCCGCCGGCGACGCGCGAAGGATCGCGAGCGCTTCTTGACGCGTCATGCTCGTGTTGAACGCGAGATTGGCCGCCAGTTCGATGTTGCGGCCGGCAGATTTCGAGCTCATGATCGCTGCGCAACGCGCGCGCTCGCGACGACGTGCGCGAGCAACAGCGCTCTTGCCGCGCATTTCTTCTTCGTCGTCATCGTCCTCGGCACGCTCGTCGTCTTCGTCGTCAGCAGCGCGCTTGCCCTTCTTGCCCTTGCCCGAATCGTCTTCCTCGAGTTCGTCGTCTTCGGCGTTCTCGTCGTCGCGTTCGTCGTCCTTCCGGTCGTCTTCGGCGCGCTTGCCCTTCTTGCCTTTCGAGCCACGGCTGTCGCCGTCGTCGCGATCGCGATCTTCCGGCTCGTCGCCTTCCGCGCGCTCGTCGTCGCGTTCGTCGTCCTCCCGGTCGTCTTCCGCGGCCGAAGCGCGCTTGCCTTTCGGCGAGAGATGAGCGAACGAGAGCCCGCTCGCCATGAGGGTGCGAATACCCATATTTGAAACCTCTTGGGGTTTGGGAAATGTCAGCCCAGCTCGGCGAGCAGGGATCGAAACGCTTCATCCGGCGCCATTACGGCATCGGCGAAGCCGATCTCGACGCCGGCGGCGCCGAGAAACGTTGTTGCCTGCGTCTTTCGGACGACATCGGCAGAGAGATTGCGATTTCGTGCGACCGTTGTGACGAACAGCTCGCCCATTTCGTCGACGTCAGCTTGGAAGCGTTCGAGAGCTTCCTTCGACAGCGGGCTGAACTGGTTGCCGTCCGCCTTGCGATCGCCATACTTGATGATCGTGACAGTGAGCCCCGCTTTGTCGATCGCCTTGCTCTGGTCCAGATGCATGCAAATCACGCCGACGCTGCCGGTTCCACCGGTACGGGGCACCGTGATTTGCTCGCATGCACTCGCGAGCGCATAGGCGGCGCTGTATGCACATTCATTCAGGATTGCCAGCGTCGGCTTAATGCTCCGCGACTCGTAAATCAGATCCGCCAGGTCGAAGCAGCCAGCGACTTCTCCGCCAGGCGAATCGATCGACAGCGCGATCGCCTTGACGTCTTTGTCATTGAGCGCCTCGATGAAATTGTGGCGGATCGCGTTGTATCCGAGCATTCCCGAATACGGTCTTAGATTGCTGCTTCGCTGGACCAACGTACCAGAGACGTCGATAACCGCGACCCCTTGCTCCAGGTCATAGGGCGTTTCAGCACGCTGCCCGCTCGGCCCATCGTCCCAATCGTCATAAGCCATCGGCTTGACGATGAGCGGTGCGGCGCCAGCGAACTCGACATCGGAAATTCCGAATCTGCTCGCGAGTGCCTTGGCAATCACTTGCCCCTTGCTGGGATGGATAGCCAATGGCACGTCGAACACGCGCGCTGCTGCGAAGGGATAATTTTTCATTGGGGTTGCGGTTCTTCTTCAGGTTTCGACGCCTCGGCCGCAGCAACGTCGCCAGCCCAATCAGGCAGATTCAGCCCGAGCCTCTTGAATGTGGCGACCTCAACGGCCCGTTGAGCGAGAACTTCCTCCCAATCCAGACCTTGTTCGGCACATTCCCGCTTGAGCGTGGAAAGCCCAGCGTCCATGCCAAGCACCGCGCCCTGCTTTTCCTTCACTGGATCCACCCAGCCGCGCGCCACACCAAGCCAATCGCACCGCGAGTACGCAGTCGCCGCCTCGATAAATTCGGGCGCATCACTCGGGAGCACGTCATCAAGGTCACCGCGCTCGATGACTTCCTGCAGCCATGTCGCATACAGCGGCGTCGCGGTGCCGATCTTGTACTCGGCATTGCGTCGGCTAAGCGTCTTCCAGCTTTCGAGCAGTGCGGCCCGTGCGCTCGAGTAGTTGGTCTTGCTCCAGTCCTGCGTGATCTGCTCCGCTGATACGCCAAGCGCTGCGGCGATCGATCGAAGCATCTCGTGCGCGAAGTCTTCGAATCCGCTGTGCGGATGGGCGGCGGCTACCTGCTTGATCTCTTCGCCGGGTGCCAGCGTCGGGACGCGGACGTTATTGAGCATCGCGGGACGCTCTTTCGACCAATCGGCCCGGAGGTCCTGGTAAAAGCCCAGATCCCCACCGTCGCTGTCCATTGCAGATTCGATCATCGCCGGATCATATGGGCTCGTGACATACGTACCGAAGATCGTTGCGACCGTTGCAGCCTGGAGTTCGACACCGTAATAGCGCGCCAGCATTTTCGCGTGCGCGAGTACCGGCGTGAATACGCCGATGCCTCTGTTCTGGCCGGCACGGTCGCGCTCGAAATCGTGAATCACGCGGCGCCAGCCGTCTTCATCCTCGCGCTCGACGCGCTCCCACTCCATCGACTCGACTGCGTTGTACCAATCGTTCTGGTGAGCCTTTCGAATGTGATAGGCCATCGGCACGCCGTCGTCATCGATTTCGACGCCTCCGCGCAAATGCTTCTGGTCGACCATCTGGTATGGATTCGACAGACGATCCGGATCTACCACCATGAACGCTGTCGCATATTGTGCAGCGCCGCGGCTGACGCGCTCGGGCTTCCAGTAATTCACAAACAGCGAATCGCCATCGACTAGCTTGTGCCGCAACGAGAGGCGCATCTGTTGCGAGACCGTCAGTTGTCGCGAGACGTCGTTATAGCGCCCTAGATCCTCGGAGAATCCGCGCCATAGCGATTCGATAGCCTGCCGAATTTCGTCCGCCCACAATGCATCGAACTTCTTGCTGAATCGCGAAAGCGCGCGCCAGTCGGGATTCGCCGACAATCGAAGATGCGCCCCGACCGTGTTGTCGAGGATTCGCGTAATGCCGCCACTCGCCCAACCATCGTTCCGCACAAGATCGCGCTGACGCGCGACCATGCGATCTCGAAATTGGTTGATTTCCGAATCCGGCGAACGGATATACGGAAACCACTGGCCCATCTCGGCCGTCTGGACGTTCGACGCCTCGTAGGGGAAGAGGCTCGAATACGGCGGTTGCGTGATGCCTGGACCACCCCACCCGCCAGAATCCGCGCGCGCGCGACCGCCGGCCGGAACATCCCCGAAGGGCCGGCCCGAACTGTCGACGATGAGAGATGGCATTAAAACAGCACCCTGCGTGCGCGGTGGTAGCGAGGAATGAGACCGAGAGCCATTTGCAGCATCTCGATCGCTTTCATGATCTGAGCGAGATCACTTGGCTTGTAGGTGACAGACTTCGTTCCATCACCCTGGTTGTATGTGGCCGTCACGATCTTGGCCCCGGATGCAAGGTCGAAATAGGCCGCCTGAAGCGCGGCCAACCTCGATTGCATATCCGCAGTGCTCATTCCATCCGTGATTGCCATTGCTTTCCTATGCGAGGCGGTTCGTCAGCCGTTTCCTGACGAGTTTCCCATCTACCGGCCCGGCGGCCGGCACTTCGACCGACACGGCCGATTCTTGAGGCGCCGGTTGCGACGCCCATGCTTGCTGCGACACGTCGTAATCAAGTGGCTGCGCAACCTGATCGGCTCGCCGATTCAGCTTCAGCCCCAGATGGGTCAGCCCGCACAAGGCTGCGTATGCATATACGCGGCAGTCGAGTGCCTCATTCGCTCGGCCTGACGGCAATTCCCACACGCGGTATTTCTGGCCGCCCGAGACCTTCACGACGGATCGCTCCGACGTGAGCTGCTCGAAGTAGCCGATGTCCCGATCGTTCGGAAAGTGCATAAAGCCCGCGCCCGCCTCCTCGACGTGCAGACGGTTCCGAATCGTGTCCTTCGCCGCATTCACGCCGATGATCACGGGGCGGAACGACGCTTTGGTCTTGCGCGTCGGCCGCTTCACCGGCCAAATCGGATTTCTCTTTCCGCTGACCGCTGACTCGCCCTTGATCGCCCAGACCTTGCGCCCGAGACGTGCTTTCGAGAAATCGTAGACCTTTTGCGTGTGGTGGCCGCCGGAGTCGATGCAAACTGCCATCGCCTCGAACGGCCGGCCGTCCGCGCGATGCCAGATGCGGTTCAGCAACGCATCGAGCCGTTCCCACGGATCCGGCGTTTCCATGTCGCCCTCGATCACCTCGTAGGCGATCGACCAGCTTTCTTCATTGCGTCCCCAGCCAACGACCTCGACCTCAAAGCGATAGTCCTGCGTATCGACGCCGATCGTAATGACGGCAACGCCGTCAGGCACTTCCGCCGCCCAGCGCTCACCGCGCGCGACGAGCGCCTCGAGCCGAAGCGCCTTGCCTGAGTTCGGGCGATAGGGCATGCCGGCCTGCGTGTTCCACCAGGTCTGCTTTTTCTCTTCGTCGCCTTCGGCCTCCAGCCACTTGGCAGCGATGTCGGACGGCTTGTCCTTCTGCCACGGGCTATACATCTTGCTCGCTTGGAAACCAGCGTGCTCGTTGTCGACTTTCCATTCACCGCACTCCGGGCATTTCGCCCGATAGACGGCATAACGATCGCTCTCCCACCAATCCCACACAGAATCGATCGCCGTGGAAACCGTGGCCTCTCGCGAGTCGTCGGGCCCGCGCCACGCGCGTTCGTAGTCGTCTAGTGGAACATGTCTGGAACCGCAACATTCGAACGGGCGCGTCTGATGCCACCTCGCTGTTTGAAGCGCGCGAAGCCTGTCACCCTCAGACCAGATCTGCCCACATGACTCGCATGAGATGCGGGCCGTCTTCGGGAAGTGCTCGACAATCTCACCGCGAATGTCGCGTCGTTTCTCCCATTCAACGTGCTTGAAGAAGTCCGGGAACATCCGATGTCCGCAATGCGGGCATTCGATCGAAGCGCGACGCTGATCCGATTTCTTGTAACTTGCCTCGATGCGGCTCTCGTCCTCGACTGTCGGCGAGCAAGCGCGGATCGACAACCAGTTGAGGCCGAATGTCGCCGTCCGCTCTTCGGCAAGCGCTATAGGCTCGCCCTCGCGCGTCACTGGATATTTGTCTACCTCATCGGCAAGAATGACCCGAACAGGTCGCCGCGCGAGGTTGTCAGGACTGCCCGCGCCGGCCAGCGCCAGAAAGCCACCCGGGAACGCCTTGAACAGCAGCGTCTCATCCGCGTTACGCGTCTTGCTTGTGCCGACGAGTTCGCGCAGAACAGGCGTCACGCGAATCAGCGGGCTGATTCGCTCTTTACTAAACTGCTCAGCTGCGTCCTCTTTCGGCTGCAAAAGCAGTATCGGGCAAGGGTCAAGATGCGCGAAGTATCCAAAGACGTTCTCGAGAAGAGCTGTCTTGAGCAACTGCGTGCTCACCATCGTCGTAATGACATGCACGCCTGGCTCGGTGACTGCAAGCATAGGACCGCGAGCGATCTCAACGGTCGACGTCTCCCAATCTCCGGACGTACTACCCGATTCTTTTGCGAGCTTCCTGAATTCATCCGCCCATGCCGGCACGCTGATGCGGGGCGGCGGCGTCCATCCCTTACGCCACGACGCACGCAACCACTCAGCCTTCTCGACCGGAGAAATTGGCTTCCGGCTCGCCAAGCTGGGCGATTTGCTTGTGGACATGCGCAGTAAGGGCCTCTGTTACCCGGTCGGCCTCGACGCCAAGTTCGGCAGCAAGAAGCGGCCCGATCCTCGTAGGCCAGTTAAGCCAGGCATCGCGCTGCGCTCGTGACTCCTCGAAGAGGACTGATGTTGCGGTGTCCAGCTCGACGAGCGATCCGGACTTACGTTCGTATTCGAGCTGAGCCATCAGCCCGAGATAGTTCTCTTTCAGGCAGCGAGCCTCGTCGAAATCCAACAGCTCGACGCCGCTCGACAGAATCCGATTTGCCGCGTCGCCAGCGCTCTCGCCGGCCTCGAGTGTTACCTCTTTCGCCGCCTGGGTAACAGATTTGCGTTTGTTACCTTTCGGGGGTTGGGTAACACTTTGGGTAACATCCGGCACGCCGTCGCGGCGGTACCGTTTGAGAAGTTTGTTGGATGCGTCGACATTGACGTCATCGCCGTCAAACACAAGCCAGCCGCGCTCCTTCCACTTTGTGACGGTCTTCCGACTGACACGGTGGAGTGCCGCGAACTCGCTCTGATTCATCGCACGATCTGTTACCTGTTACCCAAATTTCAAAACTCGTAGCTGGTCGAAATCCGCGAGTCTTCGCTCCCGCCCTACACGAACCTCCGGGAAGGACCCGCCGCACCACCTCGGTGCGTCCGGCCCTCGCGCCCTCTCGCCGCGGCCACGCTGCTGGCTATCGCTTCGACGCGACGAAGGCGAGCTCGTGGCGCAGGATCTGCGGGAACTTGTCGCGGATCTTCTTCATCAGCGCCTTCTGGACACTCTCATTCGCAAGCGACTGTGGAATCGACGGCCCGAATAGCTCTTTGATCGGCAAGCCAGTTCGCCGGACCTTGCCGTTTCGAACCACCTTCTTGTGTGTCTTGCCCGTACGCTCGAACACGCCTCGGTGACCGTTTGGCATGGTCGCAATAAACGCATGCCTCAATACGGATCGCCCAGTCTTCACCTGGACGCTCACACCGTTCTTTCCCTGACGTGCTCCGTAATTGATCAGCGCGACGGGGCGGCCCGTTGACTTCAGCACAACGACCAGATTGCCGCGCGTCGCGCGCTGAATTACGAATGAATTTTTGATCGCGCTCGACTTGATGTTGTATCCAGCTGATCGAACCTCAACTGCAGCGGCCGTTCGAGCCTGCGTCGCGGTCTTGTTCAGCGCACGCACCACAGCTTTCTGCTGCTCGCCGACATAGCGCGTCAGGGCCGCCGTAACGCCTTTTACGTCGGCACGAACGTCGAGCTTGAGCATCAGGTTTTCGGATTCTTCAGCCAGGCGGCCGGCAGCATGTCAACGCCGGGGTCGGTCGCATACAGCGGGACATCGACCATCATCCGCGACGGCGAGCCGGGCGCGAAAGCCGTCAAACTCACGAGCGCGAGCGCATTCTCCGGCAGGAGAGCGGGGTCGATCGTCGCGTCCGTGACGATTGCGGCCACCTTACGCTTGCCGTTGAGCCAAAGCGGCGACCGAACAAGCGCAGCCTCCGCGAGCAGCTCGTCGATGACGATCTCTGCCTTCTTCGGGGAACGCGCCATTTCAGCACCGGAAATAAAAACGCCCGGCGAACCGGGCGGAAAGTCGATCGCTCGACACGAGGAGAATCAACGCGGATGAAACGCCAATGCAAAAAGCCCGCTGACCTCTCGATCAGCGGGCTTTCTCAGGACGCATCTTCCCGGGACCTATTCTGTATGATGGATTTGGAAATTGCAACCCCACCATTCAGATATTTTCGCTCGGCACTTCTTCACCGAATTTCGAGGCGACATAGGCACGCATGGCGGCGATCAGCTGGGTATCTCCGTATCCAACGGCTTCCCCGCTGAACTCGCCTTGCGCGACCATGCCGTCAGTCCATGCCTCCCACGCGCCGAGCGAGGCGCGAAAGTAAGGGGAGATTTGAGCGTATGCAATCCGCTCACGAGCGATTATCGGACCGCCATGCAGCCAGTCCGTCGATGGCGCGAAGTGTTCTAGATCGCCGGCACCTGTGCCGATCAGGATGTAATCACCTTGGTCCCAGTCGCACGACAGCGGATAGCCTTCCGCGCGCGACCCAGTAGTCGAGCTGGGCGCCGGTCAAGTCAGCAACCTTCATCGGGAACCTCCTCGCCAAACTTGCTCGCAACATACGCGCGCATAGCCGCGATCAGCAGCGTATCTCCGGTTTGATATGCGATGCAAAGATCCCTCGGTCCGTCCTGCGGCCGATAAATGCCCGCCGCCCACTTGCCCTCGAATCTCTCGAAAATTCCGAATGGCACTCGGTCAATGATGGGCCCACCTTGCAGCCAGTCGGAAGATGGTCGATACGGAACAAAACCGCAAATCCAGTTGCCGCTCCTTCCGAATCGTTCAGTGACAAGCGTTCCTCGTTCGACAAGACCGTCGGCCTTCGCCACCCAATAATCGAGCGCATCGCACGCGAGATCAGCGACCTTCATGTGGATCTCGTGTCACGGTCGACCGAAGGAACATCATCGGAGATCGCCCCGCCACATGCGCAGACGCCACCCGGCGGCCCACGCCGATTCCCTTCTCGACATTCGCACACTGGCAGCATGACGTAGTCAACCTGGCCGTTTTGGAGGAGCACCGGCCGAGCCAATTTGGCCGGGGATGATTTAGATACCGGTTTTGACTGACTCATATCCTCGCCTCACGCGATTACGGATAGCTCAAGATGGCGCCCGATCGCCTCGAACGCATCCGCAATCGTGTCGATCTTCGTCGTGTGCCCAAGATCCATGATTCGGTTCACGTCCTGCGGCCTGGTGCCCATGCGGCGTGCGAGCTCGGACGGTGTGACGCCCTGCGCGAGCATCTCGTTCAACAGCAACACCTTAGCCGAGACGCTCGCCGGCAGTGCGACCAACTCCTCGCCCTTCTTCGCCTTCGACGGCGACGGCACAGGGCGCTTGTCCTCGAAATAGAAGTCCATCGACGTCAACAGCGCGTCGGCAGCCATTTCGCGCGCCTCCTCGACGGTCTTGCCGCCCGTGAGCGCCTCGGGGATGTCGCGGAACGACACCATAAACCCGTCTTCGTCAGGCTCGATCAGAGCCGGATAACGCAACATAGTGATTCTCCATTGTGCTTGGCGGACGGTGTGCGGAAAGCCCCTTTCGGGGCTTCCCTCTCATTTCAGTTTGAGCTGCTTCAGAATCTTCTTCCTGAGACCTTCCCCGATTTCGTGCCCCGGGTGTCTGGGAAGTGCGGTTTGCTCGCCGTTGAGGTAGACCTTCGTGTGCTTCGCTCCTTCTTTGAAGATCGCCCCTCGGTCGGCCAACCACTTCTTGAACTCACTCTGTTTCACCGTCCCTCCGTGTTGTGACCATGGAGACACTTTAAACATTTTTGCTTACTCTCGCAAGCACTTTCTTAAACATTTTTGCTTACCTTCCTGCAAAGGCAGTCGGGGCCCTCCCGGGACGTGGCGCGGACCAGTCGCAGGAAATCGCGAGGCCACCCTGACCACCGCCGACTGCGAGCACACATGGCACGCCGTCATCTGCGATGATCGAACTTACCTTCACGTTGCCGGTGATATTGTTGGCGAGCGGATCGCAACCGGCCAGAAACAACGAAACGCATGCGAGGAGCATGTATTTCATGCCGTCACCTCGTCCTCGACGTCGTCAGTCAGGGGCACGCCGCTGATCGGCCGCAAGTTGCAGTCGTAAATGATCCCCTCGCAATATGCTTCGCCAAACTCGTCGAACATCGGTTGCAGATGCTTCACGTACCAGATAACGCCATCGCTGTCGGAAAACGCGAAGCTCACGACCTCCACGATTACATCGTTGTTCGACGGATCGACCATTCCAGTCGTCACCGCGAGATCACCCCGTTTGCAATTCATGCCACCTCTCCGATCTTGATCAGAAATTTCGAGATGAACATCGGCAGGAGTGCCACCTTCGCTGCCTGATATGTCGCATGCTGGGCGCCGGCGCGGCCATTGCTCCAGACGTTCGCGCCGCATTCCTTGTTACGCATGCTGACCGAGACTGCGGCACGCTGCTCGATCGTGAGGCGGTCGACGCAGAGCTGAACTTGTTCGGACATCTGGTTCTCGATCCATTCGTCGGCCCGTTCGTCGAGTTCCTCGTCATTCATCGGCGTATCGTAACCGCGACAGGTTCGATCCTCGGGCCGGTAGAAATGCGCCAGCTGCACCGCGTGCGACTGGCGGATTTGCCAGCGGTACCAGGTCAGCAAGAGTTCTTCGATTTGTTGGCTCTGATCGGGCGTCATGGTTGTCCTGTGTGCGAATTTGATTTTTATTGCATCCCGGCCGCGGCGCGAAACTTCGCGTATGGGCCGCGAACGTACTGATCGAAACGGGCCTTCGCGCGTGCGTCGTGATCGAGAAATGCGCGGCTCTCGATGCCGCAGCGTGCGCGGATGAACTCTGCTGCGTCGGCCGGCTGCGGCTGGCTGGCCGATCGCATGCATCCAATTCAGGAATTCCGGCTCATTCGCCCATAGGCCTGCGAGTTTCGCCAGCGGGCCGCCCTTTGGTCGTTGGGTCGCATCCATCAGACCATCACCCGGAAGGGAATGCCCCAGTACAGCATCCAGTCGATCAGCGATTCGCGAAGATCAACGCCGCGCGGAAACGAAAATTCGATTTCCCCGTTATCGACCTCACGCCCGACCACCGGGCAGCCGGTGAATGCGACCAGACGATCGCCCGATGCGCCGTCTACCCGGCTCGCCGCGATAGCTCGCAACGGCTCGGGCACTGACGACAATTCGATGCATGCGACTTCGCTCACTCGATACCTCCGACGTTCCATTCGAGTTCGCCACTCGCCAGAAATGGCGCCAGCGTCTTCGCGTTCCAGTTCACCGGCACTTCCACGGGATATGTTCCGTCAGGGTTCCATGCGTGCGGCGCTGCCTTGTCGCGGTATTGCTCCGGCACGATCACGTCCGCATAGATCCACGCCGCTTCCGGTTTCGACGGCGTGCCGCGGCGCATCGGGCCGCGCAGACGGACAGCACGGCATTCGAACGTCGCGTAGTTCTCGCGCAGATAGCGCCAGTGGCGAACGGCAGGGAGAGCCATCTTGACGACGAGCCTCATGCCGCTCCCGGAGTGCTGTATTTCGCCTGAAGCAGCATCCATGCAAGCGTGTAGCAAACCGCAAGCGACACGAGACCGGCGTAGATGCATGCGCAAACGATGATCGCAGCGACGATGCAGCCCTTAAGCCAGCGCACCCATGAGAGGAAGCCTTTTCGTTTCGGCTTCGGATCTGCCCCAAAGATTGCGAGCGCCATCATCACGGTGAAGACCCACATGAGCACCACGAAAAAAGTGCCGGCCGCGTCGAGGCCGAGAACTTTCCATGCGAAATAGCTGGCAATAACCAACATATCCACCACAAGCGTCAAGATCAGATCCTTCATGCGTCCTCCGTAATAATCCCAGCGATTCCCATCTTTCGAGCCCGTATCGGCTCCCACTCTGCGTATCCTCGGTCCCATGCATCGAACTTGACCTGCCTCGGCGTGCCGACACGGTTCTGATCGATCCACGCGTGGCACCACATGCAGCCCGGCACCGTGAATTCGTTTTTGGCCTTCATGCTGCCTGCCTTCCCGTGACGCTCCTGGTTCGAATGGCACGGCACGACGGTGTCGTCCATCGGATTGAGGCGGCAGACGCCCGGCACGCGCAGGTAACAGGACTCACCGCGACATGCCGCCAAATACTTCGAGCCTTCGGCAACTGTCGGCCGCTTTTGGCCTCGCTTCATCGCGGTCTTTCGCGGCGCCTGCTCCGGTAATGGTGAGCTTTTGCGGGACCACGATCCGCGCGCCATCGGCGTTTTCCGCGGGCCGAAACCAGAACGCTTCATGCAGCTACCTGGGCTGCGGCGACCATCGCGCGGATCGCGTTCCCCGCCCACAAGATCGATTCGTTCAAGAGCATCTCTTGCTCGTGCTCCTCGACGATGCGCTGTTGAATTCGCGCCATCCGCTTCGAACCGACGGTGTCATAGCCGCTTTCGTATTCCTTCCCGGTGTACTTCAAAGGATGAACGGCGTGCCCCTTCGCGCTGGGCGCAAGAATCGTTTCCCCTTTGACGAGGTAGCCGTCAGCGATCAGATGCCGGATCGTTTCGCGCGTGCTACCTCCGCGACCCTTGCCGAGCCGGCGTGCGATCTCGCCCGCGTGTATCCCCGGGTTTGCCTTCACAAACTCGATGATCTTCATCGAGACCGGACCAACCTTCCCGTGTGCCATTCGAACCTCACTTGATTTCGACGATCTGCAGGCCGCGCACGGCCATCAGATGACGCTTGATGCGGTATTCAGGGGTGATGACGCCCTTCACGTCCTCAATCACCGTCTTGCCGTCGCGCTCGTAGACGAAGTCGGCAACGTAGCGAAGCGCGGGCTTCTTGCGGCCATTGATCACGACGGGTTCCGCGAGCACATAAGCGACTTGGCGTTCGAGTTCGGAAATCTCGCCGGCGGCCAGCTGGCGCGCGAGCGTGATCCAGCGGTCACGCTCGCGCCGGCTGTCGAAGGTGATGCCGTCGTGCATACAGCGCTGATTTCGGTACTTCGACGGCTTCACCGTGGATTGAGCCGTAAGTGGTGCCGGGCGGCCGACATCGACACCGTCAGCGATCTCGTCGAAACCTGCATCGACCTGCGGACGGCTTCCGGTCTTCTCGTAGATCGCTTTCTGTGCGGCGGTCATCTTCGGGCGAGCGTCGTCCCGTATGCGCGCCGTTCCGACATGCGTCGCGGCGACATCGACGCGCATGGGCCATGTGGTGCGCTTCGTCACGCCGCTTCCGCCTGCGCGACTTGCTCGCGCGGAATGTCGTTGAAGTAGGCGAAGAGCGCGGCATACCGTTCCGGGCTCTCACGATTGACGGTGCTCAGCATGTCCTCCATCCATTCACCTGGGCCAGCTGCCTTGAACACGCGCGCCTTGTACTGCTCGAACACCTGATCGGGCCGCTCGGCGACGTTGAGCTGTTTGCCACGCTCCCGGATACCAGGCGCCGATTTCCACCAGTCCGGCGAGATTGACGTGCCGCCGCCGGCTGTCGCAGCGGCCTCGGACTTCACGGGGAACAGACCGGTCCAGCCACGCAGCACCGATGCCTCGATGACGATCGCGGGCTCGTGGCCGAAGCCGCGTAGACGGGTCAGGCAGTTGATCGAAGCCTTCGCCGCACCCGCCGTCCACGGTGCGAGCTTGTCGGCGTCCTTCGCTTCACGGTGTTCGCACCAGTCGAGCCACGCATCACGCAGCAGCCAGTCGGGAAGTTCAGTCGCTCGCAGTTCGCCATGCAACGCAACTCGCGGCGCTCGCCGCGCGGGTTGACGGTTCTCTGACGGTTCTTTGGTGGTTCCTGATGATTCGGGTGCAAAAGCTTTGCACCCTTTAGTGCTCTGTTTTGCACCCTTTACGTCGCCAGTTGCACCCTTTGCGTCGCCGTTTGCACCCTTTTCATTAGGTGCATTTTTTGCACCCTTTGAGCCAGCGGAATTGGGCGCAATTTCTGCACCGTTTATCCATGCGGGGTTGATGCGATACTCGCGACACTTTCCACGGCCGCCCTTGGCTTCGCTGACCAGAATCAACCAGCCTGACTGCTGCATTCGGCGCAGCTGATACTGAACAGCACGCGGCGATTGGCGCGTCTTGCTGGCCAGCGTCTCGACGCTCGGATAGATGTGCGTTCCGTCGTCGTGCGAGTGATCCGCCAAAGCGAGCGCGAGAATCATCTCGCCACCGCCCTCCGGATAGCGCTCGAACACTGCCGTCATGACCTTGACGCTCATGCAGCCTGTTCCGGTTGCGTGGCAGCGATAACGTCGTCGATCGTCGCCTGCCGCGAATCGACCTCCGGCGCCTGCTCGCCGTCTGCTAGGCCCAGAACCCAGCGGAGTGCATCGGCGCGCTCGCCCGTGGCCGTCTTGAGCGCCTCGGCAATGTCTTTGCGCGTCGGCTTCGCACGCTTCACGGGCACAGCGTCGAGCGCAGCGAGCATTGCGCGCGACCGCTCGTGGCCCTTCTTCCCTTCGATGGCGGCCTCGATGGCGGCCAGCTTTGCACGCTGCTCGTCCGGCGGCAGCTTCGAAAGCTTCATTGCCACGACCTGCGTAATCGTGCCGGCCTCAACCGCATCACGGACGGCCATGCAGCACTCGAGAAGCTTCAGGGCCGAGGTCACGGTCGCCTCGTTCACCCCGAACATGGTTGCCACCGAATCGAGTGCATGGCCGACGTCGAGAGCGCGCGCCATTTTCTCGGCTCGGTTCACCAGCGAGTCACCTTGACGAATCTCGTTCGCGCTGATCATCACGCCGACGAATGGTTTCATGCCGTCGCCAAGAACGCGTTTCGGAATAGCGGGGATCGTGATCGGTTCGTAGCCTTCGTGCCTGAGGCGGCGATTGAGCTCGCGCGCGTTGATGATCCGGCGGCGACCTTCGACGATCAGAAGCTGACCGGTTTCTGGGTCTTTGAAGAAGACGACCGGAGTGAAGACCCCGTGTGTTCGATAGTTGCGAATCGTTTTTTCGTCCGGAGCCTGGTGAACGCGACGGTCATACAGCGGATGCGACGGATCCGTCACGAGCGTGAATGCGTCAGGGTCCATGCCGAGCACGTTCCCCTGCCCCGATGCCCCGTAGACTTCTTTCGAGCTTCTGCCCACGTTTTTCTCCTATGCTGCCGCTTCGAGCGGCAATCGGTTTTCGCGCGATTCCGCGCTGTATTGCGCCACCAGGGCGTCGTGTTGGTCTTGGGTCATGTCGCGATCCCAGAAATCGGGATGGCCCGGCAGACGGTCACTGCCGTCCTTCCGGCGCTGGCAGAAGAAACTGCCCATTCGGTGTGGGAACCAGTAGCCGGCACAGTCACAGCGCGTCGTGCCGGTGTTGCGCTCCATCATCCATTTGTCGATGCGCCAGTCGCGCTCGCCGCAGAGGCATTTCGGATAGGCCGCGTCCTCCAAGACGCCCGGCTTGTCCTGGAGCACCATGCGGCGGTCGCACTTGCGACACCGGCAATGGAACCGGGCCATGTCAGGCGACCGGCAGACCGAGGAGTTCTTGCGATTTGCCAGTCGCGATGCACTTGCGCGAACCGCGCTTTGCCAGCCGCTTCGCGTCGAGCAGCTCGCGCGAGCGACCGCAAACGCTGGAGAGCTTGAGATTGGTGCGCGCCGAGATCTCCTCGCGGGTGAGCAAGGTCTCGGGCGAATCGAAGCAGTCCATCACCATCTTCTGCTTGGCCGAGAGCTCGGACACAGGCATGGCGTGGAAGCTGTCTTGCTGCGTCTCGGACACGCGATGGCCCGTGCGGGCGCTGAAAAAGTCATCCACTGGCATCTCCTTGCGGCGTCAACCGCGTAGGACTACTAAATCGAATCAGAAGAGCTCGTGCGCGAACGCTTGTGATCGGATTCAGTACGCCGGCCGAAGCCGGCGTGCCTTACTGCTTCGTTGCCTGGCTTGCCAAAAGAAACAGACGTCCGGCAATCGCAAACGCCTGCATTGTCTCCATACTTTTTTGTGTGCCTTTCTCCAACTCCTGTAGCAGTGCGTTTCGGTCATCACCCACTCGTCGCCGAGCGTCCTCTACGGCCTTCCGGCCAATCCGAAGCGCCTGATCCTCGGTCATTTCATAGTGGCCCTCTGCTGAATTACCTCCTCCATCAACGTCAGCATCGCCATGCGCGCGAGGTACTGCGAAACAGCACGATTGCCGACGACCCGCTCAAAGTCCGCGATCAGCCGAGCCGGGAGATCCTGTCGAGCCTTCCCGTGACGATCAACCGGCTCGCGGTTGAGCATGTTGGAGAGGTGCGATGCAGGTACCTCGAGGCGCTCGGCCAGCGTTCTTTGCGTCATGCCGCGCTCGACTCGCTGATCCCATGCGAGGAACACGGCATCACGGAAGGAACGGCATTCCGCGATCGATTCATGCGGCACAAACTCAGCCTGCTCCGCACGGGCGCCGCTTGCAGGCTGGTGGTGAGGCTGTAAGAGCATTCAGACTCCATTGAAAAAAACAACTGGATTACCACTGGAATTACGACTCGGAACAAAGCGAAAATTTTTTCAACCCCACCTCCATCCGATACCATGCATACGCAGATCAATGCCCTCCACTACCCGACTCCCCGTCTCGTACGCCTGCCGGGGGCTGAGCATCGTCGGTTGCCCTCACGCGATCGGCTACGTCCTCTTGGGTCCAACCCACCAGATCCTCACGACTTTCCCCGGTGAGTTCCGCCAACTTCGGGACATGAGGGGCAGGTACCCGCCCGGCCGTCCTCCACTGCTGGATGACTTGGTAGCCAGAAAGCCCAAGCGCCCGAGACATCGCTGAAAGCGAGCCGAAATGCGCTATGGCGCGCTCCAGGGCTGCGTTTCTGGGGGTATGTTTGGTGGTATTCATGAGCACTGATTCTATGCTAGAAAAACCAGTGATACAAGAAAATCCTGCAATGACGCAAGAAAAACTTGCGGATACGATCCCGCGCATGAACATCCATCGACGAATAAAGGAGCGACGGGAGGCTCTAGGACTTTCCATGGAGGCACTTGCTGCCCTTGTGGGGGTGAAGGCGTGGCAGACCGTTCAACAATGGGAAAAAGATGAGGGGGGGACAGCTCCTAAGCGCGAGCGTTTAAAAGCTGTCGCTGATGCCTTAAAAACAACCCCGGAATACCTCTTATTCGGCACTTCACAGGGAGATAGGCACGGAGATACTTCTCCGTCGGCGGTAGATACGAGAGAGCCGCCCCTTCCCAATCAGCCTGTTCCGCTGCAGTATTCAGTACGCGCCTCAAACTTCAGGCGAGTCGTTGTCGTTGGGCGCGCACAAGGTGGATTGCCTGAGAGAATTTGGACGGACGGGGACTATCCTGTGGGCGCAACAGACGAATATGCAGAAATCGCGACAAGCGATCCTCACGCCTTTCTTGTGCCAGTAATCGGCACCTCCATGGTCCCCCGCTTCAACCCTGGCGAATTCGCATTTGTGGAGCCAGGCACTGAGCCTGAACTAGAGGATGACGTGCTCGTCCGCCTCGCAACCGGCGAGACCATGATTAAGAAGCTTGTCTCGCGGCGAGGGGGCATCCAACTTGCCTCTTACAACGAGCCGGGATCAATGCTCTACAAGCTGGAGGAGATAACTTGGATGTACTACATCGCACATCCGGTGCCGGCACGAAAGATCAAAACGCGCATGTGACTGCGCTCCCTCTTTAGGTG
Source organism: Burkholderia arboris (assembly GCF_038723655.1). Classification (NCBI taxonomy): domain Bacteria; kingdom Pseudomonadati; phylum Pseudomonadota; class Betaproteobacteria; order Burkholderiales; family Burkholderiaceae; genus Burkholderia; species Burkholderia arboris. Next base: position 2,677,856 of record NZ_CP109822.1, read on the forward strand.
AACCTTGCGCCTATAGAACCGGTAGTGAGGCCTCATCCTTGGGTAGGCATACCCAACAAATCCGAATCGAGAGCCCTCTAAGGAACGCTCGTCAGGAGGAAGCTTTGAGCACATTCGATCTCAGCGGCGTCAGAAAGGCTTTGGCCGTATTGGCAATTACTATATGGGCGGTCCCGGCGTTGGCCGGCACTCTTGCCGCGGTCGCGCACATGCCGAAGGGAATGTCTCTCATGCTCATTGAAGAATCAGTAACGTGCGATGGGGGTCCGACCGGGATAGTGCTCGACGCAAGCGGCCGCAAGGTCGACCAGACTTGCAATGTTCACTACTCGGCTGATGGCGTACGGCTAAGGTTTGCCGGCTATGGGAAGCCGGTCTTTTTCCCCAAGGATCAATTCACCGTCATCGATGCTCCATAAACGGAGCGACTATTTGACGTAGCGAGAGCGCGCCCACGAGCGCGCTCTTTTTTTGCTCGCGCCACTAGTTTTTCTTGCAATGCTAGTTTTACTGGCATATGATCCGTCTCAAGCGCTCCAGACGAACGCCCACCGCCCCGGCGGACCGCTCTCTAACCCTGACGGCAGATGAATCGGTGCTCGGCACCCAGCCCTTGGCCTCGTGCGGCTGAAACTAAAAGCGCGAGAAATGGCGGCCTGATGAGCTGCTACCGCATTGCGGCGCCCAGCGACGAGTGGCGTGGTAACCCGTCGCGCCGTCCCCGATCCGGAGCTGGCCAAGCCAGGTGTTGCCGGACGGGGACGTAAAGCAAAGCTCTGAAGAGCGCGCATCCGGCGGCGGCCTCGTCCGCTCCATCAATCCACTGAAGTACCCCAGCCGCGTGCGCGCCCTTGAGAGTTTCGACTGTTCTGATCGAATGGCATTGACCACAGTGCCATTCCTTGAGCGCAGTCAGGCGGTCGGAGTTGATCCGCCACCAATTCGATATGGAGTCCTGATGATGACGACGCTTGTAATCGGATTTGCGCTTGGAATATTCGCCGCCGCTCTCCTGCTTGTCGCCGCCTTCGATCTCAGGAAGGCGCCGACTCGCCGGCAGCGCCACTGATCAACGCAACACGAAGGGGAACGACGATGCAAAACGCATACACGCTGATGGGCTACACGGTCACGAACGCAGAGCAGGCCCGCACGGTTCTTCTTGTCGCCAAGCTGGCGGGCCGTGACGCCGTGGCAAAGCAAGCAATGGCGCTGATCGCGAAATATGAAGCGCAATAACTTTTTCGACCGATACCCCGGAGCCGCTGTCGGTTTTGCCTTCGTCATCGGCAGCGCTCTCGGGTTCTTGATCGGCGCGGCTTGCGCGCACGCCGCCTAACAACCCCTCCCGCTACAGGAGAACGACGATGAGCCAAGCGAAAAAGCTGTTTTCCTGCCAATGCACGCGCTGCGATGGTTCCGGCAAACACGATCGCGGCACCTGCTTTGACTGCAAAGGTCTTGGTGTTGTCCAGCGCCTTACCGCGCGTGGCATGCACGACTTCGCGCTGATCGTTACCTATTCGAACGGCTCGACCAACAAGCCGCGCCTGTTCGCAACGTCGCGCGCCAAGGCAATCAGCATCATCGAACGCCAATTGCGCATTAACGGGTGGACTGGCGTAGTCGCCTGACCAACCGCGCCCGCCCTGCGGGCAATCACACCACACCGAGGGAATCGTGAGCCAAATCGCACGCGACCTGCTCGAGTTGCGCCGGGACAGCCCCAATTCGCCGGAGCTCACGCGCCTGGCGCTGAATCTCATAGCGCCAGGCGTCGCGAGCCTTCTCGGCGGCATCTGACCACAACCACATCGAGGAACGACCATGAATTCGGTGAATCATCCGGCAGCACAGTCCCTGATCACATGGAAGCGCGCGCAGTCGCCGCGGCGCCTCCAGCGACTCGCGAGCGTGACGTTCCGCATCGGTCGCAACCTGTTCGCGGTGCTCGGCGTGTTCTTCGCGTACCTGATCGTCCTCGGCTACCTGCAATATCAGCATCAGGCCGCGAAGTTCGAAGTTCAATGCGCTGTGTCGCGCTGCATGTGAGTCGACCATGCACACGATCAAGCACACACCAGGGCCGTGGCTCCCGCATGCGCTTTACCCAGAGATTCTCGTTTCCGTGCAAGCGCCTACACTCTCCCTCCTGACGGTCGATGCAGCCGGAGCTGCCCGCTTCATCAGCCGGGACGACTGCCGGCTCGCAAGTGCCGCCCATGACACCGCCGGCGCGCTCGACCTCGCCCTCCGGACCATTCGGGCGGAAGCAATCAAATCCAGTACGCGCGCGGTCATGGAGATGGCGCTCATGAAAGCCGGCTACCTGGTTCCCGTACCAAAGCACGAGCCGCCCACCCACTACCGGATCTGCGGGGAGAACCTGTGATGCGCTCGGTTCAAATCTATCAAGCGCCCATCGACAACGCACTCCTTGGCTCATGTCACCGCGTCCACGGCTACACCGTCAAGGCCACCCTGTGGGCCACCGGAAGCGGAATCGCGGCCGGTTGCGTCTGGTTTCTCTGCGTTGCGTTCCGCGCCGGGGTACTTCCGTGGTCATTCTGAAAATCTGGCTCAGCGCCTTCGTTGCGCTGGCCGCGCTGCTATGCCTGCAGGCGTTCCTGCAAGAGCATTCCGAGCGCATCGAGCAACCCCGACAAACGTCGGTGACGCGCCGAACCTAGGCAACTTTCGATTTTCGATTTTCCTTTTCTTGGCAGCAGCACTTCGCGGGCGTCCTTTGTGGCGCCCGCTCCTTTTTTGGAGATTCCATGCAGATCCAAATCCCCTCGGCCGCTGACGGCGAAGTGTATCTCGGCAGTTTCATCGACAGGAACGGTGACGTCACGCACACCTATCTGCTGCCCGGCGAAAACGATCGCGCTTCGTGGCGGGAGCAGATGGACTGGGCTAAGAGTGTCGGCGCCGACTTACCGACTCGCGCCGAGCTCCTGATGGCCTACGAGCGACATCGCGATCTGTTCGAGCAGGCGGCCTACTGGTCGAACCAGCCTGACACCGACCCGGGCTATTCCGGCTGGGCGTGGTGCCAGTACTTCTACGATGGCAACCAGGACTTCAGCCACCAGGGCCTCGAGTTGCGCGCCCGCGCCGTCCGCAGATTGTCGATTTAACCCTTCATCTATTTCCCAACGGAGCGAGCAATGACGATCACGCTTGAACAGATCGAGGCAGATCACGCGCGCATCGGCGCGATGATCGACGAATACAAGAAGCAGCCGCAGGCGACCGAGTACGACGTCGATGCGGTGACCATCCACCTGGCCGCAGGCGAGCGCATCGCCGGCCAGATCCTCCTCGAAGACGGCTCGCTGAGCCACTACCTGATCCTGTTGCCGGGCGACGCCGAGGGTCTGGACTGGGAAGCGGCGAAGGCATGGGCGGCCGAGCGCGGCGGCGAACTGCCGACGCGCCGCGAACAGTCGCTCCTGTTCGCCAACCTGAAGGGTGAATTCGAGTCGACCTGGCACTGGTCCGGCGAGCGCCACGAATCCAATTCCGGCTGGGCGTGGTGCCAGCACTTCGACGGTGGCGGCCAGAGCAGCAACCACCAGTACCACGAGTTGCGCGCCCGCGCCGTCCGCAGATTTATCCCTTCAGTTTTTTGACCATTTAATCCACCGTGGCCCTGCATAACCAACTCCCGATATATCGAACGGCCTACGGGTTGCTCGATGACGTCACCACCCTGGTCAAGAACATGCCCCGCGATTTCAAGCGCAGCATCGGCGAGAAGATCAGTGCGGAGTGCATCGAGATCATGGTCCTGGTGTTCCGCGCGAACGTCGCGGCCGACAAAGCGCCTCACCTCGTCGAATTGCTCGAGCGCCTGCAGGTGATCGAACTGCTGCTTCGTCTCAGCATGGACAAGCGTCTGATCGCGCGTGACGGGTATGCAGGTGCCGTCGAGAAAACGACGAGTATCGGGAAGCAGGCCAACGGCTGGAAGAACGCCGCAAACCGTCGCCCGCTCCGCTAAGGTCAAGGCCTTCGCGGCTGAGCGATATATCAATCTGGTCGTGCCGCTGGCCCACAAGGCCACCGCCATGCGCAATGAGGAAACCGGCCGCCGGCGTGCGGAAAGGTCCAGCGCAGTTTCCCGGCTGAGAAATCGGCCGGGCGACGTAGATCGCACGATACCTCCGGCTGGGCGTGGTACCAGAACTTCAACAATGGCAACCAGAACAACAACCACCAGAACAACGAGTTGCGCGCCCGCGCCGTCCGCAGATCGAGGGCCATTTTCGTTCGCCGAGCTGGTCGAAGCGTATCTCGACTGCCGGCGAACGAAGCGAAACAGCGATGCAGCGCTTGCGTTCGAAATGCGGCTCGAACGCAACCTGCGCCGACTGTACGACGAGCTGGTCGATGGCAGCTATACGCCCGGCCGCTCGAAGTGCTTCGTCATCACGAGACCGAAACCGCGCGAAGTTTGGGCGGCAGCGTTTCGCGATCGCATCGTGCACCACCTGCTTTACAACCGGATCGGCCCACGCTTCGAACGGTCGTTCATCGCCGACTCGTGCGCCTGCATCAAGGGCCGCGGCACGCTGTACGCCGTCGAGCGCCTGGAATCGAAGGTGCGTTCGATCACGCAGAACTGGTCGAAGCGCGCGTTCTATCTGAAGTGCGATCTCGCGAACTTCTTCGTCAGCATCGACAAACGCATCCTGCTCGACCTGCTGCTCGCGAAGATCTCCGAGCCATTCTGGCGATCGCTGACCGAGCGCGTGCTGATGCACGATCCACGGGCCGACTTCGAATACCACGGCGCCCCGGAAATGATGCAGCTCGTGCCGCCGCACAAGCGCCTGATGGAACAAGCCGATCACCTCGGCCTGCCGATCGGCAACCTGTCGAGCCAGTTCTTCGCCAACGTGTATCTCGACGTGCTCGATCAGCGCGCGAAGCACGTGCTCGGCGCGCGGCACTACATCCGGTACGTCGACGATTTCGTGTTCCTGGATGAGTCGCCGGTATACCTGAACAAGATCCTCGCCGACGTTACGGCGTTCCTACCGGCGCAGCTCGGTGCGCGGATCAACCCACGCAAGACCATTCTGCAGCCGATAGACAGGGGTATCGATTTCGTCGGCCAGGTCATCAAGCCCTGGCGCCGCGAGACGAGGAAGCGTACGCGTAACGAGGCACTCCGGCGCGTCGCCGAGACGCCCACCCGCGATCTGATGGAAGTCGCGAATTCGTATTTCGGGCTGCTGCGCCAGGCAACCGCGAGTCATCAGGACCGCGCACAGTTGGCGAATCTTCTTCGATCGCTCGGCAAAGCCGTCGATCGCGATCTGACCAAGATTTTCTGATTTGAGAATGCCATGACGAAGCGAAAATCCGGTTCTGACTCACCGGTGCGCCGTTTCTGGACACCGGCCGAAGTCGAAAAGCTGATTCTCGAGTATCCCGAGCGGCCGACCGCTGATCTTGCCGTCGAGTTCGGATCTTCTGAAGCGCGCGTCTACGCGAAAGCCGCAGAGCTTGGACTCCATAAATCGGATGCGTTCATGGAATCCGATCGCTCTGGGCGAATTCGGCGCGGACGCAATGATCCGCGCATGGTGGCGACACAATTCAAACAAGGTCACGTGACATGGAACACGGGCAAGAAAGGCGTCACTGGAACACATCCGAATTGCCGGCGCACGCAGTTCAAGAAAGGACAAATGCACGGCGCCGCCCAACACAACTATCTCCCGATTGGCTCATTGCGCCTGAGCAAGGACGGCTATCTCGAGCAGAAGGTAACCGACGACCATCCAGTGCCAGCGCGACGATGGGTCGGTGTTCATCGTCTCGCGTGGGAGGCGGCGAATGGTCCAGTGCCGGACGGCCACGTTGTCTGTTTCCTTCCTGGGCGCCGTAGCCCCGAACTTGAAAAGATCACGCTCGATGCACTCGAGCTCGTAAGCCGAGCCGACCTTGCACGGCGAAACCATCCACGATCGCGTGATCCTGAACTAGCGAAGCTGGTTCAGTTGAAAGGAGCGATCACCCGACAAGTCAATCGAATCGCCCGCGAGGCGCAGGAGGAACAGTCATGAGCACGATTACCGATATACGCGAACACCTGATGCAAACGCTTGCGGCATTGCGCGACCGCGAAAACCCGATGGACGTTGATCGTGCGCGCGCAGTCGCGCAAGTTGCCGGCGTCCTAGTCGATAGCGCGAAGGTAGAGGTTGACTACATCAAGGCGACAGGCGCGACCGGCGACTCGTTGTTCATCTCTCCGCTCAACAGCGATCCCGAGCGCTTGCTCAATAGCACCAAAGGTGAAATCGAACGGACGCCGACTGGCTTTGTTCATCGAATCCGCGGTTGATACCAAGACCACCTGAGGACCATACCACCATGACGACCACCGAAACCCTGCTCTATACCGAGCCGGCAGACCTCCAAGGGATGCGCCGTGCGATCCTCACGCCGCGCGAAATCATGCGCTACGAGGACGGCACGCTGTCGCACCCCGCCGTCCCGTACCTCGACGAGGACGTGAATTACGAGACGTTCTTCGCAGCGTTCGGTATCGATGCCGCATTCATCCACATGGAGAACGACGTCGACGGCGACACGTACGACCAGTACTTCGCGTCCAACAGCGCGAACTGCAGCTTCTGGACGCCGAGCGCGCCGGCCGGTGATGGGTGGCTGCTGCTCGAGATTTACGACACCGAGGATGGGCCGGTTGCGCTGTACGTGCGCGAGAAAAAGCGCGAGTCGATGCGCGATCGCTGGAAGCGGGAAGACGCGGAGCAATGCGCCCTGTTCCAGTCGCGCGTGCGCCTGTGGATGCTCGAATGCTTTGGCGCCGAAATCTCGGCCGACCGCGCCGAGCGCAATCACCGATTCCTCGAAGAAGCGCTCGAGCTGGTTCAAGCGTGCGGCTGCACGGCAAGCGAAGCGCATCAGCTCGTCGACTACACGTTCGGTCGGCCGGCCGGCGAATCTGGTCAGGAGGTCGGCGGCGTCATGGTCACGCTGGCCGCGCTGTGCCTCGCAAACGGACTGGAGATGCATACCGCCGGCGAGACAGAACTGGCGCGCATCACCGTGCCCGAGACGATCGCGAAGATCCGCGCGAAGCAAGCATCGAAGCCGAAGCACTCGCCCCTGCCCGGCGCGTCGGAACCGCGTACGCCGTATGCGTGGCGCGACACGGGCGCCCTGGAATCTGGAGACGCATGATGACCACCGAAAATAGCCGCGCTGATGCGCTGACGGAAGCGAAGTTGCCGGATGGGAGTGGATTCGCCATCGCAAGCATGCCCCTTCCGAAAGATCATTGGCTGTATGCCGATCGCACCTACAGCAAGCCGGATCAGATTGAGCCGGACGAGCTTCCGATGCCGATCCTCACGCATCGGCATCGCGACGCTGTTGTCGCTGCCATCCGCTACGCCGTACGCGGCGCGACGATGTGTGGCAAAGAATCCGATTTTGATCCCGACGCACTGGTACTGAATGCCGCATACGCGCTCTGCGGCCCGCACGGGCAGATCAACGAAGATGCACCGGCATGGGAACGAGACATCCAGAAGGTAATCGATTCACTGGATCTCGAAGATTGGTGCGGCGATGAATCGATGATTTCTGCGCTGGAGCGCGCTCTCGCCGCATCCCCTGTCGAGCAGCCCGCAGCAGCGCCGCTCGAGAACGCCGAACTCGCGAGCATGACGCGCATGTTTCACGCGGCGTGTCACGATCTCGGCCTCATCAACGAAGCGCTCGGCCTCGATCCTGACGACGGCGGTGCGGCACCGATCATCGACGCGATCAACGAACTGAAGGTGCGCGCTGAACGGCCCGCCCCCGCGCCGGCGGACGAGCGGCCCGCAGCGGCGCAGATCCCATACGACGGTCTGACCGAGGAATTCACGGATGAAGTAGCGCGGCTCGCGAACGACGCGCCCGGCATCCGGGAGGCGGTCGCTGGCGCGCTGGAGAGCTGCAAAGCGATCATCGCGCCGCAGGTCGATACCGCCCCTGCGCCGGTGGACGAGCGGGCGGCGTTCGTGAAAGAGCTGCGCGCACGTGGCGTCGACGTCGAGCCTGTCGATTCCGTCGATCCGCGACTGTGCATTGTAGGAAGCTGCTGGCTCGATGATGTTCTCGCGGCAGCCCGCGCCGCATCTGCCAACGAGACGGGGGCGGAAGGGGCGGCGCCGCCGTTCGGAGTGTGGTTCAGTGCTCGGCTCGACGAGGGCACGCTCGACGTTCACGACCGCAAGTGCGCCGAATTCGTCTACGAGAAACTGATCACGGCCCACTCGCCCGCTATGGCGGCGGAAGCGGTGGCATCGCCCGCTGCGGGCGAGGTCTATCAGGTAAAGCTGCCGGGGGATAGCGAATCGACGTGGCGAGATGCTACCGAGTCCGCGTATGCCGTCACCACGGAGGCCCATCGCCGCATCGTATATCGCGCCCCGCCGCCCGCGCAGGCCGACGCTCTGGAGGGGCTGACGGACGATCAACGTTCCGTTATCGCGTCTCTACTCGAAAGCGACGTGCTGTCCGTCGATGAGGATGCGGTACTTCGTGAGATTCTCGCCGCCCATCCGGGCCAGCCGGAGCCGATCGCATGGGAATCGACAACGGTCGCATATACGAAATACATCACGGACGAGCGTTATCAAAAGTTTTCGCCCGAAGTTCGGAAGTGGTACAAGCCGTACCACTGTTCATCCTGCAAGGAGTCGCGCGCCGAGGTAACGGACGAGCCGAGCCTCACGAATCCGCTCACGCCGTACGGCATGCTCTGCCGGGCGCTCCGGATCGTCACCGGCACGCTGCTGTACGACATGGCGAAGCACATGCGTATGTCGCCCGCGTCGCTGTCCGCGATGGAGTTCGGCTGCACACCTGTCACGCCCGAGATTGTGCGCGAGGTCGGCACGTACTTCGAGAGCCTGGGTGTGCACAACATGCGGCCGGCGCTCCAGTTCGCCATCGACGCCGCCCGCGCAGGAGACGCATCGTGAGCAAGTACCAGAAACTCGACGCACTGATCCTCGCGGCGATCGACGAAACACCCAAGAAATTCGCGGAGATCAATACCGGTGCGGTGCGCTTGGAAAGCGATCGTATCGGCCGCGAAGAAACGCCGCCGACAGCATTCGGCGACGTCGTGGGTTGGCGAATTGTCGATCGTCGTCTGCAGGCGGTGCGCAAGGCCGGGAAGATCCGGTCAACGTCGAAAGGATGGGTGCGCGCATGAAGATCACCGATGACAGTACTGCATCCGTTGCCGGACGTGATTTTACGGCCGATTGAAATACTGATTCGCGATCTCAGGAGCGAGACTGGCACCCGCTGAACGCCCGGCTTCGAGAGCCTCCGCCGCCGTCGAGTAATCCTTTGCCGTCGAGAGATTTCGAACATAAATCGGCCCTACGACGTTTTGCGTTTTGCGATCACGGAACTTCAGGTTGAAGTCAAATCGTCCTGATGGACGGGCGCCTTCGCTTACCGCCCACCCAACAACGACACCGATGTCTACGTCGCCGACCGCATCCCAATGCCATTGATTTTCCATATGACCTCCCGTGAATGGAAGGAATCCTAGCATGACTGAACGCCCGATCCTTTTCAGCGGCCCGATGGTGCGCGCCCTCCTAGAAGGCCGGAAGACGCAGACGCGACGTGTGATGAAGCACCAGCCGCCCGACGACGTCGCACCGATCACCATTGCGCGCTATCACCCGACCATTGTCGACCGACATGGCGACCAAGCACCTGGCCCCGAGATCTTCGGCGCGTTCAGCGACGACGGCGATTGGGGATGCAAATCGCCATTCGGTGAGCCCGGCGACCGGCTATGGGTGCGCGAGACGCACTCTGTCCGAATCAGCCCCAAAGACGCGACAGACGGCCGCGGCCGTGCCTGGTACCACGTCGACTGCCCGGATGCGCCAGTCCGGTGGAAACCGTCGATCCACATGCCGCGCTGGGCGTCGCGCATCACGCTCGAGATCACTGGCGTGCGCGCGGAGCGCCTGCATGGCATCAGCGAAGCAGACGCGCGCGCGGAAGGCGTCACGATCGAGGACCGGCACACGGTCGGGTACTGCGCCGGCGAACATCTGCCGCCAAGCATCCGAGCGTTCCGCGAGTTGTGGGACGGCCTGAACGCTGCTCGTGGCCACGGCTGGGAAGCGAACCCCTGGGTGTGGGTTATCGATTTCAGGCGTATCGACTAAGCCATTCTTCCGAAAAATTCTTCGCGTAAGCGACGGCCTCGGCTTCCGTGCCGAACTCGCCAAGATTCCGAAACGCTGCTTCCCGGCTATACCCCAACTTCGTTACCTCGACTTGAGCGGCAAACCTACCGTCCGCCGTCACGCGCGGCTCGCAGTTCATCTCGTACCCGCGCATCACAAATTTCTTCTGCATCAGTTCACTACCTTTTTGAGACAGAGGGATCGTAGCATGTCCGCATCGACCACCATTAAGCCGCTCTACCTCGACCTGCCCGCTGTCGCGACCGCTCTCTCGTTATCGGAAGCGACCGTTCAAAAACTGGTGCGTGAGAGCAAATTCCCGAAGCCGCGGCTTATCTCAGATCGGCGTGTTGCGTGGCTGACGCGTGAGGTCGAAGCCTGGGCAGAAGCATGCCCCCAATCGGATCTCGCGCCTCCGCCAAATACCGGCCACAGCAACCGACGTCGGCGCACTACTTCTTCGGATACTTCAACGCAAGTTCGTCAAGAAACTGCCCCAATCGCGTGAGCCATTGGTGACGCTCGCGGTCATAGTGGTGCCGGTTATATACGCCAGCGACGCCGGGTTGCACATGGCCGAGAACAGCCTCCGCCACGTCATGAGGGCACCCAAGCACCGCTAGCATCGTACGAGCAGTACGACGTAGGTCATGCGGTGCCCAGTGCGTCACCGGCAGTCTGGGGCGATTGTGATTCGGTGCCTGCTTGCAGTATGGCTGATGGTAGTAGACGCCGTGCGAAATGACGGTCTGCTTCATCATTTCGCCTGTCGATGTCGGAAACAGAAAGCCATTCGTGGCCTGTTCCTTGCGGCGCCGTACGATAGCCTCCGCGCGGCCGACGAGCGGCACGCGCAGATCTCCCGCCTTCGATCGCCACGAGTTCTTCGTTTTCTCCTTAGGCACTGTCCACCAGAGGCCGTCCGCCTCGTCCGCGATTTCATGCACCTCCATCGAAACGATTTCGCCACCTCGAGCTCCGGTCCACAGATATAGCGTGACTGCATCCGAAACCGTTAGGCTCAAATTCGGGAGCCAGCGGAGCAGCGTGCCGATTTCATCCTCGCTCAACACACGCTTTTTCGTGCCCATGGCGACGCCGTCGATCGTACGTCCCTTGCTGCGCAGTTTGCCGCGCAAGATCATCCGCCACCAATTCGGCGTTCCGTCGGGTAGCCGCCCCGCATCCATTGCGTAATCCCACGCCCCGCCGAGCTCCATACGAAGCCGAGCAGCGAGTGCCGGCGTCGCACGATAGGAATCGAGAAATTCGAAAGCCTGAGCACGAGTTATCGACGCGGCCGGAACGCTCTCGATAGGCCCAAGCATCGCCTTGAACATCCGTCGCACCTCAATGACACCGTTGCCCTTCCGGTTCGGCTCGAGATACCCGCCCATGTAGTCGAAGCAAACCTGCTTGACCGTGTAGGCGTCGACCGCGCGCGAGATAGCGACTGCGGTACGCTTCTCGCGCTTTGCGGCAGCCGGATCCGCACCGGCATCGCGCTCGGCGCGCTTTTGCTCCCATTCAGAAATGGCCGCGGGGAAGCCCATGGCCGGCCATTCGCCAAGCTTCACCTGGCGCATTCGGTCGTCAATGGGGGACTTGTATCGGTAGATCCAGGAACGACGGCTCTCGCTGGCCTGGAAGCGGAGGCCGGGGAATCCGTCAAAGGTCATGTGTTGGCCCGCAGGCAGCTTGCTCGCGGTGCGTGCGTCGAATCTCATCAGCGGTCGGCGTAGGTTATTATCGGAGGCCGGGACCGTAGCGTAGGTTTTTGGTCCGGCACATCAAAATGCTACGCCAGAGTGCCAAGTTTACGCCTGTTTCGTCAAGTGCAAACAAGTCACCTGCAAAACGCAACTTTCGGCTCAAACGCTTTACTGGAAAGGCTCTAAGACCCGAAACCCGGATGAAACAAGGGGCTCCGCAGAGCCCCTTGATTTCGTTACTCGTTTTCCTCGAAGTAATGCCCGAACTTCGTCTGCTTCGTGCGGATATAACGCTCGTTTTCCTCGCGCACGGGCACCGCGAGCGCCACGCGCTCACAAACGGGAATGCCGTGCTTCACGAGCGTGTCGAACTTCTTCGGGTTGTTGCTCATCAGCCGCACCGACGTCACGCCGAGCATGCGCAGAATCGCAGCGGCCGAGTCGTATTCGCGGGCGTCGTCGGGCAGGCCGAGATCGAGGTTCGCTTCGACGGTGTCGCGCCCCTGCTCCTGCAGCGCATAGGCGCGGATCTTGTTGCTCAGGCCGATCCCGCGGCCTTCATGGCCGCGCAGATACAGCAGCACGCCGCGGTCTTCGGCCGCGATGTAGCGCAATGCGAGATCGAGCTGCTCGCCGCAATCGCAGCGGTACGAGCCGAACACGTCGCCGGTCAGGCATTCGGAATGCAGCCGCGTCAGCACGGACTGCTCGCCGGTCACGTCGCCCATTACGAGCGCGAGATGTTCGGCATCGCTGCCCGATACGCGGAACGCGTATGACGTGAACGTACCGTAGCGCGTAGGCAGCGACGCGGTAGCGACGAGCGTCACGCACTCGTCGGCCTGGCCATTGCCCGGCGTGGGCGATTGGGGACGCGAAGACATCATGAATTCAATCGAAACGTTCAGGAATGTAGGAGTTGTGTGGATAGTGCGTGACGGGAGTTTACCGCTAATCTGGAAACGTCACGCGACTGCCACTGCCTGCCCGGCTATACTGGGCTCATCGGGTGTCGCGCACCAACGCCCAGCCTTCCCTGTATCGACCACACGGAGAAAGCGAATGAGCACGACTGTCGCGCAGATTCTCAAGGCCAAGCCGGATTCGGGCCGCACCATCTACACCGTCACGAAGACCGATCTCGTTTACGACGCCATCAAGCTGATGGCGGAAAAAGGCATCGGTGCGCTGCTGGTCGTGGACGGCGACGACATCGCGGGCATCGTCACCGAGCGCGACTACGCGCGCAAGGTCGTCCTGCAGGACCGCTCGTCGAAAGCCACGCGCGTCGAGGAAATCATGACGGCGAAAGTGCGCTACGTCGAACCGTCGCAATCCACCGACGAGTGCATGGCGCTGATGACCGAGCACCGGATGCGCCACCTGCCCGTCCTCGACGGCGGCAAGCTGGTCGGCCTCATCTCGATCGGCGACCTCGTGAAGAGCGTGATTGCCGATCAGCAGTTCACGATCAGCCAGCTCGAACACTATATCCACGGCACGCCGGCGGTCACGTCCGCCTGATTCGCCCCAGCAAAAAAGGCCCAAACGCATAAGCGTCTGGGCTGAAAGCCGCCGACATGCGGCGACGGAGGTTCTGCTCCTGCGGGCGAACGACGCGCGCAACTGGCGCGCGTCTCGTCGATTCAGTGGTGCGCTCGGGCAGACCGGGGGACGTTCGATCAGTTACCGAAGTAAACCGAGTTCACGGGGTTCGGCGTTTCCCGCGTCATGCGGCGGCCAGCTTGCCCGGCACCCGTTGCCACGGCACCGTAGCCGCTCGTGTCGGCTTGCGCGAGCATCGGCTGGTTCGGCTGAATGCGTTGTTCGGCTGCCTGGATGTTGTTCGGGTACTGCGAATCGCTTGCCAGCGGCTTGTAGCCGTTCTGCTCGAGTTGCACGAGTTCGGCCTTGACCTGGTCGCGGGTCAGCCCCTGCTCGGACTGCGCAAACGATGCGATCGGGGTGGCAAGGACGGATGCGGCGATTGCTGCGTAGATGATCGACTTCATGATTTACCTCCGGAATATGTTCTCTTTTGACGTCGCCCCGGCAGTGACTGTCTGAAGCGATTGAGTCCAGTGTAGTGCCCGCCATTCCAAGGGGAAACCCTTAGTTTGAACATACAGCGTTGCAATATTGGCAAATATCGCCCACGGTTTCCGAACCGGGCCGCCACTACTTACGTCATCTGCACAACAATCGCTGACGAAACGCCAACAGCCGGATCACATATCCCGAAAGTTGTGTTGTAGAATCGTAAGGTTTTATTCGCCAGCCGATATTCCATCCACCATGTACGCGCTCACGCCCCTTTCGGTTTCGCCGTCCGGCCCCGCCGGCGTGCGCGCGCACGCCGGCCATCCGGCGCACCCCCTCGCTCGACGCACGGCCCAGGCGCCGCTCGCCCCTGCCCGGCGCCTGATCTGATCGTTCGGTCTCCACCCGGAGCCAGGTCAGACAGGCTCCGGGCGATCCTCATAGGCACGCCACGCCTGCCCCTGCCGATCATTTGGAGAACTGCCATGAAACAACGCCTTTACCAGCTGACCGAACTCGACGTCGCTCGCCTCGAAAAGCACGCCGAGCACAACCCGCGCTTCCAGACGATGCTCGACACGCTGCTCGAACGCGCCGATATCGTCCAGCCCGACGCCATCAAGGCCAACGTCGTCACGATGAACTCGCAGATCACGCTGCTCGACGAAGCCACCCAGGAACAAGCCACCTGGACGATTGTTTATCCGGACGCTGCCAATCTCGAACTCGGCCGCCTGAACGTCTTCTCGCCCGTCGGCATGGCGCTGCTGGGCACGCAACGCGGCCAGATGGTCAAGGTGACGCAGCCGAGCGGCGCCGAAAAGCAGATGAAGGTCGCTGCCATCGTGTTCCAGCCGGAAGCCAACGGCGAATACACGCGCTGAGCCGCCGGCCGGCCAGCGCCGCGCCAGACGCGCACCACACGCAAAAAAGCGAGGCACGGGCCTCGCTTTTTTGCGTCCGGACGATCCGGATGACCGCCATCGCATTTCGTAGACGAAAAAAAGGCGCCCGAAGGCGCCTTTTTCGATGCTGCGAAGCGGGTTGCCCCGCCCGTCACGCTTAGAAGCGGTGACGCAGACCAACCGTTGCTGCGGTTTGGTTGATCGACGAGCTCGATGCCGTCGTGTTGTCGCCGTTGTAGATGCCCGTGCCGACGATGTTGTTGCCCTTCGCGCCACGCTGGTACACAGCTTGTGCGTAGACGTCGGTGCGCTTCGACAGAGCGTAGTCAGCTTGCACGCCGAACTGGTTCCAGTGCGAGCTGCCGTTGTTGACCTTCGCGTTCGTGTACGTGTAAGCAGCACCCAGGCCGAGAGCCGGCGTCAGGTTGTACTTTGCGTTGACTTCGTAGTTGTCAGCGCGCAGCGTGCCAGCACCGTTAGCTTGGTTGTCGATACGCGATTGCGTCCATGCAGCGCCGACTTGTGCCGGGCCGAATGCGTAACCAGCAGCAGCGCCGTACGTACGGACACGACCTTGGCCGCCGATCGTCGATGCGCCGTTGGCGTTCGTACCGTCACCCAGGTTTGCTTGCGAGTACGCTGCACCCAGCTTCAGGCCTTGGAACTGGTACGACGCACCAGCGCTGTATGCGCGGTTGTTGCCGAAGTTCGTGTTGTTCGAGAACGAGTACGTACCACCGAACTGCAGACCAGCGTAGTTAGCGCTCGTGTACTTGATCGAGTTGTTCAGTGCGACGTCGCCGTTCGTGCTCAGACGATCGTTGTTGATCGGGTGCGCGAAGTACGTGCCGCCCCACGAACCCGTTGCCGTCAGCGGTGCCAGGTAGTCTTGCGTTGCGTCGTACTGCTTACCCAGCGTGACCGTGCCGTACTGGCTCGACAGGCCAACGAAAGCCTGGCGGTTGAACATGCCGCCGTTGCCGTTTGCGAACTTGCCGTTACCGATGTTGAAACCGCTTTCCAACGTGAAGATTGCCTTCAGGCCGCCACCGAGGTCTTCCGAACCGCGCAGACCGAAGCGGCTTTGGTCGATACCCGAGCCCATCGACCACAGCGACTTGCCGCCGACGTTGCTTTGGTAGGTGATGCCTGCGTCCAGCACGCCGTACAGCGTGACGCTGCTTTGCGCGTGAGCGACGGTTGCGAACGATGCTGCAGCTGCTGCAACGATCAGAGTCTTGTTCATTCGTGGAGCTCCCTTCTAAAAAGAGGCAGGTCTCGCGACCTTGTTCATAAACGGTCTTCAACCGCCCGGGAGTGCCATCGGTCCTGCTGGCTACGCCCGGATAGTTGCCCGTTTGGGAACCGTGAGTTTAGGGGTGTACCCTAGGGGAGCGATCCGCAAATAAAGAAATAAGCTTTTCCAGAACTAGAAATAATGAAAGTGGGGCCGCGTCATAAGTATTTGTTTTAACGATTATTTTTGACTTCTTGACGAGGGCTTTTTGGAGGCATTCATCGCATCATTCTTTCATGTCATCGTCTTGACGGTTGCATAGAAACAACAAACGGATTCGATCCGGCACCCCAAATCGGCAACTTTTACCCACTCCTGTCTCAAATATTAGGCGCCTCGCGCCTAAAACGCACCTGCCGCCCCGTAAACATGGCGTGGCATCCGGGCCGCCGGCGATCTCCCCGTCAGCCGACGGAAAGGGAAAGGCGGCTTGCGCCCGCCGTGACACGCGGTAACAGCCTTAACGGCCCGCGTAACCCGGCAAGCACACCGGCAGGCTAATGTAAGGCAGCCTCGAATACACAACAGGACACGCCATGAACCGACGCTCGTTGCTGCGCGCCATCGGATTGACCGCCGCCTTCGCCGGCACCGGCTGGCTGCGCGCCGCCTCGGCCCAGCCCGCACCGCCCGTGTACCGGCCATCCGGCCCGAACCGCGTGCCCGGCGGCCCGCCCTACGACGATCGCCCGGGCTTCGCGCCGCCGGCGGCGCGGCACGACCGCCGCCCGCCGCCGCCGCGACAGCACGGCTATATATGGGTGGATGGCTACTGGCGCTGGCAGCGTGGCCGCTATATATGGGTGTCCGGCCGCTGGGTCGCACGGCGCCCCGGGCGCCGCTGGGTGCCCGGCTACTGGCGCCGCCAGGGGCGGGTGTGGGTCTACGTCGACGGTTCGTGGCGGTAAATGCCCGCACGGCTCCGGTCGATGACAGTCCGGAGTCCGGCGGGCGCGAACCCGCATCGTGCGCACGGCGGAATCTCGATGTGCGGCCAGTGCGCCCGGTCGGCACGCCGCCGGCGGCGCTTATCCTGCCGATGTCATTCGGATAACGAAATCACGCATGGCGATGCGCACGCATCCGTTCATGCGTCACCCGGCGGTGCGCATCTGCAGCCCACCGCCAATGGATGGGCCGGTGCGCGCTCAGCGCCCGCCTCCCTCCTGCTCGCGCGCACGGCGGCGCGCCGCGCAGATCGCGCGATGATGTTCGTCGGCCCATCGGATCATCGCCTGCATCGGCGTCAGGAACGAACGCCCGAGGTCGGTCAACGCATATTCGACGCGCGGCGGCACCTCGGCGAACAACGCGCGACTCACGAAGCCATCCTGCTCGAGCCGCTTCAGCGTACGCGACAGCATCTGGTTCGACACATCGCCGATCGCCCGGCCGAGTTCGTTGAAGCGCATCGTGCCGCCCGCCAGCGCTTCGAGCACGAGCAGGCTCCACTGGTCGCCGATGCGGTCCAGCACATCGCGGATCGGGCACGGCTGATCAAGTTCGACGGTATCGTCGGCGGACGGGAGCGGCATGACGGAATTCTCTTTCACGGGCAACGCACGGTCATCGCGGTGTGACCTGTTCACACCGCGGTGACTTCTTGTGACGGGTTCGCGGCAACTGTACCATTCGACCGGCCCGACAGCCGCCCGGATTCGCCAGTTCAACGAAGCATGACGATGCCGCACAGGATCAGCCGCGACACCGGCACGGACTGTTCGGCGACGCCTTCGCGCCGAGACGGCATGTGTGCCGCAGCGACTCCCGCCGGTCGTCGCGAGCGGCGCAATCCGCAGTCGCGCATCGCGCGCCCATCCACGAATCGTCAGACAAGGAAACCGCTACATGTCATCGTTCCGCTCCCCCGTTCGCGCCGTTGCCGCATGCGTTCTGCTGGCCGCATCGACAGCCGTCCTGGCTGCCGGCCCGGCCACGCGCGACCTGGCTGCCGAGGAAGCCAACCGCCAGCTCGTGCTGACGTTCTACGACCGCTTCTTCAACAAGCACGAAGCGGTCGAGGCCGCGGCTGTCGTCGCGGACGACTATAAACAGCACAACCCGCACGTGCCGGACGGCAAGAAGCCGTTCGTGTCGTACTTCGTCGGCGCGTTCCAGAAGAATCCGGCATCGCGCGCGCGCATCGTCCGCAGTGCGACCGACGGCGATCTCGTCTACCTGCACGTGCATGCGACCGAGCGTCCGGGCGATCGCGGCGAAGCGGTGGTCGACATCTTCCGCGTGAAGGACGGGAAGATCGTTGAGCACTGGGATGTCATTCAGACGGTACCCGAAACGTCCGCGAACCGGAACACGATGTTCTGACGCGCGCGCCCGGCAAGTGTCGATGCAACATCGGCCGCCCGCCGGGCAAGCGCGAATGCCCGGCGGCAACGAAGTCCCCTACAATCGGGCTTCGCCGCCGCGCCGGCCTCCGTCTCGCATGACCGCACCGCCGCCCGCCGTGCCGCCGCACGCGAAGCACGGCCCGCGCGGACGGCCGTTCGCGAAGACGGTGTCAACGATGAGCCCCGCCCATATTTCCCTGAGCAACGCCGGCGACCTGGTCGCCAGCCTCGGCAGTCCGCAGTTTCCCGCCCGGCTTTGGGCGTGGCTGCGCGAAACCGTCGATCCGCAATCCCATTACAGCGTCGCGACGCGTTACCGTCGCGACGCGCCATCGCAATCGGTCGACAGTGTCGACGTGCTGTTCTTCGCCGGTGGCGACGATCCCGACGGCACGCGCCACGCGCTCGATCTGTATACACAGGGCGACTGGCGATCCGACACCCTGCTTCCGCATATCGAGCGCGTCACCGATTCGCAGCTGGTGTTCTCGTGCAACGAGGACATCGATACGGCGACCGAGTACGGCCGCCAGTTCGCGCTCGGCGAGCTCGGCGAAGACTGCACGCTGCTCGGCAGCGAGCGCGACTACGTCTATGCGTTCTCGCTGTTCCGCCGGCGCGGCCAGCCGTCCTATACGCTGGCCGAACTGGCGCTGCTGCGTCAGCTCGGCGATTTCGTGCTGCCGCTGCTGATCCAGCACGCACGGCTCGCACGCCTGACGCCGCGCTCGGACGACGGCGCGCTGCTGCAGCGTTTCGAACAGCGGCTGTCGGCCAGCGGTGCGGCGCTGTCGCAGCGCGAGCGGCTCGTCTGCCGCGCGGTACTGCAGGGGCAGCCCGTCCCGCAGATCGCCGACACGCTCGCGCTCAAGCAGAGCAGCGTGCGCACCTATCTCGGACGCGCGCTCGCAAAGCTCGGCGTCGCGAACCGGGCCGGACTCTTTGCGTGGTGCGTGACAGAAGAAGCGGCGCCGGAAGACCGCGGCCGCTAGACGGCGCCGCGGCGACATTCCTGCAACCACCGCCCTTTTGTCGCGCGTTGTCCTCAAAACAATGACAGACAGCCCGCTCTCCCGCTCCTAGTATCTGACTCAACCGACGACAGAAACGCGTCGGATGCCACGGAGACACGGAATGCCGAATACCGGATGGACGCCGGCCCGCGCGGCCGCGAGCGCGTCGCCCATCGCCACGCCGAGACGGCTGCATCGGCGAAACCGGCATGACGCCCTGGCAGCCGTTGCCGGTCTTCGCCACCGCACATCGCCGCTCCTGCCGCGCAGCGCCGGCACGTAACACCCCGCCCCCATTCCAACCCGACCGGGTTCACGCGGACGGACGAGCCACACGGCTCGCCCGCCGGACACGTGCGCCCGTCGATCCCCCATCCGGAGGAGACACATGCAACACGCCGATACCGTCTATCTGAACGGCCTGCTTTACACGGGCGACGCGCAGCGCCGCTTCGCGCAGGCGCTCGCCACGAAGGACGGCAAGATCGTCGCGGTCGGCCGCGACGACGACATCCGCCCGCTGGCCGGCCCCGCCACACGGAGGGTCGATCTCGCCGGCCGGCTGATGCTGCCGGGCCTCATTGACGGTCACGTGCACCCGCTCGAAGGCCATCAGATCCTCGGTGATTTCGACCTGTCCGGCATCAACGATCCCGACGCGATCGTGCAACGCATCCGCGCGTGCGCCGACGCGACGCCGAACGAGCCGTGGGTCTATCTCGGCGGCGCGAACCTCGCCGCGTTCGGCGCGTATCCGACCCGCGAGCTGCTCGACCGGATCGTGCCCGACCGGCCGCTGCTCGTGGTCGGCTTCGACGTGCACAGCGGCTGCCTCAACACGAAGGGGCTCGAAGCGGCCGGGATCCGGGCCGACACGCCCGATCCGTCCGGCGGGGTGATCGAGCGCGACGCATCGGGTGCGCCGAACGGTGTCGTGCACGAAGCCGCGTTCTACCGCGTGTGCCCGATCATTCCGCAACTGAGCCCGGCCGGCTACCCGAAGTCGCTTGCGAAAGCGCACGCGATGGCGCACGGCTACGGCATCACGGGCTGGTTCGATGCGCGCGTCGAGGAGGCCGAACTCAAGGCCTACGCCGCCGCGCAGCGCGCCGGCACGCTGAAGGTGTACATGAGCGCAGGCCTCTACGCGAACCCGCGCCGCGACCCGCGCGAGCAGATCGAACGCTTCGTCGGATGGCGCCGCGAATACGCGTGCGACAACCTGCGCCTGCATACGGTGAAGATCTTCGTCGACGGCGTCCCCGAGTCGAAAACCGCTGCACTGCTCGAGCCGTACGCGGGCACCGACGACTGCGGCCTCGCGCTGTGGAGCCAGGACGCGCTGAACGAAATCTGCCTGCTCGCCGATACGGCCGGCTTCGACCTGCACTTCCATACGCTGGCCGACCGCGCGGTACGCATGACGCTCGACGCGCTTGAATACGTGCAGCGCTGCAACGGGATGCGCGACCGGCGCGCGCAGCTCGCGCACCTGCAGCTCGTCGATCCGGCCGACATGAGCCGCTTCAACCGGCTCGGCGCCATCGCCAGCGTGCAGACGCTGTGGACGGCCGCCCGCGAGGAACAGCAACAGCTTTACCGCGACCTGCTCGGCGCCGAGCGCACTGCACGCAACTATCCGTTCCGCAGCCTGCGCAACGCGGGCGCGATGCTCGCGGCCGGCTCCGACTGGTCGGTCAGCACGATGGACCCGATGCAGATCATCCAGACAGGCGTCACGCACCTGCTGATCGACCAGCCCGAGAGCCCGCCGTGGAATCCGCACGAGCGGCTCGACCTGCTCACGATGCTCGAGGCCTATACGGTGAACACCGCGTATGCGCTGCGCTTCGACGATTGCACGGGTTCGCTCGAAGCGGGCAAGGACGCGAGCTTCGCGATCCTCGACCGCAATCCGTTCGCACACCCGGTCGAGACGTTCGCGCACACCCGCGTGATCGAGACGCGCTTCCGCGGCGAAATCGTGTACGCCGCGCCGGGCTGGGCGGACTGACGCGCGAACCGGCGAACCGTCAGGCCACGCCGAGCGCCAGCACCTGCTCGGTCGTCAGCACGTCGCCGAACGTGTCCGACAGTGCGGCCAGCGTCGCGCGATGCAGGTCGCGGTGCGGCACGGTGCCGCCGTCTGCGACGTCGATGTCGCGCGTCGCACAGGCATCGTCGACGACGATCACCCCGTAGCCGAGCGGCACCGCGTCGCGTGCCGCGCCGGCCACGCATGCATGCGTCATCAGGCCCGTGACGATCAGCGTGTCGATGCCGGCCGCCTTCAGCCGCGCATCGAGGTCCGTCGTCGGGAACACGCTCACCGACGTCTTCCTCACCACCGCGTGATGCGGGGCCGGCTGCAGGTCCGCGTGGAAGCCGGAACCGTCGCTGCCGTCGGCGAAGACCGGGCTGTCGGCCGTATCGACGTGCTGGACGTGGAATACCGGAATGCCCGCTCGGTCGGCGAACGCGATCACCCGCTGCGCATTGCCCAGCGCACGCGGCCCTTCCGGAATCGGCAGCCGGCCGCTGAAGTATTCGTTCTGGAAATCGATCACCAGCAGCGCGGTACGGGCGGCATCGATCGACGTCGGCGCGGACGCGCCGGCCAGGGTACGGATGGTCGGATGTTGCATGGGTCGCTCTCTTTCGGTTGGCACATTGAATGGAACGGCGCGCCGGGCCTGCCGGCGCCGCCGGACACGGCCCGCTACTTCCCCGGCCGCGAGGCGCCAGTGTCGGGCCGCGCGGCGTTGCGCGACAGCGGCGCGCAGGACAACGTCCGACAGGATCGGGCCAACGTGCGCAACCGCCTAGGACAGCGCGGCCGTACGGACGCCCGGCCGCGTGCGGCCATATGCCACCATCATCGCGAAGCTGAGCAGGAACCCCGCGCCGCCGATCAACAGCAGGCCGGTCTCGCCGAACACGGTCAGCAGGTTCGTCAGCGCGCCCGTGACGACCCACGCGACGGCCATGACCGAACCCGCGACACCGAGCGCCCAGCCCTGCCGGTCCTCGCTGACGGCATCGGAAAACGCCGTATACATCGTCGTGTACGCCACCATGTCGAAGCAGCCGACGACCATCGCGAGTCCCCACAGCACCGGCTCGTGCGGAAACAGCGCGGACAGGACCTGGCCCAGCCCGGCGACGAGCAGGCCCGTCTTCGCGATATCGATCACGCGCCACACGCGCAGCATCAGCCGTACGACGAACAGCAGGCCGAACACGAAGCAGACGCCGATCACGCCGCTGAACAGCCCGAGCCGCGCGCTCGTGTAACCGAATTTCGCCTGCAGCAGCAGCATGATGGTCTGCAGGTAGAGCCCGTAGCCGACCTGCATCAGGAAGAACACCACCGACAGGAACGCGACGTTGCGCTGGCGCGCGGCCTCCCGGATGATCCGCAGCGGCAGCAGCGGATCGATGCGCGTGTCGCCGCGCGGCGCGGCCGAATCGCGATACGACGCCCAGGTCCAGAACGCGCAGATCAGCGACAGCGCGGCGACCAGCACGAACGGCGTGCCGTAGCCGAACAGCGGCGAGATCGTCCGGTCGGACGTCACGCCGCCGAGCACCGGGCCGACGATCACGCCCGCGCTGAACGCAAGCGACATGATGCTCATGTTGTACGCCTTGGTCTCCGGCGTGCTGAGATCGGTGATCGCCGCCTGCGCGATGCCCTGGCAACCGGCCATCAGGCCCGTGAGCCCGCGGCCGGCCAGCAGCATCGCGATGCTTGCGTGCCACGCGCCGGCCGCCATCATCGCGTAGCCGACCGCCAGGCCGAGCACGCACAGCAGCAGCATCCGGCGGCGGCCGTAGCGGTCGGACAGCTCGCCCATCAGCGACGAGCCGAAGAACATGCACAGCGGGTAGATCCCGTAACCGAGACCGAGGTAGAAATTGCGCGCGTGCGCGCCGGCGTCGGCCGGCAGGATGCCCGCGTGCGGATCGCTGAAGATCGCGGACATCATCGGATAGACGAGCCCGAACCCCATCGCGTCGAGCGCGATGGCGAGCAGGCAGGGGCCGAGCAGCGTGTAGTCGAGTCGAGACATGGGGGCCTTCCGGACAGCGTGGATGATCGCCCAAGCGTAACGACCGGGCGGCGGCCGCGGTAGGCCGCCGCCCGCGATGCTCATCATCGGCTGTGCCGATACCCGGCGTGCCGCCTGTGCCGATGGGTCGCCGGCGCAGCCGCCCGGCCGGCTACTTCGCGCTCAGCGGCTCGCCCTCGAATTGCCGGCGTGCGACCACGCACGGCGCACCGTCATGCATGAACACGCTCGCGAGCAGCCCGAACGACGCGGCGAACAGCACGTACCACGCGGGGGCGACGGGCGATCCGCTCGCGCGCGTCAGCCATGTGACGATGAACGGCGCGAAGCCGCCGAACACCATCACCGCGACGTTGTAGGCGAGCGCGACGCCGGTCGACCGCGAACGGGTCGCGAACTGCTCGGCGAGCGTCGTCGGCGCGGGGCCGTAGCAGATGCCGATGATCGTGCAGATCACGAGCTGCATCACGAGCAGGCGCCCGATGCCCGGCGCGGCGGCCAGCCACGAGAACAGCGGATACGTGACCGTCAGCAGCGCGAACGTGCCGGCGATCAGCACGGGCCGCCGGCCGATGCGGTCGGATACGATCGCCGCGACCGGAATCGTCACCGTCAGCAGCGCGACCGCCACCATCTGCACCTTGAACACCTGGTCGAGCGGCAGCCCGAAGGTCTTGTGCACGAACGTCGGCATGTTCACGAGCATCACGTAGAACACGGCGGTCCCGGTGATCGTCTGCCCCATCGACACCAGCACGCCGCGCAGGTTCTCGCGCAGCACGCGCGACACGCTCGCCGGCGGCTCGACGGTCGACTTGCTCGCATCGAGGAACGCCTCGGTCTCCTCCATGTGCCGGCGAATCCACAACCCGACCGGCCCGATCAGCAGCCCGAGCGCGAACGGCACGCGCCAGCCCCAGCTGTGCAGCGCCGCATCCGACAGCGACTGCGTGGCCCATGCGCCCATCGCCGCACCGGAAAACACCGCGAGGCACTGGCCGATCAGCTGCCACGATCCGTACAGCCCGCGCCGGTTCGCGGGGGCGCTTTCGACGAGGAACGCGGTCGCGCTCGCATATTCGCCGCCGGTGGCGAAACCCTGCAGCAGCCGCGCGACGACGATCAGGATCGGCGCCGCCGGGCCGATCGCGGCATACGATGGCGCGAACGTGATCAGCGCGATCGACAGCGTCATCAGGAGGATGATGAGCTGCATCGCGGCCTTGCGGCCCTTGCGGTCCGCATAGAGGCCGAGCAGGATGCCGCCCACCGGGCGCATGAAGAAACCGACGCCGAACGTCGCAAGCGACATCAGCAGCGATGCGTACTGGCTCTCGGCGGGAAAGAACAGCCGCGCGATGATGCCCGAGAAGAAACCGTAAACGATGAAGTCGTACCACTCGAGGGTATTGCCGACGACTGCGGCGATCACCTGCCGCTGCCGCGAGTTCCGACGTGAGTCGCGCATGCTTTTCTCCTGCAGTCTCGTGGTGCCGCGCCGCATGCCTGCCGCGTTCCGTGGCGGGCATGGGCGAACCGGCCGTTCGCATCGCCGGTCGATGCGGGCACGCACGGCGGACCTTCCCGGCCCGCGCGCATGACCGGCGTGAATCGATCATAGGGATGCCGAAAATCCGCATCAATTAATGCCCGCGCCAGATGATTAGCCGGAGATTAAATGTTCCCCGTCCGCCCTCCGCCGCGCGAAAAACCCGGTTTTTCGCGCATTGTTGCGGCCCGGGTTCTGCGGCAGAATCGTCGGCCGCCCTTCCCGTCGCCCGCATCATGCGCAACCGCATCAACGAAGAGATCACGTTCCGCAAGCTCGAAGTTCTGCTCGCGTTCATGGAAGCCGGCAGCCTCGCGAAGGCGGCCGAGGCGCTGGGCGTGAGCACCGTCAGCGTGCACCGCGCGCTGCATACGCTCGAGGAAGGCATGCATTGCGCACTGTTCCGCCACGAGGGGCGGAACCTGATGCCGACCGATGCCGCGCAGGTGCTCGCCGAAGTCGCCGGCGAAGTGCTCAAGACGATGACGAACGGCATTCGTTCGACGCGCGAGGCGGCCGGCTATGGCGCGGGCCAGTTGAAGATCGGTTCGCTGTATTCGCTGACGATCCGCACCGTGCCCGAGGTCGTGATCGCGCTGAAGGAGCGTCGCCCCGAGCTGCAGGCCGAACTCGTGCTCGGCTCGAACGCCGACCTGCTCGACAAGCTCAGGCAGGGTGCGATCGACGCGACGCTGATGGCGCTGCCCGAACCGGACGCCGAGATCGAATCGATCGCGCTGTTCGAGGACGAGATGTTCTTCGCCGCGCCGGTCGATTCGCCGTATGCGCAACGCGACGCGATCGATCTCCACGCGTGCGGCGACGAGCCGTTCGTGTCGCTCGGCGAAGGTTTCGCGACGCATCACGGCTTCACGGAGGCATTCCGCACGGCAGGCGTCACACCGAACGTCGTGATGCGGGTAGGCGACATCTTTTCGCTGATCAACCTCGTGTCGGGCGGCGTCGGCTGCTCGCTGCTACCCGGCCGCGTGCGCGACCTGTTCGCGCACAAGATCGCGCTCGTGCCGCTCGCCGGACCGACGATCCGCCAGACGATCGGCCTGAGCTTCCTGCACCGCCGCGAACGGGATCCGAACCTGCTCGCGCTCGCGACGGTCTGCCGGCTGACGGTCAAGGCGCCGACCGCGCGTTGACGCGTCGGCCGTTTCTCCGTCCTTGCAGCGCGCGTACCGATCGCATCGCTGCGCCATACGGCTGCGCAAGCCGTCCCCCCGAGTTCTCGTCCGTTTGGATGGCACGAAGCACACGCTTTGTTGCGATCATGGCCGTCATTCATCGCGCGGCACGCATACGTGCGTCCGCCACGGAGACGACATGAACGATCCACTCCCCGGCCCCATCGACCAGATCGGCTACGTGGTCGCCGACCTCGACCGCAGCATCGCACGCTGGCGCGCCCGCCACGATGTCGGCCCGTGGACCGTGTTCCGCAACGTGCGCCTCGACGGCCGGTATCTCGGCGAACCGGTGACGGTCACGATGGACGTCGGCCTCGCGTATCGCGGCGATCTGCAGATCGAGCTGATCCACGTCACGAACGACACGCGGTCGCCGTACCGCGATGCGCACGGGCAGCCGCTCGTCGGCCCGCATCACGTCGCGTGGGTCGTCGACGATCTCGATGCGGCAGTCTCGCAGCTCACGGCGCGCGGCCTGCGCGTCGTGTTCGAAGCACACAACCCGGCCACGCGCGTCGCGTATCTCGACGACGCCGACGATCCCGGCGTGCGCGTCGAAGTGATCGAAGGCGCGGGCATGCGCGACATGATCGTGCACGGCATCGCCGAAGCACACACCTGGGACGGTACCGATCCGGTTCGCATCATCGACGCGGCGGCCGCCTCCGCGTAAGCGAGCCCGCGCGTCCCCTCTCACTCACAGGAGCAAACAGGATGAAACGACTCGAAGGCAAGGTCGCGCTGATCACCGGCGGCGCCCGCGGCCAGGGCGAAGCGGAAGCGCGCCGGTTCGCCGCCGAAGGCGCACGCGTGGTGATCGCCGACGTGCTGGACGACGCCGGCCGGCGCGTCGCGGCCGAACTGGGCGACGCCGCGCGATTCCAGCATCTCGACGTCACCCGCGAAGCCGACTGGCAGGCAGCCATTCAGGCCACGCTCGCGCAGTTCGGCCGGCTGGACATTCTCGTGAACAACGCGGCGATCCTGAAGCTCGTGCCGATCGAATCGTGTTCGCTCGACGACTATCGCAAGGTGATCGACGTGAACCAGATCGGCTGCTGGCTCGGCATGAAGTCGGCCGTGGCCGCGCTGAAGGAAGCAGGCGGCGGCTCGATCGTCAACGTGTCGTCGACGGCCGGGATGGAAGGTGTCGCGGGCGGCAGCGCATACGTGTCGAGCAAGTTCGCGGTGCGCGGGATGACCAAGGCTGCCGCGCTCGAATTCGGCCGCTATGGCATTCGCGTGAACTCGGTGCATCCGGGCGGCATCGATACGGTGATGGCACGCCCGCCCGAGTTCGCGGATTTCGATCCGTCGTCGATCTACAGCGGCCTGCCGATCGCGCGCATCGGCAAGCCCGACGAAGTGGCCAGCCTCGTGCTGTTCCTCGCGTCCGACGAATCCGCGTATTGCACGGGGTCGGAATTCATCGTCGACGGCGGGATGCTCGCGGGCAGCACGTTTCACTGATCCACCGCGCACGCCGGAAACGGAAACGACAACGCCGCCGGCGGCTTGACCCGCATGGCGGCGTTGTCGTTTCGGCAAGCGTAGCGAGAGACAACCCGCCACGCGCCGCTCAATATCCCTTCGGCTGAATCGCCGGCGCACCGGCACCGCGTGCGCCCGGCTTGCCGCCGCGCACGAAGCGGCGCCCGTGCGGGCCGTACACGCCATCCGGCTCCGGATACAACGTCAGCAGCACGAAGTACAGGATCCCGCCCACCGCCAGCGACACCGGCACGCTCAGGTCGAGCCCGTCCGCGAGGTGGCCGAGCGGCCCGACGAACTGGCCCGGCAGGTTCACGAACGCGAGCCCGATGAACGCAGCCGGCAGCCATGCCCCCATCGCGCGCACGTTCCAGCCGTGCGTGAACCAGTAGTGCCCGCCGTGCAGCCCGCGGTTGAACACCTGCAGGTCGTCGGCGAGATAGTAGCCGCGGCGCGTCACGTAGCCGATCACCATGATCGCCATCCACGGGCAGCTGAACGTGTCGATCAGCGTCGAGAACGTCGCGACGCTTTCGACGAGGTTGAACCAGAAGCGGCCGACGAAGATGAACGCGATCGCGATCGTGCCGATCAGCAGCGTCGCACGCACGCGGTTCAGGACGCGCGGGAACATGCTCGACACGTCGAGGCCGGTGCCGTACAGCGCGGTCGTGCCGGTCGACATCCCGCCGATGATCGCGATCAGGCACATCGGCAGCAGGAACCAGCGCGGCGAGATCGCAAGCAGCCCGCCGACGTAGTCGTTCGACGCGATGAACGCGGGCGCCTTCGCCGCGATGATCGTCGCGGTCGCAAGGCCGAAGAAGAACGGCACGAACGTCGCGACCTGCGCGGCGAATACGGCGCCCATCACGCGATGCTTCGGCGTGTGCTGCGGAATGTAGCGCGCCCAGTCGCCGAGCGTCGACGCGAACGATACGGGGTTGCTCAGCGCGACCAGTACCGCGCCGACGAACGCGGCCCAGAATCCCGCACTGCCGAGTTGCAGCGTGCCAGCATAGTTCATGTCGAACAGGCCGGCGAACGCGAACAGGCCCGCGACGAACAGCACGCTCGCGGCCCACACGGCGATCTTGTTGACCCACAGCATGAAGCGGAAGCCGTAGATGCAGACGATCAGCACGAGCACCGCGAACACCATGTAGGCCGCGCCGAGCGTGAAGCCGTTGACGGGCACGCCGACCATGTTGTGCGCGCCGCCGACGAGCGCGTCGCCGGAACTCCACACCGCGAGCGAGAAGAACGCGATCGACGTGAGCAGCGCGAGGAACGAGCCGACGATCCGGCCGTGGATGCCGAAATGCGCGCCTGACGACACCGGGTCGCTCGTGCCGTTGCGCGGGCCGAACAGGCTCATCGGCGCGAGGATGCAGGTGCCGGCGAGCACGCCGAGCACGATCGCGCAGACGCCCGCCTTGAACGACAGCCCGACCAGCACGGGAAAGCTGCCGAGCACCGATGTGGAAAACGTATTGCAGCCGCCGAACAGCAACCGGAACAGATCGATCGGCCGCGCGTAGCGCGATGCATCGGGAATGCGCTCGAAACCGAACGACTCGACCTGCGTAATCCTGCCTTCACCCATTTGTCTCCAACTCCTCTGGTGCGCCTGTACGGCCCGGGGCTGCAGCCATACGACACATCGTCATCGATTCGCGGCCACTCTAAACCGGATCGCGCGGCGCAAATATCACGCATTCGAGACGTTTACGACGAAGGAGAGCAATGTTTCCCGGCAGCGAGGCGGCCGGGCCCCGCGCCGCCCATGCAGCGCGGGCGATGCGATGTCAGTGCGCCGCCTCGGCCGACGGCGCGCGGCATGCGATCAGGCCCCGCTGGACCGCCGGCCGTGCGGCGATGTCGGCCAGCCAGCGCTCGACATGCGGAAAACCGGCAACCTCGAGATCGAGCTCGGCCGCCGTGCGTAGCCACGGAAACGCGGCGATGTCGGCGATCGAATACCGCGACGACGCGAGATACGCCGATTCCGCCAACCGGCGGTTCACGACCCCGTAGAGGCGCGCGGCCTCCTTGCGGTAGCGGTCGATCGCTTCCGCATTGACCGTCTTCGATGCATGCAGGAACCACCACAGCTGGCCGAACATCGGCCCGATTCCGCCGATCTGGACATGCAGCCATTGCTGGACCGCCGTGCGCTCGGCCAGCGTTTCCGGATGCAGACAGCCGGTCTTCTCGGCGAGATAGCCGAGGATCGCGCCGGATTCGAATACGGCCAGCCCGGTATCGTGGTCGACGATGGCCGGGATCTTGCCGTTCGGGTTGATCGCGAGGAACGCCGGGCTGCGCTGCTCGCCGGCGGACAGGTTCACGTGCACGAGGTCGTGCGCGATCCCGGCCTCTTCCAGATAGATCGCGATCTTGTGCCCGTTCGGCGTATCGGCCGTATGGAACGTGAGGGAGTGATTCGAGGTCATGTCGGTCCTTGTCATCGAATTATCATTGCAACTACAATCGTTGCAATTGCAATCCTATGCCGGAACCGATGGCGCCGGCGACATGCCAGTACTCGAAGGAGGGACATGCAAACTGCGCGACCCGGTCCGCCCGTGCGGACGCCCGACACCCGCCGCGCCGCGGCGGCCTGCCTCGAACGGCTCACGGCACGGCGGCTCGCGCCGCCAGGCCATGCGGTGTCCCCGCTCGGCGCCATGCGCGCGGCCGCGGATTGCCTCGAACGCGATACGGCGACGTCGAAGCGCGTGTGGATCGTCCGCGCCGATGCACGCGAGTCGTTCGCCGATACGCGCGCGCATCGCCACATCAGCGCGTGGCCGCTGCGGTTTCTCGATCCGGGCAAGCGTTTCGAGCGGCCGCTGCTGTACCTGCTGCACGCGCGTGCGATCGACCAGCTGCGGCTGGCCTCGATCGAAACCGTCGATCGCGGGATCTTCGTGAACGATGCCGAAACGGCCGCGTCGTCCTGGCCGAAGGGCGTGACGCCCGACGTTCCGCACTGGCTGGCCGCGAACCCCGCCTGCACGCCGTACGACCCGGCGTCGGGACACGAAGCGATCGCGATCCTGCGCCACGCGCTGCGCACGCTCTATGTCGCCGGCCAGCCGGGGTTTTTCTACCTCGCGGGCCATGACGACTGTGTGCCCGATGCAAAGCCGCTGTCGGCGACTGCAGCCCGCGACGCGTTCAACGGCATGGTGCGGGCCGGCCGGCGCGCGGCAGCCGGCGCGGCCGCGCACATCCGGCTATGCGGCGCGGGCAGCACGCTCACGCACGTGATGGAAGCCGCCGACCTGCTGCACGACGAATGGCGGATCGACTCGACGATCTGGAGTTGCCCGAGCTACACGCAGCTCGCGCGCGACGGGCGCGCAACCGACCGCTGGAACCTGCTGCATCCGCACGACGAACCGCGCGTCGCGCACGTGCGGGCAAGCCTCGGCGAAAGCGGCACGCCGGTGCTCGCGGTGACGGGCTATGCGCGGCACGTCGCCGCGCAGATCGGCGCGTTCATCCCGGCCCGCTTTACGGCGCTCGGCGCGGATACGGCCGGCCCCGGCACACGGGCACCGAATGCGCGGTGGATCGCCGCGGTCGCGCTCCGCCTGCTGGCCGACGACGGTCGCGTGCCGGCCGACTGGGCCGCGCAGGCGATGCACCGCTATGCGCGCGGCTGAGGCGCGCCGGCTGCCGTTACTTCGCGTCAGCGGACGCGTCGCGCGCCGCGGCGGTCGCGCGGTCGAGCGCGGCGGCCATCGCCGCCTGCTCCTTGCCGGCGAACTGGTCGAGAAAGAGCTCGGCGACCGTCGACTGGTACACCTTCCACATCTTCTTGCGCAGCGTCCGCCCCTTGTCGGTGATGCTCGCAAACGCCGCGCGGCCGTCGTCGGCGGACCGCGCGCGCGTCACGAGCCCTTCCTGTTCGAGCCGGTCGACGAGCCGCGTCAGGTTGTAGCGCTCGATCGCGAGCACATCGGCCAGTTCGTGCATGCGGCGCGTGCCGTCGGGCCCGCTTTCGAGCCCCCACAGCGCGTCGTACCACGCGTACGCGGGCAAACCGGCCGCCGCGAGGCGGCGCTCGATCTCGCGAATCATCGTCCGGTGCGCGCGGACGAACGAGAACCACAAATCGGGTTCGGGTGCGCTCATGTCAGGTCGTTCCTTTCGTTGAATTGCAGTTGCAATTAAATTTTACCTCGATAACAATGGCCTCCATACGATTGCAATTGCAATCATTTTCGCCCGCCGATCGGCGGGCGTTCCGTCGCGCGACGCGGCGCCACGACCGTCGCCCCGCGCAGCCTGATGCTTCTGGAGACACTGCATGACCGCACCTCTCGCGTTACCCGACATCGATCCGCAGGAAACCCGCGAATGGCTCGATGCGCTCGAATCCGTGATCGCACTCGAAGGCCGCCCGCGCGCGCACTACCTGCTCGACCAGCTCGCCGATCTTGACGCAGCCCGCCACGGCGACCTGCATGGCCGCGTGACGACCGCCTACGTGAACTCCGTGCCGCGTGAACGGCAGCCGGCCTACCCGGGCGATCTCGCGCTCGAGCGCCGCCTGAACGCGATGATCCGCTGGAACGCGATGGTGATGGTGCTGCGCGCCGGCCGGCATTCGAACGTCGGCGGCCACATCGCGACCTACCAGTCGGCCGCGGTGCTGTACGACGTCGGCTTCGACCACTTCTTTCGCGGCCGCACCGATACGTTCGACGGCGACATGGTCTACATCCAGGGGCATTCGGCGCCCGGCATCTACGGCCGCGCGTATCTGGAAGGCCGCATCACGGATGCGCAGCTCGACAATTTCCGCCGGGAAACCGGCCGTGAAGCAGGGCGCGACGGGCTGTCGTCGTATCCGCATCCGCGCCTGATGCCGGAGTTCTGGCAATTCCCGACCGTGTCGATGGGGCTCGGCCCGCTCACGGCCGCGTATCAGGCGCGCTTCATGCGCTACCTCGAGTACCGCGGGCTGAAAGCGCATCAGGGCCGCAAGGTGTGGGCGTTTCTCGGCGACGGCGAAATGGACCAGCCCGAATCGCTCGCGGCCATCTCGCT
Organism: Burkholderia arboris; assembly: GCF_038723655.1. Classification (NCBI taxonomy): domain Bacteria; kingdom Pseudomonadati; phylum Pseudomonadota; class Betaproteobacteria; order Burkholderiales; family Burkholderiaceae; genus Burkholderia; species Burkholderia arboris. The sequence continues at coordinate 2,710,803 of NZ_CP109822.1, forward strand.
CGCCGGGCGCGAACGGCTCGACAACCTGATCTTCGTCGTCAACTGCAACCTGCAGCGTCTCGACGGCCCCGTGCGCGGCAACGGCAAGGTCATCCAGGAACTCGAAGGCACGTTCCGCGCGGCCGGCTGGAACGTCGTCAAGGTGATCTGGGGCGGCGGCTGGGATCGCCTGCTCGAACGCGACACGACCGGCCTGCTGCGCCAGCGCATGATGGAGTGCGTCGACGGCGACTACCAGACCTTCAAGTCGCAAAGCGGCGCGTACGTGCGCGAGCACTTCTTCGGCAAGTATCCGGAACTGCTCGAGCTCGTCGCCGACCTGTCCGACAACGACATCTGGAAACTGGCGCGCGGCGGTCACGATCCGGAGAAGGTCCACGCGGCCTATGCGCAGGCGATGCGCGCGGACGGCCGGCCGACCGTCGTGCTCGCAAAGACCGTCAAGGGCTTCGGGATGGGCGAAGCCGGCGAAGGCCAGAACGTGAACCACCAGTTGAAGAAGATGAGCGCCGATGCGGTGCGCGCGTTCCGCGATCGCTTCGCGCTGCCGGTCAGCGACGCGCAGCTTGACGAACTGCCCTACCTGAAGCCGGAACCGGGCAGCGCGGAAGCACGCTATTTCGCGGCGCGCCGCGCGGCGCTCGGCGGCCACGTGCCGGCCCGCTTCAGCGCCGTGCAGCCGCTGCCGGTGCCACCGCTCGCCGCGTTCGACGCGCAATTGAAGGACACCGGCGAGCGCGGGCTGTCGACGACGATGGCGTTCGTGCGCATCCTCGGCACGCTGCTGAAGGATCCGCAGCTCGGCAAGCTCGTCGTGCCGATCGTGCCGGACGAATCGCGTACGTTCGGGATGGAGGGCCTGTTCCGCCAGATCGGCATCCACTCGCATCTCGGCCAGCTCTATACGCCGCAGGACGCAGGCCAGCTCAGCTACTACAAGGAAGCGAAGGACGGGCAGATCCTCCAGGAAGGGATCAACGAGTCGGGCGCGATCGCGTCGTGGATCGCGGCCGGCACCGCGTACAGCAACCACGGGCTGCCGGCGATCCCGTTCTACATCTTCTATTCGATGTTCGGGCTGCAGCGCGTCGGCGATCTTGCCTGGGCGGCCGGCGACGCCCGCACGCGCGGCTTCCTGCTCGGCGCGACGTCGGGCCGCACGACGCTGATGGGCGAAGGGCTGCAGCACAACGACGGGCATAGCCAGGTGCTGTCGTCGGTGATTCCGAACTGCGTGTCGTACGACCCGACCTATGCATACGAACTCGCGGTGATCGTGCGCGACGGGCTGCGGCGGATGTTCGCGGAACAGGAGGACGTCTACTACTACATCACGCTGCTCAACGAGAACTACCCGCATCCGGCGCTGCCCGATCACGCGGAGGCCGGCATCCTGAAGGGGCTCTACCTGTTGCGCGAAAGCGCACCGCGCACCGCCGATGCACCGCACGTGCAGCTGATGGGCAGCGGCGCGATCCTGCGCGAAGTGATCGCCGCCAGCGACCTGCTCGCGCAGGACTTCGGCGTGTCGAGCGACGTCTGGAGCGCGACGAGCTTGACCGAGCTGCGCCGCGACGGGCTGGCCGCGGAGCGCTGGAACCTGCTGCATCCCGATCAGGCGCCGCGTGTGCCGTATGTGCAGCAATGCGTCGATGGCCGCACGGGGCCTGTCGTCGTCGCGACCGACTACATGAAGATCGTCGGCGACCAGATCCGCGCGTTCGTCGACGGCCGGCGCTTCGTGTCGCTCGGCACCGACGGCTTCGGCCGCTCGGATACGCGCGAGGCGCTACGCACGTTCTTCGAGGTCGACCGCCACTTCATCGCGATCGCGGCGTTGAAAGCGCTCGCCGACGATGGCGTGATCGAGCGCGCACGCGTCGGCGAGGCCATCCGGCGCTACGGCATCGACGTAGACAAGGTCGACCCGGCGATCGTGTGACCCTGCAGCGCGCGACAGACACCGTCCTGCCGGCCTGCCGCGCGCCGCTGCTCGCGCTACGGCTTCGACTGCGCAAGCGGGGCTTGTGCGCCTTGCCCGGTACCCGACGGCCAGCCGCCTGCGAGCGCCTTGTACAGCGCGACCGTCGAGGCCGCGCTGCGCATCCGCCCGTCGGCCGCCGCATCCTGCGCCTGCAGCAGCGTCCGTTGCGCATCGAGCACTTCGTAGTAGTCGATCGCACCGGCCGAGAAGCGTGTCTGCGCGAGCTGTGCGGCGCGCGCGCTGTCGTCCGCCGCCCGCACGAGGTGCGCGGTCTCGTCACGCGTGCGGGCGGCACGCAGCAGCGCGTTCTCGGTTTCCTCCAGCGCGCCGAGCACGGTCTGCCGGTACTGCGCGAGCTGGCCGGCCGCTTCCGCGTCGCTCGCGGCGATCCGCGCACGCACGCGGCCGACGTCGAGGAACGACCAGTCGATGCCGAGCGCGATCAGGTTCGTATCGCTGCCCGCGCGGAAGAACCCGTAACTGCTCGTCGCACTGCCGAGCAGCCCCGACAGCGTGAAGCGCGGGAACAGGTCGGCCGTCGCGACGCCGACGCGCGCGGTCGCCGCGTGCAGCCGCGCCTCGGCCGCCGCGACATCGGGACGCCGGCGCAGCAGGTCGCCCGGCGTGCCGGGATCGATGTCGGCGTCCAGCGCCGGCAGCGGCGCCGATGTGCCGGGCGACGCGCCGGCTTTCGGCAGATCGAAGCGGCCAATCAGCGCATCCGGCGTCTGGCCGGTCAGCACCGCGAGCCGATGCTCGTCGACGCCGATCGCGGCTTCGTACACGGCGATCCGCGACGTCGTCGATTCGTACTGCGCACGCGCACGCGCCGCGTCGAGTTCGGACCCTCTTCCCGCGCCGACGCGTGCATTGATCAGCGCGAGTGTCTGCTTCTGGTTGTCGGCGTTCTCGCGCGCGATCCGCAGCCGTTCCTGCGAGCCGCGCAGATCGACGTACGTGCTCGCCACCTCGCCCGCGATCGCAACGCGCACCGCGCGCACGTCGGCCGCGCTGGCCGCTGTTTCCGCACGCTGCGACTCGATCGAGCGCCGCACGCGGCCGAACAGGTCGAGTTCCCAGGCGGCATTGATCCCGACGTTCGACGTCGGCGTATTGCGCTGGCTGCGCGGCGCGCCGAACGCCTGGTCCTTGCTCATCAGCTGATGGCCGATCTGGCCGCTCGCGGTGATGGTCGGATAGCGGTCGAAGGTTGCCTGCGACAGCAACGCGTTCGACGCGTCGTAACGCGATACCGCGACCTGCAGGTCCTGGTTGGCCGCCAGCGCCGCGTCGATCAGCTGCGTCAGCGCCGGATCGCCGAAGCCGCGCCAGAACGTGGCATCGGCGGCGGCCGACGCATCGGGCGGCATCTCGGCCGGCGACGCGTCGCGCTGCGGCGCCGGATGGCCGTCACGCGCGAACCGCGCGGCCGTGGCCGTATCGGGCCGCTTGAAATCGGGGCCGACCGCGCACGCGGCGAGCGTCACCGACATCGCGAGCGCGGAAAGACGGAAAGCGGCGCTCATCGGTTTTCTCCTTCGAGGGTGCCGTGCTGTTCGCTCCAGACGGCCGGCGTGCCGCCCGCGAGCTTGCGGATCGCCACGTAGAACACGGGCGTCAGGAACAGCCCGAACACCGTGACGCCCAGCATCCCCGCGAACACGGTGATGCCGGTGGCCGCACGCACTTCGCTGCCCGCGCCGCTGCCGATCAGGAGCGGCACCGAGCCCGCGATGAACGCGACCGACGTCATCACGATCGGGCGCAGCCGCAGCTTGCACGCTTCGAGTGCCGCCTCGATCACGCCCTTGCCCTGGATTTCGAGCTCGCGCGCGAACTCGACGATCAGGATCGCGTTCTTGCACGCGAGCCCCATCAACACGACCAGGCCGACCTGCACGAACACGTTGTTGTCACCGCCGGACAGCCATACGCCGAATAGCGCCGCGCACATGCACACGGGCACGATCAGGATCACCGCGAGCGGCAGCGTCCAGCTCTCGTACAGCGATGCGAGCACGAGGAACACGAGCATCACGGCGAGCGGGAATACCACGATCGCCGCGTTGCTCTGCGTGACCTGCTGGTAGCTGAGGTCGGTCCATTCGAGCGTGATGCCCGGGGGCAGCACCTCCTTCGCGATCTGCTGGAGCTTCGCGATCGCCTGCGACGACGACATCACCTTCGGATCGGCGTCACCGATCAGGTCGGCGGCCGGATAGCCGTTGTAGCGCACGACCGGATCGGGACCGTACGCGGGCCCCACCGTCACCATCGAGCCGATCGGCACCATCTCGCCCCTGGCATTACGCGTGCGCAGGTTCGCGATGTCGGCGGCCGTCTGCCGGTGGCCGGCATCGGCCTGCGCCATCACGCGATACACGCGGCCGAACACGTTGAAGTCGTTCACGTACATCGAGCCGAGATACACCTGCAGCGTATTGAACAGGTCGGTCAACGCGACGCCCTGCGCCTTCGCCTTCAGCCGGTCGACCTTCACCTCGAGTTGCGGGATGTTCGCCTGGTACGAGCTGACCGGATAGCTCATCCCCGGCGTCTTCGCGACGGCGGCCTGGAATGTCGTGAGCGCCTTTTGCAGTTCGCCGTAGCCGAGCCCGCCGCGATCCTCCAGGTACAGCGAGTAACCGGAACCGTTGCCGAGGCCCTGGATCGGCGGCGGCATCAGCGCATAGGTAATGCCGCCATTGATCGCCGCGAAGCGTGCGTTCAGGTCCGCGTTGATCTGCGCGGCGCTGCGGTGGCGCTGGTCGAACGGCTTCAGGATCACGTACGAGTTCGTGATGTTCGGCGTATTCACGCCCTGCAGCGCATTCAGCCCCGCGAATGCCGGCACCATCTCGACCCCGTCGGTGCCGAGCGCGATCTTCGTCATCTGCTCGGTCACCGCGCTGGTGCGCGCGAGCGACGCGCCTTCCGGCAGCTTCGCGCCCGCGAACAGGTACAGCTTGTCCTGCACGGGGATGAAGCCGCCCGGCACCGCGTTCAACAGCAGCGCGGTCGCCGCGAGCAGCGTCGCATAGACCGCGAACACCACGCCGCGCCGCTTCAGCGTGCGACCCACGACGCCGTGATAGCGGTCGGAGCTACGCTCGAAGAAGCGGTTGAACGGATGAAACAGCCAGCCGAATGCGCGGTCGAGCCCGCGCGTCAACGCATCCTTCGGGGCGCCGTGCGGACGCAGCAGCTTCGCGGCGAGCGCCGGCGACAACGTCAGCGAATTGATCGCGGAAATCACCGTCGAGATCGCGATCGTCACCGCGAACTGCTTGTAGAACTGGCCCGTGACGCCCGACATGAACGCCATCGGCACGAACACCGCACACAGCACGAGCGCGATCGCGACGATCGGCCCCGACACCTCGCGCATCGCCTGGTGCGCGGCATCGCGTGGGCTCAGCCCCTGCGCGATGTTGCGCTCGACGTTCTCGACGACGACGATCGCATCGTCGACGACGATCCCGATCGCGAGCACGAGCCCGAACAGCGTCAGCGTGTTGATCGAATAGCCGAGCAGGTAGAGCCACGCGAACGTACCGACGACCGACACCGGCACGGCGACCAGCGGAATGATCGATGCGCGCCACGTCTGCAGGAACAGGATCACGACGAGCACGACCAGCACGACGGCCTCGATCAGCGTGTGCTGCACCGCGCGGATCGACTCGCGCACGAACACCGTCGGGTCCCACACGGGGCGGTACGCGACGCCGGGCGGGAACCGCTTCGACAGCTCGTCGAGCTTCGCATACACGGCCTTCGCGACATCGAGCGCGTTCGCACCCGGCGACAGGAAGATGCCGACCACGGCCGAATGCTTGTCGTTGAAGTACGAGCGCAGCGTGTAGTCGCCCGCGCCGAGCTCGATGCGCGCGACGTCGGACAGCTTCACGACCTGGCCGTCGTCGCCGTTGCGCAACACGATGTCGCTGAACTCCTGCACCGTGCGCAGGCGGCCGCGCACGTTGATCGACACGAGGAAGTCGTTTTTCTTCGGCGACGGTTCCGCACCAAGCTGGCCCGCCGACACCTGCACGTTCTGCTCGCGCACGGCCGCGATCACGTCGCTCGCGGTCAGCCCGCGCGACGCCAGCCGGTTCGGGTCGAGCCACAGCCGCATCGCATAGTCGCCGGAGCCGTACACGCCGACGTCGCCGATGCCGGTGAGCCGCGACAGCTCGTCCTTCACGTGCAGCGTCAGGTAGTTGCGCAGGTACAGCGAATCGCGGCTGTTGTCCGGCGAATAGAGGCTCACGTACATCAGCGGCGTCGGCGACTGCTTCTGCGTGGTCACGCCGTACTGGCGCACCTCGTCGGGCAGGCGCGACAGCGCCTGGCTCACGCGGTTCTGCACGCGCACGGCGGCCGTGTCGGGATCGACACCCTGCAGGAACGTGACGACGACCTGCAGGCTGCCGTCCGACCCGGCGACCGACTTCATGTACATGATGCCTTCGACGCCGTTGATCGCCTCTTCCAGCGGTTCGGCGACCGATTCGGCGATTTCCTTCGGGTTCGCGCCTGGGTACGTCGCCCGCACGACCACGCTCGGCGGCACGACTTCCGGGTATTCGCCGGCCGGCAGCATCGGAATCGAGATCAGGCCGATCGCGAAGATGACGATCGACAGCACGACCGCAAAGATCGGCCGGTCGATGAAGAATCGGGAGAAATCCATTACCGTTCTCCCGTCATTGCGCGGCAGGCGCGCCGGCATCGGCCACGGCCTGCGTGCCGTTGCCGCCGCCCGCATCGGCGCGCGCGGGCAGCGCCTTCGGCTTCACCTGCGCACCCGGATAGTAGATCCGCTGCACGCCGTCGACGACCACGCGATCGCCCGCCTGCAGCCCCTTCTCGACGATCCGCTCGCCCTCCAGCTCGCGGCCGATCGTCACGTCGCGGCGCAATGCCTTGTCGCCGGGGCCGATCACGTACACGTACTTGCGGTCCTGGTCGGTGAGCACGGCCTTGTCGTCGACGAGCAGCGCGTCCTGGTCGCGGCCGCTGACGAGTTGCACGCGTGCATACAGGCCCGGCGTGAACGTATGGTCCGCATTGGGCAGCCGCACGCGCGCGCGGATCGTCCCGGTTTGCGGGTCGAGCCGGTTGTCGAGGAAATCGACGGTGCCCGCATGCGGGAAGCCCGTTTCGTTCGCGAGGCCCACACGCACCGGATCGGCGCCGATCGCGCGATGCTTCGGATCGGCACGGCGCGCGTTGTAGCGCAGGTAGCTCTGTTCGTCGCAGTCGAAGTACACGTAGACCGGATCCTGCGACACGACGGTCGTCAGCAGCGTGTCGTCCGCGCGCGCGAGGTTGCCGACGGTCGCGACCGCGCGGCCGACGCGGCCCGCGATCGGCGCGCGCACTTCGGTGAAGCCGAGATTGAGCTTCGCATCGGCGACGGCCGCATCGGCCGCCTGCAGATCCGCACGCGCCTGTTCGGCGGTCGCGCGCGCATTGTCGAGTTCTTCCTGCGACGTCGCATGCGCATCGATCAGCGTCTGCACGCGCTTGAGCTGCACCTGGGCAAGGCTCGCGGCCGCGCGGGCGCGCTGCTGCTGCGCGTTGGCGCGGTCGAGCGCGATCCGGTATGGACGCGGGTCGATCTCGAACAGCAGCGCGCCCTGCGCGACGAGATCCCCCTCCTTGTAGGCGACACGCTGCAGATAGCCGCTGACGCGCGGCCGCAATTCGACCGCGTCGACCGCTTCGACACGCCCGTTGAACGCGTCCGCGAGGCGGACCGTGCGCGGCGCGACAGTCGCGACACCGACTTCGGGAAGGGGATGGGCCGACGACGTGTCTTTGCCGTCGTGACAGCCCGACAACGCCAGCAACAGTGCGCAGGCGGCGCCCAAAGGCGACGTCCTGCGTAGGGATAAGGAGAGCATGATGCCTCGCGACGGGTTAAACTGCCGCGTAGCATAAAAGTTGAAGTTAACTTCAAGTCAAGCTTTTCCCGGAGAACGTCATGGGTACCCCGGAAGAACCGAAATGGCCGCTGATGTCGATCCGCGAAGTGGCCGCGCGCAGCGGCGTGCCGGCGTCGACGCTGCGGTTCTACGAGACGCGCGGGCTCATCAAGTCGCACCGGAACGGCTCGAGCCATCGTCACTATTCGCGTGCGGTGCTGCGGCTGATCGCGTTCATCGTGTTCGCGCAGAAGATCGGCTATTCGCTCGACGAAATCGCCGAACAGCTCGTCAGCCTCCCCGAGGACACCGCGCCGAGCAACAAGGACTGGCAGCGGCTGTCGCGCGGCTGGAAGCAGCGCGTCGCGAACCGGATCGAGGAACTGCAGCGGCTCTACATCAACCTCGACGAATGCATCGGCTGCGGCTGCCTGTCGCTGAAGCGCTGCAAGCTGACCAATCCGGAAGACCGCGCGGGCCGCAACGGGCCCGGCGCGCGGCGCTGGCTCGGCGACAAACCGCCGGCGGATCCCGAATGACGGACGCACCCGCGCCCGCCGCTCGCGCGCGGTACGTTACCCGACGCGCCAGCCGCCGTTTGCCGCGATCGTCGCGCCCGTGACGAACGACGCGCGCGGCCCGGCGAGCCACGCGACCGCATCGGCGATGTCGTCCGGCTGCCCGGCGCGGCCAACCGGCGTCTGCTCGCGGATCGTCGCCGCGATGGCCGGTGCAACGCCACCGTCGCCGAAGAAACGCGTATCGGCGATATAGCCGGGCGCGACCGTATTGACCGTCGCGCCGCGCGGCCCGAGCTCGCGCGCGAGCGCAGCGGTGAACCCTTCGACGCCGGCCTTCGCGGCCGCATACGCGAGGCCGCCCGGCAACAGGCTGCCCGCGCGCGCCGCGATCGAACCGATGTTGACGATCCGCGCGGCGTGGTCGGCCAGGTGCGGCAGGACGGCCATCGTCGTCAGGAACAGGCTTTTCAGGTTCGCGTCGAGCACCGCGTCCCACACGGCCTCCGCTTCGCCCGCCTCCGTATCCGCGCCGACGCGGCCGGTCAGCCCCGCGTTGTTGACGAGCACGTCGATGCGCGGCCAGCGCGCGACGATGGCGGCCACCGCCGCTTGCGCGTCGCGCCTCACGCTCAAATCACCGGCCTGCCCGATTGCCGCACGGCCGAGCCGCGCGACGGCCGCCTCCAGCCGCGCCACGTCGCGCCCGACGATCGCGACCCGATACCCGTCCTGCACCAGCCTGCTCGCGATCGCGAAGCCGATCCCGCCCGACCCGCCCGTGACGATCGCCGTACGTTGCTGTTCGCTGCCCGTCATGACCTGCCCTCCTGACTATCGACGATGGATGACAAGGACATTCTGGGCAGCGCCGGGTGATAGGTAAAATACGAATTCAGTGATCCACTGATACATGGAAGGTATCGCATGATCGATCTGCGCCAGTTCAGGCAATTCATCGCCGTTGCCGAGACGCTCAGCTTCCGGCGTGCGGCCGAGCGGCTGCACATGGCACAGCCGCCGTTGAGCGCCGCGATCCGCAAGCTCGAAGACGCACTGGGCGTCGCGCTGCTCGAACGCGACAACCGCGGCTCGCGGCTCACGCCGGCCGGCGAAGCGTTCCTGCTCGAAGCGCGGCGCGCACTCGAACAGGCCGAACGCGCGGTGGCGGTGGCCCGCCGCGCGGGCGCCGGTCTCGGCGGCACGCTGCGGCTGCGCTTCGTCGACAGTACGGTCAACGCGCTGCTGCCGCTGATCCTGCGCGCCTTCCAGGAACGGCATCCGGGCGTCGATTTCCAGCTGGAAGAAGGCACGACCGCCGAACAGGTGCTCGCGCTGCGTCAGGACCGCACGGACGTCGGCCTCGTCGTCCTGCCGGTGGCCGATGCCGGCGACGTGCGCGTCGAGCCGCTGCTGCGCGACCGGATGGTGGCCGCGCTGCCCGCCGGCCACCGGCTCGCGCGCCGCAAGCGCATCGCGCTCGCCGAGCTGGCGGACGAGCCGTGGGTCATGTTTGCCGCGCACCACGGACCCGGCATGCATGCGCTGATCGCGACGGCCTGCGCACAGGCCGGGTTCGCGCCGCGGGTGGTGCAGCAGCCGCGCCAGATGCAAACGACGGCCGGGCTCGTCGCAGGCGGCATCGGCGTCGCGCTGATGCCGCGCCTGTTCGTGCCGATGCAGCCGCAAGGCATTACGTTCTGCGAACTGAAGGATGCGGGCAGCCCGCTTGCGTACGAGCTGGCGATCGCGTATCGCACGCCGTCGCCGCTCGTCGATGCGCTGCGCGAGACCGCGCGAAACGCGGTGCGCGAACTGGGGCTGGTTGCGGCGACGTGACCGCGCGCATCGCGCGCGCGGCGCTCAGTCGCCGATGAGGTTGAACGCGACCGCGAGCACGGCTTCCCGGAATGCATCCGGCCGCGTCGGCAGCGACGTGAACTCCAGCATCATGTGGCTGTACGACACCGTCGTGCCGACCGCGCTCGCGATCATGAAGAACAGCACGTTCGGATCGACCGGGCGGATCGCGCCGGCCTCGACCGCGTCCGCCAGCAGCGGAAACATCGCATCGTGATACGGGCGCACGATCCGCTCCTGCAGCCGGTCGAGCCGGCCGCCCTCCTCGGTCGCCGCCGTCGAGAAGAACATGCCGATGTCCGGCTCCGCAAACTCGTGATCGACGCACAGCTCGAGCGCGCGCCGCACGCGGTCGCGATGCAGCAGCGATGACGTGCGCAGTGCACGCAGCGCATCGAACAACGGTTCGGCCAGCTCGACGATCTGCTCGACGACAGCCAGCCACAACGTTTCCTTCGTACCGAAATGATGGGCGATCAATGCCGCGTCGATGCCCAGTTCGCGCGCGACTTCGCGCACGCTCGTCGCATCGTAGCCACGCTTCGCAAAGGTTCGGCGCGCGGCCCGCAATATCACGTCCGGACCGACGGACGCCTCCGCCAGCGGCCGCCCGCGCGTACGCCGCTTCGACGGCACGCGCTCAGTGACTTCAGCCACGTTTTCCTGCTCCCCTTGAATGGTTCGATTGCCCGTGTTCGGGCCCCGGTTTCATTTCCCCGGAATTGGATGGCCTGCCCTACTCCGTTGACACGCGGAGCCGGGAAGCGCTACGATCATACCTTATTCATCACGTGATGATTTATCCATGACTACCCCTACACGCATCGTCATCGTCGGCGGCGGGATCGCCGGGTTGCAGCTCGCGACCCGCCTGGGCGAGCGTCTCGGCCGGTCCGGGCGTGCGCAGGTCACCATCGTCGACCGCAGTCCGACCCATATCTGGAAGCCGATGCTGCACACGATCGCGGCCGGTACGCGCGACGTCCAGCAGCAGCAGGTGATCTTCCTCGCCCATGCCCGCGACCACGGCTACACGTACCAGCCGGGCGAACTGAAGGGGCTCGATCGCGCGCGCCGCCGCGTGCAGCTCGGCGAGATCCGCTCGCAGGCCGGCGACGTGGTGATCGACGCGCGTGAACTCGAATACGACGTGCTGATCCTCGCGCTCGGCAGCCAGGCCAACGATTTCGGCGTGCCGGGCGTGCGGGAGCACTGCTACTTCATCGACAGCCAGCAGCAAGCCGAGACCTTCAACGAAGCGTTGCGGATGCGCGTGTTCCGCAGCATCGCGCGCGACGAGCCGTTCCGCGTCGCAATCGTCGGTGCGGGCGCGACGGGCGTGGAGCTTGCGGCGGAGCTGAGCCGCCTGCTGGAAGTCGCGCAGGCCTATGGCGACGAGACGGTGCGCGAGCGGCTGCAGCTCACGCTGCTCGAAAGCGGCCCGCGCATCCTCGCCGCGTTTCCGCCAAGAATTTCGGCATCCGCGCAGCGGCGGCTCGAACAGATCGGTTTTCACGTGCTGACGTCGACGCGCGTGACGTCGGCCGATGCGAACGGCTTCCACTATGGCGACGGTTCGTTCGCCGCAGCGGACCTGATGGTCTGGGCGGCCGGCGTGAAGGCGCCCGATTTCATGCAGGCGCTTGGCGGGCTCGACACGAACCGCGCGAACCAGGTCGTCGTCGGGCCCACGCTGCAGGCAACGGGCGACGAACACATATTCGCGATCGGCGATTGCGCGAGCCTGCTGCCCGACGGCCAGGAACGGCCGTTGCCGCCCACCGCGCAGGTCGCGACGCAGCAGGCCGAGCATCTCGCGAAGCACCTGCCCGCGTGGCTCGACGGTACGCCGATCCCGCCGTTCGCGTTCCACGATTTCGGCGCGCTCGTGTCGATCAGCGATTACGACGCGTTCGGCACGCTCGGGCAGTTCGGGTTCTTCCGCGGTGGCTTCATCCAGGGGCGTTTCGCGCAGTTCAGCCACCTGATGCTCTACCGGCGGCACCAGCAGGCGCTGCACGGTTTTTCCAAGGCGACCCTGCTGTGGATCGCCGAGCGGATCAACGGCTGGGTGCAGCCGCGCATCCGCCTGTCGTGATGCCGCGCGTGGCGGCACCGCGTTACGTTTCGAGGAAAAGAAACATGAACAACCCTGCAGCGCCCTGGCTCATGACCGTCGCCGCGATCGGCAGTTTCGACATGCCGTCCGTCTCGTGGGGCCTCCCGCGGCGGCGCACCATCACCCGCGACCGGCTGCCGTCGTGGGACCCGACGAGCAAGCCGACCATCAGCGTGCTCGAGCGGCCCACGGCCGACACCGTGATGATTTCGTGGCGCGACGCGTGCACCGGGCATTACGGCTACCAGAAGTGGCGGCTGTTCACGACGCGCAAACGCGGCGTGTGCGCGCTGTCGGGGCGATCGATCGAGGCCGGCGACAGCGTCTATGCGCCGCAGCTGCTCGGCTCGACACCGGGCAACGCCGCCGCGATGGTGCTCGCGGCGTGCATCGACGAGGCCCTGGCGGCCTGACGTCAGGTCGACGTTGCCTGACCGGCGCCATAGGCCGGATCGCTGTTCTGCCGTTCGAGTTCGGCGTCGAGATGCGCGGCATGCGCCTGCGCTTCGGACTCCGACATCAGCTCGCCTTCCCACTTCGCGACCACCGCGCTGGCAATCGAATTGCCGACCGCGTTCGTGGCCGAGCGGCCCATGTCGAGGAACGTGTCGACACCGAGGATCAGCAGCAGCCCGGCCTCCGGGATGTTGAACTGGTGCAGCGTCGCGGCGATCACGACGAGCGATGCGCGCGGCACGCCGGCCATCCCCTTCGACGTCAGCATCAGGATCAGCAGCATCGTGACCTGCGTGCCGAGCGACAGGTGGATGTTGTAGGCCTGCGCGATGAACAGCGACGCGAACGTGCAGTACATCATCGAGCCGTCGAGGTTGAACGAATAACCCATCGGCATCACGAAGCTCGAAATCTTGCGGCGCACGCCGAAACGGTCGAGTGCATCGAGGATCTTCGGGTACGCGGCTTCCGAGCTCGCGGTCGCGAACGACAGCATGAACGCTTCCTTGATCAGCACCAGCAGCTTGAACACGCGGCGGCCGAGGAACAGCAACCCGGCGGCGACGAGCGTGGCCCACAGCAGCACGAGGCTCACGTAGAAGTCGCCCATGAACACCGCGAACTTCAGCAGGATCGACAACCCGTTGATCGCGACGGTCGACGCCATCGCAGCCATCACCGCGAGCGGTGCGAGCTTCATCACGTAACCGGTGATCTTCAGCATCACGTGCGCGAGCTGGTCGATCGCGGCCACGAGGATCTTGCCGCGCTCGCCGAGCGCCGACAGCGCGACGCCGAAGAACATCGAGAACACGACGATCTGCAGGATCTCGTTGTTCGTCATCGCCTCGGCGAACGATTTCGGCACCATGTGGCCGACGAAATCCTTCAGCGTGAACTTGGATGTCGCGAGATGCGCGGACGCGCCGATGTCCGGCAACGGCAGGCCGAGATTCTCGCCCGGTCGCAGCACATTCGCCATCAGCAGCCCGAGCAGCAGCGAGATCAGCGATGCGGTAACGAACCAGCCGAGCGCCTTCACGAACACGCGCCCGACCGACGACGCATCACCCATGTGCGCAATGCCGACGACGAGTGTCGAGAACACCAGCGGGCCGATCACCATCTTGATCAGCCGCAGGAACACGTCGGACACGAGCGAGATGTAGCCGGCGATTTCCGCGGCCGACTGCTTGTCCGGGAACTGCGTGAAGATCAGGTAGCCGATGAGGATGCCGGCCGCCATCGCGAGCAGGATCCAGCCTGCCGCAGACATTCGTTTGTTCATAACGGGATTCGCCGCACGGTGAAGGGGTTGACGGGTGAGAGGCGCGCGCCCCGTGCCGTGCCGCGGCACGCGCGTGGCAAGCCGGTCAGGCTTGCGGATGTCCGCGAACGGACGCGCTGCCGCCGCAGCGGCATTCGCGGGAAGGCGAACGCCGGCGGCAGCGGTTCGGCATGAAACGATCCGGTCAGTAGCCGATCGCCGAGCCGGCCGGACGGCGCGGGTCGTTGTAGCCGTAGATGAAGCCGGCACGCACGTTGCCGGACACCGACGAATCGTTGCCGGAACTCTGGCGGCTCGCCGCTTCGGTGCCCGGCAGGCCGACCATGATCAGCTCGGCGGCGCCCCACGGCGTCTGCTCGACCATCTTGTAGCCCATGTTGCGCAGGATCGCGAGCGTGTCGGGCGACAGGCCGTAGGTTTCGTAATAGACCTCGTCAGGCAGCCACTGGTGATGGATACGCGGCGCGGCGACCGCGTCCTGCGGCGTCATCCCGTAGTCGATCACGTTCAGCACGGTCTGCAGCGTGATCGTGATGATGCGCGAGCCGCCCGGCGAACCGACCACCATGAACACCTTGCCGTCCTTCTTCACGATGGTCGGTGCCATCGACGACAGCGGACGCTTGCCCGGCGCGATCGAGTTGCGCGTGCCCTGCACGAGGCCGAACATGTTCTGCGCGCCGACCTTCACGGTGAAGTCGTCCATCTCGTCGTTCAGGAAGAAGCCCGTGCCCGGCGCGATGACCACGGCGCCGAAGCGGCCGTTGACCGTATAGGTCGTCGACACCGCGTTGCCGTCGTGGTCGATGATCGAGTAATGCGTCGTTTCCGGTTTCTCGTGCACGCCGACACCGGGCTGCACGTCGACCGACGGCGTCGCCGTATCGGCATGGATGCTCTTGCGGATCTGCGCCGCGTATTCCTTGCTCGTCAGCTTCGCGACCGGGTTGTCGATGAAGTTCGGATCGCCCAGCAGCGTGTTGCGGTCTTCATACGCGTGACGCATCGCTTCGGTCATGTAGTGAACCGAAGCGGCCGAGTGGTAGCCGAGCTTGCGCAGGTCATACCCTTCGAGGATGTTCAGCGTCTCGCACATCGTCACGCCGCCCGAGCTCGGCGGCGGCGCCGACACGAACTCGTAGCCGCGATACGTGCACGTCAGCGGTGCCATGTCCTGCGCGCGGTAGGACGCGAAATCGGCCGCCGTGATCACGCCGCCGCCGCGCTTGGCCGCTGCTTCGACGATCTTCGGGATCTCGCCGTGATAGAACGCGTCGGGCCCCTGCTCCGCGATGCGCTCGAGCGTGCGCGCCAGGTCCTTCTGCACCAGGCGGTCGCCCGGCTGCAACGCCGTGCCGTCCGGGCGCAGGAAGATGCGCGCGGCTTCCGGATCCTTCTTGAAGCGTTCGACCGTGGTGTCGAGGATGTCCGTATCGCCGCGCGTCAGCACGAAGCCGTCGCGCGCGAGCCGGATCGCCGGCGCCATCACCTGCTTGCGGGTCAGCTTCCCGTACTTGCGTTGCGCGAGATCGAGGCCGGCCACCGTGCCCGGCACGCCGACCGCGCGATAACCGTACAGGCTCTGGTCCGGGATGACGTTGCCTGCCGCATCGAGGTACATGTTCGCGGAAGCCGCGGCCGGCGCAGTCTCGCGGAAATTGATGAAGCGGTCGCGGCCGTCGGCCAGGTGGAGGGTCATGAACCCGCCGCCGCCGATGTTGCCGCAGCACGAATTGGTCACGGCCTGCGCATAGCCGACCGCCACCGCCGCGTCCACTGCGTTGCCGCCTTCCTTCAGGATGTCGACGCCGATCTGCGACGCGAAGTGCTGCGACGACACGACCATGCCGTTCTTCGCCTCGACCGCCGGGTCCGATGCGGCGAACGCGCACACGCTCATGGCCGACAACAGGGTGAGTACTACGAGCCGCCTCATGACGGAATCCTCCAGACAAATAAACCGGGCCGTGCCGGGATGCGCCGCTGCACGACGGCATGGCGGCGCCACCAACCAGAAATGTAATAAACAATACATCTCGACGAGGCCGCGATCATAGCACTCGCTTTTTTGCATCAAAACCTAGGGTTATTACTGAACATAAAACGAATGCACGTAAAAGCGGTTCTGCTCGAATGTTTGTTTCATTACATTCATGAGTGAGCCGATTGGCCGTGCGATGCGGCCCTCTAATATCGGGACGTACGCGGCCCGCCGCCCGTCGATCGGCTAACATGCGTGGAGTCGCAGGCAGACCTGGGTCTGCCGTTTGTCATACAGATAAGAGAGCTGGAGTGCCCGATGGGGACGAGCATCAGGGCGTTGCTGTTATCCCAGATGGATAGCTTCACGCCGTCGGAACAGAAGGTTGCGCAGGCGTTGCTGGATCGCTATCCCAGTCTCGGGCTGGGGCCCATCGCGCAGTTTGCGAAGCAGGCGGAAGTCAGCGACCCGACCGTGTTCCGCTTCGTCGTCCGGATCGGTTTTCCGAACTACTCGTCGTTCCAGCAGGCGCTGCACGACGAGATCGACACGGCGATGAATTCGCCGCTCGCGCGGATGGATGCGTTCCACTCGGAAACGGGCATGCGCGACAGCCATGCGGCGATTTTCCAGCGGCTGTCCGAGTCGCTCGCGACCACGATCGAAGGGCTCGACGCGGCCGCGTTCGACGCGGCGGTGGCGCTGCTGGCCGATCCGGACGTGCGCGTCTTCTGCGGCGGCGGACGCTACACCGCGCCGCTCGCGTCGCTGTTTTCTTTCACGCTGGCCTATGCGCGGCCGCATGTCCACTCCGTCGAGCCGAACGTGAATCTCGCGTCGGTCGCACTGGCCGACATGGGGCGCGGCGACGTGCTGGTGATCTTCGACTTTCGCCGCTACCAGAAGGACAGCATCCGCTTCGCGCAGGCCGCGCACCGGCTCGGCACGCGGATCCTGCTGATCACCGACGAATGGCGATCGCCGATCGGCGCGTTTGCGGAAATCGTGCTGCGGATCCAGGGGCGCCCGTTCGCGATGCTGCAGACCAACGTGCCGGCGCTGGCGCTTGCCGAAGCGCTGGTGATCGGCGTGACGAACCGGCTGCCGGAACTCGCGCGGCAGCGGATGGAGAAGATCGAGCAGCTCAATACGGGCGGGATCGAGCAGGACACGAATCAGCGGGACTTGCCCGAATGACGATCGCTCGCCATCCAGGCGCAGGCGTCAGCTCTCGACATCCTCGAGACTGAACACTTCCGTCTTGTCGTTGTACGAGAAGACTTCGCCGTAACGGCCCCAGTCGATCACCGCGTCGAGCGTTTCCTCGGCCGCTTCGTCCGACAGGAAATCCTCCAGCTCCTGCTCGAAGCGCACGCGCGGCGCGCGGTGGCCCGGGCGCTCGTTGAGCACCTTCCGGATCCGCGCAGCGAGCGGCACGTGCTTCAGCAGATGATCGGCGAACATCAGCTTGCGCTCCTGCGTGCCGAATTCCGCGAACACGCGGGCCGGCGGCGTCAGGAACACGTCGCCTTCGCGCACGTCCGCGAAGCCGAGGTACTGCAGCACTTCGGCGATCGGGAACAGTTCGTCGACCTCCAGATGCAGCGTGCGCGCGATTTCCGGCATGTCCGCGCGGCCGTGATACGGCGCCATCGCGAGCGTCTCGATCAGGCCCGCCATCAGGTTGGTCGACACGCGCGGCATCCAGCTGCCGAGTTCGAGCCCCTTCTTCGTCGCCTCGTTGGTCTGGCGGGCCGTCATCTTCGCGTAGATGTCGTCGACGAGCTTGCGGAAATCGGTGTCGAGCCGGTTGCGCGGATGCTTGAACGGCACCTTGATCTCGGCGATCACGCGGCCCGGGTTCGACGACAGCACGAGGATCCGGTCGCACATGAACACGGCTTCCTCGATGTTGTGCGTGACGATCAGCACCGACTTGATCGGCATGCGGCCCTGTGTCCACAGGTCGAGCAGGTCGGTACGCAGCGTCTCGGCCGTCAGCACGTCGAGCGCCGAGAACGGCTCGTCCATCAGCAGGATCGTCGGATCGACGACGAGCGCACGCGCAAAGCCCACGCGCTGGCGCATGCCGCCCGACAGCTCGCGCGGGTACGCGTTCTCGAAGCCGTCGAGACCGATCAGGTCGATCGCGGCCAGCGCGCGTTCGCGCCGCTCGCGCGCGCCGACGCCGAGCGCTTCGAGGCCGGCTTCCACGTTCTGCAGCACCGTGAGCCACGGGAACAGCGCGAAGGTCTGGAACACCATCGCGACGCCGTCGGCCGGGCCGTTCAGCGGCTTGCCGAGGTAGGTCACTTCGCCGCCGGTCGGTTCGATCAGCCCGGCGATGATTCGCAGCAGCGTCGACTTGCCCGAGCCGGAACGGCCGAGCAGCCCGACGATTTCGCCCTCGCGCAGCGACAGGTTCGCGTCGTCGAGCACGAGCAGTTCGCCCTGCGACTTGTTGAAGCCGCGGTTCACGTGCTCGACGCGCAGGATTTCTTCGCCGAGGCGCGGCGGCTGCAGCGGCTGGGACGTCTTGACGGGGGCGTTGATAACGGTCGAATTTTGCATCGCGCTTACTCTCAATCGAGCCGGAGCCGGGATTCCGCATAGGCGTACATCGGACGCCACAGCAGACGGTTGAACAGGGTGACGAACAGGGACATCACGGCGATGCCCAGGATGATCTTCGGGAAATCGCCGGCGGCGGTCGTCTGTGCGATGTACGCGCCGAGGCCGTGCGCGACGACCTTCGTGTCGCCCCACTGCACGAACTCGGACACGATGCTCGCGTTCCACGCGCCGCCCGATGCGGTAATGGCGCCCGTCACGTAGTACGGGAAGATGCCGGGCAGGATCGCCTGCCGCCACCACTGCCAGCCGCGAATCCGGAAATTCTTCGTGGCTTCCTTGTAGTCGTTCGGATAGGACATCGCACCCGCGATCACGTTGAACAGGATGTACCACTGCGTGCCGAGCACGATCAGCGGCGACAGCCAGATGTCGGCGTTCAGGTGGAAGTGGACGATCACGATCACGAACACCGGGAACAGCAGGTTCGCGGGGAACGCGGCGAGGAACTGCGCGAGCGGCTGGACCTTCTCGGCCAGCTTCGGGCGCAACCCGATCAGCACGCCGAGCGGCACCCAGATCACGGACGCGATCGCGATCAGCACCAGCACGCGCAGCAGCGTGATGAGCCCGAGCACGAGCACGTGGCCGACCTCGCCCATCGTCACGCCGGTCGCGACGAAGCTGACGACGCGCCACACGACGTACACCGTCAGCAGGATCACGAATGCGCCCCACACGATGTCGCCGACGCGCGACGAACGGCGTGACGTCGCGCCGCGCGAGCGCGTGCCCTTCAGCGCCGGCAGGCGCAGCGGAATCCGCGCGGCCTGCGACAGCAGCCAGCCCGCCGGCACGAGCAGCTGATGAATCAGGTGCGTGCGGCGCATCATGTCGAGCAGCCAGGATTGCGGCGCATCGCCCGACGCGGTGTTTTCCATCCGGAACTTGTCGGCCCATGCGACGAGCGGGCGGAACAGGAACTGGTCGTACGCCAGGATCACGACCGACATCGCGACGATCACCCAGCCGACCGCGCCGAGGTTCTTGTCCGAGATCGCCTGCGCGAGATACGCGCCGATGCCCGGCAGCGTGATGGTCTGGTTGCCGACGGTGATCGCCTCCGACGCGACGACGAAGAACCAGCCGCCCGACATCGACATCATCATGTTCCAGATCAGGCCCGGCATCGAAAACGGCACTTCGAGCTTCCAGAAGCGCTGCCACGGCGTCAGGTGAAAGCCACGCGACACTTCGCTCAGGTCGCGCGGCACCGTGCGCAGCGACTGGTAGAAGCTGAACGTCATGTTCCACGCCTGGCTCGTGAAGATCGCGAAGATCGCCGCCAGCTCCGCACCGAGCACGCGGCCCGGGAACAGCGCGAGAAAGAACGTGACGGTAAACGAGATGTAGCCGAGCACCGGCACCGACTGCAGGATGTCGAGGATCGGGATCAGCACCATGCCCGCGCGGCGGCTCTTGGCCGCGAGCGTGCCGTAGACGAGCGTGAACGCGAGCGACGCGACCATCGCGGCGAGCATCCGCAGCGTGGTGCGCAACGCGTATTCGGGCAGGTTCGACGGATCGAGCGAGATCTTCTGCGTCTGCAGCACGCCGATCGGCGCCATCGTCTGGTGAAAGCCGACGATCGCCATTGCAAGCAGGCAGATGATCAGCGGAAACGCGACGGCATCCCAGCGGTTGGGCAGCACGCGCCACGCCGAGGCGTTCGCGGTGCGGTTCGGATCGAAACTGATATCCATCGGTAGCGTCTTGTGTTGAATTGAAAATCGATGGGGCCGACCGCTTGTCTCGCGGCCGGGCGTCGCACCCCGGCGCGAATCAGAACAGCCTGTGCAGCACCCAGTACAACGTAGCCGACAGCGCGATCGATGCGGGCAGCGTGAGCACCCACGCGAGCACGAGGTTGCGTACCGTATCCCAGCGCAGGCCCGCGCCGCTCGCCGTCATCGTGCCGGCCACGCCCGATGCGAGCACGTGCGTCGTCGATACCGGCAGCCCGTACGCGTCGGCCATCCCGATCGTCAGCATCGCGACGGCTTCGGCCGATGCGCCCTGCCCGTACGTGAGATGCGACTTGCCGATCTTCTCGCCGACCGTCACGACGATCCGCTTCCAGCCGACCATCGTGCCGAGGCCGAGCGCAATCGCGACCGCGACCTTCACCCACGTCGGGATGAATTTCGTTGCGCGGTCCATCTGCTGCCGGAACGCTTCGAGCGCGCTCGCGTCCTCGACCGGGAACGCCGGCGCCTTCGCTTTCTCCATCAGGCGGATCGCCTCGGACGCGACGTACATGTTGTTGCGCACGTTGTCGACGAGGTTCTGCGGCACGCTCGAAATGCCGCCTGCTTGCGCGACCTGGTCGGCGATCGTGTCGGTGAGCTTGCCGAGCGCGGGAATCGTCGCGGGCGTCAGCTTGTGCGTGCGCACGTACGCCTCGACATCGGCACGCGGGTGGGCGGACTGCACGGCTGGGTCCGCGTACTTGACCAGCGTCGTCGATGCGTGGCGCGCAACCGCGACGAACGTGCTCGTCTGGTCCGGCGTCACGGCCTTGTTCAGCGCGTAGGCGGTCGGCATCACGCCGATCAGGATCAGCATGATCAGGCCCATGCCCTTCTGACCGTCGTTCGAGCCGTGCGCGAACGACACGCCCGTGCAGGTCAGGATCAGCAGCAGGCGAATCCAGAACGGCGGCGGCTGGTTGCCCTTCGGCTCCTGGTACAGCGCCGGCACGCGCACGAGCGCCTTCAGCAACAGCAAGACGAGCGCGGACAGCACGAAGCCGATCAGCGGCGAGAACAGCAGCGCCTTGCCGACGCCGAGCGCCTGGTTCCAGTCGACGCCGCTCGTGCCCGACGGGCCGCTGACGATCTGGTTCATCAGGCCGACGCCGATGATCGAGCCGACGAGCGTGTGCGAGCTCGACGACGGCAGGCCGAAATACCAGGTCGCGAGGTTCCACGTGACGGCCGCGATCAGCAGCGCGAACACCATCGCGAAGCCCGAGCCGCTGCCGACCTGCAGGATCAGCTCGACCGGCAGCAACTGCAGGATGCCGAACGCGACGGCGCCGCTCGACACGAGTACGCCGAACAGGTTCCAGAGGCCCGACCAGACGACCGCGAGGTGCGGGTCGAGCGAATGCGTATAGATGACGGTCGCGACCGCGTTCGCGGTGTCGTGAAAGCCGTTCACGAATTCGAAGCCGAGCGCGATCAGCAGCGCGACGATCAGCAGCAGAAACGGGAGGGCCGAGCTTTCCTTGACGGGGCCGAGATCGGCACCGAGATGAATGCCGACATAGACGATGCCGCAGGCAATGATCAGAAAGAACAGCGCGAGGCTGACGGTGCGCGTGCGATGACTGGCCGCACCGCTGGTTTCCGTTGCCGCGGGATTCGGCATGAAGGGGCTCCGGAGAGGTGATTCGGAGTGGCAGGCTATCGGGCGGTCGTGACGCAAATGTGACGTGTCACTTACAGGACATTGACAGCGCATCCCGCTCGCATCCCGCATTGCCCCGGAAGCCGCCGACACGGGTGTTCGACCGCGTAACGCGTAACGCGCGGGAATAAATCCGCCGCTTCGGCGGTATGGCATGCGAAGGCGCCGGCTTATTCCAGGACGATCCGGCCGTCCGGTTTCGTCATACGAATGCGAGGCTCCCATGTCTTCATCGACCCCTACCCGCCCGTCGCGCCGCAAGGCCTTGCAATGCCTGGCCTTCGGCGGGCTCGGCACGCTGTTCACGCTGTCGGGCGGCATCCTGACGCCGTTCGACCTCGCGCTCGCGCAGACCGGCGACGCGCCCCCCGCGGGCAAGCCGCTGTTCGTGCAGATCAGCGACACGCACATCGGCTTCAACAAGGACGCGAATCCCGACGTATCGGCCACGCTGAAGCAGACGATCGACCTCGTCAACGGGATGCCCGCGCTGCCCGCGCTGGCCATCCATACGGGCGACATCACGCACCTGTCCAAGCCCGAGGAATTCGACCACGCGTCGCAATTGCTATCCGCGCTGCGCGTGCCGGAACTGCACACGGTGCCCGGCGAGCACGACGTCACCGACGGTTCGGGCGCCGAATATTTTGGCCGGTTCGGCAAGGCCTCGGACAACCGCGGCTATTACAGCTTCGATCACGCGGGCGTGCATTTCATCGCGCTCGTCAACGTGATGCATTTCAAGCCGAACGGGCTCGGCAGCTTCGGCGACGAACAGCTCGCGTGGCTCGAACAGGATCTGAAGGGCCGCTCGTCGAGCACGCCGATCGTCGTGTTCTCGCACATGCCGATGTGGACCATCTACGAACCGTGGGGCTGGGGCACCGGCGACGCGCCGCAGACCATGGCGCTGCTGCGCCGCTTCGGCTCGGTCACCGTGCTGAACGGGCACATCCACCAGATCGTGTCGAAGGTCGAGGGCAACGTGACGTTCCACACCGCGCGCTCCACCGCGTTCCCGCAGCCGACGGCCGGCAACGGCCCGGGCCCCGTGCCGCTCACGGTGCCGCACGACCGGCTGCCCGCGATGCTCGGCGTGACGACCGTCGAATTCGCGGGCCGTCCGGTCGCGTCGTCGCTGCACGACGCGACGCTCGCCTGACAAACATGAGGAGACCGACATGATCCGCTTCAAGCAACCCGGAATCGTCGCGGCGCTGATCCTGTGCGCGGCTGCCGCCGCCACGCCGCTCGCCGCGTTCGCACAGGGCCCGGACGGCGCGCAAGTGACGATCCGCAATTTCATGTTTTCGCCGATGTCGACCACCATCAAGGCCGGCACGACGATCACGTGGAAGAACCTCGACGCGGAACCGCACACCGTCGTCAACGATGCCGGCATCTTTCACTCGAAGGCACTCGACCAGGATGAGACGTACTCGTTCCGCTTCGACAAGCCGGGTGTCTACAAGGTGTTCTGCGGAATTCACCCGTACATGAAGGAGACGATCACCGTCGAATGACGCGGCCCGCCACGTAACGCGTGGGCGAACGGCGGGCGGCATCCGCCTACAATGACCGCCGTCCCATTCGCCCGCGTGGCAGACGGAGCCGCCCATGCCCAGGATCGACCTCAGCACCGTGCCCGAACGCCGCGGCAGCGGCTATCCGCGGCCGTTCGACGCGCCGTGCGCGCAGCGCATCCGCCAGCGTCTCGGCGACGCCGGCGGGCTGCGCGATTTCGGCGTCAACCTGATGCGCGTGCCGCCCGGCGGCTGGTCGGCCCAGCGCCACTGGCATGCCGACGAAGACGAATTCGTCTACGTGCTCGAAGGCGAGCTCGTGATGATCGAGGACGGCGGCGAGACCGTGCTGCGCGCAGGCGACTGCGCGGCGTTTCCGAAAAACTCGGGCAACGGCCATCACCTGGTCAACCGGTCGGACGCCGTCGCCGTCTATCTCGAAGTGGGTTCGCGTTCACCGGACGACGTGATCACCTGCCCGGACATCGACATGATGAGCCCGAGCCGCGACGGCCGGTTCCTGCACAAGGACGGCACGCCTTATCCAGATGCGTGACGCCGGCCGTGTCAAAGGGTCGGAAGCGAACGGCAAAGCAAACGCAAGCCACTGTTGCGCAGCAGGCCGCCCCGCGCCGTCGATCGCCTAAACTGAATCGAACTGTTCGGATCCGACCCACCGTCACACGCAGCGAGGCAAGCCATGACCGCGAGCCAGCCGGCACGAATGGACCTCCCCGGGCAAGTCGTGCTCGTGCTCCAGGGCGGCGGCGCACTGGGCGCGTTCCAGCTCGGCGTCTTCCAGGCGATGGACGAAGCCGGGATCCGGCCCGACTGGGTGGTCGGCACGTCGATCGGCGCGATCAACGCGGCGCTGATCGCCGGGAATCCGCCGGAACGGCGCTACGAGAAACTGTCGGCGTTCTGGCATCGCGTGACCGAACGGACCCGCTTCGACGTCCCGCCGCTGCTGCCGGGCTGGGACCGGACGCTGGCCGAGCTGATGATCATCGGCGGCGGCATCGCGGGCTTCTTCCAGCCCAATCCGGCGTCGTGGCTCGGGCCGATGGCGCGCCTCGGCGTCGATCGCGCGTCGTATTACCGGATCGCGCCGCTGCGCGACACGCTCGCGTCGCTGATCGATCCCGAGCTGCTGAACGCGGGCCATCCGCGCCTGACCGTCAGCGCGGTCAATGCATGCACGGGCACCATGCGCTATTTCGATTCGCGCGACACGCGGCTCGGGATCGAGCACGTCATGAGCTCGGGCGCGCTGCCGCCCGCATTCCCGGCGATACGGATCGACGGCGCGCCGTACTGGGACGGCGGCGTGTATTCGAATACGCCGGTCGAGGTCGTGCTCGACGACAACCCGCGCCGCAGCTCGATCATCTTTTCGGTGCAGATGTGGAATCCGGCCGGCCCGGAGCCCGAGAGCATCTGGCAAGTGTCGGAACGGCAGAAGGACATCCAGTACGCGAGCCGCACCGACAGCCACATCGCGCGCCAGCAGCAGATTCACCGGCTGCGCCACGTGATCCGCGAACTGGCGCGGCACGTGCCGGAAGCCGACCGCGCGTCGCCGGCCGTACGCCGGCTCGCCGCGTGGGGATGCGAGACGACGATGCACCTGGTCAAGCTCGCCGCGCCGCGGCTCGACGGCGACAATCAGCTGAAGGACATCGATTTCACGCCGGCCGGCATCGCGGCCCGCCGGCAGGCCGGCTATGACGCGACGAAACGGGCGATCGCCGCGCATCCGTGGGACTTGCCGATGGACCCGACGGAAGGCTTGACGGTGTTCGATCCGGACGCCGCACCGGTCGCTGAAAAAACGGCATGACGCGCGGGTGGCGCGGCCGCGCGCCGACTGCCCCGCACGGTCAGGCGCGCGCGGCCCGGAGATGCGCGCGGCCGGCTTCGCTCACTTCGACCTCGGCCACGCCGCCTGGCGCGTGGTGGCGCACCACGTAACCGCGCGCGCAGGCCTCTTCCCACACCGGCAGGCGTGGGCACGACGTGCGCCACGCATCGATCACCTCGTTGTACGGCCGCGCGCCGGGCCCAATCCATTCGAGCAGGTCGACAATCAACGGCTCGATCGATCCCGCTTCACGCGCGAGCACGTCCGGGTTGACCACGTGAATCGGCTGTCCGGCCGCATAGGACACGATCTGGTCGAACACATCCGAGAACTGCGTTTCGAATTCGTCTTCGGTCACGTAGCCGATATGCGGCGTGCACACCACATTGGGCAAACGCAGCAACGGATGCCGTGGATCGCGCAGCGGTTCCGTCTCGTACACATCTACCGCCGCCATTCCGGGCCGGCCGGCCTGCAACGCCGCTTCGAGCGCACCCGGTACGACGAGGCCCGCCCGGCTCGTGTTCACCAGCAGCGCACCGGGTTTCATCCGCGCCAGATCCCCGGCCGTCACGATGCCGCGCGTGGCCGGCACGAGCCGCATGTGCAGCGAAAGCACGTCGCAGGTTTCGAAGAAGGTGTGCTTGTCCGGCGCCGTGTGCCAGCCGTCGTCGCGCGCACGCTGCAGCGACGCTTCGCGCGCCCAGACCAGCACGTTCATCCCGAACGCGGCGCCGTATCGCGCGACCTCCGCGCCGATCCGGCCGTAGCCGTATATGCCCAGCGTGCGCCCGCGCAGCGTCCGTCCGACGCCGGTCTGCCAGTTGCCGGCCTGCAACGCGCGCATCTGCTGCGGAATCTGCCGCATCGCGGCCAGCACGAGGCCCCATGTGAGTTCGGCGGCCGCATAGGACGGCGTGCCCGCGTGCTGGTTCGACGACACGATCACGCCCTGCGCGGTGCACGCATCGATGTCGATATGCGGATAGACGCTGCGCTGGCTGATCAGCCGCAGCTTCGGCAGCCGGGCGATGAGCGGCGCGCGAATCTGCGTGCGCTCGCGAATCAGCACCAGCACCTCGGTATCGCGCAGGCGTTCGGCCAGGGCGTCGACGTCCTGCACATGGTCGTTCCAGATCGTGACCGCCTGCCCGTCCAGCTTGCTGAAGCTCGGCAGCGTACGCAGCGTGTCGAAATAATCGTCGAGGATCGTGATGTTCATGGGGGCGCTCCCGGGGATGCCGTCATCCTGAACCGCGAACGCCGCGCAGGGAAATGAATTTATCTTGCCGATTCCTGCATTTTTCTGATCGATCGCCTTTGGCCGTGCGCGGACCGCGCATGCACGCTCATTGTCCTGCCGCACGCATGTCCGGCGCCGTACCGGCGACGACCGGGCACGATTGCGGCAATGCCTGCCCGAACAGCACGGCCAGCCCGCAAGCGGACGTGAACATGCCGAGACCGTCGTGCCCGACGCCCGGCACTTCGACGACCTGCTGCGCGAGATCGTCCGGGTGACGCTTCTTCAGGTAATCGAAATACGCGAGCCCGCGCGCGAGCCGGTACGGGCCCTGCGCCATCGCCGCGCACGAACGGTCGATGAAATGCGTATACGGATTCGTATCGACCTGCCCGAGCAGGTACACGACACGGCGCGCAACGTAACGCGTTTCGAGCTCGCGCGCGTCCTGTGACGCAACGTAAGGCGGCGCCGACTTCAGCCCGTATTTCCATTGCGTCGCGCGCGGGCAGGTGCCGCCCGCGATCGCGTCGGCATTCGGCCGTTCATCGTCGAAATACAGATAGCTCGACGGGTTCGCGACCACGTAGCGCACGGCGATGCCGGTATGCGCCAGCGCGTCCCCTTCGCGCCCGGCCACGGCATAACGCTGCAGCAACTGCGCGCCGGCGGAGTGGCCGATCACGACGACCGTTGTCAGGGACGGGTACAGGCTGCGGTCGGCGAAATGCGCGAGCAACGCGTCGAGCGCCGCGAACGAGCTGATCGGGCCGGGCTGGCGCGCGGGTTCGCCGCCCTTCCATCCTTCCTGCGTCCACGCCAGCGTCGATGCGGGCAACGAGAACGCGCGCGTATCGGCGCGCGTCAGGAACTGCGGCGCGACGACCATCGTGCCGTTGCCGGACGCACCGGCCTGCTCGACGACCTTGCGCCCCGACGCATAGTAAGCGTCGGCGTTGCGGAGCGTGCCGTGAATCACGATGAACACGCGCGTGACGTCGGGCGCGGCGTGGTCGAGTGGATGGTCGGCGTAGACCGGCAGCGCCGCGCT
Organism: Burkholderia arboris; assembly: GCF_038723655.1. NCBI lineage: Bacteria > Pseudomonadati > Pseudomonadota > Betaproteobacteria > Burkholderiales > Burkholderiaceae > Burkholderia > Burkholderia arboris. The sequence continues at coordinate 2,738,662 of NZ_CP109822.1, forward strand.
GCCCTGCGGCGTCTCGACGGCCACGCGCTGGTCGGCGACGGCCTTGACCGGTGCTTCGAGACGTTCGCGCTGCGTGGGCGTAGCGGCTTCGGCCGGACTCACACTGCCCGACAGGCCGATGACGGCACAGGCTACCGAGAGCGGAAACGCGAATGACAGCGTCCGGGCGGCCGACTGCGCACGCGCGGGCCGGATGCTTGCAAAGGCAACGGAAATGAGGGACATGGCGGCGGATCGGGTTTCGGATATGACTTTAACGGCGATGGTCGCAGAATCCGTCGCGCGCTGCCGGCCCGTTGCGCAATACGGCTCAGTCGGCCGGCTCGGAAACCCGGCCGGCGTCGGCCCGAACTTCGCGCGCGCCGCCGCGCGGCGTGTTCCGGCCCTCTGCCGCCGGCGGCAAGCCGCCCGCCGCCACGGCAAGCAACGGGCGCTCGGGATGCACGAACAGCCACAGCACCGCGCCGCAAGCCGCCGCCGCACCGATCACGAACATTCCGCTGCCCCAGCTGCCGGTGACCTTGACGACGAGCGCGAGCGTCATCGGGCCCGCGACGTTCGACAGTGCGCCCCACACGTTGGTCCAGCCCGACATCACGCCGGCGAACGGCCGCCCGAGATCCTGCGCGGCCGACCATACGACGACCTGCACGAACCCGACGGCCGCAAACGACACGCACAGCAGCGCGATGACCGCGGCCATCGCCTCCGCGCGCGACGCGGCGACCAGCGCCAGCGCGCTCACGACGAATCCCGCGATCGCGACCGGCGTGCGCGCCCAGTAGATCGAGCCCGTTTTCCTCAGCAGCCGGTCGCTGACGGCGCCCGCGACGAACACCGCCGCGAACACGGCAACCCACGGCAGCGACGCGTACAGCCCCATCGCCTTCAGCGACAGTCCGCGCGCGCGCATCAGGTAGGTCGGCAGCCATGTCGTGTAGAAGCTCTGGATCAGCACGAGCAGGAAATACTGAATGCCGAAGATCCAGAAGCGCCCCAACCGCAGGCAACGCATCAGCGAACCCGACACGACCGTGTGGCCGGGCGGCTGGCCGGCCGCGATGTAGTCGGCTTCGGCCTGCGTGATGAGCGGATGCGACGCCGGCGCATCGCGGTAGCCGAACCACCAGATTGCGCCGAGCAGCAGGCCGAGCGCGCCGAATCCGTGGAAGACGGCATGCCAGCCGAAATGGACGATCGTCCAGGCCGTGAGCGGCGCCGACACGATCGGGCCCAGATACAGGCCCGCGAGCAGCACCGCGTTGCCTTTCGCGCGCTCGCCGGCCGGAAACCAGCGCTTGAGCGCGACGACGCTGCTCGACCAGTCGGCCGACTGCGCGCCGCCGAGCACCAGCCGGCAACCGAACAGCCAGGTGAACGAACCGCCGAACGGCGTGACGATCATCATCAGCGACCACAGCGTGCTCGTGCCGAACAGCACGCGGCGCGACCCGAAGCGTTCGGCCGCGCGTCCGGCCGGAAGCTGGCCGATCGCATAGGCCCAGAAGTAGATCGTCAGGATCATCGACATCTCGACGATCGACAGGCCGAGCTCTCCCTGGATCGTCGGCGCGGCCACGGCCATCGCCGCGCGATCGAGCGTCATCACGAAGGTCAGCGGCGCGACCAGAAACGCGACGATCTTCCAGCGCAGATGGTTCACGTGGCGCGGCATCGTGCGGCTCCCGAATCCGGCGTCAGGCGTCGTGCGGGCCCGACGCCCGGCCCGGCTCGCGCTGCATCCGCTGCACGAGCGCGGCCAGCTCGCCGATATGCGTGCGCACGGCCTGCTTGCCCGCGCGCGCCCATGCATCGAACGTCGTCATGCCGCTCACCGCGCCGACGAACGGCACGCCGGCGCGCTCGGCCGCCTGCGCGTCCACGGCGTGGTCGCCGACGTAGATCGCCGCGCGGGCCGGCAGGTCAAGCCGCGCGAGTGCCTGCACGAGCCCTTCGGGATCAGGCTTGTGACGCTGCACGTCTTCGCCGCCGATCAGCACGTCGACCAGCGATTGCAGGCCGTTGCGTTCGAGAATCGCCTCGATCCGGTAACGAAACTTGGACGACACGATCGCGACCGCGAGCCCCTGCTCACGCAACTGCGCGAGCAGCGGCGGCACCTCGGGATAGATGCGCGTGCCGGCCACCATGATCTCGTCGGCGCGCGCGACGAAGTGCCGCGCGAATGCGTCGGCCCGCGCCGGCTCGGCTTCGCCCGTCAACGAATGGAACATCTGCGGCAGGGTCAGCCCGATCACGGCGCCGATCTGCGCGGGCGTCGCGCCGGCGGCGCCCAGCCGATGCAATGCGTATTCCGTGCATTCGATGATCGCGGCGGACGAATCCGCCAGCGTCAGATCGAAATCGAAGATCACGGCCCGAACAGACATGAAATGACTCCGCAAACAGAAAATGGATCGCGCCCGACGCTTGACGCTTGACCCGAAACGATGTTGCGACGCGTACCCCGGCGCGGATCGATCAGCGCGCTTGACCGGATTGCTCGCGATCGGCCGCGTCGAGCCCTTCCGGGTCGCGCTTCGCCCACTGTCTTGCCCACCCCAGCAACGGCTGCAACGCCGCTTCGAGCCGCCGGCCTTCGGCGGTCATGCAATAGCCGCCCTCCCCATGCTCGACGAGGCCGGACGCCTTGAGCTCGGCCAGCCGCGTGTTGAGCAGGCGTGCGTTCGTTTCGCAGGCTTCCTGCAACGCGCGAAACGTGAGCGGCGCGCCCCGCAGTTCCCACAGGATGCGCAGCGCGGTACGGCGCCCGAGCAGATCCAGCACGACCATGATGGGCCGCCCTGTCGTCGATCCGCGAACGCGTTGTCCGATTTTGGGTGTGGTCATGCTTTACTTTTTAAAGCAATCGACGGGCAGAGTCAATTGCCTGAATGGTGCGTCGCCTTTGCTTTACTTTTTAAAGCACGGCGCCTACGCTGTCACACAGGCGCTTGAAGCGCATGCGGCACCGATCCCCTCTTGAGCGACGGCGCGTGTGTTGCGTTTCCGCGATTTTCTCGTGGAGGATTGACCGTGATAACCGAAATCGTCTTCTTCAAGCTGCAACCCGATGTCGATGTCACGACGCTGGAAGCGCGCTATGAAAGTACCGCGGCAAAGTGGGCGCAGAACCCGGACCTGCTGCACAAGTGGTACTTCTACGACGCGGCCACGCACGAAGGCGGTGGTGTGTACGTGTGGCGCACGCGCGAAGCCGCCGCGCACTGGCACGGCGACGAATACAAGGCGATGGTCGAGCGGGTGTACGGTCACCCGCCCGTGATACGCGTGCTCGATACGCTCGCGCATGTCGATGCGACGCAAGGGCGATACGAGATCGTGGGGAAGGCACTGCCTGGCTGACGTGTTCGGCCGCCCGGCACGGACCGTTCCGGGCGGCCTTGTGCGGTTGCAGGACGCCCGATCTACGCAGGAAGTTCACGCGTCGCGCAATGCACGCCGCCTCCCCCCGACGCAATGCCCAGAATATCCACCTGAACGATATCCCGCGAACCCGCATACGGCTGGATCGCCGTCAGCGCAGCGGAGTCGGCAGAAGCATCGTTGAATTTCGGCATGATGATCGCGCCATTGCATGTATAGAAATTGATGTAGCCGGCCGCGAAATTGGTCATCTGGCGATTGGTCAGCGTCATGCCATTCGACGTTCCATAGTTTGCCGGCGTCGTCAGCTCGATCAACTGCAGCGTCCTTCCGCTTGCGTCGGTCTGATTGTTCAGGCGCCGCCAGTTGGCCTCGCTCAGCGCCCGTTCTCCCATCGAATTCGACGCGTCGTAGCAGTATGCGACGACACCGGGCGATAGAAACTTGGCGTAGAAATCGACGTGCCCGTTCGTGATGTCGGTCTCGCTCGCCGGCGTCGCGGCGCCACCTTGCCCACCGGCGCCGCAACCTTGCGGAAAGATCGCCGTTCCCGGAATCCAGATGATCTTCTGTACGCCGAGCGTACGCTGCAGTTCCGCCAGCACCGTGTCCTTGGCCGTCGGCAGCAGTGTCGCGTTGGCAACGACACCCCCCGGAATATTGAACAGTTGCGGATTGCGGCTGACGTGCAGCACCGCCGATTCCGTCAGGATCGCCGTCGCCTCCCCGTCGAATTCGATCGCCCCGCCTTCGAGCGTCAACGTACTTTGTATCAGCGTCGCGTTGTTCGCCTGCGCCATCCATCCCGCCAGCGCACGATCGTTGGCGAACGGCTGGAAGAATTTGCCCGCCTTGGACTTGTTGCTGCCCGCCGCAACGGCAGGCGGCACCGTCATGCCCGCATTGAGGTTCAAGCCGTCCGTGTTCGCATTACCCCAGCCGTTGAAGTTGAAGTTCACCGCGCACAGCGCATTGCCATTGGCCGTATCCTTTACGAAGACACAGCCGGTGTCGCGCGTCCACAGATCGTCGAAGCCGTCGGCCCGCGCGATCAGGTTGACGCCGCCCGCGCCTGCGCCGCGTGCCAGGTAATTCGCGTGGATCGCGGGGTTCGCGTCGCTTGCCGTCGCCAGCAACGCCTGCGCGGCGCTCAGGTCGACCGGCAACACCAGCATGTTGACCGGTTCGTAGGTGCCGATCGCCTTCGCGACATCCATCAGGTCGGCACGAACCCGGTCGATACCCGCATCCGTGCTCTGCGCGGTCAGCGGCGTCCAGATGCCTTCCGAACCCGACGCGAACGCCATGTACGTCGCCGCGTGCGGCGCATCCTCGCCCGGCATCAGGTATGCCGCCGGGTTTGCCGCCTGACGCGACGACGCGCGAATGGCCGCGGGACCTGCCGACGCATCGTCGCCGCTACACCCCGCCAACGCGCCGATCCAGGATGCACCGAGGAGGGCCGCCGATCCCCTGATGAAGTCGCGACGCGTGAGTGCCGAGCGATCGGTTTCCGGGCATGACGGTCGGGTGAATTTGTCTTTCATTGCATCTCCATGAGCCAATGAGCCAACTGGATGGGGCCGGACGACAACGCACCGTTGCCGACCGGTACGACAGCGCGCTGTCCGGCGCTAGAACGAGTAGATGAACTGCGTCGCAAGCAAGTCGTTGCTTTTGCCGTACGAGCCGTCGTTTCTCAGGAACACCTTGTTGTTGGCCCAGTCGTGCCGGTACTCGACCTTCACCGTGATCTGGGCGGTCGGGAAAAACAGCAGGTCGAGCGCGACGTCCTGACGGTTCGAACCCTTGCACTGAAGACCCGTGCCACCACTTGCCTGCGAATTGGCGAAGCAGTCCGCGCCGATGCCGAAGCCGTTGTACGGGTCGCGCCCCTGACCATTCAGCGCGATGCCGCCGCCACCGCCGCCGTTCTTGCTGTCGGCGAGGAAGTCGTAGCGGAGCGTCACGCCCATCCTGCCGACGCCCGGCAAGCTGAACTTCCGGTGCGCGAGCAGCGAAATGCCATACCATTGCGCCTGGCCGCCGTTGAACGCCGCGTTCTGCTGCTGACCGTAGTCGATTTCTGCGTTGTACTGAACGTCTGCGAGCTGATAAGTCAGGTCGGCTTCCGAGAAGAAGAATGCGCCGAAGCCATTGGGCGCCTGACCGCCGATGCCATAGCTCATTGCACCGGTCGCGGGATTGACTGCGCTCGGCAACGTCTGCCGCCCGATGTTGAACGACGCCCCGATATCGAGCGCACTGGACCACGCATAGTCCGCGCGTGCCGTGAAAGTCGGCACCTTGTTGCTGATCGTGACCGGATCGCCCAGCGCGTTGGTTCCCGTCTGCGTAATGGCGCCATTGGTCCGGTACTGTTCGTTACCGAGCAGGAACTTCCACGTCCACTTGCCCTTCGTATAGTTCGCCCCGAGGCCGACATAGCTGCCCGGGTCGGAAAAGTCGTACAGCAGGTTGTGAGTCAGCGTAAGCATCTGATTCGACTGCTGGACCTCGTAGCCGCCGAAGCTGGACATCAGGCCTGCAACGAATGTCGTCGTACCCGTGAGCGGAACGGTGACGACCGCCGTATTCAGGATGTTGTTGCCGATCTGGCCACGCTCGTTCTGCATCAGCGTGATGCCGTTGCCCCGGTTGGGCATCAGCGTGATTTCGGCCGACGGCGCCATCGGCCCGACACCGAAGGTTTTCTTGATGTCCAGGTACAGGTCGCCGAACGTGCTGTTGAAGTAACCGCCGGTATTTTCGTGATTCGCGAACAGGAACGACGAACCGCCCTGCGCGCGGTTGTACACATAAGTCGGGTCGATGTAGCCCGTCACGGAGAGACCGGCAATCGGGCCGGTGTTCGCTGCGTCCTCGAGCGAGTTCACCTTGAGTTGCTGAGTGGCAAGCTGTTGCTTCATGGCCGTGACGTCGTCGTTGGTGAGCGACGCCTGCGCGCTGCCATAGTCAGGCGACGACGGATCGACCGGTACAGGTGCGGCGATTGCCGGCCGGTCCGACGGACGCGCCTGCAATCCGGCCATCTCCTTCTTCAGTACGTCGAGTTGCGCCTGCAATACCCGGATCCGGTCGGCCATGGTGTCGGCCACGGCAACACCGGGCAGACAGCCCGCCACCAGCAAACCAATCAGCTTTCTTCTCATACGAAGTCTCCATGTTTTTCTATTGCAGCGATTGCCGCCTTGGCCGGGCTGTCGCACACCGGCGGGCGGCAGGCGCACGCACGAACGCTCCCGTGCGAGGCGCACGAGGCAGCTCACAAGGAGTACGGTGTTCGGGGGAATGCGCCTGCTCGCTATCGGTGCAGGCAACCTGGCATGACGGCGGTTTCAGTCCGCGCGGCACGCGGCGCTTGCCGGCGCTGCGCTGTTCGACGCCATCAGCGCCCTGCCTTCAGCTGTGCCCAGAGGCGGTTCTCGAGACGGACGATCTCGATCGGCAGCGGTTTCATCAGCGTCATTTTCCGCAGCACGTCATCGGGGGGATAAACGCTCGGATCCTGCGATACGACGGGGTTGACGAGTGGTCGAGCGGCACGGTTCGCGGTCGGATAGAACACTTCGTTGGTAATCGCCGCATTGACCTTCGGGTCCTCGATATAGTCGATCCACTTCATGGCCGCCTCGGGATGCTGCGCGTCCTTCGGAATCGCCATCATGTCGAACCACAGCAGGCCGCCTTCCTTGACGTTCGAAAAGCGGATCTCGTAGGATCGTTTCGCGTCTGCGGCGCGCCGCCGCGCAATGCCGACGTCGCCCGACCAGCCAATTGCGACGCAGACATCGTTGTTGGCGAGATCGTTGATGTAGCCCGACGAGTTGAACTGCGTGATGTACGGACGCACCTTCTTCATCAAATCGAACGCGGCCTGATAGTCCGCGGGATTCGAACTGTTCGGGTCCTTGTGCAGGTACTGCAACGCGGTCGCGAACGCATCGGCGGCCTGATCCAGGAACGAGACGCCGCACTGCTTCAGCTTCGACACGTTCTCCACGTCGTACACCAGTGCCCAGCTGTCGACCGGCGCGTTGTCCCCCAGCGCTTTCTTCACTTCCTGGACGTTGTAGCCGATGCCGTCCGTGCCGAACGCCCAGGGCACGCCGTATTGCGCGCCCGGATCGACATCCGCGATCATCTTCATCAGCACCGGGTCGAGATGCTTCAGGTTCGGAATCTTCGACTTGTCGAGCTTCTGAAGCATGCCGGCCTGGATTTGCCTCGCCATGTACAACGACGACGGCACCACGATGTCATAGCCGGAACTCCCGGCCAGGAGCTTTGCCTGAAGCGTGTCGTCACTGTCGTAGTTGTCGTACCGCACGTGAATGCCGGACGCCTTTTCGAAGTTCGGGATCGTGTCCCTGGCGATGTAGTCCGACCAGTTATAGACATTGAGTTCGGGAGCCGCCGCGATCGCCGGCAGCGAGCAGCACGGAAGAAGCCCCGCAATTGCAACCAGAGCAACGCCCGCGACCTTTGGGCGAAGAGGACAGAAGCGCATTGCTGTTTTCCTTGAAGGTAATGGATCGGCGTGAACGTTGACGGCAAATTGAAAGAAGCCGGTCGGCGATCGGCGCGCTCCGTACGATTCGTCGCTGCTCACGCAGTCGCGAATCCGTGCCGACGAAAGCACTGCGCCGCGGCATACGGGCTCCGTGAATTCTTTCTCCTGCATCGCAATCCGATGACAATTTGCTTTCTACTCCGATATAATCGGACGATACGAATGGCGACGGTATTGAATGAATGCCGTTGCCCGTCAGGTATCGCTTGCACTCGCCTTGCCGACGAGTGAGCCATTGTGGGTAGAACAATTCCTGGTGAAAATTGATGTTTTTTGCTTGATTCGATCAATTTTCCTCATGGCTCCACGGCAGCCGACACGTGCCGTACCACGCGCCTCGCGCCGATCCGGATACCGTCCGGAATACCGACAACCGCCGATCGATCGGTGCGCAATCCGGGCCGGATACGGGGCGTTCTCCCGCGTATCCCGATGCAGCCCTTTGAAACCTGGTTGCAAGTCCAACGCCACGCCAGTGCGCAAACCCGACGCGGCCGACTTGCCGATTCACGCGGTGACGCGCGCCCGCGGCGCCCGCTGGCCGGGCATCCACCCGTCAACGGCCCTTCGCGCACCCACGCATCGCTCAAGCGCGAAAGTGCGGCCCGTCGTCCCTATCGACACCCTATCAACCCCATAGCCAACAGTGCCTTCGCGCATATCGTCAAATTACGATATAAGATTCGCCCATCGACGATACCTGTTTGCCCGACCGAAACGCCAAGCTCTTCCATGCCGACCGAACTCGACATCGATGCAATCCTGAAAGCGCTCTCGAACCCCGTGCGCCGGGAAATCCTCGTCTGGCTGAAAACGCCCGGCGAGCACTTCCCGCAACAGACGCTGCCGTACGAACACGGCGTCTGCGCGGGCCAGATCGACGCGCGCTGCGGGTTGTCGCAGTCGACCGTCTCCGCGCACCTCGCCACGTTGCAGCGCGCGGGGCTCGTGACGTCGACGCGGATCGGCCAATGGGCGTTTTTTCAGCGCAACGAGGCCGTCATCGACGCATTTCACGACGCCCTGCGCCGCGAACTCTAGCCAACGGCCGAACCGGCCATGCGGGGCGCCATCGCACATGACGCGACGGCTTCCCCACCTTTCGTGAAGAGGTTATCTGCCATGCCCACGCTGTTCGATCCCGTTACCCTCGGCGACCTGACCCTGCCGAACCGCATCGTGATGGCGCCGCTCACCCGCTCCCGTGCGGGCACGGCGCGCGTGCCGAACGCGCTGATGGCGCGCTACTACACCGAGCGTGCATCGGCCGGCCTGATCATTACCGAAGCGACGTCGGTCACCCCGCAAGGCGTCGGCTATGCCGACACGCCGGGCATCTGGTCCGACGAGCAGGTCGAAGGCTGGAAGCAAGTAACGCAGGCCGTGCATGCAGCCGGCGGCCGCATCGTGCTGCAGCTCTGGCACGTCGGCCGGGTCTCCGATCCCGTCTTCCTGAACGGCGACCTGCCGGTCGCGCCGAGCGCGATCGCCCCGGGCGGCCATGTGAGCCTCGTGCGTCCGCAGCGCCCGTACGTGACGCCGCGTGCACTCGAACTCGACGAAATTCCGGGCATCGTCGCCGCCTACCGCAAGGGTGCGGAAAACGCGAAGGCAGCGGGCTTCGACGGCGTCGAAATTCACGGCGCGAACGGCTACCTGCTCGACCAGTTCCTGCAGGACAGCACCAACCGCCGCACCGATGCGTACGGCGGCCCGATCGAGAACCGCGCACGCCTGCTGCTCGAAGTCGTCGACGCAGCGATCGACGTGTGGGGCGCCGGCCGTGTCGGCGTGCATCTCGCGCCGCGCGGCGACGCACACACGATGGGCGATTCCGATCCGGCAGCGACGTTCGGCTATGTCGCACGCGAACTCGGCCGCCGCAAGATCGCGTTCATCTTCACGCGCGAATCGTATTCGGGCGACCAGTTGAGCCCGCGCCTGAAAGAAGCGTTCGGCGGCCCGCTGATCGCGAACGAACAGTTCACGCTCGACACCGCGCAGGCCGCGCTCGAGAACGGCAGCGCCGACGCGATCGCGTGGGGCAAGCTGTTCATCGCGAACCCGGACCTGCCGCGCCGCCTCGAAATCGGCGCACCGCTCAACCAGCCGGTGCCGGAGACGTTCTATGCGGAAGGCGAAACGGGTTACACCGACTATCCGGCGCTGAGCGACGCGGCCTGACGACCGGGCAGCACGTGTTCAGGCGCGCACGTCCGCGCGCATGAACACGCGCTGCGTTTCGTCGAGGCCGAGTGCGACGTGGTGCGCGCGGATCGCGCGCAGTGTGTCGTCGAGCGACGCGTCGTCGACGATGCTGAAACCAAGGCGCGCGTAGTACGGCGCATTCCACGGCGCGTCTCGGAACGTCGACAGCACGACCTGCCCGACGTGCTCCTGCGCCGCGCGCGCCATCACCTGCTCGATCAGGCGCGCGCCGATCCGCTGTCCGGCATGCGACGGCGCGACATCCAGCTCCTCCAGATACAACCGCTGGGCATCGAGCAGCCGGTAGAACGCGAACCCGACGCACGTGCCCTGCGGATCGACCGCGACATACGCGCGGCCATCGTCGATGCGCACGAGCACCGCAGCCGCATCGGTCGGCTCGCCGTCGGCGATGTCGGTCATGCCGATCGCGCGAAACCGCTGCGCGGCGGCAACTTCCACAGCGGCCATCGCGGCCGCGTCTTCCTGCGTGGCAGGGCGAATCAGGATCGATGCAGTCATGACGGCAATTCAGGCAGGCAGTCTGGAACGGCCGTCACTATAATCCAGACTTCATACGTTTCGGACGTCCCGTCCCCGAGGCTCGCCATGACGTTGTCCGCACTCGCCGTCTTCGCCTTCGCCCTGCTCGTCACCGCCGGCACGCCAGGCCCGAGCGTCGCCGCGCTCGTCGCACGCGTGCTGACGAACGGCGTGCGCGACGTCCTGCCGTTCCTCGCGGCGATGTGGCTCGGCGAAGCGATGTGGCTCACGCTGGCGGTCGCGGGGTTGTCCGCGTTCGCGCGCACGTTCGCGGCGGGCCTGATCGTGCTGAAGCTGCTCGGCGTCGCCTATCTGCTGTTCCTTGCGTGGAAGATGTGGGCCGCGCCGACCGATACGGGCGCGGACAACCTGCCGCGCGGCCAGTCGCCGTGGCGCATGTTCGTCGCGGGCATGCTGGTTACGCTCGGCAATCCGAAGATCATGGTGTTCTATCTCGCGCTGCTGCCGACCATCGTCGACCTCACGCACGTCGGTATCGTGGCGTGGGCGGAACTGGTCGGCACGATGCTTGCGGTGTTGATCCTGTGCGACTGCTTCTGGTCGCTGCTTGCGTCGCGTGCCCGTGCGTTCCTGACGTCGGCACGCGCGAAACGGATTGCGAATCGTACGAGCGCGGCAGCGATGGCCGGCGCGGCAGTAGCGATCGCGACGCGCTGATGCGTTATCGCGGCATAGCCGTGGAATCCGGCAATGGCTGGCGTGAGAGAAACGTCACTCTCGCGAGCGTGGGTCTTCCCCCAAGTCACGCAGGCGCTTCTTCAACCGTTGATTGTCTGCGAGCAATGCGACCAGTGCGACAAGCGTCGCAACGGGGAAAAACCAGTCTCCTGAGTAGTGCAGCAATGCCCACGCCATAGCCGCAACGACAACAGCCGCGGCGATCAGACCGGTTCTGTCTCGCAATCTGCTCACGCTGCCCCCCTCCCGATCGCACGTGCGCGGATCACGTACGTCACACTGTTTGGCATGGGTCGAAGCACCTCCGGATACCGTTCGATCATGCGATAGACATCTTGCGGAACCGCAAGGCCGCGACGGCCCGCCCAGATGCGAATGCCATCGACAGCAGCCATGCCGTGCTTATCACACACCAGCGATGCATCTGCCGCAACGATCAGACTACCGATGACCGCACCGACGTAAAAACTCGCCCCGAGCGCGGACACGGCTGCCAGCAGTTCCAGCCCGGTGGTTGCGCCGATCAGCTCGCCGACCGTGGCAGTCGGACCCAGCGTCTTGAGTGCGCCAAGAATGGTCGCGAGCGTGCCAACTGCCGTTTGCTGCACAGCGAACAGGCTTGCCGGCGCAGGCAAACCGAGTGCATCCATGTTGTCACGGAATGCCCGATAGAAATTCTTGCATTGCGTCATTCAAAATCCCCCCGAAAGCGTGGTGATTCTAGTCATGACGCGACACGCGGACGATCCCGGCGGATTCATCCAGCCGGGGCAAGACCTCCCTTCAGAGCTTCGCCCCCCTGCCACCACAACCGTTCGCCGCCCCGACGCAAGCACGCCAGCATGCGTGGCGATTCGTTTCGAAGCGTTGCGAACGGATCTGCTAGTCGCTCAGCAACACTGTACACAGCCACCGATTTTCGTCACGATACGGCGAATTGCGACGGCAGTCCGCCGTGCCCTTGCCCCGGGGATCGACATGAAAACCTGGCTGTCGGCTGTCCTGCTCTGCCTGTCCGCAACGATCGCGCATGCGGCCGGCGTCAAGTTCGTCACCATCCCGGCCGACGCGGCCGGCCCGGAGATGCGCGTGGGCGTGTGGACGCCCTGTGCTGCGGCGCCACAACCCCTCTCGATCGGCCCGTTCGTGCTGAACGGGTCACGCGACTGCCCGACCGTCGGCGACAAGCTGCCGCTCGTCGTGATCTCCCACGGCCACGGCGGCTCGCTCCTCGGCCATCACGACCTCGCCGAAGCGCTCGCCGACGCAGGCTATGTCGTCGCGGCGATCAACCATCCCGGCGACACGTTCTCCGACATGAGCCGCGCCGCCGACCTGCAGGAATTCGTCGAACGCCCGGCCGACATCAAGCGCCTGGTCGACTACATGCTCGGCAACGCGCCGGATGCCGCCCGAATCGATCCGGCACGCATCGGCTTCTTCGGTTTCTCGCGCGGCGGCTTTACCGGCCTCGTGCTGGCCGGCGCCAATCCGGATTTCGTGCACGCGTCGGTGGCCTGCCCGGACCCGACCTGGCCAATCTGCAAGCAGATCCGCGACGGCGATGTGCCGAAGACGCCGCTGACGCACGATCCGCGCATCAAGGCCTACGTGCTCGCCGATCCGTTCGATGAATTCCCGACCGCCGCCACGCTGAAAGACGTCCATGCGCCGATCCAGCTCTGGGCATCCGAGTTCGGCGGCGACGGCGTCGAGCCGGCATCCGTCCCCGCGCTGGCCGGCCTGTTGCCGCAGCGGCCTGAATTCCACACCGTCCCGAACAGCGCGCATTTCGCGTTCATCGCGCCGTGTTCCGACGCATTGACACGCATTGCGTCGCGGGTCTGCGTCGATGCGAAGCCGTTCGATCGCGTCGCCTTCCACAGGACGCTCGACGCAAAAGCACTCGCATTCTTCAACGCGAACCTGCGCTGACTAACAGCGAAACGCCTTGCGCCAGACGCCCGGTTCCGGCACCGGGTCGTTGCACGCGATCAGCGCACGCACCAGTGCCCAGTCGTCGTCGTCGCAGAAATCGAGCAGCATCGCGCCATGCGGGCCGCGCTGCTCGCGCAGTCGTTCAGTCAGCCGCGCGTGAATGCCCTGCACCTTGCCGTCGCCATGCGCAACCACCGACGGATTCGCGCCCATCCCCGTCCCGCTGCAAAAACTGATCGCCCACCTGCCGCTGTCCGGCAACGGCAGGTGCGTCAGCAGCGTATCGATCGCGCGCCACTTCCACGCGATCGACGCAGCCACCGGCACACGATATTCGTCCTGGATCACGAACGCGCCGTCGGGGTGGTCGATCGAAAACGTCGCGTTGTCGGGCCACGCGGTCAGGTCGATGCCGAGCGGCCGGCCGCTGCGAAAGCGCCGCAGCAGCACGATCGCGCCGCGCACGTCGCCGAGCGCGGGCAGCGTGCCGCCCGCATGCCAGCGCAACCGCGGATGCCGCGCACGATGCGCGTCGAACGTCGCATCGAAACTGCGCGTACACGCCTGCGCCGGCCACTCGTCCTTCACCGACATCACGATGCATTCGCGCGGATGCGCATCGAGAAAGCGCGTACAGGTTGCCAGCACGTCGTCGAACGTCATGCCGAGCGCGATGCCGCCGTGATGGATGTCGAATGCATCGCGCACGTGCCGGCAGCGGATGTCGAGCAGCCGCACGCCGTGCGCGAGCTGCGCGTCGAGCGGCGCGCGCTGCGTACGCACGAGCCCGTCGTCGACCGTATACGCACAAGTGTCATGGCTGCCCGGTAGGGTCAGCGTATGCAGCAGCCGTGCATCGTCGAGCGCCGACATCCAGTCGGCGAGCGGCATGCACGTTTCGTGGCTCGAAGGGATCATGAATCGATGAATGACAAGGAAAGAAAACCGTGGGTGACGGCATCGGACGTCGCGGCGCGCGCGGGTGTCTCGCGCTCCGCGGTATCGCGCGCCTTTTCGCCGACGGCGAGCATCGCACCGCAGACGCGTGAACGCGTGATGGTCGCCGCGCGTGCGCTCGGCTACCAGGTCAACCTGATCGCGCGCGACATGATCACGCAGCGCAGCAGCATGATCGGCGTCGTCACGGCCGGGTTCGAGAATCCGTTCCGCGCGCGGTTGCTGTCGGACCTGATGGCCGCGCTCGGGCAACGCGCGCTCACGCCACTCGTGACCAATGCGGAAGATCCGCGCCAGGTCCGGCAATCGCTCGAACAACTGCTCAGCTACCGGATCGCGGGCCTCGTGATGACGTCCGCGTCGCCGCCGCTGTCGGTCGCGCAGCAGTATCTCGAACACCGGATTCCGGTCGTGATGATCAACCGCGAGGCGAACCTGCCGGGCGCGGATGTCGTCGTCAGCGACAACGCGGCGGGCGCTGCCCATGCGGCGCAGCGGCTCGTGCGGGCCGGCGCGCGCCGGCTCGCGTTCGTCGGGCCGCGCGGCGCCAGCTACAGCGCGCAGTCGCGCGCCGCGGCGTTCGAGCACGCGATCGGGCAAGGCGATGCGTTCGACGCGACGCTCGCGCACGTGCTCGACACGCCGTCCGATACCCATGCCAGCGGGATCGACGCGGCGCGGCAACTGTTCGCAGGCGGCGAACGGCCCGACGGCGTGTTCTGCTCGTCCGACCTGCTCGCGCTCGGCGTGATCGACGTCGCACGCCGCGAATTCGGGTTGCGCGTACCGGACGACCTGCGCGTGATCGGCTTCGACGACATTCCCGCCGCCGAATACGACGCCTACCGGCTGACGACGCTGCGGCAGGACACGCGCGGCCTCGCGCACGCGGCGATCGACCTGCTCGCCGATCGCATTCAGACGTTCGACGGCCCGTCGCGCACGCGCGTCGTGCCGGTCGCGCAGGTGGTGCGGGACAGCTGCGCGTGACGGCGTGAAATCGGGCGCGGCACGGCCGCGCGTCACTTCAGCCCGCCCGCGAACCCGCGCAACAGGTAGCGCTGCACATAGCCGGCCACGGCCAGCGTGGGCAGCGACGCCATCAGCCCCGCGCTCATCAGGTCGCCCCAGTCGATGCCGTTCTCCGTCACGTAGCCGGCAATCGCGAGCGGCAACGTGAAACGGCTCGGCGTCGACACGAACAGCAGCGCGATCAGGAACTCGTTCCACGCGGCGATGAACACGAAGATCGCCGTCGCGATCAGCCCCGGCGCGCACAGCGGCAGCACGATCTGCACGAGCCGTCGCGCGAGCCCCGCACCGTCGATGCAAGCCGCCTCCTCATACTCGATCGGCACGTCGCGTACGAACGCGAGCAGCATCCAGATCGCCATCGGGAGCGCATAGATCTGATAAGCGAGCATCAGGCCAAGCGTCGAATCGAGCAGATGCAGCCGCTTCGCGAGCGCGAACAGCGGCACCGCGATCGTGATCGGCGGCATCAGCTTCAACGCCAGCACGAGCACGAGGAACAGCAAGTCGAGCCGCGCCGGAAACCGCAGCCGCACGAGCGCGTACGCGGCCGGAAACGCGAGCGCCAGCGCGAGCAACGTCGTGCCGAAACCAACCAGCAGCGAATTGAACAGCGGCGCGCCGATGCCGTTGGACCACACCGACGCGAAATGCTCGAGCGTCGGCGCGGCCGGCCAGATCCGCAACGGATGATCGAGGCGTTCGAGCGTCGGCATGAAGGCCGCGCCGGCCATCCACAGGCATGGCAGCAACAACAGCGCGAGCGCGGCGATGCGCAATGCCCACGGCATCGCGCGACCGAATGCGGCGCCCATTCGCGCGCCCGTGATGCCTGCGGGATGCGCCGTCACGCGCGCCGCTTGCGAACCGTCTGCCATACGTACCCCGAGACCAGCACCGCGGACGCCGCGAGCATCAGCACCGACGCGGCGCTCGCCGGCCCGACGTTGAAGAAGCGGAAGCCCGTGTCGTAGATATAGGTCGACAGCGTCTGCGTCGCGTTGCCGGGGCCACCGCCCGTCAGCGCATAGACCTTGTCGAACAGCTTGAACGTATCGATCGAACGCAGCAGCAGCGCGAGGCCGATCTGCGGCGCCGCGAGCGGCAGCGTGATGTCGCGCAGGCACTGCCACTCGCTCGCGCCGTCGGTGCGCGCGGCTTCGTACAGCTCCTGCGGAATCGACTGCAGCCCGGCCAGCACGATCAGGAACGCCATCGGCGTCCACTGCCAGATGTCGACGAGCGCGAGCGACCACAGCGCGAGATGCGGATCGGACAGCCAGCGCACGCCTTCGATGCCGAACACGGCGAGCAGCGTGTTCAGGAAACCGTCGAAGTTCAGCCAGTTGCGCCAGATCGCCGAGCACACGAGTGTCGACAGCATCATCGGCAGGATCGCGAGCGGCAGCGCGATGCGCCGCCCCGGAAACGCGCGCACGAACAGCAGCGCGAGGCCGAAGCCCAGCGCGACTTCGGCGAGCGACGCGACGATCGTGAACCGCAGCGTATTGCCGAAGCCGGCCGTGAACGCGTCGTCGCCGAGTACCGCGCGATAGTTCGCGAGCCCCGTGAACGCGCGGCGGCCGGCCGAGTAGTCGACCTGGCAGAACGAATCGATCAGCACCTGCGCGACCGGATACAGCGCGAGCGCGACGAGCACCAGCAGCGCGGGCCCGAGCAGCGCGACGAACGGCAGGCTGCGGCCGAAGGCTTTCATGCGCGATCTCCGATCGACGGGTTGACGCGCGCGGTCACTTGCCGGCCGCGGCCATCGCCTGTGCGATCTTCTGCTGCGCCTGGCGCAGCGCGGCGTCGGGGGCGGCCTGCCCGGTCAGCGCAAGCTGCAGCTGGTCGCCGAGAATGCTCTCGACCTGCTGCCAATCCTTCACACGCGGGCGCGCCCGGCCGGCTTCGAGCGCCTTCAGCTGATCGGGATACCAGCGGTACTGGCGCACCAGCGCCGGATCGTTGAACACGCTGCGGCGGGTCGGCGGAATGCCGATGCCGGCGAGGCGCGTCTGCGTATCGCGTGCGGTCAGGTAAGCGAGGAAGTCCTGCGCGAGCTTCGCGTGCGGCGCATCCTTCGGAATGCCCATCTGCCAGATGCCGAGCATCGGCGCCGGGCCGGCGGTCTGCCCGGGCGGCGGCTGCAGCGCAATCTGCCCGACCACGCGCGACTGCTTCGGATCGTCGAGCGCCGGCACCCATGCCGGCCACACCTCGATCGACTGCGCGGCCGTGCCGCGCTGCAGCGCATCGCGCACTTCCGCCGCGCCGTACACGTCGACGTCCTTCGGCGCGAACGCCTTCAGCGCAAGGAACGTCTTCAGCGCGGCCTGCGCTTCGCGCGAATCGATCGTCACGTTGCCGGCATGGTCGAACACGTCGCCGCCATACGCCCACAGGATCGGCAGGAAGCCCGTCACGACCGGGTTGCCCTTCGTGCCGCGAAACACGACGCCCGACACGCTCTTGTCCGCGCCGCCGACGGTCTGCGCGATCTTCAGCACGTCGTCCCAGTTGCGCGGCGGCTGCAGCTTGTACTTCGCAAGCAGGTCCTTGCGGTACGCGAACATCTCGACGTTGCCGACGATCGGCAGCGCGTACAGCGCACCGGTGGCGTTGCGGCCGAGCGCGACGGCGGACGGCACGAGGTCGGCGTCCGCGAGCGACGCCGGCAGCGGCTTCAGCCAGCCGTTGCCGATGAATTCGGGCGCCCACGTGTCGTCCATCATCACGAGGTCGTATGCCCCGGTGCCTTCGCGCATCGACAGCTTGAGCTTCTGGTACAGGTTCGCGTTCGGTAGCTTGAGCAGCTCGATCTCGGTGCCCGGGTGCAGTTTGTTGAAGCCGGCGACGGCGTCGGCCAGCCCCTTGCCGTAGATGTCGTCGCGGCCTGCGATGACGAGATCCGCGGCAACGGCGTGCATGGCGGCGAAGGACAGCGCAAAGGCGGCGGACAGCGCGCGCAGGCGGGTCAGCAGGGTCATGAGGTCTCTCTCGTTCGACGTGGTGGCGGGACGGCCAGGCGTTGCACACGTGTGCAACGCAGGTGATGCGGCTGGCTGCCTGAAGCGTACGCCATTGTTCACGCCGATCGTTAAGAATTTATGGCACGCGGCGGGAGAGACAGCCAAACTGCCCGACTGCCCCGCCCCGCCTGGCCACGGCTGCCCCCGGCCCGGTCAGAAGTTCACGCGGATCCCGGCCATCACCGCCAGCTGACGGCTCGAGTTGCTGTTCGCGAGCACCGGAATTTGCGCGTAGTTCACCGCGTTGCCGTCCGCGCCGGTGCCGAGCCCCGTGCCGCTCGCGATCTGGCCGATCGCGACCGCATACAGCGCCGTGCGCTTCGACAGGCTGTAGTTCGTGCCGACGTTGACCTGGTGGAACCGCGTCGTGCCGCGTCCGTCGGTATGCGCGGCGTTGAAGATGTACGCGACGCCGCCCTGCAGCGCGGGCGTGAACATGTACGTGACGTTCAGCTCGCCGATGTCGAACGTGAACGCCTGCGTGCGCGGTTGCGCGGTGGTCGAGAAATAGCGGCTGTCGCCGAGGCGCGTATGCGTGTAGGTCAGCGCGACCGTCGCCGCGCCGAGCGTGACCGAACCGCCCGCGCCGAACGCGCGCATCGAGCCGGCGTCCTGCAGCAGGCAGTACATCGCACCCGGATTGCTGCACGCGAAGTCGCCGATATAGCCGCTCGCGCCGCCGAGCGCCGCGTCGAGCGGCTGGTGCAGGTCGAGGTAGCCGACCGAGAACGCCACCGGCGCGCGCGTGTACGTCGCGGCCACCGCATAGCCGCGCTTCGCGGAAAAGTCGCCGGCCTGCCCGCCGAAGCTGAAGGTGCCGCCGAACGTGAGGCCGTTGAAATCGGCGCTGGTGAACTTCACCGCGTTGTTGAAGTTGAATGCGGCGTTCAGGTTGTCGACGTCGCCGAGATGCGAGCCGTACGGCGTCGCCCAGTTGTTGCTCGATACGTATGCGCCGAGCATGTCGGTGTACGAGTCGTATTGGCGGCCGAGGCCGAGCGTGCCGATCCCGTCCCGACGCAGCCCGACCCACGCCTGCCGGCTGAATGCGGTGCCGCCCTGCAGCGCCTGCCCGCTCGCAGACAGGAACTGCTGCTCGAGCGTGAACACCGCATCGAGCCCGCCGCCGAGCGGCTCCGCACCCTGGAAGCCGAAGCGCGACGGCACGAGGTTGCCGCCGCCCATCTGCCACGCATGGCCGCCGCCCGTGCTGCCGTCGGCGCGTGTGAACTGCTGGTTCGTCGAGTAGATGATGCCGGTGTCCACGGTGCCGTACAGCGTCACGCTCCCCGAGGTCTGCGCGTGTGCGTGCATGCAACCCAGCGTCGCCGCGGCTGCGGCCAGTCGTCGTCCGATCTTCATGTCCCGCCCTCTGTTGTCATCGATTCGCAGTGCAAACCGATGGTGTTGTCGATATGGGTGACGGGACTCTATCCAGCGAAAATTCAGGACCTCTATCGCAAATCGGCAAACAGTGGGTTGCGCTGCCCGCGACGATGCCCGACGGCGCCGTCGCGGGTGGTGCGCGTCATTCGGGACGTGTCGTCTGGGAAGGCAGTTCGCCGAACAGGTCGCGATACTCGCGTGCGAAATAGCCGAGATGCGTGAACCCCCAGCTCGCGGCGGCCTCGCCGACGCCGAGCTGCTGCACCGACGTCGTGCGCAGCATCCGGCGCACCGCGTTCAGCCGGATCGTGCGCAGGTAGCCCACGGGGGTGACGTCGGCCACGCGTTGAAAACTCGTTTGCAGCGTGCGGCGGCTGCAACGCAGCGCGCGGCACAGTTCGAGCACGGTGACGGGCTCCTCGGGCCGGTCGCGCAGATGCTTCTCGCAACGGCTCACGATATCGCTGTAGGTAGCGTGCGTGATGTCGCGGCGCTCGACGCCGATGCCCTGTTCGAGCGCGTCGAGGAACATGCCGAGCATTGCGTCGCGGAACATCTTGCGGGTCGCCGCGTATTCGAGGTGGCCCGGGTTGCGCTGCGCGTCGTCGATCAGCGCCGACAGCCGCACGCCGAGCGCGACGCCCTGTTCGTCGGACAGCCGCGTCACGTGCCGCAGCTTGCGCGCGCCGGACGCGCCGAATTCGGCCTCGCACAGCTCGTCGACCATGTCGGACGCCGCGCTGATCCCGACGAGCCCCATCCCTTCCGGCGTGTGGAATTCGAAATCCTCGCCGGCGCGCAGCGCGAGCAGCGCATAGCCGTCGATCGGCTGCCCCTGGAACGTGCCCGCGAGCGGAACGGACAGCGGCACCGCGAGCGACGTGCGCCCGGCCGGCGCGAGCCCGGTTTGCGCGACGCGCCGGTTGGTCGTTTCGCGGAAGAAGTGAAAATCGTCGTACAGCACCTGCGTGACGGTGCCCTTGAAGCGGCCCGGCGTCATCTGGCGGTAGACCTGATGCCAGCCCGCGATCGCGAGCCCGTGATCGTGCACGTCTTCGTGTGAGCGTGACTGGAACAGCATCGGCATCTCCGGTAAAACCCTGATTCCTGGATGCGGCCGCCGGGTTCACACGGCACGCAACGCCACAGCTTACCCTCGCAAAATCCTGCGCAGTGCGGTTTCGAATGCAAGAAAGGCCGCCGACAGCGCAGCGGCCTGCTCGCCGGTCAGCCGGACATAGCGGCGAAACGACGGCATCCGGTTCACGACCTCGCTGCCACCGAACGGCACGATCGCAAGCGTCCAGCGGCCGTCGCGCGTGTCGATCGTGCAGTCGGTCAGGTGCAGCGGCCGCAGCGCGTCGACCAGCGACGGTTCGGCGATCAGCGCGGCCATGGTGTCATTGAATACGGGGTCGCATCCCGAGGCGCGTACCGCATCGATCCCCGTGCGGCGCAGCCAGCCGGTCTGCCGCACGCGGGCGCTGCCCTGCGCGGCCGGGCCGTTCGCGGTCGCCGCCACCCGCACGCTGACCGTATGCATCAGGAACTGGCGCTCGACGCGCTCGTCGACGCTCACGCGCACGCCGTTCGGCAGCCGCGCGGTGGCGCCGACACCGCCGGCATCGCGCGCGGCCTGCAGGTCGGCCAGCACGCGCGCGGCGATCGCGCCGGGCCGATGGCCGGGCGGCGGCGCATCGGGCGCCGCGCGCCACCGGGCAAGCGCGGCCTTCACGACGCGACGTGCTCGTTGCGCAGCACTTCCTCGACCGGCACCGGCTTGAACGGATGCCGGCGCTGCACGACGAGCGTCCAGAACAGCGCGTACAGCGCGGTGAGCCCGAGCATCGCGCCGAACGGCACGTAGATGTCGCGCGCGTTCATGCCGGGCGGCGTGATGTACCAGATCGCGAGCACGATGCCCACGCTCGACACGATCTGCGGCAGCGGGAACAGCGGCGAACGGTACGGACGCGGCAAATCCGGGCGGCGGATGCGCAGCATCACGACCGACGCGGTGACGAGCAGGTACGCGGTGCCCCACGCGCAGGTCGCGGCGAGCACGAGGTGCAGGATGCTGTCGAGATTGCCGTTGATCAGCCACGCGTGGAAGATCGGCACGATCGCCGCCGCGACGATCCCGACCACCGGCGTCTTGAAGCGCGGATGCAGGTACGCGAAGCAGCGCGGCAGCGCGCCGTCGATCGCCATCCCGTACAGGATGCGCGGCAGCCCAGCCATCAGCGTGTTGATCGTCGCGGCGCCCGCGCACAGGAACGCGATGCCGAACCAGATGCGCCCGAAGGGCCCAAGCACCTGCAGCGCGAACGCGGGAATCGCGCCCGGCGTGTCGAGCAGGTGCGTGAGGCCGTCGGGGCTCACCGGCACGTTCGCGACCTGGCGGCGGATCGCCGCGCCGTACAGGAACATGCAGATCGCGACGCCGACGAGGCCGAGCGCCATCGCCCGCGGAATCGTGCGGCCCGGCGACTTCATCTCCGGCGCGAGCGGCGTGACGAACTCGCAGCCGACGAACATGAACATCGCCATCCCGACGAGCGACAGCACGGCCGGCACCGACGTGCCGACTTCCGAGCCGCCGAACCAGCCGTCGAGATGCACGGCCGGCGCGGCCGCGAGCCCGAGGATCCCGAAGATCATCAGCGACAGCCACATGCCGGCCGTCAGCACGATCTCCAGCTTGCTGAACACCTTGATGCCGATGATGTTGGTGATCGCGAACGTGACCACGAGGCCGACGCCGACGAGCCACGAGCTGTTGTGCTTCTCGAACGCGGCGTTCAGCGATTCGAAGTTGACGAGCGCCATGATGCCGCTCAGGATCGTCTCCGCCGTGCCGGCGAACACGTGCACGAGGAAATACGCGGAGATCGTGCCGGTGATCGCCCAGAAACGGCCCAGCCCGCACGACAGGTAATCGTAGACCGAGCCGGCCGTCGGCAGCATCGCGGCGGCTTCGGAGAACGTGGTGGCCTGCGCCTGCATCATCACGAACGCGATGATCATCGCGACCGCGAACGCCCAGCCGCCCATCCCGAAGCCCGACGTCGCGGTGAGGATCACCGGGCTTGCCATGATGAGGCCGACGGCGCTCGCCAGCGCGGTCGGAAAGCCGACCGCACCCGCCTTCAGCGCCGTGCCGCCGCCCGCTTCGGCCGGCGATCCGGCGGACGTGTCGCCCGCGGCGCCGGTAACTCCTGACCATCCCGACATCTTTGTCTCCTTCCGTGACTGGCCTGAACCCGCGCTTCGTCGGCGGCTGGGGCCACGTTTGCCTTGCGGTCGGCCCGGGGTGGCGCTTCAGCGCTTCGTTCCCCGGACCCCTGTCGATCACATCGTGATCCGATGTCGAAAAAATACGCAGGCAAAATAATCCGGTCATAGCGCAAATCGGCAAACCCGCGGCGGCGCTCCCGCCTTCCGCCACCGGCCTGCCGTCATGCGACTGCACCGCGCCGCCGTTACGCGAACGGCACGGCCTCGAAGCCTGCCGCGAGCGCGTCGACGATCCGGTCGAGTTGCTCGCGCTGGATCACGAGCGGCGGCGACAGGATGATCTTCGTGCCGACCGGGCGCACCAGCACGCCGTTCTCGCGCGCGACTTCCGCGACCGCGTTCGCATAGCCGGACAGCGGGTCGATCGGCTCGCGCGTAGCCTTGTTCGCGACGAGGTCGAGCGCGAGCATCAGCCCCTTGCCGCGCACTTCGCCGACCGCCGCGAAGCGTTCCGCGAACGGCTTGAGCGCTTCGAGCAGATACGCGCCCTGCTTCGCGGCATTCGCGGGCAGGTCTTCCTTCACGACGATGTCGAGGCTCGCGATCGCGGCCGCGCATGCAACCGGGTGGCCCGCGTACGTGTAGCCGTGCATGATCGCACCGCCGAAATCGGCGTTCGCGGCGAACGCATCCTCGATCCGCGCGTTCACGACCGTCGCGCCGAGCGGTACGTAGCCCGACGAGATGCCCTTCGCGAGACACATGATGTCCGGGCGCACGCCCCAGCCGCGGCTGCCGAACATGCTGCCGCTGCGGCCGAAACCCGTCACGACTTCGTCGGCGATCAGCAGCACGCCGTAGCGATCGCACACCTCGCGCACGAGCGGCCAGTAGTTGGCCGGCGGCACGATCACGCCGCCCGCGCCCTGGATCGGTTCCGCGATGAATGCGGCGACCGTGTCGGGGCTTTGGAACTGGATCTCGCGCTCGAGCATTTCCGCGCAGATCCGGCCGAGCTCTTCGGGATCCTGCGTAAACGGGTTGCGGTACAGCCACGGCGTCTCGACGTGGAAGCAGCCCGGCAGGTTCGGTTCGTAGTTGCGGCGGAACACCGTGTTGCCGTTGACCGACGCGCCTCCGAAGTGCGTGCCGTGGTAGCCCTGCTTCAGCGAGATGAACTTCGTGCGGTCGGCCTGGCCGCGCACCTTCCAGTACTGGCGCGCGATCTTCAGTGCGGTCTCGATCGAGTCGGAACCGCCCGAGCTGTACAGCACGCGGCGCATCCCTTCCGGTTCGAGCATGTCGATCACCTTCTTCGACAGTTCTTCCGCGCGCGGATGCGAAATGCCGTCGAACAGCTGGAAGTATTCGAGCTCGTCGAGCTGGCGCACGATCGCGTCCTTCACTTCCTGGCGGTTGTGCCCGACGTTCACGTTCCACAGGCCCGCGACGCCGTCGACGAGCTTGCGCCCCTCTTCGTCGAACACGTAGCAGCCGTCGCCGCGCACGATGCGGATCGGCTTGCGCTGCTTCATCTCGTTCGGGTGCACCATCGGATGCCAGAATTTCGCTTCGTTGTAGCTCATTGCAGTCTCCACTGTCGGATCGTTTGAACTGGGTGGTTCGGGTTCGGGTTCGAGGTCGCGCCGCGCGTCAGTGCGCGATGCAGACGGATTTGGTTTCGGTGAAGCCTTCGATCGCGTACTGGCCGAATTCGCGGCCAATGCCCGATTGCTTGTAGCCGCCGAACGGCATCGACGGATCGAGCGGGATATGGCAGTTCACCCACACGGTGCCGGCCTCGATCTGCGGCACGAGGTTCATCACGCGCTTCAGGTCGTTGCTCCAGATGCTCGCGGCGAGGCCATACGGCGACGCGTTCGCGAGGCGCACCGCGTCGGCCGCGTCGTCGAACGGCACGACGACGATCACCGGGCCGAACACCTCGTCGCGCACGATCGCGCTGTCCGGATGCGGATCGGCGATCACGGCCGGCTTCACGTAGTAGCCGGGCAGATCGTCGGCCGGCGTGCCGCCCGCGAGGAACGTGAGGCCCGCGCGGCGCGCGCCTTCGATGTGCTGGACGACCTTGTCGCGATGGTGTGCGGACACGAGCGGGTTGATCTGCGCGGTCGTGTCGAGGCCTGCGCCGAGCTTCATCGACTGCGCGACGCCCGCGAGGCCGTCGGCGAGCTGCGCGAACTTGCTGCGGTGCACATAGATGCGCGACGCGGCCGCGCACACCTGCCCCTGGTTGAAGAACGCGCCGGCCGCGACGCCGTCGAGCGCCTGCGCGACGTCGACGTCGTCGAGCATCACGATCGGGTTCTTGCCGCCCAGCTCGAGCGAAAAGCGCGTCATGTTCTGCACGGCCGCCGCGCCGACCAGCTTGCCGGTCGCGGTCGAGCCCGTGAACGAGATCTTCGCGATCGACGGGTGGCTCGCGAGCGCCGAGCCGCAGACGCGGCCGCCCGTGACGACGTTGAACACGCCCGGCGGCACGCCGGCTTCGCGGGCAAGCTCGGCGAGGCGCAGCGCGGTGAGCGGCGTTTCCGGCGACGGCTTCAGCACGATCGTGCAGCCGGCCGCGAGCGCGGGAATCAGCTTCCACACCGCGATCATCAGCGGGAAATTCCACGGCACGATCGCCGCGACCACGCCGACGGGCTCCTTGCGGGTATAGGCCGTATAGCGCGCGCCGGGCGGGAACGGGATCGACACGTCGAGCGTCTGGCCGGTGATCTTGGTCGCCCAGCCGGCCATGTAGCGCACGTATTCGACGCTCGCGCCGACTTCGATCGCGCGCGACACGTGGATCGACTTGCCCTGGTTCAGCGTTTCGAGCTGCGCGAGCGTTTCGGCGTCGCCTTCGATCAGGTCGGCGAGTTTCAGCAGGATGCGTTCGCGGTCGGCCGGGCGCAGCCCGCTCCAGACGCGCGTGTCGAATGCGTGCTTCGCGCTGGCGACCGCACGGTCGACGTCGTGTGCGTCGGCATCCGCGACCGTTGCAAGCCGCTCGCCCGTGGCGGGGTCGTACACGTCGAGCCGCGCAGCCGCGTGCGCGGGCTGCATGTCACCGTCGATAAAGAGGCCGAAATCGCGCGCAACGAAGGTGCGCACGGTGTCGCTGACGGCGACGAAGTTCGTGTTGCTCATGGGCGTCTCGAGGATTGTCGTGGCTGGACCGCGTGCCGGTCAGGCACGCGGGCGTCGGACCACTGTATCGACGAGGGATCACGCCCGGTGAGCGCAAATTGGCAGCGCGTGAGGGATCGTGGCGGGTTCGAACCCCGCGGGACGCGGCCGGAAACCGGCCCGATATCGGCACGGACAACCGCTGCTCAGATACCGGACTGTCAGTCCGGTCGTTAAATGGCTAGTTTCTGAAACCGTGCGCCATCGACGCAAGGAAGTCGTATGCCTGGTAATCCAGCCAGTAAATGCCGAGCGTCAGCGGGATCAGGAAGTACAGCGAATCGTACGTCCCGCTTCGCACGGTTCTGACGATGAAAATCGGCAGCGCAATGCTCAACGCGATGACCACGAGCGAAACGGCAATGATCGCGACGTCCATGTTCCCGGCCCTTTGATTGTTATCGAAACGACAATCGCGCATGGTACTTCACGATCTCGCAGGCCGGCGGGCAGAGCGACGACGGGAACGGCGCGGCCAGCCGCTGACGGACATGCGCCCCCGCATTCCCGGCCCGCTCGTTTTCCCTGGCGCCTCCCGAGGTGAACCGGCAGCAGCTTGCGCCGAGGTCGCGGTCGAATTCCATCGGGCGGTCCGGCCGACCGTCGCGACGATCCGTCGGATCAAAGGAACAACGCCCCGACCAGTTCGGTGCGGTTCGACACGCCGAGCTT
Source organism: Burkholderia arboris (assembly GCF_038723655.1). Taxonomy (NCBI): domain Bacteria; kingdom Pseudomonadati; phylum Pseudomonadota; class Betaproteobacteria; order Burkholderiales; family Burkholderiaceae; genus Burkholderia; species Burkholderia arboris. Next base: position 2,765,542 of record NZ_CP109822.1, read on the forward strand.
GCGGTACATGCGCATCAGGTGGGTCTTGATCGTCGGTTGCCCGAGCGCGAGATCGCGTGCGATCTCCTTGTTCGAGCGGCCGTCGCGCACGAGGCGGGCGATCTGCTCCTCGCGATAGGTCAAACGCTCTTCGCAGCCGATCCGGTGGATCCCGCGCCGCGCGCGCAGCAGCGGGCTCAATGCGGCTTCGGCCACCGGCTGCAGCCGCGCGAGTGCATCGATTTCGCCGGGCGCGAACCGGCCCGCCGTGCGGTTGCCGTCCGCGTCCCCCGTCCCGAAACGCAGCAGCGAGAACGCGCCGATCGTGCGGCCCGCGTCGCGCAGCCAGATTTCGACGACGTCGGCCACGTCGTGCCGCCGCAGGAAACGGGTCCAGTACGCGGACGCGTCGCGTCTTTCGTCAGGCAATTGGGACGCGAGCGTGACGACCGCGCATTCGCCTGCCGCGCAGCGCGACGGGTGCAGCGGATCGAGCATCCGGTAGCGCGCAACATAGGTGCGGTGCATCGATTCCGGCATCCCGAACAGCTCGAAATCGGCCGGTTCGCCGCTCTGGTCGAGCCGGTAGAACACGATCGCGGACGGGCTCGCAAACGCGTCGAACGCCGCCACGCAGGCGCGCAGCGCGCGCTGCCAGTCGGCGGCGTCCTGGTCGGCGGGAACGGAGGGGGTCGGCATGATGGAGTCGGCTGGCGGGCGAACGGATCGATTTGCGAGGTTCGGGCCAGCCTACCGGCGCCGAAACGCGCCGGTGAGCACAAATCGGCAAATCGTCCCGGTTCGGCCGGGATGACGGGTCCAGCCGGGACGATGCGGGCGCGCGAGACGGGGCGCGCGCCCTGTTTCAGCGTGCGTTCGCGGCGAACGTGTCGCAGGCGCTCAGCTCGCCCGACTCCATCCCGCGCCGCAGCCAGTACACGCGCTGATCGCTGGTGCCGTGCGTGAAGCTCTCCGGTACGACGTAGCCCTGCCCCTGCTGCTGCAGGCGATCGTCGCCGATCGCGGCCGCCGCCTTCAAGCCCTGCTCGAAATCGCCCGGTTCCATCAGCCGCTGGTTCGCGTGCTGCGCGTTGTTTGCCCACACGCCCGCGAAACAGTCGGCCTGCAGTTCCATCCGCACCGACAGCGCGTTCGAGCGCGCCTGGCTCGACCGCCGCCGCGCGGCGTCGACCTTGTCGGAAATGCCGAGCAGGTTCTGCACGTGATGGCCGACTTCGTGCGCGATCACGTAGGCCTGCGCGAAATCGCCGCCCGCGCCGAAACGCTTGCGCAATTCGTCGTAGAAACCGAGATCGATATAGACCTTGCGGTCGGCCGGACAGTAGAACGGCCCCATCGCCGTCTGGCCCGTGCCGCAGGCGGTCGGCGTCGAGTTCGTGAACATCACGAGCTTCGGCGGCTCGTACTGCGCATGCAGCTGCGTATTGAACACGCCCGTCCACGTGCGCTCGATATTGCCGAGCACCTTGCGCGTGAACACCGCGCCCGGATCGTTCGCCGGCGCGCCCTGGCGCTGCGCCGGCGCCGGCTGCGCCTGCTGCTGGCGACCCTGCAGCGCCGACGCGCCTTCGAGCACCACGCGCGGGTCGATCCCGAAGAAATACGACGCGGCCAGCGCGACCACGATCGTGCCGATGCCGATCGTCGCGCCGCGCCCGCCGCCGAAGCCGCCGGCGCCGCGGCGATCCTCGACGTTCATGCTTTCTCTTTCGTCGTCCAGCCTCATTGCCGGGCCCTCCCTGTTCTTGTCGATGGTCCGGTCGCGCCAGCGCACAACCGGGCGATACGCCGCGGCGGCGCGCTCCATCGGCGGACGCGATACCTGCGCCTCGGGCGCATGCTCGCGCCGATCCTGCCGGCCTGCCGCTCCGCTCGCACGACGGAATCGGCCGGCCGACGCGCCGTGCGTCGATGCGCGCGCACGCCCGCGCTATTTTGCCGGGCTTTCGCGACTTATCGCAAAAATGTGGAGGATAGAGCGATTCGGCGCCGCACATCGTCAGCCTTTGCAAAATGGGCCACGGCCGTCCGGACGACCCTCGTTCATCCTTTCGGCGGATACCGGCGTACGCCGGCGCCGCCTAAAGTGACCGGAACCCACCCCTTACCGGAGAACGACATGACGCACCCGCAACCCCGCACGATCGCGATCACCGGCGCGGGCACCGGCATCGGCGCCGCATGCGCGCGCCGCTTCGCCCGCCGGGGCGACCGCGTCGTGCTGATCGGGCGCCGTCAGGCGCCGCTCGACGCACTGGCCGCCGAGACGGGCGGCCTCGCGCTCGCAGGCGACGCCGCGAGCACGGCCGACTGGGCCGGCTTCCTGCCGCGCATCGCCGAACGCTTCGGCCGCGTCGACGCGCTCGTCGCGTGTGCGGGCGGCCACGGCATCGGCCGCGCGGACGAAACCGACGACACGCAGTGGCGAAACGCGATGCACGCGAACCTCGACACGGCGTTCGTCAGCGCGCGTGCGTGCCTGCCCGACCTGATCGCGCAGCGCGGCAACATCGTGCTGGTCGCGTCGATCGCGGCGCTCGCGGCCGGGCCCGGCGTGTGCGGCTACACGGTCGGCAAGCACGCGCTGCTCGGGCTCGCGCGGTCGCTGGCACGCGACTACGGCCCGCACGGCGTGCGCGCGAACGCCGTGTGCCCGGGCTGGGTCCGCACACCGATGGCCGACGCGGAAATGGAACCGCTGATGGCCGCGCACGGCGATTCGCTCGACGGCGCGTACGCACGCGTCAGCGCCGACGTGCCGCTGCGGCGCGCGGCCGAACCGGACGAAATCGCGGCCGTCTGCGCGTTCCTTGCGTCGCCGGACGCGTCGTTCGTCACGGGAGCAACGCTCGTCGCCGACGGTGGCGCAATGGTCGTCGACGTGCCGACGCTCGCGTTCGACCCGCTTTGACGCAAGCGGGCACGCCGCCCGCGTGGCACGTCGTGGCGGGCAGCGTGCCGGCACCGGGCCGCCGGTACCAGTACAGGTACCCGTACCCGCCACGACACACGCGCCGCGCCGCCCGCTCGTTTGCCGCCCCGGAAATCCGCTACCATCGACCGATCCCGCCGCCCTCCCGGCGCCGCCTCACAGTTCGGACTTCGATGAACATCCGGTTTCTTGAAACCTTCGTCTGGCTCGCGAAGCTGGAAAACTTCCGGCTCACGGCCGAAAAGCTGCACACGACACAGGCCGCCGTGTCGAGCCGCATCGCGTCGCTCGAGGAGGCGTTCGACGTACGCCTGTTCGACCGCAACACGCGCTCGGCCACCCTGACGCCCGCGGGCCGGCGCATGCTCGCGTATGCAGAGCGGATCGTGCGGCTCGACGGCGAAATGCGCCGCGACATCGACGCGGCGAGCGACGCGGGCCTGATCCGGATCGGCGTGATCGAATCGATCGTGCACAGCTGGTTTCCGGCGTTGATGGCGCAACTGCGCGAGCGCTATCCGCGCCTCGACGTCGAGATCACGAGCGACACGACGCTGCATCTGATCCGCCTGCTCAGCACCGACGGCGTCGACCTGATCATGCAGACCGACCCGGTGCCGGGCCCCGACTTCACGAACCTGCCGCTGTGCGAATTCGCGGTGCGCTGGGCCGCGAGCCCGCGCCTCGGGCTCGGCGGCCAGCCGCTCGACGTCGCGCGCCTGGCCGAGTTTCCGATCATCAGCTTCTCGCGCCACTCGGGTCCGCACGCGACGATCGAACGCCTGTTCGCGGCCGTCGAGCGGCCGGCCAGCATCAACTGCATCACGTCGGTCGCCGCGATGATCCGCCTCGTCGCCGACGGCTTCGGCGTGGCCGCGCTGCCGCCCGCGATCATCGGGCGCGAGCTGCACGAAGGCGCGCTCGAACTGCTCGACGTCGAGCCCGAATTCCCCGCGCTGCCGCTCGTCGCAACGTACCGCAGCCAGGGGCTGCCCGTAGCGGCGCGCATCGCCGAACTCGCGAGCGAAGTCGCGCGCGCAATGGCCGCCGCGGCCAGCCATGCGAAGCCGGCTGCGCCCGAACGCATCGACACAACGCCCACACGCAAGGCGGCCAGAACGAAGACGAATGCGCCGGCGAAAACGACACGCACGAAGCAAGCCGCGCCGCCCGCCCCTCCCGCCGCGAAACGCCGCTCGCGCCGCTCATAAGAAAACCTGTTCACCGCGAATTTGTTTTCTTGTTGGACGGGTGCGGCCCGTCTTCGGGACACTGCGGTTCCTGACACACCCCGTCACGAGGACCCCGCGATGACCCGCCTTTCCCTTCCGCACGGCCAGCTTTGCGTCTGGACGGATATCGACCCCGCGCACGAAGCCGATTTCAACGCGTGGTACGACCGCGAACACATGCAGGAGCGTGTCGCGATTCCCGGCTTCACGCATGCGCGGCGCTTTCGCGCGACCGACGGCGGCCCGCGCAAGTACCTCGCGCTGTACGTGACGGATGCGCTCGACGTGTTCCACGGCGATGCGTACCGGCGCGCGTTCACGCAGCAGACCGCATGGTCGCTCGCGAACTTCGAACGCATGACGGGCACGCAGCGGCGCGTCGGCGAGCTGACGATCGAGGCCGGCGACGGCGAAGGCGCGCATCTCGCGCTGTTCGTGCTGCCGCCGGACCGCATCGACGTGCCGCACCTGCGCCGGCACCTCGACGACGCCCTGCGCGAACCGGGCATCCACGCCGCGCGGCTGTTCCGCACCGCGCCTGACCTGTCCGCGCCGATCGGCGCCGATGCGGCCGCCCGCCCCGCCGCCGATGCGCTCGTGCTGATCGAAGGCAGCGACGCAGCGGCCACGCGCCGCGTGGCCATCGCGCTCGCCGGGCATGACGACGTCCGCACGTTCGACCTGCTGTGGCGCGCCGCCGCGCCGCTGCAGGTTGCGCACCGCGCCCCCCAGGCCGACCCGGCTACCGCTGCCGCATTGCCTGCTTGAACGTCGAGCGCCGAACGCCGGCGCCCGCCGTGCCGCATTCACACGCGGCCGACACGCCGGCCCCGCGATTTCCCCCCGTCATCCGTCACGACCTGCCCGATACCATGAGCACTCTCGCCCAGCCCGCCGCCCACGCGCCACGCCGCGTCCGCACTAGCCGACTCGCGACCGCGAGCATGATCGGCACGTCGCTCGAGTGGTACGACTTCACGATCTACAACACACTCGCCGCGCTCGTTTTCAACCACCTGTTCTTCCCGTCGGTCGATCCGCTGGCCGGCACGATCCTCGCGTTCTCGACCTATGCAGTCGGCTACGTGTCGCGCCCGCTCGGCGGTTTCGTGTTCGGCAACCTCGGCGACCGCATCGGCCGCCGCGCGGTGCTGATGCTCACGCTCGTGCTGATGGGCGTGACGACCGCGCTGATGGGTGCGCTGCCGACCTATGCGCAGGCCGGCATCCTGAGCCCGATCCTGCTCGTCGCGCTGCGTTTCGTGCAAGGCGTCGCGCTCGGCGGAGAATGGGCCGGCGCGGTGCTGCTGTCGGTCGAACACGGCGACCAGAAGCGGCGCGGGCTGTCCGCGTCGTGGACGCAGATCGGCCCGTCGTTCGGCACGCTGCTCGGCACCGGCTGCATCGCGCTCGTGACGCTGTCGACCACGTCCGACAACTTCCTGTCGTGGGGCTGGCGCGTGCCGTTCGCGGCCAGCGCGCTGCTCGTCGTGTTCGGCTTCTGGCTGCGGCGCGGCGTCGACGAAACGCCGCAGTTCGAGCAGCTTGCCGAATCGCACGCGACCGCCGAAGTACCCGTCGCCGATGTGCTGAAGTATCACTGGAAGCGCCTGCTCATCGCGGGCGGCTCGCGGATCGGCTCGGACGTGCTGTATGCGCTGATCGTCGTGTTCACGCTGACCTACGTGACGACCGTGCTGCACCTGTCGCGCCCCGTCGCACTGACGGCCGTGATGATCGGCACGGCCTGCAATGCGCTCGCCGTGCCGTTCTTCGGCGCGCTGTCGGACCGCTTCGGCCGCCGGCCCGTGTATCTCGCCGGCGCAATGGCCGGCATCGTGTGGGCGTTCGCGTTCTTCGCGATGCTCGATTCGGCGCGCCCCGCCGCGATCGTCGCGGCCGTGGCGATCGGCCTCGTGATCCACGCGGTGATGTACGGCCCGCAGGGCGCGTTCGTGACCGAACAGTTCCCGACCCGCGTGCGCTATGCCGGCTCGTCGCTCGCGTACACGCTCGCGGGCATCGTCGGCGGCGGCTTCGCGCCGCTCGTGATCGCCGCGCTGTTCCGGCAGACGGGCACGACGACGGCGGTGTCGCTGTACGTCACCGCCGCGCTCGTCGTCACGTCGATCGCGCTGCTCGCCGCGCGCGAGACCGCACACCGGCCGCTCGAGGATTGAGCGTCTCCGCCAGCCGGTTCATTCCTTCGCACTTCAAACGGATATCCGCATGCCAACCCTGTCGTTCAACGTGATTCCCCTGCAAGGCGCGCCGGCCGCCGCCGACGTCGACATCGAGCGCGTCGTGATTGCCGGCTGGGCCGGCCGCGACCCGGCCGCGATCCAGGCGCATATCGACGAACTCGCGGCACTCGGCGTCGCGCCGCCGTCGACCACGCCGTGCTTCTACCGCGTGGCGCCCGCCCTGCTCACGCAGGCGCCGTCGATCGGCGCGCTCGGTGCGCGCTCGGGCGGCGAGATCGAATGCGTGCTGGTCGACAGCCCGGCCGGCACGCTGGTCACGGTCGGCTCCGATCATACGGATCGCGAAGTCGAGGCGTACGGCGTCGCGGTATCGAAGCAGGTCTGTGCGAAACCACTCGGACGCGACGCATGGCGTTATGCGGACGTCGCCGATCACTGGGACGCGATCGAGATGCGGTCGTGGCTGATTGCACGCAACGGCGAACGGATCGCGTACCAGCACGGTGCGGTGAGTGGGCTGCTCGCACCGGACGTGCTGTGGCAGCGTTTTGACGACCGCCGCACGATGCCGGCGCGCTGCGCGATGTATGGCGGTACGGTCGCCGTGCACGGCGCGATCGCGGCCATGGGTGACGGCGATGCGTTCGAGATGGAACTGCACGATCCGGTGCTCGGGCGCAGCCTGCGGCACCGGTATGCGGTCGAGGTGTTGCCAGTCGTGGCGTGACGGGCAGCGAAAAACCGCACGGCACGCAGGCGCGGAGGGTTTCAGTCGCCGCGCCTGTGCCTACCGATAGGGTTGAAAACAGTGGTAGTCAGGAAAATTGAACTGTGAGTTGTCGCAATACAGAACGCCGGCCAGGTCGGTGCAACCGCTCAATGTGGAAATAATGGCCGCTGCAACCCACACTTTCCGTCCGAAATACAACATCGCGCCCCCGTTTTCGCATTGTCGGTATTGACCGACATGATGCTCATCGGACGCGCCCGGGTATGTGGAGAATTGTTGTCCCGCGGGTTCTTCACTGCGCGAGGATGCTTGCCCGTGCCCGTGCCCGTGCCCGGCCATGACCGTGGCACGGGCACGGGCTCACTTGAGACACCCGAGCCCGGCCAGCGTCGCCTCCACCGCCGTATCGAGCGGCGTCACCGGCTCGCGGCCAAGCACTGCGGTGACGCGCGCGTTGTCCATCCGGATCGGTTCGCGCCACAGGTAACGCATCTCGAGCAACTCGCGCAGCGTCGTCACGAACGGCGCGGCCGCCCAGACGATCCACCACGGGAAATTGCGCAGCGCCGGCCGCATCCCGTGCCGTTGCGCGACCCGTTGCACGGCCAGCGCCATCTGCGTGCCGTCCTCGTCCCAGTGCCCGCCCAGGTGAAAACGCGCGAACGGCTCCAGCGTCTCGCGCCGCTCGATCAACTCGAGCATCGTGCGGGCCACGTCCGGCACGTACGACCATTGATGGCCGATGCCGCGGCTCGGCACGCTGATCGCCGCGACGGGCCGCCCGGGCTTGATCAGCCCCTGCGAGAACCAGCTGTTGCCCAGGTGCGGCCCGAAGAAATCGCCGGCTCGCACGACGATCGCCCGCACGCCGTGCTCGCTGGCGTCCTGCAGCCGCCGCTCCATTTCGACGCGAATCGCGCCCTTGCGGGTCGACGGATGCTGCGGCGCATCTTCCCGCAGCACCGGAAACGCGTCGGCGCCGAAGTTGTAGATCGTACCGGGCAGCACGATGGTCGCCTGTGCGGCCCGGGCCGCCGCGATCGAGTTGTCGACCATCGGCAGCACCTGCTCGGCCCAGTTCCGGTATCCGGGCGGGTTCACCGCATGCACGATCACGCTGCAGCCGCGCGCGGCGCGGACCACCGCATCGCGATCCAGCGCGTCGCCGCGGAGCCACGCAATGCCGTCGCGCTCCACGATCTCGGCATCGAGCCCGCGCTTGAGCGCCCGCACCTGCCAGCCTGCATCGCGCAACTGCCGCGCGACTTCCCCGCCAATTCCGCCGCTCGCGCCGAGCACGAGTGCCTGCCGTTGCGTCCCGCCTGCGTCCGTCGTCATTGCCGCTCTCCTTGAATGAACCATCGTGAGACGCATTCTGGCGCGCCGGCTCATAACAAGGAATTGCCTAGCTCAGCACATCGGCTATACATTTATGTATGACCATCGATCTGAACTGGGAACGCTACCGCACCTTCCTCGCGGTGCTGACGGAAGGCTCGCTGTCCGGCGCGGCGCGCGCGCTCGGCATTACGCAGCCGACGGCCGGCCGCCACGTCGCCGCGCTCGAAGCCGCGTTCGGCCAGACGCTGTTCACGCGCTCGCCGTCGGGCCTGCTGCCGACCGAGGCCGCGCTTGCGCTGCGCGGTCATGCGGAAGCGCTGCGCAGCGCGGCGGCCGCGTTCGAGCGCGCGGCGGCGAGCCACGGCGCGGGCGTGCGCGGCATCGTGCGGATCTCGGCCAGCGACGTCATTGCCGTCGAGGTGCTGCCGCCGATGCTCGCGCAATTGCGGCGCGACCATCCGGGGCTCGTCATCGAACTGGTGCCGACCGACCGCATCCAGGACGTGCTGAAGCGCGAGGCCGACATCGCGGTCCGGATGGCGCCGCCCGCGCAGGACGCGCTCGTCGCGCGGCGCGTCGGCGAAATCGAGGTCGGACTGTATGCGCGCGACGATTACCTGGCGCACCACGGCGCGCCCGTGACGGTCGACGCACTCGCGCATCATGCGCTGATCGGTTTCGATACGGTCACGCCGTTCATCCGCTCGGCGGGGCGCGGGATGCCGCTCTGGAAGCGCGAGTCGTTCGCGCTTCGCACCGACAGCAACCTCGCGCAGCTCGCAATGATCCGCGCGGGCTACGGGATCGGCTTCTGCCAGTCGGCGCTCGCGAAACGCGACACGCGGCTCGTGCGCGTGCTGCCGGACGGGCCTTCGATGCGGCTGGAAACCTGGGTCGTGATGCACGAGGACCTGCGGGCAAGCCCGCGCTGCCGGGCCGTGTTCGACGCACTGGCGACCGGGTTGCGCGCGTATGCCGATGGCGAAGCCATCGAGTAGCAAGCGCGCGCCGCGCTATTCGTAGATTTTCCCGGAGAACAGGATGTCCGCGATGCGTCGCCAGGGATTGTCGGGCACGTCGTAGAAGCGCAGCCCCTCCTCCGACGCCTCGGCCCACTCGACCATGGCTTCCAGGTACTCGCCGATCGAACGGTTTTCCCAGCCAAGCGCGGCACGGGCGTACGGCGACGGCGGCGCATCGGCCTCGAGCTGCCGCTCCTTGTGCCAGTCGTGGCCGAGCACGCGCAGGAACTGGATCAGCGAACGCTCGTCGACCACGCGTTCCAGCGCGTCCTGCAGCCTGGCGGCCATCTGGTTTTTCAGTTCGTCGTTCATGCCTGTCTTCCCCTGGCGCGCCGCTCGGATACGCGCCGCCGCGTGTCGCGCGGCCTGGTTTTACATCAGCAATTGGCGCGACAGCACCTCGCGCGCCTGGGTGACGGTCTCGCGTTCGCCCGGCATCGGCGGCGTCAGCGAAAACACCGCGTCGGGCAACGGCGGCAACCGGTATTTCGTGCCGAGCCGCATCAGGCCGTCGCCGATCGCCGATGCGCACAGACAGCCGACCCCGAGCCCCGCCGCGACCATCGACTGCAGCCCCGCGACGCCCGACGCACTGTGCACGAGCGCGTACGGCGTGTGCTGCTCGTCGAGCGCGCGCACGGCGACCTGATGCATCATGCAGTCGTCCGGCAGCAGCACGAGCGGCAGCGGCTCGGGCAACTGCTCGGCGAGCGCGGGCGACGCGACCCACGACAGCGGTTCGCGCCGCAGCACCCAGCGCGTATCGGCTGACGCCGGCCGGAACGGCCCGCTCGACATGTTCATCACGACGCCGAGATCGATCTGCCCCCGCGCATGCGCCGCCTCGATCTCCACGCTCTTCATCGCGCTCACGTGCAGGCTCAGCTGGGGGTAGCACTCCCGCAGCCGCGCCAGCATGCCTGCCACCTCATTCGTGCGGAAGTAGTCGGTGATCGCGACGCGCAGTTCGCCCTGGATCGCCTGCCCGCGCAGTTCGTCGAACGCGGCCTCGTTCAGCGCCACGATACGCCGCGCATGCTGCAGCAGCCGCGTGCCGGCCGGCGTCGGCTCGACGCCGCGCTTGCTGCGCACGAACAGCGGCACCCCGGCCCGCGCTTCGAGCTTGCGCACCTGCTCGCTGACCGTCGATTGCGACAGATGCAGCAGCGGCGCAGCGGCCGTCAGGCTGCCGGCGTCCGCGACTGCCGCGAAAGTACGCAACTGGTCCAGGTCGAAACCGCGCATGGTCATGCTCCATCCATCGAATAACCCGATGGATGCTACCACTCTTTCCCGCTTTTCCGAATCATGGGCCATCGCCAGAATACGGAGTCAACGGCCTGCGTGCGTCGATCGCGCATGCGGCCCTCATTTTTCGGATCCTGCTTCCATGACGAACCCCACTCTTGCCCCCTGCGCGCCGGCCGGCGCGGCTGCCGCGGCGACGCCGCGCAGCCATCACGGCTGGGCGCTCGTGGTCCTGCTGGTCGGCGCCATTCTGCCGCCGCTCGACTACTTCATCGTGAATCTTGCGCTGCCGGCCATCCGCGACGGCATCGGCGCGCGCCCGGCCGAATTGCAGCTCGTCGTGTCGGCGTATGCGTGCGCGAGCGCGGTCGTGCAGATCACGGGCGGCCGCCTCGGCGACCTGTACGGCCGCAAGCGCATGTTCATGCTCGGCATGGCCGGCTTCGTGCTCGCGTCGACGCTGTGCGGGCTGGCCGGCAACGGCACGGTGCTGGTCGGCGGCCGGGTGCTGCAGGGCCTGTTCGCCGCGATCCTCGCGCCGCAGGTGCTCGCGACGATCCGCAGCGTGTTCAGCCCGCAGGAACAGGTGCGCGTGATGGGCTTCTACGGATTCGCGTTCGGCCTCGCGGCCGTGATCGGCCAGCTCGGCGGCGGCGCGCTGATCAGCCTGCATCCGTTCGGGCTCGGCTGGCGCGCGATCTTCCTCGTCAATCTGCCGATCGGCATCCTGGCGCTGATCGGCAGCTGGCGCTTCATCCCGGAAAACCGGCCGCCGCGCGGCCAGCGCATCGACGTGCCGGGCACGGTGCTGATGTCGCTGTTCCTGCTGATGCTCGTGTATCCGCTCACGCACGGCCGCGAGGCCGGCTGGCCGCTGTGGATGATCGCGTGCCTCGTCGGCGCGCTGCCGATGCTCGGCGCGCTGCTGGCGGTCGAATCGCGCCGGCTCGCCGGTGGCCGCGATCCGCTGCTCGACGTGCGCCTGTTCCGCAACCCGGTCGTCGCGCTCGGGCTCGTGCTCGCATTCCTGTTCTACATGCTGAGCGCATTCTTCCTGAGCTACGGGATCTATCTGCAGGGCTGCCTGAACTGGTCGCCGCTCGCGTCCGGGTTCGCGATCCTGCCGCTCGGGCTCGGCTTCCTCGCGAGCCCGCTGCTGATGCCGCGCCTGGTCGCCCGGTTCGGCGGGTATCGCGTGCTGACGCTCGGCTTCGTGATGCTCGCGGCCGGCGTCACGGCCACCGCCGCGCTCGCCCGCGCAGGCGCGCCGGGGCCCGGTTTTTATGCGGGCATCGCGGCGATCGGGATCGGTCAAGGACTCGTATTGCCGTCGGTCGTGCGCATCGTGCTCGCGGAAGTCGATGCGGCCCGCGCGGGCGTCGCGTCAGGAATGGTCAGCGCGATGCTGCAGATCGGCGCGGCCGTCGGCGCCGCGACGATCGGCGGCGTGTTCTTCGCGCGGCTCGGCGTGCATCCGGCCGCGCTCGACTACGTGCAGGGGTTCAGGACGTCGATGTTCACGCTGACGGTCGTGTTGGTGGCGTGCATCGCACTGTCGACGGCGCTCGGGCCGCTGCACCGGCGGCTGCACGCAGGCGCGTAGCCGGACAGGGATGGCAGCGTCGGCAGAAGCCGAATCGTCAACGGCGCAGGCACGCGCCGGCACCCGGTTCAATGGGGCTGCTTGCGCTCTGCTTGCCGCGCCTCCCATTCGGCCAGCTCGACGCGATAGCGCGCGAGTGCTTCGTCGTAGAGATCGAAAACGCACGGCGAACAGCCGCTGTTGCAGCAGTCTTCCAGTTCGGGTTGTTCAGGTGGGGTCGGACGGGGATCGTCGACGGACGGATCCCCGGAAACTTGGTTCGGCACGGCGTGGTCCGGTGATGTGGAATGGTCAGTATAGGGCGATCCGGGCCATCGCCGCTTTCAGCAGGCCGGCCGGGTCGACGATGAACCCTCCATAATGTCGCGATGGCGAACGCAGCGCTCCGTTGCGCCCGCCCCGTTCCCGCCCCACCGGAGCTGCGCGATGGCCGAAGCCGTGAATCCACCGGAAGTCTGGGCGCCGTTCGGCGCGTTCTCGATGGCCGTGATCCAGGGCGACGGAAGGATCGTGCATCTGAAGGGGCAAGTCGCGCTCGACCGCGACGGGCAGGTTGTCGGCCAGCGCGACATGCGCACCCAGGTACGCCAGACGCTCGACAATATCCGCGACGTACTGGCCGCGATGGGCGGGCAGATGCAGGACGTGATCTCGCTCGCCCACTACGCCACCGACATCGACGCATTCATGCAGGCCGGCGACATCCGCAAGGCTTACTTCGCCGAACCCTATCCGGTGACGACGACCGTCCAGGTCGAGCGTCTCTACCATCCCGACCTGCTGATCGAGATCACGGCCGTCGCCGAAATTCCGCTCGCGCGCTTTCGCCGGCCGGCAGCGCGCACATGAATCCTGGCCGCCCCGCGCAAAAACGCGCGCCGGCCGAAGCATTCCCGGCCGGCGCGCTTGCTCGCCACCCGCGCAGTTACTTCGCCGGCGCCCCCGGTTTCACCGCCCCCGGCTTGTCAGACAGCGGCTGCCACGCGGCGCCGAGCGAATACCAGTCGACGCGGCGCGTCAGCGTCATGATGCCGGCGAGGATCGCGAACAGCAGCAGCGAACCGAGCATCAGCGCATTGTCCTCGGACAGCAACAGCCCGTAGAGCGCCGCATACAGCATCGCGAGCAGCACCGTGAACGTCGCGCCGCGCTTCACGCTGTGCAGCACGAACGACAGGTAGAAGCCGAGCAGCCCGATGCATGCGCCGCTCGCCGCGAGATACGCATAGCCGAACGCGATGTGCTCGGACAGGCTCAGCAGCAGCAGGAAGAACAGCGCGAGCGACAGGCCGACCAGCGTGTACTGGATCGGGTGAATGCGCAGCCGCTTCACGAGTTCGTACATGAAGAAGCTCGCGAACGTGAGCATCACGAACAGCGCACCGTATTTCGTCGCGCGTTCGGCCTGCAGATAGACGTTCACGGGTTCGATCACCGACACCGACGCCATCTCGATCGCCCCTTCACCGTTGCCGGCCGCGACCTGCTCGCGCGCCTTCGTGTTGAACGACGTCACGTGCCAGTTGCTGACGAAGCCGCGCGCATCGATCGTGCGCTCGGCCGGCAGGAACTCGCCGCCGAAGCTCGGATGCGGCCACGTCGATTTCAGCGAAAAGTCGTTCTGGTCGCCCACCGGCGCGAACGCAACCGATTCCGCCCCCGCCAGCGGCAGGCCGACGCTGAACGGCACGACCGCCGCCCCTGCGTTTGCGTCCATCAATGCCGCGAGATCGACATTCGCATGCACGCCCTGGCGCAGGCTGTCCAGCCGCGTGCCCTGCTCCACGTCGAGCGGCTTGCCGCCGATGCGCAGGTCGGGTTGCGCCTTCAGCCCGCGAAGATCGCCGATGCCGAGCGTGACGTACGCGCTGTCGATCTTGAAGCTCACGTGACCGTCGGCCTGCGGCAGCTTCTTCAGGTCGGGCAGCGGCAGCGTGCCCGTCATCCGGCTGTCGAGCCCGTACACCAGCGCCTTGTGGATGCCGCGATAGCGCACGCTGACCGACAACGTGCCGTCGACGTTCAGTGTCTTCGGAAACACGAGCAGGCGCTTCGTCTCGCTTCGCAGGCTCGTCTTCGTCTTGCCGCCGGCCGGCGAGTCGTCGCGCACGCGCGTGACTTCCGTGTAATGCACGACGAGCACCGGCCCGGTCACCGTCTGCGGCCCCGCGTAGCTCGCCCAGATGCTCTGCAGCGCACTCTGCCGATAGTCGGCGCGTTCCCGCACGATGCTCTGGACCATCTGCAGCGGGATCAGGATCGCCAGCGCGAGAAACGCGGTGATCACGGACTTGAACAACAGGACTCGATTCATTGCTGACACGTACCGGAGTGGAAGATACGGTCAGCATGAGCGGGCCCGGTGAAGGGCGATTGAGGCCGGTGTGAAGCGAATGTGTGGCGAACGTGAAGCGCGCTCAGCCGGCCGACGGCAGCGTGAGCGTCGCGCACGCGCCGCCTTCGGCGCGGTTGGCCAGCGCGACCTGGCCGCGGTGCAGCATCGCGACTTCGCGGACGAAACACAGCCCGAGGCCCGTGCTGCGATCCTGCCCGTCCGGGCGCGGCAGCGAATAGAAGCGCTCGAACACGCGCGCCAGCGCGTAGTCGGGCACGCCGGGGCCGTCGTCGTCGACGCGCACGATCGCGACGTGCGCCCTGCCCGCCGGCTGCCGTTCGAGCGCGATCCGGATCGTGCTGCCCCGCGGCGCGAAATCCAGCGCATTGTCGAGCAGGTTGCCGAGCGCCTGGCGCAGCAAGAACGGATCGCCTTCGACGACCGCCGGTTCCGCCGCATCGTTCGCGTCGATCCGCAGGTTCACGCCACGCTGCCGCGCGCGCGGCTCGATATCGTCGATCAGCTGTTCGAGCACCCGCCGCAGCGCGACCGGCTCGTGCACCGACAGGCGCTGCTTCTGCTCGACTTCGGCCAGCGCGAGCAGCTTGCGGATCATCTGTTCGAGGCGGCCGGCCTGGCGGCGGATGTTCTCGGTGAAGCGCCGGCGGTTCGCAACCGGCATGTCTTCCTGCAGCAGTTCGGCCGCGCCGCTGATCGCAGCCAGCGGGCTCTTCATCTCATGCGTGAGCGTGTGGATATAGGTTTCGACGTACTGCCGGTCCTCCAGCCGCTGATGCATGCTTTCCACCGCGCGCCCGAGCTCCGCCAGCTCGTTCGCGCCCTGCAGCGGCATCGTCGCGCGCTCGCCGGCCGCGATCGCGCGCGCATAGCGCTGCAGGCGCCGCAGCCCGAGCACCAGCCACCACGTGCACGCCACGCCGATCAGGATCGCGCCGCCCATCAGCAACGCACCGTACAGCATGATCTTGCGCTGGCTGCGCGCGATGAACGGCGCGACCGTCTGGTTCGGCTTCGCGATCGTCAGCACGCCGATGATCTCGTTGCCGCGCCGGATCGGCGCCGCGACGTGCATCACGGTGCTGCTGTCGTCGTTCGGATCGCTGCGCGTGCTGCGCGCGCCGTATTCGCCGCGCAGCGTGCGGTACACGTCGTTCCAGCGCGAATAGTCCTGCCCGAGCGCGCTGCCGGACGAGTCGTAGCGCACGATGCCGTGCGCGTCGGTGATGTAGAGGCGATAGCCGATCGCGTTCTTCTGGATGCCCCACACGTTCGCGCTGACCGGGCGCTCGTGCAGTGTCCCGAGCTGCCGCGCGAACGCACCGTCGGCGATATGCCCGTTCGCCATGTCGTCGGCGGCCAGCGTCGCCAGCACCTGCGCGGTGTCGACGAGCGTGTCCTCCATCGCTTCGCGCACGCCGGGCTTCACCTCCTGCACGAACACGCGCAGCGTGATCAGCGCGGCCAGGCCGACGATCAGGAAAAATCCGAAGAAGATGCGCAGGCCGATATGCATGGGCGGTGCCGGTCGTTACGGTTGCAGCGAATAACCCATCCCGCGATGCGTGCGGATCGGGTCGCGCTCGGAATCGATCGCGCGCAGCTTGGCGCGCAGCGTCTTGATGTGCGTGTCGACCGTGCGGTCGGCCGAATCGAGCGCCTCGTGCCAGACGAGGTCCATCAACTGCTCGCGCGAATAGATGCGCCCCGGATGCTGCACCAGCAGCGCCAGCAGGCCGAATTCGTAGCGCGTGAGGTCCAGCGCGTGGCCGAGCCACGATACGCGCGCGCCGTCGGTGTCGAGCGTGAAACCCGGCGCGGCGGCCGGCGTCGCTGCGGGTGCGGGTGCGGGTGCGGGTGCGGGTGCGGGTGCCGGTTCCGGCGCCACCGTCCGGTAGAAGCGGCGCAGGATCACGCGCACCCGCGCCGCCAGCTCGCGCGGCGAAAACGGCTTGACCACGTAATCGTCGGCGCCGATCTCGAGCCCGACGATCCGGTCGATCTCGTCGTGCCGCGCGGTCAGGAAGATCACCGGAATATCGGTGAAGGTGCGTAGCCGCCGGCACACTTCGAAACCGCTGAGGTCCGGCAGGCCGACGTCGAGCACGATCAGATCGAAGCGCGTATCGCGCAGGCGGTCGAGCGCCGCCTGCCCGAGCGTGCAGTGGACGGTCTGCATGCCGTCGGTGCCGAGGGCATAGACGATCGTGTCCGCGATCGCCTGTTCATCTTCAACGATCAGGATAGTGGGCTGATTCATGTTCTCGGGTTCGGGTCGCGCAATCCGCGTGCGACATTGTACGCACGGCCGCCGCGCGAACCCCTTCCCGGCGCGCTACGCCACGCGGCCGCTCACCGGAATCGATGCACCGGTGATCGCCTGCGCATCCGCCGACAGCAGGAACCCGATCGTCGCGGCGATCTGCTCGGGCCTCACCCAGCGCGTGAAATCCGCGTCGGGCATGTCCGCGCGGTTCGGCGGCGTATCGATGATGCTCGGCAGGACCGCGTTCACGGTCACGCCGCGATCGAGCAGTTCGGCTGCCAGCGCCTCGGTGAGTCGCGCGACGCCGGCCTTCGCGGCCGCATAGGCACCCATGCCCGCGCCCGCCTTGAACGCCGCGCCCGCGCCGATGTTGACGACGCGGCCGGCCGGGCTCGCCAGCAAATACGGCAGCGCGGCCTTCGACGCGTTCAGCGCCGTCTTCACGTTCAGATCGTACATGCGGTCCCACGTGGCGGCATCGCCGTCGGCAATCGTCTGCCACACGAATGCGCCGGCGATGTTCAGCAGTGCGTCGACCCGGCCGAATTCGCGGTTGACCGATTCGAGCGCCCGCGCCGCAGCGTGCGGATCGACGAGATCGATGCCGCCGATGCGCAATGCTTCGGCCGGTACGCCGGGCAGCGCCTGGGCATCGGGGGCCGCGCCGCGGCCGATCAGCGCGACGCGTGCGCCGCGCTCGCCGAGCCACGCGGCCGTTGCGACGCCCAGATGGCCGAATCCGCCGGTGATCGCGACTGCCTTGCCTTTCAGGTCGTGTTCCATCGATGAGTTCTCCTGGATCGAGAGTGGTTTGACGAAGTTCCGACAGCGTAGCGCCGTTCACGCATCCGTGCGCACGGCGACGAGGCTGCGGCGGCGCAGTTCCTCCGTCGTTTCGCCCAGGTTGCCCGGCCGCCAGCCCGGCGGCAGCATCACGAAACGGATCGCGGTCCATACGTCGCGGGCCGTCGCGACGTCGCGGGCGAGGCTCGCCCAGTGCTCGAGTTCGACGACGAACGGATTGCGCGAGCGCGTCGGCGTGACGAGGCCGTAGCGGCACGGTTCGTCGGCACGCTCGGCGACATAGGTGCCGAACAGCCGGTCGAACACGATCAGCACGCCGCCGTAGTTCGCATCGAGGTAGTCGAGATTCGACGCATGGTGCACGCGATGCGCGGACGGTGTATTGAACACGTATTCGAGCCAGCCGAGCTTCGGCATCCACGTGTTGTGCAGCCAGAACTGGTACATCAGGTTGAACGACAGGATCGCGAGCACGGCTTCAGGACGCACGCCGAGCCACACGAGCGGCGTGAAGAACATCGCGGCGCCGGCGATCTTGCCGGTCCAGCCGAGGCGAAATGCGGACGACAGCGTCAACTGATTCGGCGAATGATGCACCGCATGCGTCGACCAGAAGAAACGCACACGATGCGACGCGCGGTGATACCAGTAGTAGCAGAACTCCTGGCCGACGAACACGAGCAGCCCGAGCGCGACGCTGTGGACCGGGATCGTGAAGAGCCGATGCGCCCACGCGAAATCGAACAGGGGTGTGGCGAGCGACAGCGGCACCAGCGCGAGCAGCTTGCGGCCCGCGAGATCGGCCAGCGACAGCCAGACCTCGTTCCAGTCGAACGGTTCGGGCTGACGGCTGCGGCGCCAGGTGAGCACGGCCGCCTCGACGAGCGAGACGGCGACGATGAGAAGTGTGACGTAGTACGCGAGCTTGCCGGTGGTGGTGAGCATGATGGGTCTTTCCTTCGGTTGAGTCGGACGCGTCATGGGCAGCACGTGCTGCCGTCGCGTCGAATGGAACGCACTGTAGTGGGCGCGGAACGGAAAGACCACGCGGGAAATATGTCGCCGTATGTCGCGCAGCAATGCGCTCGCTCGATGAGCCGTGACCGCGCGTGCGTGGGGATTGGCGGTCGGGTCGCGGGTTGCCCGGCGCGTGCATGGGCGACGGAAACTGTGTCGCCGTATGTCGTGGTGAAGCCGGTCGGTGGTGTGCGGGACAGGTATCGACGAAACGACGAAACGGCACGGCTGAGCGACCCGGGGATATTGCCGTTGACGATCGGGCGTTCGTCCATTCGCCCTTCACCGGACAGCATGCCGCGTCGGCTACAGCCCTGTCGCAGCGGGTTCCGGCCCCGGGCATCGCGTGCTGTCCATAGCAATAGGTGTGTCGCGAAGCGTGTCACGACGCAGCGCCTGCCTGAATCGGTCGGCAAATGTGTCGCCGCATGTCACCGCGACACCTGCTCGGGCCACGCACGACATACGCCGACCGGGATTGCTTCACGCCCTCTTCTCGTCGCGCTCAGCCTTTCCCGGCAACGCATGCCCGCGACCGGCGCGGCCGGCGCCCGCATTCGTCGTACCGAAATACGGCACGTCACGTGTAACACCGCGACATCTTTCATGACGCGACGAACACGCGTCGCCGTCCTAAAGTTCGTCCCGTCGCCACGCCACTGCGTGCACCGCAACGAACCGCAAGGACACCCGATGAAAACCCGCTTCCTCGTCACCGCCGCCGCACTCGCCACGCTCGCCACCGCACCGGCCTTCGCCGGCTGGTCCGGCCACGGCACCGCCTACACGCCGCACGGCACCTTCAGCGGCGCGCACGCCGGCTCGTGCGGCGGCGGCAGCTGCTCGCATGCGGGCGGCGTGATCGGCCCCGGCGGCGGCATCGCAACCAATACCGGCACCGTCACGCGCACCGCGCCGGGCCAGTTCTCGAACAGCGGCACGGCCGTCGGCCCGAACGGGCGCTCGGTCGAGCACAGCGGCGACACGAGCTGCGCGGGCGGCACCTGCTCGCATACCGGTTCGCTGACGGGCTCGGACGGCCGCAGCGCGTCGACGTCGGGCAGCGTGACGCGCAACGGCCCGGGGCAATACTCGTCGAGCGGCACGATCACCGGCTCGGGCGGCAACACGGCCAGCCACACCGCATCGACGAATTGCGCGGGCTCGACCTGCTCGCGCTCGGGCACCGTGACCGGCACGGATGGCGGCAGCGTCACGCATTCCGGCAGCGCGACGCGCGTGGCGCCGGGCGTCGTGACGACGTCGGGCGGCTCGACGGTCGTACACGGCGGCACGGTCTCGACCGGCGGCTCGACGGTGATTCACGGCAGCACGGCGGCAGGCGGCGCGGTGGTCGTGGCCGGCGGGACGGTGCCGGTTCCCGTGCCTGTACCCGTGCCGGTGGTGCCGGTCGTGCCACCCCCGCCGGCCGCCGTGGTCGTGACGGCTCCAGCGGCCAACGCCACGGTCGCCGTTGCCGCACCCGCACCTGCGCCGGCCGCTGTCGTCGTCGCGGCACCGCCGCCCGCGCCGGCTGCCGTCGTCGTCACGCCCCCGCCGCCGAAAGTCGTGCATGTTGCGCCGCCGAAGGCCGTCGTGGTCGCCCCTGCACCGCGCATCGTCTACGTTGCCCCGCCGCCGCCGAAGGTCCTGTATCTCGCGCCGCCGCTGCCGCGCGCCGTGTACGTCGCCCCGCGCGCGGTGTATGTCGCGCATCCGCCGCGCGCCGTCGTGTGGGTGCCCGCCCACTGGGCCGGCCGCGTCTGGGTGCCCGCGCACTGGGCGTGATCCGGCGTCGCCCCGCCACGCTTCATCGATTCGTTTCGCTTTTCATCCGTTCCAGTTTCATCAACCACCCGGCCGGCGCAGACCGTCGGCCACGCAAGGAGAAACCCCATGAAGTCCATCAAGAAGATGATTGCCGCCGTCGTTTTGTGTATCGTCTCAGCAGCAGCGTCGGCCCAGCAGATGCCGCCGGGCGCGGCGGCCGGCGGCGCACGCGCCGAGCATGCGCTGATGCAGTTGCAGACCCGCTTCGCCAACGCGAACACGACGCACGACGGCAAGCTCACCCGCGAGCAGGCCGCTGCGGGCATGCCGATGGTGGCGCAGCATTTCGACGAGATCGACGTGCAGCACAACGGCTACGTCACGCTCGCGCAGCTCGCCGGGTTCATGCGCCAGCGCATGGCGGCCCGCTGATCGCGGACACGAGTCCGGCCGCACCGCACGCACCGGGAGGCAGTCGATGGAACAGTCCTGCAGGATCGTCGTGCTCGACGATGAAGCCGAATTGCGCAACATGCTGCAGCGCTTCCTGACCGGCCACGGCTTTCAGGTTCGCGCGGTCGCCGACGGCAAGCGGCTCGATCGCCTGCTGCAGCGCGAACCGTACGACCTGCTGGTGCTCGATCTGATGATGGAGCCCGAGGACGGCCTGAGCGTGTGCCGGCGCCTGCGCGCCGAAGGCCAGACGCTGCCGATCCTGATGCTCACCGCGAAAGGCGACGCTGCGGACAAGGTCGTCGGCCTCGAGACGGGCGCCGACGACTATCTGGCGAAACCGTTTCTCCCCGACGAACTCGTGGCCCGCATCCGTGCGCTGCTGCGGCGGCAGAAGATGGCGGCCGGCGAGCCGACCGTCACGTCGCAGCAGTTGCGCTTCGGCGCATTCACGTTCGACGTCGGCCAGCAGACGCTGATGCGAGACGGCGTGCCCGTCGAGATCCATTCGGCGCAGATGCTGCTGTTGCACGCGCTCGGCTCGTCGCCGAACCGCGCGGTGAGCCGCGAGAACCTGCTCGCCCGCGCACGCGGCCGCGACCACGCCGCACTCGACCGCAGCGTCGACGTGCAGATCCTGCGGCTGCGCCAGATCGTCGAGGACGATCCCGGCAAGCCGCGCTTCATCAAGACGGTCTGGGGCATCGGCTACATGCTGGTGGCCGGCGTCGAAGCGTGATGCGCATCCCGCTGCCGCGCTCGCTGCTCGCGCGCAACATCGCGCTGCTGGTGGCGCTCGTCGCCCTGTCGCTCGCCTGTTCGCTCGGTGTGTTGCTGCACTACGTGCAGCGTCCGCGCA
This sequence comes from Burkholderia arboris, assembly GCF_038723655.1. NCBI lineage: Bacteria > Pseudomonadati > Pseudomonadota > Betaproteobacteria > Burkholderiales > Burkholderiaceae > Burkholderia > Burkholderia arboris. Next base: position 2,787,376 of record NZ_CP109822.1, read on the forward strand.
TCGAGCGGGCATCGATCATCTTTTCCGACTACGTGCAATTGCTCGACCGTACGCTGGCCGGCATGCCGCCCGACGCCGGCCGCACGGTGGCCGCGCAGTTCGGCGGCCAGGCCTCGCCGCCGCCCGCCACGCCGCCGCATGCGCCGAACCTGGCGGCCTTCTTCCGCACCTGGCAGCGCGACGTGTTCATGCAGGCGCTCGAACGCCATCTGCCGCCCGACCTGCCGGCGCGCTGGCAATCGGGTGACGACGAACGCCTGTGGATCCGGTTGCATGCGGCCGGCTCGCCGGTCTGGGTACCGCTGCCGATGGCCGCCGACGCGCAGGCGAGCGGCATTACGACCGCCCTCGTGCTGTCGGTCGGGCTGGCGCTGCTGGCGGCGTTGACCGGCTACCTGATCCAGCTCCACCTGAACCGGCCGCTCGACGCGCTGGCGCGGGCGGCGCAGCGCGTCAGCGCAGGCGAGCGCCCGCCGCCGCTGCCGACCGACGGCCCGACCGAAATCGCCGACGTGAGCCGCGCATTCAACCGGATGGCCGATGCGCTGCAGCAGGCCGAAGCGACCCGCTCGCTGATGCTGGCCGGCGTGTCGCACGACATCCGCACGCCGCTGACCAAGCTGCGCCTGGCGATCGCGATGGCGCTGCCGCGCGGCACGCACGACGCACTCACTGCATCGGCCGAGCATTATCTCGACCAGATCGATACGATCCTCCAGCAATTCATGGACTACGCGGGCAGCGGCGAGCGAGAAACACCGCAGCCCGGCGACCTGAATGCGTTGATCGGCCAGCTTGTCGCGGATTTCGCGGGGCTCGGTCACGAATTCGAATTCGACGAAGGCGACGTACCCGCGTTCGCGTTCCGCCCGATCAGCGTGATGCGGCTGCTGATGAACCTGATGCAGAACGCGGTCGTGTACGGTCGTACCGGGCTGGGCGTGCGGACCTGGACCGAGCACGGCGTCGCGTATGCGGTCGTCGGCGATCGCGGCAACGGCATCCGCGCGGCGGAACTCGAGCGGCTCAAGGCGCCGTTCAGCCGCGGTGCAAACGCGCGCAGCCATGCGGGCGGCACGGGGCTCGGGCTTGCGATCGTCGAACGGATCGCCCGCCTGCACGGCGGTTCGCTGACGTTTCGCGACCGCGATGGCGGCGGTCTGGAGGCCGTCGTTGCGCTGCCGCTCGAGCCGTCCGTGACGGCGCGAAGATCGCTTTCGGCCTGACTGCCCGTCTGCCGGCCTGCCTGCCCGGCGACCTGACCGCCTGGCTTGTCCACACGCTCCGGCGCGTGACATACGCCGACATCATTCCTGCGTGGCGCATCACCCTCGACCTCCGCATACTTGCGCCTGCGTGTTGCGCAACGGCATGAAACCTCTCCCTCGCCAGCGATCACGCCCCGCTTCCGATCGTTCGCGTTCCTGAATGCTGCGACCGTATCGACAACTTCATCCAGGCCCCGGAGATCGACATGTTCAGTTCCCTTCACACCCTTTCCGCACATGCCAAACGTCTGACCAGTGTCGCGCTGATCGCCAGCGCGCTCGCGATGACCGGCTGTGCGTCGACCGCGACCACGGCCATGACCGCCGCGCCGGCGGCTCGCACGCAGTCGCAGGTTCACGCGGACGTCGTCTATGTGTCCCCGTTCGACGTGGATACGACCGATGTCAAGACCGACGGCGGGATGATCGCCAAGCTCGCGGCCCTCGCAAAGGGATCATCCGCCGACGCGCAGCGCCAGCAGAGTGCGCTGAAGACCCGCGATCAGCTCGCCGACGCGCTCGTGCGCGAACTCCGGTCGCAAGGCATCCCCGCGCTGCGCGGCCCGGTGCCGGACGGCCGCGACGCGCTGGTGATCGAAGGCCGGTTCGAGACGATCGACGCCGGCAACCGTCGCCGCCGCACGCTGATCGGGCTCGGCGCCGGCAAGAGCGAAGTGGGTGCGGCGGTCACCGTGGTGTTCCGTCCGGCGTACGGCGCGCCGCAGCCGCTCGGCACGTTCTCGGCCAGTGCCAATAGCGGCCACATGCCCGGCATGGTCGAAACCGCCGGGGTTGGCGCGGCAGCCGGCCGCCTCGCGACGTCGGCAGCAGTCGGCGCCGGCATGCATGGCGTGTCGGAAGCGAAGCACGACACGGTGGCGTCCGACACCGACCGCCTCGCGCGCTCGATCGCCAAGCAACTCGCCGCGCAGAACGCAGCAAATTCGTGGCTGCCTGCGGTGTCGGCGAGCTGACGCACCGTATCGCCGCCTGCGCGGCCCGGCGGGCGCGCAGGCTGGCGGCCGGGCATAATGCGCGAGGCCGCTACGTCGGCACGCGCCGCGACCGTGCCGCGCAACCCGACGGCCGGCGCCATGCTCGTCACGAATCCCGAACCTCAACCCGTCAATTCCATGCAAGTACTCGTCGTAGGAACCGGCAAGCTGGCCAACGAACTGCTCGACGCGCACCGGCTCGACCCGGCAACCTGTCGCGTGATGCCGTGGTCGGACAGCGCGCAAAACGACGTGCAGCGTAGCGCTGCCCGAACGATCGTCGTGCATGCCGGTTCCGGCCGCGAACTCCCTGCCGCGATCGCGTTCTGCTCAGCCACCGCATCGCCGCTCGTCGAGCTGTCGACCGGCTCCGAGCTCGAAACCGGCACGCACGCTTTCCCGGTCGTACTGTGTCCGAACACGAACATCCTGATGCTCAAATTCATGAGCATGCTGGAAACCAGCGGCCACCTGTTTCATGACTGCCGGATCACCCTGACGGAATCGCACCAGGCCGGCAAGACGTCCGTCCCGGGCACGGCCGTCGGGATCGGCCAGTCGCTCGGCGTGCGGCCGGAAGACATTCGCTCCGTGCGCGACCCGGACGTGCAACGCAGCGAATTCGCGGTTGCCGACGATCAGCTCGGCCGCCACGCGATTCACCGGATACGCATCGACGACGGCGCATGCAGCCTGCAGTTCGAATCGCGCGTGGTGGGCGCGACACCTTACGCGGACGGCGTGTCGCGCATCGTCGACGCCGTCCGGCAACACGACCTCGAGCACCGCCGCTATTCGATCGTCGAATTCATCCGCAACGGCTGGCTGTAATCGAGGCGATACGCCACGACAGGCGGCAGCAGGCAGCAGGCACAGGTGCATCGCGTCCGTCATTTACGCAGTGCAACAAGGTGCGCCTCGGATTGAAATGTCATTGATCGCTTCGCCGGCGACTTCCGGGCCGCGCGTCCCGCCGCCCGGAAGCCGCCACGAGCGACCGTCGTTTCGTATTGGCCGGCAAGCTAGCGCCTTATCGGCCGACGCCCATTCGCAGCGATGGGGCGCACATCACTGCCGACGTCGGCGCCAGAACCGCCCCCTCGATATCCCCCAACAGGAGAGCAATCGATGATCCGCCCCGATTTCATCAAGCACTGGACCGAGCTCGAAGAGCCGGAAGCGCATTGCTATCGCGGCGATACCGAGCCGATGGCGCTGGACGCACCGCTTTCCGCCGAGCTCGGCATCACGCGTATCGGCATTCATCACGTGAGGCTTCTACCGGGGCGGCGGACGTCCTATCCGCATGCCGAAAGCACCGAGCAGGAGTTCGTGTACGTGCTCGAAGGCAATCCCGATGTGTGGATCGACGGCGTCCTTTACCCCGTTGCCGAAGGTGATTCCGTCGCGTTTCCGGCGGGCACCGGAATCTGTCACACCTTCATCAACAACACGAGGGACGAAGTCAGGCTGATGGTGATCGGGGAACGCCCGCGCGACGACAACCGCATCCGCTACCCGATGAACGAGGCGTATGAGCTGACCCGCGCGGACCGCTGGGTGGACTGGCCCGCCAGGCCGCTCGGGGACCATGACGGGATGCCGGACTGACGCGCGCGCAGATCCCGCGCCGGAGCGCACCGAGCCTGCGGCGCGAACTCGCGGCGGGCGGCCGGAACCGCCCCGTTCCAACGGTCGGTACCCGGTCAACCGTCACGCGCCGCCAAGCACCGCCCCGCTCTCGGGCAACGTCGCACCACCATCGACGACGATCGTCTGCCCGGTGATGTACGCGGCATCGGCTGACGCGAGAAACAGCATCGCGTTCGCGATGTCCTCCGGCTCGCCCATCCGCGCGAGCGGAATATCGCGCGCGATCTGCGCGGCGACCGACGCATCGCCGAGATTGCCGGCCGCTGGCGTGCGGATCATCCCCGGCTCGACGCCGTTGACGGTCACGTTGCGGCGCGCAAGCTCCAGCGCCGCCGCGCGTATGAAGCCGTTCACGCCGGCCTTCGACGCCGCGTAATGCGCGAGCCCCGGATAGACGACGCGCGGCCCCGTCACCGACGACGTGACGAGCAGCCGCCCGGCACCCGCGCGCTCGAATGCCGGCAATGCAGCCTGCGCGAGCCAGAACAGCGCCGACAGGTTGACCGACAGCGTCCGGTCGAGCGTCGGTTCGTCGATCTTCACGAACGGTGTCAGCGGGAAATACGCGGCGTTGTGAATGACGACATCGAGCCGGCCGCCATCGCGCTCGACTGCCGCAACGAGCGCACCCAGCTCGTCGCGGCTGGCGGCGTCGACCCGATACGCGCGCGCATCGCCGCCCGCGCCGGCCAGCGCGTCGGCCTGCGCGGCCGCCGCATCGCCGTTCAGGTCGGCGACCGCGACGAACGCGCCGGATTCCGCGAAGCGGCGCGCAATTGCCGCACCGATCCCCTGGGCGGCGCCGGTGACGAGCACGACACGCCCGCTGAAATCCGCACGCAGGCGGCCACTGCCCAGCACGGCATTCATCGCTGCGCCTCACTGCCGAGCGGATGCACGGTTTCGTTCAGCACCTGGGCATAAGCGCCGATCTGGAAATTCGACAACGTGCCAAAATCGCCACCCTGGTAGCCGAAGATCTTGCCGTCGGTCTTGCGCTGCGCGAGATCGATCAGCACGACGCCGAGCGTCGGTACGATCTTTTCGCGCCATACGAACAGATAAAGCTCGTCTGCAATCCTGAAGTAATGGCAGCGGTCGACATCCGCCAGCCCGGCTTCGACTCCCTGCAGGCATTGCCACGCGTAGAAGTTCTCGTTCAGGTAGATGTGCTCGTAGCATTCGGTCGGGCTGTAGCGGTACATCGTCCGCTTGCCGATCAGCTCGCACGTGGGCGCATGCAGCGGCCCCGGCTGCGCGTGGCCACCGAGCGTGCCGTGGCGGAATTCCGCATCGACGGCGGTCAGCGGCAGCCCGCGTGCGACGCGCGTGAATGCATCGATGCGCGTATCGGCTTCCGTCGGCAGCGTACCGACAACCGACGTCCACACGCCGTTGTCGAGATCGACCACGAGGCTAGCCGACGTCGCCCGGACGGTGGAATCGATGTAGTCGACGAAGTACAGTCCGTCACGCAGCCGTGTCACGCGGCACGGCGCGCGGCCGCCCGTGTCGGTCGCCGCGTCGCGCCACTGCAGCGCGCCCGGCTCGAACGTGTAGACGCGCCATGCGCCTGACGCGTCGCCGAGCGCGAGCGTGCGCCCGGCGAGCGCATCGACGGCTGCGAGGATGTTCGCTTCCGGCGCGAAACCGTCCGCGAGCGCGCCAACCTGAATGAATACCGGATCCTGTCGTTCCACCTGCCGTCTCCCGCGCAGCTTCAGGCCCGGCGGGCCATGTACGCTGCAGATGTGCACATGGTGCGGGTTGCGCGCGCCGCGCGGTATCCGCCAAAAGGATGAAGGGCGCGCGGCGCCGGAACGCGCTAAAGTGCTCGTGATCCGCGCCGCGACCGGCGCGAGGAGCACACATGCACCGTGTCACCCACTACCGACGCACCGATGAGGGCATCGAGGCGATCAGCCTCGAGTCCGACCGCGCGTTTCCGCGCCACGCGCACGACGAATTCGGGGTCGGGGTGATCGTCAGCGGTGCGCACCGGTCGTGGAGCGGCCGCGGGCAGGTCGACGCGCTGGCCGGCGACGCGATCATGGTCAACCCGGGCGAGATGCACGACGGCTCGCCGATCGACGCCGGCACGGGCCGGTGCTGGCGGATGCTGTACCTTGCACCCGCGCTGGTCGCGGGCGTCGCGGCGGAAGAGGGCTTGGGCGGCGTCGAGCTCGCGCATCCGGCCGTGCGCGACGCGCGGCTCACGGCCGCCGTCGGCCGGCTGCATGCGTGCATCGTCGCCGGGGAATCCCGGCCGCTCGCCCGCGACGAGGCGCTCGTGATGCTCGTCGCCGGGTTGCTCGCCCGGCACGCGAACCGCATGCTGCCGGCGATCGGTGTCGCACCGGCCGTCCGGGTCGCCCGGGAGCGGCTCGACTCGGCGCCAGCCGCGCCCGTTTCGCTCGCCGAGCTGGCTGGCCTGAGCGGTATCAGCCGCTTCCAGTTGCTGCGCGGCTTTGCGCGCGAGCTCGGCATCACGCCGCACGCGTACCTGATCCAGTCGCGCACGCGGCTGGCGCGCGCGCTGCTGGCCAACGGCCTGCCGATCGCGGATGCCGCGGCCGAAGCCGGTTTTGCCGACCAGAGTCACCTGACACGCGCGTTCGCGCGCCAGTTCGGGATCACGCCGGGGCAATTCACGCAGGCCGTTTGACGCCGCAGTCACCTCGGCGCAAGCCCCCTGCGCAAGCTGCTGTCGGCGGCGGCTGCGCCCGATGACGCATGTGCCAGTCCGCAGCGCACCGCGTCCCGCGCTCGCGCCCCGCCGCTGCAATTTCGTTCAAGACGCACACTGCCGCCGTACGCGACGATGCGGCGCATGAAGACACGACTGATTGGCTATCTCTATCTCGCCGCCGCGATGGCGGGCGTCGGCAGCACCGTCATCGCGAGCCGTCTCGCGGCCGGCGGCCTGCCGCCGTTCGCGGCCACCGCGCTGCGCTTCCTGATCGCGACCCCGCTGCTGTTCGCGCTGATGCGCGCGCAGCGCATGCGCTGGCCGCGCATTTCCGTGCGCGACGGCGTGCTGCTCGTCATCCAGGCCGCGGCGGGCGGCGTCGGTTACACGGTGCTGCTGATCAGCGGCACAAAGCTGTCGTCGCCGCTCGACGCGGGCGTGATGCTCGGCACCTTGCCGGCGATGTCGACGCTGATCGCGGCCGTCGTGCTGCGCGAGCGGCAGACGCCGCGCGACTGGCTGGCCGCCGCGCTCGCCACGGCCGGCGTCGTGTTCGTCACGTTCACGCCCGGCCAGGCGATGCCGTCGCTCCAGACGCTTGCCGGCGATGCACTGGTGCTGGCCGCCGTCGCGTGCGAAGCCGTCTTCATCCTGCTCAACCGGCGGCTTGCCGCGCCGTTCCCGCCCCTCGCGCTGTCCACCGCGATGTCGGGCCTCGGCTTCGTGCTCGCGCTCGTGCCGGCTGCATTTGAATGGCGTGCGGTCGCGAACGGCTGGACCGTCGGCGCCGTGTCGGCGATCACCTACTACGCGCTGGTGCCGACCGTGCTCGGCTACCTCTGCTGGTATGCCGGTTCGGCGCGCACGAGCGGCACCGAAGCCGCGCTGTTTACGGCGGTCGCACCGGTCTCGGCCGTACTGTTCGCGATCGCGCTGTTCGCCGAACCGTTGACCGGCACGCGCGTTGCCGGTATCGCGCTCGTCGTCGCCGGCATGCTCGTCGGCGCGACACGGCGGCGCGAACCGCCTGCCGAAGCGCGCACTACGCACCCGGAGAATCCAGGCCGGCCGGCCAGCCCCGCGCCCGCCGCGCAGACCGCCGCCGACTGACTCGCGCCGGCGCGTCGTGGCGGAAACGGCGGCGGCTCCGTCCGCCGCACGGCCAGTCGCCCCCTGCGCTCCCGCCCTGCAGCCGGTGACTGTAGGAATGTGTCCGCGCACCGCAAAACCGTTGCGCACCACTGCGCAAGATGCAATATTCGCGTGGCCGGAACCTTTGACAACCATCGAACAACAATCCGCCACGCAATGAACAGGAAGGAAGCCAAAACCAGAATCGCGGTGCTGCTCTCGGCGGGCACGCGGAAGGCCGACGCACTGGCCGAACTGTCGGGACAGGGGCTCAAGGATCGCGTGCTCGCGCACCTGATCGCGTCGCGCCCCGACCCCGAACGCTGCCGCAAGAACAAGGTGCATGTCCGGATTCTGGTCGCGCTCGGCATCGCCCAGCTGGCGATCAGCCTCATGCTCGCGTATTACTTCTTCGTAACCGGCGCCGGCACGGGCCTGGTGGCCGTATTCCTCGCGTTGACCGTGCCGCTGTCGCTGCTGTTCATCTGGGGCTTTGCGACCCATCGCGTCGGCGCGTATCACGCGTTCATCCTGCTGTCGCTGCTGCAGTTGCCGAAGACCGTCGCCGAGCTCGGACGCGATCCGTCGTCCGCCCTGCCGAGCCTCGTGATCACGGCCCTGCTGGTGGGCTACGTCTGGTACGTGCGCAACCGGATGTTCCCCGACTACGGCTGGTTTGCGCCGCGCAAGGTCGAAGGCCACTACGCGTTCGTCGAACACGCCTGACGCCGCCGGCGCCAGCACCGGCCGAAAAAAAGGCGCCGGGCCGCCCCGCAATCGCGGGACGGCCCGGCGCCTTCTGCATTCCGGAACCGGTCGGCTTACTTTGCCTTTTCAGCCGTATCGCTGATCGCCTGGCCGCCCTTCGAAATATCCTGGCCCACGCCGGCGACCGTATTGCAACCGGCGAGCGCGGCGGTCACCACCAGCAGCATTGCAGCAATCGTACGCGTCATTCTCATTCTCCTTCGAGTCAACAAGCCCGACCGGGCGATTCGTTTGCGGCATGGCGCCCGGCACGATGCCGGGCACGGGGCCTGACCTGATTATACGGAGACGGACGCGGTGTGCCAGTACGAACCCGCCACGTGTCACACGCGCCACACAGCCCGTTCGCGCAGATTTTTCTTGACTTCATTGCGCCACGAACTAATATACGCACCGCGTATATTTTTCGCCAGGAGCCGCCGATGACCGTTCCCCAACAAGCCTTCCTCCGCGACGCGATGCGCCGCCTCAATATGACCCGCGAAGCGTTCGCCAGTCGCATCGGTGTCAGCCGGCGTGCGCTGGACACCTGGCTATTGCCCGACGACTCGCAGGAATCGCGCGGGATGCCGGAGATCGTCGAGCGCTTCGTGTCGGAAATCGTCGAGCGCGCGGTGCCGGACAGCGGAGACTATACGCAAAGCGTAGATAAACAGGGGCTCTCGAAGCAGTTCCTGTTCGAAGGCAAACCGCAGTTGATCTCGGTCGACCAGTTCTCGCGGGATTCGGTCGAAGCGCTGTTCCGCGTGGCAGATGTGATGCAGCCGATCGCGCGCCGCCACAAGATTTCGCGCGTGCTGGAAGGCGCGGTGCTCGGCAACCTGTTCTTCGAGGCCAGCACGCGCACCCGCGTGTCGTTCGGCGCGGCCTTCTGCCGGCTGGGCGGCTCGGTGTGCGATACGACGGGCTTTACGTTCTCGTCGATGGCCAAGGGCGAATCGATCTACGACACGAGCCGCGTGATGGCCGGCTACGTCGACGCGCTCGTGATCCGCCATCCGGAGAAAGGCTCGGTGGCCGAGTTCGCGCGCGCGACCAACCTGCCCGTGATCAACGGCGGCGACGGCCCCGGCGAACATCCGAGCCAGGCGCTGCTCGATCTCTATACGATCCAGCGCGAGTTCTCGCGGCTCGGCAAGATTGTCGACGGCGCGCACATCGCGCTGGTCGGCGACCTGAAATACGGCCGCACCGTGCACTCGCTCGTCAAGCTGCTCGCGCTGTATCGCGGGCTGAAGTTCACGCTCGTCTCGCCGCCGACGCTCGAGATGCCGGCGTACATCGTCGACCAGATCGCGACGAACGGCCATGTGATCGAGCAGACGACCGACCTCGCGGCCGGACTCCGCGGCGCGGACGTCGTCTATGCGACGCGGATCCAGAAGGAGCGCTTCACCGACGAGTCGTTCGAAGGCTATACGCCGGATTTCCAGATCAACCAGGCGCTCGTCGACTCGGCGTGCAAGCCCGACACGCTGATCATGCACCCGCTGCCGCGCGACAGCCGGCCCGGCGCGAACGACCTGTCGGTCGACCTGAATCGCGACCCGCGCCTCGCGATCTTCCGCCAGACCGATAACGGCATCCCGGTACGGATGGCGATCTTCGCGGTGCTCCTCGGGGTCGAGAATCTCGTCCAGCATTCGATGCGCGACGCGACGTGGCGCCCGCCGGCGTACCTCGGGCCGGAGGACGCGGTGTTCCACGGGGTGGATTGACACCGTTCCGGAAGTTTCGCGCCTACCCGGCATCACCTCGGGGAGCGGGCGAGCTTGCCGGATTCGGAACGCGCCGCGTTGCCGGCGCGTTTTCCGTTTCGGCGCGGAAAAAGGGCCGACAATCGCAAACTATCGCGCCCACGGGTCGATGACCCGAAGCCCCACCGCCTCGAACGGCGCGACGTCGCGTGTCGCCACGATCAGGCCGTTTGCCTCGGCCGTCGCGGCAATGTGACCATCGACGACGGCAAGCGCGGTGCCTGCGGCACGCGCCCGCGCGCAAAGGCTCGCGTACGCTTTGCTCGCCGCATCGTCGAACGGCAGGATCCGGCCTCGAAACAATGGAACGACACGCTGCTCGATGCCTTGATGCAGCCAGTCACGCCTGCGCCCTTCCGGCAATCCCGCCACGCCGAACCCCAATTCCGCGAGACTGATCGCGGATAGAAACAGCGTCTCGACGTTCTGTGCATCGAGCCACTCGATCACCGCCGCGCTCGGCTCGCGCCGCAACGGTTCGGACATGACGTTCGTATCAACCAGGATCATTCGAAGCCCATCGGCTCGGTTGGCGTCTTGTCGCGCGGGACGCTGAAGTCGGCATCGCCGGCCGCTCGCCCGATTTCCGCCAGCAACGTTCCCAACTTGAGCCGCCCACCTGGCAAGACGGGCTGCTCGAGGATGTCGCGCACCTCGGCTTCGGTGCTGCGCCCGTGCCGGGCCGCGCGAATCCGAAGTGCGCGATGCACTTCATCAGGCAAATTTCGAACGGTGATCACCGGCATGATGCGCCCTACCTGGATTGCTTTCAATGCAGTCGCTTTATCGTTTTGCTGTCACGCGTAGCCAGATGCGATGTATCCACTCCAGCCCGCCCGGCAAGCCCGTCACACCTGGCCACTTAGCCATTCCTTCGCGTCTCGCCCGCCCCGCAACGCCTCCGTCACAATCGTCAACACTTCCCCCACAAACACGAACAAGAACGCTTCTCATTTAACATGAAATTACATAGAATGCCGCCTGAAAACAAATCGTAATAATTCCCGGCGGCACGCACATTTCTGCAGCGCACCGCCTCCGGGGCCACATCGCGAGGTCGAAGCGCACCATGAAGTCCCGTCCCGACGAGCTGAAGCTCGGCAAATTCACCACCCTGTGCAGCGTGCTCGCCGCGAGCCCCGCGTTCGCCGACGGCACGCCGCCCGCGGCCCCCGCCAGCACCGAAGGCCATCTCGCGCCGATCGAGATCCAGGGCAAGACCGAGCACAGCTACAAGGCTGACTTCTCCGCTTCCGCCAAATTCACCGCGCCGCTCGTCGACACGCCGAAATCCGTCACCGTGATCCCGCAGGAACTGATCCGGAACAGCGGCGCGTCGACGCTGACCGAGGCGCTGCGCACCGTGCCCGGCATCACGTTCGGCGCCGGCGAAGGCGGCAACCCGCTCGGCGACCGTCCGTTCATCCGCGGCTACGACACGCAGGGCAGCATGTTCGTCGACGGCATGCGCGACACGGGCGCGACCACGCGCGAAATCTTCAACACCGAGCGCGTCGAGATCACCAAGGGTTCCGACGGCGCGTACGGCGGCCGCGGCGGCGCCGGCGGCAGCATCAACCTGATCACGAAGGCGCCGCACCTCGGCACGACGGCCGCCGCGAGCGCGGGCTTCGGCACCGACCGCTATCGCCGCTTCACGGCCGACGGCAACTGGCAGTTCGCCGATCACGCCGCGTTCCGCCTGAACCTGATGAGCCACAACAACGACGTCGCCGGCCGCGACGCCGTCAACAACGAGCGCTGGGGCGTCGCACCGTCGATCGCGTTCGGCCTCGGCACGCCGACGCGCGTGACTGCGAGCTACTACCACCTGTCGACGGACGACATGCCCGACGGCGGCATTCCGTACTTCTATACGACATCCAACAAGCCCGCGAACGTCGGCACCATCTATCCGGCGCCCGTCGATCGCCACAACTTCTATGGCCTGATCAATCGCGATTTCCGCAAGACCACGTCGGACATCAGCACGATCAAGATCGAACACGACATCACGTCGTCGCTGACGATCCGCAACACCACGCGCTACACGGAATCGACGCAGGACTACATCTGGACGCAGCCCGACGACAGCCAGGGCAACGTGGTGAACGGCAAGGTCTGGCGCCGCAACAACAACCGCGACAGCTCGATCAACAGCCTCGCGAACCTGACCGAGCTGTTCGGCGAATTCCGCACGGGCCCGTTCAAGCACAGCTTCACGACCGGCATCGAGCTGACGCGCGAATGGGGCAAGCGCGATTCGTACACCGTCGCAACCGACACCGGCAAGATCTGCCAGAAAGGCATCGGCGCCGCCTCGGGCTACAACTGCACGAGCCTGTGGTCGCCGAACCCGAACGATCCGTGGGCCGGCTCGATCACGCGCAACAACGACTACGCGCATGCGCGCACCACGACGAAGTCGATCTACGGCTTCGACACGATCGAGATCACGCCGCGCTGGCAGGTCAACGCCGGCGTGCGCGTCGACGACTACTCGACCCGCTTCACCGACACCCAGGCGAACGGCGGCAAGACCACCACGCGCGACGACACGCTCGTGAACTGGCAGGCCGGCCTCGTGTTCAAGCCCGCGCAGAACGGCAGCATCTACGCGTCGTATGCGACGTCGTCGACGCCGGCCGGCATGCTGCTCGGCGAAGGCAGCGAAACGCAGTCGCTCACGCCGGGCCGCGGCGGCGTCGGTCCGAACGCCGATCAGATGTCGCCGGAAAAGAACCGCAGCATCGAGCTCGGCACCAAGTGGAACGTGCTGAACGACAAGCTGTCGCTGACCGCCGCGCTGTTCCAGATCGATACGACGAACGCGCGCGTGACGCTGCCGAACAACCAGTACGCCATGGTCGGCAACAAGCGCGTGCAGGGTCTCGAGCTCGGCGTCGCCGGGCAGATCACGAAGCAGTGGCAGGTGTTCGGCGGCTACACGTACATGAAGAGCGCGCTGCGCGACAACGGCAAGGACAGCGCGAACGACGGCAACCGCTTCCCGAACACGCCGAAGCACAGCCTTACGATGTGGTCGAACTACGACGTGACGCCGAAGTTCACGGTCGGCGGCGGCGCGTTCTACATGTCGGAAGTTTTCGGCGATCCCGCGAACCTGCGTGCCGTGCCGTCGTACTGGCGCTTCGACGCAATGGCGCAGTACCGGATCAACAAGAAGCTCGACCTGCAGCTGAACGTGAACAACCTGTTCAACCGCACCTACTTCGATCAGGCGTACCCGGCGCACTATGCGTCGATCGCGCCGGGCCGCTCGGCGTTCGTCACGCTGAACGCGCGCTACTGATCGATGGAGGCCGTGTCGCTGAAGGCGCTCGCGTCGGTATCGCCGCGCGAGTTCGCCGACATCCTGGCCGGGCCGCCCGAGCGCGCCGCCGCGTGGGTCGCGGCGGCCGCCGACAACGGCATCGTCGACGCGCAGGCCGTCTACGGGCAGTACCTGCTCGACGGACACGGCGTCGCGCGCGATCCGGCGGCCGCGTTCAACTGGTTCCGGCATGCGGCGCGAGCCGGCCATCCGATGGCGATGAACATGCTCGGTCGCTGCTACGAGTTCGGCTGGGGAACGGCCGCATGCGCGCCGGTTGCCGTGTACTGGTACCGTCTCGCCGCGCAGGCGGGCCTCGACTGGGGCATGTACAACTACGCGACGGCGCTCGCGCTCGGCAACGGCGTCGACGAGCACCGCGCCGACGCGCTCGACTGGTTTCGACGCGCAGCGGCGCTCGGCCATGCGAAATCGATCAACCTGATCGGCGGCTTCTACGAAGATGGCTGGGTCGTCGCCGTCGATGTCGATGCGGCGTTCGACCACTATCGCCGCGCGGCCGAAGCCGGCGACTTCCGCGGCCAGTTCAACTATGCGCGGCTGCTCGCCGAGCGCGGGCGCATCGACGAAGCGCTCGGATGGCTCGCGCGTGTGCCGGCCACCGCGACGCCCGCGTTCACCGCAAAGATGCGCGCGTATCTCGTGTCGTCGCCGATCGACGCGTTTCGTTCGGCGGCCATGCAACTGGCGCCGCATGCAATGGAATCCGCATCATGATGCTTCATATCCCCGGCGTACTGACCAAGGCGCAAGTCGCGCAATGCCGCGACCTGCTCGATGCGGCCGATTGGGTCGACGGCAACGCGACGTCCGGCGCGCAGTCGGCGCTCGCGAAACGCAACCGGCAATTGCCGGTGGGCTCGCCAGTCGCACGTACCGTCGGCGACGCGATCCAGGATGCGCTCGCGCGCAATCCTCTGTTCTTTTCGGCAGCATTGCCGCTCAAGGTATTTCCGCCGCTGTTCAATCGCTACGAAGGGGGCGAAACGTTCGACACGCACGTCGACAACGCGATCCGGCTGTTGCGTGGCACGGATTTCCGCGTGCGCAGCGACCTGTCGGCCACGCTGTTTCTCGAAGAACCCGAGGCGTACGACGGCGGCGAGCTGTGCGTCGAGGATACGTACGGCGTGCATCGCGCCAAGCTACCGGCGGGCGATCTCGTGCTGTATCCGGCATCGAGCCTGCATCACGTGACGCCTGTCACGCGCGGCGAGCGCGTGGCGTCATTCTTCTGGATCCAGAGCATGGTGCGCGACGACGGCGACCGCACACTGCTGTTCCAGCTCGATACGCAGATCCAGGCGCTTTCAGCCGAAAAAGGCGCGAAGGACCCGATGGTCATTGCGTTGACGGGGATTTATCACAACCTGTTGCGGAAGTGGGCGGATGCGTAGCGCGAGGGGGTAACACGGTCTGCCCCGGGCGCTTGCGCCGGGTCGGAATCCATGACTAAAATGACCATCGTCAAATGACCATGCTCATCTCGTGATGCCGCACGCTCCCGTATCGAAATCCGAATTCAAGGCTCGCGCGCTCGAATACTTCCGGCTCGTCGAGGCGTCGGGTGAAAGCCTGATCGTCACCGACCACGGCAAGCCGACGCTCGAGATCCGGCCGTATCGCGCACGCGAGGCTCAGCCGTTGGACATATTGCGCGGCTCGGTCATGCGCTACGACAATCCTCTCGATCCGATTGCGGAAGAGGATTGGGAGGCGTCGCGGTGATCGTGCTGGATACGCATGCATTGGTATGGTGGGTGGCGGGCGATCCTTCGCTCACCAAGAAAGCACGAAGCGCGATCGATCGCGCACGGAGTGAAGACACGCTCGCCGCATCGGCGATCTCCGCGTGGGAGATTGCGATGCTGGTGCGCAACGGTCGCCTCGCGCTGTCGATGGATGTCGACGCGTGGCTCGCCACCGTCGCGCAGATCGACGGCATGCGCTTCGTGCCCGTCGATGCCGACATCGCCGCGAAATCCACCGTCCTGCCCGGCACGTTCCACAAGGATCCGGCCGACCGCATGATCGTCGCGACCGCGCGGCGGCTCGGCGCGCAGTTGATCACTCGCGACGAAAAAATCCGCGCGTACGCGCACGTCAAGACGCTCTGGTGAGCGCCACCCGCCCGCGCACCCAACCGCCGCACGTCCTCGGCCGGACTCTGGCATATTGGCGATTCGTCTGACCAAAACGATCACGGCCGCCTCACCGCATCGGCTCGTGACCCGCAATCGTCACCTCGCCGCCCTGCCCGTTACCGTGATACCGCTCTCCGATCCCGCCGTCCGGTCGATCGCCCTGATGGAGTCGCACGAAGGGTTCGTCGATCTCGCCGCCTACGATGAACGCATCGCCGTCGACCTCACCCGCAGCGTCGTCGAAAACACGAGCCCGCATTTCCTGAAGGTGCGCCGCGGCGTCGCCGAACGGCTGGCTGCCGCCGCGCGAACGCTCCCGGCCGGCGTGCGCCTGTATGTGAAGGAAGGCTATCGCCCGCTCGCGCTCCAGCGCGACTACTTCACCGGCCATCTCGCGCACTTGCGCGCGACGCTGAATCCGCTGCCATCCGACGATGCGCTGGTCGAACTCGCGAGCCACTATGTCGCGCCGCCTGAAGTCGCGGGCCATCCGACCGGCGCCGCCGTCGACCTGACGTTGATTGCCGCCGACGGCACCGAGCTCGACATGGGGTGCGTTCTCGACGCCACCGACCCGGAATCGTCCGGCGCGTGCTACACGCACAACGCGTTCATCAGCCGCGCCGCCGCACGCAACCGCCAGGTGCTGATCGCCGCACTGACCGGCGCCGGCTTCACGAATTACCCGTCCGAATGGTGGCACTGGTCATTCGGGGACCGCTATTGGGCTGTCGTCCAGAACGAATCGCACGCAATTTACGGTCCTGTCGAGGAAAGCATGCTCGACGAAGCGTCGCGATGACAGTCTTTCCGGCCTGACGGGCGCGAATCGGTAACATCCTCACTTGCCGATCCCGGCCCGCTCCCGCACAATCGCAGCACCTGTCTCACTCCCCCCCGCGCCGATGTCCTATGCGTCACTCGCCACCGGCGTCCTGCTCGCCGGCGGCCTTGGTCAACGCTTCGACCCGAGCGGCCTGCACAGCAAGTTGCTCGCGCTGCTTCCCGACGGCACGCCGGTTGCGGTCGCAGCGGCCCGCCATCTCGCGGCCGCCACGGCCGACGTGATCGCCGTCGTCCGCCCCGGCGCCGAAAAACTCGCCATTCTGCTGAACGAAGCCGGCTGTCAGGTCGTGTACGCGCCCGACGCATTGCGCGGCATGGGCGCGAGCCTCGCGGCCGGCGTGCGTGCGACTCCCGATTCGAACGGCTGGCTCGTTGCGCTCGGCGACATGCCGTGGATCGCGGCGTCCACCTACGAGGCCGTCACGCGCGCACTCGAAGCCGACAACGCATCGATCGTCGCGCCCGCGCATCGCGGCGTGCGCGGCCATCCGGTCGGTTTCGCCGAGCACCACTTCGATGCGCTCGCCGCGCTCGACGGCGACACGGGCGCCCGCGCGTTGTTCGCCAGCGTGCCGGTGAAACTGCTCGACGTCGACGATCCCGGTATCCTGCGCGACGTCGATACCCCGGCGGATTTGCGCTGATTCGAACGTGCATGGCGGCACGATCCCGCACGAATACCGTCAATGCACGGACTTCGCCGACGATCGGCAACCGGCCGCAATAATCCCGCTGCAAACGCGCGTCCGATTGGCTATAACGGAGACGAGGCGCGCCCGCCGCGCCGCCGCCGTCACGCACTGCGCGAGTTCTCCATGACCGATCACACGACCCCGACGCCCGAGCCACCGGCCGACCCGAACCGCGATCCGGAAGACGATCCGCTATCGTCGCCGCCCGGTCATCACGGCAACCCGCAGCAACCGGACGAACCGCCGAGCAAAGATCCGGTTTAGCCGCACGCGCCGCCACGCCTCTACTCCGCTGTTTCCCCGTCATGCGCGACCGCCGCATGAAGGGGACTAACGCGCGGTATACCCGCCGTCGACCGGCAGCGACACGCCGCTGATCATCGACGCCGCATCGCTCAGCAAAAACAGGATCGGCGCGACGACTTCGTCCGGCTCCGCAAAGCGCCCGAGCGGAATCGCGGCCAGCATCGGCGCGCGCTTCTCGGGTTCGCTCCACGCGAACTGCGCCATCGGCGTGAGCGTGACGGTCGGATTCACGCTGTTCACACGAATGCCGTGCGGCCCGAGTTCGATGCACAGCACACGCGTAATCGCGTCCATCGCCGCCTTCGACGCGCAATAGCTCAGATGCGCGGGCAGGCCGACCAGCGCGGCCTGGCTCGACACGTTGACGATGCTGCCCCGCGCGCGTGCCGCGCCGCGCCCGTCGCGTTCGACCATCTTGCGCGCGACAGCCCGTGCGACGAGCGCCGCACCGCGTGCATTGACGGCCATCACGCGATCGAAGTGTCCGGCACCGACGTCGAGCGCCGGTTCGAGCGACGCGATCCCCGCGCAATTGACGAGGCCGTCGAACGCGTCGTGCGCGGCAAGCGCGGCATCGATCGCGTGTTCGTCGCCGCCGACGTCCATGCGCACCGTCTCGCACGCAGTCTCGCTGGCGAGCGTGTCGAGCGCGGCCAGGTCGCGCCCTGCCGCGACAACGCGCGCCCCCGCCTGCGCCAGTGCGATCGCACACGCGCGCCCGATCCCGCTCGATGCGCCCGTGACGAGCACCCGCGCGCCGCTGAAATCGAATCGTGAGTTCATGATGATGTGCCCAGCCTGTGCATGACCGGCTTGAGTGCCGGATACAGCGCCGTATAGAGCGCGAAACGCGCGTCGTACGCTTTCGCGCGATCGCCATCGGGCCGCGCACGTTCGACGAGCGTGACCCAGCCGCCCTGCGCGTCGTCGTCCGACACGAGCCCCGCTCCGACGCCCGCAAGCAACGCGGCCCCCATCGCGGCTTCGACGTCCTGCTCGATCGTCCACACCGGAAAGCCCGTCACGTCCGCAATGATCTGCATCCACAGCGCCGAGTGCGCGGCTCCGCCGACGACGATCAACCGGTCGTCCAGCGCGACTGCCCCGCGGCGGCCGGCCTCGATGTTGTGTCGCAACGCAAATGCAACCCCCTCCAGCACCGCGCGATACAGGTGCGCGCGCGTATGCGCGAGACTCAGCCCGACGAACGCGCCGCTCGCCTTCGCGTCCCACACCGGGCTGCGCTCGCCCATCAGGTACGGCAGGAACAGCACGCCGTCGGCGCCGGCCGGCACGCGCTCGGCCGCCTCCTCGAGCAGCACGTGCGGATCGCCGTGCGGCAACAGGCGCGCCGCATCGATTTCCGCCTGACAGAACTGGTCGCGGAACCACGCGACCGACGCGCCGGCCGTGATCGCACCGCCGAACACGTACAGGTCGCGCTGCCCGTCGAACACGTGCGGCATGCTGACGAGCCCGTGCCGCGCATCGACGTGCCGGTTCACGTAGCCCCAGCACATGCTGGTGCCGATCATCGCAACGTGCTGCCCGGTACGCGTCGCGCCGGCCGCGAAGGTCGCAACGGCCGCATCGACACCTCCGGCCACGACGGGCGTGCCGGCCGGCAGGCCGAGCTGCTCCGTCCATTGCGACAGCAGCCCGCCGACGATCTCCGTCGAATCGACGAGCCGCTCGGGCATCATCGTCGCCGGAATGCCGAGCATGTCGAGTGCGTCGTCGGACCATTCGCGGCGCGCGACGTCGTAGACGCCGCCGATATTGCCGGCCGAACTGTGATCGACCGCGACCTCGCCGGTCAGCAGGTAGATCACGTACGCGTTCGGCGGCAGGAAATAGCGCACGTTCGCCCACACATCCGGCCGCTGGTCGCGCAGCCACAGCATCTTCGTGAAGCCGTAGTAGCTGTCGACACCGTTGCCCGTGATCACGCGCAGCCGTTCGACGTTCACGTGTTCGTTGACCCAGTCGACTTCCGCGGTCGCGCGCCGGTCCATCCAGATCAGGCACGGATGCAGCGGCCGCATGTCGATGTCGACCGGAATGCCCGAGCCGCCGTACAGGCTGCTCACGCACATTGCACGGATCGCATCGGCCGGCACACCCTGCGCGCGTGCCTCGCTCACGCAACCCGCGACGCATTCGAGCACCGCGTCGAACCACACCTGCGGCCACTGCTCGGCCCACAGCGGGCGCGGCGTGTCGGGTTGATAGCCGGCCGAACGCCGTGCGACGATCGTGCCATGCCGGTCGACCAGCAGCGCCTTGGTGCTCTGCGTGCCGATGTCGACGCCAATCACGTATTCCATGATGTCTCCGGTGAGGCGCATGCCTGCCGCCTCAGCGGGCCGGCTTCAGCAGCACCTTGATCGATTCGGGCGATTTCGCGACGCGGATCGCGTCGTCCCAGTCCTCGAGCGCGAAGCCGTGCGTGACGATGCCTTTCGACGTGACGAGCCCGCGCGCGAGCAGGTCGATCGCGATCGGATAGCAGTATGGCCCAAGGTGCGCGCCGCGCACGTCGAGCTCCTTGCGGTCGCCGATGATCGACCAGTCGACGGTCGCATCCTCGCCGAACACGCTGAATTCGACGAAGCGGCCGAGCTTGCGGATCAGGTCGAGCCCCTGGCTCACGCCGACCGGCGCGCCGGTCGTCTCGATGTACACGTCGCAGCCGTAGCCGTCGGTCAGCGCGCGGACGATCTCGCGCGCATCGTCGCGCCTTGGGTTGATCGTCACGTCGGCGCCGTATTGCCGCGCGAGTTCGAGCCGTTCGTCGATCAGGTCGATCACGACGAGTTTTTTCGGCGTCTTCAGGTGCGCGACCTGCGTCATCATCAGCCCGAGCGGGCCTGCGCCCGCGATCACGACGACGTCGTCGAGCTGGACATCGCCGCGATTCACCGTATGAATTGCGCACGACAGCGGCTCGATGATCGCCGCATCTTCGAGCGAGACGCCGAGCGGGATCTTGTGAACGATCGCGGTCGGCGGAATCCGCATGTACTCGGCCATCCCGCCATCGGCGACCTCGCGTTGGAAGCCGAAGATGTTGTGCACTTCGCACATCCAGTACTGGCCCGACTTGCAATAGCGGCACTTGCCGCACGGCACGATCTGCTCGGCGATCACGCGGTCGCCCATCGCCACGCCGAAATGCCCGGCTGCGCCGTCGCCGAGCGCTTCCACGTAGCCGAAGAATTCATGGCCGGGAATCACCGGCGCCTTCACCCAAGGGCTCGGTCCGCCCCAGAACATCTTCGCGCCCGTATAGCACTTGCAGTCGCTCGCGCAGATCCCGCACGCGGCAATGCGGATCACGAGCTCGTTCGCACCGGGGCGCGGCTTCGCGACCTGTTCGACGCGATAGTCCTCGGGGCCGTGGCAGACGACCGCGGTCATGCGCGGCGGGTCTTCGGGTGTCGTCATGAGTTGTCTCTTTCGTGAGTGATTCGGATGACTGATGAACCGGTCGTTACCGCGACCGTTCGCGGCTGATGTAGATCGCGAGCAGGATGATTCCGCCCTTGATCACGTTCTGCACATACGGATTCACGCCGATCATGTTCAGCCCGTTGTTGAGCACGCCGAGCAGCAGTGCGCCGACCAGCGTGCCGAGGATCGCGCCGCGCCCGCCGGAGATCGACGTGCCGCCCATCACGACGGCCGCGATCGCGTCGAGCTCGAAGCCCACGCCCGCGTTCGGCTGCCCGCTCATCAGCCGGCCCGTCAGCACGATCGCGGCAAGCGCCGACGTGAGCCCGGCCAGCGTGTAGACGATCAGCTTCACCCGCGCGACACGCACGCCGGTGAGCCGCGTCGCCTGCTCGTTGCCGCCGATCGCATACACGTAGCGGCCGAACGGCATGCGCTCGAGCAGCAGCCACGCGATCGCATAGACCACCAGCATGATCAGCACGGGCGCCTGGATGCCGAGCACCTTGCCGCTGCCGAAGAACGCAACCCAGTCGGGCAAGCCGTCGATCGGATAGCCACCCGTATAGATCAGCGCGAGGCCGCGCGCGATGCCCATGGTCGCGAGCGTGACGATGATCGGCGGCATCCCCGCGAACGCGACGAACACGCCGTTCAGGAAGCCGAAGCCGAGGCCGACCGCGATGCCGATCGCGAGCGCGGCGACCGCGTTGACACCCGCGACCATCAGCCCGGCCGCGAGCGTGCCCGACAGCGCCATCACCGAGCCGACCGACAGGTCGATCCCGCCCGTCAGGATCACGCAGGTCATGCCGACCGCGATGATCGCGTTGATCGATACCTGGCGCAGCACGTTCTCGAGGTTCGCGGCGGACAGGAAGCTCGGGCTCGCGATCATCATCGCGATGCAGACGACGATCAGGCCGACGAGCGGATAGAACAGCGTCGAGCGCCGCAGTTGCGCCCACATCGCACGTGGCGGCGGCGCGTTGCCGGCAGTGGCCGCGAGCGTCGTGGAAGGCGTGGAAGATGAATCAGGCAGGTTCATGGGTCGCTCCTCGCGTGCCGGCCGTGGCATAGGTCATGACCGTGTCGGGATCGATCTCGTGGCCGGCGAGCGTCGCCTCGATGCGTCCTTGCCGGAATACGGCGACGCGATCGCACATGCCGACGATTTCCGGCAGCTCGGACGAGATCATGATGATGGCGTAGCCGCGCGCGGTGAGTTCGCGCATCAGCCCGTAGATTTCGGCTTTCGCGCCGACGTCGATGCCGCGCGTCGGCTCGTCGAAGATCAGCACCGACGTGTGATGGTTCAGCCAGCGCGCGATCACGACCTTCTGCTGGTTGCCGCCTGACAACGTCGCGACCTCGGTGTGGATCGACGGCGCCTTCACGCCGACGCGCCGCATCACGTCGTGCGTCGTGCGCGCCTCGCTGCCGCGGTCGATCAGCCAGCGCATCGACCGGTATTTGCCGAGGTTGTTCAGCGAGATGTTGTCGCGGATCGAGAACGACGTGACGAGCCCTTCCGTCTTGCGGCTTTCCGGCAGGATGCCGATGCCGGCGCGCAGTGCGTCGGCCGGATCGGCAAGCTTCGCCGCCGCGCCGCGCACGCGCACTTCCTTGCGGTGCGCGCGGGTCGCGCCGATCACCGCCAGCGCCGTTTCCGTTCGGCCCGAGCCGACCAGCCCGGCGAAGCCGAGAATCTCGCCGGCCCGCAGCGTGAAGCGGTTCACGGGGCCGTCGCGCTCGATCTGCAGCGCCTCGACTTCGAGCACGGCCGGCGCATCGGCCGGCAGCGCCGGTTTCGGCGGAAAGCTGCTTTCGATCCGGCGACCGACCATCATCCGCACCAGTTGCTCGACGTCGGTGTGCGCGACGCCGGTCGTCGCGACGTACTGGCCGTCGCGCAGCACCGTGATGCGATCGCACACCGCGAAGATCTCGTCGAGATGGTGCGAGATGAAGATCATCGCGACACCCTGCCGCTTCAGCTCGCGCATGATCGCGAACAGGTGCCCGGCTTCGGCCGGCGTGAGCGTGGCGGTCGGCTCGTCGAGAATCAGGATGCGCGCGTCGAGCGACAGCGCCTTGCCGATTTCGACGAACTGCTGCTGTGCGACTGACAGCGCGCGGATCGGCGCATCGAGATCGATCGCCACGCCGAGCCGCGCGAAGATCGCGGCGGCCGCATCGCGCATCCGCTTGCGGTCCCGGGCGCCCCAGCGGTTACGCAGCTCGCGGCCGAGGAACAGGTTGTCGACGGCATCGAGGTGCGGAATCAGGCTGAATTCCTGGAACACGATGCCGACGCCCGCCGCGACCGCGTCGTGGTAGTCCGCAAAATAGCGTGCGGTGCCGTCGATCTCGATCGTGCCGGTATCCGGGTGATGAATACCGCACAGGATCTTCATCAGCGTCGACTTGCCAGCGCCGTTCTCGCCGAGCAGCGCGTGGATCTCGCCGCGCGCAATCTCCAGATGAATGTCGGACAGCGCCTTCACGCCGGGAAAGCTTTTCGTGATGTGGCTGAGCCTGAGTATCGTGTTCATCGGCTTCTCCGTGCGAAGGGCGCCGGCCGTGCCGCCGCCCGTCGCGTCGCGTCGCTCGT
The DNA here is from genome assembly GCF_038723655.1 of Burkholderia arboris. Taxonomy (NCBI): domain Bacteria; kingdom Pseudomonadati; phylum Pseudomonadota; class Betaproteobacteria; order Burkholderiales; family Burkholderiaceae; genus Burkholderia; species Burkholderia arboris. Next base: position 2,811,047 of record NZ_CP109822.1, read on the forward strand.
CGTTCACCAGCTGAAGCCCTTCGCGTTGCCGCGATCGACGACCTTCACGTCGACCGGGATCGCCTTCGGCACCGTCGCGCCCCACTTGCGTGCGATCGCGATGCCGAGCGCGATGCGTACCTGGTCGGCCGGGAACTGCGCGGTCGTCTCGATGAACTTCGAATTCGGCTTCTGGATCGCGGCGATCGCCTCGGGCGCGCCGTCGACGCTCGTCAGCTTGATGTCCTTGCCGGAACCCTCGATCGCAGCGAGCGCGCCCATCGAGCCGCCGTCGTTCACGCTGAAGATGCCCTTCAGGTTCGGATGCGCGGAAATCATGTTTTCGGTGACCGACAGCGCGGTTGCGCGCTCCTGCTTGCCGTTTTGCGTATCGACGAGCTTCACGTTCGGGAATTTCGCGAGCCCGGCCTTGCAGCCGCGGACGCGTTCGAGAATCGGCACGACCGGAATGCCGTCGAGGATCGCGACCTCGCCGCTGCCGCCGATCGCCTTCGCGAGGTATTCGCACGACATCACGCCCGCGTCGTAGTTTTTCGAACCGACGAACGAATCGACCGGGCCGTTCGCGTTCGCATCGACGGCCACGACCACCGCGCCGGCCTTCTTCGCCTGCGTGATCGCCGACTGGATGCCGGTCGAATCCGTCGGGTTCACGAGCAGGATGTCGATCTTCTTCTGCAGCATGTCCTCGACGTCGCTCACCTGCTTGCTGACGTCGTGATGCGCGTCGGTCACGACGACCTGTGCGCCGATCGATGCGGCCGCGTCGTTCAGCGCCTTCTGCATCGTCACGAAATACGGGTTGTTCAGTTCCTGGAACGTCATGCCGATGCGCAACGGCGCGGCCTGCGCGGCGGCGGCCGGCAGCAGGGCCGCGACGGCGAGCGCGGCAACGGCCGCCATGCGGGCGGCGCGACGGGGGGATGAGGCGGGCGATGCGTGCGTCATGACGGTGTCTCCGATTGTGTGCAGCTTTTTCGTGGGTGAGTGAGCCCCTCGCGACGTGAGCGACGCGATCGGCTGGGTGAAACGGCAGGGAAAATTCAGGCGGGCGTCAGCCCGGCGATCATCCGGGCTGCGGCGCGAGCTCGGGCGCACCGGGCGTCAGCACGCGCGGCGGCATCGGGTTGCCGGTGGGCGCCGCATGCAGCGCCAGGTCGCGGCTGCGCGCGTTCAGGCGCTGCAGCGCACGGAATTCGGACGGCGCCATCCCCTTCACCGCGCGGAACTGGCGGTTGAAGTTCGACACGTTGTTGAAGCCGGCCTGGAAGCAGATGTCGGTGATGTTCGCGTCGTCGGCGAGCAGCATCTGGCACGCGGACTCAATCCGCAGACGATTCACGTACTGGACGAACGGCATGCCCGTCTGGCGATGGAACGCACGCGAGAACGCGCTGACGCTCTGCCCGGTCAGTTGCGCGAGATCGGATTCGCGCAACTCGGACGCGAGGTTCTTGCCGATATACGACAGCGCGTGGCTGAGCCGCGTCGGCGTGACGTCGGCCTGGTCGTACGCGGGGCTCGCGAGCAGCGTGCGTTCGGCCGCGCCGCACAACCGTTCGAGGATCGTCATGAACAGCGCGATGCGGCGCATGCCGCGTGCGGCCAACAGCTCGTCGAACAGCGGCGCGATCGCGGCGCTCGTCGCGGCGTCGAAGCCAACCCCTCGACGCGCATCGTCGAGCAGCGCCCGCGCGTCGCGGCATTCGGGGAATGCGTCCATGCAGCGGCGCACGAACGCCGGGTCGAACTGGATCACCAGATTGCGGCGCTCGACGGTCTCGCCTTCGGCCATGTCGCTGACCCAGTTGTGCGGCAGGTTCGGGCCGAGCAGCACGAGATGGCCCGGGCCGAACGAGCCGATGTGGTCGCCGACGAAATACTTGCCGCGGGTCGCGACGATCAGGTGCAGTTCGAATTCGGGATGGAAATGCCAGCGGATCGTGCGATACGGATAGCCGTGCGACCAGACCTTGAACGACTCGTCGCGTCGCACTTCGACCACTTCGAGATCGGGGTGCATCATGTTGGCGTCTCCATTCCCATGTATCGCTGGCCGGCCAGTTCGGCGGTGCGCGCGTGTGCCGCGTGTTTCGCGCGGCACCGCGACCGGTCGCATGGGAAGCAATGTAGGTCGATCGAGCGCGCGGCTCCACCAACTTTACGCCTGATTTCCGATACTTTTTTGCGCAATCCGGCCACAAACGGCGCCGCACGGCAAATTTGTGCAGCGCGGTACGGCCGGGCGGCCGTCCGCGCCGGCGTTACGCGGCCGCGTGCTCGCGTGCCGTGCGCACCTCGTACGCCTTCAGGTGGTTGTACGCGATCCGCAGCAGCGACAGCGCGTCGGCCGCCTGCGGGTCGCGCCGCGCGAGCAGGTCGCCGATCACGTGATCGGCTTCGACGCGCGCATGGTTCTCGACGTCGCGCAGCATCGACGCGGTCAGCGGCGACGGCGTCAGCACCATTCTCTGCATCCGCTCGATCGCCGTCGGGTCGGGCCGGTGGCCGTTGTGTTCGGCGATCGCGCTGCATTCTGCGAGCATCGTTTCGAGCAGGCGGCGGCCGTCCGGCGCGGCGAGAATGTCGCCGACCGAGCCGCGGAACAGCGACGTGCTCGCGGCGAGCGTCGCAAGGAACACCCACTTCTCCCACATCCGCGCGGCAATGCTGTCGCTGAGCGTCGCGTCGAAGCCCGCGCCGCTGAGCACGTCGGCCACTGCGCGCACGCGCGGCGATTCGCCGCCGGCAAGTTCGCCGAACGACACGCCGTGCGTGTCGTTCAGGTGCACGATGCGCTGCTCGCGATCGAGCGTCGCCGCGATCACACAGAGCCCGCCGAGCACCTGCGTCGCGCCGAAGCGGTCGCGCAACACGTCGAGATGGCGCATGCCGTTGAGCATCGGCAGGATCAGCGTCTGCGGGCCGACGAACGGGGCAAACGAGAGCATCGCGTCGTCCAGGCTGTATGCCTTGCAGCTCAGCAGCACGAGGTCGAACGGCGCGACGCCGGCGTCCGCATCGGCCGCGCGCACGGTCTGCACGTTCGCAAGCGTCAGGTCGCCGCGCGGGCTGCGGATCAGCAGCCCGTCGCGCGCCAGCGCAGCCGCGCGGCCGTCACGCACCAGGAACGTCACGTCGCGTCCCGCCGCGGCCAGCCGGCCGCCGAAGTATCCGCCGACCGCGCCGGCCCCTACCACCAGAATCCGCATCGTTGCCTCCTTTCGGTTTCGTTCAGTGCCGTGCCGGCGCCAACCCGGGCGCGCGGCGCGAACGCAATTGCCCGACAGTATAGCGATGCCCGTTATGCATATGCATAGATACCCCTTTCGGCATCGAAGGCATCGGGCAGGTACCGGTTCCTAGGGATAACCCGTCTACGGCGATGTGCGCCCGGCGCCGTCAAGATACTTACCCCGTCACGCCGCCCCGGCGAGCATCCTCGACTGACCGACCACATACCATGCGCAACCTTTCCCTGAATCAGAAACTCGCCTCGATGATCGTCATCCTGTGGCTCGGCCTGCTCGTCATCGCCGGGCTCGGCGCATGGCAGACACGCGCCTCGATGATCGCGGACCGCCGCGACCAGCTTGCGTCGCTGGTCGCGCAGGCCGCGAGCGTGACCGACCATTACTACAAGCTGTCGCAGCAGAACGCGATGCCGGAAGCCGATGCGAAGCAGAAGGCGCTCGAGGCGATCGCCGCGATGCGCTACGGCGCCGACGGCTATATCTCGATCAACGATTCGAAACCGGTGATCGTGATGCACCCGATCAAGTCCGATCTCAACGGCAAGGACGTGTCGAACTTCACCGATCCGAACGGCAAGCACCTGTTCGTCGAGATCGTGAAGGCCGGCAACGCGGAAGGCGGCAAGGGCTTCGTCGAGTATCTGTGGCCGAAACCGGGCGCGGACAAGCCGCAGGACAAAACCAGCGCCGTGCAGCGCTTCGCACCGTGGGACTGGTACCTGGTGACGGGCATGTACATGAACGACGTGCGCACGGCGGTGCTCGAGAGCATCGGCCGCTGGTTCGCGATGACCGCGGTGCTCGGCGCGATCGCGACGGCCGTGATGGTGCTGGTGCTGAAGAGCGTGCGCGCGAACCTCGGCGGCGAGCTCGAGGTGGCGCTCGACGCCGCCCAGCGCATCGCGCAGGGCGACCTGACCGCGCGCGTGACCGTGAAGCAGGACGATCGCGGCAGCCTGCTGCATGCGCTGCACACGATGCAGGGCGGGCTGATCGACATGGTGTCGCGCGTGCGGATGGGCACCGAGAACATCAACGTCGGCGCGAGCGAGATCGCGTCCGGGAACACGGACCTGTCGCAACGCACCGAGGAGCAGGCGGCCGCGCTCGTGCAGACCGCGTCGAGCATGGACCAGATGACCGCGAACGTGAAGCAGAACGCGGACAGCGCCGCGCAGGCCGCATCGCTCGCCGGCCAGGCCGCGCAAGTCGCGACGCGCGGCAGCGAGGTGGTCGACGACGTCGTGCGCACGATGAACGAAATCACCGACCGTTCGCACAAGATCGGCGACATCATCGGCGTGATCGACGGCATCGCGTTCCAGACCAACATCCTCGCGCTGAACGCGGCCGTCGAAGCGGCACGTGCGGGCGAACAGGGCCGCGGCTTCGCGGTGGTCGCGGCCGAAGTGCGTTCGCTCGCGCAACGTTCGGCGACGGCGGCGAAGGAGATCAAGTCGCTGATCGTGTCGTCGAACGAGACGGTCGAACACGGCGCGACGCTCGTCACGCACGCGGGCGAGACGATGGCCGAGATCGTACAGTCGGTGCGGCGGGTGAACGAGATCCTCGACGAAATCAGCCACGCGTCGCGCGAGCAGAGCGCCGGGATCGAGCAGGTCAATCGCGCGGTGGGCGAGATGGACCAGGTCACGCAGCAGAACGCGGCGCTCGTCGAACAGGCGGCGGCGGCCGCGCACTCGCTGCGCGATCAGGCCGAAGCGCTGCGCGACGCCGTGACGCGGTTCGCGCTGCCGGCCTGACGGCGCCCGCCCGGCGCGCGCGCGCTCACGCCGCGCCGCCGGTCTGCAGCACGCCCTCGCTGCGCCCCAGCCCCAACCCCGCCGCCCGCTGGATCAGCTCGACGTCGTTGTTCGCGCCGAGCTTCTTCATCGCACTGATCTTCTGCGCGCTGACCGTCTGCTTGCCCTTGCTCAGGCGCTGCGCGATCGTCTTGATCGGCACGCCCGACAGATACAGGCGAATCACCTCGATCTCGCGCGCCGACAGCTTCACGGGCGCCGCGCCCCGCTCGCCGAGCGCGTCGACCGCGCGCCGGACGGACGGGGACCGGTACGTCCCGCCGCTGTAACTCGAATGGATCGCCGTGACGATGTGGCCGACCTCGTCGAACTTGCTGACGACGCTCACGCCGCCGATCGCGAGGATCGACCGGAAGATCAGCGGGTTCTCGTTCGCGACCAGCGCGACGATCCCGACGTTCGGCCGCGTGCGCCGCAGCCAGTCGAACAGCGCGAGGCCGTCCATCTGCGCGTCGCCGCGAATCGCATAATCGACCAGCACGACATCGCAGTCGACGCCGCCGAGCGACGCGACCAGTTCGGCCGCGCTCCGGTACACGGCGACGAGTTCGATCGCGCAGGTGCTCCCTGCGATCTGCTCGATGCCGGCCAGCGTCAACGGCCAGTCGTACGCGAAGACGATGCGAACATTGAATTTCCTCATGCGCAATTCCTGGTGGTTCACCGGCCGCGCCGCACGAAACGCGCGCGACCGGTTGAGCGTTTAAAGGACGTTCAGGCGATTTTTAGCCTGAACGTCGATTCTATGAACCTGCGCACGGACGGGATATCGGACGGCATACGAATCGGCCGTCGGGGACGTAATACGAGTTTGATATTCACGCGGGCTCAGCGGTCGGCAGTCGCCGGTCGGCCGGCGCGGCATCGGCCTGACGGCCGGCTTTGCGCGCCGCGCGGCCGGTCAGCAGGTAAAATCGCCCTTTTGCATGCCATCCCGGGCGACCGGCGGCAAGCGACGCGCCGATGCCCGGCCGCGCGCCACCGCCCTTTCGCCGGCTGCCCGCACTCCCCGTTTTCCTCATGACCGATTCCGACCTGCAATCCGACGACACCTCCATCCACGAAGACGGCCTCTGGCGCGACAACGGCTGGACGGCCCGCATCATCAAGAACGAAGACGACGACGGCTGGGCCGTCGAGATGACCAAGGACGGCGAGTCCGAGCCCGCGCTGGTCGGGCCGTGGACCATGGGCCGCGACAAGAAGAATCCGAAGCCGATGGATGCGAACGCGTTCCGCACGCTCGTGAAGACCGCGACCGAAGTGCTGATGCGGCACGAACAGCAGCGCCGCGCGATGCTGCACAAGGAAGTGACGGTCCAGGACGAAGCCGGGCAGGATGTGTCGGTGACGCTCGACATCGTGCCGGACGAGTTCGAGCCGTATGCGCAGCTCAAGGCATTCGATCCGTATGGCGAGCTGCTGGCCGACGCGAAGGTGTCGGCCGGGTTCAAGCTGAACAAGGCCAGCGCCGAACGCTGGGTCGCATCGGGCTTCGAACGGCCTGCGTGAGCGCGCGCGGCGCGCCGGCACGCGCGGTCAGGCGCCGGTGCCCTGCTCCGCACGTCTGAGCCGGCGTGCGGCCAGCTTGCGCCGCACGAGTTCCTCCAGCTGCTGCGTCGCGACCTCGGAATCGCGCGCGGCCAGGCCAAGCAGGTTGCGCGCGAGCTGGATCGGCGTCAGCACGATGCCCCACGGCAGCCCCCACCAGCCGAGCGTGGCCGATGCGAGCAGCGCGACCGCCTGCTTCTTGCGGCCGCAGCGGCGGCAGCATACGTGGCGTCGCGTGGCCCAGCGCGTGACGAACACCAGCGACACGACGCGATGCGACGCGTGGACGTCGACCGGCCGCCCTTCGCGCAAACAGATCGGGCATGGCCCATAGCGACAGTCGTCGACGTACTGCCGGACCTTGGCGTCGGGCACCCGTTCGGCCTCGACCACGATCGGATGCGCTTGCGCGCACACCGGGCTGCAATAGCGGCGGCGGCCGATCGACCGGCCGCCGGCCAGGAACGTCCTGCCGCAGTGACTGCACTCTGCCACGATAAACCTCGGATAAGCGTGATGCGCCGCGTGCCGGCCGCGCGCATCGATGCGCGCGGGCCGAACGGGTCATTTCACGTCTTAACGGCCGCCGGCGCACGGTCTTGAGCGGACGCGCGCCACGGCGCGTCAGCCGTGCAGCCCGTGCGCGGTCATCAGCCGGTACAGCGTCGCACGCGAGATCCCCAGCTCCGCGGCGACCTCCGCATGCTGGTGGCGGTGGCGCAGCAGCGTTTTCTCGATCGCGTGCCGTTCGGCCTGCCGGCGCGCCTGCGCGAGCGTCGGCGGGTGCTGCGACGTATACGCGTGCAGTTCGAGGTCGGCGGCCGAGATCAGCGGACCGTTCGTCATCACGACCGCGAAGCGGATCCGGTTGATCAGCTCGCGCACGTTGCCGGGCCACGGATAGTTGTGGATCGCCTCGATCGCGCACGGCGTGAAACCGCGAATCCGGTACGAGCCGTCGCCGTGATAGCGCCGCAGCACGTCGTCGGCGAGCAGCATGATGTCGCGGCCGCGCATGCGCAGCGGCGGCTCGTCGATGCGCAGCACGCACAGGCGGTAGTACAGGTCGGCGCGGAACCGCCCGGCCTGCATCGCGGCCTCGAGATCGACATGGGTCGCCGACACGATCCGCACGTCCACCGGAATCGACGCATGCCCGCCGAGCCGCTCGATCTTGCCTTCCTGCAGGAACCGCAACAGGCTCGCCTGGCTCTCGAACGGCATGTCGCCGATCTCGTCGAGAAACAGCGTGCCGCCGTGCGCAGCCTCGATGCGGCCGATCTTGCGCTGGTGCGCGCCCGTGAACGCCCCGCGCTCGTGCCCGAACAGCTCGGCCTGCAACAGGGTCGGCGGGATCGCCGCGCAGTTCACGGCGACGAACGGCGCGTCGGCACGCGACGACTGGCGGTGGATCGCCGCCGCCGTCAGCTCCTTGCCGGTGCCGGATTCGCCGGCGATGAACACGGTCGCCTCCGTGTTCGCGATTTTGCGGATCGTCGCGAACAGCCGGCGCATCGCATCGCACGATCCGATCATCGCGCTGCCGGGCGGCGCAGCCTCCGGGGCCGGGTCGCCGTCCGCGAGCTTCAGCATCCCGTATGCATGGCCGACGAGATAGCCGATGGTCGTGTAGGCCGTCGCGTTGCGCACGTAGTCGAAACAGCAATGGCGGATCAGGCGCGCGATCGTGATGTCGCGCAGCCGCTCGCCGTCGGCGAGTGCGATCCAGCCGACGCGCGAGTCACGCAGCAGCGTCTCGAACGACGCGACATCCGGTGACGCGAAGCTTGCGAAATCGACGATACCCGCATGCGGGCGGTTCGCCTTGACGAGATTCAGTGCGTCCGCAACGGTTTTCGCACGCCACACGTCCCAGCCGCGCAACGCGAGACAGTCGACGAGCGCAGCATCGTGTTGCTGCGACAGGTAGACGAGCGGCCGCGACGGCGCGACATGGTTGCGCCGGACGGCGACGAACGGCAGCGCACCGGCGTCCCGTTCGACATCCTGCGGGCCTGACACGCTGAGCTGGCAGCAATAGTTCACGATGGCCTCGCCGCGTAGGGTTGTATATCGGGGCGGCCGTTGCCGGCTTGTGTGTGGCGGGGCTCCGTGGTCCCGCGGCGCGGCGCCGCGCCGCCCCGTCCTCGAATCGATGTTTCGTTATCGGCAGAACACGACGCGCTGGGTGTAGATCTGCGGCTCGATGACCGGCTTCGCCGATCGGTTGAGATCGTCGCGATAGGCACGGTAGGTCTTGCCATTGACCGTCACGTCAGCCGCGCGGGCCGTCTCGATCTTGTCGAGCCCGTTGCGCTGCCAGTCGCTCACGCGGTCCGCCGCCGTCACGTTCGACTCGCCGGCGATCTTCTGCGTGATCGCGCTGCCGTCGCTCCACGGCTGCGTCTGCATGTCCTCGGCGTGCTGCATCGCGCCGACCGTCTTGCCGGTCGGCGACGGCCCGTTCTGCGCTTCGAACGGTGCGCCGCGGCCATACACCGGCGATTGCCACGACGGCGCGTGCCCCTCCTCGGGCATCATGTAGATCATCTGCGGATCGCCGACCATCATCATCGGCGCGCATGCCGTGTTGTCGGGGCGGCCGAGCGTCGACAGCGCCTGCTGGACGCTCACGGCATTCGCAGCCGTCTGCTCGCTCAGGATGACGAACACCGCGGGATTCTGGAAAACGGACTGCGCAGCGGCTTGCACGCTGACCAGCAGCAAAGCGACCAAAAAGATCCTCATGATTGAGGCCTCCTTGCATCCTCGTCAGGCAAAAAGAGGTGTTGACCTCGGGGATGGGACCAACACCTGTCAAACAGGAAAAGACTGTCGGGCATCGGGCCGTACGGCTCCCGTGCGACCGGCATCCCGGTCGCACGGAAGACGGACCCGCGTGCTCACGACGACGTGCTCGTCGAGATGACGGCCGGCGCCGGCACGACCGGTGCAGCCGGTGCGGCCTGCTGGTCGACCGTAGCCGGCGGCAATGCCTGCGCCGGATCGGTCAACGCGGGCATGTCGGCGGACGGCGCAACCGGTGCGGCAGCGGATTCGACCGCGTCCGGCACCTTCGCGTCGGCTGCCGGCATGTCGGCAGGCGCCGCGGCGGCGGCAGGCTGAGCGGCTTCCGGAGCGGGCGCTTCGACAGCCGCTTGCGGGGCCGGCTCGGCAGCCTTTGCTTCGGCTGCCGGCGCCGTGACGACGGCAGCTGCCGGCATCGGTTCCGCAACGGGTTCGCCGGCGGCCTGCGCTGCGTTGTCGGTCGCGGCCGGCATCGGCTCCGGTGCCTTGTCGGCGACGGCCTGCACGGGCTCGAGTGCCTTCGTGTCGGCAACCGGCTGGGCGGGCTCGGCAGCCTTCGTGTCGGCTACGGGCTGTGCGGCCTCCGGTGCCTTCGCGTCAGCTACCGGCTGTGCGGCCTCCGGCGCCTTCGTGTCGGCTACGGGCTGTGCGGCCTCCGGCGCCTTCGTGTCGGCTACCGGCTGTGCGGCCTCCGGCGCCTTCGCGTCGGCAACCGGCTGCGCAGGCTCGGGAGCCTTCGTGTCGGCCACCGGCGTGGCAGGCGCTTGCGATGCCTTGTCGGCAACCGCCGGCGCGGCAATCACGGCCGCGGCCGGCACGGCTGCCATTGCGGCCGCCGGTACGACCGCGGCTGCGGGCGCGGCGGCAACAGCCGGGGCAGCTGCGACAGCAGGTGCCGCGGCAACCGCAGGTGCTGCTGCTGCCGGCGCAGCCACTGCCGGTGCGGCGGCGGCAACGGCTGGCGCCGCGACCGCCGGTGCGGCTGCGGCGACGGCCGGCGCTGCGACGGCCGGAGCGGCAGCAACCGGCGCGACCGCCGGTACCGGGACAGGCACCGGGACCGGGACGGGCGCCGCCTGCACCGACGTCGTCTGGATCGGACGCGTCGGCGCCGGCGCCGGCGCGGCCGAACCGAGCGGCGGCAGGCCCATCCGGTCGCGCACGATCGGGTCGCGATACTTCACGTCGTCGGCGACGGTCGCTTCGACGCTCGGCGCCACGTTCGAACGCGCGAGCGGCGCGGTCGTGCCCGGGCACAGGTGGCCGGTCGCTTCCACTGCGCGCCGGTTCGCATCGCTCTGGCACAGCAGCGCGAGCGCGACGTCGGTCAGGCCCATCGCACGGAATTCACGCGCATCGAGACGCCGGACGCAAGCCTGGTCGACCAGCGTCGTGCCGCCCGTCGCGCCGAACCCCGGGAACGACACGCCGACGCTCACCGAGCCCATGCAGGTATCGGACAGCGTGGTCGTGAGGCCGGGCGCCTGGATCGCCGGGTTGGTCTTGATCGTCTGCGTGCCCGAGTAGTTGACGTTTTCCGATGTCTGGGTGTTGTACGGGTTGGTGCCTGGCGCGCCGGACGAAGCCAGCGAGCTGACGCTCTGCGGCGTCACGTTCGAGCCGCCGCTCGTGCTGGACGGCATCGTCACGTTCACGTTCACGCTCGAATTGCCGCTGCCGCGCACCCCGCTGGAGCTGGTGGCATTGCCGCCGCGCGAGCTCGTGGTGTTCGTGTTCATGCTCGAGCCACCGCCCTGGCTGATCGCCGTCGACGACGTCGAGGACTGCGCGCTCGAAGTCGAGTCGGCAGTTTGCGCCTGGGCACCGATCGTGGTCATCGCGAACATTGCCGCGCATGCCACCTTGATCCTGTTGCTGTTCATTTCAATCTCCGGACGAGGTTAGACCTCCCACCCAGGCAACCGTGCTAATTCCCCTGAATGACTTCAGATTTCGCTGCTTCCCCGAACTGCTTCCAGCCGCTGCCCAGCTGGGACCACGAGCCGGCCGACATGCCCTGCCACTGCTGGGCGTCCGGTCCGCCGATGGCACTGCCCGACGAAAGCGTTTGTTGTTCTGACGGTTTGGTTGTCTGGTCAGGGTTGTTAGACGTCTGCATAGTCGATTGCACACCATCGGCAGCACGGTCAGCGCCATACGCCGTCAGAGACGCGAGCATCAGAGCGGCGGCAATCAGGTTCTGCTTCATGCCAACTCCTTACGTGACAACAGTGCAGGAAAAGAGACCAGCGTCGCTGCGAAACTGGTCCCCCCACACCAGACTAATGACTGCTCCCGGTCGCGCTCGAACTGCCCTGGCTTCCGCCCGATGCGGACGGTGAACCAGCCGGACCGGTACTCCATGCGGTCGACGAGTTGTAGTGATTCGAACCCGTGATCGCGGCCGATCCGCCACTGCCCGTGAGTCCAGCGGCACCCGCGTTGGCAATGCCGTTGTCGTTCGCGCCCGTGGCCGTGTAGTGGTTCGCGCCGAGTACGATCGTGGCGGTCACCCCTCCCGACAGTGCGTTTGCGTTCTCGTTCGTGCTGCTGTTTCCGCCGAACGAGCCTGCGGCACCGATACCGCCGCCTGCCGCGAACGCGCCCCCGTTCGTGCCGGAACCGCTGGCCGTCGAGGTTGAGTTGTGGTTGGCGGACGCCGTACCGACGGAACCAGCGGGTGTCACGGTACTTCCGGCGCTTGCACCAGCCGTCGATGTCGAATTGCTCGTATAGCTGCCGGAGCCGACCAGTACCGAACCGGACACACCCGCTGCGACGGATTGCGTCTGATTGGTCGTGAACGAACCCGCTGCCAATACGGCCGACGATAGGACGGTGAGCGCTGTCGCTAATATGACTTTGGCTTTCATAGCAATTCCTTGCTGTGAGGAAGTTCGGCGGTGGCGGAGCCAGGCTCGCCCTGGTGGGGTGAAGCCCGGCATCCGTACCGCCAGCCAATGACGAACGCTACGCGCCGCGGCTTAGTGGTGATACGTCCAGCCAACCGAGCCGGCATTCGCACCGCTGCTGCCGCCAGCTTGTGCCCCGCCGAAGCCGAAGCCGCCGACGGTCGACGTTTGGGTATGGTTCGTGTACGAGATCGAACCGCTGCCCGGGCCGCCCGCCACTGCGCCGGCTGCGCCGAGCGCCGCGCCGGAATCGGTTGCGGTGAAATGGCCAAAGCCCGCAACCCCGGCCATCGTCTGGCCACCGCTCGACGAGTTGCTGCTCGACAGCGTGCCGCTGGCGGCGAACGCGGCACCCGAAACCGCCAGAACTGCTGCTGCAATCAGAAGCTTCTTCATGGTCGACTCCATAACGGCGTGAACAGAATGAGCAAGGAAGATCGCACGCCTTCAACCTTCCCGCCGTGAGCAATCCCTAAAATTAAGGATCACTATCAAAACAAGAAATTATTGTTGGCCTTGAATTCGATATTTTTGTAATTTTGGTCAGCCGAATTCTAGTTTCGTGATTTTAAGTTGTCCAAACTTTGTACGTAGGTGTTTTCGATTAATTTTATGATTATTAAATCAACCACCAAGAAACACCTTGATAATGCCAACATGAACGACGCACACGCCGTTACAGCCCGCCATTTTCAATACACCGCCCGAATCGATGCCGGCACGCAGCATCCAGTTGCGGAATCGAAAATACGCGAATGCATTTAAAACATCAAAATGCAACGCCGTTCAACATGCGTCCGTTATCCTGGCGATAACAGGCCTGCATGACAGCCAGTCGGCATGTTTGCTCCCTGAGCGAGCGAAATAGGTTTTCCGGATAATCCGGCCGACAGGCGTTCGATCTAGTCCGGCCGGCGCCGGTATTGACCCGGCGCGATCGAAACTGCCTTGCACGGTCGTAGACGAATCGGCGTCAGGCTGTCCGGCACGAACAGTCTGGCCCATGCGGGTGAACTGGATGAGGGCGAGCACCGCTGTCGCCCGGCCATCGCGCGTGGCGACAACCGATCCGGCACGCGGCGGATGCGGAGGCAGGAAACCAGGCAATGGAATACTCGCGAAGCTGGCACTGCGTCGCGAGCAACACCCCGATCTTTCCGACTACCCCACCGGTGCGCAAAATACGCGCGGATCAAACTACTGCTTATGGTCTTCATCGCCGTTTCCCCGACTGCTACTGACGAGTTGGTCGCCCCCACATCTTTGTTGCATCGTGTCGACCGCTCGCCGATGCAGCCATTACCGCAAGCGGCGTGCCACATGTTGTCCCGTCGCGCATTGCGAGCGGCAGATCGCCGCCACGCCGGGTCATTCCGCCGGAAACGTCATTTTTTGTTTCAGGAATGTATCGCGACAACGATTGCGCACGTGCCCCGATCATTGAGCGTCTCGAAGCAATACCGCGATTAGACGGACGAATCCGGCCCGTGGAACCTTGCCGGACGGCAAGATGAACGGGTGTTTCAAACTTGAGAAGCGCGCCGCCGCGCAGGCCGGGCGGAAACCCACTTTCCACTGACGAACCACGCTTCGCGACGTAGGCGACCAGGCTCCCGTGCGAAAACGAACGAGAATCGATTCGTCCTGCGCGCAGCGCCAGGGCCATGCGCAGCGGTCTTCGATGCGCTGCCGGCACGCGCGCCCCCCGATTGTCGAAACGAATTTGATTCATCCGTGAAAATACCGACACGATCACACGACGAAAAATGTTGTCATCCCGACCGTTACCGGCGTAATAATTAAAACAAATGTAAACACGGAATCCCGACAAAATCACCAGCGCCGTTTTTCATTCCGGCTCGCCCCACCTTTCACTTCGGAGACATCCTGAAAAGCGATACATTCGAGAAACGTTTTTAAGCATTTATTCCCCCGATTCTCATCGACGAAACATGCCGATTAAGCACGCGTTTTACGTTAACAATCTCGTAAAAGCCTGATTTATCGAGTGTTTCATCGTATCGAATCGCATTGATCCGGCGCTCGCACGGGTCATTCCCCTGTCCCCACGATTCACGCGTGAAACGCCTGCACGCCTGTCGATCGGTGCTGGCATCGCCGCGCCCGCGCCCGGCGGGACTGCGTCATCCATGGCATGCCGATTGCCTGATGTCCGGCTCTCACCGGGCGGCACGCCACAGCACACGAATCACGGGCAGTGGCCGCTCGCAATCTGCGTGTCGGGGAAAAGGCGATGAAGATCACCACCGATCGATCGGCGCTTGCGCCGTTCAAGCATCAACGGGGTTGTCAGCGAAACCGGAGCGCCTGCCGTGGCGCTTCGTCGACATCGGAACAGGCGGACCGGCGCTGGCCGAAACGGTACCCGTGCAGCGGGATGGAGCGCGTGCGCGACGCCGTCGGGCAAATCGACCTGTGGCTCCTCGAGATGCTCGACGAAGGAGACGGCGATGAATGACCGCGCACCGCTCGAAACGCGCGCCGGTCAGCGCGTGCGGGTGACCGGCGGCGCCGGCTTTCTCCGCAGCTACGTGTGCGAGCGCCTGGTCACGGAAGGCGCAACGGTCACGTGCGTCGACAGCCTGCTGACGGGACGCAAGCTCAACGTTGCCGATCTGAAGGCATCCGGCCGTTTCGAGTTCGTG
The DNA here is from genome assembly GCF_038723655.1 of Burkholderia arboris. NCBI lineage: Bacteria > Pseudomonadati > Pseudomonadota > Betaproteobacteria > Burkholderiales > Burkholderiaceae > Burkholderia > Burkholderia arboris. The sequence continues at coordinate 2,826,061 of NZ_CP109822.1, forward strand.
AAGGGCGACGTGTCGCTCGGCCTGCCGCAGTTGCAGGTCGACGAAATCTGGAATCTCGCGTGCGCGGCTTCGCCGCCCACCTACCAGACCGATCCCGTCCACACGATGATGACGAACGTGCTCGGCATGAACCACTGTCTCGCGCTCGCTCACAAGACCGGGGCGCGGCTACGTGGACGAAGTCGGCCTGTCGGTGTTCGACTGCCCGCGCTGCGCCATCTGGCCGCCCGGCGGCCACTTCTCGGCCGCGAGCATCCTGCGGACCAAATATGAGCGGGTGACCGAATACGGGCTGCCGGTGATGGTCGCGGAGCTCGGCGTCGACGGCTCGAATTCGCGCAAGCGCGAGGAACTCGACGAATTCCAGCGCTCGCTGTGGCGTTATCCGCTGCTGAAGGCCGTGGTCTATTTCAACGCGGTCGATACGCCCGGCGCATGGCCCGCGCACTATGTGCCGGACTGGCGGATCGCGCCGGCCGTCCTGCAAACGACGGTCGTGGCGAAATGACGGGTGAGCGGCGGCCCGTCAGCCGAGCAGTTCCCTCTTGCGCAGGTGCACGACGTCGCGCATCGGCGGCGCGCCGAACAGCCGGCTGTATTCGCGGCTGAACTGCGACGCGCTTTCGTAACCGACGACGGCCGCCACCGATCCGACGTCGCCGCCCTGCCGCAGCAACAGCCGCCGCGCTTCGTGCAGCCGCAACTGCTTCTGGTACTGCAGCGGGCTCAGCGTCGTCACGTGCTTGAAATGATGGTGCAGCGACGACACGCTCATGTTGACCGCCTGCGCGAGCGACTCGACGCGCATCGGCTCCGCGAAGTGATCGCGAATCCATTCGATCGCACGCGCGATCCGGTGTGTCTGGCTACCCGCGATGGCCATGTGGCGCAGCCGTGTGCCCTGCCCGCTCGTCATCAGCCGGTACAGCAGTTCCTTTTCGATCAGCGGCGCAACGACCGGGATGTCGGCTGGCGTATCGAGCAGCCGCAACAAGCGCAGCGCGGCGTCGAGCAGCGGCGGCGTCAGCTCGGCCAGCGCGATCCCCTCGCCTTCGGGGCCCGCGTCGGGTTCGGGCAGGCGCATCTCGGCGGCAAGCTCGACGATCCGCTGCGGATCGAGGGTCAGCGACAGGCACAGGTAAGGCGCGTCGGGCGACGCGCGCGTCACGCGCGACAGGATCGGCAAGTCGATCGAGGTAATCAGGCAATTCTGCGTGTCGTATTCGTAAGCCTGGCCGGCGACGACTACGCGCTTCGCCCCCTGCCCGGCAATCACGAGCGCGGCGCGCGACACGCCGCAGCCGAGATCGACCGGGCGCGTGTGCCGATGCAGCATCAGGCCCGGCACGGCCGTCGAATGCGAGCCGTCGGCCGGCGCGAAACGGCCGATCAGCGACGCCAGCTCGCGTCGCCCGGATTCGCGCGACGCGACGATATCGGTCATGTCCATGACGCATCCTCGAATTGATTTCCTCGTGTCGCGGGAGCATAGCGAAACGGCTCGCCGCGCGCCGGGGATTTGCAGGATTGTTCAACAAATTTGCAGGATTGGGTAGACGCAAATTCAGGCTGCTCGCGCACACTGCCGGCTAACCTGGCGCATGCCGGGTTTTCCCCACGGAGACAACCAAAATGCCTACCTCGTTTGTCCTGAACGGCAAGAACGTCACGCTCGACGCCGATCCGTCGATGCCCGTCCTCTGGGCGATTCGCGAACACGCGGGACTGACCGGCACGAAGTTCGGCTGCGGCATGGCGCAGTGCGGCGCGTGCACGGTGCATCTCGAAGGCCAGGCCGTCCGCTCGTGCGTGCTGCCGCTCGCCGGTATCGCGGGCAAACACATCACGACGATCGAAGGCCTGCAGAGCAAGCCCGCGCACGCCGTGCAGGCCGCCTGGGTCAAGCTGCAGGTGCCGCAATGCGGCTATTGCCAGTCGGGCCAGATCATGTCGGCCACCGCGTTGCTCGAGCAGAACCCGAAGCCGACCGACGCGGACATCGACGCCGCGATGAACGGCAACCTGTGCCGCTGTGCGACCTACGCCCGCATCCGGGCCGCGATCCACGACGCGGCCGCGACGCTGGGAGCCTGACCATGACGATCGAACTCGACAACACCGATTCGGTAAGCCCGTCGCGCCGTACGTTCCTGAAGGCTGCGGGGGCAGCGGCCGCCGTCAGCCTGACCATCGGCTTCGAATGGGCCGGCCTCGGCCGCCGCGCGCTCGCCGCGAACGCGCCGGCGGCCGGTTTCGCACCGAACGCGTTCCTGCGCATCACGCCGGACGGCACCGTCACGGTCATCGCGAAACACGTCGAACTCGGCCAGGGCGCCTATACGGGCATCGCGACGATCGTCGCCGAGGAGCTCGACGCCAACTGGTCGAACGTCCGCGTCGAAAGCGCGCCGGCCGATGCGAAGCGCTACGCGAACCTCGCGTTCGGCACGATGCAGGGCACGGGCGGCAGCTCGGCGATGGCGAACTCGTGGCAGCAGCTGCGCGAAGCGGGCGGCAAGGCGCGCGCGATGCTGGTGTCGGCCGCCGCCGCCCGCTGGAAGGTGCCGGCCGGCGAGCTGACGACCGCCAAGGGCGTCGTCACGCACGCGAAGAGCGGCAAGACGGCTGCGTACGGCACGCTCGTCGCCGATGCGTCGACGCTGCCCGTGCCGGACAAGGTCACGCTGAAACAGCCCGCCGACTTCAAGCTGATCGGGCACCGGATTCCGCGCGTCGACGCATCGGCAAAATCGAACGGCACCGCGCATTTCACGCTCGATACGACCTTCCCCGGCATGCGCGTCGCGCTGCTGCAACGCCCGCCGCGCTTCGGCGCGACGGTGAAATCGTTCGACGCGACGGCCGCCAAGGCCGTGCCCGGTGTCGTGTCGGTCGTGCAGGTGCCCGGTGGCGTCGCGGTCGTCGGAACCGGCTTCTGGGCCGCGAAACAGGGCCGCGACGCGCTGAAGGTCGACTGGGACGAAACGAACGCGGAGAAGCGCGGCTCGGACGAGATCATGCGCGAATACCGGCAGCTCGCCGACAAGCCGGGCACGTCGGCGCGCAAGGACGGCGATGCCGACGCGGCGATCGCGGGCTCGGCGCGCAAGATCAGCGCGACGTACGAATTCCCGTATCTCGCGCACGCGCCGATGGAGCCGCTCGACGCAGTCGTCAAGCTGACGCCGAACGGTTGCGAAATCTGGGCCGGCGACCAGTTCCAGACGGTCGACCAGGCCAATGCGGCCAAGACGGCGGGCCTGAAGCCCGAGCAGGTGCAGATCCACACGCTGTACGCGGGCGGCAGCTTCGGCCGGCGCGCGAACGCGTGGTCGGATTACGTGGTAGAGGCCGTGTCGATCGCGAAGGCGCTGGGCGCGGACGGCAAGCCCGTCAAGCTGCAGTGGACGCGCGAGGACGACATCCAGGGCGGCTTCTACCGGCCGATGTACTTCCACAAGCTCGACGCGGGACTGACCGCGGACGGCAAGCTGGTCGGCTGGCGCCACCGGATCGTCGGCCAGTCGATTCTCGCCGGCACGCCGTTCGAGCCGTTCATGGTCAAGAACGGCGTCGACGCGACGTCGGTCGAGGGCGCGGCGAACCTGCCGTACGCGGTGCCGAACGTGTCGGTCGAGCTCACCACCGCGAAAACGGGCGTGCCCGTGCTGTGGTGGCGCGTGGTCGGCAGCTCGCACACGGCCTACGCGGTCGAGGCGTTCATCGACGAAGCCGCGCACACGGCCGGCAAGGATCCGTACGCGTTCCGCCACGACCTGCTCGAGAAGGAGCCCCGGATGCGCGCGGTGCTGGACCTCGCCGCGCAGAAAGCCGGGTGGGATCCGGCCAAGCCGCTGCCGAAGGGCCGCGGGCGCGGGATCGCGGTCGCCGAGGCGTTCAAGAGCTATGTCGCGCAGGTGGCCGAGGTGTCGGTCGACGCGGACGGCAAGGTGAAGGTCGAGCGCGTGGTGTGCGCGGTCGACTGCGGGATCGCGATCAATCCCGACATCGTCGCCGCGCAGATGGAAGGCGGCATCGGCTTCGGGCTCGGCGCGGTGATGCACAGCGCGATCACGCTGAAGGACGGCCAGGTCGAGCAGCGCAACTTCGACGGCTACCACGTGCTGCGGATGGCCGAGATGCCGAAGGTCGAGGTGCATATCGTGCCGTCGGCCGAGGCGCCGACCGGGGTCGGCGAGCCGGGCGTCGCGCCGGTCGGGCCGGCTGTGGCGAACGCGATCTTCGCGGCGACGGGCAAGCGGCATTACGTGCTGCCGTTCGATTCGGCGGACAGCGCGAAGGCCTGATGTAACGGCATGCCGGCCGCGGGGCGCGCGATGCCCCGTGGCCGGCGTTTTTTCACCGGCTCGCGCGACATTGCGCTCGCCGGAGTCGAAGCCGCATGTCACCTGGCCCGTCAGCCTCGTTCGCTTCTGCCCGACTTCAGGCCAGCGCCGCGGCCTCCGGTTCGACGACGAATTTTTCCGGGCGAATCGTTCACGGGTTGGCCTCCAGGAATCCCGGCAAATCCAGCCTCCGTCCCGCCACCTCGCCGAATTGCGTCATATGCGCCATAAAACCGACCTGGTCCTGACAGCAGACGGAAAAAAATGCGCAAACTTGACCAACCCTTCCTGGGACACGTTACCGCGGCCGTCCAGATCGCTGCGAAGAATCGACGAGTTCCGCGGCCTGCTCGAGCAACGGATCGCGTACGCGATCCTCGGGAAACAACGATTCGAAGGCGGCGACGGTCGTCATGCTTCCCTGCCGGGTTCCAGGTAGCGTTTCTCTCGCCCCACCGTTGACCCGGACCGAGCACGCGTGACCCGTCTCCCCCACACGTTACGTCAGACGTAACGCCCGTAACGTCGGCACTCCGATGCTACGTAACAATCCTTCAATATTGCTCCGACCCCCTCTCTGTCCATCCGACGCTCGCCGTTAAAAATTCTTTTAAATTCAAGGCCGCCACGCCCTCCGCGCCGCACCCGCCAGCCATCGCCGCCCGACAACTCTCTTCCTGGCCCGGAAGTTGCAGCACAGGACCCGCAAACACTCCTTTATGGACATGCGAGGGCCACCATGGATTGCAAATACCTGTACATCGACAACATAAAAATCAACTTCGTGCGCCGCACGATCGAAATCGACAACAAGGTCGTTGACGTTACGCCGCGCGAATTCGACGTCGTCGAATTCCTGCTCGACAACATGAACAAGATCGTGCCGCGGCAGGCAATCCAGGAAGCCGTATGGGGCCGCGAGCTCGGCGTGTCGTCGCGCACGCTCGACACCCATATCTCGCGGATCCGTTCGAAGCTGCAGCTCGAACACGACAAGAACCTGCGCATCATCCCGATCTACGCGGTCGGCTATCGCCTGGTGCTGTTCGGTGCGGCGATGACGCACGTCGAGCGCCACGACGCGGCGCCGATCCTGCGCGCGACGCCGCAACCCGCGATGGCCGCCGACTACGCGTAACGCTTCACCGCGCGCCGCCCGTTCGCGGCACGCCGGCAACGCTCCCCCCACCGCGCTGCGCGGATTCGCAGCGCCTCGCGGCCTGCCGACCGGACACGGCCTGCATGCCGCCCGGCCCGCCAGCCAGTCGCGACCCGACCGCCGCCTCCGGGCGGCGGTTGCTTTGGCGCGACCGTCGCCGTTTCCCTGCGTCGTCCCCCTTCGTCGCGCTTCGTAGCACCCCGCTCGCGCCACCGCCGCGCGATGCATGCGACTACGGATTCCGGCGCGGCACGCGGCCATTGCCGTCCCTACAATCGACGCAGCAGCCGCGCGCCCCTCCGCGCCACCGGCCCCAGAACAACCCGCCGAACCAACGCCGAATCCGCCCCGATCCCGCCGTGCCTGCGCTGTTCCTGACGAATGCCGACGCCGGCGACCCCGCGAGCCGGGCCATGCCCGCCGCTTCTGCGCCGCCCGCCGCGCCGCCGGCCGCGGTCGCGCTCGACGCGTCGCCCTACCTGCCGCGCCTGTCCGCCGCTGCCGCGCGCGGGCTGTCGCACGCGTACGGCGCGACCGGCGCCGTCCCGGTCACGCTCGGCGAGCATGCGTACGAGGTGCGCTGGCGCATCGCCGCCGAGCCGGCCGCCGATGCGCACGCGTACCGCTTCGTCGTCGGCCCGGCCGCCGGCACGCTGTGGATCGACCCGCTCGCGGAAACGGAATGGCTCGGCGACGCAGCCGACCCGGCCGTGCCGGCCGTGATCCGCGCGGCACTGCTCGCCGACCTGTGCGCGCCGCTCGCAGCCGTATTGCAGGCCGCGACGCGGCAGCGCGTGGAACTGCTGCCGCCGCCCGACAACCTGCCCGCGTGGCACGCGTCGCCGGCCGCGCTGCGTTTCGAGCTGCGGCGCGCCGACGCCGCGTGGCGCTGTCATGGCGCGCTGCTGTTCGACGCGCCGGATGCGCTGTCCGTGTTCTTCGCGGCCGCACCGGCCGCGCTGGCCGACGCGCGCGCGGCCTACGCGACCCTGCCCGTGCCGCTGGTGTTCGAGATCGGCCGCACCGAGCTGACGACGGCCGAACTGGCCGACGTCGTCGGCGGCGACATCATCGCGATCGAGCGCTGGCAAGCGCACGAGCAGAACCTGCTGTGCGTCGCGCGGCTGCCGGCCGCGCCGGCGTGGGAGATCACCGGACGGCCGTCGGGCAACCGGCTGACCGTCGAACGAATCAGGGAGATGCCTTTGGAACCGACCCGCACCGACTCCGCGCCCGCGACGGCGCACGACGCGCCGTCCGCCGATGCGCCGCGCACGCTCGACGGCCTCGCGGTCGACCTGCGCTTCGAATTGCCGCCCACGTCGATGCCGCTCGGCGAACTGGGCGCACTGCAGCCGGGCGCCGTGATCGAGTTGCAGCAAGGGATCAACCAGAGCGTGATCCACCTCGTTGCCAACGGGATGCTGATCGGCACCGGCCACCTGATCGCGGTCGGCCAGAAGCTCGGCGTGCGGGTCGTCACGCTGACGCAGCCCGCGCCGCGCGAGCGCTGAACGATGGGTAACCTGCCGAATCCGGTCGCGCTGATCGCGGTGATTGCCGCGCTCGGCATCGCGCCGTTCGCGGCGCTGATGGTGACGAGCTACACGAAGCTCGTGGTCGTGCTCGGCCTGCTGCGCTCCGCGCTCGGGATCCAGCAGGTGCCGCCGAACCTCGTGCTGAACGGCATCGCGCTGATCCTGTCGCTGTTCATCATGGCGCCGGTCGGAATGTCGATCCGCGACGCGCTGCAGGCGCGCCACTTCGATGCGTCCGGGCAATTGTCGACTGCGGATGTCGGCGCACTCGCCGATGCCGCGCTGCCGCCGATCAAGGATTTCCTCGTGTCGCACACGCGGCAGCGCGACCGCGAATTCTTCGTGCGCACCGCGACGTCGGTATGGCCGAAGAACCGCGCGGACGGCATCAAGGACGACGATCTGCTCGTGCTGGTGCCGAGCTTCACGCTTGCCGAGCTGACGAAGGCGTTCCAGATCGGCTTCGTGATCTACATCGTGTTCATCGTCGTCGACCTGCTGGTCGCCAACATCCTGCTCGCGCTCGGGATGCAGATGATCTCGCCGACGACGATCTCGGTGCCGTTCAAGCTGCTGCTGTTCGTCGCGCTCGACGGCTGGTCGCTGCTCGTGCACGGGCTCGTGATGTCGTACCGCGTGGCGGGCGCGGGATGAACGCGCACGGCCTGCGAACCGTGGCCGCGTGCCTGTGCGCCGCGGCCCTGCTCATGCTTGCGTGCATGCAGCCGCGCAGCGCGCACGCGGCCGGCAGCAGTGCCGGTTTCGCGCAACTCGCGCGCGCGTGTGCGCCGAACGTCGATCCCGCCACGCTCGGCGCGCTCGTCCGCACCGAATCGGGCTTCAACCCGTATGCGATCGGCGTGGTCGGCGGACACCTGACGCGCCAGCCCGCATCGCTCGACGAGGCGCGCGCAACCGCGCGCGCACTCTCGTCGCGCGGCTTCAGCTACAGCGTCGGCCTCGCCCAGGTGAACGAACGCAATTTCGCGAAATACGGACTCGACGAAGCGACGATGTTCGAGCCGTGCCGCAACCTGCAGGCCGGCGGCGCGATCCTGACCGAATGCTTCGCACGCTCGTCGGGCACCGGCCGCGCCACCCAGGCCGCGTTGCGCGCGGCGCTGTCGTGCTATTACAGCGGCAACTTCACGACCGGCTTCTCGAGCGGCTACGTGAGCCGCGTCGTCGCGAGCGCGCAGCGCAACGCGCGCGAAGGCGGCATCGAACCGATTCCCGTCGTGAGCGACACGCCGCCGCCCGAGCGCCAGCGGCGCATGGCCGCGGCCGCCACGACACCGCCCGAACGTGCGCGCCGCTTGCCGTCTCCGGCCGCGTCCGCCGATGCGCCGTCGTGCCATGCGCGCCCGGTGGTGATGATGTGCCGCGGGCTGCCGGCGGGCCAGGCGAAGCGGCTGTGCGTGAAGTGTCTCGATCAGTGACGGCGCGCGGGGCGGGCCGCCGTGTGCGGATCGAACGCCCCGCCGCAACCGCTCACACCTCGTAGCAGGCGCCGCGCGCGCATCGCGGCCGCGCCGGCCCGCTACGAAACAGCGGCATTTCAGCCGCGACGTGTCTCCTTACACTTGAAAGCTGGCGGCGCGACGAACCGTGCGCCGGATGTCCCGCGCATCGCGCGGCTCAACGGAGACAAGGCATGCTGTCGATCGACGGATTGGGACTGGGCGTCAACTGGCAGCGCTTCCTGTCGGAAACGCTGAATCCCGTCGTCGCACCCCCGCCCCCGCCGCCACCGCCGCCGAAGCAGGACGATCCGGCGGCCGGCCCGGCCAAGCCCGTCACCGCCCCGCCGATTCCCGTCAACGCATCGCTGTCCACCGATCCGTCGAAGCCGACCAACGCGGAGATCGCCGCCGCTACGTCGCTGATGCAACGCATGGCCGCGCAATACACGGCGCCGCCGCCCGACATCACCGTCGAGAACGAGACGACGCAAGCAGTGCAGCAGGCAATCCAGGACGCGCAGACGAAATACGACGACGCATCGACAGCGCTGCAGGGCGCGCAGAACGTGCTGCACGTGGTCAACCGCGATCCCGAATCGACGCCCGATGCCCGCAAGGCCGCGCAGGCCGACTATGCGAAAGCGCGTACGGCGGCCGACACCGCGCAGCGCGACCTGAACGTGACGACCGACGCCGGCTACACGATCCTGTACCGCGAACAGGCCGACGCGGACAAGCCGTCAGGCATCCAGATCGACGACGACGGCAACGTGACGAACCCGGGCGACGCGCAGAACGCGGCCAACGACAAGCTCAAGGCGCTGCAGGCCACGTTTCCCGACCACGCGAACGACCCGAAGTGGGTGCCGAAACCGGGTGACTGCAAGACCCCGGAGCAATCGAAGCGCTACGACGAATGGAGAAGCGCCGACGCGCACGCGGCCGCCGGTACCGCGAAATACTTTTCGGATCTGTCGAACGCGTACCTCGCCCGTACGCAGCTCCAGTCCTACCTCGTCAATCCCGACTACAAGGCGGCATTCGACGCAGGCATTAGCCGGCTGAACACCGCGCTGGCGGGGCAGCTACTCCAGGTGAACCTGCCGGAAGCCCCCGAATCGCCGGACGCCGCGCAAAAGGCCGTCACGGCCGCGGCGAAATCGGCGAACACCACCAACGCGGCGCTCGCCGCGGCCAACGATGCCATCGCGCTCGCGCAAGCGCAGCAGAAATTCGACGTGGTCGCCGGCAGGCAGGGGACGGTGATCGTCGCGCCGAATTCGGTGCCGGACGCCAGCGCTGCGCTCAAGCGCGCGCAGACGGCGGCAAGCACGAGCGGCGGCTATCTGCAGATGCTGGCCGCGCAGCAGCAGGTCGACACCGCGCAGGACAACTGCACGGCCGCTCAGCAGGCGGCCGACACGTGGCACAAGGACAACCCGCGGCCGCCGCACTCACCGCCCTTCGACGCGAAGGTCGATCTCGATCTCGGCGATGCGTACGCGAAGCTCTACCAGGCGAAGCAGCAGGCAAGCATCGCGCACGACGGCTTCGTCGCCGCGTACGGTGCGACGCTCGCGCAACAGTACGACGATCAGGCGTCGAAGATCAGCGCGCAGGTGAAGGCGCAGCAGCCGTTGCTGAAGCCGTTTTTCCAGCAACCGCCGCAGTTGACGCCGGCCGCCGCACAGCCGGCCCCCTCATCGTCGCTGCCGACGGCCGCCGGCGCCGCGCCGCGCACGAGCCCGTTGCTGCCCACGGCCTTCCCCGCCCCTGCGCCGACCGGCACGAATGCCACGCCGGCGCCGACGATCCTGCCGCTGACCGACCCGTCGCGGTCGCCGATGCCGCTGCCGGCTGCGCCGAGCGGCCCCACGCAGTTCGACGCCACGCGCCTGCAGGTGGTCGCCGGTGCGCTGCGGACGGCCGGCAACCGGCTGGCGGACGACGTCAATTCGCGTGCGGCCGACGTCGCACTGAAGAACGCGCAGGATGGCGTCGATCAGGCAAAGAGCGCGCTCGGCGCCAAACAGAAGCAGTACGACGAATGGGCCGCCGCCAACCCGGCGCCGGTGCGGCTGCGCACGTTGCCGGACGGCGACGTGATGCCGGCGCCCTCGTATCGCCCGAACCTGTACCAATCCGATCTGAACGACGCGCAGGCCGCCGTCACGAAGGCGGAGAACGCCGTTCCGCAACTGAAGCTGCTGCGCGACACGTCGCGCCAGCAGGTGCTGCTCGATCAGTTCGACGCGGGCCTCGACGAGCGGCTGCGCTATGTCGACGAAAAGTCCGGCGCGGCGGACGACTACAAGAAGGCGATGCACGACTTCTACGAAGCGCACCGCACCGAGATGTCGAACTCGATGCTCGACGCGGCAAGCCTGAGCACGCGGAACGGCGCCACGATCGCGTTCGGCTCGCTCAGCGACAACCAGCAGCGCAACCTGATCGGCATCGCGCTCGGGCAGCAGCCGGACGTGCCGGCCGATGAATCGTCGCAATCCGTATCGGCCGCCGACGATTCGACTGCGCGCTTCGTCGACAAGGACAAGCTGTCCGCGATCAACACCGTGCGCGACAAGCTGCTGTCGGTCGGCGGCGGCAAGGACACGCAGGTCAGCGTGCTGCCGATGGTGTATGCCGCAAAGGAAACCGGGACGACGACGAGCGCGCTGTTCAAGGTAACGGACAAGGACGGCAAAACGCACTACATCGACGAATCGGCCGGCAACTACGACAGCATCAACGACTATCTCGACAGCAACCAGCTGTCGGCGGACGGCACCGTCGACATCCTGACCGGCCACAACGAAGACGGTTCGCAGCAGGTCGTGTCGAAAGCCGCGCACAACAACAGCGACTTCGACAACGTCCTGAATTTTCTCACGGGCACGGACGTCAACATCGGGATGCTGCTCGGCGGGATGGCGCTCGAGGTGATCGGCACGGCGCTCGACAGCACGGTGATCGGCGCGACGATCGGCGTGCCGCTGAACCTCATCGGCGCAGGGATGACCTACACGGCGATCGGTTCCGCGATGACGAAGGCGGGCCTCGATCTCGCGAACCGCATCGACCACGACCAGAGCATCAGTCCGCTCGACGCCGGCGCCCGCGCCGACTACATCAACCTCGTGCCGATGGCTGCCGGCGGCGCCGCGAAACTCGCCGGCACGAAGCTGTTCGAGCGCGCGGTCACGACGAAGGTCGCGTCAGTCATCGCCAAGGGTGCGGAACGTACGGCGTTCGTGACCGGTGTCGCCGGCGCCGGCGAGGCGTTCGTCGAATCCGGGGTCGACCTGTTGCAAGGCAATACGAAGGCGGCCGGCGAAGCGTTCGAGTCCGGCGTCATCAATACCGCGCTGATGGGCGCGGGCGTCGCGAAGCAACGCGCGGTCACCGGCATCCGGACCCGCACCGGACGGCCGATTGCCGCGCACACGACGGATGGCAAAGTCGTCAAGGTCGATGACCAGACGATCGGGCAAATCCTGAACAAGGACGGCGCGGCATCGCTGTCGGCCGGGCGCACGCGTGCGACGCTCGACGGCGAGGCCGTGAAGGTCGCGCCCAACGGCGTACTGATGGTCGGCGACAAGGTGCTGACCTACGAAGACCAGCCGATCCGCGTGCTCGACAAGACGTCGGCCAGGCAGATGCCGCCCGGCAAATCGGTGGTACTCGGCCAGGACGGCACGCTGTCCGTCGTGTCGGCTTCACCGAAGGCCTGGACCCACGGCACGCGGGTCGACAGCGTGACGGACACCGGCGAGCGCATGACGTTCGGCCCGGACGGCGCCATCGGCACGACGTCGAACATCGTCGCGAAGTCGCGGCTCGACAGGCTGGACGAGGTCATCGACCAGGGCAAGGACCTGCACCACCAGTTGCGTGACGCCGCAGCGAGGGAGGCGCGCCGTGTCCAGCAGGCCGCCGCCGAAGGCGAAAGCGCGAATGCGGCACGCGATGCCCGCGGTACGCAGCGCACGAGCGAGGCGCGCGCGCAGGCCGGCCGGCAGCACGACGACCTCGACGCGGACCGCACGACGGCCGCCCGCAGCGCCGCTGCGCGCGCCGCCGATAGCGACGAACCAGCCGGCGCCGGCACGCGCGCGAAGCCGGACGGCACGCCGCCGCGCGTCAATGTGCGGGTGGTCGACCTGACGGACGAGGCGCCCGCCACGCGGCCGGCGACGTCCGACCCGGCCGGCATCTCGGTGCCGCGCGGGCCGAGCGTCGAGCCGATGCAGGTCGGCGAGCGCACGGTCTATCTCGTGCGTAACGGTGCGCCACACGATCCGGGCGCGCGTGCGCCGCGTCCGCAGAATCTCGACGAGCCCGTGATCGTCGTCGCCGGAGAGCACGACGCGGCACTCGCGCCCGAGCTGGCGAACCGCTGGCAGAAACCCGTCTATGCGGCAGCGCCCGACGCATTCGGCGCCGATGGGCAGTTGCGCGCCGGCGCGCGGGTGCTGCGCTTCGATCCGGAGCCGGAAACGGCGGCGATGGCAGGCCGCCCTTCCGCAACCGCCGTGGCCGACGCAGCATCGCCGGCATCGACGCACCCCGCTGCACCCGACGAAACGGTGATCGTGCTCGCCGGCAAGCGCGGCCCGAACGAGCCGGCGATGCCGCGCGCGGTCGCGACGCCCGAACCCGTCACCGCGCACGACGGCCTCTTCAGCGCGCCGAGCCGCGTGCTCGTGGTGGTCAAACCGGACCACCCCGCCATTGCCGAAGCAGCGGCCGAACCCGCAGCGGCGCGCGCTACGGCCGCCACCTCTCCGGGCGACAAGACACCCGCCGAAGCCGCCGGCGGCAAGACCTCCCGCACGCATGCCGATGACGAACGCCCGCCCGTGCCGACCGACGATCCGGAGCGCGCGGCGCCCGCGGAAACGCCCGGCACCGCGACGCCCGATTACGCCACCCCGCATCCCGGCTGGATCACGCGGATGCAGATGCGTCTGGGCGGCGCACCGCTGCCGGAAGCCGTACAAGCGCTCGCCATGCAGTCGGGCACGCTCGCGACGCAGTTGCGCATGCTTCAGGACGCCGGCTGGCGCGTGACGATCGGCAAACGCGGCCGCGGCAGCCACGTCGATACGCGCAAGCGCCGCGTGACGATCGACGGCGGCCTCCGCGATGCCGGCAGCATCACGTACGTGCTCGCGCGCGAATCGCGCAAGGCCGTCGAAGCGCTGGCCGGCGTGCTGGACCACGACTACGGGCCGCGCGGCGGCTTCACGCGCAAGGCGCTCGAGGCCGAGGCGCGCGCGCAGATCAGCGCGTTCGAGGCCCGCTACGAAATCAAGCTGACAAGCGGTACCGACATTGCCGCGCACCTCGTTCACCCGGACGCAATCGCGCGCGAAGGCGCGAACTGGCGTGGACGGTCGCACGACTACGCCGGCACGGTCGACCGGCTGGCGAGCACGCTGGGCGGCGTGCATACGTCGGGCGCGGACGGCCCGACCTATCGCGCGTTCTACAACGACGCCTGGTCGCGCCAGAAGGGGCGCGGCGGCATACCGCGCCGGATGCCCGCGCCGCGGATGGACGAAACCGGTGCCGCGCCGCGCGGCGTCGCCCGCTTCGATGCGCGCATCGCCTGGAGTCGCGCACATGCCGAGATCGCTTCGCCGTACCGCGCGGGCGAGCGCCCCGATGCCGCCGAGCTTGCCGCCGCGCGCACACGTCATTTCACGATCGACCCCGGGCGCCGCGTGGTCGTGCTGCACGCCGACACGCGCGCGGACGGCACCTTGCTCGTCGACGGCAAGCCGGTGAGCGCGCACGAATACCTGCTCGAGATGGCACCGCCGTTCGTGGTGCAGGAAGGCTATGCGATCGTGCTCGCCGCGCAGCACGACGGCGCCGCGCATGCGGCGCGGCTCGCGAACCTGTGGCAGCGGCCCGTGTATGCCGCGCCCGCGGAAGCGGTCGGCGCGCACGGCGCGCTTCTCGATACCGGCACATTTCACCGTCTCGATCCCGCGCCCGTCGCGCCGCACGATCTCGGCCCGCTGAACGCCGACCCGCTGGGCGTCTATGCGCACGGCGACCGCAACGCGCGTGTCGACGTCGCACACGAAGCCGGCGAACTGCTCGGCGCCGGCGGCGAAAAGACCGTATTCGCGCTCGGCGACGACGCCGCGCTCGGCATCTACGATCGCCACGTCAACCCGGAATCCGGTCACGTGCGCGCGGCTGTCGACGAACGGCTCGCGCTCGACGATCTGCGTTCGTACGGATTGCAGACGGTCACGATGAGCGGCCCGTTCTCGGTGCTCGGCCGTGTCGGCGTGCTCTACCGCCCGCTCGGCGTCCTGCATACGCACACGATGGTCGCGACCGGCACGCTGCCGCGCGTCGTCACGCGGGCCGCACTGGAACACATCCGGAAGATTCGCGCGGTCGTCGAACGCGAAGGCCTGGCGTTCGATCTGCAGGGCATCTTCACGCGCACGGGCGACTTCCTGCTGAGCGATCCCGGCCCGGTCACGCGCGACCCGATCGACTACCTCCGCACGCTCGAGAAGCTCACCGAACTCGAACAGCTGCTCACGCACGGCCTCGAACAGGGCGACATCGCCATCGCGCGCCCGGTCATCGCCGACACGCTGCCGCCCGACGCGTTCGTTCAGAAGCCGTCCGTCATCACGCAGATCCGGATGCGGTTCGGCGGCGCGCCGCTGTCGAAGGAAGCGCTCGCGCTGGTCGATCGCTCGACGCTGCTGAGCGGGCAGCTGGCACAGGCGCAGGCCGCCGGCTGGAAAGTCGTGGTCGGCCGGCCCGGGCGCGGCAGCCGGATCGACACGGACAAACAGCGCATCGTGCTCGACGGCCGGATGCGTCACACCGGTACGCTCGTGTACGCGCTCGCGCACGAAGCGCAGCATGCGGTCGACGCGATCGCCGGACGCCTGCTGCTCGACGGCGCGCCCGTCGACACGCTGGTCGACCGCGCGCTGATGGCCGAAGCGCGTGCGCAGGCGAACGCGTTCGCGGTGCGCCGCGAGCTCATCGACGACCTGGGCATCGACATCTCGAAAGATGTCCGCCTGCCCGACGGGATCGCGCGCGAAGCAGAACGCGTGATGCCCGGCGACGAAGCCGGCCTGCGCCGGCTCGCGGATGCGTTCGGCGACGCCGAACCGTCGGTGCCCGGCTACGCGACCTATCGCGACTACTACGCGAGCCAGATCGCGCGCATGCAGGCCGGCGGCGTACCGCGCGAAATGGCCGCGCCGGCCTCCCCGGCGCATCGGCCGGCGCGCGGGCTCGCCGCCCGCAAGGCCGCCAGGCTCGAACAGCGCGCGCTCGATCTGCTCGCATCGCACGGCAAGCGCGACCTGCTGCGCGTCGACGGCGACCAGCTCGACAGCATCGACGCGATGAAGGCAGCGTTCGGCACCGACGCGCATGTGCTGATCGCGCTGCGCACCGACCGCCCCGCCGACCGGCGCGACGCGATCCACCCGCAGCCCGAATTCATCGCAAGCTTCCGGACCAACGCACAGGGCAAGTTCGTCGACAAGAAAGAGGTATCCGACGATATCGATCAGAACCTGTTGCAGGACGCATATCTTGCATTGAAGGACAAAGGCGCCGCGAACCGCGGGGATTACGACTACTATGTGTCGCCCGTCGCGCTCGCCGAGTTGCGCAAGTTCGGCGGCGCCGCGCGCATCGACGCGTACTTCGGCGAACCCCGCGCGTGGGATGTCGAGCCGTCGGACACGGGCGTCGACGCGGAGGTCGTCGCAAACGTGAACGCGCTCGACAGCGCGCCGCGCTTCCTGCGGCCGAAACCGGCGGCGCGACACGATCCCGGCGCGGGGACGACGGTCTATGCGGTCGAACGCAAGACCGGCACGGTCCTCGGCTACGCGACGCGCGATGGCGCCGGGAAATGGACCTACGTCGAAAAGACGTCGCTCGGCGATGCCACGATCGAATCGCGCGACCTCGCGGTTGCGTTCCGGCGTCGCTTCCGCCCGTTGCCCGGCGGGCGCCGCGGCGTGCGGTTCGTCGTCGCGAAGGTCCCGCACGACGTCGTCGAAAGCTACGGCGGCTTCGCGCCGGCCAAGATGCGTCGCCCGATCAGCAAGCCGAAGACGCCGCTGTCGAAGCCGGACACGTACGTGCAGCGCGTGCTCGGGAACACGCATCCGTCGCTGCGGCGCCAGAACCGCGCGGCGGCCGGCGCGGGCGTGCCCGACATCCTCCCGACGACGGCGGACGGCGCGCTCGACTTCAACGCGCACCACGCGGACGAGCTGAAACGCGCGCTCGAGATGGGCAAGATTCCCGACGGGCACTACGTGTACGTGTACGACCACGAAGGCACCGTCACCGACGTGCTGACCGGGTCGCTGACCGGCCTCATCGCGGTGGAGAACGGCACGGTGCGCTGGTACGACGACGTCGGCCAGTTCCGCGATCCGGACAACCCCGGCCTGCCGCTGGAGCGGTCGACGATCGGCCGCGGGCCGTATGGCGGCAATCAGCATTTCCTGCTTTCCCGGCTCGCCCCCGACGTGTTCGAGCCGCGCGCCGCCGCGATCAAGGCGGCCGCTCTGCACGCCGCGCAGCCGGCAGCGGTGACGGCGCCGCCGCCACCCGCTGCGCGCCAAAGCGGCAACGGCACGCAAGCGGGCAAAGGCGGCAAGGCCGGCCGAAAAGGTCGCAAAGGCAAGCACGCCGCGCGCGGCGGCCAGCGAACGCAGCCGGCCGCGGCAGCAGCGGCCAAGCCACCCGCCGCGCCTGCCGCGCCGCCCCCGAAACCGATCACGCTCAAGCCGTTCCAGCCCGCGTACGTATCGGGCTCGATCGTCGAATCGGTCACGCGCTACGGCAACGCGAAGATCGCCGATTTCGCGTCGACACTCGAGCGCCTCACCGAATGGGGCAAGCGCGACGTCGGGCGTAAAGAAGGCAACGGCCTCACGTTCACCGACCCGCCGAAGGCCATCCTCGCCGATGCCGTGCTGGCGAAGAAGATCTTCGGGACGCTGCACATGTGGCGTGAAGCATCGAGCCTGCACCCGCACGGCGCGTTTACCCGGGCCCCCGCCCAGCGCAATCTGGTCATGCGGGGCGCGCAGTGGATCGGCGCGGCGCGCAGCGCGGACAGAAAGCTGATCAGGCGATACGTGAAGCTGGCCAGTCTGACCGATCTCGCCGACCGCTTTGTCCCGATGTCGCGCTCGTTCTCGCTGCGCGACGATCCCGACCAGATGAAGCGCTACGTCAAGCGGTATGGCGGCGCGCTGCCGGCCGTCGCGCTGCAGGTCGATCCGTATTCGCTCGCCGCCGCGATGGGCGCCCTGCAGGATCCCGGGTTCATCCAGCGCGCCAAACGCTTCGGCGATCCGTCCGGCGCCCGCTACGACGACGATACGGCGACGCTCACGCGCACGGACGCCGACGGCACGCGGCACACGCTCGAACTCGACGATCTCGCCCACTTGCACAAGTGGCTCACGGCGGCCTCCGAATACGGCTTCCTGCTGCGCATCGAAGCTGCACCGTCCCGGCCCCGCGTGTCCCTGGAAGACGGCCATGCGATGGCCGGCACGAACAACGGCTACGCGGAAATCCGGCGCATCGGCGAGGCGCTCGAAGTATGGGCGGCGCAGAACGGCGGCAAACCCGCGCCGCTCGTGCTGCTGACTTTCCACGGTTCGGACGCCGTGCTCGAGCCGGTGCCGGGCGAAGGCCACGTCGCGTTGCTCGACGCGATCCTGAGCCGCAAGCAGCTCGACTGGGTGCATGTCGGCCTGTCGTGGGGCACGCACGGCGACGACTTCATCGCGAATGCCGATCTGACGCGCGCCCTGGCGGCGAAGATCGCCGACTACGGGAAAAACGCGCCTGAAAAATTCGCGAGACTGCACGGCGGCGATGCGCTGACGCGCGTGTTCGAACCGGTCGGCGCGCAGGATTTCGCGAACCAGCAGCGATTCCTGTTCTCGGAAATCGAGCGCATCGCGAAAAAGGCGCATCAGATGTCCGACGCCGAGATCGCGGAATTGCGCGACGCGCTGTACGAAGGCAACACGTCGACGCTGCTGAATCTGGCACGCCGGGCGACGAACGAGACGTCGCAGACGCGATGGAACGACAACGCGCCCCACAACCGGCTCGCCAAGCGGGCCCACGCGGCCGGCAAAGACTGGCTCGACAGCCATCGCGACAGCGTTCCCGAGCGACCGTCGCTTGCATCGGTATCGGCGGCCGACAGCCGCGAGTACTGGAAGAACGTCACCGGCCAGAAAGCGCTGCAGTATGACGCGACCCTGCCGATCGGCGCCGCACGCAAGGCCATCGCGCAGCCCGATATGCCGAGCGCCACGATGGACGAGGCCAGCGCACGGCTCAACGCGCTGCGCGTGCACCGACTGTCGAAAACCCGATCGGACATCCGGAATGCATGGATTGCGAGCGGAGCCGTCCTCGGCCTCTCGACCGGGATCGGCTTTGGGTTCCATCAGCTCGACACGACCGGGCTGGGCAATGCGTCGTCGACGCTTCTGCTGGCGTCGCGCCTCGGACGCGTGTTCCAGGTCATGCACCAGGGCGCCATCCGCAGCCTGCAGTCGGGCGACCCGAGGGCCGCGGTGGCAGCCATCACGAGCCTCGGCGCAACGCTGGCGCGCCAATTCAACTCCACGACGCATGACTACGGCGCGCATCGGCTCGCTCAGCTGGACTCCGCGGTACGCCATGCGCAGGCAAAGGCGGCGCAATACGTCGAGCAATACCAGCAGGGGACGATGAGCTTCGACGACGCGAAGACGAACATCACCGCGCTCGCCGAGGACGTGCTCACGCAAATGCAGGGGTTCGTCGGCGGCACGTCGCTGCAGCAACTTCATGCGGGCAATCCGCGCAGCGGGCTGGGCGTCACGGCGCGCGCGGGCATGGCCGTCGCGTCGGTTGCGTCGGTCGCGACCGGGATCCTCAAGAACTTCTATCCGACGCACCCGCTCACGGGCTTCGACGTCACGCTGGGCTGGACGGCCATCGCGAGCGGCGTGATCGGCACCGCCTACGCCGGTACGTCGCTCCTGATGGTGTCGCGACGCGTGAACGCTGACAAACGCAGTCGCGTCGTGCGCCTGCTCGATTCGACGGGCGACTTCACGTCGGTCGCGCTCGGCGGACTCTCCGCCGTGTCCCAATGGCGGCAGGGCAACTACGATCTCGCAATCGCGACCGGCACCATGACCTCGCTGCTGCTCGCCGGCCGGCTCAATACGCACTTCCCGAACGCGACGCCTTTCGTCAAGAAGATCCCGACCGCGGTGGTCATGATTCCGGTCGCCGCATTCGGCTACAAGTTCGTCGTCGGCATCGCGCCCGTGATCGGGGGCGTTTTCAACTGGATGTTCGGCGGCGGATCGTCGCAGTCGAACGTCGCGCCGGGCGCATCGTCGAGTGCATCACCGAGTGCGTCGCCAAGCACCCCGCCGTCGCCGTCGGCGAGCGCCACGCCGTCGCAACCGTCGCCAGGCACGCCGTCGAGCCCGCCGTCACCGTCGAACACCCCGCAGCCCTACATCGTCGTCGACGGCGATTCGCTGTGGGTGATCGCGGACCAGCATCGCCAGTCGCTGCTCGACGCCGCGAACGTGTCGCGTGCCGATCAGCAGGCGATGACGCGCAACGAGCAAGACAAGCTCGCACTGAACGAGATCCTGCAGCTCAATCCGTCCGCCGCGCGCGATCCCGGCAATCTGAAGATCGGCACGCCGCTGGTCGTCGGATGACGACCGGCGCACCGCGCGGCCTGGACGGGCGGCGCGACGCGGCCGTCACGTCGTCCGCTGATGTTCCAGCCACGCCTGGAACATCAGCACCGTCCACAACTGGTGCTGCCAGTTCATCCGGCCCGTCTGGTGCTGCCGCCACAGCCGCTCGACCGCCGTCGCATCGAAGAAGCCTTCCTCGCGCAACCGCGACGGCCGCAGCAACGCCTCGGCCCAGTCGCGCAGCGCGCCGCGCAACCAGTGGTCGACGGGCGCGCAGAAGCCCTGCTTCGGCCGGTCGATCAGCGCGGACGGCACGTACCGGTCGAGCAGCCGGCGCAGCAGCGCCTTCGACTGCCCTTCCGGCAAGCGCACCGCCGCCGGCACGCGCCACGCGAATTCGACGACGTGATGGTCGAGGAACGGCATGCGCGTTTCGAGGCTCACGGCCATCGCCGCGCGATCGACTTTCGCGAGGATGTCGGTCGGCAGGTACGTGAGCGTGTCGATCGCCATCGCCTGCTCGGCGAAGCTCAGGTGCGCGGGCCACGCGGACACCGTGTCGAGCGGCGTCGGCGGCTCCTGCCCCGACAGCGCGATGCGCTCGGGATGATGCACCGCCGACATCAGCAGCCGGTACAGCCCGATGCGGCTCTCCGCCGTCATCACGTGGCCGAGCTTGTGCAGGCGATCGCCGATGCGCGTGGCCGATTCGCGCGCCTCCACGCTGCCCCACGCGCCCTGCGCGACGGCCGCGAGCTGGTCCGCGTGATCGGGCCGCAACGCATGCAGCGCGGCGGCGATCCGCGCGCGCACGGCGGCCGGCACGCGATGCAGCTTGCGCCACAGGCGCGGCGTCAGGAAGTAGCGCGTATAGCCGCCGAACAGTTCGTCGCCGCCATCGCCCGACAGGCTCACCTTCACGTGCCGGCGCGTCATTTCCGATACGAGGAAGGTCGGGATCTGCGACGCATCGGAAAACGGCTCGTCGTAGATCGACGGCAGCTTCGGCACGACGTCGAGCGCATGGTCGGCCGTGACGTAAAGCTCGGTATGGCGCGTGCCGAGGTGGCGCGCGACGGCCTTCGCGTAACCGGCCTCGTCGTAGCCGGCTTCATGGAAGCCGATCGTAAACGTGTCGACCGGCGTCGACGATTGCGCCTGCATCAGCGCGACGATCGCCGACGAATCGACGCCGCCCGACAGGAACGCGCCGAGCGGCACGTCCGCTTCCATCTGTCGCGCGACGGCCTGGCGCAGCACCGCGTCGAGCTGGCCGACGGCCTCGTCGGCGCTGCCCTCGAACGGCTGCGCACGGCCATCCTCGATCGCCTGTTCGAGCGTCCAGTACGCCCGCGCGCGCGGCGTATCGCGCGCATGCTCGAACTGCATGTACGTGCCAGGCGGCAGCTTGTGGATGCCACGGTAGATCGTATACGGCGCAGGCACGCTCGACTGGCGCAGGTACAGGCACAGCGCGTCGCGGTCGATCGTGCCGTCGAAGCCCGGATAGCCGCGCAACGCCTTCAGTTCGGACGCGAACACGAGCGCGTCGCCGATCCGCCCGTAGTAAAGCGGCTTCTCGCCGATCCGGTCGCGCGCGAGCGTCAGCACCCGCGACGCGCGATTCCACAGCGCGAACGCGAACATGCCGGTCGCCCGGCGCAACGTTGCCTCGACACCCCACGCGACGATCGCCGCGATCAGCACCTCGCTGTCGGAGTGGCCGCGCCACGCCGGTGCACGCCCCGCACGCTCGAGTTCCGCGCGCAGTTCGCGATGGTTGTAGATTTCGCCATTGAAGACCATGACGTAGCGGCCGCACGCAGATGCCATCGGCTGCCGGCCGTGCACCGACAGGTCGACGATCGCCAGCCGCCGGTGGCCGAGCGCGATGCCGGCTTCCGGGTCGACCCAGATCCCCTGCCCGTCCGGCCCGCGATGCGCGAGGCTCGCCGTCATTCGCGCGAGCGTGCCGCGCGCAGTCTCCTCATCGAAGGCGCCGCTATTCAAGAAGCCGTCGATTCCGCACATTTGATTTGTCTGCCCCTGTTGACCTGTTCCGTCACGCATGGCGCAACCTCGCGGTCCGCCGTCCGGCGTGACGGTCGAGCCATATTACGAAGAAATAAATCAGCAATAATTCACTGGTGAACGTCGATGCAGTGCGGAAAAAAAATGACGTCAAGCGCCTTGCACGCATGACCGGCCAAAGGGGCCATATCGAATTGGAACGGCGAGCAGCCAGGCCCAGCGGAATAAAAAAGGGCAACATGGCGACGGGCCTGCCACGGCCGCAGCGGCACGCGTCAACCCGCGCCGGTCGCCCATTTCAGCAACTGCGCAACCTCACGGAAATGCTGCGGCTGGATCGTGCCGTTCTCGGGCGTCGACTCGTACAGCGCCTGCGCGAGCCCGACGTTCGCGAGCGTCGGGCGCAGCGCGTCGCGGGCAAGCCGCACGATCCGCTCGGCCGCGTCGCCCTCGCCGCGCGCGAGCACCCACGGCAGCGAGCCCATGCCGCCGTAATAGAGCGCGACCGCGACGCGCGGCGAATAGACGACCACCGACGCATAGCCGATCCGGTCGGGCAGCGACGCGAACTGCGCTTCGCGCGCGAGTTGCCGGCGCTTCGCCTCGATGTGCGGATCGCCCTCGTCCTCCTTGTGCTCGCGCCGCACCTCGTCGACCGACATCTTCATCTTCTGGTTGAACTCGTGCCGCTGGTGCACGATGTCGATCAGCGCCATCACGATATAGATCAGCGCGGCCCAGCCGAACAGCAGCATCAGCAGCTTCACGATCAGCGCGAGGATCGAGACGGGCCGCGTGAAACCCGACTGCACGGACGGGTCGAGCGACTCGACGATCAGCCAGCCGAGCGTCGCGACGAGCAGCGCCGTCTTCAGCAGCATCTTCGCGAGATTGACGAGGTTGCGCAGCGACCACAGGTTCTTCATCCCCTCGGCGGGATTGAGCCGCGACAGTTGCGGCACGAGGCGGCTCCACGCCATCACGCCGCCCACCTGCACGAAGCCCGCGAGCAGGCCCGCGAGCAGCCCGGCCGCGACGATCTGCGCGGACAGCGTCGCCCAGTCGCGCGCGGCGCCGTCGATCAGCACCGCGAGCCGCGCGGACGGATCGGCCGCGCCGACCGCGTCGAACACGAGCCGGAACAGCGCCTGCAGCCGCGCGAACAGCGACCCGATGCCCACCGCGAGCGCGACGCACACGCCGACGAAGAACGCCGACGAAACCGTTTCCGCGCTCTTCGGCACATCGCCTTTCTCACGCGCGTCGCGCAGGCGCTTCGCGGTCGGCTTCTGGTCCTTTTCCGCCATGCCGGCTCCGCCGCGCTCAGCCGCCGCCGTGCGCGGCGAACAGCGCGCGCAGCAGCGCCATCAGCCCGCTGTCGGGGCTCAGCAGCGAATGCAGCGACGCATACACCACCGGCAGGAACAGCATCATCATCAGCAGCGCGAGCGCGCTCTTCAGCGGCTGCGAGAACACGAAGATGTTGAGCTGCGGCACCGCGCGCCCGACCAGGCCGACGCCGAGCTCGACGAGCACCAGCACGATCGTGACGGGCGCCGCGAGCTTCACCATCCATTCGAAGATCGTGTCGGTCTGCCGCACGATGAAAGTCTGCAGCATCGACGCGAAATCGGGGCCGAGCGAGCCGATCGGCCACCATGCGTACGACTGCGCGAACAGCTGCACCAGCACCTGCAATCCGCCCGCCGTGACGAACAGCGCGATCGCGACGAAATTGAGGAAGCCCGACGTCGGGCCGCCTTCGTGGCCGCCCATCGGATCGAAGAACGCGGCGCTGCCGCTGCCGGTCTGGAAGTCGATCAGGTAGCCGACGCCCTGGATCGCGAACAGCACCGCGCTGAACGCGCCCGCGAGCAGCATGCCGACCATCGCCTCCTTCGCGACGAGCAGGCACCACATCAGGAACGGCAGCGCGGCCACCTGCGCGGCGTCGATCGTCGGCGCGACGAACGCGGCGATCACGACCGCAATGCCGTTGCGCACGAGGCCCGTGATGATCTGCTCGTTGAACACCGGCACGACGAACATGATCGGCAACAGGCGCGGCATCACGTAGAGCAGCGGCCGCAGCATGCCGGCGACATCGTTGAAACCCGCGGCCTGGTCTAGCATCGGCGCTCCGCGGCGGCAGGCGGCGCGGCATCGTCGGCCGGGGCGGATGCACCGGTTGCGGCGGCGATGTCGGCGCCCGTTTCCGCGACGGTCATCGCCGCATCGAACGCGGCGGCCGCTTCAGGCTGCGCGCCGGCATGGGCGGCCGCGTCGCCGGCCCCGGCCGCCCACGCACCGGCCGTCGAGAAACGCCGCACCGCGTAGCCGTCCGCGACTTCGTCGGCGTCGCGTTCGACTCGCGCGGCGCGCGCGTGCAGCGCCTTCTCGCCGGCCTTCTCCAGCTTGTCCTCGGCGGCCTTCGCCTTGCGCGCGGCGCGCTGCAGGTCGGCGAGCGTCGCCTCGTGGCCGCGATGCACGTGCGCGGCCTCGCTCACCGACGCATTCGCGGTGCCGATGTGCCGGTCGAACGTACGCGTGTCGGCCGCCGCGTTCTGCAGCGCGCGCGCTTCGCGCACGTCGTCGGCGAGCCGCGTCTGGATCGCAGCCTTCGCCGCGACCTGCTGCGCGAGCTGCGCTTGCGCGGCCGCGAGCGCGCGGCGGCTCTGCGCGGCGATGCCCTGCTGGCGCGCGGCCGCGACGCGCGCGATCTGGCTGCGCATCTCGCGCACGCGCTTCAGGCGCGCGAGCGTCGCGAGCACGAGGCGGTCGTCGGCTTCAGACATGATCGTTCGCCAGCTTCGTCAGCTTCGCGAGCAGCACGTCGAAGCGCACGTCCTCGTCCGACGCCTGCGCGCAGAACGCACCGATCGCGTCGCGGGCGCGCAGCGCGAGGTCGCCGAGCCGGTCGCTGCCTTCGCGATACTCGCCGATCTGCACCAGCAGCTCGATCTCCTGGTATTTCGCGATCAGCTCGCGCACGCGTGCGGCCGCATGCTGGTGCGCGCGGTTCGCGACGAGCGGCATCACGCGCGACAGGCTCGCGAGCACGTCGATCGCCGGATAGCGGTTCGCGAGCGCGATCTTGCGCGACAGCACGATGTGGCCATCGAGGATCGAACGCACTTCCTCGGCGATCGGGTCCGACTCCTCGTCGCCTTCGACGAGCACCGTGTAGAGCGCGGTGATCGACCCGTGCGCGCCCTGCCCCGCGCGTTCGAGCAGGCGCGGCAGCACCGCGAACGTCGACGGCGGAAAGCTGCGCCGCGTCGGCGGCTCGCCGCTCGCGAGGCCGACCTCGCGCTGGGCGCGGGCGAAACGCGTCAGCGAATCGACCAGCAGCAGCACGCGCTTGCCCGCATCACGGAAATGCTCGGCGATCGCTGTCGCGACCAGCGCGGATTTCACGCGCTCCATCGCGGGACGATCGGAGGTCGACACGACGACGATCGAACGCGCACGCACCTCGGGCGACAGGCTGTGCTCGATGAATTCGCGCACCTCGCGGCCGCGTTCGCCCACCAGGGCGATCACGTTCACGTCGGCCTGCGCGCCGCGCGCGATCATCCCGAGCAGCGTGCTCTTGCCGACGCCGGACGGCGCGAAGATGCCGACGCGCTGCCCGATGCCGAGCGTCATCAGGCCGTCGATCACGCGCACGCCGGTCGGAAACGGCGTGTCGATCATCTTGCGCGCGAGCGGGTTCGGCGGATCCTGCTGCGTCGACACCCACGCAGCGCCCGTCACGGGCCCGCGATCGTCGAGCGGCCGGCCGAGCCCGTCGAGCACACGGCCGAACAGCCCTTCGCCGACCGGAAACACATGCTCGCGCCCGGAGGGCACGACGGTCGTCTCCGGCGACAGGCCGGCCACGTCGCCGAGCGGCGTGAGCAACGTCGTCTGCCGCGAGAAGCCGACCACCTCGGCGAGCAGCGTCGGCTGGTTCGGCGTGCGCAGCTCGCAGATCTCGCCGAGCCGCGCGCGGATGCCCGTCGCGTTCAATATCTGCCCGACCGCGTGGTTGACGCGGCCCTGCACCGACACCGGCGAGAAGAACGCGAGCCCCGCGTCGAGTTCGCCGACGAGGCGGCCGCGATCGAACGGCGCGCCGTCGTCGTCGCCGAACGGTTGCGGATCGTCGAGCGGCGCGTTCATCGCGCGGCGCCCTTCAGCGCGTCGCGGCGGATCGCCTGGCGCAACGCGTCGATCTGCAGGTCGAGGCTCGCGTCGATACGCCCGGACGGTGTTTCGACCGTGCACGCGTGGCGCTCGAGCTGCGCATCCTCGACGATGCGGATCTTCTGGCGGTTCGACTGCCCTGCGAACGCGCCGTCGAGCGCGTCGCGCATCTCGTCCGTGCGACCGGGCGCGATGCGCACGATCAGAAACGCCTCGTCGCGCACGAGCGGCGCGATCCGCGCGAGCGCGGCCTCGTACAGCTTCTGCGTGCTCATCTCGCCGACGATCGCGCGCACGGCCTTCACGACGATATCGGCCATCGCGTCCTTCATCGTCTCCATCGTGCGCGTGGCGGCGAGCGCCTGCGTGTAGGCCTGCGCGGCCTGCTCGCGCTGCGCGCGGCGCATCCCCTCGTCGTAGCCGGCCGCCTGGCGCTTGTCGAATTCGCGCTGCGCGTCGGCGACGATGCGCGCGGCCTCTTCGTGCGCGGTCGCGATCACCGCGGACGCATCGAGCAGCGCCGCGTATTCGCGCTCCTTGAGCACCTTGCGCTCCGACAGCAGCTGCAGGTTGTCGCTCGTGATCAGAAAAGCCAGTCCCATGACGCAAGCCTCTCGGGAATCAGAAACAGGAACATCAGCTCACCGAACTGGTCGCGCTGCGCGCGGTTCAGCCAGTACGGCGCTTCGTCGTCGATCGCGCGGTTTAACTTCAGGCGCACGCGCTGCGCGACCGCGTCACCGGACACACCGATGAAATCCGCGAGCAGGCGGCCGCCGCGTGCGCGGATCACGGTCGGCAATGCGGCGGGGTCGGCACGCCACGGTTCGAGCGTTTCGGCGAGCGCGCCGAATTCCGGTGCGCGTTCGAGCGCGAGTTCGAGCGCATCGCCGCCGAGCCGCGCCGCGACTTCCGCGCGGATGCGCCGCCCGGACAGCGCGTCGCGCAACCAGTTGCGATGCAACAGCAGCCCCGCGTACGCAGCCAGTTGCTCGAGTGCCGCGCCCGGCAGCAGCGCAAGCCGCGCGCACGGGTTCGCCACGTCGAAGTCGTGCCGGGCGGCCACGCCGTTCGCATCGAGCAGGTGCCGCGCCAGCAGCTTGCGGCCGGCTGCGCCGAACGCGTCCGGCGAGCGGTAGCGCGCGGGCCAGTCCGCCGGCACGCGTGTCACGTGCAGATAGCGGTCGGGCCGCAGGTTGAAGTCGCAGACGAGCGCATGAAACGCGGCGCGGCGCGCGGCGGGTGGCGGCGCGAGCGGCTGCAGCCACGGCAGCGGCGCCGGATCGGGTGAGACCGGCCCGTCACCCGGCGGCAGCGCATGCGGATCGCTCATGCGCCGTCGCGCGCGCCATCCGGCGTACGCAACCCGCCGCCGGTCTGCTGCGCCGACGCACCGCCGGCGCCGTTCGCCCCGCGCGTCGCGCCGAGCAGGCCCACGAGCCGCGCGCCGAACATCCCGCGTCGTGCGGCCGACAGCGCGATCACCGCACCGGTCAGCAGGATCAGCGCGAACACGAGCCAGCCGAGCGGCGAACGCAGCCGCAGGATGTCCGACACCGCGCTGCCGATACCGTCCACGCGCGCCGCACGCGCCGCGGCCGGCTGCAGGAACAGCGACACGTTGTCGTACTGCAGCCCTTCGATGCTGTGCGCGACGAGATCCTTGACCATCGGCGCCATCGCGCGCAGATCGACGCCGGGCCGATAACGGATGTACACGGCCGCCGACGACGGCTTGATCTTGTCCGCGAGCGGATCGTTCTCCGGAATCACGACCTGCACGCGCGCGACGACCACGCCCTCGATGTCCTGCAGCGTGCGCGACAGATCCTGCGACACGCCGTACAGGTAGCGCACGCGCTCCTCGGCCGGCGTCGATACGAGGCCCTGCTTCTGGAACAGCTCGCCGAGGCTCGCATAGCTGGGCTTCGGCAGCCCGTTCGCCTGCAGCACCCTGAGCGCGGGCTGCATGTCGCCGTCCGCGACGCTCACGAGCCACGCGTTGCGGTCCGACGTGTCGCGCGCGTCGTTGTCCTTCGACGCGCTGATGCCCGCGTCGCCGAGCACGGCGACCATCTGGTTCGCATCGCGCTCCGACAGGCCCGAGTACAGCTCCTTCTGGCAGCCGGCCAGCAGCACGAGCAGCCCCGCGAGCAGCGCGCGCGCCGCCCGGCTGCGCCACGCATGCACGCGTGGCGTCGAATCGATCGTCGTCATCGTTTGTCCGCTTCAGTGCACGTGAGGCCGGATCCGGCCCACGCGCGCTTTCACTCCTGCGTCTTCAGCACGGTGTGCGTGAAGCCGTTCGCCGCCTGCGCGACCGACAGGCTCAACTGGTATTCCGAAATCGTGGTGGTCGCCGTCCACTGGAAATCCATCGCCTTCACCATCGTCATCAGCGGGTCGCTGCGGCTGTCCGCCATCGACGTCAGCATCTCGCTGCGATGCTTGTCGATGCTCGCGTACCGCGTATCGAGATCGTTGCCGTAGGTGCGCAACCGCTCGACGAGCGACGACTGGTTCGCCTGCGCGGGTGTCATCTGCACGGCCGGCGCCGCATCCGCCGGGGCGCGCGACATCGCGACGCCCGACGACGACGGCGGTGCGGCCGGCGACGCGCCGGGCTGCATCAGCGCATCGAACTGGCGCACCTGCGCCGGATCGGACGCCGCGCCCGGCTGCTGCGCGGCGCTCGCGAGCGCGGCCGCGCCCGGCGGCGCGGCGCCTACGCCTGTCACTGACATGGTCATGCCCTCCTTGAAAAGCGGACGCCGGACCGGATCGGTCGGGCCCGCCCGGAACGGGCCGGCCGGCACGCGCGCATCCGCCGCCGGGCGCCCGTAACGGGCGGCCCCGGCGCGCGGCGGCGCGCGGCGCGGCCGGTGGCCGGCGTCATGCGCGGCCGGCCGAGCTCAGGTGTTGCGCAACCTGGGCGTTCGCCGTCCCCTCTTGCGCGGTCACCGCGTTGCTGGTTTCGAACGTCGCCGTCGACTGCTGGACCTGGAAGTTGATCTTCGTCAGTTCGAGCTGCGTCTTGGTCAGGTCGTCGGCCTGCTGCTGGACCTGGTTCGTGTTGGTTGCCCCACCTGTTGCCTGCGTACCCATGTTGCGCTCCTTTACGTGAACGTCATCCACCTTGCGGCGGCAGCCCCATGCCCCGCCGTCGACGTGGGCCGCCGCACGCTCGCGACGCCCCGCGTAAT
Organism: Burkholderia arboris; assembly: GCF_038723655.1. Taxonomy (NCBI): domain Bacteria; kingdom Pseudomonadati; phylum Pseudomonadota; class Betaproteobacteria; order Burkholderiales; family Burkholderiaceae; genus Burkholderia; species Burkholderia arboris. The sequence continues at coordinate 2,855,751 of NZ_CP109822.1, forward strand.
GTGCGCACCGCGTGCCACGCGATGCGCATGACCTGTCGCGGCGCTAGCGCGCCGCCGCCTTCGTCGATGCACCGGCCGTTGCCGCTGCATCCGGCAACAGCGTCGGCCCCGGCACCGGCTGCGCGACGCCCGCCGCCGCGCCGCTCGCGAGCGGCGCCACGGGCGGCGCCGGCGCCTGCTCGGGCGCACTCGCCGACGAGCCGCCGAGCGGCATCGTGATGCGCTGGCCGTTGCGCTCGAACACCACCTCGTCCGGGCCGATCGACACGACGGTCGCGCCCTCCTTCAGCCGCGCCCCTTCGAAATAACGGCTGCCGTCGGCCGTCTCGATGTAACGCTGATCGCCGTCGCCGGCGAACACGGTCGTGATTTCCGGAATCCCGGCCATGCCGCCGAGCGTCGTCGCCGTACGCGGTGCGGCCGGATCGGCATCGCGCACGTGATCGACCACCTCGAGCGCCGGACGCGCGTCCTTCATGTAGTTGCGGATGCGCGGCTCGATCTGCGCGCGCGCGGCCACGCCCGTCAGCTCGATCCGGCCGCGGCCGAGATACGTGACCGTCAGCGCCGTATCGCTGAAATAGGTCTGCGCGGTCGCGACCAGATCGCTGACCACGTAGATCGTGCCGAGCGCCGCGTTGTCGACGCCCGCGACGATCTGCGCGACGCGTTCGCGCGCCGCGGGATCGCCGACGTAGCCCGACACGATCACGCCGTCGTCGCGCGGCGCGACGGCCAGCTCCGGATACGCGTGCAGCAGCTGTTGCAACCGGTGCGTGCGCGCAAGTACCGATTCGTGCTGCCACGGCAGGCGCCCCGACCACGTGACGAAGCCGTAGCCGAGCGCGCCGAGCAGCACGCCGAGCCACAGCGCGACCAGCGCGATCACGAGCCGCCGGCTGCCGAGACGCCGCAGCCCGCCCGTGAGCCAGCCGAGCCACGCAGCCTCGCGCGCGGCGTCCGGGGCATCGGCTTCGTCGGGCACCGCGACGCTCGCCTGCGCATGCCGCGCGATGCCGAGCCGGATCGAGCCGACCGTCACGACGTCCTGCGGCGTCAGCGAACGGCGGCCCGTGCCGAGCGGCTCGTCGTTGAACAGCACCGGCGCGCCGGTGTCGCCGCCGTGATTCTGCACCGTCACCGCGAGCGCACCGACCTGCAGGCACACCTGTTTCGCACCGATCTCGCGATCGGGCAGGATGACTTCGCAATCGGCCGCGGTGCCGACCCAGTTCGCACCGCGCGCGAGCGACATCGTGCGGCCGTACATCGGCCCGCTCAGGAAGCACAGGTTCCACGGCGACGCGAGCGCGGCCGCGCCGCCCCCTGCGCCGCCAGGCAACGCGCCGTCGCCGTGCGGGTCAATGATGCTCGTCGACATGGGGAGTGGCTCCTGCGGTCGTCGCCGCCGGCTGCGACGCCGCATCCTTCGGCGGCGGCGGCAGCGCGGGCGGGCCGAATTTCGTGCCGGGCAGCGGCTTCGGCGTCAGCGGCACCGCCACGTCGTTGTCCGGCGGGCGATACATCGACATCCCTTCCCGATTGGCCGCCCCGTCGGCGCCCGGGTTCACGGGCGAGCCGTCCGGCGCATACATCGACGCGGTCGTCACCACGCGCGGCGTCAGCAGGTAGAACCGCTCCATGTGGTTACCCGACTTGTCGGTGTACTTGAACAGGTTGCCGATCAGCGGAATGTCGGACAGCCAGGGCACGCCGCTCTTGTTCAGCTTCACCTCGTCGTCGTTGAAACCGGCGATCAGCAGGCTCTTGCCTTCGTCGATCATCGTCTTGGTGACGATGTTGCGCTGCTGGATCACCGGCACGCCGGACACGGCCTGCCCCTGCACGATGTTGCCGTCCTGGATGTCGATCGACATCATCACGCTCTCGGGATTGCCGGACACGGCGGCCGCATTGCGGATCGCCTCGTCGACGATCATCGGCGTCACCTTGATGCTCGTGCCGGTCGTCACGCTGTACAGCGACGAATCCTGGTAGCCCGGCACCTGCACGTAGAACTGCGTGAGGTTCTCGAGGATCGCCTCGGTGTTGTCGAGCGCGAGCACCTTCGGCTTCGAACGCAGTTGCGCCTGGCCCTTCTGCGCGAGTGCGTTCACGCGCGTGAGCAGGTAATTGCGCAGCGACCCGCCGATCGACGCGGTCAGCGCGATGCCGGTCGGCAAGAAGGTGCCCGTCTGCCCGGTTTCCGACGTACCGACACCGAACGTCAGCGGCGGATTGCCGACGCCGTTGTACTGCGTGTTGCCGTTCAGCGGGTTCTGGCCGTTGCCGATCTGCACGTCGCCGTGCGTCGTGTGCAGGCGCCAGTCGATCCCGAGGCTGTCGAGCGAATCCTCGTTGATGTCGATGATCGTCACGTTGATCTCGACGATGCGCGGACGCTCGTCGAGCTGGCCGATCAGCGACTGATAGCGATACATGTTCTCCGGCAGGTCGCGCACGATCACCGCGTTGATCGCCGGGTCCGCAACGATCTGCGGCAGCGTGTCGCCGCCGCCGCTGTTCGAGAACGGCGAGAACCCGCTGCCCATGCTGCCGTCGCCGGAATAACCGCCCGAACGCGGGCCGCCGGAGATATCGGGGAAATCGAGGCGCGGCACCGCGATCGTCAGCCCCGAGCCGAGCTTCACCTGGCGCGCGGCCTGGCCGAGCGACGTGCTCGACGGCGCCGCGGTCGTGTCGCCCGCCTTGCCGAACAGCCGCCGCAGGATCGTCGCGACGCCCGGCACCGTCACTTCCTTGCCCGAGCGGTTGATCGTGAAGTCCGACGCCCAGCCGTATTTCAGCCGGAACGCACGGATATCCGCATGCGCGCCGTTCGCCGACGGATCGCCGACCGAGCCCACCGCCTGCCGCACGAGTTCGACATAGCGGCGCGGGCCGGCCACGTACACGCTGTTCGCGCGGTCGTTGATCACGAGCGTGTAGCGCTTGTCGGGAATCTGCATCGCCTGCAGTGCGCGGCCGATTTCACCGGAGGCATTCGGCGGGATCGGGATCATCTGCGTCTGCGACTGGTCGGCCGGATCGACGTACAGGAACGAGCCGTCGTAGTACCACGTGAGCCCGTAGGTCGAGCAGATCGTGTCGAGCGTTTGCTGCGGCGTGCCCGAGAAGCGGCCGCTGATCACCCCGTCGACCTTCGGGTCGACCACGGCCGTCACACCCTGCGACGACGCAAGCTCGCGGATGAAGTCGCCGATTTTCTTGCCGTTCGCGACGATCGTGAACGGCTTGTTGCGCCAGCGCAGGTCCGCGGCGCGCGCAGGCTGCGCGGGCGCCATGCACAGCGACGCCGTGAGCAGCGCGGTCGCGCACACGGCAAGCGCGGCCCGTTGCAGGCTGCGCGGTTGAAACCGGATCGAGGCGACGCGTCGACGCATCAAAGGACTCCTGTGGAAGAAACGAACATGCGTTCCAGCGCCTGCTGCGCAAAGCGCAGCACTTCGCCGCCGAGCCAGCCCGACAGCAGCACGAGTGCGACCATCACGGCGATCAGCCGCACCGCGATGCCGATGTTGGCGTCCTGCACCTGCGTGACGGCCTGCAGGATCGCGACGACGAGGCCCGTGACGGTGGCGATCAATACGATCGGCAGCGACAGCAGCAGCACGAGCATCAGCGCCTGGCGCGTCAGGTCGAGGATCGTCGAGCTCGTCATTGCACGGCTCCCGGCACACGCACGTCAGCGCCCGCGCCGACCGTGCCGTCGTCCGGCGGGTTCTTGACCCAGCCGACCGTGTGCAACTGCACGTCCTCCTCGACTTCCTGGTACGACAGCACCGCGAGATCGGGCAGCACCGGCTGCAGGATCGTCTTCACGTAGCGGCGCGCGCCGAGCGCGACCATCACCGCGAGCCGCGCGCCGCCTTGCGCGCTGCCGCCGGGGCCGGCCGCCTGCGCGGCCTGCACGATCGCGCGCACCTGCTCGCCGATGTCCTGCTTGACCGCGCTCGACAGCGCAAGGAAATTGCCCTGCTTCGTGCGCATCACCGCGCTCTCGATCCGCTCCTGCAGGTTCTGCTCGAACAGCACGACCCGCAGCTGACGCGTCGTGCCCGCATGGCGGTCGGTAATCATCCGGCGCAGGTCGACGCGCACCAGCTCGACCAGCGCGATCACGTCGTCGGGCTCGTTCGGCGCCCACGTGATCAGGCTCTCGAAAATCACGCGCAGGTTGCGGATCGGCACCTGTTCGGCGAGCAGCCGGCGCAGCACTTCGGTCACGCGCTGCAGCGGCACGAGCCGCGTCAGTTCGCCCACGAGTTCCGGATGATCGCGGCGCACGAGGTGCACGAGCGCCTGCGTCTCCTGAATTCCGAGCAGTTCGTCCGCATGCTGGCGCACGATCTGCTCGACGTGCGCGGCCAGCGCGTTTTCGCTCGACAGCCACTTGCCATCCGGCGCCGCGCCGTCCGGCTTGATCCACAACGCGGTCGCGAATGGGCCGAACGCCTCGGCCGGCTGGCGCTCCGCCCGCTCGGGCAGCGGCGCGACACCGTCCCACAGCAGCCAGCCCGGCTTCAGCGCGCCCTGCGCGGCGAGCACGTCCTGCAGATAGATCCGGTACGTGCCGGCCGCCGCGCCTTCGTCGTCGTTCAGCGTGATGCGCGGGAACACCGTGCCGATGTCCGCGTCGACGCGCGCCTTCGCGCTCGACAGCGCGGCCTGCAGTTGCGCGAGGTTCAGGCTCGTGCGCAGGTCGTCGGACAGCGACACCGCGATCAGCGACGTGACGCCCGCCGCGTGCGACACCTTCGCGGGCTGACCGTCGTCGGCCGCGCCGACACGCCCCGCCACATGAATCAGGTTGAAGCTCGGCGCGGTCGTCTTGCGCTTGAGCTGCGAGAACGCGAATGCGCCGAGTCCGAGCGCGATCAGCGCGAACGACCACTTCGGAAAACCCGGCACGACGAGAAAGCCGCTCAGCACGAACGCCGCGATCAGCAGCGCGCGCGGATGCGCACCCAGTTGCTCGCCGAGCTGTTCGCCCAACTGGCGCTGCCGCGCATCGCGCGTCGCGACACGCGTCGTCACGATGCCGGCCGCGATCGACACGAGCAGCGACGGGATCTGCGACGCCATCCCGTCACCGACCGTCAGGATTGCGTAACGCTGCAACGCCTCGCCGATATCCATCCCGTGCATCAGCGTGCCGACCGCAATCCCCGCGACGATGTTTATGAAAGCGATCACGAGGCCCGCGATCGCGTCGCCCTTCACGAACTTCATCGCGCCGTCCATCGCGCCGTGCATCTGCGATTCCTGCTCGAGCTTCTCGCGGCGTTCGCGCGCTTCGTCGGCACTGATGATGCCCGCGCGCAAATCCGCGTCGATGCTCATCTGCTTGCCGGGCATCGCGTCGAGCGAAAAGCGCGCACCGACTTCGGCCACCCGCTCCGACCCTTTCGCGATCACGATGAACTGCACGACGGCGATTACGAGGAACACCACACCGCCCACCACCACGTTGTTGCCGACCACCAGCCGCCCGAACGCGTCGATCACGTGGCCCGCGTTCGCGTGCAGCAGGATCAGCTTGCACGACGCGATGTTCAGCGCGAGCCGGAACAGCGTCGTGAACAACAGCAGCGCGGGAAACGACGAAAAGCTGACCGCCGACGGCACATAGGTCGACACCGTCAGCAGCACCACGCTCGCGGCAAGATTCAGCGAGATCATCCCGTCGAGCGCAGCCTGCGGCAGCGGCAGGATGAACAGCGCGACGACCGCGACGATGAACGTCGCGAGAAACAGGTCGGCGCGCGGCGATGCGCCCCCGAGACGCCGTCCGGATACGCCGCGGCCGGCGGAAAACAACCGCTGCCAGTCGCGGGGGAGCGCCTTCGGTTCTGCCATCGTGCCGTTGTCCTGTCGTTATCGCCGGCTGGCACGGGCAATCCTGCCCCCTGCCACGCGGACCGTTGAATGGGACGAGTGTAGCGACGGGAAACGATGGAAAAAGGGGTGCGCCTCGTAGCGTGAAAGCGCGTTTTCCGGCGACGATCGAATCGGACTACGAAACCCGGCGGCACGTTCTGGCACGCGCCGCCGGAACCGCTTCCATCGCGCGCCGGGCCGCCGGCGCGCGCGTCAGGCGGACGTCAGGTCGGACGGCAGGCGCCGTGCGGCGAGGTACGCGAGCTGCGCACGGTTCTGCACGTTGAAGAGTTTTTCGAGCGAGCGGATGTGGTGGCCGACCTTGTGCAGCGACGTGCGCAACGCGCTCGCGATCTCCTGGTCGGACAGCCCGTGCACGAGCCGGTCGAGTACCTGCTGCTGCTCGTCGCCGAGCGCGAAGCCACGCATGCGCGCGATGCGCGCCTCGAGGAACGGCAGCGCGACGCGATGCACGGCGAGACTGACCGACAGCGCGCCACCGATCACGCGATCGTCGATCCACTCGGTGCCGTGCGTCTCTGAAGTTACGTTCACCGCGACGCGCAGATCGAGGCGCGGCGCCGACAGGCTGAAGAGCACGCCGCTGTTCATCGCATGCGCACGCAGATGGCCGGCGAGCGCCAGTGCCTTGCGGTCGCCGCTGCGCTGCGCGGCTGCCTCGATCTCGTCGAGCCGCCACGCGACCGGGAAACCGCTCTGCCGCACCTGCGCGAAGCGCGGGTCGCTCTCGTAGAGCATTCCCTCGATAAACGGCTGCATGAATGTCGCCGGCGCGAGGTCGCGCAGCAGATGCGCGCACAGGATGCGCCGCCCGATCATTTCGTAGGCGCCGTAACCGAGCGTACTGAATCCGATTTGCCGCAATCTCGCGTGGCATTGCACGAAATCGATCGGCACAAGGTCGGTTTTACCGGATGTTATTTGAATGCCGGTAAAAACGTCGCGCTCGATTGCCTGATATTCGTTCGAATAAGCGGCAGCGGCCGCTATATCGGCTTGTGAGAACCACTCGACGCGTGGTGCGCCGTCAGCATATGTCATGAGGAGCCCGCCCTTTCCCAATATGTGAAACTGCGCCCCGTCACGATCTGGTCTTTTCTTTATGATTTTCTGGTCGTTGATATATGCGTGCGAATATGAACCTTTCGCCGCAATTGGTATTACGGCATATTACGCATACACAGGCATTTTTGTACAATGCCCCCGCGTTTCGTCAGGGATGACGATCGGCGCATATCAAAAACGATGCTCGATCGCACCGCCGCGAATGCCGTTCACGATACGGCCGCCGCCAGGCGATGCGCGTCGATTCCGAGGGATGGCTCATGTCCGATATTGCATTGCATGAAGAAGCGGTCGCCCCAACCACCTTGTCCCGCCCGCCGCGCGGATTGAGCGCATGCGCGGATGCGCTGCGCGAGCGCGCCGTGCAGGTCGTCTGGTGCGACGACGTGAAGCGCGGCGACGACACGCAGCCGCACGCGCCGAAGCTCGGCGTCGCCGATACGCTCGCGCACGCGCAGAGCACGGCCGAGCGCAACCGGATCGTCACGAGCCTGCTGCACCTGACCGGCTTCTCGACGTTCGCCTACTTCGCACTCGAATTCTCGCGCGAGCGTGTCGAAAGTCTTTACCTGCACGAAGCGTTCACGCCGGCCACCTATCGCGGCGACTACGTGCGGCACAACCATCACGACGTCGATCCGCGCACGCTCGGCGCGCGCGTGTGCAACATGCCGATCGTGTGGGACCTGCAGCAGTTGCGACGCGATCACCGCGAGCGTGACGACGGCCCGTACGTGAGCCCGGCCGCGCTCGACGGCTTCCTGCAGACGATGCAGGACGACGGGATGTGCAGCGGCATCATGTACTCGATGGCCGTGCCCGGCACGCGGCTGCACGCGTTCATGAGCTTCACCGCGCCGCGCCGCACGCGCGAATGGATCACGCCGGCGACGATCGAGCAGGCGCTGTCGATCGGGCTGTCGGTCCACAAGTTCGCGTCGCCGCAACTGATCTCGACGTCGCGCGAACGCGCGGTGAACGGGCTCACGCCGTTCGAGCAGGAACTGCTGCTCGGCATCGCCGAAGGCGCATCCGACAAGGAAATCGGCCGGCGCCTCGACACCAGCGCGCACAACGTCGACTATCACCTGCGCAAGCTGCGCAAGCGCTTCGGCGTCGCGAACCGGATCCAGCTCACGTACCTGACGTCGAAGCTCGAGCTGATCTGAGCACGGCGCGGCACTGCGCCGTTTCATGAAACCGGGCGCGTAAACGTACATGCCGGCCTCGCGGGCCGGCATGTACGGGTTGCGGCGCGGTGCCGGGTCCGGCGCCGCTTCCTGTCAGACGACGTCCTGCGTTACTTCAGCAGCGTCATCTGGACGACCTTCACGATCACGAGACCGACCGCGATCACCAGATAGCCGCGCAGCACGGCCATCCAGATGCGCGTCGCGACCGTCATGTTCTGCGGCTCGAGCGTATCGAGCGGCGGCATGCGCCACGTATCGCGCAGCGAGCGATCGAGCGCCGGCTCGACCACGCGCTTGTTGCGGCGAATCAATACCGTCGCGAGATAGCCTGCGATCGCGAGCACGGTACCGCCCACCAGCACGTCGACGATCGCTTCGCCGCTGATATCCGGATACATCACCGATGCGGTCAGGATGATCGACAGCAACACGAGCACCCAGATCACCGCGCCCGTGAACACGTTGAGCTTCGTCGAGTTGACCCACGGGCCGAGCACCTGCCGGTCGTTGCACAGCACGAGCAGGAACACCGTGGCGCTCGGCAGCAGCACGCCGGCCAGCGTCTGCACGGCTTCGGTCAGCAGGCCGAGCGGGCTGCCCGGGATCAGCACGAGCGTAGCTGCGGCCGCGACGATGCCGAAATAGACGAGATAGAAGCCCTTTGCGTCGGTCACGCCGCGGTGCAGCGAGTGACGGATCTTGAACACGTCGCCGATCGCATACGCGGTCGACAGCGACACCGCTGCCGCGCCGATGATGCACGCATCGAGCAGCGCGACCGCGAACAGCGTCGCGCTCGTGCGGCCCGCATACTTCTCGAGGCCCGCGATGATGCCGCCTGCGTCGGTGAAGTTGCCGGCTTCCGGATGACCGTTGAACAGCGCGGCGCTGAAGCCGATCATGGCGACCGCGCCAACCAGCACGAACGCGATACCGATCCACAGGTCGGCCTTTTCATACTTCATGAAGCGCGGCGTGATGCGCTTGTCGATCACGTAGCTCTGCTGGAAGAACAACTGCCACGGCGCAACCGTCGTGCCGACGATGCCGATCACGAGCAGCATCACGTCCGACAGCTTCGCGTGCGCGGGCCAGTTCGGCACGAAGAAGTCGCGCGTCATCTGTGCGACGGGCGGATGGATCGACACGAGCACGGGCACCAGCAGCAGGCTCAGCACGCACAACCCGATCGCGAACCGCTCGAAACGCCTGAAATCGCCGGTACTCACCGCTGCCATGGTCAGCGCCGCGGCCACGCACACGCCGGCCACCTTCGGCAATCCGAAGAAATCCAGCACGAACGTGATGCCGATGAACTCGGTGACGATGGTCAACGCATTGAGCAGGAACAGGTCGATCACGCTGAACGCACCCCAGAACTTGCCGAAGCGCTCGAAGATCAGGCGCGCATGGCCGACGCCCGTGACCGCACCGAGACGCAGCACCATTTCCTGGTTCACGTACAGCACCGGCACGAGCAGCAGCAGCGTCCACAGCAGCGTCGTGCCGTAGTTCTGGCCGGCCTGCGTGTAGGTGCCGAATGCGCCGGCGTCGTTGTCGCCGACCATCACGATCAGGCCCGGGCCGATGATCGCGAGCAGCGTGCGCAGGCGCGCCCACCACGAGCCGCGCGCACCGGTGTCGTGGTGCGCGATCGTCCCGAGTGCGCCGCGGATGTCGCCCAGGTGGGCTTCGTCGAGCACAGCGCTGCGTTCGACGGCGATCGGTGGAGAGACGTTGGATGGCGTGGACATGATGTGTTCCGTACGGCTAAGGGTTATTCGATTCGATAAGCGTGTGACCTTGGAATGCGCGCGGGGCGGCCGCTCGAAGGCGGCCGCGCGTGCGCATGCCGAGGCGCGCTCGGCGCTTCTGTTCAGTGGATCAACGCTTTCAGCTGGTTCAGCAGGCGGGAGAACACCCGCGGACGGGCGTCGAGCGTCAGCATCGCGTCGTAGTGGTTACGCGATTCCGTGACGTGCGGAAGGTTCGACAGCAGAAGGCCGAAGTTCATGGTCTGGCTCCGTGCGGCGACGGCAGGCGTGCCGGCCGCGTCTTGGGCGCGGGGCCAGTCCGGGGCCTGAACGACGTGTCAGGCTAGTGGGCCGGATTGTCCCTGCGACCCGGGTTCAAAAGGGTCTGTGCGTGCAACGGGCATAAGGGACAACTGTCACTGTCGTTCATGGCGGCTCCTCTGTGCGGTGTTCCGGAAAACACGGTTGACCGCCGTCGGGCCGGCGGGCCGCCCCTCGCGAGCCCGGAAAAGGCATGCGCGAACGCGGCCGCCAGCCTGGCGGCGGTGAAACCGGGCAACGCATGCGAAAACGCATCACGCTAACCGGCGCGAATCAGGGTGCACGTAGGAATTTGCTGCGGAATACTGCTGCGCGCACCGTTTGCCTGGGAGACAAACGGCGGCTTCGATGAGGCGCGGACGTCGGTCGCTCAGGCGGAAATTTCGTTCGAAGATCGACTACTGCAGGCGTCCAAGGCGGCGGCCCCAAGAGTGAAGATGGCGGATTCTATGGACCGCCCGAGAGTGAAGTCAATCCCTCCAAACCCCATTTCACGAAATAAATTTCCCGCCTTGCGCCACTGAAAGATTTGCCCCCGAAATGACGTGCCGGAACCTTTCAGCGCGTCACGGCACGGTCGTGCAACGATGCGTGCGCACAACGGCGCGGCGTCCCGTGCCGCTCTCTTCATACCCATCCCGTGCCGCAGCCGCACCGCAGTCGTCCGTTTCGACGCGCCCGCGACACAGATCGCTTTTTATGCGTTTTTTACTTGCACCGCAGCAAAAGTCCCGACTACAATCCGCCGCAATTCATCAAGGGAGTCCCTCCGTGGACACATGCTCTAGTTGCAGTTCGATGCCGGTCCAGGCCGGCCAAGCCATCGCGAGATAGCAGCCAGACGCATGTCTTTCGCCGCTAGCTCGCATTCGTCGGGTTAGCGCGCTTCCTCCCGGGCCGGCCATCGCCGTCTCGTCAGTCGCACGCTCCATTACGTTCCACCCTCCGATCGCAGGCCGCATCGTGCGCCCGCGCTCGAACACGTCGTCCGGCCCGCGCCGGACCGGACGGAGGCAGCGTCATGTTCTTTCAATCGTTCGTGGTCAGACTCAAGCGCATCGCGCACGTCGCGTGCGACCGCTCGTTCGTTTCCGGCCTGTCGCCGCTTGCCCATGCATTCAGCAACTGGCGCGGCACGGCGCTCGCCTATGTACCGGCGACGCCCCGCCCGCTCGACTGCGTGCTGGTCGCCGCGACGGCAGTCGCAATCGCGCTCGCCGCGCTGCTGTGCTCGGCCGCGCCACGCCTCGGCTTCGCGCAGGTGTGGCGCGTCGGCGGCTGGCTGCCGTAACCCCATCGCCGCGCGGCGGACCCACTCGCCCTGGACCGCCGCGCGATCGTCTCGCCGTGCTTCCCGCATCACGTTTTCGCTTCTTCAGATCAACTAATCAAACTGCCAACGGAGCCCACATGAAGAATCATCTCGAACCCGTCCCGCGCAAGCTCCGCGTCAATGCGCTCGCCACGCTGCTGCTGTCGCTCGCGACCACATCCGCGTTCGCGCAGGCGTCGTCGCCGGCCGCGGCCGAACCGGCGGCCGGCGCCAGCGACGCCGCCGCCCCCGCACAACAGGCCGCCGATGCTGCCGCGCCCGCTCCCACCGGTTTCTGGGAGCGCTCGAACCTGCTCGGCAACATGGGCGGCCTGCGCGATCGCCTCGGCGATCACGGTGTCACGCTGAGCCTGCAGGAAACCAGCGAGTACCTGTACAACACGTCGGGCGGCACGAATCGCGGCGGCGCGTACCAGGGGCTCACGCAGTTCGGTTTCAACGTCGATACCGGCAAGGCGATCGGCCTGCCGGGCGGCACGTTCAACGTGTCGGGGCTGCAGATCCACGGCACCAACCTCACGCAGCGCTACCTGCAGACGCTGCAGACCGCGACGGGCATCGAAGCGAATTCGACCACGCGCCTGTGGGAGCTCTGGTATCAGCAGTCGCTGCTCGACGGCAAGGTCGACGTGAAGGTCGGCCAGCAGAGCGTCGACCAGGAATTCATGGTGAGCCAGAACGCGGCGACGTTCATGAACGCGACGTTCGGCTGGCCCGTGCTGCCGTCGACCGACCTGCCGGCCGGCGGCCCCGCGTATCCGCTGTCGTCGCTCGGCGTGCGGCTGCGCGTGAAGCCGGCCGACGCGTGGACCGCGATGGTCGGCGTGTTCGACGGCAACCCGGCCGGCCGCACCGACGGCGACGCGCAGATGCTGAACGCACACGGCACCAACTTCAACCTGCGCAGCGGCGCATTCGTGATCGGCGAAGTGCAGTACGCGCTGAACGCGCCGCCCGCCGATCCGAAGGCGCCGCAACCGGCGGGCCTGCCCGGTACGTACAAGCTCGGCTTCTGGTATCAGTCGCAGCACGCGAACGATCCGCGCTACGGCACCGACGGCCTGTCGCTCGCGGATCCGGCCAGCAACGGCACGGCCGCCACGCATCGCGGCAACTACGGCTTCTACGCCGTCGCGGACCAGATGGTGTGGCGGCCGTCGGCCGACAGCCCGCGCGCGATCGGCGTGTTCGCGCGCGTGATGGGCTCGCCGGGCGATCGCAATATCGTCGATTTCGCCGCCAACGCAGGCGTGACGCTGAAGGCGCCGTTCGCCGGGCGCGACAACGACGTCGCCGGCATCGCGATCGGCTACGCGAAGATCGGCTCGCATGCGCGCGGCCTCGACGGCGACACCGGCGTGTACACGACACCCGGCTATCCGGTGCGCCGCGCGGAAACCGTCGTCGAAGCGACGTACCAGTACCAGGTCACGCCGTGGTGGCAACTGCAGGCCGACCTGCAGCACTTCTTCCGGCCGGGCGGCGGTATCCCGAACCCGAACGCGGCCGGTGCGCGCATCGGCGACGAAACGGTGGTCGGCGTGCGCACGACGATCACGTTCTGATGCGACCCGCATCAAGACGCGGGCCGGTCGGCCGCTTGCGCGACCGGCCGGCCCGTGTGCTTGTGAAACGGACGAACGCGTGGCCCCGCGCCGCGTATCACTCGCCGTACAGCCCGAGCAGTTTCAGCGTGACGCCGTTGGTCCAGCCGAAGCCGTCCTGCAGCGGATATTCGCCGCCCCCGCCGCCGCCCGTACCGGCGCCTTCGACCACGTACTTCTCGACGAGCTTGCCTTCGGTCGCATACACGTGCTTCACGTCCGACAGGAAGCGCGTGCCGATGTCCTTCGCGAGCGCCGGGTCGCCGTAGCGGCGCAGCCCGTCGATCGCGATCCACTGGAGCGGCGCCCAGCCGTTCGGCGCATCCCACTGCTGACCCGTGTTCTCGGTCGTCGTCGCAAGGCCGCCCGGTTGCAACAGCGTCTTGCGCACTTCGCGCGCGGTCGCCTTCGCGCGCTCGGGCCACGCGACGCCCGCGAACAGCGGATACAGCGTGGCCGCCGTCACGCCGTCGCGCGGCTTGCGCAACTGCCAGTCATAGTCGCCGTAATAGCCGTGACGGTTCCACAGATAACGGTTGATCGCAGCCGCACGCCGCGCCGCGCGCCCGGAGAAATCGGCCACGCATGCCACGTCGCGCGTGACCACGCAGCCCTTCACGATCGTCGTCTCGAGATGGAACATCAGGCTGTTCAGGTCGACCGGCACGATCGACGTCGTGCGGATCGTCGCGAGCGTCTTGCCGTCGCCGAACCAGCGCGAGCTGTAGTCCCAGCCGCTTTCGGCACCCGCGCGCAGGTCGCGGTACACCTCGTTCGCCGGACGGGACGGCACGGATTTCGCGGTCGTCACGTCCTCGAGATACGACTCGTCGCGCGGCGTGTCGCTCGCATCCCAGTAGCGGTTCAACACCGCGCCGTCCGGCATCGCGACCACGTGGCGCGCGGCCTGCCCGCGCGGCGTCGTGGTTTCGCCCTGCATCCAGTACGCATGCTCCTTGCGCAGTTCCGGCAGGTATTTCTGGTAGACCTTGTCGCCTTCGGCCTGCGCGGCGAGCGTGACCATGTACGCGAAGAACGGCGGCTGCGAGCGGCTCGCGTAGTACGTGCGGTTGCCGTTCGGGATGTGCCCGATCGTATCGATCAGATATGCGAAGTTGTCGAGCATGTCGTCGACGAGATCCTCGCGGCCCGACACCTGCAGCCCGAGCATCGTGAAATAGGTATCCCAGTAGTAGCCTTCGCGAAAACGCCCGCCCGGCACGACGTACGGTTTCGGCATCGGAATCAGCGAACCGTATGGGGGCGCCGTGGTGTTCGTGCGCGTGAGCTGCGGCCACAGCCAGTCGATGTGCTGGCGCAGCGTCTGGTTCGGCGGCGGCGTCACGCCGCTTTCCGGGGGCGGCGTGAAGTGCTGCCCGACGAAGGTCTTCAGCGAGAAGCCCGGCTGCGATTTCTGTTGCTGATACAACTGCATGATCGTCGCGGGATCGGCATCGGGCGTCGCGTCGACGAAGGTCTTCTGGTCCGGGTAGATCTGCGCGGTCTGCACCGCGACGAACAGGTCGCCGTAGAGCTGGCTCGGCGGCGGCAGCGTGCCTGACGCGGGAGCCGTCGCCGCGGGGGCGGCCGGGGACTGGCTGGCCGCTTGCACGGCGGCCTGGTTCGCGTTGTCGGCCTGCGCGGCGCAGCCTGCGACGGCAAGATAGGCGACAGCCAGCGCGGCAGCCCAGCGCAGACGCGGCGCGGGCGGTGCCAGACGCGGCGACAGACGGGATGAGAAGCGAGATGCAATCGGTGCGGCACGACGTGACGTCATGACGTGTCCCCTCCTTTCGATGGTGAGTGGATCGGCACGAGGTCTCGTTCGCGCGCGCGTTCGTCTCGATGGCCCTCGATCGATACGCGTCATGTTGTGGTGCGAATGGGTCCGACTGTCGCACGAAACGTGCGCATCAAGCAAGTTTCGATTCGCGCAGATAACCGCGCACGGCCCGCCACGCACGCGCTTCGAGCGCCTCCGCATCGGTCTCGCCGCGCGCGCCCGCCGCGTCGACGATGCCTTTCACGATCGCGAGCAGATCGTGCGCGACGACGTCGGGCGCCGCGACGCGCGGCGCATCGCGCCGCCCGAGCGCATGCAGCAGCGTCGCGTGGATACGGTCCACGACGCGTGCGGCGCGCGCACCGAGCGGCAGCCGCGCTTCCTCGAAATCGATCAGCCGCGCGAGCACGGGCCGGCGCATCTGGTGCGCGACGGCCCCGCGCACCAGCATGCGCAGCACGTCGTCGCAGGACGACAGCGCGGCAGCCCGGTCGACGTCGTCGAGCAGATGCGCACTCTCGCGCTCGACGAGCGCGGCCGTCAGCGCATCGCGATTCGGGAAGTATTGATAGAGCGAGCCGATGCTCACGCCGGCCAGCGCCGCGACCGCGTTCGTCGTGTAACCGTCGAAGCCGTCGCGCTCCAGAATGCGAGCGGCGGCCTCGACGATCGCATCGACGGTCGCCACCGAACGGCGCTGGCGCGGCGCCTTGCGGGGCGAAAGCGGAATGCGGGAAGACGATTCGGACATGGCGGGAATGCGAGTTTCCAATATGAGCGAACGCTCATATTCTAGAAACGCACGTCCGCTCCGTCAAAAGGAATCGACATGACTCAGCCAACACTTCGACGCCGCTCACCGTGTGCATGCTCGCGAAGACCCGCCCCGAACGGCTCGGCTGTCCCGTGCCCGAACGCTTCCGGCTGCGGCGCGAACACGTCGAGCCGATTCGGCAGACGTGCAGCGAACGCGTGTCGCTGCGCTTCTACGACACCGCGCTCCACTCGGTGCGCGTGACCGACGTGCGGGTGTGGGACGCACGGGATCGCCACACATACGAACGCGTCGTCGAGGCGCTGCGCGACGCGCCGTTCCGCGATCGCTGCTTCGACAGCGCCGGGATTCTGCCGGGCATCGAGAACGCATAGGCGTCCAATCACGACGAGGCCGCGCTGTCCACCAGCTGAGTACATGCGGCACGCATGCCCGGTGCACGTACCGCGCGTGCGCAGTCGTTCTTTCTGCACGCTCGCCAGAAAAGACGACTGTTGCAACATGCGAAACATCTGTTGTCATGCGTGACTCAACGGTCACATTGTGGGCATAATGACGTCTTTACCGCGCGCCCAGCCCATGTCGCCCGTCTTTCTAGCACCGCTCATCGTTGCCTGTGCGTTGTTCATGGAAAGCGTCGACGCGAACATCATCGTCACCGCACTGCCTGCGATGGCGAGGGACTTCGGGCACAACCCCGTCACACTGAACATCGCGATCACGGCCTACGTGGTCGGGCTCGGCGTATTCATCCCGATCTGCGGATGGCTCGCCGACCGCTTCAGCGCGCGTGCCGTGTTCCGCACCGCGATCGGCATCTTCGTCGTCGGCTCGCTGATGTGCGCGGCGTCCAACTCGCTCGGCGTGCTCACGTTCGCGCGCTTCATCCAGGGTGTCGGCGGCGCAATGATGGTGCCGGTGGGCCGCATCATCATCTTCCGCGCGGTGCCGCGCTCCGATCTTGTGCGCGCGATGAACTACCTCGCGATTCCCGCGCTGTTCGGGCCTACGGTCGGGCCGCTCGTCGGCGGCTTCATCACGACCTACCTGCACTGGCGGATGATCTTCTTCATCAACGTACCGATCGGCATCTACGGGATCTATCTCGCGAGCAAGCACATCGCGAACACGCACGAGCCCGATCCCGGCCCGCTCGACTGGTTCGGCTTCCTGCTGTCGGCGAGCGGCGCCGCGCTGCTGCTGATGGGGCTCACGCTGATCGACGGCTCGCTCACGTCGCGCTCGAATGCGATCTTCATGTGCGTGGCCGGTACCGCGATGCTCGCGCTCTACGTGCCGTATGCGCGCCGCAAGGAGCGCCCGGTGCTCGACCTCAGTTTCCTGAAGATCCCGACGTATCACGCGAGCGTCGTCGGCGGGTCGCTGTTCCGCATCGGCCTCGGCGCGGTGCCGTTCCTGCTGCCGCTCGCGCTGCAGGAAGGGCTCGGGATGAGCGCGTTCCACTCGGGGCTCATCACGTGCGCGTCCGCGCTGGGCGGCGCGATGAGCCGGTCGACGGCCACGTATACGCTGCGCCGCTTCGGCTTTCGTACGGTGCTGATCTACAACGCGGCATTCGCGGGGCTCGCGATCGCTGCGTACGGCGTGTTCCATCCCGGCATGCCGACCTGGGCGATCTGGCTGATCGTGCTCGTCGGCGGCATCTTCCCCGCGCTGCAGTTCACGAGCCTGAACTCGATGATCTACGCGGACATCTCGCCGCGCGACGCCGGCCGCGCGACGAGCCTCGGCAGCGTCGTGCAGCAGATGTCGCTCGGCCTCGGCGTGACGGTGGCCGGCCTCGTGCTGCATGTGTCTCACTGGCTGCAGGGCCACCAGGCGATGGTGTGGTCGGATTTCTGGCCCGCGTTCCTCGTGGTCGGGCTGTGCTCGTTCGCGTCGATTCCGATCACGCGGCGGCTGCCGCCCGGTGCCGGCGACGAAGTCGCACGCGGCAAGCGGCAATGAATGGCCGATGCGGCGGAATCGTTTCCGCCGCCATCGCATGACCCGCCGCGCGGCGACGGGTGAAAAACCGGAAATACAAAAAAATCAGCGGACATCCACTCGGGGCCGGTGCACAGCCGCATGGATGTCCGCTCAGGGCTCCTGGATTCCCGATGGGGGTTGAGAATCCCGGATTCGCTTCCTGCGTGCCATGGACATATGTGCGTCGGAAGCGGAATCGTTGCGCGCACGTGTCGTCGCGCCATGAACTGCACTATAGGGAAACTTGCGAAACGCATCTGTCAACCATTGTCAGACGCGTTGCAGCGGCGCGTCGCACGCGCGCGCCGCTTTCGCGCTAAAGTGGTCCCCGATCGTCACCCTCGACCGCCCTTCCGATGCTTACGCTCTCGCCCGCCGCCGCCCGCGCGCTGCATCTCGCCGCGCAGGGCCTGCTGACACCGCCCCGCCGCAAGGCGACCAAGCCCGACGTGCTCGACACGATCCGCCGGATGGCGCAGTTGCAGATCGACACCATCCATGTCGTCGCCCGCAGCCCGTATCTCGTGCTGTTCAGCCGCCTTGGCGACTACTCGCCGCAGTGGCTCGACGAACACCTCGCCGAGGCGCGCCTGTTCGAATACTGGTCGCACGAAGCGTGTTTCCTGCCGGTCGAGCAATTCGGGCTGATGCGCTACAAGATGCTCGATCCGTCGGGGATGGGCTGGAAATACGCGGCCGAATGGCACGAGCAGAATCGTCCCGACATCGAGCGGCTGCTCGCGCGGATTCGCGAAGGGGGCCCGGTGCGGTCGGCCGACTTCGTGCGCGAGGATGGCGCGAAGGGCAACGGCTGGTGGGATCGCAAGCCCGAGAAACAGCACCTGGAGGTACTGTTCACGACGGGCGACCTGATGGTATCGGAACGCCGCAATTTCCAGCGCGTGTACGACGTGCGCGAGCGCGTGCTGCCTGGCTGGGACGACACGCGTGACCTGCCGCCGCGCGATGCCGTCCTGCCGGCGTTGCTCGACTACACATGCCGCGCGCTCGGCGTCGTGCGCGCGGACTGGGTGGCCGACTACTACCGGCTGCCGCGCCGTTCGTACCGCGTGGAGCTGGAGCGGCTCGCGGACGCGGGCGACCTGATCCCGGTGCAGATCGACGACTGGCAGGAACCGGCCTACGTGCACCGCTCGCTCGAAGCGTTGCTGCCGGCCGCCGAGGCCGACACGCTGCGCTCGACGGTCACGACGCTGCTGTCACCGTTCGATCCGGTCGTCTGGGACCGGCGGCGCGCATCGACGCTGTTCGGTTTCGACTACACGATCGAGTGCTATACGCCCGAACCCAAGCGGCGCTACGGCTATTTCTGCCTGCCCGTGCTGCATCGCGGCCGGCTGGTCGGCCGCGTCGATGCGAAAGCGCATCGCACGCTGGGCACGTTCGAACTGAAAGCGGTGCATGTCGAGCCGGGCGTGCGCTTCGGCACGGGGCTCGCGGCCGACGTCGCGAAGGCCGTGAAGAAACTCGCGGCGTGGCACGGCACGCCGGCGGTGACGGTCAAGCATGCGCCACCCGAGTTGATGCAGGCGCTGGCCGGCGCGTAACGGGGGAGCGTTCGCGCAGCCGGCCCTCCCGGCAGCGCACGCTGCCGGGAGCCGATCAGTCGCGCAGCTTGCGGAAGCGCGGCGTGCCGTCTTCGAGGTTGCCGTTGAACATCGCTTCCGGCCGCACCCACAGCCCGCGCGCATGCGGCCACAGATGCTCGTACACGACCACCGATTCCTCGGTTTCGGAATGGCGGGCAACGCCGATGTAGCGGTACAGCCCGCCCTTGTAGTGACGATGCGTCGCGAGCTGTTCGGCTTCCTGTTCGGTCATGGTGTGCTTCTCTTCGGCAAAAACGGAAAGCGCGTATTGTATGCGCTGCGCCGCGCGTCAGCGTTTCGCGTAGATGTCGGGGCGGCGGATCTCCATCAGCCGCTCGGGGTTCGCGGACGGCCCGAAGCCGACCGGCCGGTACAGCTCGTGCGCGTCGGTCGTCACGAGCATGATGCGACGCAGCCGCTGCACCATGTCCTGCGCGAATACATGGTCGATCAGCGCGCGCCCGTAGCCGTTGCCGCGTTCGGCCGGCAGCACGAACACGTCGCACAGGTATGCGAACGTCGCGTGATCGGTGACGAGCCGCGCGAACCCGACGAGCCGGTCGCCGACGTACGCGCCGAAGCACAGTGAACCCTCGATCGCCTTCTCGACCACGTCGCGCGGAATGCCCTGCGACCAGTATGCGTCGCGATGCAGGAAGTCGTAGATCGCGTCGATGTCGAGTTCGCGCTTGTCGGTGGAAAATCTCAGCATGGCGGGGGCGGCTGCGGGCACGGCTGTTCTCCGGTCGGGGGTGGAAGGCGAAGCTTCGACGATACCGCGCTGTGGTGCGGGGGACAAGGGACGCCACCCATCCGCTGCGGCTGAACGCCGGCACGAACCGCCGGGGCCACGACGCCGATGACCATCAGATCGGCATCGTTTCTTGTCGCTATCACGGCGAGTAGCGCGGCCTCCCTCTCCCCTCGTTACGGCGCCGGCAACGTCTTGTCGGCCTTGCAACGCTTCAGCGGAAGCGGCTTCGCTGCCGCGATCCTTGTCACCTCGCGCGTACGCGGATCGATCTCCAGATCGAGGCATGCGCAGCCATAGCCGTGCATCCCCGCATTGGTGACGACCCAGCCGTGCTTCGACATGTCGGGCATCTCATCGAGGCCCGGCACCGGCTCGTTGCCCATGGTCGACAATGTCCAGCTGCCGTCCTTGTCGACCAGCCACCAGTTGGCCGGCGTCGGATTCTCGAGCCATCCGCAGCGTTTTACCGGAGCCGCGGCCACTTCCGTAGCGGCGGTCAACGCGAGGGCCACGCCAAGCGCCCACATCGCACAACGGGCACGAGCGATTGTCATGTGATCGAATTCAGGCAGCAAGAAGCATCGGGAAACCGCCATCGCGGACGCCGGACAGCATACCGGGCTTTCCTTCCTGCGTCGCGCGCCAGCCGGCAACATGCGCACGCCGCGCGGCACCCGCACGCATTTCGGTAGATCATGTAGCCCGTGCCGATCATTCGCGACCGCGCACCCCGACAAAGACAGACTGGAAGGAGACACGCCCATGCGCGCCCAAGCCGCACTCATCGCCGCTGCCCCCCGCCATTCCCCCGCGCGCCGCGCCGCGCTCTGGCTCGCCGCCGCCGCGCTCGCGTCCGCCACCTTGCCGGCCGATGCAGCCGAGTTGCGCGTGATGATCTCCGGCGGCTTCACGGCCGCGTACAAGCAACTGGGCCCCGGTTTCACCGCTTCATCCGGCGACACGCTCGACACGATCTCCGGCCCGTCGATGGGCCAGTCGAAGGAAGCGATCCCGAACCGCCTCGCGCGCGGCGAGAAGGCCGACGTGCTGATCATGGTCGGCTATGCGCTCGACCAGCTGATCGAGGAAGGCAAGGTGATTCCCGCGTCACGCGTCGAGCTTGCCGATTCGCGGATCGGCATGGTCGTGCGCGCCGGCGCGCCGAAGCCCGACATCGGCACCGTCGACCAGCTGAAGGACGTGCTGCTGCACGCGAAATCGGTCGCGTATTCGGACAGCGCGAGCGGCGTCTACGTCGAGAAGGAAATGTTCCGGAAGCTCGGCGTCGAGGAGCAGGTGAAGCCGAAGGCGAAGAAGGTGCCGCGTATCCCGGTTGCGTCCGTCGTTGCGACCGGCGACTATGAAATCGGCTTCCAGCAGGTCAGCGAACTGCTGCCGGTGCCGGGCGTCACGTATGCGGGCAAGGTGCCTGAATCCGTGCAGTCGGTCACGCGTTTCGCCGGCGGCATTCCGGTCGGCGCCGATCATCCGGAGGATGCGAAGAAGCTGCTCGACTATCTCGCTTCGCCGCAGGCGCAAGCGACGGTGCGGGCAACGGGTCTCGATTCGGTGACAATGTCACCCGCCCAATGAACCTGCCACATCGCTTCATGCCCTACCGCCTCATCGCATTCGACTTCGACGGCACGCTCGCCGATTCGCTCGACAGCTTTCTCGCGGCGCTGTCGGAAGCGTCGCGCCTGCACGGCTTTCGCGACGCCACCCCCGAACTGCGTCCCGCGCTGCGCGGGATGTCGGCGCGCGACATCATCCGCGCGCTCGACGTGCCGATGTGGAAGGTGCCGCGCGTAACGATCGACATGCGCCGGCTGATGCAGCCGCGCGTCGCGCAAGTGATGCTGTTCCCCGGCGTCGATGAAACGTTCGACGCGCTCGCGATGCGCGGCATCCGCATCGCGATCGCCACGTCGAATACCGAAGACATCGTGCGCGACCGGCTCGGCACGCGCGCTTGCCGCCGCGTCGATCATTTCGCCTGCGGCATTCCGCTGTTCGGCAAGGCACGTCGTCTGCGCGCGCTGGTTCGCGAGGCCGGCATGCGCGCCGACGACGTGCTGTATGTCGGCGACGAAATCCGCGATGCCGAGGCCGCGCGGCGCGCACACATCGCGTTCCAGGGCGTCGCGTGGGGCTACACCGCGCCCGAAGCATTGCAGGCACATTGCGCAACGCCGTTGCTGCCGCGCCTCGACGCACTGCTCGATCGCGTGTGACGCCTCTCGCGCGTCGCAGGCATGCCCCGACACGTCGCTCGACGTGCACGACACCTCCAATGCAGACGGCACGTGCGCACATCGCATGCATTGCATGCGCCCCACGCGCGCAAAAATTGCCGCCATTGCGTGCACATCAGGTACGCAATACCTGCCCGCGGGTGAGCGCATCGATTCGTCTTACCATCGGTTACACAAGCCACAGCACGGTTGCACCTGCTACCCGACCGCTCTCCTAGAATCAGTCGGGCCGGGAAACACTTCGACCGGCGCCGCGGCAGAGCGGCGGTCGAATCCGGCCCGGGCGCGCCCGGTCTCTCGCACAGCGACGGATCACACGATCCGTTTTTCAACCAGAGCCCCGATCGAAAGGAGGTCTCATGAACCGCTTTCCCCAAATCTCGCGCCTTGCATTGTCTGCCGCTGGCCTGCTTCTCGTCGCCGTGACGGCGACCGCGCAAACCGCACAACCGGCACCGGCCACGCCTGCTGCGCCCGCCGCAGCCGCGACGCGCATCCACGAAGCCGACCAGGCCTTCATCACGGACGGCACGAAGACCGTGTCGACGCAGCACGACGCCGCACGCATCGCCGATGCGCGCACGTCGGACAGCCAGGTCAAGGCGTTCGCGCAACGCGTGTCGACCGACGATGAAAAGATCATCCAGGCGATGCGCGCGGCAAGCCCGCGCGGCGTCGACGTGCCGGCCAACGACCCGGACACGGCCGTGCTCGGCAGCATCAAGAACCTGCGCGGCGCCGAGTTCGACAAGGCGTATATCGAGCAGGTCGCACTCGCCGGCCAGCAGAAGGCGATCTCGGCATTCCAGGCCGAAATCGCGTCGGGCCGCGACACGAAGCTGAAGGAAGTCGCTCGCCAGTCGCTGCCGATCCTGCAGGCGCACTACGCAGACGCGCAGAAGCTCGCGCAACGTCACCACCTCGCATCGGCACAGTAACGCGATGCAGCGCCGCGCTCCGTGCGCGGCGCACCGCTTCCCCGTCGTCGCGCTGCCGCCTCCCCTGCCGGTAGCGCGATGCACGTCACACGTTACGTCGCGAGCTTCGCCTCAAGTCGCGCACGCACCTCCGGCCATTCGTCGTCGATGATGCTGAAGCGCACCGAATTGCGCTTGCGGCCGTCGGGCATGATCCGCTCGTGACGCACGATGCCTTCCTGTTTTGCCCCGAGCCGCAGGATCGCCGCACGCGATTTCTCGTTCAGTTCGTCCGTCGTGAACTGCACGCGCACGCACTGCAGCGTGTCGAACGCATAGGCCAGCAGCAACCGCTTCGCTTCGGTATTCGCGCGCGTGCGCTGCGCCGATTCGCTCAGCCACGTATGGCCGATCTCGAGCTTGCGGTTCTTGCGGTCGACCTTCCAGAAGCGCGTGCTGCCGATCACGCGGCCCGATGCGCGATCGACGATCACGAACGGCATCACGGTGCCGGCCGCGCGCCCCTGCAATGCCGTATCGATATACGCGTCGACCGTCTCCGCACCCGGCACGACCGTGACCTTGAGGTTCCACAACTCGCCGTCGGCCGCAGCGTCCAGCAGCGCCTGCCGGTCGGATCGGTCGAGCGGCCGCAGGACGACGCGTTCGCCGGTGAGGGTCGGTGGTTCGAGGGCAGACGATGCGGCGGTCATGACGAGATTCCGGAAAGTGAGGACGATGGCGGCAAAACGCCCATCATACGGTGCCGCTAGCCGAGGTGTGCGGCAAGCCTGCGCCGGATCGCCTTCGCTTCGCCGCGCAGCGCATCGGCGAACGCATCGACGAGCAGGCTCTTCGGCCGGTGCTCGGGCACGATCACGCTGACCCGGTACGGAAACGACCGCGTGAGCGGCCGCACGTGCAGGTCGCGCCCGACGAAATCGAGCGCGGTCAGCGGATTGACGATCGCGGCGCCGAGCCCCTGCCGCACGAACGCACACACCGACACGGCCGACGGCGTGTCGACCACCGAGCGCGGCGCGACGCCGAGTTGTGCGAATGCCTCGTCGATCAGGATGCGGTACGGATCGTTCAGCGACAGGCTCACGAACGGGCGATCGGCGAGATCCAGCAGATCGATCGCGTCCTGCGCGAGCAGCGGATGGCCGTCGGGCAGCACGCACACCTCATCCACTTCGAGCAGCGGCGTGAGCACGGTGCCGGCCGGCGCGACGTCATGCTCGGTCAGCCCGAGGTCGTAACGCTGCGCGGTCAGCCATTCTTCGAGCACCGGCGATTCCTGGGTCGCGACCGACACGCTGACGCCCGCATGGGCCTCGTGAAAACGCCGGCACGCGCCGGGCAGGATCGCGTGCGAGAACGCCGGCAGCGCGATCACCGACAGCTGGCCGTCGCGAAACTCGCGCAGGCGCGCGGCCGTTGCCGCCACGCGTTCGAGCCCCACATACGCGAGCCGCACGTCGTCGAACAGCGTCAGCGCGGCCATCGTCGGCCGCAGCCGGCCGTGCGTGCGCTCGAACAGCGCGAAGCCGACGACCTGCTCCATCCGCGCGAGCTCGCGGCTGACCGTCGGCTGCGACGTGTACAGCATCTCGGCCGCGCGCGTCGTGCTGCCGGTGACCATCAGCGCGCGAAACACTTCGATATGACGGTGCGTCAGCATGATCTTCTATATCAGAAATGAATCGTGTTTGGATAAACAGGCATTTTACTGTATAGGCGATCAGGTGCATCATCCACGCTATCCGTTCTTTCGATCCGATTCATCCGCCATGTCCCTCGATTCCCGCCAGCTCGCGACGCTCGCGCAGCAATACGGCACCCCGCTGTGGGTGTACGACGCCGACGTCATCCGCGACCGCATCGCCCAACTGCGCCAGTTCGACGTGATCCGCTATGCGCAGAAGGCGAACTCGAACATCCATATCCTGAAGCTGATGCGCGAAGCAGGCGCGTGCGTCGACGCCGTGTCGCTCGGCGAAATCGAGCGCAGCCTCGCAGCGGGCTTCAGCCCGGCCGGCGAGCCGGAAGGCGTCGTGTTCACGGCCGACCTGATCGACCGCCCGACGCTCGCGGCGGTGCTGAAGCATGGCGTGACCGTCAACGCCGGTTCGCTCGACATGCTCGCGCGCATCGGCGAGCACGCGCCGGGCCACCGCGTGTGGCTGCGCGTCAACCCCGGCTTCGGCCACGGCCACAGCAACAAGACCAACACCGGCGGCCCGCAAAGCAAGCACGGCATCTGGATCGACGACGTGCCGCGCGCGATCGAGATCGTGCGCCAGTACGGGCTGAAGCTCGTCGGCATCCACATGCACATCGGCTCGGGCGTCGACTACGGCCACCTGTCGCAGGTCTGCGATGCAATGGTCGATCTCGTCACGTCGCTCGGCCATGACATCGACGCGATTTCGGCCGGCGGCGGACTGTCGATCCCGTATCGCGACGGCGAGCCGCGTGTCGACGTCGGTCACTATTTCAGCCAGTGGGACGCCGCGCGCAAGCGGATCGAACGTCACCTCGGCCACCCGGTGCGCATCGAGATCGAACCGGGCCGCTTCCTCGTCGCGGAAGCCGGCACGCTCGTCACCGAGGTGCAGGCCGTGAACCGCCGGCCGAAGCATGATTTCGTGCTGATCGACGCGGGCTTCAACGACCTGATGCGCCCGTCGATGTACGGCAGCTACCACGCGGTATCCGTGCATGCGCACGATGGCGCGCTGCCCGCCGGCCGGCCGGCCGTCGATCTCGCGATCGCGGGGCCGCTGTGCGAATCGGGCGACGTGTTCACGCAGGACGCGGGCGGCGTGGTCACGCACCGCAAGCTCCCGCAACCGCAGATCGGCGACCTGCTGTTCCTGCACGACGCGGGCGCATACGGCGCATCGATGTCCTCGAACTACAACAGCCGGCCGCTCGCGCCGGAAGTGCTCGTCGATCATGGCGCGCCGCGGTTGATCCGCCGCCGGCAGACCATTGAAGAACTGCTTGCGCTCGAGACGTTCGAGTAACACGCATCCTTCGCGACGAAGGCCAACGGCCAGGCTTGCCACTACCGGCAGCCTGGCCGTTTTGCTTCTGGATCGCAGCCCGGAGCAACCGCCGGCGCGTGCCGTAGCACCGCCTCCCTCCCATCACGCGCAACCGCAGCAGATCGCATGCGCCACCTCTCGCACGCAGAGAAAAACATTCCACGTCGCGTGAAAAGTGCACGCATCTTTGGAAACACATTCCCTTTTGACAAAACTAAGATTGCCCTCAGTCGCACCGCATTCCTGTCGCCGGATACGCATCTGCGATGCATCCGGTCCACCACACTCGCAATGCTGTACGGGCAATCATGAATCGCACGCTTGAACGCTTCGCCGCGCACGCCGGCCTTCGCCACGGCTCGCGCGCCGGCCGCTCCGCTCCGCACGCGCACCGGTCCTTCATCGCGCCCGAACGCATGCCGTAACGCACGGCATCGCGCGCGGCGAGCCACGACACTCGCCGCGCCTCACGGCTTCACCGACTTCCCGCCCACGGCGACGCTGCCCGTCGCCGCGGCGTTGCACACCCTGAATTTTCGACAACAACCCCGGAGACAACCATGAAGCACTTCACCCCGACGTTCAAGCAAGGCATCGCGGCCGCCCTCCTCTGCATCGCGGCCGCGACGTCGCACGCAGCCGACCTGCTCGACACCGTCAAGCAGGCCGGCGTGCTGAAGATCGCACTGGAAGGCACCTACCCGCCGTTCGACTACCGCAATGCCGACGGTCAGCTCGAAGGCTTCGACGTCGACGTCGCGAAGGCGGTTGCCACCCGCCTCGGCGTGAAGCCGCAGTTCGTGACGACCGAATGGAGCGGGATTCTTGCGGGCCTGCAGGCCGGCAAGTTCGACGTGATCGTCAACCAGGTCGCAATCACGCCGTCGCGCCAGCAGGCGCTCGACTTCAGCGCGCCGTACGTGTATTCGTCCGCGCAACTGTTGCAACGGCAAAACGATGCGCGCGCATTCAAGTCGCTCGACGAGCTGAAAGGCAAGAAGGTCGGCGTGACGATGGGCAGCAACTACGTCGACCTGGTCAAGACCGTGCCCGCGATCGACCTGCAGGTCTACCCCGGTACGCCGGAAAACCTGCGCGACCTCGCCGCCGGCCGGCTCGATGCGGCGGTCAACGATCGCCTGATGCTCAACTACCTGATCAAGAACTCCCACCTGCCGCTGCGCCCGGGTTCCGTGCTCGCGGGCGGCGAGGACCGGATGGGCATCCCGTTCCGCAAGGGCAATCCGAAATTCGCGAAGGCGATCGACGACGCAGTGGCATCGCTGCAGCAGGACGGCACGCTGAAGAAGATCTCGATGCAGTGGTTCGGCACGGACACGACCAAGCCGGTGACGCAATAACGCAGCCCGCCCCGCGCCCGTGCGCACGAACGCGCGGGCCGTCCGGCACACAATCAGGAGACACGCAATGGAAGCACTCCAACTGGTCATTCATACGCTGCCCGTGATGGTCAAGGGCGCCATGCTCACGCTGAAGTTCGCCGTCGCGTCGATGGCGCTGGGCCTCGTCGTCGGGCTCGTGATCGCGATCATGCGCATCGGCAGCAACCGGCTTGCCGCCAGCCTCGCGCAAGGCTACGTCAGCCTGATGCGCGGCACGCCGCTGCTCGTGCAGATGTTCGTCGTCTACTACGGACTGCCCGATCTCGGCATCACCCTCGACCCCACGACGGCCGGCATCTTCACGCTGACGCTCAATGCGGGCGCCTACCTGTCCGAAAGCATGCGCGGTGCGATTCTCGGCATCGGGCGCGGGCAATGGGCCGCCGCACACAGTCTCGGTCTCACGCACGTGCAGACGCTGCGCTACATCGTCTGCCCGCAAGCGCTGCGCCTCGCGGTGCCGAGCCTCGGCAACACGCTGATCAGCCTGATCAAGGACACGTCGCTGGTCTCCGTGATCACCGTCACCGAATTGCTGCGCTCGACGCAGGAAGTGATCGCCGCGACGTTCCAGCCGCTGCCGCTCTATCTCGCTGCCGCCGCGATCTACTGGGTCCTCAGCACGTTGCTCACGCGGCTTCAGGGTCGCGTCGAGACGCGCCTCGCGCTGCCGTCCACGCATTGAACGCGTATCCGGCACTCACATGAACTCCATCGACGGACAGAACATGATTACGCTCGACAACGTATCGAAATGGTATGGCAAGCACCAGGTGCTGTCGGCATGCAGCGCCGCAGTCTCGAAGGGCGAAGTGGTCGTCGTGTGCGGGCCGTCGGGCTCGGGCAAATCGACGCTGATCAAGACGATCAATGGCCTCGAACCGTTCCAGAAAGGCAGCATCACCGTCGACGGCACGCGGCTCGGCGATCCCGCCACGAAGCTTGCGCAGTTGCGCGCCCGCGTCGGCATGGTGTTCCAGCATTTCGAGCTGTTTCCGCACCTGTCGATCACCGACAACCTGACGCTGGCGCAGATCAAGGTGCTCGGCCGCCGCAAGGACGAGGCCGTCGAAAACGGCATGAAGCTGCTCGATCGTGTCGGCCTGAAGGCACACGCGCACAAGTATCCGGGGCAGTTGTCCGGCGGGCAGCAGCAGCGCGTCGCGATCGCGCGCGCGCTGTCGATGAACCCGGTCGCGATGCTGTTCGACGAACCGACCTCCGCGCTCGATCCCGAGATGATCAACGAAGTGCTCGACGTGATGGTCGAGCTCGCGCGCGAAGGCATGACGATGGTCTGCGTGACGCATGAAATGGGCTTCGCACGGAAGGTTGCGCATCGCGTGATCTTCATGGACCAGGGCGCGGTGGTCGAGGATGCGGCCAGCGACCGGTTCTTCGCGTCACCGCGCTCCGAACGCGCGCGCGACTTCCTCGACAAGATCCTGCATTGACCGCGCGACAGCTGCCCCGTTTCGATTGATCGACACCCCAAGGAGATATCTTGAACCCCCTGCATTCGACCGATACCGTTCTCGCCCATGAAGGCCGCGCACACGGCCAGCCCGGTTCGCCGGTAAACCCGCCCGTCTATCGCCAGTCGACGTTGCTCTTTCACGGCACCGACGCGCTCGACGCCGTACGCGGCACGCCGCTCGCGTACGGGCGTCATGGCAGCCCGACCACGCGCGCGCTAGAGAAAGCGCTCGCGCGGCTCGAGGGCGCACACGCCGCGCTGCTGACGCCAAGCGGCCTCAGTGCGATCACGACTGCACTGCTTGCTGTGCTGAATCCGGGCGACCATCTGCTGATGGCCGATTCCGTGTACGACCCGACCCGGTCGTTCTGCGACGAAACGCTGGCGCGCCTCGGCATCGAGACGACTTACTACGATCCGGCTATCGGCGCGAACATCGCGTCGCTGATGCGACCGAACACGCGCGCGGTGTTCGCCGAATCGCCGGGCTCGCTGACTTTCGAAGTGCAGGATATTCCGGCCATCAGTCGCGCCGCGCACGAGCACGGCGCAGTCGTGCTGCTCGACAACACCTGGGGCACGCCGCTGAACTTCCGCTCGTTCTCGCACGGTGTCGACGTGTCGATTCACGCCGCGACCAAATACATCGCCGGGCACTCCGACGTGTTGATGGGGGCGATCCTGACGACCGAGGCGCTCGCGCCGAAAGTCACGCGCTTCTACCGGCAACTCGGAATGACCGTCAGCGGTGACGACGCGTATCTCGCGCTGCGCGGCCTGCGTACGCTGTCGGTCCGGCTCGAGCGGCACCAGCGCAACGCACACGTGCTGACCGACTGGCTCTCGCAGCAGCCGGAAGTCGCGCGGATCCTCTATCCGGCGCGCCCCGGCGACGCGGGCCACGCGCTGTGGCAGCGCGATTTCACGGGCGCGTGCGGGTTGTTCGGTGTAGTGCTGCATCCGCAGGCCGACGAAGCCGTGCGCGCGCTGCTCGACGGCATGACCTGCTTCGGCATGGGGTATAGCTGGGGCGGCTTCGAAAGCCTGATCGTCCCGTCCAATCCGTCACGCCACCGTACCGCCACCCAATGGGAGGCAGCCGGCCCGCTGTTGCGGATTCATGCAGGGCTCGAGCATCCAGACGACATGATTGCCGACCTCGCCGCCGGCTTCGCGAGAATGCGCGCCGCCGCACTCGCGGAAGCGTGACATCCGGCGACGTCACGCATCCCCCCCCGCATCAGGTTTTCTTCGGCGTTTTTCCCTCTGTCATAGCGAGACCATCATGAAAGACACGCTGTTCATTCTTCGCCCGGGCTTCTTCAAGGACTCCGAAGGTCCGTTCTACTGCGGCGATTCGGTTTCCGTCGAAGGGCTGCTGAGTTTCTATCCGCAGTTGCGCGACGCCATTGACGTCGAATACATCGACGCACCGCGTCCGCGCCAGCCGATCGTCACGCTGATCGGCGCGGACAACCAGTCGGCGCCCGTGCTCGTGCTCGGCGACGGACAGGCACCGAGCGACGACACCCTCGCGATTCGCGAGCACAACGGCCGGCGCTTCATCGATTCGCCCGCCGATATCCGGCGATACCTGTCGGCACAGTACGGCGTGGCGCACGTCGCATAAGCACACCGGCGCGTGCGGCCGCCCGGCCGCACGGAACGGGGCGCGCGATGCGCGGCCCGCTCTACGCCCCGTCGCCGCCCGCGCATTACCTCACCGTCACCCGAACGTCGGCCCCCGCCGCGCGCCACGCCTTCAGCAACGCCGCGCGCCGCCGCGGGTAACGCAGATCCAGCCGTTCCAGCTCGACGATGCGATCGGTCCGGAAATGCCGGAAGTCGTTCCGACCTTCGCACCACGCCGCCAGAATCCGCACGTCGTTGAAATAGCCGAGCGCGAATGGCCACACGATCCGTTCGTCGCTCGCCTGGCGGCCTTCACCCGCATATCGGATCCGGATCTTGCTCTCGGAACGGACCGCCGCACGCACGGCACCCATGTCGATGGTCTCCCGATCCTCGACCGTGCGCGGCCCGACGAGCAGCGTCGTGCACTCCATCTCGCGGCGCAGGTCGGCCGGCAGTACGGCGGAGATCTTCGCAAGCGCATCGGATGCAGCCGTCGTGAGCTGCGCATCGGCGAACTTCCCGACCCATCGAAAACCGAGCATCAGCGCTTCGAGTTCGGATTGCGAAAACATCAGCGGCGGCAGCATGAAACCGGCACGCAGTACGTAGCCGACACCTGGCTCGCCTTCAATGTCCGCCCCCTGCGCCTGCAGCGACGCGATGTCGCGATAGACCGTGCGCAGGCTAATGCCGAGTGCTTCGGCCAGCACGCGACCGCTCACCGGGAGGCGGTGGCGTCGCAGCAGCTGCAATAGCGAGAGCAATCGTTCGGCGCGCGTCATCGTTCAATGCTGCCATTTTCTGACAGCATCCGTTCATAGAATGGGACGCATCTTAATCGATACCCGGACGGCTCCGCATGACTTCCCCGAATCTCGTTCTGCTGTATGTCGACGACCCGACACGCAGCGCGCAGTTCTACGAGCGCCTGCTCGGGCGCCCGCCCGTCGCCGCGTTTCCGGCCTACGCCGCCTTCACATTCGACAACGGGCTGCATCTGGGCCTGTGGTCGACCGGCGCACGCGATTTCGTATCGGGCGGCACCGGCCATCGTTCCGAGCTGGCGTTCATGGTTGACGACGAGCGCGAAGTCGAACGCCTGTACGAAGCGTGGAAAGCGCTCGGCGTGCCGTTCGAACAGCCGCCGATGACGGCCGTGTTCGGATTGACGTTCGTCGCGCTCGATCCGGACGGCCACCGGTTGCGCGTGTGCATGCCGGACAAGTAGACGAACGCGGGCAGACCGTCCACCGGTCGCGCCCGCGCCTGCGTTCCGGCTCGCCCGTCACCCCGCGCGCTGCACGGGCGCCATCTTCGAGAAATACTTCGCGCCCGCCACGCAACCGACCACGACGACCGTCACGACGACCATCGACGGCGGCACCGTCTCGTGCAGCAGGCCGGCCGCCAGCAGGAAGCCGAAGAACGGCTGCAGCAGCTGCAGCTGGCCGACGCCGGCGATCCCGCCGAGCGCAAGCCCGCGATACCAGAACACGAAGCCGATCAGCATGCTGAACAGCGACACGTACGCAAGCCCCCACAACGCGGCGGCGTCGACGCCGTCGAACGACGCGGGCCACGTGAGCCACGTGAGCGGCGCCATCAGCGGCAGCGACAGCACGAGCGCCCACGAGATCACCTGCCAGCCCCCGAGCTGGCGCGACAGGCGCGCGCCTTCCGCGTAGCCGAGCCCGCACGCGACGATCGCCGCCAGCATCAGCGCATCGCCGACCACCGATGCCTGCCCGCCGTTGCGCAGCGCAAACGCGGCCACCGCACCGCTGCCGACGATCGAAAAGATCCAGAACGGCAGCCGCGGCCGTTCGCCGCCGCGCCACACGCCGAACAATGCGGTCGCGAGCGGCAGCAGCCCGACGAACACGATCGCATGCGCGGACGTCACGTGCTTCAGCGCCAGCGCCGTCAGCAACGGAAAGCCGACCACGACGCCGAGCGCGACGATGGCCAGCGACACGGCCTCGGCCCGCGTCGGCCGCCGCTGCTTCAGCACGACGAGCAGCAGCAGGCCGAGCACACCGGCGATCGTCGCGCGCGCAAAGGTGAGGAACAGCGGATCGAGCCCCTGCACCGCGACACGCGTCGCGGGCAGCGAGCCACTGAAGATGATCACGCCCAGCAGGCCGCTGAGCCATCCGTCGGTCGTTTTCTGCACGGTAAATCCTGAACGGGAAAGGTGGATGACCGATGATCCGCCGCCCGCAAAAAGCGCGTAAGCTACAGCCCAATACAATTCAGACAAACTGTACTGGACAACCGGCCGTACAGTTCATTCTTCGCCATGAGCCAATCCGTCCCGCCTCCCGTTCCGCCCGCCGTGTCGCGCACGCGCGTCGAAACCGTGATGGACACCCTGCGCGCGCGCATCGCGAGCCGCGCGCTGATGCCCGGCGCACGCGTGCCGTCGATCCGGATGATGGCCGACAGTCTGCGCGTGTCGAAATCGACGGTCGTCGACGCTTACGAACGGCTCGCGAGCGAAGGCGTGCTGGTCGCGCGGCGCGGCTCGGGTTTTTACGTGTCGGGCCACGCGCCGCCGCTCGCGCTCGCCGATCTCGGCCCGCGCCTCGATCGTGAACTCGATCCGCTGTGGCTGTCGCGCCAGTCGCTCGAGGCGGCACCCACGTCGGTGAAGCCCGGCTGCGGCTGGCTGCCGCCGTCGTGGCTGCCGGACGAGAGCCTGCGCCGCGCGCTGCGCGCCGTGTCGCGCGACGATGCCGACGCGCTGACCGACTACGCGACGCCGCTCGGCCTGCCCGCGCTGCGCCAGCAGCTCGCGTGGCGGCTCGCGCAGCACGGCGTGCACGCGGAACCCGCGCAGATCATGCTGACCGACGGCGGCACGCATGCGCTCGACCTCGTGTGCCGCCTGCTGCTGGAACCGGGCGACACGGTCGTACTCGACGATCCGTGCTACTTCAACTTCCAGGCACTGCTGCGTGCACACCGCGCGCGGATCGTCAGCGTTCCGTATACGCCGAACGGTCCCGATCTCGCGCGCTTCGAGCAGGTGCTCGTCGAACACCGCCCGCGCCTGTACATCACCAACTCAGCGCTGCACAACCCGACCGGCGCGACGCTTGCGCCTCCCGTCGCGCACCGGCTGCTGACGCTCGCCGCCGAGCACGGGCTGCTGATCGTCGAGGACGACATCTTCGCGGATTTCGAGAGCACGCCCGCGCCGCGCCTCGCGGCGTTCGACGGGCTGTCGCGCGTCGTGTCGATCGGCAGCTTCTCGAAGACGCTGTCGGCCGCGATCCGCTGCGGCTTCGTCGCCGCACGCCCGGAATGGATCGACGCGCTCGTCGACCTGAAGCTCGCGACGTCGTTCGGCAATGCGCAGATCGGTGCGAACGTCGTGCACCGGCTGCTGATCGACGGCACGTACCGTCGCCATCTCGACAGCCTGCGCGCGCGTCTCGCGGATGCGATGGGCGAAACGATCCGACGCCTCACGCGGGCCGGGCTGGGGATCTGGACGGAGCCGCGCGGCGGCCTGTTCGTGTGGGCGGAATTGCCCGGCGGGCTCGATGCCGCGCGTGTCGCACGACATGCGCTGGATCACGACGTCGTGCTGGCGCCCGGCAACGTGTTCAGTCCGTCGCACGGCGCAACGTCGTACATGCGCTTCAACGTGTCGCGCTGCAAGGGGCCCGCCGTGTTCGATGCGCTCGCGCGGGCGATGGATGCGGTGCGGGCGGCCGATCGCAGCGGCGTGCCCGTGGAGGCGAACGGCTCGTAACTGCGCGAAGCGAACGGCGGGGGACGCGCGATGCCTCCCCCGCCCGCGTCACACCTCGCCTGCGTGCGCCCTCGCCCGCACGTCGGCAAATGTCGTATCGACGAGCAGGCGCCCCGTATCGAACACCGTTTCGAGCGCCTCGTCCCATTCGCCTTCCAGCGCGCGGTCGTCCCATGCCAACGGCAGCGTCACGGTCCGATACTCGCCGGTGCGGCGATTGCGCAGCAACGTCAGCCGCCCCTTCTTCGAGCGCTTGCCCTGATCGGTGACCGGATCCTTGCGGACGTCGTGCCACACGCCGCCGCGCCGGATCGCCGAACACTTCATCGCGAAGCGCTGCGTGTCGCGGTTCACCTGCTGCAACAACGCGCCGCCCATGCCGAATACGACGTTGCCGGCCGCATAGCCCGCCTCGTCGAGTGCGGTGAGAATCGCTTCGATCGACTGTTCGTCGACACCGTCGCCCTGGATCACGCGCACGCGGTTCAGCACGCGCCGCCCCTTGCCGTTCAAGGTCGAGCCGAACGACGCGTCGAGCGCACGCACGGTCTGCAGCACGATCGTCACGGGGTCGCCCGAATCGGGACGCACGACGAGCGTCGCCCCCGAATCGATCACGGCCTGCCGAAGCTCGCCGCCCCACAGATCGAGCGCGGCGAACAGATCGTAGGAGTCCGACACGACTGACACGATCGCACCCGGCAAGCCGAAACGGTTGATCATGTTCCGGTACGCATCGGCCTCGCCGTCGCGCCCCCACGACGTGATCGTGCTGTGCTCGGCCGCCGGCACCGAGTACGCGGCCATCGGCTCGCGATAGAAACGGTTCGCGGCCAGCACGCCGAGCACCGTGTCCGAGCCCATGAAATTCACGAGGTGCGCGGCGCCGCCGATCGCGGCCGATTCCGCGCTCGACACGCCGCGCGCGCCGAAATCGTGCAGCTTGAACGGCAGTTGCGCGAGATCGTCGTCGGTCTTTTCGAGGAAGCGACGGATCGTCTGCCGCAGGTGCCAGCTGCGGGTCGCGACCGTCACCGGGTACCAGACGCGCAGCAGCATCGTCTCGAGATACGACGCGACCCAGAACACCTGCGGATCGTCGCATTCGACGGTCATCAGCACGTTGTGCACCGGCACGACCGAGCCCTCGGCCACCGCACGGATCGTCACCGGCAGGTAGCCGTCGTAGCGCTCGACGATATGGCGCCACCCGGCTTCGTTGAACGGCACGCCGTGCACCGTGAAGAAATCGCGCGCGTCGTCGATCATTGCATGCGTGACCGGCTTGCACAGATATTCCTTCAGCAGCATCTGCAGGCCGAAGAACACCGTGCGGTCGTAGCGGCCGCCGCGCGATTCGACGTACGAGAACATCGCCGACGCGTCGGGCGGATACTGCAGGAAATGGGAAGCCTTGTACGAATCCGTGTTGAGGATCGGATTGGCGAGAACCGCGGCAAAGCCGCCGGGATCGTTTTGCATGGCTAGAGCTCCTCTAGGCCGGTGAAGTGCCGCCGCGTCTGTCGCGGCGGACGGAATGCGGGGAATCAGCGGATCACAGCTTCCCCAGGAAGTGATACGCGATGTCGAAGTGATCCTCGAACATCACGTTGCGCATCTGCGCGAATTCGTTGAGCGGCACCCAGCGCGCCTTGTCGGCGTCGTCGCTGCCCTTCACGCGCGGCAGCTCGCCGGTCGGGAAGTTGAACAGGCACGCGTGCGTGATCGTGCGGCCGCGCAGCGAGCGGGTTGGGTGATCGAACACCTGACGATCCTTGATCGAGCCGCGCAGCACGGGCTCCGGCAGCTTGAGGCCGGTTTCCTCGCGCAGCTCGCGGATGCAGGCCGCGTCGAGCCGCTCGTCCTGGTTCACGAACCCGCCCGGCAGTGCCCACAGGCCGCGGCCCGGCTCGCTGCGGCGACGCACGAGCAGGATATGGCCCGAGTGCACGACCACCGCGTCGACCGTCACGAACGTGACCGGATACGGTGCGGCCGCCCACGCCTTGCGATACGCGGCGATGAATTCGGCTTCCGACTTCAGTTGCGCGAATTCCGGCTGTGTGCGGAAACGCTCGAGCCAGCTGAACACGGGTTCCGGCACGGCCCACTGGACGAAGCTGTTGGTGCGTTCGGCGAAATACTGGTCGCGGATCTCGGTGGCGGAAATGTCTTCCGTCGCATCGACGTCGACGAGCTCCCATTGCGGGAACATCCGCAGGTAATACGACGTGGCGTCCTTCTCGTGGCCGATCAATCCGACCTTGCGCTGCGCGATATCGCCGAGCGTGGACGCGACGGCCTCCTGCACCCAGCGCACCCAGTCGCCGTCGTTGTACGTCGAATCCTGCAACGGCGCGATCGTCACGCGGTCGCGCTCGGACGCGTCGAACAGCGAAGCCAGCATCTGGCGGCGCTCGTCGAACGAGAACGGATCCTTGACGGTGCGGGGCTTGTCGGTCGACCCGATCAGCACGCACACGCGCTCGGCCCGGCTCAGTGCCGACTTCAGCACGTTCAGGTGACCACGATGCGGAGGCTGGAAACGACCAATGAAAACGAGCGCGTCGAAGCGCCGGTTCTGTTGCGTACTCATGAGGCTCCCTCAAGAGATTGAAACGCTCCGGGTCTGTCCCGAAGGGTTGGAATGAATCCTAGGGGAAATCCCGAGATGCGTCAATCAAGCGCATTCGAGCGCACGCTCGACTTGACGAAGTCTGACGAAACGCAAGGTTTTGGCGGGTTACACTCGATTTCATCCCAATCCGCGCCCTGGCGCCCGCCATCATGAGGATCTCAGTCAGCCGGACCGTCGGCGTCGATCGCAGACGCCTCTTCACGTGGTCGCAGGATTACGCGCGGCGGCTCGTGTGGGACAGCTTCCTCACCGACGCCTATCTGCTCGACGGAACGACGGCCAACGTGGGTGTCGACGCGTTCTGCCGCAGCCAGTCGGGCGCGACGATGGTGTCGCGCTACATCTCCTACCGCCCGCCGCAGGTTGCCGCCGTCGAGATGGTCGAAGGGCCGAAGGTGCTCGAACGCTTCAGCGGCAGCTGGAACTTCACCGAGCACACGCCCGGGTCGACCGAGGTGAAGTTCACGTACCACTTCCGCGCTCAGCCGTCCTGGCTGCGCTGGCTGCTCGAACCGCTGATCGGCGCGTTCTATCTCGTGCAGACGCGCCGGCGTCTCGATTCGTTCAAGCGCTGGGCCGAGGCCGAAGCGCTGCCGCGCTGACCCGCGCTCGCCGCCGGCCACGCCGTCGGATATTTGCCAGATTCGCCGAACCCGGGGAAACTACGGGCCACCGTCATCCCGACGGCCCGCCCTGACCGAGAGAACAGGGCACGCCTGCCTGTAACGGCATCGACACAAAGATAATCCGATGAGCCTGATATCCCGATTCTTTGGCCGCAAAGAAGAACCCGAAAATCCCGTCGCGCTGGTCGCGGCACCCGACGTCGAGCACCCGCTGAGCGTCGCGGTCGTCTTCGACGGCCCGCTGCAGGTCGATATCGCCGCGCTGACCGCCGCGCTGCGCGCGTACCACCCGAGCATGACGCAGGCGCGCGTCGAAACCGAGCCGACGCTGGAGCAGGTATTCGGGCTCGCCGGCTGGGGCAACCACGTCGTCCGGCTGGTCG
This sequence comes from Burkholderia arboris, assembly GCF_038723655.1. Classification (NCBI taxonomy): domain Bacteria; kingdom Pseudomonadati; phylum Pseudomonadota; class Betaproteobacteria; order Burkholderiales; family Burkholderiaceae; genus Burkholderia; species Burkholderia arboris. Next base: position 2,894,001 of record NZ_CP109822.1, read on the forward strand.
GCTTCGATGCGCCCTATCCGTCCGACGCGCTGGAAGCGTGCGTCGCGCCCGCCCACTACGGGCAGGACCTGAAGCAGCAGGTGCGCGCGAACCGCAGCCACGTGATCCTTTACTACGCCGGGCACGACGCGAATCCGCTCGACCAGTATGTCGCGCTGGCGGCCGTCGCCGGCGCGCTGGCCGAACAGAACGGCCTCGCGGTGCTGAACGAGCACGCGCACACGTCGTTGCCGGCCGGCGTATTCAACGCGAAGGAACTCGGCGAAGAAAGCCTCGAAGTGCTGCGCGACATCCCGTTGAACCTGTTCTTCTGCGGCTTCGTGAAGTACGAAGTCGAAGGCGTCGACGGCGTGTGGATGCGCACATACGGCGCCGACGTGTTCGGCCTGCCCGATTTCGCCGCGCTCGCGGCAGGCCATCACGAAGGCGAACGCTATTCGGGCATCTTCAACAACGTGATGCACTACCTGCTGGAAAGCGGTGCGCGGATGCATGCGGGCGAAACGATGCAGATCGGCTCGGAAACGTACATGAAGCTGCGCGAACCGCTCGAGCACGAGTATTACCTGCAGGGGCCTGCGCAGGTGCTCGTGGCCGAACTGATCTCGGCGGACGAAATCAATCGCTGAAACGCATGTTGATGCGTGGCGCGGGATCGAAGACGGCTCTCGAACCGCGTGGCATCGCATGGCGGCGGCGTGACAGCCGCCGACCCAACCCGATGAGGAGATGTCCGTGTTCGGCATTCGCGTTGCGCTCACGCTGGCCGCGATCGGCCTCTCGTTGTCGGCCCATGCCGACAGCATCGACTGCTCCCGCGCCAAGACACGCACCGATCGCCTGATTTGCAGCGACAAGGCGCTCGTCTCGGCCGACAGCATGCTGTCGAACGCGTACTACGATGCGATCGGCATCGCCGCCGACCAGCAGGCGTTGATCCGGTCGCAACGCGCGTGGCTCGCACAACGCGATGCGTGCGCCGATGCCGCGTGCATCGCCACCGCGTACCGCGACCGCACCGCCGCGCTGAAGCAGGTGAAACACGCGGGCTGGAAAACCTATCGCGATCCGGCGCTCGGCATCTCGTTCGAATACCTCGCGAACCGGCAGGTGAAAAAGCCCTGCCCCGAAGGCGGCGGCGACCATTGCGTCGCGATCGTCGGCCGCAACATGACCTACAGCAGCAGTTTCATCTCGTTCGAGATCGTCGACGGCGCGCTGGAGCCGGTCGCGGAGAAGGAAGCAGGCTTCGTGAAGCAGGACGACGGCAAGTGGGTGACGTCGTACGGCCCCGGCATCCCGCAGGCAGTCGAACGCTTCTCCGGCCCCGGCTGGCGCGGCATGCGCGCGACGATCACGTGCGGCATCAGCGATCCGGAAACCGGCTTCCACGCGGCCGGCGGCGAATGCTACTGGGCCGTGCTGAGCGACGGCAAACGCTCGGCCGTCGCGGGGACGCAGGGCATCGTCGGCACCGACGACGCGACGCTGCACAGCGTGTCGACGTTCCGGTTCGACCGCTAGCGGGCGCGGCCACCCGCGCGGCGGCGAATACTCATGCCGCCGGCGCGTCCCGCCTGATCGCCACGCACTTGATTTCCACGAGCAGGCCGGGATGCGCGAGTTCGGCTACGCCGATCGCGGTCCACGCGCAGGTCCCGCGCGGAAACACCCGGTTCTTTACGTCGCGGAACACGGCCATGTGCCGGCTCAACCCGACGTGGTACGTCGTCATGTCGACGACGTCGTCGAACGTGCAGCCGGCCGCCTCCAGCACCGTGCGCAGGTTGTCCCAGCAGGCGAGAAACTGCGCCTCGGGATCGGCAATCACATCGAGATCCGGCGTGCGCCCGACCTGTCCCGCACAGTAGACGGTCGCACCGACCCGCACGGCCGGCGCATACCCCGCACGCTCGACGACGCGCTGCATCGTCGGCGGAACAATCACTTCACGATCGATCATTGACACGCTCCCTGGCGCTCGTACACGGCTTTGCCGCACGCTCGTCGGCGCGGACGACACGCCCGCCGCCAATGACGAACGCACGCGCAATGGCTTGCCCGCCGACGCGCCCGGAATGGTAGCAGCGCGCTTTCCGGCCCGATCTGCGGCATCTGGACGCCCACGCGCTAGCGTATGCCGGACGCCCCCCCTTGAAGATGCTTCCGCGCCCGGCTCGCGACGCAACGTCACTTCCAGACCGGTCAGCCATCCTGACGATTTCAGGATCGGGCGCGCGATCGCATACAGCCGGTCGGCGCTGGCGCCATAGAAGTACAGATAGCCGTCGTTGCCGTCGCGATGCAGTTCGGTCTCGCCGAGCTCGCCCGCGCCGACCTGCCGCACGGCGCGATCCAGCCGCTGCTCCAGCGCATGAAGCCGCGCCTTGTCCCGCTCGTTGTAGTCGAAATGGACCATCACGACTGGCCCCGGCGGCTTTGGCGGCGACTCCGCGATAACGTTGCCAACGAAGCACGCCAAGCCGATCGATGCGGCCATTCTGGTTCTTTTACGCATGCCGGTCACGGTTGTGCAACGCCCTTTCAGGTCAACGCCCCGCCACGCGCGACCTGCTGCCGGACTTGCGCGTGCGTGCCGAGCGCCGCGGCGATCGCATCGACCGCTTCGGCTGCGCGCGCCGCGCCGCACATGAACGCGTCGACGGCCGCGAAGCGATGCTCGGGCCACGTATGGATCGTGATGTGCGATTCGGCCAGCAGCACGACCCCCGTCACGCCATGCTCGCCGCCGAAGTGATGGAAATGCGCGCCGATCACGCGCGCGCCGGCCCGTTGCGCGGCGCCGGTGAGGATCGCTTCGAGCCGCGCGGCGTCGCGCAGCAGCGCCGCATCGATGCCGGTCAGGTCGGCCAGCACGTGCGAGCCGAGCGTCGCGCATGGCGGCTCGATCCCGTCCCGCGCGGTCATTTGTGCGACCCGTACGACGAGTAGCCGCTGCGGGCCGACGAACTGCCCCAGCCGCTGCCGCCCGAGCCGCTGCCGCCGATCGATGCGCAGCTGAACAGCGTGACGACGATCAGGCCGTAGATGCCGTAGAGGATGTACCGGATCACGACTTGCCCCCGTCCGACGCAAACCCCTTCCACAGCCATTCGGGCAGCCACAGCACCAGCAGGCCGACCAGCACGTAGACGGTGCGGCCGCTGAACGAGAACAGCGAACCCATGTTGAAGATCACGAGCAACGCGCTGAACACCCACGGCAGCGGCGCGAAACTGTGCGGGCCTTTCGCGCCGAACAGGCCCGTGGACGCAGCGGCCCCCGTGGCGGCCGCTGCAGCAGCCGTCGCGAGCGCCGGCGTAGCGAAACGTTCGGCGAGCGCGCTGCCCGACAGCGGCCGGGCACGCGACCAGACGATCTCCGCGTCGCTGCGCTCGCGCGTCAGCTTGTCCTTCTGCCAGCCATAGTCGATGATCGACGTGCGATCGCCCACCTGCACGCGCCAGTTGAACGCACCGACCACGTAGACGACCTCCGAGTCGTATTCCTCGCGCAGGCGGTAGGTCTTGCCGCCGTCGGTCACGTCGGACTCGCTGCCGATCGTCGGCCATTGGTCGAGCACCTGCACGCGCTCCCAGCGCCCTTCGCTCTGCACGAGCCACAGAAAGCCGCGCTTCGGGTTCAGCAGCAGGTATTCGTCCCAGGTCTCGTCATCGCCCGGCACGCGACAACGCATCATGCCGATCACCGTGTATTTCACGCCGTCGAACGTGCCGATCGCACCGAGTTCCAGCGCGCCCTTCACCGAGTCGAGCTTGCGCTGCGCCGCGAACACGGTCTGCTGCTCGGCCGTGCACTGCACGCCCGCGTGGCAGCTTCCGCACACGACGTAGTCGGCCACGTTCGGCAGATACGACAGCGACGCGCCGCAACTCGGGCACGCGAACGGCACCATCTCCGCGCCGCGCTTCTCGCGTGTGTCGTTCTCCGTATCGCGCAACCCGGTGAACGCGAGCGCATCGAACTCCAGCGCTTCGCCCGTGTAGACGGCCGGGCTGCCGCCGTTCGCGTCGGCGTCGGAATAGTCGTAGGTCGCGAATGCGTTGCCGGTACGCAGGTCGACGACGCGCGCCTCCCAGCCCGCATCGACGCGGAACGGCAGCTCGCCGTCGCCGCCCGTGCACCGCGCGGTGCGTACGTCTGAAACCAGATACGCGCGGCCGCCGTGGTCGATCCGCATGCCCGGTTCGAGCGTGCCGAACCCGGGCCACGCGCCGCCGGACGCGTCGTCGGGCTCGCGCACCGTGACCGCGTACTGGCCCGACGCATCCGACAGCCAGCCGAACGCGCCGTCGTCGAACACGACATACCACTCGCTCCACGCGCCGGCGTCGTAGGTCATCTGGATGCGGCCGAGCACCGTGAACGCACGCTTGCCGTAGCGACCGGCCGTCCCGATCTGGATCGGCGACGCATCGTCGAGCACGCTGGCCAGCTCGCCGATCCGCTCGACGTCGGCGCCGCGCTTGAGCAGCGTGCTGCGGCAGAACGCGCAGACGGCCATCACGGCCGCCGCCGAGCGAAACTCGACCGGCGCGCCGCACTGGGGGCACGAGGTACTGAACATGCGCGATGCTTACCGGGTGAGCTTCGCGAGGATCTCGGCCTTCGCGCGCGAATATTCGTCTTCGGTCACGAGGCCCTTGTCGAACAGCGCCTTCAGCTGCTCGAGCCGCTGCACGTAATCGGTGCCCTCCGCCGGCGCTGCGGCCACCGGCGCCGCAGCGGGTGCGGGCGGGGCGGCCGGCGCCGGTTGCGCGGCGCCCGCGATCTGGCCGGCCATCGCCTGCCCGATCGCCGCACCGGCAGCGAGGCCCGCGCCGACCCCGGCGATGCCGCCCGGGTTCTGCGCGGCGAGCGGAATCGCCTGCGCGGTCTGGTACTGCGTGGCACGCGCGAGATCGCCGGCCATCCCCGCGCCGATCCGCAGGTCGAGCGCCTTCTGCAGCTCGGCCGGCAGCGACACGCTCTCGACCGCGAACGCGTCGAGCGCGAGCCCGTAGCGCGTGAATACCGGCACCAGCGCCTCGGCCACGCGCTGCGACAGCAGCGACTGGTTCGCGGCCATGTCGACGAACGGCACGTCGGCCGAACCGAACGTCGTGCTCATCGCGGTGACGACCAGGTTGCGCAGCTGCTGTTCCAGATCGTCGACCGTGTACTGCGCACGCGTGCCGCTGACCTCGCGGTGGAACGCGGCCGCGTCGACGATCCGGTACGAGTAGATGCCGAACGCGCGCAACTGCACGAAGCCGAATTCGCGGTCGCGGATCGTCACCGGCTGCGCGGTGCCCCAGCGCCGGCCGAGCTGCAGCCGCGTGCTGAAGAAGTAGACGTCCGACTTGAAAGGCGATTGAAAGAGTTTGTCCCAGTTCTTCAGGTACGTGAGCACCGGCAGCGTATTCGTTTCCAGCGTGTACAGCCCCGGCTGGAATACGTCGGCGACCTTGCCTTCATTGACGAAGATCGCGGCCTGCGTTTCGCGCACGGTCAGCTTGCCGCCGTACTGGATCTCCTGGTCTTCCATCGGATAGCGCCAGGCCAGCACGCCGTCGGTGTCTTCCGTCCATTGCAGGACGTCGATGAACTGCTTGCGGATGAATGAACCCAGACTCATGTCGGTCTCCTCGAAACGCGTGGCGCGTCAGGTCAGGCAGGCGGCATTGATGATGCCGACGACGAGCGACGCAGTGCCCATCAGGCCGCCCATCGCAACGTTGCGATCCTCGATCGCATGATTCATGCCGGGCATCAGGCGCGTCAGCGCCGCATAGGTGATCAGCTGGACGATCATCGCGCCAACGGCCCAGATCACGACTTCACCGAGCGTCGAGTTGTGCGCGATGCTGGACGCGAGCGTCAGGCAGAAACCGATCAGCGCGCCGCCGAACGACAGCGTCGCGGCGGCGTTGCCGTCGCGGATCAGCGCCAGTTCGTCGAACGGGGTGACCTTCAGGTACACTGCCGCGAACACAAGAAGCAGCACGAACGCCGACAGTAAATGAACCGCATAGAGATAGGCACTATTCATTCTTTCCCTCGGATTTTGTGCTCGGTTCGCCGCCCCGTCGCCGGCCGGACTATGCGGGGCCCGCAGACGGATGGCCGCCCCACAAAAATCCGCGCCAGTATATCCACATTGCCGAACACTGCACAACGGATGCGCCATGCTGCATAGGCGTGCGCTCGTCCTGTCGATCCTCGTGCTCGCGTCGTGCGGGCTCGGCTACGAACTGATCAGCAGCGCGCTGTCGAGCTACCTGCTCGGCGATTCGATCCTGCAATTCTCGTCGGTGATCGGCAGCTACCTGTTCGCGATGGGGATCGGCTCGTGGCTCGCGAAGTTCGTCGAGGACGACGACGTGCTCGATCGCTTCGTCGATATCGAGCTGCTCGTCGGCCTGCTCGGCGGTGTGTCGGCCGCGCTGCTGTTCGCGGTGTTCGCGTGGCTCGCCGCGCCGTTCCGCGCGGCGCTCTACGCGCTCGTGCTCGCGCTCGGCCTGCTGATCGGGATGGAGATCCCGCTCGTGATGCGCGCGTTCCAGCAACGGCGCCAGGCATTCCGCCACACCGTCAGCGAAGTGCTGACCTTCGACTATCTCGGCTCGCTCGCCGTGTCGCTGATCTTCCCGCTCGTGCTCGCGCCGCGTCTCGGCCTGCTGCGCACGAGCTTCCTGTTCGGCCTCCTGAACGCGTTCGTCGCGCTGTGGACGACACACCTGTTCCGCGACGAGATCCGCAACGTGCGCGGCAAGCTGATGCGCGCGTCGCTCGTGATCGGGCTCCTGATCGCCGGGTTCGCGCTGTCGGATCGCATCACGCACTGGGCCGAACACGGCGTGTATGGCGACGAGACGATCTATTCGGAAACGACGCCGTACCAGCGCATCGTGCTCACGCAGTGGCACGACGACATGCGGCTGTACCTGAACGGCAACCTGCAGTTCTCGTCGCGCGACGAGCATCGTTATCACGAGGCGCTGATCCATCCGACGATCGAAGCGCTGCCGTGGGCGAAGCGCGTGCTCGTGCTCGGCGGCGGCGACGGGCTCGCCGTGCGCGAACTGCTCAAGCACCGCAACCTCGAACAGATCACGCTCGTCGATCTCGATCCCGCGATGACGAAGCTGTTCTCGACCTCCGCACCCCTCGTCAAGCTGAACCAGGGCTCGCTGAAGGACCCGCGCGTGCACGTGATCAACGACGACGCGGTGCGCTGGCTCGAATCGAATGCCGACGTGTACGACGCGATCGTCGTCGACTTCCCCGATCCGACCAACTTCGGGCTCGGCCGCCTGTATTCGGTGCCGGTGTTCCGCCTGCTTGCACGCCACCTGTCGGAGAACGGCTATGCGGTGATCCAGTCGACGTCGCCGTATTTCGCGCCGCACGCATACTGGACCATCATCGCGACGCTGCACGAAGCCGGGCTCAACACGTGGCCGTACCACTGCTACGTGCCGTCGTTCGGCGACTGGGGGTTCGTGATCGCCGGCAAGCGCCGCGACTTCACGGTGCCGACGCATTACGGGGTGCCGACTCGCTGGCTCGATGCGCAGACGGCCACCGAGATGTTCCACTTCCCGGCCGACATGCCGGCGCTGCCGATGTCGCCGAACGAACTCAACGACCAGCCGCTCGTGCGCCGCTTCGACGACGACTGGAAGCACGTGCTGCGCTGATGGACCGCCGCACGTTCCTCGTCGCGTCGGCGGCCGCGTCGCTCGCCGCATGCGGCCGCACCGGCTGGATCGAGACGACGCCGCGCGTCGGCTACCCCGGCATGCGCGAAGGCCACGCGTTGCGCGACCATGCGGCGCTGCCGGCGCCTTCCGGCACGATCGAAACCGATATCGCGATCCTCGGCGCCGGCGCGGCCGGACTGTCGTGCGCATGGCAGCTCGCGCGCGCCGGCCACCAGCGCTTCACGGTGCTTGCAGGGCCCGAATTCGGCGGCAATGCGGCCGGCGGGCGCTTCGGCGATCTGGGCTACCCGAAAGGCGCGCACTACCTGCCGCTGCCGTCGCTCGAATCCGCCCATCTGCGCGACATGCTCGCCGATCTCGGCGTGATCGAATCCGCCCCGTTCTCCGCGCGCCCTGTCTACGACGAGCGCGCGCTCGTCCACGCGCCCGACGAACGGCTCTTCATCGGCGGGCAGTGGCAGGACGGCATCGTGCCGACCGCCGGCCTCGGCGCCGACGAACTCGCGCAGCAGGCGAAGTTCTTCGCGTACACGGACGGGCTGCGCACCGCGCGCGGCGCCGACGGTCGCAAGGTGTTCTGCATCCCGATCGCGGAATCGTCGCGCGACCCGCGCTGGCGCGCACTCGACCGGCGCTCGTTCCGCCAGTGGCTGCTCGACGAGGGCTACACCGCGAAGGCGCTGCACTGGTACCTGAACTACTGCTGCCGCGACGATTACGGCGCGGGCTACGAGCATGTTTCGGCCTGGGCCGGCCTGCACTATTTCTCGTCGCGCGGCGGCCATGCCGGCGATGCGAGCGACGGCGCGGTGCTGACCTGGCCCGACGGGCTGCACACGATGGTGACCAGGCTGAGCGATTCGATCACAGCGCGCAGCGGCTCGAACGCGTGGTCGCGGGACGGCTTCGCGGTGCGCGCAGCCGAACGCGCGGGCGGCGTCGACGTGCTGTGTGCGCGCCTCGGCGACGACGGCACGCTGTCGACGTTCACGCTGAAAGCCCGTCGCGTCGTGAGCGCGATGCCGCTGTTCGTCGCGGCGCGCGTGTTTCCGCAGCTTGCCGCGTACGGCTTCGACCCCGCGCGCGACCTGCCGCCGCGCGCGCCGTGGCTCGTGTCCAACTTCCTGCTCGACGGGATGCCGCCCGAAGAAGCCGGCGTGCCGCTGGCGTGGGACAACGTCGTCTACGACGGCGCGGCGCTCGGCTACGTCGTGTCGACCCATCAGCTGATCCGGATGTCGCCGCCGACGCGCTCGGTGTTCTCTGCCTATCAGGCGCTGAGTACGCGAACGCCGGACGATACGCGCCGCTGGCTGGCGCAGGCGAAGCCCGACGCGTTGCGCGAACAGGCCGCGATCGACCTGCAGGCCGTCTACGGGCGCGCGCTGTGGAAACACGCGACGGCGCTCGAGATCACCGTGCGCGGCCATGCCATGGCGACGCCCGACGTCGGCTTCCTGAGCCGCCCCGGCCTGCTCGCGCTGCGCGACGCCGACGGCCCCGTCGTATTCGCGCACGCCGACCTGTCCGGGCTGTCGCTGTTCGAGGAAGCATCGTACTGGGGCATGCTGGCGGCCCGGCGCGTGCTGGCCTGAGCGCCGGCTTCCGGCCGGTGCCGGGGCGGCCGTTTCGTCATTGCGGCGCCACCGCCAACCGCTATAATCGCGCGACATTCCGACTGCATGGAGCAGGCCGACGGTGCCGCGCCGTTCGACGCGCCGTATGCCCTTCCCGACAACAACAATGACGAACCGAATCCTCCGACGCCTTCGCCCGCTCGCGCGCGCCGCCGCGCGCGTGCTCGCATGCGCCCCGCTGCTCGGCGCGCCGCTGGCGCTGCATGCGGCCGGCACGGCCGGCACCACCGGCTCCGAGCCCGCCTCCGGGCGCTACATCGTCGTCGATACCGGCCATACGCCGGCGCATCCCGGTTCTACGGGCGCAAGCGGTCGCGTCGAATACCTGTACAACCTCGACCTGTCCGGCGCCGTCGCCGACAAGCTCGCCGCGCACGGCGACCGCGTGCTGCGCACGTCGGCCGACGGCCGCGAGATCAAGCTCGACCAGCGTTCGACGCAGGCGCCCGACGCAAACCTGTTCGTGTCGATCCATCACGACTCGATGCAGCAGCAGTTCATCGACGCGGGCCGGCAGCGCGAATTCCGCGGCTTCTCGGTGTTCGTGTCGGAACGCAATCCGCACTATGCGGAAAGCCTGCGTTGCGCGAAGGCGATCGCCGAGCGGCTCGTCGCGGCCGGCGAACGGCCATCGCTGTATCACGCGCAGCCGATCCGCGGCGAAAACCGCCCGCTGATCGATCCGCAACTCGGCATCCACCGCTTCGACGATCTCGTCGTGCTGCGCACGGCGCCGATTCCGGCCGTGCTCGTCGAGGCCGGCGTGATCGTCAATCCGGACGAAGAAGCACGGCTCGCGCGGCGCGAGACGATCCAGCGCCTGTCCACCGCGATCGCGGGCGGGATCGATGCGTGCACGGCACCGCAGTAAATGACGACATCACCCGTCGGGCTCAACGGTTTTCACCCAGTCAGGAGCATCACAATGAAAAGGAAGACGCTGTTCGCATCCTGCGCGCTGCTTGCGCTCGCCGTTCCGTTCGCCGCACAGGCGGCCGGCTGCGGCAAGCCCCGTAGCGCGTTCGACCAGGTGTACTGCACCAGCACGCAATTCTCGCAGTCCGACCGCGATCTCAACGACGAATACGGCCGCCTGCGCAAGCAACTGAGCGGCGACCAGCAGGCGACGCTGAAGGCCGGCCAGCTCGCGTGGCTGAAGCAGCGCGACGCGCAGTGCAGCGAGACGCGCAACAACAGCTACCTCGTGGATATCCAGTGCGCGAACGACATGACGCAGTCGCGGCTGTCGTTCCTGCGCGAACGTGAGCGCGAATGCTCGAGCACGGGGTGCGTGACGTCGAAGCTCGGCGAGTAAGCTCGTCGCGCATGCGGTGCCGCGCGGCGTCGAGCGGCACCGCCCCCTCGAAAGGAGCGGCGATGCGGCATGAATTCTCTGAAGTCCTCAACGACCTGATCGACTGTTTCCTCGTCGGCGATCTTCTGCTGCTGAAGCGCTACCAGGAAACCCATCGGCTGTCGGACAACGTCGCGGCCGAATTCACGACCGGCGACCGCGGCGACAACGCCGTGCTCGACGGCATCGTCATTCCGCTGGCCGGTATCGAGAATCATCCGTACACGATCATCTTCACGCTGGACGACGCGACACCCGAGCTGCTGAAGGCCGGCAGCCGGCTGCAGCACCGGCGCGGCGGTTATGTGCTGCGCGTCGAGCATCGTTCGGCGATGCTTTACACGTGGCGCATTCTCGAACGCTTCACCGACGAAACGGTGAACGCGCTGCTTGCGCGTTATCGCGAACCGGGCAGGCCTGTCGTCGAACTCGACAACGGCTGGTACGACGTCGAAGTCCTCGGCGGCGAGGTGCCGCGCAACGGCTGGTTCGAGCCCGCGTTCGAATTCGTGCTGAAGAAGGCCGATGCGCGCGGCGACGCGTCGAAAGTGGATCTCGGCTACAGTTTCGCCATCGACAGCAGTCTCGATCCGGCGGAATGAACCCGCGCGCAGCACCGCGGCGCATGGCACACGATCAGGCGAGGTACGCATGGCACCGAACACGACGACGATCGACATCCGCGCCGCCACATCCGTCGACGCACCGGCCATCGCCGATATTCACGTTGCGTCGTGGCAAGCGACCTACACGGACATCATGCCGGCGCCGTTCCTCGCCGGCCTGTCGGTCGAAAAGCGCACGGCCGCGTGGCGCTATGCGCTCGGCGCCGGACGGCCACGGGTCGCGCTTGCGATCACGAACGACGTGCCAGCCGGCTGGATCGCCTACGGTCCGACGCGCGACACCGACAAGGATCGCGGCTGGGCCGAAATCGAAGCGATCTACCTGCATCCGTCGTATTGCGGACAAGGCATCGGCGCGGCGCTGGTCGATCATGCGTGCCGGTCGCTGCATGATGCCGGCCATGCCTGGGTGTCGCTGTGGGTACTGATCAAGAACCGCCGGGCCAGGGCATTCTACGAACGCGAAGGCTTCGTCGCCGAAGACGACATCAAGACGTTCGAGATCGGCGGGACGCCGATCGAGGAAGTGCGCTACTGGCGCGCACTACCGAAGTGACCGCGACGACGGCATCGCTTCGTCCACCGCCAGCCGCTCCTGCATCATCTGCAGCAACTCGCGAATCTTCGCATTGACCGAATTCCGGCTCGCATAAGCGGCGTGCAGCTCCAGCGGCGCAGGCGTCATCTCCAGCGGCACGCGCACCAGCTGCCCCTCCGCCAGCGCCGCCGCGCACGCGCGCTCGACGAGAATCGCGAAGCCGATCCCGCTCACCGCAGCCAGACCGGCCATCTCGCCGCTGTTGACGCGATACCGGCTCGCAACCGGAATCTTGTGAATCCGCCCGTCGCGGTCGGCGAACTGCCACGGCTGCCCTTTCAGCGTGCTCAAGGTCGTGATGCACGGCAGTTGCCGGAGCTGTTCCGTCCGGGTCGGCAATCCCGTGCGTTCGACGAGCGATGGCGCGGCCACGACGACACTCGGCAAACGCACGAGCGGCCTGACGACGAACGCACTGTCGTCCAGCTGCCCGCGATTGACGATGATCGACAGGTCGATATCGTCGCGCAGCGTCGACACGCCCGCGAGGCTCGTATCGCAGTCGATTTCGACGCGCGGGTGGCGGCTCGCGAATTCCGCGACGATCGGCCCGAGCATGCGGGGCCCGATTTCACCCGGTACGCAGAGCTTCAGCACGCCGCGCAGCTCCGTCTGCTGCGACGTCAGTTCGAATTCGGCCTGCGTCAGCGCATCGAGCATCGGCCGTGCGCGCTCGTGCAGCAAACGCCCGGCCTCCGTCATGCGCAGGTGTCGCGTGCTGCGCTCCAGCAGACGCGCGCCGAGCCTCGACTCCAGCTGCGCGACGTGGCGGCTGACGTTGGAACCCGGCATCGCCAGCACGCGCGCGGCGCCGGCGAAGCTGCCTTCGTCGACGACCGACACGAATACACGCACCGCATTCAGATCCAGCTTGCTACGCATCATTAGCCCATTTCAGGTATCAAAGTGTGCCGTTTTTCACGGCTTATCCCGCCACATACCATAATTTACGATGCTCATCCCGTCAATGCGACGCTCCCGCGGCCACGCGAACGCTCGCACGACACAAGGAAGGAGCGTCATGAACATTGCAATCCTGGGCGCCGGCGTGGCCGGCATGAGCACTGCACTCGCGCTCGCCGGGCGTGGTCACGAGATCAGGCTGTATGAACGCATGCCGTCGGAATCGACGATGGGCGCGGGCGTGGTGCTGTGGCCGAATGCCGGCTTCGTCCTCTCGCAGCTCGGCCTGCTGCCGGACATCGTCGAGGCAGGCGGCCGCATGAACGCGATGCAGCGCATCGACCGGCACGGCAACCCGCTCAAGGTCACGGATATCCGCGCACTCGATCGCCGCATGGGTTTCCCGACCTATTCGATCCTGCGGCGCGATCTCCAGGCCGTGCTGGCACGGCACCTCGCGGCGCGCGGCATCGACGTCCACTTCGGCCACGGCGCAACGTCCATCGACGCCGGGACGGACGGCCGTGCTGTCGTTCGCTTCGACAATGGAACGACGATCGCCCCCGATCTCGTCATCGGCGCGGACGGCCGCATGAACTCCGTCGCGCGGCGTCATGTGATCGGCGACAACACGCCCGTCTATCAGGGATTCGTCAACTGGATCGGCATCGCGCAAAGCGATGCGCCGCTCGTCGACGAGGTGTCGATATCCGACTACTGGGGCACGCGCGAGCGGTTCGGCATCGTCGCGGTGGACCGGCATCGCCTGTACTGGGCAGCGGCATGGCCCGAAGCCGGTCCGGACGATGCAACGGAAGGCGATCCGGGCGCGATGCTGGAACGGCGCTTCCGGGCGTGGCCGGCGACCATCGCGAACGTGCTACGCGCGACGCCGGCGGACACGATCGCGAAGATCCGCGTGCACGATCTCGACCCCGTCGACGTGTGGCACCGCGGCAATGTTCTGCTGATCGGCGACGCCGCGCACGCGTCGCTACCGACCTCCGGACAAGGCGCATGCCAGGCGTTCGAGGATGCGTGGCATCTGGCCCGGTGTCTCGACGAATACGGTGCAGGCAACGGCGGCGGCCTCGATGCCGCGCTCACATCGTTCACGATGCGGCGCAGCCCGAAAACCGCGGCGATCATCGCGCGTGCGCGTGATTTCGCGCACCTGTTATTCAGCGAGGACGTGAACGAACGCGCGCGACAACAGATCGATCCGGTCGCCGAAATCGAAGCCCTGACGAGTGCCTGGGGCGCGCACCTGCCGATGACGCAGGCGCGCGGACGATAAGGCCCGCGAGGAGCCGCATCCGGTCACAAAAACCACCGGTACTCCCGCGCCCCGATCTCGTTGCGAAAATCCAGCTCCTCCTGGCGCTTGTTCTCGCAATAGACCATCACGAACTCGCTGCCGAGCCCTTCGCGCACGGCCGGGTGATCCTGCATCGCGGCAACCGACGACAGCATCTCCTTCGGGAAATCGATGCCGCTGCCGCGATCCTCGTTGAGCGGCGCAATCGGTTCGATCTTCGCATCGAGCCCATGCTCCATTCCCGACAGGATCGCCGCGAGCACCAGATACGGGTTCGCATCCGCGCTCGCGAGACGGTGCTCGATCCGCAGGTTGCGTGCATCCGACTCCGGAATCCGGATGCACGCATCGCGATCCTCGAAGCCCCAGCTCGCACGGCTCGCCGCGTTCACCATCGATCCGTAGCGCCGGAACGCATTGTGGTTCGGCGCGAACACCGGCATGCAGTGCGGCAACAGCGCGAGACACCCGGCCACTGCGTGCCGCAGCGGCCGCTGGCCGTCCGCGGCGAGCAGGTTGCGCCCCGCGTCGTCGTACAGGCTCACGTGCACGTGCATCCCGCTGCCCGGCGCATGCAGGTACGGCTTGCCCATGAAGCTCGCGCGATAGCCGTGTTGCAACGCGACGCCGCGCGTGCTGCGGCAGAACAGCGCCGACCAGTCGGCCGCGCGCAGCGCGTCGTCGGTGTGCCCGAAATTGATCTCGAACTGGCCGGGCCCGAGCTCGGCGGTCATCACCGTCGCATCGACGCCCTGCTCGCACGCGGCGTCGACCATCTCGTGCAGCACGTCGGAGAAGCGTGACAGGCGCTCGATGTGCATGTTGGGCTGATCGTCGCGGTCGTCGCTCAGGCGGTCGCGCGGATACTGCGGCATCCCGTCCGCGAGCTGTGCGGCGAACAGGTAGAACTCGAGCTCGAACGCGACGACCGGCCGGATGCCGCGCGCCGCAAACCGCCTCAACACGCGCGCGAGCACCTCGCGCGGCTCGAACTCGATCGGTGCATCGGTGCCGTCGGAGCTGATCAGCATCTGCGCAAGCGGCTGCCGCTCCCAGCGCACGGGCTTCAGCGTACCGGGAATCAGGCGGCGCGGTGCATCGGGATCGCCGTCGTTGAAGCAGTAATCGCCGATCTTGTAGAGGCCGCCTTGCGTGCCGAGCAGCACGCAGTTCTGCGGCAGCTTCAACAGCGAACCCGACGCGACCTTCTCGAGTGCATCGATCGGATAGCGCTTGCCGTAGAAATGCCCGGGCAGGTCGAGGCAGATCAGGTCGACATAACGGATCTCGGGGTGTGCCTGCCGGAATGCGCGGACTTCACTGACCAGCGCGGGAACGACGTCAGCCATGTCTCATCCTTTCCATGTCTTGTATGACGGTGCCGCAGCGCGGCGAACCGGATTCATGCGGCATGCCGAACGACGCACGCCGCATGTCAATCAGTACTGCGAACAGGCTGCGGGGCGCGCCGGCATGCAGCACCGACCGCCCCGCCGACAACTCAGGTGAATACCCAGATCACGCGCGTCGGCGCATCGGTCAGGTTGGCGTAACGGAAGCGCTTGTGCGCGGGAAGCTGGAACGCATCGTTCGGGCCGAGCGTGACGGGCGTGTCGTCATCGTCGATCCAGATCGTCAGCGCGCCTTCCAGCACGAAGCCGCCCTGCTCGTCGCTGTCGTCGACCGGTCGCTCGCCGCTGCTCGCGCCCGGCGCCAGATGGCTTTCGAGAATCGAGAAGCGCGAGCGCATGTTCGGCGACACGAGGATGTCGGTGATGCCGGCCGCGTAATACACGGTGCGCCGCTCGTCGGGCCGCGTGACCCACGGCACGCTGCGCGGCTTGCTCAGGCTGTAGAAATACGTGGTCGGCACGCCGAGTGCCTCGCCGATCGCAGTGAGATCCGCGACCGTCGGGCGCGACAGCCCGCGCTCGACCTGCGACAGAAAGCCGACCGAGCGGCCGATCCGTTCGGCGAGATCGTTGAGCGTGACCTTGCGATGCTTGCGCAGGTCGCGGATCAGGATCGCCAGACTTTCTATCTCTTCCTGTTCGTTCATGACGGGTTCCGGTGAGTCAGACGGTATCGCGCAGACGGTACCAGGCCTTGCCGATCGCTTCCAGCGGCGCGGCGAGCCGGTCGCCGCCGGGGAAACGCGGGTTGCGGATGCGCTGGTACTGCGCGAGCAGGCGTTCGTCGCCGAGCACGGCGTCGGCCACCGCGCGCGCGCCGGCGAGCGTCGGCAGCACGCCGTGCCCCGAGAAGCCCTGCAACCAGAAGCGCTGCCCGTGGCGGCCGATGTCCGGCGTGCGGCGCATGCTGATGTCGATGTGGCCGCCCCATGCGTAGTCGAGCGTCACGCCGGCCAGTTGCGGGAACACGCGTTCGAGGTGCGGGCGCGTCGCCGCTGCGATGTCGGCGGGAATGCCGCCGAGGTACGTGCAGCCGCCGCCGAACAGCAGCCGGTTGTCGGGGCTCAGGCGGAAGTAGTCGGGCACGAACTGGTTGTCGATCACGCAGCTGTTCTGCGGCAGCAGCGCACGCGCGACGTCGGGCGCAAGCGGCGCGGTCGCGACCTGATAGGTGCCGACCGGCAGCAGCCGGCGCGCGAGATCGCGATCGAGCCGGTCGACGTATGCGTTGCACGCCAGCACGAGCACGTCCGCGCGCACTTCGCCGCGCGCCGTGCGGGCAATATGGCCACCGGCCGTCTCGCGGCAGTCGAGCACGCGGCTCTGCTCGAAGATGCGCCCGCCCGCACGCTCGATCGTCTGCGCGAGGCCGAGCGCGAGCTTCAGCGGGTTCAGGTGGCCGGCCTCCGGATCGTGCAGCGCCGCAAGATAGCGCGTACCGCCGATCCATTCGGGCATCTCGTCACGGCCGATCACGCGCAGCCGGTCATAGCCCCAGCGCTCGGCGGCCTCGTCGCGGGCCTGTTCGAGCATCGCGACGCGCCGCGGCCGTAGCGCGGCCCACAGGCTGCCGGGCCGGTAATCGATGTCGAAACCATGCCGCACCGGCAGTTCGCGCACCTCGGCCGCCGCCCAGCGCATGCTGTCCCACAGCAGGCGCGCGCCGTCGCGGCCGAGCGAATCCTCGAGCGGCTGCATGTCGCACGACCAGCCGAGCAGCGCCTGTCCGCCGTTGCGGCCCGACGCAGCCCATGCGACGCGGCTCGCTTCGAGCACGACCACGCGCTTGCCGGCGAGTGCCAGGCGCAACGCCGTATGCAGCCCGCTGAAGCCCGCGCCGACGACGAGCACATCGGCGTCGATGCGGTCGTCCAGTTCCGGACGATGCGGGATCGGCGCCGGGTAGGTGCCGGCGTAGTAGCTTGCGACGTGACGGTCGGACTGCACGAACATGCGGACTCCCGTGAAAATTACGCCGATAAATTTCATGAAAAATTAGCACGGCAATTTCACGCAGGCAAGCGTGTCAATAAGCGCTCGTATCGTCGGAATAATGAAAGATTGCCCACGCGCCGGCGCGCCGCTTGCGCAGGCAGCACAGCACTGTGCTGCCGCCTGTATCTTTTTCGCGGAGCGGGTGCGGCCGATAATGCGTGCAGACAGCCCCGCCCTCGCGGCCCGGCCACTCGCACCGCGAAGACCGCCGAACCGCGCACCGACACCAGGAGGCACCGGCATGAGCACACCATTCAGGCTGGGCGACCGCGTCCGCTGGAATTCCGAGGCCGGCTACGTGACCGGCACGATCGTCGCGATCCACACCGCCGACTTCGACTACAAGGGCCATTGCCATCGCGCGTCGCCCGGCGATCCGCAGTACGAGATCAAGAGCGACCGGACCGACCACATCGCCGCGCATCGCGGCCGCGTGCTCGAACGCATCACCGGCAAGGATCTCGCATGACCTACCCGTTCTACACGATCGGCCATTCGAACCGCACGCTCGACGAATTCGTCGGCCTGCTCGATGCGGCCGGGATCGCGCTGCTCGCGGATATCCGCAAGATGACGCGCTCGCGCACCCATCCTCAGTTCAACGAAGCGACGCTGCCGGAGGCACTGGCTGCCGACGATATTGCGTACGAACACATCGCGACACTCGGCGGCCTGCGCGGCAAATCGCGCGACGTGCCCGACGACGTCAACGATTTCTGGACGAACCGCAGCTTCCACCGCTACGCCGATTACGCGCTGTCGCCGGAATTTCGTTCAGGCCTCGACCAACTGATCGCACGGGGGCACGAGCAGCGCTGCGCGATCATGTGTTCGGAAGCCGTGTGGTGGCGCTGTCACCGGCGCATCGTGTCCGACTACCTGATCGCGCGCGGCGAGACGGTACTGCACATCATGGGCCGCAATCGCGTGGAGCCTGCGCGCCTCACGGCCGGCGCAGTCGTCCGGCCGGACGGCACGATCGTGTATCCGGACGTCGAAGGCGGCGCTGCACCGGAGTGCGATAACTGACAGTTTCTCGTCCGGGGGCTTTTCATTAGATTGGCGACACGATCCATGCAACGTCTCGCTCCCCGACATGACTCTCACTGCCAGCGAAGCACAGCACACGACGACCGCCACGTATCGCGACATCGCTGAACGCCATGCGCGGTCCGCCCCTTCCGGCGCTTTCCATCGCGCTGCCTGGGATGCATTGTCCGATGCGGGACTGTGGCGCCTGCCGGTACCGCGCGAACTCGGCGGCGCGGGCGGCACGTGGCACGACTTCATCGATGCGTTCGAGGCGATCGCCGCAGCGCTGCGCTCGGTCGGCTTCGCGATGGCGCTCGCCAATCAGGCGACGCTGATTCGCGCAATCGTCGCCTACGGTTCCGACGCGCAGCGTGCACGGCATCTGCCGCAGCTGCTGTCCGGCGCCATCGGCGCCACGGCGATCTCGGAGAAAGGCACCGGCACCGAGGTGCGCGCGCTCGAAACATGCGTCGTTCGCGACGGCGACCACTACCGGCTCGACGGCCACAAGTACAACATCAGCCACGCGCCCGAAGCGCGCCTGATGATGATCGTCGCGACCCTGACCGGTGACGGCAAGCCGACCACCGCGCTGGTGCTGATCGATCCCGAACGTGAAGGCGTTCAGCGCAGTGCGCCGCAAGCGACGTTCGGCGTCGCGGATCTGCCGATCGGCGACCTCACGTTGTCCGGCGTGCACGTCGACGCCGACGAACTGCTCGGCGCGCCCGGCGACGGATTGCGCCTGCTGATGGACATCGCGTCGATGAATCGCGCGCTGTTCGGCCTGCTGTGCGCGAACGTCACGCAGCCGTTCCTTGCCGACGCACTCGCGCACGCCGGCGGCCGCAAGACGCTCGGCGTCGCGCTGGACGCGCATCAGCACGTCCAGCGCCGGCTGGTCGACGTTCACGTCGGCATCGAACGCACGCGCTGGACGGCGCGCGCCGCGCTCGACCTGCTCATCGATCAGCACCCCGAAGCGCTCGCGAACTGCTCGATCGCGAAGCTCGCAGGCGCACGCGATCTCGCACAGGCCGCGCTGCACCTCCTCGCGATTCACGGTAGCGATGGCTACCGGCGCGGCCCGCTCGCCACCTTCGTCGCCGACGCGCTCGCGATGGGCTCGGCCGGCGGCACCGAGGAAATGCATTACCGGAACATCTTCAGCCAGTTGCAACGACGCGCGGCCGCCACGGCGCGCGCGGCGTGACCGCTCACCCTTTTCATCCCCCCTCGAGGAGCTTCCCTTGACTATCCAGACTGGCCTGCGCGCCCGCGCCACCCACCGCGTCGACACGATTTCGCTCGCCGATCAATGGGGCGGCGAAGCGCACGCGCTCGCGAGCCCGATCATGATCATCTTCATCGAACAGACCTGCATGCAGGCGACCGACCACCTGCTGCCTGCCGGACAGATGACGGTCGGCTACAACTTCGAGATCAAGCATCTCGCACCGACGCCGCCCGAATGGGACGTGACGATCGATGCCGAACTGATCGAGGTCGACGGCCGCATGATGACGTACCGGGTCGAAGTGCGCGATGCGGTGGGTGTCGTCGGCGAAGGCGTGCATACGCGCTGCGCCGTCAGCCGCGACGGCTTCCATCGCCGTCTCGACGAGCGGCGCGACAGCGCGGCGCTCGCACGCTAACGAGCCGGAGCCCGACCATGATTCCGCTTCCGCTGCAGGGTCTCCGGCTGCCGGTGATTGCGTCTCCGATGCTGATCGCGAGCTATCCCGAGATGGTGCTCGCCCAGTGCAAGAGCGGGATCGTCGGCGCATTTCCGGCGCTCAACGCGCGGCTCAGCACGCAGCTCGGCAACTGGATCGACACGATCGACGGTACGCTGCGCGCCTACCGCGACGCCCATCCCGACGCGCCGGTCGGACCGTTCGCGGTCAACCACATCTGCCATCCGTCGAATCCGCGCGTCGAACAGGATCTGCGCATCTGCATCGAACGGCGCGTGCCGTTGATGATCACGAGCCTGCGCGCACCGTCGCGCGACGTCGTCGATGCGATCCACGCCTACGGCGGGATCGTGCTGCACGACGTCACGACGGTACGGCATGCGCAGAAGGCGCTGGAAGCCGGCGTCGACGGCCTCGTCCTCGTCGCGGCGGGCGCGGGCGGCCATGCGGGCACGCTGTCGCCGTTCGCGCTGGTCACGGAAGTACGGCGCTTCTACGACGGCTTCATCGCGCTGTCCGGCGCGATCGCGACCGGCGACGCGATCGCCGCCGCGCGCGCGCTCGGCGCCGACTTCGCGTACATCGGAACACGCTTCCTGGCGTCGCACGAAGCAAACGTGGTGCAGCGGTACAAGGACACGATCGTCGAAGCCAACGCTGCCGACATCATCTACACCGATGCGTTCACCGGCGTCCACGGCAACTACCTGCGCCAAAGCATCGAGGCAGCCGGGCTCGATGCGCGCCGGCTCGCGCGGGTCGACGGCGCGCAACTCGATTTCTCGCCGGAAGGCGGCGCGAAGCAATGGCGCGACATCTGGGGCGCCGGCCAGGGCGTCGGCGCGATGGACGCGGTACTCAGCGTCGCCGAGATCGTCGAGCGGCTCGCGGACGAATACGAACGCGCCGTCGCGCGCGTGCAGCCGGGCGCAGCCGCGCACGACGCCGCACGCCGGCCGGTCGCCTCCCCGACTTCACGGATCGAAACGCGATGACGACGTCCGAACTGGCCGCCCCGTCGTCCGTCGACGATGCGATCGCGCGCCGCCGCGCGCAGATCGACGTGATCGACGACGAACTGCTCGCGCTGATCGGCCAGCGCATCGTTCACGCCACCGAGATCGGTCATCTCAAGCGGCATGCGGGGCTCGCGGTACGGCAGCCTTCCCGCGAAGCTTCGATCGTCGCCGAACTGTGCGCGCGCGCGCCGTGGGGGCTGCGCGACCGCGACCTGAGAGCCATCTGGCAGACGCTGTTCCGCGCGAGCCGCGACGCGCAATCGCTGCCGTCGGTCGCGTTCCTCGGCCCCTCGGGCACTTACACCGAAGCCGCGATGCTGCGTCACTTCGGCGAATTCGCACGCGGGCAGGCACACGAGACGATCGACGCGGTATTCGAAGCGCTCGCGCGCGGCGACGCGGAATGCGCGGTCGTACCGGTCGAGAACTCCTCCGAAGGCAGCGTGACGCGCACGCTCGATCTGCTGATCGCGCAGGCGGCGCCCGTCACGGGCGAAATCGAACTGCCCGTCGCGCACTGCCTGCTGAGCGCAAGCGGATCGCTCGACGGCGTCGACAGCGTGGTCGGCCATCCGCAGGCGCTCGCGCAATGCCGCGCGTGGCTCGACACGCATGCACCCGACCTGCGCCGCATCCCGGTATCCAGCAACGCGGTGGCCGCGCGCGAGGCCGCGCATCTGTACGACTGCGCGGCGATCGCCGGCGAACCTGCAGCCGCACTTTACGGACTGCGAATCGTATCCCGCGCGATCCAGGATCACTCGGACAACCGCACGCGCTTCGTGATCGTCGGCGGCCAGGCGCCGGCCCCGACCGGCCACGACCGCACGAGCATCGTATTGCGGCCGACCGATGCGCCCGACGCGCTCGCGCGCATCTTCGATGCGCTCGCCCATCACCGCGCCCCGCTGCTGTGGGTCGACGTGCGGCCGGCACGCGCGGCTGGCCAGGCGTACCGGTACTGCATCGATTTCGGCGGACATCCGCTCGATCCGAACGTGCGCGCGGCGCTCGACGAGATCGCGCTCGTCGCGTCCGAACTGCGCGTGCTCGGCGCCTATCCGCGTGCCGCGGGCGGCACGGACGGGCACGCCGACGGCACGGACGCATGATGACCCCGGCGCCCGCGTCGTCCTCCGTCGCCGCCCGGCTGCTCGCGATTCGCGACGGCCGCGACGATCGCCTGCTCGTGCTGTGCGGCATCGCCGCGGCGGGATGCGTGCCGCTCGCCGCCGGACGATGGCTGCGCGCGCTGCGCGCCGAATACGACGGCGAACTGGAGCTGCTGCCGTTCGTGCGCGGCACGCCGGATGCCGCCGGCACCGCGTGCCTGCTGCGGCGCTGCGCGCGTCTCAGGCTTCCGGCGGTGGCGATCGGCGACACCGCGGCGACCGCCTATGGCCGCTGGCGCGCGTGCCTGCCCGCGGCGCCGCTGACCTGGCAGGTGCTCGAAACCGGCGCGGCGCGGCCCGCGGCGCCGCTACCCGGCGGCCTGCTGGCACGCTGGCCGGCACGCCCGGCCGAGCCGGTCGACTGGCCGCGCTCGCGCCGCGTCGTCGCGGATCTCGGCGCGGCGACGCCGGCGCTTGGCGCCCGCATCGGCGCGCTGGCCGACGCGCTGTACGACGGCACGCTCGTGGTCGCCGGCATCGCGCTGGACATGCCCCCCGGCGCGCCTCACACCTTCATCACCGATGCGCTGGACCCGCTCGCGAATTTCGTCCGGATCCAGCGGATCGCCGCGGTGACCCGCCGCGCCCCGTCGCTGCGGAGCCGCCTGTGAGCGCGCGCCCGCAGGCAGGCCCGACGCGCATCGCGCTCGTCGGCATGCCCGGCGCCGGCAAGACGACCCTCGGCAGCGCACTGGCCCGCACGCTCGCGTTGCCGTTCGTCGACGCCGACCGCGAACTCGAACGCCGCTTCGGCGCGCCCGTCGCGGCGCAATTCCATGCGGGCGACTTCCGCGCCCGTGAAGCCGACGTCATCGACATGCTGACGCGCGGGCCCGCGCTCGTGCTCGCGACCGGCGGCGGCGCCGTGCTGCGCGACGACACGCGCGCCCGGCTTGGCCAGCGCTGTTTCGTGATCCATCTCGCGAGCGATCTCGACACCCTGTGGCACCGCACGCGCGACGACGCCTCCCGCCCGCTGCTGAACGTCGCCGATCCGC
The DNA here is from genome assembly GCF_038723655.1 of Burkholderia arboris. Lineage (NCBI taxonomy): Bacteria > Pseudomonadati > Pseudomonadota > Betaproteobacteria > Burkholderiales > Burkholderiaceae > Burkholderia > Burkholderia arboris. The sequence continues at coordinate 2,917,489 of NZ_CP109822.1, forward strand.
GCGCGGCGCTCGCCACGCTGCACGACGCGCGCGAATCGCTGTACCGCGCATGCGCGCACTGCCGCATCGATACGTCGGGCCAGTCCGTCGCACAAACGCTCGCGGCAGCGCTCGACGCGCTTGCCGTCGCGTAATCCGCCCCCTCGATCCGCCCCCCTTTTCAACTGTTGCAACGACGCCGGCTGCTGCGGCGAACTGCCATTTCTGCCAGTTGCCGATCGTCGAATAATATCTAAAGATATATTTTTAGATATGAATCGTTCGCCATCGCACGACAGGAAACCGATCATGCCCTTCCTTATCGACCGAGCGCGCGGCTCGCGCCGCCTGGTTCCCGCGCTCGCCGCGCTCGCGATCGCCGGCTGCGCGCCGTTCGGCCCGCAACGCCCGGCGGCCCGCATCACCCCCGTCGAGCAACTCGATGCGGGCACCGCGATCCGTTCCGCCGGCGCCGGCTCGCCGGCGATCGCCGAACGCTGGTGGAGCGCGTTCGGCGATGCGCAGCTGGATCGCCTCGTCGACGACGCGCTGGCCGGCGCGCCGACGCTGCAAGCGCAGCGTGAACGCGTCGCGCAGGCGCTGGCCGACGCCAACGTCGAAAGCGCCGCGCTGCTGCCGCAACTCGGCGCGACCGTGAGCGCGGTGCCGACACGCCTGCCCGGCAGCTACCGGACGCCGCCGCCCGCGGCCGGACACTGGCAGGTCGACGCGCAGGCGCTCCTCGGCGCGTCGTGGAATCTCGACATCGCCGGCCGACAGCACGCGCTGGCGCGCGCCGCCGCGCTGCGCGCGGACCAGCAGCGCGCGCTCGAACACGCGGCCACCGTGTCGCTGCAGGCGGCGATCGTCGAAACCTACCTGCAGCTCGCGCTCGAACAGCAACTGCTCGCGATCGCGCGCGATACGCTGCAGCAGCACAGCTATCTGCTGCGCCTCACGTCGCAACGCGCCGACGCCGGTCTCGACATGCAGGTCGCCGTGCTCAGGGCGAGCGAACCGATTCCGCATGCGCAGGCCGACATCAACACGCATGCGGCCGCCTCGGCCCGGCTGCGCCACCGGCTCGCCGCGCTCGTCGGCCGCGGCCCCGGTTACGCCGATGCGCTGACACCCGCCGCGGCGCCCGCGGCCGAACTGCCGATGCCGGCCGTCCTGCCCGCGGCGCTGATCGGCCGCCGTCCGGACGTGCTGGCCGCGCGCTACCAGGTCGAAGCCGAAGCAGCGAACATCGACGCGGCGCGCGCCGCGTTCTATCCGGACGTCAACCTGCTGGCCTTCGCCGGCGTGCAGAGCTTCGGCTTCCGCGCGCTGTTCCACGGCAACAGCGGCACGTTCGGCGCAGGCCCCGCGATCACGCTGCCGATTTTCGAGGGCGGCCGCCTGCGCGCCGGCCTGCGGGCGCAAACCGCCGCCTACAACGCCGCCGTCGCGGCGTACGACGACACCGTCGTCAACGCGCTCGCACAGGTCAGCGACACGCTCGTCCAGATCGACACGCTCGGCCGGCAGCGCGCGCTTCAGCGCGAGGCGCTGTCGCGCGCGCAACAGACCTACGCCGTCGAGACGCAGCGCTACCGCAAAGGCATTTCCGGCTACCTCGACGTCCTGCTCGCGGAAGGCCGGCTGCTCGAGGATCGCGCGTCGGTCGCCCGTGCGGACGCGTCGTTCGCGATCGAGCACGCCCGCCTGATCGCCGCGCTCGGCGGCACCTCTTCCACTGGAGCCACGCAATGAACCGTCCCGAATCTCCCGCCGCCGAGCCCTCGCTGCAACGCGCGCGCCGTCGCTACTTCCGCTGGTTCTTCATCGGACTCGCCGGCGTTGCCGGCATCGCCGCCGCCGCGTGGGCCACCACGCGCGGCACCGAAACGACCGACGATGCGTACGTGTCCGGCGACGTCGTGCAGATCTCGCCGCAGATCGGCGGCACCGTCGACGCCGTGCGCGTGCAGAACGCCGACTGGGTTCGTCCGGGCGACCTGCTCTTCAGCGTCGACAAGACCGATGCCCGGCTCGCGCTGGACGAAGCGGTCGCCCAGCTCGCCCACGCGGTGCGCGAATACCGCACCGCGCATGCCGACGCGACCCGCGAGGAAGCGCAGATCCGGCTGCGGCGCTCCGAATTGTCCAAGGCGAACGACGATCTGCAGCGCCGGCTGAGCCTCGCGCAGGACGGCGGCGTGTCGCGCGAGGATCTTCGTCATGCGCGGGATGCGATGGACGGCGCGGCGGCCGCGCTGAACGCGCAGCAGGCCGCCTACGACGCGACGCTCGCGCACACCGACGGCACGTCGATCGACACGAACCCGCTCGTGCGCGCGGCGGCATCCAGGGTCCGCAGCGCGGCGCTCGCGTTGCGTCGCACCGAAGTACGCGCGCCGCTCGGCGGGCTCGTCACGCGCCGGAGCGTGCAGGTCGGCCAGCACGTCGCGCCCGGCACGCCGTCGCTGGCGCTCGTGCCGCTCGATCACGTGTGGGTCGAAGCCAACTTCAAGGAATCGCAACTGCGCGGCGTGCAAGCCGGGCAGCCGGTCGAGCTGTTCTCGGACCTGTACGGCAGCAACGTGGTGTTCCACGGGCGCGTCGTCGGGCTCGAAGCCGGCACCGGGGCCGCGTTCGCAGCCGTGCCCGCGCAGAACGCAACCGGCAACTGGATCAAGGTCGTCCAGCGCGTGCCGGTCCGGATCGCGCTCGATCCCGACGAGCTGCGCGCGCATCCGCTGCGCATCGGCCTGTCGATGACGGCATCGGTGCCGGTCGGTCAGGGCCGCGGCACCGCATCGGCGTCGACGCCGGCCCGCCCCCCCGAGGTGCGCCGGTCGATCGACGCCACGTCGATCTATCGCGACGACGACGAAGCGGGCGACGCGCTCGTCGCCGAGACGATCCGCGCGAACAGCGGCGCCCGCCCGCTCGCCCCGGGAGCCTGACGATGCGCTTTTTCGCCCGGAACGCGGCGCCGAAACTGCCGCTGGAGCCCCTCGCCGGCATGCCGCTGGCGCTCGTCGCGATCGCGGTCAGCGTCGCGAACTTCATGCAGACGCTCGACCTGACGATCGCGAACGTCGCCGTCCCGACCATCGCGGGTGATCTCGGCGTCGCGCCGGACATGGGCACCTGGATGCTGACCTCGTTCGCGACGCCGCTCGCGATCACTTTGCCGCTGACCGGCTGGCTCACGCAGCGCTTCGGCCAGGTGCGGCTGTTTCGCCTGTCGGTGCTGCTCTTCGTGCTCACGTCGATCCTGTGCGGGATGGCGCCGAACTTCGAGTCGCTGCTGCTGTTTCGCGCGCTTCAGGGCGCCGCGTCGGGCCCGATCACCGCGCTGTCCCAGGCGCTGCTGATGGCGGTGTTCCCGTCGACGCGCCGCCACGTCGCGCTCGCCGTGTGGCAAACCACGACGTTCGTCGCGCCGGTGCTCGGACCGATCGCCGGCGGCTGGATCACCGACAACCTGAGCTGGCCGTACATCTTCTATGTGAACGTGCCGCCGGGCGTGCTCGTGCTGGGCGTGCTCGGGCGGCTGCTGGCGGGACGCGACAACGCGACGCGGCGCCTGCCGGTCGACTTCGTCGGGCTGCTGCTGCTCACCGCCGCGTTCGGTTCGTTCCAGCTGCTGCTCGATCGCGGCCAGAATCTCGACTGGTTCGCGTCCAACGAAATTCGCGTGCTGGCAGTCGTGGGCGCCGCGTCGTTCATCGCGCTGATCCTCTGGGAGCTGACCGACAGCCATCCGATCGTCGACCTGCGGCTGTTCGCGGACCGCAACTTCACGACGAGCACGCTCGCGATCACGGTCGGCTTCGGGCTCTATTTCGGCGCGCTGGTGCTCGTGCCGCTGTGGCTGCAAACCCAGCAGGGATACACGGCCACCTGGGCCGGCATCGCCACCGCGCCGCTCGGCGTCGCGGGGATCGTGATCGCACCGCTGCTCGGCCGCTTCCAGGGCCGCACCGACCCGCGCCTGCTCGCGACCGTCGCGCTCGTCGGCTGGGGCGCCGCATCGTTCTGGCGCCTGCACTTCAACAGCGACGTGACCCTCGGCGACATCGCCGCCAATTCGCTGCTGATGGGCGCCGCCACCGCGTTCTTCATCACGCCGCTCGTGTCGCTGTCGCTCGCCGGGCTGCCGCGCGAACGGCTACCGGCGGCATCCGGGCTGCAGAACGCGTTGCGCCGGATCGGCACCAGCGTCGCGACGTCGGTCGCGCCGACCTACTTCGAGCGCCGCTCCCGCGTGCACAACACCTATCTCGTCGACCACATCACGCCGTACGACTTCGCGGCCGGCGACTGGTTCGCGCGGCTCGATCACGCGGGTCTGTCGCCGTCCGGCGCGCTCGCGTCGGTTGCGCATGCGATCGACGTCGAAGCGCACATGCTCGCGCTGAACGACTTCTCGTTCGGCTGCCTGCTGCTGTTCGGCGCGACGCTGCTGACGGTCTGGTCGATCCGCTACCGCCATGCGTGACGCATGAGCCGCGGTGCGCGGCTCGCGGCCGCTGCGCGCACGGCTTGCGAGACGCGGCCAGCGCCGGCAGCGTCGCCCGACGGGCGCCGCAACCGCAACGCCGTCCGGTCGCGACGGCCCTTCGACTCGCTTCCCGGATGGCATGACACGCCCGCGCAGGTGCAGCCACTGCATGCGCCGGGCAACGGCATGGGCGAGATCGTGCGCGCGGAACTATCGGGCACCCGTCTCGCCCGGCGGGATCGACCGGCCGGGTAGCCGGCCCGCCGGCAGGCAGCGCGGGCATCCGCCGGCGCGTATCGCCCTCCGCCATTGCCGACGAATCGATGCCGCCGGCCTGACTGTTCTGCATCCCGAAATGAAAAAAGCTCCGCGCCGGTCAACCCGGCGCGGAGCCCCTTCACCTGTACCGCTTAACGCGGATCGCTGGCAACCGGCACGTAGCCGTCGGCGAGAATGCCGATCGTCCGCGCGGCCGGCTCGCGCAGCCGCTTCGCCGCCTGATAGCCGTCGGACTGATACCACTCGCGGGCGCGCTCCGCCGACTCGAATTCGAGCACGACGACGCGCTTCGGCGTCCAGTCCCCTTCCAGCGTCTCGACTTCGACGCCGCGCACCAGGAAGCGCCCGCCGTACGCGGCCACCGTCGGTGCACCCAGCCGGCGGTACGCCTGGTATGCGTCGGCGTCGTGCACGTCGATATCGAACACCACGTAAGCGCTCATGACCGCACCTCCGCCGGCGCCGCCGCATCGGCCTGTGCGAGTTGCACGAACACGCGGCCGTTCTCGATCTTCACCGGATAGGTGCGCACGCACGTCGTCAGCGGCGCGCACAGCGCGATGCCGGTCCGCACGCTGAAGCGCCCCTGATGCAGCGGGCATTCGATCTCGTCGTCGAGCAGGAAACCGTCGCTCAGCCGCGCTTCGCCATGCGTGCACTGATTCTCGGTCGCGAAGATCTCGTCGCCGACCGCATAGAGCGCGATGTCGCGCCCGCCCACCCAGACGCCGAGTATTCCGTCGGTGCGCACCGCTTCCGGCGCGACCGCGTCGATCCAGTTCGTAGTCACTGTCTGCCCCTCGTTCAGATCGGGAAAATCAGCGAGTTCGGAATCATCTCGCTGTCGTAGACGCAGATGCGCGATTCGAACCGCAGCCCCTGCGGCGTCCGCACGATCCGGTCGAGGTAGCGCCCGGTGTTGTAGACGTCGCTCATCTGCTCCGTCTTCGTGCGCAGCACCGCGTAGTTCGTCTCGGCCTCGATCACCGTGTCGTCGAGATACGTGACGAGCGGCAGTCCGATCACGTGGCGCTGGTAGTACGGATCGAAGAACAGCGTCTCCTTGATGCCGTAGACGCGGTCCTTCAGCATGCCCTTGCTCTCGAAATCCATCACCGCGAGCGGCAGGTTGCGCTCGTGGTTCTCGCGCGGCACCACCGTGTACCGGCATTGCTCGACGAAGAATTCCGGCCACGCGTCCCAGTCGCCGCCGTCGAGCACGGCCGCATAGCGCGCATTGAGCTGGACGAGCGCGTAGAAATCCTCGAAGCCCGCGTGCAGCCCGGCGGCCGGCCGGTCGGTTCGTGTCGTGATCGTGCTCATTCAGGCCTCCATCACTTGGCGCCAGTACTGGTACATGCCGCGCACCAGTGTTTCGCTAACCATATGATCGGTTTGATCGTCGACCTGCCGGCCGCCGAGTTCGTTGTAGACGTTGCCGCGCTGGATTTGCTCGAAGCTCTGCTGCACGCACTCGATGACCTCGCCGTCGTCCGCCGACACGAAGCCGGCCGGCCCGAACAGATTGGCCTGGCGCAGGCGGCGGCGCGTCATCTCCTCGGTGTCGGTCTCGAAGCCGAAATGGGTCCACACGTAGTCGAACACGCCCGGGCTGACCGGCCGGATGCGGCGCGTCGACAGCGCATTGACCTGCTGCTGGATGATGACGCTCGGCATCAGCGTGAGCATCACGACGGTCGGATCGCCCCACCACGGTTCGTGCACGACATCGAGGAAGCGGTCGTCGTTCAGCGTCATGCGCTCCTTGAAGCTCGTCACGTTGTGCGTCACCTCGCCGCCGCCGCCGCCGCTGCGGATCGACACCATCGCGCCGTGCCGGTGATGCGCATCGGTCACGAGCTTGGCGGGATTGTCCGCCCGCCACAGGCCGAAGTTGACGAACCAGGTGTGCAGCAGCCCCGCGTGATACGGATCCTTGATGTTCTCGACCATCAGCTTCCAGTTGCTCGGCACGCGCTGGCGCGTGTAGCCGAGCACGGTCAGCTTCGGGCCGTGGAACAGGCGATCGTAGTAAGGCAGGATGTTCGGGCCGAGGTAATCCTCGAACGATTCGACGTTCTCGTCGAACGACGCGAACACGGCGCCGCCGCGCGTCGACACGCGCAGGCGCCGCAACGCATGCTTGCCGGGCTCGAAATCCGCCGGCATGCCGCCGTTGATCTTGCCGCCCTGACGCACGCCGCGCCGGAACGGCACGCCGATCAGGTTGCCCTTCAGGTCGTAGTTCCACTGGTGATACGGGCAGTGGAAATCCTTCGCGTTACCGGCGCGCTCGCGGCAAAACTGCATGCCGCGGTGCGCGCACGCGTTTTCGAAAACGACGATCTCGCCGTCCTCCGTGCGCGTCATCACGACGGATCGCTCGCCGACTTCCGTGCGCTGGAAATCGCCGGGAGACGGCACTTCGGCTTCGAGGCCGATGTAGCACCAGTGATTCGCGTAAAACAGGCGCTCGAGTTCGCGCTGATACAGCGCTTCACTCGTGTACGCCTCGTACGGCGTGCGGCTGGCGCCGTCGCCTTTCCAGTCGAGCGCGCGGGCGATGTCGATGGGTGAGTTCAAGAGAGCTCCTTTCAGTAAGAAACGGCCTGCATCGCGACGGCGGCGCCGTGCGCGATGAAGCCGGCTGGCGAACGCCGCCGCGCAACCACCGCGGCAGCCAACTGCTCGACGAGTTCGGCCGTGTGCTCCCAGCCGAGACATGCGTCGGTAATGCTTTGCCCGAACACCGGCGGCGTGCCCGGCACCACGTCCTGCCGCCCCTCGACGAGGAACGACTCGATCATCACGCCCACGATGGCGCGCTCACCGCGATGCAGCTGCTCGGCGAGGTTGCCGCAGACGTCGATCTGCGCGCGCGTCTGCTTGCCGCTGTTGCCATGGCTCGCGTCGATCACGACATACGGGGGGAGATGCGCGTCGCGCAGCGCGGCGCAGGCCGCCGCGACGCTCGCGGCGTCGTAGTTCGGCGTCTTGCCGCCGCGCAGGACGACGTGCGTGTCGGGATTGCCGGGCGTGGTCGCGATTTCCACGCCGCCGGCCACGGACGGCCTCAGATAGCTGTGCGACGCACGCGACGCACGGATCGCGTCGATCGCGACCTTCACGTTGCCGTCGGTGCCGTTCTTGAAGCCGACCGGCAGGTCGAGCCCCGATGCCGCCTGGCGATGGATCTGCGATTCGGTCGTCCGGGCGCCGATCGCGCCCCAGGACACGAGATCGTCGAGATACGGCGCGGTCATCGGATCGAGAAACTCCGTCGCGGCCGGCAGGCCCAGCGCATTGATGCCGAGCAGCACCTGGCGCGCGACGCGCAGGCCGTCCTCGATCCGGAAACTGCCGTCGAGATACGGATCGTTCAACAGTCCTTTCCAACCGACCGTGGTGCGCGGCTTTTCGAAATAGACGCGCATCACGATCTCGAGCGCATCGGCGTACCGCTCGCGCAGCGGCGCGAGCCGGCGCGCGAACGCCAGCGCAGCCTCCGCGTCGTGGATCGAACACGGCCCGACGATCAGCGCAAGCCGGTCGTCCTCGCCCGCGATGATCTGCGCCAATGCACGCCGCGCATCGGCGATCGAGCGCGCCAGGCCGGGATCGCATGGCAATTCGGCGCGCAACCGCTGCGCACTGATCACCGCCACGCCTTGCGTCAACGCTGCCTCAACGGATTTTTCCATTTAACACTCCACTCTCGCTGATCGGATGCCGATTTACGGAGGCAATTAGAGCGCGGTCAAATCCATGGTGATACTGTCATTTATCTCAGAGGCATTTCGCATAGTGAATATCTGTGATTTCCGACAGTATTCCGATATGCGGATCGCGTCTAACTTAACTCCTGAACAAACACGTTCACACCTGCTGTTCTGCCAAGGAGCCTGTAATGACAAGAAAATATTTCGAGACCCGAATCGACGTGAAGTATCGGGAGACGGACGCGATGGGCCATGTGAGCAGCCCGGTCTATTACGATTATCTGCAGCACGCCTACCTGACCTACATGCACGATCTGCTCGATCTGCCGTATTCGGAAAAGCTGCCGCACATCATGGTCAAGACCTCGTGTGAGTATCTGAAGCCCGCTCAGTACGGCGATACGATCACGGTGCGCAGCAGCGTCACGCGCTTCGGCTCGAAGAGCTTCGAACTGGAATACCTGATGGTGCGCGACGGGCAGACGGCCGACGAGGATTCGGCCGACGATCAGGCCGTGGTCGCGCGGGCCGTGTCCACCCACGTGATGTTCGACTACGGCAGCAAGACCACCGTGCCGGTGCCGGAAGAGTTCAGGACGCGCGTGCTGTCGTTTCAGGGCGCGATCTGATGGCGCAACCGGGGAGGCCGCGGACGGGCGCCCCGGTGCCGTTCATGCAAACACGATCAGACCCATCAACACGGCTTTCACGACCGCGTTGGTCTTGTTCGACGCATTGAGCTTCACGATCGATCTCGAAATATGGAAATTGATCGTCCGCTCGGTCAAGCCGAGAATGATGCCGATCTCATACGCGGTCTTCCCCTCCGCCGCCCAGCGCAACACTTCGCATTCACGCATGCTGAGGGTGACATCCTCGGGAGTCGCTATATTCGCCGCAAACTGAACCATTCGTTTCCCCATCCAAAATAAGACGCCAATATTTCAGATTCACGATTTCCAATGTTCACCTCAATTCACATACCCCTCGGATTGGATATTTATTATTTAAAGGCTCCACGAATGTTCGGCGAATTCAAAAGCAAAGGCTGCCCTACCTATTATCTCCGGTGTTGTTCGAACGGAATCGAGCATACCTAATCGATTTACGGTTCGGAAGATGCACGACACGCAATATATCAATGACGTTGACGCACGCCACCAGCATTGCACGACGCGTCACATCGAAGCGGCGCGCCGCTAGCGGGCGATCGTGTCGGCAACACGTGGCGCGCAGATATTGCGCACGCAATCGCGCAGCCATCGATGCGCGGGGTCGCGATCGAAACGCGGGTGCCAGATCTGCGAGACCGTCAGGTCCGCGATCGCCAGCGGCAACGTAAAGCTGTGCATGCCGGCGCGGGACCGCTCGGTTTGCCGCTCCGGCACGTTGGCAACGAAATCCGAGCTGCGCGCGAGCGACAGCGCGGTCGGGAAGCTCGACACGACGGTGGTCACCGAGCGCGCGACACCGAGCGATTCGAGCAGTGCGTCGATCGGGCCGTGGAATTGCCCGCGGCGCGACACGCTCACCTGCGGAAACGACGCGAAGCGCTCCGGCGTGACTTCGCCGGTCGCGAGCGGATGATCCATGCGGACCACGCCGATGAAACGGTCGCGAAACAGCGCCTGCACGCGCAACTCCGGTCCGGCCTGCCCGATCACGCCGACTTCGAGATCGATGTCGCCGTTGCGCAGCGCATCGACATGCTTGTTGGGTTTGGGTGCGAAGCGCAGCCGCACGTCGGGCGCCGTGCGCGACGCATGCTCGAGCAGCGCCGGCGCAAACGTTTCGACGAACGCCTCGTTCGCGCGGATCGAGAACGTGCGCTTGAGCGTGCTCATGTCGACCCGCTCGCACGGACACATGACCGAGTGCGCTTCCACGACGAGCGCATGCACCCGGTCGCGCAACTCGAGCGCACGCGGGGTCGGGACCAGATCGCGCCCTGCCCGCACCAGCAACGGATCGCCCGTCATCACCCGCAGCCGCGCGAGCGAGCGGCTGAGTGCGGACGGACTGAGGCCGAGCGCGTTGGCCGCGCCCACCACACTGTTCTCGGACAGCAATGCGTCCAGAACGACAAGAAGATTGAGGTCAATGGAAGTCGCCATGTTGCGCCCATGCTGTGCTGTCGGAACTGGCCGGCCGATGGGCCAACGGCATCGTGCCTCGGGCGTATGTGCTCCGTGATCGCGCTAGACCGGAAATCGGCAGTCGCGCCGCCGAGCTTGACGCACGACCGTGCGTCCGCCGAAGAGGCGTGCGGTGAATGGCGGGGAGGATTTGTGCCGCTGAGAAAATCCGCTGCGGATTTATTGCACTTGTGAACGATTGTGCACCGCGCTGCAATAAATCGCAACCCGATGCGATGCACATTCGATTTAAATGAAATGATGCGCACGAATGAACAATAAAACTAACCGATTCAATTGCGCCGACCCACGAATCCCTCGCGCAGGCCGGCGAAGCAAAGCCTGCGCCAGGCACGCCAGGCGCGGCCCGCCCGCGCCGATTCCGGGTGCGGTACCGCACATTCTGCGCATCGCGACCGAATGACAGAACTTTTAAACTCCTCTATTGACATTGACACCGGCATTCCGATTTATCACTCGCCCGTTTCACAAAACAAATCCCGATCGGCCAATTTGCGCGCGCGTCCCTGCGATCCGGGAAAATCCGTTTGATTGCCCGTCCAGCCCCCTTTTCGACTCGATCGCCATTGCACGACAATACGGCCGGCGCGACGCATCCGGCCTGCCCGCGCGCGCCTGCGTGCGTGTAGGCATGAACCCCGACACCGCTCCGCACGTTCGTGTTGCGCGCCGATCCGACGCACGGTGGCCGCTGCATCGTCCCGGCAACCGTTTCCCGCAACCGCGATCCTGCATTACCATCGTGCGTCCGCCGCGTTTGCCCGTTTACGGCAAGCGAGCCCGCCACCTTTCCCGTTGCGCACCGATGCTCGCTCTCGTCATCCTTGCCGGCCTCTGGGCCGGCCTGCAGAACACCCTCGCCGGCGGCGGCTCGTTCGTCACGCTGCCCGCGCTGATCGTGTCGGGCATGTCGCCGCTCGCGGCGAACATCACGTCGACGGTCGCGCTGTTTCCCGCGCAGGTCACGACGGGCTGGGCGAGCCGGAAAATGGTGCGCGGCGCGGGCAAGCTGTCGTTTCGCGCGCTGTTCGTGATCAGCGTGATCGGCGGTGCGCTGGGCGGCCTGCTGTTGCTGAAGACGCCGTCGTCGATCTTCTCGCGCCTCGTGCCGTGGCTCGTGCTGTTCGCGACGATCGTGTTCGCGTGGGGCAGCTTCTTCCGCAAGCCGCGCGAAGGCGCGGCGCACCTCGGCACCGTCCCCGCCGCGATCTCGCAGTTCATGATCGCGATCTACGGCGGCTACTTCGGCGGCGGGCTCGGTTTCCTGATGATGGCCGTGCTGACGATGGCCGGCCTGTCTCCGCGTCACGCGATGTCGACGAAGAACGCGCTCGCCGGCGTGATGAACGCATCGGCCGTCGTGCTGTTCGTGACCTCGCCGCACCTGCACTGGGGCTCGGCGCTCGCGCTCGGCGGCGGCGCGATCGTCGGCGGGCTGCTCGGCACGTGGGCGCTGCATCGCGTGAACGAACGCGTCCTGCGGATCGGGATCGTCTGCATCGGTGTCGTGCTGACCGTCGGGTTGTTCGTCAAGCCGATCTGACGCTGAAACGGCCGGCGCCGGCGCACCGGCATCCGCTCCGCTGCCATGGCTTCGCGAACATAGACGCGATATCCGATCCGTTATGAGGCCCGCCGCGCAAGGGCCTCCCGAACGGCCTCGGCGATTCGCTCGATTGACGGTCGAAATATCGCTGCGTATACATCGGTGAACGATACCCCACGGCAGCCGGCATGTCCCGATACGTCATCGACGCACATCTTCTGAAGATTCTTCATACGCTCATCACCGAATCGAGCGTCTCGCGAACCGCGGTCCTGCTCGGGCAATCGCAACCGACCATCAGCGTCGCATTGCGACGGCTGCGCGCGATCACCGGCGATCCGCTGCTGGTACGCAGCGGCAGCCGGATGGTGCCGACCAGTCATGCGCTCACGCTCGTCGAGCCGCTCGACCAGGCGCTCGCCGGCATCGCGGCCGTGCTGAATCCCGCGAGCACGTTCGATCCTGCCACAACGCGCCGCACGTTCCGCATCGGCTCCCCCGACTATCTCGACGTGTTCTTCCTGCCCGCGATCGTCGATGCGTTCAAGCACGAGGCGCCGGGCGCGCGCATCGAGTTCCAGCACCTGATGACCGTGGACGGCGGATACGAACACGCGCTCGAAAGCGGCACGCTCGACCTGGCGGTCGGCAACTGGAGCACGCCACCGCAGCAACTGCATCTGCAGCCGCTGTGCCGCGACGATCTCGTGTGCGTGCTGCGGGACGATCACCCGATCCGGCCCGGCCGGCTCACCGCGGATGTCTACCGCGAAGCCGATCATCTCGGCGTGACCACCCATCATGCGACCGGGCTCGGTACGATCGACCGCGAACTCGCGCGCGGCGGCCTGTCGAGAAACGTCACGACGACGATGCCCTATTTCGGCATGGCGCCGTACGTGCTGATGCGCTCGAACCTGCTGTTCACGACGACGCGCACGCTCGCGATGCACTCCTGCAGCCTGCTGCCGCTGCGCATCGAGCCGATTCCGTGCGCGCCGCAGGCGTTGACCTACTACCAGCTCTGGCACGACCGCACGCATCGCAGCGCCGCCGCAGTCTGGTTGCGGCGCCTCGTGTCCGGCGTCGCGAAAAAGCTGGTGCCCGAAAGCGCCCGCCATCCGCATTGACAGACAAAAAAGCCGCGAGCAAACGCTCGCGGCGAACAACGAACGGATCCGCGCATCATCGTGCGGGTCGCGTCCGCGACAGGGGTCGGTCAGCGAAGAGGCTGCCTGTCGAAGGCGCATCTGGAGAAGCGCCCTGTCAGGTCCGGCGCGACGCGCGGGCTAGTTCGCCGCGTCGCCGGCCATCGTCTTCAGCAGCGCGGCTTTTTCCGCCGTGGCCGCGTCGAGCAGCGCAAAGCCCGTGATGCGCCCGGAATCCGGATCCGCACAAAGCGCACGCGTCGCGTGCGGCGCATCGCCGATCCCGACCTCCGTGGTCCAGCGGCCGCCACCGTCCGCCGCGACGACCACCGCCGGAATCGCCGGTGTCTTGACGACGATCGGCATCACCGGAAAGGCCACGCGCGTCGGCGTGCCGTGCAGACACTGCGCGAGCGCGCGGGCCGCGTGCATGATCGGCAGCACATAGGGCCGGACACGCCCGTCGATCGCGGCGCAGTCGCCGAGCGCAAAAATGTCCGGTGCGCTGGTACGACACCATGCGTCGGTCACGATCCCGTCCGCGACGTCGAGCCCCGCGTCCCGCGCCAGCGCGATTCTCGGCGCGAGTCCGACCGCCGAGATCACGAGATCGGCTTCGACCTGCCCGCCGTCCGTCAGCGCAAGCCGGTACCCGCGTGCAAGACGCGCAATCGACTGCACGCCCGTGCCGAGTCGCCACTGCACGCCCGCGTCGCTCAGCGCCTGCCCGAACACGCGCCCGGCCTCCGCCGGCAGCAGCCGCGACAGCGGCGCGTCCGCCGGGTCGATCACGGTGACCGTCAGCCCTGCCGCCACCAGGTCGTTCGCGAATTCGCAGCCGATGAGCCCCGCGCCGAGCATCGCGACCGAGCGGCAGTCGCGCAGCCCGCCGCGAAAACGCGCGTAGTCGGCCAGGTCGTTGATCGACAGGACATCGTCCGCACCCTCGCCTTCGCAGCGCACCCGCCGCGCGTCCGCGCCGGTTGCGAGAACGAGCGCGCGATAACGCTGCACGTCCCCGTCGTCGAGCACGATCTCGTGCTTCGTCGAATCGATCCGCCGCACGGCGCATTGCGTCCGGATCGTGGCGCGCAACTGGTCCGCCATCGTCCGCGCATCGGCCATCGCCAGCTGGTCGGGCGTCTTGCGTTGCGCAAGCGCGTTCGACAGCGCCGGTTTCGAATAGAAACGCCCGTCGTCGCGGCTGATCATCACGAGCGGCGTGTCGCCGTCGAGCTTGCGCCACTCGCGCGCCACCGTATAGCCGGCGAGGCCCGTGCCGACGATGACGACCGGGTCGCGCGGGTTCCCTGAGGTTGCGTTTGCATTCATGCCGGCACCACCTGCATATCGAAATCGTGCTTGCCGGTCGCGCAGTCCGGACACATCCAGTCGTCCGGCACGTCTTCCCAGCGCGTACCGGGCGCGATTCCGTGCTGCGGCAAGCCTTCCGCCTCGTCGTATCGAAACCCGCAAATCACGCATTCCCAGATCTTCATCGTCTCTCCCGTGGGCGGTTCAGCGCGCATAAGCCTGGCCGAGCCCGAGTTCGCCGAGCGCGCGCCGATACGCGCCCGACGACCGATCGGCGAGGATCGGCGCTTCGTGCGCGCGGTCGATCGGCAGATCTTCCGGGCACTGTTGCTCGACGATCTCGCGATCTTCCTCGAAGACCTGGCGATTGAACGCATAGACGTCATCGAGCGGCAGGTCGTGATCGAAATTGCGCGCGATCGGCACGAACAGGCGCGTGAGACGCGCGGAAACGGGGCTGGCCGCATTCAGGATCGCGAGCCGGCCGCCTTCCGGAAAATGCACGGTGAGGCGCGCGAAGAACGGCACGTCGACCTCGAACACGCGCCGCCACAGAAAACCGGCGGGCGCGCGATGCTGCATCGACTTCGGGAAGTTGCTGACCGTGCTGACGTATTCGGCGTGCAGGCCATTGTCGCGCCGTTCCACCGAGTACTGCGGCACGACCGGATTGCGGCGGTCGGCAAAGCTCTCGTGGTGAATCCACGCGAAATGCGCGACGTCGATGAAGCCTTCGGTCTGCCGGCCGGCCGATGCCTGGATATCGATCGACGGCGGCAGGATCTGCTGGAAGCCCGCCGTGTCCCACGCGGGAAAATCCGGCAGCGGCAGTTCGCCGCCGCCCAGCGACACCCACACCAGTCCGTACGCCTGCTGCGCGGCGTAGGTCGTCAGGCACAGACGCTCCGGAATCGGGCCGTCGGGCTGCGACGGAATGCGCACGCACTTGCCGTCCGCCGCGTATTCGAGGCCGTGATACGGGCACACGAGCCGGTCGTCGACCACCCAGCCGCGGCTCAGCGGCGCGCCGCGGTGCGGGCATACGTCGCGTGCGGCGACGATCGCGCCGCCGGAACGGAACAGCACGACGCGCTCGTCGAGCAGCGTCACGGCGAGCGGACGGTCGGTCACGTCGCTCGCGAATGCGACCGGATGCCAGTAGCGGCTCAGGATTTCCCAATCGCGCACGTCGAACGTGCAATGGCGGGGCGGAACCGGCGCGCGTGACCGCGTCAGCGGCACGACCTGGGTAGGCGTCATACGTGTCTCCATCGATGCGTTGTCGTCGACGCGGCCACCGTCGAACCTGCCGACGTCACCGCGTGAATGCAACGATATCCAGAGACCGCCGCTGCTCCCATCGCCGCGCCTTCATGTAGTTCATGTCGACGCGGGCATGGACGAACCGGCAATTGATGAGCAAACCGCAAGATGTCTTTCGCATATCTCGTTTGCCGTCGCGGCGGTGTCCGCCCACAATCCGGTGTTGCCGTCGTCATCGCCCTCTCGCGGGCACCGACCGGCGCACCGTGGCCGTCATTCCGATTCACCGCCGGCGGCCGCGCACATCGCGTCACACACGCTCCCCCGACATCGGCGCCCCTGCGGCGGCAGAACGTTGCCGCCGCGCCGCCCGATGCGTTCCCGGCCAACAATAACTAGAGGTAGGAGATGCAGGACAATTCTTTGAGGCAAAGCCTCAAGCAACGGCACATCACGATGATCGCGCTTGGCGGCGTGATCGGCGCGGGCCTGTTCGTCGGCTCCGGCGCCATCATCGCAACGGCCGGCCCCGCGGCGATCCTGTCATACCTGATCGGCGGCGTGATCGTCACGCTGGTCATGTTCATGCTCGGCGAAATGGCCTCGCGCAATCCCGACAGCGGGTCGTTCTCCACCTATGCGAGCAGCTATCTCGGTGAATGGGCCGGCTTCGCAGTCGGCTGGCTGTACTGGTTCAAGTCGATGATGACGATCACCGTCGAGGCGATCCTGCTCGGCGCGATCCTCCACGATTTCCTGCCGTGGCTGCCGATCTGGGGCGGCGCGCTGTTCATGCTCGTCACGCTGATCGCGAGCAACGCGTACTCGGTGCGCTCGTTCGGTGAGGCCGAATACTGGCTGTCGTTCGCGAAGGTCGCGACGATCATCGTGTTCATGGCGCTCGGCGCATCGATCCTGCTCGGCTTCCAGCCGCGCATTCCCGCACCGGGGCTCCTGAACCTGACGGATCACGGCGGCTTCATGCCGAACGGCATCTCGCCCGTGCTCGCCGGCGTGATGGTCGTGATCTTCTCGCTCGGCGGCAGCGAGATCGCGGCCGTAGCCGCGGGCGAATCGGAAAATCCAAGCAAGAACGTGATCCGCGCGATCAAGAGCGTGATCGTGCGCGTGATGGTGTTCTACGTCGGCTCGGTGTCGATCCTGATCCTGTGCATGCCGTGGACCGACAAGGCCAACCTGAAATCGCCCTACGTGTCGCTGTTCAGCATGGCGGGCTTCACGGGCGCGGCCGTCGCGATGAAGGTCGTGCTGTTCGTGTCGTTCATGTCGGTGATGAACTCGTTCCTGTTCTCGAACTCGCGCATGCTGTTCTCGCTGAGCCAGCGTGGTCACGCACCGGCGATGTTCGGCCGCACCAACGCGAAAGGCGTGCCGATGAACGCGCTCGTGCTGTGCCTCGCGATCTGCGTGTCGATCCTCGGGATTCACTTCGTGAGCGGCGGCGACCTGTTCCTGATGCTCGCGAAGAGCAGCGGCGCGTTCGTGATGATCGTGTGGATCTTCATCATCGTCGCGCACTTCGCGATGCGCCGGCAGATGAAGCACGAGCAACGTGACCCGACCGCGTTCCGCGCGTGGTTCTATCCGGTGTCGAACTGGGTCGCGCTGCTGGCGCTCGTCGCCGTGCTCGGGTCGCAGGCGTTCAACCCGGATTCGCGCTTCCAGTTCTGGTTCACGGTGTCGACGGCGCTCGCGATCGTCGCGGCGTACTTTCTGCGGCGCAGGCAGCCGTCGTTCGGGCAGGCGCCCGGCGCAAAGGTGCGTTGACCGGCGGCCGGCTGCCCGGCGTGCGCGTTCAGCCGAACGGCCGCACGCCGATCAGCGGGCCATGCAGGAACAGCGCGAACACGGCCCAGACGACGAGCCCGCCCAGCACCGCGACGATGTCGCCCGACAGCCCGCCGGCCGGGTAGCGGACGCCGTCGCGGCGATCGCGCGCGCGCGACACGACGAAATCGACGATCGACCACACGAAGAATGCGCCGAACAGCACGACCGCGTGCACGGTGCCGTTCACGAGCAGGTGCGCAACGGCCCAGACCATCACGCCGGCGAGCATCGGGTGTCCGACGAGCGTCTTGATCCGGTTGCGCGGCACGTACGACGCGGCGATCAGCACGAACGCGACCGCGGTCAACATGCCCGTCAGATGGCGCACGCCGACCGGCGACACCCACAGCAGCGTCGCGCCTGCACGGGCCATCCCGTATCCCCAGATGATCAGCGCGAAGCCGACGATCGACGCGATCGCATAACCGCCCTTCCAGCCCTTCTCGCCGATCCGTTCGATCGTCGCGGACCGCCAGCCGTCGGCGACGATCCGGATCGAGTGCACACCGAGGAAGATCGCTAAACCGAGAATCAGGACGAGCATCGACTGTCTCCGTCTGGAATGATGAGTGGGGAACGTCTCCCGCGCGGCGTACGATGCGCCGTTCGCGGTGCCGGCGGCGAGGCCGGCGGGTCACGCCAGGCACGGGCGCAACCCGCGCGATCATAAACGCCGGGGCCGCCGTTGTGAAGCATGCAGGATGTGCAGCGCATCAAGCCTGACGCGTTCGTACGCGTGATCGTAAGGGCGCGCAGCCATACAGCACACCGATCGCCCGATGATGGGCACGCCTGAAAGAAAGGAAAACGAAAATCGCGAGGCTGTCGCGTCGTGCGACCGGGACTACGTCTGCTTGCGCTTCGCCGGGGGGGTGGACGCCGGTACAGGCGACGATTTCGATGCCGGTTTCGCTTTCGGCACGGAGGCCGGTTTCGGCGGGGATTTCGCCGCCGCTCTGGATGCAGGGTTCGGCTCGGGCTTCGGCGACGGTTTCGGCGCGGATTTGGCCGCAGGTTTGGCCGCAGGTTTGGGCGCAGGTTTGGGCGCGGATTTCGGTGCTGCCTTCGGTGCTGCCTTCGGTGCTGCCTTCGGTACTGCCTTCGGTGCTGCCTTCGGTGCAGCTTTCGACGCGGATTTCGGTGTCGTCCCCGCACCCGCCTTCGACGCCGGTTTCGGCACGGCCCTCGCCTTGCGCTTCGGCGGCCCCGCCAGCAAAGCCGCGCGATACGCGCTGCGGCACCAGTCGAACAACGCGCCCGCATCCTCGAGCACGTCGGCCGGCGTTTCGTAGTAGCCCTCGAGCGCGACGGTACGCGTGGGCCGCGCATACGAGAACGGCCCCATCCCCGCCGCGACGAACGCCGGGCGGTTCACGTCGTCGACGCGCAGGAACAGCGACCCGCGCGACATGAAGCCGAACATCACGCCGTCGAGCCGCATCGCCGCGCCGCTGAAGAACCGCGCGACCGTCACCGCGCCGAGCGGCGCAAGCTGATATGCGATCTCTTCGCCGTGCGCCTTCTCCGACTGCCAGCTCATGCGGATGCCTCGCAGCGCTGCGTCCACGCGTCAAGCTCGGCGCCGTCGAATCCGACGGCCGCAGCGCTCTCGCGAATCTGCCGCCACGTCGCACGGTCGACCGGAATGCCGGCGGCCCCGCGGGCGGCGCGGCTCGCTTCCTCCGGCTCGCCGGGCACCAGTACCGGCGCATCGCCGGCCTGCGGCGACGCCTTCGCCCATGCGACGAACGCATCGGCTTCGCGCTCGGCATCAGCCGCGTCGAACGCGCTCGGGTCGATCAGCACCGACAGCATCCCGTTGACGATCGCACTCGTCTTCTGCAGCGTATCGCCGTACGTCGTATGCCCGCCCACGAGCGCGCCGCCGAAGATCTCGCACATCGCCGCGAGCGCATACCCCTTGTGCAACCCGAACGGCAGCAGCGCGCCGAACGGCTGCTCGTGCATCACGGCCGGATCGTCGGTCGGCTGGCCGCGATGGTCGATCAGCGACCCGGCCGGCACGCGCTTGCCCTGGTTGTAGGCGACGCGCGTCTTGCCGTACGCGATCGCGCTCGTCGCGAAATCGAGCAGCAGCGGCGGCTTGCCCGCCCGCGGATACGCGGCGCAGAACGGATTCGTGCCGAAACGCGGATCGGTACCGTGCAGCGGCGCGACCAGCAGGTCGCCCGGCACGTTGACGAAATGGAACGACACGAGCCCCGAGCGCGCGCACTGCTCCGCCCAATGCCCGATACGGCCGAGGTGGTGGACGTCGCGCAGCCCGACCGCGCAGATACCCATGCGCCGCGCGCGCTCGATCCCTTCGACCATCGCCTCGAACGCGATCACCTGGCCGAAACCGCGCCCGCCGTCGATCGACAGCACCGCGCCGCCGTCGCGGACGATCGACGCGTGCCCGTTCAGTTGCAATTGCCCTTCCCGCCACGACGCGACGTAGTTCGGGATCATCCCGATGCCATGCGAATCGTGGCCCGCGAGATTCGCGCCGACCAGATGATCGGCGACGAGCCGTGCCTCACGCTCGCTACTGCCGGCCCGTTCCCAGAGCGCCGCGACGAATGCATGCAGCGGTTCGGCGCGCATGCGCGGCGGATCGGTATCGGGCGTCGGCAGTGCGGTCATCGGCAACACTCCATCAAGTCGGATCGGGTCGGGAAATCGGCACGTCGGGCGATGCGACGGTCAGCGCGCGGTCGCGATCACGTCCGCAACGGCCGCGGTAAGCTTCTTCGCGTACGGCACATGCAGGAACTCGTTCGGGCCGTGCGCGTTCGACTTCGGCCCGAGCACGCCGCACACCATGAACTGCGCGGACGGGAAGCCTTCCTGCAGCACGTTCATCAGCGGGATCGTGCCGCCGAGGCCCATGTACGCGCAATCGGCGCCAAAGTGGCGGCGCGACGCGGCGTCGAGCGACGACGCGAGCCACGGTGCGAGATCCGGCGCCCTCCAGCCCGTCGCGGCGCCCGCGTCCGGCTTGAACGTGACCTTCGCGTTGTACGGCGGATCGAGTTCGAGCAGGTCCTTCAGCTGCTGCACGGCCTGCGCGGCGTCGACGAGCGGCGGCAGGCGCAGCGACAGCTTGAACGCGGTACGCGGACGCAGCACGTTGCCCGCATCGGCGAGCGCCGGCATGCCGGCCGCGCCCGTCACGGACAGCGACGGACGCCACGTCGAATTCAGCAGCGCCTCGCGCGGATCGGTCGTGGTCGGCAGCACCGGCTTGCCGTCCGCGCCGCACGCCCACGGCAGCCCCTTCCACACCATGTCGCCGAGAATCGCGGCAGCCGCTTCGGCTTCGCGCACGCGGCTCGACGGAATCTCGCAATGGAACACGCCCGGCAGCAGGTTGCCGTTCTTCGCATCTTCGAGACGCTCGAACAGCTGGCGCATCACGCGGAAGCTCGACGGCGCGATGCCGCCGTACACACCCGAGTGAATGCCTTCTTCCAGCACCTCGACCTGCAGGTCGCCGGACACGAGCCCGCGCAGCGACGTGGTGAGCCACATCTGGTCGTAGTTGCCGGCGCCCGAATCGAGGCAGACGACGAGCGACACCTGGCCAAGCCGGTCGCGCAATGCGTCGACGTACGGCAGCAGATCGTAGCTGCCCGACTCTTCGCAGGTCTCGATCAGGCCGACGCAGCGCGGCCGCTCGATGCCCTGCTCGTCGAGCGCGCCGAGCGCCGCGAGGCTCGCGTAGATCGCATAGCCGTCGTCCGCGCCGCCGCGGCCGTACAGCTTGCCGTTCTCGAACTTGGGCGTCCACGGGCCGAGGTCCGCGCGCCAGCCGTCGAATTCGGGCTGCTTGTCGAGGTGGCCGTACAGCAGGATCGTGTCGGTGCTGCCCGAGCGCGTGGCCGGCGATTCGAAGAAGATCACCGGCGTGCGGCCCGGCAGGCGCACGATCTCGAGCTTCAGGCCCTTCACGGGCTGCCGCTCGGCCCACTGCGCGGCATCGGTGACGACGCGCTCGAGATAGCCGCGCTTCGCCCAGTCGGGGTCGAATGCAGGACTCTTCGCGGGGATCGCGATGTAGTCGGTCAGCGCATGGAGGATTTCATCGTTCCACTTGCGCTCGATGAAGGTAACGAGCTTGTCATGGTCGAGGACGGGGGTAGTGTCGACGGAAGTCATGGTGGGGGTGCCTGGATCGGGCTGACGAAAACCCAGATCATACGCCGATGCTCCCCCGCCGGCGCCCCCTCCTGGCCGTTCAGACGACCTTCGGGAACGCGTCGCGCAGCCCCGCGGCGCAGGCCAGCGCATCGTCCCACAACCGCCGCGTCAGTTCGCCGGCATCCGCTTCGCGCGCGAGCGCCGCGGCCTCGCCCGACCACAGCAGCGAGAAATCGTCACGCCCCTGCCGCTCGAACGCGCCGCGCAGCGGATCGACCGCGGCCGTCGCGAGCGGGAACGCAGGCGCGAG
Source organism: Burkholderia arboris (assembly GCF_038723655.1). Lineage (NCBI taxonomy): Bacteria > Pseudomonadati > Pseudomonadota > Betaproteobacteria > Burkholderiales > Burkholderiaceae > Burkholderia > Burkholderia arboris. The sequence goes on from NZ_CP109822.1 coordinate 2,939,692, forward strand.
CGCACTCATCGGTCCCTGCTCGCGCATGAAACGCGTCAGCAGCCCGCGCGCGGGACGGCCCGTGTACAGGTTGGTCATCCGCGTGCCGTCGTCGCGTGCGGCGCGCACGGCCGCACGATGCTGCGCCGAGCGGCCGGCCTGCGGCGTCAGCAGGTAGCCGGTGCCGATCTGCACCGCGCGCGCACCGAGCGCGAACGCGGCCGCGATGCCGCGCCCGTCGGCGATCGCACCGGCTGCGATCACCGGCACGCGCACCGCATCGACGATCTGCGGCAGCAACGCGAACAGGCCGGGTTGCGCGTGGATATCGTCGGTCAGGAACATGCCGCGATGGCCGCCCGCCTCCGCGCCCTGCGCAACGATCGCGTCGACGCCGCGCGCATCGAGCCAGCGCGCTTCCTCGACGGTTGTTGCAGACGAAACCACGCAGGCCCCCGTGCGGCGCACGCGATCGAGCAGCGTGTCATCCGGCAACCCGAAATGGAAGCTCACGACGGCCGGGCGCAATTCCTCGACGACCGCGCACATCGCATCGTCGAACGGCGCGCGGCCGGGGACGCCCTTCACGCCGGCCGGATCAACTCCCGCTTCCGCGTAGTAGCCGGCGAGCGCTGCGCGCCAGCGTGCGTCGACCTCCGCATCGGGCGCGGGCGGTGTGTGGCAGAAGAAGTTCACGTTGAACGGCGCGGATGTGCGCGCGCGGATCGCCGCGATCTCGTCGCGCAACTGCTGCGGGCCGAGCGCCGCACAGGCGAGCGAGCCGAGCCCGCCGGCTTCGCACACGGCAATCGCGAGCGGGCTCAGCGAGCCGACCATCGGAGCCTGGATCAGCGGCAAACGGGAAGGCAGTGTGGTCATCTGAATCCCTGTTCGGAATGCGTGGCCATCGCCACGTTGGTTGTCCTTGCCGTCGTCGCGCACCAACCGCTCCGTCCGGTGCGCGCTAGCTTCCGCCGCGATCCATCCCGCGCCGGTATGCGGCCGGGCTGGTCGCCGCGATACGCCGGAAATGCCGGCGCAACGATTCCTCCGAGCCGAACCCCGCGCGCGCCGCGACCTGAGCGAGCGGCAGCGCGGGCTGCGCCTCGAGCATGTCCTTCGCGACGTTCACGCGCTCGCGGATCAGCCACGTGAGCGGCGACATCCCCGTCGCATCCGCGAACTGCCGCTGTAGCGTGCGCGTGCTCATCGCCGCCCGCGCGGCGAGCGACGCCAGCGTGTGCGGCTCGGCCGCATGCGCGCGCATCCAGTCGATCAGCTTCGCGAGCCGGTCGGTGCCGCCCGGTGCGACCGGGCGCGGCACGAATTGCGCCTGGCCGCCGTCGCGATGCGGCGGCAGCACGAGGCGCTGCGCGACACGGTTCGCGATCGCGCCGCCGTGGTCGCGGCGCACCAGATGCAGCAGCATGTCGAGCCCCGCCGCCGAGCCGGCCGACGTAATGATCTGCCCTTCGTCGACGTAAAGCGCATCGGGATTCACGCGCAGCGCCGGATAGCGCGCCTGCAGACGTTCCGCGTAACGCCAGTGGGTCGTCACGGTGAGGCCGTCGAGCACGCCGGCCGCCGCGAGCACGAACACGCCCGAACAGATCGAGCAGAGCCGCGCGCCGCGCCGATGCGCGGCCCGCAGTTTCTTCAGCAACGGTTCGGGTGGCAGTTCGTCCGGATCGCGCCAGCCGGGAATCACGATGGTGTCCGCGCGATCGAGCGTCGCGAGCCGATACGGCGCGGCGACCGTGATACCGCCCGCCGCGCGCACCGGCCCCGGCTCGCTCGCGCATACCGCGAAGCGATACCAGTCGACGCCGAGTTCCGGGCGCTCGAGCGCGAACAATTCGACCACGCAGCCGAATTCGAACGTGCAGAGGCGATCGTAGGCGAGCGCAACGACGAGATGATTGTGCATGGCGCAATGTTACCGGAACTTGTCGATCACGCCACTGCCGCGAAACGGGCCGAACCGCGATACTGCCCTTCATCCCGGCGCGTTCCGCGCCCCTTCGACCCGGAGAACCTGCCCATGTCCTACGTCACCGACGTGCCCGCCGCCGACAGCCCCGCCGCCCTCGCGCATTTCGAGGCTTCGCTGCGCTTCGAGACCGATTGCTGGGACGTGCACGATGCGCTCGCATCGGGCGCACCCGATTTCGTGCTGCTCGACGTGCGCGGTCCCGAGCCGTTCGCCGCCGGCCACGTGCCCGGCGCACGCAACCTGCCGCGCCGCAAGATCATCGAGAGCAAGCTCGCCGGTTACCCGGCCGGCACGCTGTTCGTCGTGTACTGCGCGGGCCCGCACTGCAACGGCGCCGCGCGCGCGGCGATCCAGCTCGCGCGCCTCGGCCGCCCGGTCAAGCTGATGATCGGCGGCGTGACGGGCTGGCTCGACGAAGGTTTCGCGCTGAGCAACGAAGTCCAGCCGGCAGACGCCGAAGCCGGCTGATCGTCTTTAAAAACGCAACAATCAATTGCCTGCACACGAACGGAAAAAGCGCGACAATCAGCCTCATTGCAGTTCGGACGGAGCAGCACCATGCATGATGAAGTCCTGATTCAAGTGGCCGGTTCAGTCGCCGCGATCGCGATCTATTTTCTGCCGGCCGTCATTGCCGACAGGCGCGGCCGGCACGACAAGCTGACGATCGCGATGTTCAACGCGTTGTTCGCATGGACCGGCATCGGCTGGCTGATGACGCTGTACTGGGCGTGCCAGCCGAACCCGCGCACCGACGTCGCGCAGACGATCCTCGCCAAGCGCCGCGGCATCAGCATGCGGACCTTCTCGACTGGCCTCGTCGAACGCGTGCAACGCCGCGTCGCCGCCCAGGAGCAATGGGCGGAAAAGCAAGGCTGCCGTTAAGCCCCTCTTTTCCCTTTACCGTGCTGCGCCGAACTTCGGCATCCTGACGTTGGTCGACGCGCGGTAATTCCAGTCGAGTCGGTCGCGCGGCGGCCAGCCGCCCGCACGCAACCACGCCCCGAACGCCCCCGCCGTCACCGCCTGCGCGATCCGCTCGCCCGGGCAGCCATGCGGCCCCGTGCCGAAGCCGAAATTCGGCCCCGCCGTGCGGCCGGGCATCAACCGGTGCGGGTCGCGATACACAGCCGGGTCGCGGTTCGCCGCGGCGAGCACGACGAGGATCGCGTCACCGGCTTCGACACGCACGCCTTCGATCGTCGTGCGGGCCGCGACGAAGCGGCGCGTGTTCTGCACCGGCGAATCGAAACGCCCGACTTCGGCGACGAACGCGCCGAGCGCGGCGGCGTCCGGCGCCATGCCCGCTTCCCCGTGCCAGGCGACCAGCGCATTGCCGAGCCATGCGGCCGTCGCCTCGCACGTCTGCGACAGCAAACCGACCAGATTCGCGACCAGCGCGCCGCTCGCCTGCCAGCCCGACGCGCGCGCTGCCTGTTGCACCGCAGCGACCAGCGTGCCGTCATGGGCGTGCGACTGCGCAACGCGCGCCGTCATCCGGTCGAGCAGTTGCCGCGCACCGTCGCTCGCGCGGGCCAGCGCCGCGGCATCCGACAACGGTGACAGCGCGGCCACGAAATCGACCACCTGCGCCGCGATCTCGTCGAGCTGCGTTTCGTCGAAGCCGAGCAGATCGGCGACCGCGCACACCGGCACCGTCATGCACCACCCGTTCAGCGCGTCGGCGTCGCCCGCCGCCGGCAACCGCCGCGCGGCAAGCTGCCCGGCGCGATCGCGCAGCGCCTCCGTGTCGACCGGCGCGAACGCCGCGCGCAACGCCTGCTTCGGCACGTCGTGCCGCGACGCGCCATCGTTCATGCGCACCAGCTCGCCGAACAGCGCGCCGGCCGTCGTGCCACGCAACGCGGGCGGCACCGGCGCGTCCAGCGGGCGCACCCGGCAGGCCGGATGGCTGAGCACGGCCGTCACGGCCGCCGCGCGGCTCGCGACCCACAGGCCGAGCGTGGCATCGAATGCGAGCGGCGGCCCGTCGACGAGCGTCGCATAGTAGGGATAGGGATCGCGGTGCGTGACCGCGGCAATGGGATCGGTCGGGTTCATGCGTTCAGTATCGGCGCAGTGCGCCGCCGCATGTTTCGGGGTTGCATGAAATGTCGCTGCACGGGCGCCGCCCGTCGCGGCATCGCAACGACAGCCCGATGTCAGGCAGCCGAGCGGTAGCGGTGCGACTGCATGCGCAGCCGGACGCGCCCGGCCGAAATCGCACGCGGTTCGGGCACCACCGTGTCGTGATGGAACATTTCCTGCCGGAACTCGCCGCTTTCGTCGAACCACTGGCAGATCAACCAGTCGCCGTCGTCGAACACGACCGGCCCCGCATAGGTGACGGTCATGCGGGGCCCGCCGGTTTTCAGCGTTACGACATCGCCGACGCGAAACCCGACGCGGTGATTTTCTCGAATCGTCATCGCTCTCTCAGCTTTTTATATATTGATATTCCCGGCAGTCCATCGACCGGTCATTACAACGTGCCGCAGATTATCAATCAAAAAAACAGCCGGCAACTCCCGCGTACATAAATGCTTTGAACGGAAACTGGCAACAATGCGCCGGATTGGCACGCATCGCGTCCCGCCGGCCGCCAGATCCGGCGCGGGTTACGTGCCGGCAGCGGTCGAGCGGGCGGAATGCGGAGAATAAACGATGATTTTCACGCCGTCATCGACGATTAATTCGGACGTGAAATCGGTTGATTATTGTCAATCAACGTTTCGACTGGAAACGATCCCACTTTTTATTAGGGATCATTCGCCGAACAAAACCGGCGAATTATCGGGGGCGGCAAACCAGCGGTTGATATCGCGCCCCGGCACGGCCGCCTGCGTAAATGTAAACGTGCCGTCGCGCATCATCTCCGTCGCAGCGCGCAGGAACGCCCCGAGTGCGGCCCGCGCCAGTGCACCGCCGACGCTGACGCGCTTCACGCCGAGCGCCGCCAGTTCATCGAGGCTCAGCAACCCGCCCTGCAAGCCCATGACGACATTGACGGACGCGCCGACCGCCCGCGTCACCGCCGCGATTTCGGCGGCGTCGGTGATGCCCGGCGCATACAGCACGTCGGCGCCGGCGTCGCGATAGGCGACGAGCCGCGCGATCGTGTCGTCGAGGTCGCGGCGGCCGTGCAGGTAGTTTTCGCAGCGCGCGGTCAGCGTGAACGGAAACGGCAGCGCACGCGCCGCTTCGACGGCCGCCGCGATGCGCTCGACCGACGCGTCGCGCGCATAGATCGGCGTATCGGCGCGGCCCGTCGCATCCTCGATCGAGCCGCCGACCGCGCCGGCCTCGGCCGCCAGCCGGATCGTTTCGGCCACCGTGCCGGGCGCATCGCCGAAACCGTTCTCGAGATCGGCGCTCACGGGCAGGCCGCCCGCGGCGACGAGATCGGCGATGTGGTCGAGCATCGCGTCGCGGTCGATCGCGTTGTCAGGCTGCCCTTTCGAAAATGCATAGCCGGCGCTCGTGGTGGCGAGCGCCTCGAAGCCGGCCATCGCCAGCAGGCGCGCGGTGCCGGCGTCCCACGGGTTCGGGATGATGAAGGCGCCGGGGCGCGTGTGCAGCGCGCGGAAAGCTTCGGCGTGGCGGGCTTGCTGGTCAAAACGGGTCATCGCGGACTCCCGGAAGGTGTTGACGGGTGAGCTTACGCCGGTCGTGCGCGCGACGTTTCAGCGACCGCCGAAATGTCGTCGCACGACACGAAAAACCGGTGACGGTACGGGTGAGCGGACCGGCGCCGGGTTCGCCCAAGGCCCGCCCGCCCGCTTTCAGGTCAAGGCAGGCTGCGTGCCGTCGATGCCGAGCAGCACGTCGGTGACGGCCTCCGAGAACCGCATCGCGCGGCCGTCGATCAGCACGCCATCCGGATTCGACAGGTCGCGCGCCGCTTGCGGCACGCCGTGCGCGATCAGCACGCGCGCGCACGCTTCCCAGTCGGGATCGCCGACGCCTTCCGGTTCGTTGACGGACGCCCAGGACAACGTGCCGAGCGCGTCGCTGCCGAACCCGTGCATGTCGCGCCAGTTGGCACCGTGCGCGAGCAGGAACGCCAGCAGGTCGGCATCGCCGCGGAACACCGCGTGATTCAGCGCGCTCGCGTCCCAGTCGCCGCCACGCGCAGCGACCGGCCAGCCCAGCTCGACCATGACCTTCACCGCGTCGCGCGAGCCCCATGCGGCGGCGTCGGGCAACTGGCGCAACCGGTCTTCGGTCAGCGCGCCAGGCAGTTCGGGATGCTGCGCCTGGATGCGCCGCGCGCCGGACGCGTCGGCACGCGCGCAGGCCGCCACGAACGCATCGTCCGCGCCGAGCACCTCTTGCGCGCCGGCCGCGCGCAACAGCGCCGCGACCTCCGACAATCCGGCCTGCATCGCAAGCCGGTACGCACTGACGCCGGCCGCGGTCCGCGCAGCGGGATCAGCGCCGGCCGCCAGCAGCGCGGCGACATGGCGTGCCGGGCAACGCACGGCGATCGCGCGCAACAAAGGCGCGCCCCACATCTTCGTCGGCCCTTCTCCGGCCGGCTCGTTCGGGTCGCCGCCATGCGCGAGCAGCAGTTCGAGCGCGGCGGCGTCCGGCACGTCGAGTGCCCGCCGCAGCGCATTCGTTCCGTCCACCCGTGCGCCGTGCTCGAGCAGCACGCGCGTACACGCCGGATTCTCCACCGAGTGATACAGCGATTCGCCGTCGTTCGGATCGGCGCCAGCCGCCAGCAGCATCGCGGTGAGCGCCGGATCGCGATTGACGCCGGCCGCGCCATACAGCGCCGACAGCGGCCCCGACTCGTCGGGCTCGGCAAGCGAGGCGGGCGGGAAACGGTTGCCGATCCGCTGGTTCGGATCGGCGCCGGCATCGAGCAGATGACGCGCGCATGCGCGCAGCCTGACGGCGAACGCGGGAATCTGCCCGAGCCGCGAATGCGTGACGGCGACGAGCGGCGGCAGCTTCAGCGGACCGCCGGCACGCGCGATCCAGCCGGGATCGGCGGCCTGTGCCGCCCTCATCGCGTCGAGATCGCCCGCCGCGCACGCGATGGCCGGGTCGGCCGAAACGAGATCGGGATGATCGATTAGCCATTGCGCGGCGACGTGCGGCCGGGGGGCGTCGAAGCCGCCGGTCACGTCGGCACCGTAGGCGAGGTCGAGCCAGCGCCGGATCAGCAGCGACCGCGGTTGCCGCGCGAGCGACTGCATTTCGACGAACGCGCCGAGATCGGCCCACGACGCAAAGCCGTACTCGCGCGCGATGCAGGACTGCGCGTCGTGCAGGCGGAGCCCGAGCGCCCGCGTTTCATCGTGCGTGCGGTTCGCGGCGGCGGGGAGAGACTGGACAAAACGCGCGACGGCACCGGCGTCGCCCTGCCGGTACAGGCGCAACAAGGCCTTGGCCTGCTTTTTCAGATGATCGGGATGGGCCCCGGGAGGCAGCTTTTTCATGCGGATCCTCGTGCATGGATGGCCGAAGGTCCGCAATACCGCCAGCACAAAGGATGGGGAAAGACTGGATTTGCTGCGACAGGTGGGTTCAACCCTTTCCGCGGACCCGGAAGCGACCTGCATCGCTGCCCGGTATCGTAGGCGACGGCCGGCCGCATCGTCAACCGCGCCGCCGGCGCCGCCGCTCAACCCGCGAGTTTCTTCGTCAGGAAAATGCGTGTGTGCCCGACCGGATAATCCGGCAGCTCGCCGAAACGGACGTAGCCGCGTTTCTCATAGAACGGCCGCGCCTGGAAGTCGAACGTGTCGAGCCACGCGCTGTGGCAACCGCGCGCGACGGCCTCCGCCTCGGCGAGATCCATGATGCGCGTGCCGGCGCCCTGACCGCGCGCGGCTTCGGGCACCACGAGCAGGTCGACATGCAGCCAGCCGAACGCCGTGCCGCCCCACAGGCCGCCGACCACCGCGCCCGACTCGTCGGTCACGACCACGGCCAGCGGCCGGAACTCGGCCGGGCCGGCCTGGCTTTCGTTGAATCGGACGAGCGGCGCGACGATCTGCTTGCGCACGTCCGCGGCGCCCGCATCGGTCACTTCGTAGATGAACGTCATCGGTCGGGTCGGGTTGAATCGTGAACAGGCGTGACGTGCCGCGCACGTCAAACGACGTACGCGCCTTTCGCGTGCAGCTCCGCTTCGGTACGCTCGAGCGCCGCGATCGCGTCGCTGCCTTCGAGCGCCAGCAACTGCGCGACCAGCGCCTCGGCCATCGCATGCGCGGCCACCAGCGACGGGAAGAACGACGGGCTGTCGTGCGTGAAGATCAGTTGCGCGTCCGCGTGCAACGCGATCGGCGACACGGCGCTGTCGGTGATCGCGACGATCTTGCTTCCCTGCGCCTTCGCGGCCTGCGCGACGCGCGTCGCTTCGGCCGAATACGGCGCGAAACTGACGATCACGGTCACGCTCTGCTTCGCGATCGTCCGCAGTTCCATTTCGAGCGAACCGGCGACGCCGTTGAGCAGCGACACGGTCGGACGGAACAGCCGGTAGCCGTAGACGAAACCGAACGCGACCGGATAGCACGAGCGAAACCCCGCCACGTGCACATGCGATGCCTTGCGGATCAGTTTGGCCGCATCCGCGAGCGCGTGCTCGTTCTGCGCGGCGGTCGCCGACAGGTTGTGCTGCTGCGCGGCGAGCAGGTCGTGTGCGAGCGATGCCTTCGCATCGGGCCGCACGAGCGAGCGCGCACGCTGCGTGAGCGGCTCGGGACGCGTGCGCACGCGCGCGACGCACAGGTCGCGCAGCTCGTTCCAGCCGGGGAAGCCGAATTGCTGCGCGAGCCGCACGAGCGATGCAGGCTGCACCTGCGCGCGCTGCGCGACCTTGCGCATCGACGATGTAGCGACTTCGTCGGGATGATCGAGCAGGAAAGCGGCGCCCGCCTGGAACTGCGGGCTCAGCTCTGAAAATTGCGTCCGGATCCGGGACGCGAGTTCGTCGAAATTGGCGGCCATCTTGGTGGGAACGGAAACCGGTCGTTCATGGTATCACCGGCCCCGCACGCACCGGTCAGCGCAGCACTTCGACGTGGTCGGCATCGACCTTCACCCGGCCCGACCATTTCCGCTCGAATTCGCCGGTCACCTTCACTTCGTTCTTGTCGCTGACAGGCTGGCCGGCCGCCCACAGCTTGGCGTCGATCTCGACGCGGATCGTGCCGGTGGCGTCGGCGAACTCGAAATCCTCGCCGCCGATGTGCTTGACGATGCGCCCCTGCAGCTGCACGTGCTGGTCGTCCTTGCCGTTGGCGAGCAGCTCCTTGACGGTCGTCGTGGTCAGCGCGGACGGCCCCGTGTATTGCGCGTAGACAGCGGCGGGCAGCGTGGCAAGCGCGACCGCCAGGATTCTGGCCAGGTGTTTCATGATGTCGGTCCTCTTCTTCGATGTGACGCCGCGCCCCGTTGGACGCGACGGCGCCAGATTACGGACCGTAAGATTAAGCAAACCTGAAGGGTGCGCCGAGGCGACACGGTGCCGCATTGGACGAGTACTAAAGCCAGCCACGCGCCGCGCGCATTTAAGCTCTGCCTAAGACACGTGCGCTTATCATGGGGACTCCGGGCGCCGCGGCGCCCCGTTGAAGAGACACGAATTCATGCGCGTACTGCTCGTCGAGGACGATCCGCTGATCGGCAGCGGGCTCGAACAGGGCCTCAAACAGGAAGGCTTCGCGGTCGACTGGGTGAAGGACGGCGATGCCGCGTCGCTCGCGCTGCGCTCGACCGGCTACGGCCTGCTGCTGCTCGATCTCGGGCTGCCGAACCGCGACGGCCTGTCGGTGCTCGCCGCGCTGCGCCGCCGCGACGAAACCCTGCCCGCGATCATCATCACCGCGCGCGACGGCGTGCCCGACCGCATCGCAGGCCTCGACAGCGGCGCGGACGACTATCTCGTCAAGCCGTTCGAGCTCGACGAACTGCTCGCCCGCATCCGCGCGGTCAACCGCCGCCATGCGGGCCGCGCGCAGACGACGCTCGCGATCGGCCCGCTGCGGCTCGACCCCGTGAAACACCTCGTCTGGCTCGACGATGACGAAGTGCCGCTGTCGCCGAAGGAATTCGTGCTGCTGCACGAGCTGATGCGCGAGCCCGGCGCGGTGATTTCGCGCGAGCAATTCGAGGAACGGCTGTACAGCTGGGGCGAGGAAATCGAGAGCAACGCGGTGCAGGTGCATATCCACAACCTGCGCAAGAAACTCGGCCACGACATGATCCGCACGGTGCGCGGCGTCGGCTACCGGATCGGTGACGGCACGTGACCCGCATGCAACGCGCGATCGCGCGCTGGCGCAACGCGTCGCTGCGGCGGCGCCTGCTGACGTGGCTGCTGCCGGCCGCGTGCGTGATCGGCCTGGTCGCGAGCGCGGGCACGTACTGGGGCGCACTGCGCGAACTCGACGACCTGCTCGACGACCAGATGCGCAGCATGTCGAAGCAAATCGTCGTCGGCCCGAACGGCGAGCTGTCGTTCAGCGACCATGCCAACGGCAAGCACGGTTTCGAAGCGAGCGACCCCGATGCCGTGCTGCTGCAGGTCTGGCGCAACGGCACGCTGGTGTATTCGACCGACCGCGACTCGAAGCTGCCGCCGCCCGAACAGAAAGGCATCGCGAGCGTCGACGTCGGCGGCCAGCCGTGGCGCACCTATGTGACCGAACGCGGCGGCACGACGATCCGGCTCGCGCAGGCGCGGCATGCTCGGTGGGAAGCCATCGCGGGCATCGCCGTCCACCTGCTGTGGCCGGTGTTCTCGATGCTGCCGCTGCTCGCGATCGGCCTGTGGTTCGGCATCGGCGCGGGGCTGCGGCCGCTGCGCACGATCGCGTCCGGCTTGAAGCGCAGGAATGCGAACAACCTCGAACCGGTCGACGTCGCGTCGATGCCGAACGAGGTCCGCCCGCTCGCCGAAGCGATCAACGACCTGCTCACGCGCCTCGACCGCTCGTTCACGCTGCAACGTCACTTCATCGCCGATGCCGCACACGAGCTGCGCACGCCAATCATGGGATTGTCGATCCAGTCGCAACTGCTGCGGCGCGCGGCGACGGCCGACGAGCGCGAGCACATCCTCGCGCAGATCCATGCCGGTACGACGCGCCTCGGCCACCTCGCCGAACAGTTGCTGACCCTCGCGCGCCTCGAACCCGATGCGCAGGCGGCCGCCTCCGCATCGGCGCCCGTCGATCTCGCGGCGCTGTGCCGGTCGGTGGTGTCGGACCGCGCGCGCGTCGCCGACGCGCACCGGATCGATCTCGGCGCGATCGTCTCCGCGCCCGTGATGGCTGCGGGCAATGCCGATACGCTGCGCGTGCTGCTGAACAACCTCGTCGACAACGCGATCCGCTATGCGGGCGAAGGCGCGCGCATCGACGTGTCCGCGCGTCTCGACGGCACGACGCCCGTGCTCGAAGTCGCCGACGACGGCCCCGGCATTCCGGAGGCGGAACGCACGGATGTGTGGGAGCGCTTCTATCGCGGCGAGGGCGCGCAGGCCGTCACGTCGTCGGGCAGCGGGCTCGGATTGTCGATCGTCAAGCGGATCGCCGAACAGCATCGCGCGACGGTCGCCCTCGGCACGACCCACGGCGGGCACGGGCTGACCGTCACGGTGCGGTTTCCGCTACCGGCCTGATGCACGCGACAGGCGGCTTTTCCACAGATTATGTTGGCAAGCTTGTGGACAACCGTCCGTTAACGGCACCAAGCCCTTGATCGGAAAGGGTTTGTCGGGCATGCGCGGCAAACGCGCCGGACGGGCGCAGACCGGTATGCGATGCACCGCGGCCCGTCAGCCGCGCGCCCCGCTCAATTGTCGTCAACGATCCGCTCGACCCGCAGGCCGGTCGAGGTTTCGAGAATGCTGGCGTGATGCCGCACCCGGCAATACAGACGTCCTTTCGGATAGTCGTCCGGCATCGGGCGCGTGCGATCCTCGACATGAACGACGACGGTCCCGCCGCCCGGAAAGGCACCGACATGTTCGTCCATGTAATAGAGCTGACCGTTCAACTGGTAATAGCCCTGCCCGAGATACCAGAACGAATCCTTCCCGGTGGCGATCGGCTTGTTGCCGAGATAGATCGCGTCGCCCTTCCTGACGATCGGGAAATACAGCAGGCCGATTTGCGGTTCGATGATCGTGTAGCGATGGGCGCGGATGTCGTCGAGCACCTTGCCGCGGAGTTCGTCACTCATGTAGGTGCTGTCGCCGAAATACTCGGTGTGATGGTAGGGCGGCTGACAGGCATGCGCCATCGTGCCGCACGCCGCCAGCAACGGCACGGCGATCCTCTTCCAGATCGTTCTCACGAATTTCTCTCCAGGTTCCTTATTGTCGGCCAGCGACCGGCTGCAGCCGGTGCCATCGGCGCCGGACCGCGTTGCCAGTGTACCGACCCGCCATCGTTCGTCGACACTCACTCCCCAACTTGACAACCAGTTGTCCATTACGTAAAGTAGTTGTCAATTCATGGCGCGAGTTCGATATGACGAAATCCGAGAAGTTGACCGCCGTCGCGCTGTCCGTATTCCGGTTGAACGGATTGCTGATCGAATGGGGCAACGCCTTTTCCGGGCCGCACGGCCTGACCAGCGCGCGCTGGCAGGTGCTGGGCGCGATCTCGTTGGCATCGGAAGCCCCGAACATCCCGCAGATTGCCGATGCGATGGGCATCACGCGGCAAGCGGTGCTGAAGCAGATCAACGTCCTGACCGAAGAAGGGCTGGTGCTGTCGTTACCCAACCCGGCGCACAAGCGCTCCCCTTTGTATGCGCTGACGCCGCGCGGCGAAGCGGCCTATCAGGCCGTGGTCGGGCAGTGGCAACAGCATGTCCGCGACATCGCCGGCGACTTCAGCTCGGCCGACCTCGATGCGGCGATTCGCGTGCTGTCGGCGATGTCCAGCGCGCATGACCAGGACGGCCACGCGTAACCACCCGCCAGCCCCCTCTACCCCACCCGGAGTTCCCATGCCCCACTTCAAGCCGATGGATCCGGCCTTTCCGATCCAGCAACAGATCTCGATCGCTGCGGAGCCGGTCGTTCTCGTCAACCTGTTCACGCTGTCGCCCGCCGATGAAGCCGACTTCCTCGCCGTATGGAAAGACGACGCGGAATTCATGAAGCAGCAGCCGGGATTCATCTCGACGCAGCTTCATCGCGCGCTCGGCGACAGCCCGACTTACCTGAACTACGCGATCTGGGAATCGACGGAAGCTTTTCGCGCGGCCTTCACGCACCCGGAGTTCGTCGCCAAGCTGTCGGCCTATCCGTCGTCCGCGGTCGCCAGCCCGCATCTGTTCCAGAAAGTCGGCGTCCCCGGAATCTGCACGGCCTGAGTGCGCATGCGACGCGTGGCAGCGCGTGGCATCGGCCGATCGCGAACCCGGACTTCTCCACAGAAAATGTTGGCAAGCTTGTGGATATCCTGCGCACCGCAACGCTAAACCCTTGATCCGATGGACTTTGGCACGCGTGATGCAGACGAAGCCCTGGGCATGGCCGTCGCACACACCGCTTCGCCGCACTTCGCATCACGACGCCACGACGATGCACGCCCGATGCACGCCGCACCCGTCGCACATGGTCCGGCCTCGCATTGCGCGAGTTACCCACAGATTGTGTTGGCAAGCTTGTGGATATCCTGCGCAAGCATGCGCTAAGCCGTTGATCGGCCTACGGTTCATGCCGCGCGTCACCATTTCGGCAATGCGCGGTGGGCCGGTGCGCGGACACGGACGATCCGGTGCAATCGCAACGCACTGCCGATGCCTTGACGCCCGTGCACGTCACGCAGCAAGATCATGCGAGCCGCACGCGGCCGCGCATCGCCGGCTTCGCGCGTCGGCGCCACGGGCCGGCCGTTCCGCCGGCACCGCATTACGACACTCACTCCGAGGAAGGCCATGGAACACTTCACCGCGTGGCAGTTGCTCGTCTCGCTCGTGCTCGTCGCCATCGTCGTCTATCCGTACGTCCGCATCGTCCGGCGCACCGGGCATTCGGGCTGGTGGATCCTGGCGATGTTCGTCCCGGTCCTGAACTTCGTGATGTTGTGGGTGTTCGCGTTCGCGCGCTGGCCTGCCGTCGACGATCGGCAGCCCTGAGCGCTACCGTTGCGGCGGCACCCAGGCTTGTCCACAGATTGTGTTGGCAAGCATGTGGATAGCCTGCGCATACCGCGACCAAGCGCTTGATCCGAAAGGCTTTGTCCGTGCTGCTTCGAATGCGGCACGCGGCCGGCAAAGCGCCGGTTGCATGCCGCTCCGTCGCATGGCGCGGCGATCGCCGCGACGGTTCGCCCGCTTGTCCACAGATTGTGTTGGCAAGCATGTGGATAGCCTGCGCATACCGCGGCCAAGCGCTTGATCCGAAAGACTTTGCCCGTGCTGCTTCAAATGCGGCACGACGGTGCGCGCCGCGCCGGACGCGGCCGCTCGCAGGCTTGTCCACAATTTTTGTTGGCAAGCATGTGGATATCCTGAGCATGCGTGACCTAAGTCGTTGATCGCACAACGTTTGATCACGCGGATCACGACTGCGGCACGGCGTGCCTGCGGCGCCCGCCGCGCCGCCATGCTCAACCGAACGTCTGCGCCACGATGCGCGCGACCGACGCGATCACGTCGTCCTTCGCACGCGCATCGGCTTGCGTCTGCGTGTAGTACACGACCAGCACGATCGGCGCGCGCGACGCCGGCCAGATGACGCCCGCATCGTTCGTCGTCCCGTAGTCGCCGGTACCGGTCTTGTCGCCCACCGCCCACCCGGCCGGCACACCTGCGCGAATCCGCTTGTCGCCGACCTTGTTGCCGCGCAGCCATGTGACGAGTTGCGCACGCTGCGCGGCCGGTAGCGCCTCGCCGAGCGTCAGCACGCGCATGCTCGCGGCCATCGCGGCAGGCGTCGTCGTGTCGCGCGGATCGCCCGGCAACGCGGTGTTCAGTTCGGTCTCCCATCGATCGAGGCGGAACGTGTCGTCGCCGATCGAGCGCGCGTACGCGGTCACCGCCGACGGGCCGCCGATCAGCTTCATCAGCAGGTTCGCGGCCGAGTTGTCGCTGTACTGGATCGTCGCCTCGCACAGCGCGGCGACCGTCATGCCCGCGCCGACATGCTTCTCCGACACCGGCGAATAGTTGACGAGGTCGGCCCTGGTGTACGTGACGCGCTGTTGCAGCAGGCCCGGGCGATCGACGCTCTGCGCGAGCACCGCCGCGCTCAGCATCGCCTTGAACGTACTGCAGAACGGGAAGCGCTCGCCCGAACGATGTTCGATGCGGCGGCCGCTCGCGGTATCGATCGCACAGACGCCGAGGCGGCCGCCCGCGTTGCGTTCGAGATCGGCAAACGCCGCCTCGGCGGCAGCCGCATCCGCCGCTGCCGGATGGGCCGCACCCGGCGCCGCGCCCTGCGGCGACACGCAAGCGGTGACGGTAAGGACGAGCGGCGCCGTCGCGGCGGCCAGCAACAGGGTTCGACGTTTCGATGAGTAGGTCATGTCGGTTGTCTCGTGGTGGAATGGAGGCGAATCGATGTTGAAAACGGCCGGCCGCCGAGACAGCACTATCGTGACTTTACGGTTGCCTGACAAGCAACGATAATTGAGCGCTGACGAAAGAAATTCTTATGACGAAGCTCCGCCCTCATCTTCCGCTCAATGCCCTGCGCGCCTTCGAATCGTCGGCGCGCCACCTGAACTTCACGCGCGCCGGCCTCGAACTCAGCGTGACCCAGGCCGCGGTCAGCCAGCAGGTGCGCTCGCTCGAGGAACGGCTCGGCTGTACGCTGTTCACCCGGCTGCCGCGCGGTCTCGGGCTCACCGACGAAGGGCGCGCGCTGCTGCCGGTGCTGAGCGATGCGTTCAGCCGCATCGAGACGGTGCTCAAGCAGTTCGACGGCGGGCGCTTCCGCGAGGTGCTGACGCTGGGAGTCGTCGGCACCTTTGCCATAGGCTGGCTAATGCCGCGGCTGAAGCAGTTCGGCGACACGCACCCGTTCGTCGAGCTTCGGCTGCGGACCAACAACAACGTCGTCGACCTCGCGGCCGAAGGCCTCGACTTCGCGATCCGCTTCGGCGAAGGCAATTGGCCGGCGACGCGCAACGAACGGTTGCTCGATGCACCGCTCACCGCGCTGTGCGCGCCGGAGATCGCGCGGCGCCTCGCACAGCCGGCCGATCTCGCGAACGAAACGCTGCTGCGCTCGTACCGCACTGACGAATGGCTCGGCTGGTTCGACGCCGCGCAACTCGAGCCGTGGGCGGTCAACGGGCCGGTATTCGATTCGTCCCGGCTGATGGTCGAGGCCGCGATGCAGGGCGCGGGTGTCGCGCTCGCGCCGGCCTGCATGTTCGCGCGCGAACTGCAGCTCGGCCTGCTCGCGCGTCCGCTCGACATCGACGTGCGCACCGGCGGCTACTGGCTCACGTCGCTGAAATCGAAACCGCTGACGCCCGCGATGGCACTCTTTCGCGACTGGATCGTGACCGAAGCGGCCGGCGCAGCGCCGATCGAGTAACGCGATCGCGCTTGTCCACAGAAAGTGTTGGCAAGGATGTGGATATCCTGGGTACCCGGGACCTAAGCCCTTGATCGCGCACGAATTAGCGCGCCGATCCAGACATCGGGCAGCCTTGGTGCACGGGCTTCGCGCGCCGGCCCCATTCAGGCCCGATCCTCAACCAATGCGACGCAATCGATTGCGAGTTGTCCACAGATTTTGTTGGCAAGCCTGTGGATATCCTTCAGATCGGACGCGTAACATCTTGATACACAAGGGGATTCGGTATACGGACCTTGACCGGTCAACGGTGTGGCACCCGAACGGCTTTCGAACCGTGCACCGGGCCCCCACCGCACGCTGACCGAAGGCCGGCAGGTTCTCCACAGATTGTGTTGGCAAGCTTGTGGATATCCTGCGCACCAGCCGCCTAACTCATTGAGCGCACGGGGTTTTGTGCTTCATCTGCAGAATCGGGCAGCGCCGGTGCGGCCCGTGCGGCCGACACCGGCGCCAGCCGGACATCAATGCCGGTCGAGCCCGCCGCGCAATTCGCTCGCCTTGTCGCGCAGCGCTTCGTAACCCGAACGCGCATGCTCGGGCAGGTCGGGATCGCCGATCAGTGCGCCGAGCGTTTCGATCAGGCTGAACAGGATGCCCTTCGCCGCGCCGACCGCAATGCTCTGCGATTCGATCGACTTGTGCAGGTGGTCGACCGCCGCTTCCAGATTCTCGAGCTTCTGCTCGCCGTCGTCGGGCCGGTTGTCGGTCGTCATCGTCTACCTCCGCCATCGTTCAAGGGTCATGTCACGATTCTATGCCGCTGCGCGCGAACGTGGCGCGACATCGCGCAACGTTCGCGCAGCACGGCGCTACAGCACCGCGACCACCTTCACGCGGCCCGGCTGCTCCGCCGCCGCGACGACCTGGCCGTCGACGCGGCGGAACGTCAGCGACACGGTTTCGTCGCCAACGCGCAGCGCATCGATCCGCAGCCAGTCGACGCCTTCCGGCAACGCCGGACGCTCGACGCGCACCTCGTGGCGCGACGCGTCGATGCTCACGCCGAGACACGCCTGCAACATCATGAACGGCGCGCCGGCCGCCCACGCCTGCGGCAGGCAGGCCACCGGGTAAGCGGTCGGCGGTTCGCCGCGCCGGCGCGGGAACCCGCAGAACAGTTCCGGCAAACGCATCTCGAAGCTCACCGCCGCCTCGAACAGCGCCCGCAGCAGGTTCACCGCGGCCGTCTTGTCGCCGTAGCGCGCCAGGCCGCGCGCGATGAGCGCATTGTCGTGCGGCCACACCGAGCCGTTGTGATAGGCCATCGGGTTGAAGCGCGGCTGGCCGGCCGCAAGCGTGCGGATACCCCACCCCGTCTGGAACAGCGCGGAGCCCAGCACGCCGGCGACGGCCGCGCCGCGTTCGGCGTCGGGCAGCCCGAACGCGAGCAGGTGGCCCGCGTTCGACGCGAACACGCGGCACAGGTCGCCATGCCCGTCGAGCGCGATCCCGTAGAAATCGCCTTCCGGCATCCAGAACAGCGCGTCGACCTGGTCGCGCAGCGTCTTCGCACGCAGCGCGTAGCGCGTCGCGTCGGCTGCGTGGCCGCGCCGGTGCGAACATACCGACATCGCGTCGAGCGCCGCGCACGCATAGGCCTGCACTTCGACGAGCGCGATCGGCCCGTCGGGGAAACGGCCGTCCGCATGGAACACCGAATCGTGGCTGTCCTTCCAGCCCTGGTTCGCAAGGCCGCGCTCCGACGTGCGCTGGTAATCGAGCAGTCCGTACGGATTGCGGTCGCACTTGTCGATCACCCATTGCGCGGCGCGCTCGAGCGCGGGCCACAGCTCGTCGATCAGCGCATCGTCGCCGGTGCGTTCGACATAGGCGCCCGCGAGCACGATGAACAGCGGAGTCGTATCGACGCCGCCGTAGTACAGCGCGAACGGCACCTCGCCCGTCGCGGCCATCTCGCTGCGGCGGAACTCGTGCATGATCTTGCCGGGCTCCGCATCGCGGAATGCGGAGGTTTCGCGCGCCTGGTGCTCGGCAAGAAAACGCAGCACGCCGCGCGCAAGCGACGGCTGCAGCCACAGCATCTGCAACGACGTGATCACCGCATCGCGGCCGAATGGCGTCGAGAACCACGGAATGCCCGCATACGGGTATGGCCCCGTGTCGAGCTGCGTCGTGAGCAGCCCGAGATCCGCGAGCGAACGGTCGAGCCATGCGTCGAACAGCGGGTTGCCGGTGTTCACGCGCGCCATCGACTCGCGCCGCGCACGCATCTCGCGATGCACGCCGACGAGCGCGGTGCGCAGCGCGACGCGGCCGCATCCGGGCCCGGGCCCTTCGCCGTGCGCCGGGCCGAGCGTCGCGTCGACGGTCAGGTAGATCGACACGCACGCCTGCGCGGCGATCGTCAGCGTGTAGTCGGCACGATCGGCCGACAGCGCATCGGGCGCCGGCGAGAAATGCACGGTCACGTTGCGCTCGACACTGTCGAGGCCGTCGTAACGCAGCCGCACCGCGCCTGCATCGACGCGCGGAGCAACGACCGTGCCGCGCGTCGGGCGCTGCGTGCCGCGCACCTCGAACATGTCCTTGAAATCGGCCGCGAACGACAGCGACAGCGGCACCTCGGCTTCGCTCGCCCCGTAGTTCGTCAGCGTCAGCGCTTCGTACAGCACGTCGCCCGCGAGCACGCGCATCCGCTCGATATGGATCACGCCCTCGGGCGTCTCGTGGCCGCCGAGCGGCGGCAGCGGACGGTTCGTCAGGTGTGCGGTGAACGACGCGTTGTCGGCGCTCGTCGCGCCCGACAGCAGGGACGGCGCACGGCCGCCGAACGTCAGGCGCCACTTCGACAGCACGCGCATGTCGTCGACGAACAGGCCGTCGTCATGACCGCCGATGTCGCCGAGCGCGTCGCTGACCACGAACGCATCGCCGGATTTCAGCACGTACTGGTTGTTGCGCGCGAGGATCTGCGGATCGGCTTCTGGCGCGATGAAGGCGGGGCCCGACGCGGCGGTCGGGGCAGCAGGCGCGACTTGCGGCGCCTGCGTCGTGGCGGCTTCGGCGTGATTCGGCATCGATGCTCCTGTGTCGAGGCGCAACGCGCGGCGCGCGTCGCGTATTTCGCACAGGATAGGCCAGAACGGGGGACGTGCGCAGCGACGAAAAAGACGCGACGCCCTGCGACGTTACCGTCGCAGCCAGGCGTCGCGCACAGGCACGTCAGGTGCAGCTCAGAACTTCCACAGGATGTTGCCGAGAATCGCGTTGTCACGCACGCCGCTGCCGTACTGGCCGCTGTACGTGAGGCCGAGCGTCAGGCGCTTCGTGATGTTCGCGTCGATACCGGCTTCGAGCACCGCGCTGTCGCGCGCAATCGGCACGCCCGACACCTGGAACGACGTGCCGCCGTTCGCGAACGTGAATGACGACGACGGCCGCACGTTGCCGAATGCGTGGCGCCAGCCGACCGTCCCGCGCGCGGTGAACGTACCGCTCCCGATCGAGCCGAGTTGCGACGCCGCGCGCAGGCCGAGCGTGGAGAAGCCGACGTGGGTCGTCTCGCCGCCGGCGCGCAGTGCCGCCGCGCCGCCGTTTTCCGTATAGCCGTCGGTATGCACGTTCACATACGCGAGGCCCGCGAACGGTTCGATCGCGACCGGCCCGACCGGCAGCGCATAGCCGACTTCGCCGAACACCTGCGCCGAATTCGCGTTGTAGCCGGCCGAGTCATGATCGGAGAAGCCCGCGAAACCCGGATACCGGTCGCTGTTGATCCGGTACCACGTGTACGACGCGCCGCCGCGCACGCCGAGCGCGCCGTACTGCGCGCCGCCGTACAGCGACAGGTAGTAGCTGTTCACCGCCGCCGACGAGCTCTGGTCGTTGTCGAGCGAGCTGTGCGTGACGCCTGCCGCCAGACCCGCACGCCACTTGTCGTTGAGCGCCATGTCGGCACCGGCGATGAAGCCCGTCATGCTGCGGTTGATCGACGATGCGTTGCCGTCGCCGGCGAGCCGGCTGCGGCCGCCGAACGCCTGGCCCCAGACCACCGGTTGATACGGCGTGCCGCCGTAGCACCCTTCGCGCGAACCGATCCGGCGTTCCGGCGGCAGCGTCGGATCGACCGCGCCGGCCGTGTTGTCGCCGCACAGCGCGGCGCCGCCCGACGACAGCGCCGCGAGCGGGCCCGATCCGGGCGCGAGGCCCTGGCGGACACGATCGGTCACCGCTTCACGCACGTAACGGCTGTCGAGCAGCAGCATGCTCTTCAGGCTCGCCTGCAGTTCGCCGTCGAGCAGCCCGTAGGCGCGGCGCGCGGTGGGCGCATCGGTCGTCAGCACCGCGTCGTACAGCGGGTTGCCGGCGCCGAGCCCGCCGAGCGCGGTCGCGACCGAGCGCTGATTCGGCGTCGTCGCGACGTCGGGCAGCGACGTGCCGTTCGCGACGAGCCGCAGGTACACGTGATCCGGATCGTAGCTGAGCGTCGGCGTCAGGAACGCGTAGTTCGCGTTCACCTGGGTGAACGCGCCCTGCACGCCCGACGACGCGGTGAGGATCGTGTACGTCGTGCTCGGCTGGTAGCTGCTCTGGTTCGCGAGCACTTGCACGGTGCCCCCGTTCAGCGTCGCCGTGCCGCTCGCGGCGAGGCTGCCGCTCTGCTGCGGCGTCGCCGCGACCTGGAACGTCGAACCCGGCTGGAACGTGACGTTGCCCCCCACGTTCAGCGCCGCGCCCGGCTGCGCGGCAGTCGCCGTCGCGCCGCCCAGCACCACGAGGCCGCCGACCGTGCCGGTACCCGTCAGCGTCGCGCCGCTCTGCACGGTGACGGTCGACTGGCCGAGCGAACCGTTGACGGCGAGCGTACCCGCGCCGACCGTGGTCGGGCCGCTCAGCGTGTTCGTGCCCGTCAGCGTCAGTTGTCCGGTGCCGGCCTGGGTCAGCGAGCCGGTGCCGGACAGCACGCTCGCGATCGTCACGTTGCCGGATTGATTGACGACCAGTGCGCCGTTGTCGACGACATTGCCGGCCACGCTGCCCGACGTGCCGCCGTTGCCGAGCTGCAGCGTGCCGCCGGTCGCGATCGTGGTCCCGCCGGTGTACGTGTTGCCGCCGGTCAGCACCTGCGTGCCGCTTGCCACCGTCACGCCGCCGGAACCGCCGATCGTGCCGCCGAACGTGCTGCCGCCGTTGCCGTTCAGCGTCAGCGCGTTGCTGCCGAGGTTGACGTTCGTACCGGCCGCACCGGACAGCGCGCCGACCGTTTGCGTGCCGGTCGCACCGCTCACGTCGAACGTCGCACCCGTACCGGCGAGGTTCACTGCACCCGTCGACGCGAGGCTACCGCCCGCGCCGAGTGCGAGCGTGCTGCCGCCGTTGACCGTCGTGCCGCCGGTGTACGTATTCGCGCCCGTCAGCGTCTGCGTGCCGGTGCCCGCGACCGTCACCCCGCCCGCACCGCCGATGGTCCCGCCGAACGTGCCGGCCCCGCTGCCGTTCAGCGTCAGCGCATTCGTGCCGAGGTTCACGTTCGTGCCGGCCGCGCCGGTCAGCGTGCCGATCGTCTGCGCGCCCGTTGCGCCGCTCAGATTGAACGTCGCACCTGCACCCGCGAGGTTCACCGCGCCGGTCGACGCGAGACTGCCACCTGCAACGAGTGCGAGCGTGCTGCCTCCGTTAATCGTCGTGCCGCCCGTGTACGTATTCGCGCCCGTCAGCGTCTGCGTGCCGGTGCCCGCGAGCGTCACGCCGCCCGTGCCGCCAATCGCGCCGCCGAACGTGTTGTTGCCGCTGCCGTTCAGCGTCAGCGCGTTCGCCCCCAGGCTCACGTTCGAGCCGGCCGCGCCGGTCAGCGCGCCGATCGTCTGCGTGCCCGTCGCACCGCTCACGTCAAACGTCGCCCCCGTGCCCGCGAGATTCACCGTGCTGCCCGACGCGAGGCTGCCGCCCGCGCCGAGTGCGAGCGTGCTGCCGCCGTTGATCGTCGTGCCACCGGTGTACGTGTTCGCGCCCGTCAGCGTCTGCGTGCCCGTACCCGCAACCGTCACGGCACCCGTACCGCCGATCGTCCCGCCGAATGCACCGGCACCGCTGCCGCTCAACGTCAGCGCATTCGCGCCGAGGGTCACGTTCGTACCGCTCGCGCCCGTCAGCGTACCGATCGTCTGCGCGCCCGTCGCACCGCTCAGGTTGAACGTCGCGCCTGCGCCGGTCAGATTCACCGAGCCGGCCGATGCGAGGCTGCCGCCCGCGCCGAGCGCGAGCGTGCCACCGCCGCTGATCGTTGTGCCGCCCGTATAGGTGTTTGCGCCCGTCAGGGTCTGCGTACCCGTACCGGCCAGCGTCACGCCACCCGTGCCGCCGATCGCGCCACCGAACGTGCTGTTGCCGTTGCTGCTCAGCGTCAGCGTGTTGCTGCCGAGATTCACGTTCGTGCCGGCTGCACCGGCCAGCGAGCCGATCGTCTGGGCGCCCGTCGCACCGCTCAGGTTGAACGTCGCACCCGTGCCGGCGAGGTTCACCGCGCCCGTCGATGCGAGGCTGCCACCTGCAACGAGTGCGAGCGTGTTGCCTCCGTTGATCGTCGTGCCGCCCGTGTACGTATTCGCGCCCGTCAGCGTCTGCGTGCCGGTGCCCGCGAGCGTCACCCCGCCCGTGCCGCCAATCGCGCCGCCGAACGTGTTGTTGCCGCTGCCGTTCAGCGTCAGCGTGTTCGCCCCCAGGCTCACGTTCGTGCCGGCCGCGCCGGTCAACGCGCCGAGCGTTTGCGCGCCCGTTGCGCCACTCACGTCGAACGTCGCACCCGTGCCCGCGAGATTCACCGCACTGCCCGACGCGAGACTGCCGCCCGCGCCGAGCGCAAGCGTGCTGCCGCTGTCGATCGTCGTGCCGCCAGTATACGTGTTCGCACCCGTCAGCGTCTGCGTGCCGGTACCGGCGAACGTCACATTGCCCGTCCCGCCGATCGTGCCGCCGAACGTGTTGTTGCCGCTACCGTTCAGCGTCAACGCATTCGCGCCGAGGCTCACGACGGACCCGGCCACACCGGTGAGCGCGCCGACCGTCTGCGCGCCCGTCGCGCCGCTCACGTCGAACGTCGCAGCCGCGCCCGCGAGATTCACCGCGCCCGTCGATGCGAGGCTGCCACCTGCAACGAGTGCGAGCGTGCTGCCTCCGTTGATCGTCGTGCCGCCCGTGTACGTATTCGCGCCCGTCAGCGTCTGCGTGCCGGTGCCCGCGAGCGTCACGCCGCCCGTGCCGCCAATCGCGCCGCCGAACGTGTTGTTGCCGCTGCCGTTCAGCGTCAGCGTGTTCGCCCCCAGGCTCACGTTCGTGCCGGCCGCGCCGGTCAACGCGCCGAGCGTTTGCGCGCCCGTTGCGCCACTCACGTCGAACGTCGCACCCGTGCCCGCGAGATTCACCGCGCTGCCCGATGCGAGGCTGCCGCCTGCACCCAGCGCGAGCGTGCTGCCGCCGTCGATCGTCGTGCCGCCGGTGTAGGTGTTCGCACCCGTCAGCGTTTGCGTGCCCGTGCCGGCAAACGTCACCCCGGCCGTCCCGCCAATCGCACCGCCGAACGTGTTGTTGCCGCTGCCGTTCAGCATCAGCCCGTTCGCGCCGAGGATCACGTTCGTGCCGGTCGCGCCGGTCAGCGCACCGATCGTCTGCGCGCCCGAGGCCCCGCTCAGGTTGAACGTCGCACCGGCGCTCGCGAGGTTCACGGCACCCGTCGCCGCGAGGCTGCCGCCCGCGCCGAGCGCAAGCGTGCTGCCGCCGCCGATCGTCGTGCCGCCGGTGTACGTGTTCGCGCCCGTCAGCGTTTGCGTGCCCGCGCCAGCCACCGTCAGACCACCGGTGCCGCCGATCACCCCGCCGAACGCGTGGTTGCCGGCGGCGCTCAGCGTCAGCCCGTTGCCGCCCAGATTCACGTTGGTGCCGGCCGCGCCGGTCAGTGCGCCGATCGTCTGCGCGCCCGATGCCCCGCCCAGGTTGAACGTCGCACCGGCGGCCGCCAGATTCACCGTGCCGGTCGACGCAAGACTGCCGCCCGCGCCCAGCGCCAGCGTGCTGCCGCCGCCGATCGTCGTGCCGCCCGTATAGGTGTTCGCGCCGGACAACGTCTGCGTACCGGTGCCCGACAGCGTCAGGCTGCCCGTGCCGCCGATCGCGCCGCTGAACGTGCCGCTGGCCGTGCCGCCGAGCGTCAGCGCGTTGCCGCCGAGACTCACGTTCGTGCCGGCCACCCCGGACAGCGCGCCGAGCGTTTGCGCGCCGGTCGCAGCGCTCAGATCGAGTGTCGCGCCGGCACCCGCGAGATTCATCGCGCCGGTCGAGGCGAGGCTGCCGCCCGCGCCCACCGCCAGCGTGCCGGCGTTGATCGTCGTGCCGCCCGTGTAAGTGTTCGCGCCGGTTAAGGTGGTCGTCGCCGCACCGTTCTTCACGAGCGCACCCGCGCCGGAAATCGCCCCCCCCAGCCCGAGCGCGTTGCTGCCGCCCAGCGTCAGCGTTGCGCCCGTGCCGACCGTCACCGCGTTGCCGACCGTCAGGCTCGTATTCGTATCGAGCGTCGCCGAACCGCCGACGTTCAGTGCGCCGCTACCGAGCGCCCCGTTGTTGCCGAGCACGAGGCCGCCGCTGTTGAGGTTCGTGCCGCCCGTATAGGTGCTCGCGCCGTTCAGCGTCTGCGTGCCGGTGCCGGCGAGCGTCAGGCTGCCGGTGCCGCCGATCGCGCCGCTGAAGGTGCCGCTGGCGGTGCCGCCCAGCGTCAGTGCGTTGCCGCCCAGATTGATGTTCGTTCCCGTGACACCCGACAGGGCGCCGAGTGTTTGCCCGCCCGTCGCCGCGCTCAGGTCCAGTGTCGCGCCGGCACCCGCGAGGTTCATCGCGCCGGTCGAGGCGAGGCTGCCGCCCGCGCCCACCGCCAGCGTGCCGGCGTTGATCGTCGTGCCGCCCGTGTAGGTATTCGTGCCGGTCAGCGTCGTGGTCGCCGCGCCGTTCTTCACGAGACTGCCCGCGCCGGAAATCGCGCCGCCCAGCGCGAGGTTGTTGCTGCCGCCCAGCGTCAGTGCAGCGCCCGTGCCGAGGTTGACCGCGTTGCCGACCGACAGGCTCGTATTCGTATCGAGTGTCGCCGCGCCGCCGACGTTCAGTGCGCCGCTACCGAGCGCCCCGTTGTTGCCGAGCACAAGGCTGCCGCTGTTCAGGTTCGTGCCGCCGGTATAGGCGTTTGCGCCGTTCAGCGTCTGCGTACCGGTGCCCGCCAGCGTCAGGCTGCCCGTGCCGCCGATCGTCCCGCTGAACGTGCCGCTGGCGGTGCCGCCCAGCGTCAGTGCGCCGGCGCCGAGACTCACGCTCGTGCCGGCGGCGCCCGACAGCGCGCCGATCGACTGCGCACCGCCGGCGCTGATGTCGAGCGTGGCACCCGGATTGACCAGGTTCACCGTGCCCGTGGACGACAGGCTACCGCCCGCACCGATCGCCAGCGTGCCGGCATTGATCGTCGTGCCGCCCGTGTACGTGTTCGCACCCGTCAGCGTCGTGGTCGCCGCGCCATTCTTCACGAGGCTGCCCGCGCCGGAAATCGCGCCGCTCAACCCGAGGCTGTTGCTGCCGCCCAGCGTCAGCGCGGCGCCCGTGCCGAGAGTGATCGCATTGCCGACCGTCAGGTTCGCGTTCGTGTCGAGCGTCGCCGCGCCGCCGACGGTCAGCGCGCCGGTGCCGAGCGCCGACGCGTTGCCGAGCACCAGGCCGCCGGCATTCAGCGTCGTACCGCCCGTGTAGTTGTTCGCGCCGGACAGCGTGACCGCCGCCGCGCCGTTCTTCACGAGACCGCCGCCGCCGGAGATCTGGCCGCTCAGGCCGAGACCGGTGCTGCCGCCGAGCGTCAACGTGGTCCCGGTCGCGATGTTGACGCCGTTCGCGAGCGACACGCTGGTGGTCGCATCGAGCGACGACGAACCGTTCACGTTCACCGCGCCGGTGCCGAGCGCCGCATTGCTGCCGACGACGACGTTGCCGCCGTTCAGGTTGGTGCCGCCCGAGTACGTGTTCGTGCCCGTCAGCGCCTGCGTGCCGCTGCCCGACAGCGTCACGCCGCCAGCCCCGCCGATCGTGCCGGCATAGGTTGCATTGCCGCTGCCGTTGAGGGTCAGCGAATTGCCGCCGAGGTTCACGCTCGTACCGGCCGCCCCCGCCAGCGAGCCGATCGTCCGCGCGCCCGAGGCTCCGCTCACGTCGAGCGCCGCGCCTGCAGCGGCCAGATTGACCGTGCCGGTCGACGCCAGACTGCCGGCGCCGCTCAGCGCAAGCGTGCCGCCGTTGATGGTCGTATCGCCGGTATATGTGTTCGCGCCGCTCAGCGTCGTGGTCGCGGCGCCGTTCTTCACGAGGCCGCCGTTTCCGGTGATCGCGCCGGTCAGCCCGAGATTGTTGCTGCCGCCGATCGTCAGCGCCGTACCGGTGGCGAGATTGACCGCATTGTTGAGCGTCACGTTCGTGCTCGTGTCGAGCGACGCCGACGCGTTGACATTCAGCGCACCACTGCCGAGCGCCGCATTGTTGCCGACCACCACGCCGCCGGCGTTCAGGTTCGTGCCGCCCGTATACGTGTTCGCGCCGGTCAGCGTCAGCGTGCCGCCATCGTTCTTCGTCAGCGCGCCGCCACCCGACACCGTGCCCGACAGCGCGAGCCCGGTTGCGCCCTGCACCGTCAGCCCACCCACGCCCAGCGTCACGCTGTTGGAAACGTTGAGCCCCGCCGTGCCCGCCTGCAGCGCGCCGCCGTTGCCCGTGACGTTGCCCGTGCCGAGCGACCCGTTGTTGTTGATGATCGCCACGCCACCGCTCAGCGTCGCGTCCTGCGCGGTCGACGCGCCGTTGATCGTCCAGTTGCCGTTCTGGACGTTCAGGTGATTGAAGTTGATGTAATTGTTGGCCGCGATCGTGCCGTTCGCGGTGCCGCCCTGCTTCAGGTTGAGGGTGTTGTCGCCGCCCGCGCCGCCATCCACGACGCCCGTCGCCGCGACGCCGATCGTGACCGGGCCGACCGTGATGTTGAACGCGCCGCCGGTGCCGCCCGCCGCGTTGACCGACGAGCCCGTCACGGCGTTGAACGTGTTGTTGCTGTTCGCGCCCATCGACACGCTGCCGTTGATCGTGCCCGAGTTGGTCAACGTATTGCCCTGCCCGGGCGTGCCGTTCGAGCCGAACGACACGCGGCCGGTGATCGTCCCGCTGTTCGACATGTTGACCTGGCCGCCGCCGTATGCGGCCACCACGGGCGCATCCGCGCCGACGAGGGTCGCGCCGACCAGCGGGTTCGAGCCGATCGAACCGGTGTTCGTGATGTTCGACGTGCCGCCCGTGCCGTTCTGGACCGACAGCGCCATGCCCGTCACGCCGCTGATCGCCACGCCGGTCGAGCCGTTCATCGTGCCGTTGTTGACGACGGTGGTGTTCGCGCTCGCCGATGCATTGCCGACGACCGTGCCGCTCGACAGCACGCCGAGCCCGGTGCCGAGCGCTGACGGGTCGATCGTGCCGTTGTTGGTCAGCTGGACATTGTTGCCGGTCAGCGACATCGCGGTGCCGCCCACGCCGAGCAACACGCCAACGCTCGCACCGGGATTGACGGTGGCGTTGATGTTGTTCGCGCTGTTCGCATAGCTCGGCTGCAACGGGTTCGCGATCCCGGAGCAGGTCACCGTCGTGCCTGCCGTGCTGCAGGTCGCTTGAGCAGGCACGATACCCGCGCCGGACAGCGCCAGGAAAACGCCCGTGGGCAACAGCAGTCTCGGAAACGGCTCACCGGCTTTTTTCGAACGCGCAAGGTTCATGCTTTCCCTCGTTTTTGGTTTCGGCTTTGGTATTGGCATTGCGACCGCCACGCACGGCACGCAGCAGAAAATCACGGACAAAAGCATCCGCCCCGGCGGTCGCAGTGCGACGTCGGTTAATTCATGAATGAACTCTTAATCACCCCGGAATCGGGATTTCAGACGCAAGGCTAGTCAAGTGACATGATGGCGGCCCCTGTTCTTCTGCAGCGACTTTCTGGTTGATTTGATTACCGTTCCGCTTTTATCAGACAAGGCTATATCAAACTCAAACCGTTTTCCAGTCGATATTCACTCATCGGATCAAGGGCCGACGGGTATGTATTTTTTACCCGACACGGAATTCTTGAAAACGGCATGCCGCATGTTTTTCGCCTGCTTATTTTGATTTTTGGCAAAAATATCGAACACGCCGCATCCGTGAAAACGCCGATATACGATTTCGATTCAACGTATATGGCCCCTGCGGCACGGGCATTTACTGCCGCGAATCGTCAATACGAATAATCAGCGCCTGCTTAATAGCCGAACGAGTTCGAATTCTTGAACAATCCGGGAAATTGCTTCCATTTTCGCTTCGCATCGGATCGAAAATGCGAAACGTTGTCGTTTGGACTGCGCCGATGACATTCGGGCAGGCTGCGCCGGACGGCAGGACACCGGCAGGAGGAAGCAATCCGCGCACCCCGGGGGCGTTCGCCCCCGGCGCACCGCATTACGAAAACAGGCTCATCAAATACAGCATCGGCCGGAACGAAACGGGCCGCGCATCGGGATTCATCCACAGACGGACCGCATACACCGCATAGGCCGGCACTTCGCGCCAGCTCGAATAGACATCGCGCCACTGGAAGCGGCGCGGATAGGCGGCGGAGATGCTCGCCCGCGCGATGCCGACGCGTTCGAATGCAAGGCGTGCCCGCGCGAGGTGGTAATACTGGCTGACGATCAGCACGCGCGACAGGCCGTGTGCCTGCAGATAGGCGAGCGTGTGCTGCGCGGTCGCGAGCGTGTTGTCGCCCTGGTCGTCGACGGCGATCCGCTCGGCCGGCACGCCGCGCGCCACGAGATAGTCGCGCATGGCCGTCGCCTCGTTCAACCCCGGGCCGTCGATCGCGCCGCTGACGAGGAACGCCGGGCACTGCCCCGTGCGGTAGCAGCGCACGCCGACATCGAGCCGGGCGGCGAGCACGGGCTTCGGTGCGCCGGTGTCGTCCAGCGCGTTGCCGAAGATCACGGCAACGTCGGCCGGCTCGTTCGGCATCCGCATCCCGTACGCGACGAGCGCAACGGCTGCAACGATCCAGAGGCAGGCAACGGCGGCCAGCAGGCGGCCCGTTCGGGCAAACAAGCCCCGTTTGGCGTGGTTTTTCAAGGATGTCATCTCTCAGGTCGTCGGGCGCATCGGCTTGCCCGGCCTCGTACGGGCGCGTAACGCTAGCACGGTGCGCGTTCGGGTGTCCACGCGACTAACCGATGCCGGACGGCGCCGGCCTTGCGGCCAGTCGACCGGAGCAGCGTGCCCGCGGCGACACGGGCAGGCAATTTGGAGCGCAACGGGGATCGAAAGAATGTGAATGGCCGCGCCGCGATGCACGGCCCGGTACGTGCCCGAATCAGTCGACCGGGCACATCGCGAGCCGCCCCATCGCCTCGCCGGCGCCGCGCACCGCGCAGGTGGACGGCTCGTCGGCGACCCGCGCGACCAGCCCCGTCTCGTCGTACAGCAGGCGCTCAAGATCGGCGAGCAGCGCGCCGCCGCCCGTCAGCACCACGCCGCGATGCGCGATGTCGGTCACGAGTTCGGCCGGCGCGTTCTCGAGCACCGACTTCACCGCGCCGATCACCTGCTTGAGCGGCGCGGCCAGCGCATCCGCCACGTCGTGGTTGGACAGTTCCACCGAGCGCGGCAGCCCGTCGCCGATGCCGCGGCCGACCGCGCGCGTCGACCTGCGCGGCACCGCGCTGGTGGCCGAGCCGATCGCCTGCTTGACGTGCTCGGCCGTCTGTTCGCCGAGCAGCACGCCGTACAGGTTGCGGACATGGTTGACGATCGCCGCGTCGAACTGGCTGCCGCCGACGCGGATCGCCTCGCGGTAGACGATGCCGCCGAGCGCGATGACCGCGACTTCGGTCGTCCCGCCGCCGATGTCGATGACCATCGAGCCGACCGGCTCGGTCACCGGCAAACCCGCGCCGAGCCCGGCTGCCAGCGACTCCTCGATCAGTTCGACCTCCGATACGCCGGCTGCGAACGCGGCCTCGCGGAGCGCGCGGCGTTCGACGGCGGTCGCATCGGACGGCACGCACAGCGTGACCTCGACGCGGCGTCCGAAGCGCGAGCGCGTGCGCGACATGTCGATGAAGCTGCGGATCATCTGCTCGGCCGCGTGCGCGTCCGCGATCACGCCGTGCCGCATGGGCCGCACGGCTTCGAGATGTGCCGGTTCGCGGCCGAGCAGCGCCTTCGCGAGCTCGCCGACGGCCTCGAGCGTCGGCCGCGCATCGGTCGCGCCGGCCTTGCGGAAGCAGACGACCGACGGCTGGTTCAGCACCACGCCGCGTTCGTGCGTATAAATCCGCGTACTCGCCGTTCCAGGGTCGATCGCAACGGGTTGCGCAAACAACTTTCCGAACAGCGGTGTCGACATATCAAACCTTTGAGAACGAACAGGCCGGGACGGCCACGCCGGATTTTCGCGGCGCGGCCATGCCGCCCCATCACAAGCTTAGCGGCAAATCGTTCCGATACTTTAGATAATTCCGATGATTTTTTCGCGACGAAATTGCCGAAAATACCGTGCCGGATGCTTCGGGCTACGCAACGGCCTCTCGCATTGCGCCTGTAAAACACGGTAATCTCTCGGTCTTGCCTGCTCCCGGCAGGCCTCAGACGCCCGATCACGCCAGGTATTTCCACCATGACAGCGACCGTTTCCTTCCGCTGGGCGCGGGTGCGCCCGCTCTGCACGACGCTCGTCGCCTTCTGGTGCTGCACGGTCGCCGCGCAGCCGCTGCCGGCCGCCGAATCCGCCGCCCAGGCCGTGACCGCTGCCGCCGGCGCGCCCGCGGCCACGCCTGCCGCCCCCGCCGCGCCTGCGCATGACTGCACGGCCGACGGCGGCCCGGCCGGCCGCCCGTCGATCGGCCTCGTGCTGTCCGGCGGCGGCGCGCGCGGTTACGCACACCTCGGTGTCCTGAAGGTCCTGGAAGACAACCGGATCCCGATCGACTGCGTCGCGGGCACCAGCATGGGCGCGGTGGTCGGCGGCCTGTACGCGAGCGGGATGGCGGCCGACGAGATGCAGAAACGGCTGTCGGAGGTCAACCTCGCGGATATCGCGTTCGACGTGACGGACCGCGCGGACCTGCCGCAAAGCAGCCGGGAAGACGAACGCCTGTACATCAACGGGCTGACGCTCGGCTTCGGCAAGAAAGGCGTGAAGGCGCCGGTCGGCCTCGTGCAGGGCAACCGGCTGCAGGCGCTGCTGGCGAACTGGACGGCCGCCGTGCCGACCAACCAGCCGTTCGACCGCCTGCCGATCCCGTACCGCGCGGTCGCGACCGACCTGCAAACGGGCCAGATGGTCGTGCTCGACCACGGCTCGCTGCCGCTCGCGATCCGCGCGAGCATGGCGATGCCGGGCCTGTTCGCGCCGGCCGAGATCAACGGGCGCGCGCTCGTGGACGGCGGGCTCGTCAGCAACCTGCCCGTCGACACCGCGCGGCAGATGGGCGCGAACGTCGTGATCGCCGTCGACATCGGCTCGCAACTGCGCCCGCTCGATGCGCTCGCGTCGCCCGCCGACGTGATGCAGCAGATGGTCGGCATCCTGATCCGCCAGAACGTGACCGCGCAGCGCAAGCAGCTCGACGCGCAGGATGTGCTGCTCACGCCGGACCTCGGCTCGCTCGCGTTCACCGATTTCCAGAACGCGAAGCAGGCGATCGCCGCCGGCGCGGCCGCGGCGACCGCGGCGCTGCCGAAGCTGCGCCGTTTCGCGCTCACGCCTGAACAGTACGCGGCCTACCGGTCCGCGCACGCGCAGCCGCTGCCACCGCCGATCCGGATCACGCGCATCGACATCAAGACCAGCGGCGGCGTGCCGAAGCGGGTCGTCAGCAACGCGCTGCACGTGAAGCCCGGCGACACCTACGATCCGCAGACCGTCAGCCAGGATCTGCTCGGACTCACGACGGGCGGCAATTTCGAGAGCGTCACGCAGCAGATCGTGAGCCACGGCGACGACAACGTGCTCGAGATCAACGCGCGCGAGAAGTACTGGGGGCCGAATTTCCTGCTGTTCGGGCTCGGCATGTCGAGCAGTTCGACCGACGAGGGCGGCTTCCGCCTGCACGTCGGCTACCGGCGGCCGTGGCTCACCGAATCGGGGCTCGAGTTCCGCGCGGACACGACGATCGGCAGCGACCTGCAGTCGGCGCGCGTCGAATTCCGCCAGCCGCTGTCGATGGCCTACGGCGTCTACCTGTCGCCGTACGCGGAATACCAGCGCCGCTACGCGAACCTGTACGACGACACCGGTAACGTGAAGATCACGCAGTACCTGATGCAGACGGCGCGCGCCGGGATCGACTTCGGCCTGCCGATCGCTCGGCTCGGCGATTTCCGGGTCGGCATCGGCTACGTGACCGGGCACGGCTCGCCGACCTACAACCTGCCGTTCGACGACGGCAGCGGCCAGAACCTGCTGTGGCCGAGCTTCACGTCCCAGGCGCTGACCGCGCGCGCGCGGCTCGTCATCGACCAGCTCGACGATCCGATGTTCCCGCGCAAGGGCTACTTCGGCGAATTGCGTGTCGAGCGCTCGCTGGTGTCGCGCAACGGCGGCTCGGCACAGGAATTCGACGACGGGATCAACAACGCGCCTTACACCGAGATCTACGGCAAGGCGATGGTTGCGCAGCAGTTCGGCCGGCACAGCATCAGCGCGACGATCGAAGGCGGCAAGAGCATCGGCGGCACCAACCTGATCAACGCGTTCAACTTCACGCTCGGCGGCTTCCAGCATCTGTCCGCGTATGCGGCCGACCAGCTGAACGGCAACGAGCTCGCGTACGGTCAGATCACCTACATGAACCAGCTGATGACGTTCAACGCGTCGCCGATCAAGGCGCTGTCGGTGGGCGCCAGCGCGGAAGTCGGCAACGTGTGGTCGAGCGGGCAGCAGATCGGCGGCGGCGCGCTCAAGCAGAGCTATACGTTCTTCACGAGCCTGTCGACCGCGTTCGGGCCCGTCTATATCGGCGTGGCGCTCGCGCCGGGCGGCCGCCGCAACTTCTACCTGCAGCTCGGCCGCACCTACTGAGCATGCGCGGATGCCGCTTCGGCGGCATCCGCGCCGCCGTCGCGCCGCCGTACTCCCCGATCAGAAATCCGCAGCCATCGCGATCGCCCGCGCTTGCGCCCGTTCGATGCTGTCGTGCGCCTTCGCATTCCACGTGTGTTCGACGGTCAGGCTCCTGACCTCGTTCACGCCGATGAACTTCAGCCAGAATTCGATGTAATCGGCCTGATGCCCGAACCCGGGGGTGTCGAGACGTCCCGCCCCGGTTTCCCCGCTCTGCCCGCGCACATGGACAACCAGCGCGCGCGGAATCGTCAGCAGCGGGCCGTAGGCGGCGCCATCGAACGTGAACAGCATGTTCCGCTGGCTGACGAGATCGATCAGTTGCTTGAGCTTGTACGGATACCCGAAATTCCACATCGGCACGCCGACGACGATCCGGTCCGCCTGCTGAAACCGCTTCACGAGCGACTGGATCCGCAGCCAGACCGACTGCTCGGCGGCATTCATCGGTTCGTTCGCGACGCCTTTGTACTTTGCGCCGATCGCGTCGCCGTCGAAGTCCGGCAGGTCCTCTTCCCAGACATTCAGCGTATCGACGTCGACCGACGCCTCCGCGTTGCAGTACGCGTCGACGAACGCATTCGCAACCGCGATCGACGCCGACCTGGCGCCACGGGGAGAAGACACGATATTCAGTAGCCGCATGAGGCGTGACCCGGACAGGAATGCATGAACGAAGGGCGGCAGGCAGGGCCGCCCCGGCTTCGCTACTGCGTCGCAGGCCGCCTGCTTGCGCTGCTGCAGACCGCCGGCCCAAGTAGTTGCAATTGCAATCGTAATGCACGGCGCGTATGCGCTGCAAACGAATCTTCATGCGATTGCAATACGGAGAGGCGACGGGGAAGGACGGCGGGGAATGCCGGCAACGCGCACGCAACCGGCGCGCGTCGCCATCGTGGCGGCCGAGGGCGGGACCTCGCGCGGCGTCTCGCTAGACCGGCCAGCTGATCTCGAACCGCGCGCCGCCGAGTGCGACCGGATCGACGACCGCGATCCGGCCATTGTGCGCATGGAGCACCTGCCGCGTGATCGACAGGCCGAGCCCGTAGCCGCCGGTGCGGCGGTCGAGGCGCACGAACGCGTCGAAGATCCGTTCGCGCTCGCTCTCGGGCACGCCGGGGCCGTCGTCCTCGACGAAGATCCCGATGTTGCCGTGCACGAGCGAGATGCCGACGACGATCTGCGATTTCGCGTACTTGCTCGCGTTGCGCAGCAGATTGCGCATCGCGTACGACATCAGCCGGCGGTCCATCTTCACGCGCAGATCCGATGCGATCGCGATGCGCGCCTCGATCGCACGCTCCGGATACAGCAATTGCGCGTCGTTCACCTGGTGCTCGAACCACGCGACGGGCGCGGTCATCTCGAGGTTCGACTGCAGCGAGCTGTATTCGAGCCGCGCATACGTGAGGCTCATGTCGATCAACTCTTCGAGCTCGGTCACGTCCTGCGCGATGCTCTCGAGCGCGCCCTGGTACTCGGCCGCGGAACCCGGTTCGCGCAGCATTTCGAGCGCGAAGC
The DNA here is from genome assembly GCF_038723655.1 of Burkholderia arboris. Classification (NCBI taxonomy): domain Bacteria; kingdom Pseudomonadati; phylum Pseudomonadota; class Betaproteobacteria; order Burkholderiales; family Burkholderiaceae; genus Burkholderia; species Burkholderia arboris. The sequence goes on from NZ_CP109822.1 coordinate 2,974,927, forward strand.
GCACACGCGCGAGCGGTGTGCGCAGTTCGTGCGAAATGCCGTTCGTCAGATCGCGCTGCGCGGCGATCAGCCGCTCCATGCGCATCGCGAGCGCGTTCAGCGTGCGGGCGAGCGGCCCGATGATCACGCTGTGCGATTCGCGGGCGCGCGTGTTGAAGCGCCCGCCCGTGAAGTCGATCGCGCGTTCACGCACCATCACGAGATCCGACCAGACCGGCCGCATCCACCGGTACGCGGCGAGTGCGGGCGCGGCGAACACGAACGCGAGCACGATCCAGATATCGCCCGGCAGCGAATCGAATGCATGCCACACGACCTGCGGCGACAATTCGACGCATAGCGCGAGCGCCGGCACGAGCGCGGTCAGCAACACGAGGCCGAGCAGATGCAGGTAGGTGCGCACGTACAGGCGCGACCAGCTCGGAATGCGGTCGGCGCGCGTGTCGGTCCACGCGCGGCGGAAATGCAGCCAGCGCCACTTGACGTAGCGCAGCGTCGGCAACGGCGGCGCATCGGGGTGCGAACGGGTTCGTCGGATCATCGCGGCTCCCGGCCGGCGGGTGGAATGCCCGCGCGGAACGTGACGGCGTCGCGCGCAGGCGGCGTCATTCCCACGCGTGCTTGCTGAATTGATAACCCTTGCTGCGGATCGTCTTGATCCGCTGCGGGTTGCTTGCGTCGTCGCGCAGCTTGCGGCGCAGCTTCGAGATGCGTCCGTCGATCGTGCGGTCGAGGCCGTCGAATTCGACGCCGCGCAGCTGCAGCATCAGGTCGTCGCGACTGACGACCTCGCCCGCATGGCATACGAGCGCCCACAGCAGGTCGAATTCGGCCGACGTCAGGTCGGGCGTGCTGCCGTCGGGCAGCACGACGGTACGGTCGGTACGGTCGATCGAGAACTTGCCGAACGCGTAGCGCTCGGGCTGCGGCGCGGTGCTCTCGGTCACGCGTGCGGGCGCGCGGCGCAGCTGGGCCTTGATCCGCGCGAGCAGGATGCGCGGCTCGACCGGCTTGTGCACGTAGTCGTCCGCGCCGAATTCGAGGCCAAGCAGTTCGTCGAACGGCTCGTCGCGCGCCGTCACCATGATGATCACGCCGTCGTACTGCTTGCGCGCCTCGCGGCAGATTTCGAAACCGTCCTTGCCCGGCAGGTTCACGTCGAGGATGACGAGATCGGGACGAATGGACAGGATCGCCGGCACCGCGGCGTCGCCATGCAGCACAGTGTCGACTTCATAGTCGTTCTTGCGCAGGTAGCCGGCGATCAGCGTGGACAGGCGGGTGTCGTCTTCGACGAGCAGGATGCGGAAAGACATGGGCAGCGGTCGGATCATCGAGGGGGCCGCGGCGACGCCGGCAGGTGCCGGACGCCGGCCATCGGCCGAAACGTACCGCATGATACTGCGACCGCCGCCTGCCCGTTTGACGGTCTTGAAAATCAGGGTTCGATGCTGGCCATGCTTGACGAATCGGCGCCGGGACGGTTCCATACGGGCTCGCCGGAATCCGGGCCGCTCACCTACCCGCCTGACGTGATGAATTACCAGACGATCCTCGAACGCATCCACACCGAACTCGCCCCCTGGATAGGCCAGGGACGGGTTGCCGACTACATTCCCGAACTCGCGAAAGTGCCCGCCGACAAGTTCGGGATGGCCGTCGTGACGCTCGACGGTAACGTTTACACGGTCGGCGATGCACACGAGCGCTTCTCGATCCAGAGTATCTCGAAGCTGTTCGCGTGCACGCTCGCATTCCAGCTGCTGGGCGACGAACTGTGGGAACGGGTCGGTCGCGAACCGTCCGGCAACGCGTTCAATTCGCTGGTCCAGCTCGAAAGCGAGCGCGGCAAGCCGCGCAATCCGTTCATCAACGCAGGCGCGCTGGTCGTCACCGACGTGCTGTGCCGCCGCTTCGTCAAGGCCGAGACGGCGCTGGTCGAATTCGTGCGGCGGATGATCGGCACGAACGACATCGACTACGATTCGCGCGTCGCGCAGTCGGAGCTGCAGCATGCGGAGCGCAACCGCGCGATGGCGCACTTCATGGCGAGCTTCGGCAACATGCAGATGCCGCCCGACACGGTGATCGATGCGTATTGCCGGCAGTGCGCGATCACGATGAATTGCGTCGAGCTCGCGAGCGCCGCGCTGTTCCTCGCGAACGGCGGCGTCGCACCGGCGACCGGCGAGCGGATCGTCGATTCGAGTTCGGCGAAGCGGCTGTCGGCGCTGATGCTGACCTGCGGCACCTACGATGCAGCCGGGGATTTCGTGTATCGCGTCGGGCTGCCGGCGAAGAGCGGCGTGGGCGGCGGGATTGTTGCGGTGCTGCCGGGGGATATGGCCGTGTGCGTGTGGGCGCCGGGGCTCGATGCGAACGGGAACTCGCTGGCGGGGACACTGGCGCTGGAGTGGTTGACGACTTATACGGGAAGGTCGATTTTTTGAGGGGGCGAAGCCGGGCGTGCGCCACCCGGCGCGACTGCGGCAGGTGACGATCGGCACACTCAATACAAAACCCGTCATTCGGCAGCAATCGCCCCTAAAGAGACATTCACCGGCTTTCACAATAAATCAAAAAAATGAAAAAAATCCTCATCGCCTCGTTAGGAATTTCATTGCTTGCCCCAACATCACCAACCTTCGCGGATAGTGATAACGGGAAAAAGATCTTCCTGGCGAGATGCGCGATGTGCCACGGAGCAGATGCCAGAGGAACAGGGCCGCTGGCCAATAAAAGCAGCCCACCCACACCCGACCTTACGACACCCGCGTTCAAAAAGCGACTCAAAGACTATCCGGGCGTTATTGTCTCGTCAGTCATACTTCGCCCAAACGGAGACCTGATTCCAAAAACGTTGCGAGAAAACGGCGTAAAACTACCGCCCCACCCGTGGACGGTTAAGGATTTTCGCGATTTGAATCAATACATGAGCAGCCTGATTTTAAGAAATTGAATTCTTGCTTGTTGCCCGCCACACTCACGGATATCCTCACGATGCATTCGAATTTGCTGACGCTGACGCGTGGTGTTCAAGCCGGCGTGCAGATCCGGCCGCGCTGGCCCGCACGATACGTGCGCGTGGAGGCGCGAGTGCTGGGGAAGCTGCAGGCGATCCAGGCCGAGTTGCCCGCGGAGATCGACCTGATCCTGACGCGAGGCTACGAGCCGCGAGCATCCGGTCTGGGTGTTGCGCGTCGCGGGTTTCGCGCACTGGGAATGGGCCTGTTCCGCTTGCTCTACCCCACCCGAGGCAACGAGCTTGTCGATATTTTCGGAAGCAACGGACACGACGTCGATGGAACACATATCGACGTTTCGTTCGGGTTGAAGGGTCGTCGCGTGCGGTTATTGCCGCTGGGCGTATTCACGCCGCCATTCTGGCAGCGGCATCGCATGCGGCGATGCGATTCCAGCCTGGCGCAGATCCAGTCCGCACTGGTACGGCAAGGGTTTCAGATTCACCGCAACGCCACGGAAAGGCTGCAGATTCATTGCGATCTCGTGCATTAGCGGAGATTCGCCTTCGTCCAATGTCGAGCCAACCCGGCCGGCGAAGGCGCCATGGTTGACGACGTACGCGAACGACCGATTTTCCGACACCCCGCAGCGGTTACTGGAGAACATCACGCATGCATCCGGACAACGCATCAGAAGTCGCAACGACAGCCCACACGAACGCCAGCGACGGCGCCTGCGCGCCGATTCCCGCCATCGCGCCATCAAAAACCGCGCTGGTCGTCATGCATTACCAGACCGACATCCTCGACCTCTTCCCGTCGGTCGCACCCGAACTGCTCGCCAATACGCGCCGTCTCTGCGATGCGGCACGAGCCGCAGGCGTCGGCGTCTGGTTCGCGAATCTCCGCTTCAGCCCCGGCTACCCGGAAGTCAGCCCGCTCAACAAGAACGGCCAGGGCATCAAACGGCTTGGCCTGTTCATCAACGACGGCCCGTCGCCTGAGCTGGGCAAGCAGCCCGACGAGCCGCTGATCGTCGCGCACCGCGCGAGCGTGTTCTTCGGCACCGATCTGCAGGCCAGGCTGGTCGCGCAAGGCGTCGATTCGCTGATCATGGTCGGTATCGCGTCGACGGGCGTGATGTTTTCGTCGATCGCCCACGCAAGCGATGCGGATTTCCGCCTCTATACGGTCAAGGATTGCTGTTACGACCCGGACCCGGTGGTCCACGAGCATCTGTTCGCCACCGCGTTCGAATCGCGCACGACGGTGCTGTCGCTCGCGGAGGCGCTGCAACTGCTCGCCTGACGAGTCGACCCGCCGTACGACGGCTTATCGAGCCGTTCCGATCCCCGCCAGAATGAGGTCGATGCCGGCCAGGAACTGCGCGCGCTCGTCGTGCGTGGCCAGTTGCGCCGCCACCTTGCGCACGAACGGATACTGCGCCGGCTCGAGTTGCGCCCACCGCTCCGCCACGGTCGCGACGATCTCCGCCTGCCCCGTCTCGCGCGAATGAAGCCGCGCGCCGGCCGCATACTGGCCGGCCAGCCCGAAGAGGTAGTGCATCAGCGCCGACGCCGCGTTGAATTGCTCCGGTTCGGGCACGCCCAGCGCCTGAAGCTGCCCGCCGACGCGCTCCAGGATGCGCAGCACCGCATGCTGCCACGGTTCCCGGAACAACTGCGCCCCCACCCACGGATGCGCGCTGAACGCGTCGAACAAACGCAGCGCGACGCGCCGGAGCGCTTCCGCCGCATCGCCATCGTCCGCGCCCGGCACGTCCGCCATCGCGCCCGCGATCACCTGGTCCGCAGCCGCCGCAAGCAGGTCGTGCTTGTCGGCGACGTGCCAGTAAATCGCCCCGCTTCCCGTCGCCAGGTACGCAGCGAGCGCGCGAAACGTCAGCGCGCGCTCGCCGTCCTTGTCGAGTATCTCGATCGCGGCCTCGACGATCCGCTCTTTCGACAGCGCATCCGCGCGCCGTTCGGTCCGGTTGCTGGTTTTCATGCGCGCTAGCTTGACACACATGGAACAACGTTCCAATATCTCGCCATTGGAACAACGTTCCATTGTCAACCCAAACGGGGCGCGATGCCGGTCAGGTATCGCGCTATCGACCGCCCACGGCCTGCCCCGGCCTGACACCGAGCCACCCGATGAATCTTCCCGTCACCCATGATGTCGTGATTGCCGGAGCCGGCCCGGTCGGCCTGTTCCTCGCATGCGAGCTTCGCCTTGGCGGCCTGTCCGTGCTGGTGGTCGAGCAGGCGAACGATCCGGATTCCCCGCTGAAGCGTCTTCCTTTCGGCATGCGCGGCCTGTCGGCGCCCACCATCGACGCGTTCGACCGTCGCGGCCTGCTCGACGACATCGCACTGCCGCCCCGCGCGAACGACACCGCGCACTGGATGCAGCAATCGCGCCGTCCGGGCGGCCATTTCGCCGGCATCCCGTTCTTCCACGACAACATCGATGCGTCGCAGTGGCCGTACCACCTGCCCGGCCCGGCCGGCACGCACATGGCGACCGACATGGCGCGCGTCGAATCCGCGCTGGCCGCTCGTGCTCAAGCAACGGGCGTCGAGATCCGGCGCGGCCTGGCCGTCGCGGACGTCGATCAGTCGAGCGACACGGTCACGCTTCACGCGGGCGGCGAGACGTTCCGCGCCCGCTGGCTCGTCGGCTGCGACGGTGGCCGCAGCACGGTCCGCAAGGCCGGCGACTTCGCGTTCGCCGGCACCGATCCCGAATTCACCGGCTACTCGATCGAAGCCGAATTCGCCGATCCGGGCGCGCTGCTGCCGGGCCGTCGTTACACGACGGGCGGCATGTACACATACACGCCGCCCGGAACCATCGCGCTGGTCGAGTTCGACGGCGGCGCGTTCCACCGGAGCGGGCCCGTCACGCTCGAGCATGCGCAAGCCGTATTGCGCCGCGTGTCCGGCACCGGCGTCACGCTGACGGCCCTCCGGCTCGCCACCACGTGGACCGACCGCGCGTACCAGGCCGCGACCTACCGCAACGGACGCGTGCTGCTCGCGGGCGATGCCGCGCACATCCACTCGCCGCTCGGCGGCCAGGGGCTCAATCTCGGGCTCGGCGACGCGATGAATCTCGGCTGGAAGCTGGCCGCGACGATCCGCGGCGACGCGCCGGACGGGCTGCTCGACAGTTACACGGCCGAACGGCATCCGGTAGGCGCACGGGTGCTCGACTGGTCGCGCGCGCAGGTCGCGCTGATGCGGCCGTCTCCGAGTTCGCGCGCGCTCGAAGCGATCATGCGCGATCTCGTCGACACGCGCGACGGCGCGACGTACTTCGCCGAGCGCGTGTGGGGCGTGTCCGTTGCGTACGATCTCGGCGGCCATCACCCGCTCGTCGGCCGCAGCGCTCCGGATTTCGAACTGGCCGACGGCACACGGCTCGGCGAGCGCGTCCGGCACGGCAAGGGCGTGCTGCTGGATTTCGATGCAGCCCGGCCGCTTCAGGCACTGGCAAGCCGCTGGCGCGACCGGATCACGTACGTCGCGAGCGATGCAAAAGACCGGCTCGGAGTGCGCGCGGTGCTCGTGCGTCCCGACGGGATCGTCGCATGGGCCGGTCGCGACGATGTGGATGCCGACGCAGCGGCGCACGCGGCAGCGCGATGGTTCGGCGCGCCCTGCGCCGCGCATTGATCGCGGCCGCCGGGCGCCGGAAACCGGTGTATATTGCCCAGCGACAAAACCTGCACACGCGCCGTCGACGGCGCGCCCGACACCGCCGAATGCCCACGCCCGCCACGCTGCCGACACCCGCCGAACTGAACCGCACGCTGCCGTTCGTGGCCGGCGCGCGGCCGTGGCGGCTCGTGCGCTATGCGTGCGTCGACTGGTTCGGCATCCTGCTGTGCTGGGCCGCGATCCGCTTCGTGCCGAATCCGATCGTCCATGTCGCGGCCGTGTTGCTGATTGCGGGGCGGCTGCAGGCATTCGGCGTGATCCTGCACGACGCATGCCATCTCCCCGTACGACGCATGACGCTGCCGCTCGCGCTCGTCGACGCGCTCGCCGGCTGGACTATCGGCTCGTCCATCGCGGCGATGCGCTATCACCACCTGCGCCATCATCGCGCGGTCGGCACCGCCCAGGATCCGTACCTGCACCGGCTCGCCGCACGCGGCGGCTGGGTGCGGCGCGCGATGATGCTGCGCGGCGCGCTGCTGCCGGTCTGGTGGCCGTTACGCGCGCTGATGGCGCCGCTCGCGCTCGCCTGGCCCGCGTTCCGGCCGTGGTACGCACGCGGCTTCATGCAGGACCGTTCGGGCCAGGACCTGCGCCGTCACCCCGAAGTCATTGCGTGTGCGCGCGCCGACCTGCCGCATTGCGCGGGCTATCTGCTCGCGATCGCGGCCGTCGTGCACTGGGATCTGCCGTTCTTCACTTACTACGGACTGCCGTGGATCATCGGCGGCATCATGAATGCGAACCGCGTGCTGCTCGAACACGATCACGTGGAGATGGGCGAACGCTCGCCGGAATCGATCTGGAAGATGACGCGCACGATGACGTTCGGCTGGATCGGCAAGCTCGTGCTGTATCCGCGCAACATCGGCTATCACCAGGTGCATCACGCGTATCCGGCGCTCGCGCTCGAGCATCTGCCGGCCGTGCACCGCTACCTGACGGACGGCGTCGCGCTCGCGTCCGGCCAGACCGGCCCCACGCGCTAAACGCGCGTCCCCGCGCAGCGCCGCACGCCGCGCCTACAGCTCGAACCGCATCACCTTCTCGCCGCACTGCCCGGCCGGCAGCGGTTCGCCGCGTTTCACCGCGTCGAGCAGCCGGTCGATCGCGACATGCACGATGTCGGCGCGCACGTTGTGCGGCCGGAAGCCCGGTGCGTTGTCGAGCCCTTGCCGGTGCGCGCGCATGATCCGCACGTCCTGCTGGATCACGAGGTGCGTGTACAGGTTCAGCAACGGCCGCAGCGCGCGCAGCACCCAGCGCGGCAGCCGGAAGCGATACGCGATGTACGTGTAGACGCGCGAACGGCGCGCATCGATCGGCGTGATCTGGCTGACGATCAGGAACCCGGAACGCTCGCCCCACAGGTAGTCGCACCGCGTCACATTCGGCGCGATGAAGCGGTCGACGTGCGCAAGCGGCACGCGATCGGGATTCGTGAGCCAGTCGAGGCAGAAGCCGATCTTGTCGTCGCCGTCGTGATAAGTGACGGCGACGCTGTCCGGCGTCGCCGCGACCGTGGCCTCCATCGCCTGGCCACGGCTGCTGCGGAAGATCCCGTCGTGGACGAACACCGTGTGCGGCACGTCCATGAAGTTCTGCGCGAGCATCGCGATGTCGCCGTCGAACGTGTTGACCATGTAGTACGACTGCCATGCAGCGACGTCGCGGAACGGCATCCGGAAAATCGTGCGCGCGGACGGATCGCCGGTGCCGGGATACACCCACACGAGCCCGTCGAGCAGTTGTACGGGCAGTATGCGCTGCCGGAACGGATAGCGGCCGGGCGTGCCCGTCGGCCGCGTGCCGTCGATGCTCGGCACATGAACGACCTGCCCCTCGCCGTCGTAACGCCAGCCGTGATACGGACAGACGAGCGTGTCGCTGTCGACCTTGCCGGCCGACAGTCGCGTACCGCGATGCACGCACTGGTCGACCAGCGCGGCAATCCGGCCATCGCGCTGGCGAAACAGCACGATGCCGGTGTCGAGAATGCGCACGCCGAGCGGCTTGTCGCGCGGGAGTTCGCGTTCGGTGCACGCAACGAACCATTGCTCGTGCAGGCCGTCGATCTGCGGTGCGGATGCATGCGCGTGCGCCGCATCGCGCGACGAGCACTCGTGCCCGCATCCGCGTGGTTCGTTCATGTCGTTCATGGCATCACTCATCCGTCATCGCAAGCAGCGCCTCGGCCATCGGCAGCCGCGTCACGAGCAGGCACGGCTTCACGTCGCCCGCGCGCATGCCGGCCCGTTCGGCCGCGTGCTGCAGCCAATCGCCGAGCCGCGCCGGCGATCGGCCCAGCCAGCGCATGCGCAGCGGGCCGAGCTGGCCGAGGCGGCGTGCGTGCGCGTAATGAAATGCCTGCGCCAGCCCGGTTTCGACGGCTGCGCGCATCGTATCGGCCGCGTCTGCGCCGAGGTCGCCGGCGACGCACAGCACGTAGTGCGGCAGCCCTTCTCGCGCCGCGCACGGCACGATGCACGCACCGACTTCCCCGTGTTGCCCGAGCGCAGGATTCAGCGCATCGGCCACGATGCGTTCGTCGAGCTTCTCGCCGACGAGATCGACGCTCGCCGCCGCACGGCCGACGAACGCAATGCGCGGCGTGCGTCCGGTCATGCCGACCACGCGCACGCGATCGCCGAGCGCATAGCGATACAGCCCGCCGCCGGTGGTCAGCAACACCTGTGCGTCGTCACCCGGTTGCAGCGCGTCGACATCGCACACGCTGCCGTCGTCGCGCACGAATTCGAGGTAGTGGCTGCCGATCGCGAGCGGGCAGCCGTCGCCCGCGCCGAAGGGAATGCTGGCAACGCCTTCGGTCGCGAACAGCCCCTTCGGCAGCCATTGCACATCCGGGAACCGCACGCGCAACGCGTCGGCGTAATACCGGCTCGGGCCGTCCAGCCAGCAGCTCACGGCCGCCAGGCGCGGCCACAGTGCATGGCAGTCGCCGTTCGCGCTCGCACGACGCAACGCAGTGCGACGATCGGCCGGCAGCGACGCTTCGACCCATGCGAGATCGCGCACGCCATCGGCATCGTTGCGATCGAACAGCGGACGCAGCACGCTCGTCAGGAACGTCGGGCTCCACACGCTGATAAACGCGAGCGATGCATCGGCGACGAGCGCGCGCAGGGTCTCGCGCCGCCACGTCGACGCGTCGCCGGTCAGCGGCGGCACGAGCAGCGTCGGCACAAGTGCGGCGGCGCTGCTGTCTCCCAGATAATCGAGATCGCTCGCCGAGCCGACCGGAATTCCGCTCGGCGCAACGCCGGGCGCCTGCAGCGGCGGCGACATCGACCAGTACGCATGCCCTTCGCCGAGTGCCGGACAGGCGCGATGCATGTCGGCCAGCCACACGATCATCGCGGCCTGCAGTTCGCGCAGGAACGCGGGCGTGTACGGAATCAGCTTCCGGCGCGCCGTGCTGCCGCTCGTACGTTCGAGGAACAGCGGGCGTTCGGCGGTCAGCACCGGTTCCGTCTCGTTCGACACGCGCTCGAGCCACGGCAGGAAATCGGCGGCCGCGTGCACGGGCACGCGCTCGCGGAACTGTGCGGGGCTGTCGATCCGGTCGAAGCCGAAGCGGCGGCCAAACGCCGTGTCGCGGTTGGCGGCGAGCAGCGCCATCAACCGCTGCGCCTGCACGTCGCCCGGCGCGTCGAAGCCGGCCTGCCAGCGATCGACGTCCGGCTGCGCGGCGCGTGCGAATGCACGCCAAGCGTCGGCGGGACTGCGGGCGGAAGCGTCCATCAGAAATAGGTCTTGTCGAGTTGCGCGAGATCGTCGGGCAGCCGGCGCGGCGGCGCGAAGATCGTGAGCCAGCCGTACCACAGCGGCCGCGTCTCGCGCAGGTCCGACGCCGCGTGCATGTCCTGCCAGCGCAGCGCCGGGCGGCGATGATGCGTCAGGTTGTAGTTGAAGTTCAGCAGCAACCAGCGCACCGGGGCCGGCGCGCGCATGTTGTACGTGCCTTCGACGACGTCGAGCGGCGTGCGCATGTGGTACACCCATTGCAGCGACGACCACGAGAACGCGAACGCGACATACGCGATCAATACGGCCGGCACCGACCAGTCGAGCAGCCAGCCGGCCAGCAGCCATGCACCGACGGCGGCGAGCGTTTCGTAGCGGATGCGGCGGAAGTCGGCCGTCGTGAATTCCTTGAAGGCGGCCGCGTAGGTGTTGTCGTCGCCGCGTGCGGCGAGCCGCTGCATCGTGCGGCCGGGCACCAGCGCGAGCACGAAGCTGCCGACGAGACCGCCGAGCCAGATGCCGCCGAGGATCGCCGCGTAGTACTCGATGCGCTTGCGCAGCAGCGATTCGTTCGCGGTCGCGAAATCCGCGCGCTCGGCAGGCGTGCGGTTGCGCACGTGATGGCCGAGATGGTTGACGTGAATGAGCGTCGCGGCCGCGCCGAACATCGTGGACGCCCACCACATCATCATATAATTCGCGGTCGGCCGGCGATGTCCGAACCCGTGGAAGGTTTCGTGCATCATCGAGAACACGCCTTGCATCACGAGGCAGAACGGCACGAGCACGAGCCACTTGATCGCGCCGGCATCCGTATGCGAAAGCCAGGTGAGCGTGCCGGCCCACACGAGGCTCTGCAGCGCGAGCACCAGCAGGTTGACGCGATCGTAACGTCGGGCTTGCGCCGCAGCGGCTTGCGCGCTCGGTCGGTTCATGGCTCGGCAGGCTCGGAATGGCGGTTGTTTGCACGGGAGGATACAACAGATGCGTCAACTGCCGGTAACGGCTCGCGCCCCGTCCGCGAAGGGGGCGCGCTAGCATGCGGCCATTTCGCCGCCCGCCCGCCGCCAGCACCGCGTCGCGCATGCCGCCGCGCGACGTGCGCTTCACGATCGACGAGCGCATTCCGCGCTTCTGGTATCGCGGCACCTGCCATGTGACGCGTTTCTTCGACGCGTTTTCCGTGATGTTTCCGCTCGGCGAGCGCTTCTTCGTCGAAAGCGTGCGGCCGTTTCGCGACCGCGTCGGCGGCGATGCATCGCTCGCGACCGATGTCGATGCGTTCGTGCGGCAGGAAGCGTCGCATATCCGCGTACACCGGCTCTACAACGCGCGTCTCGCGTCGCAGCATGTGCCGGTCGACGCGCTCGAAGCGCTGCTCGAAAAACGCCAGCGCAACGCGGCACGACAGGTGTCGCCGGTCATCCGGCTTGCGCTGACGGCCTGCCTCGAACACTACACGACGATCCTGTCGCACCGCCTGCTGAGCGACCCGGCGATCCTCGACGGCGCCGAGCCGACGATGGCGGCCGTGTGGCGCTGGCACGCGATCGAGGAAACCGAACACAAGACCGTCGCGTTCGACGTGCTCGCGGCCGCCATGCCGGGCGCGGTGCGGCGCTATGCCGTGCGCTGCGCGGCGATGCTCGGGATCTCCGTCTACTTCGTGATCGACCTGATCTATTTCGTGCACCGCCTCGTCGCGGTCGACGGGCAGACACGGAACGTGCGCGGCTGGCTGCAACTGCTGCGCTGGCTGTTCGTCGCGCCGGGGATCTTCACGCACGTGATGCCGATGTGGCTGTGCTGGTTTTCGCCGCGTTTCCATCCCGATCGCCTCGACAGCGACGCGACGCTGCGCGCGGCGCGCGCCGCGCTCGAACCGTATCTGGCGACGGCCGAACGCAAGCCGGAGCCGCACGCATGACGCGCGCACCGTGGACACCGGACGGGTTCGATGACTGGCGCCGCTGCTATCCGGCGACACCGTTCGCACGGGTCGCGGCGAACCTCGACCGGACCGGCGCGTTCATCGACAGCTGGACAGCACGCACGGCCCGCCTGCCGCTGACGACAACGGTCGTGCTCATCGCGGGGCTCTACTCCGAATGGCTGCCGGGCTGCAATCGCGGCGCGCGGCAAACGCTCGGCGCGGCCGGCTATCGCGTACTGACGGTGCCCGTGCGCTCCGCGCGCGGCGTGTTCGACCAGGGCGCACATATCGGCCGACACCTGCGTGCGCACGTGCCGGCCGGCAGCGAATTCGTCGTGCTCGCACACAGCAAGGGCGGCATCGATACGCTCGCGGCGCTCGTCGGCGACCCGGTGCTGTCAGCGCGTTGCGCGGGCATCGCGCTCGTGCAGCCACCGGTCGGCCCGTCCGCGATCGTCGACACGATCTTCCGTCACGGCATGCCGCCGCACGTGGCCGCGCCGTGGCCCGACCGCATTGCCCGCCGCATGCTGCGCACGCGCTGGACGAACGCCGGCACGCGCGACATCAGCAGCCGGCGCGATCCCGGTGTCGGCGCGATGCTCGCAGCGCTGCCGCGCGACCTGCATCTCGTGCATGGGGTGAGCTGGTCGGTCGAAGCGTCCACGCGCTTCGATTCGCATCATGCGCGGTTGAACGGTCTTCGCCCGGGCTGCGCGCACGACGGGCAGTTTTATCTCGATCACCAGGTGTTGCCCGGCGTACCGCAAATCTGCCTGCCGCGTCTCGATCACGGCCAGCCCGTGCTCGGCGGGCTCGGCTTCGACGCCGGCCGCTTCTGGCTCGCGCTCGCCGACCTGCTGCACGTCACGCGCGGTCAGACCAGGTAAATCTCGAACCCCGGCACACGGCCGGCCAGCAGGCCGTCGATCGGCTCGGACGGCTCGCCGGTCGGCAGCGTATAGAGATCCATCGGCGTACGCGCCGCGTAATACCGCGCGAGCGCGGGCCAGAGCGGATCGCCGTCGTACAGGCACAGCTGCATCAGCGCATAGCGGTTGCGCATGCGCAGCCATGCGGCGTCGAGCAGCGCCGCAAACACGGCAGGATCGCGGTCGCGCACCTGCAGGTGCGTCAGGTAGACGTCGCGCAGCGGCTCGCCGGGCGCCGCGATACGCGGGCGGCGCAACGCGGGCGCGAGCGTGTTGAATGCGACGCGGATCGCCTGCAGCGGCAGCGGCAATCGTTCGAGCACGATCCGCTTGATGTCGCCGGCGTCCCACGGCGCGACGCAACCTCGCAGGTTGCCGTGCGCGTCGAGCGCCAGCAGGAATGCATCGAGGCCGAATGCCGGCCACGTATCGAGCCGGCGCGCGAACTCCCCCGCGGAAAACACGCCGCCGAACGGCTGGCGGCGCGACTCGGCATCGAGAAACGTGCGCAGTGCGTCCGCGTGATGCGGCTGCGCTCCGACGATCCGGATGCCGGGCACACTGCGCGGTGCCGACGACAGCCCGCGCTGCGCGTAGATCGACACGTTCTCGTAGCCATGCCAGTGCGAGAAGCGCAGCCGGTTCGCGCGCCGCGACCGCGCCAGCGACTGCACCGCGAGCCGGTTGTCGCGGATCATGCAGCAGTAGGCGTACTGCACGCCTGCGTCGGCGCGCAGCGCCGCGAAGCGTTCGCGCACCGAGTCGGTCCATTCGCGCGACAGACGCCGGTCGGGCATCAGGCGCAGGTCGCCGAGATAGGCGACCGGCTGCACGCGTTCGCCGAGATAGCCGTCGCGCACGACGAGGCTCGCCAGCCCCTTCAGCGAAGCGGGCTTGCCCTCTGCGAGCCACACCTCGTGATGCGGCGCGTGGCAGCGATGCAGGGCGAAATAGTCGGGCGCGCGGTCGAAGCGCAGCGGCAGGCTGCCCTGCATCGCATGGCGGGCCTGGAATTCGAGGATGTGCGCGTTGTCGGCCGGTTGCGCGAGACGGATCCGCATGGGCGCGGCTCACGTGCCGTCGAACAACCGGCGCGCGAGCGGCCGCAGGTTCGACGCCGACAGCTCGCACAGGCACACGAGTTCGTCGCCGCGTGCGTAGCCGGGATTGCGTGCGAGGAAGTAGTCGACGTCGGCCAGCCGCCGGTGCGCGGCCGGCACCTCGGCGAGCGTGGGCGCGAGCCGGCCCATCGGCGTGTCGAACGACAGGATGCCGGTGGCCGGATCGTATGCGTGCCCGTAACGGCTGGCGGCCAGGTAATCCATCAGGTCCTGCGTCGCCGGTGAAGTCAGGTTGCCGGCACGCGGCGCGTAGTCGCGCGCGAACGCGCGCAGGTAGCGATAGGTGCGATGCCCCTTGCAGATCAGGAACCAGTACAGCGGCACGGCCGGCGCCTGCCGCCATACGTCGCCCGCATGGCGGATCCACGCAAACGCGAGATGCTGCGTGCCCCAGTGCGCAGGATCGATGATGGTGTCACCGGAAAAGATCACGCGGATCGGCGCGTCGCGCCAGTGCGCGTCGTACTGCTTGAGCGTCGAGAAGCCCTGGATCGCGCCGCCGGCGTCGCGCAGCACGATGCAGTGCGTCTTGTCGCCGAGGTCGTGGTCGAACCGTGCGCGCCCCGTATCGCAATACGACGCCGCATACAACGAGAACATCCGCTCGATGTCGCCGGGGCCCAGGGCCGCACGTTCGACGGCGGTGGCGCGCAACTCCATCGGGTACTCCTGCAAGGCTGAACAGCTTGCTATGATAGCCCGTTACCCGCCCGCTCAAGCCATGTCCCAGGTCCTTTCCCGCCAGGATGCGAACGACACGCCGATCGCCCGGCCATGGCTGCTGCTCGTCGCCTATCTCGTCGTGACGGGTGCACTCTACTGCTTCGTCACGCACGTGCCACTCGGCCCCGTCACCGCGATTCCGGCGAGCGCGCTCGATCGCGCGATTCCGGTGCTGCCCGGCACCGTGCCGCTTTACCTCAGCTACCTGTGCGCGATGCCCGCGCTCGTCTGGCTCGGGCGCGGGCGCGCCTGGCTGCTGCCGGCGTTCTTCGCCGGCGCGCTCGCGGCCGGCGTTTGCCTGGCCGCTCATCTGCTGCATCCGACCGCGGTGGCGTGGCCGCCTGCCGAGCGCGGCTGGATCGCATGGCTGCAGCGGATCGACTCGCCGCTCGCCGCATCACCGAGCGGGCACGTCGCGCTGCCGGTCGCCATCGCGATCGTGCTGCTGGCGCTGCGGCAGCGGCCGGCCGGGCTGTTCGTCGCGTGGAGCGCGCTGCTGATGGCGACGGTGCTGACCACCGGCCAGCATCGTGCCGCAGATGCCGCATGGGGCGGCGTGACGGGCATCGTTGCCGGCATGGTCACGCTCGCGCTGCTGCGTGCACGGGTCGACCTGCGCACCATCGCAGCCGCACTGTTCGAATGGGCGTGCATCATCGTGGCGATCCGCGTCGCCGTTGCGCTCGGCGCGTGGTACCTGCATGCGCTCGCCGTGGTCGTCGTCGCGACGCGCCAGCATGCGCTGTTCATCCTGTATCACGATGCGGCCCACTATCACGTCACGCGCCGGCGCGGCCTCAACGACTTCCTGATCAACGTGGCGATCGGCGTGCCGGGTCTCGTGCCCGTCGAGTTCTATCGGCCACTGCACCTCGCGCATCATCGCCATCTCGGCACCGCGCAGGATCCCGAGCGCCAGTTCCTCTATCACGACCAGCCGTGGCGGTTCCGTCCGCTCGATGCGTGGCCGCTCGCGCGGCAATGCCTCGGCGACCTGTTCGTGCTGAACATGGTGCGCAACATGGCGGCATTCCGGCGCGCGGGCGGGCAGAACACGCGACTCGGCCGGCCGTTCCAGGCCGCTGTGGCGGTATGGATGACGATCGTCGCGCTGCTCGTGTGGGCCGGTTCCGCGCACACGCTCGTGCGGGTCGCGGCGCTCTGGTTCGTGCCGCTGCTCACGCTGTCGGTGCTGCTACAGAAGATCCGCAGCATGGCCGAGCACAGCGGCGGGCCGGATGCGACGCCGGGCTGGGCCGACTGGACGTATTCGTGGCGAACCGGCTGGATCGGCCGCGTGTTCGTGTGGCCGTATCACATCAATCTGCATCTGCAGCATCATCGCAATCCGGCGGTGCCGTGGCATGCGTTGCCCGGCACGGTCGAGCGTGACGAGCACCAGCTCGGCGGGCCGGAACTGGCCGGGCTGCTGTGGTCAGGCGTCCCGCCGAAGTCATGACGGGCGACGACGTGCGCGATGTCGCACACGTCGCGCCCCGCCCCGTTACTTCGCGATATACACGCCCGACGTCGGGCACGTGCCCTGCGTGTTGCCGTCCGTCACGAGCGACGCCGCGCTCGGGAACTGCGCAGCCGCATTCGTCTTCACCGCGATCCAGGCTTCGGTGAAGTAGCTCACGCCATTCGTCTTCGTGCACTTCAGCGACACCGCGCTGCGCGTGTTGCTGCCGAACGCGCCTTCGAACGCCGACAGCAACTGGTTACGCGTGACCGTCTTGCCCGCGTTCGCCTGCAGGAATGTGTTGAACGACGTGTTGCCGAGCCGGCTGATCATGCCCGACGCCTGGTTCCAGTACGCATCGGGCGTCGTCGAGTTCGAGCAGGTGCCGTGCTTGAACCACTCGTGCTTGTCGAGGCACGACGCAACGCCCGGCATGTATGTCGACAGCGTGTTGCGCGTCGCGCTGCTGATCGGGTACGCGTCCATGCTGCACCACTGGTGCGCGTTGTCGAGGTCGATGTCGTTCTGCGGCACGCCGCAATAGAACGGCTGGTTGCCGTCATAGCGGTTCGGCCACAGGCCATGCAGCGACAGGCTCGTCGCCGCATACGAGCCGGCGAGGTTCGTGCATTCCGGCGTATCGTGCGACGCGCAGAAGCCGGGCTCCCACGATGCGGCGAGCAACAGGTAGTCGTAGCTGGTCTGCGCGGTGGCGTGCAGTGAAGCGGAAGCGACAGCGAGTGCGGCAGCGGCGCGGGCGAGCGTCTTGAGCATGGCGTGTTTCCTCGGAAAAGGCTTGCGGTCGCGGGATGCGCCGCAAGGTTGTCGAATGTCTGCCCGCGATTGTTGCTGTCGCAACGTGGCACGAATGTGAAGGTGGACGAAAGAATTCGCGCGCGCCGCCGAAGCGGTTACAAGCGGTACCGGTACCAACCGTTGCCTTCCCCCGCACGCGACGCCGGCGTACCGTGCCGGCATCCTCATCCTGCAACGGAGCATCCCCATGGTGACGGCCGCACGGCTGGGCAAGCCCTATTGCGTCGAGATCGGCAACGGGCGCAGCGTCGTGCGCGCGGACACGCACAAGGCAGGCAAAGGCGGCGACGCAGGCATGCGGCCGCACGAACTGCTCGAAAGCGCGCTCGCGGCCTGCGTCTGCATGTCGATCGACCTCGCCGCAGAGCGCGCGGGCGTGACGCTGCCCGCCTGTACGGCGGAGGTGGCCATCGACCGCCTCGAGCACGAAACCGGTTTCGATATCGCGCTGCGCTTCGCGGCGCCGCTGTCGCACACGCAGCAAGCACTCGTGCGCAACGCCGTACGGGCGTCTCCGGTCGCCCGCACGCTGGGCCGGCCGGTACGGATCAGGCCGGCGACGATCGTGCACCGCTGACCCGTTCGTCGCGGGCGCCGCGCTGCCGGCGCACCGACGGTCGATCGGCCTGCGCTTGCGGCACGCGCGCGCTCACGACCCGCTGCCGAGCTGCGTGCACGCGCGCGCAGACGCTTCGGGGCCTTCGAGCGCGAGAATCTGCCACACGCCGATACTGACGCGCTGGCGCGCCACCGTCGACGCATCGGCCAGCAACGCCTCGACGCGCGGCGCGGCATCGGGCGCCTTCTGTTGCAGCGCCGCGTGATGCCGCGCGCGCGACGCCGGCTCGGATTCGTACACGTCGCACAGACGCACCATGCCGGCGAGGCCGGCCAGGTCGTCGTCCTTGTCGATCGCGCCCGGCTCGACGGGGGCGAGCCCCTTGCGCTCCGCCGGCGGCAGCCTGTTGCGCGCGCCTTCGTCGATCGCCGTGGCGGAGGCCGGCGGCAGGCCGCCGATCGCCGCGACGATCCGGCTGCCCGCGGCGATCATGTCGCCCTGGCACTCGATCTTCTCGGCGGCCGCGACGTTCGAGCAGAACGATACCGACGTCCGGTACACGTCGTTGCTCATGCGCGGCACTTCGTCGGTGCCCGCCTGCGCAAGGCCGGCGCTGGCCAGCGCGAGCGCAGCGGGAATCAGGAAACGGAAATCTCTCGTCTTGTTCATTGTTGTCGTCTGTGGGGTGTGATGGCGGGCAAACTCGACGGGCCGCGCGGCGGCGCGCCCTGCGATGCCGGGCCCTCGTCCGGCATCGCGCGATCACTTCATCGACGCAGCCTCCGATCCGCCGGGCGACAGCGCCGCGTTGTCCTGCTCGCGCCATGCGCGGCGCGATGCCATGATCGCGCTCACCGCCGAGCGCGCGACCTTCCACCATGCGAACGGGCGCGGATCGGCGAGCATGCTGAGCGCGCGCGCATAGTCGAGCGTGAGCCCGGGCGTCCACGCCATCGTCACCGCGCGCTTGCGGATCTGCGCGGCCACCCACAGCTCGGGCGTGAGCAGCAGCCGCACGAACGCGCCCCACCCGGCCCGCGCGCCCTTCAGCCGCCACACCGCGCCGTCGAGCGCGGCTTCGAGCGCATGCGACACGGTGCTCGAGCAGTTGCGGTGCGTGAGGTTGTAGGTCACGTTCTGCCGGTACGACAACCAGAACGCGTCGAGCTTGGCCGGATCGTAGTTGCGGATACGCACGCGCACCGTCGACGGGCACCACGCCTTCGACTCGGTCGCGTAGTCGGGCTGGAACAGGCCCGGCACGTCGTTTTCGCGCGTCGCACGCAGGATGCGCGTGAATTCGTCCGGAGAACGATCGATTTCGACACCCGGATACAGGCTGATGTAGATGCCCTCCGGCGATTCCAGCGCCGCATGCCCGGTCGAGATCACGCCGTTGACGTCCACCGCCGCGATATAGCGGTCGATCACCGGATAGCGCTGCGCTTCGGCCTTCGACGTGCCGGTCGGCGTCCACACATGCACGGTGAGCGCATGCTCGCCGTCGGCCGGCGGGCCGTCCCATTCGGATTGCGCGAACCGCGGCCGGTCGCGCGCCTCGTCGAGGTCGGGTACGAACGCCGGCGCGGGCGACGTCGCGAACGCGGGATTGCGCGTCAGCCGCCGCACGCGCGCGGCAAGGCTCAGCATGTGCATCCCGCCGAACATCAGCAGCAGGCCGAGGCAGTACGGTACGGTGCCGACATAGTGGGTCGGGTACGGCTGGAAGAAGAAGATCGCGAGCAGGATCTCGACGACGCCCCAGGCGAACGCCACGTTCCAGCGGCGGTAGCGCACCATCCACGCGGACGTGCACTGCAGCAGCCCGTCGACGAGGAACAGCGTGCCGAAGATCATCGACAGCAGGAAGTGGCCGTGGTGATGGCCGGCAAACACGAGCCCCGCGGCGACCACGACGACGATGCCCTTCACGTAGCGCAGGATGCGCTGCCCGCCGACACCGCTGCCGGCCACCGCGAGCGTCGCGAGCCCCTCGATCAGGAACAGCCACGCGAACAGCTCGATCGGGAAATGCAGCGCGCCGTCGAGCGCGTCGACGAAGATGCCGACGCCCGCGGCCACCCACAGCCAGCCCAGCACGGTCAGCCCGCGCCAGCGGGTTCGCAGATATTCGATGCCCAGCAGCAGCAACACCAGTCGTACCATCGCGCCCTCGTGTCATTTTTCGGGATACGCGCGGCCTCGCGTTCCCTGTCATTTCGACCACGCGTCGTGCGACGCGCCGGCCGGAAGGCGGTAATCGTTGCCGGCGCGTCATGCCTTCGGCATGATCGATGGCGGCCGGCACGCACCGCTCTGGCCGAATAATAAGATATGGCGGAGTGGGTTGAAAGCCTGACGAAAACGTTTTCGGCGGGGCGCGAGCCGGTCCTGCCGGCCGCTGCCCTGGCAGATTTCCCGTTCGACAACATGCGGCTGATACGCGAGAATCCGGCTTCCGAGGGCGAAAGCCACTGAACTGAACCGAACCGCACAGACGGGACAACAAGAAATGAGCACATCGATCACGCGCCGGCGCCTGCTGGCCGCAGGCATGGCCGCCAGCAGCCTCGCGCTGTCGGGTTGTTTTACGCCGGCGCTCTACGAAAACCACGACGAAACCTACATCGAGCACGTTTCCGCCTTCCTGATCACGAAAGACGGCAAAAAACTGGTGGTGCTGGGCGAGCGCTATCACTACATCTTCGATCTGCCGGACAAGCTGCGCCCGGTGCTGGCGGCGAGCTACCGCAAATCGCTGCATACGTCGTTCAGCAGCTTCCATGCCGACGGCAGCGACGTGACCGGCAACTACGACACCGTTCTGTCGAAGGACGCGTCGGCCGACGAGCGCCTGGCGGCAGCCGCCGATGGCTTCAGCGCCCGGCGCAACCAGCTCGAACTCGACGGCAACATCGTCGGCAAGCGCTACTCCACCGAGGGCTTCACGCTGAAGCCGGACGGCGCCGCGCAGGCGTTCAACGAACGCTATACGGTCGGCATCGACGAATCGCCGTCGGCCTTTGCGAAGGGACTCCGGATCCTGGCCACGCCTGTCACCGTGGCGGCCGACGGCGTGCTCGTGCTGGGCGGCATCCTGCTGCTGCCGGTCGCGATTTTTTCACTCAGGGACCGGCCGCTCGCCGGGTTCTAGCGCGACCGCCCCGGCAACGCGCCCGGCCGACGCCTGAAAGAGGAGCATCGACATGCGTGACCCTTCGCCACATCCGTCCTCGCTCGGCCCGCAGCTCAGGCGCTGGCGCGCGCTGCGCCGCATCAAGCAAAGCCACGCGGCCGAACTGTTCGGCGTCGCGCAATCGACGATCTCGCGCTGGGAGGCCGGCCTCCAGCAGATGTCGCCCGACGAGCGCGCGACGGCCGAGCAGTTGCTCGCCGCGCGCCTCGATTCCGCGGGCGACCACGCGCTCGCGCGGCTCGTCGCGGGCAGCGCGGGTCGCATGCATCTCGTGTGCGACCTCACGCACCGCCTGCTCGCCAGCTCGCCGGCGCGTGCGGCCGAATTCTCGCAACCGCTGTCGACACTGCTCGGCGCGTCGCTGTGGCGCTACGCGACGCCGGAAATCGCCCGCATGGAAGCCGCGCTCGACCCGCTCGGCTGGCACGACCGCGCGGGGCCGCCGAGCGTCGAATTCGACACCGGCGCGAATGCGTCGCGCGTCGTGCCGATTCGCGGCAGCCGGTGCCGGTGGACACGGATGACGCTGTCGGACGGCTCGGCCGCGCGCCTCGTGGAAACGCTGCACGATGCGTAAGCGCGGCATTGCAACGCGCTGCGCGCGTCGGCGCAGTCGCACGCAACGCACAGGAATTCATCTTGACTGACGGCGCGGCCCGGAGGATTGCCCTATGTCGATGTTCGCCGTACGCGCGCTCGTGATCGTCGCGTTCATGCTCTATACGGGCATCGCGGTACTGGGCGCGCTTCGCTCCGGCGTCGCCAACGCCGGCGGCCGGCGCGTGGCGCGCCGCAGCCACCCCTACGCATTCGGCTTCGTCGTCCTGATCCAGACCGGCTTCTTCGCGCTGTTCTGCTGGGCCGGCTTTTCGCTGATCTAGGCGCATCCGTCGGCGGGGCCGGCCCGTCACGCCCGATCCCGCCTCCGCCACGCATATTTCATGCGTGGACCAACCGCGCGCGGCCGGCGTACGCTTGACGGCTCATCGCAAGGACGCCGATCATGAATCCCGATACGATCCGCGCGCGGCTCGATTTCCTGCGCGAAGCCGAACGCCTGAAGGACGTGCTGCGCAGCGGCTACACGTCGGCCGGCCGCCCGGAAAGCACGGCCGAGCACAGCTGGCGGCTGTGCCTGATGGCGCTCGTGTTCGCCGATGCGCTGCCCGGCATCGACACGCTGAAGCTGTTGAAGCTGTGCGTCGTCCACGATCTCGGCGAGGCGCTGCACGACGACATCCCCGCGATCGAGCAGGCCGCGCACCCCGACAAGAGCGCGCACGAACGCGACGACCTGCTGACGCTGACCGCCTCGCTCGACCGCACGCTGCGCGACGAAATCGTCACGCTGTGGGACGAATACGAGGCCGCCGCGTCGCCGGAGGCGCGCGCGGCGAAGGCGCTCGACAAGCTCGAAACGATCCTGCAGCACAACCAGGGCAGCAACCCGCCCGATTTCGACTACGCATTCAATCTCGGCTATGGCCGGCGCTATACCGACGCCGCGCCGCTGTTCAGCGCGATCCGCGAGATCGTCGATGCCGATACACGGCGCAGGATCGACGCGGGCGGGCAGCACGCGTAAGCTCGCGGGATCGGGCGCGCCGCACCGCGTGCCCCGCTCGCACGAGGCCCGACGCATGACGCAGAACATTTACGACGACCCGGCCTTCTTCGAAGGCTACAGCCGCCTGAGCCGCTCGGTTCACGGGCTCGACGGCGCGCCCGAATGGCCCGCGCTGCGGGCGCTGCTGCCGGATCTGCGGGGCCGCCACGTGCTCGACCTCGGCTGCGGCTACGGCTGGTTCAGCCGCTGGGCGGCCGATCAGGGGGCGGCCAGCGTGCTCGGCGTCGACGTGTCCGAACGCATGCTCGCACGCGCGGCATCGACCGCCGCGCATCCGGCGATCACGTACCGCCGCGCCGACCTCGAAACGCTCGCGCTGCCGGATGCCGCGTTCGATCTCGCATACAGCTCGCTCGCGTTCCACTACATCGCGCATCTCGACACGTTGCTGCGGTCGATCCACCGCGCGCTCGCGCCGGGCGGGCGGCTCGTGTTCTCGATCGAGCATCCGGTCTACACGGCGCCGCGCCGGCCCGGCTTCGTCGTCGATGCGCAGGGCAACCGTTCGTGGCCGCTCGACGGCTACCAGCGCGAAGGCGAACGCGTGACCGACTGGCTCGCGCCGGGCGTCGTCAAGCAGCACCGCACGCTCGGCACGCTCGTGAACCTGCTGATCGGCAGCGGCTTCACGCTCACGCACCTGGACGAATGGGGGCCGACGCCCGAGCAGGTCGACGCGATGCCCGCGCTCGACGAGGAGCGCGACCGGCCGATGCTCGCGATCGTCGCCGCGCAGCGGTAGCGCGGGCGGCCGCCCATTCACGGATCGCCACAATCGCGCCGCCCGCCCGCCGCTGCGGCACGGCTCTCGCACAATTCAGCACAATTTCCACACGATTTGGCGCGAATTCCTCGCTTACCATGAGCGTCTGATTCGATTCGGCACGCCCGCGCGATGCGTACGCGGATTCCGTCGCGGGCAACACGCCCGGCATGCGACACCAACCGGATCGCCCTGCTCGGCCGCACGCATCGCCGGCGCCCGCTTCATCCTCGCTGCGCTCTCATGACCCAGAAGACCCATCGCCGCCGGCGCATCGTGCTGGCTACCCTTGCCGTCGTCGCGATCGCGGCCGGCGTCACGCTGAAGGCCTGCGCGCCCGACAAGCATCCGCAGTACCTGTCCGCGCCCGTCACGCGCGGCGATCTCGAGAACGCGGTACTCGCGACCGGCGCGCTGCAGGCATTCAGGCAGGTCGACGTCGGTGCGCAGGTGTCGGGGCAATTGAAGACGCTGAAGGTCAAGCTCGGCGACAAGGTCACGAAGGGCCAGTGGCTCGCCGAGATCGACCCCGTGATTTCGGAAAACACGCTGCGCCAGGCGCGCGCGAGCGAAGAAAGCCTGCGTGCACAACATCAGTCGACCGCCGCGCAACTGACGCAGGCCGAACTCGCGTTCCAGCGCCAGCAGGCGATGCTGCCCGACGATGCGACGTCGCGCGAATCGTTCGAGGCCGCGCGCGCGACGCTCGACGTGCAGCGCGCGACACTCGCGTCGCTCGCCGCGCAGATCCGCTCGGCCCGCATCCAGATCGAGACCGCGCAGGCCAACCTCGGCTATACGCGCATCGTCGCGCCGATCGACGGCGAGGTCGTCGCGATCGTCACGCAGGAAGGCCAGACCGTGATCGCGCAGCAGCAGGCGCCGGTGATCCTGAAGCTCGCGAATCTCGACACGATGACCGTGAAGGCACAGGTGTCGGAAGCCGACGTGATCCGCGTGAGCGCCGGCCAGGCCGCGTATTTCACGATCCTCGGCGAGCCGGACAAGCGTCACTACGGCAAGCTGCGCGCGATCGAGCCGGCGCCGCAGAACTACGCCGACGCGCAAAGCGCGCTCGGCGGCGGCGCGGGCGGCAGCGCGAAACCGAACGCCGCGGTGTTCTACAACGCGCTGTTCGACGTGCCGAATCCCGAGCACCGGCTGCGCATCTCGATGACCGCGCAAGTCAGCATCGTGCTCGGCAACGCACGCAACGCGCTCAGCATTCCGGCCGCGGCGCTCGGCGAGAAACGCAAGGACGGCACCTATGCGGTGCGCGTGCTGCGCGCCGACGGCAGCACGGAAACGCGCAACATCCGCATCGGCATCAACAACAACGTGCGCGTCGAAGTGCTGGCCGGCCTGAAGGACGGCGAGCGCGTCGTGATCGGCGAAGCCTCGGCGGACGAGCACGCGCCGCTATCGGACGTGGTGTGACGATGAGCCAGCCCCTGCTGAAACTCGCGGCCGTCACGCGACGCTTTCCGGCCGGCGACAAGGACGTCGTCGTCCTGAACAACGTGAACCTGTCGATCGATGCGGGCGAGATCGTCGCGATCGTCGGCGCGTCGGGCTCCGGCAAGTCGACACTGATGAACATCCTCGGCTGCCTCGATCACCCGAGCGAAGGCATCTACACGGTCGGCGGACGCGATACGCACATGCTCGACAGCGACGAGCTGGCGCAGCTGCGTCGCGAGCACTTCGGCTTCGTGTTCCAGCGCTATCACCTGCTGCCGCACGTCGACGCGGTCGCGAACCTCGAAATGCCGGCGATCTACGCGGGCACCACGCGAGCGGCGCGGCACGCACGCGCACGCGAACTGCTCGCGCGCCTCGGGCTCGCGGATCGCGCGCATCATCGGCCCGGGCAACTGTCCGGCGGCCAGCAGCAGCGCGTGAGCATCGCGCGTGCGCTGATGAACGGCGGCCAGGTGATCCTCGCCGACGAACCGACCGGCGCGCTCGACACGAAAAGCGGCCAGGACGTGATCCGGATCCTGCACGAGCTGAACGCGCTCGGCCATACGATCGTCATCGTCACGCACGACAAGGCCGTCGCGCGCCATGCGCGACGCATCATCGAAATCAGCGATGGCGAGATCGTCGCCGACCGGCCGAACCGCCACTACGCGGAAGCGCTGGCGGAAGCCGGCATCGCTGCCGCCGCAGCGTCCGGCCCGGCAACGGACGCGCCCTCCGCACCCGCCGCTCACGATGCGCCGCCGCCCTCTGACGCCGAACCCGGCCCGCGCGCGCGCCGCTTCGCGGCCGGCACCGGCCGCTTCGCCGAGGCATGCCGGATGGCGTGGATCGCGCTCGTGTCGCACCGGCTGCGCACGCTGCTGACGATGCTCGGCATCATCATCGGCATCACGTCGGTCGTGTCGATCGTCGCGGTCGGCGAAGGCGCGAAGCGCTACATGCTCGACGAGATCGGCAGCATCGGCACCAACACGATCAACGTCTATCCGGGCACCGACTGGGGCGACAGCCGCGCCGACACGATCCAGACGCTCGTGCCGGCCGACGTCGCCGCGCTCGCCGAGCAGCCGTACGTCGACAGCGCGACACCCGAAACGTCGCGCACGCTGCTGCTGCGCTACCGCAACGTCGACGTCAACGCGCTCGTGAGCGGCGTCGGCGACCGCTACTTCCAGGCACGCGGGATGCGCTTCGCGCTCGGCGCCGGGTTCGACGACGACGCGGTGCGCCGCCAGGCGCAGGTGGCCGTGATCGACCAGAACACGCGCCGCAAGCTGTTCGGCGCGACGCGCAACCCGGTCGGCGACGTGATCCTGGTCGACAACGTGCCGTGCGTCGTGATCGGCGTGACGGCCGACAAGAAGAGCGCGTTCGGCAGCGTGAAAAGCCTGAACGTGTGGGTGCCGTACACCACCGCGAGCGGGCACCTGTTCGGCCAGCGCTATCTCGACAGCATCACCGTGCGCGTGCGCGACGGGCAGCCGAGCGCCGCTGCCGAGAAAAGCCTCGAGAAGCTGATGATCCAGCGCCACGGCCGCAAGGATTTCTTCACGTACAACATGGACAGCGTGGTCAAGACCGTCGAGAAGACCGGCCAGTCGCTGACGCTGCTGCTGTCGCTGATCGCCGTGATCTCGCTCGTCGTCGGCGGGATCGGCGTGATGAACATCATGCTGGTGTCGGTCACCGAGCGCACGCGCGAGATCGGTATCCGGATGGCCGTCGGCGCGCGCCAGTCCGACATCCTGCAGCAGTTCCTCGTCGAGGCCGTGCTCGTCTGCCTGCTCGGCGGCACGATCGGCATCGCGCTGTCGTTCGGGCTCGGCGCACTGTTCTCGATGTTCGTCGCGCAGTGGAAGATGGTGTTCTCCGCCGGTGCGATCGTGACGGCGTTCGTGTGCTCGACGCTCACCGGTGTGATATTCGGTTTCATGCCCGCGCGCAATGCGTCGCGGCTCGATCCGATCGATGCGCTCGCGCGCGACTGACGAAAGACCTGCCATGACGCATTCCTCACCGCTTCACCGCTTCGGCGCAATCGCGTGCGCGGCCGCGCTGCTCGCCGGCTGCGCGGGCGCGCGCCACGACCCGCTGCCGGCGGTCGCGATGCCCGCGAACTGGGCCGCCCCCATCGCGGCCGACGCGCCGGCCACCGCGCACGACTGGTGGCGCAGCTTCGGCGATCCGCAACTCGACGCGCTGATCGACGACGCGCTGCGCGCCAACAACGACCTCGCGATCGCGGCGATCCGCGTGTATCGCGCGCAACTGCAGGCCGGGCTCGCCGATACGAACCTGACGCCCAACGTGACGGCCGGCGGGAACGGCGCCGTGTCGCGCACGCTCGATACGCACCGGACGAGCCGGTCGAGCGGCATCAACGGTTCGCTCAGCTACGAAATC
Source organism: Burkholderia arboris (assembly GCF_038723655.1). NCBI lineage: Bacteria > Pseudomonadati > Pseudomonadota > Betaproteobacteria > Burkholderiales > Burkholderiaceae > Burkholderia > Burkholderia arboris. The sequence continues at coordinate 3,002,400 of NZ_CP109822.1, forward strand.
GACCTGTGGGGCCGGCTGGCCGCGCTGCGCGATGCCGCGCACTGGGAAGCCGATGCAACGGCCGCCGATCTCGAAGCCGCCCGGCTGTCGCTGATCGGCACGACCGCGTCGCTGTACTGGCAGATCGGTTATCTGAACCGGCAGATCGCGCTCGGCGACGCGAACATCGCGTATGCGGTGCGCACGCTCGCGGTCGTCCGGTCGCGGCACACGGCCGGCGCCGTGTCGGGGCTCGACCTCGCGCAGGCCGAACAGAGCCTCGCCGCGCAACGCGCCACGCAGACGCAGCTGATCCAGCAGCGCACCGAGAACCGCCACGCGCTCGCCATCCTGTTCGACCGGCCGCCGCAGGAGCGCGCGGCCGAACCGTCGGCGCTGCCCGCCGCGGCGCCACCGGAAGTGGCAGCCGGCCTGCCCGCGAGCCTGCTCGGCCGGCGCCCCGACCTGCGTGCGGCGGAATTCCGGCTGCGCGAGTCGCTCGCGCAGGTCGACGCGACGCGCACGAGCTTCTACCCGACCTTCACGCTGACCGGCAGCGCCGGCACCACGAGCACGAGCCTCGAGCGCGTGCTGATGAATCCGGTCGGCACGCTCGGGCTCGGCCTCGCACTGCCGTTCATCCAGTGGAACACGATGCAGCTGCAGATCAAGGTGTCGAAGTCGCAGTACGAGGAAGCAGTGGTCGGATTCCGCCAGCGCCTCCATACGGCGCTCGCGGAAGTCGAGAATGCGTTGTCGGCACGCGTGCAGCTCGAACGCGAGGCCGAACAGCGCGCGTTGTCGCTGGCCCAGGCGCAGCGTGCCGAGCGGCTGGCCGCCGCGCGCTTCGCGGCCGGCGCAACCGCCGTGCAACCGTGGCTCGACCAGCAGCAGGTACTGAGGAGCGCGCAAAGCGCCGACGAGCTGACGCGCCTGAACCGGCTCAACAACCAGATGAAGCTCTACCGCGCGCTCGGCGGCGGCACGTCCTGACCGGCAGGCCGGCGCGACGCGCAGGCCGCGTCATTCGCACACGGCCGCCCCGCGCCGTGCAGGCGCGAACGCCACCGCGCTTGCCGTTGCGAGCACGGCCACGCCGGCCGCGCCGTACACCATCACCCAGCCGAAGCCGTGCACGAGCGCCGCATGCAGCGCCGCGCCGGTCGGGTCGGCCTGCGCGAGCGCCGGCGCGATCGCGTGCAGCCCGTCGGTGCGGCCCGACGCGATCTCCTGCGCGAGCCGGCGCAACGCGGCAGCGCCGATCGCGCCCGCCGCCCCGCCCTTCAGGCTCGCAACGATCCCCGCGACCAGCACGAAGCCCATCGCCGCGATGTTCAGCGCGAGCGAGATCATCCGCGCGCTCATGTCGATCCCCGACGCCATCCCGGCCCGCGAACTCGGTACCGCGCCCGTCGTCGTGTTGGTAACGGGCGTGTTCGTCAACCCGAGCCCGATGCCGGCGATCACGCAGCCGGGCAGCATCGTCAGCCAGCTCGCATGCTCGGCCGCGCTGCCGAGCCGCATCAGCGCGAAGCCGGCCGCGATCGTGAACAGGCCGCCCGGAATCACGACGCCCGGCCCGTAGCGCAACGCGAGCCGCTCGCCGAACGGCGGTGCGACCAGCGTCGGCAGCGTGTACGCGAGCAATGCGAGGCCGGCCGTCACGCTGTCGTAGCCGAGCGCGACCTGGAACCAGATCGGCAGGTAGATCATGAACGGCCAGAAGCTGAAGTTCATCCCCATCGAGCCGAAGATCGCGCCGGTGAACGCGCGGATCCGGAACACCGAGAAGTCGAACATCGGCCGCGCGCTGGCGCGCTCCGCGATGACGAAGCCGATCACCGCGAGCACGGTTGCGCCGAGCACGCCGAGGCCCGCCGCGCTCGTCAGCCCCAGCTCGGCGCTTTGCGTGATGTAGAACGCGAGACCGAGCACCGCGAGCGACAGCGTGACGATGCCCGCGACGTCGAGCGTACCCGCATGCGGATCGCGCGATTCCTGCACCGCGCCGCCGATCAGCACGAGCGCGACGGCCGCGAGCGGCGCATGGACGAGGAACACCCACGGCCAGCTCGCCAGCGCGACGATCGCGCCGCCGGCGATCGGCCCGAAGCCGAGCCCGATGCCGAACACGATTCCCCAGATCCCGAAGGCGCGGCCGCGTTCGCGGCCCTCGCGGAACTGGTGCGACAGCACCGCAATCTGGCAGATCAGCATCGCGCCGCCGCTCGCGCCCTGCAGCAGCCGACCCGCGACGAGCACCGGCACGTTCGGCGCGAGCCCGCACAGCAGCGACGTCGCGCCGAACAGCACGGTGCCGATCACGTACACGCGCTTGCGGCCGAACCGGTCGGCGAGCGTGCCGGCCGCCATCAGCACCGTCGTGCACGCGATCGTGTACGCATTCATGATCCACTGCATGCCGTTGAAATCGCCATGCAGCACGCGTTCGAGCGTCGGCAGGATCACCGGCACGCTCGAGATTTCGAGGCCGAACATCAGCGACGTGAGACAGACGGCCGCGAGTGCGACCGCATTCCTGCGGGAATCGGATAGCGTCATGCGTATTGCGCGGCGACCCGGCGACAGGCCGCGCGCCTCCAGGTGAGTAGGATTCGCCGCGTGCGGCCGGCGACGCACGCTGGACGGGAATCGGTACTATAGTGAGAATTTCCCTCCCCATTGACGCGTATATTTCCACGAACTGGGGAATCTCAGGACTCAATCACGGCAACTCGCGATGACCGACAGACTCGACGGCGTGACGACCTTCGTCCAGGTAGTGGAATCGGGCAGCTTCGCGCTCGCCGCCGAGCGGCTCGACATGACGCGCTCGGCGGTCGGCAAGGCGATCGCGCGGCTCGAGAAGCGGCTCGGCGCGCGGCTGCTGCAACGCACGACGCGCAGCCAGAGCCTGACCGACGACGGCCAGGCGTACTACGACCGCTGCGTGCGCGCGCTGTCGGAGCTGGAAGCGGCGGAAGCCGATCTCGATTGCGGCCGCAACGAGGCGCGCGGCAAACTGCGGCTGAGCGTGCCGCTCGCGTTCGGGCACCACTGCGTGACGCCGATCGTGCTCGATCTCGCACGCAATTACCCGCACTTGCGGATCGACGTGTCGATCACCGACCGTTTCGTCGATCTCGTCGAGGAAGGCATCGACCTCGCCGTGCGGATCGGCACGCTCGCGGACAGCACGAGCCTCGCGGTGCGGCGGCTCGGCACGCAATACGGCAGCCTCGGCGCCGCGCCGTCGTATCTCGCGCGCTACGGAATGCCGAAGACGCTCGACGACCTGAAGCACCACCGGACGATCGCGTATTCACGCTCGGGCGTCATTCAACCGTGGGACTTGCGCGCGCCGGACGGCTCGACGGTGCGGATCGACATGCCGCATCAACTGAGTTTCGACGACGTGCAGGCGATCGCGGCGGCCGGCGCGTCGGGGTTCGGGATCGCGTGGGTGCCGAGCTGGCTGCTCGACCATTACGTGAAGCGCGGCGAGATGGTGGTCGTGCTGGATCGCTGCTTCGTGTGCGAAGGCGACATCCACGCGATCTGGCCGAAGACGCGCTACCTGCCGCGCAAGACGCGCTGCGTGATCGACGCGCTCGCGCAGGCGATTCCGCCGATGATCGAGCGCCCCGACGAAGCGTGATGAGATGGGTTGAAACCGACGCGCCGCCGCGCGGCGCGTCGGGAGATCACGCCGCGCCGAGATCGGCGAGCGGATGTGCGAACAGCTTCCACGGCGACGTCAGGAAATGCCGCACGCGTTCGGCGCGCACTTCGACCAGCGACGCGGGCGCCCAGCGCGGCTTGCGATCCTTGTCGACGAGATGCGCGCGCACGCCTTCGCAGAAGTCGCCTTCCTCGATCGCACGCGCGACGATGCCGAGCTCCATCCGGAACGATTCGGCGAGCGTCATCTGCCGGCCGCGCAACAGCGCCTCGCGCGTCACCGAGAGCATCGTCGGCGAATGGCTCGCGAGCGCATCGAGCGTCGCCTGCAACCATTGACGGTGCTCGCGCGACAGCTCTTCACGCGCGAGATCCTGCGTGAGCGTCGCGACGATCCGCTCGACGGTCGAGCGTTTGTCGAAGTGGCGGACGATCCACGGCATCTGGCTGTCGAGCGCCGCGTGCGGCACCACGTTGCACGGCGGCTCGAACACCTTGCGCAGCAACGGCAGCGCATCGCCGTCCCACCTGACGCTTTCGATGCGTGTCTCGAACGTGTCGAGCCACGCGGACGGCACGCACAGATCCGCGAGCTTCGCGCTCAGCGCGTCGGCGCCCGACAGCATCGCGCCCGTCAGCCCCGTGTACAGCTCGAGTTCGACCGGCATGCGCGACAGGAAATGCGTCGCGCCGACATCGGGCACGAGGCCGATGCGCGTTTCCGGCATCGCGATCTTGCTGCGCTCGGTCGCGACGCGCAGCGCCGCGCCTTGCGCAAGCCCCATGCCGCCGCCCATCGTCACGCCGTCCATCAGCGCGACCACCGGCTTCGGGAACGTGTGGATCGCGTAGTCGAGCCGGTATTCGTCGACGAAGAACGGCAGCCAGGTTTCGCGCTGCGCGACCATCCGGTGCAGCGCGCGCACGTCGCCGCCCGCGCAGAAGCCCTTCTCGCCCGCGCCGCGCAGCACGACCGCGACAATCTGGTCGTCGGTGCGGCAGCGCTCGAACAGCGCGGCCAGCTCGCCGATCATCGCGTACGACAGCGCGTTGAGCGCGGCCGGCCGGTTCAGCGTGATCAGCGCCACGCGGTTCACCACGCGGAACAGCACCTCGGGCGCGTGCTCCGCGAACGCGTCGTGTTTCGTCACCGGCGTGCTCATCGTTGCGGCTCTCCATCGGTGTGCCATTGCGGCGCGCGCTTGCCGAGGAACGCGGCCACGCCTTCGCGCGGATCGTTCGTGTCGAACAGGTCGACGAAACGTTCGCGCTCGACCGCGAGCGCCGCACTGCGCGGCACGCCGCGACGCGCGAGGCCGATCAGTTCCTTGCTGTACGCGACCGCATGCGGGCTCTGCCGCGCGACGTTGCGCGCGAGCGCCAGCGCCGCATCGCGCGCGGCCCCGCTTTCCACCACGTCCTCGACGAGGCCGATCCGCAGCGCCGTCGCCGCATCGACGCGCGCGCCGGTCAGGATGATCTTCTTCGCCCAGCCCTCGCCGACGAGCCAGGGCAGCGTCTGCGTGCCGAGGCCGCACGGCAGCAGGCCGACCGACGGCTCCGGCAGCGCCATCTGCGCATGCGTCTCGGCAATCCGCAGGTCGCACGCGAGCGCGCATTCGAGCCCGCCGCCCATCGCATAGCCGTTGATCGCCGCGATCGTCACGACGCGTGCGTCATGCAGCGCCTCGAACGCCGCGCCGAAGCGCGACGCCATCGAGCGCGCGACCGCACGGTCGCCATCGGCGAACGTGTTGAGGTCGGCGCCCGCGCTGAAGAACTTCGGGCCGTCGCCGGTGATCACGAGTGCCCGCACGCGCGGGTTGGCGTTCAGTTCGGCGACGGTCGCCTGCAGTTCCAGCAGCCCGTCGGCGGTAAAGGCGTTCGCGGGCGGACGCTTGAGCGTCGCGCACGCGATTGCGCCGTCGTCGACGTAGTCCAGTTCGATCATCACGCGTCCTTCTTCGTTGCCGGTTGGTACAGGCGGATCACCGCCGAGAAATCGAGCTGGCCGTCGCCGCGGCTGCTCATCGTCTGGTACAGCTGCTGCGCGAGCGCGCCGAGATAGACGGGCTGGCGTGCCTGCTTCGCCGCGTCGTTCGCGAGGCCGAGATCCTTCAGCATCAGGTCGGTGCCGAAGCCGCCCGAGTAGCCGCGCGACGACGGCGCGGTCTCGATCACGCCCGGATACGGGTTGTAGGTATCCGAGCTCCAGCAACGGCCCGTCGACGTGTTGACGATGCCGGCCAGCACCTTCGGGTCGATGCCGAGCGCGACGCCGAGCGACATCGCCTCCGACACGGCCGCCATCGAGATGCCGAGCACGAGGTTGTTGCAGACCTTCGCGACCTGCCCCATGCCCGTCGCGCCGCAGTGGACGATGTTCTTGCCCATGCCCGCGAGCACCGGCTTCACGCGCTCGAAATCCGCGTCGCTGCCGCCGACCATGAAGGTCAGCGTGCCGGCCGCCGCGCCGCCGGTGCCGCCCGACACCGGCGCATCGACGAACGCGCCGCCGTGCTCGCGCACCAGCGCGCCGAATGCCTGTGCGCTCGCCGGGTCGATCGTGCTCGAATCGATCACGGTCGCGCCCGCGCCGAGGCCGGCCAGCACGCCGTTCTCGCCGGACAGCACCGAGCGCACGTGCGGCGCGGCCGGCAGCATCGTGATCACGAACGTCGCGCCCGACGCCGCATCGCGCGGCGACGCGGCCACCTGCGCGCCGGCGTCCTGCAGCGCGCGCAACGCGTCGGCGCTCAGGTCGAACGCGTGCACTTCATGGCCGGCTTTCAGCAGGTTCAGCGCCATCGGCGCGCCCATGTGGCCGAGGCCGATAAATCCGATTTTCATGGTGGTCTCCTCCGCCGCTCAATGCAGCCGGATCGTCGTGTTCACCGGGCCGGCCGTCGTGTCGTCGTCGAACCAGCGGGCGGTGACCGTCTTGGTCTGCGTGTAGAACTGCACGACCTGCTTGCCGTACGGGCCGAGATCGCCGAGCTTCGAGCCGCGCGAACCGGTGAAGCTGAAGAACGGCACGGGCACCGGGATCGGGATGTTGATGCCGACCTGGCCGATGTCGATCTCGCTCTGGAACTTGCGCGCGGCCGCGCCGCTCTGCGTGAACAGGCCGACGCCGTTGCCGAACGGGTTCGCGTTGACGAGCGCGATCGCTTCGTCGAGCGTGTCGACTTCCATGACGACCAGCACCGGGCCGAAGATTTCATGCGTGTAGACCGACATGCCGGTCGTCACGCCCGAGAAGATCGTCGGGCCGATGAAGTTGCCGTGCTCGTAGCCGTCCACCTTCACGCCGCGGCCGTCGAGTTCGAGCTTCGCGCCTTCCTTCACGCCCGCGTCGACCAGCGACAGGATGCGTTCCTTCGCGGTCTTCGACACGACCGGCCCGACGTCCGTGCCGGCTTCCGCGCCCGCATTGACTTTCAGTGCCTTCGCCTTCGCGACGAGATCCGGCAGCCAGTCGCGCGCCTTGCCGACGAGCACCGCGACCGACGTCGCCATGCAGCGCTGGCCGGCGGCGCCGAAACCCGCGCCGACGAGTGCGTTGATCGCCTGCTCGCGGTTCGCGTCGGGCAGGACGATCGCGTGGTTCTTCGCGCCCATCATCGACTGCACGCGCTTGCCGTGCGCGCTGCCGAGGTTGTACACGTGCGTGCCGACCGCCGTCGAGCCGACGAACGAGATCGCCTTCACGAGCGGATGCGTGCAGATCGCATCGACGACTTCCTTGCCGCCGTGCACGACGTTCAGTACGCCTTTCGGTACACCGGCTTCGACCGCGAGCTCGACGAGTTCCATCGTCGACATCGGATCCTGCTCGGACGGCTTCAGCACGAACGTGTTGCCGCACACGATCGCCATCGGGAACATCCACAGCGGAATCATCGCGGGGAAGTTGAACGGCGTGATCCCCGCGCATACGCCGAGCGGCTGGCGCAGCGTGTAGGTATCGACGCCGCCCGCGACGTTCTCCGCGAATTCGCCGAGCTGCAGCGTGCCGATCGAACATGCGTGCTCGACCACTTCGAGGCCGCGGAAGATGTCGCCTTCGGCGTCGGGAATCGTCTTGCCCTGCTCGGCCGTCAGCGTCTTCGCGATGCGTTGCAGGTTCGTGCGCACGAGATCCTGGAACTTCAGCATGATGCGCATGCGCGCGGCGATCGGCGTGTTCTTCCACGTCGCGTACGCGGCGTGCGCGGCCTGCACGGCCGCGTCGACTTCGGCGACGGTCGCGAACGGCACGCGCGCGAGCACCTGCTGCGTCGCCGGGTTGACGATGTCGCGCCACTCATGGGTGGCGGACTCGACGAAGGCGCCGTCGATCAGCAGCTTGACCGTCGGCACGTCTTGCCCGGTACGGGGCGTCGGATTCGCGTTCATCGATGCATTCTCCTTGCAGTGGGCCGCGTAGCGTCATGCATCGCGCGGCCGGTTCGGTTCGGCTGCGGGCGGCGGCCGCGACATGCGGCGCGCGCGGCCCGCGGTCACGTCATTTCAATTCAGCAGCAAAATCTTCTTCCCAGTATTCGCCTGGCATCCGCGCGCTCGCGTCGTCGCCGCGCTCGATCTCGCGACGACGCAGCTCGACACGGCGGATCTTCCCCGAGATCGTCTTCGGCAGCTCCGCGAACTGCAGGCGGCGGATCCGCTTGTACGGCGCGAGCTTCTCGCGCGAGAAGCGGAAGATCTCCAGCGCGAGTTCGGGGCTTTCCTCGTAGCCCTGCCGCAGCGTGATGAAAGTCTTCGGCACCGACAGCCGCACGGGATCGGGGCTCGGTACGACGGCCGCCTCGGCGATCGCCGGATGCTCGATCAGCACGCTCTCGAGTTCGAACGGGCTCAACCGGTAGTCGGACGACTTGAACACGTCGTCCGCGCGGCCGATGTACACGTAATAGCCGTCGTCGCCGCGCATCGCGATGTCCGACGTACGGTAGTGACCGTCGCGCATCGCATGGGCCGTCGCGTCCGGGTTGTTCGCATAGCCTTTCATCAGCCCGACCGGGCGCGTGACGTCGGCGCCGATCGGCAGCGCGACCTCGCCTTCGGTCACCGGCACGCCGTCCGGGTCGAGCAGCGCGATCCGGTAGCCGGGCAGCGGCCGGCCCATCGAGCCCGCGACGACCGGCTGGCCCGGCGAATTGCCGATCAGGCAGGTCGTCTCGGTCTGGCCGTAGCCGTCGCGGATCGAGATGTTCCACGCCTTCTTCACGCGCTCGATGATCTCGGGGTTCAGCGGCTCGCCCGCGCCGACGATCTCGCGCAGCTTCACGTCGAACGACGCGAGCGGCTGCTGGACCAGCATGCGCCACACGGTCGGCGGTGCGCACAGCGTCGTCACCTGGTATTTGACGAGCGCATCGAGCACGACCTTCGGCTCGAAACGCGCGTAGTTGAATGCGAACACGCAGGCCTGCGCATTCCACGGCGCGAAGAAGCAGCTCCACGCGTGCTTCGCCCAGCCCGGCGAGCTGATGTTCCAGTGGATGTCGCCCGGCTGCAGGCCGACCCAGTACATCGTCGACAGATGGCCGACCGGATAGGTGCGGTGCGTATGCTCGACGAGCTTCGGCTTCGACGTCGTGCCCGACGTGAAGTACAGCAGCATCGGATCGTTCGCGTGCGTGACGGCGTCCGGCTCGAATTCGGCGCTCGCCGCATAGCCGTCGTTCATCGCGAGCCAGCCCGCGCGCGGCGCGCCGGCAACGATCTTCCGCGCGAGGCCGAGATCGGCCTGTTCGAATTTGGCGGTTTCGTTCTCGTCGACGATCGCGTATTTCGCACCGCCGATCTGCACGCGGTCGCGCACGTCGTCGGGCGACAGTTGCGTGGTGGCAGGCAGCACGATCGCGCCGAGCTTCATCGCGGCGAGCATCGCGTCCCACAGCTCGACACGGTTCGGCAGCATCAGCAGGATGCGATCGCCGCGCACGACGCCGATCGAGCGCAGCCAGTTCGCGATCCGCGACGAACGCTCGGACATCTGCGCGAACGAATACGGATCGCCCGTACCGGTTGCCGCGTCGACGATCCACAGCGCGGGCTGGTCGTTGCCGCGCGCCATCGGGTCGAAATAGTCGAGCGCCCAGTTGAATGCATCGAGCACCGGCCATTCGAAATCGCGGTACGCGGTTTCGTAGTCGGTGCGATGGCGCAGCAGAAAGTCGCGTGCGTTCAGGAATGCCTGTACCGTCATCGTTTCCTCCAGTCTCCATGTCTCGCGGTCAAGCGGCGCACGTGCTGCAGCGCGTGCCCGCCTGCCTCTGTTGCGGCGCACGGTCACGTCGTTGCGTGCCGCGTTCACCGCGCTGCCCTCGTGCCCTGCGTGATGTTTCGACCGGTGCAACCGCCGCGGCTCAAAGCTGCCGTGCGATCACCATCCGCTGCACTTCGCTGGTGCCTTCGTAAATCTGCGTGATGCGCGCGTCGCGATAGTGACGCTCGACTTCGTAATCGACCAGGTAGCCGTAGCCGCCGTGGATCTGGATCGCATCCGAACACACGCGCTCGGCCATCTCGGACGCGAACAGCTTCGCCTGCGACGCTTCCGACAGGCACGGCAAACCGGCCGTGCGCAGCTTCGCCGCGTGATGCACGAGCAGGCGCGCGGCGTTGATCTGTACGGCCATGTCGGCGAGCTTCTGCTGGATCGCCTGATGCTCGGCGATCGGCTTGCCGAACTGCACGCGCTCGCCCGCATAGCGGCGCGCCTTGTCGAACGCGGCGCGCGCGATGCCGAGCGCCTGCGCGGCGATGCCGATGCGGCCGCCCTCGAGGTTCGACAAGGCGATCTTCAGCCCTTCGCCGCGATTGCCGAGCAGGTTCTCTTCCGGAATCGCGCAATTCTCGAACGTGATCGGGCACGTATCCGACGCGCGGATGCCCATCTTCTTCTCGGGCTTGCCGACGATGAAGCCCGGCGTATCGGCCGGCACCAGGAACGCGGAAATGCCGCGCTTGCCGGCTTCCGGGTCGGTCATGGCAAAAACGATCGCCACACCGGCGCGCTGGCCGTTGGTCACGAACTGCTTCGCGCCGTTCAGCACCCATTTACCGTCGCGCAGCTCCGCACGCGTGCGCAGGTTGTTGGCCTCGGAACCGGCATGCGGCTCGGTCAGGCAGAACGCGCCGATCACGCGGCCCGCCGCCATGTCGGCCAGCCAGCGGTCCTTCTGCGCCGGCGTGCCGAAGCCGAGGATCGGCCCGCAGCCGACCGAGTTGTGCACGCTCATCATCGTCGCGCACGCGGCGTCGCCGGCCGCGATCTCTTCCATCGCCAGCGCGTAGGCCACGTAGTCCGTATACGCGCCGCCCAGCTCCTGCGGCACGATCATCCCGAGCAGGCCGAGTTCGCCGAGCTGCGCGACGATCGCGTCCGGCAGGTGCGCGTCGTGGTCCCACTGCGCCGCGTTCGGCGCCAGCATCTCGGTCGCAAAGGCGCGCGCGGCATCGCGGATCATCCGCTGGTCTTCGGTGTAAAGCTCGTCCATGGTGCTGCTGTCTCCCGCGGCCGCCGGGCGCGACCGTCCTTGCGTTTCGATGCAACAAGTGTAGGCAAGCACACGCGACTGTTCGATGCTCGCGTCGCTCATTTACACTGAGCGTTTTTGCCACACCGGCGACACCGATGAAGCAGGAAGACAAGGGAACCGTCGCGATCAGCCTCGTCGCTTACAGCGTCGCGCTCGCCACGCGGCGCGGCGTCGCGGCCGAGCCGCTGCTCGCGCAGGCCGGCATCGCGCCCGCGCTGCTCGCACAGCCGCGCGCACGCGTGTCCGCGCAGCAGTACGGCGCGCTGTGGAACGCAATCGCACGCACGATGGACGACGAGTTTTTCGGGCAGGATCGCCACCCGATGCGCAGCGGCAGCTTCATCGCGATGAGCCAGTCCGCGCTGTCCGCGCGCGACGGGCTGCACGCGATGGCGCGCGCGGTGAATTTCATGCACTGCGTGCTCGACGACCTGCACGCGGAGCTCGACGCGAACCCGCAGCGCGTGCGGCTGCGTTTCGTGCACCGCAACAATGGCGCGACGCCCGCGATGTTCACGTACGCGACCTATTTCATCATCGTGTACGGGCTGACCTGCTGGCTGATCGGGCGCCGCATTCCGCTGCTGCATGCGAGCTTCCGCTGCGACACGCCGCCTGCCGACCACGAGTATCCGTCGATGTTCTGCGACGACATGCGGTTCAACGAACCCGATTCGTATGTCGATTTCGATCCCGAATTCGCGACGCTGCCGGTCGTGCAGAACGCGAAGACGCTGAAAACCTTCCTGCGCAACGCGCCGGCCAGCTTCATCGTCAAGTATCGCAACCCGAATGCGCTCGCGCAGCGCGTGCGCGCGGTGCTGCGCGGGATGCCGCCCGCCGCGTGGCCCGGCGCGGGCGGGATGGCCGCGCGGCTGCACGTGGCCGAGGCCACGCTGCGCCGCAAGCTGCACCAGGAAGGCCAGGCGTACCAGTCGATCAAGGACACGCTGCGGCGCGATCTCGCGTTCGAGGCGCTGGCCGACCCCGCACGCACGATCGCCGACGTCGCTGCCGCCACCGGTTTCGCCGAACCGAGCGCGTTCTACCGCGCGTTCCGCAAATGGAGCGGGCGCAGCCCGGCCGACTATCGCGACGAAGTGCTCGCGCGCGGTGGCGACGCGGTCTGAATCCGCGCTACGCGGCCGCGGCTTCGCGCTTTCCGCCGAAACCGCCTAATCTTTAAGCATCGGGCCCACGCCCTTTCCGCAAGCCGGACGGCACGCGGCCGCGCGCCGCCCGGACGTCCCGATGCACGTTCACCGTCATGAGCCGCCGCCGGCGCCTGCCGCGCCCGACGGCCGCCCCCGTCACCCGCTGTCCGCGCGGGTCGCGCGCGCCGCGCTGTTCGCGGCGCTGCTCGTCGTGTGCGCTGCCGTCGCCGCGCCACCATCCGTCGACACGCCCGCGGCACGCCCGGTCGTCGTGATCCCCGTCAACGGCGCGATCGGCCCGGCCAGCGCCGATTTCATCGTGCGTTCGCTCGACCGTGCCGCCCGCGAGCGCGCGCCGCTCGCGATCCTGCAGCTCGACACGCCCGGCGGCCTCGATACGTCGATGCGGCAGATCATCAAGGCGATCCTCGGCTCGCCGGTGCCGGTCGCCGCGTTCGTCGCACCGGGCGGCGCACGGGCCGCGAGCGCGGGCACCTACATCGTCTATGCAAGCCACTTCGCGGCGATGGCGCCCGGCACCAATCTCGGCGCGGCGTCGCCCGTGCAGTTCGGCATCGGCGGCGCCGCGCCGCCGGGCGGAAACCCGGCGGCACCGCGTCCGACCGGTGCGGCGGGCGCATCCGGCGCATCGGATGCATCCGCCACGGCCGCGCTGCCGACCGATACGCAGTCGACCGAGATCCGCAAGGCGATGCAGGACGCCTCCGCGTATATCCGCGGCCTCGCGCAATTGCGCGGGCGCAACGCCGAATGGGCCGAGCGCGCGGTGCGCGAGGCTGTGAGCCTGTCGGCGAACGAGGCGCGCGCGCAGCATGTGGTCGACCTGATCGCGCTGGATCCTGCCGACCTCGCACGCCAGCTCGACGGCCATAGCGCGACGACCACCGCTGGCACGGTGCGGCTCGCGACCGCGCACGCGCCGCTCGTCGTCGTCGAACCCGACTGGCGCAGCCGTTTTCTCGCGATCATCGCCGATCCGAACGTCGCGCTGATCCTGCTGACGATCGGCATCTACGGCCTGTTCTTCGAGTTCGCGAACCCGGGCTTCGTGCTGCCGGGTGTCGTCGGCACGATCTGCCTGCTGGTCGGGCTGTTCGCGATGCAGTTGCTGCCGATCAGCTATGCGGGCCTTGGCCTCGTGCTGCTCGGGCTCGGCTGCCTTGTCGCCGAGGCGTTCCTGCCGACCTTCGGCGTGCTCGGGTTCGGCGGGATCGTGTCGTTCACGATCGGCGCGCTGATGCTGATCGACACCGACGTGCCCGGTTACGGGATTCCGTGGCCCGTGATCGCGAGCCTTGCGCTCGGCGGCGGGCTGCTCGTCGCGGGCGTGTCGAGCGTCGCGCTGCGCGCGCGGCGCCGGCCGGTCGTGACGGGCGCCGAGGCGATGCTCGGCAGCATCGGCGAAGTGCTCGACGACGGCCTCCATCCGGACCAGCCGCACGGTGCGGCCGGCGCCGCGCCGTCGGCCGCCGGCTGGGCGCTCGTGCACGGCGAGCGCTGGCGCGTGGCGAGCAGCGCACCGCTGGCCGCCGGCTGCCGCGTGCGCGTCACCGGCCGCCACGGCCTGCTGCTCACCGTCGCACCGCTCTACGACGCGCCCGCGCCACAACAACAACACCAGGGAGCATCAACATGATTGGCTACACCTTCGGCTTCAGCAGCGTCCTGATCGTCTTCGTCGTGGTGCTCGTCGCGTCGTCGATCCGTATCTTCCGCGAGTACGAGCGCGGCGTCGTGTTCATGCTCGGCCGGTTCTGGAAAGTGAAGGGCCCGGGGCTCGTGCTGATCATCCCGATCGTCCAGCAGGTCGTGCGGATCGACCTGCGCACCGTCGTGTTCGACGTGCCGCCGCAGGACGTGATCACGCGCGACAACGTGTCGGTGAAGGTCAATGCGGTCGTGTATTTCCGCGTCGTCGATCCGGAGAAGGCGGTGATCCAGGTCGCGCGCTTCTTCGACGCGACGAGCCAGCTGTCGCAGACGACGCTGCGGTCGGTACTCGGCAAGCACGAGCTCGATGCGCTGCTGGCCGAGCGCGAACAGCTGAACGCCGACATCCAGAAGACGCTCGACGCGCAGACCGACGCATGGGGGATCAAGGTGTCGACGGTCGAGATCAAGCACGTCGACCTGAATGAAACGATGGTGCGCGCGATCGCGCGGCAGGCCGAGGCCGAGCGCGAACGGCGCGCGAAGGTGATTCATGCGGAAGGCGAGCTGCAGGCGTCCGAGAAGCTGCTGCAGGCCGCGCAACGGCTCGCGCAGGAGCCGCAGGCGATGCAGCTGCGCTACCTGCAGACGCTGACGACGATCGCGGCGGACAAGAATTCGACGATCGTGTTTCCGCTGCCGATCGATCTGCTGGGGGCGTTGCTGGACCGGCTGGGCGGGAAGCGCGAGGCGTAACGGCAGCGGCTCGAACCGGTGCCGGGGACGGTCGCGTCACGCCGGAGCCGACCGGCGCGCGGCCTGATTGACCCGCGCCGGGATCGACTCAATCGGTTCGCGCCGCCTTCAACATCGTGTCAGCACTGCGATGTCAGCCGTTGGTCGCGGGCGTCAGCCGTTTGCGCACGCCCGTGAGCGCAAATCGTCCGAACGCCGAACGCTCGACGCCCGACAGTTCGGCCTCCCGGATACCGAGCGTTTCGGACAGCCGATGGATCGTGGCCTGCATATCGACGATCCGGCGCTCGTCAGCCAGCCGTTCGTCGACGTGCCGGGCCGTCTCGAGCGCATGCCGCGCGACTTCGGCCTCGTACCGCGCCACGGCGACATCGCGTTGCGAAGCCGTGACGGCGACGGTCTCCGTCAACTGCGCGATACGCGCATCCAGGGTATCCACGGCGTGCTGCAATGCGACGCGTTGCCCCTCTGCGGCAGACGCCGCGGCGCGCCACTCCGCGACTTCGCGCGCGTTGGCGAGCCTCGTCTCGCCGAGCGCGGCCTCGTTGTCGAGCAGCGTCCTGCGAAGCGCGGCCTCCGTCTCCGTCAGCGTCGTGCGGAGGACCGCTTCCCTTTCCGCGACACGCGACGCCTGAGCGCTGAATTCGGCACGGATTTCGCCCGACAATGCGCCGATGGCATCGGCCTGCCGGTCGCGCAATGCAGCCAGTTCATCGGCAAGACTCCGTACCGCGTGCTCGACATCCGACGCTCCCGATCGACCTTCGAGCCCCTGTTTGAGCTCGGCCACTTTCGCATCGACGAGGCGCGTTTCGGCGACCGACCAGCTCACGTAATTTTCGAGCTGTGTCTTGACGGCCTCCACCACACCCGCGACCTGGCTCTGTACCTGCTCGGACAGGCGTGCGCTTTCCGCCAGGCTGGCATCCCGCGCACAGATATCCCGGACCAGTTGGCGCTCCCGGTTTTCGCGGGACCGGTATCCCAGCAGCAGCGGCGCGAGCGACGTCAGACGGGTTCGCAGCCGCGTGAACAACGCCGTGACGTCATCGTCGTCGAGCGCGATCTCGTCGCAGGCGACCCGTCGCAGCATCGCATAAGCCTGAACGACCTCGGGCAACATCGACGCATGCCGGTCGAGATCGTCGACGGTGAATTCGGCGTGCCTCAGGCTGTTGTCCAGGAACTCGCCTGCGTAGTCCTCGTACAGCGCGTCGCCCGGTTGCGGTGCGGGCAAGCCGACGCCCGTTGCCATGCGGCCGAGCTGCGTCAGCGGATCCGTCATCAGCACGTCGAAATCGATCAGGACGCGCCGGCAACCGCGGCTGTCCAGCACGGCATCCACCATGTATTCGAGCCACAGGACGTGTGCCTTCTCCTGCGGCATCTGCACGGCGCGCGCCATCGAAAACGCCACGCTCAACGGATTGCGCAACGCGATCACATACCGGACGTCCGCATCGATTTGCTCGAACACGGGTTGCCAGAACGGCAGCACACGCGTCGTGCGTGGATCCTTGAAGCCGAACGGCATGCCGCCCGCGAGGCGTTCGCGCAACAGCACGACCGCACGGGCATGGAGTTCGTCGCGCTTGCCCTGAGCGACTTCGTTCACGCGCATCGGGCCAAGCGTGTCCCAATCGCCGCCGACTTCGCGCTCGAGCTCGAGATTGACCGCATGCAGATCGACGTCTTCCCAGTAACCTTTGGCATTGACGTGGGCATTGGCCTCCATCAGGCGCTCGCCCAACTCGACGCCGAGCGCCTTCAGGCCCCGCGTTGTCGCACTCGTGCCGCTACGCGGCGATCCCAGCACCACAATCAACTTTCGACGGCTTTCCATACACTCCTTTTTCCTTTGCGAAGCAGCCGGGTATTGCCGAGTCAATGAGCACACCATCCCGTTGCCTCTCGCAATCTCGCGACAGACTTCGATCGCGTCAAAGTCGTTGCGATACCACCGGCGAATATTGTCTTCGCCTTGCATGCACAGCGTCTTGTCGAAGTGCGCGGGATTGCGGTGCGCGTCCACATCGTCATCGGGCAAATGCAATGGCCCCAGCCCAAGAATCTCCGACAGCACCGATGCGTCGTCGGTCAGCCATTCCTGCTGCGCGATGAACGCGATGTCCGCCGCGCGCGAACGCAGGTACGCCGGCGAAATCAACCAGTCCCAAACCGACGTCTTGACGTGATCGATTTGCCGCATGGCGTGATGCGCCGCGGCAGAAACCGCCTGATCCTGCGAGACAATGGCACGCGCAAGCGCATCGGCCGTCCCGAACCGGGCGAAAGCCGCCGCTTCGCCTTCCGTCCACTCGCCCTGATAACGCGGTCGGCCCTTTCTCAAGCGACTGTAGAACCCGCTCACGTATCGTGTGATCGGGTTGCGCAAGCAAAAGAAGACTTTTTCACCGACAGGAATATCCGGCAGTCGTACCGCGTGTCCATGGAGATGGACATCGCGGATGTCACGACCGTTCGCTCCGAGGGACTTGATCGCGTGAACGAGCGCCGTGCCACCGGTTTTTCCGATGTGCAGGAAATGGATGCGGGATTCGTCTGTCGAATGCGTCATGACGTCCGGGATCGTTTGTGATGACGGCCTACACCGCAACCGCAGCGCCGTTCATGGCATGCGAGATCGGGTTCCGGCATATCGCCTGCCCGCATCGATTTGTCGAAACACTGGATCTTTCCGCGCTCTTCGGCGTTCGGCACCGGCGACGTGTTGGCGCGGCACCGCACACTGATGCAATAGCCAAGGACGTCGCGAGTAATACCGGAGTAAGGCTCGCGCCCGGTATCGAGCCGGCAGGCCGTACCGTCGACGGGATTCACGAGCAGCAGCGATTGACGGGGGGTGACGAGGAGATGCGCGGGTAATGACATGAAGTCGAGGGAAGTCTCGTATATGCTTTTCGTCGCCGGTTCCGGCGATCCCGCTTCCGGCTCGCTACCGGACTCTCATCACCACCCCCGATGTCGGACAACGCAATCTGCAACGTACGTCTCGGTCCGGCACACAGCATCGAACGACAGCCTGGCGCGCCCTCCCCGGGTTTCGCCGGGGCGTAGTCGTTCGAGCCATTGCGCCGGGCTCAAAGCGCCGCCCCGTTTCCGGGAGAGCGAAATCGCGCGTATCTTATCAAAAAATACTCCGCTCCACCGGATTCGCGCAGGCTATCCGGCAACCGGTTTCGGTACGCCATGCCACCGGCACTCGCGTGTCGGGAAAGGCTTCGCGCGAATCACGCCTGGCGCTCGGCGGGGGGAGGGGCCGAACGCGAGCGGCGCGCGAAGGTGATTCATGCGAAAGGCAAAGCAGGCGTCGGAGAAGCTGCTGCAGGCCGCGCAACGGCGCGCGCTGCAGCCGCAGGCGATGCAGCTGCGCTACCTGCAGACGCTGACGACGATCGCCGCGGACAAGAATTCGACGATCGTGTTTCCGCTGCCGGTCGATCTGCTGGGGGCGTTGCTGGAGCGGTTGGGCATGCCGCGCGAGCGCTGAGACGCGCGTGTTCCGGCCCGCGCAACACCGCCGTCGCGCCCGCCGGACGCCGGGCCGCAGCGGCCCGGCACCCGCCACACGTCAAGCGAGCAGCTTGCGCTCGGTCTTGCCGTACTTGATTGACTTCTCGTCCGGGATCATCAGGCCCGTGTGCTCGTCGCGGCCCTGCAGCAGGAAACGCGCGTCCGGCTTGCCGACCTGCTCGGCCGCGAGCTTGCTGTCCGCGCCGATCTCGCCCTTCTTCATCCGGTTGACGATCACGCCGGCCGCGGTGTCCTTGAAGTCGCGCAGCATCCACGCGTCGCCGTCGCTGTCGCCGAACACCAGCAGCGGGCCGTAGCCCTTCTTCGATTCGAGCACGTTGCGGATGCCCACCGTCTTGCCGGGCCCCCAGTTGAAATGCCAGCCGGCCGGATAAGTGCTCGTGTACTTGCCGTCCTGCATGTCGAGGCGCAGGCCGATCACGTTCTCCGGCGGCACGCCGTAGCCGTAGTTCGGATTGCCGGCGAACACGCGCACGACATCGTCGAGCGACGCGGTGCTCACGTACACGTCGATGCCGTTCGCGCGCAGCGTGTGCATCACCGCGCGGATTTCCTCATGGATGCGAATGCCGTGGAAATGCGTGTCGGCCACCACGCCGGCCTTGCCCGGCAGCGTCTTCGGGCTTTCGTAGCGGACCTTGCGCAGCGCGTCGCCGATCCCGTAGTTATCCGACGCTTCCGCCATCGCCTGCAGCTCGGCGGTCGTCATGTTCTTGTAGAAGTAGATGATCCACTTGTAGCCGACTTCCAGCGGGTGCGTGTCGCAGATCGCGTCGTACATGAAGTACAGCTTCGCGCGGAAATCCTTGAACTGGTCGGTCTCGCGAATCTCGTCGAGGCTCTTGCCGCCGCCGAAACCCTGGTAGTTCGCGTAGAGCCAGCGGTAGTCGGATTCAACGTCGGCGGCGAGATCCTCCATCGTCACCGGCTTGCCGTCGACGGTCGTGTAGTCCTTCATGAACGCGCCCTTCGGCACGTCCTTCCACATCACGCCGACGAATTCGTCCGGCGTCAGCTTGTACTGAAGATGGTTGATCTGGTACATCAGCAACGCCTCTTCGCAGTCGTTCATGATGCACGTGTTGTCCCAGTCGAACACCGCGTACGGGCGGCGCTTTTCATCGTAGCGCGCGCTCGCGACGCCATGCTGGTCGAGCACCGCCTGCAGGCGCGCAGCGTTGAACGGCGACCAGCGGCCCGGGTCCAGCGCATCCGGCGCGATTGCGCTCTTCGCGTCGGCGGTGCCGGCCTTGAGCATCAGCGACGTCGCAGCGGTCGCCGCGGCAAGGGTGTTCATGAACTGGCGGCGTTGCATGGTCTCTCTCCGTGGAAATGTCGAATCGGTTTCGGTCACTACCCCGTGCGGCGCACTGGCGGCTCATCGCCGCTGCGAAGCCGGGGCGGCCTCGAATTGGGGGCGAATGATGTGACGAAATTATTTCGGCAATTTGACAGCGTCACGCCGCGACGCGACGCCAAGTTGATCCGGCGCGACATGCCGGGCGCCGCAAGATGGCCGGGCACGGCGATCCGGCCCGGCAACGGGCCCGCGCCCGACATCGTCCCGAAACCTAGAGGCTCCCCTCCATTCCCCCCTTCCATTGGGACAAATCCTCACTTCCCGGCGCGCAGAACCGTCTATGATCATTACATCGCTCAATGACACATTAAATGCTGACTGAATAACCCGCGACGGTGACGCCGACGGGCGCGTTCCGGATCAGCGCCCCCAACGGAGACGCACCATGGCCGATCACCACCCGCTGCCGGAAGTCCACCTCGACGAGCTGCCGCAATTCCGCGCGGTCCAGCAGCTGGCGTACCGCTGCGTCGAAACCGTCGGCGCGATGCTCTACCCCGGCATCACCGAAAAGGAGGCCGCGCGGCTGCTGACCGAATGGCTGCAGGACAACGGCGTGCACGACTGGCTGCACAAGCCGTTCGCGTGGTTCGGCGACCGCACCGCGTTCGAAGGCTTCTCGGGGCTCAAGCACATGGGCGGCTTCAATCTCGCGTTCTTCCCGAGCAACCGCCAGCTCGAAACCGACATGCCGGTGATCCTCGACGTCGCGCCGGTGCTCGACGGCATCGTGGCCGACGTCGGCTACGCACACTGCCTCGGCCACAACCCGATCCTCGAGCAATTGCAGGACGACCTGATGGACCATCGCGACATGATCGTGCGGCTCGTGAAGGAGCGCCGGTCGATGGCCGAGGTCGCACAGGAAGTCGACGCACTGTGCCGCCGCCAGGGCGTCGAGCCGCGTCACAAGGCCTATCCGTTCAAGGTGCTCGCGCATCGCGTCGCGAAGATCCACAAGCTGTCGAAACCGCGCTTCGTCGCGCGCTTCGGGCTGAACGCGACGCGCAACCTGCTGCTCGACCAGGGTCGCGCGGCGAAGCAGCAGGGCTGGTCGCCGCTGTGGTCGATCGACCGGCGTTCCGAGCATGCGCCCGTGCCGGGCCTGTGGGCCGTCGAGCCGCATCTCGGCTTCGCCGGCGTCGGCGCGAAATTCGAGGAACTGCTCGTGATCACCGACGACGACGCGTACTGGCTCGACGAAGACCTGCCGCACGTGCGCCGCTGGCAGCGCCGCCAGGCCGAACGCACGCAGGCCGTCGCGACCGTGCAAGCCGCGGCCTGACGCATCCGCGCCTTCCCCCGACTCCCTGAACGACGGACTCACGATGCAGCCTCTTTCCGACGAAGCGCCGCTGGCCCTGTTCGAATCGGTTCACAGCGAGACGGCGGTCACCTCCGGCGACCTGACGCTCGCGGTCAAGACCTGGGGCGACCCGGCCCGCTCGCCGGTCGTGCTCGTGCACGGCTATCCCGACGACAGCAGCGTCTGGCAGCACGTCGCGCCGCTGCTCGCGCGCAAGCACTACGTGATCGCGTACGACGTGCGCGGCGCGGGCCTGTCCGGCGTGCCGAAACGCACGGCCGACTATCACCTGGCGAAACTCACCGACGACTTCGTCGCGGTGATCGACGCGCTCTGCCCCGGCCGCGCGGTCCATCTGATCGCGCACGACTGGGGCTCGATCCAGGGCTGGGAATTCGTCACCGATCCGCGCCTCGCCGGCCGCATCGCGTCGTACACGTCGTGCTCGGGGCCGTGCCTCGACCACGTCGGCTTCTGGCTGCGCGAACGCGTGCTGCGCCCGACGCCCGCATCGCTCGCCAAGCTCGGCGGCCAGCTCGTGCGCTCGTGGTACGTGTACCTGTTCCACCTGCCGTTCATTCCCGAGCTCGGCTGGCGGCTGTGGCTCGGCCGTGCGTGGCCGCGCCTGCTGCGCCGGCTCGAGAAGACGCCCGCCACACCGCGCCCGACGCAGGCCGACGACGGCGCGCGCGGCGTGCGCCTGTATCGCGCGAACTTCATCCGCTGCCTGTTCGCGCCGCGCGAACGCTACGCGCACGCACCGGTGCAGACGATCGTGCCGCTCGGCGACAAGTACGTGAGCCCCGCGCTGTCCGAGAACCTGTCGCGCTGGGTGCCGCAGTACTACCGTCGCGAAGTCGCGGCCGGCCACTGGCTGCCGCTCGCCGATCCCTCGCGCTTCGCCGATCTCGCCGGACAACTGATCGACGCGATCGAGTCGGGCAACGAACCGCCCGCGCTCGCGAACGCGCGCCGCCGCGCCACGAGCGGCCGCTTCAGCGGCAAGGTCGCGGTCGTCACCGGCGCGGGCAGCGGCATCGGCCGCAGCGCGGCGCTCGCGTTTGCCCGCGAAGGCGCGACGGTCGTCGCCTGCGACATCGATCTCGCGAGCGCCGAACGCACCGCGCTGCTGCTCGGGCTGACCGGCGCGCAGGCGCATGCGAAACGCGTCGACGTCGGGTCCGCCGACGAGATGGAAGCGCTCGCGACGTGGGTCGGCAGCGAACTCGGCGGCGCGGACATCGTGGTCAACAACGCGGGCATCGGCATGGCCGGCGGCATCCTCGACACGAGCGCGCGGCACTGGGAGCGCATCCTGCACGTGAACCTGTGGGGCGTGATCCACGGCTCGCGGCTGTTCGCGCAGCAGATGGCCGCGCGCGGCACCGGCGGGCACATCGTCAACACGGCATCGGCCGCCGCGTTCGGGCCGTCGCGCGACCTGCCCGCCTACGCGACGACGAAGGCCGCCGTGCTGATGCTCAGCGAATGCATGCGCGCGGAGCTCGCGGAGAAAGGCATCGGCGTGACGGCCGTGTGCCCGGGTTTCGCGGAGACCGGAATCATGGCGTCGACGCAATACGCGGGCGCCAACGCGCAGGACGAAGCGCGGCTGCGCAAGCGCGCGACCAAGCTGTACCAGATGCGCGGCCTGAAGCCGGAAACCGTCGCGCAGGCGATGGTCGACGGCGTGCTGCGCAACCGCCCCGTCGTCGCGGTCGGCGGCGAGGCGCACGCGATGCGCTTCGTCGGCCGCTTCATGCCGTGGCTCGGCCGGATGATTGCCCGCGTCAGCATGGCATCGCATTGACGGCGCATGACGCCGCACAGGGAGACAACATGACCGATACCGCCGACTATCACAAGATCAAGGCCCGGCACGTGAAGTTCGACTTCAGCGACACGCCGATCACGTGGGTGCCGAACGATCCGGGCAGCACGCACATCATCAACACGCTGAACCTGCTGTTCCCGGAAGGCGAGCTGTGGTTCTGCCGCGTGTACAACAAGGCGCTGCCGCTGATCACCGATGCGCGCCTGCGCGACGAGGCCGAAGGCTTCCTGCGCCAGGAAGCCGTGCACTCGCGCTCGCACGGCGGCGTACTGAAGCACTACTACGACCGGCACGGGATCGACACGAAGCCGTTCACGCAGAAGCTCAACCGGCTGTTCACGCGCGTGCTCGGCGAACAGCCGTTCGGGCTGAAGATCGGCCATACGCGCTTCTGGCTGCGGCAACAGCTGGCCGTGATCGCATCGCTCGAGCACTTCTTCGGCTATCTCGGCAACTGGGTGCTCAACGCGCACGGGCTCGACGAAGGCCGTGCCGACCCGACGATGGTCGACCTGCTGCGCTGGCACGGCGCCGAGGAAGTCGAGCACCGCACCGTCGCGTTCGACATCTACCGGCACCTGGGCGGCAGCTATCCGGAGCGCTGCGTGCACATGGCGTTCGTGATCCTGCTGCTGCTCTACTACATCACGACCGGCGCGAAGTTCATGTACCAGCGCGACCCGGACGCCGGCCGCTACCCGGGCTTCGTGCTCGCGTGGTGGCAAGGTTCGCGGCGCGGTCACCTGCCGTCGTTCTGGAAGGTGATCGGCGCGGCGCTGCGTTATTTCAAGCCGAGCTACACGCCGCACCACGAAGGCTCGACCGAGCAGGCGCTCGCCTACCTCGCGCGCTCGCCGGCCGCGCAGGCCGCCGCGCACGGCGGCAACTGGGGCACGACGAAGGGCGCCTGACCGCGTTTCCGGCCGGTTCGGCGGGCGGCGCCCGCCGAAATGCGTACAATCGCGGCTTCAATTTCCCGGAGGTGCCGCGATGGCCATGAAGAAAACCGATCTCGAAAAGAACAAGGCGCTCAAACTGACGCACTCGATGAAGCAGTCGAGCTCCGCACGTTTCGGCAAGGGCGCCGACGAAGCCGCCAAGCTCGACCGCCGCGCGCAGCGCAAGCTCGACCAGGAACAGGGCCTCGTGCCGTTCGCGTGCAAGCTCAACGCCGAACTCGTCGAACAGCTGAAGGCACGTGCGGCCACGCACCCGGAGGGGATGACGGGCCTGCTGTCCGAACTGCTCGTGAACGGGCTCGCGCAACGCGACGCGTAACCGCCACGTATCTCGAAATTTCCGTTGACATTGCTGCACTGCCACGACACACTCGTTCGCATGCCTATGCTCAAGCCCAACGCCATCGCGCATAAAACACCAGTGAACGCCCGTACGCGGCGATCACCGGGGGCGCTTGTGCGTTAGCATCGAGATTCAGTTACGCATGTCACAAGGCCTCGCCGGAAACGGATGAGGCCTTTTTGTTTTGGTGCGCGTCATCCCGCCCGGCTCAACGGATGGAGATGACGATGGACCAAGCAAGCCGGCTGGTTGTTTGTCGCGATCGGTGCCGCACCGACGCAATCGCCTTACCGAGAGTCGAACTGCATTTCACGGTCGCGCCGCACAAGACGCTGACGTGGCGCGCGCAGCACGACGCCGAGATCCGCGTGCACGATGCGACGCTGTGGATCACGCGGCTGGGCAGCGTCGACGATTACTGGATCCGGACCGGCGACGTGCTGCGCGTGCCGCGCGGCGATCGCATCTGGATCAGCACCGACGACGACGCGCCCGCCGAAGCGTCGATCACGACCGTGTACGTGATGCAACGCGACGCGTGGCTTGCGCGTGCGCTCGCAGGGATGCGCGCCATGCTGGGCGGGCGATGTCGAAGAAGTCGCGCGTGACGCATCATGCATCGCTGCGCGCTCGAGCCGCGTGCGCAGCGGCCTCGTGAAACGCAGCACGCGCGCGGCAACGGATCGCCCGCGCATATCCCGAAAATAGTCGTTGACAACACCGCAGCCCGACAACAAAATCGTTCGCATGCCTACGTTCAAGCTCATCGCCGTCGCGATTCATCGCCCGATGAACATTCGAAAGAATGATTCACGGGAGGCGCTTGTGCGTTAGCAATCGAGCAGTACCGCATGTCACACAAGGCCTCACCGGAAACGGATGAGGCCTTTTTGTTCTGGTGCGCGTCATCCGTCCGGCTCACTGAATGGAGAAGACGATGGACCAGGCAAGCCAGTTGTTTGACCGCCCCGATCGGCGCCACGCCGGCACGATCGCGTTACCGACTGTCGTGATCCGTTTCGCGGTCGCGCCGCGCACGACGATGACCTGGCGCGCGCAGCAGGACGCGGAGCTTCGCACGCATGGCGCGGCGCTGTGGGTCACGCGCCCGCCGTGCGTCGACGATTACTGGGTGCGGCCCGGCGACGTGCTG
The DNA here is from genome assembly GCF_038723655.1 of Burkholderia arboris. NCBI lineage: Bacteria > Pseudomonadati > Pseudomonadota > Betaproteobacteria > Burkholderiales > Burkholderiaceae > Burkholderia > Burkholderia arboris. The sequence continues at coordinate 3,027,701 of NZ_CP109822.1, forward strand.
CGCATCGCACGCGGCGAGCGCATCTGGCTCGGCACCGATGCCGACCGGTCGGCCGAAGCGACGATCACGACCGCATACGTGCGGCGCGGCGAGCGCTTCAGGCGCATGCTCGCGCACGTGCAACGTTTGCTCGTCGGGGTAGGGAGAAGAAGCGGATGAGCGACGTGCGGTTACGCACGCGCGACGCGGAACGGCCGCGACCGGAAACGGACGCACCTGCGGCGCAACGCGCCGCAGGTGCGCATCGAATGACGCGGCACGCCAGTGCATGCCGCGAGCGATCGCGCGCCGTGCGCAGCAACCGGATGCAGCACGTGCATCAGGTACTGGCGGCGAGACGCGGGCCCGTGCTCCGGGGAGTGGACTCGAGGTCGGGACGTTGCGCTGCCTGCGAGGTCACCCACGGATCGATGCCCTGCTTCTGCACCTCTTCGAGGAATGACACACGTGTACGCCAGTAATCGGCCTGTAATTTCGCATCGATGACGCGCTGTTCGGCTGCGAACAGTTCCATGCGCGCCGTCACGAGCATCGACGCAGCGGTTTTTTCCGGCGTGGGGGCGTGTCGCATCGCCCAACGGCTGATCCAGTTCAACATGCTGACCTCCGTGATTACGGACGAACCCGCATCGGGCAATCGCAATCGGCCGTGCCTGCCCGAACACGCAACGGCCTTGACCGCCATTCACCGCCTGGCCTGCACGGACTGCGACTCCCCCGCGTCGGCAATTACCGGCCGGCGTGTGCATGCGCGGTGTATCTATCCTAGAAAGACTTGCCGGTTTATGCGATGGGGTCTTGCAATCTTTTACACAGAAACCACAGTCGCCCCCGCATCGCGAAATGACAGTTGCGGACGGGATGGCTTCGGCGCAGGATAGCCCGATATCTGCCACCGCCTGGACTGACGAATGGCCGCTGCACGCCGCTGCCGCGCATCCGCACCGGCCGCGCACGTGTTCGTGCCCGCACGCGCCGCCTGCACCGCGCTCGTGCAGCATGCGGGCGCTCCGTTTCAGTCGCATGTCATCGCGCACCCGCCATGCGCGGCGCAGCCGGCATGCCGTTGCGCGCGCATCGGCCGGTTTCGCCCGCCGTTCCTCCCCGTTCCGCCGTTTCAGCCATTTCTGCCGGTCCGTGCCGCGCGAACCGGTAAAATGCGCGCCTTCGTCGCGCGGCCGGGCTGCCAGACCGTCCGCGCGCAGGCAACCGATCGTGCCCTCCAACTATATCGTCCGAGCTATCCGCGCTATTACAATCCGCCGATAGCCGGGCAATAGTGGCTGGTTACAGTAAGCCGGCCGCGCGCTGCCTTTACAACAATTCGGCACAACAATCAACACGACAACCCGACCGGAGAAACGCCTTCATGGAATCCATCAAGCGGTATTTCGGCTTCGCTGAAGCCGGCACCGACTTCCGCACTGAAATACTCGCGGGCGTCACCACGTTCCTGACGATGGCCTACATCATCTTCGTCAACCCCGCGATCCTCGGCGACGCCGGCATGCCGAAGGAATCCGTGTTCGTCGCGACCTGCCTCGTCGCGGCGCTGGCGTCGATCATCATGGGGCTGTACGCGAACTACCCGATCGCATGCGCGCCCGGCATGGGCCTGAACGCGTATTTCGCGTACACGGTCGTCAAGGGGATGGGCTTCACGTGGCAGGCCGCGCTCGGCGCGGTGTTCATCTCCGGCTGCCTGTTCCTGCTGGTCACGCTGTTCCGCGTGCGCGAGGCGATCGTCAACGGCATTCCGAAATCGCTGCGGATCTCGATCACGGCCGGTATCGGCCTGTTCCTCGGCATCATCTCGCTGAAGACGTCGGGCGTGATCGTCGGCAACCCGGCCACGCTCGTGACGCTCGGCGATCTGCACAAGCACGACACCATCCTCGCGATCGTCGGCTTCTTCACGATCGTCACGCTCGACCACCTGCGCGTGCGCGGCGCGATCCTGATCGGCATCATCGGCGTCACGATCCTGTCGTTCTTCTTCGGCGACAACCAGTTCCACGGCGTGTTCTCCGCGCCGCCGTCGATCGATGCGACGCTGTTCAAGCTCGACATCCGCGCCGCGCTGTCGACCGGCATCATCAACGTGATCCTCGTGTTCTTCCTCGTCGAGCTGTTCGACGCGACGGGCACGCTGATGGGCGTCGCGAACCGCGCGGGCCTGCTCGTCGAAGGCAAGATGAACCGCCTGAACAAGGCGCTGCTCGCCGACAGCACGGCGATCGTCGCGGGCTCGGTGCTCGGCACGTCGTCGACCACCGCGTATATCGAAAGCGCCTCGGGCGTGCAGGCCGGCGGCCGCACCGGCGTGACGGCCATCACCGTCGCGGTGCTGTTCCTCGCGTGCCTGTTCATCGCGCCGCTCGCCGGCGTCGTGCCGGCCTACGCAACGGCGCCCGCGCTGCTGTACGTGTCGTGCCTGATGCTGCGCGAGATGGTCGACGTGCCCTGGGACGATGCGACGGAAGCCGTGCCGGCCGCGCTGACCGCGCTGCTGATGCCGTTCACGTACTCGATCGCGAACGGCGTCGCATTCGGCTTCATCGCGTACGGCGGCCTCAAGCTGCTGACGGGCCAGGCGCGCACGGTCAAGCCGATCGTGTGGATCATCGCGGCCGTGTTCCTGTTCCGCTTCTTCTATCTCGGCAGCGAGTAAGCGCAGCACTGCACGATGAAATGAAAAAACGCCACCTTCGGGTGGCGTTTCTGTTTTCGCGCGATTCTTCTGCGATCCTGACGAATCGACGCGCACGGCCAGGCCGGCGCTCGGGCAACCCGGCGCGGCCCGCATACGAAAATGCCGCCCGGCCCGCCGAACGGCATTGCGCGAAAGGCACGGTCTTCGCGTGCGCCGCGCTCAGGCGCGCGCGCCGCAAGACGAGCGTCGTGTTGTCAGCGCCAGTTGGCCTCGTAAAAGCGCACGTAGCCGCTGCGCAGCGTCACGCACTGCGCACGCGTCTCCGACAGCAGGCGCCGCGCAGCCGCTTCGATGCGGTCGCGATGCTGGTCGAATGCGCCGACCATGTCCTCGAAGCGCGGCGATGCCGCGCCGAAGTGGTCTTCCAGCGCCTCGGCGGTAATCTGACATTGAACACGCTCGCCATTGACCAGTGCCGTGAACGCAAGCATCAGGTCACGCCCCGAATACTCAGGCTTCTCGTTCGTGAAATGGATCTGCATGAGAGCCGCCTCGACCGGTAGAAAACGAATGACCGCGTCCGTCGTCCGCTACCGGCCGGGCGAAATGTACGCGGGCTCGCCGGCGGAGGCCCTGACCACGGGGTTTGGCGCGGTCAATGCATGCCGGTTGATTTCCACTTTAGACGGTTTCGCGCAGGAGACAAATTTTCCGGTGTGCGTCGTTCCGACGCGCATTTCGTCTGATCTGCGCGGGGCATCCGGCACCGTTTCGGCAACGGGCGTCAGTGAGGATCGGTAGGCCAGATGTTGAGCGCGATCGCGGCGGTCGTGACGCCCACCGCAATCGCAGCCGCTCCGTACTTCACCGCATCGGTCAGATCGAACAGCAATCCGTGGATCGCCACGGCAATGCCGCCCAGCATGATGAACGTGGCGATGGCCGCCAGCACGACTCTCAGTTCCGTCCGAACCATGATGCGTCTCCCGAACGGATGCATGTCGCGTCGCATGCATGTTGCAATGCGGAACACGGCGCGTGCGTGCTCCATTTCCATCATTGCAGGCGGGCGCTTAAAAGCAAGGGGATTTTGTTCGCGGTCGCACATCGCACGTGGCGCTTGTATGATGATGCGTACCCGGACGGTCGGCTGTCGCGCCGGATGGTGCACCGCGAGCGGAGATGCACTCCGCCGCCGATTCCGGTTCGGTCGGCCCAGGCGGCCCCGGGAACAGGAGACAAGTCATGCCGCAACCCTTCGTGCTGCCCGCCGCAGCGGTTCGCACCGACCTGCTCGCGCAGGCGCATGCGCGCTCGACCGCGGTCGGCCTGCGCGCGCACGAACGCCCCGATTTTTCGCCGCTGTCGCACCTCGCGCTGCGCGAACTGCTCGACACGAATCACGCGCTGTTCTCGCACGCGCGCCCGGTGATGGAGGATCTCCACGCACAGATCGCCGATACGCAAAGCCTCGTGCTGCTGACCGACGCCGACGGCGTGATCCTGCACAGCATCGGCGACGCGGATTTCATCGAGAAAGCCAACCGCGTCGCGCTATGCAACGGCGTGTCGTGGGCCGAAGGCGCACGCGGCACCAATGCGATCGGCACCGCGCTCGCGTCGGGCCAGGCCGTCGTGGTGCACGGTTCCGAACACTTCCTGCGCGCGAACCACATCCTCACGTGCTCGTGCGCCCCGATCGCCGATCCGTTCGGCCGCATGCTCGGCGCGCTCGACGTCAGCGGCGACCCGCGCGGCTCCAGCCCGCATACGCTCGCGCTCGTGCGGATGTCCGCGCAGCTGATCGAGAACCACCTGTTCGCGAACCAGTGTGGCGAAGCGCTGCGGCTGCGTTTTCATGCGCACGAGGATTGCGTCGATTCGCTGTTCGCCGGGCTCGTCGCATTCGGCCCCGATGGCGGGCTGATCGCCGCGAACCGCAGCGCGCAATTCCAGCTCGGCGCGTCGTTCGACGCACTGCAGCATCAGGCCAGCGATGCGTTGTTCGGCATGCGCTTCGGCCAGCTCGCGCAGCAGGCCGCCCGCGCGCCGGGCGCCACGTTCCGGCTCACGCTGTCGACCGGCGTACGCGTGCTCGCCCGCTGCGAATTCCCGGAAGCGCAGAAAACGGCCATTGCCGTCACGCCACCCGCGCCGGCCGTGCGGGTACGCGCGCCGGACCCCGACGCGATCACGTTCGCGACGCTCGACACCGGCGATGCACGCATGGCCGCCGTGCTCGAGCGTGTCGCGAAGATCCGTGGGCGCGACCTGCCGCTGCTGATCCTCGGCCAGACCGGCACCGGCAAGGAATGGCTCGCCCGCGCGCTGCACCAGGCGTCGCCGCGCGCGGACGGCCCGTTCGTCGCGGTCAACTGCGCCGCGCTGCCCGATTCGCTGATCGAGGCCGAGTTGTTCGGCTATGAGGACGGCGCGTTCACGGGCGCGCGCAAGCGCGGCAGCCCCGGCAAGATCGCGCAGGCCGACGGCGGCACGCTGTTTCTCGACGAGATCGGCGACATGCCGCTCGCGCAGCAGGTCCGGCTGATGCGCGTGCTGCAGGAGCGCGCGGTGATGCCGCTCGGCGGCGCACGCGCGGTGCCGGTCGACGTGCGGGTGGTCTGCGCGACCCATCGCGACCTGCGCGCGATGATCGCGGACGGCACGTTCCGCGAAGACCTGTTCTACCGGATCAACGGGCTCGCGGTCACGCTGCCGGCGCTCGCCGCGCGCACCGACCTGCACGCGCTCGTCGACCGGATTCTCGCGCGGCTCGCGCGCAGCGAACCGATGCCGCGCCGTCTCGCGGCCGATGTGCTCGACGCGTTCGCGCGCCACCGCTGGCCCGGCAACCTGCGGCAGATGACCAACGTGCTGCGCACCGCCGGCATGCTCGCCGAAGACGAAGCCGAAATCACGCTCGCGCATCTGCCCGACGATTTCTGGCTCGACTGCGACGACCCACCGGCTGCCGCGGCGGCAGCCACGCCGCCCGCACCGGCCGGCATGCGCGAAGGCACGACGCTGCACAGCCATCAGGCCGCGGTGATCGACGCCGTGCTCGCGCGGCACGGCGGCAACGTATCGGCGGCCGCGCGCGAACTCGGTCTCGCGCGCAACACCGTGTACCGGTACCTGCGGCGGCACTGACCCCGATGACCGGCGGCCCGCGGCCGCCGGCCGGTTCGGGTATGCTTGGCGCGTTGCCGCCGAACCGCCGCCCGCTTCAGTCATGACCGATCCAGACCACTCGCCCCTCGTGCGCATCGAGCCGCTCGGCGTGACCTTCGACGCACCCGATTCGCTGACGCTGCTCGAAGCCGCCGCGTTCGCACGCGTGTCGCTGCCGCGCTCGTGCCGCAACGGCACGTGCCGAAGCTGCCTTTGCCGAATCGTCAGCGGCAGCGTACGCTACACGATCGAATGGCCGGGGCTGAGCCGCGAGGAAAAGTCAGACGGCTATACGCTGCCGTGCGTGGCCGTCGCGACGTCGGACCTCGTGCTCGATGTGCCCGACGCGGTCATGCTCGACTAGACGCGGCGCGCGGTCGCGCGTCGTCCTGCAATGCTCGATCCCGCATGGAGAACGTGATGACCCAGCCAACCGATCGCATCGAACAACAGACCCAGCTCGCGGCATCGCCCGACCGCGTCTGGGAAGCCGTCAGCAATTCCGGCGAATTCGGCCACTGGTTCGGCGTCACGTTCGACGGGCCGTTCGCGGCCGACCAGCCGCTGTTCGGCCGCATCACGCCGACACGCGTCGACGACGATGTCGCCAAGGCGCAGGAGCCCTATGCCGGCACTGTGTTCGAAATCGTCGTCGATCGCATCGAACCGAAGCAACTGTTCTCGTTTCGCTGGCATCCGTTCGCGATCGACCCGAATTTCGATTACACGTCCGAGCCGATGACGCTCGTCACGTTCACGCTCGCCGCCCAGGCCGGCGGCACGCTGCTGACGGTCACCGAAACGGGTTTCGATCAGTTGATCGAAGCGCGCCGCGCGAAGGCCCGCGAGATGAACGATCACGGCTGGGCCGCGCAGATGACGCTGATCACGAAGTACCTGGCGAAGCACGCGTAGCGCGCCGCTACGCCGCACGTGCCTACCGACCTGCGAACCGACGTGCGTGGCATAATCCGCTCCATCGTCGCCCACCCGCCGCCGCGCATCGCATGCTGAGTCGTCGCCTCCGGAAGATCGGCAGTCTGATCGGGATGCTCGCCATCCTGATGACGGCGCTCGCGCCGACGATCTCGCAGGCCCTGACCACGCAAGGGCGCGTCGACGCCCTGCTGGCCGGCTACTGTTCGGCCGCGCCCGCCACCGGCGACCGCGCCGCCGATGCGTCGACGAAGCGCCTGCAGGCCCATCTCCAGGCATGCGGCTACTGCAGCCTGCTTGCCCATACCCCCGCGCTGCCCGCCCCCGAACTGACGTTCGCGGTCAACGTGCACGTGATCCAGCACCGCGCGGCCACCCGCTTCGAAAGCCTGCGCCGCGCGCTGCCGCTCACGGCCGCGCAACCGCGCGCCCCGCCGTTCGCGTCCTGATCCGTCGTCATTGCGCGTGATGCCGTAGCGCATCGCGCAGTCCGCGCACGCCGCCCGCGTGCGCGACGTGTCACGTTTCGAAGGACGTTCATGTCTCACCATGCTGCGCGCGGCCTCGTGCCGTGCGCACGGCTGGCCGCTTCCGGCTCGCACCGCCATTGCCGCGCCGCCATTCGCCCGCATGCGAATGCCCGGCCGCGCACGTCCGTGCCGACCGCCGCCGGCATCGATGCCGCTCGCGCATCCGTCCGTCGAATCCGTCTTTCACATCCGATTCGCCACTCGTTCATCCAGCCATGAAAACCCTCCATTTCGTTCGCGGCGCACTCGCCGCACTCGGCTTCGCCGCCATCCAGGCCGCGCATGCGCACGCCATTCCGAAGACGCAGGACCCGGCCGCCGACGCCACGCTGTCGGCCGCGCCGCACGCGGTCACGATCGGCTTCAGCGAAGCGCTCGAACCGGCGTTCAGCTCGATCGCCGTCACCGACAGCCACGGGCAATCGGTCGCCGCCGGGAAATCGGCCGTCGACGCCGGCAACCGGAAGCGGATGCACGTCGCGCTGGCCAGCCTGACGGCCGGCACGTACACGGTCGCGTGGGTCGCGGTGGCCAGCGACGGCCATCGCACGCAAGGCCACTACGCCTTCACGCTGAAATAACACCGCACTGCCCACCGCCTCCACCCGATAAGGAGAACCCACGATGAAACGCTCGATTCCGACCGGCCTGCTCTTCGCGCTGCTGGCGCTGCACGCTTCCACCACGTTCGCCGCGCCGGCCGTGCAGGCCGATGCATGCTGGATCCGCGCGATGCCCGCGACGGTGCCGTCGTCCGGCTACTTCACGCTGAAGAACGACGGCGACGCGCCCGCGACGCTGACGGGCATCGACACCCCCGCATACGGGATGGCGATGGTGCATGAAACGCAGACGAACGGCAGCACCGCGAAGATGGTTCACGTCGACTCGGTCGTCGTCCCCGCACACGGCACGGTGACGTTCAAGCCGAAGAGCTATCACGTGATGCTGGAGGAACCGCGCCAGGCCGTCGCGCCCGGCGCGAAGGTGCCGTTCCGGCTGCACTTCGCAGACGGCTCGACGGTGTCCGTGACCTGCGACGCGAAGCCGCCGACCTACGCCGGCCAGTAACGCACCCCGTACCCCGATCGAAGGAGACGCACATGAAAGACCGCCTGCCGCTGGCCGACCTGATCGTCCGCTACCGGACGCCGCTGAATGTTGCCGTACTGATCGTCTGCGGGTTATGGGCAGCGTGGATCGCGTGGATGACGCGGCCTGCCGCCATCGACACGCCGCCGTCGATTCCCGCGTACTGCATGCGCGACGCGCGCTGACGCGCCCGCACGGTTCCGGCGGCGGCGCGTGCCATTATTGGCGTGGCATCATCGATGCATCCCGACCGCCGGAACCGCCTCTCGGAGCAACGCATGGCCCTTCAGACCTGGATGCTGTTCGCCGCAGCCTATCTCGCCACGACGCTGTCGCCGGGGCCCAACGTGCTGCTCGTGATCCGCAATACGGTGCGCTACGGCACGCGCGGCACCGCCGCGACGATCGCGGGCAACCTCGTCGCGCAGGGCGTGGTCGTGGTGCTCGTCGCGCTCGGCGTCGGCGCGGTACTGGCCGCGATGCCGCCGTTGTTCGTCGCGATGAAGGTGGTCGGCGCCGCTTACCTGATGTTCCTGGGCGTCCGGCAGTTGCGCGGCGACCGCAAGGCCGCCGCGTCGGGCGGCGCCGCGGAGATCGCCGTGCCCGACCGCCGCAAGCTGTTCCGCGAAGCGCTGTTCGTGTCGGGCAGCAATCCGAAGACGATGATCTTCCTGTCGGCGTTCATGCCGCAGTTCGTCGTGCACGACCGCCCGCTCGCGCTGCAGTTCGTCGTGATGTACGCGACGATCGCCTGCACGGTCGTGATCGTTCACAGCGTCTATTCGGCCGGCGTGCGCCGGTTTCATCGCGGCTTCGGCATGAGCCGCGCGGTGCGCGCGCTCAAGCGCGCCAGCGGGCTGCTGTTCGTCGGGCTCGGAATCAAGCTGCTGACTGCGCGGCAGGCCTAAGCCGGCGCAATCCCGTCAGCGCAGGTGCGCGGCCAGCGCGGCCGTGATTGCGTCGAACGACGGACGCGCATCGACGTCCTCGTTCAGGCACGCCGCCGCCAGCGCATCGAGCGCGCCGGCGTGCGGTTCGCATCGCGCGAGCAATTCGCCGAGCAGATGGCCGAATGCCCGCACCTCGAGCCGTTCGAACCGGGCGCCGCGTGTACGGTCGTTCACGTCGTAAAGCGACGCCGCGCCGAAATCGCCGAGCAACGCACCGCCCTCCCCGTCGTGCAGGATGTTGTGCGCATACAGGTCGCCATGCATGATGCCGCGCGCATGCAGATGGCCGGCGACCGACGCGATGCCGTGCGCGATCCGCACCGCTTCCGCCGGATCGAATTGCGTGCCGGCCGCATAGACGTCGCGCGTGCAGGACGCGAAGCTCGGCGGCCCGGCGAGATTCGTGAGCGCGGGATCGACCCGCTCCATCACGAGACCGTGCGCGCCGTCGGGATGCCCGTACACCTTGCCGATCACCGGGATCACGTTCGGATGACGGCCGGCATGCAGGCACGCGGCCATTTCGCAATCGGGCAGGCCGTCGCTCGTTACCGCCCCCTTGAAGAGCTTGACCGCGACCGTCCGCGGCGGCTGGCCGTCCGCCCGCCACTGCGCGCGATAAATGACGCCCGATGCGCCCTCGCCCAGCTTCTGTTCACATGCAAGCGACGCCCAGTCGATCGCGACGACGTCCGGCCCGGCCGACGCCGCGGCCTCCGGCACCGCGCCGAACGGATTGCCGGCAACGGCAAGCCACGCGAGACGCGGCAGGTGCAGCAGCCAGTCGGGCAACGCATCCAGCCGGTTCGCCGACAGCCGCACCAGTTCCAGCGCGCGGCAGGCAGCCATTTCAGCCGGCAGCGCCCGCAGCCGGTTGCCGGCGAGCATGAGTTTCTGCAACCGCGAACAGTCGCCGATGTCGCCAGGCAGTTCGCCGATGTCGTTGTCGGTCAGGATCAGCCAGCGCAGCGCACGCGGCAGCGCGCCGCGCGGCACCGCGCCGATCCGGTTAGCCTTGAAGCCGATCATGTCGAGTTGCCCGCACGCGCCGAGTACGTCGGGAAAGGCGGTGAAGCGATTGCCCGACGCGAACAGGATGCGCAGGCGATGCAGCCGCGGCAGGTCGTCCGGCAGCGCGGACAGCGCATTGCCGGTCAGGTCGAGCACTTCGAGCGTGTCGGCAAGATCGAAGATCTCGCGCGGAAATTCGGTCAACCCGCATGCGAGCTTGAGTTGCCGCGCGCCCGACAGTTGTCCGGCCTGCAGTTGTTCGAGGGTGTGGGTCACGGTGAGAAAACGGGTGGCGGTTGCGATGATCGTTGGACCGATCGGACGAATTCTACCGGGATCGCTTTCGTGTACCTGCACGACCTTGTCACACCCCCTTCACAAATGCGCAATGTGACGTTAGAATTGCGGCCCTTGCAGTGCCGACGTGGTGAAATTGGTAGACACGCTATCTTGAGGGGGTAGTGGCGAAAGCTGTGCGAGTTCGAGTCTCGCCGTCGGCACCAGGTTAATGCAATGCGCTGCTTGCCAGCGCCACGCCACGGGTCGCCCGCACCCGATTCCTCCGCAGCAATCTGCTCCGCCCCCCGGTTCGCCCGCCTTGCGGCAGCCCATCCGCATCAAGACCGCGCGCAGCGGACGTAACGATCGTTCGCCACGGAAGCCGACTTGCGCAGAAGCACTCACCGCCTTCACGCGATGACATCGATCGTCACGTACATCGCTCCGCCCGCCGTCTTCACCTACTGCACGTACTGCTCGTTCCCCATCAGCCCGATCTTCGTCGCGCCCACCCGTTGCGCCGACGCCAGCACCGCGGCGACATCACGATACGGCGCCTGCCGATCCGGCCGGAGCCTGAGTTCGGCCTGCACCGGTTCGGCCGCGACCTGCGCCAGCTTCGCCTCGAGCGCCGCGCGATCGGGCAAGCGCGTGCCGTTCCATGCCGTCGCGCCGTCGGCCGCGACGTCGATCTGCACGACCTCCGGTTCCGCGGCCGGCGGCGCGGCGCCCACCGGCAGGTTCATCCGGACCGCATGCATCTGGATCGGAATGGTGATGATCAACATGATCAGCAGGACCAGCATCACGTCGATCAGCGGCGTCGTGTTGATGTCCACCATCACGTCCGGTTCGCTGCCCGACGATACGTTCATGCCCATGACTGCCTCCTAGCTGCCGCGCGCGGGCGGCTCCGTGATGAACGACACCTTCTCGATGCCCGCCCGTTCGCATGCCGCGATCACGCGACCGACGAACTCGTAACGCGTGCTCTCGTCGCCGCGCACGTGGACGTCCGGTTGCGGCGACTGCACCGCGACGCCCTTCAGGCGCGCGAGCAGCGTCGGCGCGTCGACCGGCGCCGCGTTCCAGAAGAATTCACCCTGACGATCGACCGCGATTTCGACACTCTCCGGCCGGCTCTGCAACGGCTGCACGGTTTCCTTCGGCAATTCCACCGGAATCGTGTGCGTCACCACCGGAATCGTGATCAGAAAAATGATGAGCAGTACCAACATCACGTCGACGAGCGGCGTTGTGTTGATCTGTGCGATGACCTCGTCGTCATCGTCCTGACGGATACTCATGCCCATGACCGGCTCCGCTCAGTCGATCAGCGCAGGCGTGCGCGCGTCGTCGCGCACGGGCCGTTTCCCGCTCGCCAGCACCACGACGTGAAGCTGCGCGCCGAATGCACGCACGCGTTCCATCACCGACTTGTTGCGGCGCACGAGGAAGTTGTAGCCGAGCACGGCGGGCACCGCCACCGCCAGGCCGATCGCGGTCATGATGAGCGCCTCGCCCACCGGCCCCGCGACCTTGTCGATCGACGCCTGGCCCGCGACGCCGATCGCGGTCAGCGCGTGATAGATGCCCCACACCGTGCCGAACAGGCCGACGAACGGCGCGGTCGATCCCACCGTACCGAGAAACGCAAGGCCGTCCTGCAAACGGTTCGACACGCTGGCCATCGCCCGCTCGACCGACGTGTCGACCCACGTATTGCGGTCGACGGCTTCGAGCAACACCTCGTCGTGATGCTCGCCGGCCTCGATCGCCGTCTCCGCAATGAAACGAAACGGCGACGCCGGGTCGAGCAACTGCACGCCTTCCGCGAGCGACGGCGCAGCCCACAGCTGCGCGTCGGCCCGTTTCGCGCGGCGGTTCGCACGGGTCTGCTCGAAGAACTTCGTGACCATGATGTACCAGCTGCCCATCGACATCACGACCAGCAGGATCAGTACGAAACGCGCGACGAAGTCGCCGCCGCGCCACAACGCGTCGAGTCCGTACGGATTGGCCGCAGCGGCCGGCACGGCAGGCGCTGCCTGCGGCGCGGGACCGGCGACGGCCGGAACGGCCGGCAGCGCGGCGACGGTGGCGGTGGCCGGTGCCGCCGCGGCACGCGTCTCGGCCCGCGCATCATGCGGCGCGACGAGCACGCCTGCCATACCACCGGCAATCATCAGGCTGGCCGCGAAAGCGGCAATCAATTGCTTCTTCATGTCTGCTCCATTGATCGATCTGAATATGCATCCGGCACCCAGGCTGCCGGTTTTCGCGAAACGCACCGGTCAGTTCAGGTTGAACGAGAACGGCACCTGCACACGTATCGCCTGCCCTTGCGCGATACAGCTGAAGCGCCTCACCGCCGCCAGCGCCGCCCGATCGAGGATCGGGTCGGCGGACTGCGCGACGCGCTCGCCGGACACGCGGCCGTCCGCATCGACGACAAACTCCACCAGCACGTTGCCGGTGATGTTGTTTTCCAGCGCTTCTCGCGGATAGCGCAGCGATGCGCGCACCTGCTCCGAATTCGGGCACACGACGCCCACTTCGTGGCTCGGCGCAACGGGTGCCGCGGGGGCAGCCGGCAGCGCAGGGGCGGAGACCACGGGGGTCGCCGTGTGCGCCAGCGTCGACTGCGCCTGCGCGTGGACCGGCACCTCGGGCGGCGGCACGAACATTCGCGGCGAGGGCACCACCTTCGACGGCTGCGCCTTCACGACCGGTTTCGGCGGCGGGGGCGGCGGAGGCGGTTTGACCGGCTCGATGATCCGTACGTCGACCGGGTGCTGGACGATCTCCGTCACGCGATTGGCGAGACCGTTCAGCAACGCATAGATCAGCGCCGCGTGCAGCAGCAGGACAGCCGCGATGCCGCCGTAGCGGCGCACGGGATGGCCGCTCGCCTGCCCGTACGGGCGCGGTTGTCCGGCGGGCCGGCGGGCCGGGGCGGGTTGCGCAAACATGGAACCTCCTCGAATCGTCTGCGCGTCAGAACGGCGCGCTCAGTTGCACGCCGATCGTGCGCGGCTGGATCACCGACGCCCACACGTTGCCGCCGAGCGGCACATAACTCGTGTTGGCGGACAGCAGGCCCTCGCGGTTGAACAGGTTCCTGACGAAGAACGACAGGCTCGCGTAGCGCAGGTCGACGCCCAGTTGCAGATCCGTGACCGCATAGGCGGGCAGCACGAAATCGGGCGAGCCCGTGGCGCCCGCGAAGCTCGCATGGCGCTCGCCCACGAAGCGTTCGGTCGCACCGGCGACAGCCGACCACGGGCCGAGCGGAAAGCGGTAGCTCGCACCCAGCGATGCCGCGAACTTCGCGGTGTTCGGCAGACGGTCGCCCGTGCGCGCGCCGACGCTCGGCGACCCCTTGGTCAGGTACGCGTCGATTGCGGCAAGCGACGCGTTGAACGACAGGGCCGACGTCGGCCGCACCACGCCCGATGCCTCCAGCCCCTTGATCCGCGCATTGCCCGCGTTGACGAGCTGCGCGACGCCGTCCACCGCCCCGTACTGCTGGATGTCGTGCCACTCGATGTCATAGGCCGACAGCGCGACCGACACGCGGTTGTCGAGCAGGTCCGCCTTGTAACCGACTTCGTAGTTCCACAGCGTGTCGGGCCTGTAGGTCGGATTGCCGGCGATCAGTTGCCCCGTCACCGCACTGACCGCCATGCTGTTGGGGCCACCCGGGCGATAGCCGCTCGCGACGCGCGCATAGACGTTGCTGGTCGGCGTGAGCTTGTAGCTGGCCGTGAACATGTACGTCTTGCTCGTATCCGATGACGCGCCCGGCGCGGACAACGGCGTCGGCACGAGCATGCCGGACGTCTCCTGCCGGTAGTCCTGACTGTTGTGGGCAATGCGCATGCCGGCCGTCAGCGCGATGCGCGACGTGGCGTTGTAGGTGACGTCGCCGTAGGCCGCGAATTCCTGGTAGCTGCCGGAATAGCCGAGCTTCTCCAGATCGCCGAGCGGTTGGCCGCCCGCGGTCGCACGATAGGCTTGCACGGTGGTGCTGTGCTCATGATCGTAATAAAGCCCCGCGACCCACTCGAGCGTCCGGTTGCCGGGCGAGGTCAGCCGCAGTTCCTGCGTCACCTTGTTGGTGCCGACGGTGGAACTGGGCGTGACCGTGCTGACGTCGAGTCCGCCCGCCGCGAGGATCGGCGCATAGAACGGCGTGAAGTCGAGCGTCGTCGACGTACGCAGCGACTGGTACGCGGAAATTGCATTGAGGCGCGCCCAGCCGAAATCGTATTCGGCATTCGCGGTGTAGAACTGGTTGCTCTGGTGATACGGCTCGGGTGCATCCTGCAGTTTGGTCAACGCGCCGTACGCGGGCCGGCCGTCCATCCCGTAGTCGACGTAGTTCTGCCCGCTGCTGTTGATGTTCTGGATCGTGGCCGTGAATCGGAACGTGAGCTTGCGCGTCGGCGTCACGAGCAGCGACGCACGCATACCGGTGGTGTCGCTCCGGTTGATGCGCGTGCCGGCTGCCGCGCCCGTCGCGTCGACGTAACCGCCGTCGTGATTGTTGAACGCGGCGATGCGCAGCGCGGCGACGTCCTGTTTCAGCGGCAGGTTCAGTACCACGTTGGTCGTGTTGTTGAGACCGCCGTGCCAGGTCGACGAGAACGTCGTCCCGACCGTGCCGAAGAAGCTCTCGGTATCGGGCTGGTTGGTGACGTATTTCAACAGGCCGCCCATCGCGCCCGCGCCGTACAGCGTTCCTTGCGGCCCGAACAGGATCTCGATGTGGTTCAGGTCGAGCAGCCCCATGTCGAGGGCCAGCGCGGCCCCGCCGCCCGACACGGTATTCGAGCCGAGCGGCGTATCGTCGACGTATACACCCACGGTCGGTCCGACGTCCTTGCCGGCCGTCACACCGCGCATCGAGATCGTTCCCTGGCCGGGGCCGCCCCCGCTGTTGAAACCGACGCCCGGCTGCGTCGACAGGTAGTCGCTCAGCTTCGTGGCGCCCGACTTCTGCAGCGCGTCGCTCGACAGCGTGTCGATCTTCATCGGCACTTCGCGCGCGGGCTCACGGCGCCGGTTGGCCGTCACCTCGACGGAATTGAGCGTGATTGCCGCGCTGCCGGCGCTGCCCCTGGCGCTGCCGTGCGCATCGCGGCTCGCGGCGGGCGCCGCGTTCTGCGTGGCAGCCGACGCGGGCGGCTGCGTGCCGGTCTGCGCGGGTTCGGTCTGTGCGCACGCGCCCGATGCGGCAAGAAACATCTGCATGACGGAAACGGCAACCAGCGTACGCCTGAATATCGTCGACTCCACTGCGCCCCCGCCCTTCTTGCTTGCCATCTGCATCTCCTCCTGTCTGTCTGAACGTAAGCGGACGTGTCCGACTTCCCGAGCCGTCCGGCGTGCGGACCGCCCGTCCGAATGACTCCAAGGTAAGCAGCCAAATCGGCCGCTGCTTTTGCGCAACGCCGAAAAACATTGGCTACCGTCCTCGGCCGATCGCGTCCTGCCGATCGCGCAAAAAGCACGCACGCAAGCGGACGCGGCGTGCAGTGCGGCAATCGGGCAACCGGGGTGGAATGCGGGAAAGGAAGAAGATGAAGCGTGCCTTTCGCGCGCAGGCGCGCACGAAAGACACATCACGCACGGCTGGCCCGCGTGCGGCGATGCGGCGGCCGGACGGCCGCGCGGATGACGACGTTAAAGCGCCTGCGCGCCGACTTCGCAGCGCGGTTCGAAACGGGTACGGAAGGCACGCAACACGAGACCCAGCAGGATCACGCTGCCGACGGCGGCCGGCACGCCGAGCCACGCGATGCCCTTGAGCAACGCGTACGGTGCGCCGTTCAGTGCATCGGAGATCGCTCCCACCGAGGGCACGGACACCGCCTGGAACGCATAGGTGACGAGCGACGACGTACCGACGACGCGCCCGCGCAAATGCGGCGGCGCGATGTCCTGCAACAGCGTCGGTGTCAGCGCGGCCCCGCAGATATAGACCGCGATGATGCCTATCATGCACGCGAGCAGCATTGGCGCGCTCGTCGCGAACGACAGGCTCAACAGCAGCAGTGCGGCGAGCAGCGCCATCGCGCAACCGATCACGACCGGCAACAGCCGGCCCCAGCGCGCCCGCAGACATCGCACGGCCAGCACGCTCGCCAGCAGGCCGAGCGCCGACCCGCCGCCCACCGCGATGCCGCTGTACAGCCCCGACTGCGCGACGTCGACGTGAAAGTCGCGAATCAGTGCAACCGGCGCCCAGCCCAGGATCGCGCCGACATAGAATGCCGCCATCGCATAGCCGACGATCAGGCACGTCAGCATCGTGCCCGAGCGCCGCCAATAGTGCACGAGCGTCTCCTGCACGCGTTCGCGCACGCCGGCCGTGCCGCCGCGCGGCGGATGGCCGACCAGCGCGAACAGGCACGCGACGACGGGCCCCGGTATCGAGACGAGCAGGAACGCCAGCCGCCACGGTTCGATCGACAGCGCGTGCGCGAGCGGCGCGGCCAGGCTGAAGATCGCACCGGCACCGGCGATGCCGAGCCCGGCGCCGAACAGCGCGACCGCGAAAAAGATCGTGTTCGCCGCCGTGCGCAGCGCGGGCGGAAACAGGTCGGGCAACAAGCTGTAGACGACCGGCCCGAGCCCCGCCTCGCCCACCGCGAGTGTCAGCGTGCAGAGGAACAGCATCCAGCCTTGCGTCACGAGGCCGCAAAGCGCCGTGCCTGCACTCCACACGAGCACGCAGCCGACCAGCAGCCAGCGCCGGTCGACCCGGTCCGTGAGCCAGCCGAGCAGCGGCGACGCCAGCGCGCCAAACAGGATGGGGCCGAAGCCGACGATCGCCCCCAGGCTGGTGTCGCTGAGCTGCAGGTCGCGCTTGAGCGGCTCGACGGCGAGCGTCAGCATCTGACGGTCGGTAATGCCCAGTATCGCGGCCAGCGCGAGCACGGCCAGCGCAAACCATGCGCGCGACAATGACGGCGATCGACCGGTTGTTTCGTTTAACACGCTGCGTCTCCTCCGCTGACGATCCTGCCCATAGACAATAGCCGCTTGACTGCGGCAAAACTTTCGCGAACGGCCGGCAGTGTTTTGCCGGCGTCCGCGGGACCTCGACTGCCTGACGGTCAGGGTAGGGTCATGCCGTGATTTCGTCGAAAGGCCACATCGGGCGCGCCAGGCGTGCGTAGTCGTCGGCCCTGAAGTCGAGACTCAGCGATCCCGGCGTATCGCAGTAGTAGATGGCACGTGCCAGCGGGCCAAACAGTGCCTGGAAATGCTGCGTCGACTTCACCACGACGATGCGGCAACGCCGCAGGTCGATGCCGAGATCGAAAAAGCAGCTCGGACTGTAGGTTTGCTGCCGCACGGAGTTGACCACCACGCGCACGCCGTCGATGTCCAGTACCGCGGAAAGGCCGAGGCCGGGCCCCGGAAACTTGAACGTCTCGTCGCGTTGCGCCAACCCCGCATCGACGGCCAGGACCCGGGCGACCACGTCGAGCGGGCGTCCCGCGCGCGGACCGCTCTTGCCGCCGAGGCGCAGCGCGATCGTCGCGCCCACGCCGGCGTCGCGCGCGAACACCGCCGCGACGGGATCCCAGATCATGCCGATCGCCACGTTGCGCAGACCGCGCTCGAGGATGGCGTCGAGGATGAACGTGGAGTCGGAGCCGGCGCCGCCGCCCGGATTGTCGGCCGTGTCGGCAATCACGAACGGCCGGCCGGGCGCGTCGGGCGATGCGGCTTCGATCTCGTCGAGAATGCGCTCGATCGGCAGGCGCAGCGCGTGCGTCTCGTCACGCACGGCCACGAAGCCGTGCGCCAGTTCGCGTGCCAGCGTGCGGCCCTGTGCGCTTGCCGCAGCGCGATTGCCGTCGCTCACCACCAGCACGCCGGCGCCCGTATCCGGGAAATCGGACCACGGAAATCCATGAATCAGCGACACCGACAGGATGCCGTCGCGCCCCTCCCGGTCCGCCGCGTCCTGGTTCAGTCTCGCCATGCGCGGCTCGGTCGTGAAGAACATGCCGAGCATCGGCACGCGTTCGAAGTGCATCGTCGGCCGGATCTCGCCGCGCGCGGCTCGTTCGGCGAGGTTGATCAGGTCGACCGCCCGTTCGTCGAAGTCGGTATGCGGATAGTGCTTGCACGCGAGCAGGATGTCGCAATGGTCGAGCATCGCCGCCGTGACGTTGGCATGCAGGTCCAGCTCGACGCCGATCACGACGTCGGGGCCGACGAGCGCGCGCGTCTTCGCCAGCAGGTCCCCCTCGCAATCGTCGTACCCCTGCGCCATCTGCGCGCCGTGCAGCAGATACAGCACGATGTCGACCGGCTGCGCGCCGCGCAGCCCGTCCAGGATCTCGTCGCGCAGCGTTTCGTAATCCTGCTGCGAGCACGGTGCGCCGGGTTCGGCGAACGCGAAAATCGACGCACTCACCTCATGGCCGCGCGCACGCGCCTCGCGCACGAATGTGCCGTAGCCGACGAGTTCGTCCGCCCGCTCGTCGGGCACGCCGCCGGCCGGCCGGTACAGCGTGCGCTCCTCGAACGAGTGCAGGCTGGTCGGAATCGGGGAAAAGGAATTGGTCTCGTGCGCTAGCGCGGCAACGAAGATACGCATGGTCACTCCTGCTCGGTGTTGAGTATCGGTCGGTGAAACACGGCCAGGCGGTCATGCAGACGTCATGATCTGCATCGGCATCACGAATCCGTGCCTCCCCTAATAATCTGCATGACGAAATAATTTCGACTGCCGTCCGGCCTGGCGACATCCATCGGATGCAGCGGACAGGCGCCCGCCCGGGGCGCGTCAGTCCTCGCGTTTCAGATAGCGCAAGCGTGTATGCACGCCCAGCGGCCGGTCGCCGTCGCCGCGGAAGGACACCAGCGCCAGCCGCCCGTTGATCCCGCAGAGCTGCGCATCGGACGTCCCCGGCGGCGCGAACAGGTCATCGGCCAGCTGAGCCAGTTCGAGAACGTAAGTCGAGCCGCCGTCGAACGCGAAGCGCGTCTCGCCATCACCCGCTTCCACGCCACTGCTCGGCCACTGCGTGGCCCGGCGGCTGTCGGCATCCATCTCGGTCCAGTACGCTTCGACCGACAGCCGCTCGCTTCCCGCCACCGACGC
Organism: Burkholderia arboris; assembly: GCF_038723655.1. Classification (NCBI taxonomy): domain Bacteria; kingdom Pseudomonadati; phylum Pseudomonadota; class Betaproteobacteria; order Burkholderiales; family Burkholderiaceae; genus Burkholderia; species Burkholderia arboris. Next base: position 3,047,453 of record NZ_CP109822.1, read on the forward strand.
GAGGCGCATCGGGTAATGCCGGTATCGGCCCGCGTAACGGGACAGCGCACGGGTCGATGCGCGCCGCTCGAACGGCATCGCGGCGTCGTGCCCGAGATGCGCGAGCGTCGCGAGCAGCACCTGGTCGTGCAGCGGGCTGGCGCCGGGGCCCGTCCCGGCGGTGAACACCACGAGATCCAGCTCGGGACAGATCGCGAAGCTCGACGTGGTGCCGTACGTCGTGCCGCCGTGCCAGTACACGGTCACGCCGCTCACCGGTACCTTCCACCACCCGAGGCAGATCGGCGGCACGCACGGGCGCCCCGAATCGAAGGTCACGGCCTGCATGGCCGCGATCGTCTCCGGCGCGAGGATCCGCGTGCCGTCGATCGAACCGCCGGCCAGATGCATGCGCCCGTAGGCGAGCATGTCCCGCACCGTTGAAATGGGCGTCGAACCGGCACCTGCCAGCGACGGCGGCAACAGGTACGCATGCGTGGCCTGCAACGCGCCGCTCGTCGCGTTCGCAAACACCCCCACCGCATGCCGATGGAGGATCGCCTGCTCGGCCGACGTGCACGATTCGTTCATCCCGCACGGACGGAACAGCGCTTCTTCGAGCACCTGGTTGTACGGCTTGCCGGACAACACCTCGATCAGCCGCGCGGCCACCACGAAGCCGGGGTTCGAATAGTGGATCGTCTCGCCCGGCTCGAACAGCGTGCCGAAGCCGGACAGGCGATCCACGAAGTCGCGCGTCGCGCCCGCGCCGGTTTCGGCCATCGGGCTGAAGCCGTCGGCATCGATGCCGTTCGTGTGATTGAGCAGATGCCGGATACACAGACCTTGCGCGCGCGCCGGCTCGGCCAGCGCGAACGACGGCAGGTGCGCGACGACCGGATCATCGAGGCCGATCCGGCCCGACTCGACGTAACGCATCAACAGGTGCGTCGTCATCACTTTGGTAACCGAACCGATCTGGAAGCGCGTATCGACGGTCATCTCCGCGCCGGTGTTCAGGTTCGCGACGCCGTGCGCCAGTTCGATCTGTTCGCCCCGGTGCCAGACGCCGGCGACATAACCGGCCGTCGCCCGACCGGTCACGGCGTTCGCAAGCAGGTCGTCAAGCTGGTGCCTCAGGATTTGCATAGCCGGATTCCATGGTAAGAAAATGTGCGTCGCCCCGCGCCGCGACATCGATCGTGGCAGGCACGCATGTCGCCAATGTAAGGGCGTTCCGCACCGCGTCCTTTTGCCAGCGGCCGGAATGCTTTTGCGCGCGACTGCCGCGGGCAGGGCCGGCAAGCATCACCCCCGCACGCGCAGGCAGATGGACGCACCCGACAATTCCGTGGCGGACAGCGAAAGCGCGCGACCGATGCGTCGGTTATGGTGTGAGGTCCACGGGCAGGCATGCGATCGCTCGCCGCCGCCCCTTCAAGTTCTTGCGGAATCGGGGAATTCCAATGCGCACATGGCTTCCGGCCTTCCTGAGTCGCGACTGGGCGGGCCTGCCCATCGCGTTCGCCATCGGCAGCGCGGGCGGCGTGCTCGCGTGCACCGGCCTGCGCGTGACGGGCGGCATCGTACTCGTCGTCGGCATCGCGCTCGCGGCCGGCGCGCTCCATCACCTCGCGTTCCTGGCGCGCTTGCGCAAGACCTGCCCGCCTCCCGGGAAACTCGTGGATGCCGGCGGCCATCGCATCCACGTCCTTGCGGAAGGCCGCGCGAACGATCTGCCGCCGATCGTGTGGATGTCGGGTGCCCACATGGGCGGCCTCGTGCTGCATCATCTGCATCTGGCGTTTCGCGACACGACGCGCTCGATCCTGATCGACCGGCCCGGCAGCGGCTGGAGCGAAGCCGGCCCGTATCCTCGCTCGACCGCACGCGAGGTCGAAGAAGTGGTAGAGGCGCTGCAGCGCGCGGGCGAACACGGGCCGTTCGTGTTCGTCGGCCATTCGTTCGGCGGCCTGCTCGTCGCCAACCTCGCGCGCCGCCATCCGAATCTCGTCCGCGGCCTCGTGCTGCTCGATGCGACGCATCCCGACTTCTTCAACTATGCGCCGCCGTGCCTGCGCCCCACCGCGATGGTGCTGGGCGGCAACCTCGGCGGGCTGCTGCACCTGTTCGGCATCCACCTCGATCTGTTCGACGTGCTGGGCCGGCGCCAGCCCGCCGTCAGGCATTTGCTCGACCTCGTCAGGACCTGCCTTGCGGACGCGATGGCGCTCGGCGCCGCGCGCATCGAGATGCATGCGCGCGCCGGTTTCAGCGCCGCATCCGCGCTGTCGGAGCTGAGCATCGCGGGCAGCGCGCGGGCAGGCTTCGACACGCTGGTTCACGATGGCGAGCTCGGCGATCTGCCGGTGTTCGTCGTCACCCCGCGCGACGCGTTGGAGATGCGGCCGGAGAACGCCGCCGACAGGCACAAGCTGTATCGCCGCATGGGTGTCGACGAAGCCGGCTTCGCGCGCTATCTCGCGCTGATGACCGCATTGCGCGGCCGCTATCTGTCGACGTCGTCGCACAGCGAGCTGATCCACGCGCCGGCCGGCAACGGTCACAATTTCCCGTACGAATCGCCGGCGTTCGTGGTGCAGGTGGTCGACCGCATGCTGCGCATGCACGCGTGCGTCGCCTGACGCACGCGCCCTGCCGCTCAATCGAAGGTTGACGGGCGTTCGGCCGCCACCGAACCGCCGCGCGCGCGCAACTCGCGCGGCGACATGCCGAACCGCTTCTGGATCGCGACGGAGAAGCTGCTCGGATGGTTGTAGCCTACCGCGTATGCAACATCGGTGACCGGCACGCCGGGCTCGCGCAGGAGCCGCAGCGCCTGCTGCATGCGCAGTTCGTGCGCATATTCGTGTACGCTCTTGCCAAGCAGCGTGCGAAACCCGGCACACAGGCTGCTGCGGCTCAGCCCGACCTGACGCGACAGCGCGTCGAGCGAAGGCGGTGCAGCGAAATGCTCCTGCAACACCAGTTGCGCCTTCGATACCGCGCGCCGCGTCATGCGGGTCACCTCGCCGCGCCCGGCGTCGTCATCGGCATGCTGCACGGCGTCGGAGACCGAATCAATCGCATGCGCGACGATCTCGAGGCTGCGCCCATGCAGGTAGATCGACCGGCTGCGGCCGTCGAGCGGGCAGTCGCCAATGCTCTGCAAGCAGTCGAACAGCACCGGTGAAATCGGCGCCGCGTGCATGAACGACTCCCTCAGCGTACCTTCGACGAAATGCCGCAGCGGGGTCGGCAGCGCGTCCTCCGCACCGGCGTAGAGCGCGCTCAGCGCACTGCGGTGCAGGTAGATGCTCGTCACCTGATGGTGGCCACGCTCGATCACGTCGCCCGCCGGCATGCCGTCGGGTTCCGCGACCAGCATCATCGAAGGACCGTCGAGGTCGATCTCGCGCCCGGCCACCGAATACGACCCGGTTCCGCAGCGAGCGATGCGGATGCGCAGCGTGTTCTGTCCACGCGTGCGCCGCCGCACGACGCCCGCGAAGCTGACGTCGACGGACGTCATCCAGAATGCCGGCGATTGTGCGTGAAATTCGGTCCGGCCTTCCGCGTACGCGTTCGCATAGTCGACGCGATAGTGATGTCCGTTGCCGATCTGCCGGATCTCCGTCGACGGAAAATCCGGCACCGACAGGTTCGTGGCCGGCACGGCCAGATCGCGACTCAGCGAATCGTAGTCAAGGTACGGGGAATACAGGTTCTGCAACATCGGCGCGGGACTCCGGTGGCCGCCCCGCGTCCTGCCGGAAGCGAGGCGCGATTCTTGCGATCGCGGCAACGCTTCTTTATATCAAGCCGGAAATACGACGCAAAGAACATGTTTACCCCCGAATCGGCCCGCTACCGGCAAGCAGCAACGGTCCCGACCGGCCACCTCACGCTCCACGCCCCCGCCCTGCCGCAACCCGTCCGGCGCGGCGCGACACCGGCCGCGCCGCGCCCGTCACGACACCAGCACGTCGTCCCCCTTCACCGCATACGCGGCCTCCCGCCGCCGCAGCTTCATCGCGATCAACGCCGCCAGCACCGCCAGCCCGGCGCCCGTGAGAAACCCGCCCGTGTAACCGACCTTCGCGGTCAGCGACAGGATCGTCGACGATGCGATCAGCTCGCCGAGATCGCGGGTGCTCTGCACGGCCGTCACGTCGGTGCCTGCCTGATCGCTGCCGCCCGCGAAGCGCATGCCGGCCGTCATGATCGATACGGACGTGATCCCCGTCGCCAGCGAGCCGAGCACCGTGCACAGCCACGCCCACGACGCGGACACCGGCAGCCATCCGCTCGCCTGCGCGAACCACAGCAATGCCGCGGCCCCCGCACAGCTCACGCCTGCCGTAAACGCCCGCCACAAACCGAGCCCCCGCACGAGCCACGCGCCGCCGCCGCAACCGAGCACGACCGTCACGACGCCACCGGCCATCCCGAGTTTCCCGATCGCGTCGAGCGTCCAGCCCGCATCGTTGAGGAACAGCTTCGACAGGCCGAAGCCCGATACGGCCGTCATCGCCGACAGCAGCGCGAGCGACAGCAGCGACCACGAACGCGGCCGCTTCGCGAAGCGCACGAGGCTCGCGGTGTGCTCGGACCGGGCGCGCGCGCGATCCGCGTCGCGCGGCAATACCCACAGCACGCAGACCAGGCTCGCGAGCGGGACGGCCGCCAGCGCGAGAAACGCGGCTTGCTGGCCGAACAGGCCGATCAGCGTCAACGTGCCGGCGCCGCCGCCGAAGAAGCCGATCATGACGCCCGCGATCTGGATCGCGTTGATCTTCGCGAGTGTGTCGCCGCTGAAGTGCTCGGCGGCCATTCCGTCGTTCGCGATGTCCTGCGTCGCGCTCGCGAGCGACGCGATGGCCAGCAGACCGACCGCCCACCCGGCCGTCGCGACCGTCATGCCGATCTGCGCGAGGCTGGCGAGGCACAGCACGACCACGGCCTGCATCGGCAGCATCCAGCTGCGCCGCCGGCCGATGCGTGACGACCAGCGGTTGTCGACGACGGGCGCCCACAGGAATTTCACGACCCACGGCAGCCCGACGAGCGGCAAGAACGCAAGTGCGTGAAGCGGCGCGCCGTCATGGCGCAGCAGTGTCGGCATCGCGTCCATCGCAATACCGATTGGAATTCCCTGTGACAGGTAAAGCAGCGTGATCGTGATGACCAGGCGGCGATGTTCGAGCAGATCGCGCATCGAAGTCTCCAGTTGCATGAGGTTAAAAAGAATCGGCGCCGGCCGGCACGCGCGCGGCCTGCATGGCGTCGCGCCGCGGACGGCGAGCCGACCGCAGCAGCAATGCGCCGAATGCGACGAGTGCCGCGTCGATCGGCCAGTAAACCGGGTGGGCGGCACCAAGCAGCGCAATCGCGCAATGCGTCGCGCCGGCCAGCCCGTATGCCGCGCCGGCCGCCCGCATCAGGACGCGCAGCCATGCCGCGCGCTCGGCCACACAGGCCGCGAGCGCAATCGCGCCGCCCCACACGGCCCAGAACAGCATCGCGAGCGCATGATCGACATGCACGCCGTCGGGCAATGCGCGCCCGGCAAACAGCAGCACGCCGCCCGCCAGCACGAGGCCGCCGCATGCGCCAACCGCAACGGCGGCCAGCGCGTCGGCCGAACGATCGCGCTGTGCACGCCGCCGCTCGATCCACAGATGCAGCCCCGTTGCGCACAGCGCGCATGCGGCGAGTCCCATCAGGAAATGCAGCACGCGCAACACGCCGCCCGTCGCGCCGACCCAGCCGTATTGCGCGAAATGCAGCGGCTGCACCGCGATAAACGCGCGCAGCCAGAAGCCGCGGCCGCGCGACGTGGCGTCCGCGAGCCATTGCCCGTCCGCCGCGCGATACAGGTGACGCTCGAACACGGCCGTGCTCGGCAGGCCCGCAGTCGTACCCGCAATCTCGATGCGCGCGTTCGCGTCGCCCCAGCGATGCAGCACGACGGCCTCTTGCCGGAACCCGGGCACGCGCGTCGCATCGCGCCGCAGCAGCGCGTCGAGCTCGGGCGCGTGCCGCCACGGGCCGCCCGCCTCGACGGGCGGCGGCCCGCCGAGCAGTGCGGCGAATGCGCGCTGCGGCTGCCCCGGATACGCAACACCTGCCAGCGACACCGTGCCGAGCGCGCCGAGCCCCGACAACGCGCCGGTGAACGCGAACAACACGAGCCACGGCGTCCCCCACAGGCCGATCCACGCGTGCAGGTCGAACAGCGCGACACGCAACCCGCGGCCGCGCCGGATGCGCGCCGCGTCGGGCCAGCGCCGGTGATGGACGACCAGGCCCGCGACGATGAGCACGAGCAGCACGATGCCCCACAGGCTGACGAAGATGCGGCCGGGAAACCCGGCGAACAGCGTCTTGTGCAGCGTGACGATCAATGCCCCTCGTCCCGCGTCGGGCAGCGGCTCGCCCGTGGCCGGATCGAGCGCGAGCGTGCATGCCTGGCGTGCGTCGCAGAAACGGATGGCCGGATCGGCCGGCTGCGGCAGCACGATGCGCGCATCGCGCAACGCGACCCCGCGCGCCGCCGCGCGCGCGACGAGTGCATCGAGCGGCAGCGTCGGCCGCGCGACGGCGACCGGCGGCGGCCGCCACCAGCCCTGCATCGAATCGAAGGCGAGACTCCAGGTGCCGCTGAACAGCACGACGAACAGCACCACGCCGAACAGCGCACCGGCGCCGCGATGCAGCGCGCGCCAGCGCGAACGCGACGAAGCGTCCATGTCAGTGCCCTCCCCAGCACACCGCGCACGGCACGAGCACCGCGAGCCACGCGCCCGCGCGCCAGGCGGCCTGCCGCGCTCCGGGTGCGACGAGCACCCACAGCAGCGCGGCGACGCTCGCGACGAGCGTCAGCAGCACGGCCGCGTAGAGCCGGTTCAGGCCGTCGGCCGGGTAATGACGGGCCAGCGTGACCGCGAGCGCAACTGCGCCCGGCAGCACGCCACCGATCGCGATTGCCGCCCGCGCGCCCCAGCCGAGCGCCATCAGAATTGCCCGCGCACGGTCAGCATCACGTTGCGCGGTTCCCCGTAACGGTTGTTCCAGCCCGGCTGGCTCAGGCTCAGGTAGTAGTTGCGGTCGAACAGGTTGTTGACGTTGAGCGCGGCGCTCCAGTGCTTGTCGTAGCGGTAGCCGAGCCGCACGCTCGCGAGCGCGTAGCCGCCCTGGGTCATCGTCACGCCGTTCGACTGCGCCGAGTAGTTGCTCTGCACCTGCACGCCGCCGCCGATGCTCCAGCGCCGCTCCTGCCACGGCAGGTCGTAGTTGGTCCACAGCCGGAACAGGTGGCGCGGGTTCAGCAGCGGCGAAAACGACGCCCCCGCGTTCGCGAGATTGTTCGCGTAACGCATCGTGTCGTACGTGTAGCTCGCCCACACGCTCCACCACGGGGTGATGCGGCCGTTCGCCTCGAACTCGAAGCCCTGGCTGCGCACGCTGCCGCCGTTCACGTAGTAGCAGCTCGGCCCCGCGCACGGATGCGCGTTGTCGACCTGCGGGTTGTTGTCGAGATCGATGCGGAACGCCGCGAGCGACACGTTGAGCTTGCCGCCCGCCAGTTCGCCCTTCACCCCCGTCTCGTAGGTGCGCCCCTTCACCGGCGTCAGGATGCCGCCGCCCCACATCGACTTGGTCTGCGGCTGGAACACTTCCGCATAGCTCGCGTACCACGACCAGTCGCGCGCGAAATCCCAGATCAGCCCGCCGTACGGCGTGAACTGGTGGCCGGTGTTGTAGTGCGCGCCGAGGCTGTCCTGGTTCCACCAGCTCATCCGGCCGCCGAGCACGAGCGTGACGGGCTCCGCAAGCTTGATGCGGCCGAGCCCGTACACGCCCTTCTGCGAAATGTCGTTCTGCTGCGACTGCTGGTACGGCCCGATGCCAGGCTCGGGCACGCTGCTCGGGTTCCAGCGGTACACGTTCACCGGCGTGCCGGACACGTCGCCGAGCAGCGGCGCCGTCATCTGCCCGCTGCTGCTGTTCGCGTAGGTGAGCCCGAACAGCAGGTCGTGCGTGAGCCCGAACGCATGCACGGGGCCCTGCACGTTCGCATCGAGGCTGCGGCTGTAGCTGCTGAACTGGTACGCCGCACCGGTCAGCCGGCCGCCGTTGCCGGTCGCCGGATCGATCGCGCCGAACGAACCCGCGTACTTCAGGTCCGAGCGCACGCTCTGGTATTCGCCGCTCACTTTCGCCTTCCAGCCGGCACCGAGCTTCTGCTCCACCGACGCGAACGCGCGCGTCGTGTCCCAGTTGAAACGGCCCCACGCGGTATCGAGGAACGTCGAGCGCGACAGGCCGAGGCTCGACCCGTCGCGCGCCATCGGCACGCCGGACATGTCAGGCACCGACGACGTCGTCTGGTACTGCGCACCGAACGTGAGCAACGTGTCGCGCGTCACGTCGACTTCCGTGACGCCGTAGATGGAGCGCGTGTCCTGCTTCGCGTGGTCGTAGAAGAAATGGCGATCCTCGTACGCGGCGACGAGCCGGCTGCGCACGGTGCCGGCCGCGTTGAGCGGCCCGCCGATGTCGGCTTCCGCGCGATAGCGGTCCCAGCTGCCGACGCTCACGCTCGCGTGCGCGGAGAACTGGTATTGCGGGCGCTTGCGCACCAGGTTGACCGTCGCGGCCGGATTGCCCGAGCCGTGCAGCAGCCCGTTCGCGCCGCGCAGGATTTCCACGCGTTCGTACACCGAGATGTCCTGCGGCGCGCTCGCCATGTCGCCGATCACGACCGGCACGCCGTCGAATTCGAATGAATCGACCTTGAAGCCGCGCACGAAGTACGCGGTGGTGAGCAGCACGTACGGCTGAACGGTCACGCCGGCCGACTGCTGCATCACCTCGTCGAGCGAGAACAGGTTCTGCTGGTCGATCCGCTCGCGCGTCGTCACGCTGACCGACTGCGGAATCTCCCGCAACGCGAGCGGCATCTTGCCGACAGTCGCCACCGACGGATCGTCGCCCACGCCGCGCGAGGCGTTCACCGCAATCGCCTTCAGCTCGCCCGCGGCGGGCGCCGCGGCCGCCGCTTCCTGCTTGACCTCCGCGCCGGCTGCCGGCGCCGCATCGGCGAATGCCGCCGCCGGATGCGCGGCGATCAGCAGGCCGAGATACAGCGACGGGCGCCAGCGCCCGAAACGGGCGGCTCGTGCGCCCTTCATCATCGATCTCCCAGGTTCCCGTACCTCGTACCGCATTCACGCCCCCGTATTTGATAATCATTCTCATTATCAATTAGAACCGGCGGGCGATTTTTCGATCGAGGGGCTTTTCCTATCGATTCCGGGCACGCCGGCCCGCATTGTTCACGTCAGTGTTCGGATTCGGCCGGGCGGGTTGCTTCGTCCGCACCGGCGCCAGCCGGTGACGCCGCGTCATGCGGGTGTCCCGCGCGGGCGAAGGCCGCGTACCACCCATCCGCTTCCAAGAGCTGTGCATGCGTGCCGGTCGCCCGCACGCGGCCCCCATCGAGCACGACGATCGTGTCGGCCGCCGCCGCGAGCGCCGGCTGGTGCGTGACGACGATGCGCGTGCGCTGCCCGCGCAGCGCGACGAGACTGTCGCGCACACGCCGCGCGCTCAGTTCGTCGAGGCTCGCGGTCGGCTCGTCGAACATCAGCACCGGCGCCCGCGCCAGCAGCGCACGCGCGAGGCAGGCCCGCTGCCGCTGCCCGCCCGACAGCAACTGGCCGCCCGGCCCCACGTCGGTGTCGAGGCCGTCCGGCAGCCGCTCGGCGTCGCGCAGCAGGCCGACCGCATCCAGCGCAGCACGCAGCTCGGCATCGGTTGCGTCCGGTCGCCCCATCCGCACGTTCCACGCCAGGCTGCCGCGAAACAGCCCGTTGTCCTGGAACACGAGGTTGCGCGTCGCGGCGAGCGTCGCTTCGCTCAGGTGCCGCACGTCGGAGCGGCCGAGCAGCACGCGTCCGGTACTCGGATCGTCGAGCCGCGCGAGCAGGCCGAGCAGTGTGCTCTTGCCCGCCCCCGTGGGGCCGACGATCGCGACGAAGCCGCCCGCCGGGCAGTGCAGGTCGATCCCGTCGAGCAGCGTCGTTCCGCCGGCCGAGCGATAGCCGACGCGCACCGCGTCGACGCTCGCATCGTGCACCGGCGTGCCGCGCTCGGGGCTGTCGAAGCGCGGCGCGTGCAGCACCGCGAGCACCGTGTCGAGCGCGCGCCAGCCGCCGCGCAGCGCCTGGTCGAGCTGCGTGAGCTGGGCGAGCGGCTCGATGAAGCGCACGAGCAGCACGAGCACCGCAACGGCCGTCGCCGCATCGAGCCGGCCGGCCGCGACGGCCCACGTGCCGCAGGCCAGCATCGCGACGAACACAGCTTGCACCGCGCCCGCGAAACCCAGCTCGATCGGCAGCGAGCGCCGCATCAGCGCACGCGTGCGGCGATGCTGTTCGTCGAACGCGCGCTGCAGCGCCGCGCGCGCGTCGCCTTCCCGGCCCGCGAAGCGCAGCAGCCCCTGATGCGCGGCGAACGTCTGAAGCTGCACGGCCATGTCGCGATCGCCGGCCGCACGCGCCTGTTCGGACGCGAGCGTGCGCGCGCCGCCGCGCTCCAGCAGCGCAAACAGCAGCACGGCTGCGGCCGCGAGGCACAGCGCGATGCGCCAGTCGAGCCACGCGAGCCCCGCGACGACCGCGAGCGGCGTCACCACCGCGCCGATCAGCGGCCCGAGCAGGTGGGCGGGAATGCCCATCGCCTGCATGACGGGCCCGCGCAGCAGCCCGGACGGATGACTGTCGCGCACGGTCTGCCACGACGCGAGGCGCGGCAGGTGCCGCACGAGGCGATCGACGAGACCGGTCGCCAGTGCGCCGCCCGCGCGATAGCCGCCGCGTTGCGCGACGTACAGCACGACCGCGTGGCACAGCGTCAGCGCGCCGAGCGCGACGGTCCAGTGCAACGCAGCCGCGTGCGCGCCGGCGAACCATGCGCGGATCAGCGGCACGAGCAGCAGCCCGCAGGCGCCGTCGAGCAACGCAGCGGCCACCGCCCAGCCGGCACCGCGCCACAGCGCGCGGCGCGTGTCGCGCGGCAGGCACTGCAAACGTTTGAGCGATTTCGTCATCATGCGGCCTCCCCGCCTGCGGCACCGCGTTCGCGCCATAGCCGCGCATACAGCCCGCGTGCGGCCAGCAGCGCCGCATGCGTGCCGCGCTCGACGATCCGGCCGCGCTCCATCACGAGAATCTGGTCGGCGTGCCGGATCGCGTCGAGCTCGTGGCTGACGATCACGCGCGTGCGCGCGTCGCTGCGCAGCGCGTGGCGCAATGCCCGCCCGGTTTGCGGATCGAGCGCCGATGCCGGTTCGTCGAGCAGCAGCAACGGTGCAGGCGACAGCAGCGCGCGAGCAATCGACAGCCGCTGCAGTTCTCCGCCGGACAGGCGCACGTCGCGCCCGCATAGGCAGTCGTAGCCGCCTGGCAACGCGTCGATGCGTTCGTCGAGGCAGGCCGCGCGCGCAGCGGCGCGAATCGCATCGCGATCGGCATCGGGCCGGTAAAGCGCGATGTTCGCCGCGATCGACACGTCGAGCGCGGTGGCTTGCTGGAATACCATCGCGACCTGTTCACGCCGCCGCTCCGCCGCGAGCAGCCGCAGATCGGCGCCGCCGATCCGCACCGTGCCGCGGTCCGGATCCATGAAGCGCGCGAGCAGCATCAGCAGCGTGCTCTTGCCCGCGCCCGACGGTCCGACGATCGCGGTGGTCGAGCCGGCCGCGATCGTCGCGTCGATGTCGTGCAGGATCGGCGTGCCGTCGATGTCGACATGCACGCCGCGCAGCTCGACCGACGCATCGCGCGGCACCTGTGCCGCGCCTTCGACAGGCTCGGGCAGGCCCGGCTGCGCGAGCAACGCATCTAGGCGTGCAGCAGCGGCGCGTGCCTCGCGCAACGCATCGGCACCGTGGCCGAGCGCGCGCACCGGCGCCGCGACCGCCCAGATCAGCAGTGCAAACGCGCACAGTTCGCCGACCGGCAACTGCCCGGCCGTGAGCCACGTCGCGCCGAACACGACCCACGCGAGCAGCAACGGCGTGCCGAGCAGCACTTGCGTGCATGCGCCGGGGCCGCCGACGCGGCCGACCCACGCCGAAAACGCCTGTTCGAAGCGCCCGGTCGACGCCAGCGCGGCCGCCTCGATGCCCGCGCCCGGATACTGCCGCACGAGCGCCGGGTTCTGCGCGAGCTGCGCGTAGTCGCCCATCAATTGTTCGAGCGCTGCGTTGCGTGACGCGACGGCCGGCGCGAACCGAGCCGAGCGCATCCAGCGGAACAGCGCGGCACCGCCGGCGAGCGGCACGAGCGCGAACGCGAACAGCGCGGGATTCAGGTCGAGCAGGCACGCCAGCGCCGCGCACGGCACGACGACGAGCTGCGTGATATCGGCCGGCGCATGCGCGACGAGCTGGTGCAGCGCGCGCACGTCCTGGTCGACATGACGTGCGACGCGGTCGCTGCCCGCGCGGGCGAACCAGCCGAGCGGCAAACGCTGCAGATGATCGGCGAGGCGCTTGCGCAGGCGATCGCAGAGATCGGCGTCGACGCGGTGCGTCAGGTGCAGCGCGGTCGTCTGGCCGCCCAGCCAGCACACGCCGGCCGCCACGGCCGCGACGAGCCAGCCGAGCGACGCTGCGTCGAGCCGAGGCGACACGCGCCATGCATCGGCGAGCCGAGCAAGCGCGAGCCACGGCACGAGCGACGCGATGCCTGCCAGCGCCTGCAGCACCACCGCCGTGGCGAGCAGACCCGCGAACGGCCGCAACATCGAAAGCAACGGTCCTTTCATGCGGCACGCTCCAGCAGCATGCCGAGCGTCGCGGCGCACGCGTCGCCCGGCGGCTGTGCCGGAAAACCGAGTTGCGCGGTCAGTTGCTGCCAGACGCGCGTCACGTCGATGCTGCGCTGGTTGCTCGCGTGCAGCCCCTCGCCGGACACGAGCCGGTCGACCGCGCGCACGGCCGCCTGCGGCCAGCAGCGCGCATGAATCTCGCCCCACGTGTCCTGTGCGTCGTCGCAGATCTGGATGCTCGGCAGGTCGTCGCCCGCCGGATTGCCGAAAATCGGGAACAGCCCGTCCTCGTCCGTCGCCGGCTCGCGCAGCGCGGGCGCCCACCATAGCGGACCATGCGGCGACGCGAGCGTCCACGTACCCGAGTCCGTCGTCAGCGTGATGCCGAACAGCACGCTCATCCGGCCGTCGTCGGCCGCCGCCATCTCGTTGTGCACGCGCAGCGACACCGGCGTTTCGGCCAGCACCATCGCGCATTCGCGCATCGACGACAGCGCCGGCCCGACCGGCTCGACCGACCACGGCCCGACGCCCTGCAAGGCCGCCGCGAGCACGTCGAGCGCTGCGTAGCTCGCCTGCACCGAGCACACGACATCCGCATGCACGGGCGCGCTCGTCTCGCACAACCGGCGTGCGACCGCGATGAAGCGCGCGACGACCGGCAGGTTCGGGTAGAAGCTGTTCAGCAGGCAACGGCGGCCGTGACGCGATGCGGTGCGCAGCACGGTGTCCCATTCGTCGGGCAGCAACGGATGCTCGATCACGACGTCGATCCCGCGTTCGAGCAGCCGGCACGCGAGCGCAGCGCCTTCCGCCCCGCGCGCCGCGCCGCCGACTGCAACGCATGCCACGCGCACGTCGTCCGGCAACGCATCGACGCGCTCGAATACGGGCGCACCGACACGCGCCGCCAGTGCGGCCGTGCGCGCGCTGCCCCGACCGAGAATGCCGGCGACGTGATATGAACCGGACGCCGCGAGGCCCGCCGCATAGAACTGACCGAAACGGGAACCGGCCACGACGACCGGCAGCGGATGGACCTTCATCGTGCCTCCTTCAGGCGGGTGTCGACAAACGCGGCGTTCAGGCAGTCGAAATGACCGCCGGGGATATCGACGGCCGTGATGCCGCCGAGCGCCTGCGCCGCCCAGTACTCGGTGAGCGCCGCGCGCTGCTGCGGAATCAGCGGATTGCAACGCTCCGGCACGAACAGCCGCAGCGCGCCCGCATACGGCGCATCGCCGGCCCAATGGCATGCCTGCACCGAATGCATGAAGAGCCGGTACAGCCGTTCGCGCTCGTCGAGCAGCGGATGCGCGACCTCGTCCTGCATCGACAGGCCGGCCGCGGCGCGCAACACGCGGCGGCGCAGCCCGTCGAGCGGTTCGCAGCGATCGCCGAAGATTTCCAGCTGCGCCTGCAGGCTGCCGGGCGCGAGCCGCGCGGAATCGGCCTTCAGTGCATCGGCAAGCGCGTCGGCCAGCACATACGTTTCCGGAAAACCGAGCGCGTCGAGCGGCAACCCGAGCGTCGCCGCGAAGTTGAACAGCACGAGCCGTTCATCCTCGATCAGGTAGGGAATCCGGTAGCTCGATACGATGTCGAGCGTGCGCACCGCGACGCCGAGCTGCACCAGCGACTTCGCCATTTCCAGCGCGACCAGCCCGCCCGAGCAGTAGCCGAGCACGTCGACCTCGCGCACGCCGCTGCGCCACAGCGCATCCGCGTAGCGCCGGCCAAGCGTCGCGTTCAGGTGGCGCGCCGGCAGGTCGAGATAGTCCTGCGCATCGCGCACCGCGAAGCCGAGCACCGGGCCGAGCCGCGCAAGCGCGGGCATCACCGGACGATAGGCATGCACGGTGCCGAGCCCTTCGTGCACGATCACGCGCGGCACGCCGGCGCCCGGCGCGAGCGGAATCGGCCGCACGTCGGCGCGCATGCGCGGCGCCGGCGCATGGACGACCGTCGATGCATGCATCGCGCGCGGCGTGGCAGGTGCGGCCGCCGACGTCGCGCCCAGCGGCGGTTCGCCCGCATCGCGCAGGCACTGCGCGAACGCGGCCGGCGTCGGCTGCGCGAGCACCCAGCGCAGCAGCCGGTCGAACGGATGCGCCTGTGCGAGCGGCTCCTCGCCGCGCAGCCGCGACACGAGCTGTGCGATCAGCAGCGAATCGCCGCCCGCGGCGAAGAAGTCCTGATCCGGCGTGACGTTGCGCGTATCGAGCACGGTTTCCCACAATCCGGTCAGACGTGCCAGCAGCGGATCGGCAGCCTGTGTCGGCACCGGCCGGGCCACCGCCGGCTCCGGTTCGCGGATATCGGCGATGCCGGCCAGCGTACGGCGGTCGATCTTGCCGTTCGCGGTCACGGGCAGGCGTTCGAGCACGCGCAGTTGCGTCGGCACCATGTAGCCCGGCACGCGCTCGGCCACGAACGACAGCAGCGTATCGGGCGCGATGCGTGCCGCGCCGCGCTTCACGTGCGCGAGCAGGATGTCGTAGCCGAGCGCGGCGAGCGGCGTGCCGGGCGCGACGCAGCCGAGCGCCAGATCGCCCGCCTCCGCCTGCAGCCATTCGAGCCATTGCGCGTGCGGCACGAACAGTCGCGCCGCCGTGGCCCGCGCGTCGTCCGGCGTCTCCATCATCAGCCCCTGGCTGATGCTGATCTCCGGATGCTCGGCCGTCAGTTCCTGGATCACCCACCACGCATCGGCCGCCGAGAGCGCACGCATGCCGGCGATCAGCGCGACCGTGTCGCGCGCGTTGTTCAGCGCGCCGGAGCTGATCGCCATGTCGACCGAATGCGGCGCAATGCCCTGCGCGTCGAACGGCGCATTCATGTCGAAGCGCACGAACCGCATCCACGGATACCCGGCAAAGCGTTCACGCGCAGCCGCGAGGAAGTAGCTCGACACGTCGCTGAACAGATAGTCGATGCGCGTACCGGCTTCGACCAGCGGCGCGAGCGCAGCGACGATCGCACGCGTCGCGGCGGCGGTTCCCGCGCCGATTTCGAGGATGCGCCACGTACGCTGCGGCTCGCGCGCGACGACTGCACGTACGGCCTGCGCCATCCCGCGATGCAGCGCGCGGGCGTGTTCGCCGTCGCTGTACATCGCCTCGGCGATATGCGACGCGCCTTCCGGGAACATCAGGCCGGCCGGCGATACGCTGCCGTCCACCTGCGCCTCGAGGCATCCCGCGCTGTCGCGGAAATAATCGACGAGCACGGCCGGCCACAGATCGGGCGACGCATGCTGCGCGAATGCGTCCCAGCATGCGGACGCGTCGGCGAGGCTGGCGTCAGGCCGCATGCGCCAGCCGCCTTCGGCGTCCGCGTTCAGCACGCCGTGCGCATCGAGCATCGCGAGCCAGTGGCGCAGCAGATGCTGGCGGGCGGGCGGCACACGCAGCCGCTCGCACAGCGTCGCGAAACCGGTCGCGTCGTCGGCCGTCAAGCCCCCCGCCGGCACGATCCACGCGGCCAACGATGCAACGCAGGCCGTTTCGAGCTGCGCGACCGAGCGCGACACGTCCGCCTGTGCGGGCCAGCGCACGGCGTCGAACCCGGCACGCACGTGCGTCGTGACTTCGTGCAGCGCATCGTCCTGCGCGGACACAACCGGCTCCCCGCCGTGCAGCGCCACGAAGCTCGCGAGACGGCGCTCTGCGCCTTCGCCGAGCACGATCGTCGCGGCCGCGCCGACGACCGGATGCGCGGTCAGCGCCGCATCGATCTCGGCCAGCTCGATCCGGTAGCCGCGGATCTTCACCTGATCGTCCTGCCGCCCGAGGAATTCGAGCGCGCCGTCGGACCGCACGCGCCCCAGATCGCCGGTGCGGTACAGCCGCCGTCCGTCTGCATGACGAATGAAGCGTTCGGCCGTTCGCGCGGGATCGTTCGCGTAGCCCGTCGCGAGCCCGACGCCGCCGATATGGATCTCGCCGCGCACGCCGGGCGGGCACGGCCGGCCGAGTGCGTCGAGCACTTCCATCGTCTGCCCGGTCAGCGCGCGGCCGTACGGAATGCTCGCGAGCCGTGTGTCCTCCACCCGGATCGGATGCTCGATCGACCAGATCGACGCCTCGGTCGCGCCACCGAGGCTGAACAGCGCGCAGTCGGGCCAGCGGCGCCACCAGCGGGCCGGCAGCGTCACCGGAATCCAGTCGCCCGACCACAGCACGCGGCGCGGGGCCGGCACGTCGAGCGCCGGTTCGCCTTCGAGGTAGTCGATCAGCATTTGCCCCTGTGCGGGCACCGAGTTCCACAGCGTCACGACATGGCGCACCATCAGCTCGGCCCAGTGCGACGGATCGTTGCCGCGCGCCGGATCGGGCAGCACGATGCATGCGCCGCGCGCGGTCGCGCCGAAGAAATCGTAGACCGACAGGTCGAAGCTCAGCTCGGCAAGGCCCAGCACCACGTCGCCCGCGCCGACCGCATGACGCGCGCTGATGTCGGCGAGCGTGTTGCACACGGCCGCGTGGCTCAGCATCACGCCCTTCGGTTCGCCGGTGGAGCCCGACGTGTAGATCACGTAAGCCAGCGCGTCGCCGTCGATATCGCGCGCGGCGCGCGGCGGCCATTGCGGATCGGGCGGCAACGCATCGATATCGATGCGTGCGCACCCTTCATGTTCGAAGTCCAGCGCCTGGACGCTCACGACCGCACGCACCCGCGCATTGCGCAGGATCGCGTGTTGCCGCAGCGCCGGCTGGCGGCTGTCGACCGGCACGTAGGCGGCGCCCGCCTGGACGATCGCGAGCACGGCCGCGAGCTGGTGCGCGCACTTCGGCATCAGCACCGCAACCGTATCGCCCACGCCGACGCCGGCCAGTTCGAGTGCGGTACGCAGCGCCGCCGCGTGTTGCGCGACATCCCGGAACGTGCGTGCGCCCTGCGCATCGATCACGACCGGCGCATCGGGCGTACGCAACGCCTGCGCGGCAAACCCGGCCGCGATATGCGTGTCCGCTTCGGGATGCACGCCGGCGGCCGGCGCGGCGGACGGCAGCACGAGATCGCCTGCGTGCGACCACCATTCGGCATCGTCGGCAAGCCGGCCCAGCAGCGCGACGTACGCGTCGAACATCGCGGACGGCATGCCGTCCGGAAACAGGTCGTCGCGCACGTCCCAGCCGATTTCCAGCCCGTCGAACTGGTCGGTCACCTGGCAGTCGAGCCACACCTGCGGCGTCTGGCTGATCATGTAGCGCGGCGGTTCCGCGCGCACCGCCTGCTCGCCGAGCAGGCGGCCGACGCTGCCGATGCCGCTCGTGAACACCACCGGCATCAACGCCGCATCCTTGCCGCGCCGCCGCGCGAGTTCGCGCATCACGTCGACGCCGGTGAACGCGCGATGGTCGAGATCGTCGAACATCCGCGCGCCGATCGTGCGGGCACGCTCGACGAAATCGCGCCCGTGCGTCGCGTCGACGGCGAGCAGGCTCAGCGCGGTGAAATCGCCGAGCACCGCGTCGATGCGCGGATGCACGGGCGGCCGGTTCAGCACGGTCAGGTTCAGGCAGAAGGCCGGCGACTGGCTCCAGCGGCCGACGATCTCGGCGAACGCGGCCAGCGCAACGCTCGCCGCACTCAGGCCGAAGCGGCTCGCTTGCCCGCTCAGCGAAGTCCATTGCGCGCGATCGAGCCGTGCATGCCGATGCGTGAAGCGCGACCGCGCGCCGGTTCGCAGCGCGGGCAGCACCGGCAGATCGGGACGCGCGGGCAGATCGTCGATACGGGCAAGCCACCACGCCTTGTCGCGTGCATGGTCGGCACGCATGCCGGCCTGTGCTTCATGAACGACATAGTCGCGAAACGTCGCGTCGAGCGGCGCGGGCCGCCACTGCGGATCGTCGTAGCGGCGCCGCCATTCGGCGAGCAGCAATTGCAGGCTCGCGTAGTCGATCAGCGTGAAATCGACGGACAGGTGCAACACCGCGCCATCCGGCCCGAGGCTCACTTCCGGCTGCAGCACCGGCCAGCGATCGAGCGCGTGCACCGCATGGTCGAGCCGCTCGCGCACGCGGCTCACGTGGGCGTCGAATGCATTCGCACCGGCCTCGCGCAGGTCGTGCACGGTGAGCCGCTGCCACGGCACGTCGGGCAGCACGCGTTGCCATGCGTTGTCCTCGACGATCGCGCGCAGCATCGGATGGCGCGCCACGCACGCATTCCACGCGGCTTCGAAGCGCACGCAGTCGAGATCCTTCCGTTCGTCGTATTCGACGTACAGATGGCATGCGCTGCCGCCGAACTCGAACGATTCGTGCCGGCCGAGCACGTATGCGGCCTGTACCGGCGTCAGCGCGAACCGTTCATGCTGGCGTGCCGGATCGCTGCGCCACGCGCCTTCCTGCAGGAAGCGGACGAACGCATCGCGTTCGGCCTTGATGCGCGCGGCGAGATCCGCATCGAGCGCGCCGGCCGGTGCGCGATAGCGCAACTGGCCGCCGTCGTCGCACCACAGTTCGATCTGTCGTTCGCGACAGAGATCGAGCACGTCGTCGAAGCTCACAGCACACCCTCCTCGATCGTCGCGACCGATGCATCGCCAGCGGCTTGCGTGGCCGACGCCAGGTCGTCAATCTGCGCGGCCAGACCGGCGAGCGTCGGCTGCCGGTAGAACGCGGCCATCCCGATCCGCACGCCGAGCCGCTCGCGCAGCTGCGCGAGCAGGCGCGTCGCGAGCAGGCTGTCGCCACCGAGCGCGAAGAACGTCGCGTCACGCGCGTTTGCCGGGCGGCCGAGTGCGTGCTCCCAGCACGCGAGCAGCGTCGCTTGCCGTTCGTCAGCCGGTACGAACGCGTCGTGCGCGGCCGGCGCATCGCCGAGCGCTCGCGCCAGCGCATCCCCGACTGCCCGGCGATCGATCTTGCCGTTCGCGTTGAGCGGCCAGCGCGGCACGCACCACAGCGCATCGGGACGCATCGCGTCGGGCAACCGGTCGCGCAGCCACCCGGCCAGCGCCGCCTGTACGACCGGCTCGCCGGTGCGACGCGCATCGATGCACGCGAATGCGGTCGAGCGCCAGCTCCGCGCGTCGAGCGCAAAGCCGCACGCATGTGCCGCCGCGGCGATCGCTTCGTCCGCGAACGGCCTCGGCAGCGACGCGTCGGCCGTCACGCTCGCGACGAGTTCGCGCAGCGGCGAATCGCGCAGCACGTCGGCGAGCAGCAGGCGGCCATCCTGCGCCAGCAGCGCGGCCGCGATCCTGAACGTATCGCGCGGATCGTCGCGCAGGTGCGCGGCCGCGAAACTGATCACGCAATCGAATTCGCCGAGATGACGCGCGGGCAGCAAGCCGTCCTGCATCGTCTGGAGCGCGGGCCTCGTTCGCGTGAAGCGTGCCTGGGCGGTGTGCAGCAGACCCGGCGACACGTCGAACAGCGTCACGTCGAAGCGCGGATCGTCAAGCACGTCGAGGCCCGCGTCGAACCATTGCCCGGCGCGGGCGTCGAGCACCGCGACCCGCAACACGCCCGTGCGCGCAGCGGCCTGCGCCTCCAGCGCACCGGCAATCTCGCGCAGCGCCCGGGCGCCGTCCGGCAAGCGCGTCGCGAACGCAAGGGGCGCCACGTGCGGATCGAGCGACACGCGCTGCGCGGCGGTGTCCGGATCGACGGCAAGCGCGCGCAGCGATGCCGTCAGATCGTCGAGCTCGGTCGCATACCAGTCGAGCAGGTCGAGCGCGCCGTCGATGGCGATCGATACGTCGCCCTTGCCGCGCCAATACGCGCGCAGCGAAGGCGGCAGGCCCGCGTCGCCGTCGAGCAGCCGGTCGGCGACGGCACGCGCAACGGCCGCTTCCGCGGGCATCGTATCGGCCATGCCGGCATCCGCGAGCGATGACGGCACCGTGTCCGCTGCGCGATCGGCCGACACGAACGCCGCGACGATGCGCGCGGCGTCGCCATTGACGACGCCCGCGCACGCACCGTCGATCTGCGGATGCGCGGCCAGCGCCGCCTCGATCTCGCCGAGTTCGATCCGGTGCCCCCGCACCTTCACCTGCCGATCCTCGCGCCCCAGGAATTCGAGGGTCCCGTCCGGCCAGTAGCGGCCGCGATCGCCGGTACGGTACCAGCGGCCCGACGCGTGCTGCACGAAGCGCTGCGCGGTCAGTTCGGGATCGTTCCGGTAGCCGCGCGCGAGACTGTCGCCGCCGATCAGCAGTTCACCCGGCACGTAGTCGGGCACATCGCGGCCGTCGGCATCGACGACGCGATACGCCTGCCCCGGCAACGGCCGGCCATACGGAATCGAACGCCAGTGCGACGGCACGTCGCGCACCGTCTGCACGTTCGACCAGATGCCGGCCTCGGTCGCGCCGCCGAGCGCATGGAACGCGCACGCATCGCCACAGCGTTCGCGCAGGCGCGCCGGCAGGTCGAGTGCGATCCAGTCGCCGGACAGCAGCGCCGCGCGCACGCTGCGACACGTGTCGCGCATAGCCGGCACGGCCAGCGCCATTTCCAGCAACGCGGGCGCCGAATTCCACAGCGTCACGCGGTGCTGCTCGATCAGTTCGATCCAGCGCGCGGCGTCGCGCGCTTCGTCCTGCGTCGGCAGCACGAGTTCGGCGCCTGCGCCCAGTGCGCCGAACAGGTCGTAGACCGACAGGTCGAAGTCGAGCGCCGACACCGCGAGCAGCCGGTCGTCCGCGTTCACGCGGAGCAGCGCATCGATCGCATCGATCGTGTTGATCGCCGCCGCGTGCGTCATCTCGACGCCCTTCGGCACGCCCGTCGAACCGGACGTGTAGATCACGTAGGCCGTCGCCTGCGGCGCGACCGCAAGCGGCGCGGCCAGCGGCGCATGCCGCATCAGCGCCGCAATGCCGAGATGCGGCACCGGCGCATCCGCGCGCGCCGTGTCGCCGATCGCGACCTTCACGCCCGCCGCACGCTCGATCAACGCCTTGCGCGCGACCGGTTGCGCGATGTCGAGCGGCACGTAGCACGCGCCCGCAGCCAGTACGCCGAACACGGCGGCGACCTGTGCAGGCCCGCGCGGCAGACTGATCTCGACGGCATCGCCGTGCCCGATCCCCGCCGCGCGCAAGCCGCCGGCGATCGCGAGCGCCCGCGTGGCCAGTTCGCCGCGCGTCACGACATGCTCGCCGCATCGCAACGCGACAGCGGCCGGCTCGCGTGCGGCCAACGCGAAGAAGTCGCGCTGCAGCGTGCGTGCGCGGCCCGGCGCGGGCAATGCGTTGAGCGTGTCGCGGACACGACGCTGCGCGGACGGCAGCTCGACCGCGACCGGCAGCCGCCAGTCGCGATCGCACAGCGCCTGCACGAGCGCGACATACGCGCCGAACATCGCATCGACCATCCCGTCCGGAAACAGGCCGTCCACGCTGTCCCATGCGAGCAGCGCGCCGTCCGGCACGCGATAGAGCTGATGATCGAGCCACACTTGGGGCGTCTGCGAAATCATGTCGTGCAGCCCGCCGAACACGTTCGCGAACGCATCGGGCACGAACGGCGCGTCGCCGAGATTGCACGAGAACACGACGGGCGCCGCGCGCGGCGTGCCCTGCCGACGCGCGTCGCGCAGCACGTCGAGCGCCGGATACGCGGCGTGCGCGATCGCGCCGTGCAGCCGCTGCTGGAATGCGCGCACCGCGTCGGCCGCGCTCGCGTCGGCTTGCACGTCGCATTCGACGAGCAGCAGTGTCGTGAAATCGGCGATCACGCGGCCCAGATCGGGCGCGTCGCCGTGCCGGTCGAACAGCGGCACGTTGAGCAGGAATGCGTGCCGGCCACTCCAGCGCGCGAGCACCGCCGCGAACGCCGCACCGAACACCGACGACAGCGTGACGCCATGCTGCGCGGCCCGCGCCTGCAGACGTGCCAGCTCGTCCGTGCCCAGCGTATGCGTGACGCGGCTGAAACGCGGCGCGCGAAGCGTTTCCGGCGCACGGGCAAGCGGCAGCGCCGGCCCTTCCGGTAGCGTCGCGAGCCGTGCCTGCCAGGCATCGCGCGCCGCGGCCCGCGCATCGCGCGTATCGGCCGCGCGACGCGCGAGCCAGGCCGGGAACCACGTCGACGGCGCATCGGGCAACGTCGACGGCTCGGCATACGCGACGCCGATCTCCTGCATCAGCAGCCGGACGCTGTCCACGTCGGCCGCGAGCAGGTCGACGCTCAGCCACACGCGATCCTCGCCGCCAGGCATCTGCGCGAGCCCCATCATGAAGACTTGCGCGTGCTCGACGTCGAGACATTCGTGCGACCGGAACGCGCGCAGCGACGCCCATTCGGTTTCCGCATCGGCGGCAGTCTTGCCACGCCAGTCCGCATGCGCGAACACCGGCGCATCCGGTTCGGCGAGGATCTGCTGACGGCCGCCGTCGAAACGTGCGCGCAGCATCGGATGACGCTCGCGCACTTGCCGGCATGCCGCGTCGAGACGAACGGGATCGATTGCGTGGCTGCGGAATTCGAGAAATGCGTGACAGCTCACGTTACCGAGCACTTCGCCATCACCGCGGCCGAGCCAGTACGCCTGCTGCACCGCGGACAGATCGAACGGCGCATGCACGTCGACATCCGCAGCCGTGGCGTCGGGGGCCGCGTGCGCGATACGCGGCGCGCTCGCCAGCAACGCGACCCACGCGCCGAGCGTCGGCTTGCGCGCGAGCGCATCGAACGTCAGCGCGTAGCCGAGCCGGCTCACGCGCGTCTGCAGATACATCAGCCGGATCGAATCGAGGCCGCAGCTCAGCAGGTCCTCGTCATCGTCGAGCGACGCGATTTCATCGACGGATTCGTCGAGCAGCGCCGCGATCAACGCGACGAGCTGCGAGCGAAAGTCAGTGGGAGAACAACAGGAAGGATCGGAATGGTCGGTACTGGAATCGACAGCGGTCTGGCTCATGGGCACGCCTTGTATGGGTCGTTCGACGGCGGGTCCGCACAGTGGCGGCCACCTGCAAATGAGAATCTATCTCATTCACATCCATGAGCCCGGTCGATTCCTTTAGGCTGCCGGTCAGTTGTTTTAGATCGCCGCGTCCGCCCATTCCTCGTTGTCGATCGCGTTGGGCGACACGCGGATATCGCTCGGCGAAATACCGTAGCGCTTGCGGAATGCGATCGAAAAATGCGCGGGGCTGTAGCCGACGCGGTACGCGACGGTCGACACGTTCGCGTCCTCCGCGCACAGCATCGCGTGCGCGGTCCGCAGCCGGTATTCCTGCAGGTATGCATACACGCTCGTGCCGAACACCTTGCGGAACCCGGCCGTCAGCTTGCGCGAATTCATCCCGACCCGGCCCGCGAGCGCATCGAGCGTCGGCGGCTGCTGGAGCTCGCGCGTCAGGATGTCGCTCGCCGCATACACGCGCTCGACGTCCGACGACGTGACGCGCACGTCGGCCGGCGCGAACTGCCGCTGCGTCGCCAGCAACTGCGCGCTCAGCGCGGTCAGCTCGAATGCCTTCGCCTTCAGGTAGTACTCGCGCACCGCGCCCTCGAACGGGCAGGTGGCGATCTGCACGGCGAGCGCCTGCAGCGCCTTCGACGCCGGGCAACTGACGATGCGCGGATCGCCGCCCGTCGGCGCAAGCATCTTCTCCGGCAGCAGGCTCAGGTTGCGGTCGAGCGCGTCGAGGCCGAGCTGCACGATCGTGTAGCGCAGCGGCACGTCGCGGTCGTAGATCTGGTGCGTCGTGAATTCGCCGTCGTTGGCGATCACGCACAGGCCCGGCCCCTTGATGCACTGCTCGGGCTGGCCCGGCACGCGGCAGCGCAGCTGCCCGCTCTGCACGAGGACGAGCTTCAGCCCTTTTTCGAGCGGCTCCTCGTACCAGTCGCGGCTGTCCGAGCACAGCGTGCCGCTCATGAGTTTCATGCCCGCGTCGATGTGCACCACGCCCGGGTGGTTGCCGGGCACGAGCACCGGCGGGTGACGTCGTGACGAAGCGAAGGTGGTCGATCTCATCGGTGGGTCCGTGGGTTAGGCGGCACGCGCGGACCGGCGCGCGCCGGCGGCAACCGGCCGATTGTCCGGCCGGACCGGGCGGGCGCCGCGCGACGGCGCCCCGATCGAATGAAATTGCCGCGATATCAAAAGAAACGGCGCTATCGCAGCACCTGCTCCAAATGATAATACCTCTCATTTACATTTTTTGACAACTTGCCGGAACCCAAGGTCAGCGCATGCAATCCTCCCCTTCCTCCCTGGCGGCGGCCGTGCCGGCCGACGCGCCCGACTGGCCGGACGACTTCGCGCGCCGCTATCGCGACGCCGGCTACTGGCAGGACACGACGTTCTTCGACGCGCTCGATGCATGCGCGCGGCGCCATCCCGACGCGCTCGCCATCGTCGACGGCGCCTGCCGGCTCGGCTATCGCGACCTGCTGGACCGCATTCGCCGTCTTGCGGGCGGCCTCGCGCGCCTCGGCCTCGCGCGCGGCGACGCGGTCGTCGTCCAGTTGCCCAACGGCGCGCGCTTCATCGAAACGTGCTTCGCGCTGTTCCAGCTCGGCGTGCGGCCGGTGCTCGCGCTGCCCGCGCACCGGCACTACGAGATCGGCGCGTTCTGCCGCTTCGCCGGCGCACGTGCGTACCTGTGCGCGTCGCAGCTCGGCGATTTCGACTGCCGGCCGCTCGCGGCCGCATTGCAGGCCGACTGCCCGGCGCTCGAGCACATCGTGATGGCCGGCGACGATCATCCGTTCACGCCGTTCGACGCGCTGTACGACGCGCCGCCCGTGCACGAATGCGCGGCGCACGCCGACGACATCGCGTGCTTCCAGCTGTCGGGCGGCACGACCGGCACGCCGAAGCTGATTCCGCGCCGCCATCGCGAATACCTGTACAACGTGCGCGCATGCAGCGCCGCGAGCGGTTTCGATGCCGGCACCGTGTATCTCGCCGCGCTGCCGATGGCGCACAACTTCACGCTGTGCTGCCCCGGCACGATCGGCGCGTTGCTCGCGGGCGGCCGGGTCGTCACGACCGCGCGGCCGGAGCCCGACCAGAGCTTCGCGCTGATTGCGCAGGAGCGCGTCACGCATACCGCGCTCGTGCCGCCGCTCGCGCTGCTGTGGCTCGACGAGCAGCCGCAACGGCAGGCCGACCTGTCGAGCCTGCGCGTGCTGCAGGTCGGCGGCGCACGGCTGATGGACCATGCGGCGGAACGCGTGACGCCCGTGCTCGGCTGCCGGCTGCAGCAGGTGTTCGGCATGGCCGAAGGGCTCATCTGCTGCACGCGGCTCGACGATACGCCCGAGCGCATCGCGCACACGCAGGGCCGCCCCGTCTCGGACGGTGACGAAGTGCGCATCGTCGACGACGCGGGCGCACCGGTTGCGCCCGGCGAAATCGGCGAACTGCAGGTGCGCGGCCCGTACACGATACGCGGCTACTACCGGCTCGCCGACCACAATGCGGCCGCGTTCACGGCCGACGGTTTCTACCGCAGCGGCGACCGCGTGCGGCGCACCGCGGACGGCGATCTCGTCGTCGAAGGCCGCGACAAGGACCAGATCAACCGCGGCGGCGAGAAGGTGTCGGCCGAGGAAGTGGAGAACCTGTTGCTCGCGCATCCGCAGGTGCACGACGCGGCGGTCGTCGCGATGCCCGACCCGATGCTCGGCGAGCGGACCTGCGCCTTCGTCGTGGCACGCGCGCCCGCACCGACCAGGCTGACGCTGAAACGCTACCTGCGCGACTGCGGGCTCGCGGCCTTCAAGATTCCCGATCGCATCGAGTTCATGCCGCGCTTCCCGGAAACCGGCATCGGCAAGACCAGCAAGAAATCGCTGCGCGACCTGCTGCGCCGCCAGTTGGAGGCGGCAGCCGCATGACCGTACACCCGACCGATTCGAACTGGATCCGCGAATTGCGGCTGTCGCCGTGCGCGCGTGCGCAGCTCGTGTGCTTTCCGCACGCGGGCGGCACCGCGAATTTCTTTCGCAACTGGAGCCGGGCGCTGCCGTGGGATGTCGATCTGCTCGCACTGCAGTATCCGGGCCGCGAGGAGCGCTTCGGCGAGCCGTGCCTGCAATCGATCGAAGCGCTCGCCGGCCCCGCCGCCGACGCGCTGCAACGCTATGCGCACGCGCCGCTCGTGCTGTTCGGGCACAGCCTCGGCGCGGCGCTCGCGTACGAAGTCGCGGTGCGGCTCGAAGCGCGCGGCGCCGCGCCGCTCTACGTGGCCGTGTCCGCGCTGCCGCCGCCGCATCGCCAGCGCCTGTCGGACCTGCACCTGCAATCCGACGACGCGCTCGTCGGCGATGTCGCCCGGCTGTCCGGCGAACACGCCGCGCTGCTCGCCGACCCGGAAATGCGCGCGATCTACCTGCCGATGATCCGCCACGACTACCGCGCGATCGAAACGTATCGACGCGACCGGCCGCCGCGCATCGACGCGCCGCTCGGCGTGATGCTGCCGCTCGCCGACACCGAGCTCGACAACGACGAGGCGCACGCGTGGCAGGACGTCGCGTCGCGCCGGATCCGCATCGAGACGTTCAACGGCGACCACTTCTACCTGCGACACCAATACCCGGCGGTGATCGCGCATCTGGTCGAACGGATCGACCAATCCCTTCGTTACGGAAAGGAGTACACATGAAAACACCGGACGCCTGCACGGGGCTTCCCGACATTCGCGAAGCCATCGATCGCCTGGACGCCGACATCATCGACGCGCTCGGCCGGCGCATGCAGTACGTGAAGGCCGCGTCGCGCTTCAAGCCCGACGAAGCGAGCATCGCCGCGCCCGAGCGGGTGGCCGCGATGCTGCCCGACCGGCGCCGCTGGGCCGAGCAGGCCGGCCTCGACGGCGATTACGTCGAAACGCTGTTCGCCCAGCTCATCGCGTGGTACATCGCGCAGCAGACGCAATACTGGCGGCAGCAGCGGGGGCTCGCATGAACGCCGGCCTTCCGCTGCTGCACGACACCTTTGCGCGGGCGGCCGGCCGCGCGGCCGCCACCGGCGAGCCGACGCTCGCATCGGTATCGGTGCCGCTGCGGCCGCTCGATTTCTTCGACCTGATCGCCGCCTGGGACGACGGCGTCACGCCGTGGTTCTTCCACGAGGCCGGCGATGCGTCCGTCACGCTGTTCGGCTGGGACCGCGCACTCGAACTGAGCGCCACGGGCGGCACGCGCTTCGCGCAAATCGATGCGCGCTGGCGCACGCTCGTTCGCGACGCGATCACGGCCGGCCCGCAGCCGCCGCGCCTCGTCGGCGGCTTCCGGTTCGATTCGCACGGCCCGCGCAGCGCGCACTGGGCGCCGTTTCCCGATGCCGCCATGACGCTGGCCCGGCTGCTGATCGTGCGCGAAGGCGACGCACACTGGGCCGTCTGCCAGCACGTCGTCGCCGCTCACGACGATCCGGCCGCGCTCGCGCATGCGTGCCTGGCGCGCATCGAGTCGCTCGGCGCGCTTGCGCCTGTCGCGGAAGACGACGCGCCGCACCTGCTGCACACGCAGGCGCTCCAGGCGAGCGAATGGCAGCACGAAGTCCGGCGCGCGGTGGACACGATCCACAGCGGCGCGTTCGGCAAGGTCGTACTCGCGCGCGACGTGCTCGAACAGTACGCGCGGCCCGTCGCGATCGCACCGCTGCTGCGCCGGCTCCGGCGGCGCGACGCACATGCCCACCTGTTCGCGGTTCGTCGCGAAGGCGCGTGTTTCATCGGTGCCACGCCGGAACGGCTCGCGCGTGTCGCGGCCGGCGACGTGCGCACGCATGCGCTCGCCGGAACGATCCGGCGCGGCGCCACGCCCGACGACGATCGCGCACTCGGCGCGGCGCTGATGGATTCCGCGAAGGAGCGGCTCGAACACGCGCTCGTCGTCGACGCGATCCGGGCCGCGCTGGCGCCGCTGTCGCGCACGCTCGACGTGCCCAGGCAGCCGTCGCTGCACCGGCTGCCGAAGCTTCAGCACCTGAGCACGCCGATCCGCGCGACGCTGAATGCCGACGCGACGCTGCTGCAGGTCGTCGCGGCGCTGCATCCGACGCCTGCCGTGGCCGGCCATCCGCGCGCACCGGCGCTCGAGCACATCCGCAAGCATGAAGGCTTCGACCGCGGCTGGTATGCGGCACCGATCGGCTGGATCGACGCGCACGGCAACGGCGACTTCATCGTCGCGCTGCGCTCGGCGCTGGTCGAGGGTGGCGCGTGCAGGCTGTTCGCGGGCTGCGGCATCGTCGGCGATTCCGAGCCGGTCAACGAATATCAGGAAACCGAACTGAAGCTGTCCGGGATGCAGGCGGCGATCCGCATGCGCGATGCGGTGGCGGATACGCAAGGCCGCACGCAGGTGTCGGCTTCGTCGATGGTCGACTGATTCATGCCGGCCATCAAAGCAACGGCAGCGTTTGCCGGATATGTTCGGCAAACGCCGTTGTCAGGTGCGACGGCCGCTTCCGGTCGAACTTCAGCGCGATGCCCACGGCCGGCAACGGCGGCAATCGCGGATCGCCGTTCACGATCGCGAGGTCGGCCGGCACGGCCGTCTGCGTCATCACCGCGAACGCCTGCCCCGAGCGCACCAGCGCGATCAACCCCGCGAGGCTGCTGCTCGCATAGGCGACGCGGTAATCGCGACCGGCGCGATCCAGCGCCTCGCAGGCCGCGAGGTGATCGAGCGTATCGCGATCGGACAGCGCGAGCGGCAGCGGATCGAAATGTGCGGGCTCCAGCCCCGGATAGCCGATCCACACGAGTTGCTCGCGGCGAATGATGTCGTCGTTCGCGCCGTCGTCCGGCAATGAAATCATCGCCAGATCGACCGCACGCTTCTCCAGCTGTTCGATCAGCCGCGGCGTCGGCCCGCATACGACCTCGACGATCGCCTGCGGATGCTGGCTCGAAAACTGCCGCAGCAGCGACGGCAGCCAGACCTCCGCGTAATCGTCCGGGCAGCCGAACCGGATCGTGCCCGACAGCCCCGTGCCGCACAGGTCGGCCATCGCCTCGTCGTGCAGCCGCAGGATGCGCTGCGCGTGCACGAGCAGCCGCTCGCCCGGATGCGTCAGCACCACGCCCCGGCCGGTGCGCTGGAACAGCGGCTGGTCGACCACTTCCTCGAGCCGCTTCATCTGCTGGCTGAGCGCCGACTGCGTGCGGCCGACGCGCGCGGCCGCGCGGCTGAGCGCGCGCACCTCGGCGATCACGACAAACGAACGCAGCAGGTCGATTTCAAGCGAAAGCCCCAAGGTATTAGCTCCTTTTCTACCTTGCATAAGAACTATTCGTTTCCATCAAACCAGACGCGCGCCTAGACTGCAAGCGATCCCTGCCCTTTTGCCCGGAGACGCCCGATGTCCCTGAACGACGACGCAACCTTCTGGCGCAACGCCAGGCAGCACCTGGTCCGCTACGGCGGCACGTTCGAGCCGATGATCATCGAGCGCGCGAAAGGCAGCTTCGTCTACGACGCCGACGGCCGCGCGATCCTCGATTTCACGTCGGGCCAGATGAGCGCGGTGCTCGGCCACAGCCATCCGGAAATCGTGTCCGTGATCAGCGAATACGCGGGCAAGCTCGACCACCTGTTCAGCGGCATGCTGTCGCGGCCGGTCGTCGATCTCGCGACGCGCCTCGCCGACGTCACGCCGCCCGGGCTCGATCGCGCGCTGCTGCTGAGCACCGGCGCGGAGTCGAACGAGGCGGCGATCCGGATGGCCAAGCTCGTCACCGGCAAGTACGAGATCGTCGGCTTCGCGCAGTCGTGGCATGGAATGACGGGCGCGGCCGCATCGGCCACCTACAGCGCCGGCCGCAAGGGCGTCGGCCCGGCGTCGGTCGGTTCGTTCGCGATTCCCGCGCCGTTCACGTACCGGCCGCGTTTCGAGCGCAACGGCGCCTATGACTCTCTCGCCGAACTCGACTACGCATTCGATCTGATCGACCGGCAGTCGAGCGGCAACCTCGCCGCGTTCATCGCGGAACCGATCCTCAGTTCGGGCGGAATCATCGAGCTGCCGGAAGGCTATATGGCGGCGCTCAAGCGCAAGTGCGAGGAGCGCGGGATGCTGCTGATCCTCGACGAAGCGCAGACGGGCATCGGCCGCACCGGCACGATGTTCGCGTGCCAGCGCGACGGCGTGACGCCCGACATCCTGACGCTGTCGAAGACGCTCGGCGCCGGGCTGCCGCTCGCGGCGATCGTGACGTCCGCGGCCATCGAGGAACGTGCGCACGCGCTCGGCTACCTGTTCTACACGACGCACGTGTCCGATCCGCTGCCGGCTGCGGTCGGCCTGCGCGTGCTCGACGTGGTGCAGCGCGACGGGCTCGTCGAGCGGGCCAACGTGATGGGCGACCGGCTCCGGCGCGGCCTGCTCGACCTGATGGAGCGGTTCGACTGCATCGGCGACGTGCGCGGGCGCGGGCTGCTGCTCGGCGTCGAGATCGTCAAGGATCGCCGCACGAAGGAGCCGGCGGACGGGCTCGGCGCGAAGATCACGCGCGAGTGCATGAACCTCGGGCTCAGCATGAACATCGTGCAGTTGCCCGGCATGGGCGGCGTGTTCCGGATCGCGCCGCCGCTGACCGTCAGCGACGAAGAAATCGACCTCGGCCTGTCGCTGCTGGAACAGGCGATCACGCGCGCGCTGTAACGCCCTGCCCCGCATCACGCGATACCATCGCGCCGGTTCAACGGATCAGCGCGACGGATGCCCGATCGATCAGCCTGCTTCCGCCGCCCACGCTAGCGCATCGGCGCCGGCCGGCATGCGCATCGGGCTCGACGGATCGGTCGCCGCACGCCATACGGCGTCGGCGACATCCTCCGCATGGGTGATCGGCGCAGACGCGTCGAGCATCCGCGCGATCGCCTTCCCGACGAAGTCCGCATACGCTTCGTGCTCGAAGCCGTGCATGTTCGCGCGCGCGTTGTCGCCGAAACGCGTGTCGGGCGCCCGGCCCGGCAGCACGAGATGCGTGCGCACGCCGAACGGCGCGAGTTCGGCCGCCATCGACTCGGTGAACGCATTGACCGCCGCCTTGCTCGCGCGGTACGCGCTGACCAGCGGCAGCGCCTTCAGCGTGACGCTCGACGTGACGTTCACGACCACGCCGGCGCCGCGCTCGCGAAACTGCGGCAGCACGGCCTGCGTGAGCGCGATCGTGCCGATCGTGTTGGTCTCGAACAGCGCGCGTACCGTATCGAGCGGCGTCAGCTCGGCCGGTGCGGCCGCGCCGAAGCCTGCGTTGTTGACGAGCACGTCGATCGGGCCGGCCGCGTCGATCGCGGCGCGGATGCTGTCCGCGTTCGTCACGTCCAGCGGCAGTACGCGCAAATGCGCCGACGGCGGCAGCACGTCCTCGCGCGGCGTGCGCATCGTCGCGACGACCCGCCAGTCGCGGGCCAGGAAATGGCGCGCGATCTCGAGGCCGAAGCCGGAGGAACAGCCGGTAATCAGTACGGTCTTCATGCGAACTCCTGTGATGTGTGAGCAGGTGTTCGTACGATAGATGGCCGGATCCGTATTCGCTACAATCGAAAATCCGCTTTTCTTTTGCGAGAGTCCGGCAATGATCGACCCGCTGACCGAAGTCGTGACACTGCTGCAACCGGGCGCGCGGTACTCGAAGTACGTGCGCGGTGCGAGCCCGTGGGCGATCAACCGCACGGTCGCCGGCGAGCCGTTCTACTGCGCGATCCTCGACGGCGGGTGCCGGATCGCGATCGACGGGCATGCGCCGATCGAACTGCTGCCGGGCGATTTCATGCTGATTCCGGCGGCCTACGGCGTCGCGATGTCCAGCCTCGAACCGCCGGCGCCGGGCGTCGAAACCGCGCCGCCGGTCGCGCTCGACCACGGCGAATACCGGATCGGCGATCCGGCCAACCCGGTCGACACGCGGATGATGGCCGGCAACTGCAGCTTCGGTTCTCCCGACGCATCGCTGCTGGTGTCGCTGCTGCCCCGGTTCGTGCACGTGCGCGGGGAACCGCGGCTGACCACGCTCGTGCAACTGGTGCGCGACGAATCGCGCGCGCAACGGCCTGCCCGCGAGATCGTGCTGGCACGCCTGCTGGAAGTGCTGCTGATCGAGGCGTTGCGCTTCACGTCCGGCACGCACGCGTCGCCCGGCCTCGTGCGCGGGCTCGCCGACAGCCGTCTCGCCGCCGCGATCCGCCGGATGCACGAAAGCCCCGCGCATCCGTGGACGATCGTCGCGTTGGCGAAGGAGGCCGCATTGTCGCGCTCGACGTTCTTCGAACGCTTCAGCCGCGCGGTTGGTGTCGCGCCGATGGAATACCTGCTCACGTGGCGCATGGCGCTCGCGAAAGACCTGCTCCGCCGTCACGACGGCCGCATCGCGGAGATCGCGGGGCGCGTCGGCTATGGCTCGGCCAGCACGTTCAGCGTCGCGTTCACGCGCCACGTCGGCCGGCCGCCCGCGCAATATGCACGTGAAGAACAGGCCGCGACCAACGCAGCATGAGCCGCGCCCGCCACCGCCAATCCGCGACCTGCGTACACTACCCGTCACGCAACGACGACGCGCGAGGCATCCGATGACGACAGCGGCAAAGGCCCCCGCCACGACCGACCACTGGCTCGTCGCGCGGCGCGATGCGGAAACCGGCATCGAAAGCCTCCACGCGCATTTCAACGGCCATGCCTACGACGCGCACGACCACGACGACATGCTGGTCGGCTTCACCGAACAGGGCGTGCAGCGCTTCCAGTGCCACCGTTCGCTGCATACGAGCGTGCCGGGCCGCGCGATCCTGATCGAGCCGGGTGCGATGCACGACGGCCACGCGCCCGAAGCCGGCGGCTTCACCTACGGCATGCTGTACCTGCCGCAAGCGTGGGTCGAGCGCGCCGCGCGCCGGCTGGACCTGCCGGGCCTCGGCGGCGTCGAAGCCACGTTCGGCCACACGCTCGTCGACGACCGCAGCCTCGTCGATGCGATCCGGAACGCATTCTTCGCGATCCACGACGACGAAGGCCGGCTCGCACGGGACCAGACGCTCGACCGCCTGCTGACACGGCTCGGCGGCGAACTGCGCGGCCCGCTCGCGCTGGAGAGCGGCGTCGTGCCGCCCGCGATCGCGCGCGTGCGCGATCTGCTGCACGCACACATGGACGGCAACATCGGCCTCGACGAGCTCGCCAGCGTCGCCGGCATCGACCGGTTCCGGCTGACGCGGATGTTCCAGCGCGCATTCGGCACGTCGCCGCATGCGTACCTGGTGCGCTTGCGGCTGCGCGCCGCGCGCAGGCTGCTGGCGGCCGGCCGCACGCCCGCGCAGACGGCCGCGGACGTCGGCTTTGCCGACCAGAGCCATCTCGGCCGCTGGTTCCGCCGCGCGTACCGGATCACGCCGGCCGCCTACCGGCAACTCTGC
This sequence comes from Burkholderia arboris, assembly GCF_038723655.1. NCBI lineage: Bacteria > Pseudomonadati > Pseudomonadota > Betaproteobacteria > Burkholderiales > Burkholderiaceae > Burkholderia > Burkholderia arboris. The sequence goes on from NZ_CP109822.1 coordinate 3,081,625, forward strand.
ACAAACGTTCCAGACTGATCGCGCGCGGCATCCGATCATGGATGTTCCAACCAGGAGCAAGCATGTTCGATACGAAAGTAGCGCTGATCGTGCGCGACGATCTCGCGGCGTGGCAGAAACTCAATGTCGTCGCGTTTCTCGCGACGGGCGTCGCGGCCGGTGCGCCCGAAGCGCTCGGCGAGCCTTACGAGGATGCGGCCGGCCGCCGCTACAGCCGGATGCTGGGCCAGCCGATGCTGGTGTTCGCGGCCGATCTGAACGGGTTGCAGGCCGCGCACCGGCAGGCGCTATCGCGCGAACTGACGATCGTGCCTTACGTACGCGCGATGTTCTCGACCGGGCACGACGCGGCCAACCGCGCAGCGTTTCGTGCCGGGGATGCGGCGAATCCCGATCTGGTCGGCCTGGCGTTGCACGGGCCGAAGAAGGCCGTGGACAAGGCGGTGAAGGGGCTGGCGTTGCACGCTTGAACGTTGAAACGCCGCATTCGGCCCGACGCTTCAGGTCAGCGATGCGCGAGCACGTTGACGAGTTTGCCGAACGGATCGCGCACGTAGAACCGCCGTACGCCCCACGGCTCGTCGGCCGGCCCGTATTCGACGGGAATGCCGGCTGCCCGAACGCGTTCGAGCGCTTCGTCGACGTCGTCGACCTCGATCGACAGATCGGGCGTCGGCGTACCCGATCCGCCCTGCGATGCGAAGCTGATCTGCACGTCCATCTGCTCGGCATTGCCGTACGTCGCGATCCAGCCGTGGTCCATCAGCAGGTCGAGGCCGAAGATCTGCTGGTAAAAACGCTTTGCGTCGTCGCCTGATCGTGTGTCGATATTGGCGACGATCCGTTTGACTTTCATCGGGTTCCTCCGCGAGCCGGGCTGTCCCGCGAAGCTACACCGGATTCGCGTGCGCAACCAGTGCGTCAGCGGCCGGCCGCCTCCATTTCCTGCCGCCGCGCCCGCGCGGGCCGCTCGACCTGCTTGCCGGCGAGCCACACACCGATCGCGACGACAACGATACCGAGGTAGGTCGTCACCTCGATCCGGTCGCCGAACATCCACGCGGCCCACATCAGCGTCACCGGCGGCTCGAGATAGACGAGGGTCGCCACGCGTGTCGCGGGCATGCGCTTGAGCAGCGCCCACAACGACAGGTACGCGATGAAGGTCGAGAACACCGTCAGCCACACGACCGACACCCACACGTTCGGCTGCGCCGGCACATGCAGGTTGCCCGTGGCGATCCCGCACGCCGCGAACAGCACGAGGCTCACGCACCCTTGCACGAACAGCGGCAGGAACAGCCCGTCCTCGTTGCTGCGCGCGGCCGTCAGTGCGCGCCGCCGCTGATAGATCGTCGCGATCGACAGTCCCAGCGCGGACACCAGCGGCAGCAGATACATGACGATTCCGACCGACCCTGCCGGCAGCGCATACTGCCCGCCGATCACGATGCCCACGCCGACGAACCCGACGACGAGCCCGGCCCACTGGCGCGCCCCGCTGCGCTCGCTGCCTTCGAGCGACGTCATCGCGGCCGTGATGAGCGGCTGCAACGCCGCGACGATCGCGGCGATACCCGGCGGCAGGCCGTGCTGAATCGCGATATAGACGCAGGTCAGATAGAGAAACTGCGACAGGAAGCCGATCACCGCGTGATAGCGGATTTTTTCGAGCGTCAGGCGCCCAAGCTGCCGGTTGAGGACGATCGCGAGGCACAGCGTGACGAGCAGGAACCGCCAGAACAGCAGGTTGAACGCACCGGCCGTTTCCGCGCCGAGCTTCGCGCCGATGAAACCGGAACTCCATGACAACACGAACACGAGCTGAAGCAGGAATAGCTGCATGGGGCGACGGCTCTCAGAAAGTGGCCGGGGACAGGCGCTGGTCGTCCAGTTCCCCGGGGCGAATCGGCTCGAGCCCCAGGCGGCGATACTGCAGTTCGGCGTCGTCCCTGAGCGCGCGCTGCAGCGCCAGCCAGTTGACGATCGTGCGCGGAATGCCGTCGTCCGATGCGAGGTGCCAGAACCCGTTGTCGTCCTCGCGCGTGTACGGGCAATGAAACGACAACACCAGCGACATGCGGCGCCCGGCCTCGACCGGTTCGACGCCATGAAACAGCTTGCTGCCGTAGATGAGCAGCGCGTCGCCCGCGTTGTCGAGTTTCGCGGTCTTCACATGCCGGCGCGCGCGATCGTGGCGGTCGAACGTCTCCGCGGTCGATTCGTAGAACAGAAAGTTGCCGCCCTCGTATTCCGAGCGATCCGACAGCACGATGTTCAGCACGAAACTGGTGCCGTCGGTGTGCCACATGCCCACCTGCGCCTTGCCGTCGTCACCGTGGTCCGTCGGATAGTAGTAGTTGAACTGCGACCGCGCATTGACCATCGGATACGGGATCAGCGGCGCACCGGCGAGACGCGACACCCTCATCAGGAACGCGCGGTCGTGCATCATGTCGTCGATGAACCGCGAGCGGTTCGTCACCGCGCGCGCCCGCTTCGAGATGATCCAGTTGCTGCTCGACGCGCTGTGCTCCAGCGCGCGGCCGATCTCGCGCAATGCACTCACCGCTTCGTCGGAGAACAGCCCGCGCAGATGGCACACCGCGTTCAGCGCATCCGAGCGCGTGCCGCGCATCGGCACATCGCGATAGCCGATATCGTCGAGGTTGCGGCGATATCGCACCTGGTAACCGTCGCGCAGGCACGCGCTCGTCCAGCGCATCGGCTCCTTCGCTGCGTCCATCGCGCCATCGACGTTCACGCCGGCGGCCAGCGACGTCTGCAACGCAAGCCTGACCCGATCGAATCCTCGCGCAAACACCGGCAATGCATTTCCCTTGTTCATCGCGCGCCTCGCTATCGACGTTTCGGCATTCAGCCCTTGAACTGCGCAATCTGGTACACGACGCTGCCGTCCCCGCTGCGCAGCTCGTCGATCACGCGACAATTGCCGTGGCTCAGGCGCACGTGGCGGAATTGCTCCGGCGTGTATTTCAGGCAGACGTTGGTGATCAGATGCCCGTCGGCTCCCGCTTTCGACACCGGTTGCAGCGTGACCGCGACATGGAACTGGTCGCCGAGCAGATTGAGCCGGACGATCGACACATGATGCTCGCCAAGCGGCTCGAAACCCTGCTGCCGGCTGACGATCTCGGAGAACCGCACCATGTTCTCGTTCCGGTAGAAGTTGTAGATCGGCTCTTCACGCCCCTCCACGAGCAACTGCATCTCCGACACGACGTAGGTCGACTTCCCGCCGAGATTGCGGATGAGCCGGCCGATCGTCACCGGCAACTCGTTGCCCTCCTGGAACCCGAGCATCGTGATGAACGTCACGTCCTGGCCCAGATCGATATGGTTCCACTGCACGTTCCGGTAATCGTCGGCGATGTAGTTGAAACAGCCGGGCGCTTTCAGGAACGGCATGATCGCGTGCCGCATTGCGTCTTCCGACGACTCGTTGATGTCGACGGCGGTGTAACGCAGATGATCGGGCCCGCCGCCGCTGACGGCCTTCATCAGTTCGGTGGTCTTGACCGGCTCGGGGCCGAGTTCGATGTAGTGGACATCGCGGCCGCGCGACAACGTGGCCAGCCGCTCGCTCAACGCGCCGATCGCTTCGCGCAACGAACCGTTGCCGTCGCGATCCGCGCACAGCGCCGGGCTTCGTACGCCCAGCTCGTTCAGGTTTCGCATCAGCGAAAAGACTTCGCGCCCCGCCGCCTTCCGCCGCGCATCGTCGTCAGTGCGCTTCAGCGTCGAATACTTCTCGTGATTCTCGACCGTCCATACCGACTCCGCCTTCAGCTTCCTGTCCCGCACCAATGCATCTACGACAAAATCATTGATCGACATGAATCATTCCCCGGATGCGTGCCACGCCCGACCGGCTGCCTGCCGTTGTCTGCCTGTTGACCCGAGAATATGGGATGCTCAATAATTCCGTCAATCGACATTACCTGAATCACTGATTCGGAAAAACAAAATCATGCCGCGCACCCTGGACGTCGACCTGCTGCGAACCTTCCATGCCGTCGCGAAGCTCGGCCGCTTCAAGGATGCGGCCGCCCATGTGAACCGCAGCCCGTCGTCGGTCACCGCGCAGATCCAGAAGCTGGAGGAGATGGTCGCGCAGCGCCTGTTTACGCGAAACAACCAGGCCGTCGAACTCACGCAGTACGGCCACAAGCTGCTGAGCGACACCACCGAGTTTCTGCTGAGCCACGACCGGCTCGTCGAATCGCTGTCGCCGCAGATGCTGACCGGCAAGCTGCGGCTCGGCATCCCCGATTCCTACGCGGCGCACTTCATGGCGGAATTCCTGCCGCGTTTCGCTGCCGACCGGCCGTTGCTCGAACTGACCGTTGAAGCGCGCTCCAGCGAGGAATTGCAGTTGCTGTTCTCGCGCGGCCAGCTCGACATCACGATCGCCGTCGTGCCGAAGGCGCCGCCGCACGCCGAGCTGCTCAGCAAGACCCATCCGGTGTGGGTCGCCGCGCGCACGTTCAAATTCAATCCCGATGCGCCGCTGCCGATCGCGGTGCAGCTGCAGGGCTGCCCGTACCGCGACACAGCGCTGAACGCGCTGAAGAAGGCAAGGATCGCGCACCGGATGCTGCTCGAGAGCGCCAGTTCACCGGCAGTCGAAGCCTGTATCGCGAACGGCCTCGCGGTCGGCCTGATCGAACACGACCGCGTGTCCGGCAACCTGACGAGCCACGTCGCCGGGATCGTGCTGCCCGATCTGCCGCCGCACCTGATCACGATCCTGACGGACGACAGCAATCGCGCCGCGCTGCATCTGCGCGACGTACTGAAAAGCACGTTCAGGATCGGATAGGGAAGACAAGGCCGGGAACCGGCCTTGCATGCGCAAGCATGGAAAGCAAAACGCCGCCGGCCCGTTGCAGGCCGGCGGCTGTCGGCATCAACCGCCGAGGTAGGCCTGCTTGATGCGATCGTTCGCGAGCAGGTTCGCGCCCGTATCGGCGAGCACCACGCGCCCCGTTTCGAGCACGTAGCCGCGATCGGCCACGCCGAGCGCCTTGTTCGCGTTCTGCTCGACGAGGAACACCGTGACGCCTTCGTCGCGGATCGTGCGGATGATGTCGAAGATCTGCGCGATCACGAGCGGCGCGAGGCCGAGCGTCGGTTCGTCGAGCAGCAGCAAACGCGGCTTGCTCATCAGCGCACGGCCGATCGCCAGCATCTGCTGCTCGCCGCCCGACATCGTGCCGGCCCGCTGCGCCGCGCGCTCCTTCAGGCGCGGAAACAGCTTGAACACGTGCTCGATGCCGTCGTCGATCTCGTGACGGCTCGCGAAGAAGCCGCCCATCTTCAGGTTTTCGAGCACCGTCAGGCTCGGGAACACGCGCCGCCCTTCCGGCGAAATCGCCATCCCCTGCCGCATGATCTGGTGCGTCGACATCCCGGTGATGTCCTTGCCCTCGAACAGCACGCGGCCCGACGAGGCGCGCGGCGTGCCGCACACGGTCATCATCAGCGTCGTCTTGCCGGCGCCGTTGCTGCCGATCAGCGTGACGATCTCGCCCTTGTTCACCTCGATCGACACGCCCGCGAGCGCTTCGACCGCGCCGTAGTGCGTATGGACCTGTTCCAGCTTCAGCATCACTCTTCCCCCAGATACGCCTTGATCACGCGCGGGTCGTTGCGGACCGCCTCCGGCGTGCCGATCACGATCGGCCGGCCGTGCTCCATCACGAGGATGCGGTCGGACACGCCCATCACGAGGCTCATGTCGTGTTCGATCAGCAGCACCGATACGCCGAATTCACGGCGCAGCTTGTCGATCAGGTGCTGAAGCTCGATCTTTTCCTGCGGGTTGAGGCCGGCGGCCGGCTCGTCGAGCATCAGCAGGCGCGGCTCGGTGATCATGCAGCGCGCGATCTCCAGACGCCGCTGGTGCCCGTACGACAGCGTGCCGGCCTGGCGGTTGGCGACCGACGTCAGCCCCATCCGGTCGAGCCACACGGCCGCGCGTTCGAGCGCTTCCTTCTCCGCGTGACGATACGCGGGCGTCGCGAACAGCCCGTGCAGCAGCCCCGCCTTCACCTTGCGATGCTGCGCGACGAGCAGGTTCTCGACGACGGTCAGCGACTTGAACAGGCGGATGTTCTGGAACGTCCGCACGAGACCCTTCAACGCGATCTTGTGGCTAGGCAGCCCGCCAATCGCGTGACCGTCGAGCACGACATCGCCGCCGGTCGGCTTGTAGAAGCCGCCGACGCAATTGAACACCGTGGTCTTGCCCGCACCGTTCGGCCCGATGATCGCGAACACCTCGTCGCGGCGCACGTCGAAATCGATGCCGTCCACCGCGAGCAACCCGCCGAAGCGCATCTGCAGCCCGGCGACCTTCAACAGTTCTGCGTTCGCGCTCATTGCGGCAGCTCCACGTGGGGACGGCTCGCGGGCAGCAGGCCCTGCGGACGCCACATCATCATCAACACCATCACGAGACCGAAGATCAGCATCCGGTACTCGGCGAAGCCGCGCGCGACTTCCGGCAGCACGGTCAGCAGGATCGCCGCGAGAATCACGCCGAGCTGCGACCCCATCCCGCCGAGCACGACGATCGCGAGGATCAGCGCCGATTCGATGAAGGTGAACGATTCAGGATTCACGAGGCCCTGACGTGCCGCGAAGAACGCGCCGCCGATACCCGCGAACGCGGCACCGAGCGTGAACGCCGACAGCTTGATGCGCGTCGGGTTCAGGCCGAGCGAACGGCACGCGATCTCGTCGTCGCGCAGCGCTTCCCATGCGCGGCCCATCGGCATGCGGATCAGGCGGCTCGTCACGAACAGCGTGAAGCAGACCAGCACCAGCGCGATCAGGTACAGGAAGATCACCATGTGCTCGCCGCTGTATTCCAGCCCGATCAGTTCATGGAAGGTCTTCGCGCCTTCGACGCTCGCCGAGCGCGCCATCTCGAAGCCGAACACCGACGGCTTCGGAATGCTCGAGATGCCGTCCGGGCCGCCGGTGAGGCTCGTCAGGTTGTTCGCGAGCAGGCGGATGATTTCGCCGAAGCCGAGCGTGACGATCGCGAGGTAGTCGCCGCGCAGGCGCAGCACCGGGAAGCCGAGCAGGAAGCCGAACGTCGCCGCGGCGATCGCCGCGATCGGCAGGCACTCCCAGAACGACAGCCCGAAATACTGGTTCAGCATTGCGTACGTATAGCCGCCGACCGCGTAGAACCCGACATAGCCGAGATCGAGCAGGCCCGCGAAACCGACCACGATGTTCAGCCCGAGGCCGAGGATCACGTAGATCAGCGCGAGCGTCGCGACGTCCACCGCACCGCGCGAACCGAAGAACGGCCACACGAACCCGACCGCGAGCATCACCCAGATGATCACGCGCTGCTGCTGCGCGCCCATCGCCGGCACTGCCGGCAGCTTCACGGCCGCTTTCGCGCGCACGAGCCACGGCTTGAACAACTGAAACAGGAACACGGCCGCGACCGCGATCCACACCGGGCGCCAGTGCGGCGTCAGCACGACCTGATAGCCGTCGAGCTTCAACTGCAGACCGAGCACCGGAATCGTGAGGATCGCCGTCAGGAACGCGGCGGCCACGGCATTCTTCAGCGCCTGGCCGATCGAAGCGTCGGCGGCCGGGCGGCGAACGGAAATGACTTGACTCATCTGCGTCTCCCTTAGACCTTTTCGATGTCCGACTTGCCGAGCAGGCCGGTCGGGCGGAAGAGCAGGATCAGCACGAGCAGGCCGAACGCGACGACGTCCTTGTACTCGGCCGGCATGTAGCCTGCGGCGAAGGTTTCGGCGAGGCCGAGCAGCACGCCGCCGAGCATCGCGCCCGGGATGCTGCCGATCCCGCCCAGCACCGCGGCGGTGAACGCCTTGATGCCTGCGACGAAGCCGATATACGGATTCAGCTTGCCGATCGTCAGCCCGATCAGCACGCCGCCGACGGCCGCCAGCATCGCGCCGAGCACGAACGTGAACGAGATCACGCGGTTCGTGTCGATGCCGAGCAGGTTCGCCATCTTCATGTCCTCGGCGCAGGCGCGGCACGCGCGGCCCATCCGCGAATGCGAGATGAACAGCGTGAGCGCGATCATCAGCACGAGCGTCACGCAGACGATCATCAGGCGCGAATACGGGATGGTCACGTCGAAATCGCCGCCGAGATGAATGTCGAACGCGCCGGAGATCAGCACCGGCACCGACACGTCGCGCGCGCCCTGGCCGATCTGCACGTAGTTCTGCAGGAAGATCGACATGCCGATCGCGGAGATCAGCGGCACGAGGCGCGGGCCGCCGCGCAGCGGCCGGTACGCGACGCGCTCGACCGCGAAGCCGTACAGGCCGGTGACGATCACCGACACGATCAGCGCGGCGCCGAGCACGAGCGGCAGCGGATAGCCGGCGGAGATGCCGATTGCAGTGAGGGTCACGAGGCCCACGTACGCGCCGATCATGTAGATCTCGCCGTGGGCGAAGTTGATCATGCCGATGATGCCGTAGACCATCGAGTAGCCGATGGCGATCAACGCATAGATCGCACCCAGCGTCAGGCCGTTGACCAGCTGCTGGGCGAATTGAGGAAAGAAGTCAGTCATGTGCGGGAAGCTCCCGTTGGCGTTGTGTCGCATGCCGTCGCCGGATCACGGCGTTCGGCCGCGCGCAACGCACGGTGTCGTCTCGGGCCGCCCCTTGGCTGCGCACTGGGCCGATGCGCAGCCAATACGCACCCGCCCCGTCCGGGTCTCGGACAGGGCGGGTGCGCGGGCGGGTACTCCGTATTACTTGGCGGCGGTCTTCGTCGCGTCCTTGTGCCACGTGTAGACGACGAACTTGAACGCCTTCAGGTCGCCCTGTGCGTCATACGCGACCTTGCCGATCGGCGTGTCGAACGTCGTCTTGTGCATGTACGCGGCGACCTTCGTCGGGTCGGTCGTCTTCGCTCCCGCGATCGCGTCGGCGATGATCTTCACCGCTGCGTACGCCGGCATCTGGAACGGGCCGTTCGGGTCGCGCTTCTTGTCCGCGAACGCCTTCACGAGCGCCGCGTTGGCCGGATCGGCCGAGAAGTCGGCCGGCAGCGTGACGAGCATGCCTTCCGAAGCCGGGCCGGCGATAGCCGTCACGTCCTTGTTGCCCACGCCTTCAGGCCCCATGAACGTCGCCTTCACGCCCTGCTCGCGCGCCTGGCGCATCAGCAGGCCCATTTCCGGGTGATAGCCGCCGAAGTAGACGAAATCGACGCCTTGCGACTTCAGCTTCGTGATGATCGCCGAGTAATCCGAATCTCCGGCGTTGATGCCTTCGAACAGGACGACCGGGATCTTCGCGGCTTCGAGGTCCTTCTTCACCGACGACGCGATGCCCTGGCCGTACGACTGCTTGTCGTGCAGGACCGCGACCTTCTTCGGCTTCACGTTGTTGATGATGTAGTGCGCGGCGGCCGGGCCTTGCTGGTCGTCACGGCCGATCGTGCGGAAGATGAAGTGGCGCTTCTTGCCTTCGGTCAGCTGCGGCGCGGTGGCCGACGGCGTGACCATCACGATGCCTTCGTTCTCGTAGATGTCCGAGGCCGGGATCGTCGAACCCGAGCACACGTGACCGATCACGTACTTGATCTTCTGGCTGACGATCTTGTTGGCGACGGCAACGGCCTGCTTCGGCTCGCATGCATCGTCCATCATCACGACTTCAAACTTGTTGCCGCCCGCACCGCCCGCTGCGTTGATCTGTTCGATCGCGGTCAGCGCGCCGGCCTTCACCATGTCGCCATACTGGGCGACCGAACCGCTCATCGGACCAGCGATGGCGATCTTCACGGTTTCCGCTTGCGCGGCGGCGGCGCCGGCGGCGAACAGCACGGCGGCGACGGAAATGGACGTAAGACGGGACAGCGTCATCTGGGAGCTCCTCGATGTTGTTTAGTCATACGGGCAAAGGCGGCATGACTTGCGCAATCGAACAGCACCCGGGGCGAGGACATGGGACACGCCCGAGACACATAGAAGACGGAACTCCGGCGGAATGTTGCGTAGCGGGGCCCGGCTCTTGCAGTCCCCGAAGGGGACGTCTGGTTCGGAAAGACATCGTGATGCGTCTTGCATTGCGCAAGCGTTTCGCCTGCCCCGCTTGCCAAACCGCTTGATCGGAGGGATGGTCCGACAGCCGTTGGCAAGGCAGTCGAAATTATATGGGCGTTTTTAAATCGTCTGTCAAAAATGCCGGTCGACCGAGGGAAAACACGTAGGGAAGTTGTGACGGTCGGTAGCAATGACGGCGCAACCTTGAGGGCTGTGAGGCGGGGGCTGGGAGTGCAATCTGGTTGCTATCGGTGCAGGTTTCTTAGCGCTGTGCCTTGCCGGGATTGGGATTGGGTGATAGGCGATTTTGCGTGGCGTGGGTCGGGGAGGCAAAGGGTCGCATCGTCGTTCTTCAATCAGCTGATGACTGGTTTGGTGGGCACCATTGCAGTGCGTTGGGTGAAGTTGCTCAAGCCTTCTGTTTGCCGACGGTTTTCGTCGCTCGGAAAGGCGATCGTTATTAATATGAAATAATACGGATTCGCCTCTGCAATCCAGCCAGCCTTCCTGCGAGTCGCGCCCGCCGCGCCTCGCAGTCGCTTCAGGGCCGCTTCGACGCCCCTCCGTCGCCCAGCCGCCAGCCAGTGATCTGCCGTTTTGTTCAATGCACATCACCTGATTTGGATCGCTGATGAATCATTCCTTCTGCTTGTCTTCCGCCGCCGCGATTGCGTGTGCGTTTTCCGTTTCCGCCGCCGATGCGTCCGGGCGCGATACGCTGACCGATCGGTCGGCCGGGGCCAATGTGTTTCGCGCGGAGCGGCGTGCTGCCGCTCGCGATGACGGGCATGCGGCGCGTGTGAACCGCCGACGCGTGCAGTACGCTGCGCCGGTGAAACGTAGCCCGTTCGATACGCAGGATGCACGACCACTGCGTGCGACAAGCGATGCGCTTGTCGCATCGCCACCTTCGTTCAAACACGAACCCGATTTTGCCTTGCCCCCGAACCGCGTCGCACTCGGTGCGGGCGGGAACGATAGTCTGGGCCGCGCCGTGCCCGGGTATGAGCAGCGCGAGCAGAACTGGAATGAATACCTGCGAGCTAACGGCTCGCGCCCGGCGGGTAGTGGTGGATCGTATGCGCCGCAGCGGCCGTACGATGCGCCGCGTGGCCCGCATGGGGCGCCGAATCCATTCGATCCGTCGGTGCCGCAGCCCGAGACGCGGACGTTCTACGACAACGGCTCGGGGACGAAGTGCACGGCTACCGGCGGTGCGGGGACGTCGCGGTCGTCTTGCAATATCGGGTGGTGAGGTGAGGTGTTGGGTGGCTGCTATTGCGGCTGCCCACATTTGATATCGCACCTGCCGGATCAAATCGCCATCGGCATCAGTCAATTCCTCCGGCCATTCCGACACATCGTCGTGGAAGTAGTAGACCGCATTCCGCGCGTCAGCGTCGCTCGCCGCCGACTTGTTCTGACGCGCACCATCGGCCGCCCCGATCCCCGTGACCCGCCCCATCGCGTCCGTTTCGCAGGCGGTCGACTGCCCGGCCGCATCCGTCACACGCGCAAGCGCACCACGTGCGCCATACCCGAACCCACAGTTAAAACCGACCGCATCGGAACATTCCAGGGTCAGGGCCAAACATGCCAGACCGCTTGCTGGCCGCGAGGCTTCCGCTTGCCGCCACGGCGCGCCCGCGCGCAGCGCACGTTCCTCACCGCGGCGAAACCACAATCGCCGCCCGCCGATTCTGCGCCTTCCCCGCCGGCGTCTTGTTGTCCCCTATTGGATCGAGTTTCCCTTTCCCGACAATCGCGATCTGCTTCGCATCCATTCCGACGTCGACCAGCTCGATCGCCACGACCTCCGCCCGCCGCCTCGACAACTCGAGATCGTATTTCGCCTTCCCGTCATCATCCGAGTACCCATAAACCCGCACGCCATTGATCCCCGCCGACCTCAACGTCCGCCCGATCCGTTCGACGACCCGCCGCACATCCGGCTTCAGGTTGTACCGGTCGAAATCAAACAGGATCGGCCCGGTCGAACCGAACTCGAACCCCTGTCCAGTCTCCTGGAACCCGGCCGACTTCAGCGCCGTGACCTGCGTCTGCGTCAGCCCGCGATGAAGCGGCGGCGGCGTCTTGCAGCCCCCCAGCAGCATGCACAGCAGCAATGCGCTCGCGACGCACAGCCGCCCCATGCTCACAGGAAACGAGTGGTTCATTTCGCATCCCCCTCGAGTGCGCCCTTGTTGGGCGCACTTCTTGTCATTCGCTGCCGCGGCCTCGCCCGCAGCGCGAAACGTTAAACCTCAAGCCGACCCGACCACGCCCTCCGCCAATTGCCACGAGCCCGGCCGCGCGCGCTTGGCGCGGTACATCGCAGCATCCGCCGCCCGCAGCAAGCCGCTCGCGTCCGATGCGTGATCGGGATACAGCGCAACGCCGGCACTCATCATGGTGGCCACCACGCGGCCGTCGGACAGCTCGATCGACGGCGCCATGCCGGACAAAATCTCGTCCGCGATCCGGCACACGCTGCCCGCTTCAGGCACCGCCGCCAGCATCACCGCAAATTCGTCGCCGCCGAGGCGTGCGACGAGATCGGCCTCGCGCACCTGCGTGCGCAGCCGCGACGCGATGCCGATCAGCACCGCATCCCCGGCATCGTGGCCGAGACAATCGTTGATCTCCTTGAAACGGTCGCAGTCGAGATACAGGACGGCGACCCGCTGCCCCGTCAAGGTGGCGTCGCACAGCGCAAGCGAGAGCCGCGACTCGAACTGCACGCGGTTGGGCAGCCCCGTGAGCGCATCGTGCGTCGCCTTGTGTTCGAGCGACGCGTTCTCGTCGCGCAGCGTGTTCTGCCAGTCCTCGAATTCGTCGAGCAACGCGTTGAAGTCGTCGCCGAGCTGGTTCAGTTCGGCGATCGCCGCCGGCTCGACCCGACGCGCGAACGCGCGCTCGCGCCGCACCGCATGCGCCACGCCTGCCAGCGCGCGCAGCGGCGAAACGATGTTGCGCAGCAAGCGCTTCGAGCTGACATACGCGCCGAACACGCTGACGGCCAGACAGCCCAGAATGCCGCCGACGCCGCCAAGCAGGAATCCGAAGAACTGATGTCCGCGTCCCTGCACGACGACGTGTCCGACGACGATGCCGTCGTGCATCACCGGCACGGTCACGGGCCCGGGCAGCGCAACGTCGGCGACGGCGCGTTCGAGCCGCGCGATCCCGTTTCCGGCAGGCAATTGCCACGTCGCGAACGGTTGCCCCTTGCTGTCGGTAACGACCACCTGCGCGACATCCTCGTCGCCGGCGATCATCCCGATCGCCTCGCTCGCCGCGACGCGGTCGCCGAACACGAGCGCCGCCTCGACCGTATAACCGAGCGAGCGCGCCAGCAGGTTCAGGTTGTTGCCCGCATACGCACGCAACGCGATCACGGCGACGACGATCAACGACACGGCCGCCATCGTCACCGCGACGAATGCGAGGCGCAGGTGCGCGCGACGCAACACGCTTTGCAGCGTCGGGCGCGGCATGCGCGAAGCGGAAACGGGGAGCGCGGACCGCGTCATGGCGTCACCGGCCGTCGGGCGAGGTTGAGCACGTTCGGGTGCACGCGCACGCCGCTGCGCGCGACGGCGTCGAGGTTGATTTCGAACGACACGCGTTCGCCGTCGACGTTCAGGCAGAACATGCCGCCCGCGGTGCAGGACGGATCGTGTTCCGAAATCGTCAGCACCGGATGGCCGGCCACCGCGGTTCGCACCCGCGCGCGTTCGTCGTTGCTCAGCGTGCCGAGGTAGACGGCGTCGCACGCGATGCCGAGCGCCGGATCGTCGGGGCTCACGCGCTGCACGTCGACCAGCGTCGAGCCGGCCTCCAGCGTGTCGGTCAGGCCGCGCGCATAGTCGGGCCGGCCGGTGATGCACAGATGCAGCCGAACGGGCGTGGCCGGCCAGCGCGTGAAGCTGATGATGCCGAGCACGACCTGGCGCACGGTCGTGTCGTGTGACGAAACGGGAGCATTCGCGGGGCTTGCGGCGGCGGCGATCTGCACGGTATCGACCGGATCGTCCGGATTGGCGGGCGCACCTGCAAGCACGCCAGGGGCTGCACCGAGAACGCAAACGATTGCGAGCAACGCGTGGCGCAGCGAAGCGGTTCGGCCAAGACGGCCGCACACCGTACGCGCGGCGATGGCCGCCGCGTTCGCCGGCGTCGCTGCAGTCGCGAGACTGACAGTCGACGCGCACACTTTCGCATCCATGATGGCAACATCCGCTGACGTCGCTCTGGCGCTGCCTCCTGTCTCCCTCCGTGCGCGTGCAGGCACCGAATAACGCGCACGATTTCTTCATCTTAGGTAAAAATTCGGATGACCAAACAGTGGGAAACACCCGATAAAACGTCGGAAAGTATGCGGAATCGGTGCCGCCGTACGACGATGCCGGCGAATGCGTTCGCCGACGTCGATCCGGCGTCGACGTCGGCAGATTGATCAGCGGATTGGGTGCCCGCGCACGACAAACGTCATACGTTCCCGCACGCTACGCGATCGCCGACAGATCGAACGGCGTGTCCCGCAACCGCTTGCCCGTCAATCTGAACACCGCATTCGCGATCGCAGGCGTCACCGCCGGGCTCGACAGTTCCCCAACGCCGCCCGGCTTCGCCGGATCGCCCTGAACGATATGTATGTCGGTCTCGGGCATGTCGCTCATCCGCATCACGCGATACGTATCGAAGTTCGACTGCTGCACGCGGCCGTGCTTGAAATCGATGCGATCGGACGTCGCATGGCCGAGCCCCCACATCAGTCCGCCGTACAGTTGCTCGTCGACACCGGCCGGCGACACCGCGATCCCGCAATCGGCCACGCACGTGAGCTTCTCCACCGTCACCGCACCGTCCTTGCGCACGACTCGCGCGACCACCGCGACATAGCTGTCGTATGCCTGATTCGTCGCCACGCCGAGCGCAACGCCATCCGGCAACGGTTGCCCCCATCCTGCGCGCTGCGCGGCTTCGCGCAGCACGGCCGCATGGCGCGGCCGGTCGCGCATGTGCGCGAGCCGGAACTCGACCGGATCGCGCTTCGCCGCCTGGGCGGCTTCGTCCATCACCGATTCAACGGCGAACACGTTGGGGATGTAACTCACCGCGCGAAACCAGCCGGTCGGCACGCCCGTCTCCAGCCGGATCCAGCCGATGTCGCGATGCGGCGCCGAATACGCGAACTCCCACTTGGTCATCGCTTCGGTCGTGCTGAAATCCATCCGGTCGGTGCGCTCCAGGTAGCCGGGCTCCCATTGCTGCGGCGACGCGGGCATCACGCCGCGCAGCCACAGCGACGCCAGATTGCCCTTCGCGTCGAGTACCGCACGTGCGCGGTGGTAGCTCGCCGCGTGATAGAACAGCGCACGCATCTCGTCCTCGCGGCTGTTCATCAGCTTCACGGGCTTGCCCGTCTTCACCGCGAGCCAGGTCGCCTCGAACAGCCAGTACTTCGACTCGCGCGCGCCGAAGCTGCCGCCCGACACGAGTTCGTGCAGCGTCACGCGATGCGCGGGAATGCCGCCGATCACGTCGGCCGCTTCCATCGCGGTGGACGGCACCTGCAACCCGCCCCAGTATTCGATGCCGCCGTTGCGCGCCCACACGGTGATGTTGATCGGCTCCAGCGGATTCGCGGCCTTGTGCGGCATCGAATACGACGCCTCGATCGTGCGTGCGCCGGCGGCTTTTGCCTTCGCCGGATCGCCGTCGGCAATCGTCGGCACGACGCGCGCGGCGGGATCGTCGACCCACGCAGCCTGACGCGCGGCAAGCGTGCTGCTGTCGAACGTCGCGAACAGGCTGTCCTCCCATTCGATCGTCAGCGCGGCCTGCCCGCGATGCGCGGACCAGTAGTCGTCCGCGAGCACCGCGACGCCGGCCTGGTTGCCGCCGAGCACGTCGGGGCGCGGCGGAATCTGCAGTACCTCGCGCACGCCGGGAATCGCGAGCGCGGCCTTCGTGTCGACGCTGCGCACGCGGCCGTCGATCATCGGCGCGCGCGTGACGACCGCGACCAGCATCCCCGGCAGCGACACGTCGATGCTGTACGGAAACGACCCGTCGGCCTTCTGCGCGGCGCCGCGCTTCTTGCGCAGCTTGCCGATGTAGCGGAACTGCGCGGGGTCCTTCAGCACGACATCCTTCGGCGCCGGCAGCTGCGCGGCCGCTTGCGCGAGCGAGCCGTACGTCGCGCGGCGCCCGCTCGCGGCATGCAGCACGGCACCGTCTGCCGTCGTACATGCAGAGGCGGGCACGCTCCATTGCTGCGCCGCCGCTTCGACGAGCATCGCGCGCGCAGTCGCGCCCGCACGCCGCAGCCGGTCGTACTCCATCGCGACGCTCGTGCTGCCGCCGGTCGAGAACACCTTCCACAGCGGGTGAATGTAGTCCGCGAAGAACGGATCTTCCGGCGTGATCACGTCGACGCGGAACGGGTCGACGTCGAGCTCCTCGGCGACCACCGCCGCAAGCGCCGTGCGCGTACCGGTGCCCGAATCGTGCTTGTGCACGACGAGCTTGATCGTGTCGTCGGGCAACACGCGCACCCACGCATTCGGCTCGAATTCGCCGGCAGACGGATGCGGATCGCCGCTCACGTTCTTGCCGGCGGCCATCGCATCGGGCAGCCGGAAGCCGATCGCGATACCAGCTGCGAGCAACGCGGAACTCTGTTTGAGAAAACGCCGGCGCGGCGTGTCGTCGGTACCCGGCGTATCCGGTGCGTGATCGTTACGCATGTCACGCCTCCTTCGCGGGTTCGGCGGTGGCCTTCGACGCCGGATCGCCGGAAGCGGCACGCTTGATCGCGCGATGAATGCGCGCATACGTGCCGCAGCGGCAGATGTTGCCCGACATCGCCGACACGATCGCCGCGTCGTCCACCGGTTGCCCGCCCTTCAGCAACGCTGCCGCCTGCATCAGCTGCCCCGGCTGGCAATAGCCGCATTGCGGCACGTCCTCGGCCACCCACGCGAGCTGCAGCGGATGACGCCCGTCCGGCGACAGCCCTTCGATCGTGGTCACGTGCCGCCCGTTCGCGGCGGCGGCCGGGATCAGGCACGCGCGCACGGCCTGCCCTTCGAGGTGCACGGTGCACGCGCCGCACAGGCCCTTGCCGCAGCCGAACTTCGTGCCGGTGAGCTTGAGCCGGTCGCGCAGCACCCATAGCAACGGCATATCCTCCGGTACATTCTCGAGCGAATGGCGTGTATCGTTCACGACGATGTCGATCATGGGCGGTCTCCTGATTCGCATTCATGGGGTGGGCCCGCGTCCGTGGCGCGGTTTCGGAGCATTATCGAAACGCGATGTGCGGGTGCGCCAGCGATCATTTCGTCGAATCCCTGTCAGTCGGACTAACAGATGCTCAAGCGATACCCTTCGATCCAGTCGATGCAGGCGTTTCTGCAGGCCGCGCGGGTCGGCAGTTTTTCCAGCGCGGCGCGCCAGCTGGCGCTCACGCACAGCGCGATCAGCCAGCAGATCCGCTCGCTCGAGGAATTCATCGGCCAGCCGCTGTTCGCCCGCGCCGGCGGTCGCGTGATCCTGACCGATGCAGGCACGCTGTTCGCGAACCAGTTGTCGGACGGGCTCGAACAGATCGATCGCGCGCTGTCGTCGGTGAAAGGCCGCACGACCGGGCCGTCGCTCCGGCTCGACGTCGATCCGGAACTGATGCAGGGCTGGCTGCCCGCACGGTTGCCGGAACTGATGCGCACGCTCGACGGCACGACGCTGACGGTCCTGTCCGCGCCGCGCCACGACCGCGACGCATTCGATCGCGTCGATGTTGCGCTGCGCTATGGCTACGGGGAATGGGAAGGTGTGGACAGCGCGCTGGTCTGCCCCGACCGGCTGACCGCGATGGCCGCGCCGGCGCTGCTCGAACGCTACGGGCTCACCGCGCCGCTCGCGCCCGAACAGGTGCTGGAGCTGCCGTTGCTCGGCTATACGAAACGGTCGTGGATTCCGTGGCTGGAAGCGGCCGGGCTCGAGCCGGTCGAACCCGAGACGATCGCGGTGTTCGACAACGCGGCGGGACTCGTCGCAACGCTCGCGTCAGGGCTCGGCGCGGGATTGGTCCGTGGCCTGCTCGCGGCCGACGCGCGCCGCGACGGCCGGCTCGTCGAACTCTGCACGATCGCGATTCCGACGCACTACAACCTCCATGCGATCTGGCCGCGCGAGCGGCATGCGCGCGTGAAGCCGCTGATCGACGCAATCGGTGCGCTGGTCGCGCAGTCGCTCGCGCCTTGACCGGCGTGGTCAGGCCGTGAATCCCGCCGCGACCTCGCGCACGGTTTCAAGAAACGCACCGAGCACCGCCGACGTATCGTCCGCGCGGTAGCGCGCCTGCAGCGACACTTCCAGCTCCGGCGGCAACAGCGGCACGAACGTGACGCCGCCCGTCGAAATCTGCCGTGACGACGCAGGCAGCAGCGCGACGCCCAGCCCTTCACGCACCAGCGACAGCAGCGTATGGACCTCGACGACCTCGTGCGCGATTTGCGGCGTGAAGCGTGCATCGACGCAACTCTGTTGCAGGAAACGCGCCAGTTGCGAGTGCCGCAAGCCGAACGACACGAACTGCTCTCCGGCCAGCTCGCCGAGCGCGATCGCATCGCGTGAAGCGAGCGGATGGCCCGGCGGCAGCACGGCCACGGCGGTTTCCCGCACAACGATCTCGCTGCGGATCGACGGATCGTCCTGGAACAGCCGGAAGAAACACACGTCGAGCCGCTTCTCCTTCAGCGCGTCGATCTGTGCGGCCGGCGTCATCTCGTGCAGCGACCAGTGCACGTGCGGATGGCGTTCGGCGAACACGCGCAACGCGTGCGGGATCGGCGCGACCATCGCCGAACTGATGATGCCGACCGCCAGGCGCCCCACTTCGCCGCGCCCCGCGCAACGCGTGAGGTCGATCGCGCGATCGAACTGCGCGACGATCAGCGGCACCTGCTCCTTCAGTGTTTTCCCTGCCTCGGTCAACTCGACGCGATGCTGCGAGCGCACGAACAGCGCGGCGCCGAGCTGCTCCTCGAGCAGCCGGATCTGCTGGCTCAGCGGCGGCTGCGAGATATGGAGCCGCGCGGCCGCGCGCCCGAAATGCAGTTCGTCGGCCAGCACCGCGAAGTAACGCAACACACGCATGTCCATATCGCAAACGTATCAAGAGCGTCAGTAAAAAATATTGTACAGAGCACATACGGCTTGTGACACTCGGTCCCAAGCAGCAGTGCACGTCGCAGTGTGTCACTCGATGCCGGCGAGGGGAAGGCGCGAAAAAAAAGCGCCTTGCAAAGGGCCGCATGAATCCGACCGACCGGGTCGCTTCATCGACGTGCCTGCCCGCGATCCGGCAACCGGCTTTTCCGGTTCCTCTCAAGGAGATCGAGTAGATGATCATCGACACCAGCTGTTACCCGACGAATCTCGTCGACCTCGCGTGGCGTCACGACGGCCCGCCGTTCACCGGCGAACGCCTGATCGAGACGATGAACGGCCCGTTCCTCATCAACGGCAAGCCGCGCCGCGTCGACAAGGCGTTCATCCAGCCGCCGCAAGGCAACACCATCTATACCTATACCGACGGCGAAAAGTCGGGCACCGAATCGATCGACGCGTACATGGCGTACACGGTCGAGATGGTGCGCAAGCACCCCGACCGCTTCATCGGCTGCTTCGTGTACAACCCGCGCTGCGGCGTGGAGAACGGCGTCAACGCGATCGATCACTACGTGCGCAAGCTCGGCTTCAAGATGGTGCAGTTCCAGGCCAACATGCACGCGTACCGGCCCGACCGCGCGCTCGACTGGCTGCGCCCCGCGCTGAAGAAATGCGCGGAACTCGGCGTGCTCGTGAAGCTGCACACCGGCGACGGCCCGTACAGCATCCCGACCGAGTGGGTGCCGATGATCAAGGAATTCCCGACCGTCAATTTCATCATGGCGCACTTCGGCGTACAGACGGGCGGCGTCTACTGCTTCGAGCCGTTCCAGCTCGCGATGGATCTGCCGAACGTGTACTGCGAATCGGGCTGGTGCCTGCAGTCGCGCATCGTCGAATTCGCGAAGGTGCTGCCGAAACACAAGATCCTGTTCGGCTCCGACACGCCGCCGAACGAACCGGGCATGTGGCTGCGCCTGCTCGAAGTGCTCTGCTTCGACCCGCCGCAAGGGATGAATCTCGACGAGGACACGCTCGAGGATTACCTCGGCAACAACACCGCGCGAATGATCGGCCTCGAACCGACGCCCGCGCCGCGCACCGTCGACGAAGCGAAAGCGTTGCTCGCCGCGTGACGCGCGCCCCTCTCCCCCGATTCCGGAGCATTGCATGATCATCGATACGCACCTGCACCCGACCAACCTCGTCGACGAGGCGTGGCGCCACACCGGCGAGCCGTTCACCGGCGAACGCCTGCTGAAGATGATGGACGGCCCGTACATCATCAACGGCAAGCCGCGCCGCATCGACATGGGTTTCATCCAGCCGCCGCCGGGCAATACCGGCTATCGCGACGGCAACCGCCGCGGCCGCGACGGCATCCGCGACTACATGGCGTATATCGCCGAACTCACGCAGAAGTACCCGGACCGCTTCATCGGCAACTTCACGTACAACCCGCGCTGGGGCCCGGAAAACGGCGCGGCGGAGCTCGAATTCCACATCAGGGAATACGGCTTCAAGATGGTGAAGCTGCACGCGAACATGCACGGCTACCGGCCCGATCGCGCGCTCGACTGGCTGCGCCCCGCGATGAAGGTCTGCGCGAAGTACAACATCGTCGTGCTGATCCACACCGGCGACGGGCCGTACACGATCCCGACGCAGTTCTACCCGATCATCCGCGAGTTTCCGATGGTGAACTTCATCATCGGTCACTTCGGCATCCAGACGGGCGGCAACTACTCGTTCGAGGCGTTCTGGATGGCGATGGACACACCGAACGTGTACTGCGAATCGGGCTGGTGCTACCAGTCGCGCATCGTCGAGTTCGCGCGCGAGCTGCCGCGCAACAAGATCGTGTTCGGCACCGATTCGCCGCCGAACGAACCCGGCATGTGGCTGCGCGAACTGGAGATGCTGTGCGGGCCCGCGCCGCAGGGGATGGATCTCGACGAGGACGGACTCGAGGACTACATGGGCAACAACATCGCCCGCCTCGTCGGCATCGAGCCGACCAAGCCGCCGAAGGATCTCGACGAAGCGCAGAAGCGCCTGACGTCGACCTACCTGTAGCGCGCCGGCAGCCGGATCGCGTGCCGCCGCCGGCATGCGCGCGGTCCGGCCGTTCCTCTCCCGCATCCGACGGAGTGCATCATGGCGTCCAGTCTTTTCACCGAGCAGCAGGATTTCCACCACTTCGCGAACGCGTATCGCGAACGCTTTCCGGACGACGTGCTGACGATCGGGCAGCCGCTGTCCGCCGACCAGGACGTCACGGCCGTCGTCGCGTCGCTTGCCGCGCGCGGCCGGCATGACATGCTCGTCTGCGAACGCGTCGACGGGCTGTCGACGCCGCTCGTCACCAACGTATTTGCCTCCCGCACACGCATCGGCCGGTTGTTCGGCGTCGATGCGAACGGGTTGTTCGACGCCTGGCAGCAGCGCGCAAACGCCCCCATCGCGCCGGTCGTCGTGCCGCACGGTCCTGTGCTCGATCAAGTGGTCGAAGGCGACGCGGTCGACATTGCGCAGTTGCCGATGATCCGCCACTTCGAAACCGATCGCGGCCCATACGTGACCAACGCGGTGATCGTCGCCGAAGATCCGGCGACGGGCGTCGCGAACCTCAGTTACCACCGCTCGATGCCGCATGCTCGCAACGCGCTGGCGACGAGCCTGCATTCGCGCGGTCACCTGTGGCGGATGCTTCAAACAGCGAAGGCGCGCGGCGACACGCTGAACGTTGCGATGGTGATCGGCGCGCATCCGCTGTTCATGCTCGCGGCCGCCGCGCGCGTGCCGTTCGGCGCGGACGAGCGAGCAATCGCCGGCGGGCTGTTCGGCGCGCCGCTGCAACTCGTGCGCACGCCGCGTCACGGTATCGGCGTGCCCGCTGCCGCGGAGTTCGTGCTCGAAGGCACGATCGATCCCGACGCGCATGCCGAAGAAGGCCCGTTCGGCGAATTCACCGGCTATTCGTCAGACCGTTCGACCAACAACGTGCTGCGCATCGACGCGATGATGCGGCGCAACGATGCATGGCTCGTCGACGTGGTCGGCGGCCCGTACGCGGAACATCTGACGCTCGCGCGGCTGCCGCGCGAAGCCGAGATGAGCGAGAAGCTGAAAGCGCGCTTTCCGTCGGTCACCGCGATCCATTATCCGAACTCCGGCACGCACTTCCACTGTTACGTCGCGCTGAAGCAGTCGCGCGACGGCGAAGCGCGCCAGATCATGCTCGCACTGCTCGGCTGGGACCCGTACCTGAAGAACGTCGTCGCGGTCGACAGCGACATCGACATCGCCGACGACGCGCAGGTGCTGTGGGCGATCGCGACGCACTTCCAGCCGCACCGCGACCTGTTCGTCGTCGACGGCCTGCCCGGCAGCCCGCTCGATCCGTCGTCGTCGGCAGACGGCACGACGTCGCGGATGGGCATCGACGCGACGCGCGGCTCGCGCTTCGACGGCATACGCGCACGCGTCGGCGACGCCGCGGTGCAGCGTGCCACGCAAGTCATCGCGCAACTCGGCGGAGCCACGCGATGAGCGCGCGGCGGCTCGTGGTCGGCATCAGCGGCGCATCCGGCTTCGTGTACGGGATGCGGCTGCTCGCGCTGCTGCGCGATCTCGACATCGAGACGCACGTGGTCGTATCGCGCGCCGCCGCGCTGACGATGGCGCACGAGACCGACTTCAAGCTGTCCGACATCACGGCGCTCGCCAGTGTGCTGTACCGCAGCGACGACATCGCCGCGCCGATTTCGAGCGGCTCGTTCCGCACGCTCGGGATGATCGTCGCGCCGTGCTCGATGAAGACGCTCGCCGAAATCGCGAGCGGCCTTTCATCCGGCCTGATCTCGCGCGCGGCCGACGTCGTGCTGAAGGAGCGCCGCCGGCTCGTACTGCTCGCACGCGAGACGCCGTACACGCTCACGCACCTGCGCAACATGGCCGCCGTCACGGAGATGGGCGCGATCGTCGCACCCCCCGTGCCGGCGTTCTACGCGCGCCCTGCTTCGCTCGACCAGATGATCGACCACACGCTCGGCCGCGTGCTCGACCTGTTCGACCTCGATTCCCGCACCGTCCATCGCTGGAAAGAAAGCGAATCCCTGCCCAATCCGCAGCCCAACCGACTCAACGGAGACGCATCATGACCCACATCCACACCACCCACAGCGACGTCGAAAAGATTCCGGTCACCGTGCTCACGGGCTTTCTCGGCGCGGGCAAGACCACGCTGCTGAACTACATCCTGCGCGAGAAGCACGGCCGCAAGATCGCGGTGATCGAGAACGAGTTCGGCGAGATCGGCATCGACGGCGGCCTCGTGCTCGAATCGACCGAGGAAATCTACGAGATGACGAACGGTTGCGTGTGCTGCGTCGGCGCGGTGCGCGAGGATCTCGTGCGCATCGTGCGGATGCTTGTCGCACGGCCCGACCGGCTCGATCACATCATCGTCGAGACGAGCGGGCTCGCCGATCCGTACCCGGTCGCGCAAACCTTCTTCCTCGACGATCCGATCGCGAAGGAGGTCGCACTCGACGCGGTGGTCACGATGGTCGACGCGAAGCATATCCGCGCGCACCTCGACGATCTCGTGCTCGACGGCCGCGACAACCAGGCCGTCGACCAGATCGTTTGCGCAGACCGGATCGTGATCAACAAGGTCGATCTCGTCGACACACCGGACGTCGATGCGCTGACCGCACGGCTGCGCGAGCTGAACACGACGGCCGAGATCGTCACGTCGAGCTACGCGCAGGTCGATCTCGACCGCATCCTCGGGATCGGCGCGAACGAATTCGCGCAGATCCTCGTCGAGAGCGACGGGCTGCACGCCGATGCGCCGCATGCGGACGAACACGTGCACGAGCATGGCCACGACGAACACGACGACCATGCGCACGACAGTCACGCCGCGCACGCACACGACGAAGACCACGACCATCACGAGCACGACGAAAGCGTGTCGTCGGTCGGCATCGAAGTCGAATCGGACGTCGATCTCGACGCACTCGAAGCGTGGCTCGGCGAGCTGCGCCGTGCCGACACCGCAAACCTGTTCCGGATGAAAGGCATCCTCGCCGTGCAGGGCCGCGCGCAGCGCTACGTGCTGCAGGGCGTGCACGGCGTCATCGAACTGCGCGCCGCACAGGCGTGGGGGTGCGAGCCGCGCTCGTCGCGCATCGTTTTCATCGGCCGCGATCTCGATCGCGCCGCGCTGACCGACCGTTTCCATGCCTGTCTCGCCGCGCCGGTCGCGGCCTGACGGGCACGCCAGGCGGGCGCGCCATGCGCCCGCCCGATAACGAACCTCAGGAGACACGCCCATGAACTCTGCTTCACATCCCGTCGATCGGGTCCTGCCGCGCCGCCAGATGCTGACGCTCGGCCTGCAGCACATGCTCGTCGCCTACATCGGCGCGATCGCGGTGCCGCTGATCGTCGCGTCGGCGCTGAAGATGTCGCCCGCCGACACGACCGTGCTGATCAGCACCGCGCTGTTCTGTTCCGGCATCTCGACGATCCTGCAGACGGTCGGCATCTGGAAGCTCGGCGTGCGGCTGCCGATCCTGCAGGGCGTCGCGTTCAGCAGCGTCGGCCCCGTGATCGCGATCGGCATGACGCCGGGCGTGGGGTTCGCCGGCGTGTGCGGCGCGGTGATCGGCGCGGGCATCATCACGACCTTCGCGGCGCCGCTGGTCGGCCGGCTGCGCCGCCTGTTCCCGCCGGTCGTGACGGGCTGCATCGTCACCGTGATCGGGTTGCAGCTGTTTCCGGTCGCGTATCAATGGGCGGGCGGCGGCGACGCGGCGAAGCTGCAGTTCGGCGAGCTGTCGTTCCTCGCGGTCGCGCTCGTCGTCGCGGTCGTGATCCTCGCGGTCAACCGCTTCGCGAACGCGTTCCTGCGCAACCTGTCGGTGCTGATCGGGCTCGTCGCCGGCAGCCTGCTCGCGATCGCGCTCGGAATGGGCAACTTCACCAACGTCGCGGCCGCGCCGTGGTTCACCGTGCCCTACCCGTTCCACTTCGGCACGCCGGTGTTCGCGATCGTGCCGGTGCTGACGATGGTCGTCGTGATGATCGTGCAGATGGTCGAATCGATGGGCCTGTTCGTCGCGATCGGCGACATCGTCGAGAAGCAGGTGAGCGAGGAGGATGTCGTGCGCGGGCTGCGTGCGAACGGCGTCGCGAGCGCGATCGCCGGCACCTTCGCCGCGTTCCCGTTCATCGCGTTCATGGAGAACGTCGGGCTCGTGATCCTGACCGGCGTGCGCAGCCGCTGGATCGTCGCGGTCAGCGGCGTGCTGATGTGCGTCGTCGCGCTGGTACCGAAGATCGGCGCGATCGTCGCGTCCACGCCGTCGGCCGCGCTCGGCGGCGCGGGCATCGCGATGTTCGGCGTGGTGGTGGCGGCCGGCGTGCAGACGCTCGCGAAAGTCGATTTCGAGAACAACCGCTACAACGTGCTGATCGTCGGCTTCACGATCGCCACCGCGCTGATTCCGGTGATGGCGCCGAAGGTGTTCGCGCACATGCCCGACTGGACGCAGCCGTTCCTGCACAGCGGCGTCGTGCTCGCGTGCCTCGTGTCGGTCCTGCTCAATGCCTTGCTCAACGGCGTGCCGGCGGCGGCGCCCGTTGAATCGCACGCCCATGCCGACGCCGCGCACCGCAGCCCGATGGCGCGCGAGTGCGACTGACCGGCTTCCTGCCGCGCGCGGCATCGTGCCTGCGCGCGGCGCCTGACGCATAACGACCCGACCATCCGACTCCGAGGAGACCCGACCATGAGCGTTCCTTCTTCTTCGCTGCTGATCCGCAACCCGATCGCGGTCATGAGCGGCCGCGCCGGCGACGCCGCGCGGCTCGGCCAGGCCGACCTGCGCATCCGCGACGGCAGGATCGACGCAATCGCGCCCCGTCTCGCGCCGCTGCCCGGCGAACGCGTGATCGATGCAAGCCATTGCGTCGTTTATCCGGGCTGGATCAACACGCATCATCACCTGTTCCAGAACCTGCTGAAGGGCGTGCCGGCCGGCATCAACGCGGACCTGCAGGAATGGCTCGCGGCCGTGCCGTATCCGCGCGTCGCGCGCTTCACGCCGGAACTGGCACGCATCGCGGCTCGGCTCGGCTTCGCGGAGCTGCTGCTGTCCGGCGTGACGACCTGCGCCGACCATCACTATCTGTATCACGCGAACGGCACGACCGAGACCGGCGACCTGCTGTTCGACGAAGCGGCCAGCTTCGGAATGCGCTTCGTGCTGTGCCGCGGCGGTGCACTGCAGGCGGCCGGCGATCACCCGGGCTTCGCCGGCACCGCGCTGCAGCCCGAGACGCTCGACCAGATGCTCGCGGATATCGAGCGGCTCAAGGCGCGCTATCACGATGCAGGCGCGGCATCGATGCGCCGCGTGGTCGTCGCACCGACGACGCCGACCTTCTCGCTGCCGCCCGGCCTGCTGCCCGAAGTCGCGCGTGCGGCGCGCGGCATGGGCCTGCGGCTGCATTCGCATTTGTCGGAGACGACGCGCTACGTCGATTTCTGCCGCGAGCGCTTCGGCAAGCTGCCCGTCGAATTCGTCGCCGAACACGAATGGCTCGGCCCGGATGTGTGGTTCGCGCACCTGGTCCATCTCGAAGCAAGCGAGATCGCGATGCTGGCGGAAACGGGCACCGGCTGCTCGCACTGCCCCGTCAGCAACGCGCGACTCGGCAGCGGCATTGCACCCGCGCCGCGCATGGCGGCGGCCGGCGTGCCGGTGTCGCTCGGCGTCGACGGTGTTGCGTCGAACGAATCGGGCAGCATGACGCACGAAGCGAATTTCGCGTGGCTCGTGCACCGCGCGGCGCATGGTGCGTCGGCCACCACCGTCGAGGGCGTGCTGCACTGGGGCACGCAGGGCGGCGCGCGCGTGCTCGGGCTGGAGGCGGTCGGCACGCTCGCCGTCGGACAGGCCGCCGATCTCGTGCTATACGACGTGAGCGGCCCGCGCTTCAACGGCTTCCACGACGATGCGATCGCGCCGGTTGCGGCCGGCGAACCGGCGCCGGTGAAGTACACCATCGTGAACGGCCGCGTCGTGGTGGATAACGGCGAGATTCGGGGCCTCGACCTCGCGGCGCTGCGCCGCGAGGCGGTCGATGCGGTACGGCAGCTGCTCGACTGACGGGAGGCGACGCGATGAATCCACGCATCCGCATCGGCATCCTGACGCCGTCGTCGAACACCGCGCTCGAACCGCTGACGACCGAGATCGTCGCCGGCCTGCCGAACGTCAGCGTGCATTTCGCGCGCTTCACGGTGACCGAGATCGCACTCGATGCGGCCGCGCTCGACCAGTTCGACGCGGCGCGCATCCTCGTCGCGGCGCGACAGCTTGCCGATGCGCGTGTCGACGTGATCGGCTGGAGCGGCACGTCGGCCGGCTGGCTCGGTTTCGAGCGGGACGCCGCGCTGTGCCGCAGTATCGAGAAAGCAACCGGGATTCCGGCGACGACATCGGTGCTCGCGCTGAACGAACTGCTCGAACGCACCGGCGTGCGACGGCTCGGCCTCGTCACGCCCTATCTCGACGACGTGCAGCAACGGATCGTGCGTCAATACGCGCAACTCGGCATCGAGTGCGTAGCCGAACAGCATCTGGGGCTGCGCGACAACTACAGCTTCGCGGAAGTGCCCGATACGCAGCTCGCGGCATTGATGCGCAACACGGCGCAGGCCCGACCGGATGCGGTCGTCACGTTCTGCACGAACCTGCATGCCGCGCATCTGGCCGGTCCGTTCGAGCAGGCGACGGGGATCGCGGCGTACGACACGGTGTCGACAGTGGTGTGGAAGGCGCTGAGGA
This sequence comes from Burkholderia arboris, assembly GCF_038723655.1. NCBI lineage: Bacteria > Pseudomonadati > Pseudomonadota > Betaproteobacteria > Burkholderiales > Burkholderiaceae > Burkholderia > Burkholderia arboris. The sequence goes on from NZ_CP109822.1 coordinate 3,109,768, forward strand.
TCGCGGAGGTCGATACGCGCGGGTTGGCGCGGTGGGGGAAGCTGTTCCAGATGAGTTGATGCGCGTCGCCGCCGCCGCGAGTATGCTTGAGCTTCGAACGCTCTCCAACACGCGGCGGCACGGCGAACGCGATACCGGTGCCCCGCCAACCGTCATTCACCATCGATGGATTTCGACGTCATCGTTCTCGGCGCCGGCATTGTCGGCGTCTCGGCCGCGCTGCACCTGCAGGATCGCGGGCGCAAGGTCGCCCTCGTCGATCGCGGTGCGCCCGGCGAAGGCACGAGCTTCGGCAATGCAGGCCTGATCGAGCGCTCGTCGGTCGAACCGTATCCGTTCCCGCGCAGCCCGTTCACGCTGATGCGCTATGCGCTGAACCGCTCGACCGATCTTTACTGGCACAGCGCGTCGCTGCCCGCGTTTGCGCCGTGGCTCGCGCGGTTCTGGTGGGAATCGGCGCCGCTGCGTCATGCGGCCGCTTCGCGCGACATGCTGCCGCTGATCGAACGCTGCATCGTCGAACACGACGCGCTGATCGCGCGGGCCGGCGCCGGCGAACTGATCCGCGCGAACGGCTGGCTGGAAGCGTTCCGCACGCCGGCCGCATTCGAACGCGGCGTGGCCGAAGCCGGCCTCACCGCGCGCCGCCACGGGCTCGGCATCACGCCGCTCGACGCGGCCGCGCTGCTCGCGCACGAACCGAGCCTCGCGCCCGGCTTCTGCGGCGCGCTGCACTGGCTCGATCCGAAAAGCGTCGTCGATCCTTCCGCGCTGGTCAAAGCGTATGCGCAACTGTTCGTACAAGGCGGCGGCACGCTGCTCACCGGCGACGCCGCTAGCCTCGACGCGCTGTCGCCCGGCTGGCAGGTTCACACACAGGATGGCGCGGCCGCCGCACCGGCCGTCGTCGTCGCGCTCGGCCCGTGGTCCGACACGGTGTTCGGCAAGTTCGGCTACAAGATCCCGCTGCGCGAGAAGCGCGGCTATCACATGCACTACGCGCCGTCCGCGCGCGGCGTGCCGTCGGCGCCGATCGTCGATCGCGAATACGGCTACGTGATCGCGCCGATGCGGCGCGGGCTGCGATTGACGACGGGTGTCGAGATCGCGCGGCGCCGCGTGCCGCCGACCGGCGTGCAGCTCGAGCGCGCGGAACGCGTTGCCCGCCCCGTGTTCGGCTTCGGCGAGCGGCTCGACCCGCATCCGTGGCTCGGCTTCCGGCCGTGCACGCCGGACATGCGCCCGGTGATCGGCCCCGCGCCCGCCCATCGCGGGCTGTGGTTCGCGTTCGGGCACAACCACCACGGGCTCACGCTCGGCCCCGTCACCGGCCGCCTGCTGGCCGAGATGATGACCGGCGAAGCGCCGTTCACCGATCCGGCGCCGTATCGCGCGGACCGCTTCTGAACGCGCGATACCCGCCGGCACGCCGTCACGACCGGCGCCGGGCCCGCCGTCAGCGAAAGCGGAGCTGATTTCGCCCCAACTGCGCAACGGACGAGCACCCCATCAGCCGCATGTCCCGTTCGATTTCCGCGCGCATCAGCTGCAACGCGCGCTCGACGCCGGGCTGACCGGCCGCGGCGAGCGGGAACAGGTAATAGCGCCCCAGCCCGACTGCCTTCGCGCCCAGCGCCAGCGCCTTCAACACGTGCGAACCCCGCTGCACGCCGCCGTCCATCATCACGTCGATCCGGTCGCCCACCGCGTCGACCACCTCGGCCAGCTGATCGAACGCGGCGCGCGAGCCGTCCAGTTGGCGGCCGCCGTGGTTCGACAACACGATGCCGGTACAGCCGATGTCCGCCGCCCTGCGGGCGTCCTCGACCGAAATGACGCCTTTCAGGCAAAACTGCCCGTTCCATTCCCGCACCATGGCGGCGACATCGTCCCATGTCATCGACGGATCCAGCATTTCCGTGAAGTAGCGGCTGATCGACATCGCGCCGCCCCCCATGTCGACATGCTGGTCGAGTTGCGGCAAACGGAACCGCTCGTGGGTGAGATAGTTGAGCGCCCAGGCCGGCTTCAACGCGAACTGGGTCAGCCCCGCGAGATTCAACCTGAACGGAATCGAGAAGCCGGTTCGCTTGTCCCGCTCGCGATTGCCGCCGGTGATGCTGTCCACCGTCAGCATCATCACGTTCACGCCGGCCTGCCTGGAGCGGTTCATCATCTCGCGGTTGAGGCCGCGATCCTTGTGAAAGTAGAACTGGTACACCTGCGGGCCCTGGCTGATCGCGCGGGCTTCCTCAAGGCTCACGGTGCCGAGCGACGACACGCCGAACATCGTGTCGAATTTTGCGGCCGCGGCTGCGACGGCGCGCTCGCCGTCGTGGTGAAACAGGCGTTGCAGCGCCGTCGGCGAGCAATAAACCGGCATGCCGAGCTTTTGCCCCATGACCGTCACCGACAGGTCGACGTCGCGCACGCCACGCAACACGTTCGGCACCAGGTCGCAGCTTTCGAACGCGCTCGTATTGCGTCGATACGTGACTTCGTCGTCTGCCGCGCCGTCGATGTAATTGAAGATCGGCCCCGGCAACCGCCGTCTGGCCAGCTCACGGAAGTCGTGGAAATTGTGGCAATCGTTCACACGCATGGGTCATACTCCATTCGGCAAACGAGCGGCATGCCGGTCGGCCGGCGTGCATCGCTCGCGTCGCAGCGTTCATCCTGTCCCGATGACCGATCTCCTCACCCGGCGCGACAGCCGCACCGGCACCCGCGGCCCGCATCGCGCCGACCGTTTCCGAACCTGCGCGGGATCGACTCGCCCGCTCAGTCGAGCGCGCGGCCGAAAATCCGGATCACTTCGTCGAGATGCTCGGCCATCGCGCGGCGCGCGGCGTCCGGGTCGCGCGCACGGATCGCGTCGAGGATCGCGCGGTGTTCAAGCTCCGACCGGTGCGGCATGTCGTTCGGCATGTACAGCGACTGCAGCCGCTGGAACATCAGGTCGTACTTGTGCGCGAGCAGCTGCTTGATCATCAGCGCATACGCGGCGTTGTCGCTCGCTTCCGCGATGCGGATATGGAACAGCCGGTCGCCCGGATGCGTGAGCGAGCCGCTGCGGTTGTCTTCCTGGTTGCGCAGGAACGCTTCGTGAATCCCTTCGATCTGCGCGTCCGAGCCGTGCCTTGCGGCGAGCGACGCGGCTTCCGGCTCGATCAGCCGGCGCGCCTGCAACAGCGCGAACGGCGGGATTTCGGTATCGAGGTCGAGCGCGATGCCGAGTTCCGGGTCGATCTCGACGATCGAGAACGGGGCGACTTTCGCATCGGGTTCGGGCGCAGGCTCGGGCGCAGCGACTGCTTCGGGATGGCGCACCTTCACGCCGTCGCCGACGCGCACGCTGACGAGCCCGCTCACTTCGAGCGCGATCAGCGCCTCGCGCACCGAGGTACGCGACACGCCGAACTGTTCGGCCAGTTCGCGCTCGGGCGGCAGATAGCTGCCCGGCGGAAAATCGCCGGACTCGATCATCGCACTGAGCTTGTCGGCGATCTGCTGGTAGAGACGGCGGTTCTGAATCGGCTGGATGGACATACGTTGACGCTGGTGATCGGTTTCGTTCCGGACGGTCTGACGAATCGAACAGACCGTTCGCGCCTATTTTATATGCCGCGCTTCACATCGCCCGGTATCGCATAGCAACGCGCGGCCGTGCCGCCCCACAACGCGCTGCGCTCGGCCGCCGACAGCCGCGACTCGGCCCAGCGTTCGACCAGCGACGTCACTTCGTCATACGACGCCGCCAGCAGGCACACGGGCCAGTCCGACCCGAACATCAGCCGTTGCGGCCCGAACGCGTCGAGCGCCGCGTCGAGACACTGTTCGATGTGCCGGATGTCCCGCGCGCGCAGGCCGCGCTGCCAGTCGGCTTCGGTCACGAGCCCCGACAGCTTGCATGCGACATGCGGCAACGCGCCCAGTTCGCGCAGCGACGCCCGCCAGCGCGCGAGCGCCGTGTCGTCGTGCTCGAATGCCGAAAGTGCCGGCTTCCCGGCATGATCGAGCACGAGCCAGTGCGCGTCGTGCGTCGCGCAGAACGCGCGCACGTCCGGCAACTGGCGTTCGAGCACGAGCACGTCGTACACGTAGCCGTTCGCCTGCAGCCATGCGATGCCCCGATTGAACCCGGGATCCGCGACGAACGCGGCCACGTCGGCTTCGTCCTGCACCTGATGACGAAAGCCGCGCAGCTTCGGGCTGCCCCACTCGGCGACACGGTCGGCAAGCGCCGGCGCGCCGAGATCCTCCCAGCCGACCACCGCCGCGATACGTGCGTCGTCGCGCGCGAGATCGAGCAGGAACGCCGTCTCGTCGCGCCCGGCGCGCGCCTGCACCACGATCGATGCACCGAGCGCCTGCGCATGCATCAGCGGCCGCAGCGCATCGGGCAGGTAATCGCGCGCGAGCACGCCCATTCCCGGGCCGATCCACGGATAGTCGGCCGCGCGATAACGCCAGAAGTGCTGATGGGAATCGATACGCACTGCGCCCATGGTGCCCTCGTGTTCAATTGCCTCGGCAGCGGCGGCACGCGCCATCGCCGCCGCTCATCCGCAATGCTCAGTCGTACAACACCGCCGCGATCTTCGGATCGTCGATATTGGTCTTGTCGTACCAGTAGAAACCGGTATCGATGACCTTCGGCAGCTTCTCGCCCTTGGTCGCCTTCACGGCCGCCTCGACGGTCTTGTAGCCGATCCCGATCGGGTTCTGCGTGATCGCGCCGGCCATCAGCCCGCTGCGGATCGCATCCTTCTGCTGCTTGCCGGAATCGTAGCCGACGATCACGACCTTGCGCTTCATCTCGCGCACGCCGTTGACCACGCCGATCGCCGAGCCTTCGTTGGTGCCGAACAGCCCCTTGAGCTTCGGATACGCCTGCAGGATCGACTTCGTCACCTCGGTCGACTTCAGCTGGTCGCCTTCGCCGTACTGCACGGTCACGACCTGCACCTTCGGGTGCGCCGACTTCATCCGTTCGAGGAAGCCGTCGCGGCGGTCGATGCCGGTGCGGCTCGTCTGGTCGTGCGCGACCACGGCCACCTCGCCTTCGTCGCCGATCAGCGCGGCAAGCTTGTCGGCGGCGAGCGCCGCAGCCGCCTTGTTGTTGGTCGCGGCCGTCGTCACCGGGATGTCGCTGTCGACCCCCGAGTCGAACGCGATCACCGGGATCTTCTCGGCCTGCGCCTTCTTCAGGAGCGGCAGCGCGGCCTTGCTGTCGAGCGCCGCGAAGCCGAGCGCGGCCGGCTTCTTCGCGATCGCGGCCGACAGCATGTCGATCTGCTTGTCGACCATCGCCTCGGTTTCCGGCCCCTCGAACGTCACCTTCACCTTGTAGTCCTTCGCGGCCTGCATCGCGCCCGATTTCACGGCCTGCCAGAACTGATGCTGGAAGCCTTTCGAGATCAGCGGGATATAGGCTTCCTGCGCCTGCGCGCCGGCCGTGACGCCGACGGCGAACGTCAGCCCGACGATCGCATTCAACACCTTGCTCCTGATCACTTCGCGTCTCCTTGGTTGGTCTCTTCTGGATGCCGGCCGGGCCGGCGGTGAAGCGGATGCCTGCGTGCAGGCGGGCGTCAGCGGCGGCGCCGGCGCAGGATGTCGACGTACACGGCGAGGATGATGATCACGCCCGTCACGACCGTCTGCCACTCCTGCGCGACCGACATGATGCGCAGGCCGTTGGTCAGCACGCTCATGATGAACGCGCCGATGATGGTGCCGACGATGCTGCCCGCGCCGCCCGACAGCGACGTGCCGCCGATCACGACGGCCGCGATCGCATCGAGCTCGTAGCCCTGCCCGAGCGCGGGCTGCGCGGAGTTCAGCCGCGACGCGATCAGCAGGCCGGCAATCCCGCACACCGCGCCGCTGAACGTGTAGACGGCGATCTTCCACGCGTCGACGTTCACGCCGGACAGCCGCAGCGCTTCCTCGTTGCTGCCGAGCGCGAACGTGTAGCGGCCGAAGATCGTCCGGTTCAGCACGATCGACGCACCGATCGCGACGAGGAACAGGATCAGCACCGCGTTCGGAATCGGCAGCGCGGGGATCAGGTTGCCGATCAGCGAATCCTGCGCGATCGACGTGAAGCCCGGCGTATCGTTGAAGTAGATCGGCCGCGTGCCCGAGATCACGAGCGACAGCCCCTTGAGCAGCATCATCATGCCGAGCGTCGCGATGAACGGCGGCACCTTCATCTTCGCGATCACGAAGCCCGACACGCAGCCGGACAGCGCACCGAACAGCAGCGCGGCCAGGATCCCGAGCGGCAGCGGCATCCCCCACTTCGTCAGCACGACGCCGGCCATCACCGCGCAGAACGTCATCAGCGTGCCGACCGACAGGTCGATGCCCGACGTGATGATCACGTACGTACACGCAACGGCCAGCACGCCGTTCACGGCGGTGGCCTGCAGGATCGACACGAGGTTGTCGACTTCGAGGAAGTTCGGCGACGCGAAGCTGAAGAACACGATCAGCAACACGAGGCTCGCGAATGCGAGCAGCTTCTGCCGCGCGGCCGGGTTGAAGAAGCGCGACTTCAGGCTCGATGCGGCGGCCGGCGTGTCGCCGGAAGCCAGGGGCGGGACGGGATGCGTATCGTTGGACATGATCGGGTAGGCGTCTGAATCGGGACATCAGGACAATACGGTCGACTCGCGCTGCGTCGCGAGCTGCATGATCTTTTCCTGCGTGGCGTCGGCCGCGCGCAATTCGCCGGTCACGCGGCCTTCGCACATCACGAGAATCCGGTGGCTCATGCGCAGCACCTCGGGCAACTCCGACGAGATCATCACGATCGCCTTGCCGTCGGCGGCCAGCGCGTCGAGCAGCTTGTAGATCTCGCTTTTCGCGCCGACGTCGATGCCGCGCGTCGGCTCGTCGAAGAACAGGATGTCGCAGTCGCGCAGCAGCCATTTCGCGATCACGATCTTCTGCTGGTTGCCGCCCGACAGGAGTCGCGCCGGCTGCGTGACCGACGGCGTGCGGATCGCGAGCTGCCGCACGTATGACTGCGCGGTGTCGCGCATCTCGCGCGCATCGAGAAACACGCCGCGCCGCACGAAACGGCGCATGCTCGACAGCGCGATGTTGTTCTGCACGTCCATCCCGACCGCGAGCCCGAAGTGCTTGCGATCCTCGGACAGGTAGCCGATCCCGTGCTTCACGGCATCGGCCGGCGTGCGGATCGTCACGGTCTTCCCGTGCACGCGGATCTCGCCGGCATCGACCGGGTCCGCGCCGAACACCGCGCGCGCGACCTCGGTGCGGCCCGCGCCCATCAACCCCGCGAAGCCGAGGATCTCGCCGCGCCGCAGCGTGAAGCCGACGTCGCGGATCGCACGGCCGCGTGACAGCCCGCGCACTTCGAGCGCGACGTCGTTCGACGACGTATCGGGCGGCGTGCGGGATTCCGTTTCAAGCTGGCGGCCGACCATCATCGCGATGATCGTATCCATCGACGTGTCCGCCATCGGCACCGTCGCGACATACTTGCCGTCGCGCATCACGGTCACGCGATCGGCGATCTGGCGCAGCTCGTCCATCTTGTGCGAGATGTAGATGATGCCGACACCGTTCGCGCGCAGATCGCGGATGATGCGGAACAGCTCGGCGATCTCCGCGTTGTTCAGCGCGGCGGTCGGCTCGTCCATGATCAGCACGCGCGAGTCGAACGACAGCGCCTTCGCGATCTCGACCATCTGCTGCTTCGCGACCGTCAGCCGGCCGACCGGCGTGCGCGGATCGAGATCGAGCCGCATCCGCTGGAAAATCACGGCCGCATCGCGGTTCAGCTTGTCTTCGTCGACGAACACGCCGAAGCGGCCGCGCGGCTCGCGGCCGATGAAGATGTTCTGCGCGACGCTCAGGTGGTTCATCAGGTTCAGCTCCTGATGGATGATGCCGATCCCGAGCGCCTGCGCGGCGCGCGGATCGGCGATCTCCACCGCGCGGCCGTCCATCCGGATCTCGCCGTCGTCGCGCTGGTACACGCCCGCCAGGATCTTCATCAGCGTCGACTTGCCGGCGCCGTTCTCGCCCATCAGCGCATGCACTTCGCCGGCGCGCAGGTCGAAGCGGCAGTCGTCGAGCGCCTGCACACCCGGAAAACGCTTGCCGATGCCGGTCAGCGCGATCAGCGGCGGCGTGGTGTCGGGGTTGAGGTCAGGTTGCATGGATCGCTGCCCTCAACTGATCGCACGGTCGAGATGCGTATAGCCGCCGTCGACGAACAACCACTGGCCCGTCGTGTGCGATGCCCGGTCCGACAGCAGGAACACGGTCGTATCGGCAATCTCGTCGGCGGTCGTGAAGCGTTGGCCGAGCGGCACCTTGCCCGCGATACCGGCGAGCTTCGCGTCGGGATCGTCGAAGCCCGCCAACCAGTTCCGGTACAGCGGCGTCATCACCTCGGCCGGAATCACCGCGTTCACGCGTACGCCGTCGTCGCGCAATGCGACGGCCCATTCACGCGTCAGCGCGAGTTGCGCGCCTTTCGACGCGCAATAGCCGCTCGTATTGCCCTGCCCGGTCACGGCCGTCTTCGACGAGATGTTGACGATCGCGCCGCGCGCCGCCTTCAGGTGCGGCACGCAGTAATGCGCCATCACGTAGTAGTGGATCAGATTGCGCTCGAGCGACGCGACGAACGCGTCGCGCCCGGCATCGAGCCCGATGCTGTCGTTGATGCCCGCGTTGTTGACGAGGCCGTCGATGCGACCGAAACGCGCGAGGGTCTGCGCAACCGCGTCGCGGCACTGCGCGTCGTCCTGCAATTCGACGGACATGCACGCGGCGCGCGGCTGCTTGTGCGCGAGTTCGCGCCAGAACGCGCCGTCGGGCGCGTGGCGCGCGAACACCACCGGTATCGCGCCTTCGCCGGCCAGCCGCATCGAGATCGCGGCGCCGATGCCCGACGCGCCGCCGGTCACGATCACGACCTTGTCTTGCAGATTCAAATCCACTTCGCGTCTCCGTCGTTCATGTTGTCGGCACGCTCAACGCGCATCAGCCGCGGAACCGGTACTGCTCCAGCGATTCGGGCTTCATCTCGATCGAGAAGCCGGGCGCCGTCGGCGGCATGTACGCCGCGCCGCGCACGACGCACGGTTCGACGAAATGCTCGTGCAGGTGATCGACGTATTCGGTCACGCGCCCTTCCTTCGTACCCGAAATGCACACGTAATCGATCATCGACAGGTGCTGCACGTACTCGCACAGCCCGACGCCGCCCGCATGCGGGCATACCGGCAACCCGTACTTCGCGGCCATCAGCATCACCACGAGAATCTCGTTCACGCCGCCGAGCCGGCACGCGTCGATCTGCACGACGTCGATCGCGCCGCGGGCGATGAACTGCTTGAACAGCACGCGGTTCTGGCACATCTCGCCGGTCGCGACCTGCACGGGCGCGATCGCCTTGCGGATCTTGCGATGCCCTTCGACGTCGTCGGGGCTCGTCGGCTCCTCGATGAACCACGGCCGCGCGAACGCGAGCTCGCGCACCCAGTCGATCGCTTCGTCGACTTCCCACACCTGGTTCGCGTCGATCATCAGCTTGCGATCGGGGCCGATCACTTCGCGCGCGATCGTCACGCGGCGGATGTCGTCCTCGAGGTTCGCGCCGACCTTCAGCTTCACGTAGTCGAAACCGGCGTCCACCGCCTCGCGGCACAGCCGGCGCAGCTTGTCGTCGCTGTAGCCGAGCCAGCCGGCCGACGTCGTGTAGCACGGGTAGCCGTCGCGCTCGAGCGCCGCGATCCGCGCAGCCTTGCCGGGCGCCTGCCGGCGCAGCAGCTCGAGCGCTTCGTCCGGCGTCAGGCAGTCGGTCAGGTAGCGGAAGTCGATCGCGCGGACCAGCTCCTCGGGGCTCATGTCGGCGACGAGCCGCCACAGCGGCTTGCCGACGGCCTTCGCCCACAAATCCCACACCGCGTTGACGACGGCGCCGGTCGCCAGGTGGATCGCGCCCTTGTCGGGGCCGATCCAGCGCAACTGGCTGTCCGACGTCACGTGCCGCCAGAAGCGGCCCATGTCCTCGCGGATCCAGTCGAGGTCGAGGCCGACGACGAGGTGACGCATCGCGTCGATCGCCGCACAGCAGATTTCGTTGCCGCGCCCGATGGTGAACGTGAGCCCGTGACCCTCGAGCGCGTCCTGGTCGGTTTCGAGCACGACGTAGGCCGCCGAATAATCGGGGTCCGGATTCATCGCGTCGGAGCCGTCCAGCTGGCGCGAGGTCGGGAAGCGCACGTCGAGGACGCGCATCGATCGAATGATAGGCATGACGAACCGTCCGTTAAAGGAAATCAGGCTTGCACGGTGCGCTGGCGTTGCTCGCCGAGCCCGTCGATGCCGAGCGTGATCACCTGTCCGGCGCGCAGATAGACGGGCGGCTTCTGCCCGAGGCCGACGCCCGGCGGCGTGCCGGTCGAGATCACGTCGCCCGGCTGCAGGCTCATGAAGCGGCTCAGGTAGCTGATCAGGTGCGGCACGCGGAACACCATCGTCGCGGTCGTGCCGTTCTGGTAGCGGTGGCCGTCGACGTCGAGCCACAGCCGCAGCGCGTGCGGATCGGGCACTTCGTCGGCCGTCACGAGCCACGGGCCGAGCGGGCCGAATGTGTCGTTGCCCTTGCCCTTGTCCCAGGTACCGCCGCGTTCGAGCTGGAATTCGCGCTCCGACACGTCGTTCACGACGCAATAGCCGGCGACGTGCGACAGCGCGTCGGCTTCCGCGATATAGCGGCCGCCCTGGCCGATCACCACGCCGAGCTCGACTTCCCAGTCGGTCTTCTCCGAGCCGCGCGGAATCTCGACGTCGTCGTTCGGGCCCGAGATCGCGCTCGTCCATTTGCCGAACACGACGGGCTCCTTCGGCACCTCCATGCCCGATTCGGCTGCGTGATCCGAATAGTTGAGCCCGATGCAGATGAACTTGCCGACGCGGCCGACGCACGCGCCGAGCCGCGGCGTGCCGTCGACGAGCGGCAGCGACGACGGCGGAATGTCGCGCAGACGCGCGAGCGACGCGGGAGTCAGTGCGTCGCCGGCGATGTCGTCGATCACGCCGGACAGGTCGCGAAGGTGGCCCTGCGCATCGAGCAGGCCCGGTTTTTCATGGTGTTTGTCGCCAAATCTGAGCAGTTTCATAGCGTCGTCGGAACGGAAACGGAAAGTGAATGGGAAGGCGCGGTCAGTTCGACCAGCCGCCGTCGATCAGATGGATCGCGCCGGTCGTGAACGACGCTTCGTCGGACGCCAGGTACAGCGCGAGCGCGGCCACTTCGTCCGCGCTGCCGATGCGGCCGATCGGCTGGCGCGCGACGAACGCCTGGCGCACCTCGTCGGCCGACAGGTGGCGCGTGCGCGCCTGGTCCGCGATCCGCTGCTCCAGCGACGGCGACTCGATCGTGCCCGGGCAGATCGCGTTGCAGCGGATGCCGCGCTCGACGAAATCGGCGGCCACGGCCTTGGTCAGGCCGATCACGGCCGCCTTGGTCGTGCCGTAGACGAAGCGGTTCGGCACGCCCTTCACGCTCGATGCGGCCGACGCCATGTTGACGATCGACGCACCGCCGGCTTCGAGCATCGCGGGCAGCAGCGCGCGGATCAGCCGGTACATCGACGTGACGTTCAGGTTCAGCGAGAACGCCCATGCGTCGTCGTCGCAATCGAGGATCGAGCCGTGGTGCACGTAGCCCGCGCAGTTGAACAGCACGTCGAATGCGCGTTCGCCCGCGGCGAGCGCCGCGATGTCGTTCGCATCGGTGACGTCGAGCCGCCGCGTGGTCAGCCGGCCGCCCGCGCGTTCGGCGTCGGCCTCGAGCCGCACGAGCGCGGCTTCGTTGATGTCGGTCGCCAGCACGTCGGCGCCCTCGCTCGCGAACCGCAGCGCGGTCGCGCGGCCGATGCCCTGCCCGGCCGCCGTCACCAGCGCGCGTTTGCCCTGCAATCTCATGAGCACGTCTCCCGAAAAAGCCGGCCACCAGTTGGCCGATTGGCACAAAGGACTAAAGGTCCAACCAATCATAGGAAGAGATCGCGCGTTTGTCACGAAATCGCGATTCAGTATTTACCCGAGCGGGGAAATCCGGCGGGTGGGAAAAATCTGGTGCAGGACAGATCCTGAAAGTCCCATCCGGGATTCGTACAAACCCAATACTGGCGTGCCTCTCAGCCAGTTTGTCGTACTTGTTCGGTGCGGCGGCCCCGCCAACCTGACAAAAAAGTCATGTTCACGTCAGGGTCTCAACGGGATGGGCGCGCCATCATGGCATCGCCGGACCGCGCTTTTCAACCATCGCCTCCCCGCCCGCTTTCGATCCCTGCGGGCACCTCCGTCCCCCGGCGATGGACTCCGTGACTGGGCGAGCAGACACGGTGCGCGGGCCGATTTTCCGCCCCGGACTTCTCGTCCGGGGCGTTTTTGTCCGTGGTTTCCAAGAAAATAAGCGTGGATTGTTTCTAAATCGGCAAAAGGTAATTTGAGCCAGACAGGATGTTTTTTCCGGTCACAGACGCTTACATTTAGCGCACCACTCATGGAAACCGCTACGGATTCGCCATCGGGTAGTGACATCCACTGCCAGGGCCGAAACCGCACGAGCTTTAGGAAACGGCAAAATGAAGGCCTCCAAATCCCTGCCTGCGCTCGATCCCGCCGACGTCCACGTCGAAATTCTCGAACGTTCCGATACGCTGCTCGTCGTCCGCTGGGTCGAGCCCGGCCGCTGTCACTACGGTGAACAGCGCTGGCGCCGCCGCTTCGCGCAACGCACCGGCACCTGCGCGCTGTCGCGCCAGGTCATCCATCGCGGCGACGAAGTATTCCGCCCGGCCGAACGCCCGGCCCCCGCGAATGCGGCCGCGATGATCTCCGCCGCCGAGGTACTCGCACTGGCCGGAAGCAGGTAAAACCTGCCGGCCCGCGTCCGGGCTCGCCGCGCCACGCCCTGCGCCCGCCCTAGAAGCGCCGGTCTAATTCCCCCGCTTGTCTGTCACGTCCGCCCGCACTATCGTTACACCACTCAATGTAACGATTACGTGCCGCGGCCGATCGGCCGTGCCGATGGAGACAGACATGCATGCATGGAGTGCGCGCCACGTCCCGGCGCAGGGCGGCAAGGTCGCGGTCGTGACCGGCGCCAACAGCGGTCTCGGCTGGCAGCTCGCGGAAACGCTGGCCGCGAAAGGCGCGACGGTCGTGATGGGCTGCCGCGACGCGGCGCGCGCCACCCATGCGGCCGATGCGATCCGCCAGCTTCATCCCGACGCACGCGTCGAAGTCGATCCGCTCGACCTCGCGGATCTCGCGTCGATCGCCCGCTTCGCGGGCGACCTCTCCGAACGCCACGGCCGCGTCGACATCCTCTGCAACAACGCCGGCGTGATGTTCCTGCCGCTACGGCATACGCACGACGGCTTCGAAATGCAGTTCGGCACCAACCACCTCGGCCATTTCGCGCTGACCGGCCAGTTGCTGCCGGCGTTGCGCGCCGCGCGGCGGGCGCGCGTCGTGACGATGTCGAGCGGCTTCAACCGCGGCGGCCGGATTCGCGTCGACGACCTGCGCGCCGGGCGACGCTACAACCGTTATCTCGCCTATTGCGACAGCAAGCTCGCGAACCTCGTGTTCGCGATCGAGCTGCAGCGCCGCTTCGAGCGTGCGGCGTTCGCGGGGATCAGCGTGGCCGCACACCCCGGCTATGCGGCGACCAACCTGCAGTTCGCAGGCCCCGCGATGGATAGCTCCCCCGCGCGCGCCGCGCTGATGCGGGCGGCGAACCGTTATCTCGCCCAGCCGGCCGACCAGGGCGCGCTGCCCGCGATTCACGCGGCGACATCGCCGGATCTCGCGGGTGGCGCATACATCGGGCCGTCCGGCTGGTTCGAGTCGCGCGGGCTGCCGGCGCCCGCGAGCGTGCCGCGTTCGGCGCGCGACGTGGCCTCGGCGGCGCTGCTGTGGGAAGCGTCGGAAGCCGCGACGGGCGTGCGCTTCCTCAGTTCGGGGGCGCCCGCCGGACGCGCGCCGGGCCGGCCGTTCGATACGGCGGCCGAAGCGCGTTGAACGGCGGATCGCCGGCGTCAACATTCTTCATACTTATTACGCGATCCGAAAAGAAAGCCCGTTGAAAGACTGGTGCGACGCACAACTGTTACCGCCCAGGAAACAATCTATCGTCAAAATCAGCGTTTACCCTGAAGCTCCCGGTGACTAAGATTTGATCAATCGCTTAAGACACGGTGTCGAGAGCGAACTCAATAAAACACCCGGAGGTCACCATGAAATCGCTCGTTTCCGCAGTCGTTGCTGCTGTCGCCCTGTCCGCTTCGTTCGGCGCATTCGCTCAAAGCACCGTGACCCGCGCACAAGTGCGCGGCGAACTGGTCCAGCTCGAACAAGCCGGCTACAAGCCGGGCGTGTCGAGCCCGTACTACCCGAACGACATCCAGAGCGCCGAAGCGCGTGTTCATGGTGCCGACACCAGCGGCTACGGCGCACAGCCGGCTCCGCTCGTCCACTCGGGCGCCCCGGCAGCCACGTCGTCGAACGCGCGTGACTCGATCTTCTTCGGCCAGTAAGCCGATGCGCCCTCGGCGGGCGCCGCGCGCCGCGCGATGAAGTACCGCAGTCCGGACGAGCCCCTTCGCGGGGCTCGTCTTGTTTTATGAAACGCATACCTCCGCCGCCCGGCAGCGGGTGGCTTCGCCCGGACGCTTTGCGTCCGGGTGCTTTTTCCCGGCGGGTATGCGTGAAGACGCCGTGTGCGCCGATCAGCGCACCGCAGCGACGGCAGGCACCGATCGCGACAGCACACGCCAGCGCGACAGCAGCTCGTCGCGATCGACGTAACAGCCCTGCAGGTGACGCCGGCCCGTCGACGGATCGAACTCGGTGCGCGCATGCAGCACACGCCGGTTGTCGAACGCCCACATGTCGCCCGCCCGCAGCCGGCGGTGTACGCGCAAGCGCGGCTCGCGCGCGAGCGCGAGGAACCGCCGGTACGCGCGATAGACGGCCGCGACCGAGCCGGCCGGCGCATCGAGCGGCCCGCGCAGGAAGTTCGCGACTCGCACTTCCGTGACGTTGCCGCGCGCATCGAGCCCGATCACCGGCGCCGAACAGCGGTAGTCGCTGTTCGCACTCTTGTTCCAGAACTCGAACGGCGTCGATGCCAGGTGCTCGAAATCGGCCGGATGCTCGCGCCGCAGCGCATCGGCGAGCGCGAAGCCGTCGAGGAAGATGCTGTCGCCGCCCGTCGCTTCGTTGGCGAGGCAATGCAGGAACTGCACGCCCGGCTGCAATTCGCGCGTCGGCAAATCCGTATGCGGCGGCAGGTTCAGCGACGTATACGCATTGCTGTCCGGACGCGGCTTCGATTCGACGTCGAACAGCACACCGAAATTGCTTTCGCGGATCAGGCCGATGCGGCGCGCGATTTCGTCGACGCGGCCGCGCTCGGCCGGCACGCCTTCGACGAGCGTCAGCCCCGTGCGCTGCAACGCGGCGAGCCACGCGAGCAGCGCACCGTCGTCCTCCATCACGTCGCGCCACGCGAACACGCCGATCGCCGTCGCATCGTCACCGGCCCATACGTGCCGCCCATGCGCGGCCAGACGCTCCGCGCGCGACGCATCGTCGTACGCATGCGCACGCAGCCAGCCCGGCGACCACGCGCTGCGATGCCCGTCGTTCCATTCCACATGCAGCGCGCCGTCGGTTTCGACATGCACGGTGAGCGCCGACAAATCGGCGCGCGCATCGGCAATCTCGAACACCTGTTCGCGCGTGACCGCATGCACGCACGCGGCACACGCGCAGTTGTCGCGCAACCAGTCGAAATGGAACGGCGATCGTCGCGTATCGCTCCACTCGACGTCCACCGCCCCATCGCCGATCGTCGCCGCCGCGATGGCCGCGTCGGCCGAAAACGTCCGCCAGTCCTCGATACGGTGTTGCGCCGCTGTCTGCATCGTTGCCTCCCGGAAACGCCCGCTACGCGTGTGGTGCGAGCAAAAACCCGCCGACCCTCCGGTGCATGCGTGCGGCCTGCGGGCTCGTCCCGAGCGCGCGCCAGCAGCCGTGCACCAGTCCTGCTCCTGTCCAGCCATGCGCGACCCCGCCGGCCGCGCGAATTCGTTCGACGTACACGCGCGCGTCGTCGCGCAGCGGATCGTGTTCCGCGCCGATCGCGAGCACCGGCGGCAGGCCGTCGAAATGCGCCGCCTCAAGCGGCACCGACGCGCGCAACAGCGGGTTGCCGCCCTGCAGCACGTCGGACAAGTCACCGTCCCAATACAGTTCGCGATAGCGATGCACGTCGTCGAGCGTCAGCATCGGCGCGTGCGCTTCCGTTTCGCGTGCCGGCGATTGCGGTTCGAAGCCGAGCATCGGATACACGAGCGCGATGCCGTCAACGTTGCGTTCGCCTGCGTCGCGCAGCGCGGTGGCCACGGCCGCCGCGAGCATCCCGCCCGCACTGTCGCCCGCGAGCGTCAACGGATGCGCGCATGGACCGAACGGCCAGCGTGCATCGCGCGCGGCGCGCGTGACTTCGAGGCAATCTTCGAGCGCGGCCGGCGCGCGGTGTTCTGGCGCAAGCCGGTAGTCGACCGCGATCACGTCGAGCCCGGTATCGGCTGCCAGTTGCGCGGTCATCAGCGCGTGACTGTCGAGCGAGCCGACGACGAAGCCGCCGCCATGAAAAAACAGCACCGTGCCGCGCGATGTGCGGTGCACGGACGTGTAGCGCCGCAGTGCAATCGCGCGCCCGTCCGGCGCGTGCCACACGGCGTCCTGCTGCGCGATGCCGGCCGGCAGCGCGGCCGGCGTCCATTCGGCCGCGAAGCGGTCGTAGAGGCGACGCTGCTCGTCGGCCGAGCGCGCCGCCGCATCGGCCGGATACCATGCGTCAACGGCTGCGACGAACGCCGCGATTTCCGGTTCGAGCATCGTGCGCACCCCGCGGGCGAAGATTGAGGATTGAAGAGCGAAGATCGCGGTTAGCGGCGCGGCGGCAACCCGATCACGCGGCCTGCATACGCAGGCGCCGCGCAATCGCGCTGCAACGCATGCAGTTCGGCCACGCGGGCGGCCACGTCGTCGTCGAACGGCGCCGACTTCGCGCCGTCACGCGTATCGACGTGCAGCAGCATCTGCTCGCTCGCCGATACCGCGTCGTCATGCCCTTGCGCAAACAGTTCGAGATACAGGTGCAGCCGCTTCGCATCGTGCGCGAGCACGCGCGCATCGACACGCACCTGCGTGCCTTCCTTGATCTCGTGCAGGTAGTTCACGTGCGCTTCGAGCGTATAGACCGAGCGCCCCCGCTCGCGACGCGCGGTGTCGTCGAGCCCGATGCGATCCAGCAATGCATCGGTCGCGAAGCTGAAGATCAGCAGGTAGAACGCATCGCGCAAGTGGCCGTTGTAGTCGACCCATTCGGGCCGCACCACGTCGCGGTAAATCGTCAGCGGGGTATCGCCCGTCATCGTCTAGTCCTCGAATCGCATCCCGTGCCGCGCCTTCACCGCGGCGATCGATTTCAGCACCTCGGTGATGCACTCGTCGCGATAGCGTTCGAGCTCCTTGATGCTGCGCGTGCCCTGCTGCTCGGTCGTCCCTTCGACGACGCTGTCGATCAGCGCGTCGGTCAACGTCGGCGCGACCAGCTTCGTCCACGGCAGTTCGAGCGCCGGGCCGAACTGCTGCATGAAGTGTCGCATGCCCGCGTCGCCGCCGGCCAGCGTGTAGGTCAGGAACGTGCCCATGAACGACCAGCGGATACCCGCGCCGAAGCGGATCGCATCGTCGATCTCGCCGGTCGTCGCGACGCCTTCGTTGACCAGGTGCAGCGCTTCGCGCCACAACGCTTCGAGCAGGCGATCGGCGATGAAGCCCGGCACCTCCTTGCGCACGTGCAGCGGCCGCATGCCGAGCTTGCGATAGATCTCCATCGCGCCTTCGACTGCTTCCGGCGACGTCCGCGCGCCGCCGAGCACTTCGACGAGCGGCAGCAGGTAGACGGGGTTGAACGGATGGCCGACCACGCAACGCTCCGGATGCGTCGCCCGCGCGTAGAAATCGGTCGGCAGCAGCCCCGACGTCGACGACGCAATGATCGCGTCGGGTTGCGCCGCGCGGCTGATCTGCTCGTGCAGTTCGAGCTTCAGCGCCTCGCGCTCGGGCGCGCTTTCCTGGATGAAATCGGCATCGGCGACGCACGCCTCGATCGTCGAGACGAAGCGCAGCCGCGCGGGATCGGCGCCCGGCGCGAGGCCGACGCGTTCGAGCGCGGGCCACGCGTTCGCGACGTTCGCGCGCAACCGCTCTTCCGCGCCCGGCGCCGGGTCCCACACGACCACGTCGAGTCCGTGCGCGAGCGCGCGGGAAATCCACCCGCTGCCGATCACGCCGGTGCCGATGGCGGCAAACGTCTTGATATCGGTCTTCACAGCCATGTCAACGCATCCTTCGAATCAGGGGAAATCGGTGGGCGGCGATGCCGGTGCGCATGCCGCCGTGTCAGGTCAGTCGGCGAAAAAACTCACGCGAATTCGGCGATCGCACGCCGTTCGAGCGGACGCTCGCCGCGCGCCGGCAGACCGAGCTTGCGGCGGCCTTCGGCCGGCGTCAGCACGCGGCCGCCGAGCCGTTCGACGATCTCGCGGGCGCGCTCGACGAGCGTGCCGTTGGTCGCATGCACGCCGCGGTCGAGCCAGATGTTGTCTTCGAGACCGACCCGCACGTGGCCGCCGAGCAGCATTGCCTGCGCGACCATCGGCATCTGCATGCGGCCGATCCCGAAGCCGGCCCAGTGCGCGCCCGGCGGCAGGTTGTCGACCATCGCCTTCATCGTGCCCGTATCGGCCGGCGCGCCCCACGGAATGCCGAGGCACAGCTGGAACAGCGGCGGATCGTCGAGCAGCCCTTCCTTCAGCAACTGCTTCGCGAACCACAGATGGCCCGTGTCGAAGATCTCCAGTTCCGGCTTCACGCCGAGTTCCTGGATGCGCTTCGCGCCGGCGCGCAACTGCGCGGGCGTCGACACGTAGATGTAGTCGCCGTCGCCGAAATTCAGCGTGCCGCAGTCGAGCGTGCAGATCTCGGGCAGCAGGTCCTCGACGTGCGCAAGGCGCGTCAGGCCGCCGACCAGGTCGGTGCCCTTGCCGAAGCGCATCGGGTCTTCGCCGGGGCCGATCTCGAGATCGCCGCCCATGCCGGCCGTCAGGTTGATGATCACGTCGACGTCGGCCGAGCGGATGCGGTCGACCACCTCGCGGTACAGGTTCGGGTCGCGGCTGCCGCGGCCGGTCTGCGGATCGCGCACATGACAGTGCGCGACGGTCGCGCCAGCCTTCGCGGCCTCGATCGCGGCGGCCGCGATCTCCTTCGGCGTGACCGGAATCGCCGGATGCTTGCCGACCGTGTCGCCCGCGCCGGTGACGGCGCAGGTGATGATGACGTCATGGTTCATGCTGGGTGCCTCGCTTGAATCGGGTTGTGTCGCATTGCTGGGGTGGCGCGGGCCGTCACAGGCCGAGATACGCCTTCACGGCAGGCAGGCCGTCCTTGCCGTCGAACGTCTTGACGCCCGCAAGCCACGGATCGAGTACCTGCGGGTTCTTCTTCAGGTAGGCCTTCGCGGCGTCGGCCGGCTTCGTCTTGTTCATCACCGACTGCATCAGCTGGTTCTCCAGCTGCGTCGAGAAGCGCAGGTTCGTGACGAGCTTGCCCGCATTCGGGCAACGCGAAATGAAGTCGGGCGCGGTGAGCGTGTACACGCGTGCTTCGCCGTAGTTCGGCCCGAACGACGCGTCGCCGCCGGACAGGTAGTTCATGCTGAGCTGGATGTTCATCGGGTGCGGCTCCCAGCCGAGGAAGACCACCCACTTCTTCTCGCGGATCGCGCGCTCGACCGTCACCAGCATCCCGGCCTCGCTCGACTCGACGAGCTTGAAGCCGCCGAGCCCGTACTGGTTCGTGTCGATCATCTTCTGGATCGTCGCGTTCGCGCTGCTGCCCGGCTCGATCCCGTAGATCTTGCCGTCGAGTTCCGCACGGTGTTTCGCGATGTCCTCGAAGGTCTTCAGGCCGGCCTGGTATTCGTAGCTCGGCACCGCGAGCGTCGCTTTCGCACCGGACAGGTTCGGCGGTTCGACGACGTTGATCGACTTGCTGTCGAGGAACGGCTGGAGCTGCTTCTGCTGCACCGGCCACCAGTAACCGAGCGACACGTCGAGCTGCTTGCTCTTCAGGCCGGCGAACGAGATCGGCACCGACGCGATCGTCGTGGTCGGCTTGTAGTCGAGTGCCTCGAACACGGTCGACGCGAGCGCGGTGGTCGACGTGATGTCGGTCCAGCCGATATCCGCGAAACGCACGGCGCGGCAGGTCGCGGCATCGGTCTCGGCCAGCGCCGCGTTCGTGAACGCGCTTGTCGCCAGCACGGCCGCGACAAGCGCGGCGATCTTCGTCGACTTCATGGTTCGGTTCCTCCCGGTTGGTCTCGCGGCAGCCGGTGCGCGGAGTGTGCGCCGGCCTGCATCGTGGGAGTAAAAGTAACGAGCCATATTCGCCGCGAGAAGACCGCCGGCGACCTGTTCTTGACTATTTGCGACTATGAGTGGAAACCACTAGGTTTTGCCAGTGTCTTGATGGGTGGGGGTTTGGAGGTTTTCCGAGGAGCGTCGGGATTGCCCGGGTGCGGCGCGAGTCTTTCGATTCTGCCGCGCCGATGCTGACAGATTTCCGACAGGTCTCCGCTGCGGCGGGCAGGCCCTATGCTCGATGGGTCAGCGCGCATCACGCGCGGGCGCGGGCCGCCGCCCCGGGGCGTGGACATTGCGCGTCATCGGAATCGATGCAGACGGACATGACCGGCCGTCACGACGTACCCATCCGGTCCGATTGGTCAGGAGCAACATGACCCTTGCCACTTTCTTCGTCGTCGCCCTTGTCACAATCATTGTGGCCATGCATCGCGGCGTCACCCGCACCGCAGATGCAAAACTTCGCGCGCTGTTCGACGCGGACGGCCAGCGCGGCGAGGTATCGCGCCGGTTGATGCGCGACGCGGGGTACAACGTCTGAGTATCGACGTCGGTCCGGACGCCGGCGGTCGATCGGCTATCCGAGGAGTCTCGCCGTCGTCCGGACAATTTCGTCGACGAACGCCTTGACTGTCGGGTGGCTGCGCTCGCCGCGGCGATAGGCAACGTAGATCTTGCGACGAATCTCCGGCTTCAGCTTGATCCATGCAACGCCCGCCGGCGCGCGCAACACCCTGAGCCCCGGGGCGACCGACACCGAACAGCCGGACGCCACCATCGACTCGACCATTTCGGACCCGCGACACCGGGCGTTGATCCGGGGCTCAAACCCGGCGCGGCGGCATAACTCCGTGACGAAGCTGCCGAACGTACTCCACGTCGATTCGATCGCCCAGGTTTCGTCCCTGAGATCGCCAATGGCCAGCGACGACTTCCTGCTCAACGGGTGATCCGTGGCAACTGCCACGTACAGCACATCCTCTGCCAGCGGCACGATCTCGACACTCTCCCGGTGATTGCCGGTCGCGATCGAAAGATCATCGATCATCGCGATGTCCGCCCGCCAGGATCGCAATGCCGCGACCGCGTCGATCGGCTCCAGCTCCGCTATTTCGATCGAGAGACGCGGATACGCGCGGTGCAATGCCTTGACCGTATCGGGGAGCACCGCCGATGCGATCGACGGAAACGCGGCGACGCGCAGCGCTCCCGCAATCTCGCGTCGCAGTTCCGCCAGTTCCGAGCGCGCCTCGTCCAGTACGACCATGACGCGTTCGGCATACCCCGCCAATGCGTGCCCGGCGGGCGTCAACCTGACCCCGCGACCAACGCGCTCGGTCAGCTCGACGCCCGCCTCGTCTTCCAGTTGTGCAATCTGCTGCGACACCGCCGACGGCGTCAGGAACAGCGCGTCGGCAGCAGCGGCCATCGTGCCGCACCTCGCCAGCTCCAGCAGCGCCCTCAATCGTCCGACTTCCAACGTGACTCTCCTCGGCATTCAATTGAACAGAAACGCTAATGCATTACCCAAGAATCGATCAATATACATCACGCTATTTGCTGCCTACAGTCCACCTGGCGACGGGTTGGTCGGCCAGTCCGTTGCTCACTCAGACCGATGCGCTCGCCGCGCACTATCACCGGAGGACACATGCCGCGACCGATTTCCGCACACATTCATCTCGATGCCATCCGGCACAACCTGCAGCTAGCCAGGCGCCTGGCGGCATCGTCGCGCATCTGGGCCGTGATCAAGGCCAACGCCTACGGTCATGGCGTCGAACGCGTCCTTCCTGCGCTCTCGGACGCCGACGGCATCGCGCTGCTGGATCTCGACGAGGCCGTGCGGGTACGCGAACGGGGCTGGGCCAAGCCGATTCTGCTGCTCGAAGGCATTTTCGAACCCGGTGATATCGAGATCGCGGACCGCCATCGGCTGACCGTGACGGTTCACTGCGACGAACAACTCGCGCTGCTGAACGCGGCGAGGCCACGCGAGCGCATCGACATCCAGCTGAAAATGAACTCGGGCATGAACCGGCTCGGCTTCCGGCCCGGCGAATACCGGCGTGCATGGCAGCGCGCGTCGGACATCCACGCGACCGGCTCGATCGGCCTCATGAGCCACTTCGCGAATGCAGACGACGGAAGCGTCGACCGGCAGATCGACACCTTCGACGATGCCACGCGCGATCTGCCAGGCACGCGGTCGCTGTCGAATTCCGCCGCCGTGTTGTGGCATCCGCGCGCGCACCGTGACTGGGTGCGGCCCGGCACGATTCTCTATGGCGCTTCGCCGACGGGCCGCGCTCGCGATACCGAAGGTTTCCCGCTGCGCGCCGCGATGACACTGGCGAGCCGCATCATTGGCGTACAAGCACTCGAAGCCGGCGAGTCGACCGGCTATGGCAGCATCTTCACCGCACCGCGTGCGATGAGGATCGGCGTCGTCGCATGCGGCTACGCCGATGGCTATCCGCGTCATGCGCCGGAAGGAACGCCGGTGCTGGTCGATGGCGTGCGCACACGCATCGTCGGACGTGTGTCGATGGACATGCTCACCGTCGACCTCACGCCCTGCCCGACGGCGGGCGTCGACTCGCCCGTGGAGCTATGGGGAACGCAGCTCGGCGTGGACGCCGTCGCCGAGCCATCGAAAACGATCGGCTATGAACTGATGTGCGCGCTCGCGCCGCGCGTGCCGGTCAGCATCGACGCGCTTGCATCGAGCGATACCGGGCTTCATTGCGTCTGACCGTTGTCGACCTCGGTAACGCGCGCGGCCGGCATATCCTCGCGGCTGGCCCGTCGTACCCGATCGACGATCCAGCGCAGGCGGGCCCGATGAAGGTGTATCGGAAGGAGCCCGCCAGCGCGGTCGATGCTGTTGCATCTGGCGTCAATTGAACAGGCACCTGCCCCCGATCCTCGAAATCACGCGCGCCTCGCGGGTCGTGCGCCTGTTCCGGCATCATGCAGTCCGCGCGCTCAACGTCAGCGATCCGGCGCCACGATGCGCGCAAACGCCTCCGCCAGCACCGTCGGCTCCGCCGGCAGCACCAGCGCGCACACCGACTGCGCGTCTTCATCCGACATCGGCACGAACACGACGCCGTCGATCCCGAGACTCGCCATCCGCTCCGGCACGATCGCCACGCCGCGCCCGGCCGCGACGAGATTCAGCATCGACGTCTTCGGCGACACGATCCGCGCGGCCGCCGGTACGAACCCGCGCTTCAGGCACAGATCGGTCACGACGCGCGCCAGCCCGCCGCGCTCCCGATACACGGCCGACACGAACGGTTCCCGCCGCAACGTCGATACCGCGACGCGCTTGCGGCCCGCGAGCGGATGATCGACAGGCACCGCCACGCACAGGCGCTCGGCGGCCAGTTCGACGAAACGGACACGCGCATCGCGCCGCAGCACCGGCAAGCGGACGATCCCGATATCGGCACGGCCGTTCGCGATTTCCGTCACCTGATCCTCGGACGACGCACGGTCGAGATCGACCCGGGCGCCCGGGCAGTCGCTCATGAAACGGTCGAGATCCGGCATCAGGCTGCTGGCCGGAACGGTGCTGGAATGCAGCAGCCGCAGCACGCCGGCTTCCCCGCGCGACAACTGCGAGCCCTCTTCGGCCGCAGCCGTCAGCGTCGCCGGGATCGATGCCACGCGTTCACGATAGATCGCGCCGGCCGGCGTGAGCCGGACGCCTCGCGGCTCCCGGTCGAACAGCACGAAACCCAGTTCGTCCTCGAGCTGGCCGATCTGCCGGCTGAGCGCCGACTGCGCGACATGGAGCGCGCCCGCGGCCGGCGTGAAGCCGCCGAGATCCGCCACGGTCAGGAAATACTGGATTTGCCGGAGTGATGGCATGCCGAAACGAGATGGATGAGTGCCAGATTCGATATTTGCGTTATACCGGTGCGCTCCGCAGAATGAAAGCCTGCCGTGCCGGAATCACCGTTCCGGCCATCCTGTCGGAGCGCTCATCGACGTGACTACCCTCCTGTCCTATCTGCTGGTCGTGGCGGCCGGCATCAGCGTCGCCTTGCAGCAGGTGCTCAACGCAAACCTCCGCGCGCAGATCGGCTCGCCGTGGTGGGCCGGGTCGGTCAGCTACCTCGTCGGCCTGGCCGCGATGCTGGCCGTCGCGCTGCTGTCGCCGCATCCGCGCTTGAGCGGCACCGTTTCCGGCGCAGGATCGTGGTTCAGCTGGACGGGCGGATTCTTCGGTGCGGTGTTCGTCGGCGTCGCGATCTTGATGGTGCCGCGACTGGGCGCGGCCACGACGCTCGCGCTGATCGTCGTCGGGCAGATGACCGGCGCACTCGCGTTCGACCACTTCGGCGTGCTGGGTATCGAGCAGCATTCGGCCAGCCCGGTCCGCATTGCCGGCGCAGCGTGCCTGATCCTCGGGGTCGTGCTGATCCGCGCTTGAAGCGCGTTGCTGTCGGCTCGCGTGCGCGGCCGATAACCGGCCACGCACGCGCTCGCCGCTACGCTTACGCGTAGTTCATCATCACCGACTTGCTTTCCGTGTACTGGTCGATCACCGCGCGGCCGAGTTCGCGGCCGAAGCCCGACTGCTTCATCCCGCCGAACGGCAGTGCGTTGTCGAGCAGCGAATGGCAGTTGACCCAGACGGTGCCGGCCGCGATACGCGGAATCAGCTTGTGGATCGCCGACAGGTCGTTCGACCAGATGCTCGCGCCGAGGCCATACGGCGTGTCGTTCGCGAGCTGCACGGCCGTGTCGAGATCGTCGAACGGCATCGCGACGAGCACCGGCCCGAAGATCTCCTCGCGCACGACGCGCATCGCCTGCGTCGTATCGACCAGCACGGTCGGTTCGACGAAGAAGCCGGGGCCGTCGATCGCACGGCCGCCCGCCGCCGCGCGCGCCCCTTCGCCGAACCCCGAGTCGATATAGCTGCACACGCGCTCGCGCTGCTTCGCCGAGACGAGCGGGCCGATCTGCGTCGACGGGTCCATCCCCGGGCCGATCTTCAGGCTCGCGGCGATCTTCGCGACGCGCTCGATCACGCCGTCGAACACCTTCGAATGAATATACGCACGCGAACCGGCCGTACACACCTGCCCCTGGTTGAAGAAGATCGCATTCGCGACGCCCAGCGCGGCCTTGTCGGGATCGACGTCGGGCAGCACGATCACCGGCGACTTGCCGCCGAGTTCGAGCGACATCCGCGTCATGTTGTCGAGCGCCGCGTGGCCGATCGTCTTGCCCGTCTGCGTCGAACCCGTGAATGCGATCTTGTCGATGCGAGGATCGCGCGACAATGCCGCGCCGGCCGTGTGGCCGTAACCGGTGACAATATTGACGACGCCGTCCGGGAACCCGGCTGCCTGGATCAGTTCGCACAGTCGCAGTGCGCTCAGCGGCGTATCTTCGGCAGGCTTCAGCACGACGGTGCAACCGGTTGCGAGCGCCGGCGCAATCTTCCACGCCGCCATCAGCAGCGGGAAATTCCACGGGATGATCGCGCCGACCACGCCGACGGGTTCCTTGCGCGTATAGGTGAAGATCTCGCTGTCCGGGATGTACGGCATGCCGGCGTCGATCACGCTGCCTTCGATCTTCGTCGCCCAGCCGGCCATGTAGCGAAAGCATTGCGCGGCCATCGCGACGTCGAGCCCCTGCGCGACCATGACCGGCTTGCCGTTGTCGAGCGATTCGATTTCGGCGAGCTCGCGCGCGTTCGCTTCGATCAGGTCGGCGAGCACGAGCAGCAGGCGCTCGCGATCGGTGGTCTTCGCGGTACGCCACGGGCCTGAATCGAATGCACGCCGCGCCGCGGCGACCGCCTGCTGCACGTCGCGTTCGTCCGCTTCGGGCACACGCGCGATCACGGCGCCGTCGGCCGGGTTCACGACGTCGAGCTGGCGGCCCGACACGGCATCGCTCCACTCGGCACCGATCAGCATCTTCTTCGGCTTCGCGAGGAACGCGCGCGTCGCGTCGAGCAACGCAAAGGTTTCGTTCGTCTCCATGTCCACGTCTCCTTGATTGTTTGAATGAGTCGGTCAGTAGCGATCCGTGACGCCGTCGATCCCGCGTGCCTGCAACGCGCGGACCAGGCCCGCGCGCACGGTCGCGACGTCGGCAAAAGCGGGACGGCGATGCGCGGCGACTTCGGCGGCCGTGTAGGGCTTGAAGCCGCGCGGCAGCGCATCGCGGTTCATCGTCGTGAGCACCCAGTTGAGCACGTCGGCCAGATCCTGGTCGGACAGCGCCGAGTTCGATGCGCCGGGCACGCGCATCACATACTCGCGCCCGGCCGGCAGGTGCGTGAAATAGCCGAGCGAATTCGCGAGCGGCGGCACCTTGCCGGGGATGCCGCCGCCCGTCGCCGTATGGCAGCCCATGCAGTTGAGCACCCAGTGCTGACGCGCGAGCGTCGCATCGGCCGCACCGTCGGCATGCGCGGGCGGTGCGACCGCGCATGCGGCAGCGCCCGCCAGCAGCAGCCACGCCGCCACGCGGCGCGACACGCCGACGAGCCACGACGACGCGCCCCGCGTGCCCTGCGCGGAGGCGTCCGCACGGGACGCGCAGGCGCCGTTCACAGCCCGAGCCCCTTGATCACCACCGCGCGTTGCGCATGCACGGCCGTGCCGTCCATCTGCTTCGCACGCGCCGCGCGGATATCGGCCGCCGTGAACGGCTTCGCGTCACCGTGCTGCGCGTTGAGGTCGAACACGACGTAGTTGAGCACGTGCGCGATGTCGTCGTCGGTCGCGCTCGCGAACGACGGCATCTTGAAGTTGTAGCGCTTGTCGTGCACCTCGATCTCGCCGAACATCCCGTGCAGCAGCGTCGCGACCAGTTGCGCGCGCCCCGGCTCGGCCGCCGCATACTTGCCCGGATACTCGGTCAGCGGCGGCGCAAGGCCGTCCTGCCCTTTCCCGCCCGCCTGGTGGCACACCGCGCACTGCGCATCGAACAGGCTTTTCCCGGCCGGGTAATGCACGGTTTCCTGCGCGCCGGCCGTGCCCGGCAACGCGAAGGCTGCCGCGGCCGCCATGCATGCAAAGACCCGCTTTCCTGCTTGCTTCACTTTCATTGCTTCGCCGCTCCCAGCAGAACCGAAACCGAACAGTGGTAATTCGAATTACCGTTCGCCATGCACCAGTTGATGTCGTTGTTCAGCGACAGCTTGTACAGCGGCTTCTCGCGCTCGTTGCGGTTGCAGAAGCACTTGCCGCAGGACGTCTTGCCGCAGCAGTCGTTGTACGACACGATGTAGTCCGAACCGTCGTGCGGGTTGCGGCAGGTGCCGATCCACGTGATCGGCGAAGGCGTCGTGCCCGGCGGGCAGCTGCTCGACGTGCCGCCGCAGCAACTGCAAAGCCAGCCGTCGATCGCGCAATACTTCCAGTAGTCGCAGCTCATCGGGTCGTCGCTCGCGCCCGATGCAGCACCGGACGCACCGGCTCCGGCGTCGGCCGCATACGCGGTGCGATCGACCGGCAGCAGCGGCAGCAGCGCCGATCCCACCAGCACCTTGCCGAGCTTTGCCATCGCGCTGCGCCGCGAACTGTGCTGCGCGACGCCGCGCGCCGACCGCTCGAACCATGAATCAAACAGGCCCATGTCGTTGTTCTCCCATGACGTTGTAAGTGGGTCGGCCGGTCATGCGTGCTGCGCGTGCGCGTCGTGGCTGTGATCGCCATGCACGAACTGCTGCAACGATGCGACGCCGCGCTCCTTCGCCTCGAACAGGCTCTCGAGATGCTCGCGCGTATTGACGAGCCCCTTCGCACGCACCGTGCCGGTTTCGTCGAGCAGCACCGCATACGGCAGCTTGCCGATCTGGTACGCGAGGCCGAGCTCCTGCGACAGCACGTACGGGAAGCGCCCGAGGTCGTGCTTCTGCGCGAAGCGCGCGTGTTCGTCGACATCGCCGTCGCTTGCGAGCACGATGTTCACCGGCGTCGATTCGCTTGCCTGCAGCGACGGCAGCAGCGGCAGCAGCTTCTTGCAGACCGGGCAGGTCGACGACAGGAAGAACAGCAGCGTCGCCTTGCCCGATGCGTCGATGCCGCCGACCTTCACCTGCGAGCCGCGGATGTCGGTCAGTTCGAACGTCGGCGCGATCGCGCCGACCGCCGGCCCCTTGTCGATCATCAGCGCGCCGGCCGGCATGATGCGTTCGTACAGGATGCCGATCTGGCGCACCAGCGCGAGGCAGATCGCGCCGAGCGCGAGGACGGCCACCCACAGCAGGGCGGTGGAAACGGTGAGAGCGGTTTGCATCATGAATTCCTCAGGTGGGAAAGGCGCGGTACGTTGGCGAGCAGCACGTCGACGGTGAGCAGCGCGCAGACGATCAGCAGCACGGAGAAGAACAATGTCAGGTAGTCGAACCACACGACGGCGCGCGTGCCCGGTTCGACGAACGCGGTGGCGGCCAGCACGACGAGCAGCAGCACGCGGCCGACATGCAGCCAGCCGATGCCGCGCGGCGCGTCCGTGCGCGCGGCGGTGAAGCCGGAACAGCCGCAATCGATGTCGGTATGGCCGCGCAGCAGGTTGATCGCGAGCCCGGCCGCGAAGGTCAACAGCAGCGCGATCAGGCCGGCCGCACCGGCCATGCGCGTATCGGGAAACAGCAGCGCGGCGGCGCCGAGCGCTTCCGCGAGCGGAATCGCGAACGCGACGGGCGCGGTCAGCGCATCGGGCAGCAGCCGGTAGCCGGCGAGCGCCTGCCGGAAGGCAGCGGGACGGCGCATTTTCGCGAAGGCGCCGAGCAGCACGACGGCGGCCGCGCCGGCCTGCGCACTGGTGGCGAGAACGGGATCGAGGGTCATCGCGGCCTCACGGGTTGACGAGCAGCGACGACGTATTGCCGATCTGCTTCTCGACGTTCTGCAGCTTGCCGGTGCGCGCATCCATCACGACGAGGTCGGATGTCGCCGTCAGCCCGTAGAACAGCGGCTTGTCGTCCTCGCTGACCTGGATCGACACGAGCGGATCGACCTTCTGCTGCGCGAGATCCCAGCGCGCGACGCGTTGCTTCGACTTCAGGTCGTACACCCACACCTGCGTGCCGGGGTCTTTGTGAGAACCGTCGGTGCCCTTGTGCATCAGCACGTAGTAGCGGTTCTGCTTCGCCTGCACGGCCGTCTGCTGCATGCCGCCGGGGCGCCAGCCTTCGGCGCGTTCGGCATCCGTCAGCAGCGACCACGGCTTGCCGAACGCCGGCTTGTCGCCGCTGAAATCGGCGCTGCGCACGTTGCCGCCGTAGGTCGTGAACAGATAGTCGCCCTTGTATCGCGATGCGTTCACGAAAGCCGGATCCTTGTCGACGTCGATGAACGCGTCCGACATCGTGCGTTTCGTTTCCTTGCCGTTCGCGTCGAGCGTGACGGTCAGCGCCTTGCCGCTTTCGCACAGCGCGGTGACGCGATCGTTGCCCGACGGATACGCGAGCACGCAGGCGGCCGTGTCGATCTCCGACAGCACTTTCTTCGATACCGCGTCGATCACCGTCATCGACGCGGCCGGCGTGATGTTCGCAACGTACAGCCGCTTGCCGTCGGCGCTGAACGCGGTGTTGTACGGCGACGGCACATGCTGCGCGTGCTTCGCCGGAATCACGATCTCGCCCGTGTGATCGAGCGTCGTGTTGTCGGTCATCTCGACGACGTCGGTACGCGTGCCGTGCGAGCCGCGCGAGAAGTAGGTCGTCGCGACGAAGCTTGTTTTGTGGTCGGGCGAGATCGCAAGACCGGGGCCGAAGCCGCCGTCGATCTGGCCGAGCAGCTTCTTCGCGTCGGCGTCGTACACATAGATGCGCCCGTCGGTCATCGACGGCATCGAGATGTCGACGATATAGACCTCGTGCGGATGCCACGGCGGCATCTTCTGCACGACCAGTTCCTCGGGCTGTTCCGTCGCATTCGCGCTGCCGGCCCACGCCGCCGCGAACGCCAGCGTCGCCGCGAGCGCCGCGGTTCGTCGCCTTGTCCTCATGTCGCCTCCAGTTGGGGATTCACGTTATGTGGGGCGACTGTAGTTCGACAATAAATGCGGTCAGCACCAGGACCGGCAACGCGAGCGTGCCGATTCGGGATATTGGAAATGCGCGTGAAAGCCTCGTGGCCACGCGCCTTCCGACCCTCTGAAGAATGCGCGCGGAATAGCGCTCCCCCTTATTGCGCCGACCGCTTGGTCGGTTTAATCTTTCGCGGTCCTGCTCGACACCCCCGGAGGCGCTGTGTTCGTGTTTCACGAGATGTTCGACGACGCGGACCGGCATGCCGAGGCGCTGCGCGGCTGGAATCAGCGCTACGACCAGATCGGTCCGGGTTCGTACCGCAGCGCGGTCAAGCACGCGGTGCTCGACGGCCTGCAGCTGTTCCAGGAAGCCGCGAACGTGCGCATCATCCAGCGCGGCCGGCTGCCGCCCGGCCATACGGTGTTCGGCATGCCGCTCACCGGCTCGGGCGCGTTCGCGTTCGGCGGCGCGCGTATCGAGCGCGGCACGATGGTGATGGCGCGCGGCGGCGCACCGTTCGAACTGCATTCGCCCGACGACATGTCGCTGATCGGCGTCGTCGTCGATGCCGACCTGCTGCAGCAGGTCGAGGATGCGGCCGATGTGCGGCTCGACGAAACGACGCTGCGGCGCGGCGTCGTCGACATGCCGACGGCCGTGCTGATGCGCGCGAGCGTGCAGATCGCGACGCAGCTCGAACGCGTGCTGTCGTCGCCCGATACCTACAGTGATGCACGCGTGCAGCGCGAACTGCGCGGCGAAGTCGGCAACGTGCTCGTCGATCTCCTCACGTACCGGATACCCGAGGCGTCGAACCGGCTCACGCACGCGTGCCGTGCCGATATCGTGCGCCGAGTGCACGACTACGTGATCGAGCATCCGGAAGCGCCGGTCGACGTGCTGAGCCTGTGCGCGCAGTTGCGCGTGAGCCGGCGCACGATGCAGAACAGCTTCCAGTCGGTCGTGCAGACAAGCCCGCTGCACTACGTGCGCTCGCTGCGCCTGTCGCAGGTGCGGCGGATGCTGCTCGACACGCGGCAGGCCGATTTGCCGATCAGCGATGCAGCCGCACGCTGGGGCTTCATCCACCTCGGCCATTTCGCGAACGCATACAAGGCGCAATTCGGCGAACTGCCGTCGACCACCGCGCGCCGTTCCGTGCGCAGCGCAAAAACGCGCTGACGCGCGCAAAACCCGCGATAATCTCCCGCTGACCGTTCGGCGCGTGCGAACCGGCGCGGCGCCAGCCCGCCCGAGCGTAGCCCCGTGCGATGCGTGACGACCACCGGATTCGATCCCCTGCCCCGATGCCCGAGGATTTCCACTTCCTGTTGCTGCCCGGTTTCTCCGCGCTCGGCTTCATGTCGGCGGTCGAACCGCTGCGCGTCGCGAACCGCTTCCGCACCGAGCTGTATCGCTGGCACGTGATCAGCGCCGACGGCGCACCCGTCGCCGCGAGCAACGGCATTCCGGTGGCTGCCGAAGCCGCGTGCGCGGACGTCGAGCAGGTCGACACGGTGTTCGTCGTCGCGGGCTTCGATCCGCTCGTGTGCTACACGCGCCCGCTCGCCGACTGGCTGCGCCGCCAGCACCGGCATGGTGCAACGCTCGGCGGCATCGATACGGGCAGCTTCGTGCTCGCGGAAGCCGGGCTGTTCGACGCGTCGCAACCGCTCACGCTGCACTGGGAAGCGCTGGCCGCGTTCCGCGAGCGCTATCCGGGCCTCAACGCGACGCAGGAGCTGTTCGAGATCGACGACCGGCGCATCACGTGCGCGGGCGGCACTGCGTCGATCGACATGATGCTCGACCTGATC
Organism: Burkholderia arboris; assembly: GCF_038723655.1. NCBI lineage: Bacteria > Pseudomonadati > Pseudomonadota > Betaproteobacteria > Burkholderiales > Burkholderiaceae > Burkholderia > Burkholderia arboris. Next base: position 3,142,185 of record NZ_CP109822.1, read on the forward strand.
GGCCGACGGCACGGCGCCGATCTCGCGGCGGCCATCTCCGAGCAGTTCGTCGTCAGCCGCATCCGGCAGCGTTCGGACAGCCAGCGGCTCGAGATCGCCGCGCGCTACGGCGTGCACAACCGCAAGCTGATCCAGGTGATCGGCACGATGCAGCAGCACATGGAGAACCCGCTCGGCTCCGACGCGCTCGCGCAGGATGTGTCGATCACGCGGCGTCAGCTCGAACGGCTGTTCAGCGCGACGCTGAACGACACGCCGACGCACTTCTACCTGAACCTGCGCCTCGATCGCGCACGCGAGCTGCTGCAGCAGACCGACATGAGCATCACGTCGGTGTGCGTCGCGTGCGGATTCGAATCGCCGTCGCATTTCTCGCGCACCTATCGCGCACGCTTCGGCGTCAGCCCGCGCAGCGACCGGCGTGCGACGCGCTGATCGTCGCGCGTTTTAATCACAATCCTGCGCGGTATTACGCGTTCCGGCAGCGTTTCCCGTCGTTCGCTGAACAATGCCGGCGATTGATCGGCCGACCGAAGCGATCATCGAAAATAATTTGGAATGTCGCTGAAAATATTCTGTAACATAAGTTGAAATTAGATAGGCTGCCTAACGAGACGATCCGCAGGCTCGACGCACGTCGCGCCACGCAGGCTGCCACCGATATCAATATCGATCCGAGGGGTATGACATGACGATGCTCGATTCGCCGTCGCCGCACCTGCCTGCCGTTCGCTTCTCATTCGCCTCTTCCGCCCGTTTCTTTTCGACCTGACATTTAGGGTTCCTTAGTCAGTCGACACTCCCAACACCGCTTCGCCGCACCGGTTCCATCGAACCGGCGCGCGGGCCGTGTCGTGCCTGCCCGCCACAAGCGCGCGGGCGTGTCCAACCGTTGAGATGAGGATCACGTATGCAGACATCACGCAAAGCACTGCCGCTCGCCCTGGGTCTCGCGCTCGGTTTCGGCATCGTCGGCGGCACCCTGGCCGATACGAAAGTCTCGAATCCGCAGGCAGTGAGCCTGCGCGAAAGCCTGACGCGCGGCGTCGCGCCGCCGGCCGCGAAATCCGATACGGCCGGCGGGCAGTTCCGCGCAGACGGCGTCGCCGTCACGCTGTACAACCCGGCCTATCGCGTCAAGAAAGCAGCCACGACGCCCGCCGCCACTGCACGCGACTTCGTCGCATCGCAGGCGACACAGCTCGGGCTCGATTCGGCCGCACTCGCGAGTCTCGTCGTCACGTCGGAGCGCAACGACGCGGACTTCACCGTCGTGCGCCTGCAGCAGCAAGCCGCCGGACTGCCCGTGTACGGCAGCGAGATCGCGGTGACGGTCGCGAAGGACGGCCGCATCCTGTACGTCGCGAGCAACACGGTCAACGGCGTGGTCGCGACAACGCGCAAGTCGCAGGCCGTCGACCAGCAGCAGGCGCTCGACCGCGCCCGCGCGTATCTCGGCGTCAGCGGTTTCACGAATCTCGACGCGCAGCTCGTCGCGTTCGTCGACAAGACCGGCACGCACACCGCGTGGAAGGTGCGCGGCCGCCCGCAGGACGGCCCGAAGGGCGACTGGGAATTGCTGATCGACTCGGGCAGCGGCGAAGTGCTGCGCGCCGAGGACAAGGCGTTCTATGCGACCGACGGCACCGGCTTCGTGTTCCGGCCCGATCCGCTTTCGCCGACGAAGAGCAGCTACGGCAGCACGGGCTACAAGGACAACAACGACGCCGATTCGACGCAGCTCACGGCCGCGCGCGTGCGCGTCACGCTCAAGGATCTCGCGCAGTCGGGCTCGCGCTACACGCTGACCGGCCCGTACGCGGCGTGCGTCGATTTCGATGCACCGCTCGACAAGGCCTGTCCCACGCAGTCGACGCCTGCGTTCGAGTTCACGCGCGGCAACCTGTATTTCGAGGCCGTGAACGCGTACTACCACATCGACACGTTCCTGCGTTACGTGAACCAGACGCTCGGCATCAAGGCGCTGCCTTATCAGTACACGGGCGGCGTGCAGTACGACCCGCACGGGGAATCGGGCGACGACAACTCGTCGTACTCGTCGAGCAGCGGCCGGCTGACCTTCGGCCAGGGCGGCGTCGACGACGCGGAAGATGCGGACGTCGTGATCCACGAGCTTGGCCACGGCATCCACGACTGGGTGACGAACGGCGGCCTGTCGCAGCAGGAAGGGCTGTCCGAAGGCACCGGCGACTATCTCGCCGCCGCTTACAGCCGCGACTTCAACCAGTGGAGCCCGTCGGACGCGCAGTACCACTGGGTCTACAACTGGGACGGCCACAACGAGTTCTGGGGCGGCCGCGTGACCAACTGGAACGTCGGGCGTACCTATGCGCAGGCACGCGGGGCGGAAATCCACACGGCCGGCCAGTACTGGGCGTCGTGCAACCTCGTCGCGCGCGACGCGATCGGCGCGCAGGCGATGGACAAGGCGTTCCTGAAGGGGCTGTCGATGACCAACAGCTCGACCAACCAGAAGGCCGCCGCGCAGGCCGTCCTGACGGCCGCATCCGCGCTCGGCTACAGCAGCGCGCAACTCACCGCGATCGGCAACGCGTACAACAAGAGCTGCACGTACGGCGTGACCGTCCCGCAGAAGTCGTAGTTCCCCGCAGCAGGCGGGGGCGCGTCGCACGACCTGCGGCGCGCTCCCTTCATCGACATCGCCATCCTCACGAGATCGAACATGCCTACTCTGACACTGACCCGCCTGAGCGCCGCACTGGGCGGCATGCTACTGACCGCCGCCGCGCACGCGACACCTGTCTGGATCACGCTCGGCGACACCGCGTTCCGCCAGCTTCAACGCATCGACGCAAGCGCCACCGCGCAGTACAGCACGACCGTCGACGCCGGCAAGACGGCCGACGGCGCCGCGCGCCGCGAAACCGTTCACGTCGTCGAGATCGACGATTCACGGCTGGGCGAGCTGGCACACGCCGTCCACCATACGCGCGGCCACGGGCCCGGCTACGTCGTGCACGACTCGTTCGACGAAGCGCGGCAGGCGCTGCAGCCCTTGCCGGCCACGCTGGCCAAGCAGGCCGCAGCCCCCGCGTACAAGATATCGAACGCGCCGCAGATCGGCACCTGGATCCAGCAGCTGCAGGCCAGCAACATCGTCGGCACGATCACGTCGCTGTCCGGCTTCACGAACCGGTACTACACGACGTCACACGGCGTCGCCGCATCGGACTGGCTCGCGCTCCAGTGGAAACAGCTGGCCGGCTCGCGTGCCGACATCACCGTCGAACAGTTCACGCATACCGGTTTTCCGCAGAAATCCGTGATCCTGACGATCCGCGGCAGCGATCCGGCGGCGGGCACCGTCGTGCTCGGCGGCCATCTCGATTCGACCGTCGGCCGCACGACGGAGAACACGCGTTCGCCCGGCGCGGACGACGATGCGTCGGGCATCGCCAGCCTCACCGAAGCGCTGCGCGTGCTGCTCGCGAACAACTACCGGCCGAAGCGGACGATCAAGTTCGTCGGGTATGCGGCCGAGGAAGCCGGCCTGCTCGGCTCGAAGGCGATCGCGAAGCAGTTCCGCATGCAGAATGCGAACGTGGTCGGCGTGCTGCAGCTCGACATGACGAACTACAAGGGCGATCCGAAGGATATCTACCTGATCACCGACTACACGAACGCGGCGCAGAACACCTACGTGACGAACCTGGCGAAGACCTACCTGCCGGAGCTCGCGATCGGCACGTCGCAGTGCGGGTATGCGTGCTCGGATCACGCGTCGTGGAATGCGCAGGGGTATCCGGCGTCGTTCCCGTTCGAGGCCGACCAGAACGACAGCCCGTACATCCATACGGTGAACGACACGCTGGAGAATTCGGACCGGCAGGCGAACCACGCGCTGAAATTCGGCAAGCTGGCGCTGGCCTATGCGGTTGATCTCGGCGGCAATGGCGGGACAGCTGCGAAGCCCTGACGCCCGAGAATGAAGGAAGCGTGTACGCGAGGCCCGCGCACGCTTCCTTCCCGACGCCTTCCTGCGCTCAGACGATCTCGTCCAGCGTCCCGTACAGACACATGCCCAATGCGAGCGCGACCGCTGCGGAAGCCGGATTGTCCAGCTGGCACCGGTACTGCGGTTCGAGCCTGTCACCCAGGGCTGCCATGCTCATTGCGTGAACGACCCCGCGCGCGTGGCCGCGTCCCCGGAATTCGGGTAGCGTCAGTACGCCCATGTCGGCCAGACAGGATTCCCACCACGCGTACACGCTGCCCGCGCAGACCAGCCGATCCTGCTCGAACGCGCCGAAGACGCGCCAATGGCCGAGTTCGACGCTCGCCGTATCGAAATCGTCCTCCGGCATCGCGGCGCGGAATGCCTCGAACGCCGCGCGATCCGTTGCCGTCAGCAACCGGACCCGCTCGGGCAACACGTGCGCCGACAGGTCGGCCAACACCGACGCCGGATAGTAGAAGAGATGGTCCGCACCGCACAGTTCGCCGCCGGATGCCGACAGCCGGTCGAGGAACGCGGTCATCGACCATGCGTTCGTTTCGTTCAGGCGCAGCCTCCGCGCAACCTCGCCCTGCACGACGATCCGGCTTCTCCCGTCGGTCGGTACGAGAATCATGCCCTGCTCGTCGTCCAGTTCGGCGCTGACGGCAATCTGCAGATCGTCACCCTCGTAAATGCGCCGGTTTCCTGAAAATTTCTGCTGCCAGAACGCATCGATACATTCGTTAAACACTGTCCACCTCCCGTTCGGGTTGCCGTTCATGCCCGCGCGTGCGGCTAGAATCGTCATTCGTCCACTCCGCGACACACTTCCGCCATGACCGAATCCACCCGCTCCTACGACGACCTGCCGCCCGCCCGCGTCACGACTGCATTCGACCTGCCCGGCCATACGACGGTTCGCTCGCTCGGTGTCGCACAAGGCATCATCGTGCGCTCGCGCTCGATCGTCGGCTCGTTCGGCGCCTCGCTGCAGACGATCTTCGGCGGCAACATCACGCTTTATACGTCGCTGTGCGAGAAGGCGCGCCAGCAGGCCTTCGACAAGATGCTCGCCGATGCACGCAAGCTCGGCGCGAATGCGATCGTCGCAATGCGCTACGACTCGACCGAAATCGGTTCGGGCGTGACCGAAGTGATCTGCTACGGCACGGCCGTCATTGTCGCACCGGCTTGATGCCCGAAGCCGGCCCGGGCGGTGGAAACCGCGCGAAACGCGTGCGAAGTTTTCGATTGACGCGCCGCGCGGTTCCCTCTTACCATCGCACTCGTTTCAATTCATGGAGGCGTCTGTGCCTACCGATGCGAGTTGTAGTTGGTCCTGGACCAACCTGACTGCCGCCTGAGGAAGCTTCGCAGAGCCTTGTCTTCTGCCGCATCCCGGGATAGCAGGATGCGGTGTCTTTCAGGATCGGCGTACCGTCGATCCGAAAATCCCGTACTCGACAATTCAGTTGCCGCTCGACGCTCGAGCGGCGTCCGTGCGTGACCCGCGTCGCGCGCGTGTGTCCGGCCGCATGCTCGTGCATGCGCGGCCGTTGCACGCGTGCGTCGCCTCGATAGACAGGAGTTCGAAATGGACGACGACAGTAGCCGATTAAGCAGCGCCGGCGCGCGTTCGCACGCCATGCCGGCACGCACCCGACTCCCAGCCCTTCATCAGCCGATCGCGCCCGACGCGGCGCGGCGGGAAGCGTTCGTCCGTCGCTGACGTCATGACGCTCCCGCCGTGTGCAGTCCGGCGCCAGGAGCACGCATGACACGACTCGCCTTTCTCGCCCACCCGGCCGCGCAACCGCGGCCCGTTCACCACAACCGGTACGACGCCTTCCCGCGTCGCGGCCCTCCCTGGCCTCTGCGGCAATCCGCCTCGCTGCCGTCACGCACTTCGCGATGACACGGTCCGGCTCGCCCGCGCCGCGCGTCATCTCCATGTTCCGGCAAGGCCGCGAAGCCCGTCTTTCGCAATCGCCGCCGGCCGGACCCGCACGACTCACTCCATGTCCGATGTACCGGGAGAACACCATGCAACCCACGATGAAACTCCATGCCAGCCGCTTGATCCGTGACAGCTACGTCTACTTCAGGATGCCGTACGCGCTGCATCTGCATTCCGACCGGATCGCGGCCGCCTACGACCAACTGGATCGGCGGCAAAAACATGCATTCTCGTTTCCTGAGCATACCGACGGATTCCTGCCGTTCGGCCTCGAATACTCGCGTACGCCCGAGCGGCCCGATCTGTGCGACCGGTTCTGCTACTGGGTTGCGCGCCGCGATGCGCATCACGGCTATGCGCTGACCAAGTCCGCGTTCTATCGCGAGCTGGCCGCATACGAAGCCTGCATCAACGCGATCGCGCAGGACCTGCTCGATGCGGTATGCGAAAACCTCGGCGGCACCGCGCAGCCGCCGGTCCGGCACAGCTCCTACCTGCAGTTCTGCGCATACGAGCCACACCATTGCAGCCAGGACCGTGCGTACCTGCAGGATCCGCACGAGGACGGCCACTTGCTGTCGTTCATCCGGCCGGCCGCCCCCGGCCTGGTGCTGCTGCCCGATTCATCGCCGGTTTCCGCGCTGCCGCGGCCGGACGAAATGATCGTGCTGGCCGGCTCGCTCCTCGAGGCGCTGACCGACGGCGAAGTGCCGGCAATGCAGCACGCCGTCGAGCGGCCGCGCGCGCGCGTGCGGCGCACGTCGCTGATGTATTTCGTCAATCCCGACCTGTCGGCGGGATACGCCAGCACGATCGTCCACCGGCGGCCGCTGGACCTGCGGGCCCTTGCCGAGCAAAGACACGTCGCGTTCGGCAACAGCACGCTGGGCCACCCTTGCGCGGCCTGACCCGACGCCTCCCGCCCGACTTTCCCCCGGAGACACCATGCTTGGACGCTTCCTCCCGGTCGAGAACCGGTTTTTCGATCTCTTCGATACGCATGCGCAGCACATCGTGTCAGCCGCCTGCGAGCTTCAGATGCTGCTCGACAATCTCGACGACGCCGAATCGGGCATGGCCAACGTGCAGACCGCCGAACGCACCGGCGACACGCTCGCACACGAGGCGATCGACCTGCTGCACAAGACGTTCATCACGCCGCTCGATCGCGACGAGATCCACAAGCTGATCACGACGATGGACGACATCCTCGACCTGATGGAGGACGTCGCGACCACCGTCGTGGTCTACGACCTGAAGTCCGTCACCGCGGAAGCGAGTGAACTCGCGGACATCGTCGTGCAGTCGGCAATGCAGGCGCAACTGGCGATCAACCACCTGTACGACCTGAAGCAATCGCCGCGGATCCTCAAGGCATGCGAAGAAATCGATGCGCTCGAAACCCGCGCCGACCGCGTGCTGCGCGCGGCGATATCGAAACTCTTTCGCGACGATATCGACGTGAAGACACTGATCAAGCTGAAGGGCGTGTACGACCTGCTCGAACGCATCACCGACAAATTCGAGGATGTAGCGAACATCGTCGAAGGCATCATGCTGGAAAACGCGTGAGTGACTGAAGAAGATGCATTCGATCCAACTCGCCCTGTGGATGGTCGCGACGCTGGTGCTCGTCGCGCTCGTATTCGACTTCATGAACGGCTTTCACGACGCGGCGAACTCGATCGCCACCGTCGTGTCGACCGGGGTGCTGAAACCCCGGCAGGCCGTCGTGTTCGCGGCCGCGTTCAACGTGATCGCGTATTTCATCTTCCACCTGAAAGTCGCGCAGACCGTCGGTAGAGGCACGATCGATCCCGAGATCGTCGACCACTACGTCATCTTCGGCGCGCTGGTCGGCGCGATCGGCTGGAACGTGATCACCTGGTACTACGGGATTCCGTCGAGCTCGTCGCACGCGCTGATCGGCGGCCTCGTCGGCGCGGCGCTCGCGAAGTCGGGCTGGAGCTCGCTGAACATCGACGGGCTGCTGAAGACCGTCGCGTTCATCTTCATCTCGCCGCTGCTCGGTTTCATCCTCGGTTCGCTGTTCATGCTCGGGGTGTCGTGGCTGTACTTCCGTACCGCGCCCAGCAAGGTCGACCGGCGTTTCCGCCGGCTGCAGCTGCTGTCGGCCGACCTGTACAGTCTCGGCCACGGCGGCAACGACGCGCAAAAGACGATCGGCATCATCTGGATGCTGCTGATCGCGAGCGGCTACGCATCGGCCACCGCCGATGCGCCGCCTGCGTGGGCGATCGGCGCGTGCTACCTGTCGATGGGCCTTGGCACGCTGTTCGGCGGCTGGCGCATCGTGCGCACGATGGGCCAGAAGATCACGAAGCTCAAGCCGGTCGGCGGATTCTGTGCGGAAACCGGTGGCGCAATGACGCTGTTCATCGCGTCGTTCCTCGGCATTCCGGTGTCGACCACGCATACGATCACCGGCGCAATCGTCGGTGTCGGCGCGACGCAGAAGCTGTCGGCCGTGCGCTGGGGCGTGGCCGGCAACATCGTGTGGGCGTGGGTGCTGACGCTGCCCGCGGCCGCGCTGTTCGCGGCCGGCGGATGGTGGCTCGGCCACCGGCTCTTCTGACGGGGCCGGGCCGCGGCCCGGCGCGTCACGCGTCGCGCTCGAGCGACTTCATGTTCGTGAGCTGCGGAAACAGCCGCATCCATGCGAGCGCCACCGCGATCGTCGCCGCGCCGCCGACGACGATCGCCGTTGGGGCGCCCCACCAGGCGGCCGTTACGCCCGATTCGAATTCGCCGAGCTGGTTCGACGTGCCGATGAACAGCGCATTGACTGCGCTCACGCGCCCGAGCATGTCGTCGGGCGTGCGCAACTGCACGAGCGACAGGCGCACGACGACGCTGATCACGTCCGACGCGCCGAGCGCCGCCAACGCGACGAGCGACAGCGCGACGTGCCGCGACAACCCGAACACGATCGTCGCGATGCCGAACGCGATCACGCCGCCGAACATCGCGCGGCCCGGCCGCCCCTTCAACGGGAAACGCGTGAGCCACAGCGTGCCCGCGAGCGCACCGACCGCGGGCGCCGCGCGCAGCGCCCCGAGGCCCCACGGCCCGACCTGCAGGATGTCGCGCGCGTAGATCGGCAGCAGCGCGGTCGCGCCGCCGAACAGCACCGCGAACAGGTCGAGCGACAGCGCGCCGAGAATCGCCGGCTCGCGCCGGATGAACGCGATTCCCGAGAACACCGAGCGCAGCGTGACCGGCTCGCGAGCCGGCAGCGCGCTGCGCAGCGGAATCGTGCCGCTGAGCACGGCCGCGATCGCGAATGCGACGACGCTCGTGCCGAACGCGGCCGGCGCACCGACACCATAGAGCAACCCGCCGAACGCGGGCCCGAGGATCTGCGCGGCCTGGTTCGCGGACGTCGACAGCGCGGTCGCGCGCGGCAGGTCGGTGCGCGGCACGACGGCCGGCAGCAGCGACGACACCGACGGCGACTCGAACGCGCGGGCCGTGCCGACGATCGCCGCGAGCGCATACACGGCCGGCGCGGCCAGCCATCCTTGCACGGCGCCGAGCAGGAACACGCCGGCGGCCAGCGCCTCGACGCCCTGGCAGATCGTCGCAATGCGCCGGCGGTCGTAGCGGTCGGCCACCTGCCCGACAACGAGCGTCAGCGCGAACATCGGCACGAACTGCGCGAGCCCGACGAGGCCGAGCGCGAATGCGCTGTGCGTGAGCGCGTAGACATACCAGCCGATTGCGACCGACAGGATCTGGAAGGCCAGGGAGGACATCACGCGCGTGCCCCAGAAACGCTGAAACGGCGCGTGGCGGAACAGATTGACGGGTAACGGGGATAAAGGACTGGAGTCGGGCACGGGGTCGGTCATCGGGGTCTGGGCGGGCGGCACTGCGCACGGCAACCGTCCGGAACACGACGACGCCCGCCGATGCAGGGGCGCGACGACGGTGCAGGCGCGGCCAAATCGCGATGATATGCCAACCTCGGAAAACGGGCCGGGGGCAACGCCGGCGACATCGTGCGGGTGCGGGTGCCGACGATTCCGGCGGCCGCGCCGATCGCGGCCGCCGGGGCGTGGCGGGTGCACCGGATCGTTCGATGCACGCGGCCCGCGAGTTTTACCGCGGCGTGCCGCCCGTATCGGTCGAGTCCATCGCGATGCTGAACAGGCGCTGGCCTTCCCGGGTGTCCTCGACTCGCCAGCCCTCGGCGCTCAACGCCTCCCGTATCCGGTCGGCTTGCGCCCAGTCCCGGTCCGCCCTCGCGCGCTCACGATCACCGAGCAACACGCGAACGTGTTCCGGAACGTCGAACGCAACCGGCCGCCATTCGCGTAAGCCGAGACCAAGCACGGTGTCGAAGCTGTCCACGGTCGCCTTCAGGGTCGCGGGCGGCAGGTTGCTCCTGACCAGATCCCACAGCACCGCGAGTGCCCTGGGCAGATTCAGGTCCTCGTTCACTTCGGCGTCGAATCGCGCGGCGAAATCGGCGTCGACGCGCCCGCCTTCCGGCCAGCCGGCGTACAGGTGCCGGAGTCGATTCAGCGCGGTGTGCGCCGCGTCGAGCGACGCCCACGTGAAATGCAGCTTGCTTCGGTAGTGGGCCGTCAGGCACAGGTAACGGTACGCGAGCGGATCGACGTTCCGGCTCTGCAAGGACTGCAGACGGATGAAGTCGCCGCTCGACTTCGACATCTTCGCATCGGCGTCGAGCGTCAGAAAGTGCCCGTGCATCCAGTAATTCGCGAGCTGCGTGCCGTGGGCCGCCCGGGTCTGCGCGATCTCGTTGCTGTGATGCACGGCGATATGATCCTCGCCGCCGCAGTGAATATCGAACAACGTCCCGAGATACTTCGCCGACATCGCCGAGCATTCGATATGCCAGCCCGGAAAGCCCCGGCCCCACGGGCTGTCCCATTCCATTTGCCGCTTGACGCCGGCCGGGCTGAACTTCCACAACGCAAAATCCGTGATGCTCCGCTTCTCGCCCAGCGCAACCCGCTTCCCCGCCTGCAACCCGGCGCGGTCCAGCCGCGCGAGATAGCCGTAGTCGTCCTGCCGGCTGGTATCGAAGTAGAGACCATCGTCCGTCCGATAGACGTAGCCGGCCCGGTCGAGCGTATCGATGAACGCGACCTGTTCGGCGATGTGATCGGTGGCACGGCACCAGACCGTCGGCTCGAGCAGATGGAGCGCGCGCCAGTCCCGGACGAACGCGTCGGTGTAGCGCCGCGCGATGGCCCATGCCGACTCGCCGGTGCGACGGCTCCCCTTCTCCATCTTGTCTTCGCCTTCGTCCGCATCCGAAGTCAGATGGCCGACGTCGGTGATGTTGACGACGTGCCGGACCGCGTATCCGTTGCGCTCCAGTACGCGGCGCAGAAGATCCTCGAACACGTAGGTTCTCAGGTTGCCGATATGCGCATCGTCGTAGACCGTGGGGCCGCAGCAGTACATGCCCACCTGCCCGGCACGGATGGGGGTGAACGGGCGCACGGTACGCGACCAGGTGTCATACAGCGCAAGCGGCATCGAGTTTCTCCGTTCCGAAGAGGTGGGCCCAAAAACAAAAAGGCCGCCTGTTTTGCATCACAGGCGGCCGGAAGGCGATTGCTTGAAAGTTTAGCGAGTTCGCTAGACGCAAATTCCCCCTGGCACGTTCTGACAACATGCACGGGTAACCGAGGAGAGGGAATGGGTGCGATCAAGCATGCGGACGATGCTAGCGTCTATGGACGGCACAGGTCAAGACCATCCGACCGCCGTTCCCGGTAACGATCCCGGGGCGCCGGCCAGGCCGTCGGCATCGACGGGACGGATCTCGTGCCCGCTCACACCCGGCGAACAAAAAAAAGCGCGAACCTCGGTTCGCGCCAAAGAGAGACCTCGCTGAAGACATCGCTACGCCACACCGCCCCGCTCAGAACGAATGCCGCATCCCGATCCGCACATCGGCCTGCGTCTGCGTCGTCGACGGCGTGAAGCTGTAGCCGATCACCGCATCGACACCCTGCGACGCGCGCAGGTAGTCGCCGGAGATGTACACGTCGGTGCGCTTCGACAGCAGGTAATGCAGGCCCGCCGTGCCCTGGTTCCAGTGATGGCCTTCGAAGCGCGTGTGCTGGTAGCCCGCGATCAGGCTCAGCGCCGGCGTGAACTGGTACGAGCCGCCGCCTTCATACACCTGCATGTGCGACGACTGGCCGAAGCCCTTGATGGTCGTGTACGAGAAGTTGCCGTCGAGCGTCAGCTTGCCGATCGTGTAGCTCGTACCGATGCCGAACGTGCCCTGGCTGTCGACGTCCATCGCCGTGTTCGAGAACAGGTCGGTGCGCGCGCCGGTCGCCGGATCGACGGTCACCGTCTGCTGGCCGAGGAACGTGTGCGTGCCGATCATCGCGTACGGGTCGAACGCGTAGATGCCGTTCGGGTTGTTCAGGCGCGTGTACGCGGCGCCGATCGAGAAGTCGCCCTTCGTGTAGCTCGCGCCCGCGCTCCACGCGCTGTTGCGGTGGAAGTTGCCCGCGACGTTGCCGAACGAGTACATCGCGCCGAACTTGAAGCCGCTGAGGTCGTTCGACAGGAACTTCACCGAGTTCGGCAGGCGGTCGCCGTTGAAGCGGTCGAAGTCGCCCTGGTGGATCGCATAGCCGCTGCCCCACGCCGAGATGTTGTAGATCGAGACGAGTTCGTTCGTGATGTCGAGCTGGTTGCCGAACGACAGCGTGCCCCAGTCGTTCTGCAGGCCGACATACGCCTGCCGGCCGAATTCGGCGCCGCCGAAGCCGAGTTGCCCGTTGCCGAGGCGGAACCCGCTCTCGAGCGTGAACACGGCCTTCAGGCCGCCACCCAGGTCTTCGGTGCCCTTGAGACCAAAGCGGTTCCCGTAGGCAACGCCGTCGTCGAACTTGACGACGTGCGAGCCGCCCGTGTTGTTCACGTACGTAATGCCCGCGTCGAGAATCCCGTACAGCGTCACGCTGCTCTGTGCATGCCCGATGGCGGGAATACAGGCCGCGCATGCAAGCGCGGCGGCTACGGCAACTTTCGTGTGCTTCATTGTCGACCACCCTCCCTGAACCGTTCGATGGATAGAATCTCGTCCCGGCGCGTACCGCGATGCGCAGGTGGATTCGAATTCAATACGCCCGCTGGCTTCGGCATTTCGTTTTTCGCAATAACGCAGCCATTGGCGAAAAATACAAACCCATATTTCGCATCACCCGTCTGAAGGCGACACTAAATGGTCACGATGCGACCGGTCGGGAAAACACGTAGACAGGCGGCGCGGTAAAACCGGCCGCCCGGAGGGAGGGGATCAATGGCCGTCGAGGGCCGCGCGCACGGCCGGCAGGCCCGGTGCGCCGGCCGCCGTCGTCACGCCGTCCAGCCAGCCGGCGACCAGTGCCGGGTCGGCCTTCAGCGCATGCTGCGCCGCGAGCGCGGGCGACGTCTTGTTGTCGAGCATGTCGGCGATCATCCGGTTCTCGACGTCGACGGAGAACGTCATCTGCCGGAACAGCCGCGCGAGGTTCGCGCACTGGCCCGCGAATCCGGAACGCGTGACCGTATTGACCGTTGCGCCGCCGTAGTTCGGGCCGAAGTACGCGTCGCCGCCCGACAGATAGGTCAGATGGAACTTCGTGTTCATCAGATGCGGCTCCCACGCGAGAAACACGATCCAGCGCTTGTCGCGCACCGCGCGCTCGACCTGCGTGAGCATGCCCGTCTCGCTCGATTCGACCAGCGACCAGTTCGCCGGGCCGAGCGCGTGGTCGGTGAGCATCCGCTTGATGTTCTGGTTCGCGGGGGCGCCGGGCTCGATCCCGTAGATCTTGCCGCCGAAGCGGTCTGCGTTGCGCGCAAGGTCGGCGAACGTATGCACGCCGGCGGCCGCCACGTAGTCGGGCACCGCCAGCGTGAACTTCGCGCCGCTCAGGTTCGCGTGCAGCACGTCGATCGACTTGTCGTCGACGAACGGCTTCACGAGCGGCGCCTGCGCGGGCATCCAGTTGCCGAGGAACACGTCGACCTGCCCTTTCTTCAACCCCTGGTACGTGATCGGCACCGACAGGTTCGCCACGTCCTGCCGGTAGCCGAGCGCCTTCAGCACGACGCCCGCCATCGCGTTCGTCGCGTCGATGTCGGTCCAGCCGGGCGCCGCCATCTTCACGTCGTTGCATGTCTGCGCGTCGGCCGCGTGTGCGCCCTGCGCCGTCATCAGGCACGCGGCCGCGGCGAGCGCCGCGCCGATCCGGATTGCTGCATTGCATTGCCGTTTCATCGTCCGCTTCCTCCGTCGTTCGTTCAGGTTCGCGATGCGGGCCACTCAGCGCCCGACACGCGGAAAACGCGCCATCGCCTCGAGCGTGTCGAGTTCGATGTGATTGCGCATGTAACGCTGGCTCGCGTCGGTGAACGGCTGCCAGTCCCACGCCTGGATGCGGCCCTGCGTCGTCGCCGCGTAATGGAAGCGGCGGCGCCGCTGGCTCGCGCGCACCTGCCGGTCGAGTTCGGGCAGGTCCCAGCGCCGCGCGGCTTCCGCGCGGAACGCGGCAAGCACGTCGGCGGCTTCGGGCACGCCGGCCAGGTTCGTCAGCTCGCGCGGGTCGTCCGACAGGTTGTAGAGCTGGTCGGGATCGAGCGGGCAATGCACGTACTTCCAGTCGCCGCGGCGGATCATCACCACCGGCGCGACCGCGCCTTCCGCGAGGTATTCGCCGAGCGCGACGTCGTGCGCGGGCGTGCCGTGCAGGTGCGGCACGAGGCTCGCGCCGTCGACGGGATCGGGCCAGCCGCCGGCCGGCGCGGCGCCGGCCAGATCGACGAGCGTCGGCAGCAGGTCGAGATGCGACACCGGCCCGCGCACGCGCGCGGCGCCGAAACGGCCCGGCGCATGGACGATCAGCGGCACGCGGCAGCCGCCTTCGAAGAACGTCATCTTGTACCAGAGCCCGCGCTCGCCGAGCATGTCGCCGTGGTCGGACGTGACGATCACGATCGTGTCGTCGGCGAACCCGCATTGTTCGAGCGCGGCCAGCACGCTGCCGAACTGCGTGTCGACGTAGGACGTCGCGCCGTAGTACGCGCGGCGCGCGGCACGGATCTGCGCGTCGGTGGGCGGCGTGCGGTCGTTCTCGCAGACGAAGCGCAACCGCTGCGAATGCGGGTCGCTTTCCGCCGCATCGAGCCGCACGGCCGGCATGTCGATCTCGTCGTCGTTGTAGAGATCCCAGTAGTCACGCGTGATCGCATAGGGATCGTGCGGATGGGTCAGCGACACGACCATGCAGAACGGCCGCGCATCGTGCCCGGCCGCACGCTCGCGGGCGACGTCGTAGAGCTTCTGCTTCGCGGCGAACGTGACTTCGTCGTCGAAATCGAGCTGGTTGGTCCGCACGCACGGGCCGGCCTCCAGCACCGAACTCATGTTGTGATACCAGCTGGGCCGCTCGGTCGGCTGGTCCCAGTCGGGCACCCAGCCGAAATCGGCCGGATAGATGTCGGTCGTGAGGCGCTCCTCGAAACCGTGCAGCTGGTCGGGCCCGCAGAAGTGCATCTTGCCGGACAGCATCGTCCGGTAGCCGCCCGCGCGCAGGTAATGCGCGAACGTCAGCGTTTGCGCCGGCAATTCGGCGGCGTTATCGTAGGCGCCGATCCCCGACGGCAGCTTGCCGGTCAGCAGCGAGAAACGCGACGGCGCGCACAGCGGGCTCGCGCAGTACGCGGCGTCGAACACCACGCCTTGCGCGGCGAGCCGGTCGAGCGTCGGCGTGCGCGCGACGCGGTTGCCGTAGGCCGGCAGCGCGAACGGCGTAAGCTGGTCGGCCATCAGGATCAGGATGTTGGGTGTCGGGTTCGTCATCGGCGGTCGTGGGGAAAACGGTGTTCGAATGGAACGGCGCGCCGCTCGGGCGGCAAGACGTCCGGCATGACGGAAGCGGCCCGCAGAAAGTGCCGCGCGTACGGGCCGCGCTGGCTAGAATCGCGGAATGCGTTGCGCGGTGCGCGTGAAGCGTGTGTGCCGTACCGTCCGATGCACTATCGCCCGCCCGAATTCGCGCGGGTAGGCGTCCGGCCCTTATGGGGCCATTAGAGAGACTTATGTCGAAACCCGAACCGTTACCGTCGATGCAGGCGCTGCGCGCGTTCGAATCGGCCGCCCGGCTCGCGAGCTTCACGGCCGCCGCGCGCGAGCTCGGCTCGACGCAGCCGGCCGTGAGCCAGCAGGTGTACCAGCTCGAAGCCGAACTGGGCGTGCCGCTGTTCGAACGCAGCCCGCGCGGCGTCACGCTGACGGCCGACGGCCAGTGCCTGTACGAGGCGGTGCGGCTGAGCCTCGACACGCTGCGCGGCGCGACCGCGACGCTGCGCGCGCGCCGCGAGCACGGCGCGCTCACGATCGTCACCGACTTCGGCTTCGCGACCTACTGGCTGATGCCGCGGCTGGCCGGGCTGAAGCGCGTGATGCCGGACGTCGACGTGCGCGTCGTCACGTCACAGGATTACGACGCGCAGCGCGACCACGGCGACATCGCGATCCTGTTCGGCGACGGCCACTGGCCGTCGTGCACGGCCGCGCGGCTGTTTCCCGAATCGGTCACGCCGGTATGCTCGCCCGCGTTCCGCGATACGCACCCCGACGTCGCGCGGGCCGACCACCTGCTCGCGCTGCCGCTGCTGCACGTGCAGCCGACGCGCCCCGAACGCTGGCTGTCGTGGTCGGGCTGGTTCGACGCGCACGGCCTCGAACCGCCGGCCGCCGCGCGCGGCGTGACCTTCAACAGCTACGCGCTCGTGATCCATGCGGCGCTGCTCGGCGAAGGCGTCGCGCTCGGCTGGTCGCCGCTGGTCGACGAGCTCGTTGCGTCCGGCCAGCTCGTGAAGCTCGTCGACGCGCCCGTCGTCACCTCGCGCGGCTACTTCCTGGTGCGGCCGCCGCAGCGGCCCGAGCCGGACGCGACCCACGTGTTCCGGCGCTGGCTGCTCGACGCGTGCGCGGGGGCCTGACCGGGCGCGCCCGCCGCCGCTTGCTGGCGCGCCGATACCAGCCACACGGCGCGTTGGTTCTATCCGCCCCGAAATCGTCCTGATTTACTTGAGCCTCCCGCTACCCGCGCGGTGCGGCGCCGTCGTGCGCCGCCGCACGGCCGTGCGCCCCATGCCATCCGAGGAGTCTCATGACCGCCGAGCACCGCCCCGATCAATTCGTCCTGACGCTGTCGTGCCCGAGCGCGGCCGGCCAGGTCGCCGCCGTCGTCGGCTTTCTCGATCGCCATCGCTGCTATGTCGACGCGCTGAACGTGTTCGACGACGATCTCAGTAACCGCTTCTTCGTGCGCTGCGTCTTTCATCCGACGGATGAAACGCTGCAGATCGACGCGCTGCGCCAGGAATTCGCGCCGATCGCCACCAGCCTCGGCGGCGCGCAGGGCGACATGCAGTGGGCGATCCACGACGTGAACGCGCGGCCGAAGGTGCTGATCATGGTGTCGAAGCTCGAGCACTGCCTCGCGGACCTGCTGTTCCGCTGGCGGATGGGCGAGCTGAAGATGGACATCGTCGGCATCGTGTCGAACCACCCCGATTTCGAGCCGCTCGCCGCGCAGCACGGGCTGCCGTTCCGGCACTTCCCGATCACGGCCGATACCAAGGCGCAGCAGGAAGCGCAGTGGCTCGACTTCTTCGAATCGAGCGGCGCCGAGCTCGTGATCCTCGCACGCTACATGCAGGTGCTGTCGCAGGAAACGAGCGCGAAGCTCGCGAACCGCGCGATCAACATCCATCATTCGTTCCTGCCCGGCTTCAAGGGCGCGAAGCCGTACCACCAGGCCCATACGCGCGGCGTGAAGCTGATCGGCGCGACCGCGCACTTCGTCACCGACGATCTCGACGAAGGCCCGATCAT
Organism: Burkholderia arboris; assembly: GCF_038723655.1. Lineage (NCBI taxonomy): Bacteria > Pseudomonadati > Pseudomonadota > Betaproteobacteria > Burkholderiales > Burkholderiaceae > Burkholderia > Burkholderia arboris. Next base: position 3,160,032 of record NZ_CP109822.1, read on the forward strand.
CGAACAGGTCGTCGAGCGCGTCGATCATGCGCTGCGCCCCGAGCAACTGCTCGCGGTCGGGCGCGACGTCGAAAGCATCACGCTCGCGCGCGCAGTGAAGGCGTTCATCGAGCGGCGCGTGTTCCTGAACGGCGATCGCACGGTGGTGTTTTCGTAAGCGCCCGGCCACGGCAACGGCCGTGCGTCATGCGGAAGGCGACGGCACGCGCGCAGGCGCCGTGCCGATGCGCCGCGCCCGGCGCCGCAGATACAGGTTGTTGAGAATCAGCGCCACGCCCGTCAGCGCGGCACCCGCGATCTGCGCGCGATTGGGCACCACGCCCGTCGCGGCAGACACGATGAACGCGGTGATCGGCAGGACGTCCATGAACAGCACGCCGTTCATCGGCCCCAGGATCCGGTTGCCCGTCATCCACAGCAGGATCGCGCCGAAACCGGCCACCGGCCCCATGTACGCGAGATGCGGCAGCACCGCGCGCACGGCGGCCCATGACGGCGCCGCGATCCCGTGCGTCGCGATCAGCACCAGATTGACCGCGACGATCGTGGTCAGGCCGAGGCACGTCGTGAACGTCGTGTACTTCAGCGCGGACCAGCCGGTGAAGCGCGCCGCGCCGAACGTGTAGACGACCCAGCACAACGCACCGGCGACGATCAGCGCATTGGCCGCCTCGTGCTGCGGTTCGTGCAGCGCGGCAATCACGTCGCCGCGCGTGATGACGAGCGCCACGCCGGCAAACGACAGCACGACGAACAGCACCGACACCGGTGCGGGCGCGACGCGTCGCACCAGCGCGTTGAGCAGCAGCCCCATCATCGGCTGCGTCGCCATCATGATCGATGCGGTCAGCGCGCCTTCGGCGCCGGCCAGTTGCTGGCCCAGGAACACGAACGATCCGAAGCCGCAAAAGCCGATCGAACCGAGCAGCCATGCCAGCGGCACGGATTCACCCGCCGGGCGGAATGCGCCGGGCCCTTCGACGATCCGCAACAGCACGATGAACGCGCTGCCCGCGATCAGATAGCGCAGCGACGTAAACGTGAACGGATCGATGTATCGCAACGCGTCGGTCATCACCGGGAACATCACGCCCATCAGGATCGTCGCGCATACACATGCCGCGATGCCTTTCCCGTACGCGCTTGCGGCGGGTGCTGCGAAATTTGCACCATTCATGACCGACCATTCCCAAATTAATTGAACAATGACGCCGGTGCGGCTGCGTGCAGCGGCGGGATGTCTTGAACTTCCTTACCGAATCTGCCGGCCCTTCATGGTTTCTGCGGCCGTACCTGAAATACGCACCATTTGAAACCGATCATTCTCAAAATAATCAAAAAAATCAGGTCAGCGCCCGCATTGCGATTTCGACGATCGAGGCCAGTTCCGCCTCCGACGCACTCGACTTGCCCAGCACGCGCATGCCCTGGATCAGACACAGCAGGAACCGGCCGATCTCCTCCGGATCGAGGTTCCGGTCGAAATCGCCCGACTGCTGGCCGCGTGCGACCGCAAGGCTGAACTGCGTGCCGATGCGCAGCAGCGTCGATTCGATGTACGGCCGCAACGCGTCGTCGCCGGGCAGCAGCTCGACGGCCGAATTCGTGATGAGACAGCCGCGGCGCTCCGACAGCCGCACACCGATTTCCGTGTAGTACAGCAGCGCTTCCCTGAGCGCCTGCCGCGGCGGCAGATCTGCCGCGAGACGCTCCTTGAGCCGGGCGATCGCCCCTTCCGCGTAACGATCGAACGCAGCGACCAGCAACCCGTGCTTGTCACCGAACGTGCGGTACAGGCTGCCGCGAAACACGCCGGTCGCCTCGCACAGCGTATCGATCGACGTCGCGTGGTACCCCTGCTCCCAGAACACGCGCGCAGCCGCGTCGATCACCTCGTCGGGGTCGAATTCGCGTGGGCGCCCCCTGTCACGGGAGCCGGGAGAGGTCGGGCTCATGAGTCCTGATATTAGAACCGATCATTCCCAAAATCAAGCGCCGTCGATCGCTTGCTTGCGCGGCGCACGCCGGCAATGGTGCCGGCCCTGAACGACGAAAGCCCGACCGGTTGCAGCCGGTCGGGCTTTCGTTGCTTGCCGCGAGATCGATCGCGCCGCCCGTGTGCGGTTTCCGGGCGGTGCGCGCCGTTACACGGCCCGACGCGTCACTTCACCCACGCGAAGTAATACGACAGCCAGATCGTCAGCCCCGCGCCGATCAGCGCGGCGTACGGCATCAGGTTCAGCCACATCGCGCGCTTCGGCACTTCGAGCTCCATGTCGCGCTGCATCTGCGCCGGGAAACGGCCGCGATCCTGCCAGTAGTGGCGGAACAGGAACACCGGCACGATCAGCAGCATCGCGATCAGCCCGTTGCGCAGCGTGCCGTCGCCCTGCAGGTTCGCGCCCGCGCCGACATAGACGAGGTTCGCGTAGCCGCACAGCGAGCCTGCGACGAGCAGCCAGGTCGGGCAGCGGAACGGCCGATCCCAGTTGCCGCGATCCATCCGGTGGATCCAGCCCGACTGAAGATTCAGGAATACGAACAGCATGTAGCAGACGTTCGAGATCGACAGCACCGTCATGTAGTCCGACATCATCAGCAACACGAGGTTGAAGCCGAGGTCGGTCCACATTGCACGCGTGGGCGAGCCGTGCTCGTTCACGTGCGACAGGTACTTCGGCAGCCAGCCGTCGACCGATGCCTGGTACAGCGTACGCGACGAGCCCATCATCGACGTCATCACGATCAGCAGGATCGACAGCATCAGCATCACGACGACCGCATTCGCGACCCACGCGCCGCCGCCGACGATCTTCGCCATCGCAGCCGCGACGCCGGTGCCGTCGCCGATCGACGGATCGAGCATCGCCTGCGTGCCGAGCGCGCCCTGGAACGCCAGCGGCACGAGCGTCATCACGACGAGGCACAGCGCGCCCGACCAGAAGATCGCCTTCGCAGTATCGCGGCGCGGATCGCGGAATTCGCGCGTGTAGCAGACGGCCGTTTCGAAGCCGTACGACGCCCAGCCGGCCATGAACATCGCGCCGAGCGCCATCGTGACGCCCTGCCCGTTCCACGAGCCGAAGGTCGCGGCCGTGAGGTTGCCGTGCGCGTCGTGACCGAGCGGCAGCAGCGGGAGCAGGTTCGACATCGGCACGTCGCCGGTGACGAACGGCACGATGCCGACGATCAGCAGCGGCGTGAGCGATGCAATGCCGAGGATGCGCTGCGTGCGCGCCGCCTTCGATGCACCGCTGTGCTGAAGCTTGAACGTGATGAGAAGCAGGATCGTCGCGATGATGAACGTCGCATTGATCCGCAGGGACAGACCCGGCTTGATGAACCCGAGATCCGCAATCTTGAGCTGCCACTGCAGCACCGCCGCGTTGGCGGGAAAGAGGCTCGTGAGCGCATAACTCGCCGCGAGGCCGCAGCCGAGCGCGAGCATCGGCGACCACGCGAGCCAGTTGCACCACACGGACACCGGGGCAATCAGCTTGCTGTAACGGACCCAGCCGATCGCGCCATACACCGACGCGCCGCCCGATTTATGGGGAAATAGCCCCGATATTTCCGCATAAGTCGCGCTTTGAATCAGCCCCATCGTGATCGCGGCGATCCAGATCGCCCACGCGGGCTGGCCGATCGTCGCGCATACGCCGCCGATCGTGAACAGCACGCCTGCCGGCACGCCGCTCGTTACCCAGAATGCGTCTTTCCAAGTCAGGCCACGATGCAGCGTGTGGCCCGTCGAATCATGTGAGATGGTTGCCTCAACATCACTGGTGCTGTTCGCACGCAGTCCTGCCTGACTCATCCAATTCCTCCTGTGATGACTCCGCACAAGGGCGCTAGTGTAACAACTTACGCGCTTTTTTGCAGAATCAGAAAAACAATTCCGGGAAATGGCCGCATTGCATCACGATTATTTCGGATTCCTGCGTACCACTCCCGGCGTGTCTCTTTAATGGTTCGTATGACGTATCGTCTGGTACTTACTGCGCGCCTTCCGTCCACGAATTCACACGGTCCGAATGCGCCGCAATCCACGCATCGGCGGCCGCTTCGGGCTTCGAGCCGTTCTGGATCGCGAGCATCACGCTATCGATTTCACCCGGCTTCCACTGGAATTTTTTCAGGAACGCGACAACCGGCTTGGCCTTCGTTTCGAGCCCCGGATTCACGACGCTGTCGACGTGCTCGGCGCCGCCGAACACCTTCTTCGGATCCTCGAGGAAGCGCAGCTTCCACTTCGCGAACATCCAGTGCGGCGCCCAGCCCGTCACGATCACCGGCTTGTTCGCATTGACCGAACGCGACAGCTCGGCCGTCATCGCGCTGCCCGAACTCGGCATCAGCGTGTAGCTCAGGCCGTAGCTCTTGATCGCGTCGTCGGTCTTGCGCATCACGCCCGCACCTGCGTCGATACCGACGATCCGGCCACCGAAGCTGCCCTTCTCCGCATTCAGGTCGTCGATGCTCTTCGCCTTCACGTACGCGGGCACGATCAGGCCGATCTTGGCATCGGGGAAGTTCGCGCCGAGGTCGACGACCTTGGCCTTGTATTCATCCCAGTACGAGCCGTGCGTGACCGGCAGCCACGCGGACAGCGTCGCATCGAGATCGCCGCGCGCGACGCCCTGCCACATGATCCCGGCCGCGACCGGCACGAGCTGGACCTGGTAGCCAAGCTTCTTCTCGATCACGCGGGCCGCGACGTTCGACGTCGCGACGCTGTCGTCCCAGCCTTCGACGTAGCCGATCTTCAACGTCGGCTTCGTATCGGCGAGCGCCGACGCGCTCAGTGCCACCATCGCCGACAGTGCGCCGGTCCACAACAGTTTTCCGAACAGCTTCATGGTCGATCTCCTTGATATGCGCACCGTGCGCGTTGTCTCTCTAGGTTCTTCAACCACAAATCCGCGGTATCGTTGTTTTCCGACGGATGCTTGTCCGGGTGCGACGCACCCGGACAGCCGATGGCGGGTTTCGACTACTTGTCGATCACGAGATCCGACAGCGGCTTGCTGCAGCACAGCAGCACCATCCCCTGGTCGATCTCGCGCTGGCGGATGCCGCCGTTGTGCTTCATGTCGACCTGCCCCGACACGAGCTTCACCTTGCAGGTGCCGCACATGCCCTGCGTGCACGAGGCCGGCAGCCGCACGCCCGACTGGCGCGCAGCATCCAGCACGTGCTGCTCCGACCCGCACGCAATCTCTCGCTTGCTCTTCGCGAAGCTCACCGTGAACTGCTTCGTCGCGGCGTCGCCGCCTTCGGCCGGCGGCGCGAGATCGGCAAGCAGCTCGTCGCTCGCGGTCTGCGCGAGCGTTTCGAACGAGAAGCTCTCCTCGTGATACTGCTTGCGATCGAAGCCGGCTTCGTCGAGCAGGTCGCGCACGGCCTTCATGTACGGCGCGGGGCCGCACGTGAAGATCTCGCGCTCCATGAAATCCGGTGCGATCAGCTTCAGCAGCGGCAGCGTCAGGAAGCCCGTGACGCCCGGCCAGTTCGTGCGCGCGCCCAGACGCTCGACGACGAACGACGTGCGAAAGTTCGTATGATTCGACGCGATCAGGTCGAGCTCGCGCGCGAAGATGATGTCGTCCGGCGTGCGCGCGCTGTGCACGAACAGGATGTCGCGATCTTCCGCGAGATCATGGTGCGCGCGGCTCATCGACATCAGCGGCGTGACGCCCGAGCCGGCCGACAGGAACAGGTACTTGCGCGCCGGATGCCGTGCACACGTGAACTCGCCGGCCGGGCCGAGCACGCGCACCGGTGCGCCCGGCTGCAGGTTGTCGTGCAGCCAGTTCGACACCTTGCCGCCCGGCACGCGCTTCACCGTGATCGACACCGTGTGCGGCCGCGCCGGCGACGACGAGATCGTGTAGCAGCGGTTGATCGTTTCGCCGTCGATGTCGAGCTCGAGCGTGAGGAACTGCCCGGGCTCGAACGAGAACGAGCGGCCCTGCGGCGAACGGAAGAAGAAACTCTTCACGTCGTGCGTTTCCTGCCGCACTTGGCAGCACACCAGCGTTTCCTCGACGTCGCTCGTCCAGCGCTCGGGAAGGGCGTTCCAGAACGCCGGGCGCGTGACCCGGCTGTCCGTCGGCTCGAAATTGGCCGCATCTCGCATCATGTCTTGCTCCGCTTGTCCGCTGCTATGACCTATTCGCCGGTTTTTTCGGCGAGCCGGCCGATGTACCAGGCCGAGAATTTTTCGACGAGACCTTCCGTGAACGGCGAATACGGGCCCGGTTCGTACGCGCTGCTGGTCGCGCCGCGCTGCGAGAATTCGACGAGCGCGCGATCCTGGTCGTTGGTCGCGTTCCACACGGCCGTGAGGTTCTTCACGTCGTAGTCGATGCCTTCCTTCGCGTCCTTGTGCACGAGCCACTTCGTGCGCACGAGCGTCTTGCCGGCCGACAGCGGGATCACCGAGAACGTCACGATGTGATCGCTCATGAAGTGGTGCCACGAGTTCGGCTGCGTCCAGAACGACAGGCCGCCGAGGTCGGCCTTGTCGAAGCCGCCGAGCAGCTTCTTCGAGGCGACCTTCGCGTCGAGCGTCTGCGATTCGCCGCTGCGGTCGAGCGGCAGGCGCTGCGTGCGGAAACCCGTCACGTCCAGCAGCTTTTCGATCTCCTCGGACGGCAGGCCCATCTCGGCCCACTCCTTGCCGCGGCGCACGCACGTCTCTGCAAATGCGTCCATGCCTTCGGCGTTCGCGTCGGAACGCTGGTAGCCGAAGCCGTATTCGTACAGCGAGATCGTCAGCTCCGGATGGTTCGCGACGCAGTGATAGCACTCGCGGTTGTTCTCCATCGTGAGCTTCCAGTTGCCTTCCTCGATGATGTCGATCTGCGCGGCGATCTTCGTGCTCGGCAGGTCGTGCGGCAGCAGGTACGGCTCCATCTCGGCGCGCATCTGCGCGAAATCGACCGGCGGCTCGTCGGCCAGGCAGATGAAGATCAGGCCCGCGAGGTTCTCGACGTGCACCGACTTCAGGCTGTGCTTGCAGCGGTCGAACTTCTCGCCCATGTGCTCGGCGAACATCAGCTGGCCCGTCAGGTTGTACGTCCAGCTGTGGTACGGGCACACGATGTTGCCGACCGAGCCCTTGTCCTCGTTGCACAGGCGCGCACCGCGGTGACGGCACACGTTGTGGAACGCGCGGATCGCCATGTCGTCGTCGCGCACGATCAGGATCGAATCGCTCCCCAGTTCCACGGTCACGTAGTCGCCCGGCTCGGGAATGTCCGGTTCGACCGCCACCTGGATCCAGTGCTGGCGGAAAATCGCCTCCATGTCGAGCGCGAAGATGTCCTCGCTCGTGTAGAACGGTGCATCGAGGCTGTGCCCTTCCTTGCGCCGCTCGATCAGTGCACGAATGTCTGCCGATACTTTCATCGTTTGCTCCGGATTCCTTGCATCCCTGGGTTCTTGCCGACAGGCATCAAAATCAGTAGTCGATGAGCTGATGCTCTCGCAGATACGCGAGGATCACTTGTGCTTTTTCGACCGAACTCCCTTCATTTACGACGTTGCCGCCACGGCTTTCGGTCGTCGTCGCGGACAGCATCCGGGCATGCCCGGAACGCTTCTCGACGGCGACCAGTTTTACGGGTTTACGCTCGACCGGCCCGACCGTCCACGCGGCCGCGTCGGCGTCCGCGCCGGGCGCCGCGAGCGCCGGCCGGATCGCGCCGGCGCGCAGCCGCGCATACGCGTAGCGCGGCTCGGCATTGGCGAGCGGATGGACGGCAATCACGGCCGGCAGCGCGGCATCGACGCGCCGCCGCAGCCCTTTCGGCAAAAATTGCCGGACGGCCGCACGGCCGCCTTCGACCGTCACGTCGACGGCCGAGCCGACGAGCGGATAGCCGAGCGCCGCGGCGATGCGATACGGCAACATCCCGGTGTCGTACGCGCCCTCGGCGCGCGTGCCGGTCAGCACGAGGTCGTAGCCTTCGATGCGTGCGGCAAGCGCGTGCACGGCATCGTCGCCGTCGCGGCAGGCCAGCACTTCGACCTCCCGCGCACCGAGCGCGAGATAGTCGGCAAGCGCCGCATTCGCGGGGTCGCCGGCATGGATCACGTCGAGCTTCGCGCGATGTTGCCCGGCGAGCTGGCGACCGGTTTCGAGCGCGGCTGCGTCGTTGCGGCTGTAGCGCGCGACGCCGCTGACCGGATGCCGGCCTACGGACACGAGCACCGCGATGCGTTGCAGCGGACGGGGGGCGTTCATGCGGCGACTCCTTCGGGTTCACGCGTGCCGACCGCGGCCGGCGATTCGCCGCGCGCGGCGCGCGCAGCCTGCACCTGTTCGATCAGCGCGGCAATCGTGCCCTGCGCGTCGCCCACCACCGTCAGGTTCGCGCGCTTCGCGATCGGCGCGCTGCCGTCGAGGTTCACCGCGATCACGTGGCGGCAATCCTTGATCCCCTGCAAGTGCTGCACCGCGCCCGAGATGCCGAACGCGATGTACACGCTCGCCTCGACCGTCTTGCCGGTCGCGCCGACCTGCTTGTCGCGCGTGAAGTGGCCGTTGTCGACCGCGACGCGGCTCGCGCCGATCGCCGCGCCGAACGCACCGGCCAGCTGCTCGAACGCGCCGAAGTCGGACACGCCGTTGCCGGCCGACACGATGAAATCGGCTTCCTCGAGCGCAACCTGGGCCGCGTCGATTTCGTCGAGGCCGAGATCGCGGTATGGCTGTGCGGCATCGCCTGCCGGGCGGATGAAGTCGGCGGCCAGGCGCTCGCCAGCACCGACGAACGGCAGCTTCGCGTCGACCGCGTTCTGCGCAAGCAGGATCACGTCGGGGAGCGCTCGCGTCGCAAACGCACGCCCGGCCTGCACATACGCGCCGACATGCTTCGCGCCGATTTCGACGACGTGGGTCGCGACGCTCGCGCCGGCGGCCGCCGCGTAACGCCGGCCGAGATCGCCGTCGCCCGTCGCGTTGTCGGGCACGAATACGTGTTTCGGCGCGAGCGCGGCCACACAGGCCTGCAACGCTTGCAGTTCGCTTTCGGGATCGAACGCGCGGCGCTCGAAGCCGGTCAGCTCGAGCAGCTTGTCGACGCCGAGTTCAGCCGCGTCGTCCTTCAGCTCGCCGAACGCGAGCAGCGCGACTTCGGTCTGTGCGTCGGCCAGCACCGCGGCGGCGGCAATCGCCTGCCGCGAATGGTCGTCGAGCGCACCGCGCTCGCTGTGCGCCACCACCAGCATCACGTGCTTCGGGTCCTGCAACGCACGGCGCGGCTTCGCGGCCGCCGCGCCGTGACCGTGCGCGGACCACTGCGCGGCGTTCGCATCGGCGCTGCCTTCCTCGCCGAGCGTGATGCGCTTCAGGCCGGCGGCCGTGATGATGAACGGCCGGCGCGGATCGATTCGTTTGATCGTGTTCATCGATTCACTCCAGCGAGGCGGCGACGAGTTCGGCGACGTCGAGCACATCGGGGCGCGGGCCCACGACGCCTTCGAGCATGGCCGTGCAGTTCGGGCACGCAACCGCGACCACGTCCGCGCCGATCGTGCGTGCGTCGGCGATGCGGATGTCGGGAATGCGCTGCTTGCCCGGGATGTCGGTCAGCGGCGCTCCACCGCCACCGCCGCAGCAGCGTCCGCGCATGCCGTTGCGCTCCATCTCGACGACCTGGATGCCGATCGTCTTCAGCAGCTTGCGCGGCGCTTCCGTCTCGCCGTTGTAGCGGCCGAGGTAGCACGGGTCGTGATACGTGGTGCGCTTCTCCTGCAGCGCCTCGACGGCCTTCGGCACGATCTTGCCGCTGTCGGCCAGTTCTGCGAGATAGGTCGTGTGATGCTTGACCGTCACGCGCAGCCCGAGCGCACGGTATTCGTTGCGCAGGCTGTGCATCACGTGCGGGTCGGCCGTCACGATCTGCTTGTACGACAGCGTGCCGAGCGTGCCGATCAGGCGCTTCGCCATCTGCTGGAACGTCGCTTCGTCGCCGAGCCGGCGGGCGACGTCGCCCGTGTCGGTCTCGGTCGAGCCGAGCACCGCGTAGTCGACGCCCGCCTTGTTCAGCACCGTGACGAACGCGCGCAGCGTGCGCTGGTAGCGCATGTCGAACGCGCCTTCGCCCGCGACGAACAGCACGTCGACCGGCTTGCCCGGCTGCGCGACGGGCGCGCTCAGGTCAACCGACCAGTCGTAGCGCGCGGCCGTGTCGTAGCCGCCCATCGTGCCCGTTTCACGCAGGTTCGCGAGCACTTCCTGGCCCTTGCCGGGCACCGTGCCGTGCACGAGCGTGCGGTTGCGGCGCATGTCGACGATCGCATCGACGTGTTCGATCAGCATCGGGCATTCCTGCACGCATGCGCGGCAGGTCGTGCACGACCACAGCGTCTGTTCCTCGATCAGGCCCGACACGATCGGGCCGTTCGGCTCGCCGCGATGCTGGCCGACTGCAAGGCCCGGCGACGGGCTGCCGGCGTACGCCGCATCGGTGCCGCCCGCCATCCCGACCACGAGATCCTGGATCAGCTTCTTCGGGTTCAGCGGCTGGCCCGACGCGAACGCGGGGCACGCGGCTTCGCACTTGCCGCACTGCACGCAGGCGTCGAAGCTCAGCAGCTGGTTCCAGCGGAATTCGACCGGCTTCTCGACGCCGTATTCCTGATGCTCGATGTCCGGCAGCTTCAGCGCGGTCGGCGGCGTGGCCGTACCGTTGCCGGTGAACGATTCGCGCGTCGCGGCGAAACGCTCCTGGCGCGGGTGGAACGCGAGGTGCAGCAGGCCGGCGATCGCATGCTTCATCGGGCCGCCCTTCGCGGCGCCGACCGTCATCGTGAATGCGCCGACGCCGATCAGCAGCGCGCAGAGCACCGCGAACGCGCCCGACATCGCGCCGGTCGGCACCAGCATGAACAGCACGAGGCCGAGCGCGAACGAGCCGAGCAGCCAGGGCAGCGTATTCCACGGGCCGCGCGACAGGCGGGCCGGCACATCCTTGGCCGCGCGCCGGCGCCACACGAACACCGCACCGACCAGCATCGCGAGCGCCGCGAGGAAGATCAGCTTGTCGAGCCACGGCGAGTAGATCGCGAGGCCGTAGTTGATGAACACCAGCGCCAGCGCGCCGATCGCGCCGCCGGCGGTCGCGACGTGCGTCTTCGCGATGTACGGGTCGCGGGCGACCACGTGGTGCAGGTCGACGAAATAGCGCTTCGGGATCGCGAACAGGTTCGCGACACCGAACGAGCCGGGCGCCGTGGCGCGGCCCAGACGCCAGTAGGACGAGCGCTTCGCGACCGCGAACGCGAGCCCCGCCACCGACAGCCACAACAGGGCGGTAATGAGGAAGGACGGATTCATCTTTTAGAAATCCTTCACGAGACGCAGCGAGTCGTAGATCGCACCGTGGACGTTATGCATCGAGATGCAGTCGCCGACACGGAACAGCAGGAAACGGCCGTTGCCGAGCGCTTCCGACAGGCACGGCTGCGGCTCGGCCGCGAACAGCGTGTGCGGATCGATCTGGCCGCGGTTCACCGATTCCGGCTTGAGCTTCCAGTACAGTTCGTCGTTCGGCGACGAGCCGTTCTCGATCACCACCTGGTCGACCGCGCGCTCTTCCAGTTCTTCCGTGTACTCGTTGCGCAGCACGGCGATCAGCTTGCCTTCCTCTTCGTAGACGCGATCGAGCATCGTGTTCGGCGTCGGGATCACGCCGAACGCGTACAGGCGGCGATAGAAGATCGGGAACGTCGTGCCGCCGCAATCGTCGGCGACCTTCACGTCCGGCGTGACGACCTCGACCTTCGAGCCGCGGCTTGCCATGAAATCGGCCACGCCGGCGCCTGCATGCGTGCTCACGCCGTCGAACAGCAGGACGTTCTGCTTCGGCTCGACCTTGCCGGTCAGGATGTCCCACGAGCTGACGGCGAGCCCTTCGGCCACCCCCCAGCCCGGAACCTGCCACGTGAAGCTCGAGCCGCCCGTCGCGAGCACGACGATGTCCGGCTTCTCGGCCATGATCATCTTCTCGTCGGCGGCGACGCCGAGACGGCGGTCGACACCCAGGCGCTTCGTTTCCATGTCGAACCAGCGGATGATCCCCGACATCTGCTCGCGCTGCGGCGCCTTCGCGGCGATCATCACCTGCCCGCCCACTTCCGCGTTCTTCTCGAACAGCACGACGTCGTGGCCGCGCAGCTTCGCGACGCGCGCCGCCTCGAGGCCCGCCGGGCCCGCGCCGACCACCACGACCTTGCGCTTCGGACCGCGCGACTTCTCGATGATGTGCGGCATCGTCGCTTCGCGCGACGTCGCCGCATTCTGGATGCACAGCACGTCGAGGCCGTTGTACTGGCGGTCGATGCAGTAGTTCGCGCCGACGCACTGCTTGATTTCGTCTTCGCGGCCGTCGCGGATCTTGATCACCATGTGCGGATCGGCGATCTGCGCGCGCGTCATGCCGACCAGGTCGATCATGCCGGTCGCGAGCAGGCGCTCGGCCTGGCCCGCGTCGCGGATGCTCTGCGCGTGCATCACCGGAATCTTCACGACCGACTTGATGCCGGCCGCGAGGTGCACGAACGGCTCCGGCGGCAATGCCATCGGCGGCATGCAGTTCGCGATCGTGTTGTGCGTGTCGCCGCCCGAGCCGACCACGCTCAGGTAGTCGATCAGGCCCGTCTCCGACATCGCCTGCGCGATTTCCTTCAGCGCTTCGTGATCGAGGCCGTCCTCGTGGAATTCGTCGCCGCACATGCGCAGGCCGACGCAGAAATCCTTGCCGACCGCTTCGCGCACGGCCGTCAGCACTTCGATGCCGAAGCGCAGGCGGTTTTCGAGGCTGCCGCCCCATTCGTCGGTGCGGTGGTTCGAACGCTTGCTCCAGAACTGGTCAATCAGGTGCTGGTGGGCGGCCGAGATCTCGATGCCGTCCATGCCGGCTGCCTTCACGCGCTTCGCGGCCGCCGCGAAATCGCCGATGATGCGGCGGATTTCCTCGATCTCGATGATCTTCGCATTGCCGCGGTGCACGGGTTCGCGCACCCCCGACGGCGACATCAGGTGCGGCCAGTGCTCGCCGTGGAACGACGAGCGGCGGCCCATGTGCGTCGCCTGGATCATGATCTTCGCGCCGTGCTTGTGCATCGTGTCGGCGAGACGCGTGAGCGGATCGATGATCTTGTCGGTCGACAGGTTCACCGATTTCCACCAGCCCTGCGGGCTGTCGATCGACACGGGGCTCGACCCGCCGCAGATGGCCAGGCCCACGCCACCCTTGGCCTTTTCTTCGTAGTAGCGGATATAGCGGTCGCCCGGCAGGCCGCCCGGCTCGGCATACACCTCCGCGTGCGCGGTGCTGACGATCCGGTTGCGCAGCGTCAGCTGGTTCAGCTGCATGGGTTTGAACAGGTGGGGATAACGCATCGCTGGCGACCTCTGGCGTTCGAATGTCTCGTGTTGCGGGTGTTGTTCTGTTTCAGTGAGTCAGTGCATCAGTGCGCGATCGGCGACACTTCGAAGACGCAGTGGTCGTGATGCTCGGCCGCGCACTGCACTTCCTTCGATTGTGCGCGCGGCGCACCCTTGCCTTCCGGCGTCGTGTCGTTGACCCAGTCCATCGCGCCGGCGAACCAGCCTGCGAACATGTAGCAGAGCTTGCCTTCCTTGCCCGGCTGCTGGAGCACGAACGACGAGTGGCGCAGCTCGATCTTCGCGCGCGCGCTGGCCGGATCGGCTTCGATGATCGAGAACAGGCCCCAGCCGCGTTGCGACAGGCGCTTCAAGTAGTGTTCGAACACCGCCATGCCGGTCAGGCCGTGCAGCTTCGCTTCCTTGTCGCACCAGTGGTAGGCCGATTTGTAGCCGGCCTTGTAGAGGATCTCGGCATACGCTTCGACGCCGAGCGCTTCCTCGACGGCGACGTGGTTGTTCGTGAAGAAGTGGCGCGGCACGTACAGCATCGGCAGCGCGTCGGTGGTCCAGACGCCGGTATCGGGATCGACGTTGATCGGCAGTTGCGGTTGCATCGTGGTGACTCCGTGAGGAAAGTGGCCGCGCGGCTCAGTGCGCAGGCGCGACATCGTCCGCGCGCCCGCGCGGCTTGCGCGGGCACGTCCCGATTTTTCTAATGTTGAATCGCGGGTAGCGGTTCGGCTCGATGCGGCGCTTATGCGCCCCACACGTCCTTGAACACGCGCACCCAGTTCTCGCCCATGATCTTGCGGATACGCGACTCCTTCCAGCCGTGGCGTTCCATCGCCGCGGTCAGGTTCGGGAACTCGCCGATCGTGCGGATGCCGTCCGGGTTGATCACCTTGCCGAAGTTCGTCAGCTGGCGATAGCGGCCCTTGTCATGCGTCAGCATGTCGAAGAATTCCTTCGCGAAATCCTGCGTGAAGTCCGTGCCGATGCCGACCGCGTCCTCGCCGATCAGGTTCACGACATAGTCGATCGCCTCGATGTAGTCGTCGATGTTCGCTTCGATCCCGCGCTTCAGGAACGGCGCGAACATCGTCACGCCGACGAAGCCGCCCGCATCGGCGATCTCCTTCAGCTGCACGTCGCTCTTGTTGCGCGGATGCTCCTTCAGGCCCGACGGCAGGCAGTGCGAGTAACACACCGGCTTCTTCGAGAACGCGATCGCTTCCGACGACGTGTTGCCGCCCACATGCGACAGGTCGACCATGATGCCGACGCGGTTCATCTCGGTGATCACTTCGCGGCCGAAGTCCGACAGGCCGCCGTCACGCTCGTAGCAACCGGTGCCGACCAGGTTCTGCGTGTTGTAGCAGAGCTGCACCACGCGCACGCCCATGTCGGCGAACGCTTCGATGTAGCCGAGGTTGTCCTCGAACGCATGCGCGTTCTGGAAGCCGAGGATGATCCCGGTCTTGCCTTCCTTCTTCGCGCGGAAGATGTCGTCCGTCGTGCGCACGAGCGTCAGCAGCTCGCCGTTGTCGCGGATCTTCTTCTTCATCACGCCGATGTTGTCGACGGTCTTGGCGAAGTTCTCCCACACCGACACCGTGCAGTTCGCGGCCGTGATGCCGCCACGGCGCATGTCCTCGAACACCGGCTTCTCGAACTTCGAAATGTTCAGTCCGTCGATGATGATGCTGTCCTGATGCAGCGTGCTCATATCTGCTCTCGCTCGTGGGTCTGTTCTTGTGGGGTCGATCAGTAGATCGGGAAGCGTTCGCACAGCGCGAAGATCTCGCGGCGCACGCGCTGTTCGGTCGCGTGGTCGCCTTCCGGGTTCGCGCGCAGCGCGTCGAACACGTCGAGGATCAGGCGGCCGACTTCACGGAATTCCACGACGCCGAAGCCGCGCGTCGTGCCGGCCGGCGTGCCGAGACGGATGCCCGAGGTAACGGTCGGCTTCTCGGTGTCGAACGGGATGCCGTTCTTGTTGCAGGTGATGCCCGCGCGTTCCAGCGCCTGCTCGACCGGCGCACCCTTCAGGCCCTTCGGGCGCAGGTCGACCAGCAGCAGGTGGTTGTCGGTGCCGCCCGTGACGAGATCGACGCCGCCGGCCTTCAGCACTTCGCCGAGCGCTTGAGCGTTCGCGAGCACGTTGTCGATATAGGTCTTGAAGTCCGCATGCAGCACTTCGCCGAACGCGACGGCCTTGCCGGCGATCACGTGCATCAGCGGGCCGCCCTGCAGGCCGGGGAACACGGCCGAGTTGATCTTCTTCGCGATGTCCTCGTCGTTGGTCAGCACGAAGCCGCCGCGCGGGCCGCGCAGCGTCTTGTGCGTGGTCGACGTGACGACGTGCGCGTGCTCGACCGGGTTCGCGTGGCGGCCCGCGGCGATCACGCCGGCGATGTGCGCCATGTCGACCATCAGCTTCGCGCCGACGCTGTCGGCAATCGCGCGGAAGCGCGCGAAGTCGAGCGCACGCGGGTACGCCGAGAAGCCGGCGATGATCAGGTTCGGCTTGTGCTCGTGCGCCAGCGCCTCGACCTGGTCGTAATCGATCCGCATCGTGTCGCGGTTCACGCCGTACTGGACGGCATTGAACCACTTGCCCGACAGCGCCGGCTTCGCGCCGTGCGTCAGGTGGCCGCCGGCATCCAGCGACATGCCGAGCACCGTGTCGCCCGGCTTGGCCAGCGCGAGCATCACCGAGCCGTTCGCCTGCGCGCCCGAGTGCGGCTGCACGTTCGCATAGCCGGCGTTGAAGATCTGCTTCACGCGTTCGATCGCCAGCGCCTCGACTTCATCGGCGAACTCGCAACCGCCGTAGTAGCGCTTGCCGGGATAGCCTTCCGCGTACTTGTTCGTCAGCACCGAGCCCTGCGCCTCGAGCACGGCGCGCGACACGATGTTTTCCGACGCGATCAGCTCGACCTGCGACTGCTGACGCTCGAGTTCCTTCAGGATGGCGCTGCGCACCGGCGCGTCGCGCTCGGCCAGGGGCTGCGAGAAGAAAGGCTGGGTGTTCGACATAGTGCGTCCGTGACGAAGAATAAAGGGCTGCAACCAAAGCTCAAGGCCCGCCCTGCCTGGGTTTCCCGCTACGCCAGTGCAAGGTTGCCGACGGCTCTATTCTTGTCGTTCGGATTTTCGGCGGATTGATGAATTTAGACGCGTTCTTTGCCTTTTCCGCCATGCACGTCCGTTTTATACAAGTGACCGGTCGTGCTTTTTCGGATGACCCACCAAAACGGCGTCGGCTGTTCACCTATGGACACGCACACCGGCAGTGCGTTTGCCGCCCGTTCGGGGTGCGGCATCTCCCGGATGCGGTGCAGTGCAACATCGCCCTTACACCCAGACAACGTATGGAGCTAGGGTTTAGCCGTATGGCACGCTTGTTGCGCTCGCTCACACAATACCGCAGCCCGATCCGTGCCTCCCGGGCGTATAGCTATTAGAGATTCTAGGAACGCTCCCCATGTCGCCCGACCGCACAGCGTCGCTGTCCCACTTCGCGTTCATGCCGTTACCGAATTTCACGATGATCGCGTTCACCAATGCGATCGAGGTGCTTCGGATGGCGAACTACCTGAGCGGCCAGCCGCTCTACCGCTGGTCGGTGATCAGCCCGGACGGCGGCCCGGTCACGGCGAGCAACGGCCTCACGGTCGACACGGGCCCGGCCGAATGCGTGGGGCAGCCCGACATCGTCTTCGTGTGCGGCGGCGTCGACGTGCAGCGCGCGACCACGCCGGCCCACCTGTCGACGCTGCGCCGCTTCGCGCGCTCGGGCATCCCGCTCGGCAGCCTGTGCACGGGCACCTATGCACTCGCGAAATCGGGGCTGCTCGCAGGCTACGCGTGCGCGATCCACTGGGAAAACATGTCGGCGCTGAAGGAAGAGTTTCCGGACACGCGCTTCCTGAAGGAACTGTTCGTGATCGACCGCGACCGCATCACGTGCACGGGCGGCGTCGCGCCGCTCGACATGATGCTGAACCTGATCGCCGCGCGCGTGGGCACCGCGCGCGTCACGCAGATCGCCGAGCAGTTCATCGTCGAACACGTGCGCGACACGAGCGCGCAGCAACGCATGCCGCTCGTCGCGCGGCTCGGCTCGGCGAACAAGTCGCTGTTCGAAGTGATCTCGCTGATGGAGAACAACATCGAGGAGCCGCTGTCGCGCGAAGAGCTCGCGCGGCTCGCGAACATGTCGCAGCGGCAACTGCAGCGCCTGTTCCGCGAACACCTCGGCATGACGCCGACGCATTACTACCTGACGCTGCGGCTGCGCCGTGCGCGCGAGTTGCTGCTGCAGACCGACATGTCGATCATGCACATCACGATGGCGTGCGGCTTCCAGTCGGCGTGCCATTTCAGCAAGAGCTATCGCGACGCGTTCGGCGTCGCGCCGACGCGCGAACGCCGCAAGCAGGTCGCGCCGCTCGCGCAGGGTGTGGCGAGCGCCAGCCCCGCCTTTCCGGCGCATGTGCTGCACGCATAAGCGTCACCGCGACCGGCACATGAAAAAAGCGGCCCTGGCGGCCGCTTTTTTCTTTGCGATTACGATCCCCACACCTGCATTTCATAGAGCGAGTAACCCCACTGCGTCGCGCGCTGCGTGCCGAGCATCCGCACGTAACGACCGCTGCCGTTGAGATGCGGCAGCGTGACGTGGGTATATGAAACGCCGTTGCTCGTCGAATAGATCGTCGTCCAGTTGACGTTGTCGTTCGACGTCTGGATCTGATAAACGAGCGCGCCCGCATCCCAGTACAGATCGACGTGATCGATGTGCTTCACCGCGCCGAGATCCACGGAGATCCATTGCGAACCGACACCGGCGCCTTCCGGTGAATCCCAGCGCGTGCTCGTCGTGTTGCCGTCGAACGCCTTGTCCGGCGTAAGCGACGCGTTGTAACTCGCCGACGCGGCGGCCGGGTGCCCCTGCGACAGCAGCGTCGGCTGCGCGGCGGCCGGGCCGCCGTAGTAACTCGACCCAAGCTTGGCCTTCGTCGTGTCGGCGTTCACGCCGAACTGCGACAGGCTCCAGCGCTGGCCGGTCGTCACGTCGCCGACGTAGAGCTGATAGCCGCCTGCCGTCGTCGACGAGAAGAACACGTAGTTCGTGCCGCTCACCGGCGCCGGATCCGAGTTGTTGCTCACGCAGTCGTTGATCGGCAACGCGTTCGGCGTCGAAGCCGGGTCCGCGGTCTTCGTATAGATCTGGTCGGCCTGGCCGCTGTCTTTCCAGCGCGCGTAGAACACCATGCCGTCCGCACGCACGATCGGGTAGTACGTCTGCAGCCCGGCCGGATTGTCGAACGTCGCGGTCACGCCAGTCGCGAGCGTGCGCTTCATCAGCCCCATGTTCGCGCCGGTGCCCGTCGCGTAGTACACGGCGCTCGAATCGGGCGCGAGATACGGCATCGAATACTCGGCGCCGGCCGGTGCATTCGTCAGGCTCACAACCGACGTGAGCGTCGGGCCCGCGCTCGTGTACGACAGCGTCGCCTGCTTGACGTCGCCGTTCTGCTTGAACACCAGCGTCTTGCCGTCCGCGCTGAACTTCGGGTCCTCGTTGCGCGTCGCGCCCGTGCTGTTCGTCAGGTTGACGGGCGGCGTGCCGGCGCCGAGCTGCAGCATGAACACGTTCCACGCGCCGTTGCTGATTCCCATGAACGCCAGCCACTTGCCGTCGGGGCTGAACACGCCGTTCATCGGATCGGTGATGCCCCACGTGCTCTTGCTCAGTTGCGTCAGCGTATGGGCCGAGAAGTCGTAGAGGAACAGCTGGCTCGTGCCGTCGCCGTACTTCACGTAGCTGTGGTACACGAGCTTGCCGGACAGCGCGGCGGGAAACGTCGCATTCGGCTGCGCCGCCGGATTGTTGATGCAGGCCGCGGCTGCGACGCCGCTGAACAGGTTGAGTGCGATGCCGGCCACGAGGCCGGCGGCGAGGGTCTTCAGTTTCACGCTGGATGCTTCCGGGTAGGGTCAGGACGCCGCAGACAAGAACCCATGCAAGACGCGCGTGGGTCACGGAGCCGCTGCCAGGCAGCGTGGATTCCGTCTCGGTTGGATATCGGGAATAAAACGTGCTGCAGGATGCCTGCTTGTCAGACGAAAGAACAGCATCAGAGCGCTCAAAAAACATACGGATCAGCGATTGGGGGTGCGCTTGCGTGCGACGGGTGCGGTGCCCTACTCTTTTTTCAGCGAGGCTTCGAGCGGCCGGGGGGCAGGCATGAAGCGATATGCGGCGCTGGCACAGACGATCGCCGACGCGATCCGGCGCGGCGACCTGGCGGCCGGTGCGCGCATCCCCACCGTGCGCGCCGCGTGCCGCGCGTATGGCGTGAGCCCGTCCACCGTGTTCCGCGCGTACTACGCGCTCGAGAGCGAGGGTCTGATCGTCGCGCGGGCGCGGTCCGGATATTTCGTTGCGAACGTCGAAGACAAGCGCGTGCGGATCGGCCACGATCCCCCGCGCAAGCCCGCCCCCCCGCCGGCCGGCGACGACGATACGCTGCTCCGCCTGCTCGATTCCCTCAAATGCGAGGACATCGTCCCGCTCGGCTCGGCATTCGCCAGCTATTCGCTGTTCCCGATGAGCAGCCTGTGGCGCTACGTGGCGTCGGCGGCCCGCAGCATGGATCGCACGAAACTGCTGTCGGGATTGCCGCCCGGCAACGACGCATTGCGGCGCCAGATCGCGCTGCGCTACCTGAATGCGGGCGCTGCATTGCCGATGGACGAGATCGTCATTACGACCGGCGCGCTCGAAGCGCTGACACTCTGCCTGCAGGCGCTGACGCGCCCCGGCGACATCGTCGCGATCGAACGCCCGGCATTCCACGCGGTGCTGCACGCCGTGCAGCGCCTGCACCTGAAAGCCGTCGAGATTCCGGTCGACCCACGCACGGGCCTCGATCTCGATGCGCTCGCGCAGGTGCTCGACACGCATCCGGTGCGCGCGTGCTGGTTCATGACGTCGTTCCACAACCCGACCGGCGCGACACTGTCCGACGAGCGCAAGCGTGCGCTGATCGACCTGCTCGCGTCGCGCGGCGTGCCGCTGATCGAGGACGACGTATACGCTGAACTGCATTTCGGCACGGTGCCCACGCGCCCCGCGAAACTGTATGACGACAGTGGGCTCGTCCTGCATTGCGGGTCGTTCTCGAAATGTCTCGCGCCCGGGTTCCGGATCGGCTGGGTCGCGGCCGGACGCTTCGTGCGGCAGATCCGGCAGGCGAAAGGCGCGAGCGCGCCGGCCGCCGACGTGCCCGCGCAGCTGGCGATCTCGAGCTACCTGCGCGACGGTGCATACGACCGCTTCCTGCGCAAGCTGCGGCGCAATCTCGCCGCGCACCAGGAACAGATGCTCGCGGCCGTGCGCGCGTATTTTCCGGCGGACACCGAAGTATTCGCGCCGCGCGGCGGGTATTTCCTGTGGCTCGAACTGCCGCCGCGCGTCGACGCGATGCACCTGTTCGACGCTGCGATGGCAAGCGGCGTCAGCATCGCGCCGGGGCCGATCTTTTCCGCGACCGGCGGATTCCGCCGCTATCTGCGCCTCAACTACGGCCGGCCGTGGACACCGGCCGTCGAGCGCGCGATGGAGACCATCGGGACGCTTGCGGCGCGCCAGCGGCACGACGGTTAGCGCCCGGCGCGCGGCCCACGACGACCGACATCGTCCTTGCCTTTCACGCGCAAGCGGCAAAGAATGAAGCGACAGGCAGCCGCGGACGAACGGATTCCTCGCGTCCGATGTTATGGAGAATCACATGAACACCGAATGCGAACGACAGCCGGCGTGTGCTCCGTTGATGGCGCCCGCCCGCCGCTGACGATGCGCGTCCTGCCCAACCGGAACGTGCGCACGCGCGATGCGTGGCGCGCCGTGTTGAACTCACGCGCCGAATCGCGGCACGCCGCGAGCTGCCGTTGCCGGGAATGCGGATTCGTCACGCTCCGCGCACTCGAGCGCTGCCCCGTCTGCGGCCAGTGGGACTGGCCGTTCGATCCGATTCGCCATACGCCCGACCCTGCGCACGCCGCACAGGCGCCGCATGCCGTCCGTTCGTGGTCGTCGCGCGTCGCGCACGCGCTGCGCGATGCGGCGTTCCGGCGGCCGAGTGCGTCGAGCGCACCGATCCTGAGCATCCTGACGCTCGTCCTGCTGGTCGGCGGTTACGTGGTGGTCGATCGAACGTGCAAGGCCGATCCCGTCTGCCGCGGTTCCGGTACGCCGGCAGCGGCCGCGACCGAATCCGGCTTGCATACCGTGAACGAGCCGGTACTGCCGGTATTGCCGACGCCCGTTTTTCCGTTTCATGCGCCCGACGGAACGCCGCAACCGGCAGCCATTCCGCCACACGACGACGCGAATGCCAGCCCGCCTGCAGGCAAGATGCAGGTTGCGCAAGCCGCAACGTCGATGCGCGTACCCGACCGGACACACGCCAGCACGGTTCGCGTGGCGGACTGGAAAGGCAGCCGCGATGCCGCGCATCGCTCGCATCCGATCCGCCGCGTGAGCCTGCATGCGCGCCACGGGCGGTACACCGCATCCGGCAACGCCGGGATCGCGAAACTCTATCGCGGCCACTGAGCGCGCGATTCGCGCCTTCTCGGCCGACGATTCATTCTTCTGACCCACCCTTCATAAAACCTCGTTTGTGCCGCGACGGACGCATGACGTTCAATGGGTCACTCTCCCGCACCGGCATGCCTCCAACGAAAACGGGCGGCCCGTTTCCGGAGCCGCCCGTGTCGTCGCACGCGTAGCGAACGAACGCTAGTGCATCAGGCCGCCAGCAACCCGTGCGGGTCGATGACGAATTTGCGCGGTGCGCCGCCGTCGAACTTCTTGTAGCCTTCCGGCGCCTGGTCGAGCGAGATCACTTCGACGTTGACGATCTTCGCGATCGGCAGCCGGTCGAACAGGATCGCCTGCATCAGGTTGCGGTTGTACTTCAGCACCGGCGTCTGGCCCGTGAAGAACGAGTGCGACTTCGCCCAGCCGAGGCCGAAGCGGATGCTCAGGCTGCCGTGCTGCGCGGCCTTGTCCTTCGCGCCCGGATCGTCCGTCACGTACAGCCCCGGGATGCCGATCGCGCCGGCCGGGCGCGTGATTTCCATCAGCGAGTTCAGCACCGTCGCGGGCGCTTCCTCCGAATGGCCCGACGAACCGTGGCCGTGCGCCTCGAAGCCGACGCAATCGACCGCGCAGTCGATCTCGGGCACGCCGAGGATCTGTTCGATCTGCTCGCCGAGCGAGGCGTCCTTCGACAGGTCGACCGTCTCGAAGCCCATCGCACGCGCATGCGCGAGACGTTCCGCGTTCATGTCGCCGACGATCGTCACGGCCGCGCCGAGCAGGCGCGCCGATGCGGCCGCCGCCATGCCGACCGGGCCCGCGCCCGCGATATAGACCGTCGAGCCCGGCTTCACGCCTGCGCTCACCGCACCGTGATAACCGGTCGGCAAAATGTCGGACAGGCAGGTCAGGTCGCGAATCTTCGACATCGCCTGATCGCGGTCCGGGAATTTCAGCAAGTTGAAATCGGCGTACGGCACGAGCACGTACTCGGCCTGGCCGCCGATCCAGCCGCCCATGTCGACGTAGCCGTACGCGCCGCCGGCACGCGACGGGTTCACGTTCAGGCACACGCCGGTATGCGTGTCCTTGCACATCGCGCAACGGCCGCAGGCGACGTTGAACGGCACCGACACGAGATCGCCGATCTTCAGCGTCTCGACGTCGCGGCCCACTTCGACCACTTCGCCGGTGATCTCGTGACCGAGCACGAGGCCGACCGGTGCGGTCGTGCGGCCGCGCACCATGTGCTGGTCGGAGCCGCAGATGTTCGTGCTGACCACTTTCAGGATCACGCCGTGGCCGATCGCGCGGCCGCTCGGGTCGACCATCTTCGGATAATCGATTTTCTGGACTTCGACCTGGCCCGGTCCAAGATAGACGACACCTCGATTGCTGCTCATCGTATTGTCTCCATGTCTCGTTGGATGGCGTCGCGGCGCGCCGGCTCATGCGGCGCACACGCAACGTGCTGTTCGAGAGTAGTCCCGGAGGCAGGGGCGCCGATGTCTCAAACGCGACATGCGTTTGATCGGCGCCGACATCGATGGCGGAAAGACGAAAGTCGGGCGGGAAACGACGGGAAGGCTTCGGCCGCGAGTGCGCCGTGCCGAGGGTCGGACCGCCGTTCGCGGACGGTCCGCTCCTTTGCTGACGGGCGTTACCCGCCCTGATTCTCGCGGATGATCGCCGCGGCCGCCGCTTCCGCTTCGCTCGCAACGCCGTCGTGCACGCGCGTGCTGACGGCCGGCGTCGGCGGCTCGCTGTCGAGCGCATGACCGTTGCGGTCGTGCGTATCGACCGTCGCGCGCATCGACAGCCCGACGCGCAGCGGATGCGTGGCGAGATCGCGCGGATCGAGCGCGATCACGACCGGCACGCGCTGCACGACCTTGATCCAGTTGCCGGCCGCGTTCTGCGACGGCAGCATCGAGAATGCGCTGCCCGTGCCGGCCGAGAAGCCCTGCACGCGGCCGCGATAGGCGATCCGCGAGCCATAGAGATCCGACACGACCTCGACCGGCTGGCCGACGCGCATGTGGCGAATCTGCCCTTCCTTGAAATTCGCCTCGATCCACAGCCGGTTGAGCTGCACGACCGACATCAGCGGCACGCCGGGCCCGACCTGCTGGCCGACCTGCACCGAGCGCTGCCCGATCGTGCCGTCGACGGGTGCGACGATCGTCGTGCGCTTCAGGTTCCGGTACGCGAGCTTGAACTGCGCGGCCGCCTGCACGACGGCCGGGCTTTCGTCGACGGGCAGCTTGCTGCCGAGCGCGCGCGCCGCGTCGAGCTGCGCCTGCGCGGCCGCGAGGTTCGCCTGCGCGCCGGCCACCGCCGCACGCGCGCGCGCCAGTTCCTCGGGCGCGACGATCTCGACCGACGCGCCCGAGCGGGCGACGAACGCGCGCTGCGCGAGCGACAGGTCGGCGCGCCGCGCATTCACGGCCTCGACGTACATCGTGTTCGAGATCTTCGCG
This sequence comes from Burkholderia arboris, assembly GCF_038723655.1. Taxonomy (NCBI): domain Bacteria; kingdom Pseudomonadati; phylum Pseudomonadota; class Betaproteobacteria; order Burkholderiales; family Burkholderiaceae; genus Burkholderia; species Burkholderia arboris. The sequence continues at coordinate 3,184,531 of NZ_CP109822.1, forward strand.
TTCGCGACCTGCCGCACGGCCTGCGCGAGCTGCGCCTTCGCCTGCGCGAACGCAACGGACGCTTCGGTGTCGTCAAGCTTCACGAGCGTCTGCCCCGCGCGCACGGCCTGCGTATCGGCCACCAGCACGTCGGTCACGGCACCCGGAGTCTGCGCGGCGACCTGCACGATGCTGCCCGCGACGTATGCGTCGTCGGTGTCTTCGTAATAGCGGTCGCTCAGCAGCCAGTACGCGATCCATGCGATCGCGGCCAGCAGCACGATCGCGAAGAATACGGTGAAGCGTTTGCGGCGCGTCGCGCGGCGCGCATCGAGTGCCGGGCCGGTCGGTGCGGCCGGCGGCGCGGCGGTATGGAGGTTGTCGTGGTGCATCAGTCGCTTTGCGTAACAATCAGTCGATCGTGCTGGAACAGGGGGATCGGCTGGGGAATCGACGGGGCCGGTGCCGCGATCGTCGCTGCCGCACGGGCGAGAACCGGCGTGCTGCGAGGCGTCGCACCGGCCGTCGACCGGCGCGCCGAATCGTCACGCCGCGCAAGGACGGGTGCGGCGCTCGCCGCGGCTCCGGCCGGTGACGTGGCCGTGCTCCCCGCGCGTCCGTCGTCCGCCGGTCCGGCGGCCGCAGCGCGGTTCGCGGCAGCAGCAGACGCCGAGGTCGCTGTGCCACGCCGCGCCGCCCCGCTATGCGCCCGATGCACCGCCGGTATCTGCGCCTGCGCCACCGTTGCGCCCGCATCGAACCCGCCGCCGAGCGCACCGATCAGCCCAACGCGCAGCGACCGCTGCCGGCCAAGCAACGCGATCATCTGCGCGCGCTCGTCGATCAGCGTGAGATCTGCGACATCGACATCCTTCTGCATCAGCACGCCGCGCCGGTGGCGGTCGGCCGCGATCTGCACGATCTTCTGCGCGGCCGCGACCGCGTCCTGCTGCTGCGCGACGAGCGTCTGCGACGTCTGCAGCGACGTGACGAGCTGCGCGACCTGCCCGAGCGCGTCGTCGACCGTCTTGTTGTACAGCCCTATCGCGACGTCGGCCTGCGCGACATCCGCGCCGAGATTCGCCTTCAACCGGCCGCGATCGAAGATCGGCAGCGAGATCGCCGGGCCGACCGAGCCGGCGAGCGAATCGCGCGAGAACAACGACGCGGGCGTCAGCGCAAATACGCCGCCGAGCGCGACGAGGTTCACGTCCGGATAGAACTGCGCGCGCGTCGAATCGACATTCGCGAACGCGGCTTCGACGCGCAGCCGTGCGGCGACGATATCGGGCCGGCGGCCGAGGAGATCGGCCGGCAGCCGCGCAGGCACCGCACCGCCCGCGAACGCGCCGACGCGCGGCCGCTGCAGCGCGAGCCCGCGCTCGGGGCCACGCCCCGACAGCACGCCGAGCTGCAGTTGCGCGAGCTTGATCTGCTCGTCGTTCAACGCGATCTGTTCGAGCAGGCGGCTGCGCTTGATCGATGCGTCGCTCGCGTCGTACGCGTTGTCGAGGCCGCGCGCGGTGCGCTCGCGCAGCACGGCCGTCACGCGCTGGCCGATCTTCAGCTTCTGCTGCAACAGGTCGCGCGCCGCGTACGCCTGGTCGAGCTGGCAGTACACGGTGACGATCGCAACGGCGAGCGTCAGCCGCACCTGTTCGGCTTCGACGCCGGCCGCATCTCGCAGCGACATCAGGCTCTTCGTCGCCGCGCGGTTCTTGCCCCACAGGTCGAGCTGGTAGTTCAGCCCGACGAAGATCGACGACGGTGACACGTTCGGATCGCCGAAGATCTGTACCGGCACGCGATAGCCGCCGGCCGTCACGTCGGCGATGTCGCCGGGCTTCGGCATCCGCGCGCGGCTGATCGTCGCGCCGGCCGTGCCCGTGAGTCCCGTCAGCGAATCGAACTGCTGAAGCTGCGCCTGCGCGATCCGCAACCGCGCCTGCGCGACTTGTACATCGGGACTGTTCTGCGACGCGTCGGCCACCAGGTCGTCGAGCTGCGGATCCTGAAGCTGCTTCACCCAATCCGGCGCCGGCCACGCGCCGTTCGCACCGGGGCCGGTCGTATGCGCGAGCGCATCGTCGGCCGGCGCGCGCAGCGACAGCGAAGGCAGGAAGCCCGACGGCACGCATCCGCTCATTGCGAGCAGCGCAACCGCCGCTGCGATCATCGAGCCGCCCTTCACGCCGCGCGCCGAGCCCGCCGCTTTCCCCATGCGCCGCATCGTCACCCCTGCTGAACGCGCTGTGCACGCGCGGCCAGACGCGGCCGCGTGCGCTCGAGCGGGCCGAGCCGGCCGAACAGGCCGTCCGCGACGCCGAACAGGATGCCGGCCAGCTTCGCACGCTTGTCGCGCTCGACGAGCGCGATCTGCACGACCTGCCACACCGTCAGCAGGTTCGGCACGATCGCCACCGGAAAGCGCAGCCCGTACTGCATCCCGAGCTGCACCGCATTGCGCGCGCTGTAGTAGCGCCGTTGCCACGAATGATTCATCGACGTCATTTCGAAAGGGCCGATCGCATGCCGCTGCTTCGCGCCGATCCGGTGCGGCAGCACCAGCGACGGCACGACATAGAGCGGCACGTTGCGCGACAGCGCGCGGAAGCTGTATTCGGTGTCGACGTGATCGATGAACAGCGTCTCGTCGAAGCGGCCGAGCAGATCGAACGCGTCGCGCGACACCACGCAGCCCGACGAGATCAGGAATGCGCAGCGCTGCAGCGGCGCGCCCGGCTCGATGCGCAGGCGGCGCAAGCCGATGCCGTTCGTCGCGAGTTCGGGCAGGAAGCTGCGCGCGTTCTCGTCGAAGATACGCGGGCCGGCCAGGAACGCGCGCCCCGCGAGCCCCGCGCACACGTCGCGCATCACCGGGAAATACGCGGCCGGCACCGACGAATCCTGGTCGAACAGCGCGACCGCGTCGATGCAGTCGCGGAACAGCGCCGCGAGCCCCGCGTTGTACGCGCCCGCGATGCCGCCGCGATTGCCGTGATGCAGCAGCGCGATGCCTTCCCCGTCGCACAGCGCGCGCGCCCGTGCATCGGGCTGCGGCGTGTTGTCGACGACGAGCAGCGCGTCGCACGCGTGCCGCCATGCCTTGAGCGCATCGAGCTGCGCATCGCTCGGGTGATACAGGATCACGAGTGCGCCGAGTGTCGTCATGGTCTTCTCCTCAATGCCCGAACGACGCGGCCGCGCCACGCTTCGGCCGCGTCAGCCACATCATCGCCGCGAGCGCGAGACACGTCATGCTCGCCATCCAGAACATGTCGTTGGTCGCCATCATGTACGCCTGCTGCATCACGACCTGGTGCAGCGTGGATAGCTCGCGCACACCGTCCACGCCCATCGCGTTCAGCGCGTGGACGAATCGCTGCGTGTTCGCCGATGCGTGCGTGACCGATTGCGACACGACGTCGTAGTGATAGATTGCACGGTTTTCCCACAGCGTCACGCTCATCGCGGTGCCGAACGCAGCGGACAGCGTGCGCAGGAAGTTCGACAGGCTCGACGCGGCGGCGAGCCGGTCGTCCGGAATGCGCGACAGCGTCGCGGCGGTCAGCGGAATGAAGAAGCACGGCAGCCCGATCCCCTGGATCAGCCCCGGCGCGGCAATCTGCGCGAACGTCATCTTCAGCGTGAAATGCGCATCCCACGCGAGCACGGCCGCGAACACGAGGAAGCCGAAGGTCGCGAGCACGCGCGCGTCGAAGCGGTGCGCGTGGATCCCGACGAGGATCGAGAACACGAGCGCGAGCACGCCGAGCGACGCGGTCGCGAGCCCCGCATGAAACGCGTTGTAGCCCATCACGGCCTGCATCCACAGCGGGAACACGACGCCGACCACCGAGAAGCTCATCATCCCGAGCGAAATGATCAGCACGCAGAACGAGAAGGTGCGGTCGCGGAACAGGCTGAGATCGACGACGGGATGCGCTTCGCCCGCCTCCCAGATCAGCAGCGACACGATCGCGAGCGTCGCGACCGCCGCGAGCGTGACGATCAGCGGCGAACCGAACCAGCCGCGGTCGTGGCCGAGGTCGAGCATCGCCTGCAGCGAGCCGACGCCGATCACGAGCAGCACGATGCCCGGCACGTCGATCGGGCCGGCCGCGCCGCGCTGCGCGTCGGGGCGCAGCATCGCGGTGCACACCGCGAACGAGAACAGCCCGATCGGCAAGTTGATCAGGAAGATCCACGGCCACGAGAAGTTGTCGACGATCCAGCCGCCGACCACCGGCCCGAAGATCGGCGCGAGCAGCACCGTCATCGCCCACAGCGCGAGCGCGATCGTGCGCTTGTCGGGCGGGAACGTGCGCAGCAGGATCGTCTGCGACAGCGGCACCATCGGCCCCGAGCACAGCCCCTGCAGCGCGCGGCAGATCACCAGCACGTGCAGGTCGCGCGCGAACCCGCACAGCAGCGACGTGAGCGTGAACAGCAGCACCGCGCCGACGAACAGCCGCAGCTCGCCCACACGGCGCGCGAGCCAGCCCGTCAGCGGCACCGCGATCGCGGCCGCGACCGAATACGAGCTGATTACCCACGTGCCCTGGCTGTTCGATACGCCGAGGCTGCCGGAGATGGCCGGCACCGCGACGTTCGTCACGGTCGAGTCGAGCACCTCGATGAAGGTCGCGAGCGACAGCGCGAACGTCAGCAGCGCGAGCCGGATCCCGCGCACCGGCTGCGCGGCCGGCGCAGGCGCCGGCGCGTCGAACGCGGACGGCGCGACGGGCCCGTCGTGAAGCGGCGATGCGGTGCTCATGCGCCGGCCACCGCGAGATCGGCCCGCGCGGCCACGCGAGCGCGCGTCGGCACGAATCGTTCGATGAAATCGGCGGCCGCGCCGCAGCCGTCCGGCCCGGCCGCGAGCAGCGCGCGCGTGCGCTTCGCGTGCACCGCGAACGCCGGTTCGGCGAGCACGCGCGCGAGCGCCGCGGCGAGCCGCGCGCCGTCGACCGGGCCGTCGACGCGCACGCCGCAGCCGTTCGCGACGACGCGTTGCGCGTTGTCGAACTGGTCGTGTGCGAACGGCGTGACCACCTGCACGATCCCGGCCTCGCACGCGAGCGCCGCGGTGCCGATCCCGCCGTGATGCACGAGCGCGCGGCAACGCGGCAGCAGCGTGCGCATCGGCACGAAGCGGCGCACGAGCAGCCGGTCGTCGCCAGGGGCCGCATCGTACGGCGTCAGCAGGATCCCGCGCGCGCCGGTCGCGCGCAGCGCATGCGCCACCGCGCCCGCGTATGCCGCGTGATCGACGCGTGTCGAACCGGCCGTGAACACGACCGGGGACTCGCCGGCCGCGAGAAACGCATCGAGTGCCACATCATCGTCGGGTGTCGCAATATCGTTGAACAACGGAAAACCGCTTTGCAGATGATTCGACGGCCAGTCGGGCTGCGGCGGCGCGAACCAGCCGGGAAACAGGCACAGCACGCCGTCTGTCGAATGCAGCCAGCGGCCGAGCACGCGCCGTGCGGGCGCAAGCCCCAGCTCGCGGCGCACCGCGTTGAGCGCGGGGCCGCACACGCGGTCGAGCACCTGGCGCTCGATCAGCGTCATCAGCGCCGACTTCACCGGTAGCGGCCAGCGCGCAGGAATCGTCAGGCGCGGGTGCGTCGGCGGCGCATGCGCGGACAGCAGCGTCGACGGCGACACCTGCACCGACACGTACGGCGTGCCGTGCAGCTCCTGCATGAAGCGCGCGGAGAACGCCCACAGCGTGCCGACGAGCACCGTGTCGGCATCGGTCAGCGCATGCAGCGCGTCGTAGTGCAGGCGCAGCGTCGGCGCGATCACCTGCCACAGCGTGCGGAACGACGTGCGCGGATCCCACAGCGCCGGGTTCTCCATCGCCGCGTCGTATTCGGCTGCCGTACCGACCGGCACGAACGCGAAGCCGCAGCGGCGCACGGCCGCCTCGAACGGCGCGTGCGTGCAGAACACGACGTCGTGACCGCGCGCCGCGAGCGTGCGCGCGACGCCGAGCAGCGGATGCACGTCGCCCGCCGAGCCGATCGCGGTCACGATCATCTTCGCCATCGCGCGCCTCGCCGGGGTCAGTAGAAGCCGGGAATCAGCGCCGCCACTTCACGGCGGTACTGCGCGTAGGCCGGCCCGAAATACCCGGTCAGCCAGCTTTCCTCGACGCGCACCTTGTACGCGAGCGATGCGAACACGAGCAGCACGCCGATCACGCCGCGCCATTCGCCGCCGATCAGCGCGGCGCCGGCGAGCGCGATCAGGCAACCCGTGTAGATCGGGTGACGCACGAGCGCGTACGGCCCCGTGCGGACGAGTTCGTGGTCTTCCTTCAGCGTGACCGACACGCTCCAGTTCGTGCCGAGGTGCAGCCGCGCCCAGACCGAGAACAGCAGGCCGGCCACCAGCACCGCGAGCCCGCACTGCGCCTGCAGCCCGAAGCATTGCCAGTCGGGGACGAGCGCTCGCCACGACGGATCGGGCAGGATGATCAGCGCGCCGCCGACGATCAGCGGAATCGACTGCAGCGTGCGCGAGCGCGACGCCTCCTTGCGCACGGTCGCCTTCACGCCCTGCGACGTGGCAATCCAGTACGCGAGCCACACGGCCCACGGAACGACGATGGCGATGGTCTGAACGATATTCACGGCGGGCCTGCCTCGGTGGGATGGGAATTCGGATGCGCGGGACGAGCCCGACGCACGACGGATGAGGTCACGACGACAGCGCGTGCATCGGCGCGGGCACGCACGCATGCGCGGCCGCGCGTGCAATGCCGGCCGCGACGGACGACTCGCCGCAGAAGAAGTCGAGCAGCGCCGTACGCGTGTATTCGCGCTGCGCGCGGCCTTCGATGTCGAGGAAGTGGCCGGCGTCCGGCACCGTCGCGAAGCGCGCACGCGACACATGCGCGCCGAGCTGGCGCACGTCGGCCGGCGTCGTGTAGTCGTCGCGCTCGCCGTTCAGGAACAGCAGCTCGCAGCCGATGTTCGCGAACTCGCTGAAGTAGCGCTCGGGCTGCAGCGACAGGATCTGGTCGACGTGGAACGCGACCTGGTCCTGCTCGTCGCGCGGCAGGCGCGTGAGATACCGGTAGTTGTACAGCTTCATGATGCGCGGCAGGTAACGGCCAACCGTGTCGTTCAGCAACTGCGCGGCCTTGAGATTCTCGCCGGCTGCGATGTGGTCGCGGGCGCGCGTCACGTAGTCGACCATCGCGGCGTTCAGGAACGGCGAGAACGAGCAGATCGCCGCGCGCCGCACGCTCGGGCAGCCGCGCGCGAGCGCGAACAGCGACGCGACGCCGCCCCACGACACCGACACGAGAAACGCCGGCGCGAAATGCTCGACGAGGTACTGCAGGATCGCGGCTTCGTCGTCCTTGGTCAGGATGTAGCAGCCCGGGTTGTGCTGACGCGACTGCCCCGCATACGGCAGGTCGAAGCAGATCGTATTCATCCGCTCGCCGAGATACTGGACGGTCTGGCCGAACGACGCGGTCGTCGCGAGTGCGCCGTTGACGAGCATCGCCGTGTCGAATGCCGGGTCGAACACGTTCCGTTCGACGTAGACCTTCAGACCATTCGGTAGCGGGACCACGTGTTTTTCGGTCGGCATCGTCGTTCTCCGGTGGATGCGGCGTCTCGACGTCGCGGCATGCTGCAGGTGCGCAATGGCTGGCGCCGGCCCCGTGCGCGGTCTGTCCACGCGCCCGTTGCCGACGCACCGCGGCAATTGCCGGCGGCGCCCATTCATTCCTCGTAGTGCGGCGCCATACTAATACGGTCGATATTACTTACTCAAGTCATTCCAAGGATCCCCTCTACTCCACCCGGAAATGGGCCGGATTCAAATTTTTTTATCAATTTCTATGGTAAGCGGAATTTTCCGAAAGGTGATCGCAATCGTTTGCGGGCAGGTTGCGCCGGCGCTCAAAAATCACAAATAATCATTTATATTCAATCACTAGTCTCATTTCAATCGCCCGATTGAAACGGTTTTTACAAAGCCGCGCATCTTCACAATCCGAATTGACGATTTCACATCGCGAATAATATTACAGAATTCGACACTCTTTCGATTTGTAATGGATGCGGAAGTGGAAACTTTTCTCCGCATTGCGTCATTTATCAGAAACCGTTTTAAACAGATTCCAATTTAATTAACCTTCTTTCAATGCGTTTTTCCGCACCTGCACATGACTGCGGACGCAATCGAGACCCGTTATCGAGGGCAGCCTGATCGTCCGACCCCGGTTTTTTGTTGATTGAACGATCAATAAAAAACCGCTAAGCTCTCGACTTCCATGGACGGCCCGTCCGGGCGAAGGGAGTCGCGATGCCGAAAGTCGGAATGCGGGAGATTCGCCGCGCACAGTTGATCGATGCCACGCTGCGCTCGATCGACGAAGCGGGCCTGCCCGGCACGACGCTCGCATCGGTCGCGCAACGCGCGAACATCTCGACGGGCATCGTCAGCCACTACTTCGGCGACAAGGACGGCCTGCTCGAAGCAACGATGCGGCACGTGCTGCGCGACCTGTGGTCGGCCACCACGCGCCGCCGCACGGCTGCGCGCAAGGATCCGCGTTCGCGGCTGCGCGCGATCGTCGCCGCGAACTTCGACGACACGCAGGTCAGCGCGCCCGTGATGAAGACGTGGCTCGCGTTCTGGTCGCAGAGCATGCACGACCCGATGCTCAAGCGGCTGCAGCACGTCAACACGCGGCGCCTCCATTCGAACCTGTGCGCCGAATTCGCGAAGGCGTTGCCGCGCGCGAAAGCGCGCGAAGCCGCCGGCGGCCTCGCCGCGCTGATCGACGGCCTGTGGCTGCGCGGCGCGCTCGCCGGCGGTCCGATCGACACCCGGGCGGCATTGAAGCTCGCCCACGATTACATCGACCTGCTGCTCGCGTCCGCCTGACGCGTCACGCAGTCGCCCTCAAGGAGATCCTCATGTCCGTATTCGGTTTGCAGCGCCTCTACATCGGCGGCGGTTACGTCGACGCCACGAGCGGCAAGACTTTCGACACCTTCGATCCCGCCACCGGCGAACTGCTCGCGCAGGTCCAGCAGGCGAGCGCGGCCGACGTCGACCGCGCCGTTGCATCCGCCCAGGAAGGCCAGCGCGAATGGGCCGCGATGACCGCGATGCAGCGCTCGCGCATCCTGCGCCGCGCGGTCGACCTGCTGCGCGAGCGCAACGACGCGCTCGCGGCGCTGGAAACGCGCGACACCGGCAAGCCGATCGGCGAGACGCTCGCGGTCGACATCGTCACCGGCGCGGACGTGATCGAGTACTACGCGGGCCTCGCGACCGCGATCGAAGGGCTGCAGGTGCCGCTGCGCGCCGAATCGTTCGTCTATACGCGCCGCGAACCGCTCGGCGTGTGCGCGGGCATCGGCGCGTGGAACTACCCGATCCAGATCGCGTGCTGGAAGACGGCACCCGCGCTCGCGGCCGGCAACGCGATGGTGTTCAAGCCGAGCGAAGTCACGCCGCTGACCGCGCTCAAGCTCGCGGAAATCTATACGGAAGCCGGCGTGCCGGCCGGCGTGTTCAACGTCGTGCAGGGCGACGGCTCGGTCGGCGCGCTGCTGACTGGCCACCCGGACATCGCGAAGGTCTCGTTCACGGGCGGTGTCGAGACGGGCAAGAAGGTGATGTCGCTGGCCGGCGCGTCGTCGCTGAAGGAAGTGACGATGGAACTGGGCGGCAAGTCGCCGCTGATCGTGTTCGACGATGCGGACCTCGACCGTGCGGCCGACATCGCGGTGACCGCCAACTTCTTCAGCTCGGGCCAGGTCTGCACGAACGGCACGCGCGTGTTCGTGCACCGCTCGGTCAAGGACGCGTTCACGCAGAAGGTGCTCGAGCGCGTGAAGCGCATCCGCGTCGGCAAGCCGGCCGATGCCGACACCAACTTCGGCCCGCTCGTGTCGGCCGCGCAGCTCGACAAGGTGCTCGGCTTCATCGAAAGCGGCAAGGCGGAAGGCGCGAAGCTGCTCGCGGGCGGCACGCGCCTGACCGACGGCCACTTCGGCAACGGCCAGTACGTCGCGCCGACCGTGTTCGGCGATTGCCGCGACGACATGAAGATCGTCCGCGAGGAAATCTTCGGGCCGGTGATGAGCATCCTCGATTTCGAGTCGGAGGACGAAGTGATCGCCCGCGCGAACGACACGCACTTCGGGCTTGCAGCCGGCGTCGTGACCGAGAACCTGTCGCGCGCGCACCGCACGATCCACCGCCTCGAAGCCGGCATCTGCTGGATCAACACGTGGGGCGAATCGCCGGCCGAGATGCCGGTTGGCGGATACAAGCAATCCGGTGTCGGACGCGAGAACGGCATCACGACGCTCGAGCACTACACTCGAATCAAGTCGGTGCAGGTCGAGCTCGGCCGCTACAACCCGGTGTTTTAAGGATCACGAAAGGAGACTGACCGTCATGACGACACGCGAATACGATTACATCATCTGCGGCGCAGGCTCCGCGGGCAACGTGCTCGCAACGCGCCTGACGGAAGATCCGGACGTCACGGTGCTGCTGCTCGAAGCCGGTGGTCCCGACTACCGCTTCGACTTCCGCACGCAGATGCCGGCCGCCCTCGCCTACCCGCTGCAGGGCCGCCGCTACAACTGGGCGTACGAGACCGACCCCGAGCCGCACATGGACAACCGCCGGATGGAATGCGGCCGCGGCAAGGGGCTCGGCGGCTCGTCGCTGATCAACGGGATGTGCTACATCCGCGGCAACGCGCTCGACTACGACAACTGGTCAACGCACAAGGGCCTCGAGAACTGGACGTATCTCGACTGCCTGCCGTACTTCAAGAAAGCCGAGACGCGCGACGTCGGCCCGAACGACTATCACGGCGGCAGCGGCCCCGTGTCGGTCACGACCAGCAAGCCGGGCGTGAACCCGCTGTTCGAGGCGATGGTCGACGCGGGCGTGCAGGCCGGCTATCCGCGCACCGACGATCTGAACGGCTACCAGCAGGAAGGCTTCGGCCCGATGGACCGCACCGTCACGCCGAAGGGCCGCCGCGCGAGCACCGCGCGCGGCTACCTCGACCAGGCGAAGGTGCGGTCGAACCTCGAGATCGTCACGCACGCGCTCGCCGACCGCATCCTGTTCGACGGCAAGCGCGCGTCGGGTGTCGCCTACCTGCGCGGCAGCGAGCGCGCGACCGCGCATGCGCGCCGCGAAGTGCTCGTATGCAGCGGCGCGATCGCGTCGCCGCAACTGCTGCAGCGCTCGGGCGTCGGCCCCGGCGCATGGCTCAAGGCACTCGACATTCCCGTCGTGCTCGACCTGCCCGGTGTCGGCCAGAACCTGCAGGACCACCTGGAGATGTACATCCAGTACGAGTGCAAGGAGCCCGTTTCGCTGTACCCGGCGCTCAAGTGGTGGAACCAGCCGAAGATCGGTCTCGAATGGATGCTGAACGGCACCGGCCTCGGCGCGAGCAACCACTTCGAAGCGGGCGGCTTCATCCGCACGCGCGACGACGATCTGTGGCCGAACATCCAGTACCACTTCCTGCCGGTGGCGATCAACTACAACGGCTCGAACGCAATCGAGATGCACGGTTTCCAGGCGCACGTCGGTTCGATGCGCTCGCCGAGCCGCGGCCGCGTGAAGCTGCGCTCGCGCGACCCGAACGATCATCCGAGCATCCTGTTCAACTACATGGCCGAAGCGCTCGACTGGCGCGAGTTCCGCGATGCGATCCGCGCGACGCGCGAGATCATGCGGCAGCCCGCGCTCGACCGCTATCGCGGCCGCGAGCTGAACCCGGGCGCCGATTGCAAGAGCGACAAGGAACTGGACGCGTTCGTGCGCGCCCGCGCGGAAACCGCGTTCCATCCGTCGTGCTCGTGCAAGATGGGTTACGACGACATGGCGGTGGTCGATGAGGAAGGCCGCGTGCACGGGCTCGAAGGGCTGCGTGTCGTCGATGCGTCGATCATGCCGATCATCACGACCGGCAACCTCAATGCGCCGACGATCATGATCGCCGAGAAGATCGCCGACAAGATCCGCGGCCGCCAGCCGCTCGCACGCGTCGACGTGCCGTACTTCGTCGCGAACGGCGCACTGGCGCGGAATGTCGCGAAGGCCGTGCGGCAGCCCGAGACGGTCTGACGGGGGCGACGCCGATACAAGGCATGACCGGGATTCGCATGACGTCTGCTCTATCCCGGTCTGCATTCTCCGTGACGCGCATGCTCCCGGTTAAAGCCAGTTCGATCGGTTTCGTATTCTGCAGAAGGGGCGTCCCTTTCGCGGCAGTTCTGTCGAGTTACGAAGCCAACACATGCCGCCAGGTATCGTAACGGTGGTGGCTGATGCCTCATGCCGGGCTCGCCTTCGATTCAGCACTCGGTCCGCGGGATGCGCCCCGCTTCCTGCTACGGCCAATGAAATCCGTTGTGTTGAACGCCGAGTTTCCGCGGCCTCTATCGAGACACGCCCCACTCCGAGACTGGACGCCCCTTGGCATCGACCAACTCGTAGCCGCGGTCGCCTGCATAGCGGTAGAAAACGTCCGTGCGAGATTTGACAGGCGTCGTGTCGAAGCCGCTCAAATCCGCATCCGGGGCACACAAACGTTCCACCTCTTCGGGCCAGCGATAGGCGGCCCGCTTGCGTGCTACCCACCAGTCGATCAGCGGTCCGGTCGCACACCAGTAGAGCAGACGGACAAAGGGGCGACTGACATACAGGTCCCACCAGTCCGGATTGGGGGTGCTCACTGGAAAGCCGCTCGGTTTGTGTACGCGGCCGAGTCTTCGCAAATGATCATCCGGTTGGATCGCCTCCAGGCCGTGCTCCATGTAGCGACGGATGAATTCGAGGCGATCCAGATTGGCCCAAAAGGTCGTGCCGTCATGCGAGGCAAAGTCACCTTCTAAATCGAATGGTCCACTGTAAAGCTTACGAATAAAGTTCTTGGATACCTTTCCGAATGTCAGGTGCGGTTGGGGGAAGTAGAGATGAAGACGGAATCGGCCATTCAACGTTTGTCCAATTTGAGTGAACGGCCGGACGTCTCGCCACCTCAGATGCAATGTTTGATTGCCCCATGGAATGTGTACGACTTGCGCCTGGCGGTTGAAGCGGTGCGTTGGTGATATCGCACCTAGGGCCGCAAGCCGAAAGATAAAGCCATAGATGATCAAAAAAAAAGCATATGCAACACCCGTTTGTAAAATTGCCTCAATGATGCCGCCCAGATTCTTGAAAAATGCAATCAGTAGAATTGCCAGAGAAAAGTGATGCATCAGTGCAGAGCAATACATAATCATCGAACATTGCCCTCGAATAAAATCTGGTTCGATATATCGTTCGTTAAACACTTGCGGATCCGACACATCGTCAGCAAAACAAACTTTAGGTGGCCACATCGCTATCGTGATGCCTGGCAATCCGATATGGTCACTTTTGGCACGGAGTGCCTCGATCTGTTTTTCGAAGCCTGCTGCATCCATCGGCAGCAGGCTGGGATCGTCCTTAGTCGCACTCATAGGTAGTTGCTTGCTGGAAGTTTGTAATCAGGCTCGGTGAAGTGGTTCGGCCAATACACGACTTTGGTCTGGCCAATCAATGTATCGTTCGACAACGTGATGACACCCACTCCATCCTGTTCAACCACCAGATCCGGATCCTTATACGTGGCGACACGACCTAGCGCACCGTGAATCTGTGTCAGCTCGAATTTGCTGATCTGTGACCTCCACCCCGGAAGAGTGATCGTAATGCGGCGCAGTTCCGCCACCCCGGGAATCGTCAATGTCCCAACGGTATTGAGAACCTGCACGTCTGTCGTAATAGTTGGCTTGAGGAACAATGTGTAAAACGCGTGTAGTTCCTCGATATCGTCCTTGTACGGCTCTAACGACTTATGATCGAAGAGGCTACTGCTGCGTCGGTTACCCCAGACACTGCGAGCAATCCACTCGGCCACCACTTGTTCGGCGGCCATGCGATCATGAATAACACGAGCGACTGAGTAGAGGCCATCAAGCGCAAGTAACGTCCACCCTAGGGGTCCGGATCCCATCCTCGCGACAGCGAACGGAACGCGGGCAACTGAAACCTCGGCGGCAGCGAGTTTGGTCAGCCACTTTGGACTGACCGTGCCGAGTACGTAAAGGCCACCTAAACCACTGGCTGTGCCAGAAATCGCACCACTAATTACACTCCACGCCGCGGATCCACCCTTTTCGGTACCAGATGTAGCACTGTAGAAGTCCTTTAATGCGAAGACTCCGGCAGCTATCGCGGCAGTTCCAATAGCCCAAAGCTCCAATTTGTTAGCCGAAGCGATCAACACCTCGGACTTCGCCCCTTGACCAGCTTCCCTCGCAAGATTCGCCAACCGATTCCGATACACCTGCGCCATGAACAAACTGCTGGAACCGAAGCCGAGCACCTTACCGCCAGCATCCAATGCGCTCGCCAAAGTCAAACCATCCTCTTTGCCCAATGCATTGAAAGCCACGGCCGCGTTATAGGTAGACACCATAACGGCGAGCCCGCCGATGCCCACACGCGTGTTATGCGCCCGCCGAAGTTCGGCAGGTGCTTTTTCCATGTCGTTCAGCGCTTGTTGGACATCCTGCATCTTGTACAGCACAAGCATTTCGTTGGCCTTTTGCGCGACGGTGCGTGGCCGAAAACCATCCCCGCCTTCGATCCCCAATTGGTCCCGCACCCAAGTACCCGCGTCCTTTAGCTTGACCGGTACAGCGCCCGCCAATTGACCATCCAGTTCTTCCAACGCAGGACGGTATGCACTCGTCCAAAACTGCGCCGGGCTGCGCAGTTTGCTCCTGGCGACAAGCGCGCCGATCATGACGCTCAACTGCTGCGACGCGGCATCCGCCGGAATCGACTTCAACAGCGTCTGCGCACGCTCGATGACCGTGTCGTTGATGAGGCCACCAGCCACGGCACCACTGTTGCGCCAGTCCACCCAGTCGCCGACTAGCGGATTTCCGAGAACGAGATCGTGCAGCCAACCCGTCAAGCCATCCGTCGTCACGCACTTTTGCAGGTATGCTTCGCCCTTCGGATGGTGGACCAGACCTGTCAATGTGCAAGCGCCGACTTGTCGCCTGTCGATAAAATTTTCGATGTCCTTATTTTCGTAAAGCGTCAGCAGCGTGGTATAGGCGGGCTTGACTGACTGAAATACCTCCCACAAATCCGCCGCAGCCACATCCACCGCTTTCTGAAGACTGGCCAACCGTTTCGGGTGTTGCTTGATGAACGCGTCGTAAGCTTGATGGTCGGCGAAGCGCATACGACTGGCGTAGCCGGCTTTGCCGCGCTGATAGGGATAATCCGCGTGTGTCCTGACGCCCCCTATAGTCACGCTCGCCACGGCCTCTTGGATCGCACGCTGTCGAGCTGCATCAGCAAGCGACTCGATCATTCCCCATACTCTCAGCTTGCGCGCGGCCTCCGTCACATAGGGTTCTTGATCCTGAAGCGCAGCACCCACCAACTGATTGAGATCCATCAGCATGCCTACTGGATCAGGCAGTGCCACGGCGAGTAGGTCCACGTCCTTCTGAGGAAGCGCAGCAACCCGCATGGCATCAGCAACAGATTGCCCTGCCGCCTTCTTCGGCAAGCTCGCACTCCAGGGATAGACCTGCCCTGAATGCTCCGGTAGCGCCTGCGGAAGGTGATCAGCAGCAAAGCAGTGGGCTTGCTTGCCACCGAGTGGTTTAATCTCGCGCGCCAGCAAATCCCGCTGTGCTGAATCACGCTCTATTTCGCATAACGCGCGATGACTGAGCATGCTGTCGCTCACCATCAACCACACCGAACCGCTTGCCTGCTCCTTGGGAATGAGCACATACGGCCGGTCGGTGCCGACATCGATTCGCGCATGGCGCCCCGGGAATTCGCCCTGATAGTCCTTCTCTGTCCACCACAATGCGATGAAGCGCCCGTTTTCAGTCACTCTGTATTGCCGCGCCCACATACGCCCGTTCCTGACGTAACGAACATAGAGGTAACATCCCGACCGCAACATGCGAAGCCCCTGCTGCTTCCCCGCCGAAAGTGCCGGGTATGGACTGCTCAACCCGGTGCTCGCATGACACGGAGCGTCCGCCACGCCATATCGCAACGGATAGATGGGGATACCGTGCTCGCACGGCGGCGGCGAGATGGCTTTGCCGACTTGTTGTTCGCTGGGATGATTCGGGCCTAACGCCTTGTCGTACTGGGCTGCCATAATCCTTTCCTTACGCCGTCAAAGCGAGTGTCTTGAGCCGCGCTTCGGCTGCGAACAGGCGCTGCTTCCCATCCACCTGCCGCTGGATCAAGATGTCACGCAACGTGGCATCCTTGGCAAACAGTTCATGCGAATACCGGAAGCGCAGTTCCATGTAATGGCGCACGTCGCGCTCCGTGGTGAGCGCCAGTGGGTCGGTCGCTTCGTTGGCAAAGTGGGCCAGATGCTGCCATAGCACCGGTTCGTTATCCGGATGGTTGTAGGCCGGAAAGCGTTGACGGAACGCGCGGGCGCAGTCGCGCATGAACCACGCAAGGCTGGCCTGATCGAGTGCGATCTCGTCGTTCAACGTCAACGCGATGTGCCCGTCTGGCACTGATGTCGGGCGATCGGTGGCCGGCACATCGGCAAACAGCCACTCACCCGCATGCTCGTCGCCCGCATACCAGATGAGGCGTTTGATGGGGCCGAACAGTTCGGACAGACGATCCGCCGGCAACCCTTCGCACAGTTCTTCGAGTGGTCGCCCGGCATGCAGGCCGATGCTGATCGGAAAGCCGTCGGATGCCTCCAGCAAACGCAATCGCTGGAGGTGGAATACCAAGGCGTCTTCTTCGTCGGGACCCAGCAGGATAAATCCGGCCTGCCGGCGTAGCCAGCACTCGACGGCATGTGCATAGAGCGGCTCGTCAAGGGGAACCAGCAGCGGCCCCTGGCGGTAACCGGGGATGCCATACTCCCAGGTGGTATCGCGCCAGACCCAGCGATACTGGAACCGCCCGGTCACGGCCTGGACTTCCTCTTCAAGCGAATCGCTGTGAGTACCGCTCAGGCAAAGCCACGGACGTGGCCCCTGCGTCAACGTCGTCCAGTTCGTATGTGGCAGTGCTTTCACCACTCGGCGAGACCATTGCTGCAGTTCAAGCTTTGTGATCATCAGGTTTCCCCCGTTCCTGTCCCGCTATAGCGAATAGCGTCGGCGCCTGTTGGACGGGGACCAAAAGTACCGGTCAATCGCCTTAAGGTCTATCGGACGAATCAGAAATTCATCAAGCGATTTTCATGAGCATTGCATTGCATCTAACAAACCTTCAGCAAGGCATTTTGATCGGGAATCAAACCTGGATGACGTGAAACGATGCGCCAATCGGCGATCGATATCCCTGACAAGATCCGTGGCAAGCAACCGCTCGCGCGCGTGGACGTGCCTTATTTCGTCGCGAACAGGGGCAATGGCGTGGATTATCGCGAAGGCGGCGCGGCAGCCGGAGACGGTTTGACGACCTCGGGCATGCCGTCCGGTCGCCCAAAAAGAAACGCCGCCGACGGTTCCCGTCGGCGGCGTTTTCCTTTCCGGCTCAGCCGTTGTTCACTGCCTGCCGCAAACGCTCGACGTCGACGTGCTTCAGGTAGTTCGTGATGTTCTGCCAGACCGGATGAAAGCCGTAGCCGCCGTGCTGCAGTTCATCGAGCGCCTGCTCGCGCGTCCAGCCCTGGTACACCATCCGGTACAGCGCGGACACGAGGCCCGTGCGATCGGCGCCGTGCTGGCAATGGATCAGCACCGGGCCGTCCTGGTCGGCCGTGCGCAGCGCCTTCAGCGCGGTGACCATGTCTTCGTCGCGGATGTCCCACGTGTTGATCCGGATGCGCTGCATCCGGATCTGCGTGCCGGCCAGAATGGTGTCGTCCGCGTGAAACGAACGGAAGCTGATTACCTTGCGGATGCCGAGCTTCTGCAGTTCCGGCACGTCCGCGCGCGACAGCTGCGCGCTGCGGTACAGCGTCGGCGTGATGCGATGCAGGTTGTTCACGTGCGCATCGACCACGCTCTGCGCCCACTTGATCGGCCGGGCGGACGCGTCGGAGGCCGGGTCCGCGTGGGCCGGCTGCACGAGCGCGGCGAGCGTGACGGCGAGCGAGGCAATGACGGCGATTTTCATGTCGGTTCAATAGAATGCGCGCTTGCGCTCGCGGGACAGGACGAACAGCACGATCGCGGCCGCGCTCATGGTCCAGTAGTCGGTCGGCGCGACGCCCAGCCAGTGGATATGCCACGGCACGTGGGCCGGATTGAAGCGGGACAGACCGTAGGCCGGATTCAGCACGAACCACAGGAAATCCTCGGTCAGCCAGAACACCATGATGCACGCGACGATCCGCGCTTCGATGCGCCACGACCACCGCCCGTTGAAGATCGGCGGCAAGTGGAAGAACAGCGCGACGAACGGGAACACCCATGCGTGGTAGCCGGTCATCGGCCGCCCGCCCCAAAAGAGGTCGAGCAGCCAGTGATGTTCGATGCGCCAGGTCGGCAGGTTCGCGGCCCAGCCCGCGCTCCCCTCGATCTGGATCTCGACGTTCGCGAAGCAATACGCGAGCAGCACGACCCAGGCAACGACGAACAGCGTATGGCGCGCCGGGATGAAACGCGCAACGCTCATGCGACCGGCTCCAGGCCCAGCACGCGGTCGAGCACGAAACGGCCGGCCAGCGGCCGCCCGAGCGGCGCGAGGCGTCGACGCATGTCGGCCAGGCGCTCCGGCGTCTGCAGCAGCGCGCGGATCCGGTAGACGAGCGCATCGTCGTCGATGGCCTTCAGCGCGACGCCCTGTTCGAGCAGGAAATCCGCGTTGCGCTCTTCCTGGCCCGGAATCGGTGAGTTGACGATCATCGGCAACTGCATCGCGAGGCATTCGGACGTCGTCAGGCCGCCCGGCTTCGTAATGACGAGGTCGGCGCACGCCATCAGGCGTTCGACCTGCTGCGTGAAGCCCTGCGGAAAGAGCCGGCCCGGATGCTGCGCGGCGAGCGCCTGCAGCGACGCGAGCATCGCCTGGTTCTTGCCGGCCAGCGCGATCAGCTGGAAATCGGCGTCCATCTCGAGCAGCCGCGCGGCCAGCACGTCGAGCCCGCCGAGGCCGGCGCCACCGGACATCATCAGGAACGTGCGGCGCGCGGGATCGAGGCCGAACTCGGCCGCGCACGCTGCGCGATCGAGCGGCTGGCCGAACGCCGGCATGATCGGGATGCCGCTCACGTGCACCGTTTCCGGCGCCATGCCGCGTGCATGCATGCGCCACGCGATCTCGTCGTTGGCCGCGAAGTAGCCGCGCATGTGCGGCACGACCCACATGCTGTGCAGGTCGAAATCGGTGACCTGCACCCACACCGGCGTGTCGATGCGCGCCTTGCGGATCTCGCGCGACAACAGTTCGGCCGGCAGGAAGTGCGTGCAGATGATCGCGTCCGGGCGCTGCCGCTCGATCTCCGCGAGCAGCTGGCGGCAGTTGAGCCGCTCGATCGCGCGGCGGATCTTCTGCGACGCGGCGGCCGGATCGGCTTCGTCGGTCTTCTGGTACAAGTAGCCCCACAGTGCGGGCTGGCTGCTGACGAGCTTGATGTAGAAATCGGTGTACAGCTTGCGGAAGCCGGTGGACACGAAATCCATTACGTCGAGGTGGGTGGCTTCGATGCCGGCCGGATGGTGATCGGCGAATGCGCGAATCGCTTCGGCCGCGCGGGTATGCCCGGCGCCGGCGCTGACGCTCAGGAGCAGGATTTTCTTGTTTTGCTTTGACATCTGACTGACCGTTTCGATGAAGGGGGTCCGGATGCGGGTCGGCAGCAGCGCGGTTACGCGGCGGCATCTTGCGTCCGGCTTTCAACCAGCCTGGCGGATCTTCGGCGGTGCGGTCGATCGGTTGGCCCGGATCGGCCGATCGACCGCATCGCCTGCGGAATCATACTGCGTCCGGGCGACGAGGCCTGGAACGGAGGGTGCCGCGCGGGCGGTCGGATGGGGATGAGGCGCGGTCGCGCGTGGATGGCGACGGCGTGACGCCCCGCTCGCGCGTGCGAACGGGGCCCGGTGTTTCTTCAGCGCAAACGGGACGCTCGCGCCGGGCGATACCCGTCGTTTCGTTTCGGCAAAGGCTTCGCGTCAGCCGGCGTTGCCCTCGTCTTCGCCGAACCGGGAGATCGCGACGGCGCGCGTCCGCATCCGCTTGGCGCGGATGATCGGGTTCCTGCGCGACGTTAGACTCATCGCGCCGCGCAAACGGTCGAACGCGACATCCTCCTTCGTCCCGAAGCGGCTGACCGCAGGCCACGCGAGCACGTGGTCGAGCCACGTTTGCCACGTGTCGCCATGAAAGCGGCGGCCGACTTCCCGAACCGTGTCCGGCGCGGCAATCACGATGCCCGCCAGCAGGGAGTAAGCCCAGAAACTGCCGGCGCCCGTCAGTCGATCGAGCCGGCATACGGATAGCGCCGCGAACAGCCCGTCCACCGACGCGAGATCGGCGCGATGCGTTCCGATCGCTTGCGCAACGAGGTTGTGCTGGCCGCCGTACGCTGCGACCGACACCCCGTTGCCGGCGGCGAGTTCGGCCGCGAACATCGCGAGCGCGGCCATCTCGTCGATGCGCGCCGCGTCGTCGCGCGGGCCGCATGCGCGCAACACGATCGCGTCGATGACGGCGCCGGGGCGGTCCGGTGTTTGCGCGCTTGTCGCCGCGATGGCGGTCAGTCGTTCTCTCAGGTTCTTCGCAGGCGGCGTCTCGCCGGGCGCGTCATTTTCGTGGGCGATGCGTTCGACGGCGTCTTCGTTGCTGCATTCGACGCCGCCGGCAATCCGTTCGAGCGCGGCCCAGCCGACCTCGGGGTCGTCGAACGCACACGCATCGATCACGCCGTGCGCGGTGTCGAATGCGGCGCGCGAGCCGGGGCAGCAACGTTCGGCCTCCGCGAGCTGCTGCGCGGAGGGCACATGCGAGCATGCGCCGAGCGGATCGGCCGGGTCGCACGCGCAGCCGCCGCCGTCCGTCGCGATCCACGGAACGAGCCGGTGGAGGATCGCGGCGGCTTCATGAGACAGGTCGACGCCGGCCTGCATGCGTATCGCGTGCGACGCGACGACAGTCATGTCGTACGCGTCGCCCGCCATCGCCGCGCAAGCAATCGCGTCGAGATGGTCGATCAGGTACTGCAGCCACGCGGCCGTGCGCAGCCGGTCAGGCGTCGCACCGCGGGCCTCGCCATACTTTGCTGGATCGGTAAGCATGGGTCGTCCGGGATAGTTCTGGTCGAATTGGAATCGTTTTGTTTCGATCGAGTCGGGGGCGCAGTACGTCACGCCAGCCCGGCAAGTCCACCCGAATCGGATCGCGACACGGGTGGCTCGGCCGTCACGCGGATAAGCGCGACGACGCGAATACATCGAGGAAGCGAAAACTCACGTGCGAACCACACGATCCTCATGCACGGGCGGGCGCCCCGCTTCGCTCGGTCATGGTTACTGTACGTGGAGCTTCGGCGACGTCGCGAGCGTCCCGGCGAACGTGCAATCACGCGGCAGCACGACGTTCATGAACGTCAGCGACGAGTCCGAGTCTTTCCATGTCGTTGCTATCTTTCCCGGCCCGCAAGCCCCGAGCAAATTGACGTTCATCTGCGCGTTATTGATCGACAACTGCGTCGTGCTATCCACCTGTCCCGTCCACGGCGAAGCGCTGTTCGCGCTACCGGCGAACAAGCCGCAGAGGGGAGCCCCGGTGAACTGCGTCGACGTCACGTTGACGATACCGGTCGCCGAGATCGTACCGTTGAACGTGGTACTGCAGACCGCGACAATCGCTCCCTTACCGACGTTCATCAACCCCGTCGCGGAAAACGGTTCGCCATTCGGATTCATCGGCATGCCGTCCACGCGCGAAACAGTCACTGCGAATGCAGGCACGGCCGAAACCGCGGCGAATGCCACAGCCGCAACAAGCAACGTGATTCGACGAGCTTTCATTTGTGAGGCCCTCTCTCTCTCGATATGCGGCGGCCTGCCACCCGAACTGCGGCCGCTCTGCGAATGAATCCGGCCGCCGCGCCGATACGCGCGACGGCACGAACCCATCGAAACCGCGAAAACCCGCCGCGCCTACCGCACGGCCCTCGCGCGCAACGGGTATCCGCTTCGATCCGCAATGCTTACTGCACGTGGAACTTCGGCGACGTCAGAACGGTGCCGCCCACCGTGCAGTCCGGCGTCAGCGTGGCGTTGTTGAACGTCAGCGACGAGTTCGCATCGCTCCACGCCGTCACGACTTTGCTCGGCCCGCACGCGCCGAGCAGCGTGACGTTCACCTTCACGTTGTTGATCGACAGCTGCGTCGTGCTGTCGGCCTGGCCCGTCCACGGCGACGTGCTGCTCGCGCTGCCGCTGATCAGGCCGCACGTCGCGCCGCCCGAGAACGTCGTCGACGTGATGTTGACGATGCCGGTCGACGTGATCGTGCCGTTAAAGGTCGCGGTACAGGGCGCGCTGATCTGCCCCTTGCTCAGATTCGTGAGCCCCGACGCGGAAAACGGCTCGCCGTTCGGATTCATCGGCTGACCGTCCACGCGCGAAACGGTGACGGCAAAAGCAGGCGCGGCCGAAACCGCGGTGAAAGCCACTGCAGCAACAAGCGATACGATTTTGCGAATGCTCATTTGAACTGCCCCCTCTCTTTACAAATGGCGGCACGCCGCCAGGAACGCAACCTTCCGGCCGGAACGATCCGGCCAGCCGGTCGCAGGAAACCGCCGGCACGCGTCATGCGCGCCGGTCGGCTCAGAACTTGTAGGAAATCCCGACGAACGTGATCAGCGGGTCGGCCTTCAACTTCGTGCGCGTGGTCGCGAGCGTCGAGCCGTCGGCCGCCTTGATCACGAGCGACGAGTAGGTCTTCAGCGGCATGTACGTCAGCGTTGCCGTCAGCCCCCAGTGCTTGTCGATCGCATAGCTCGCGCCGATGTTGTAGACCGGCGTGAACGACGACGACGCCTTGCCCTCCACCGACGTCGGCCCCGGCTTGCCGGCGCCGGCCGCGAGTACGCTGCCGAGGTTCTGGTTGATGTCTCTCGCGAAGTTGCCGTTCAGTTCGATGTTGCTGAACCAGCTGTACGCCACGCCGATCCCGACGAACGGCCGGAACCGCGCCGTCGACGAATTGAAGTAGTACTGCAGGATGATCGTGGGGCTCCACTGCCGCGCGTTCTTCACCGCCGGCTGGTTCGCCGGGTCGTCCATGTTGACGCTGCCGAGCGCACCGGCCGGGCCCGGCGGCTTGATCGTGCCGTGCCCGGTCAGCGTGAACTCGGGCGGCACACCGAGCACCGACGTCACCGCGATGTGGTCGGTGAAGAAGTGCGTGAGCGTGAGGCCGACCGTATCGGCGTTGTTGACCGTCAGGCTCGTACCCGGCGACGTGAACGAACCGGGCAGGCGCAGCGGCCCGTTGATCGGCATGCCCGCGAGATTCGTCGTCAGCCCGTTGGTCGAATCCTGCGGCATGATGTGCAGCCAGCCCAGCGTCGCGACGTTGTCGCCCGCCTGCTGGGCCGATGCGAGCGTCGACACGCCTGCGACGATACCCGCGACAATCAGCTTCTTCATGAAGTCTCCCCTCATTCTGTCCGGGCGCCGCGCATCTGCGCGCGGCGCCGCCGTGTCTCCATCCAGGCGTGCGTCACTGCACGAATGCGCCGACCGTGAAGTACGGGTTGCTCGTATCGTTCATGTCGAGGAACCCGAATACGCCGCCGGTGAACACGAACTTGCCGGTTGCCGGCCCCGACGCCGCATCCGCATGCACGGTCGTCACGACGCCCGGCACCTTCTGCGTGTAGTCGAGGTTCAGCGCGCGCGTGAGCGCGGCCTGCGACGCGTTGAACGGATCGAGCAGCGTGGCCTGTGCACCGATGAGCGCGGTCGCGCGGTAGTTGAACGCACTGTCGACGCCCGTGTACTCGCCGTCCTGCGAGCCCTGCGCGATCGCCGTCTGCGGGCTCAGGAACGAGATGCCCGATTCGTCGTCCGCGCTCGGCGGCCCTTGCGTGAGGTCCGCGTTCGCGGCGCCGGTGCGGATGAAGATCGGCACGAGCTGGTTGCGCAGCTTGCCGACGATCAGGATCCCCTTGCCGGCCTTCGCCGGATCGAGCGCGGCGAGTGTCGGCGGAATCTGCGGCAGGTAGTTGAGCGACTGGAACGCCGGCGCATCCGGACGCAGCGTGAACGGCTGGTTCACGGTCGCGCTCGACGCAAGCGGCTGCCCGCCGTTCTTCTTGCCGAAGTTGTCGGTCTCGATGTAGCTGCCGTCCGCGTTGATCGTCACCTTCTGGTCGAGCGCCACCGGCTGGAAGTTCTGCGACGGCACCTGGTGATAGCCGAGCTGGTTGTACGTGCCGGCGATCTTCGTCAGGTCGGTTTCGAGCGACGAGAAGCTGATGAACGGGTAGTACGGGAACGTCGTCTGCGGAATCTTGCCGACGCCGATCACGCCGTTGAACTGGATCGTCGCGCCCGGAATCGCGCCGCCCAGCACGCCTTCGCCGAGGAACAGCCGCGCGGGCCGGCTCGGGTCGAGGCTCGCGTTCTGCATCCGGAACGTGCACTGGTTCAGCTTCACCGTCGGCAGCCCCGTTTCGTCGGCCAGCGTGCCGTCGACCACATTCGCGGGGGCCGTGTCGCGCGTCGGCTGAACGGTGCCCGCGGTGGTCGGCACCGGCGATGCGAGGTAAGTCATCCGGTACGTCATCTTCGTCGTGTCGAGCTGCACCTTCACGAGTTCGCCCGACCCCGACCCGCCGATGAACACCGTGTTGTAGTCGATCGTCTGCGGGCACAGCCGGACCACCGGCGCGGGCGGCGGGTCGCCGTCTCCACCGCATGCGGCCAGCACGGGCGCGAGCGACGCCGCAGCCATCCATTGTTTCAAATTCATAGGAATCCTCTTGAAATTCGATTCGCCGGCGGCGACGCATGCGCCGCCGGTGTTACGTGTTCAATGCAGGGTTACTGGACGAACGCGCCGACCGTGAAGAACGGGTTGACCTGGCTGTTGTTGACGACCATCGCGTAGACGTTGCCAGCCGTCAGGATCCAGCCCGTATCGCCCTTCTTGAAGATCGCCACGTTGCCGTTCGCGCCCTTCGCGTTGAAGTCGCTGTTGGCCGTGACCGCGATCTTGCCGGGTGTGGCTTGCGTATAGTCCAGCCCGAACTGCGCGGTCTCCGACGACGTCTGGGGGTCGATGAAAGCCGCGGTATTGCCCTGGAACAGCGTCGACGTGTAATTCGCCGCGATGGTCGACACGGCGGTGCCGTCGCTGCAGTTGCCGGCGGCCGGCATGAAGAAATTGAACGTCGTGTTGTACACGCCAGGCAGGTCCGGATGCGGGACGAGCGCATTGAAGCTCGGCTTCGAAGTCGCTGCGACACTCGACGGCCCGTTGGAGGTCACCACACCACACGCGGATGCGCTCGTCGCACCGATGAAACCGCCCTTCAGCAGGTTGGTCGCAACAGCCTTGGAAGGCGCGAGCATCGAGATGCCGACTTCCGCATCGGCCACCGAGCCCAGCGGATTACCCGCCGGAGCATACGCATACCCGACGCGGATCACGATCGGCACCAGCGCGCCATTCAGCTTGCCGACGATCATCACGCCGTGTGCCTGGCTCGGCACGATGAGCACCAGCGGCTGTCCCTGGCCGGCCGTCGGATAGGCCTGCCCCGGTTGCGCGTTGCTGACGAATACGTTATCGGGTGTGCCGTCCGCGTTTTTACGCAACGTCCACGGCGTACCGGTCGTCTGGCAGGAGTAGTCGCTGCCTTGCGTGATCGTGCACGTCCCGTCCGCATTGAACGTCTGGTTCCAGTTCACGACGTCCGGCTGCCACCCTTCCGGAGTGCTGGTCTGATAGCCGGTACCGGGCGGAGACAGGTGAATGCCGACCTCGTTATACGCGCCGGCCACCTTCGTGAAATCCGTTTCGGTGTTGGTGAAGCCAATGAACGGGTAGAAGTCGAACGTACGCGACGGCACCGCCCCGATGATCGATCCAAAGACGTCGATGCCCTGGAACGCGATCGTCGCGCCCGGAATCCCGCCGCCCACCACGCCGTTGCCGACGAACAGCATCGGCGGATCGGCGCGGTTGATCGTCACCGAATACGTACCGTCGCTCGTCGCGCCGCTGTCGAGCACGAACGCGCAACGATTCTGCTCGGCCGTCGGGAGATTGGTCGGATGATGGAACGCGCCGCTGATCGTCAGGCCTGCGCGCGTGTTGTTGATCTGCCCTGCCGAGGTCGGCACCGACGAGTCGATGAACTGCATCTGATAGGTGAGCTTCGTCGTGTCGAACTTCACCTTCACGTATTCGCCGCTGCCCGAACCGCCCGTATACGTCGTCGTGTAATCGAGCGCGTCCGGACACAGCTTCGTCACCACTGGCGGCGTCGTTTCAGCACCGCTCGGCCCGCAGGCGCTGCCCGAGCACTGCGGCACGTTGATCGGCCCCGGATCGTCGCCGCCGCCGCAACCGGCGACGAACGGCAACGCAAGCACCGCGCACGACAGGATCGCCTTCCGCCATTCAGGAATGCAAATCATCAACCCCTCCTTTTCAGGTACGACAAGTCTCGTCCGGCCGGGCTGCATGGCCCGCCGGTTGGTATCGCGCCGCCGCACGAATGCGCGGCGCATGACGGTGCGCGCAAGGCAGCCGCGATGCCGGTCAGGCGGATGCGGCACATGCCGCGGCGGCAGACGAGCGCGCTCCCGCAGCGCCGTCATGCGGCACGGCGCCGTCGGAACGATCGAAACGGAAAGTGGTTCGCCGCTACACGGCGAGGTGACGACGCAGGCATGCGACCTGCGTCGCGCCTGCATGCAGCGAAAAATCGGGAAACGGCAGTCCGGCTGGCCCCGCGGATAGGCGTCTCATGGTGTGGTCTCCATCCGTACGCTTGATTCGTTATCGTGATGCGTCGTTTGTCGAGACTATGATCGGACCATTCAAACAAGTAAATGGATGCAGAGTTCCAAACGAATGAACCCGCGCGATCCTAGCGTTTACACGGTATTTGACAGATTTTCAAACAGCCTTCATTTTATTTGCTCAGACAAATACCGGGGCCGTGGAACACGCGTTTGAACGGCGACCGCCAATCCGCGCCGAGCCAAGCCAGCCGGCCTTCAGCGGCCGCCGCGCATGTTGCAGCGCAACCTTACACGTCGATGATCGCGAGCGTGCCGTGGCTGCCGGGCAGCACCGCGTGACGGATGCCGGCCCGCGCGAGATACATCTGCCCGGCCCCGACCACGACCGTTTCCGCTTCGACTTCGAGCATCAGCGTGCCGTCGAGCACCAGCAATCCCTCGTTGTAGTCGTGCACTTCCGCCTCGTAGGGCTGCGCATCCATGCGCAGCACCTTGATCCGGGCCGGCCCGACCTCGCCGACGATCGTGGATTTCCATGCGGCGGCCTGGGCGTCCGCCACGGATTTGAAATCGATCAAAGACATGCGCGCCGCTCCGTAAACGATGAAAGGAACGCATTATCGCGAGCGCGATGCGTTCCGTCCCGATACGGCGCAAGGTCCTTCGGGCAGCACAGTCGGCCGGCCGCACGCGCGGCGACGCGGTCACGGCCCGGTTTGCGGAAAATGCCCGCAATTGTTCGCTCAATTCAAATAAAGCTCTTTTTTATTGACTGATGACCGCTCAGTTCATGCCAATCCGGCATCGGCAATGCCCCGCCTTTCCATCAGAATGCATTTCGATCTACCGATTGCTAATATGGCGGTCCCGCGATCCCGCACCACAACGCCGTTCGACATGACGCCCGTTCGCCATGCCGTCCCCGGTCCCGTCCGCTTCGCAGCGGCGGCGACACCGGGCACGCGCGGCACCCCGCGTCGCGCCGGCCGGCCGTGCCATCCGTGAGCATGCAACCGATCCTTTCCGTCTCCGACCTCTCCAAGACTTACGCGTCCGGCTTCCAGGCGCTGAAGCACGTGACCCTCGACATCCGCCCCGGCGAGATCTTCGCGCTGCTCGGGCCGAACGGCGCCGGCAAGACGACGCTGATCGGCTCGATCTGCGGGATCGTCACGCCGACCGCAGGCCGTGTGACGGTCGGCGGCAACGATATCCGCGATCAATACCGCGCGGCGCGCGAAATGATCGGCCTCGTGCCGCAGGAACTGACCACCGACGCGTTCGAAACCGTCTGGGCGACCGTGTCGTTCAGCCGCGGCCTGTTCGGCAAGGCGCCCGATCCCGCGTATATCGAGAAGACGCTGAAGGCGCTGTCGCTGTGGGACAAGCGCGACAACAAGCTGATGACGCTGTCGGGCGGCATGAAGCGTCGCGTGATGATCGCGAAGGCGCTGTCGCACGAGCCGCGCATCCTGTTCCTCGACGAGCCGACGGCCGGCGTCGACGTCGAACTGCGCCGCGACATGTGGAAGCTCGTCGATTCGCTGCGCGAAAGCGGCGTGACGATCCTGCTGACCACGCACTACATCGAGGAAGCCGAGGAAATGGCCGACCGGATCGGCATCATCCTCGGCGGCGAGCTCGTGCTCGTCGAGGAAAAGCGCGAGCTGATGCGCAAGCTCGGCAAGAAGCAGCTGACCGTGCAGCTCGAGCACCCGCTCGCAGACGTGCCGCCTGCGCTCGCGCCGTTCGGGCTCGAACGCGCGGACGACGGCGCCGCGCTCGTCTACACGTACGACTCGCAGCGCGACGACGCGAGCATCGCAAAACTGATCAACGCGCTCGGCTCGGCCGGCATCGGCTTTCGCGACCTGCACACGACGCAGAGCTCGCTCGAGGACATTTTCGTCAGCCTGATCGACAACCGCCGCAACGGCGTGCAAGGAGCCTGACGCATGAACTGGCATGGAATCCGCGCGATCTACCGCGCAGAAATGGCCCGCACGCGCCGCACGCTGATGCAGAGCATCATCGCGCCGGTGATTTCGACGTCACTGTATTTCGTCGTGTTCGGCTCCGCGATCGGCTCGCGCATCAGCGACGTGAACGGCATCGGCTACGGGTCGTTCATCGTGCCGGGCCTCGTGATGCTGTCGCTGCTGTCGCAGAGCATCTCGAACGCATCGTTCGGCATCTACTTCCCGCGCTTCACCGGCACGATCTACGAGATCCTGTCCGCGCCGGTGTCGTACTGGGAGATCGTGATCGCGTACGTCGGCGCGGCCGCATCGAAGTCGATGCTGCTCGGCGTGATCATCCTCGCCACGGCCGGCCTGTTCGTGCCGCTGCACATCCTGCATCCGTTCTGGATGGTGCTGTTCCTCGTGCTGACGGCGATCACGTTCAGCCTGTTCGGCTTCGTGATCGGCATCTGGGCCGACAGCTTCGAGAAGCTGCAGCTCGTGCCGCTCCTGATCATCACGCCGCTCACGTTCCTCGGCGGCAGTTTCTATTCGGTCGACATGCTGCCGCCCGCATGGCGCGTCATCACGCTGTTCAACCCGATCGTCTACCTGATCAGCGGCTTCCGCTGGTCGTTCTACGGGCTCGCCGACGTGCACGTATGGATCAGCCTCGCCGCGACCGGGCTGTTCCTCGTGATCCTGCTCGCGATCGTCGCGTGGATGTTCCGCACCGGCTACAAGCTGAAGAACTGACGTGGCACGCGCCGCCCGCCGATGACGCATTTGGGCAAGCAGGCGGCGCTTTTCCTCTGATGCGGCAGTTTGTGGTCGCGTCTACTGAATGTGAAGCATCGGGGCCCTGGAGCATGCGCTGCGCGGCCCCTTTTTCATTTCAGAGGACGCCATGCCCGCCGCCACCGCTCCCGCCTCCGCCGCTGCCCGGCTCGAACGCCTGCCGTTCTCCGGCTATCACAAGCGCATCTTCTTCATCATCGCGATCGCGTTCTTCTTCGACTCGGTCGACCTCGGCACGATGACGTTCGTGCTCGGCTCGATCCGCAAGGAGTTCGGTCTGTCGACCGCGGCAGCCGGCCTCGTCGCGAGCGCGAGCTTCTTCGGGATGGTGCTCGGCGCGGCCGTCGCCGGCCTGCTCGCCGACCGCTTCGGCCGCCGGCCGGTGTTCCAGTGGAGCATGGTGCTGTGGGGCGCCGCGTCGTACCTGTGCTCGACCGCGCAGAGCGTCGACGCGCTGATCGTCTACCGCGTGCTGCTCGGCATCGGGATGGGGATGGAATTCCCGGTCGCGCAGACGCTCCTGTCCGAGTTCGTGCCGACCGAGAAGCGCGGCCGCCTGATCGCGTTGATGGACGGCTTCTGGCCGCTCGGCTTCATCACGGCCGGCGTCGTCGCGTACTTCGTGCTGCCGCAGTTCGGCTGGCGCACCGTGTTCGCGCTGCTCGCGATTCCCGCGGTGTTCGTGCTCGTCGTGCGCCGGATCGTGCCCGAATCGCCGCGCTGGCTCGAACATGCGGGCCGGCACACGGAAGCCGACACCGTGATGCACACGATCGAGGCGAAGGTGATGCGCTCGGCCGGCGTCACGACGCTGCCGCCGCCGTCGCGGCTCGCCGAACCGGTTGTGGCACGCGGCCACGGCGCGCTGCGCGAGATCTGGAGCGGCGTGTACCGTCGCCGCACGGTGATGGTGTGGCTGCTGTGGTTCTTCGCGCTGCTCGGCTTCTACGGTCTCACCTCGTGGCTCGGCGCGCTGCTGCAGCAAGCCGGCTTCGAAGTCACGAAATCGGTGTTCTACACGGTGCTGATCTCGCTCGGCGGCGTGCCGGGCTTCCTGTGCGCCGCGTGGCTCGTCGAACGCTGGGGGCGCAAGCCGACCTGCATCGCGTCGCTGATCGGCGGCGGTGCGATGGCATACGCCTATGGCCAGAGCGCGCTGTACGGCGGCAGCACGACGCTACTGATCGTCACGGGCCTCGCAATGCAGTTCTTCCTGTTCGGGATGTGGGCCGCGCTGTACACGTACACGCCCGAGCTGTACGGCACCGGCGCGCGCGCGACGGGCTCGGGCTTTGCATCGGCGATCGGGCGCGTCGGCTCGCTGATCGGGCCTTACGTGGTCGGCGTCGTGCTGCCGGTGTTCGGCCAGGGCGGTGTGTTCACGCTCGGCGCGCTGTCGTTCATCGCGGCGGCGATCGCCGTGTGGACGCTCGGGATCGAGACGAAGGGCCTCGCGCTGGAGCAACTGGCGGCAGGCGGCGAGACAGGCGGCAACGGCCGCTATCCGGCGACGGCGGCCGACAAGCTGTCCTGACCGTCGGGGTTGGCTGTCAGGCCGGGAACGCGTTCAGCGCCGTTCCCGGCCGCTACGCAAACCGGCAGGCTTCGGATCCGGGGCGACGCTGCTAGACTGCATCGACGCACCGGTTCACGCGCAGCCCTCGTTCAATACGTCGCGGCGAGCGCGCGACGGTGCCGTCCCGCCCCACTCCCCGCGCGAGGATTGCATCGATGGACCACGCCCGAATCGAAGAAATCCGCAGCGGCCTGTTTCGCGCGACGACCTACATCGACAAGCTGAAGCTCGGTTTCAGCCAGTTCTTCGTGCGCGCGCCGGACGGCGGCGTCGTGTGTATCGAAACGGGCACGCGCGCCAATTTTCCGCAACTGAGCGCGAGCCTCGCGACCGTCGGCATCACGCCGTCGATGGTGAGCAGCGTGATCGTGCCGCATTTCGAAGTCGACGAGATGGGCGCGCTGCCCGACTTTCTCGCGGCCAATCCGGCGCTCGTCGCGTACGGCCATCCGATGTGCACGCACGGGCTGGCCGACATCTTCGGCGTGCGCACGAAGCTGCTGAAGGACGGCGAGCCGACGACCATTGCAGGCGTCGACGTCGTGCCGGTCTTCACGAAGCATGTCCATCAATGGGATGCGCTGGTCGTGTACCTGCCGGCGTACAGGGCGCTGCTGTCGTCGGACATCCTGATGCGCTTCGGCGACGAGGAAACGGACGACCCGCTGCCGGTCATCCTCGAGTCGATCCGGCGCTCGGACTATCTGCCGTCGCTCGCGCACATGGCGAGCGCACTGCGGCGGATCCAGGCGCTCGATCTCGACCTCATCCTGCCGATGCACGGCCCGGCGATTACGCATGACATCCCGCGTGTGCTCGCCGGCGCGATCGCGCACTGCGAAGCCGCCGCCGCGTAAGCCGCGGCGGCGGCATTCCAATGGAGGTCGAGCGGGTGCCGGTCAGGCGCCGGCGACGACGAACTCTTCGGCCGCCTTGCGCTGGACCGCGGCCATCACGGCCAGTTCGCCCTTGCTGCGCGCGTCGCCGGACACGACACCCGTCGCGTGCTTCGCCTTCGCGCCCAGCGGGAAAAACACAAACGACGCGCCGGCCGGGGCCTTCGGCTCCGCACGCAGGCGTTTGTTCAGGATTTTCAGGTACTTCTTCTTCGAGACTTCCTTAGCAGCCATGGCACCCTCCGCGTCAACGTGGCGAGGATCAGCATACCAGTTTTGGCAGCGCGCTCCGCGGCGGCGCCCGCCGGCCGGCCTGTCATCGAAAATTCTTCGTGCACGATGTCGATTCGCGTCATTCTCGTGCGTCGTGTTGTCGTAACCGGTCTTTTTTGCCGTCGATACCGTCGGCGGTTACCCGTTCATTTTTCAGGAGATACGACAATGCGCGTCATGGTCATCGTCAAAGCCACCGCCGATTCCGAATCCGGCCGCTTGCCCGACACCGAAAGCATGGCCGAAATGGGCCGCTTCAACGAGGCGCTGGTGAAAGCCGGCATCCTGCTCGACGCCGACGGGCTGCGCCCGAGCAGCCACGGCAAGCGCGTCCATTTCTCCGGCAAGAACCGCGCCGTCATCGACGGCCCGTTCGCCGAAACGAAGGAACTCGTCGCCGGCTACTGGCTGTGGCAGGTGAAATCGATGGAAGAAGCCGTCGAATGGGTGAAGCGCTGCCCGAATCCGATGCCGGGCGACTCCGACATCGAGATCCGCCCGCTGTTCGAAGCCGCCGATTTCGGCGACGCCTTCACGCCCGAGCTGAAGGAGCAGGAAGCGCGGATGCGTGCGGAAGTCGACGCCCGGCCGAAGTCGTGAGCGGCGGGCGGGCGTGCACCTCGCGCCCGCCCCGCTTCGCACGGTTGCCGTCGGCCGTGGCGGCAACCGGCGACGTCACGGCCGCGCCTGCGTCCGTTCATGCGCCGGAACGGTGCCGCCCGAACCGGCAAACTCGCCCGCATGCACGGCGTCGCCGCGCCCGCGCTGCGCGCAGTCGTGCCGTATCGAGCGCCGTCCGGTACGCGTGGCCAGCACCAGCGCGATCGCGAGCAGGCTCGTGCCGAACAGGTAACTCGGCGGGATGAACCGCGCATCGGTCAGGTGCGCGACCACCGAGATGTAGAACGGCGCGAGCCCGCCGAACAGCGTCACCGACGAGTTGTATGCGATCGCCACCCCGGTCGAACGCCCTTCGACCGTGAAGATCTGCACGAGCATCCCCGGATGCGCGGCGCCCTGCAGCGTCAGGAACAGCATGCCGATCAGATGCACGATCATCAGCCGGTTCGCGGTCGGCGCGTCCAGCAGATACCAGAACAGCGGGAACACGCACACGAGCCAGCCGGCGATGAAGCAGCAGAACAACCGGTAGGGGCCGATCCGGTCGGCCAGCTTGCCGAACAGCGGCGACAGCACGCACGACAGGATGCTCGTGACGAACACGGCCTGCAGCGACGAGCTGAGCGGCAAATGCAGCTGCAATTGCGCGTAGTTCGGCAGGTACGCATTCCACACGTAGTTCAGCGACGTGCCGGCGATCATCACGCCGATCGCGCAGACGAGCGCATCGCCGTTCTCGCGGACGAACGCGCGGGCGCGCACGCCGGCCGGCGCCCGCGCGGCCGGCCGCGCGCGCATCCGCTGGAACGCCGCCGATTCGTCGACGTGATGGCGGATGTAGAAGCCGAGCGGGCCGACCAGCGCGCCGATCAGGAACGGTACGCGCCAGCCCCATTCGGCCATCGCCGCATGCGACAGGTAGCGCGACAGCAGGTAGCTGCCGCCCGACGAGAACATCGCCGCGAGCCCGAGCGACAGCATGTTGAAGCTGCCGTAGAACATCTTCTTGCCCGGCGGCGCAACCTCGTAGATCGACACCGACGACAGCGCGAACTGCGCGCCGACCGCGAACCCCTGCACGAGCCGGCCCGCCACGACGAGCGCCGGCGCGGCGATGCCCCAGGTCGCGTAGCCCGGCGTGAGGCCGAGCAGCAGCGACCCGACCGACATCGCGACCATGATCCACGACAACGCCTTCATGCGCCCGGCACGGTCCGCATACATCCCCATCACGACGCCGCCGACCGGCCGCGCGAGAAACCCGACGGCGAACGTCGCGAACGTCAGCAGCATCGATTCGCCGCGCCCGACGCCGGAAAAGAACGTCCGCGCGATCAGGCTCGAGAAGTAGCCGTACACCATGAAGTCGAACCACTCGAACGTGCCGCCGATCACGGTCGACACGATGACCTTGCGGGCCTGCCCCGCTTCGTCGCCGATTTCCATGAGCCTAGCCTCCAGTGCGCAATGCACGCAGCGTCTGCGCAAGGAAGTCCTGCACCGTCTCGACGGTCTGCATCCCGTTGTGCGCGACGTTGGGCAACGCGTCGAAGCGCACGCGGACACCGGCCGCCTCGAACGACGCCGCGAGCGCGCGCAGCCGCTCGGGCCGCGTCGCGCCCGCATCGTTGATGCCGGGCACGTACATCGCGCTGTCTTCGCGCACCGTGATTTCCCACGTCTCGAGATCGGCGCGGCCGACCACCATCTGGACCGGCACGCGCGCCAGCGCCGCCGCGTCGAACGGCTTGCCGAACTGCCGCTCGACGTCGCCGAGGCCGAGCCACCACGCCTTTTGCGGATCGAGCAGCGTGACGTTGCCCGGCGCGCCGATCGACACGGCCCACAGCCGCTCGGGATGCACATACGCGAAGCGGTGCGCGAACTGCCCGCCGCCCGAATAGCCGGACAGTGCGAACCGGTCGAAGCGCTTGCCGTAGCGCTCGCCAACTTCGCTCACCATGTCGAGCAGCACGCGGTCATAGCGGATGTCGCTTTCGGCGAGCCGCTTGAAGCCGTTGCGATTGCCGTCGCCGCACACGCCGACCGGAAACAGCGGGCACAGCACGATGCAGCGGTTCCAGCGGCCGAACGGCGCGAACGCGTCGCGGTACTGCGTGAACTGCCGCCCCGTGCCATGTATCACGACGACCAGCTCGACGTCGTTGTCCGGCGACCGGATGTCGTCCGGCACGTACAGCACGTACGGAAATCGCGCATCGTGCCGGCTCGCGTAGACCGTGGTCGAGCCGAGGTCGTACAGCGCCTCTGCGCGGGCTTCGCCGGAACCGGCCGGCGTCGTTGCGGTATCGAACATCTGTCTGTCTCCTGAATGATTCTGGTGTGCTGGATCGCGTGCGGGCGGCGGCCGCCGTTCAGGCCGCTTCGCGAAGCGGCTCGCGCGTCAGGCTGTAGCGCGTGAACACCCGGTTGAGCGCGGGCATCGGCGCGACGTCCATCTCCCCGTCGCCCGGCTGCATGACGATCATCGCGACCGTCGCCGACAGCGTGTGGCGCGTGCCGGGGCGCGGCGGCCGGCAGACCGAGTACGGCGCGCCGAAGTCGTCGAACAGCGCCGCGCTGACCGCCTGGCGGTCGATCTTCGGCAGCGCACCGAGCAGCCGGCGCACACGCCAGTCGCGGTAGTAGCTGTCGGGCGAGTTCTCGCACCCCGTGTCGCGCAGCTTCGTGCGCGCGACCGGGCTGACCCAGTGGTTCGCATGGACGATCAGGTCGTCGTCGCCGGGATAGACCGGAAACGCCTCGTCCGGCGCGCATTCGAAATCGATGCCGAAGCCGTCGGCCATGCCGAGCATGATGTTGTTCGAGCACGACTTCGGCGTCGTCGCGATCACGCGCAGCGCATTCGCGAACACCGGCTCCTCGAGCACGCGCCGGCGCAGCAGCGACAGCGGCACGCCGGTTTGCGTGAAATCGCGGTCGGATTCGAGATAGTTCGCGGTGATCGACACGCCGCTCGCGTTCAGCCCGCTGCGCGCGAGCCCGCCCGCCTCGACGAACGTCAGGAAGTCGGGGCCGTCGTCGTTATGCACGCGCAGCACGATGCCGGTATCGACGCAGTCGGCTTTCCAGTCCCAGTTCTGCGCGTGGATCAGCTTGCCGGTCGCCGAACGCGACGGCAGCACGAGCACGCCGGTGCAGCCATCTTCGTCCTCGGCGTCCGCACCGGCCGGCAGCGCGTGCTCCGCGCGCGCCTTCGCGAGCACTTCCGTACGTGCATTGACGAGCACGATGTCGTCGAACGCCACATCGGCCCCGTCGGCAATGCCGCGCATCTCGTCGAGACAGGCCGGCTGGAACGCGCCGATCGCCTGTTCGAGCGAGCGGATGAACGCTGCCTGCGCGGCCGCGCCGTAGCCGAGGTTGCGCAGCGTCTGCCCGTAACGCGACGCACTCAGGCGTACGCGCGCCGCGACGGCACGGCCGTATTGCACGCCCCGCTCGTACGGCTTGCCGGACACGCTGACGAAGGGAAAAGGCTGGATGGACGACATCGAAACACTCCTTGCGCTGAATCGGACGAAACGATTCTCGGGCGCGATAAACAAAATAAAAAGCGTTATTTTCTTTCCATAAACGAAAGATTTTTTTTAGTTTCGTGCGATCATCCGGCGCATCGCGACACCGGTCGAACGTGCAGCGCGCGCACGTTGCCGGACGGCTTCCAGGAGAGAGGGATGAGCGAGATTCGAATGCTGAGGACGTTCCTGGCCATCGAGAAACACGGCACGATGGCCGCCGCGGCCGACCGCATGGCGCTGACGCACGCGGCGGTCGGCGCGCAGATGCGCACGCTGGAGCGCGTATGCCAGCGGCAGTTGTTCGACCGCAGCGGGCGCAGCGTGCAGCTGAACGATGCCGGCCGTTCGATCCTCGAGCAGGCGCGCTCGGTGGTGGCCGCGTACGACTCGCTGGTGCGCGGCGTGAGCGGGCAGCACAGCATCGAAGGTTCGATCACGATCGGGGCGACGGTGTCGTCGATGGGGTTTCTCGCGGCCAACGTGATCCGGCTGAAAGTGCAGTATCCGGGCCTGAACGTGCGGCTCACGCACGGTGGCAGCCCGGAACTGGAGCGCCAGGTACGCGCCGGCGAGATCGATGCGGCCGTGCTGATCGGCGAGCCGCGCGCGACCACGCTGCCCGAATCGTGGGAGTACCTGTATGACGAACCGCTCGTGCTGCTGGCCAACCCGGCGCTCGCGCCGGCCGATGCATCGGTGGCGTCGCTGCTCAAGCGTCACCCGTTCATCGGCTTCGAAGCCGCGTCGCCGACCGGACGGCATGTCACGAGCCTGCTGCGCCGCCTGCACGTCGAGGTGAATCCCGTGCTCGAAATGAACTCGATCGCCGCAATCGCCGATCTCGTGCGGCAGAACGTCGGCGTGACGATCGTGCCGCGCCTGCGGCATGCCGCGTGGAGCGACGATCCGCTGCTGTTCGTGAAGCCGATTCCGGGCGCGACGTGGCGGCGTCACATCGGGTGGTACGAATTCGGCCGCCAGCCGCTGGCGACCGCGATCGTCCGGAACCAGCTGCTCACGGCGCTCGCCGGCTAGCGCCGGGCAGTTGACGCGGCCCTGGCTAGTAACGTATCGTTTTGATACGTTACTAGCCAGGGCCGGTTCGCCATGCATTCCCGTTTCGACCGTTTCCGCACCACCGCGCTCGGCATGCAGCTCGAGGCGCTGATTGCACAACCCGAGCGCTATCCGGAATTCGCGGCGCTGTCGCGCGTCGGCGTGGCCGCGATCGGCGCGATCCAGGACGAGATCGCGCGCACATTCCCCGAAATCGAAACCGACACGACGGCCCGCCAGTTCTGCGGCGCGATGGTCGCGGAAGTCATGCGCCGCCACCGTCACGAGGTCGTGCAGGTGCGCGGGCGGCTCGGCGGTGCGCTGTTCAGCTATGGCGCGGTGTTCAGCCCGTTCCCGCACCGGCTGCCGTTCGCCGACGTCGCCGCCGCGCTGGCGCGCATGCCCGACCGGCTCGCCGCGTATACCTCGCATGTGCCGGCCGCGCTGGCCACGCGCCGCCCGGCCGGTACCGGCTTCTCGCTCGTCGAACATGCGTGCCACCTGCGCGATCTCGACTCGGTGTTCGCCGAACGCATCGACGCCGTGCGCACGGCGGAGCTGCCGGTGATCGCATCCGTCGACGGCACCGCGCTCGCCGCGCAACGCGACTACCTCGCCCAGCCGCTCGACCACGCGGTCGCGGCGTTCCGCACCGGCCGCGCCGCGCTGTGCGCCACCGCGGCCGCGCTGGAGCCGTCGCAACTCGCCCGTTGCGGTCTGCGCGACGGCATCCGCCGCATGTCGCTCGACGAACTCGTGCGCGAACTGCTCGATCACGACCGCACGCACGTGCTGGAACTCGACGAACTGCTCGCCGAACTGCAATTGCCGCCCCTGCCCTCCGGAGCCGCGAAATGACCCGGCCCACACCCGTCGTCTTCGTGCACGGTTTCATCGGCACGTTCGACGTGCGCGCCTGGAACGGCCCGCATCTTTGCCCCGACCTGCTCGGCTACGGCGCGTATCGCGCGGTGCCGTTCGATGCGATCTCGCTCGATGCGCAGGTCGAGCACGTGCGACAAACCATCGACGCACATTTCGGCGCGCAGCCGGTCGATATCGTCGGCCACTCGGTCGGTGGTGCAATCGCGATGCTGTTCGCGCATGCGCACCCCGAACGCGTGCGGTACATCGTCAACGTCGAAGGCAATTTCACGCTCGACGACGCGTTCTGGTCGGCATCGGTCGGCCGCATGACGCCCGGCGAAGCCGATGCCATGCTGAACGGCCTGCGCGCGGCCCCGCTCGACTGGCTGCGTGGCGCGATCGACGCACCGTCGCCGGGCCAGCTCGACGACGCGCGCCGCTGGCTCGCGCACCAGCCGGCATCGACGCTGCGCGCGATGGGCCGCTCGGTGGTCGCGACGACGGGCGATGCGGGCTACCTGCCGGTGCTCGAGAAGGTGTTCGAGCGCCACCCCGTCTGGCTGGTCGCCGGAGAACGCTCGCGCGCGGGCTGGCATGTGCCCGACTGGGCGCTCGCACGCTGCGCCGGCTTCGAGACAATCGGGCGCTGCGGGCACCTGATCCCGGCCGAGCGGCCCGACGCGTTGCGCGCCGCCATCGAGCGCATTGCATGCGCGCCGCCTGCCTGACAACCCGTAGGATTCGCCGAAATATGGTTGAAAGGCGCGGTTGCTAGAGTCGCCGGAACAGGGTTTTCCCGGCGCCCCGCGCCGGACTGGGTCGACACATGCGAGGATCGATGAACCTGGCACGTACCTTCTGGCTGCTTCTGCTGATCGCCGTCGCGAGCCCTGCCTTCGCGTTCCATGCGCGGGTCGTCGCGATCCCGAGCGCCGCGATGAGCGAGACGCTCAAGGCGACCGTCGTGCTGCCCGACGATTACGCACGCAGCAACCGCGGCGACGAACGCTATCCGGTCGTCTATCTGCTGCACGGCTCGGGCGGCGACCATACCGACTGGACGTCGAACACGCGCATCGCCGCGCTGGCCGACCGCTATCACGTGATCCTCGTGATGCCCGACGGCGGACACGAAAGCTGGTACATCGACAGCCCGTTCGATTCGGGCAGCCGCTACGAAACCTTCATCGGCGACGAAGTCGTGTCCTATGTCGACCTCCATTTCCGCACGATCGCGACCCAGCACGCGCGCGCGATCACGGGGCTCAGCATGGGCGGCTTCGGCGCGCTGCGCATCGCGCTCGACCGGCCCGACACGTTCGGCGCGGTCGGCAGCATCAGCGGCGCGGTCGATCCGCGCTGCTGCGAGGACGAGCCCGGCATCGACCACGTGTTCGGCGATCCCGGCCGCCATCCGTCGTTCTGGAATCGCAACGTGATCGTCGAAAGCGCGCGTGCGTTCGTGCGCGCGCATCTCGACCTGACGATCGATTGCGGCCGCGACGATTCGTTCGTCGGCTCGAACCGCGCGCTGCACGAACGGCTCGTCGCGCTCGGCGTGCCGCACGACTACACGGAACGGCCCGGCGGTCATACCTGGGATTACTGGTCGAACGCGATCCGCTACCAGATGCGGTTCTTCGCGTCCTCGTTCCAGCATCGCGGCTACGCGTACCGCCCCGCGCCCGCTGCGCCGGGCATGACGCGCGCGGGCTGACGCACGCGCCGCGCCGCCGCGCGGCCCGCCGAACGCGGTGATACGATGCGCTGGAATCGACCACCCGACTCCTTCCATGCCGCGCGACAACTTTGCGGACCTGCTCGCCTTCATCGCCGTCGCGCGCGAGCGCAGCTTCACGCGTGCGGCCGCCCGGCTCGGCGTGTCGCAATCGGCGCTCAGTCATACGATCCGTTCGCTCGAAACGCGCCTCGGCGTGCGGCTGCTCACGCGCACGACGCGCAGCGTCGCGCCGACCGAAGCCGGTGAACGCCTGCTGCAAAACCTCGCGCCGCGCTTCGACGAAATCGAGGCCGAGCTGTCCGCGCTCGCGGAGCTGCGCGACAAGCCGGCCGGCACCGTGCGCATCAACGCGACCGATTATGTGATCCGCACGCTGCTGTGGCCGAAGCTCGCGCCGATGCTGCGCGACTATCGCGACCTGAAGGTCGAGTTCGTGACCGACTACGGGCTGTCCGACATCGTCGCGGCACGCTTCGACATCGGCGTGCGGCTCGGCGACCAGGTCGCGAAGGACATGATCGCCGTGCGCATCTCGCCCGACCTGAAGATGGCGATCGTCGGCGCGCCCGCGTATTTCGCGGAACGTGCGCGGCCCGGCACGCCGCAGGATCTCGTCACGCACGACTGCATCAACCTGCGCCTGCCGACGCACGGCGCGCTGTATGCGTGGGAACTCGCACGCGGCGACGAGGCGCTGCAAGTGCGCGTCGACGGGCAAGTCACGTTCAACGGCACGTACGAAATGCTCGACGCGGCGCTCGCGGGCTACGGGCTCGCGTACGTGCCTGCCGAACTCGCGGCGCCGCACGTCGAAGCGGGCCGCCTCGACAGCGTGCTCGACGACTGGTGCCCGACGTTCCCCGGCCATCACCTGTATTACGCCAGCCGGCGGCAGTCGTCGCGTGCGCTCGCGGTGATCGTCGAGGCGCTGCGAATTCGCGCGTGAGCGTGAGCCTGAGCCGGCCCCGGCCGAACCGCGGATATCGCCCACCCGCCGCGATTCATGAATCCGTTCGATAAGTGCATGCGAATTGTTGGGGATTATCGATAGGCGCGTCGGTGACTACCATCGCCGGTATTCCCCACGTTCTCCGGAGCCCTCGATGTCCGAACCGACTTCCCCCGCGCACAAGGCATTCGGCGCGATTGCGCCCGCGCTAGCCGACTACACCGACAACGTGCTGTTCGGCGACGTCTGGCAGCGTGCCGGCCTGTCGCCGCGCGACCGCAGCCTCGTCACGGTCGCCAGCCTCGTGTCGCTGTATCGCGTGAACGAACTGCCGTTCCACCTGAAGAAAGCGCTTGACAACGGCCTCACGCGCGACGAGCTGATCGAGGCGATCACGCACCTCGCGTTCTACTCGGGCTGGCCGACCGCAAGCTCGGCGCTGCCGATCGCACAACGCGTGTTCGACGAAGCCGGCGTTTGAGCGCGGCCCTTCATTCAACCGGCAGGCGCACGCCTGCATGGAGCCTCACATGGATTACCGCTATCTCGGGCGCAGCGCGCTGAAGGTGTCGCCGCTGTGTCTCGGCGCAATGATGTTCGGCGGCGAGACCGACGAAGCGACGTCGGCGCGCATCATCGACAAGGCATTCGACCAGGGCGTCAATTTCATCGACACGGCCGACGTCTATCACGCCGGCCGCTCGGAACAGGTCGTCGGCCGCGCGATCGCGCCGCGTCGCGACAGCTGGATCGTCGCGACGAAGTTCGGCTATCCGGGCGGGCCGGACGCCGGGCCGAACCGGCAGGGCCAGTCGAGGAAATGGATCGTCGAATCGGTCGACGCGAGCCTGAAGCGGCTCCGTACCGATTACATCGACATCCTCTATTTCCATCGCGCGCTGACCGACGCGCCGCTCGACGAAGGCATGCGCGCGATCGCCGACCTGATCCGGCAGGGCAAGGTGCGTTACTTCGGACTGTCGAACTTCAAGGGCTGGCGCATCGCCGAGATCGTGCGGCTCGCGGATCAGCTCGGCATCGATCGTCCGGTCGCGAGCGAACCGCTGTACAACCTCGTCGATCGCACGGCCGAGGTCGAACAGCTTCCTGCCGCCGCGCATTACGGGATCGGCGTCGTGCCGTACAGCCCGCTCGCACGCGGCGTGCTGACCGGCAAATACGCGATGGCTGCGCAACCGCCCGCCGATTCGCGCGCCGGCCGTGGCGACCGGCGCATCCAGCAAACGGAATGGCGCCCCGAATCGTTGCATATCGCGCAGCAGGTGGCTGCGCATGCGGCCGCGCGCGGCACGACGCCGGTCGCGTTCGCGCTCGCATGGGTGATGAAGAACCGCATCGTCAGTTCGACGATCGCGGGGCCGCGCACCGAAGCGCACTGGGACAGCTACATCGATGCGCTGACGCTCGAACTCGGCCCCGACGACGAACGGTTCGTCGATGCACTCGTACCGCCCGGGCACGTATCGACGCACGGCTATACCGATCCCGGCTATCCGGTCGAAGGCCGCCAGGTCTGAAGCCGGAACGGGAGGATGAACGGACATGCCGGGCGACACGCCCGGCATGAAGAGGCACGCGCGTCGTCCGACGCGCGAATCAAGCAGCAGCG
This sequence comes from Burkholderia arboris, assembly GCF_038723655.1. NCBI lineage: Bacteria > Pseudomonadati > Pseudomonadota > Betaproteobacteria > Burkholderiales > Burkholderiaceae > Burkholderia > Burkholderia arboris. The sequence continues at coordinate 3,227,437 of NZ_CP109822.1, forward strand.
ACGAATGGTCAGTTGCCGTGCGCAGCGCCTGCGCCGACGACGCGATCGAAGCATTCCTGTGCACGCGCCAGCTCGTCGAGCGCGCAATCGAGGCGCGACATCGCGCGTGCGTATTCGGCCGACGAAGCGTCGTCGTCGCTTTCGCCGCGCACCGCGCGAAACGCCTGATCGACGTTGCGCGTGGCTTCGACGAAGCGTTGTGCGGCCTGCGCTTCCCGCGAACAGATGTGGGTCGACATCGACACTCCTCCCTCAGGATTGCAGTGTGAAGCACGCCGACGCTCAGTGTGCGTGGTGCGCATGTCGGCGGCGTGAACCGCGATCCATCGAGTGTCGACGCATCGGCCGCCGCGCAGCGCGCTTCGTGCCGATTGTCCCTCTACGCTCGCCGATCCGCTACGGCGAGATTGCAACAAATTCTTGCGCGATGAGCTTCGCGCCGGGCGTCACGCGCGCCCGATGCGCGGATGCGCAAGACCCGCGAACGCAGCCGCCTCGCCCGGCGACAGGTCGAACAGGTCGCCGGTGAGATCGCGCGGATGCTCGGCTGCCGGCCGGTTGCGCAAGCGCGCCGCATGCGTGGGCGCAACATACGCGGCCGCCGTTTCGATCGGCGGCACGTCGAACAAATCGCGCGTGACGCCGCGCACGGCATCCGTCGGCGAACGGCCGCGCAAGCGCGCGACGAGCTCGACGAAGCGATCGAAATCGCCCGCGCGCGTCGCCTTGTTCACCTCCGCGAGATCGCGCGCCTTCAGCACGCACGGCTGCGCAAGCCGCACGAAATACGGCGCCTCGAGTTCGACCGACAGCGCGAGCGGGTAGCTCTTGCCCGTCTGCTCCTTCGCCCGCCCGACGCAATCGACCACGGCCGCACCCTGTGCGGCACCCAGCGGCTGGCCGGTGCTCACGCTGCGCAGGTGATCGGGAAACACGCGCAGCTGCGTACCCACCGTCAGCGCGGTGGACGACGCACACACGAGCGCGTAGTGCTGTTCGCGGCGCCGGCCCGACGGCAACGTCGAGCGGCTGGCGATGAACGTATGCGGCGGCAACGGCCGCACCTGGCCACTGGCGTCGACCCATGCATTCCACAGCAGCGCGTCCTTGCGCTCGCCCGCGCGCGGGCGCGATGCGACCGGCGAAAACAGCGCGAGCAGCGAGCCCGTGCGATGCGCGGCGACTTGTGCGCTGCTGCCGAGCGGCTGGTTGATGCCCCACAGAAAACGTCCGCCCCCGAGCCGGCGCTCCCATTCCTTGCGGAGCACGACGGTCGGCAGTTCCTCGCCGGACTCGGTACCGATCTTGGTCCAGCAGAACGTGGGTGGGAGGTGTTTCAGTGTCATCAACTTTCTCGGGATACAGCCTCGCTGGTGACAGCAAGCCCATTCAACAGCCGTAACTGTATAGGTATAATGCATTGCATGGAAGCCCCGGACCAAGATTTTCCCGTTCAAGACCTGTTGCGCCGCCTGATGGCAGATACACGCTCGTCCAGCGAAATTGCGCGACTTTCCGGGGTCAGCCAGCCGACCGTGTCGCGCCTGCGGCTATCGAACGGGCGGCGGCTGCGCCGCAGCGCGCCATTCACCAAGCTATGCAGTTTCTATGGAGTCGATACGGAGCCGTCGCGCCGCCGCTATAACGACCTGCTGCGCGACGCGATCGTCGACGCATGGGACGGGTCGGACGAGCACGGCCGCGCGCTGCTGGTCGTGATCCAGGGGTTGAAGGACTTGCAGGCGAAGGCGGATGACGGGTGATGGGGCAGTTGAAGGAAGCGCAGACCGCCCCGTCCGCTTCCACCGGCAACCCGCGCGCCGGTGACGGCATGAAATGCCCGTGCCGATTGCCGCCCCCGCGACTATGATGATTCGGTCAGCAGCGCGAGGGCGAACCATGGATCGAGACGAAGACTTCATCGTGCGCACCATGTCGGCCGACGAGGTCGCCCTGTCGGTCGAATGGGCGGCCGCGGAAGGCTGGAACCCCGGCCTGCATGACCCGCCCTGCTTCAGGGAAGCCGACCCGGCCGGCTTCTTCGTTGGCGTCTGGCGCAACGAACCGGTCGCATGCCTCGCCGCCGTCGCCTACGACGACCGCTTCGGCTTCATCGGCCTCTACATCGTCAAACCCGGGTTTCGCGGCCAAGGCTTCGGCATGCGGATCTGGCAGCACGGGATGCGCTACCTTGGAGAACGCAACATCGGACTCGATGGCGTCGTCGCGCAGCAGGCGAACTACCGGAAATCCGGCTTCCGGCTCGCATATCGCAACATTCGCTATCAGGGGCTTGTGAGCGGTATCGGATGCGCGCTGGTGACTGCGGCGGCCGATGTGCCGCTCGGGCAATTGCTCGCGTACGATCGCCAGTGTTTCCCCGCCGCGCGCGAACCTTTCATCTCGGCGTGGATTGCGCAGCCGGATGCCATTGCGCTCGCAACTGTCGATGACGGCCGTATCGCCGGATACGGTGTCATACGACGCTGCGAGGCCGGCTGCAAGATCGGCCCGTTATTCGCCGATGACGCAGATGTCGCCACCGGGCTGTTTCGTGCGCTGGCGGCACGCATGCCCGGCGAGGTCATCGTGCTCGACGTACCGGAAACGAATCCCGCGGCCGTTGCGCTGGCGGAACGGCACGGCATGACGAGCGTGTTCGAAACCGCGCGGATGTATACGCAACGCGCACCCGCGATTGCGATCGATCGTGTGTTCGGGGTGACGTCGTTCGAGCTGGGGTGACGGGACGCGCGTCAAGGCGAGCGCCGGTTCCTCCGGTTGACGCTTGCCGCCCCGTTCCGCGATCGAGGAGCGCAAAGATCCGCCATTCACGACGCCAACGCGATCGTCACTTTGACTCGGTAGCGAATGATGCCCGTTCGATCTGCGCGACGCATTGCTTGGCGGAATCTGCAACGCGGCTCTTCTGTTGCGCCGCCTTTTTGCACCAATACATGGCCGCAGCCTTGTCCGTGACAAGGCCCGATCCGCCCCATTGATAGGATTCGCCCAAGATCAGTTGCGCAACGGCATCGCCTCGATCAGCCTCTTTGCGCACGTGTTCTACAAATTTTCCATGCCAGTATGCAGCCAGCATGGAATCCTGACGCACGCCAATGCCGAGCTCATAGTCTGTCCCCAGTCGCCTTTCGGCAAGCGCATCCCCCATCTCCGCGCCACGTCTATGCCATGCGACTGCCTCGACGTGATCCTTGGGTACGCCAAACAAACCGTTTCGATAGAGTTCTCCGATCTGAGTTGCACATCCTGCATTTCCGTGATCGACGGCCTTCTTCATCAGGGCCACTCCCCGCGAAACATCCTGAGGCTGGCCGCCGGCCCCAATCACATTTCCCAGACCGACGATGCATTCGCCTTCGGCGTCACCTTGATTCGCGGCTTTCTGAAACCAGACGGTGGCTTGCGCGTGATCTTTTGGCACGCCAAATCCGGAGTCGTAGAGCCTGCCCAGACCGACTTCCGCTCGTGCGTTGCCGTGTTCGGCAAGCGGGCGCCAAAGTGCAAAGGCTGTTGCGTAGTCCGCATGCTGAAACGCCCTGTCAGCATCCTCGAGTTGGCCAGCGAAGGCCGTGCCGGCGCTTCCCAGGATCAGCGCGACCAGCGCGACGGCGCGCGTGTGCCGTGCCAAGCCGTCGACGGATTGCGAAACAGGGTGCGTCATGGTCACTCCGGTATAGCCGAAAGCGGATAACTGAAAAACGCAGCAAAGGAAGCACTGCCGCCCCCTACTGCTCCAACCCCACGCCCAACGGCCGCTGATCGCTGCGCCCGTGATCGTCGACCACCCGCACCGTATAGTTGCCGGCCGTCCGCGGCTGCCAGAACAGCGCATCGCCCGGCGTACTGCTGCCGACATACGCATCGTTGACGAACCAGTACAACGCATGCGCGCTCGCATCGGCCGTGGCGTTGAACGCGATGCGCGTCTCCTCCGTGCGCTTCACCCGCATCGCATACGTACTGCCGCGCAGCGGCGACGTGATGCGGGGCGGATCGCCTTCGACCTGCCCCGCCTCGCGACAGTCCGCATTCTGCGGCGGCCGCCGGCGCGGAATGCCCGCCTGCGCGAACACCTGCTGCAGATCCGACGGCCAGAACTCGAAGATTTCCGTATGCGTGCGCTTGCCGTCGTACGGCGGGCACGCGGCCTTCCCCGTCGCGTCGTCGATCACGACGGGCCGGTGCACGGTGCTCACGCGAATCGGCGACGTGCCCGGCATGAACCACGTCCAGCCCTGCTGCGGACACCACTCGTTCGGCAGATCGCCGCTCGCGAGGCAGATCCGCACGCGCTTCAGCCGCGGCGGCACCGCGCGCGGCGGCTCGACGAGCGTGCGCTCCGCATTCAGCGCATCGACGACCTGGAAGAACAGCGGCGCGGCCGCATCGACGCCGACGAACGCCGTATTGGTCGAATTGTCGAAGTTGCCGACCCACACGACCAGCACATAGGGGCCGAACACGCCGGCCGTCCACGCATCGCGGAACGACCATGACGTGCCGGTCTTCCAGTACACGGGCACGCTCGACGGCTGCGCGCCGCTCGTCTCGTCGGGGCGCAAGTGCTGGCGCAGCATGTCCATCGTCATGTAGCTCGCGTCGGCGCTCAGCAGGCGCCGGCCGGGCAGCGCCGGCTCGTCCGCGCGCAGCCGCAGCGGCCGGAACTCGCCGCGATTCGCGAGCATCGCGTACAGCGCCGCGAGATCCTGCATCGTCACTTCGCCGCCGCCGAGCACGAGTGCGAGCCCGTAGTGTTGCGCGCTCGCGAGCCGGCGCACGCCGGCTTCCTGCAGGAACTGGTAGAGGTCGGGCGACTTGAGCTGCGACGCGACCCACACGGCCGGCACGTTGCGGCTGCGGTTCAGCGCATCGGTCGCGGTGATCGGCCCGAGGAAGTGACCGTCGAAATTCTCCGGCGCGTACGGGCCGAACGAAGTCGGCACGTCGCGCAGCACGGTCTGCGGATGCAATACACCCTGGTCGAAACCGAGCGCATAGATGAACGGCTTGAGCGTGGAGCCCGGCGAGCGCCGCGCGAGCGTGCCGTTCACCTGCCCGTCGATCGAGCGGTCGAAGAAGTTCGCGGAGCCGACGAGCGCCTTCACGCCCATGTCGCGCGTATCGACGAGGATGGCCGCCGCGTTGCGCACGCCGCGCGTATCGTTGCGCGCGACATAGCGTGCGATCTGCCGCTCCAGCGTGCGTTGCAGGTCGAGGTCGAGCGTCGTCGCGAGCCGCGCGCCGGCATCGCTGTCGTCCGCCGCGCCGCCCGACGTCGCGCGCCACGCGCTGCGCGCGGCGAGCGCCTGCGCAACCGCATGCGGCGCGTCGAACGGCAGCGCGGACAGCGGCCGCATCGCGAGCGGCAATGCGAACAGCGGCTTCAGCGACGCATCGCCCGGATGCGCCGTCAGCCAGCGCGCATACAGCCGGTTGCGCGACGCCGCCAGCGCGCGGTTGATCTCGTCCTGCCCGCCACGCACGCGCCGCGCCGGGTCCTGCGGAATCACCGCGAGCGCGAGCGCTTCGGGCAGCGTCAGCGCATCGGGCATCCGGTCGAAATAGACAACGCTCGCGGTGCCCGCGCCTTCGACGTTGCGGCCGTACGGCGCGTCGTTCAGATAGGCTTCGAGGATCTGCCGCTTCGAGTAGAACAGTTCGAGCTGCATCGCACGCGCGACCTGCGCGAGCTTGCCGGCCGGCGTGCGCGTGTTCAGCTTCCACAGCGAGCGGGCGAGCTGCATCGTCAGCGTCGAGCCGCCCTGCGGATTGCCGCCGCGTACGTACGTGATCCACGCGCCGCGCGCGAGCCCGTACGGGTTGAAGCCCGGGTGCCACCAGAACCAGCGGTCCTCGTGCAGCATCACCGCTTCGACGAGCTGCGGCGACATCCGGTCGAGCGGCACCCACAGCCGGTAGCGGTCGTCCTTCGCGAGCGTCAGCCGCAGCAACCGGCCCTGCGCGTCCGTCACCGCGACCGACGACGGCTTCCAGTCGCGCAACGGCGGATGCGGCCACAGCCGGCATGCGGCCAGCATGCCGAACACGAGCAGCACGCCGACGAGCCAGTTCTGCCAGCGATGCAGCCAGCGGCCGGCGCCGTGCAGCGCGCGCCGGAGCATGGGTGCTTCAGCCACGCGCGGGTGCTCCTCGCTTTCGGCGCGGCCTGCCACGCCGCTGCAGCCGCGCCGTCATCGCACGCGCTCCACCGTCAGCGCCGCGCCGCCCGGCGCCTGCGCCTGCACGCGGCGGTCGTACATCGACTCGCCGTAAGCAGGCGGCGCAATGAAGCGGCCCGCGTTGCTCGCCTTGATCCGGTAGACGAATTCGCGCACGTCGGTCGTCGCGGTGCCGTAGATCACCACGCGGTCCTCGCGCACATCCGCGAACTGCGGCTGCCACGTCGACCCCGTCACGCCGATCGGCGAACGCCACGGCGCATCGGCCACCGGCGCCGGCGCGCCGCCGCCGGTGCTGTCACCCTCCTGCGCGTCGGTCACGGGTGGCGGCGCGATCACCGGATCGAAGCCGCCCGGGAGCAGATCGACGATCGCGACGTTGCCGACGCTCGCCGAACCCGTCGCGCGGATCTTCAGGTGTACGTCGATCTCCTGGCCAAGCGTGATCTTGTCGAGCGGCTTGCCGTTCGTGTCGGTGTAGTCGCGCACGATCTCCAGCCCGCTCTTGATCGCCTTCGTCGACGTGCCGCGATCGTAACCCGACTGGCTTGCGATCCACCACGCCGGCAACGCGCTGCCGTTCACGAAGTCGACGCGCGACGCGCCGGCCGCCCACGTGCCCGAACGCACGAGGTTCGCCTGGATCGACGACACGTCCTTCGCGCCGGCCCCCGCACGCACTTCGTCGATCGCGAGCTGGTCGAGCTGGCCCGCGTTCGACGCCGCATACGCGTCGAGCGCGAGGATCGTCATTGCCGACGACAGCGTGTTGTAACGGTTGTCGACGAGCGGCGCGGCGATGTTGTCCATCGCGCGCGGCGACAGCTTGCTCACGCGTTCCGGGAAGTGCTTCGCGAGCAGGTACAGCACGCTCGCGTCGCGCGTCAGCGGGTCGATGTAGTAACCGGTCACGTAGTCGCCGTCGGACGCGCGCTTGCGCTCGAGCAACGCCTGCGGGCCCGCGATCAGCGCGGCGGCCTCCTTGTCCTGCTTCAGCAACTGATACGACGCGGCGAGCCACGCCGCCGCGAGATCGTTCTTCCAGTCTTTCGGATACGCATCCTGCAGCCGCTTCTGCACGGCCGCGAGACTGTTGGTCGTCACGTTGCCCTGGCGCGTCAGCAGGTACACCGCATACGCGCGCTGCCGCAGCAGGTCGAGCGAGCCGAGCGAATCGTTCGCGGCGAGCTTCTGCAGATACGCATTGCCCGCGTCGAGCATGTCCTTCGGCACCGCCACACCGCGATCGCGCGCATCGAGCAGCACGTGCATCGAATACGCTGACACGAACGGATCGGCATCGGGCGTTGCACTCCACAACCCGAAACCGCCCTGCGCGTTCTGCCGGCCGCGCAGCACGTCAAGGAACTGCGTGATCGCGGTCGCGTTTGCCGCATCGGCGCCGGCTTCCGGCGCATGCATCGCACTCGTCAGCGCGCGCACCGACAGCCACTTCGCCGCGAACACGCGCGGCACGACCGCGCTCACCATCTGCTCGCTGCAGTAGTGGTCGAAGTTGACGAGATAGGACGACAGCCCTTCCGACAGCACCAGCGGCGCGGTCGAGATGCTCGCGTCGCGCGACGCATACGCGTCGTACATCGACCGCAGGTTCGGCACGCTCGCCTTCTTGCCCGGATCGACGCGTGCGATGTCGAGCTGCGTGCGGAACGCGGCGGCCGGCCGCACCGATACGTCGACGCGCTGCTGAGCGCCCTTCGCGCCGTAGCGCGCGCCGAACGACAGCGCGCCCGAGCCGAGCGTCTCGGTCGCTTTCACGCGGAACATCGCGACGCCTTCATGCTGCGGCGCAAGCGCGACGTTCTGCGTCGCCGGCCCGATCACCTGCAACTGCGGGCCCGTCTTCAGCGTGACCGCCACTGGCACCGGCTGGTTGCCGACGCCCGTCAGGTTGTTCGCGACACCGACGCTGACGTCGGCCTCGTCGCCCGGCGCGAGCGTCGTCGGCACGTTCGGCGACAACACGAAATCGCCGCGCACCGTCGTCGCGCCTTCGAACGTGCCGACCAGGTCCGGCGACACCGACACGGCCATCACGCGCAGCTTCCCGTTGAAGTAGTCGGGCACCGTGTAGCTCAGGCGCGTATCGCCGTTCACGTCGACGATCCCCGACCAGTAGACGACCGGCTTGTCGCGCTTGCGCTTGAACGGGTTCAACTGGCGACCGATCGCATCGTCGGCGTCGCCGCCGGGTGCGGCCATCGCCATCAGCTTCTCGAAGTCCGGCAGGATCAGGTCGAGGATCTGCGACGTGCCGACTTCGAGCATCCGCTTGCGGAAGAAGAACTTCAGCGGATCGCCGAGCTTGTAGCGTGCGACCTGCAGGATGCCTTCGTCGACCGCGAACACGACGACCTTCGCCGGCTTCGCGGAATGCACGGTGAAGTTGACGGTGTCGCCCGGCTTCACAAGCGCCGGCGCATCGACGCTCACCGCGTTGCGGCGCGCGTCGAGGTTCACCGAGAACGGCACGACGCCGTAGCTCAGCGGGCTCATGAAGATCTCGTCCGACGACGGATCGCGGATGTACTGCACGTTGATGTAGCCGTTGCCCTCGAAACCGGCCGGCACCGTGATGTGCTGGATCGAGCTCGTCGTATCCGCATGGAACCACGCATGCGCATACACCTTGTCGCGCTCGATCGTGATCAGGCCGCTCCCCGCGTAAGGCGCGCGGATCGCAATTTCCACCTGCTCGCCCGGCTTGAAGTCGTGCTTCGCGAGGCTCACCTGCAGCTCGGCGTTGCGGTCGAGCGAGCGCGTGACGTTCGCGGCGCCGGTGACCGAATACTCGATCCGGTTCACCGCGGTGCCGTCCGCGCGGCGGATCACGAGCGCATAGCTGCCCGGCTTGTCGGTACGCAGCGCGAAGTCGAGCCCGGCCGCCGGAATCGACAGCGGCTTCTCGTCGACCGGCACTTCCTTCAGCCGCGAATCGTATTTGTACGCGCCGGAATCCTGCTTGGTCAGCACCGACACGTAGCGTTCCTCGACGAGTTGCGCGCGCAGGTCCTTCACGTCGATCGCCTTCGCGACCGGGTCGATCGCGACGAGCCGCACCGTGCGCGGGCTGGCGCGTTTCACGTAGCCGAGATCGTCGACCGACTTGTAGCCGACCAGCCAGTCGTTGTTCGACACGAGCGTCTGCGCGTTCGCGGCGACGTTGCGCCCGCCTTCCGCTTCATACGCCTTCGCCTGGAAGTAGAGCTGGTAGGTCGCGTCCGCGTACTTGTCGAGATCGAGATCGAATTCGGCATGGCCGCGGTCGTCGGTCGTGCCGTCCTGCAGCGTCGTCGTATAGCCCTCCTTCGCGCGGCGTGCATCGAAGAAGTGATAGCCCTGCCAGCTACGGAACGACGGCCACACGGGACGCAGCGTCAGCGTCGCCGCGACGCGGCGTTTCTCGGCCGGCGTGCCGAACAGGTTCTGTGCATCGACGATGCCCTTCAGCCCCTTCGGCTTCACCCACCCTTCGACGACCTGCTGCGACAGCTTCGCGTCGACCTTCATCCGGTCGGGCAGGAATTCCTTCACCTGCACGGTCGTGCTGCCGATCGGTTCGGCACCCGGCTGGCCGTCCTTCACGATATACAGGTTGACCGTCCACGTGCCGGTCGGCGCCGTTTCGGCGGTCGTATAGCCGAGCTCGGTGAAACCCGTCGCGTCGACGGTCACCGGCTTGCGCTCGACGGTGATCCCGCGCGGGTCGACGATCTCCGCCTGCAGCGGCACGCCGGCCGGGCTGCGCGCCCAGCTGGCCGCACGCACGATCAGGCCGATGTGGAACGGATCGCCGGGCCGGTACAGGCCGCGATCCGAGAACAGGTACGCGGACAGCTGCCCCTGGCCCGTCGCGTTGCGTTCGCCGTCGACGTCGAAGCGCGAGAAGTCGAGCTGGCGATCGCGGCCCGCCACCGGCAGGAACGACAGGTCGGTGTCCTTCTTCACGACGTACAGCTGCGGACGCTTCTCGCGGTCGAGCCCCTTGAACGCGGGGAAATGCACGACGCCGTCGGCGCCGGTGGTCTGCGTGAACAGCGCCTGGCCGTTCACCGCGAGCACCGACACGGTTGCGCCCGCAACCGGCTTGCCGGTGCGGATCGACTGGATGAACACGTCCTGGCTGCCGTCCAGCGAACGCTTGACCAGCATCCCGAGATCGGTCACGACGATCAGGCGCGTGTCGCCGAGTGCGCTGTCGCTGTTGTCGCCATTGCCGCTGCTGTCGCCCGAATCGGCATCGCCGGACTGATCCTGGCTGCCGTCGCCGGACGATGCATCGCCGTCCTTCGCATCGTCGGCTTTCTTCTTCTCGGCCGCCGGGTCGTACTGCGACAGGTGTAGCAGGAACACGCCGCGCTTGCCGCCCTTCAGGTACTGGCCGAGATCGATGCCTTCGTAATGCGCCTTGCCGGGCTCGCCGGCCGGGAATGCGCGCGTCTGCACGAAGCGCTCGACGATGTGGTCCTCGCTGAACGAATAGGACAGCTCCGGCCGCGCGTACGTGCCGTTGTTGAAGCTCACGAGATGCTGGATCTGGTCGGGCAGCACGCGGCCGATCTCGACCTTCATCCCCGGCAGGTTGCGCGACACGACCGACAGCCGCTTGCTGCCGCTCATCGACAGCAGCGAGCCATCGGCCATGAAGCGCAGCAGCTTCGGATAGTCGGGCACCGTGAACGCGCTCGTCACGGGCTTGCCGAGCAGGTAGCCGCCGGCCGATTTCAGGTCGCCCTCGAACCGCACGACGACGCGGTCGCCCGGTGTCGCGTGATACTTGAAGCTCTGCAGCGTCGCGAAATCGTTCTCGGTCGGCACCGCTTCGAGCGGCAGCGGCTTCGACTGCTTCAGCACCGCGTCGCTGATGTCGGCCACGTTCCATTCGTACGGCGGATCGTCGTCCGACTGCTCGACACCGGGCTTGCGCTTCGGCAGCACCCATGCCTTCGCGCGTGCGGCGAGATCGACGCTGCGCACGCCGTCGGACGTTTCGGCGACGAGCACCTGCTCGGGCTCGTAGCGCTCGTTGTCGACGAGCGTCGGCGCGACGTTGCCGATCGACAAACTGTAGAGCCCCGGCACGCCGACCGATGCATGCAGCACGTCCGGCGTGCCGTTGCCGCCGCGCGCGCTCTTCACGCCCTTGTCGACGTCGAGCCGCACCGACAGCGGATCGCGCGGGATCTCGAGCGGCTGCGAGTAGACCCACGCGCTCGTCTTCATCTTGTCGTAGTTGACCGTGTAGCGCAGCGGCGACGCGGTCTTGCCGTCGCGGCCGACCAGCACGAGGCCGATGCGCTTCTCGAATTCGGCCGGATCGACCGGATAGTTGAAGTGCAACTGCAACAGCGCCTGCTTCTCCGCCGGATTGTCGGGGTTCTGGTAGAACTCGTTGTTGCCGAATGTTGCGGCGAACGCCGGCAGGTCGAACGCGAATCGATCGTCGCGCATGATCACCTGCGGCGCGAACACGCGATGCACCGCGAAACGCACCTCGACGTGCGCGCCGACCGGCCAGTCGGCCGCCGGCGTGAAACGCAGCGTCTTGTCGTCGACCCACTCCCACGCGCCCTTCAGCGCGGGCGTCATCTCGATGCCGTCGCCGGCCGGCTTGCCGACCCGTTCGATCGGCGCGGCCGATTGCGCGAACACGACTTCCAGCGGATGCACGGTGATCTTCGGCTTGTCGGTATCGTCCACCTCATAGGTGGTGATCGCCGGCGCCTTCACGGTGAAGCTGACGGTTTCGGGCTCGGGCGGCTTCGGGCGGTGCTTGAACCAGTACCCGCCATAGCCGAGCGCGGCCGCGAGCAGCACGAGGCCGCCCGCATGCCACGGACGGCGGCGCACGGCCGCGGCGGTGGTGCCCATCCACGCGGGCGCCGTCCACGACACGTCGCCGACCAGCGGCCGCAGCGCGCAGCCGAGCAGCCACCAGACGAAGCCTGCGACGCGAATCGGCAGAAGCAGCAGGAAGCGCAGCAAATCCATTTGTTATTTCCTTGTCAAGGACATGCTGCCCGACGCGGCAACCTTCCCCGAATTGTTATGGGTCTGTGACGGCGCGGCCCGGTTGCGCCGTATTGCTTGGTATGTTCGACCGGATGCTGGCCGCCATTATCGATCAGACCCGAAACGATGGAAATATCGGCGTGCCGGCGCGCAACGCCGCCAGATGACCGGCCGGTCGGACGGGCCTGGGTCCGGCGCGCGCGACCTCTGCACGCGGCCGCGCCGCGTTCGCTAGAATGCGCGGCTCGGCAGGATCGAATCGAAATGAAAGGAAACCGCTTGAAACTCCCGTTCGAATGGCAGATCGGGCTGCGCTACGCGCGCGGCGGCCGGCGCTCGGCCGGCGACGGCTTCGTGTCGTTCATTGCCGGCGCCGCGATGGCCGGCATCGCGCTCGGCGTCGCCGCGCTGATCGTCGTGCTGTCGGTCATGAACGGTTTTCGGACCGAAGTGCGCGACCGGATGCTGTCGGTGCTCGCGCATGTGGAAATCTTCTCGCCGTCCGGCTCGATGCCCGACTGGCGGCTGACCGCGCACGAGTCGCTGCAGAACCCGGCCGTGCGCGCGGTCGCGCCCTATGTCGACGCGCAGGCGCTGCTGACGAACGCGGGCAGCGTGACGGGCGTTGCGCTGCGCGGCATCGACCCCGTGCTCGAGCCGCGCGTGTCCGAGATCGCGCGCAAGCTGAAGACCGGCCGCCTCGACGCGCTCGTGCCGGGCGAGATGGGCATCGTGCTCGGCTCGGCGCTCGCCGACGCACTGCACGTGAAGATCGGCGACCGCATCACGTTCTTCGCGCCCGGCAACACCGCGCGCATCGGCGAAGCGCTGCCGCAGTTCCGCCAGTTCAACGTGGTCGGCACGTTCGAATCGGGCCATTACCAGTACGACAGCGCGCTCGCGTACATCCACATCCGCGACGCGCAGAAGCTGTCCAACGTGCGTGCACCGACCGGCATCCGGCTGCGTCTCGACGACCTGCAGCGCGCGCCGGAGATCGCGCTGGCGCTGTCGCGCACGCTGTCGGGCGACCTCTATATCCGCGACTGGACGCGGCAGAACCGCACGTGGTTCGAGGCCGAGCGGCTGCAGAAACGGATGCTGTCGCTGATCCTGATGCTGATCGTCGCGGTCGCCGTGTTCAACCTCGTGTCGTCGCTCGTGATGACCGTCACGCAGAAGCAGGGCGACATCGCGATCCTGCGCACGCTCGGCGCGCCGCCCCGGTCGATCATGAAGATCTTCGCGATCCAGGGGATGACGATCGGCCTCGCCGGCACGCTGGCGGGCGTCGCGCTCGGCTGCGCGATCGCGGTCAGCATCCCGTGGGTGCTGCCGGCGATCGAGCAGTTGCTCGGCATCCGCTTCCTGACGCCGTCCGTGTACTTCCTCAGTTCGCTGCCGTCGAAGCTCTCGGCGGTCGACGTGCTCGAGATCGCGTCGGCCGCGTTCCTGATGTCGTGCGTCGCGACGCTGTATCCGAGCTGGCGCGCCGCCAGGGTACGGCCAGCCGAAGCGCTGCGCGACGAATAGGCGCAACCGGCGCGGCGTTACGCGATCTCGTGGAAGCCGACGCTGTTGCTGCCATCCGGCGTGTAGCCGGCGAGCACGTCGAAGCCGACACCGAACAGCTCCATGCGCATGCCATAGGACTTCTCGCCGGACCGGTCGACGAAGATCGCCGCGCCCGACGACAACTGGCGCGCGGTGTTCAGCAGCGCGAGCGTGCCGCGCGCGCTGCCGGCCGATGCGTCGATCGTCAGCGCCGTGCCGTCCTGCGCGGTGAAGTGCCCGCCGGGCGGCACCGGCGGCGGGTTGTCCGCGACCGACCGGTTGAGCAGGCTCATGAACTGGAAGCGCGCGTCGGCGCCCTGGCTGGCCGCCGCGCGATCGCCGTCCGTGAACGTATCGCCGCGCACGGCCGCGCCTTGCGCGGCGATATCGACGGCCTGCTGGTGAAAATCGCGCGTCGCGAGCACCAGACTGGCGTTCGCGTTCAGCGTCGACTCGACCCAGGTGCGATCGCTGTCCGTCAGCGTCTTCGACACGACCTTGATCCGGCCGTTGTCGGTCATGAAGTCGAATTGCGCATCGGCCAGATCCGGGCGCTTCGCAACGATGTCCTGCATGCTCGTCGCGAGTGCGTCGGTCACGCCGCGCAGCTTCATCGTCAGGTCGCCCACCATCGACAACTGTCTCGTCAGCGCCGCCTGCATCGCTTCCGGATCCAGCGCCCGGATGCCGATCGGCGGGTCCTGCGGTTTGCCGGACGCTGTCGCGTCCATCTCCTGGCGTCCGTCGAGCGCCGCCTGCGCCCGCTGCGCGAGCGACAGGCCGCCCGCCGCCGTGACCGAAATCGTCATGCCCTCTCTCTCCTTTCAGAATGTTTTTTCCTGTTTACGGACGGATTCCGGGGAAGTTGAGACGGCATGCCGCTGGTATGCCAAAACTTTGTTTGACCCACACTAAAAAAGTTTGACACGGACATTTCACTGAGATAACTTTTGCGCAAGCTTCCGGAAAGCAATCCGGCCAGCCGTGCCGACTCGCGTCGCGCTTTCCTGCCGTTGCAGCACCGCCGTTCGCAACATTCCCGCCTCATCGCATCGTGCCGTTCCGTTTCATCCGAAACCTGAAGGAAGCTCGGGCATGCCCGCATTTGATTCGCACTCCTGCATTTACTTCGTGCCGACGCCGCCCTGACGAATTCCGCCCGGGGCAAAGCGATCGCCCCGGCCCCGGCCGCGTTGCGCATCGCGTGACGCGTGCCGGCACCGGGCGAGACCCCGTGCGTCTCGCCCGCCGGTTTTGATGGTGCAGTTCCGTTTCATCCGACGCAGTACCCGGTCAGGCCGCAGGGGGCGTATCGCGAGCCGCGCCGGTTCCAGACAATCACAAGAGACGAGGTCGATTCAATGAACATTCATCGAACCGGATTCCGGCGCGCGTGGCTTCCCGCGCTCGTGGCGGCCACGACGCTCGCCGCGTGCGGCGGCGACGACGGCGGCAGCGTGGCGGGGGTATCCGCACTCGCGCAGGGTCAACAGCAGGGAGCCGCCGCCGCGGCGGCCGATGCGCAGTCGCTCGCGTCGCACGTGTCGCCGTCCGGCGTCCCGTACGCGAATCCGGCCAGCAACGGACGCTACAAGCCGGTGATCAGCAACGGCCAGGTGCAGCCGTCGCTGTCGGGCGGCACGATCGAGGAAAACGCGTGGGTCGACACGCCGGTCGATTCCGACGGCGACGGCACGCGCGACCGCATCCACGTGCGCATCGTGCGGCCGTCCGAAACCGCGAACGGCGCGCGTACGCCGGTCATCGTGCTTGCGAGCCCGTACTACGCAGGGCTCGCCGACAGCCCCGACCACAACGTCGACGTCGAGCTCGACGGCACGCCGCATCCGGCCGCGGCCGCCGGCGCACCGGCCTCGGCGTCCACGCGCATCCTGGCCGCCGCGCCGCAGTCGCGCATGCTGCAGCAGGTCGAAGCGGCCGCCGCCGGCCGCTCGTGGATCGAAAGCTACTTCGTGCCGCGCGGCTTCACGATCGTCTACGCGGATTCGCTCGGCACCGCCGGCTCGGACGGCTGCCCGACGATCCTGACGCGCGACGAATCGGTCGCGATGGCATCGGTGATCCGCTGGCTCGGCCGCGACGCGACCGCGAAGGACGCCAACGGCAAGACGGTCGTCGCGAACTGGTCGACGGGCCACGTCGGCATGTACGGCGTATCGTACGACGGCACGCTGCCGAAGATGGTCGCGAGCCTGCGCACGCGCGGGCTCGACGCGATCGTGCCGATCGCCGGGCTGACGAACATGTACGGCTACTACCGCTCGGGCGGCCTCGTGCGCGCGCCGGAAGGCTATCAGGGCGAAGATGTCGACGTGTACATCAAGGCGCTGCTGACGAACGCGCATCCGGAGCGCTGCACGCACCTGATCGACGAAGCATTGCAGCAGGAAGACCGCAAGACCGGCGACTATTCGCCGTTCTGGGCCGCGCGCGACATCCCGACGGGATTCGCGGTGGCACCGGCACTCGTCGCGCAGGGGCTGACCGACGACAACGTGCGCGTCGACCAGTCGACGTCGTGGTATCTCGCGATGCGTCGCCAGGGCGTGCCGACGCAGCTGTGGCTGCACCGTCTGAAGCACACCGACCCGACGCGCGTGCCGGCGATGGGCGAAGCGTGGACCGCGGAGGTCAACCGGTGGTTCACGCGCTACCTGATCGGCTACAACAACGGCGTCGAACGCGATCCGCGCGCGGTGATCGAGCAGGCCGACGGCACGCTGCTGAAGGAAGCGGACTGGGCCGCACGCCGCGCGACGCCGGTCACGTACTTCGCGGGCGGCGACGGCGCCGGCACCGGCACGCTGCTGCGACTGCCGACCGGTGGCCCGCTCACGCGCTTCACCGACGATGCGCGCATTCCCGCGCTCACGCTGGCGAACGCACCGACGGGCGAAAACCGCAGCCGCTTCGAAACCGCGCCGCTGACGGCCGCCACGCGCCTCTCCGGCTCCGCGACCGCACGCGTCAGGCTGACCTTCACCGGGGTGGCCAACGTGACCGCGCTGCTGGTCGATCGCGCACCGGACGGCACGGCCACGATCGTCACGCGTGCCTGGACCGACCCGCGCAACCGCTTGTCCGATTGGGTGTCGCAACCCGTGCTGCCCGGCATGCCGTACGACCTGAAGCTGACGTTCATGCCGCGCGACTACAAGCTGGAAGCCGGCCACCGGCTGGGGCTCGTTGTCCTCTCCAGCGACTACGAAGCGACGCTGCGGCCGACGCCGGGCACGGGCCTGACGCTCGATCCGGCCGGCACGTCGGTGACGGTGCCGCTGGCTTCGTCGACGACGGGCGCGTAGCCGCACGCCGGCTGCCGGCGTAACGGCACTGCCTCCCCCGTCCGTGCGCTCATCGGCGCGGGCGGGGGATCGCTGCAAGAACGGGACACCTGCGTTAGGCTGCGGAAGTCGAACCTCTCCGGTGAACCCGCATGATCCCCCTCAGCGCCAAAGCCATCGTCCGCGACGGACGCTCGGTCCTGTTCCTGCGCAATCCGCGCGACGAATGGGAGTTGCCGGGCGGCTGGCCCGAAGCAGGCGAATCGCTCGAAGAAGCCGTCATCCGCGAAGTGCAAGAAGAATGCGGGATCGTCGCCTCGGCGATCCGCTACGTGGCCAGCCGTTCGTGCGAGGTCGTGCCGGGCAAGCGCGTGCTCATCGTGTGCTTCCAGTGCCAGGTCGATCGTCATGCAATCGTCCTGAGCGACGAGCACAACCAGTTCGCCTGGATCGACCTCGATGCCGACAAGCCGGCGAACCTGCCGGATTTCTACTGGACATTCTGCAGGCAGGCGGACTGATTCGCGCCCGCGCGCTTTCCGGCGATCACACCGGCGTCAGCACCGGCTGCCCCGCGAAATGCCGCGCCGCGTTGTCGAGAAACTGCTGCACCGAACGATCGAGCGCCTCGGGCGACCAGCCGCCCATGTGCGGCGTCAGCACGACGCTGTCGAGATCCGTCAGCGCGCGCGGCGGTTCCGGTTCCCCTTCGTACACATCGAGCCCCGCGCCCGCGATGCGCCGTTCGCGCAGCGCGTCCGCCAAAGCAGCGGTATCGACAACGCTGCCACGCGATACGTTGACGAGAAAGCCGCCGGGGCCGAGCGCGTCGAGCACCGCGCGATCGATCAGGTGCCGCGTGCCGGCGCCGCCCGGCGTGGCGACGATCAGGAAATCGGCCCACTGCGCGAGCGCGTCGACGCGGTCGAAGTAGCGGTGAGGAACGGCCTTCGGCGAACGGTTGTGATAACCGATCTCGATGTCGAAGCCGGCCGCGCGACGCGCGCACTTCTCGCCGATCTTGCCGAGCCCGACGATGCCCAGCTTCTTGCCCGACACGTTCGGCGGCATCTGCAGCCCGTCTCGCCATACGCCCGCGCGGGTTTTCGCATCGAGCTGCACGACGTTGCGCACCGCCGCGAGCAGCAGCGCGAACGCGTGATCGGCGACGCAATCGTCGTTGGTGCCCGCACCCGTGACCACCGTGACGCCGCGCGCCTTCGCATGCGCGACGTCGATGTGCTCGTAGCCCGCGCCGAGCGCGCTGACGAACGTGAGTTGCGGCAGCCGGTCGATCTCGGCGGCAGTCAGCCCCGTGCTGCCGTTGGTCAGCACCGCGCGAATCGCGCCGCCGTGTTCGGCGATCGCGCGTTCGCGTTCGTCGGGTGTCGGAGCATGGCGCACGTCGAACGACGCGGCGATCTCGCGATGCGCGTCGCCGCGCAATGCGATGAGGACGAGCAACTCGGGCTTCATGTCAGCAAGTGTCCACAGACGGGAATGAATTTCAGTGTAACAAGCCTGCATGACCGCTGCGGGTTATCCCCACACCGGCTGTGGACGCGCCGCCGCACGCGGTTTGCCAAAGCCGGCTCAGTCAAGTAACTTTCGGCGTACGCCCCCGTCCTGGAGATTGGCCCCGATGAAGCTCGCCCTGCCCGCCCGGATTCTGGGCCTCGCGTTCGCCGCCGCCATCGTCGCGCCCGGCGCGCACGCCGACACGCCCGTCGTGGTGTCGTCGAAGATCGACACCGAAGGCAACCTGCTCGGCAACCTCATCGCGCAGGTGCTGAAGGCCCACGGCATTCCGGTCACCGAAAAGATCGCGCTCGGCGCGACGCCGATCGTGCGCAAGGCGCTCACGAGCGGCGAGATCGACATCTACCCCGAATACACGGGCAACGCCGCCTTCTTCTTCAACAAGGCCGACGACCCGGTGTGGAAGAACGCCGGACAAGGCTACGACACCGCGAAGAAACTCGACTACGCGGCGAACCATCTCGTGTGGCTTGCACCGGCACCCGCGAACAACACGTGGGGCGTCGCGCTGCTCGCACCCGTCGCGCAATCGCAGCACCTGAAGACCTTCTCCGATTTCGGCAAATGGGTGGCCGGCGGCGGCAAGGTGAAGCTCGCGGCATCGGCCGAATTCGTGAACAGCGCGTCGGCGCTGCCGTCGTTCGAGAAGGCGTACGGCTTCAAGCTGAAGCCCGAGCAGCTCGTCGTGCTGTCCGGCGGCGACACGGCCGCGACGATCAAGGCCGCCGCGAACCAGACCGACGGCGTGAACGCCGCGATGGTCTACGGCACCGACGGCGGGATCGCGTCGAGCGGCCTCGCGGTGCTCGACGACGACAAGCACGTGCAGCCCGTCTACGCACCCGCGCCGGTGATCCGCGAAGCCGTGCTGAAAGCGCACCCCCAGATCGCCGACTACCTGAAGCCGGTGTTCGCGAGCCTCGACCTGAAAACGCTGCAATCGCTGAACGCCCGCATCCAGATCAACGGCGAGCCGGCCGCCGGCGTCGCGAAAAGCTACCTGAAAGCGAAGGGCTTCGTGAAATGACGGATCGCGCGGCGGCGTCCGCGCGGCGCGTGACACTCGACAAGGTCGGCATCCTGATCGGGGTACTCACGATCGTCGCGGTGTTCGGCCTGCCGTTCGCGGTGCTGCGGCCGAACCGGATCGCGGCCGGCACCGGGCTGTCGGTGTTCGCCGCGCTGCCTGCGATGCAGGGTGCCGCGCTCGCCGCACTATGGACCGCCGGCGCGCTGTGGGCGATGACGGCGAGCCGTCCGGCATGGCGGCTCGCGGCCGGCAGTGCCGGGCTCGCCACGCTCGCGTACGCGGCCGGTGCGGCCGCGACGCACGTCGTCGCGGCCGACGACATGCTGGCCCGCGTCTCGCCCGATGCGGGCGTCTGGCTGCTGCTGTTCGCATGGGCCGTGCTCATCGCCGACGCGCTCGCCCGCCTCGCGTTCGGCCCGTGGCGGCGCCTCGTCGCACTCGTCGTCGCCATTGCAGCGATTTCGGTGCCGCTCGCAAGCGGCTGGTGGGACGGCCTCTCCGTGATGCGCGAATACGCGGTGCGCAGCGACGATTTCTGGCGCGAGGCGCTTCGTCACGTGTCGCTCGCGGGCGGCTCGGTCGCCGCCGCGCTCGTCGCGGGCCTGCCGCTCGGCATCGCATGCGCGCGGATCGCGGCCGTGCGGACCGTCGCGATGCCCGTGCTCAATGTCGTGCAGACCATCCCCAGCATCGCGATGTACGGGCTGATGATGGCGCCGCTCGGCCTGCTCGCCGCGCACGTGCCGCTCGCGGCCGCGCTCGGCATCCGCGGGATCGGCGTCGCGCCGGCCTTGCTTGCGCTGTTCCTGTACTCGCTGCTGCCGATCGCATCGAGCGTCGTGGTCGGGCTCGAACAAGTGCCGCCGCACGTGACCGAGGCGGCGCGCGCGATGGGCATGACGCGCGTGCAGCGGCTGCTGCGCGTCGATCTCGTGCTCGCGCTGCCGGTGATCCTGAGCGGCGTGCGCATCGTGCTCGTGCAGAACATCGGCCTGACCGCGGTGGCCGCGCTGATTGGCGGCGGCGGATTCGGCACCTTCATCTTCCAGGGGATCGGGCAATCGGCCGCCGATCTCGTGCTGCTCGGCGCGATCCCGACAATCGCGCTCGCACTGGCGGCCGCCGTCGTGTTCGAAGCCGCGACGTCGCTCGCGAAGGGGCGTGCAGGATGATCGAGATCGAACGGGTCGGCAAACGCTTCGGCGATGTGACTGCCGTCGACGACGTGTCGCTGACGATGCAGCGCGGCACGATCACTGCGCTCGTCGGCGCATCGGGCAGCGGCAAGTCGACGCTCTTGCGCATGATCAACCGGCTGATCGCGCCCACCAGCGGCACGATCCGCATCGACGGCGTCGATACCGCGACCGTCGCACCCGAGCAGTTGCGGCGCGGCATTGGCTACGCGATCCAGGGGCATGGCCTGTTCCCGCACTGGAGCGTCGCGCGCAACATCGCGACCGTACCGCGCCTGCTCGGCTGGTCGTCCGATCGCATCGATGCACGCGTGAACGAACTGCTCGAGCTGTTCCATCTCGCGCCGGCCGAGTTCGCAGGCAAGTTGCCGCACGAACTGTCGGGCGGCCAGCAGCAGCGCGTCGGCGTGGCGCGCGCGCTCGCGGCCGAGCCCGCGATGCTGCTGATGGACGAGCCGTTCGGCGCGCTCGATCCGATCATCCGCAACAAGGCGCAGGACGACCTGTTCGCGTTGCAGCGCCGCCTCGGCATCACGGTCGTGATCGTCACGCACGACATCGAGGAAGCGCTGAAGCTCGGCGACACGATCGCGGTAATGGACGGCGGACGGCTGCTGCAGGTCGCGACGCCGGCCGAGATTCTCGGCAAGCCGGCGGCCGGCGTCGTCGAGCAGCTCGTCGCGGGCGTGGACCGGCCGCTGCGCCTGCTCGCGCTGACGCCGATCGAGACGGTGGCCGAACCCGGTCATGCCGACGGCGAACCGATCGCCGCGACGCGCACGCTGCGCGACGCGGTATCCGAGTTGCTGTGGCGCGGTGTCGATGCGTTGCCCGTCGACGATGGCGGCCGCAGCAACGCACGCCGCGCGCGCCGCATCACGCTCGACGCGATCCGCGCGCACGCGAGGAAGCCCGCATGACGGCGCACGGCAGCGTGCGGCCCACGCGTTCGGCGCTTCCCGCGTACGTCGCGCGCGCGGCGGCGCTCGCGCTGCTGCTCGTGTTGCTGTTGCGCCCCGCATGGCTGCAGGGTTGGTTCGCGCCGTTCGCAGACAATGGCGCACCCGTTATCTACGATCGCGCGAGCCTGCTCGATCTCACGCTCGCGCATCTCGGCACGGTCGCGCTGTCGAGCCTGATCGGCACGATCGTCGCGGTCGCGGCCGGCATCGCGGTCACACGGCCGTCCGGCGCGGATTTCCTGCCGCTCGCGCGCAGCGTCGTCGACATCGGCCAGACCTTCCCGCCCGTCGCCGTACTCGCGCTCGCGGTGCCGGCCGTCGGCTTCGGATTGAAGCCCGTGCTGATCGCGCTCGTACTGTATGGGCTCCTGCCGGTTTTCGAGAGCACGATCGCGGGGCTCGAGGACGTGCCGCGCGACGTCGTCGATGCCGCACGCGGCATGGGGATGAGCAGCTGGCAGCAACTGGTGTCGGTCGAGCTGCCGCTCGCGTTTCCGGTGATCGTCAACGGGATCCGGCTCGCGGTCGTGATCAATCTCGGCACCGCGACGATCGGCTCGACGGTCGCCGCGCGCGGGCTCGGCGACGTGATCATCGCGGGCCTGCAAACATCGAACACCGCGTTCGTGCTGCAAGGCGGCGTGATCGTCGGACTGCTCGCGGTGCTCGTCAGCGATGCGATCGGCGCGATTGCACGGGTGGCGAGCGCGCAGCGCGCCTAGAAGCCGTTGCGAAATTTTTCGAAGGAGAAGCCATGGCTGTCATCGACACCGGCCCGTTTTTTCACGGCACGAGAGCGGATTTGCGAATCGGCGACTTGCTGACAGCCGGCTTCAGATCGAATTATCGGGACAACGTCGTGATGAATCACGTTTACTTCACGGCCCTGCCCAAGGGCGCCGGCCTTGCCGCGGAAATGGCCAGAGGCGACGGCAAGCCGCGGGTCTACATCGTCGAGCCCGCCGGAGCATTCGAAAACGACCCGAACGTCACGGATAAAAAATTCCCGGGCAATCCAACGCGATCGTATCGAAGCACACTGCCCTTGAAAATCATCGGCGAACTCGATAGCTGGGAACCCTACGATCCGGAGTTCATCCAGCAGCTCAGGATCCGCATCGAGACCGGCACGGGCGAGATCATCAACTAGCGCTCCGTTCGGCCAATTCTCGAACAACGCCTGGACTGCAGGCGGAATGGGGCAAGCGAGCCAACGACATGCCCGCGATACGGCGGAGGCGTCCCGGGAAAGGACGAAAACGCCCGTTTCTTCCGGACTCCGATGCGTGTCCGTGCAACGATCGGCTTGTCGATCACCGCGAACGCCACAAACCTACACATCGCTTTCATTCGAGCCGGCGCTCGACCACCCGCCGCGATTGGCCGATATACTATGCGCCTCCCATTTCCCCGCACTCGACCATGCGACGACGGTTTCTCTGGCTGATCGTGCTTTCGCTCGGCATCGCGCAACAGGCATCGGCGCAGCAAGCGCCTGCACTGCCTGCGTCCGCGCCCGAAGTGGCCGCATCGATGCCGCCCGTTGCCTCCGCGCCGCTCGCGAACGCCAACGATCAGCCGAACGAAGCAAACCGCCGCATCACGTCCTACCTGACGAAGAAGTTCGGCGTCGCGAAGGAACGCGCCGCGAAGCTCGCCGATATCGTGAGCGTCACTGCGACGAAATATTCGCTGCCGCCAGCACTCGTTTACGCCATTATTTCGATCGAATCGCGCTTCCAGGAAAAGGCGCGTGGCCAGCATGGCGCCACGGGGCTGATGCAGGTCGTGCCAGCCGCGCATCGCGGCATGCTGCGCAACGTGAAGGATCTGACCGAGCCGAATGCGAACGTCGAAGCCGGTTCCGCGATCCTGTCGGGCTACGTGAGGGCGGCCGGCGGCAACGTGCAGGCCGGCTTGAAGAGCTACGGCGGTTCCAACGCGTATGCGGCAAAGGTGATGCAGCGGGTCGATTCGTTCCGGTTCGTGCTCGAACCCGACGACGACGCGAAAGCCGCCAAAGCGCCGAGCGACACGAAGGCCCGCCTGATACCGGTCAGCGATACGTCGCCCCCTGCGTCGGCGCGCAACAGTCAGTAAGCGCCCCCTTCTCGACGGTGCCGCGCATGCGCCACGCGATCCGACTCGCCGCCCGCTTCCTTGCCATCGCCGCGCTGACAACCGGCCACGCTTTCGCCGCCGCCGATTGCGAACAGCAAGGCCCGACGATGGACAACGTGCGGGCCTGCATCCTCGACCACAACCATCAGGCAGTCGACAGCGCGTACCAGTCGCTCGCGCGCAAGCTCGAAGCGCGCAGCCCCGACGCAGCCAGCGCGCTCGCGAAGTCGCAGGCCAGCTGGACCCGCTTCGCCAGCGACACCTGCGACTACGTAAAAGCCGCCAATCCCGGGCCGATGATCCCGAACGACGCGTGGATGAACTGCTGGGTCGATTTCAGCCAGGCGCGCGTGCGCATCCTGAACAAATGGGCCGCGCAAGCGGACGCGCCGCCATCGGCGCAAAAGTGACCTGAGAACGGGCGCGGCGCGTGCCCCCGTCACGCCGGTGCGAAATGCGCGCGCAGAAACTCGATGAAAACCTGCGTTTTCGCGGGCAGCAAACGCGTTTCGGTCATCGCGAAGACGGGCACGAGCGCCCCCTCCCATTCAGGCAGCACGCGCCGCAACCGGCCGGCGGCGACGTCGTCGGCCACCACTTCCTCCGGCAGCTGGATGATCCCCGCGTCATGCACGGCCAGTTGCCGGTTCATGCCCACGCTGTTCACGACGAACCGCCCGCCCACCGGCACCTCGACTGCCTGCTCGCCGCGACGCAGGGTCCAGGTGGCGACGCGCTGCACGCTCAAGCACTGGTGCCGCGCCAGGTCGCCCGGTTCGAGCGGCTCGCCCGCACGTTCGAGATAGCGCGGCGACGCATACAGGTAGTTGCGGAACGTCGCGAGCCGCCGCGCGACGAGTTGCGAATCCGCCGATTCGCCGATCCGGATCGCGACGTCGAACGGCTCGCTCACGAGGTCGACGCGCCGTGACGTCAGCTCGAAATCGAAGGTGAGCTTCGGGTAGCGGTTCGCGAATTCGACGATCAACGGCGTCAGGTAGATCACCGCGAAATCGACCGGAAACGACGCACGCAACACGCCGGCGGGTTCGGCCAGCAGCCCGCCGAGCTGCTCGTGCGCGAGCCGCGCCTCGTCGACGATGCGCTTGCAGCGCTCGAAATACAGCTGCCCGGCTTCCGTCAGCTCGATTCGGCGCGTCGTGCGGTGCAGCAGCCGCAGGCCGATCGCCTTTTCCAGCGCGCCAATGCGCCGCGACAGCGTCGAATTCGGCATCCCCAGCGCCTGCGCGGCGCTGCGAAAGCCGCGCGCCTTCACGACTTCCACGAACAGCGCCATGTCGTTCAGCAGTTCCATGCCCAGTGCTCCATCGATGGATCAATGTTCTCCACGAGACCTACTTTATCTCGAAAAAGGAGCAATGGATGATGCAGGTATGGCGTCACGGCCGGCACAACGTGCGCGACCCTCGCCCGATGCGGCACCACCCCGGTGCCGTCGTCCGAACTTCGATGAGGAAATACGCGATGAAACCGCTTTTCGTTCCCGCTCAAGCCGGCCAGGCAGCGCCGCGACTGTTCGCCCCGGTCCGCGTCGGCCGCTACGACCTGCAGAACCGCCTGGTCATGGCGCCGATGACGCGCAGCCGCGCCGCATCCGACGGCACGCCCGGCGCATTGGCCGCCGAGTACTACGCGCAGCGCGCGGACCTCGGCCTGATCGTCAGCGAAGGCACCCAGCCGTCTGACGACGGCCAGGGCTACCTGACGACGCCCGGCATCTACACCGATGCGCACGTCGCCGGCTGGAAGGCGGTCAGCGAGCGCGTACACGCGCGCGGCAGCCGCCTGTTCATCCAGTTGATGCACGTGGGACGCATGTCGCACCCCGACAATACGCCGCACCATCGCCAGGGCGTCGCGCCTTCCGCGATCGCGCCGGGCGTGCCGATGTTCACGATGAAAGGGATGCAGGAGATTCCGGCGCCGCGCGCGCTGACGACGGACGAAGTGCGCGGCACCGTGAACGACTTCCGCGTTGCCGCGCGCCGCGCGATCGAGGCCGGCGCCGACGGCGTCGAGATCCACGGTGCGAACGGGTATCTGGTCCAGCAGTTCTTCGCACCGAACGCCAACACCCGCACCGACGCGTACGGCGGCCCGATCGAGAACCGCGCGCGCTTCGCGATCGAGGTGGCCGGGGCGATCGCCGACGAGATCGGCGCGGACCGCACCGCGATCCGCCTGTCGCCGGGCACGACGCTGTGGGGCATCGACGAAGGTCCGGAAAGCGCTGACCTGTATCGCCACCTTGCGACGGCACTCGACCGGCTCGGCCTCGCGTACCTGCACGTGATGCACCAGGGCGACGAACCGCTGCTCGCGGACCTGCGCACACGCTGGAACGGCACGCTGATCGTGAACCGGCCGGGCCGCACGCGCGATGCGATCGGCACGGATGTCGCGACGGGCCTCGCCGATCTCGAAGCGTACGGCCAGATGGTGCTCGCGAATCCGGATTTCGTGACGCGGCTGAAAACGGGCGCACCGATGAACGACGCGCAGCGCGACACGTTCTTCGGCGGCGATGCGCGCGGGTATGTCGACTATCCGGCGTTGAACGGGACGGCTGCGGCTTGACGCGCCCGCACGGCGCAATGCCGCGGCGCCTCACAGAAGATCGACGTTGACCTTGGCAATCACGGGTGCGATACGCAGCGTCTTTTCGGCCTGATCGCATATGCAGTCCGAAATATTTCGCACCCACTCGCGCTCCTCGTCCGTGTACACGTCCGACTCGGCCAACTCGGGAGCCAGCTTCCTGGCCAGCGTCGCCATCTTCGTCAATTCGCGTGCGACGAACGCCGGCCGGATGTGCACGCGATGCGCAAAATCCGCCAACGCGAAAGCGGTCAGTTCCTCGGGACGGAATACGTCACCGTAAGCCATCGCCATGTCCTGGACATATGCGTCGCCGTACACATTGACGCAAACGAGATCGTAAAGCGGCGCGGGAGCGAGACCGCCGCTACCGACAAAAAACGAAATGTTCTTGCCGTGTGCGTCGCTGTTGCCGATCAGCAATTGCAGCAGCGCCCAGCGCAACATCGCCGAGCGCGCGGCGGCCGGAGTCTCGAGACACGGTGCCAACGAAAACAGCTTCTCGAAGCTCACGCCCTCTCGAATATTGCGGACGTCCGCATTGTTCCCGAGGTTGCGTTCGTACTTGAGCGTTGCCGGCAAATCCAGTGCCTGGCATCCATCGATGATGTGGAGGCGCCGCACTGCACGGACACGCTGCGGATCCCCCGGTTCGATCGTCACGATCCGGTCGAATCGCTCGACAAGCAGAATGGGTTCGGGAATGCGCCGCATCTCGACATGCGCCACCGGCAGCCCCATTCGGGCAGCCAGCGTCATGCAGAAATGTTCGTTGGCAACCATGAACGGGGCGTGCGGATTGCGGGACTCGGGCTTCAGGATATGCGTGCTGCTGAGCGCCCCCTCGACGAGCGCGAATTGCTCGCCCTCGACCAGTACCTGCAGTTTGTCCTGATGACCAGCAATCGACAGGCGAACCCGGTCGTCCCAGACGGGAAATGGAATTGCGTCTCGCTTGCGAATCCGGTCGGTCAACTCCTCCGCGGATATCACACGCCGCACCGGTTCGACGGCCTCCGGCGCCTGCACATCGGCACCATCGTCGGGAACGAAGCTCAACGCACCGACTGGCTCTTTCCCAAGCATGCGGATCAAGCCAAAGACGTTGTCCTTCGATATCTGATACATCGCCGCGGCCACTTCGAGCGCGCGGCCCTCGGGCAGCAAATTGCCGATGAAGCGCTGGACCGCGCCCGCGGGAAGCGGGCCGCCGTCGAGCGGAATGCACGGAGACAGTGAAAACGCGTCGGCGCGCGCCTGCCACGACGGATCGTACGCAAAACCGTAGTCGTCCTGACGGGCGTCGTAGGTCAACCGGCCGACCGGCGAGCCGTTGGTCGAAATGCTCAGGCGATGGACCATCAGGCCGACTCCTGCGACCCTGGCGCAACAGCCTGCGATGCCATGTGTTCGTGCAACGCCTTGCGGGCGACGGGGACGTCGCGTTTCGGCACGACAAGCAGATTGAGACCCAGGCCGTCGAGCACCTTGAACAATTTATCGAGGCTCACCGCCCGGCCGTTTTCCAGCCGGGACAGCACGTCCTTTGAGACACCGAGCATATCGGCCGCGTCGTCGATCCGCATCTGGTTCTGCGCTCGCCGGTTGCGCACGAGCGCCCCCAGCGCGGCCAGATCCAGTGCCAGCGGATCGGGGTTCGCAATCGGGCGAGGTAAGGTACGAGCCATAATTCCGGAATTCCAGGAACAAAGTGGCGCCAGCCAGGTTTGGCACCATTGTTACGAAAACACCAGAACTATACTCGCAAAAGCTTCAGGCCGCCGATTGTTCTTGTATTTCAGGAACAAAGCAACCCGAACTCCCAGCCCTCAAACTATTCTCATATTTCAGGAATTACTGTTCTCGACGAACCGGGACGACCGCGCTGCCTAGACCTCAAAGCTGCCCAGCCGCCCCCGTCCACCGCAGGTAATCGCCGCGTGTCCAGTCGAGCGATACGCCGACGCGCTTCGTCCCGGGCCGGATCTTCGGCTTGTACACCGACAGCGTCAGCGACTCCAGCGCCGGCCACTCACGGAACGACAGCACCGCGATATCGGCGACGAGCGTTTCGAGCAGCCGCGTATGCGGCTTGTGCGACAGGAACGACGCGACACGCGCGCAATAGCCGTCGTAGTCGATCCACTCGCCCTGCTCGCTCGGCTCGCAGCGATACCCCAGCCGCGCATCGATCACGATCGGCTGCGGCGATTCATGCTCGTGCGCATGAATGCCGATCCGCGCGGGTACTTTCAGTTCGTCGACGAACACGCTCCAGCCGCGCCCGCGCAGGCGCGGCGCGTCGATCGCCACGAACGGTTCGTCGAACGGCTTCATGATGCGAGCGGCGCCGCGGCGTCGAGCATGATGCGCACGAAATAGTCGGCGAAGCTGCGACGCAGGACGATCTCGAACGTGTCGTCGCCGGTCGGGATCAGCGTGATCGGCGACTTGAAGTAGTGCGACTGCGCGCACTGGCCCGGCTTGAACACGCGCGGATGCAGATCGAGCGGGCAGCCGCGCGCGATCACGTCGCGCACGCGTTCGCCGCTGATCTCGACGACCGTATAGCCGCTGCCGACATCGACGGCCGCCGCATACGCACCCTGCACGGCCTCCGCCAGCTTCGCCTCGAGCACGCCCGCCTGAACGGGCCCGTTCGACCGCACGAGCCATTCGTCGGGGCCGAGCCACAGCACGTCGTAATCGGCGCCACGTGCGACCGTGTTCGGCTGCGCGGGCGGCCGGCAGCCCACCACGCGCTCGAACGCGCTGACGAACGCCGGATCGCTCAACTCGCCGCGCACGTTGACGAGATCGAGGAACGGCCGCTCGCGCAGCATGAACTTCTTCGACGCGCGCGCCTGGTGCGGCTTCAGCACGTCGGCCGCACCGACGAACGGCGATTCAAGCGTCACGCCGCCCGCGCCCGCCACCTGCTTCTGGTTTCTCGTTTCATTCCACATGCTGGCGCACCCCTTCGGTATCGTAGAAAACCGGGCTCGAGATCTTCGCGGTGATGCGCTTGCCGTTGGCCAGCGGAATCACGACGCTCTCGCCCATCTTGTTCAGGCCGCCCTTCACCACCGCGAGCGCGATCGAGCGCTTCAGGATCGGGCTGTAGTAGCTCGACGTCACGTGGCCGATCATCGGCGTCGGATCGACCGCCGACACCTGCGTGTCCTTCGCGATGATCTGCGCGCCTTCCGGCAGCACGAACTGTTCGTCTTCGGTCAGGAGGCCGACGAACTGCTTGCGGCCCTCCTTCGCGGTATCGGAGCGCGTCAGCGAGCGCTTGCCGAGGAAGTCCTTCGACTTCGCGACGACCCCGCCCATCCCGAGGTCGTACGGCGTGATCGAGCCGTCGGTATCCTGGCCGACGATGATGTAGCCCTTCTCCGCGCGCAGCACGTGCATCGTCTCGGTGCCGTACGGCGTGATGTCGAACTCGGCACCTGCCGCCATCAGCGCTTCCCACACCGCGCGGCCCGCGTTCGCCGGCACGTTCACTTCATAGGCCAGCTCGCCCGAGAAGCTGATCCGCATCACGCGCGCCTTCGCGCCCGCGACGGTGCCGTTCCGGTAGCTCATGAACGGGAACGCCTCGTTGCCGAAGTCGATGTCCTGGCACACCTTCTGCACGACCTTGCGGCTCTTCGGGCCGACCACCGCGAACGTCGCCCAGTGATCGGTGACGGACGCGAGCCGCACCTTCATGTCGGGCCATTCGGTCTGCAGCCAGCGCTCGAGCCACGTGAGCACGCGCGCGGCGCCGCCGGTGGTGGTGGTCATCATGAAATGCTGGTCGGCGAGGCGCACGGTCACGCCGTCGTCGAACACCATCCCGTTCTCGTCGAGCATCAGCCCGTAGCGGCACTTGCCGATTTCGAGCTTGTTCCACGGGTTCGTGTACATCCAGTTCAGCAGCTTCACCGCGTCGGGGCCCTGGATGTCGATCTTGCCGAGCGTCGACGCGTCGAGGATGCCGACGCTGTTGCGCACCGCGAGGCATTCGCGCTTCACGGCCGCATGCAGGTCTTCGCCGTTCTTCGGGAAATACCACGGCCGCTTCCAGTTGCCGACGTCCTCGAACGCCGCGCCGTGCTCGACGTGCCATTCGTGCACGGCCGTCTTGCGGATCGGGTCGAGGAAATCGCCCGTCTCGCGGCCGGCGAAGGTCCCGAACGACACGGGGGTGTAGTTCGGGCGGAACGTCGTCGTGCCCGTTTCCGGAATCGTCTTGCCGAGCGCGCCCGCGAGAATCGCCATCCCGTTGATGTTGCCGAGCTTGCCCTGGTCGGTGCCGAAGCCCATCGCCGTGTAGCGCTTCACGTGCTCGACCGACTCGAAGCCTTCGCGCGCGGCGAGCAGGATGTCGGCAGCCGCCACGTCGTTCTGGAAATCGACGAACTGCTTCGGCCCGCGTGCGGCTGCCTCGCGGCTGCCGACGAGCCACAGCGGCTGCAGTGCGCCTTCGACCGCTTCGGCGACTTGCGGTGCGGCCGGACGCTGCGCGGCCGCGAAGCCCGCGGCCTTCGCTGCTTCCGCGCCTGCATCGACGGCGAGCCGCAGCGCGCGCGCCAGGCCGAATTCGCCGGCCGCCGCACCGATGCTCGCTTCCGCCTGCACGGGCTTGCCCGGCAGGAAGCACGCCTTTTCGTCGTTCCAGCAAGCCTTGCCGCCCGACTGCGCGAACAGGTGCAGCACCGGGCTGAACCCGCCCGACATCGCGACGAGGTCGCACGGCAGCGTCTGCAGCTTGCCGCCCACCTGGCCGTTCGAGAGGGACGCGACGTCGACCGACGATACGCGCCACTTGCCCGATGCGGCCGTGACGACCGCGCCGCTCATCACCGTCACGCCCTGCCGCTTGGCCGCAGCCGGCAGCGCGCCGTTCGACGAGGCGCGCGAATCGACGACCGTCACCTTCGCGCCGCATGCCTTCAGGTCGAGCGCGGTCTGGTACGCACGATCGTTGTTCGTGAACACGACCGCGTTGCGGCCCGGCAGCACGCCGAAGCGATGCACGTAGGTCGATACCGCGCCGGCGAGCATCACGCCCGGCAGGTCGTTGTTGCCGAACACGATCGGACGCTCGTGCGCACCGGTCGCGAGGATCACGCGCTTCGCGCGGACCTTCCACAGCAGTTCGCGCGTGCCCTTGCGCATCGACACCGGCAGGTGATCGGTCAGGCGCTGCGTGACCGTCACGAGGTTGTGGTCCTGGTAGCCGAACGCGGTGCTGCGCGACAGGATCGTCACGTCGGGCAGCTTGCGCAGTTCGGCCTCGATCTTCTCGACCCACTGCAGCGCGGGCTTCGCGTCGATCTCCGCGCGGCACGACAGCAGGCTGCCGCCGAGTTCGCGCTGGTCGTCGACGAGGATCACGCGCGCGCCGGCCGTCGCGGCCGCATGCGCGGCGGCGAGGCCCGACGGGCCACCGCCGACCACGAGCACGTCGCAATGCGCGTAGTACTTGTCGTAGCGATCGGCGTCGAGCACTTCAGGCGCCTTGCCGAGGCCGGCCGCTTCGCGGATCTTCTCTTCGTACTTCGGCCACATGTTGCGCGGCCACATGAACGTCTTGTAGTAGAACCCGGCCGGCATGAAGCGCGAGAACTTCTGGTTGATCGCGTACTTGTCGTTCTCGAGCGTCGGCTCGGCGTTCACGCTCGTCGCGACGAGCCCCTGGTACAGCTCGATCTCGGTCGCGCGCGCGTTCGGCACGGTATACGGGCCGGACTCGAGCTGCACGACGGCATTCGGTTCGGCCACATCCGCCGTCACGATCCCGCGCGGGCGGTGGTACTTGAAGCTGCGCGCGACGAAGTGCACGCCGTTCGCGAGCAGTGCGGACGCGAGCGTGTCGCCCTGGAAGCCCTGGTACGTGCGGCCGTTGAACGTGAACGTCAACGGAATCGCGCGATTGATCCGGCCACCGGTGCCGAGACGGTCTTTCTGGCTCATTTGCTCGTACCCTCTTCGTGTGCGTTGCCGGCAGCGGCGCCACCGAATTTTTCGTAGCCCTTGATATCGTAGGTCACCGTGTCGCGCGTGACCTTGAACCAGCGGCGGCAGCCCTGCGTGTGCAGCCATTGCTCCTTGTGCAGCCCGCGCTTGTTCTCGCGCATGAACACGTACTCGCCCCATTCGCGGTCGGTCATGTTCTCGTTCGCGACCGGGCGCACGATGTCGGCTTCACCGCCGCACGAGAACTCGGATTCGGCGCGCGGCCCGCACCACGGACATTCGATCAGCAACATGTGTTTCTCCTCGTTCAGTGCGCGACGGCGGCAGCGCCGTGCTCGTCGATCAGGTGGCCCGTGTAGAAGCGGTCGAGCGCGAACGGCGCGTTCAGCGGATGCGGTTCGTCGCGGGCGATCGTGTGCGCGAACACCCAGCCCGAGCCCGGCGTCGCCTTGAAGCCGCCGGTGCCCCAGCCGCAGTTGAAATAGAGGCCCTTCACGTCGGTCTTGGTGATGATCGGGCACGCGTCCGGCGACACGTCGACGATGCCGCCCCACTGGCGGTTCATCCGCACGCGCGAGAACACCGGGAACATCTCGACGATCGCCTGCAGCGTGCTTTCGATGATGTGGAAGCTGCCGCGCTGGCCGAAGCCCGTGTACTGGTCGATGCCCGCGCCGATCACGAGGTCGCCCTTGTCGGACTGGCTGATGTACGCGTGCACCGCGTTCGACATGATCACCGAGTTGACGACCGGCTTGATCGGCTCGGACACCAGCGCCTGCAGCGGGTGGCTTTCGATCGGCAGGCGCACGCCGGCCATGTCGGCGAGCGTCGTCGTGTTGCCGGCCGCGACCACCGCGACCTTCTTCGCCTTGATGAAGCCCTTCACCGTATCGACGCCGACCACCGCGCCGCCTTCACGGCGAATGCCCGTCACCTGGCAGTTCTGGATGATGTCGACGCCGGCGCGGTCCGCACCGCGCGCGAAGCCCCACGCCACCGCGTCGTGACGCGCGACGCCTGCACGGCGCTGGATCGATGCGCCAAGCACCGGATAGCGGCTGTTCAGGTTGATCGTCGGCTCGATTTCCTTGATCTGCGCGGGCGTCAGGAATTCCGCGTCGACGCCGTTCAGCCGGTTCGCGTTCACGCGGCGCTCGGTGTCACGCACGTCCTGCAGCGTATGGGCCAGGTTCATCACGCCGCGCTGGCTGAACATCACGTTGTAGTTCAGGTCCTGCGACAGGCCTTCCCACAGCTTCATCGCCTTCTCGTACAGCGCGGCCGATTCGTCCCACAGATAGTTCGAGCGCACGATCGTCGTGTTGCGCGCGGTGTTGCCGCCGCCGATCCAGCCCTTCTCGAGGATCGCGACGTTCGTGATGCCGTGTTCCTTCGCGAGGTAGTACGCGGTTGCGAGGCCGTGGCCGCCGCCGCCGACGATCACGACGTCGTATTCCTTCTTCGGTTCCGGGCTCTTCCACTGCTTTTCCCAGTTCTCGTGATACGAGAGGCCGTTGCGGAACAGGCTGAATATCGAGTAGCGGCTCATGTTAGTGATCCTTCGTTAGCATTCGATGACGTTCACGGCGAGACCGCCGCGCGACGTTTCCTTGTATTTCGTCTTCATGTCGGCGCCGGTTTCGCGCATCGTCTTGATCACGGAATCGAGCGATACGTAGTGCTGGCCGTTGCCCTTGAGCGCCATGCGCGACGCATTCAGCGCCTTGATCGCGCCCATCGCGTTGCGCTCGATGCACGGGATCTGCACGAGCCCGCCGACCGGGTCGCAGGTCATCCCGAGGTTGTGCTCCATGCCGATCTCGGCCGCGTTCTCGACCTGGTCGGGCGTGCCGCCCATCACGGCGGCGAGCGCGGCGGCGGCCATCGAGCACGCAACGCCGACCTCGCCCTGACAGCCGACTTCCGCGCCGGAGATCGACGCGGTTTCCTTGTAGATGATCCCGATCGCCGCGGCCGTCAGCAGGAATTCGACGATGCCGGCTTCGTTCGAGCCCGGCACGAATTTCACGTAGTAGTGCAGCACCGCGGGGATCACGCCGGCCGCGCCGTTGGTCGGCGCGGTGACCACACGCCCGCCGGCCGCGTTCTCTTCGTTCACGGCCATCGCATACAGGTTGACCCAGTCGAGCATCGACAGCGGGTCGCGCAGCGACTCTTCCGAACGGGCGCGCAGGTGGCCGTTCATCTCGGCCGCGCGGCGCTTCACGCGCATCGGGCCCGGCAGGTCGCCCTCGACCTTGCAGCCGCGCTCGACGCAGGCGGCCATCGTGCGCCAGATCGCGAGCAGCCCGGCGCGCACTTCGTCGGCGGAGCGCAGCGCGCATTCGTTGCGCATCATCAGCTCGGCGATCGACAGCCCGTGTTCGCGGCACTGCCGCATCAGGTCGTCGCCGGTGCGGAACGGGTAAGGCACCTCGACCGCCGCGCGCACGCCGTTCACGCGATCGCCGTCGCGGTTCACGACGAAGCCGCCGCCGACCGAGTAATACTCTTTCTCGACGAGCAGCTGGCCGTGCTCGTCGAACGCCTGGAAGCGCATCCCGTTCGGGTGCACGATGCTCGTGCCGCTCATCAGCTTGCGATAGAAGCCGATGTGTTCCTTTTCCTCGAAGCGCACCGTCTGCTTGCCGAGCAGCGACAGCGACTTCTCGGCGCGGATCGCGGCGAGGCGCGGCTCGATCAGGTCCGGATCGATCGTGTCGGGCAGGTGGCCCTCGAGGCCGAGCAGCACGGCCTTGTCGGTGCCGTGGCCCTTGCCGGTCGCGCCGAGCGAACCGTACAGCTCGACCCGCACGCGGCGCACGAAGCCGAGCAGGTTCGCGTCCTCGACGTGCGACGCGAAGCGGCACGCGGCGATCATCGGGCCGACCGTATGCGAACTGGACGGGCCGATACCGATCTTGAACAGGTCGAACGCGCTGACGTTCATCTGGCTTCCTCTGGGTGGCATGCGTGAAATGTCGTTGGGCATCAGTACATCAAAGCGTAAAATCGGCCGATAGAACAAAAACGGCATCGGCGTGGGATAGCGCCGCCAAACCCCGCACCGGCCGGGCCGGAAGTGCGTTTTGGCGATGGTTCGCGACGAAAAACCACAAGTCCGGCCGCAGCCGATCGGCGACGCTGGCTGCATCCGTGCCGCCCCGGCAGCCGTAACCTGCAAACAGAGTGAAACGAGTGAGACCGCCCGCCCGGCGTGACGAGATTGGCCGCGATGACACCCGACGTACCCGCTTCCCCCCTCGCTGAACCTGCGCCGCAGCGCATCCGCTTCGGCATCGTGCTGCTGCCGAACTTCACGCTGACGGCCTTCTCCGGCTTCGTCGACATGCTGCGGCTGTCGGCCGACGACGGCGACTACAGCAAGCCCGTGCGCTGCGCGTGGAGCGTGATCGGCGAGACGCTCGCGCCGGTGCGCGCGAGTTGCGGGATCCAGATCACGCCGTGGGAGACGTTCGACGCGGCCGAGCCGTTCGATTACGTGGTGGTGGTCGGCGGGCTGCTGCATTCGGGGCCGCAAGCCGGCCCTCAAACGCTCGACTTCATCCGCCGCGCGGCGGCGCGCGGCGCGACGATCGTCGGGATCTGCACCGGCGTGTTTACGCTGATGCGCGCGAACGTGCTCGACGACTACCGCACCTGCGTGAGCTGGTTCCACTACTGGGATTTCATCGAGCGCTTTCCGTCAGCCGATCCCGACCTGCTGATCGCCGACCGGCTGTTTGTGATCGACCGGCGCCGGATCACCTGTTCTGGCGGCCGTGCGTCGATCGACGTCGCCGCCGCGATCCTGCTGCGCCATTTCGATCACGCCACGGTGCAGAAAGCGTTGCGCATCCTGCTCGTCGGCGAGATGCAGAAAGGCAACGCGCCGCAACCGCATCCGCCGGGCCTCGAACCGGCCACGCACCCGAAGGTCAAGCGCGCGATTCTCCTGATGGAACAGCATGTCGGGCGCGCGCTGCCGCTCGAGGAACTCGCGTGCAAGCTCGATCTGTCGACGCGGCAGCTCGAGCGGCTGTTCAAGGCCGAGACCGGCAAGAGCCCGCAGGCGTTCGCGAAGCAGGTGCGACTGCGCACGGCCGCGTGGCTGCTGACGAGCTCGGACCGCACGGTCGCCGATATCGCGTCGAGCTGCGGATTCGCCGACGCATCGCACCTCGGGCGCGAATTCCGCAAGCAGTTCGGCGTGCCGCCGGCGACCTACCGCGAACGCGGCGGCGAAGTGGCCGAAGCCGCCGAACCGGCGGCGGCCGATCCCGTCGAGGACATCGCCGACTGACGGCCACGGGGCACCCACCCCTTCCCTGACCGACCGCCGAACGACACACGTTCGCACCGGTTTCGATTCATTTGGAACCGGTTCCAATCAATTTGGCCGACGTTGCGCGTCGGAAATCGAGGGTTATCCCGGATGCTGATACTATTTCAAATTTGTATGATGACCACATCACCTTACAAACCTGAGCATCATGTTCGAGAAAATTCCCGCCCGTGCGATGAGCGACCATGTCGCGCAGCAACTGCTCAAGCAGATCGAAGCCGGCAGTTTCTCGGCCAGCGGCAAACTGCCGACGGAAGCGGTGCTCGCGCAGGAATTCGGCGTGAGCCGCACCGTGATCCGCGAGGCGATCTCGCGGCTGAAGAACGAAGGCGTGGTCGAACCGCGCCAGGGCAGCGGCGTGTTCGTGAACCAGCACGGCGCGATCCGGCCGCTGCGGATCGATTACGCGGAAGCCGTCGAAGCGAGCTCGCTGCCGCACCTGCTCGCGGTGCGCCGCGCGATCGAGGCTGAAGTCGCAGCCGAAGCCGCGCTGCACCACACCGCCGACGACATGGCGGACATCGACGACGCGCTGCGCAAGATCGACGATGCGGTGGCCGAAGGGCGCGACGGCGTCGCGGAAGACGTCGCGTTCCATCGCACGATCGCGGCCGTCACCGGCAACCCGTATTTCCTGAAGACGCTGCAGTTCCTGAACCAGTACCTCGAAGCCGGCGTGAAGGTCACGCGGCGCAACGAGGCGACGCGCGAGGACTTCTCGCGCCAGGTGCGTGAAGAACACGCGGCGATCGCCGACGCGATCCGCTCGCGCGACCCGGTGGCCGCGCGCAACGCGGCGCGCACGCACATGTACAACGCCGCCCGCCGTCTCGCGGAAGCCGGCATCTGCTGAAGCCGGCGGCCGCTGCCCGGCCGGGCGCCGCCGCCGTCACGAACCTCTCCCGAATCGATCAAGGTTGACCATGTCACGAAATGTTGGAGTCATCGGCCTCGGCGCGATGGGCCTCGGCGTCGCACGCTCGCTGCTGCGCGCCGGCCTGCGCGTCCACGCATGCGACGTGCGCGACACCGTGCTGCAGGCGTTCGCCGCCGAAGGCGGCGTGGCCTGCGCGACGCCGGCCGAACTCGGCGCGCAGTGCGACGTCGTCGTCACGCTCGTCGTCAATGCCGCGCAAACGGAAACGGTGCTGTTCGGCGAACACGGCGCGGTCGCGGCGATGAAGCCGGGCGGCGTCGTGATCGCAAGCGCGACCGTCGCGCCGGAATTCGCGGTCGCGCTCGGCGCACGCATCGAGGCCGCCGGCCTGCAGATGCTCGATGCGCCCGTGTCGGGCGGCGCCGCGCGCGCGGCCTCCGGCGAGATGACGATGATGACGTCGGGCCCGGCCGCCGCGTACGCGGGCTGCGAAGACGTGCTCGCCGCGATCGCCGGCAAGGTCTATCGCTTGGGCGACGCGCACGGCATCGGCTCGAAAGTGAAGATCATCAACCAGCTGCTGGCCGGCGTGCATATCGCGGCGGCGGCCGAAGCAATGGCGCTCGGCCTGCGCGAAGGCGTGGACGCCGATGCGCTGTATGACGTGATCACGCACAGCGCAGGCAATTCGTGGATGTTCGAGAACCGCGTGCCGCACATCCTGAACGGCGACTACACGCCGCTGTCGGCCGTCGACATCTTCGTGAAGGATCTCGGCCTCGTGCTCGATACCGCGCGCCGCAGCAAATTCCCGCTGCCGCTGTCGGCCACCGCGCACCAGATGTTCATGAGCGCATCGAGCGCCGGCCACGGCGGCGAAGACGACTCCGCCGTGATCAAGACTTTCCCCGGCATCACGCTGCCGCCCGCCCGCTGATTCGAACGACGTTGCTGCCATGACCGCTACCGCTTCCCGTCCCCTGCTCGGCTGCATCGCCGACGATTTCACCGGCGCGACCGATCTCGCGAACATGCTCGTCAAGAGCGGCATGCGCACCGTGCAGACGATCGGCGTGCCCGCCGACGGCGCCGCGCTCGATGCCGACGCGATCGTCGTCGCGCTGAAGTCGCGCACGATCCCCGCGGCCGACGCCGTCGCGCAATCGCTCGCCGCGTACGAATGGCTGCGCGCGCAAGGTTGTCGCCAGTTTTTCTTCAAGTACTGCTCAACGTTCGACTCGACCGGCGCGGGCAACATCGGGCCCGTGGCCGACGCACTGCTCGATGCGGCCGGCGGCGGCTTCACGATTGCGTGCCCGGCGTTCCCGGAGAACGGCCGCACGATCTATCGCGGCCACCTGTTCGTCGGCGACGTGTTGCTGAACGAATCGGGCATGGAAAACCATCCGCTCACGCCGATGAAGGACGCGAACCTCGTGCGCGTGCTGCAGCGGCAGACGAAGTCGGCGGTCGGCCTGATCCGCTACGACACGATCGCGCTCGGCGCGGCTGCCGTCCGTACGCGGATCGAACAGCTGCGTGCGGAAGGCGCGCGCTTCGCGATCGCCGACGCGCTGTCGGACCGCGACCTCTACGTACTCGGCGAAGCGTGCGCGGGCCTGCCGCTCGTCACCGGCGGCTCGGGCATCGCGCTCGGCCTGCCCGCGAATTTCCGCCGCGCGGAGCAACTGCCCGAGCGCGACAACGCGGCATCGCTGCCGCGCATCGACGGGCTGTCGGCCGTGCTCGCCGGCAGCGCATCGAAAGCCACCAACGCGCAGGTCGCCGCGTGGCGCGCGACCCGGCCGAGCTTCCGCATCGATCCGCTCGCGGCGTCGCGCGGCGAACCCGTCGTCGACCAGGCGCTCGCCTTTGCGCGCTCGCACCTGCCGCAACCCGTGCTGATCTACGCGACCGCGACGCCCGACGAAGTGAAGGCCGTGCAGCACGCGCTCGGCGTCGAGGCGGCCGGCCATCTCGTCGAAAGCACGCTCGCGGCGATCGCCCGCGGCCTGCGCGAACTCGGCGTGCGCAAGTTCGTCGTTGCCGGCGGCGAAACGTCCGGCGCGGTCGTCCAGGCGCTCGACGTGAAGTCGCTGCAAATCGGCGCGCAGATCGATCCGGGCGTGCCGGCCACGGCCACCATCGACGCGCAACCGCTCGGCCTCGCGCTGAAATCCGGCAACTTCGGCACGACGGACTTTTTCGACAAGGCGCTGCGCGCGCTGGACGGAGCCGAGCGATGAGCAACGAAGCGAAACTGCGCGAAGAGATCTGCGTGGTCGGCGCGAGCCTGTATGCGCGCGGCCATGCGGTCGGCAGCGCCGGCAACATCAGTGCGCGCCTGCCTGACGGCTGGCTCATCACGCCGACCGACGCGTGCCTCGGCCGGCTCGACCCGAACGACATCGCGAAGGTCGGCACGGACGGCCAGCCCGTATCGGGCGGCAAGCCGTCGAAGACGCTCGCGCTGCATCGCGGCATCTACGCGCGCAACGCAGAAGCGAACGGCATCGTCCACACGCATTCGACGCACCTCGTCGCGCTGACGCTCGCGGGCGTGTGGCGCGACACCGACGTGCTGCCGCCGATCACGCCGTACTACGTGATGAAGGTCGGCCACATTCCGCTGATCCGCTACCGGCGCCCTGGCGACCCGGCCGTCGCCGCCGAAGTCGCGGCACTGGCCGGTCAGGTGCGCGGCGTGCTGCTCGAGCGCCTCGGCCCCGTGATGTGGGGGCCGTCGGTATCGCAAGCGTCGTATGCGCTCGAAGAGCTCGAGGAAACGGCACGGCTGTGGCTCATGACGCAGCCGAAGCCCGAGCCGCTGTCCGACGCTGCGCTCGACGAACTGCGCCAGACCTTCGGCGCGCGCTGGTAACCCGGCGCGCGTCACGCACCGATTACCATGCCCGCCGTGTGCGCGGGCCCTTCCGTCAGCACACACACGATCCGGCGGCGTACGCGCCGCCGGCACACGATATTCATGGAGACGACGATGACTGCTCTCGACGCGGCCGCAAGCCGCTCGCCCGCCGCGCCCGCCCATGCGGCCGAACTCGACCGCACCTACAAGAAAGTGTTCTGGCGCATCGTGCCGTTCCTGATGCTCTGCTACGTGGTCGCGTATCTCGACCGCGTGAACGTCGGCTTCGCCAAGCTGCAGATGTCGCAGGATCTCGCGTTCAGCGAAACCGTGTTCGGACTCGGCGCGGGCATCTTCTTCCTCGGCTATTTCCTGTTCGAATTGCCGAGCAACATGCTGATGCACCGCCTCGGCGCGCGCATCTGGATCGCGCGGATCATGATCACGTGGGGCCTGTTGTCCGCGCTGTTCGCGTTCGTGAAGACGCCGACGCAGTTCTACGTGCTGCGCTTCCTGCTCGGCCTCGCGGAAGCCGGCTTCTATCCCGGCGTGATCCTGTACCTCACGTACTGGTTCCCGTCGCATCGCCGCGCGAAGATCATCGCGGTGTTCATGTCCGCGATTCCCGTGTCGGGCATCTTCGGCAACCCGCTGTCGGGCTGGATCATGGAGCGCTTTCACGGCGGCTCGGGCTTCCACGGCTGGCAATGGATGTTCATGATCGAGGCCGTGCCGGCCGTACTGGTCGGCATCGCGACGATCCTGTATCTCGACAACAGCATCCGCGGCGCGAAGTGGCTCGACGAGCGCGAGAAGCAGCTCCTCGAGGACGAGATCGCCGCGCAGCCGCAAGAACAGCAGAAGCACGGCCATTCGCTGAAGGCCGTGTTCTCGGACCCGCGCATGTGGTGGATGTCGCTGATCTACTTCGCGTTCGTCACGGGCCAGTACGGCCTCACGTTCTGGATGCCGACGCTCGTGAAATCGACCGGCATCACCGATACGCTCCAGATCGGCCTGCTGTCGGCGATCCCGTTCCTCGTCGCGATCGTCGTGATGAACCTGTTCGGCCACAGCGCGGACAAACGCCGCGAGCGCCGCTGGCACCTGATCGTGCCGGCGCTGATGGGCGCGGTCGGGTTTGCGGTCGCCGCGTCGTACTCGCACAATACGGCGGTGTCGATCGTGTTCCTGTCGCTCGCGGCAGGCGGCGTGCTGACCTGCGCCCCGCTGTTCTGGTCGCTGCCGACCGCGTTCCTCGCGGGCTCCGCGGCGGCGGCCGGCATCGCGATCATCAACTCGGTCGGCAACCTCGCCGGTTTCGCGAGCCCGTACGTGATCGGCTACCTGAAGGACGTCACGCACAGCACGTCGTCCGGCATGTACGTGCTGGCCGCGATGCTCGTGATCGGTGCGATCGCCGTGTGGCTCACGCCCGCGAAACTCGTGAACCGCTGATCCGGCCGCCTTCGTTCGACGCGGGGTGCATGGCGCCCCGCCCCACTCATTCACAGGACCCGCTGCCATGCCACGCTTCGCCGCCAACCTCTCGATGATGTACACCGAGCATGCGTTCCTCGAACGGTTCGCCGCTGCCTCGTACGACGGCTTCAAGGCCGTCGAGTACCTGTTCCCGTACGATTTCGCCGCCGAGGACATCCGCGCGCGCCTCGACGCGCACAACCTCGAACAGGCGCTGTTCAACGCGCCGCCGGGCGATTGGGCCGCGGGCGAACGCGGCATCGCGTCGCTGCCGGGCCGCGAGGACGAGTTCCGCCGCGGTATCGACCAGGCGCTCGACTATGCGCGCGTGCTCGGCAACCGGAAGCTGCACGTGATGGCCGGCATGGTCGCGCCGGGCGCCGACCGCGCGCGCCATCGCGACACCTACCTCGTGAACCTGCGCCATGCGGCACAGGCCGCTGCCGCGCACGGCATCACGATCCTGATCGAACCGATCAACCAGCGCGACATGCCCGGCTATTTCCTGAGCCGCCAGGACGACGCGCAGGCGATCTGCGCGGAAGTCGGTGTGCCGAACCTGAAGGTGCAGTTCGACTGCTACCACTGCCAGATCGTCGAAGGCGATCTCGCGATGAAGCTCAAGCGCGATTTCGCGGGCATCGGCCATATCCAGATCGCGGGCGTGCCCGAGCGCCACGAGCCGGATGTCGGCGAACTCAACTACCCGTACCTGTTCGCGCTGATCGACGCACTCGGCTACGACGGCTGGATCGGCTGCGAATACCGCCCGAAGGCCGGCACGTCCGAGGGCCTCGGCTGGCTCAGGCCGTACCTGTAATTCAAGCATTCCTCAGAGGGTAACGAACATGAAAGTACTGATCACCGGCGGCGCCGGCTTTCTCGGTCAGCGTCTCGCGCGCAAGCTGCTCGAACACGGCGAACTGACGGGCCCCGACGGCCGGACCGGCAAGATCGACGAGCTGGTGTTGCTCGACGTCGTCAAGGGCAACGATTTCGACGATGCGCGCGTGACGTCGATCGTCGGCGACATCGCCGATCGCACGGTGCTCGAAAGCGCGATCGACACGCAGACGGACGCGATCTTCCACCTCGCGGCGATCGTCAGCGGGCAGGCCGAAGCCGATTTCGATCTCGGCATGCGGATCAATCTCGACGCGTCGCGCACGCTGCTCGACGTGTGCCGCGCA
The DNA here is from genome assembly GCF_038723655.1 of Burkholderia arboris. Lineage (NCBI taxonomy): Bacteria > Pseudomonadati > Pseudomonadota > Betaproteobacteria > Burkholderiales > Burkholderiaceae > Burkholderia > Burkholderia arboris. Next base: position 3,270,732 of record NZ_CP109822.1, read on the forward strand.
CGCGGCCACCAGCCGCGCGTCGTATTCACGAGCTCCGTCGCGGTGTACGGCGGCGCGCTGCCCGACGTCGTGCAGGACGACACCGCGCTGAATCCGCAATCGTCGTACGGCGCCGAAAAGGCGATCGCCGAGCTGCTGCTGTGCGACTACGCGCGGCGCGGCTTCGTCGACGGCCGGGTGCTGCGGCTGCCGACGATCAGCGTGCGGCCGGGCCGCCCGAACGCGGCCGCGTCGTCGTTCGCGAGCGGCATCATCCGCGAACCGCTGAACGGCGAGGAAAGCGTATGCCCGGTGCCCGGTTCGACGCGGCTGTGGCTGCTGTCGCCGCGCGGCGCGATTGAAGCGCTCGTCGCCGGTTGCGAGATCGACAGCGCGAAGCTCGGCAACAAGCGCGTGATCAACCTGCCGGGCCTGTCGGTATCGGTCGACGAGATGATTGAAGCGCTGCGCGAAGTCGCGGGCGACGACGTCGTGAAGCTGATTCGTCATGCGCCCGACGAGCGGGTCGAGAAAATCGTCGGCAGCTGGCCGGGTCGCTGGGACACGTCGCGTGCGGAAGCACTCGGGCTGAAGGGCGATACGTCGTTTGCCGACGTGATCCGCAGCCATATCGCCGACGCACAGCGCTGATTCGCGCGCCGCGTCGCGCCCGGCTGCGTCAGCGCGGCCGGGCGGATTCCCCGATGGGTAACGATGCCGGCTTCGTGCCGCCCGGCCGGTTCGACGAACCGGCCGCCCACTGCCACGCGAGCAGGCCCGGCAGATAGAACAGCAGGTCGCGCACGCGGCGGGCGCCGGCCAGCGCCAGGCAGGTCGGCGGGTCGAACCCGAGCAGCCCGCCGATCAGCACGAACCCGCCCTCCTGCACGCCGAGGCCGCCCGGCATCAGGAACGCGATGCTGCTCACGAGCTGGATCAGCGCCTCGATCGCGAGCGCCTGCGCAAAGGTCGGATCGGCGCCGAGGAAATACAGCGCCAGCCAGATTTCCAGCGCATAGCCCGCGAACTGCAGCGTCTGCCAGATCCCCAGGTAGCGCACGACGATGCCCGTCTTTCTCCAGATCAACCGGATCGACTGATCGGTACGCGCCGATTCGCCGACCAACGCCACCACCTTGCCGCTCGTGACGCGGTTGAGCACGCGCATCGCGCGCTCGAACGGCCGCGCATGCTGCACCAGCGCGAACAGCAGCAACACCGGCACCAGCGCGGCCATGCCGATCGCGAGGTTCGCGGCCACGCGTGCGGCATCGGACGACACGCGTTCGAGCACGTAGCCGATCGCGACCAGTGCGAAGATTAATTGACTGATCAGCGTCAGCTGCATGTCGGCGACGAGGCTCGCCACGGCGGTCGCCGGGCGCACGCCGGCCTGCCGCAGCAAGCCGAACGACACGATCTCGCCGCCGATGCGTGCGACCGGCAGCAACCCGTTGATCGATTCGCGGATCCACACGAGCTTCAGCATCGTCATGAACGACGGCCGGCGCGGGCCGCGGATCAGCATCCGCCAGTCCCACGCATTCGCGAGCATCGGCACGATGTGCGCGAGCGCAGCGACCAGCAGCCCGGCGCCGGCGATCTGCAGACGATACAGGATGTCCAGCGGATGCTCGCGCCAGATCAGCCACACTGCGAGCGCCAGCCCGCCGAGCGCGGCCACGCGCCCCGCATGGCGAAGCCGTGCGTCGCCGCGCGAGGCGCCCGGGCCTGCATGGGGGGTGCCGGTGTTCGGCGCCGTCGTCACGATTCCCCCGCCGGCGACAGCAGGCCTTCCCGGTCGACGCGAAACCGCGTGCCGCGCCACACCACATGCGACGCAAAGAAGCTCGAGACGAAGATCACGAATTGCAGGAGATCGACGAACGGCAGCCAGAGTGCGCCGCGCAGGCCGGCGCCGGTTGCGCGGCTCGTTCTCAGCATCAGCAGTGCGCGCGCCGCCAGCGCCGCGACCGTCAGCGCGCACGCGGCGGCAGCGCCGCCGGAAAACAGCACCGCCAGCAGCGCGAGCGGCACCGGATGCATCAGTACCGAGCCGAGATGACCGAGCCGGTCCGCCGCGCGAATCGTGCAGCTCCAGCGCAACTCGTGAGCGTACAACCGGGCGAACGTCTCTTCGACACACGCGTGCCCGACGACGAACGGTGGAATGACGACCTGCGCGCCCGCGTGGCGCACCGCTTCGCCGAGTGCGTGATCTTCCGCCAGGTGATGCGCGAAACGCGCCAGCCCGCCGATGCGTTCGAGCGTCTCGCGCGTGATCGCAATCGTCTGTCCAAAGCACGGCCGCGCGCGCCCGATGAAGAGCCCGGTGATCACGCCCGGCAGGAAATGGTAGTTCGTCATCGCGACGGCAACTCCGGGCCAGAACCCCGGCGATGCGACGCCGCGATACACGCTCGTCACGATGCCGACATCCGGCTGCTGTAGCGCGCCGACGACGGCGCGCAAATAATCGCGCTCGACCACCACGTCACTGTCGGCAAAACAGAGCACCGAATACTCCGCGTGTTCGAGCATGTTCACGAGATTGGCGATCTTGCGGTTCGGCCCGTACAGCCGCGCATCGGCGACGACCTTGATGTTCGCGTCCGGGTAACGTGCACGCAGCGTCTCGACGGCCGCGAGTGCCGCGTCGCCCGCATCGTGCACGCCGAACAGGTGCTGGACCGGCCCCGGATAATTCTGCACGAAGTAGCTTTCGAGATGCTGTACGAGATCCCATTCGTCGCCATGCAGCGGCTTCGCGACGGTGACGCCCGGATACGTGCGCGGTTCCGCCGCCGCCCGGGAAAAGAACCGGCCGACGAGCACGCTGGCCGTGAGCGTGTACGCAATGCCCAGCAACACGCCCAACCCGCAGGCAATCGACATTGCGCCGGCCAGCGCGCGCAGCACATGCAGCAAAACCATGCTTCTCCCCAGTGGTGACCCGTACAACCGCGACGCCCGGGAACGGCCGCGTGCACGCGGACTCACCCGTGCACGCCGCCGTATCGGTTCCCGTTGAGCCGGATATGAAGAACGACCAACCGACGGTACGCGCAATCAGATGACACAACTACCGTGCGGCGATCGATTCCGGTCACCCGCACGTAGCCGCATGCGACTGCGGCCTTGAATGCCGCGCCGGCAAGCTTACGGGCCGACAGGATCGCGGTGGCAACGGCCACGACGATCCAGAAGCGAAACGTCATCGTGGTGAAAAATGATTCGGGTACGCGCCATGCAAGCAACGAAACCAGCACGAAACACTGGATGAACATGCCGGCCAGTGCGGCGATCAGCAGATAGGCGCGCCATCGCCCGGTCGTCGAGGGTGCCATCAGGATTGAACCTCCCGTACGGGCGATGCGCATCGACCGTACGTCGATCGAAAGGGTCGCGGGTTGGCGGGCGGGTGCATCCGGCACGTGCCGGACATGCCCGACCCGGTTCGGGATCGGGGGAAGCGGAGAACCGCCCGAGAAATGTCGTGGCCGATGGTAGCGGGATTGCCGGCGCCCAACCTTAAGCGTTCTTCAGAATCGCGCAGCATTTGAACGGGGTCCGATTACATTCCATTGCACGGCGCACGCGGCCAGGCTCGTACAATCGCGAATGCCTGCACATCAATCGACCATGCGACTCCTCCTTGTTGAAGACGACGACCTGATCGGCAGCGGCCTCGAGATCAGCCTCAGCCAGGCCGGTTATCACGTCGACTGGCTGCGCGACGGTCACACGGCCGCCGCGGCGCTCGCGACGACGCGCTTCGCGCTCGTCGTGCTCGACCTCGGCCTGCCCGGGAAATCGGGAACGGAACTGCTGCGCGCGCTGCGCGACGCGGGCGATACGGTCCCCGTGCTGGTGCTGACCGCGCGCGGCACCGTGGCCGACCGCGTCCGCGGCCTCGACGACGGCGCGGACGACTATCTCGCGAAACCGTTCGAGCTGTCCGAAGTGCTCGCCCGCTGCCGCGCGCTCGTGCGACGCTCGCAGGGCCGCGCCGGCGATGAAATCGTGTGGCGCGACATCACGATCGACCTGACCGCCCATACGGTGACGCGCGATGCGTCGCGTATCGCGCTCACGTCGCGCGAGTGGGCGATCCTCGTTCAGCTCGTCAGCCACCCGGGCATGCCGCAGTCGCGCGCGCGCCTCGAGGACAGCCTGTACGGCTGGCAGGAAGGCATCGAAAGCAATGCGATCGAGGTCCATGTTTCGAACCTGCGCAAGAAACTGGGCGCGGAACTGATCCGCACCGTCCGCGGCATCGGCTACGTCGTCGACCTCCCATGATCGCCCGCTCGATACGACGCCGCGTGTCGCTGATGGCAATCGGCTGCGTGACCGTCGTATGGCTCGTCGCCGTGTTCGGCAGCATCCACTACGCGACGCGCGAGATCGGCGAATGGGAAGATGCCCGCCTCGCCGAGTACGCGTCGCTGCTGGTCAATCTCGCACCGGCCGACCTCGACCGCCTTGCCCGCGTGCCGCCCGACGCGCGCGTCGAACTCTCATTCGGCGCGCCAGGACACGGGTCCGACAACGACGGCGACCGCTTGCCACGCGACGTGCTGTTCGACGTGCGCGACGCGCAAGGCAACGTCGTTGCGTCGAGCCTTCCCGCTGCCGCGGCAGGGCGGCCCGATGCGCGCGACCCGCACGGCGCGCCGCAGACGATCGCCATCGGCGACATGCAGTGGCGCACCTACGCGCTGCGCGACAACACGTCGGGGCGCCGCGTGCGGGTGATGGAGACCATCAATACGCGCAGCGATCTGGCGACCGGCATCGCACGCGGCATCGTCCTGCCGCTGATTGTCGCGTTGCCGGTGCTCGCGCTGCTGCTCTGGGTCACGATCGGCCGCAGCCTCGCGCCGTTGAAGACGCTGTCCGCGCTGATCGGCGCGCGCGATGCGCGATCGCTCGAACCGCTCGGCGTCGCGACCGTACCGGACGAAGTGCGCACGCTGGTCGACGCGATCGACCGCCTGCTGGCAAGGCTGCGGCAATCGATCGTGCGCGAGCGCGCGTTCACGTCCGACGCCGCGCACGAACTCAAGACCCCGCTCGCCGCAATCAAGGTGCAGGCCCAGGTGGCGATCGCGACCGACGATCCGGCGCACAAGCAACTGGCGATGCAGCGCGTCGTGCAAGGCGTCGACCGCAGTGCGCGGCTCGCCGAACAGTTGCTGTTGCTCGCGCGGCTCGACGAGTACGAACGCATCCCGACGCGTGCGGTCGTCGTGCGCGAACTCGTCGATGCGGCCATCGATCGCCATCTGGCGAAGGCCGCGGACAAAGCCATCGCCATCGTGACCGGCGATCTCTCCACACGCGCGATCGACGCCGATCCGATCCTGATCGGCATCCTGCTCGACAATCTCGTCGACAACGCCGTCAAGTACGGCCGCCACGGCGGGCGCATCGAACTCGGCGTACACGACGACGGCGCACTGCAACGCATCGTCGTGCGCGACGACGGGCCCGGCGTCGCACACGACGAGCACGAACGGCTCGGCGACCGCTTCTATCGCGGCACCGGTGCGCAGTCGCCCGGCAGCGGGCTCGGGTTGTCGATCGTCACACGCATCGCGCAGTATTTCGGCGGCACCGTGCAGTTCGAGTCCGGTATCGGCGGCCGGGGCCTCGGCGTGGCGATCGCACTGCCGTCGGCGGGTGCGGGCCGATCGACGGCGCCTGCTTAACGTTTCGTTAAGGATTCGATCGTAGAATCCGCCCGAAACCTGCCATCCCTGCCGCCCATCAGGAGCCTTCATGTCCGCACCCGCCCGTTACGACGCCGTCGCCCGTCTTCTTCACTGGCTGATCGCGGCGCTGGTCGTCGCACAATACGCGATCGGCTGGACGATGCCCGACGTGCATCGCGACACGCAACCCGTCGGCCTGATCGCCGCGCACCTGATCGTCGGCACGGCGCTGCTCGCGGCAATGGCGTGCCGCGTGCTGTGGCGCGCGACGCATCGGCCGCCTGCGAGCAACCTGTCGCCCGCGATGCGCGCGCTGTCGGGCGTCACGCATGGCGCGCTGTACGTGCTGCTGATCGCGGTGCCGCTGCTCGGCTGGATCAACGCGTCGTCGCGCGCATGGGCCGTGACGCTGGCCGGCGTCATCCCGTTGCCGGCGCTGTCGACGGCCGGCTCCGGCTTCGGCCACGCGATGGGCGACGTGCACGGCATCCTCGCGTGGGTGCTGTTCGCCGGCATCGGCCTGCACGTGGCGGCCGCGCTGATGCACCGCTTCGTGCTGCGCGACCAGGTCGTGCAGCGCATGATGCCGTGGTGATCGACCTGCCGGCTCATCGCGACCGGCCGACGAGCTGATCGCGACGCCGCGCGAAGCGGCGTGCAATGAGCGGCATCGCAGCCGGCGCCCTTCGGCCACGTCGCGTGGCGCGAAGGGCAAGTGGTTTGCCGTCCCGCGAACACGACGGCCAGACTTCACACACGATCATGTCGGCACCTAGTTGCTGGTTTGCGCCGGCATGCCGGGCGCCGGCGCATGCGCGGCGGCCGCCGCCATCCGCGCACGATCCTGCTCGGCGAGCTTCGCTTCCGCGGCCTGGATGTCCGCCGGATACTCGCCATCGTCGCCCTTCGCCGGGTCGTACCCGGCCGCTTCCAGACGCATCAGTTCGTCGCGAACCTGCGCGCGCGTCAGCGGCGCGGCCGATTGCGCGAATGCGGACTGACCGACGATCGCTCCGATCATCGTCAGTAGTACGATATATGTTTTCATCATGAACTCCTTCAATGTTGCGTATCGATCAACCGTGGTGAATGCGTGACCTGCCGATGCAGGCGGGTGTATCAGCTTCCGAAATAGATCGCGCAGAAGCTCGCGGGGCCGACGCATGCGGCCGAGCCCTGATGCCGCGACAGCGCCGCCGGCTTGCCGGCTTCTGACGACATGGCCGGATCGCTGCCGACCGCCGTGCTGGCCTGACGCTGCGGCATCTGGTCGGCCTGTTGCTGAAACAGCGGGCTCACATCGGGGTACGACGTATCGGTCACAAAGCGCAACCCGTTGTTTTCCGCGTCGATCAGTTCCTGCCGGACCTGTGCGCGCGTGAGTGCCTGTGCCGACGCTTGCGTCGCGACACCCGCGAGAGACATTGCCGCCACCGTGGCGGCCACCAGCCAATGCTTGTTCATGTTCCACTCCTTCAGAAGTCAACGAGACGACGTGCTACACCCGTATGACGACGGAGGGGCTGCGTTTATTCCCGGCCTTCCGGTCCGCTCGTGCCGCGCATTCATCAAACTGTCATTCATTCGTCAGCCGGCGTAACCTGACGTAACGCAGCGCCCTTTGCGGTTCGGGCAGACTGACGTCACCTCATACGGATCGCGTTCCGATCGACCATGTCCGTCGCTTACGACTATGCAGCCGGCCTGCTGCGCACGCTGTACGACCGCCATATCGATGGCGGCGCCGTGCTCGACACGGCCGCGTTCCCGGACGCCGAGCGTTTCGTGCGCGCGTGGCCCGCGATCCGGGCGGAAGCGCTCGACGTGGCGCGCGACATGCCGCGCATCCCGCGCTTTCACGAAATCATGCGCGAGCAGTACGACATCTCGGCCAACGATGCGCGCGACTGGCGGATGTTCATCATGCAGGCGTACGGCCAGCCGTTCCCGCGCAACCTGTCGCGCTGCCCGACCATCGCGTCGCTCGTCGCGGCATCGCCGGACGTGCTGTCGGCATCGCTGTCGTTCCTTGCGCCCGGCAAGCACATCCCGCCGCATCGCGGGCCGTTTCGCGGCATCCTGCGCGGCTATCTCGTGCTGTCGATGCCGAAGCGCGCGGACGGTACGCCGGCCGCCGTGCTCAAGGTCGACGGCCGCGACTACCGGCTCGACGAAGGCCGCTTCCTGCTGTGGGACGACACGTTCATGCACGAGGTGTGGAACGACAGCGACGAAGTGCGGATCGTGCTGCTGCTCGATATCCGCCGGCGCGGGATGCCGCGCTTGCTCACCTGGCTGTCGAACGCGGTAATCGGCGTCGTGCGGTTGGGTATCCGGATCCGCGGGCGGTCGATTCCGGTCTAGCGCACCGGGCGGAACGCACGGGGCGCAGCGCCCTCCCGACTTTCGGCTACCGGCGGATCGCCTACACTACAGACCGTCCCCACCGCGAGGCTCCTGCCAGCCACCGCCATGGCGCACCTCTTCTTCGCCGCGTCGATCCAGCGGCATGTCGAAACGCCCGAGCGCGACATCGACGCGCAGACGGTCGGCGAAGCATTCGACACCGTTTTCCGCGAACAGCCGCGGCTGCGCGGCTACATCGTCGACGACCAGGGCGCGCTGCGGAAACATCTGTCGGTATTCATCGACGGCCAGCCGATACGCGACCGGCAGCATCTGTCCGACGCGCTCGGCAATGCCAGCCGGGTGTATGTCGTCCAGGCGCTGACAGGCGGATAAAGGGACGGATGCACGGGCCGATACCCGGCTGCGCCATTGCACCGGCCGGACCATCAGGAGACATCCGACATGAACGATCGACTGCTTGTCGCCACCCGCAAGGGCCTGTTCGTCCTGGCGCCCGACGGTAACGGCCGCTGGACCCTCGGCGAACCGCATTTCATCGGCGAGCCCGTCAGCATGTCGCTCGCCGACCCGCGCGACGGCACGCTGTATGCGGCGCTCAACCTCGGGCATTTCGGCGTGAAGCTGCATCGCCTGCGAGCCGGCGCCACCGACTGGGAGGAATGCGCAGTCCCGGTTTATCCACCGCAGCCCGCCGACACACGCCCTGCCGGCACTGGCGCGCATGCCGCCACCGGCGACCCCGACGACGAGCCGCCCGGTGCGCCGCAACCGCCGTGGACGCTTCAGCAGATCTGGTCGCTCGAAACCGGCGGCGCCGACGAGCCCGGCGTGCTGTGGGCCGGCACGATTCCCGGCGGACTGTTCCGCTCCGACGACCACGGCGATTCGTGGGTGCTCAATCGCGCGCTGTGGGACCGCCCCGAACGCGCCGAATGGGGCGGCGGCGGATACGATGCGCCGGGCATCCATTCGGTGATGGTCGATCCGCGCGACAGCCGGCATGTGACGGTCGGCATCTCGTGTGGCGGCGTCTGGCAGACCGCCGACGGCGGCGCGACGTGGCGCGTGACCGCAGATGGCATGGAAGCCGACTACATGCCGCCCGAGCGGCGTGGCGAGCCCAACATGCAGGATCCGCACCGCGTCGTGCAGTGCGCGGCCAACCCGGATGTCCTGTGGACGCAGCATCACTGCGCGATCTTCCGCTCGACCGACGGCGCCGAACACTGGCGGCGGATCGAGGCGCAACCGTCGAGCTTCGGCTTCGCGGTGGCCGTGCATCCGCACGAACCGGACACCGCGTGGTTCGTGCCGGCCGTGAAGGACGCGTGCCGGATTCCGGTGAACGGCCGGTTCGTCGTCACGCGTACGCGCGACGGCGGGCGCAGTTTCGACAGCCTGTCGAACGGATTGCCGGCCGCGCCGGCATACGACCTCGTGTACCGGCACGGGCTCGCGGTGGACGATTCCGGCATGCGCCTCGCGATGGCGTCGACGACCGGCGGGTTATGGACGTCCGCCGATGGCGGCGAACACTGGCAACAGGTATCGGCGCATTTGCCGCCGGTGTATGGCGTCAGGTTCGGGTGACAGCGGGCGACGGACAACCGGAACCCGATATGTTCGGGTTCCCGCTCACTCGGCGGATCTCACCTCCATGTGTTCATCCGTTCGGCGGTCGCCTGGCATCATCCGCGCCACCACGGCACGCGTCTGCGCGACTTCCGCTTCGAGCCAATCGAGAAACCGCCTGACCTGCGGCTCACGTTCCCTCCCCGGCCCCGGCACAGCGCGACGAAGCGTGCGCCGTCGAGCCGCACCGACGGCTCGATCGGCGTCAACGCGCCGCACTCGACATGCCAGTCAATCAGTACCGAACCGGCCAAGTCGGCGACCATCGACGGATGATCAATCCGTCCCGCCAGTACGCGTTGGCGATCGTGCTCCCTTCGCCTTCAGGCTCATCGCCTGACGAAAATGCACGGCTACAACGCACGTGTTGCAGGACCGTGCCTCGGAAAATGTAGCGGAAAATTTCGAATATGTCTCATAGACACGAGGCGAGGCGCTAGCGATTCTACCGATCTGAAAAATCCGTGACGTGCCAACCGCACGCTATCGGCATTCACAGTGGGGTGTCACATCCTATGTCGTCGTTCATGACACGGGGGCGTAACAGGACACGCCTCGGACCGTGTTTGTCGCCCGGAGAATCGTTACGATGTCACAAGCATGCCAATTGAGCTTCACCTTCTCGATTCCAGACACAACGGACTTCGAAGTCGTCGCATTCCGACTGGAAGAACAGTTATCCGAAACTTTCCGGCTGGAGCTGGATCTGGCGAGCGCCAATCCATCGGTGGACTTCGGCAAGGTCCTCGATCACAGCGGCTTGCTGACCATCTGGCAAGGTGATCAACCGGTGCGCTACGTTCATGGCACCGTTTCGTCGTTCGTTCAGGGAGAGACGGGATTTCGCCGCACCCGCTATTCTGCCGTGGTCGAGCCACGCCTGGCGCGCCTGAAGTTGTCTTCCGACTGGCGCATCTTCCAGATGCTCAACGTGCCGGAGATTGCGCAGGCCGTGCTCAAGGCACACCGCCAGACGCTGGACTACGAGCAGCGCGTCACCGCCGAACATCTGTCGCGCGAGTACTGCGTGCAGGCTGGCGACACCGACTACGACTTCGTCGAGCGTATCCTGCGCGAGGAAGGCTTCTTCTACGCCTTCCAGCACCGCGCCGACGGCCACCGGCTGATCCACTGCGATCGCCTGTTTATCTTTGGCCGCCAGCAGGGCGAGCCCGTGCTGTACAACCCGACGCCCGGCGGCGACCCGCCGCAACCCAGCCTGCGCACGTTCGCCTATACCGAGAACGTGCGCTCTACGCGCCAGGTGCAGCGCGACTACACGTTCAAGAGTCCACGCTATCCGCACGAGTATCCGCGCGAGGGCACCGACCTCGATCACCAGGGCCGCGGCTACGCGCGCTACGACTACCCGGGCCGCTACAAGCACGAAGCCAGCGGCAAGGCTTTCACGCAGGACCGCCTGCGTGGCCACCGTCGCGATGCGCGAATCGCCCGTGTGAGCGGTGACGATGCGCGTCTACAACCCGGCATCGCCTTCGACCTCACCGGCCACCCGCGCGAAGACATGAATCGCGGCTGGCGTACGGTCAGCATCACCCATCACGGCAAGCAGTACACCAGTCAGGCGGAAGAGAGTGCCGATGCGCAACAGGGCACGCATTATCGTTATGAAGCCATGCTGGTGCCGGACGATGTCGAGTGGCGTGCCGAGCCGCTGCCGCGCCCGCGCATCGACGGCTTGCAGCCTGCGACAGTAGTGGGCCCGGAAGGGGAAGAGATCTACACCGACGAGTACGGCCGGGTGAAAGTGCAGTTTCCGTGGGATCGCGAGGGCAAAAACAATGAGCACAGCTCCTGCTGGATTCAGGTTGCGCAGAATTGGGCCGGCGCGCTCTGGGGGCAAATGGCGATCCCGCGGATCGGGCAGGAGGTGATCGTCGGCTACCTCGACGGGGATGCCGACCAGCCGCTCGTCCTGTCACGGGCCTACAACCGCCTGCAGCTGCCTCCGTACGAGCTACCCAGGCACAAGACGCGGATGACGATCAAAAGCCAGACGCACAAAGGCGACGGCTTCAACGAACTGCGGTTCGAGGATGAAGCCGGTCAGGAGGAAATCTACGTCCACGCGCAGCGCGATCAGAACATTCACGTCAACCACGACGAAACCACGTTCGTCGGGCATGACCGCAGCGAGCAGGTCGAACACGACGAAACCGTAGCTATCGGGAACGACCAGCGACTTGCGATAGGTCGGGACCGTCGTGAACGAGTGGGGCAGGACGAAGAACTCACCATCGAGCGGCATCGTGTGATTCATACCGGCATGAATCACACGGAGACCGTAGGCAACAATCGTCACGACACCGTTGTCGTCAACCACCGCTCCGATGTCGGCGGCCATGCGGAGCACCTCGTTCACGGCAGCCACCGCCTAGAAGCCGGGCAGTGCATCGAACGGAGAACCCTTCACTACCAGTTGCAGGCCGCAGAGCGTGTGGTTCTGCAAGGCCCGGGAGGCAGCATCGTCATCGACAGTTCGGGTATCACGCTCGACGCCGTTGCCATTCGCTTCAAGGGGCCGATACAGCAGCAGGCCGGCGGCAAAGGCAAGCTGCTCGACCTGTTGTCACGGGCTGTCAACAACCCCGAAACCAAGTTCAGCGAGCAGTTTCTCGTCAAGCACGCGCGCACCGGAGAGGTGTTGGCCAATGTCCTGTATTGCGTGGAAACGGCAGAAGGTCAGCGCTTCGTCGGGCGTACCGATTCGCAAGGGCTTACGGCGCGCATCTATACCGGCCAGCCTGACGCCGCAACGTTGCGATGGGGAAGAGACGCGGCGATGCACTTGCGCAAACAGAACATCAGCTACTGAGGTCCGTCATGGAACAACAAACGCAAAGTCGGACCAGCCCGAATAACCCGACGACCGAAGTGGCGGCGATTGCCGACCTTGATTATGTAACTGTGGTTGGTTGCTCTAACCCGGCTTTCTATGTACGCGCCAGGAAGGGCAACAGGATGATGTTCATCAATCAAGGGATACGGCAGTTGCGCCAATACCCGGATGGGACGCCGGACTATGCGATTCAGCGTGTTTTTCTGATTTTCTCGAAGGACTATCCGCGCAAGCTTCTGGACGAACTTAAGAAAATTGTAGAGGTTGGCTATTGCGCCAGCTATCAAGAACTGACTGATGTTGCCGATCTCGTCACATTCATTGCAGCACGTCGAAGCAAGAAACGGCTGATCAAGCAGCTAGATATCTTCTCGCATGGCCTCGTGCACAGCATCGAATTCGGATACGACGTCGGCGAGTCATGGCAAACCCGCTACGGGCTGAATCAGGCGCGCATGCTGGCGCCATTGGCGTTCGATGATGATGCAACCATATTCTCGTACGCGTGCCGTACGGGGCTTGGGCACGACATAGGAGCAAAACTCGATCCCGGGGAGGACCCCAGGTATGAAGAGAGCCTCGCACAGGTCATGGCTGATGCGGGTGATGTGGAAGTACAGGCTTTTCCTCGAAGGTCCAACTATGACGAAACTTATGGGACCCGGGGGGAACTCGTTGCGGCACAGAAGACGCTGCCGAAGATTGACGAATATGAACGAGCTGTCGATGCCTACGATCGTCAGATGGCCGCTTATCGGAAACGAACATTGGCATTGGGAAAGGGGCCCATGAACGAAATTCCAGGAGAGCCTCCACCCACACCACCCGCTAGACCTTACACCGACCGGGAATTCCAGTTGGCAAAGCATATGGAGGCGCGGCGTCAACATGAAAAAGACGTGGCCATCGGTCTGCCTCTGGACCCGTTGGGCGCCGTGAATCCCGTCAGGTCAGGCAGTACGCCAGAGGGATTGCCCATGGGACTTCATACTTTCAGACCAAAAGCGCGCGCATGAACAAAAGAATCGCGGCGCTAATCGTAATGATGACACTGGCAACTCTTTTTGCAAGCCGGACGACGATCAGCGGGAAATCCATGAACGAAAAAATCATGATGCGAGTATTGGAAGATGACCCTCCATTCGATGCCACTCAGTGGTTTGCCAATGGCATGTATCAGCGAATCTCTCTAAAAGATGAAGACAAGGTCTACTACCCGAGAGGGGTGCAGTATAACGACACCACGATGCTTCGAATATCCCCACCTCCATTTACCGACGAGCAAGTTGAAATCCTTCAAATGAGGATAGTCCGCGCCCTCAAAGGTGAAATATTTCCGGCAGACTTTCCTCCTAAGGTTCCGCCCTCGGTCGACGAACTTGGCTTGGATTCCGATTTCGATCCCAGGCCACAGATCGTCTATCTCAGCAGTGGATTCATGGACTTTGGGGACGACAAGCCCAAGGTACCCGTCGACTACTACACCTTCTACACCCTGCTGGAAGGAAAGCGCTTCTATGTCTTTATTCATCGTAACGGAGCGACAGGTGAGATCCTTCTCACTTCCCGCTCACGCAGCAGTCATATCCCCGAAGACGAGGAAGAACGTCGGTTCCAGCCGTTGCAATCCAAAGCCGATCTCCAGTCCAGGCTGGACGAGCCTGGCTGGAAACAGCGCTCCGGCGAACTCTGTCCGTGGCCCGGTACGTGGGAATGCCTGGAGTTGCCAGTAGGCAAGCAGACGTTTGCTCACAACATGCCGTTTCCAAAGATCAAAGGGCAGGATGTCACGTGGCGCTTTGTTCCACCAACACGCCGGACCTGACGCTACCCAGGAACTTGAGTTGGCAAGGAATATGCGGGTGCGACGTCAATATGAAAAAGACGTGGACATCATTTTTCCCCTGGACTCGTTGGGTGCCACAAATCCAGTCAAATCGGGTAGTACGTCATAAGGGTTGCCCGTGGGACTTCGTGCTTTCAGGCGAAGAGTGCGTTCATGAAAAAAACCTCGGCTTTAATTGCGGCGATGGTACTGGCTGCTCTTATTACGGGCTGGATGGCGAATGAAGGGAATTTCATGAACGAAAGAATCATGATGTGAATATTGGAAGATGATTCACTTTTCGATGCTACACAGTGGCTTGCCAGCGGTATGTATCAGCGGGTTGGCAAGCAGGCGTTTGCTCATAACATGCCGTTTCCAAAGATCAACAGGCAGGATGTAACGTGGCGTTTTGCTCCACCCTCGCATTGAACCCTGCTTTCACAGTCTGGCCATCCGCGCCACCGCCGCACGCGTGCGTGCAATTTCCGCTTCGAGCCAGTCGAGAAACCGCCTGACCTGCGGCTCGCGCTCCCGCCCGGGGCGGCACAGCGCGACGAAACGCGCGCCGTCGAGCCGCACCGACGGCTCGATCGGCATCAGCGCCCCGCGCTCGACGTGCTCGGCGGCCAGCACCGAACTGAGCAGCGCGACACCCTGCCCGTGCAGCACGGCCTGCAACGCGTAATGCTCGTCGTCGTAGTGACGGAATACCGCGCGTTCGAGCCACGCTTCGCGGCCCGCCGCGCGACACCACGATGCCCAGTCGACCGACACCGGCAACGGCGTATCCCATACGGTCTCGATCAAGTCGAGCGGCTCGTCAGGGCGATGCGCATCGAACCCGGCAGCCGCGTACGCGCCGAAATACTCGTCGATCAGCGCAATCTCGTGCAGCGCGGGAAACGTGCGCGACGTCGCGCGAATCGCGAGATCGATCCGCGCATCGCGTTCGAGATCGGCAAGCGTGTTGCCCGTTTCGACCTTGATGTGCAGGTGCGGATCGACACGACGAAACGCGCCTAGACGCGGAATCAGCCACATCGCCGCAAAGGCGGGCGTGGTGGTCAGCACGAGCGTGCGCTCGCCGGAAGTGTCGGGCCGCACCGCATCCAGCCCTCGACCGAGCGCGAGCAACGCATCGTGGCTCGTGCGAAACAGTTGCTCCCCTGCCGCCGTCAGCCGCACGCCGCTCGCGCCGCGCTCGAACAGCAACACGCCGAGCCGGCTTTCGAGCGACTTGATCTGGTGCGACACGGCGGCCGGCGTCACCGACAGTTCGTCCGCGGCGGCCTTGAACGTGCCGAGCCGCGCCGATGACTCGAATACACGCAATGCGGTCAGGGGAATTTTCGAGAACACGGGGCCTCGCGGGCCGGATCCGGCCGGGTTGAATTCGATTCAATCGGGGTGAGATTAGGTGAATTGAAGCGGGCGTGCAACGCGGGTAGCCTTGCGGGACGTCGCGGCACGAGGCCGCGGCGGGTGCCGTCGAACCGGAGGAACAACGTGCAAGGCCTACCGCGCAGGATCACGCAGGCGGTGCTCTACGAAGCGATCGCCATTTCCTGCATCTCGCCCGCGATCGCGGCGATCTTCAAGCAGGATCTCGTCTATTCGGGCGCGCTGTCGGCGACGATGTCGGCGATCGCGCTGCTGTGGAACATGATCTTCAACGCGCTGTTCGAGCGCTGGGAAGCATCGCGCCGGCAGCCGGCGCGTACGCTCGGGCGGCGGATCCTGCATGCGACCGGATTCGAAGGCGGGCTGATCTTCATCCTCGTGCCGGTCGTGTCGTGGTGGCTCGACATCTCGTGGTTCGACGCGTTCGTCGTCGATATCGGGCTGTTCGCATTTTTCTTCTGCTACGCGTTCGTGTTCCAGTGGGCGTTCGATCGCGTATTCGATGTGCCGGCGGCGACGAAGGGGTTGTGACGCGGGCGCATGGCGCTCGTTGTAGATGACAGGGGCGATCAGATCCGGTCGAAGTTGAACGGCGTCACGTCCGGCAAGCCGTCGACCCGCTGTATGTCGACGCCGCACCACGCGCCGATCATGCCGGCCGTGCGGCGCGCTTGCTCGCCATCGTTGATCCGCCCCATCAGGTCGATCGGCCGGTGGTTGCGAAACACGAGCACGAGCTGCGCCAGATCGTTCTGGATCCTCACCAGCGAGCCGCCCACGACTGCGCCGTCGATGCTTCGCCGACCGCCGACCAGCAGATGCGCCAGATCGCGGCACGCGTAGGTATTCAGCACCGGCTTGCGCAGCAGGCGCGTGGTGCTGATATCGATCCACCGTTCGTCGTCACGCCAGCAGAAGCGGGTTTCGCGCAGCGGGCCGGCGAACCAGCGCGAACGCATCAGCTTGCGGCCGATCCAGATCAGCAGCGCACCCACTCCGACGATGAACACACCGAAGACGCCGAGCCCGAGCCATTCGTACCATGCTTGCAATTCGTCGCCGGTCACGCTTCCGGCAAGCAGCGGTACGCCGGTCATGCAGGCCAGTCCCAACGCACTCAGGCCAAAGCCGAACGACCACCACACGAAGTGACCGACGCGCATGCGCCGCGGCGACAGGATCAGGTTTCGACCGTCGGGCACGCACGCATAACCGGCCTCGAACACCCACCGGTCCGGCGTCAGCGGCCAGATCATCATGCAGAGCAGGCCGAGTGCGGCAAGCACCAGCGTGGTCCAGCCCAGGATTGCTTCGACGAGAGGCGACATAGGCATACCCGATTGCGATCCGCTGCACTGCGCGAAACGGACGTCCGGTCCGGTTCAATCGTCGCGATGCTGTCCGATCCCCCGCCGGGCGGCAAGCGGATGCGACAGCGTGAAATATCTTTCTGGAACGGCTTCTTACGCGCCGGCGGCGATTTTGGGCAGCTGCCAGCCGTAGCGCACGGCCGCCATCCGCAGCGCAAAGCACGCGATGCCGCCGAGCACGGCCGCACCGACGGGCGGGCATCCGAGCCGCCTGCACGACACGACAACGACCGCGCCCAGCAGCGCCGCGCTCGCATAGATATCCGTGACCAGCACGACCGGTATCCGCGCGAGCAGCACGTCGCGCACGACGCCGCCGCCGCAACCGGTCACGGCGCCCATCAGCGTCGCGATGAACGGGTGGACGCGGAATTCGAGCGCCTTCACCGCACCCGCGACCGCAAACAACGCGAGGCCGGCCGCATCGAGCGTCGTGAGCATCGACGGCGAAAATTCGGCCACCCGCGCATGAAAGACGAACGCGAACAACCCGGCCGCGAACGCGAGCGCCGGATAACGCCAGTCGCTGACGGCACTGGGCGGCCGCGCGCCAATCAGCAGGTCGCGGATCACGCCGCCGCCAAGCGCGACGACGAGCGACAACACCATCACGCCGAACAGGTCGAGCCCGGCGCCGATCGCCGCATTCGCGCCCTCGATCGCGAACACCACCGTGCCCGCGAGATCGGCGGCGAGCACGACTTGTTCGATGCGCTTCATGCGCGTGAATGGCCGCGATGCGGCATCGTCCGGCTGCAGCCTGCGTCGCGACGCGCTGACGCGCCGTTCGGCCGCCTGTCAGCTTCCTGCCGCCATCCGGATACTTCAAACGTACTGCGGATCATTGCCGCCTCCTCGATCGGGATCGAGCAGTCTAGCGCATCGTCCGCTCACCGACGGGCCGCGCGTGACGCGACAAGCAAAAAGCCGGCGGAAGCAGGATGGGCATCCCGCTTCCGCCGGCTCGAGAACACGTCAGGCTTCCGGCCGAAACCGCACAGCCCGATGCGTCAGGCTCAATGCACGCCGAGGTAGGCCTTCACCGCCGGCAGACCCGGCTTGCCGTCGAGCGTCGTCACGCCGGCGAGCCACTTGTCGAGCGCCTGCGGGTTCGCCTTCAGCCACTCGGCCGCCGCCTTGTTCGGGTCTTCCTTGTTCATGATCGGCACCATCACGTGGTTCTCGATCGTCGTCGTGAACTGCAGGTTCGACACGAACTTCGCGACGTTCGGGCAGCGCTGCGAGTAGTCGGGCGGCGTGGCCGTCAGCACCTTCGCTTCGCCGTAGTTCGGACCGAATACGTCGTCGCCGCCGGTCAGGTAATCGATCTTCATCTGCACGTTCATCGGATGCGGTTCCCAGCCGAGAAACACGATCCACTGCTTGTCGCGCGCCGCCCGGTTCACCTCGACCAGCATCCCGGCCTCGCTCGACTCGACCAGCTTGAACTTGCCGAGCCCGAACTGGTTGCTGTCGATCATCTTCTTGATCAACTGGTTGCCGTCGTTACCCGGCTCGATCCCGTAGATCTTGCCGTTGAGCTTGTCCGCGTACTTCTGGATGTCCGCGAACGACTTCAGGCCGCCCTGGTACACATAGTCGGGCACCGCCAGCGTGTATTTCGCGCCGGTCAGGTTCGGCGTCGCGAGCACCTTGATCGTGCCGGCCTTCGTGAACGGCTGGATGATCGGGTCCATCGTCGGCGACCAGTAGCCGAGGAACACGTCGATCTGCTTGCTCTTGATCCCGGCGAACGTGATCGGCACCGAGGCGATCGTCTTCGTCGGGTTGTAGCCGAGGCCCTGCAGCATCGTCGACGCGAGACCCGTGGTCGCCGCGATGTCGGACCAGCCGACATCCGCGAAGCGCACGTTCTTGCATACGGGCGGATCGGCCGCATAAACGGCCGACATCGGCGCGGTTATCCCGATTCCGCACACCGCTGCGATCAATAGGCGCTTCATCTTGCTTCTCCTCAAAGTGATGTCGTTTGCTTGAATGCGGGATCGTTTATTGAAGCCGCGCGCCGCGATCCCGGCGACGTCGCGGACCGGATGCATCCGTCGATCAGCGCCCCGGCAACCGGCGCTCGTAGCTCGGCGCGTGGCCGAACTGCGCGCGGTAGGCTTTGCTGAAATGACATGGCGAATGAAAGCCGCAAACCGTCGTCACGCGCGCGATCGACGCGTCGGTCGTGCGCAGCAGGTCGCGCGCGCGTTTCAGGCGCAGCGTCAGGTAATAGTGGGTCGGCGATACGTTCAAATACACCTTGAACATCCGCTGCAGGTGCCGCTGCGACAGCCGCACGAGCCGCGCGAGTTCCTCGAGCGACAGCGGCTCCTCGATGTTCGCTTCCATCAGCCGCACGACCTCGATCAGCTCGGCGCGCGAGAAGCCGACACGTGCATCCACCGGAATCGGCTGCGTATCGGTCGAGCTGCGGATGCGCTCCAGGATGAACTGCTCGGACACCTGCGCGGCCAGTTGCTGGCCGAAGCGCATGCCGACGAGATTCAGCATCAGGTCGAGCGGCGCGGTGCCGCCGGTACAGGTCAGCCGGTCGCGGTCGACGACGAACAGCTCGTCGGCGAAGCCGACCTGCGGAAACTCGGAATGCAGCGCCGACAGGTTCTCCCAGTGCACGGTACAGCGATAGCCGTCGAGCAGCCCGCTCGACATCAGCGCGTACGCGCCCGTGCAGATGCCGCCGAGCGGCAGCCCGCGTTCGGCGAGCGCCGCGAGCGTGTCGCGCGCGCCCTCGTCTACCACGTCGCGGATACGGATGCCGCCGCACACGATCATCACGTCGGGCAGGTTCGTGTAGTCGAGCGCCTGCGTGGGCCGCACCGCGATACCGTTGCTGGCGTGTGCGGGTGCGCCGTCGAGCGAGTAGATCGACCACTTGTAGTGGTCGGCGCGCCCGACGTAATTCGCCATCCGAAGCACTTCGACCGCGCTCGAGAACGCGATCATCGAGAAGTTCGGCAGCGTCAGGAAGCCGAAATGGGCGAGGGACGAAACCGGTGAAACGCAGGCGGCGGGCGCGACAGCGACGGCGGACGTCACATCGGTCTCCTGGCGAGGAGGTTGCAGGGGGCCACCCCCGCGGCCGAAGCCGCGGAAGTCGTTATCTATATTCAGGGTGAGCGGCCGGAGGCACTCCGGCCGCCGGAGGTCACGCCTGTGCGGGCGCAGCCTTCACACGAAAGAGCTGCTTGAGACCGGCGAACAGCGGTGCCTTCACGGTGCCCGGCGCGCGGCCGAAGCTTTCGGTGATGCGGTCGAGAATGATCGCGAGCAGCACGACCGACAGACCGCTTTCGAAACCGAGGCCGATGTCGAGGCGCTGGATACTGGCGAGCACGTCGTTGCCGAGACCACCCGCGCCGACCATCGACGCGATGATCACCATCGACAGCGCCATCATGATCGTCTGGTTCACGCCCTGCATGATCGACGGCAACGCATTCGGGAACTGCACCTTGTACAGCAGCTGCCACGGCGTGCAGCCGAACGCCTGGCCGGCTTCGACGATCTCGCGGTTCACGTGGCGGATACCGAGGCTCGTCAGGCGCACCGCCGGCGGCATCGCGAAGATCACCGTCGACAGGATCCCCGGCACGCGGCCGAGACCGAACAGCATCGCGGCCGGAATCAGGTAGACGAAGGCCGGCATCGTCTGCATCAGGTCGAGGATCGGGCGCACGATCGCGGCAACCCACTTGCTCTTCGCGGCCCAGACGCCGAGCGGAATGCCAAGCACGAGACTGATGATCGTCGAAGACAGCGTGAGGCCGAGCGTGATGACCGTTTGATCCCAGAAACCCGTCGCGAAGATCAGCAGCAACGACGCGGTGGTGAACAGCGCGAAGCGCCAGCCCACCCGCCACAGCCCGACGCCGATGAAGATCGCCATCATCAGCCACATCGGGATCGCCTGCAGGCTGTGCTCGACGAATGCCGCGAGACCTTCGATCGCCTGACCGATCGCGTCGAACGTCTTCGCATCGTGGTCGAGCAGGTAGTGAACGGACTGGTCGACCCAGGTACCGAGCGGAATCATTTCAGACATGGGAGCCTCGCGAACGCGTGATGGCCTTCAGGATGAGTGCACGATCGACCGAGCCGCAGTAGCAGCCGTCGTCGTCGACGACGGGCAGTGCATTCGGGCTGGCGACCACACGCGCGACGACATGTTCGAGCGACGCGTCGCGCCGGATGCTTTCGATCGGCCGCACCGACGGGGTGTCCTGACCGATCGCGTCGCGCGTGACGAAGCCGCGGATCTTGCGGGCGGCGTCGAGCACGAACGCGTATTCGGCGCTGCCGTTCAGCGTCGCCGCGACGTTCGCGGCATCGCACTTCGACACGATCGGCACGGCGCCCGTCTGCATCAGGTCGCCGGCCGTGAGGTAGCGGCTGGTGTCGATGCCGTCGAAGAACGCACGCACGTAATCGTCGGCCGGGTTCGCGATGATGTCCTGCGGCGTGCCGACCTGCACGAGGCGGCCACCCTCCATGATCGCGATGCGGTTGCCGATGCGCAGCGCTTCTTCCAGATCGTGCGACACGAACATGATCGTGCGGCGCTGTTCCTTCTGCAGTTGCAGCAGCACATCCTGCATTTCGCGGCGCTTGAGCGGGTCGAGCGCGGAGAACGCCTCGTCCATGATCATCAGCGACGGGTTCACGGCCAGCGCACGGGCGAGGCCGACGCGCTGCTGCATGCCGCCCGACAACTCGGACGGCAGCTTGTGCGAGAACGGCGCCAGGCCGACCTGCTCGAGCACTTCCATCGCGCGGCGTTCGCGTTCCTTCTTGCCCATGCCCGCGACTTCCAGGCCGAATGCGGCATTCGACACCACGGTGCGATGCGGCATCAGCGCGAACGACTGGAACACCATGCTCATGTCCTTGCGGCGCAGCGCGGTCAGCGCCGAGCGGCGTGCCGACGCGACGTCGAGCCCGTCGATCATCACCTTGCCGGCGCTCGGATCGACCAGCCGGTTCACGAGGCGGATCAGCGTGGACTTGCCGGAGCCGGACAGGCCCATCAATACAAAAATTTCGCCTTCCTGCACATCGAAGGAGACGTTGTGCACGCCGACGACCTGACCGGTGCGCTTGAGCACATCGTCTTTCGTCGCGCCGGCGGCGAGCATGTCGAGCGCCTGCTGCGGATTGCTTCCAAACACCTTGCACAGACCTTCGACCACGACCTTGGGGGCATCCATCGAAACCTTCTCCTCGTGTAGCGGGGACTCGCGCTTGTCATAGCGTGCCTACATAGTTGCCAGAAAAAACCCCGACCTGCCGACGAATTACGACAAACGCTTGCGCAAATACGACACGGGCTCCAGCCCCGCCTGGCGGGCCGCGCCATGCGGCGGCACCCGATTGCGGCGGCGCAGTACGCGCACACCCAGCAACGGCGGGCGTCGCCCGTCGGACTTGTGCGCAGCAGCGCGGCGCGCATCGCACGAGAATTTGCGCCAATGCGCATCGGCCGCACGTCGCTTTCCGACAAATTCACGTCCGATCCGGCGGCGATCTGCTCAGACGAAAACACGTATCGCATTCGCCGGTAAAAAGCATGACCGTGCAAAAAGCCGTTCGACGACACCGGACGGCGCACGCCGCGATACCGCGCGAAGCCCGGAAATCCGCGACGGGCCGCTGTGATACATTCCCCGCAAACACGCTGATCGCGACGTTGCCGCAGGCCTTTCGCACGAGGGTCCACCCATACGGCGCGCGCATGCCGGTTCGCCTGCCGGCCGTGCTGAAACCGCCTCGATCCGGTGCGATCCGCGATCGATGGACGATAACGATAGTGAGAGGGAGCAAGGCGTTGAACTGGGCATTCGCCGTAATCGGTTTCGTCGTGGGCGGCATCGCCGCCCTGATCGGGGATTTCTCGGCCGCGAACGGCTCGCTGCTCGGGGCCGCCGTCGGGTTCTGCATCGGTCACGCGCTGCAGCAGCACAAGCTCAAGAACAAGCCAGCCGCGCCCGATGCGTTCGCGATGTCCGCGACCCCGACGCCCACGCCGTTGCCGCTTGCCGATCGCGTCGCGCGCCTCGAAGCGACCGTCGACACGCTCACGCGCGAACTCGACGCGTTGCGCGCCCAGTTGGCAGGCGCGAAGGCCGGCGCGGCAACCGCCGGTGGCGTCGCGCAAACGGCGTCGGCCGGTGCGGCAGCCGCGCCGCCGTCGCCGCCCGTCCCGACGCCGCCCGTACAACCCGCACAACCTGCCATTGCACGGGCAGGCACACCGGCCGCCACCTCGGTACCGGCGCCTGCTCCCGTCAACACCACGGCAACGCCCCCCGCCGCACCGGCCCGCCCTGCCCCGCCCGCGCCGCGCGAACCCGGCATCGTCGACCGTGCATTCGGCGCCGCGCGCGACTGGCTGCTGGGCGGCAACACGGTGGTGCGCGTCGGGATCATCGTGCTGTTCTTCGGCGTCGCGTTCCTGCTCAAGTACGCGGCCGACAACAACATGCTGCCGATCGAATTCCGCCTCGCGGGCACGGCGCTCGCCGCGGCCGCGCTGCTTGCGATCGGCTGGCGCGTGCGCGCGCGACGCGCCGCTTACGGCCTCGTGCTGCAGGGTGGCGGCGTCGGCATCCTGTACCTGACGATCTTCGCCGCGACCAAGCTTTACGCGCTGCTGCCCGTCGGCGCCGCGTTCCCGCTGATGGTCGCGGTCTGCGCGCTGAGCGCGTTCCTCGCGGTGCGGCAGAACGCGCTGCCGCTCGCGTTCATGGGCAGCGCAGGCGGCTTTCTCGCGCCGGTGCTGCTGTCGACCGGCCAGGGCAACCACGTCGCGCTGTTCAGCTACTACGCGCTGCTGAACGCGGGTATCTTCGCGATCGCATGGTTCAAGGCCTGGCGCCCGCTGAACCTGCTCGGCTTCGTGTTCACGTTCACGATCGGCTCCGCGTGGGGCGTGACGGCCTATCGTCCCGCACTGTTCGCGAGCACCGAGCCGTTCCTGATCCTGTTCTTCCTGATGTATGTCGGCATCGCGCTGCTGTATGCGGTGAAACGCGAACTCGCGCTACGGCACTACGTCGACGGCACGCTCGTGTTCGGCACGCCGATCGTCGCGACCGCGCTGCAGGCGTCGCTCGTGAAGGGCATGCCATTCGGGCTCGCGTGGAGCGCGGTCGCGCTGTCGGCGTTCTACGTCGCGGTCGCGGCCTGGCTCGCGCGGCGCCGCGACCGCCTCGGATTGCTGTTCGAATCGATGCTCGCGCTCGCGGTGATCTTCGCGACGCTGGCCGTACCGCTCGCATTCTCGGGCCCGACGACCAGCGCCGCGTGGGCGATCGAAGGCGCGGCCATCGTATGGCTCGCCGTGCGCCAGAAGCGCCTGCTGCCGTTCGGCTTCGGTCTGCTGATGCAGGTCGCCGCGGCCGGCGCGTTCTTCACCAGCCTCCTCGGGGCGGCCGACACCACCACGCTGCCCGTACTCAACAGCCCGTACATCGCGATGCTGCTGATCGCGCTGGCCGGCGTGTTTACCGGCTGGTGGCTGCACGGACGCGACGACGCGCGCGCGTGGCACGCGTGGATGCCTGAAATCGGTGCTGCCGCTGCCGCATGGGGACTGCTGTGGTGGGTCAGCGGCGGGCTGCACGAGATCCTCGTTTATGCGAGCCGTCACGTCGACCTGCATGTCGATCGCTTCGTCGTCGATACGACCGCGCTGTTCGCCGCCGGCACCGCGTGGCTCGCGCATGTCGCGCGCCGCCGGCTTGCGTGGCCGCTCGCCGAATGGCCCGCGCTCGCGCTGGCGCCGGTGCTCGCCCTGCTCGCGCTGCGCGCGTTCGATGCGCATGAAGCGCCGCTGTCCGGCATGGGTGCGTTCGCGTGGCCCATCGTCGTCGGCGCAGGTCTTGCGCTGCTGTGGCGCCAGTCGCGCGGCACGGCCGGCGCCGGGACCGCGAACGGCACGGTGCCATCGATCGCTGCCGGCATCATCGCGCCGCTGCATACGCTGACGTTCTGGACCCTGTGCGGGCTGCTGTCGCTCGAAGGGTTCTGGCGCCTGCGCGCGTTCGTCCCCGAAGGGGCATGGAGCTGGAGCGCGTGGGCGTACGGCTTCGGCGCGCTGCTCCTGCTCGTGTCGGGCCCCGGCTCGCGCCTGCGCTGGCCCGTCGCGGCGTTCCCGCGCGCCTACCAGGTGTGGGGCGCGGCGCCGCTCGCCGCGCTGCTGTGGCTGTGGAGCCTCGCCAGCACGATCAGCGACGGCAGCGCCGCGCCGCTCTTCTGGCTGCCGCTGCTCAATCCGCTCGACGTCGCGCAGTGCCTCGTCTTCGTTGCATTCGCCGTATGGCTGCGCCGCCTGAAAACGCTCGGCATCGCGTGGCATCCGCGCGTCGTCGACTATGCGGCGCTCGCGACCGTGTTCCTGTGGTTCAACGTGCTGATGCTGCGCACGCTGCATCACCGTTTCCACCTGGGTTACGACGTCGACACCGTGCTGTCGTCGTTCGACATCCAGCAGGTGTTCATGGTCGGCTGGAGCCTGTTCGCGTTCGCCGGGATGTGGCTGACGCGCCGCGACGGCATCGCCCGTATCTGTGCGTTCGCGTCGCTGCCGCTGATCGTCGTGATGTGGGTGTGGACCTTCTACGCAAACTTCACGCAGGACGGCGGAAGCTGGGCGCGCGTGCCGCTCTTCAATCCGCTCGATCTCGTGCTCGTGGTCGTCTATGCGCTTGCCGCATCGTGGTTCGTGCGTGCGCGCAAGCTCGGCTGGTCGTTCGGCAAGTACCGCGTCGAACTGCTGAGCGCGGCCGGCGCCACCGCGTTCCTGTGGCTGAACGCGATCCTGCTGCGCACGCTGCACCACTGGGCCGGCGTGCCGTACGAATTCGGCGCGATGGCCGAATCGACGCTCGTGCAGGCGTCGGTGTCCGTGTACTGGACCCTCTGCGCGCTCGCTATCACGATCTGGGCCACGCGCCGCGGACTGCGCCCGCTGTGGTTCGTCGGCGCCGCCCTGCTCGCGCTGACGGTCGTCAAGCTGTTCCTGTTCGACCTGTCGCACGTGACCGGGATCGAGCGCATCGTGTCGTTCATCGGCATCGGCGTGCTGCTGCTGTTGATCGGGTATTTCTCGCCGCTGCCGCCGAAGGCCGCCGCGCAACAGGACGACCAGCCATGACGCGACTCGCCGCCCTGCTCGGACTGAGCCTGCTCGCGTCGTTCGCGGCCGCCGACGGTGCGCCGGACGCCGGACGCGTCACGCAACGCTTCGCGCTCGACCTCGACGGCAGCGCCGCGTATTACCAGCTCACCGTGCCGCAGCCCGTGTATGCGGCGAGCCGGCGCGACGATCTCGGCGACGTGCGCATCTTCAACGGTGCGGGCGAGCCGGTGCCGTATTCGCTCGATGCCCCCGTCGCGGCCGCGCCCGCCGTACCGCCGGCGCGCACGCCGGTGCACTGGTTTCCGCTGCCGCCCGCCCGCGCCGATAACGGCAACGCGCCGCTCGGCGTGACGGTCGGCCCGGACGGCGCGCTGCGCGCGGCGACCGCCGCACCGGCGCGCACGAAGCACGGCGCCGATCTCGTCGACCTGTCGCATGCGGACGGCACCCTCGATGCGCTGCTCGTGCATGTGGGTGACGCCAGCTACCAGGGGCGTGTCGCGATCGAAGCGAGCGACGACCTGCGCAGTTGGCGGTCGCTGGGCAGCACACAGCTGCTGAAGGTCGGCCGCGGCGACGACATGCTGGTGCAGGAACGCATCGCGCTCGAAGGCGCGGCGCCGCGCTACCTGCGGCTGGACTGGCTCGACGGCGCGCCCGCGATCGCGTCGATCGACGTCGAGACGCATCCGCGCGACAGTCGCGGGACCGATACCGCATCCGTGCCGCGCCAGTGGCGCGACGCCGTGCGTGTGCACGCCGGCAGCGCGCCGGGCGAGTATCTGTTCGACACCGACGGCGCGTATCCGGTCGATCGCGTACGCATCGACCTGCCGCAGCCGAACACCGTCGCACGCGCGACGCTGCAGAGCCGCCCCGATGCACAGGCGCCGTGGCGCGACGTTGCGGGCGCCGTGCTGTTCCGGCTGCAGGGCAAGGCCGGCGAGCAGCGCAATCCGCCGCTCGAATTCGCGGCGAATACGGATCGCGCATGGCGGATCGTCGTCGACATGCGCAACGGCGGGTTCGGCGGCGGCCAGCCGGCCATCGCGGTCGGCTGGCATCCTGCCGCGCTGACCTTCGTCGCGCGCGGCACGCCGCCGTTTACGCTCGGCGTCGGCGATGCGTCGCTCGTGTCGTCGGCCGTGAGCCGCGATGCGATGCTGGTCGGCATGGCGCCCGAAGTGCGGCCCGCGCGGGTCGGCGCGGCGCTGCCGGTATCGGCGGTCGCGCCGGTGCCGGCAGCCGATACCGACGCGACGCGCCGCTACGTGCTGTGGGGCGCGCTGGTTGTCGCGGTGGGCGTGCTCGGCACGATCGCATGGCGGCTCGCGAAAGGCGGCGGCGACACGCGCGGCCGCGACGAGTGACATCCCGCGTCTTTATGCGGCGTTTATCCGGCACACCTGTTTCTTTCGACGCTCGCAACGCGTAACTGCGTACAGTCGTCGCATCGGAACCACGATGCGACGACATGCAGGAAACCTATTCATCGCATGACCGGCCGGCACAACGCATGCGTATGCGCCCGGCCCTGCCACTGAAGCGGCTTCTGTTGCTTTTCCCGATCGCGCTGTCGCTATCGGCCACACTGCCCGCGCGTGCCGACGACATGCCGGCGGCACCGGTCGGCGCCGCCAGCACGCCCGATGCATCACCGCCTCCCACCCTCGACACGATCGTCACGGCGCTGCGCAACCGCTTTCACATCGCGTATGCCGAAGCACGCACGATCGCCCGCGCGGTGCAGACCGAGTCGGACCGCTACGGGCTCGCCCCGGCGCTGCTGCTCGCGATCATCGCGGTCGAATCGGGCTTCGATCGCCACGCGACCAGCGTCGCGGGTGCGCGCGGACTGATGCAGGTACTGCCCGCCGCGCATCGCGATCTCGTCGCGCATGTAAAGGATTTGTCCGATCCGGCGACCAACGTACGGATCGGCGCAGCGATCTTCCGCGGCTATCTCGACGATGCAGACGGCGACGTCGAGAGCGCGCTCGTACGCTACAACGGCGGTACGAAGCGCTATGCGCAGCGCGTCGCACTGCGTGTGCAGCAATTCGATGCGCAGTTGCGCCGGTCGAGCGGCATGCCGGCCGACGAACTGCGGACGGCCGCAAACCCCTGAACACACCGCTCCACGTTACGCGGCGCCGGCAAGCCGGTAGCCGACGCCCCTCTCCGTCACGATGTATTCGGGCCGCCGCGGCTCGGACTCCAGCTTGCGCCGCAGATGGCCGACAACCACGCGCAGGTCGTGCGCATCCTTGCCGTGCGCCTTGCCCCACACCTCGCTCAGCAACCGGTCGTGTGTCAGCAGCCGTCCCGCGTGATGCGCGAGGACAGCCAGCAGCCGGTATTCGACCGGGCTCAGATGCACGCGTTCGCCGCCGCGCACCACCTGGCGATCGCCGAGATCGACGATCACGTCGCCGAGGCGCACGCGCACCGCATCGATGCGCCCGCCGCCGGCCTGCCGCCGCAGGTGCGCACGCATCCAAGCGATCAACTCGGCCACGCCGAACGGCTTGGTCAGATAGTCGTCCGCGCCAGCGTCGAGCGCGGCCACCTTGTCGCATTCCGCGCTCCGCGCCGACAGCACGATCAACGGCGCATCCGAGCACGCGCGCAGCGCACGGATCAGTTCGGCGCCACCGAGATCGTGCAGGTTCGTATCCGCGACGATCAGGTCGGGGGGACGGGCGGTCACGACAGCCACGCCTGCGGCGCCGGTCGCGGCCTCGTACACGTGCATGCGTTCGGCCTTCAGCGCGACGCGGACGAAATGCCGGATGAACCTGTCTTCGTCGACGATCGCGATGACGACGGTCGGCTCGCTCATGCGGTCATGCCTCCGCGCGTCACCCTGTTCACGCCCATCCGCATGCAACCAGCACCACGTCGATCAGCTTGATGAACGGGAACGGCAGCAGCACGCCGCCGAGGCCGTACAGCAGCAGGTTCCTGCGCAGCAATGGCGCCGCGCCGAGCGGACGATAGCGCACGCCCTTCAGCGCGAGCGGAATCAGCGCGACAATGATCAGCGCATTGAAGATCACCGCCGACAGGATCGCCGACGCCGGGGACGCGAGATGCATCACGTCGAGCACGCGCAGTTGCGGGTAGGTGGTCGCGAAGGCTGCCGGGATGATCGCGAAGTACTTCGCGATGTCGTTCGCGATCGAGAAAGTCGTCAGCGAGCCGCGCGTCATCAGCATCTGCTTGCCGATCTCGACGATCTCGATCAGCTTCGTCGGGTTCGAATCGAGGTCGACCATGTTGCCGGCCTCCTTCGCCGCCTGCGTGCCGGTGTTCATCGCCACGGCCACGTCGGCCTGCGCGAGCGCCGGCGCGTCGTTGGTGCCGTCGCCCGTCATCGCGACGAGCCGGCCGGCCGCCTGGTGCTCGCGGATCGTCGCGAGCTTGGTTTCCGGCGTCGCTTCCGCGAGGAAGTCGTCGACACCCGCCTCCGCCGCGATCGCCGCGGCCGTCAGCCGGTTGTCGCCCGTCACCATCACGGTCTTGATGCCCATCTTGCGCAGTTCCGCGAAGCGCTCCTTGATGCCGCCCTTCACGATGTCCTTCAGCTCGATCACGCCGAGCACGCGCGCCACGCCGTCGCGCCGCTCCGCGACCGCCAGCGGCGTGCTGCCGCGGCGCGCGATGTCGGTCACGGCCGCCTCGACCTCGCGCGTGACCCGGCCGCCATGCGACGTGACGTAGTGCACGATTGCGTCGGCCGCGCCCTTGCGGATCTCGCGGCCGGGCGCGCCGGGCGACGCCCCAGCAGGAAACAGGTCGACGCCGCTCATCCGCGTCTGTGCGCTGAACGACAGGAATACCGGACGCAGCGCCTGCATGTCGCGCTCGCGCAAATTGAAGCGCTGCTTCGCGAGCACGACGATGCTGCGGCCTTCCGGCGTTTCGTCGGCAAGCGACGACAGTTGGGCCGCATCGGCCAGCGCCTCCTCGGTCACGAACGGCGCGGGCACGAACGCCGCCGCCTGGCGGTTGCCGAGCGTGATCGTGCCGGTCTTGTCGAGCAGCAGCACGTCGACGTCGCCGGCCGCCTCCACCGCGCGGCCCGACGTCGCGATCACGTTCGCCTGCATCATCCGGCTCATCCCGGCCACGCCGATCGCGGACAACAGGCCGCCGATCGTCGTCGGGATCAGGCACACGAGCAGCGCGACGAGCGCGGTGATCGTCACCACGTGGCCGGCCTTCATCGCCTCGACCGAGAACATCGAGAACGGCAGCAGCGTTGCGGTGGCCAGCAGCATCACGATCGTCAGCGCGACGAGCAGGATCGTCAGCGCGATCTCGTTCGGCGTTTTCTTGCGCTTCGCGCCTTCGACCATCGCGATCATCCGGTCGAGGAATGCCTCGCCCGGATTGACGGCGACCCGCACGACGATCCAGTCCGAAAGCACGCGCGTGCCGCCCGTCACCGACGAAAAATCGCCGCCCGATTCGCGGATCACCGGTGCGGATTCGCCCGTGATCGCCGATTCGTCGACCGACGCGACACCTTCGATCACGTCGCCGTCCGCCGGGATCACGTCGCCGGTCTCGACCAGCACGACGTCGCCACGGCGCAGGTCGGTCGACGCCATCACCTCGACGGCGGCCTTCGCACGCGGCGCCGAAAGCTTCTTCGCGACCACGTTGTGTTTCGCACTGCGCAGCGACGCGGCCTGCGCCTTCGAGCGCCCTTCGGCGAGCGCTTCGGCGAAGTTCGCGAACAGCACGGTGAACCACAGCCACAGCGCGATCGCGACGATGAAACCGGCGGGCGCCTCGGCCTGGCCGGCGAGCGCCGCGATCCACAGGAGCGTCGTCAGGATGCTGCCGACGTACACGCAGAACATCACCGGGTTGCGGAACTGCGTGCGCGGCGTGAGCTTCCTGAACGCGTCGGCGATCGCCGGACGCACGAGCGCGGGATCGAACATCGAGCGCGCAGCGGTGCGCGGATGGCCCCGCTGCTCGGGACGCGGGCCTGTCACATGATCGAGAGACATGGCGGTTTTCCTTTTGCCGGCGCGGCGGTGCGGTGGCAGCCGGCATCGGTCAGGCGAGCCGGCTGCCTGCACGCATTCGCACGTGCGGCTTCCGTTTCCACGCAACCATCTTATGAAGATTCGCGTGAAGATCGCGGCAAAGGATCACGTCAGGGCATAAAAAGCGCGTAAACATCCGTTTCGCCGCGATGCGGCGGGGGTGTCTCGAGGGCCGTACACGAGCGGGAGCGCCACACTCCGCTCACGCGATGTCTACGCGGCAAAAGCTGGAAAGGAACCGGGCGCCCGTCGTTCAGCCGAACGTGTAGCGCCCGTGCTGACGCGGCCGCCACGGCGACGAGCGGCAACTTGCGGCGCCGGCCGCGCGTCGTGCCGCCCATCCGGCACCGCGGCGCACACGGAGGTCGCGCCGCGCCACTGCGGCCACGCGCGACGGCAATGCATACGCAAGACGCCGTACGGCCGCGACACGTGCCGCCAGCCGCGACGCCGGCGACACGCGGCGCGAGATACGCGCGACGGGGCGCTTGCAGAGGATCGCGCTCTCGTAGCGCTTGCCGGCAAAGCGCATCACGTCGACCACCTCGAAGCCCTGCGCGCCGTAGAATGCCAGCAGGTGCGCAGCCGGATGCGGCGTATCGAGCGCGAGCAGCGTATAGCCGCGCAACGCGGCCCACTGCTCGGCGAACGACAGCAGCAACGCGCCGATCCCGCGGCTCTGGCACTCGGGGTCCACGGCCACCTGGCGCACGCTCGCGACGCCTTCGCGCCGGTACAGCGAGCACGCCGACGACGGATCGGTCGCATACAGCGTCGCCGTGCCGATCACGCGCCCGCCGCACACGGCGACATAACACTCGCCCGCTTCCGCGCGGCGGCGCGTAACGTCTTCGTCCTGATCGACGCACGTGCAGTTCAGCCCCATCGCGCCGAGCCGCGCGAACGCACGATGCAGCATCGGCGTGAGTTGCGCATAACTGTCGACTGCCGGATCGAAGCGCCGGACGATCACCCGATCGGCGCACACGGAAGGCGGCGCGGCAGGGGTTCGTTCGGCGATCGCGTTCCAGGGTATCGACATTGCCATGCTCCGTGGTTGGGATGCACGAAGTCTATGAGCGCGCCGGTCGCCGTCGCAAGAAAAAATGTCGTAAAAGTTTGGGGAAACGGGCGTGGCAGACGCGATGACGACGGTGTCGTCCGGCGCGCCGCGCTCGCCATTGCGAACGCATGAAAGCACACCGATCGTTGCTCACGCAAGCAACGCGTCGCACGACCGAATCGACGCCTTGCGTGCGCGCCGTTGACACGTGCCGCAACGCGCTCCAGACTCGCGGCTCCCTCACCGCATTGCGAGTGCACATGATTACCTGCTACCTCCGCTACGTCATCGATCCGTACAAGCTCGCCGAGTTCGAAACCTACGGCAAGATGTGGATTCCGCTCGTCGAGCAGTTCGGCGGCACGCATCATGGCTACTTCCTGCCGTCCGAAGGCGCGAGCAACATCGCGCTCGCGATGTTCTCGTTCCCGAGCCTCGCCGAATACGAGCGCTATCGCGAGCGCTCGAAAGACGATCCGGCCTGCCAGGCCGCGTTCCGTTACGCGGAGGAAACGCGGTGCATCGTCAGCTACGAGCGCAGCTTCTTCCGGCCGGTGTTCGCATAACGGGCGACAGCCCGGGGCATCGCACCCTTTTTCCTGGCCTGGACGAAAAAAAGCCCCGCCTGCATCCGCGCGGCGGGGCCAACCCATGTCAGTAGAGACATCATGGAGGAGACGGGCCCATCTTATCGACCGCAGCGTACCGTCCCAACCAAGCATTTCTGCTATCGATCTGCGGGGTCGCACACACGGTCGCCCCCGCCGCGCGGCATATCGATAGAACGAAAAGTCGTTTTCAGAGTGGCGACAGGGTCGTTACCATCTGGTTTTAAGCCTGTGCTTAGCCGGGCAAGCCATCCCCGAGGAGCGCCCCTTGACTGCATTC
Organism: Burkholderia arboris; assembly: GCF_038723655.1. Lineage (NCBI taxonomy): Bacteria > Pseudomonadati > Pseudomonadota > Betaproteobacteria > Burkholderiales > Burkholderiaceae > Burkholderia > Burkholderia arboris. Next base: position 3,304,069 of record NZ_CP109822.1, read on the forward strand.
GATCAACACCGCCGCCCGTTCGTCGTCGGCATCGGCGGTACCACCCGAGCCGCGTCGTCGACCGAACGCGCGCTGTCGTTCGCACTGCGCGGCGCGCAGGCCGCCGGCGCCCGTACGCGCCTGTTCGACGGCCCGTTCCTGCATACGCTGCCGCACTACGCTCCCGAACACAAAACGCTGACCGACGCGCAACACGAGCTGATCGACGCCGTGCGCCAGGCCGACGCGATCATCATCGCGACACCGGGCTATCACGGCGGCGTCTCCGGTCTCGTGAAGAACGCGCTCGACACGCTCGAGGAACTGCGCGCGGACGAACGCCCGTATCTCGACGGCCGCGCAGTCGGCCTGATCGTCACTGCCTACGGCTGGCAGGCGGCCGGCACGGTGCTGACGTCGCTGCGGTCGATCGTTCATGCACTGCGCGGCTGGCCGACGCCGTTCGGCGCAACCGTGAACACGCTGGAAACGCGCTTCGAAAGCGCCGACAGCTGCTCGGATCCGAAGGTCGTCGCGCAACTCGAGACGGTCGGCGCGCAAGCCGCCGAATTCGCGCTCGCGTTCGCGTCGCATCGCGCGACCTCGCATGCGGCATCGGTCGATGCGCTCGCGCCCGTGCTGAAGGTCGCCAACCAGTAATCCCCCTGCATTGCGCCGCGCGCCCCCGCTCGACGAGGTTCGACGGGCGCGCGCGGCACGTCTTCGGATGCGCGGCGCCGGACCATGCACGCCGTCGCCTCCCCCGCGTCGCCCCTCCCCTGCGTACCGCCCCGATAACGATTCAGCCTGCCGCGTGATTAGCATTGGCCGAAAGATTGGTTCACGTCGCCGGCAGGTTTTCGTACGCTGAAAGTCCGAACTCTCTCCGTGCACGCCATGAACCGTACGATCCGCTACAAGGGCTATGAAGTCGCCCCCGCCGCCGCCCGGTTGCCGAACGGGCTGTTCGCCGCCAACCTGACGATCGAACGGGCAAGCGGCGGGCCGTCGCCGCGCTCCGTGTCGTTCGACGCGATCGATTTCTTCTTCGAAGAGGAACACGCGCTCGCCTACGCGTCGCGCTGGGGCCGCCTCTGGGTCGACACGAACGCGTGACGCGCGCGGGGCCGGCGCGCACATGGCCGCTCGAAAATACGTGATTACGGAAGCTATGCAAAAATCTTTCGACCCGTAATCGCACAACAACAGCCATGAGTGACACGCTGCAGGAAGAGCATGCAGCCGCAGATCACGCAATGCGCAACTGGACCTTCGAGAGGCAAGGTCCGGTCCGGATCGGTTCCGATGCGCACATGCAGATGTTCTGCCGCATGCTGCTCGACACACACAACCCGTACAAACCGGCCGTGATCGACTGGCCGGCGCTCAAGCCGGATGAACTCAGGCGGCTCACGTCGCTGCCGATCTGGGACATCGCGGTACAGACCGAAGGCCGCGCGTCGATCCGCGTGGCAACCTACGCGGCAACAGTCGACGATCCGCTGCTGCGCCGCGCGCTCGAGATGGACGGCGGCGAGGAAGCGCGCCACAAGGTCGTACTGTCGAAGCTCGTCGAGGCATACGGCATCCGGCTCGCGCCCGAGCCGGCCTACCCGGCGCCGGCCGATCCCGAATGGTCGTGGATGATGACGGGCTTCAGCGAATGCATCGACAGCTTCTTCGCGTTCGGCCTGTTCCGCTCCGCGCAGCGCTCCGGCTATTTCCCGCCCGAACTCGTCGACACCTTCGAGCCCGTGATCCAGGAAGAAGGCCGCCACATCCTGTTCTTCGCGAACTGGTACGCGTGGTACTGGCGCACCATGCCGTGGTGGCGCCGGCCGTGGTTCTTCGCCCGCGTCGCGGCCGTGTGGGTGCAACTGATCCGCGACCGCATGAACATCGCGCGCGGCATCGATGCCGATGGCGCTGCGCGCGACGCGAATTTTCCGGCAACCGGCACCGCCGACCTCGGCGACGCGCTGAACCCGCGCGAGCTGATCGAGCTGTGTCTCGTGGAGAACGACCGGCGGATGGCCGGGTACGACAGGCGCCTGCTGCGCCCGATGTTCGTGCCGCGGATGGCCCGGCTCGCGCTGCGGTTTCTCAGGAAGTAAGGTCGGGCGTTGCCGCAATCCATGCGGCAAGCGGCCGGTTCGGCCCACATTCGTGGGCCGGATGCGACACGCCCGACACGATCGATCCGCCCCCTTTTCCCTCCGCCACGCCGACGCCCCCTCGGCGTAGCGGACACATTGCCGCACCCAGAATCTGACATTTCGGGCGCCTGGCCCCGGCCGCCGCCCCTCGTCTTTGACAACCCGTCGGCATCGCGCGGGACATCCGTCCCGAAGCCGCGCCCTCGGCGGCCCGGCGTGCGCCCCAATTCCGTCGCAGCACCGATATCACCGATATCGTCAATAGGACAAATCCTATATCTGGATGCCGATAATCCATCTGTCGCTCTGTAGCACTTTTTTACAAATTCGACGAGCCAACCGGCCCGGAACGCCCGTCACGCGGGCAACTGCGCTTGGCGAAATGCGCAGATCAGCACAGTCCAACATCCTGAATTTCAGATTTAATTGATTTATAGATAATCAATAAAAACAGAAACAAACCAGATACAAAATCGAAACCCAATAAATCAACAAAACCATGAACACATTATCAATCAAGACGCCATTTGACATTACAATGATGAAAGAATCGAGGCGCGCGCAAACGTTTGCTATTTCATTTGTCTTACTTTTGAGACGAAAACGCATGTCACCTAGCGCACAAAACAACAATAAGTCATTGATTTATATATAAAAATCAAGAATTCCCCCGAAAAATTCAAACCCTACACGACACATTCTTACATCTTTCAAAATCATTCTCGATAGATACATCAAAACACGATGTATTAACCATCTTTTAACTTTCAAAACCCCTTATTTATCACTTTTTATCAATCTATAAAATTCACCTCCAATAAACTCCGCCCATCAATTTTGAGATTCGCGCGAGCGCACGGAGTATTCCTCTAACAAAAGAGACCGGTGTGTGGCGTGCACATTTGGAGGTAGCAGGACATGAACCGCACATACCGCTCGATCTGGAACGAAGCCCTTGGCGCCTGGGTCGCGGCATCTGAACTCGACTCGGCACGGGGCAAGAGCAAACGCTCTGCATCGGTCAAATTGCTCGTCAGCCTGTTGCTGGTTGGCGCTGGGCACGCGGCCTACGCGGGGACCTACTCGTTCAGCGGAGGCAATGGCGGAGCCAATTGTGGCTTCGGCAGCGGTACGGGCCCGGACGGTGTGCGCACCTATGCAGCGGGGAGCAACCCTCAGGACGGCACCGGCGGCTGGTCTTCCGTCGCAGGCTGTAGCGCCAACGGCAACAACCTGTCCGGGGTGACCCTGTTCGGGTCGTTCACGACGGCTTCCGGCGCCGGAGCGGTCGCCATCGGCATGGGTTCAAATGCGGCTCAGTGGGGGCTCGCTGCGGGCCTCCAGGCAACCGCGTCGGGTCAGTCGAGCACCGCGCTTGGCTATAACACGTCAGCAGGCGGTGTCGGATCCGTAGCGCTGGGCGCCAATGCCGCAACGGCAGCCGACGGTTCGATCGCCATCGGCACGGGTGCCAAGACCACGGGCGGCTCTCAGGACATCAACTCGATCGCGATCGGCAATGGCGCGACGAGCTATGGTCAAAGCTTCGCGCTCGGTACGGGCGCATCGGCCGACCAGAACGGCTATCTGCAGCAGAACAGCAGCGTCGCGGTCGGTGCGTTGGCCACGACGTCGAACAACACGACGCGTGCGGTTGCACTCGGCGTCGGCGCAACGGTCGACAATTCGAGCTCGGTGATCGATGCCGGCATGGCGCTGGGCGCCGGCGCAACGGCGGCAGCCAACAGCGCAGTCGCGCTGGGTACGACCGCCAAGGCATACGGAAACAACTCGATTGCACAGGGCACGAACGCCGTCGCTGGGGTCAGCGGCTCGCTGACTACCGCGAACGACATCGCACTCGGCAACGGCGCAACCGCGTCGGGCGGCAGCTCGATCGCGCTGGGTTCGGGCGCCACCTCCACCGTCGCCAATTCGGTCGCAATCGGCTCCGGCGCCACCGCCAGCGGCACCGCATCGGGTACAACCGGCGGTACCGGCAGCGTAAGCAGCACGACGATCGGTAGCCAAACGTTCGGCACCTATGCCGGCGCAAGCTCGTCCGCCGGTATCGTCAGCGTCGGCAAGGTCGGCTCGGAACGCCGTATCCAGAACGTCGCAGCCGGCCTCGTCAGCGCCACCAGCACCGATGCGATCAACGGCAGCCAGCTCTACTCGGTCGCGAGTACGACGACGTCGAGCATCGCAAGCCTGTCGACCTCGGCGTCGACGGGCCTCTCGTCGGCCAACAGCTCGATCGGCTCGCTGTCGACCTCCACGTCGACGGGCCTCTCGTCGGCAACCAGCTCGATCGGCTCGCTGTCCACCGGCCTGAGCTCGACCAACAGCTCGGTCACCTCGCTGTCCACGTCGGCTTCGACGGGTCTGTCGTCGGCCAATAGCTCGGTCAGGTCGCTGTCCACTTCCACGTCGACCGGCCTCTCGTCGGCCACCAGCTCGATCGGCTCGCTGTCCACCGGCCTGAGCTCGACCAACAGCTCGGTCACTTCGCTTTCGACATCGGCTTCGACTGGTTTGTCGTCGGCTAATAGCTCGATCACGTCGCTGTCGACTTCCACGTCGACCGGCCTCTCGTCGGCCACCAGCTCGATCGGCTCGCTGTCCACCGGTTTGAGCTCGACCAACAGCTCGGTCACCTCGCTTTCGACGTCGGCTTCGACCGGTTTGTCGTCGGCTAATAGCTCGATCACTTCGTTGTCGACTTCCACGTCGACCGGCCTCTCGTCGGCCACCAGCTCGATCGGCTCGCTGTCCACCGGCCTGAGCTCGACCAACAGCTCGGTCACCTCGCTTTCGACGTCGGCTTCGACGGGTCTGTCGTCGGCTAATAGCTCGATCACGTCGCTGTCGACTTCCACGTCGACCGGCCTCTCGTCCGCCACCAGCTCGATCGGCTCGCTGTCGACCGGCCTGAGCTCGACCAACAGCTCGGTCACCTCGCTTTCGACGTCGGCTTCGACGGGTCTGTCGTCGGCTAATAGCTCGATCACGTCGCTGTCGACCTCCACGTCGACCGGCCTCTCGTCGGCAACCAGCTCGATCGGCTCGCTGTCCACCGGCCTGAGCTCGACCAACAGCTCGGTCACCTCGCTTTCGACGTCGGCTTCGACCGGTTTGTCGTCGGCTAATAGCTCCATCACGTCGCTGTCGACTTCGACCTCGACGGGTCTGTCGTCCGCGAATAGCTCCATCACGTCGCTGTCGACTTCGACCTCGACGGGTCTGTCGTCCGCGAACAGCTCGATCACGTCGCTGTCGACTTCCACGTCGACCGGCCTCTCGTCGGCCACCAGCTCGATCGGCTCGCTGTCCACCGGCCTGAGCTCGGTCACGACGAAGACGAACAACCTGGGCACGAGCACCGCATCGGCACTCGGCGGCGGCTCCACGTACGACCCGACGACCGGCACGGTCTCCGCGCCGGCATATACGACCTACAACGCGAATGGCACGACGTCGACCGCCAACAGCGTCGGCTCGGCGATCAACAACATCAACAGCCAGGGCATCAAGTACTTCCACGCGAACTCGACCGGCGCCGACAGCACCGCGACCGGCACCGACGCCGTCGCCATCGGCAGCGGTGCTGTCGCCAGCACGAACAACTCCGTCGCGCTCGGTGCCAACTCGAAGACCGCCGCGGCAACCCCCACGAGCAGCGCAACCGTCAACGGAGTGACGTTTGGCGGATTCGCCGGCGCCAATCCGAACGGCACCGTCAGCTTCGGTGATGTCGGCAAGGAACGACAAGGCACCAACCTTGCCGCAGGCCAGGTAACCGCGACCAGCACCGACGCGATCAACGGCAGCCAGCTTTATTCGGTCGCCCAGCAGGTCGGTACCGCGACCAGCGCCATTTCGTCGCTGTCGACCTCGACTTCGACGGGTCTCTCGTCGGCGAATAGCTCGATCACGTCGTTGTCGACCTCGACTTCGACCGGCCTCTCGTCGGCGAATAGCTCGATCACGTCGCTGTCGACTTCCACGTCGACGGGCCTGTCGTCGGCAAACAGCTCAATCACCTCGCTGTCCACGTCGACCTCGACGGGCCTCTCGTCGGCTAACAGCTCGATCACCTCGTTGTCGACTTCGACCTCGACCGGTCTCTCGTCGGCAAATAGCTCGATCACCTCACTGTCGACTTCCACGTCGACGGGCCTGTCGTCGGCAAATAGCTCGATCACCTCGCTGTCCACGTCGACCTCGACGGGCCTCTCGTCGGCTAACAGCTCGATCACGTCGTTGTCGACTTCCACGTCGACCGGCCTGTCGTCGGCCAACAGCTCGATCACGTCCCTGTCGACTTCCACGTCGACCGGCCTGTCGTCGGCAAATAGCTCGATCACGTCGCTGTCGACCTCGACCTCGACGGGTCTGTCGTCGGCTAACAGCTCGATCACCTCGCTGTCGACTTCGACTTCGACCGGCCTGTCGTCGGCTAACAGCTCGATCACCTCGCTGTCGACTTCGACTTCGACCGGCCTGTCGTCGGCTAACAGCTCGATCACCTCGCTGTCGACTTCGACCTCGACAGGTCTGTCGTCGGCAAACAGCTCGATCACGTCGCTGTCGACTTCGACCTCGACCGGCCTGTCGTCGGCTAACAGCTCGATCACCTCGCTGTCGACCTCGACCTCGACCGGTCTGTCGTCGGCTAACAGCTCGATCACCTCGCTGTCGACTTCGACTTCGACCGGCCTGTCGTCGGCTAACAGCTCGATCACGTCGTTGTCGACCTCGACTTCGACCGGCCTCTCGTCGGCGAATAGCTCGATCACGTCCCTGTCGACCTCGACTTCGACGGGTCTGTCGTCGGCAAACAGCTCGATCACGTCCCTGTCGACCTCGACCTCGACCGGTCTGTCGTCGGCTAACAGCTCGATCACCTCGCTGTCGACGTCGACTTCGACCGGCCTGTCGTCGGCTAACAGCTCGATCACGTCGTTGTCGACCTCGACTTCGACGGGTCTGTCGTCGGCCAACAGCTCGATCACCTCGCTGTCGACTTCGACTTCGACCGGCCTCTCGTCGGCGAATAGCTCGATCACGTCGCTGTCGACCTCGACCTCGACGGGTCTGTCGTCGGCTAACAGCTCGATCACGTCGCTGTCGACCTCGACCTCGACGGGTCTGTCGTCGGCTAACAGCTCGATCACCTCGCTGTCGACTTCGACTTCGACCGGCCTGTCGTCGGCTAACAGCTCGATCACCTCGCTGTCGACTTCGACTTCGACCGGCCTGTCGTCGGCTAACAGCTCGATCACCTCGCTGTCGACTTCGACTTCGACCGGCCTGTCGTCGGCTAACAGCTCGATCACCTCGCTGTCGACTTCGACCTCGACAGGTCTGTCGTCGGCAAACAGCTCGATCACGTCGCTGTCGACTTCGACCTCGACCGGCCTGTCGTCGGCTAACAGCTCGATCACCTCGCTGTCGACCTCGACCTCGACCGGTCTGTCGTCGGCTAACAGCTCGATCACCTCGCTGTCGACTTCGACTTCGACCGGCCTGTCGTCGGCTAACAGCTCGATCACGTCGTTGTCGACCTCGACTTCGACCGGCCTCTCGTCGGCGAATAGCTCGATCACGTCCCTGTCGACCTCGACTTCGACGGGTCTGTCGTCGGCAAACAGCTCGATCACGTCCCTGTCGACCTCGACCTCGACCGGTCTGTCGTCGGCTAACAGCTCGATCACCTCGCTGTCGACGTCGACTTCGACCGGCCTGTCGTCGGCTAACAGCTCGATCACGTCGTTGTCGACCTCGACTTCGACGGGTCTGTCGTCGGCCAACAGCTCGATCACCTCGCTGTCGACTTCGACTTCGACCGGCCTCTCGTCGGCGAATAGCTCGATCACGTCGCTGTCGACCTCGACCTCGACGGGTCTGTCGTCGGCTAACAGCTCGATCACGTCGCTGTCGACCTCGACCTCGACGGGTCTGTCGTCGGCTAACAGCTCGATCACCTCGCTGTCGACTTCGACTTCGACCGGCCTGTCGTCGGCTAACAGCTCGATCACCTCGCTGTCGACTTCGACTTCGACCGGCCTGTCGTCGGCTAACAGCTCGATCACCTCGCTGTCGACTTCGACCTCGACAGGTCTGTCGTCGGCAAACAGCTCGATCACGTCGCTGTCGACTTCGACCTCGACCGGCCTGTCGTCGGCTAACAGCTCGATCACCTCGCTGTCCACGTCGACCTCGACGGGTCTGTCGTCGGCAAATAGCTCGATCACGTCGCTGTCCACGTCGACCTCGACGGGTCTGTCGTCGGCAAATAGCTCGATCACCTCGCTGTCCACGTCGACCTCGACGGGTCTGTCCTCGGCGAACAGCTCGATCACCTCGCTGTCCACCTCGACTTCGACGGGTCTGTCCTCGGCCAACAGCTCGATCACGTCCCTGTCGACCTCGACTTCGACCGGCTTGTCGTCGGCAAATAGCTCGATCACCTCGCTGTCGACCTCCACTTCGACGGGTCTGTCGTCGGCCAACAGCTCGATCACGTCGCTGTCGACGTCGACCTCGACCGGCTTGTCGTCGGCCAATAGCTCGATCACGTCCCTGTCGACCTCGACTTCGACCGGCCTCTCGTCGGCAAATAGCTCGATCACCTCGCTGTCGACTTCCACGTCGACCGGCCTGTCGTCGGCCAACAGCTCGATCACCTCGCTGTCCACGTCGACCTCGACGGGTCTGTCGTCGGCAAATAGCTCGATCACGTCGCTGTCGACTTCGACCTCGACGGGCCTGTCGTCGGCAAATAGCTCGATCACGTCGTTGTCCACCTCGACGTCGACCGGCCTCTCGTCGGCAAACAGCTCGATCACCTCGCTGTCGACTTCGACTTCGACCGGCCTGTCGTCGGCCAACAGCTCGATCACCTCGCTGTCGACGTCGACCTCGACCGGCTTGTCGTCGGCCAATAGCTCGATCACGTCGTTGTCCACCTCGACGTCGACCGGCCTCTCGTCGGCCAACAGCTCGATCACGTCGCTGTCGACCTCGACCTCGACTGGCATCACCTCGCTGTCGACCGGTTTGAGCTCGACCAACAGCGCGGTCACGTCGCTGTCGACCTCGACCTCGACCGGCCTCTCGTCGGCCACCAGCTCGATCTCGTCGCTGTCGACCTCGACCTCGACCGGCCTCTCGTCGGCCACCAGCTCGATCTCGTCGCTGTCGACCTCGACCTCGACGGGCCTCTCGTCGGCCACCAGCTCGATCACGTCCCTGTCCACCTCGACATCGACGGGCATCAGCTCGCTGTCCACTGGCCTGAGCAGCACGGACAGCACAATCGTGTCGCTGTCGACCTCGACGTCGACCGGCATCGGCTCGCTGTCCACCGGCCTGAGCAGCACGAACAGCTCGGTGTCGTCGCTGTCCACCTCGACCTCGACCGCGATCAACGCCGCGAAGACGCACTACTACAGCGTCAACGACAACGGCGTGCAGCAAAGCAACTACAACAACGACGGCGCAACGGGCACCAACGCCCTCGCTGCCGGCGTGAACGCCAGCGCAGCGGGCGCCAGCAGCGTGGCAGTCGGCGACGGCTCGAACGCGCAGACGGCAGGCGCGGTCGCAATCGGCCAGAACGCATCGGCAACGGGCGGCAAGGCCGTATCGATCGGCTCCGGCAACACCGCGTCCGGCGACGGTGCAGTCGCGATCGGCGACCCGAGCATCGCGACGGGTACCGGCGCAGTGGCAATGGGCGCAAACGACACGGCGACCGGCAACGGCGCAGTGGCGCTCGGCAACGCGAACACGGCAAACGGCGCCAGCGCGCTCGCCCTCGGCAGCTCGAACCAGGCCACCGCGGACAACACGATCGCACTCGGCAACGGGTCGGTAGCCAGCGCGGCCAACGCACAGGCCTTCGGCTCGGGTGCAACGGCAAGCGGCGCAGGCGCACTGGCCTTCGGGTCGGGCGCAACGGCCAACGTGGCGAACTCCGTCGCGATCGGCATGAACTCGGTCACGGCTCCCGCCGTCGGTACGTCCAGCGCCGTGATCGGCGGCGTGACGTACTTCTTCGCGGGCAGCTCGCCGGTCGGTCCGCTGAGCGTCGGCGCACCGGGCCAGGAACGCCAGATCACGAACGTCGCCGCCGGCCGGATCTCGGCCAGCAGCACGGACGCGATCAACGGCAGCCAGCTGAACGCGACGAACACCGCGATCAACACGCTGTCCACGTCCACCGCGTCGAACGTCGCGTCGCTGTCGACCGGCATCAACTCGCTGTCGACCGGCCTGAGCGCGACGAACAGCTCGGTGTCGTCGCTGTCCACGTCGACGTCGACCGCGATCAACTCGCTGTCGACGGGCCTGAGCACGACGAACAGCAACGTCAACTCGCTGTCGACGTCGACCTCGACGGGCATCGGTTCGCTGTCCACCGGCCTGAGCACGACGAACAGCAACGTGGCCTCGCTGTCGACCGGCGTGACGAACATCAACAACCAGTTGAACCAGTTGTCGACGTCGATCAACAACAACCAGACGCGTGCGGCGAACAACAACGGCATCGCAGCCGACATGAACGGCAAGGGCACCGACGTTCCGACCGTCACCGCCGGCTCGAACTCGGTGGCGATCGGTGCGAATTCGACCAACAGCAACCGCTCGAATGTCGTCTCGGTCGGCAACGACACGGAGCAGCGCCAGATCATCAACGTCGCGCCGGGTACGCAAGGCACCGACGCGGTGAACGTGAACCAGCTGACGCAGGTGCAGACGACGCTGTCGACGGCACTGTCGGGCCAGCAGGCGCAGATCAACTCGCTGGGTTCGCAACTGCAGCAGACCGACCAGATGGCGAAGCAGGGTATCGCGGCCGTCGGCGCGATGGCATCGATCCCGCAGCTCGATCGCGACGCCAACTTCGGGATGGGCGTGGGCACGTCGACCTTCCTCGGCCAGAAGGCCATGGCGGTCAACATGCAGGCGCGCATCACGGAGAACCTGAAGGCGTCGATCAACGGCGGTTTCAGCGGCGGTCAGAAGGTGATCGGCGCCGGCATGCTGTACCAGTGGAAGTAACGCGTCGCGCCGCCCGGCCGTCCGGCTCGCCAGCCGGACGGCCCGCGGCTCCGACAGCAGGACGAGCCCGCCGCGCGCCGCGTGGCGGGCCTCGGTCAACCCAAGCTTTAAGGACGTCACCGTGAACAAACTCGCTCTTGCGCTCGCGCTTTCCGCAACGGCCCTCGCCGCGTGCTCGACCGCATCCGGCCCGACCTTCAGCGCCTCCGAACTGCAGCCGCGCGATGGCGTGCGCACCTTCCAGGTCGACTGCCACGGCCTGCTGTCGGGCCCGCAGACCTGCATGAAGGCCGCCCGCAAGATCTGCGGCGACCAGCCCGTGCGCGCCGTCGACTCGGCCCGCGCGCTGCGCGACAAATCCGATCCCGCGACGCTGGTCTTCCAGTGCGGCGCGGCGCCCGCCGAAGCGGCCTCGGCCGCCGCACCGGCCGCCGCGATCGTCGAACAGGTGAACCTGTCGGGCGACGCGCTGTTCGCCACCGACCACGCGACGCTCACGCCGACCGCGCGCGAATCGCTCGACCGTCTGCTGAGCGAGCGCGCCGACCATACGTACTCTCAAGTGACGGTCACCGGCTTTACGGATTCGGTGGGCAGCGACGACTACAACCTCGCGCTGTCGAAACGCCGCGCCGAGTCCGTCGCCGCGTACCTGAAGGCGCACGGTCTGAAGACTGACTCGATCACGGTTTCAGGCCGCGGCAAGGCCGATCCGGTCGCGTCGAACGACACGCCGGAAGGCCGCGCCAGCAACCGCCGCGTCGAAATCCGGCTGCAGCACTGAGCCACCGGCGGCCGCGCCTGTGGCCGCCCCCTCCGGCAGGCCGCCCGTGCCGCGCCGGAATTCCGCCGGACAACCGGGCGCCGCTTCGCCGGCGCCCGTTCCCGTTGGCCGGCGGCTATGTCAAAGTTCGTCACGTCCTGCCAAAACCGGCGGTTTCCATGCCACAATCGCCGCAGACAGTCGCCGGTGCAGCCTGCCCGGCTCGCGCGCCGTGCCAGGCGTGCCCGGCGACACGCCGGAATCCGGCTGCCGCCCTCGCGAATCACGTCGCCCGATTCGCCCGCCGCGGCGCTCCGGCGCGAATCCAACCATGACAATCCACGGCGCGCCGCTTCCGGGCCAGACGCTCGACGCGATGCCCGGACGCACGACGCCGCAGAGGAAACCAACCGGTGACGGACATCAATGAAGCCGCCGCGGGCGGCACCCGCAAGCAACGGCCGGCGGTCGGCATCTCGCTGTTTGCGCGCGACGGCCAGGCGATCTGGGAAAACGGCATTCACCAGAACATCGCGTTCCTCGCGATGATGCTCAAGCGCTCGGATCGCGTCGGCCCCGTCTATTTCCTGAACGGCGGCGACGCCAACGCGCTGCCGGCCGGCCTCGAACTCGACGGCCTCGACATCCCGCTCGTGAAACCCTCCGATGTCACGCACGAACTCGACGTCGTGATCGAAATGGGCGCGCAATTGCCGGTCGAATGGCTCAGACACATGAAGGCGCTCGGCAAGAAGACCGCCGCGTTCTTCTGCGGGCACGTCTATGCGGGTCTGTGCGAAACGCCGATCTTCGGGAAACCGTCGGGACACGTGTTCAACGGCGCCCCGTTCGACGAAGTATGGCTGCTGCCGCAATACGACAAGACCGCCGCCCCGATGCTGCAAACGATCCTGCGCGCCCCCGTCCACCTGATGCCGCACATCTGGTCGCCGTACTTCCTCGAGCGCCGCGTGGCCGCGCTCGCCGGCGAAGGCGCGACGTTCGGCTATCGGCCGGGCCGCCGTCCGTGGCACCTCGCGATGCTCGAGCCGAATATCTCGGTCGCCAAGTCCTGCCACTACCCGATGCTCGCGTGCGACGAGTTCTACCGCGCGCGGCCGGATGCGGTGCAGCACATGTTCGTGGTCAACTCGATGCACATGAAGGAACATCCGACTTTCGTGCACTTCGCGAACAGCCTCGATCTGGTGCGCCAGCACAAGGCGACGTTCGAGCCGCGCATCGACCTGCCCGGCTTCATGGCGCGTCACGCGGATGCGGTCGTGTCGCACCACTGGGAAAACGGGCAGAACTATCTGTATTACGACGTGCTGTACGGCGGCTATCCGCTGATCCACAACTCGACGCTGCTCGGCGACGCCGGCTATTACTACCCGGACTTCGACTCGGCCGCCGGCGGCCGCGCACTGCTCGAAGCGTGGCTGCATCACGACGAACGCCTCGACGACTACCGCGCGAAAGCGGGCCGGCTGCTGCAGTCGGTCTCGATCGACAACCCCGCGAACCTCGACGCGTTCGTCTCGCGTCTGGTCGCCTGAACCGGAGAATACGCATGTCGGACTCCAATGCCCGTCAAGCGCCCGGCGAGGGCAAGCGTCTCGTCGTCGGCGTGTCGCTGTTCGTCCGCGGCGCCGGCCAGTCGCTGTGGGAAAACGGCATTTTCCAGAACTGCCTGCTGCTGATCCTGCTGCTGCGCCAGTCGCCGCTCGTCGCGGAAGCCGTGATGGTGAACGGCGGCGAGCAGGTCGCCGATCCGCAGATGATGCTCGGCGAGTGGAACGTGCCGCTGCTGTCGATGGACGAAGCGCTGGAACGCTGCGACGTGCTGATCGAAATGAGCGCGCAGTTCGGCGCCGATTACCTGCGCGCCTTCCGCGAACGCGGCGGCAAGGTCGTCACGATGCGGGTCGGCAACGACTACGTGATCGACATCGAACGCGCGATGTTCAACAAACCGTCGGGCTTCCTGTTCTCGGGGGCGCCGTACGATGCGGTGTGGACGATTCCCGAGTTCGAGCGCTCGTGCCTGCACTATTACCAGACCGGCCTGCGCGCGCCCGTCACGATCGTCCCGCACATCTGGCATCCGATGCTGTTCGACAAGGCGCGCGCGACGCTCGGCGCCGGCCTGACGTTCGGTTATCAGCCCGGCAAGCCGCGCTGGCGCGTGACGATGTTCGAGCCGAACATCTGCATGGTGAAGACCAGCATCATCCCGATGCTGGTCACGGAGGAGGCCTACCGAGCGAATCCGGGATTCCTCGAGTTCGTGCGCGTGTGCAACACGATCCACCTGAAGGATCACACGACGTTCATCCACTTCGCGAAGAGCCTCGACATCGTCGAACACGGCATCACGACGTTCGAAAGCCGCTATGCGGTGTACGAGTTCATGGCCGCATACGGCGATGCGGTGGTGTCGCACACGTGGGAGAACGCGCAGAACTACCTGTACTACGAGCTGCTGTACGGCGACTATCCGCTGATCCACAACTCGCCGTTCCTCGGCAAGGCCGGGTATTTCTATCCGGACTTCGACTGCCAGGCAGGCGGCCGTGCGCTGCTGCAGGCGTTCACCGAACACGATGCGAATCTCGACGCGTACCGCGAGCAGTCGAAACACGTGCTCGACTCGGTCAGCATCTACAACTCCGAGAACGTCGCGGCCTACACCGACGCAATCGCCTCCCTCTATCGCGACGCGTGACGCGCAGCCCTCTCCGGATTCGGACATGAACGCCCGCCCGCCCCTCGCCCGCGCCAAATGGCCGATCGGCTGCGCCGTCGCTTCGATCGCGAACGTCGACTACGCGACGACGCTGACGAGCAGCGCCACGGTGTTCGAGAAGCCGAGCTTCCGCCTCGAAGGCGACGGTCGCTGGCGCCTGACGGGCTATGTGTCGCGCCAGTCGCAGAATTTCGCGCAATAACGCGCGCCGCCCACCCCACGGAGCCGATCCGATGAAACTCAATGTCGCGATAACGATGAACGTGCAGCGCGACGCGACGCAGTCGATCTGGTACAACGGCGCGAACCAGCACTGCGTGTACCTGTACATGCTGCTGAAGCAGTCGCCGCTGATCGGGGAAGTCTGGCTCGCGCACGACAACGGCATCACCGAGTATCCGCCGGCGATGATGCTGGACGCGTTCGGCGACGCGCTGCGGCCGCTGTCGGACGTCGTCCACCAGACCGACCTGCTGATCGAGATGAACGCGTTCATCGATCCGTCGCACACGGACGTCGTGCGCCAGCGCGGCGGCAAATGCGTGTCGTACCGCTTCGGCAACGATTACGTGATCGCGGTCGAGACGATCAACTTCGAGAAGAACAACTGGCGGCCGAACCCGCACCGCGTGCAGTTCGACGAAATCTGGACCAACCCGCAGCACATGCACACGTGCGCGGCCTATTTCCAGGCCGTGTATCGTGCACCTGTGATCGAGCTGCCGCACATCTGGTCGCCGTATTTCATCGAGCGCAGCCTCGACGCCGATCCCGAGCTGAAGGCGCGCTTCGGTTACCGCAATCACGGGCCGGCCAAACGCATCGCGTTCTTCGAACCGAACCTGAACGTCGTGAAGAGCGCGATCGTGCCGATGCTCGCCGCGAACGCGTGCTACGTCGAGCACCCTGAGCTCGTCGAGCACGTGTACATGACCAACACGTTCGACAAGAAGGAGAACGTCGCCTTCAAGCATCTCGCGCTCGGGCTCGAGATGGTGCGCGACGGCAAGGCAACCGCCGACGTGCGCGCCCCGTTCATCGCGTGGGCCGCGCATCACACCGACATCGTCGTGTCGCACCACTGGGAAAACGGCCTCAACTACCTGCTGTACGACGCGCTGTACGGCAACTACCCGCTCGTGCACAACTCGCCGTTCCTGCGCGACGTCGGCTATTACTATCCGGACTTCGAGATCTTCGATGCGGCGCGCGCGATCGCGACCGCCGCGCAGACGCACGACGCGCGGCTCGACGACTACGCGGCAGCTGCCCGCCGCTGCCTGCACCAGGTCGACACGCTCGCCGAACACAACGTCCACGCGTATTCCGCGCAGATCCAGCACCTGTTCGCCGACCGCTCGCTTGGCTGACCACCTTCGCACACGCCCCCGCCCATGAATCAGACCGTCCGCAATTTCGTCGTGATCGATTCGATCCACGGCCCGTTCGTCATCAACCGGCATTGCGCACTGCAGGCGGAGGCGCTGATCAAGACAGGCCGGCCGCATATCCAGGGCGAACTCGACACGATCCTGCACGTGATCGATCAATTGCCCGACGGTGCAATCGCAGTGGACGGCGGTGCGAACGCAGGGCTCGTGTGCGTGCCGGTCGCGCACCGGCTGCGCGAGCGCGGCGGCCGCGTCTATGCGTTCGAGCCGCAACGCACGCTGTTCCACGCGCTCGGCGGCACCGTCGCGCTCAACCAGCTCGACAATCTCCATCTGCTGAACATGGGGCTTGCGGCCGCCAACGGCACGATGAAGGTGCCCGACGTCGATTACGGTCAGGATGCCGACTTCGGGCAGGTTTCGCTCGTCGACACGCAAGCGTCGGGCGGCACGCCGACGCCGGTCGTCAGGCTCGATTCGCTCGGCCTGCCGCGGCTGGATTTCCTGAAGCTCGACATCGAAGGGATGGAAATCGACGCGCTGCATGGCGCGCGCCAACTGATCGAAACGCACCTGCCGTGGTGCTGGATCGAATACTGGAAAGTCGGCGAAGCGCCGATCATCGACACGTTCGCCGGTCTGGACTACACGTTCTACCGGATCGACGGGCTGAACATGCTGTGCGTGCCGAACCCGCGCTGGGACCGGCAGCGCCTGCTGATCTCGGGCGAGCCGCTCACCGTCGGATCGACGGCCGAAAACGGCGCAGATGCCGCGGCGGCCGCGCCCGCGGATGCCGACGCGCCGGAAACGAACTGGAACCGCGCGCTCGACCACGAATCGCGCGGCGAGTGGGGACACGCGATCGATCGCTGGCAACGCGCGCGCGGCCGCGGGCTCGACGACGAAGCGATCGCGCTGCAACTGGCGTCATGCTACGGCTTCGCCGGTGCGCCCGAGGCCGGGCTCGCGGCGCTCGACCATTTCGGCGATCCGGCCGCGCTGCCCGATGCAGCGCGCGGGCGCATCGAACTGGCGCGCTCGGCGCTGCTGCTGCGCGCCGGCCGGCGCGACGAAGCCGCGCGCGCCACCATCGCCAGTGAAAACGTGCTGACGGCCGCACAGTTCGGGCTGCCGACAGCGCAGCTCTACCTGGGCCAGCCGTTGCATGGCAAGCGGCTGCTCGTGCTCAGCTACGGCGGCGTCGGCGACCAGCTTCAGTACGCGCGCTACCTGCATGCGCTCGACGCGCTCGGCTGCGCCAGCGTGACCGTCGTCGTGCCCGACGCGCTGACGGGCCTGCTGCGCCAGACGTTCCCGCGCATCGAATTCATCGGCGCGCACGGCGCGTGGGTCGACACGTCGCAGATCGCGCACGACTACTGGTGCTCGTTCCTGATGCTCGCCGCGCAGTTCAGCTACGCGCCGACGCCGGAAGGCGTGCCGGCCGCCTACCTGACGTGCCCGCCCGCGCATGCGGACGCATGGCGCGAGCGCGTGTCGCGCGACGGCCATACGCCCGGCACGCGCCGCATCGGGCTCAACTGGCGCGGGCGCGACGAAAGCGATGCGCGCTTCCATCGCGCGGCCAGCCTGCGCGACTTCGCGCCGCTTGCCCGGATGCACGGCTACGCCGCGTACTGCCTCAACCGCGACCTGTCCGCGCAGTCCGAGCAATCGGACCTGCCGGTCACCTTCCCGCATCAAGCGATCGGCGATTT
The DNA here is from genome assembly GCF_038723655.1 of Burkholderia arboris. Classification (NCBI taxonomy): domain Bacteria; kingdom Pseudomonadati; phylum Pseudomonadota; class Betaproteobacteria; order Burkholderiales; family Burkholderiaceae; genus Burkholderia; species Burkholderia arboris. Next base: position 3,321,897 of record NZ_CP109822.1, read on the forward strand.
CAGCGATCTGGCGGGGCTGATGCTTGCAATGGACGCCGTGGTGACCACCTGCACCGCGCACATCCACCTCGCCGGCGCGCTCGGCGTGCCGGCCGTGCTGCTGCTCAGCCCGAAAGCGGACGCACGCTGGGAAACCGGTTCGCGCACCGCGCTCTACCCCGGCATCCGGATCGTGCGCGCCGCGCACGTCGGCCAGTGGGACGATGCGATCGACCGCGCGATGGCGCTCGTGCTCGGCGGTTTCGGCACGGATCGATCGACTTGACGGGCTGCGCGAACAGGCCCTAGACCAGCACCCGGTCGCCGCTTTGCGCGGCGAACACACGGCCGTGCCGCCGCCCCACACGGCCGAGCACGGCGAAACAGCGGGCCGCCAGCCGGCCTGCGCCGCCGGATTGCCTGACGAGACTGTCGGATACGCCGCGCGCGATCGCCGAATCGTCGCCGCACGCGCCGGCGATGACGCCCGCGTAATAGTGCCGGGCCGCCAGTTCGCGGCCGCCCGCGTCGAGCGGATGCATTCGCTGAATGCGGCGCGCGACGGTTTTCAGGCCGTCGAGATAGGCCGCGACGTCGATCGGCGTATCGGTCGATTCGGCGCCCAGCTGCCACAGCATGTCGGCCAGCTCGGCGATCGCGACGAGGTCGCGCGCCTCGGTCGCCTGCGTGCCCGTACCGCCTCCGGCCTTCGTCCCCGCCATGCCCACGCCCCTTTGCGATGCGTCCCGCCACCGGCGCGCATCCCGCGCGCCGCCCCGCCGTTCCCGCGCCATCAGGCTGCGGCCGGCGACCGCCATGTAAAGCGGATGCCCTGCGCCCACGCGACGCCGGCATCCACGATGATCTGCCGGTCGATCTCGCTCTCCACGCCTTCGACGACGACGTGCCGCGCACCTTCATGCGCAAACGCGATCAGCCTGCGAAACTGGTAGCGCCCGATCGCGTTGCGCTTGACCATCGACAGGATCGACCGGTCGAGCTTCACGATGTCGGGATTGCCGACCACCAGATTGTTCAATGCACTGAAACCGACACCGAAATCGTCGATCGCGATCCGGCATCCCGCCTGCCGGAAGCGGTTCACGAACGACCGGCCCGCGACGGGATTCAGCGGCCCCGTCTCCGTGATCTCGACCACCAGCCGCGCCGCGACCGACGGCTCACGCTCGAGCCGCCTGAAAATCGCCAGCCACGCGTCGTCGACGACCGCGCTCACCGCCGCGACGTTGCAACCGAACACGGCCGCCGGATCGGCCCGCAGCGCGTCGATCGTCCGGCTGACCACCAGCCGGTCGAACCACCGCATCAACCCGAGTGCCTCGAGGCGCGGCAGGAACGTCAGCGGCGGCAGCGCCCCGCTCTCGCCCCACCGCAACCGCGCCAGGCATTCCTGGTACAGCACGCCGCCCGACAAGTCGGACCGGCACACGGGCTCGCGCGCGAATCCGAGCCGGCTTTCCACGAAACTGCGTACCGACGCAAGGTCGGGGTGATCGTCGGGCGAGCCGAACACGAGATCGATTTCGTCGCGATTCGCTTCCCGATTCGCCTCCTGGCGAGCTTCGACCGCATTCATCCGGCGCTCCGGCAAATGGCGAGCCGCCAACGACGGCTCGACCTCAATACACATGCGGAGCGAGCCGACCATGACGCGCTCCGCCGCCTACCCGGCCCATCCTGTTATGTCGATTTTTTCCGGGGAGCGTACTTTTCGCTTCGGCGCGCCGTCAAATTCGATATTTTCAACGATATTCGGTTACTGGAAATACACCATGCGCACGCCGTGCCGACAGTGCGACAGGTTACACAACGCAAATTACAGAACCCCAAAATCGAAAATGTTTATCTTTCTCTTCTAAACAGTTTTATCCGAAACGAATTTTCCGCGATACGCCGATCCCACAAATCGGGAAATTTCCGATTGATCAGATAAATACTGCCCCGCCGAACGTCAGCCATGCCCGTTGTCTCGCCTTGAAACACCGGCCTCTGCACGAACCGCCACCCGCTGAAAACCTGCCGCCGCACCTCATTCGATCATTGCAGCATTCAATTTTCACGTTTCAAACGATATTATTAAATTCCGAAACGGAATCAAGTATCGTTGAATCAATAATAGCAATTCCAATTATATGAAGATTATCGATTGAAACATTTTTAACAATCTTCAAGACTTGTTAACCTATAAAATTAATTCCGACGGACTTCCCTCGGAGCCGTCAATTTCGTGCCTTCGAAAACCGTCGAACCGATCGGGTTCGGCGGTTTCTTTTTTTAACGGCATTATTTCGTCAGACATTAGGGCGGGACAACCCCGATGGCTGCCGGCGGTGCAATCGATGTGCGCCGCGGATAAATCGGGCCTTATGCGGACGTCGCGCCGACCAGATTCGCGAGCAGCGCGTCGTATTCGGCGACGAGCGCCGGATTCGCCGACGTGTAACGACCGAGAATCTCGCGCTGGCGCCGCGTATACGCTTCCCAGTCGTCGTCGTGCGTATGCAGCGCGCGCAGCAGCGCGTCGGCGCCCTGCTGCACGTCGTTGTCCGGATAGTAATAGCCGAGATCGGGGGCCAGGCTCGCGTTGTGCACGAGCGGATAGCCCTGCCAGCACACGTCGAAATAGAAATAGTTCAGCGGGTTCGACCATTGGTGCGACACGACGATGTCGGTCAGGTCGGCCAGGAACAGCGGCGTGTCGAAGCGACCGACGAAGCTCGCCTTGCCCGCGCGCACGATGTCGAGGTAATTCATCAGCATCACGAACTCGGCGCTGTCGTGCGCGAGGCGATCGGCGTTCGTCACGTGCGTGAAGCAGATCGCGTCGGGGTCGCGCCGATACGCTTCGTCGATGATCAGCATCGGATACACGCAGAACTTCACGACGTTGTGGTTCGGCTCCATCACGGTCAGCCGCTTGCCGGGCTCGCTGCGCGGCCGGTATTCGCCGCGCTCGGGCAGCGACTGTGCGCGGGCGCTCAGGAACATCGGATCCCACACGAACGGCACGACGCGCCCCGGGCAGCGGCGCAGCGACTGCAGGAACGGCAGCGACGACGGCGCGATCTGCGGAATCGCCCACACCTCGTCGTAGCCGCGGTTGATGAACAGCGAATCCCACAGCCGGCGGCCGAACAGCATCGACTCCATCGCATTGATGTACTCGACGCCGCAGCAATAGCTGACGAGCTTCGCGCCGCGCGCTTTCAGGTAGGCCGTCTGCTCGCCGTCGATCTGCCCGCCGAGCTCGATCACCACGTCGAGCGCATCCTTCATGTCGGCGAACGCACGCGTGTCGTACACGTTGCGATCCCATGGCAATGCGTCGGTCAGCGGCACGTCGGTCGTGTTGACCAGCGTCACGCGGTAACCGTGCGGCGACGCCATCAGCAGCTTCGCGAGGAACAGCGCGTTCTGCTTGATGCCGTTGATCCACAGGCTTTCGTCGGGGGCACGCAATCCGATCGTGATACCGATGCGCAGGCCGTTCAGGACAGGAGACGTCATCGTCGGCGGGATGGAAGGTTGGATGGGAATGGCATGGCGCAGTGTAGCGCGCGAAGCGCCGCCCGCGTCAAGCGGCGACGGCCAGCCCGGCATTCTAGCGGAGCGCCGGCCGCACACTGTCAGGGATGGTCAGCGCGCGGCCTGGACAGGCCGATCCGCCAGACCGTTATGCGATACTCGTGCCACCCGCTGCATCGCCCGGCGGCCGGTGTTTTCGGGGCATTCGAGCGGGCAACGAACGACCACGCCGCACCACGATTCAAAGAAGGGCTGAAAGAATGAAACACGATGCCGCGCAAGTCTTCCAGACAATCCACGACGAACAGGGGTGGCACTCGGAAGAAAGCGTGTCCGGGTGGGGTTCGGAGCTGAAAAACACCGCGCAGATCATTCGTGAGCTGCCCGGATTGCTGCGCCGCTTCGGCGTGCGTTCGATGCTCGATGCGCCGTGCGGCGATTTCAACTGGATGCGCCATGTCGACCTCGACGGCATCGACTACATCGGCGCCGATATCGTGCAGAACCTCGTGGCGGCCAACCAGGCGACGTGGGCCGCGCCGAACCGCCGGTTCGTGCATCTCGACCTGTTGCAGGATCCGTTGCCGGACGCCGATCTGATCCTCTGCCGCGACTGCCTGTTCCACTTTTCCCATGCGGACGTATTCCGCGCATTCGAGCGTTTCGCCGCGACGAACGCGCGCTACCTGCTGACCACGACCTTCATCTATCGCAGCTATCCGCGCAACGCGGAAATCGCGACCGGCCAGTGGACGCCGATCAACCTCGAAATGCCGCCGTTCGATCTCGCCCCGCCACTGACGCTGATCGTCGAAGGCAGCAACGAATGCATCGTCTACGGAGGCGACCTCGGCACCGTGCCGATGTCCGATCGCTGCCTCGGCCTCTGGAGCATGGAGAGCATTCGCGAACGCGTGCGGCGCAGGCCGCTTCCCGGCGTCCGGAGCGCGCGATGATCGTCCTCAGCCATTTCGGCCAGCACGCGCCCGCCAGCCTCGAGAATCATCGCCGGTACGCACAGCTTCACGGCTATCGTCACGAGATCGTCGATGCGTCCGCGATGCCGCAGGTGCTGCCGTTGCGGCCGCTGCATCGCTATGAATCGCTGCTGCACGTGCTGCGCGGCGCGCAGCCCGGCGAACTCGTGCTGCTGCTCGGCGAAGACGCGGCGATCATCGAACCCGTCGCCCTCGATCGCCTGATGGCCGGGCGCGACCTGCTGCTGGTCGACGCGCTCGCGCCGCCGCTGCCGCAGGTCGACGTGCAGATCTGGCGCAACACGCCGGACGTGCGTGCGATCGCGATGCGGCTCGTGCAACGCTGCAAGCTCGGCAGCGAGCCAAGACTGACGTCGGAGGCCGCGCTGTTCGCGGATCTCGACACGCATCGCTACATGGCATTGATCGACGGGCTGTACGCGGTCATGCCGGCCGGCCCCGACCTCGATCCGATGTGGAGCCGCGCCCCGACGTTCGCGATCAGCATCGACGACACGCCGCGCGATCCCGACCGGAAAGGCGCGACGCCGCGTTTCCGCGACACGCTCGTCGCGTACGTCAACGGATGCCGCGCCGCCGGCCGGCCGATGTTCTCGTTCGATCACGATGCGTCGGCCACGCCGGACGAAGCCGACGAGCGCAGCACGTACAACCCCGGCCGCCCGATCGCGGTGATGATGCTCTACACGCCGAACATCGGCAGCTATGCACGCGTCGCCGAACGGAATTTCCGGCGCTACTGCGATGCGCACGGCTACACGCTCTACGTGCATCGCGACATTCCCGCCGAGATCGGGCTGAACGCGACGGGCAACTGGTTCAAGCCGTGGCTGCTGCATGCGTACCTGCAGCATCACGAATGGGTCGTGTGGCTCGATGCGGACGTGCTGATCGCGAACCAGCAGCAACCGCTTGAGCCGCTGCTCGAAGGCCGCGACTGGCTGCTCGCGCAGGACATCGGCCAGTGGGCGTTCAATTCGGGCGTGATGGCGTTCCGCCGCACCGAACGCAACGACACGATGCTGCGCGACCTGATGGCGACGATCGCCGCGCTGCACGACCGGTCGAGCGTCTATGCCAGCGATGGCGACCAGTTGCATTTCATCCGCGCGATGGAGCGCGACGGCCAACTGAACGGCGAAGGCGTGGCCGATCTCGTCAGCTTCAACACGCCCTGGCTGTTCCGCCGCGAGAGCAGCTACATCGTGCATTACTACGGGATGTGGTCCGCGATGCGCGCGCTGATGATGGCGCACGACGACGGGCTGCTGCGCTGACGCCTCGGCGTCAGCACCGAAGCCAGCCGTACGATGCGCCGGCCGGATTCAACCGGCCGGCACATCGTCGGGCCGGCTGACGTCAGACCGGCGTGATCGTCGGCGCCACGGCCGCCGGATCGGTAATGCTGGCCTTGCCGGTTTCGACGTGCCCTGCGATGCGGCGCATCCAGCCGGCATTCCCCGCCACTGCGAACCGCAGGTCGTACCACTGGCTGCTGCACGACAGGTCCCAGTGCGCTTCGACGCGCTGCCCCGCCGGGATCGTCAGCGTGCGCGCCGCGCCGCCGTATGCGACATCGGTCGCCGTGACCGTCAGCGTGCCGGTGCCCGCATTGGCGATCGTCACGTAGACGTCGCCGTTCGCCACGTCGTAGCACGGCGTGATTTCAGGCTTCGCCGTTGCATCCGCTGCGGCCGAACCCGCGAAGCGCCGGAAATAGCCGTTCGGCCCCCACACGCTCACCAGGTAGTTGCCGCTCGCATCGAGCGCCCACGTGTCGGTCAGCTGCTTGCCCGCTTCGACCGTATAGCGGCGCGGCATCGCAGTCGGATCGCCCGTATAGACCCAGAAATGCGCGCCCTGCGTGCCCGTGTTCGCGAACGTCACCGCGTAACCTTGCGCCTGCAACTGGCCGGTGACATGCAGTTCGTACGGCAGCGCGCGAGCCGGCCGCGTGCCGGATTCCTGCGCGGTCACGACCTGCTGCGCGGTGCTGGCCGGCGCAGTCTGCGACGACGCGCGCGAGCATTGCAGGTCGGCCTGCGCGACATACGCCTGCGTGTTCGGCAGCGCCGGCAGCGTGGTGTCCGATTTCGAGAAGTCGAGCGCCGACGTCAGGTCGCCGCAGATCGCACGGCGCCACGGCGAGATGTTGGTCTCCATCACGCCGAAGCGCTTCTCGATGAATTGCAGCACCGACGTGTGATCGAAGACTTGCGAGCAGACGAAGCCGCCCTTCGACCACGGCGACACGACGAACATCGGCACGCGCGGGCCGAGGCCGTACGGCAGGTTGTCGGCCGTATACGTGCCGGTCTGCGTGGACGTCACAACGTTGTGCCGCTCGAGCGACACGTCCACCGTGCTCATGCCCGAACCCGGCAGCGTCGGCGCCGACGGCGGCACGACGTGATCGAAGAAGCCGTCGTTCTCGTCGTACATGATCAGCAGGACGGTCTTGCTCCACACTTCCGGGTTGGAGGTGAGCGCATCGAGGATCGTCGACAGGTAGTACGCGCCGTACAGCGGCGTGAACTTCGGATGCTCCGAATACGCGGCGGGCGGCAGCAGCCACGACACCTGCGGCAGCGTGTTGGCCTGCACGTCGGCCTTCAGCTGCGTGATCGGGCGCGTGCTCATCCCGCGCGTCTGCAGCGACGAACCGGCCGGCGCATTCACGAAGTTGTTGAAGCACGCGAGCATGTTCGTGCCGTAGTTGCCGGTGAAATTGTCGAACCCGGTGCCCTGCTGGTAGATCTGCCACGAGATGCCGGCCTTCTCGAGCCGCTCCGGGTAGGTCGTCCAGCTGAAGGGCGGCAACTGGATCTTGTCGAACTGGTTGTCGATGTAGTCGGTGTTGTCGAGCAACGGGCCGCCGCCCGTGCCGAGCGGATCGACCATGCCCGTCATCAGGTACATGCGGTTCGGGTGCGTGTTGCCCGGAATCGAGCAGAAGTAGTTGTCGCACACCGTGAACGCATCCGCGAGCGCGTAATGGAACGGGATGTCGTCGCGGACGTGATAGCCCATCGTCATGTTCGACTTCTGCACGGCCCACTGGTCCGCGCGGCCGTTGTCGATCGCGCCGTGCGTCGTCGCCCACGTATGCGGCAGGCCGCCGATACATTGCGCGTTGACGCCCGGGTTGGTCGTGTCGTAGCGGAACGGCGCGATCACGCTCGTCTTGTCCTCCTGCCGCGGCTGGAACCACACCGGCTTGCCGTTCGGCAGCGTGACCGGGAAGCGGTCGTTGTAGCCGCGCACGCCGCTCAGGTGACCGAGATAGTGGTCGAACGAGCGGTTCTCCTGCATGAACACGACGATGTGCTGCACATCCTGGATCGTGCCCGTCACGGAATTCGGCTCGATCGCCAGCGCCTTGCGGATCGACTCGGGAAGCAGTGCGGAGGCGGCGGTCGCGCCGGCGAGGCCGGCGGAGAACTTCAGAAAATCGCGTCGCGAATGGGTGGCCATGCTGGTTGCTCTTGATTGGATTTCTGGTGGAAACGGCCGGTATCAGGAAGCGGGCGAGGATGCCGGTGCAGTGAAACCCGGCGGGCAGTGCATCTGCGCGGTGGCGACGACGGCGCCGCCGCACGCGGCCTTCTGCTGCGCGACGGGCGCGGCGGGTGCAGTCAGGTCGTCGTTGCAGGCGCCGAGGAGTGCTGTCAGCGCGATCAGACCAACGACCGCGAAAGGCCGCAGGGCCGACTTTCGCATAACGGTTCTCCGTGGGGGTGATGACACGACACAGGCGCGGGTGCGCACCGGTCATATCGACGGCGAGATGCTAAGTTCGACTTGTTACACGATGGTGTCGCGTGAAAGCGTAGCGCGAGGTGCGCACGAGCGGTAGCACGCGGCGGTGTGGCGGGAACGGCTGAAAATGTAATGCGATCGAAAGATTCGCACTGCTTCGGCATGTCGATGCGATCGAAGCCGGTCTGATTCGGCAGGGGTCGCGCGGAGAATCGCGACGCGTTTTTTTTCGCGGGCCGGCAGCCACTGCTGCCGCCCGCTCACGGCGAGAAGGCCCTGCTCAGCCTTCCGCCATCATCAGCAGCTGCGCGCCGTCCGCGACCTGGTCGCCGACGCCGTACAGCACTTCCGCCACGACGCCCGCGCCCGGCGCGCCGATCGTGTGCTCCATCTTCATCGCTTCCATCACGATCAGCGGCGTGCCGGCTTCGACCTTCTGGCCCGGTTCGACCAGCACTGCGATCACCTTGCCCGGCATCGGCGCGGTCAGACGACCGCCGCCCTGCTCCGCATCGCCCGCATGCGCGAGCAGGTTGCGCCATTCGAACGTCTCCGATGCGCCCTGCGTGAACACGTGGAACGTGTCCCCGTCCGCATGCACGCGGCCGCTGCTGCGCACGCCGCCGAGCGTCACGTCGAAATCGAGCGGCGTGGCGCCGCGCGTCCACGCGAACGGTTGCGCGGTTTCGTCACCGGTCGCGATGCGTGCGCCGGCACCGTTGTCCTCATAGGTGACCGTCAGGTCCGCTTCGCGATCGGCCGCATGCCATTCGAGCGTGCGGCGATAGCCGCCGTTCAGCCGCCAGTCCGGCAATGCGCCCCACGGCGACGTACGTTGCGCCGCGCCACGTTCGCGCGCGAGCAGCGCCGCACAGGCGAGCGCAAGCGTCGCGCGCGGCGGCTGTTGCGGCGCGAACAGCGCATCATGGTTGCGCTCGATCAGGCCCGTGTCCAGATCGGCCGTCGCAAACGGCTCGCACGCGACGATCCGCTGCAGGAACGCGGCGTTCGTATGCAGGCCGACCACTTCGCACGCACGCAGTGCACGCAGCATCAAGCCCAGCGCTTCCGCGCGGTCCGCGCCGTGAACGATCAGCTTCGCGATCATCGGATCGTAGAACGGCGTGATCGCATCGCCTTCGCGCACGCCGCTGTCGACGCGCACCGCCGCGCCGATCGAGAACTCGACGCCGGCCGGCAGCCGCAGGTGTTTCAGCGTGCCCGTCGACGGCAGGAAGCCACGCGCCGGATTTTCCGCATAGAGGCGCGCCTCGAGCGCATGGCCCTGCACGCGCAGCTCGTCCTGCTTCAGCGGCAGCGGTTCGCCGGACGCGACGCGCAGTTGCCATTCGACGAGATCGAGCCCCGTGACCATCTCGGTGACCGGATGCTCGACCTGCAGGCGCGTGTTCATCTCCATGAAGTAGAACGCGTCGCCCGTCATGATGAATTCAACGGTGCCCGCGCCGACATAGCCGACCGCGCGCGCGGCCGCGACGGCCGCCTCGCCCATCGCGCGGCGCACGTCGTCGGGCAGGCCCGGCGCCGGCGCTTCCTCGAGCACCTTCTGGTGCCGGCGCTGCACCGAACAGTCGCGGTCGAACAGATACACGGTGTTGCCGTGCGTGTCGCCGAACACCTGCATTTCGACGTGGCGCGGGCGCATCAGGTATTTCTCGATCAGCACGCGGTCGTTGCCGAAGCTGCTCGCGGCTTCGCGCTGGCACGACGCGAGCGCCGCCGGAAAATCGCCGGAGCGCTCGACCACGCGCATCCCCTTGCCGCCGCCGCCCGCGCTGGCCTTCAGCAGCACCGGATAACCGATCTCGTCGGCTTCGCGATGCAGGTCGCCCGCATCCTGGCCGTCGCCGTGATAGCCGGGCACGAGCGGCACGGCGGCCGCATGCATCAGCGCCTTCGCGGCGGCCTTCGACCCCATCGCCGCGATCGCATCGACCGGCGGCCCGATGAACACGATGCCGGCCGCTTCGCACGCATGCGCAAAATCTTCGTTCTCCGACAGAAAACCGTAGCCGGGGTGGATCGCCTGTGCGCCGGTCGCGCGTGCGGCTTCGATGATGCGCTCGATGCGCAGGTAGCTGTCTGCCGCGGCCGAGCCGCCGATATGCACGGCTTCGTCGCACGCGGCCGCGTGTTTCGCGTTCGCGTCCGCGTCGGAATAGACGGCGACGCTCGCAATCCCGAGACGTTTGCACGTCGCGGCGACGCGGCAGGCGATTTCGCCGCGGTTGGCGATCAGAATCTTGTCGAACATGGCTTCGATGTCGTCCGGAGAGTGGGGGTCACGCGATCATTCACGCCACGACGGCGTGCGCTTTTCGAGGAAGGACGCGATCCCTTCGCGCGCTTCCGCGCCGGCACGGGTTCGCGCGATCCAGTCGGCGGTCTGCTCGATCAGCGTCGCGTCGAGCGGGCGGCCGGCCACGTCGGTGACGAGCTGCTTGCACGCTTTCACCGCGTCGGGACCGTTCGCGACGAGCGTCGCCGCCAGCTTCGCGACCGTTTCGTCGAGCGCATCGGCCGGTACCGCTTCGTGGATGAAGCCGAGCGACGCCGCGCGCGCGCTGTCGAACACCTCGGCCGTCGTGAAATAGCGGCGCGCGGCGCGCTCGCCCATCGCGCGCACGACGTACGGCGCGATCGTCGCGGGAATCAGCCCGAGCCGCGCTTCCGACAGGCAGAACTTCACGCCGTCGGCGGCAATCGCGATGTCGGCCGCCGCGACGAGGCCCACGCCGCCCGCATACGCGTCGCCATGCACGCGCGCGATCACCGGCTTGCCGCAACGATGGATCGCCTCGAGCATCCGAGCCAGCTTGCGCGCATCGGCACGGTTCTCGTCGTCCGAGTAACCGGCCATCTTCTTCATCCAGTTCAGGTCCGCGCCCGCGCAGAACGCCGCGCCTTCCGCGGCGAGCACGATCGCGCGCACGCCTTCGTGCGCGTCGAGCCATTCGAACGCGGTGGTCAGCTCGGCGATCGTCGTCTCGTTGAACGCGTTGCGCACATCGGGGCGCGCGAGCGTGACGGTCGCCACGCGGCCGGCTTCACTTACCTTGATCGTTTCGTATCGCATCGTTCAGCCCTCCCGGCCGTTACATGCGGAACACGCCGAAGCGCGTCTCTTCGATCGGCGCGTTCATCGACGCGGCGAGGCCGAGGCCCAGCACGTCGCGCGTCTGCGCAGGGTCGATCACGCCGTCGTCCCACAGCCGCGCGCTCGCGTAATACGGATGGCCCTGGCGCTCGTACTGGTCGCGAATCGGCTGCTTGAACGCTTCCTCTTCGTCGGTCGACCACGAACCACCCTTCGCCTCGATGCCGTCGCGGCGCACGGTGGCGAGCACCGACGCCGCCTGCTCGCCGCCCATCACCGAGATGCGCGCGTTCGGCCACATCCACAGGAAACGCGGTGCGAATGCGCGGCCGCACATCCCGTAGTTGCCGGCGCCGAACGAGCCGCCGATGATCACCGTGAACTTCGGCACCTTCGCGTTCGACACGGCCGTCACCATCTTCGCGCCGTGCCGCGCGATGCCTTCGTTCTCGTACTTGCGCCCGACCATGAAGCCCGTGATGTTCTGCAGGAACACGAGCGGGATCTTGCGCTGGCAGCACAGCTCGATGAAATGCGCGCCCTTCACGGCCGATTCGGAGAACAGGATGCCGTTGTTCGCGACGATCCCGACCGGATGGCCCCAGATGTGCGCGAAGCCCGTGACGAGCGTCGTGCCGTAGCGCGCCTTGAACTCGTCGAACTCGGAATCGTCGACGATGCGCGCGATCACCTCGCGCACGTCGAACGGCTTGCGCGTATCGACCGGAATCACGCCGTACAGGCTCTTCGCGTCGTAGCGCGGCAGCTTCGGCTCGCGCAGCGCGACCGGCGACGCGATCTTCGGCGCGAGATGATCGACGATGTTGCGCGCGATCGACAGCGCATGCGCATCGTTCTGCGCGAGATGGTCGGCCACGCCCGACAGGCGCGTGTGCACGTCGCCGCCGCCGAGATCCTCGGCGCTCACTTCCTCGCCGGTCGCGGCCTTCACGAGCGGCGGCCCGCCGAGGAAAATCGTGCCCTGTTCCTTCACGATGATCGACTCGTCGCTCATCGCCGGCACGTAGGCGCCGCCGGCCGTGCACGAGCCCATCACGACGGCGATCTGCGCGATCCCCGCCGCCGACATCGTCGCCTGGTTGAAGAAGATGCGGCCGAAGTGGTCGCGATCGGGAAACACGTCGTCCTGGTTCGGCAGGTTCGCGCCGCCCGAATCGACGAGGTACACGCACGGCAGCCGGTTTTCCGCGGCGATTTCCTGCGCACGCACGTGCTTCTTCACGGTGACCGGGTAGTAGGTGCCGCCCTTGACCGTCGCGTCGTTGCACACGATCACGCATTCGCGGCCGGCAATGCGGCCGATCCCGGTGATGACGCCCGCGCCCGGCGCGTCGTCGTTGTACATGCCGTTCGCCGCGAGCTGCGAGAACTCGAGGAACGGTGCGCCCGGATCGAGCAGTTGCGCGATACGGTCGCGCGGCAGCAGCTTGCCGCGCGACAGGTGCTTGTCGCGCGCGGCCTGGCCGCCGCCCTGCGCAAGCTGTTCGATCTTCGCGCGCAGGTCGGCGACGACCGCCTCGAGCGCGGCGGCATTCGTGCGGAAGTCTTCCGAACGCGGGTTCAGTTTCGATTCGATGATCGGCATCAACGGGGCTCCGTACGCGTGACGTGGGGCGTTACATCGTTTCCGCGAACAGCTCGCGGCCGATCAGCATCCGGCGGATCTCGCTCGTGCCGGCGCCGATCTCGTACAGCTTCGCATCGCGCCACAGGCGCCCGACCGGGTATTCGTTGATGTAGCCGTTGCCGCCGAGGATCTGGATCGCCTCGCCGGCCATCCACGTCGCCTTCTCGGCCGTGTAGAGGATCACGCCCGCGCAATCCTTGCGCACCTGGCGAATGTGGTCGCTGCCCGCCGAGTCGAGATGGCGGCCGACCGCGTACAGGTACGCGCGGCACGCCTGGAACGTGGTGTACATGTCGGCGACCTTGCCCTGGATCAGCTGGAATTCACCGATCGACTGGCCGAACTGCTTGCGGTCGTGGATATACGGCACGACCGCATCGAGGCACGCGGCCATGATGCCCGTCGGGCCGCCCGACAGCACCGCGCGCTCGTAGTCGAGGCCGCTCATCAGCACCTTCACGCCGCCGTTCAGCTGGCCGAGGATGTTCTCTTCCGGCACCTCGACGTCCTGGAACACCAGCTCGCCCGTGTGCGAGCCGCGCATGCCCAGCTTGTCGAGCTTCTGCGCGACCGAGAAGCCCTTCATCCCCTTCTCGACGATGAACGCGGTGATGCCGCGCGAATTGGCTTCGACATCCGTCTTCGCGTAGACGACAAGCGTGTCGCAATCGGGGCCGTTGGTGATCCACATCTTCGTGCCGTTCAGCACGTAGCGGTCGCCGCGCTTGTCGGCGCGCAGCTTCATGCTGACGACGTCGGAACCGGCGTTCGGCTCGCTCATCGCGAGTGCGCCGATGTGTTCGCCCGACACGAGCTTCGGCAGGTATTTCTGTTTCTGCGCTTCGGTGCCGTTGCGGTGGATCTGGTTCACGCACAGGTTCGAGTGCGCGCCGTACGACAGGCCGATCGACGCCGACGCGCGCGAGATCTCTTCCATCGCGACCATGTGCGCGGTGTAGCCCATGTTCGCGCCGCCGTATTCCTCGGCGACCGTCATGCCGAGCACGCCGATATCGCCGAACTTCTTCCACAGATCCATCGGAAACTGGTCGGTGCGGTCGACCTCCGCCGCGCGCGGCGTGATTTCCTTCGCCGCAAACGTCGCGACGGCGTCGCGCAGCATCTCGATGTCTTCACCGAGCATGAATTGCACGCCGGGCAGGTTGATCATGTCTCCTCCGTCTCCAGAAAGTGTGTCGCACTCACCGATTTCTGAGTTTCGCTCAAATCGAATGAATGCACCGATTCATTGACCAATACAGCGGAAATTTTGCACAGTTTCGCGCCTCGTCGGGTTCGGCGTCAATAGTTTTTTGAGTGACACTCAGATATCATGCGGGCATGACAGCCGCTACCGCCGACACCATGACCGACACCGTCAAAGCCGACCGCGCCGACGCACCGCGCGCGCCCGCCGGGCGCAAGTCCCAGCAGCGCGTGCAGGACATTCTGCGCGCCGGCCGCGAAGTGTTCGCTGAAAAGGGTTACGAGCATGCGACGGCTGCCGAGATCGCGCAGCGCGTGGGCGTGTCGGAGGCGACGGTGTTCAGCTACTTCCGTGGCAAGCGCGAGCTGTGCGCACGCGTGATCGCGGATTGGTACGACGAAATCATCGCCGCGTTCGAGCACGGGATGCCGCAGGAGGCGTCGGTGCAGCAGCAGTTCGCGTTCATCGTGCGCACCCACCTGCGGTTGATGCTGGTGAACGGCACGGGGCTGTGCGCGCTGGTGCTGTCGGAAGGCCGCGCGAAGCAGCATGCGCTGAGCGACGAGCTGACCGCGCTGCAGCGCCGCTACACGGCGCCGCTGATGGACGTGCTCGCGCGCGGCCAGGCGGCCGGGCAGGTTCGGGCGGACCTGCCGCTGAGCCTGCTGCGCTCGATGGTGTTCGGGCCGATCGAGCACGTGCTGTGGGATGCGATTCTCGGGCACCGCAAGCTCGACACGGAAACGACGGCCGCGCAGCTGATCGACATGCTGTGGGCCGCCGTGCAGCCGCCGGCGCCGGAGCAGGCGGCGCTCGTGCGCTTCAGGAACGAAGTGGCCGAAGCGATGCGACGGCTGGAAGGCGAAAGCACGCGCGCTTGACGCACGGCGGGCAGCACGCCCGCCGCCCCGCCGCCGCTTGCCGCTGTCGCTCGGGGCTCGGGGCCGCTACGACTCCTCGCTCACGCGCAGCGGCGCGCGGCTCTGCTCGTTGTTCAAATGGACGAACTTGCGCAACAGGCGCACCAGTTCCTGCGAATCGTCCTCTCCCATCCCGTCGAACAGGCCGGCGCGCAGCTCCTTCACTGACGGAATCAGGTGCGTGAGCAGCTCGACGCCCGCCGGCGTCAGCAACAAGCGGCGCTGACGTCGTGGCAGCACTTCGCGCACGATCAATCCTTTCGCTTCGAGCCTGACCGCGAGATCCGCGGTCGTCGACGTATCGAGCGCCACCCGCTGCGCGAGCGTCACCTGATCGAGCCCCGGGCACTCGTAGAGCATCCGCAGGACCGCGTACTGCACCGGCGTCACGTCCCGGCCCAGCTTCTCGTAGAACATCGCAACCGCGATCTGGTGTGCGCGCCGGATCAGGTGCCCGGGCTCGTCGTACAGATCGAGCGGGAAAGCCGGCAAGTCGGCGGGATTCTTTTTTTCCATGTAGGTGTCGATGACATAGGCGGCGCACGCCGTTGCGCGCGCCGACGGCATGGCGCTGCCTCGCGCCATTTCCCGGGAAAACCAGTATACCGCTCGCCTTGCCCCAGCCAATCTCAATGAGTACACTGAATCTCATTCAGTACACGGAATGAAGAGATGCCGCGTACCGGCGGCATCGACCTGAAGGAGACGACGAACGTGTTTCTCAAGAATGCTTGGTACGTGGCGGGCACGCCCGATGAAATCGATGGCAAGCCGCTGGGCCGCAAGATCTGCAACGAGTCGATGGTGTTTTACCGCGCGGCGGACGGCCAGGTCGTCGCGCTCGAGGACTTCTGCCCGCACCGCGGCGCGCCGCTGTCGCTGGGATTCGTGCGCGACGGCGTGCTCGTGTGCGGCTATCACGGGCTGGAAATGGGCTGCAACGGCAAGGCGGCCGGCATGCCGGGCCAGCGCGTCGGCGGCTTCCCGCCGATTCGCAGCTTTCCGGCGGTCGAGCGGTACGGATTCATCTGGGTCTGGCCGGGCGAGGCGTCAGAAGCCGATCCGGCCACCCTGCCCGCGCTGGCGTGGGCCGAAGATCCGGCCTGGGCCCACGGCGGCGGCCTGTATCACATCCGTTGCGACTACCGGCTGATGATCGACAACCTGATGGACCTCACGCACGAAACCTACGTGCATGCGACCAGCATCGGCCAGAAGGAAATCGACGAAGCACCGCCGAAGACGACCAGCCACGGCGACGAAGTCGTCACGAGCCGCTTCATGGAGAACGTGATGCCGCCGCCGTTCTGGCAGATGGGGTTGCGCGGCAACGGGCTGGCCGACGACGTGCCGGTCGATCGCTGGCAGATCTGCCGCTTCACGCCGCCGAGCCACGTGATGATCGAAGTCGGCGTCGCGCATGCGGGCCACGGCGGCTACGACGCGCCGGCCGACCTGAAGGCATCGTCGATCGTGGTCGATTTCATCACGCCGGAGACGGACACCTCGATCTGGTACTTCTGGGGGATGGCGCGCAATTTCCGGCCCGCCGATCACGCGCTGACCGCCGAGATCCGCGAAGGCCAGGGCAAGATCTTCGCCGAGGATCTCGAGATGCTCGAGCGCCAGCAGCTCAACCTGGAGAAGTGGCCCGACCGCAAGCTGCTCAAGCTCAACATCGACGCCGGCGGCGTGCTGTCGCGCAAGGTGATCGAGCGGCTGCTCGCCGACGAGAACACGGCGCGCCCGCAGCGGCCCGCGATCCCGGTTGTGCCAGTCCAGGAGGCGTCATGAGCGCCGCAACCTTGACGGTCCGGGTGGCCCGCAAGTGGCAGGAAGCGCGCGATATCTGCGGCTTCGAGTTCGTCAGCGACGACGGTTCGCCGCTGCCGCGCTTCGACGCCGGCGCCCATATCGACGTGCATCTGCCGGGTGGCTTCGTGCGCCAGTATTCGCTGTGCAACCACCCGGAGCACGACGATCGCTATCAGATCGCCGTGCTGCGCGATGCCGACGGTCGCGGCGGGTCGCGCGCCATTCACGACGCCGTCCGGCAAGGCGATACCGTGCGGATCGGCGTGCCGCGCAATCAATTCCCGCTCGCCCCCGACGCACCGCACCACCTGCTGCTCGCCGGCGGGATCGGCGTCACGCCGATCCTCAGCATGGCCGAACGGCTGTTCTCGTCGGGCATGCCGTTCGACATGCACTACTGCGCGCGTTCGACCGATCGCATGGCGTTCGTCGAGCGCATCAACGCAGCCGGGTTTCACGATCGCACCCGCTTCCACGTCGACGACGGCGACCCCGCGCAACGCTTCGACCTGGCCGCCGTGCTGGCCGCCATGCCGGAAGGCACGCACCTGTACGTATGCGGCCCGCGCGGCTTCATGGATGCGGTGCTGAACGCCGCGCGCGCGCGCCACTGGGCTGAAGCGCGGCTGCACTACGAGTTCTTCGGCGGCGCCGTCGCGTCGTCCGGCGCGGACCGTGCGTTCCAGGTCCGGATCGCGAGCAGCGGCAAGGTCATCGACGTGCCGGCCGAATGCACGGTCATCGCGGCGCTGGCGGCGAACGGCGTCGACGTGCTGACGTCGTGCGAGCAAGGCGTATGCGGCACCTGCGCGACGCGTGTGCTGCAAGGCGAGCCCGATCATCGCGACGCATATCTGACCGAAGAGGAACAGGCAGCCGGCGACCAGTTCATGCCGTGCTGTTCGCGAGCGCGCAGCGACCTGCTGGTACTCGATCTGTAGACGGACCGCCCGCCCCGCGGCGGCCAACCACAATACTGGAGACGATCAATGGAGCAACATGCCCGGCCACCGATCAGTACAACTCAATTCCCGGTCGACCGATGGTGGGTCGCCGCGCTGTCGTCCGAACTGACGGACAAGCCCGTCGCCCGCACGCTGCTCGGCCGCCCGGTCGTCCTGTTCCGGTTGCCGTCCGGGGAAATCGGTGCGCTGGAGGATCGCTGCTGCCACAAGTCGCTGCCGCTGTCGTGCGGCTCGCTCGAAGCACGTGGCCTGCGCTGCGGCTATCACGGCCTGCTGTTCGACCGCGGCGGCGCATGCGTGGAGATTCCCGGCCAGGACCGGATTCCGGCGAAAGCATGCGTGTCGTCGTATCCGGTGCACGAGCAGGACGCGATCGTGTGGATCTGGATCGGCGCCGACGCGCACGCGCAACCGACCTGCGCGCCGCCGCGCTACGCGTTCCACGCAGATCCGCGCTATCGGTTCGGCGGCGGCAACTACCATTACGACGCGCCGTATCAACTGATTCACGACAACCTGATGGACCTCAGCCACCTCGGCTATGTCCATCTGAAAACGATCGGCGGCAACGCACCGTTGCACATGGGCGCGGACACCCGCGTCAGCAGCGACGGCGATACGGTGACGCTGGTGCGCCGGATGCCGGATTCCGACCCGCCGCCGACCTACACCGCCGCATGGCCGTTCGCGGGCCGCGTCGATCGCTGGCAGGAAATCGAGTTCCACGTGTCGCACATCCGGATCTGGACCGGCGCGATGGACGCCGGCACCGGCGACCTGCACGATCCGGCGCGCGGCGGCTTTCACATGCGCGGCTTCCACGGCATCACGCCCGAGACGGAAACGACGACGCACTACTTCTGGACCGTCGCGACCAATCCGCAACACGACGTGGAGCGCGTCGCGCAAACGGTCATCGCGCAATCCGCAGCGACGTTCGACGAAGACAAGACCGTGATCGAGGCGCAATACCGGAATCAGCTGCGCTTTCCGGACCGCCGCCAGATCGACATTCATGTCGACGCGGGCCCCAATCGCGCGCGGCGCGTGATCGAGCGGCTGCTGCAACCCGAACCCGCGTAAGCATCGCGCCGGCGCGCGAACGACGCCTGCCGGCCGCGACGGGTGTTCCCCCGGGGATGCCCGCCAGCCCGCGCATTCGGTTTGGTCCCATGCTCTACCACCGGATTCGATTCCATCCAATTTGATTAGTCATACTATTTTTCAAGGATCTTTGACGTGAGCGCAAGTATCCGCAATACGATCGACGAATCCCCGATGAGCGCGTTCCAGACGATGGCGGTCACGGCCTGCGTCGTGCTGAACATGCTCGATGGCTTCGACGTGCTGTCCATCGCGTTTGCCGCGCCGCATCTGGCGGCCGAATGGAAACTGAGCGGCAAGGAGATCGGCCTGCTTCTGAGCGCCGGGCTGGCCGGCATGGGGATCGGCTCGGTGCTGATCGCGCCGCTGGCCGACCGTGTCGGCCGCCGCCGCATCATCCTGCTCTGCCTCGCCGTGATCTCGACCGGGATGTTCGCCTGCGCGGCCACGCACAGCACGCTGCAACTCGCCGTCGCGCGGGCGTACACGGGGCTCGGCATCGGCGGCATGCTGGCGAGCCTGACCGTCATCAGCGGCGAGTACGCGTCGAACAAATGGCGCAGCGCCGCGATCGGCATGCAGTCGACCGGCTACGCGATCGGCGCCACCGCAGGCGGCGTCATCGCCGGCTACCTGCTGTCGACGTGGGGATGGCGCAGCGTGTTCGCGTTCGGCGGCCTGCTGACCTTGCTGTCGATCCCGATGGTGCTCGCGCTGCTGCCGGAATCGCTCGACTTCCTGCTGGCAAGGCGCCCGGACAACGCGCTGCAGAAAATCAACCGCATCCTCGCGAGAATGAAGCGCACGCCGATCGACACGCTGCCGGCTTCGTCCATCGACATGGCGAGCCCCGCGTCGCGCTGGACAGCCGTGCTGCGCGCACCGCTCGCACGCCGCACGATCGCGTTGTGGATCGCGTTCTTCCTCGTGATGGGCAGCTTCTACTTCGTCGTGAGCTGGACGCCGAAGCTGCTGGTCCAGGCCGGGCTGTCGGCATCGCAGGGCGTCACGGGCGGCGTACTGCTCAACCTCGGCGGCATTGCGGGCGCCTCGCTCTTCAGCCTGCTGTCGACACGGTTCGGCCTGCGCAACCTGCTCGGCGCAACACTGCTGCTCGGCGGCGCGCTGATGGTCGTGTTCGGCGCGAACACCGGCTCGCTCGGCATCGGGATGACCGTCGCGGTGTTCCTCGGCGCGGTGATCAATGCGTGCGTGGCCGGCATGTATGCGCTGTCGCCGACGCCGTACCCCGCCGAAATCCGCACGACCGGCATCGGCCTCGCGGTCGGCATCGGGCGCCTCGGCGCGATCCTGTCGCCGATGACGGTCGGTGCGCTGCTGGACGACGGCTGGTCCGTATCCCATCTCTATCTCGCGTTCCTCGTGCCGATGGCCGGCGCGGCGATCGCCGTCGCCGTGGCGGGCACGCGTGCCGCGGCACCGCGCCGGCAACGCGACCCGGCGATGTCGTAACGCGCGACGCCCGCAGTCTTGCCGATACCCGTCGGCATCCCGGATACGTCCGGAGCATCAAGAAAAACGATAAGCATATCTACATACTGTTTGGAGACAGCCATGAAAACGAAACTGGGCGTCGCACTCGCGACGGCGATGGCGCTGGCCGGACCGGCCTGCGCGCAAAGCAGCGTCACGCTGTACGGGATCATCGATACCGGCGTGTCCTACTACAACAACGCCGCGCACGGCGGAGCGTTCACGGGCATGCCGACGCTGACCGGCGAGCTGCCGTCACGGTGGGGGCTGAGAGGCACCGAGGATCTCGGCGGCGGCTACCAGGCCTTCTTCGTGCTCGAGAACGGTTTCCAGCCCGGCACCGGTGCGCTGAACTACGGCGGGCGCCTGTTCGGGCGACAGGCGAACGTCGGCGTGAACAGTCCGTTCGGCGCGCTGACCCTCGGCCGCCAGATGAACATGTCGATGATCGTGCTGACCAACGCCGACGTGATCGGCCCGTCGATTCACTCCATGGCGGATTTCGACTCCTATCTGCCGAACGCGCGCAGCGACAATGCGATCGGCTACAAGGGCACGTTCCACGGCGTGACGCTCGGCGCCACCTACAGCTTCGGCCGTGACGCGGCCGGGCCCGCGGGGCCGTCGGCGACGGGCTGCGCCGGACAGGTGCCCGGCGATATCGTCGCTTGCCGCCAATACACGGCGATGCTCGCGTACGACGCGAGCCATTTCGGGCTCGCCGCGTCGCACGACGTGATGCGCGGCGGCGGCGGTGCACTCGCGCCGCTGAACAATCCGGCGTACACCGACACGCGCGACATCGTCGCCGGCTACGTGAAGATCGGCCCCGCGAAACTGGGCGCCGGGTGGATCCGCCGCAACCTCGCGGCGGCCGAGCACCTGCAGGCCGATATCGTGTTCGCCGGCGGCACGTACTACGCGACGCCCTACCTCGCGCTCGATCTTCAGGGCGTCCGCTACCTGCAACGCCGCGAAAACAGCGAAAGCGGCACGAACGCCACGCTGCTGGTCGGCCGCGCGAACTATTTCCTGTCGAAGCGGACGACCGTCTATACGTCGGTGGGCTACATGTTCAACAGCACGCTGGCTGCGAACGCGGTCGCCGCCGGCGGGACAGTCGGTACCGGCATGAATCAGCTCGGCGTGATGGCCGGCATCCAGCAGAAGTTCTGAACGCCGGTCACCGCGCGCGGCTCAGTTGGCCAGTCGGCAATGCGACAGCTTCAACCCCGGCAGCACCGGCGCATCGATATAGCCTTCGTTCACGCAGCTGAACCGGAACGCCGCCGACGTGACGAACGGCTTGATCTCGCCGCCGGGGAACTTCGGCTTCAGCGCATCCTGGTCGGCCACGTCGAAATGCGTGTCGAACTGCTCGCCGTCGGCCGTCAGCGCGCCGAAGTACGTGCCGCCCGGGTCGCCGCCCATCCGGATCACGGCGCCGACGAACGCGAGGCGCTTGCCGTCGTACTTCGTCTTCGCGGCGGCCATGTCTTGCGTGTAGGCCTCGATCACGGCGCTGTAATGCGCGTCGATCGCGGGTTCGGCGGCCGAAGCCGCACAAGCGGCCGGATGAACGCCCGAAAGCAGCGTGCAGGCCGCGAGCGCGGCCGCCGCGAACGGCGCGGAAATCTTCGTCATGGGTGGTCTCCCGTCTAGCGTGGTGGTTGAAGTGATTGAAGCCCGGCGCTTGCGCCGGCTGAATTCGCTTCCGTTGCTCTAATCGTTCGAATGGCGGTACACGGCTGCGATCACTTCATCACCCGCAGGGTCGTGCGCGGTGCGTAGCGCCGCGCGAAACGCGACGTGACAGGAAGATGACATGGTGCGGCCCCCGGCTCTCTCGTTGATTTTCACTGCGTCTGATTTTGGCCGCTACGGTAGCAGACGGCCGACGGCCCGGCAACCAAGCGCCGCGCGCGGCCAGCTATCGCATTACAATTGCAAATGATTCTCATTACATATATCATGCGCAACCTGGCCGCAACACATCGCTACGGCCCGCGACACGATCCTTAGTACTCCTCCTGCCTCGATTCATGCCATCCCGTCGAACGCCCCGCCGTGCCCGGACCCTGCGCCCGTGGCGCACGAGCCTGCCTGCCCTGATCACCCTGTGCGTCGCGAGCGGCGCGCATGCCGCCAACGCCGAGCCCGCTGCACCTGCGTCGACACCCGCGACGCCCGCCGAACACGAACTCCCGGCGATCAGCGTCAACGCATCGTCGGCCGTCGACCCGACGGTCGGCTATCAGCCGCGCACCACCGGCATCGCGGGCGGCGACGACCGCTCGCTGAAGGAGATTCCGCAATCGGTCGCGGTGGTCAGCAGCAGCGTGATGCAGGACCAGCAGGCGCGCTCGCTCGACGACGTGCTCGGCAACATCAGCGGCGTCACGCAGACGAACACGCTCGGCGGCACGCGCGACGCGTTCACCAAGCGCGGGTTCGGGTCGAACAACGACGGCTCGGTGCTCGTCGACGGCGTGCGCACGCCGGTGCTGCACAGCTATCTCGCGACGATCGATCGCGTCGAAGTGCTGAAAGGGCCGGCGTCGCTGCTGTACGGCATGCAGGACCCGGGCGGCGTGATCAACCTCGTCACGCGCAAGCCGGAAGACACGTTCGGCGGCTCGATCTCCGCGTCGCGCACGAGCCACGGCGGCGGCAGCGCGCAATTCGACCTCACGGGCCCGCTCGGCAAGCCGGGCCAGGTCGCGGGCGGCACGCTCGCGTTCCGGCTGACCGGCGAATACGACACGAGCCGCTACTGGCGCAGCTTCGGCCGCGAACGCAACGCGCTGATCGCGCCTGCGCTGTCGTGGCACGACGCGGACACGTCGATCGACGTCAGCTACCAGTACGTCGACTACACGATGCCGTTCGATCGCGGCACCGTGCTCGTGAACGGCCGGCCCGACGATGCGCTGCGCTATCGCCGCTACGAGGAAGCGTGGTCGCAAAGCAGCGGCATCCAGGAAACGCTGCGCGCACGCATCGAGCACCGCTTCTCCGACGCGTGGCGCGTGCGCGCGACCTACGGCTGGGGCCGCGATCGCTATGACCAGTTCATCACCCGCGCCACCGCGTTCAACAGCAGGACCGGCGCGCTGACGCGCTCGTCCGATGCGAACCTCGGGCGCAACGACTCCGACCAGATCGCGACGCTCGGCCTGCTCGGCAACGTGACGCTCGCGGGGATGAACCACGCGATCTACATCGGCGGCGAATACGAGCGGCAGCGCAGCTTCCGCGGCGACACGATCCGCGGCAAGGCGACGACGGGCTTCAATCTCTACGATCCCGTGTACGGCCTGCTCGCGCCGGGCGGCACGCCGAACCCGAAGCAAAGCGATTCGCGCTCGGTCGTGCATGCGTATTCGACGATCGTGCAGGATTCGGTGAAGCTCACCGACCGCCTCACCGCGGTCGGCGGGCTGCGCTGGGAAAACTGGCAGCAGGAATCGGGGATGGGACGGCCGTTCGTGTTCGCCGACCGCTCTCGCGGCAGCGTCTGGCTGCCGCAGTTCGGGCTCGCGTATGCGCTCACGCCGGCGCTGACCGCCTACGCGAACGTGAGTCGCTCGTTCAAGCCGAACGTCGCGTCGAACGTCGCCGCGCCGCTCGCGCCGGAATACGGCCGCGTGCTCGAGGCCGGGCTGAAGTTCAGCCTGAAGCCCGCGATCACCGGCACGCTCGCGGTGTACCAGATCGACAAGCGCAACGTCGCGGTCACGGTCGGCGACATCACGTCGACGATCGGCACCGCGCGCTCGCGCGGGATCGAGCTCGACGTCGCCGGGCAGATCACGCGCCACCTGAGCGTGATCGGCAGCTACGCCTATACGAACGCGAACGATCGCGACAGCAACACGCCGCTCGTCAACGTCGCCCGCCACACGGGCAGCCTGTTCGCCGTGTACGACACGGCCATCGCGAACCTGCCGGGCCGCTGGCGCTTCGGCGGCGGTGCGCGCCTGGTCGGCGCACGCTCCGGCGACACCGCGAACAGCTTCACGCTGCCCGGCTACGTGACCGTCGACGCATTCGCCGCCTACGAAACGACGATCGGCAAATTCCCGACGCGCTTCCAGCTCAACGTGAAGAACCTGCTCGACAAGACCTACTACCCGTCGAGCAACAACAACCTGATCGTCGCGGTCGGCGAGCCGCGGCTCGTCACGCTGACGACGACGGTGTCGTTCTGACGCACCCGCGCGGCCGACGCCGGCCAGCCGCATCCGTCGGCCGCGCCTCCCCCACCGCCGTCACGCCACCGCGCCACGCGGCGGCGCCCGCCTCCGGGTCAATCATCGGACCCTCGAATATCTCCCATCCGATATCGCGATTTCCGGTATCGATCGCACGCCTCTAGACTGGCTACGCCGTCGCGCCGCGGCGCTGCGCCGCCGCACGGCAATGCGACACGCCCCACAAAAACGATTCCGGGAGATAAGCCATGTCCGACCGGCAGGCGCGCCGAGGCGCGCTCAAGACACTCGGCCTCGCGGCCGGTACTGCATTGCTCGCCGCCGCGCGTCCCGCGCACGCCGCCGCACCCGACACCGGTGCGCTGCTGCCCGGCGGCGCCACACACCTCGCCGACCTCACGCGCCGCCTCGCGGCCGCACCGAGGCGGCGCGACTTCAAGACGGTGCCGATGATCCTCGAACGCCCCGACCAGTGGGACCACGCAGCGCTCGCCGAACTGACCGGCTATCGCGGCGGCCCGAAGCAGGTATGGGACAACACCGACCTCGGCGGCCCGTGGCTGAACCTGATGCGCAATTCACTGAACGCGCAGATCTGGTCGTACCGGCATCCGGATTTCCTCGTCGTGTCGGCCACGCACGGCAGCGCGCATCTCGCGCTGTTTGACCAGGCCGCGTGGGACAAATACGGCCTCGCGAAATTCGCCGGCGCGGCCTTCCCGACCAACACGCTGCTCGACGCGAAACCCGCGCAATCGAAAGGCGCGCTGGATCATGAAGCGCCCGACGGCGCATTCTCGTCGCACGACAACAGCCTCGCCGCGCTGCAGCAGCGCGGTGTCGTGTTCCTGTCGTGCCACAACGCGATCTGGGAGCTCGCGGAGCGGCTCGACGGCGCGAACGCGAATCCCGACAAGCTGCCGCTCGACGCACTGGCGGCCGACCTGACCAACCACGTGATCCCGTCGGCGATCGTCACGCCGGGCGCGGTCGGCACGCTGCCCGAGCTGCAGCGAGCCGGTTTCACGTACGCGAAATGAGCACCGCGATGATCCCGATCCATACGAAACCGCAATCGCCATCGTCCTCGCGCCGCCGGCGCACGCTGCGCGCCGCGCTGGCCGCCTGGCTGTGCGGTGTATCGGCGCTCGCGCTCGCCGCACCCGCCGCCACCGACGCGACCGTCTTTCCGCCCTGGCAGGAAGGCCGCAACAATGATGCAATCCATCGCGGCCTCGAGTTCACGGTGCCGCAGGTCGACGTGCTCGCCGATTTCCACGGCGATCTCACCGCGCCGAAGCTCGTGCTGTACGTCGGCGGCAACTACTTCTTCGCGATGGCGCCGCTCGTCGCGAAGTTCGAGGAAGACCATCCCGAGTATCGCGGGCGCATCTACTGGGAAACGATCCCGCCCGGCCTGCTCGTGAAGCAGATTCACGCGGGCGGCACGATCACCGTCGGCAACATGACGTGGACGGTCAAGCCCGACGCGTATTTCGCGGGGCTCGGCAAGATCAACGGCCTGATCGCGGACGGCACGCTGGCCGGCCCGGCCGTGCCGTACGTGACGAACCAGCTGACGATCATGGTGCGCGCCGGCAATCCGAAACGCATTGCGTCGCTGAACGATCTCGCGCGGGCCGACGTGACGCTCGCGATGCCGAATCCGGCCTTCGAGGGCGTCGCGCGGCAGATCCGCGCGTCGCTCGTGAAAGCCGGCGGCGACGCGCTCGCGCGCACCGTCTACGACGACAAGGTGCGTGCCGGCACGACCGAGCTCACGCACATCCATCATCGGGAAACCGCGCTGTTCCTGATGCAGGCGCGCGCGGACGCGGGCGTGCTGTGGCAATCCGAAGCGGCGTTCCAGGAACAGGTCGGGCATCCGCTGATGCACATCAACATTCCGGCCGAGCAGAATACGACGGCGATCTACGCAGGTGCGATGGTGAAGGACGCGCCGCATCCGGAAGCCGCGCGCGCGTGGCTCGCGTTCATCCGGTCGCCGGAAGCGTTCACCATTTTCCAGCGCTACGGCTTCGGCCGATATGATGCGAACCAGCCGACGCCGCATCTCGCTCCGGAGCAGGACCCGCCCGCTGCAGGCTGACGGTCCGGCCGCCGTGCGGCGCGCACGCCACATACAACAAGGAGGGGATACGTGAACGATACGGTCGATACACCGCGACGCCGGTTCGCACCGCTGCTGCTCGCCGCGGCCGCGCTGCTGGCCGGCCACGCGCACGCGGACGATGCAACGCCCGGCAAGACGATCGCGACACAGGGCACGGCGACGGGCGCCGCCGCCTGCATCGGCTGCCACGGCAGCCAGGGCGAAGGCAACGCGGCGGCCGGCTTCCCGCGCCTCGCGGGCACGAACGCCGCGTATCTGTCCGCGCAGCTCGCCGCATTCGCGGACGGCAGCCGCCAGAACCCGGTCATGCAGCCGCTCTCGAAACTGCTGTCGGCGCACGAACGCGATGCGGTATCCGCGTACTTCGCGAGCCTGCCCGCGCCGGCCGGCGTCTTCACCCCCGACGATGCGTCGAACGATCCGGCGAACGCGGGCGCGTGGCTCGCCACGCGCGGGCGCTGGTCGCAGGGCCTGCCCGCGTGCGCGCAATGTCACGGCCCCGGCGGCCTCGGCGTGGGCACCGCGTTCCCGCCGCTCGCGGGCCAGCCGGCCGCCTACATCGCCGGCCAGTTGAACGGCTGGAAACACGGCACGCGGCCGCCCGGGCCAATGGGATTGATGCCGATGATCGCCGGCAAGCTGTCCGATGCCGACATCGACGCGGTGGCCGCCTACTATGCGCGCGGCGGCGCCGCACAAGGAGACAAGCGATGATCGACCGCACGATGCTGATCCGCCACGCCCGCGCGACGCTGCTCGGCGCGGCCTGGCTGCCCGCGCTCGCCTTCGCGGCGGCCCCGCAGGACGCACCGGCCGCCGCTTCCGCTCCGGCAATCTCTCCCGCCGCATCCGCGCCGGCGGCCAAATCGTTCACACCGCCGCCCGAATCGGCGATCCCGGCCGACGACTTCGGCAAGACCGTCAGGCTCGGCGAGCAGATCTTCCTGCACACGCCCGAGTTCGCGGGCAAGTACGTCGGCAACAAGCTGACCTGCGCGAGCTGCCACCTCGACGCCGGCCGCCGGCCCGACTCGAGCCCGATGTGGGCCGCGTACCTGCTGTATCCGGCGTACCGCGCCAAGAACGGCCACGTGAACACGTTCGCCGAGCGCCTGCAGGGGTGCTTCCGCTACAGCATGAACGGCAAGGCGCCGCCGGCCGGCGATCCGGTCCTCGTCGCGCTCGAAACGTATTCGTACTGGCTCGCGAAGGGCGCGCCGGTCGGCACGAAGCTGCCGGGCCAGGGTTTCCGGAAACTGCCGCCGCCCGCGCAGAAGGCCGACTACGCACGCGGCGCCGCCGTCTACACGCAGCACTGCGCGCTGTGCCACGGCGCCGACGGCCAGGGCCAGTCGAGCGGCGGCAAGCCGGCGTTCCCCGCGCTGTGGGGCGCACGCTCGTTCAACTGGGGCGCGGGAATGGGCGACATCCGCAACGCAGCCGGCTTCATCAAGGCCAACATGCCGCTCGGGCTCGGCGGTACGCTGACCGACCAGGAAGCGTGGGACGTCGCGACCTTCATGGACAGCCACGAACGCCCGCAGGACCCGCGCTTCACGGGCTCCGTGCAGGACACGCGCGCGAAGTTCCACGATTCGCCCGACTCGATGTACGGGCGCAGCGTGAACGGCCGCGTGCTCGGCGCGCCATGACGTCCGGCCGCGCCGGTCGATGCGACCGACCCGGCCGGCGCGGTCACGGATGCCAGCGATACACGACGATGCTCGACCCGTTGTAGTTGTCCTTGGTGATCACGTACTCGCCGGTCGAGCGCAGGTACGCACGCACGCCGTACATCGAATCGACGTCGTTGCCGACGTCCATCGCCGACGTATTCGAATTCGTCAGCGTCGTGACGAGCGCGCCGGTGTTCAGGTCGAATATGTCGATGTTCGGCACCGTGTGCACGTAACCGACGAACAGGTAGTGGCCGGCCGCCGCGATCGATTTCGGGTTCGCGCTCGTCAGGTTGATCACCGGATTCGGCGCGCTCGTGTTGCCGTTCTTCCAGCCGTGATAGACCTCGATGTGCCCGTTCATCGCGGTCCAGTCCCAGTTGCCCGCGAGGCCCTGCGCGAGGATCATCGTGTCGCTGTCGGCCTGGTAGAGGATGCGCGCGACGGGCGCCACGCTGCCCGGCACGGGCGTCGTCGCCGGTTTGCCCCACGACGGCTTGCCGGTCGCGTCGAAGCCCGTCATCGGATAACGCGTGATCACGTTCGATCCGTTCAGCCCGGCCCACACGTCGCCGTTGCCGTCGATGTCGAAGCCGGCCGTCACCTGCAGCGTCGTGTTGAACGGCTTGCCGGGAAGCGAGCCGGCCGGAATCGCGATGTAGCCGCTCGCGTTGTTGAAGTAATAGAAGTTGAAGTTGCCCGGGTTCTGGCCCGACGCGACGAGGATCCGGTTGCCGCCGACGTTCACGAGCTGGCCGAAATGCTGGCCGCGCTGGTAGTCGTTCATGTCGAGGCGCGGGTCCTTCGGATAGGTGAACGGGTCGACCGTGTTCGCGACGAACGTGCCGCCCGCGGTGCCCGTATAGACGTTGTTGCCGCTGTAGAACAACGTGCCGTCGGTGACCGGGTCGGGCGCGGCGATCCCCTCGAAATTCAGCGCCTGCAGCTTCCATTGCAGCGCGCCCGTCGGGCTGTACGAATGAAGATCCGTGCTGCCGTTGCGGCCGAGATCCCAGCCGCCGCCCCACGCGTTGTTCAGCACGTACAGGTTGCCGCCCGAATCCTTGCCGAGCGCGGCGACGCGCGTGAAGCGCTTGTCGCCGACCTGCCCCTTGATGCCCGTCGTCGTGTCGAGATAGCCGCCCTGCACGCCGAACGTGCCGACCTGCGCCGGCAGCCCGGGAAGCCCGCCGTAGACCTTGATGTTCATGTCGGGCCCCTGGTCGCCCACCATCAGCTGGCCCGTCGACGCATCGAAGTACAGCGACCCCGGCCGCGCGCCGGCCGCCATCTGGAGCGTGTTCATCGCCGTGCCGGTCGCGCTGAACTGCGCGACGACGCCCGCGCTCTTGCGTGCGACCCACAGGTTGCCGGCCGCGTCGAGCGCCAGCGCGCCGGGCCCCGATACGCCGATGTCGCGCTGCCATACGCCGTCGGTCGTATAGACGCGCACGCGGTTGCCGTAGAAGTCGCTCACGTACAGCAGGTTGCCGGCCGTCGCGAGGCCCGTGATCACGTCCGCATACTGGATGCCCGTCCACGTGCTGACCGGGATGCGCAGGTCGCGCTGGTTCGTGCTCCGGTTGTAGCGGCCTACCGAGCCGCTGCCGAACGTGCGGTTGTAGCCGAGCGCGACGAACAGCGATGTCGAGTTGCCGGTGATCGCACCGCCCTGGAATTCGTCGTGGATGCCGATCGTGCCGAGCGGCTGGCCGTTCTGGTAGAGCGCGACGCCGCCCGCGTTCTCGTCCCAGCGCGACGCCGTGTAGATCACGCCCTCCGGCGCGACCCACATCGAGCGCGCGCCGTTGCCCACGTGCGAGACCAGCGTGCCGTACGTGTTCGCGAGCCAGTCCGTCGAGTACTGCACCTGCGCGTGGCTCGCCGGCGCCAGCATCGCCATGCACATTCCCAGCAACGCCGCGCGGATTTGTTTCATTGACATGAATAATGCTCCCAGACGATCAATGGTCGACACTGTAAATCGCGGCGCATGAAATATTGGTGATTCCGGCAAAAGCGCATTCGCCGTTATCCCGAATTATTCACTCCGCGCCTTTTGCCGTCCGGCGCTTTTTCGTCAACGAAGGTCAACCCCGCGAAACCACGCCGCAACAGCGGCCGGGCGTACGATTTCGGTGCTTTTACCCGGCATTTTCTTCCGGGCCAGTCAATGCGAATACGTCATTTTTTCTGACATGACCGCATGACCATTTCATTCCCCGGAAATCGTTTCAATGATTACAAATCGAAATTGAAATGAAAGAGAAAAAATAATGCGCCGCGCAATCGCGTTGTCGCGACTTGCATACTGAAACGGGAGAGAAAGGAGGAATGCGGCGGGGAACACCGCGCGCCGGTCATGCCGGCGCGCGGGTGCGATCGTTCGGTTCGCGTGGCCGGGCGCCGGGCCGTCCCGGGCGTCGGCGCATGTCGGCAGCGCATCGACGACGTCGATCACGCGGTGCCGGCAGGGCAGTCACGGGAGCATGCCTGCTACGGGACCCGCCTTGGCGGCGGGCCTCGTTGCGGTCGCAACGACCGTTACATCAGAACTTCTGGCGCAGCCCGAGGCTGACGATCGCCTGCGACCGCGAGTCCGACGAGTGGCCGTTCGCCTTGTCGGACACCGACGCAGTCGCGGCCACCGGCCGGCCGAGCGCGTCGAGCGTCATGCCCGATGCATGCTGGTACGCGCCGAGCAGGTACACGCTGGTGCGCTTCGACAGGTCGTAGACGGCGCCGAGCGTGACGTTGTGATATTGCGCACGATCGTCGACGCCGTCGACACTGCTGCCGCGCGTGTAGCTGTAGCCCGCGAACAGTTGCGTCTGCGGCTGCACGTTCCAGCGCGTGAACACGCCCGCGACGTTGAACGTCGCGTGACCGGCAAACAACGACTGGCCACCGCTGCGGTACTGCACGTTGCTGTAGTTCACGCCGACGATGGCCGGGCCGAAGTCGTACGTCGCGCCCGTCGCGATCACCTGCTGCGATTGCGCGCTCGCATAGCCTTCGTTGATCGACGAGTTGAAGAGGCCGTCATCGGTGCTCTGCCACTTGCCGGCCGTCGGGTCGGTCGCGCCCGTCTTGCTGTTGTCCGAGCGCTCGTAGCCGACGCCGACGCGCAGCGGGCCCGCCGCGTACGCCGCGCCCACACTCCACGTGTTGCGCTGCTTCATGCTGCCCGGCTGGCCGCCGAAGCCGTACAGCGCGCCGAACGTGAAGCCCGAGTAGTTCGCGCTCGTGTACTTGATCGAGCTGTCGACGCGCGCCGTCTGGTCGAGATCGTCGATGTCGCCCGGGTGTGCGCCGAAGCCGCCGATGAACGACGACGGGCCGACCGGGCTCACGAAATCGTCGAGCGACGTGTACTGACGGCCGAGCGTGATCGTGCCGTAGCGGTCGCTGCCGACGCCGACGAACGCCTGACGGCCGAACTGGCGGCCACCCTGGCCCGACGTGCCGTTCGTGATGTCGAAGCCGTTCTCGAGGACGAACAGCGCGCGCATCCCGCCGCCGAGATCCTCGGAACCCTTGATGCCCCAGCGGCTGCCGGACAGGTTGCCGGTCGTGAGCCCGACGCTCGAATGGCCGGTGTACGCGCCCGCCGAGCCGACCCGTTCGTTGCTGCGATAGGTCACGCCCGCGTCGACGATGCCGTACAGCGTAACGGAGCTTTGCGCGGCGGCGATACCCGCGAGCGAGAGCAGCAGCGGCGCTGCGATCAGTTGCTTGTTCATGGTTTTATGTCTCCGGGCGGTGAACCCGTTGTTCTGGCTGGCAGTTGCGAGTAGCGCGCACGGGCGCCGACATCCGCCGGCGGTGCGAGGCCGGCGGCGTCCGCGCGCGACGACGCGGCGGGCGTGCCCGCTGCGGCCGCCATGGTAGTTGGAACCGGTTCCTTTCCAAAGCGGAATAATGGCAACAGTTTTTTGTCAAAATCGAGATAGTCGATGCACGGCCGTCGCGGATGGCTGCCGCGTCTGTACAGCACGGGCCGGCGCCCCCGATAATCGAACGCGCACCTTCCATCGGGAGTTCCTTCATGCATGCAACGACTCTGCTGATCTTCGCCGCCGTCGCGTTCGTCGGCATCGCGACGCCCGGCCCGACCGTGCTGCTCGCGCTGACCAACGGCTCGCGCCATGGCGTGCGACGCGCGGCTTACGGTTTCGCGGGCGCGATGCTGTCCGACTTCGTGCTGATCGTCGCGGTCGCGCTCGGCCTCGGCGCGCTGCTGATGGCGTCGGCGTTCTGGTTCTCGGTGGTGAAGTGGCTCGGCGCCGCGTACCTCGCGTACGTCGGCATCCGGCTGCTGATGTCGAAGGGGTCGCTCGATGTCGCCGCCGCGCAAAACGGCACGGCAACCGAACGCAATGCGTCGATCTTCGCGAAGAGCCTCCTGACCGCGGTCACGAACCCGAAGGGCTACCTGTTCTTCTCCGCGTTCCTGCCGCAGTTCCTCGATCCGTCCGCGCCGCTCGCGCCACAGTACGTCGCGCTCGCGGTCACGTTCGCGCTGCTCGACGGCGCGGTGATGTTCGGCTACGCGCTGCTCGGCGCACGCGCGGTGCGGTTGCTGAAGCGCTCGGGCGCACTGTGGCTCGACCGCACGTGCGGCGCGATGCTGCTCGCGCTCGCCGGTTCGCTGGCGCTGTACCGGCGTCATGCGGCATAGGAGCAGGTTCCGATGAAAATCGCCGCACCGCCCGGCGCCGGCTTCCCCGGCCTGTCGCTCCGGCAACTCGACCGCGCGGATCTCGACGCGTGGTACGCGTACCTGTCGAACCCCGACGTCTTCCACCACACGAGCTGGAACCTGCGCACACCCGACGATCTGCTGCCGCTGTTCGACAACATCGAATCGGCCGACCCGGATTCGATCCGGCGTCTCGCGATCGTCGATACCGCATCGGGCACGCTCGCCGGGACGATCGGACTGCATACGGTGTCCACCGTGAACCGCTCGGCGGAGATTGCGTACGACCTCGCGCCATCGCACTGGGGGCGCGGCATCGCGAGCGCGGTGTGCGAAGCCGTCACCGCGTGGGCCTTCACGAACGAAGGCTTCATGCGCATGCAGGCCGTCGTGCTGACCGGCAACGCGGGCTCCGCACGCGTGCTGCAGAAGTGCGGCTACCGCTACGAAGGGCTGTTGCGCGCCTACAAGATGGTGCGCGGCACGCCGGGCGATTTCGCGATGTACGCGCGGCTCGCGACCGACTGACGCGCCGTCCCTGGCATCGCGCGCCGATGCCGTGAAGCGATTGGACGGCCCGCGCCGAATTGGCGACAATCGCCGTTCCCCCCATCGACGCTCCGCCATGAAAATCGCCGCGCTGTCCGATATCCACGGCAACCTCGCCGCGCTCGACGCGGTGCTCGACGACGTCCGCCGCCGCGGCGCCGACGTGATCGTCAATCTCGGCGACATCGTGTCGGGCGCACTTCATCCGGCCGAAACGGCCGACCGCCTGATCGCGCTCGATCTGCCGACCGTCAAGGGCAATCACGAACGGCAGTTGCTTACCTACGATCGCGAAGCGATGCGGCTGTCCGATCGCTGGGCGCACGACACGCTGCGCGATGACCACCGCACGTGGATCGCCGCACTGCCCGAGCGCCTGGCGCTCGACGGCGACGTGCTGATGGTGCACGGCACGCCGGCCAGCGATCTCGTCTACTTCCTCGAAACGGTCACGCCCGACGGCTGCCGCGCGGCCACGCCCGATGAAGTCGCGCAGCGCGCGGGCAACGAAACGGCATCGCTGATCCTGTGCGGCCACACGCACGTACCGCGCACCGCGAAGCTCGACGACGGCCGGCTGATCGTCAATCCGGGCAGCGTCGGCCTGCAGGCATACGAGGACGACCTGCCGCATCCGCACCGCATCGAGACGGGCTCGCCGCATGCGCGCTACGCGATGGTGTCGCGCACGGCGGCCGGCTGGAACGTCGAATTCCATGCGGTCGAATACGACTGGCACACGGCCGCCGTCACCGCGGCCTCGCGCGGGCGCGACGACTGGACAGTCGCGCTGCGCACCGGCCGCTGCTGACACGCAAGCATCGCCCCGTCATCCCGCTTCACGTCGATTAAAGGACAACCGGACGCCATGCCCGTTCCGTCGCAACTGCTCTTCCTGCCCGGCGCATCGGGCAGCACTGCCTTCTGGCAACCGCTGGCCAACCTGCTGACGCATCCGGCCGAGCGGCGGATCGTCGCCTATCCGGGTTTCGGCGACACGCCGCACGATCCGGCCGTCGACGATTTCGACAGCCTCGTACGTGATGTCCTCGAGCAGATCGACCGGCCCACCGCCGTGCTGGCCCAATCGATGGGCGGCGTGATCGCGATGCGCGCGGCGCTCGACAAGCCCGGGCTCGTCACGCACCTCGTGCTGACGGTCACGT
The DNA here is from genome assembly GCF_038723655.1 of Burkholderia arboris. NCBI lineage: Bacteria > Pseudomonadati > Pseudomonadota > Betaproteobacteria > Burkholderiales > Burkholderiaceae > Burkholderia > Burkholderia arboris. The sequence goes on from NZ_CP109822.1 coordinate 3,356,891, forward strand.
CCGGCGGGCTCGACATGGCAGGACTCGGTGCGCAGGACTGGCGGGCCGGTTTCGCCGAAGCGAACCCGCAGTTGCCCGACTGGTTCCTGACGTTCCGCGCGGACTTTTCGCAAGAAATCGGCCGCATCGCGCAGCCGACGCTGCTGCTGTGGGGCGACGACGATCCGATCAGCCCCGTCGCGGCCGGCCGGCGCCTGCTCGAGCGGCTGCCCGATGCACGGCTGCAGGTCGTGCCGGGCGGCCGGCACGACCTCGCGGCCGTGCATGCGCAAGCACTCGCGCCGCTCGTCGACGCGCATCTGCAACGTATGTGACGCCGCGTGCTTCAGGTTCGGCTTGCACGCCGGCATGAGCCTGAAACCGTGAAACCGCGACGCTCACGCGCCGCGCCGTATCACCCCGCGTTCCTCAGCGTGAGCCGCGCCTCCAGCCCGCCGCCGTCGGGCCGGTTGTTCAACGTGAGCGTGCCGCCCATCGCGAGCGCGAGTTGCTTCGCGATCGCCAGACCCAGCCCCGTGCCGCCCGTATCGCGGTTGCGCGACGTCTCCACGCGCCGGAACGGCTCGAACACCGCGTCGAGCTGATCGGCCGGAATGCCGGGCCCGCGGTCGAGCACGGCAATCACCGCGCCGCCGTCCGGCGCGGCCTGCACGTCGATCTCGGCCGCGCCCGCGAACTTCAGCGCATTGTCGACGAGGTTGCCGACGATGCGGCGCAGCGCCTTTGGCCGCGTCACGAGCGCGAGCGGCGCGCGGCTGTGCAGCGCGACGTCCTGCCCCGCGTCCGTGTAGTCGCACACGATGCTGTCGAGCAGCGCGTCGAGATCGATGCGGCGTGCGGCTTCCTTGGTGCCGTGCAGCGTCCGCGCGTACGCGACGCCCTCCTTCACCAGATGCTCCATCTCGATCAGGTCCTGGCGCAGCTTCGCGCCCTGCGTGTCGTCTTCCATCACGTCGACGCGCAACCGCATCCGCGTGATCGGCGTCTGCAGGTCGTGCGAGATCGACGCGAGGATCTGCATGCGCTCGGCCATGTACTGCGCGATGCGATCCTGCATTGCGTTGAACGCCCGTGCGGCACGCGCGACTTCCGACGGCCCGCCTTCGTTCAGCCGCTCGCCCTTCAGGTCCGGACCGAGCGCGTCGGCAGCCTGCGCGAGCTGCTTGAGCGGCCGCGTCGCGAGCCGCACCGCGAGCCAGCAGCACGCGGCCAGCACCGCGAGCTGCAGCACGAGCACGACCGGCAGCCAGCCGGACAGCGGCACCGTCGACATCGGATGGATGTCGATCGTCAGCGGCGACCCGTCGGTCAGCCGCAGATGCACCTGCAGATGTTCGCGGTCGCCGGGAATCGCATTCGCGGTCAGCGGATAGTCGCCGCCGATGCCGTCCGAGATCGAGCGCTCGACGCGCGCCGACAGCCGCGCTTCGGGCGGCGTGCCGGTCTCGCCCGGCCCGAGGATGAACGCATAGCTGCGCCGCGCGAGACGCGGCAGCCACGCGGCGCGCTCGGCCGGCGGCAAGTGGTCGAGCAGCGCGACCGAACTCGCGACCTCGCGCTCGATGTAGCCCATCATCAGGTTGGTGGTCGCCTGGTCGCGCTCGGTCACGGTGAGCCAGAACGACAGCGTCTGCGCAAGCGCGAGTCCCACGCACAGGATCAGCGCGAGCCGCGCGAACAGCGAGCGCGGCCAGTGCCACAGCGTGCGCGCGCTCATGGCGTACCGTCGACGGCGGTCACGGCCGACGAGAACACGTAGCCCTCGTTGCGCAGCGTCTTGATATAGCGCGGTTCGCGCGCGCCGTCGCGCAGGCGCTGGCGCAGCCGGCTCACGAGCAGGTCGATCGAGCGGTCGAACGGGTCGGACTGCCGCCCCTGCGTGAGGTTGAGCAGCTGGTCGCGCGTCAGCACGCGCTGCGGGTTGTCGAGAAACACGCGCAGCAGCCGGTATTCGGCGCCGCTCAGCGCGACCAGCGTGCCTTCGGCGTCGAGCAGGTGACGCCCGGTCGTGTCGAGCCGCCATTCGCCGAACGCGAGCATCTCGGCCGTTTCCGTCACCTGCATGCCGGGCGGCAGCATGCGCGCGCGGCGCAGCACCGAGCGGATCCGCGCGAGCAGCTCGCGCACCGCGAACGGCTTGGCCAGGTAGTCGTCGGCGCCCATCTCGAGGCCGATGATGCGGTCGGTTTCCTCGCCGCGTGCGGTCAGCATCAGCACCGGTACCGTGCGGAACTTGCCGGCGCGCAGGTCGCGGCACAGCGTGAGGCCGTCCTCGCCCGGCATCATCAGGTCGAGCACGATCAGGTCGGGGGCGCCGTCGTCCAGCACGTTGCGCATCTCGCGGCCGTTCGCGGCCAGCGACACGCGCATGCCGTTCTTCTCCAGGTAGTCCGCGATCAGTTCGCGGATCGCGCGATCGTCGTCGACGATCAGCACGTGGTCGATCTTGTCCATGAGTCGTTGTCGGTGTCGTAGTTCGGGCATTCGATGTCCGCTTTTATACCGCACGGCGGGCACGCGTTTGTATCCCAATGTATCGCGCGGCCATGACGACACACAACATTGCACACGCGCGGCCGGCCGGACACATCGCAGATACGTCGGCGCCGCCTAATGGGGCCTGTCGAAACCCGTCCGGCCGCGCCTCCGAGCAGCGGCCCACCGATCAGGAGAACGCCATGCTGCCCCGACTCAAGACTGCCGCCATCGTCATCGCCCTCGCCGCCACGGCCGGGCTCGCCGCCTTCGCCGGCACCCGCGACGACGCGGGCATGCAGGCGTCGCTGGCCGGCACGCCCGCGCCGGATTTCACCGGCATCGACCGCTGGCACAACAGCGCGCCGCTGACGCTCGGCCAGTTGCGCGGCAAGGTCGTGCTCGTCGATTTCTGGACGTACTCGTGCATAAACTGCATTCATACGATTCCGTACGTGAACGACTGGTACCGGAAGTATCGCGACCAGGGGCTGGTCGTGGTCGGCGTGCATACGCCGGAATATCCGTTCGAGCGCGACGCGGGCAACGTCGCCGAGGCGATCAAGCGCTTCGATATCCGGTACCCGGTCGCGCAGGACAACCGCTACGACACGTGGCGCGCGTACGGGAACCAGTATTGGCCCGCGCTGTACCTGATCGATGCGAACGGCAAGGTCGTCTATACGCGCTACGGCGAAGGCGGGTACGACAAGACCGAGGCCGCGATTCGCGGTGCGCTCGCGCAGGCGGGCACACCGGCGAAGGACGCGACGCGCACGCAGTGACCCGGGCGGCATGCGGGCGCGGCGCGCGCCCGCGCTCGCGTCATGCCCTCACTCGCGCTTTGCATCGGCCGCCGCGAGCATCGCTTCGCCGATCGCGAGCTGGCCGTCCGCGACCAACGCTTCGCCGGCGCCCCGGATATCGGCCTCGGCCTTGTTCTGCCCGAGCTTGCGCTTGCCGACGAACCGCGTGATCTCGATCTGCAGCCCGACGATCGCCTGCAGCATCGTGTCGATGTAGTCCTTCGGCGCGTCGCCCATCTTCCACGGCACCGGCTGCGACGCCTCGTGCGTGCGCGTGAGCCGCGCGACCACGCCGCGCACGAACTTCTCGTCGTCGCGCACCGTGATGCGGCCGTGCGCATGCACGGCCACGTAGTTCCACGTCGGCACCTGCCGGTGCGCGACGTGCTTGCTCGGGTACCAGTTCGGCGAGATGTACGCGTCGCCGGCGCGGAAGATCACGAGCACCTCGTCGCCGTCCACGACGTCCTGCCAGACCGGATTCGCGCGGGCGACGTGCGCATGCAGTTCGCCGAGCCCGCCGTCGTCGGGCAGCAGTTCGAACGGAATGTGGTTCGCGTCGAGCCCGCTCTTGCCGTGCGTAATCAGGCTGCCGAACGGATGCTGCACGATCAGCTCGCGCAGCACGTCGGGGTTGGGCTCGTTGAAATCGGCAGGGACGTACATGCTGGCTCCACGGTCGTGCGGGTTTGAAATGGCGCGGGCGCGGGCCCGTCATGCGGCGATTGTGATCCCAAACTGGTTTATGCTGTAGAGCCGGTTTGAAACAATTTCAGCAGACCAGAATCATGGCAAGAACGGCCCGGATCGTCGAAATCCCGTCGCTCGGCGCGCTCGACCGCGCGGCCGGCGACCTGAGCCGCCAGCTCGCCCAGGCGCTGCGCGACGCCGTGCGCCGCGGCGACGTCCGGCCGGGCGACACGCTGCCGTCCACCCGGCTGCTGGCGACGTCGCTGCAGGTCGCGCGCGGCACCGTCGTCGATGCGTACGCGCAGCTCATCGCCGAAGGCTGTCTCGAATCGCGCGGCGGCGCGGGCACGCGGGTCGCGAACGCGCTCGCCGAAACGCCGCCCGGCAACGCGCCCGAACCGCCTGCGCGACGTCAGCGCCCGGCGCATGCCGGCCTGCCCGAGCCCGCGGCCACCTTCGCGCGGATCGCCCGCGAATTCAACCCGTTGCCGGCCATGCCGTTCGCGATCTCGGTGCCGGTCGGCCTCACCGCGCCCGACGACATCTGGCGCCGGCTCGGCAACCGCCTGCGCGCCCGCGGCGCCGGCGCGCCGTCCGGCTATGCCGATCCGCAAGGCGCGCTGCCGCTGCGCGAAGCGATCGCCGATTATGTGCGCCGGTCGCGCTCGGTGCGCTGCGATGCCGGCCTGGTCGTCATCACGAGCGGCACCCAGCAGGGACTGCATCTGGCAAGCCAGGTGCTGCTCGGCCAAAGCGACCGCGCCTGGGTCGAGAATCCGGCCTATCGCGGCATCACCGCGCTGCTCGAAAGCACCGGGCGGCGCGACGCAATGGTGCGCGTGCCGGTGGACGCGGACGGCCTCGACGTCGATGCCGGCATCCGTCTCGCGCCGGATGCGCGCGTCGCGTTCGTCACGCCGTCGCACCAGTACCCGCTCGGCATGCCGCTGAGCATGGCGCGGCGCAACGCGCTGCTCGCGTGGGCGCGCGCGCAGCGCGCCTGGGTGGTCGAAGACGATTACGACAGCGAGCTGCGCTACGAAGGCTATCCGTTCCCGTCGCTGCAGGGGCTCGCCCCCGATCGCGTGATCTACCTCGGCACGTTCAGCAAGATCCTGTTTCCGTCGCTGCGGCTCGGCTACGTGATCGTGCCCGACGAACTCGTGCCCGCGTTGTGCGGCGCGCGCGTGCTGATGGATCGCCATGCGCCGACCGCCGACCAGCACGTGCTGGCCGCGTTCATCGCCGAAGGTCATCTCGATCGCCACATCCGCCGTGTGCGGGGCGTGTACGCGGAACAGCGCGCGCAGCTGATCGACACGCTGGGCGCGCGGCTGCCGCGCGAACGCGCGTGGGTGCAGCCGGGCGACCAGGGGATGCACGTCGTGCTGTGGCTCGCGGAAGGCATCGACGATCTCGACGTGGTCGCACGCGCCGCGCAGGCCGGCGTCGCGGTGCGCGCCGTGTCGCCGATGTTCGCGCCCGGCACGGCCCGCCCGGGGCTCGTGCTCGGCTTCGGCGGGTTCGGCCGCGCGCAGATGGAAGCCGCCGCACAGCGGCTCGCGGACGTGGTTTCGTCAGCGGAATCGCGCCCCCGCGCGCAGTAAAAGGTTGTCGGCGGGCAACAAACGTAATCGTCTGTAAATCCTGCAAGCAAACGGCCGTTTCGGCCGCCGGAGCGCGTGCGCCGTTTGCTAGGATCGCGCGTCTTCCATCCACGCTCCAGCCGCCTTGAATCGCTTCGTGCCGTTTCTCCGAGATGCTTGGCTCCGTTGCCGCGCCCGTGTCGCGCCGCGCGCCGCCGCCTGCCGCGCGCGCCTCCGCGCACTGTGCGCGGGGGCGCTGCATCGCCTGCGCCAGCCGACGCGGCGCGGCGTGGCGCTGACGCTCGCCGCGATACCCGTGCTGGGCCTGCTGGGCCTGCTCGCGTTCGTCCCGCTCACGCCGAGCATCGGCGACATCCGCAAGGCGCGCATCGACCGCCCCGCGCGCGTGCTGTCGGCCGACGGCCAGCTGATCGCCGAGTTCCGGCCCGTGAACCGCGAATGGGTGCCGCTCAAGCAGATCTCGCCGCACATGGTCGACGCGCTGATCGCAACCGAGGACCACCGCTTCTATTCACACCACGGCATCGACTTGCGCCGCACGCTCGCGGCCGGGCTGCATACCTTCTCCGGCGATCGCCAGGGCGGCTCGACGATCACCCAACAGCTCGCACGCAACCTGTATCCGGACGAAATCGGCCGCGCGCCGACGCTCACGCGCAAGGTGAAGGAGCTGATCACCGCGTTCAAGATCGAATCGGTGTACAGCAAGGACGAGATTCTCGAGACCTACCTGAATACGGTGCCGTTCCTGTACAACGCGTACGGCGTCGAAATGGCCGCGCGCACCTACTTCGGCAAGTCGGCCGACCAGCTCGACATCGCGGAAAGCGCAACGCTCGTCGGGATGCTGAAGGGCAACAGCTACTACAACCCGGTGCTGAATCCGGAACGCGCGGTCCAGCGGCGCAACATCGTGCTCGGCCGGATGGCGCAGATGGGCATGCTCACACCGCGGCAGCTTGCGAAACTGCAACGCCAGCCGCTGCGCGTCGACTTCGAACCGCAGACGGCGCAGCCGAGCCTCGCACCGCATTTCGCGGTCCAGCTGCGCAAGTGGCTGATCGCGTGGGCCGACCGCAACAACTACGATCTCTACGCCGACGGCCTCATCGTGCGCACGACGCTCGATGCGCAACTGCAGGACATGGCGACGCAGGCGCTGACGCAGCAGACCGAACGGCTGCAGTCGATCGCCGACAGCGCATGGCGCGGCCCGTCCGGCTGCGGGCTGCGCAACGACCTGTTCCGCGGCTTCATCCGCCAGACGCCCGAGTATCGCCAGGCCCGCGACACGGGGCTCGCCGATGTGCCGGCGCTGAAGCAGCTCGGCGCAAACCGAGATTTCTTGCGCGCGCTGTGCGCGCGCAAGACGCAGGTACAGGCCGGCTTCGTCGCGATCGATCCGCGCAACGGCGCGATCCGTGCATGGGTCGGCAGCCCCGATTTCGGCAGCGAGCCGTTCGACCACGTCGCGCAGGCGCGGCGCCAGCCGGGTTCGACGTTCAAGCCGTTCGTCTATGGCGCCGCGTTCGCGGACGGCATGCGGCCGGACGATACGTTCGTCGACCGCCCCGTCGCCATTCCGGTCGACGGCCGTGCCGTGTGGCGTCCGACCGATGCGGAGCCGCCGACGGGCGAGCCGATGACGTTGCGCGATGCGCTCGCGCTGTCGCGCAACCGCGTCACCGCGCAGGTGATGCAGCACGAAGGCGCCGCGAAGGTCGCGCAGCTTGCACGCGCGATGGGCGTGCGCGACAGTCCGCTCGACGCGGTGCCGTCGCTCGCGCTCGGCACGAGCCCCGTCACGCTGAAGGAAATGGTGTCCGCGTACGGCACGATCGCGAACCGCGGCGTGTACGTCGCGCCGCAGATGATCACGCGCATCGAGGACCGCAACGGCAAGGTGCTCGCCGCGTTCGGCAGCGCACCGCCCGAACGCGCGCTGCCGGTGCCGGCCGCACAGACGCTCGTCGACGTGATGCGCGATGTCGTCGATCGCGGCACCGGGGCCGACATCCGGTCGCGCTACGGGATCCGTATCGATGTGGCCGGCAAGACGGGCACGACGCAGGACAACGCGGACGGCTGGTTCATCCTGATGCATCCGCAACTCGTGGCCGGCGCGTGGGTCGGCTTCGACGACGGCAGCGTGACGCTGCGCAGCGACTACTGGGGCGCGGGCGCGCATAGCGCGCTGCCGATCGTCGGCTCGTTCTACGACGCGGCGCTGCGCGCGCGGGCGATCGATTCGCACGTACAGTTTTCGCCCGACTTCCGACCGCGCAGCGCGCCGGCGCCGAAGCGGCGCCCGCAGCATTCGGGCCTGTTCGACTGGCTGAAGTTCTTCCGTTGATCGCGGGGCCGCCGGCCGGCTGAAGCACCGGCCGGCGCAACACGCCGCCGCGCTCAGCCTGCCGCGAGCGTCTCTGCCAGCGTGTCGAACGCCGGCGCCCACGCGGCACGCCACGCCGCCTTCGTTGCATCGTCGACCCACGCGCCGTCGATCCCGTTCAGCATGAACTGCCTCAGGTCGGCCACGGTGAATCCGAAGTGGCTGAACATCAGCTCCCACGCTTCGCTCGGATTGACCTTGTGCAGCGTCGGATCGTCGGTGTTCGGATGGATCTTCAGCCCGAGGCCCGGCATCTTGCGCATCGGATGCAGCTCCGCCCATTGCTCGGGCGGCAACGTCCGCAGGTAGTACGAATTCGTCGGCACGACGGTGAAGACGATCCCGCGTTCCGCGTAGCGCGCGCACAGCTCGGGGTTGTCGACGATCGTATAGCCGTGATCGACGCGATCGACCTGCAGCAGGTCGACGGCCGTTTCGACGTTGCGCCACGGCATCCCGAACTCGCCCGCATGCGCGGTCGTGCGCAAGCCGGCCTCTCGCGCCTTGCGGTACGCCTTCCAGAACAGTTCCGGCGGCCGGTCGTTCTCGCGATAGTCGATGCCGAGCCCCGCCACTTCGTCCGCGCGGTTCGCCTTCATCCACTCGACGATCGCAACGGCTTCGTCTGGATCCTGCTCGCGGTCGATGCTCGGGATCAGGCGTGCGCCGATCCCGAAATCGCGCGCGGCATCGCGGATCCCCGTCACGATTGCGGCTTGCGCGTCCGCGTATGCAATACCCGATACGTGCACCGTTCCGGTCGGATTCCAGAAGAATTCTGCATGCCGAACGTTGTGCGCGGCCGCGTCCTCCAGATACTCGTACGCGATCCGCCGCAGGTCGTCGGGCTGCGTGAGCAGATACTTGTCGAGCGCGCGCAGCACATGCAGCACGCCGACCGGCTTCTCGCCGCGTGCATAGAACGCGTCGATTTCCGCGCGCTCGATCGGCGCGCCGCTGCGCTCCGCGAGTGCGACAAACGTGTCGTGCCGCACCGCGCCGAGCAGGTGGCAATGCAGCTCGACCTTCGGCAGCGCGTGGAAGAAGGCCCGATGGGCCGGCGTGATCTCGATACCCGTGCGCGCGGCCGGGACGTTGCCTGGTGTTCCCTTCATATCAGTCTCTTTTCGGTAGTGCCATTGCGTCGCGAAAGCCGTCTCTCAGTGCGGCTTCACGACGGTCCAGAAGTAGTAGCCGAGCGGAATCGCGAGCACGACGAGCCCCCACGACACGTCGCGCCAGCGGCCAGCCAGCAGCTTGACGAGCACGTAGCACAACAGCCCGCCTGCAATGCCGGTGCCGAAGCTGTTCGACATCAGCGTGAGGAGCACCATCGACATCACGGGCAGCGCATCGGTGAAGTCGTCGAAATGCGTATGACGAATCGTCGCGAACATCGACAGCCCGATCAGGATCAGCGCCGGTGCGGTCGCCTCCTTCGGAATCGCGAGCGCGACCGGCACGAACAGCAGCATCGCGGCGAACAGCACGGCCGCGGCCAGCGACGACAATCCGCTGCGGCCGCCGGCCTCGACACCCGCGGCCGATTCGATCAGCGCGGTCAGCGCCGGAATGCCGAACACCGGCCCGAGCGTCGCGGCGAGCGAATCGACGAGGAACGGCCGGTTGATGTTCGGCAGGTTGCCGTGTTCGTCGAGCAGGTTCGCCTTCGCGCCGACCGCGAGCGCGGTGCCGAGCGTCGAGAAGAATTCCGCTGCGAAGAACGCGAACAGGTACGGCGCGGCCGCAAGGCTCAACGCGCTGCGGATGTCGAGCTTGAACGCGATCGGCGCGATGCTGTGCGGCAGCGACACGAACGATGCGGGCAGGTGCGTGACGCCGAGCGGCACGCCGGCCGCGGCCGCGACGAGGATCGCGATCAGGATCGCGCCGGGCACCTTGCGCGCCTGCAGCACGATCGCCACCGCAAGGCCGATCAGCGCGACGAGCGCGCCCGGCCGCGAGAAGTCGCCGAGCGCGAACGCATTGGTCTTCGCATTCGCGACGACCATCCCCGCGTTGCGCAGCCCGAGCATCGTCACGAACAGCCCGATCGACGCGCCGAGCCCGAGCTTGATCTGCACCGGTATCAGCCGCATCACGACGCCGCGTGCGCCGAGTATCGTCAGCAGGAAGAACAGCACGCCCGAGACGCATGCGATACCGAGGCCCGTCTGCCAGCCGATGTGTTCCGTCGTCGCGAGCGTCACGCCGATGATCACCGAGCCGCCGATGCCCGGGCCGACGAGGAACGGCAGGTTCGCGTAGAGCCCCATCAGCGTCGTGAACAGCACGAACACGATGATCGTCGCGGTCGTCGCCGCGCCGCGCGCCATGCCGCCCGTCGCGAGCAGCGACGGGATCACGACGAGCAGGTACGCGGCCGCGAGGAACGACGTAACGCCCGCGATCGTCTCGGTGCGCACGCTCGTGCCGCGCGCAGCAAGCGCGAAGCGGCGCTCGAGCCAGTTGGCCGGCGCGCGCGCCGGGATCGTGTCAGTCGCTGACATGGTGGTTCTCCTGTGATTCCGAATATTGTCCTGTGTCGGTTCCTGCGGCGCGGTCTTATACTGCCGCGTACCGCATCCCGACCGTTATTGCCCGATGTCGTCCGACCGCTCGTCGCTGCTGCCCGCGCTCACGCTGCGGCAGGTCCAGCACTTCGTCGTCCTCGCCCATGCACGCAGCTTCACGCAGGCCGCGCAGGCGCTGTCGCTCACGCAGCCCGCGCTCACCGCGTCGATCCGCCAGATCGAGTTCCTGCTCGGCGGGCGCCTGTTCGCGCGTACCGCGCATCGCCTCACGCTCACCACCGCCGGCGAAGCCGTGCTGCCGCTCGCCGAACGCCTGCTCAACCAGGCGCGCGGCACCTTCGACGACATGACGCGGCTCATCGGCGAACGCATCCAGACCGTGCGCATCGCGTTCATCCCGTCGGTCGCGGGCCGCCTGCTGCCCGCGCTCAACGCACTGCGCAGCACGCACCCGACGCTGCGCTTCACGCTGACCGACCTGCCGAACAGCGCGCTCGTCGAAGCCGTGCGCGACAGCGTCGCGGATCTCGGCATCGGCGTGCGCGAACCGGACAGCGACGACGGCACGCTGCGCTACCGGCAGCTGTTCGAGGACGAGATCGTGATCGTCGTGCGGCACGACGATCCGCTTGCCCGCGCGAAGAGCGTCACGTGGGCGAAGCTCGTCGATCGCGAACTCGCGGTGTTCGTGCGCGGCAGCGTCAGCGAATCGCTGCATCGCACCGGCGGCGCCGAGAAGCTGCGCCTGAACGTCACGTACCGGATGGAATACACCGAGCCGCTCTACGCACTCGCGCGCAACGGTCTCGCGACCGCCGTGCTGCCGAGCCTCTACACGATGCATCTGCACGATCCCGAACTCGTCGCGCTGCGTGTCGACAAACCGCGCGTCACGCGTGCGATCTCGCTGATCTCGCTCGCCGCCGACGATCGCGGCCCGCATGTGCGTGCGTGCCGCGAGTGGATTGCAAAGCACATCTGATCCCGATTGCGTTGCAACGGCCCGCGCTCAGGGCAGCTTCGCGATGCGCTCGACGAGCGTCGCGTAGAAGCGGTCCGCGTCGACCTCGTTGATCCACGTCGCGTTCGCCGCGCGGCCGCTGCGCCCGTTCCAGTCGACGATCGTCTCGCCGAGCGTCCACTGCCCGGTCGTCTCGACCACGACGTTCACCTTGCGCCCGCCGAACAACGTCGGATCGACGAGATAACCGACGGCCGTCGGGTCGTACATCGGCGCGTCTTCGACGCCGCGCCGCTTCTTGTTGTACGCGAGTTCGGCATCCATGATGTCGGCGACAATCTTGCCGCAGCGATTGCCGAGCGCGCGGAACGGCGCGACGCGCGCCGGCGTGGTCGGCGCCTTCACCGCGACGTCGCGCGGCAGCACGACGATCGGCACGCCGCTGCCGAACACGACTTCCGCCGCCTGCGGATCGACGTAGATGTTGAACTCGGCGGCCGGCGTGATGTTGCCGCGCTCGAAGAACGCACCGCCCATCAGCACGATCTCGCGCAGCGCGCCGCGAATCTGCGGCGCTTCGACCAGTGCGGTCGCGATGTTCGTCAGCGGGCCGAGCGCGCACAGCGTCACGCTGTTCGGCGCTGCGCGGCTCAGCGTATCGACGAGGTACGACACCGCGTGACCGGCAGCCAGCGGCGCGCGCGGCTCGTGCAGTTCGACACCTTCCAGCCCCGTCTTGCCGTGCACGTTCGCGGCCGTCACGAGATCGCGCACGAGCGGACGCGGGCAGCCCGCATAGACCGGCAGCGTCTTCGTGCGGCCGGCCCAGTCGCGGATGATCCGCGCATTGCGTTCGGTCAGGTCGAGCGGCACGTTGCCCGCGACGGCCGTCAGCGCGCGCACGTCGAGCCGGTCCTGCGCGCCCAGCGCGAGCAGGATCGCGATGGCGTCGTCCTGCCCCGGGTCGGTATCGATGATCACCGTGCGGCGCGCGGCGTCGCCGCCGGCCGCGAACGCGCCCGACTCGGGCAGCAGCGCGGTGCCGGCCAGCGCGGCGGACAGTTTCAGGAAGGTGCGGCGGGATGCGATCGGATGGGTCATGGTCGGGCTCTCGAGAAAACGCCGGGCCGCCTCACGTTTTCCTGACCCCCTCGGGGGGTCTGGCGCGAAGCGGCAGGTTGGGGGGCGCTCAAAATACGTGCCGGACGCCGAGCGTCGCCATCATCTGGCGCGTGCCGGTCGAGCGCGCGTACGCGAAGATCTGCGCATGGTCCGCGTCGCCGGCCGCCTGTTGCGCGATCACCGTCAGCGCGACGTCGGTGCGTTTCGACAGGAAGTAATCGGCCTGCAGGTTCACCTGGTGCCATTTCGGACGCTTGTCGATCACGTCGTACTTGCCGTTCGTGAACGCATACGCGGCGCCGAGAAAGAGCTGCGGCGTCATCGTGTAGACGACGTTCACGCCGAGGTTCTGCAGATGCAGGTGCGAATTGTCGAGGTAATCGTAGCGCACGTCGGTGAACATCGCGGCGAACTGCGCGCGGCCGATCGTGTAGAAACCGCCCGTGCCCGCGATCCGCTGCCGGCTTGCGTACGCCGCCGGCGACATCGCGCTCTTGCTGAAGATCAGCAGCGGCGACGCATAGTCGTTCGCGATCGCGCCGTCCTGGTTCGTCGCGCTATACGGATGGTTGTACTGCGCATAGACCGCGCTCCAGCGCAGCGCGCCCTGCTCGTAGCCGAGCCCGAAGCTGTACGCGCTGTTGTTCGCGAAGCCGGTCGCGTTGCTGAAGCCGTACAGCGCGGTGAATTTCAGGCCGTAGTAGACGGGGCTCACGTACTTCACCGAGTTCTGCACGCGGATGTCGTTGTAGCCGTTGTCGTTGTCGCCGATGTTCACGCCGTTGCTCGCGATGATCACGGGCCCGATGTAGTCGTGGATCGCGTCGTACTGGCGGCCGAACGTCAGCGAGCCGTAGGTGCGGTCGGCCAGGCCCACGTAGGCCATGCGCCCGAATTCGCGGCCGTTCTGCGCGGCCGTGCCCGTCATCACGTTGAAGCCGTTCTCGAGCTGGAAGATCGCGGACAGCCCCTGCCCGAGATCCTCCTTGCCCTTCAGTCCCCAGCGCGGGTTCTGGTTCGTGCCGGACAGCGCCTGCCAGGCGTTCTTGCCGCCCTGGTTGGTCGCGAACCCGACGCCGGCCGAGATGAGACCGTACAGCGTGATGCTGCTTTGCGCACAGGCATGGGTCGCGAAGGCGCCGAGCATCGCGAGCGGAGCGAGCTTGTAGAGAGTTTTCATGCGGGTCGTGTGATCGGTGGTGGTCCAGGCGCGGCAGGGTTCCGCGAAACTGGACTCGACTATACGAACCCGGATCGGATAATAAAAGTTTGCTTTTCTTATGTATCAATAAAACGGATTTATTCTCATCCCCGTATCTCCGCCGGCCGGCGGACCGGCCGTCAGTCCGCCGTGTCGCCGCCCTTCGGCAGCTTCGACCACGCCTTGCGCCCCGGCATCGGCGCCCAGCCCGGGCGGGCCCTGCGCGCGCTGTCGATCACGACGAGGTAGCGGCCCGCGATCGGCGTGATGTCGCGGTCGCGCCGCAGCACCCACAGCGACTTGCCGGCCTCGACGCGCGCCTGGTAGTCGTCGTCGAGCAGGCCGTGGCGGTCGAAAAACGTGTTCAGCGAAGCGGGAATCCGCACGCAGCCCTTCGAGTGCCGGATGCCGAGCAGCGCTTCGAGGCGGTCGGGATCGGTCGCATGCATCTGGAAGCGCATCGGCGACACGCCGCCCTTGCCCCAGCCGCGCTCGCCGTCCACCCAGCCGAAGTCATAGATGCGCATGTCGCGGCGGCCGTAGCCGCGAATGCCGTTCTCGTTCGTCGTGCCTTCCGCGCGAAAATCCATGGTGTCGGGCGAGTGATGGAACACGCCGAGCGGCGTCAGGAAATGGTCGTACTTGCCCGGCAGCCCGGTGCCGACCGGCGATGCGCCGATCATCAGCCATGCGTTGGCCGGCGTGGCGCGGAAGTAGATGAAGAGCGCCTGCACGTTCGGTGCGCGGTCGACCATCGCGACGTACTCGCCGGCGAGGTCGCCGAGGTCCGCCTCGGCGAGTGCCTTCTGGAGCCGCTCGCCGTAGGCGCGCTGTTCGCTCGCGGGCACGTTCAGGCGGCGTGTGACTTCCTGCGTGAAGCGCTTGCGCATGTCGACGGCGCGCGCCGTCGCGTTCTTCGCTTCGTCGGCCGATAGCGGCGGATGCCGGCGCGGTGGGGTCGGTGCGGGCGCTTCGGCCTCGCTGGCGGCGGCCGGCGATGCGGCCGACGCAGGTTCCGCGGCGGACGCCGCAGAGCCAGCCGACGCGCCCGATGCCCCACTGGCAGGCTCTGCATGATGCACACGCGACGCGGCAGGCGCGGATTGCGCAGCCGATGCGCCTGACGACGCGTGCGCGGACGAAGCCGGATGCGCATGAGACGCCGTCGACGCGGGCGACGCGGGCGACGCAACTGATGAGGATGACGTAGCAGCGGACGACGGCACGTCGGACGCGGCAACAGCCGGCCGCCCGGCCAGAACGGAACCAGGCAACGCGGCAGCGAGCCACGCGTACACGGCCAATGTGCGGGTGAGACGGTGCGGCTTCGCCAACGGCCGCTTCAGGCTGGAAAGCATCATACGTTCGAAGCCATCGGCCGATCCGGCCGCCGCATCATGCTGGTGCGAGCGGCGCATCTTCCGCGCGAGCCATCGACACGTCCGGCGCATCGTATGCGCCCGGCGCCGACGCCTCTTCGCGGCGGAGCCGTTCGCTGATGCAACGCGTGCGGTCCGATGGCGGCTAATGAGTCGTCAGGCCCTTCATTTTACGCGCCGGCGCAGGAATCGGCAGCGGCAAAAGTGGGGGTTTTGCGGCAGATTTGCGCTTCGTCACGCTTTGTTTCAACTCGTTGCGGTTTGCGTTCCGGTTGCGTGTCACGCTTGCAGATTGAGCGTCTCGAAACACGCGCCCGGGAACTCGCGGGTTCCGCTCGCCACGATGCTCTCGCCTGATAAATTCGCATACCCAATCAATTGGGCCATGCGGCTTCCCCCGAGGAAAGTGCTTTTCGCATGCGTGCCGCGCGAACGATGCGGCACGCATGCGCAACTGCCTGCTACTTCGAGATGGTTTCCAGCGCGATGCCCTTCGTGCGCGGCCCCATGAGTCCGATCGCGGCCATCACGATCACCATCGCGCCCGCAATGAACGCGAACACGCCGAACGTGCCGAAGCCCCGCAGCACGGCCGCGATCACGAACGACGAGAAAATCGCCGAGAAGCGGCTCCACGAATAGACGAAGCCGACGGCCCGCGCGCGGATCGACGTCGGGAACAGTTCCGCCTGATACGCGTGGAAGCTATACGACATGATGTTGCTTGCGAGCGTGAGGCCGATGCCGAGCACGATCAGGAATGCGCCCACTGTCGTCTGGCTGAACAGCAGCCCGCAGACGACGATCGCCGCCGCCATCGCGACGATCACCGACTTGCGCTCGAAGCGGTCGGCGATCACGAGGCCGATCAGCGGTCCGATCGGCGCCGCGAGCGCGATCACGCTCGAATACATCAGGCTCGACGTGATCGTGATGCCCTGCTTGATCAGCAGCGTCGGCACCCAGTTCGCGAAGCCGTAGAAGCCGACGGTCTGGAACACGTTGAAGATCGTCATCATGATCGTGCGGTTGCGATACGGCGGCACCCACATGTCGCGAAAGCGGCCGCGCGGCGGCACGGGCTCGGCCGGCGCGGGCGGCGGCAGCGGTCGGCCATACTCGGCTTCGACCTTCGCCTCGAGCGCGCGCATGATGCGATCGGCTTCGTCGACGCGCCCCTGCTGCGCGAGCCAGCGCGGGCTTTCCGGCAGTTCGCGGCGGATCCACCACACGAACAGCGCGCCGTGCGCGCCGATCAGCACGACCCAGCGCCAGCCGTCGAGGCCGAGCGGTGCATGCGGCACGAGCAGGTACGCAAGGAACGCGACCACCGGCACCGCGACGAACCCGACCGCCTGCTCGCAGGCGAACGCACGGCCGCGGATCTGCTTCGGCACGAGTTCGGAGATGTACGTGCCGATCGTCACCATCTCGACGCCGAGGCCGAGACCGACGACGAAGCGCCAGAAGTTCAGCCCGGCCGCGGTGTCCTGGAACGCCATCACGACGTTGGCGGCCGTGTACCACAACAGCGACCACGTGAAGATCGCGCGGCGACCGAAGCGGTCGGCGAGGAAGCCGCACGCGATCGTACCGATGAAGAGCCCGGAGAACAGCGCGGCAATGAAGCTCGCGACGCCCGTGGTGCCGAACAGGCCGTGCGTCGTCGCCGACAGGATGCCGCTTTTCACGAGGCCGGGCGCGACGTAGCCGCTATAGAGCAGATCGTAGAGTTCGAAGAAGAAGCCGAGGCTCAACAGAACGACGAGTTTCCAGACGCTGCGGGTCGGCGGCAGGCGGTCGAGACGAGCCGAGATGGAGCCGGGGTCGATGGAGGGGGATTGGGCTGTTGCCTGCGGAAGGCTGTCCGTTGAGGCCATCTTGGGCGCGTCTCCTGGTCGTGTCGTGTTGTGTGTTGTTGTCCGGCGACCGGCGAGCCGCCGTCGGGCGAATCGCTGCATTGTACCGGCACGCCCGTTCGGCGTACGCGCAAGCCGGCCGCGCAGCAGGCGTCGCAGCGGTTCGGACACCCTATTTTCGTGCCGGATAGTGTGTAACTTGCGTAACCGTGTGTCGGGGACGGATAACGCGTCGGGGCGGCCCGCCGGCGCTGCCCGCCCCGGCCGCTGGCGGCGCCGGCCCGGCGGTACGGGCCTGCCGTCAGATTTCGCGCCTACGTGCCTCGCACGCCTCGCCACAAACGGGGTACGCAATCGGTACAACCACGCGTTCCACACCCCGGTAACATGCTACCGGGCCAACCACCGGCTTCCGGCTGCCTTTCGGCACCCGGCACTGTCGGCCAATCGTAAGCATTCCATGTCCATACAACGACTCTCCACGTACGCCCGCCGGATCGTGCTGATCGCGCTGCTGCAGTTCGCCGCAGTCGCGGCCGCGTCGGCATCGACGGATGCCGCCTCCGCTCCGGTCGCGAGCGGCGTCGGCGCAACCGTGCCCGCCATTTCGCTGACCGACGCCGTCGCGCAGCTCAAGCAGATGCAGGTCGAACTGGACCGCATCAAGCAGCAGACCTCGACCGCATCCAACAGCAAGGAGCTCGATGCGCTCGACGACTCGGCACAGGAACTGAGCACCGATGTCGCCAAACTGCAGAGCGATCTCACACCGCAACGCGCGCAGGTCCAGGCGCAACTCGACGTGCTCGGCCCGCCGCCGGCCGAGGGCGCCGCGCCGGAAACGCCGGCCGTCGCGAAGCAACGGACCACGCTGAACGCACGCAAGACACAGATCGATGCGGCGCTGAAGCAGGCCACCGACCAGAAAGCCAGCCTCACGAACCTGACCGAGCAGTTCGCAAAGCTGCATCGCAGCCTGCTGAAGAACCAGCTCGCGTTCCGTTCGGGCGGCATCTTCAGCGCGCAGTTCTGGCTGCCGCTGTTCCACCTGTCGCCTGACGACCGCCAGCGGCTCGAGGATTTCGACGACGAACTGTTCGACATGCTGCATTCGTCATGGGTGCCCGGGCAACGCGCGGTCACGACGGTGCTGCTGATCGCCGCGTTCGCGGTGTGGCTCGGCGGCCGCCGGCTCATCGAGCGCGGGCTCGCATGGATTGCGCTGAGCCGCCTGCCGCCCACCCGCCTGCGCCGCAGCGCGCTGGCGCTGTCGACCGTGCTGTCGACCTTCCTGGCGACGGCCATTGCCATTCAGATTCTCTACCTCGCCGTCGCGCGCCACTACGAGCTCACGCCGTCGCTGACCGACCTGTGGGACCAGTTTGCGAAGCTCGCTGCCACCTGCGCACTGATCGCCGGGCTCGGCCGCGCCCTGCTCTGCACCAAGCATCCGTCGTGGCGCCTGCCCGCGCTCGCCGATCCCGTCGCGCTCGCGATGAAGCCGTTCCCCGGCATCCTGGCCGCCCTGCTGCTCGTGTCCGGCACGCTCGAATCGATCAACCGGATCGTCGACACCAGCCTGGCGGTCACGCTGTTCGGTCGCGGCATCGTGTCGCTCGTCGTCGCGCTGACGGTCGGCGCGTCGCTGTTGCGCGCGAACCGCGCGCGCAGCGCGCTCGCGGCGGCGGGCGAGGCCCCCGAGCAGCGCTCGACGCTCGCGGGGCTGATCCATGCCGGCGTCACGCTGGCGATCGTCGCGTCGCTGATCGCGCTCCTGATCGGCTACATCACGGTCGCGCGCTTCATCACGTATGAGCTCGTGTGGTTCGAGATCGTGCTGTGCGCAACCTACATCCTGATCCAGTTGACGCGCGACGCAAGCGAAAGCCTGTTCTCGTCGAGCCTGTCGACGGGCCAGCAGATCAAGCATCTGTTCGCGCTCGAAGATCGCCACCTCGATCAGGCACGCACGGTCCTGTCCGGTTTCGGCACGAGCCTGCTGATGCTGATCGCGGCAATCGCGCTGCTGACGGGCGGCTTCGGTACGACGCCGGGCGACCTGCTCGACAGCGCGGTCGCGATGATCGGCAGCCAGCGGCTGCAGAGCCTGAACATCATGCCCGACCGGATTTTGAACGCCGTGATCGGGTTCGCGATCGGCTTCTACCTGCTGCGCTCGCTGCGCCGCTGGCTCGACAGCGAGTTCATGCCCGCGCTCGGCATGGATACGGGCATGCGCGTGTCGCTGATCACGCTGTTCACCAACGTCGGCTACGTGCTGCTGGTGCTGATGACGCTCGGGCTGCTCGGCGTCCGGTGGAACAACCTCGCGTGGATCGTCAGTGCGTTGTCGGTGGGTATCGGCTTCGGCCTGCAGGAAATCGTGAAGAACTTCGTGTCCGGGCTGATCCTGCTGACCGAGCGCCCGGTGAAGGTGGGCGACATGATCAGCATCGCGGGCGTCGAAGGCGACATCCGCCGCATCAACGTGCGCGCGACCGAGATCCAGCTCAGCGACCGCTCGACCGTGATCGTGCCGAACTCGCAGCTGATCTCGCAGAACCTGCGCAACGTGACGATGGGCAACAGCACGCAGGGCGTCGCGACACTGGTGCTGACGTTCCCACTGAACACCGATCCCGAGCAGGTGCGCGACCTGCTGCTCGACGCTTATTGCGAACACCAGGCGATTCTCGAGAAGCCGGCGCCGTCGGTGACGTTCAGCCAGCTCACGCCGGACGGGATCACGCTGAGCGTGACGGGTTACGTGTCGAGCCCGCGGATCGCGAGTTCGACCAAGAGCGACCTGCTGTTCGAGATCCTGAAGCGGCTGCGCGCGGCGGGGATCACGCTGTCGAGCCCGCAGATGCTGGTCGTGCAGAACATGCCGGCGGCGGAGCAGTGAGCACCGCCTGAGCGGGCGAGTCGTCGACAACGCACCCGCCTCTCCCGAAATACAAAGGGCCGGTTGCCGCATCCGCGGCAACCGGCCCTTTTCATTCACACGCGGCGCCCAGCGGGGCACCCCGTATTACACGTCGAACTTCACACCCTGCGCCAGCGGCAGCTGACGGCTGTAGTTGATCGTATTCGTCGCGCGGCGCATATACGCCTTCCACGCATCCGAACCCGACTCGCGGCCACCACCCGTTTCCTTCTCGCCGCCGAACGCGCCGCCGATTTCCGCGCCGCTCGTGCCGATGTTCACGTTGACGATCCCGCAATCGCTGCCGGCCGCCGACATGAACTGCTCGGCTTCACGCATGTCGTTCGTGAAGATCGCCGACGACAGGCCTTGCGGCACCGCGTTGTGCAGTTCGATCGCGTCTTCGAAGTTGTCGTAGACCATCACGTACAGGATCGGCGCGAACGTCTCGCGCTCGACCACCGCCGATTGCTTCGGCATCCGCACGATTGCCGGACGCACGTAGTACGCATCCGCGTGACCGATGTCGACACGTTCGCCGCCCTTCACTTCGCCGCCCTGCTCGCGCGCATCGCCCAGCGCCTTCTGCATCGCGTCGAACGATGCGCGATCGACCAGCGGGCCGACCAGCGTGCCGTCTTCAAGCGGGTTGCCGACCTTCACCGACGTGTAGGCCTTCTCGATGCGCGGCAGCAGTTGCTCGACCAGGCTGCGATGCACGATCAGGCGGCGCAGCGTCGTGCAGCGCTGGCCGGCCGTTCCAACCGCCGCGAACGTAACGGCACGCACGACGAGATCGAGATCCGCGCTCGGCGCGACGATCATCCCGTTGTTGCCGCCGAGTTCGAGGATGCCGCGCGCGAGACGCTGGCTCAGCACCTTCGCGACTTCCTGGCCCATCCGCACGCTGCCCGTCGCGCTGACGACCGGCACCTTCTTCGACGCCGTCAGCACTTCGCCGACGTCGCGCATGCCGAGCACCAGCTGGCTCAGCTCGGCCGGCGCGACGCCCGGATGCGTCTTCTCGAATTCGCGGATCGCCTTCTGGAGCAGCACGTGACATGCAATCGCGGTGAGCGGCGTCTTCTCGGACGGCTTCCACACGACCGAATCGCCGCACACGAACGCGAGCGCCGCATTCCACGCCCACACTGCAACCGGGAAGTTGAACGCCGAAATCACGCCGCACACGCCGATCGGGTGCCACGTTTCCATCATCCGGTGGCCCGGGCGCTCCGACGCGATCGTCAGGCCGTAAAGCTGGCGCGACAGACCGACCGCGAAATCGCAGATGTCGATCATTTCCTGCACTTCGCCGAGGCCTTCCGACGTGATCTTGCCGGCTTCGAGCGTGACGAGGCGGCCAAGCTCGGCCTTGTGCTCGCGCAGCACGTTGCCGAACACGCGCACGAGTTCGCCGCGCACCGGCGCCGGCACCGTGCGCCACTTGAGGAATGCGTCGTGCGCAGCGTCGATCTTGCGTTCTGCGTCAGCCGGCGTGTCGACAGCCAGCGTCGCGAGCGTCGCGCCGTCGAGCGGCGAACGCGCGGTCAGCGCATTGCCTTTCCACTGGGCGAGATCGATGTCGAGCGCGGCAAGAATGTCGTTGAATTGCATCACTTCCTCTTCAGGGACAGATTGATCGGTGCGGCGGCAGCGCCGCCCGCGTGATTCGATTGGAGCGCGTTCGCGCGCCCTGTGCAAGCGGATGCGCCGCGTGGCCGGCCCGGTGCGCCCTGCGGCGCATCGCGCTGCGCCGCCGCCGGAAGCCCGGCCGGACGGCGCGCCCCAGCCTCGCGAGGCACGATCCATGAAATACATTGTCGGTGGCCACAAGTCGGGCCGCTATTGATATTAACTCACGACTTCATTCCGAAAACGCAACAACCCGACGAACGAACCCCATGCTTTCCTGTGCCGATATGGGACGCTTCCTAAGCCCGCAACCGGGCGATCGGACGCGTCCTGAAGCAATACAAGTTGATGACAAACCTGCATCACCCTGTTCGGAAATATCGTTTGCCGGTCGTGCATCGGGCACACACAATCGGGGCGACGTCGAGGTGCAACGCACCCGGCGCGCCGCCGGCCGCCACTACGGCAGCCGGACGCCAGACGAACGCGACACGCATCGCGGCCCCGCTCATCGGGCCCGTTTCGCACCGTATCACCGCTGCCCGGCCCGCGCCCGGCAACGCGTCGCGCTTCGTCACCGAAAAAACAATCCCGGAGACAGCGCCCAGCGCCCGCCATGCATTCAGATGCCCGCCCCGATTCGTCCCGCCCTTCCGGCTCACCGCCCGCGAAGCCGTCCCTCCACCGTGCGCTGCAGGCCCGCCATCTGCGAATGATCGCGATCGGCGGCTCGATCGGCACGGGCCTGTTCGTCGCGTCCGGCGCGTCGATCTCGCAGGCCGGCCCGGGCGGCGCAATGCTCGCGTACATGGTGATCGGCCTGATGGTCTATTTCCTGATGACGAGCTTAGGCGAGATGGCCGCGTTCATGCCGGTGTCGGGTTCGTTCGCCACCTACGGCGCGAAGTTCGTCGACGAAGGCTTCGGTTTCGCGCTCGGCTGGAACTACTGGTACAGCTGGGCCGTGACGTTGGCGGTGGAGCTCGTCGCCGGGCAACTGGTGATGAACTACTGGTTCCCGCACGTGCCGGGCGTCTGGTGGAGCGCGCTGTTCCTCACCTTGATCTTCGCGCTCAACGCACTGTCGGTGCGCGGCTTCGGTGAAGCCGAATACTGGTTCGCGCTGATCAAGGTACTGACGGTGCTCGCGTTCGTCGGCGTCGGCCTGCTGATGATCTTCGGGATCATGCAGGGCGGCCCGAGCGCCGGCTGGGGCAACTTCACGATCGGCGACGCGCCGTTCGCCGGCGGCTGGGCAACGATGCTCGGCGTTGCGATGATCGCGGGCTTCTCGTTCCAGGGCACCGAAATGATCGGCGTCGCGGCCGGCGAATCGGAGAACCCGCGCACGACGATCCCGCGCGCGGTGAGCCAGATCTTCTGGCGCATCCTGCTGTTCTACGTGCTCGCGATCTTCGTGATCGGCGTGCTGATTCCCTACACCGACCCGAGCCTGCTGAAGAGCGACGTGACCGACATCGGCGTGAGCCCGTTCACGCTCGTGTTCCGCCACGCGGGCCTCGCGTTCGCGGCCGGGGTGATGAACGCGGTGATCCTGACGGCCGTGCTGTCGGCCGGCAACTCGGGCATGTACGCGTCGACGCGGATGCTCTACAACCTCGCCGTCGAAGGCCGTGCGCCGAAGCTGTTCGCGAAGCTGTCGGCGGGCGGCGTGCCGCGCAACGCGCTGTATGCGACCACCGCCGTCGGCGCGCTGTGCTTCCTCACGTCGCTGTACGGCAACAAGACCGTCTACCTGTGGCTGCTGAACACGTCGGGCATGGCCGGCTTCATCACGTGGCTCGGCATCGCGGTCAGCCACTACCGCTTCCGCAAGGGTTTCCTGAAGCAGGGCTACCGGCTCGACCAGTTGCCGTACCGGTCGAAGTGGTTCCCGTTCGGCCCGCTGTTCGCGTTCGCGCTGTGCGCGGTCGTCGCGCTCGGCCAGGACTATCAGGCGTTCCTCTCCGACAAGATCGACTGGGTCGGCGTCGCCGCGACCTACATCGGCCTGCCGTTCTTCCTCGCGATCTGGCTCGGTTACGCGCTCGTGCGCAAATGCCGCCTCGTGCGCTACGAAGACATGGAGATTGCGCCGTGGATCGAACGCAACGCGACGCCCGAAGCCGCGCCGCAGGCCGCCACCGGCTACGCGGGCTACGTCGCCCGCCCGGCCAACCCGACGCCGGGTGCGTGACGCCTGACGTCACGCTTCGCGCCGGCCGCCGCCCGAACGCGGCGGCCGGCCCCCTGACAACCCCATTCGACGCGGCGCGCGCGTTCAGGCAAGATCGACGCGCGCCGTCTGCTTTTTTGCCGTCACGAGTCCACGAAATCGCATGCAGAACTTCTACGAAGCCACCGTTACCCGCCAGCCCTACCCGCAACTGACCGGCACGATCGACACGCAGGTCTGCATCGTCGGCGGCGGCCTCGCCGGCCTGTGCACCGCGCTCGGCCTCGTCGAGCGCGGTGTGCACGACGTCGTCGTGCTCGACGGCGAACGGGTCGGCTTCGGCGCGTCGGGCCGCAACGGCGGCTTCGTGTTCGGCGGCTACAGCCTCGACAATGCCGACCTGCTGCGCACGCTCGGCCGCGACGAAGGACGCCGGCTGTACCGGCTCACCGTCGATGCGGTCGACCTGATCCGCACGCGCATTGCGCGCTACGGGATCGACTGCGACATCGTCGATCAGGGCGTGATGCTCGCGAACTGGTTCGACGATCCGTCGCGGCTCGACAGCGTGCGCACGCTGATGAAGAACGAACTCGGCGTCGACTGGGAAGCCGTCCCGGCCGGCGCGCTGCGCGAGCGGCTGAAGACGCAGCGCTATTACGGCGGCCTGTTCGAGCCGAACGCGTTCCACTTCCATCCGCTCAAGTACGTGCTCGGCGTCGCGGCTGCCGCATCGCGCGGCGGCGCACGCGTGTACGAACGCTCGGCCGCACTCGGCATCGCGCGCGAAGGCGCCGGGTACGTCGTGCGCACGGCGCAGGGCACGGTGCGCGCGAAGGACGTCGTGTTCGCGTGCGGCGGTTACGCGCGCGGCGTGTCGCCGCGCATCGAGCGCGCGGTGCTGCCGATCGCGACCTACGTGATCGCGACCGAGCCGCTCGGCACGCAGCTGCCCGACGCGATCGACGCGCCGTATGCGATCTACGACACGCGTTTCGCATTCGACTACTACCGCCCGCTGAAAGACACGCGCATCCTGTGGGGCGGCCGGATCTCGGTCCTCGACCGCGGCCCCGAAGCGATCGCGCGCCTGCTGCGGCGCGACCTGCTGCGCGTGTATCCGCAACTGGAGGGCGTGAAGATCGACTACGCGTGGGGCGGGCTGATGAGCTACGCGCGGCACAAGATGCCGCAGATCGGCCGCGATGCGGACGGCGTGTGGCACGCGATCGCGTTCGGCGGCCACGGGATGGCGCCGACCACGGTAGCGGGCGAAGCGCTCGCCGCCGCGCTGGCCGAAGGCCGGCCGGTGCCCGACGGCTTCGCCGCGTTCGGGCTCACGCGCACGTTCGGGCTGGCCGGCCTCGCCGCCGCGCAGCTCACGTACACCGCGTACCAGGCCCGCGACGCGCTCGCATCCTGCCGCCGCTGAACGGCCGCGGCGGCTGAAACGGCCCCGCCGGATGGCCCCGCCGATTAGAGCGGAAGGTCGGCCGGGCGGGGATTTCCCGCATGCTAGAATGCCTTTTCCAAGCCGCCGCGAACCCACAATAAAGTCACATGAAAGCAGGAAGCAAGGCCGCCACGTCCGACACCCGCGCGCTTGCGTCCGAAGCGCGGCGTAAATACGATCCCGAGCAAACCAAGCGCAACATCCTCGATGTCGCCACGCAGGAATTCTCTGCGATGGGCCTCGCCGGTGCGCGCGTCGACGCGATCGCCGAGCGCACGAACACGACGAAGCGCATGCTCTACTACTACTTCGAAAGCAAGGAAGGCCTGTACGAGGCCGTGCTGGAGAAGGTGTACGGCGATATCCGCGCGCTCGAGCAGGAACTGCACGTCGGCGACATGGAGCCGCGCGAAGGCATGCGCCGCCTCGTCGAATTCACGTTCGACTATCACGACAAGCATCGCGACTTCGTCCGCCTCGTGTCGATCGAGAACATCCACGGCGCGAAGTATCTCGAACAGCTCAAGTCGTTCAAGAACCGCAACGTCAGCATCATCAAGACGCTCGAGGAACTGGTCGAGCGCGGCGCGGCCAGCGGCGCGTTCCGCAAGGACATCGACGCATTCGACCTGCACCTGCTGATCAGCTCGTTCTGCTTCCACCGCGTGTCGAACCGCTACACGTTCGGCGCCGCATTCGGCCGCGATCCGTCGGCGCCGCGCCTGCGCGCGCGGCATCGCGACACGATCGCCGACGCCGTGCTGCGCTACGTCGCCGCGTAAGCAGCGGCAAACGCAACCCGGGGCACGCACCATCCGTGCCCCTCGCACTTCGGCAAGTCAGTCCGCCGGTGCGGTCGACGCCAGTGCGATCCGCGCCTTCTCTTCCGGGCTTCCCGCCACGTAATACTTCTTCGCCCAGCTCGAATCGGGTGCGAGCGCGAGCCGTGCATGCGCGCCCGTGCCCGCGTCCGTGCCGTGCTGCTGCGCATTGATCGCCAGCGCCCGCGCGCGATAGTGCTCGTAGAGCCGCAGGAATTCCGCGAGATAGATCGCCGCGATCCGCTTGTCGCGAATCTCGAGCAGGTTCTCGTCGTTGTACTGCTCCGAATTGCGGCTCATGTTCGCCGAGCCCGTATAGACGACCGGATTCGCGCCTTCCGCATCGATCACGATGAACTTGTGGTGGATCACGACGGGCGGAAAGGCCGGCGCCGGCTCGCCCGGAAAGAGCCGCAGTTCCGGCGTGAAACCCTGCGGCACGGTGGCCGGCGAGAAATACGCGGCATCGATCACGTCGTGATTGTCGCGGCTGCGGTGGTACAGCTCGAGGTTCGCGAGCGTCGCCGCATCGAGCGTCTGGCCGGCCAGCTGCGCCGTATCGGCCTTCGTCGCGCTGCCGACGTTGATCTTGTTCACCAGCCCGAACATCATCAGCCCGCGGTCGCCGGCCGCGAAACAGGCATCGCGCAGCGCCGCGTCGGTCGGCATGAACAGGCAGAACGACACCGAATGCTTCGCGGCCGCAATCGCGGCGACGATCGTGTCGATCTCCGTACGCTGCCCCGCCGGCTCCGGCGAAAACGCGACACGCACCTGCGCGCTGCCGATCGTCATCGGCTCGGACCAGCCCGACGTCAGCTTCGCCGTCTCCGCGATCGACGGATTCCCGGCCAGCGCATGCGCGCGGTCGTTGTACAGCGCGGCGAGCGCGGACAAGTCGAACGCGTGCAGCACGTTGGCCTGCTCGGTCAGCCCTTCGGTCGTGAAGTTCGCGGAACCGGTCAGCACGCGCGCGGGCGCCGGATTCGACGGCGCATCGGTCACGATGAACTTGTCGTGCATGATGTGCGTCTTGTCGCGCGGCGCGCGCGTCGCGAGGCCCTGCAGCGCGTCGACGGCCGGCTGGTTCGGCGACGGCAGCGGCGGCTTGCCCTTGCGCGACGTCGTGTGCGCGTCGTAGACGATCGCGAGCGACGCTTCGCCATGCTGGCGCCCGAACGCCTCGAACGCGGGCAGCGCCCACAGCGTGTCGGTGAGGTGATAGACGGCCGACGCCGCGCGCGAAGCCGGATCGAGCATCTCCGCGAACACCTGCTCCATGTCGTTCGCGAGCCACGTGCGCAGCTTCAGCGCCTGCGCGTCGCTCGGCGCCGCGTTCGGCGCGAGGCCCAGCGCCGCGACCTGCTTCGCGAACGCCTGCGAGCTCACCACCGCGCGGTTGAACCACGTGCCGATGCCGTCCTCGATATGCGCGGGCAGCACGACATCGCATACGCCGCCTTCCGCGTCGAGCACCTGCAGGTTCGCCGGCGTGCCGACGACCGGATAGACGTCGTAGCGAAATGACGCATCGCGGTCCTGGGGATCGATGCGCGCATCCCACCACATGAATTTCTGGATCGGCGCCTGGTCGGTCGGCGCATCGCCCTGCGTGTCGGCTGCCGGACCGTCGAACGTCAGGCGGTTCGGCAGCCAGCTGTCCGGCGCACGCGTCTTGCCGTCGGCCGACCAGAAGCCCGGTGTGCGCCGGATCGCGAAGCCGAGGAAATCGGACCGCGACGCCGCATCGGGCCAGTCGAAGGCCAGCAGGACCAGGGTGGGGGAAAGATAGCTGCGCACGCTGACGGTCATTCGTTGCTCCCTGGCCTGGCGGCCGGTCGAGGTGAATGAGTCAGTGTTGACGGCGGTTCTTCCCGCGGGATGACGGTTCGGTGAACCTTGTATGTCGGACGCGCGTCAGTCGCACACGAGCAGTTCGATCCCGCGCGCGGTCAGCGCGCGGCGCACGACCTTGTCGGGCGCGCGCTCGGTCACCAGATAGCGGGCGGCGGCCGTGCCGTTGATCCGCACCGGCGTCACGCGGCCGAATTTCGAATGGTCGGCGACGATGATCGCCGTGCCGGCCGCCGCGATCATCCGGCTGCGCACCTCGGCCGCGAGCCGCGAGTAGTCGGTGCATTCACCGTCGGGCGTGATGCCGCCCGCGCCGACGAACGCGAAATCGACGTGGTATTGCGCGAGCTGGTGAATCGTGTCGAGCCCGAAGGTCGCGTCCTCGTCGTCGGACAGCTCGCCGCCGAGCAGCGTCACGCGGTTGCCGTTGCGCCGCGCGAGCACGAACGCGGTACGCCAGTCGTTCGTGTAGATCGACAGCCGGTGCCGGTCGGCGAGCGCCAGCGCGACCGCATGCGGCGTGCTGCCCGAATCGATCAGCACCGATGCATCGTCGGGCACGAATTCGGCCGCGCGCCGCCCGATCGTGCGCTTCGCTTCGGCATTCGCGGCTTCGCGCTCGGACAGGCTCGGCTCGCGGCGATCCGCGGCCAGTGCGCCGCCGTGCGTCATCACGAGCAGGCCGCGCGCGGCCAGCGCGTTCAGGTCGCGCCGCACCGTTTCGCGCGACACGTCGAGCGAACGGACGAGTTCCGCGACCGACAGCGCGCCCGACCGTCCGAGCTCCGACAGGATGTATTGATGACGTTGTTCCGCCAGCATCGCGTGTGCGCCCGAGGCGACTGGTAATGGGTAAGCCGGCCATTGTATTACGGACGTTTGACCGGCATTTGACGGCGGCGGGAAACGGAACCGGCCGCGTTTCCCGAAAGCGAAATTCTGTATTGCCTCACGCGCGCGAATCGGCGCGGCGCCGGTTGCTACACTTTGCGCTTCGCCGAACGACCAAGCAAAGGGGCTCGCGCCATGTATCGCAAAGGCAGTGTGATCGAAATCCAGTTTCCGCCGGAACGCCTCAACGACGCAGCCGGCGATCCGTACTGGATCGACCTGACGCTCGACGAAGCACGCCGGCTCTACGAACAGCTCGCCGCACGCTTCGCGACCGACGCGCGCGCCAACCAGCCGCTCGACACGTTCTCGATCGACTGATTCGGCTGATCGCCGCGGCTTCGCACCCGCCCGTGCCGCATCGAGCGGCGCGGCACCCGTTCCCTCCGCCCCGCGCGTCCGACGCGCAATGATCGCCGGCACCGCCACGCATCGCGCGGCACGAGTGCAGGATTCGACAAGACGCCGGCACCGCTTCCCCCGATACTGGCCGACTTCCCGATTCTGCCCGGCCGCCTCGCGGCCCGTCACGCATGCTTACCTCGATCGTCGCTGCCGCGTTCGTCGCGCTGTGGTCCACCGGCTTCATCGTTGCGCGGGCAATCAAGCCCTACGCCGATCCCAACCTGTTCCTGCTCGCCCGTTTCGCGGGTACGGCCGCGCTGTTCGGCGTCGTGGCGCTCGTCGCGCGCGCACCGTGGCCGGCCCGCCGCGAATGGCCGCGTCACCTGATCGCGGGCGCGCTGCTGCAGGGCGTCTATCTCGGCGCGAGCTACTGGGCCGTCGCGCAAGGGTTGAACGCGGGGGTCATGGCGCTGCTCGGCGCGCTGCAGCCGCTCGCCACCGCCGTGCTGGCCGTCCCGCTGTTCAACGAGCGCCTGCCCAGGCGCGGCTGGTTCGGGATGGCGCTCGGGCTCGCCGGCGTCGCGCTCGTGCTGGCGCCGAAGGTCACGGGCGGCGTCGCGCCCCCGCCGGGTGCGGCACCTGCTTGGCTCGTCGTCGCCGTGTCGGTGCTGGCGGTCGGGTCGATCACGGCCGGTTCGCTGTACCAGAAAGGCAAGCTCGCGCAGAGCGACCTGCGCACCGCGGTCGCCGTACAGAATTTCGGCGCGGCGATCGTCGCGGCCGTCTTCGTCGTGCTGCTTCATGAAACGCGCTGGATCGGCGCGCCGGCGCTGTGGGTGTCGCTCGTGTGGGGCGTCGTGTTCCTGTCGGGCGGCGCGGTCACGATGCTGATGTGGATGCTGCGGCGCGGCAACGCGGCGCGCGCGACGTCGCTGCTGTTCCTCGCGCCGCCGCTCGCCGCGCTGCAGGGTTACTGGCTGTTCGGCGAAACGCTCGCGGCGATCCAGCTCGCCGGCTTCGCGCTCGCGCTGGTGGGCGTCGTGCTCGCACGACGCTGACGCCGGCCATCCGGCCCTCGCTTGCATCGATGCCCTGCGCACGGATGCCCTTCATGCGGCATCCTGCACCCGCCCGGCGCACCGTGCACCACGGCGATGCAGCGCGTCTCGTCGAAGCAACGCGAAACCGCCGGAACGCATGCCCGGCGCGGCGGCGCGCCACGATTGCGCTTATGATGGGCGCCTTGCATTTCGTTCCGGAACTTCCTTCATGACATCCGCCGATTACGCCAGCCGCCAACGCGCGATCATTGCCGAACTGAACGTCGCCCCGCACTTCGACGCCGAGGCCGAGATCGCCCGCCGCGTCGAGTTCCTCGCGCAATACCTGCGTTCGACCGGCCTGCGGACCTATGTGCTCGGCATCAGCGGCGGCGTCGATTCGTCGACTGCCGGCCGGCTCGCGCAACTGTCGGTCGAGCGCCTGCGCGCCGACGGCTACGATGCGCGCTTCATCGCGATGCGCTTGCCGAACGGCGTGCAGAACGACGAAGCCGACGCGCAGCGCGCGCTCGCGTTCGTCCGTGCGGACGAGGTGCTGACGGTCGACGTGAAGCCGGCCGCCGATGCGATGCTCGGCTCGCTGGCCGCAGCCGGCCACGTATTCGACACCCCCGCGCAGCAGGATTTCGTGCACGGCAACATCAAGGCGCGGGAGCGCATGATCGCGCAGTACGCGGTGGCCGGCGCGCAGCGCGGCATCGTGATCGGCACCGATCACGCCGCTGAATCGCTGATGGGTTTCTTCACGAAGTTCGGCGACGGCGGCGCGGACATCCTGCCGCTCGCGGGCCTGAACAAGCGTCGCGTGCGCGCGGTCGCGCGTGCGCTCGGCGGCGAGGAACTGATCGTGATGAAGGTGCCGACGGCCGACCTCGAGGAACTGCGCCCGCTGCGCCCCGACGAGCACGCGTACGGCGTGAGCTACGACGAGATCGACGATTTCCTCGAAGGCAAGCCGGTCAGCGACCACGTGTACGAAACGGTGCTGCGCTTCTACGACGGCTCGCGCCACAAGCGCGCGCTGCCGTACACGATGTTCGACTGGCCGGCCGCGTAAGCCGGCCACTGCCGCTGAAATACCGCCGCGCGAGCCGTCTCGGCTGCGCGCGGCACACCGACGGCGGGCAACGCTATGCGTGCCCGCCCGTCTTCTTCGCCTGCAATGCGCGAATCCTCATCCGCGCGCCCGTATCGCTGACCGTCGCGTCGTACATCGTCGCGAGATCGCGCTTGAGCGCGGTACGCGAACCGCCGTCGAGATACACCATGTGCCCCGACGGATAGAAACGCGCGGACAGGTTCTGCCGCACCTTCTGATCCTCGAGCGGCATCTGCTGCAGGTCGATCACGGTCTGGTAGAACGGCGTGACGAAATCGTAGAAGCCGTTCGCCGACAGCACCTTCAGGTCGACGTTCAGCGCCATCACCGCGGCGAGATCGCCGGCCGTGTAGAGAATCACGTTCCCCTGCGCATCGATGCCCTGCTGCGCGCCGGTCGGGTCGATATGGCTGAAATCCCAGTTCTGGAACGCCTGGTCGTTCAGGTCGGTGAACGCGGAATTCGACGTGAACTTCAGCTGCTCGTTCAGGTAGCTGTTCCACATCGCCGTATAGACGCCCGTCACGGCCGTCATCGTCGGATCGTTGCCGCCCGAGTTCGGGTCGATCTTGCCGGCGATACCCGACGAGATCCCGGTCACGCGGCCGTCGTACGAGCCGAGCGCGAGCCCCTGCGCATGCAGCAGCGTCGTCAGGAACAGCGAATTGCCGCGCGCGTCGTAGCCCGCGATGTTGAGGCTCCACGACTGCAGCGTCGCCGGGTCGATGCCCGTGTACTGCGACAGTTTCTGCACGGCGGCCGGGTCCGCATGCGGCACCGTGCGCAACGCGTTCAGGTAGTCGGTGCGCGAGAACTGCGCGACTTCCTCGACGAACGCGCCGAGATCGGCCGGCGCCGGCGTGACGCCGAGCTTCTTGTGGTACCACGCGTCGGCCGCGGCGGTCGGCAACGCGCCGACCGGGTTGCCGGCCTGCCGGTAGTCGAGGATCGACGACTGCAGCGTGACGCCGTTCAGGTCGACCCCGTCCTCGTGCAGCTTGTACGCGAGCACGCAGCTGCGCGCGGTGCCGTACGATTCGCCGAACAGGTATTTCGGCGAATTCCAGCGGTTGTTCTTGGTCAGGTAGCGCTTGATGAACTGCTTCAGCGAATCCGCATCCTGGTCGACGCCCCAGAAGTTGCGGTTCTTGTTCGGCGCGACGGCCGCCGAATAGCCGGTGCCGACCGGGTTGATGAACACGAGATCGCTGTGGTCGATCATGCTGTCCGGGTTGTCTTCCATCTGGTATGGCGCGGGCGGCGTGAAACCCGGCATCGACGTCTTGATGCGCTTCGGCGCGAACGAGCCGAGCAGCACGAACACCGACGACGAACCGGGGCCGCCGTTGTAGAAGAACGTCACCGGGCGCGTTTCTTCCTTCGCGCCGTCGGCCGTGAACGCGACGTAGAAGATCTTCGCGGCCGGTTGCGAACTGCTCGGGTCGACCGTCACGAGGTGGCCGGCCGTCGCCGTGTACGCGAGGCGCTTGCCGTCGATCAGGATCGTGTGATGCGTGATCGCGGCCGACTCGGTCGTGTCGGTCACCGAATCGTCGGGACCGTTGCCGTATGCCACCGGATCGAAGAACGGCTGGTCGCGGCCGTGGCTCAGCGCGACCGGGTTGATGGTCGGCGGCACGCCATGTGAATTGTGGTCGCCGTGATGCAGCGGATACACGCCGCCGGAAGATGCGGAATCGATGCCCATCGTGCTGCTCCTGGAGGTGAAAAAAGACGCGGGCAGGACACCCGCGTCGAACGGAAAGGCGTATGTCCGCGCGTCAGCTCGACGGCTTGCGCGCGAGGATCGTGGCGAGCTGCGCGCCGTTCGGGCTGCCGAGACCCGTGCACGCGTCCCAGCCCGACGCAGCCGCATAGGTGCCGTTCGATCCTTTCGTGATGTCGCGCAACGCGCCCGGATTCTTGTACAGCACCGGATTGACCCAACCGGCCGATGCGCCGGCCGCCGCATTGATCCGCGCGATCAGCGCGGCCCACAGCGGCGCAACCGCGCTCGTGCCGCCCATCACGGTAGCCGTGCCGGCGACCGATACCTCGTAGCCCGTCTGCGGCGACGCATCGCCGGCCACATCGGGTACGCCGCGTTTCGCGAGCGGCGTGCGGCTGCCGTCGGCGAGCGTGACCGCGAGCCCCTGCTGCCACGCCGGCACGTCGAACAGCGTGCTGACACCGCCGCCGCCCGCGCCGCCGCCGGCCGCCTCGTCGTTCCACGTGACCTCGCTGCGGATGCCCTGCCCCGGCAGCGCGTCGAGCTGCGTGCCGCCGCAGCCGAGCACGTACGGGCTCGACGCGGGGAAGTCGACGTGATCGGCGCCGTCCTGCAGCCCGTCGCCCGACCCGCTGTCGCCCGACGCCGCGCATACGGTGATGCCCTGCGCGGCGGCCGCCTGCAGCACGCGGTTGAACGCCTGCGCCGACTGCGCCTGCCACGTCGCTTCCGGGCCGCCCCAGCTGATCGAGATCACCGACGGCTTGTTGGTCGTGTCGCTGACGGCCGCATTGACGGCCTGGATGAAGCCCGCGTCGCTGTTCGACGCGAAGTAGACGGCGATCTTCGCGGCCGGCGCGATCGCACCGGCGATCTCGATGTCGAGCGCGACTTCGCCGTCCGGGCCGTTCGGGTCGCCGGTCGGCGTGTTGCGACCGGTGCCGACGTTCACGTCGACGAGCGTCGGCGGCGTCGTGATCCCGAGCCCGTGGAAATACTGCTGGATATCGGCCGCGCGATAGCCGCCGCCGAGTTCGACGATCGCGATGCATTGGCCGGCGCCGTCGCCGGCCGGAAAGCCGTACAGCGACGCCAGCTGGACCGGTGTGAACGTGACGCCTGCCGCGCCGCCGCGCGCGGGCCGGAATGGCGGACGCAGCCGGAAATGCGGCCGCGCCTGCGGGCGGCTGTCGAGGCCGAGCACGGCCGTGACGGCGTCGCCGAGATCGTCGGGTAGCGCGATCGGGCCCGAGCGGCCGCGATACTGGCCGATCGACCGATGCTCGAAACGCTCGAGCGTGACGCCGAATGCGGCCTCGAACTGCTTGATCGTGCCCGACAGCACGACGACGCTCTCGACCGGATCGACGCGATCGACCGCGAGCTGGTGATGGCGCGCGAAGTCCTCGGTCTTGCGGATGTCGTCGGGATTGGCGGAGAAACGCTGCGCGAACGCTTCGCGCGACAGCGGTTTCGCCTGTGTGTCGCCTGTGGCGAGCTGGTGGACCAACGTATCGAGTTGCCCTTCTTCCTGCCGCCGCAACATGATCGTGACGTGGATGCGTTCTGCCGGATCGCACGGGCCGAGGCACTTGGACTCGGCGACGATTCGGGGTTCACGGTCGGCGTGAAGATGCCTTGCCATGTTCAGACCCTCCTTGGTACCGCGTTGCACGGAACAGCCAGGAAATCGGACATAGCCGGCGGAAGTCGGTTCCGTTCGGTCAGTCGGTTCGCGATTGCGCGAAGTTAAGGGAAGTTTAGAACAGTCAGACGATTTGCGCGCACGCCCTTCTGCAGCAAGGGATGCGCGTGAAGGCCGGCATTGCACGCGGCCTGCGGCGACCGGCGCCTCGTTGCCGCGCGGCTGCAGACCGGCGCGGCAACGGTACGGCGACCGCGTTCAGTCCATTGAAAGGCGCAGCGCGAACCCGATCAGCGCCGCCGAAAACGTCCAGCGCTGCACGGTCTGTGCGAGCGGATGCGCGCGCATCCACGCCGCGATGCGCGACGCGCCGAACACGCACGCGAGGTCGAAGCACACGCCGGCCGCGACCAGCAGCGCGCCGAGCTCGAACATCTGCCAGACGACCGGCCCTGCCTCGGGCCGCACGAACTGCGGCAGCAGCACCGAGCAGAACAGCAGCGCCTTCGGGTTCAGCAGGTTCGTCAGCAACCCCTTCACGAACGACTGGCGCAACTCGCCGGCCGTTGCCGCCGCGTCGCTGTCGCCGAGCGCGAACACCGGCGAGCGGAACACCTGGATCGCGACATACGCGAGATAGAGCGCGCCGCCGTAGCGGATCACCTCGTACAGCCACGGCGCGCTGCGGATCAGCGCCGCGACACCGCAGGCCGACAACGTCACGTGCGCGGTGCGCGCGAGCGACAGCCCGGCCGCCGCCGCCATGCCCGGCCGCACGCCACGGCCGATGCTGGTCTGCAGCACGAGCGCCATGTCAGGCCCCGGCACCGCATAGATGGCCGCCAGCGCGGCGAGATAAATCAACAGCAAATGCGTGGAAATCATGGTCTGCCCCCGTCCTTCAATGACGATATGTTGCCGCTGAAGGAGGAGGGATTATTGGCCATCTTTGGCTCTGGATTGGCGATCCGTAGGGGAATCCGCCACAATCACGGAATTGAAACAAGGATTCCGCCAACATGACCGAGCTCGACAAAACCGACCGCGCGATCCTCGCTGCGGTGCAGCGCGACGGCCGCCTGCCGATCGCGCGGCTCGCCGAATCCGTCGGCCTGTCCGAGACGCCTTGCGCGCGGCGCCTCAAGCGGCTCGAAAGCGACGGCTACATCGAACGCTACCGCGCGCAACTGTCGCGGCAGGCGCTCGGCTTCGGCGTCGTCGCGTTCGTGCTCGTGCGGTTCGCGACGCACGACCGCAAGGTCGCCGACCGGTTCGAACGGGAAGTGCTCGGCATCGAGCGGATCCTCGCGTGCCACAACGTCGCCGGCACGGCCGACTACCTGCTGCAGGTGGTCGCGCGCGACCTCGACGACTACGGCACGTTCCTGCGCGACTCGCTGCGGATGCTGCCGGGCGTGACGTCGATCGAATCGGCGCTGTCGCTGCGCGAGGTGAAGCACGACGCGGGCTTGCCGGTGCCGTGAGGTGCGGCGGGCCGGCAAGCCGCGCCAGCGCGTAACGCTTGTTCACTTTGCCGGCCGTGCCGGCGTCAGGCGACGTCGGGTGACTGGTGCGCGCGCTCGAGATCCTCGAGAAACGCTTCCACCAGCGGATTCCCGCGCCCGTTGCGCGCGACGACCATGTGGAACGTCACGTCGTAGCGCAGTTCGTCCGGGTTGAGCGGCGCGAGCAATCCCTGCGCGACGTACGGCGCCGCGAAGTGCTGCGGCAGGTAGCCGAGGTGGTGGCCGGACAGGATCAGCAGCGCGACGGCTTCCATGTTGTCGGCCGTCGCGGTCACGCGGTCGGGCGTCGTCGACAGCTGCGCCTCCGGCAGCGGATACGAGCGCCACGCCCATTCGAAGCCCGCGACGTCGGCCGGCGTCAGCATGCCGGCGCCGTCGAACAGCGGATGGCCGCGCCCGCAGTACGCGACCTGGCGCTCGATGAACAGCGGCGTGTAATGCAGCGACGGCACGCGGTGCCAGAAGTAGCCGACCGCGATCTGGATTTCGTCGCTCAGCAGCTTCTCCTCCAGATCGCCCGGCGCGCGCACCGAAATCGAGAAGCGCACGGCTTCGTCGCGCGTGCGGAACGCGGCGATCGCCTCGGCGATCCGCGCATTCTGGCTCACCGGCGTATGGCCGATCAGGCCGATATTCAACGTGCCGACCAGTTGGCGGTCCATATGCCGCGCGGCCATCCCGAATTCGTCGAGCGCCGCGAGCAGTTTGCGGCTCATCGCATGGAACCGTTCGCCCTTCGGCGTAAGCCGGAAGCCGCTGCGGCCGCGCTCGCACAGCCGGTAGCCAAGCCGCGTCTCCAGCGACGACAGCTGCGCGCTGATCGTCGACTGCCCGACGTTCAGCACGGCCTGCGCGGCCGATACACCGCCCGCGTCCGTGACCGCGAGAAACACGCGGATCAACCGCAGATCGAGGGTCGACAGATTCCCCAGCACGTTCATCCCCTTCCATACATCGATGAAAATCGATGTTTACGTCGATATCTTCGCATTCTTCTTTCCCGACGGAGCGCGTAAAACTGTGCGCCAAGCCGCGTCGCATGATACGGCAACCCCACATCGGAAGAGACAGCCCATGAACGACCACCCCCATTTCCAGCCGCTCGGCGGCAATGAAATGCCGCGCTGCGGCGGCATCGCGACGATGATGCGCCTGCCGCACGTGGCGAGCGCCGAAGGCCTCGACGCCTGCTTCGTCGGCGTGCCGTTCGATCTCGGCACGTCCAACCGCACCGGCGCACGCTTCGGCCCGCGCCAGATCCGCACGGAATCCGTGCTGCTGCGCCCGTACAACATGGCCACGCGCGCCGCGCCGTTCGATTCGCTGCAGATCGCCGACATCGGCGACGTCGCGATCAACCCGTACAACCTGCACGATTCGATCTCGCGCATCGAAGCCGCGTACGACGCGATCCTCGAGCATGACTGCAAGCCGATCACGCTCGGCGGCGACCATACGATCGCGCTGCCGATCCTGCGCGCGATCCACCGCAAGCACGGCAAGGTTGCATTGATCCACGTCGATGCACACGCCGACGTGAACGACACGATGATGGGCGAAAAGATCGCGCACGGCACGCCGTTCCGCCGCGCGGTCGAGGAAGGCCTGCTGCACGGCGACAAGGTCACGCAGATCGGCCTGCGCGGCACCGGCTACGCCGCCGAGGATTTCGACTGGTGCCGCGAGCAGGGCTTCCGCGTCGTCCAGGCCGAGGAATGCTGGAACAAGTCGCTGGCGCCGCTGATGGAAGAAGTGCGCGCACGCGTCGGCGACACGCCCGTCTACATCAGCTTCGACATCGACGGCATCGATCCGGCCTACGCACCGGGCACCGGCACGCCGGAAATCGCGGGCCTCACGGTGCCGCAGGCGCTCGAGATCATCCGCGGCGCGAAGGGGTTGAACATCGTCGGCTGCGATCTCGTCGAAGTCGCGCCGCCGTACGATCCGTTCGGCACCACGGCGCTGCTCGGCGCGAACCTCGCGTACGAGTTGCTGTGCGTGCTGCCGGGCGTCGCGTACCGCGACTGATCCCGGCACCCACACTATTCCAAATCAAAGGATTCCAGAGGAGCACACATCAAGATGGGGACTTCCGTCAAGCAACCGAAGCGGGCGGCGCTCGCTTCGTTCGTCGGCACCACGATCGAGTGGTACGACTTCTATAGCTACGCGACCGCCGCCGCCATCGTGTTCGGGCCGCTGTTCTTTCCCGGCGAAAACCGCTTCATCAGCCTGCTCGCGTCGTTCGGTTCGTTCGCGGTCGGTTTCTTCGCGCGGCCGCTCGGCGGCGTGATGTTCGGCTATCTCGGCGACCGCTTCGGCCGCAAGCGTTCGCTGCTTGCGACGCTGATGCTGATGGCCGTGTCGACCGTCGCGATCGGCCTGCTGCCGACCCATGCGCAAGCCGGCGTGATCGCACCGATCCTGCTCGTGCTGATGCGCGTGCTGCAAGGTATCGCGGTCGGCGGCGAATGGGGCGGCGCGGTGCTGCTCGCCGGCGAGCATGCACCGGAAGGCAAGCGCACGTTCTTCGCGTCGTTCGCGCAGCTCGGCAGCGCGAGCGGCCTGATCCTGTCGATGCTCGCGTTCGGCGCGATCAGCACGCTGTCGAAGGACGACATGATGAGCTGGGGCTGGCGCGTGCCGTTCCTCGCAAGTTCCGTACTGCTGATCGTTGGCTTCGTGATCCGTGCGAGCGTGTCCGAGTCGCCCGAGTTCGAGGAAGTCCGGAAGAGCGGCAACATCGCGCAAAAGCCGCTGCGCGAAGCGCTCAAGTACTGGCCGCTGCTGCTGCTCGCGATCGGCGCGAACGTGTACGGCATCGCCGGCGTGTATTTCAGCAACATCTTCATGATCAGCTATGCGACGCAGTTCCTGTCGCTCGACCGGTCGATGGTGCTGCATTGCATGACGATCGTCGCCGTGTTGCAGTTCGTCGTGCAACTCGCGGCCGCGTTCCTCGCGCAGCGCTTCGGCACCACGCGCGTGCTGCTGATCACCGGCGCATGGGCCGCGATCGTCCCGTTCCTGATGCTGCCGCTCGTGCACATGGGCACGCCCGTGTCGATCACGGTCGGCGTCGGCCTCGCGACGCTCGCGGAATCGGGTTACTACTCGGTCGTCGCGGGTTTCGTGAGCGGCATCTTCGTCGCACGCATCCGCTATACGGCGATCTCGATCGCATACCAGGTGTGCGGCGCGCTCGCCGGCGGCCTCACGCCGCTGGTGGCGACCATCATCGCGCAGAACACCGCGCCGCAATGGTGGCCGCTCGCGATCCAGTACATGAGTGCGGCCGTGCTGTCATCGCTGTGCGTGTGGCTGATCTCGCGCCGCGTCAGCATCGACGATGTCGGCGCGCCCCGCAAGCAGGACGACGCGCTGCCGCGCGCCGCACGCACCGCGTAACGCACGTGCACGCGTGACGCAAAACGGCCCGCTTCTGCGGGCCGTTTTTTTGCCGTCCGATTTTCGATCGCGACGGCGGCGCACAACGTGCGTCAGGTTATTGCACCTGGCTGCGCAATGTCTTCGCCGCAGCGACCATGTTCGTCAGCGCCGGAATCACTTCCGCCCACTGGCGCGTCTTCAGGCCGCAATCCGGATTCACCCACAGGCGTTCCGCCGGAATCCGTTCGGCCGCCTTCTTCATCAGGCCGACGATGTGCGCCTGCGTCGGGATGTTCGGAGAATGGATGTCGTACACGCCCGGCCCGATTTCGTTCGGATACTTGAAGTTGTCGAACGCGTCGAGCAACTCCATGTCCGAACGCGACGTCTCGATCGTGATCACGTCCGCATCCATGTCCGCGATCGACACGATGATGTCGTTGAACTCCGAATAGCACATGTGCGTGTGGATCTGCGTCTCGTCCTGCACGCCGTTCGCGGTGATGCGGAACGACTCGACCGCCCACTTCAGGTACTCGCCCCATTGCACGCGGCGCAGCGGCAACCCTTCGCGCAGCGCGGCCTCGTCGATCTGGATCACGCGCACGCCCGCCTTCTCGAGATCGAGCACTTCCTCGCGGATCGCGAGCGCGAGCTGGTAGCACGACACCGAGCGCGGCTGGTCGTCGCGCACGAACGACCAGTTCAGGATCGTCACGGGGCCGGTCAGCATGCCCTTCATCGGCTTGGTCGTCAGCGACTGCGCGTACGCGATCCATTCGACCGTCATGGCCTTCGGGCGGCTGATGTCGCCGAACAGGATCGGCGGCTTCACGCAGCGCGAACCGTACGACTGCACCCAGCCGAACTGGCTGAATGCGTAGCCGTCGAGCTGCTCGCCGAAGTATTCGACCATGTCGTTGCGCTCGGCTTCGCCGTGCACGAGCACGTCGAGTTCGAGCGCTTCCTGCTCGCGGACGCTGCGTTCGATCTCGGCCTGCATCGCCGTGCGGTAGCCGGCCTCGTCCAGCGCGCCGGCCTTGAACTGGCTGCGCGCCTGGCGGATTTCGGCGGTCTGCGGGAACGAACCGATCGTCGTCGTCGGGAAGGCCGGCAGGTTCAGTCGTGCCGACTGCTTCGACGCACGTTGCGTGTACGGGCTCACGCGGTTGCCGAGCTGCGCGTCGATGCGCGCAATCGCGGCCTTCACCGCCGGGTTGTTCACGCGCGGCGAGCGGCGGCGCGAATCGATCGCGGCGGCATTCGCGGCGAGCGAATCGGCCACCTTGTCGCGGCCTTCGTTCAGCGCGGTCGCGAGCACCGTCAGTTCGTCGAGTTTCTGCAGCGCGAACGCAAGCCACGAGCGGATTTCCGCATCGAGCTTCTCCTCGCTCGCGAAATCGACCGGCACGTGCAGCAGCGAGCACGACGGCGCGAGCCACAGGCGATCGCCGAGCTGCTGAGCGAGCGGTTCGAGCCAGTCGAGCGTCGCGTTCAGGTCCGTCTTCCAGATGTTGCGGCCGTTGATCGCGCCCACCGACAGCACGCGCTCGGGCGGCAGTTCACGTACCAGTGCGTCGATTTCGTCGCGTGCGTTGATCGCGTCGACATGCAGGCCGTCGACCGGCAACGAGGCAGCGAGCGTCAGGTTGTCCTGAAGCTGGCCGAAGTAGGTGGCGAGCAACACCTTGATGCGGCGCGTTTCCAGCGCGGCATACGCGGTACGGAACGCCTGGCGCCATTCGGCATCGAGCTCGGCCACGAGAATCGGTTCGTCGATCTGCACCCATTCGACGCCCTGCGCGGTCAGCGTGTCGAGCAGCGCGCCGTACACGGGCAGCAGCTTCGGCAGCAGCGCGAGCCGATCGGATTCGTCCTTCGCCTTGCCGAGCCACAGGTATGTGACGGGGCCGAGGATCACCGGCTTCGCGTTCACGCCCTGCGCGTTTGCCTCGGCCAGTTGCTGCAGCAGGCGCGACGGGTCGAGCGAGAAGTTCGTGTCCGCGTGGAACTCCGGCACGATGTAGTGATAGTTCGTGTCGAACCACTTCGTCATTTCACCGGCCGCGACACCGCCGCAGCATGCGGCGTGTTCTTCCGCCGACTGCGCCGAGCGGCCGCGCGCGACGCGGAAATAGTTGTCGAGCGCATCGCCGTGGAAGTCCTGCACGCGCTTCGGCAGGTTACCGAGCGTGAAGCTCATGTCGAGCACCTGGTCGTAGAACGCGAAGTCGCCGATCGGCGCGAGATCGAGATCGCGCTGGTCGTGCCAGTGGCGCTGACGCAGCTCGGTGCCGAGCGCCTTCAGCGCGTCGCGCGACGACTCGCCCTTCCAGTAGCGCTCGAGACCGAACTTGAGTTCGCGCTTCGCGCCGATGCGCGGAAAACCGAGGTTGTGTGTCGTAACCATGAAGCTGCCGTCCAGAGAAAAATTGAAGATCCGGCAGTCATCATAGGGATTTCAAACCATGAAATAAAATGGCATTATTTCATTTATCCATTAAAATTTCTCATGCATTCGTTGCACAGGCAAAATCCATGCTGGAACGATTCCATCTCGTCGTCATTCGTGAAGTCGAGCGCCAGGGCTCACTGACCGCGGCCGCCAATGCGCTGCACCTCACGCAATCGGCGCTCAGCCATACCGTCCGGAAAATCGAGCAGCAGCTCGGCACGCCGATCTGGGACCGCGAAGGCCGTGGCCTGCGGCTCACACAGGGCGGCCAATATCTGCTGAAACTGGCGAACCGGCTGCTGCCGCAGTTCGAGCTTGCCGAGGAGCGGATGAAGCAGTACGCGAAGGGCGAGCGCGGCACGCTGCGCATCGGGATGGAGTGCCACCCGTGCTACCAGTGGCTGCTGAAGGTCGTGTCGCCGTACCTGTCGCGCTGGCCCGACGTCGACGTGGACGTGAAGCAACGCTTCCAGTTCGGCGGTATCGGCGCGCTGTTCGGCTATGACATCGACGTGCTCGTGACGCCCGATCCGCTGAACAAGCCGGGCCTGCGCTTCGATCCCGTGTTCGACTACGAGCAGGTGCTGGTGGTCGCCGACTCGCACCGGTTCGCGAACGCCGACTACGTGACGCCCGAGCAACTGACCGACGAGATCCTGATCACGTACCCGGTCGAAACCGACCGGCTCGACATCTACAACCAGTTCCTGACGCCGGCCGGCATCGTGCCTCGGCGGCACAAGTCGATCGAGACGACCGACATCATGTTGCAAATGGTGGCGAGCGAACGCGGCGTGGCCGCGCTGCCGAGATGGCTGGCCGACGAGTACGCGGACCGGATGCCGGTCGTGCCGGTCAAGCTCGGCAAGAAGGGAATCGCGAAGCAGATCTTCCTCGGCATCCGCGAAGCGGACGCCTCGATCGACTATCTGGCCGCGTTCGTCGCGCTGGCGCGCGAATCGACGTGGAGCGCGCCGCGCATGCCGCGCATGCTGCGCTAGGCGCGCCCGGTTGCGCTGCGCGTCAGGCGGCGCGCAGGCCGATGCGTTCGCTGCGCTCGACCCACGCGCCGAACAGCAGCCCGATCGTCGTCCACATGATCACCTGCATGCCGATAGCCGCAACGCGGAACTTCCACAGCACGGCCGCCGGGAAATCGGCCGGTAACTCGCTGACCGACGGCAGCCCGATCTGCACGGCCGCGATGATCGCGACAAACACGAGCCCGGCGACGATCGACGCGTTCCACTGGCCGAGCTTTGCCAGCAAATGGCGGCGCACGCTGACCGAGAACACCATCGTCGCGACCGAGATCGCGATCATCAGGAAAAACAGGCCCGTGCGATAGCCGATCGTGTCGGGATCGCCGACCGACGGTGGATTGGCCGGGTACTTGAGGTTCGGCACGATCACGAGCGCGATGAACGCCGCCAGCGCGAGCCACGCGGCCAGCGGTCGCGCGGGGAGGCGGCTGCCTCGCCCATAGGCAAACGCGAAGACCAGCGAGAACAGCCCGCCGAATGCCGCGCCGTAGGTCACGACACCCGTCAGCAGGCCGAGGCCGGCCTGCGTGTGGCGGCTGACCAGTTCGGGCTCCGGTGCCTCGCCTTTGGCAGCGTCGGCTTTTTCTTCGAAGGAGATTGCCTGATCGACTTGCGGTTCGCCGACGATTTTCGCGAAACCGAACGTGAGGAGGCCCGCGGCGATGCCTGCGAGCATCCCGCGCATGAGCAGCTTTCCGACCATCTTGACCTCCGCGTCAGTGGCAGGGAAAGCCGAGCAGATGGCGGCCGTCGTGGACGAATTCGTGAACGTACATGCCCGGCACGAGCGACGTTGCGCCCTGTTCCGCGCCGACGAAATAAAGCGCGAGCAACAGGATCAGGCCGACGAATATGGCCCAG
Organism: Burkholderia arboris; assembly: GCF_038723655.1. NCBI lineage: Bacteria > Pseudomonadati > Pseudomonadota > Betaproteobacteria > Burkholderiales > Burkholderiaceae > Burkholderia > Burkholderia arboris. Next base: position 3,400,830 of record NZ_CP109822.1, read on the forward strand.
GGCAACAGTTCACGGACGGGGATGGGTGCCGGCACGACTGCCGGCTTCAGCACTGCTTCGCTCATGGATGCACCTCAGGGGAATCGCGCCCCGGCAAATGTTGGATGGGTACGAAGGCAGGTCTGGCTTCCGGGATCATCGATCACCGGTTACAGTGGCGCGACCGCGCCGGGATTGCACCGGCTTCCGCGTTTCGTATCGGGCGAATTGTACGCGCGAACGTTCGCGGAATGAAGGGACCGCTCGCGAACGATTGCCCCCGGCCCGGATCCTACAAAGCCCGACATGACCCTGCCTGCCACGCTGTACCTGATCGCGCATGCATCGACCCGGGCGATGCGCACCGGCACGTTTCCCGACGACGATCCGCTCGATGCACACGGGCTCGCCGAAGCCGCTGCATTGCGCGACCGGTGGGCAAGCATCGCCGGCTCGCTCGCGCTGTGCAGCCCTGCACGCTGTGCACGGCAGACCGCCGACGCACTCGGTCTGCGCTCCGAAACTGACGACGCGCTGCGCGACATCGATTGCCGAAACTGGCGCGGCAAGCGCTTGCACGACCTTGCACGCGACTTGCCGGACGAACTGGGTACGTGGATCGGCGACCCGTCCGCGGCGCCGCACGGCGGCGAATCGTTCGAAGCAGCCATGCGCCGCGTCGGCACATGGTTGAATGCGCTGCGACACGACCGCGACATCGTCGCGATCACGCATGCGCCGATCGTTCGCGCGGCCGCCGCCCATGCGCTGCGGATGGATTCCAGGGCGGCAACCCGTATCGGCGTCGCGCCGCTGTCCTGCACGACGCTCGTTGCATCGCCGGATGGATGGACGTTGATTGCGGACGGCAACGCGTAGGCCCGCATTGCGCTCACGATGTGGGCAACGATGCGTGCCGGTACGTCGCGTCACGAATGCATGCCTTCAATCACCTTACGCATCTGCAAGACACACCGTTCGTCCTCCCGACTGTCATCAAACTGACGGCTAGCCGCAGCTAGGATCGGACGCGGTTCCCTTACGAGATGCCGTCATGAATCAACCTGCTTCGTCCGCACCGAACACGCCGGGCTCCGTCGAACGCACCAGGCAGGTCGGCTATGCCGTCTTCCTGCTGGTGCTCGTGCTCGGCGCCGTCTATATCGCCACGCACCTGATCGACGATCTGTCACCGGTCCGCGAAGGAAAGCTGTTCCCTTACCTGCTGCTCGGCGCCGCGCTGCTGATCGCACTCGGCTTCGAATTCGTCAACGGCTTCCACGACACCGCGAACGCGGTCGCCACCGTGATCTATACGCACTCGCTGACGCCGAACGTCGCGGTGATCTGGTCGGGCATGTGGAACTTCCTCGGCGTGATGGTCTCGAGCGGCGCAGTCGCATTCGGCATCCTGCAGTTGCTGCCGGTCGAGCTGATCCTGCAGGTCGGCAGCGGCTCGGGCTTCGCGATGGTGTTCGCGCTGCTGATCGCCGCGATCGTGTGGAACCTCGCAACCTGGTATTTCGGATTGCCGTCATCGAGCTCGCATACGCTGATCGGGTCGATCATCGGCGTCGGGCTGATGAACCAGCTGATGCACGGGCCGTCCGGCACGAGCGGCGTCGACTGGGGCCAGGCGCTCGGCGTGGGCAAGTCGCTGCTGTTCTCGCCGATCGTCGGCTTCCTGTGCGCGTCGTTGCTGCTCCTCGTGCTGAAGGCGCTCGTGCGGATTCCGGCGCTGTACAAGGAGCCGCCGAAGGATCAACCGCCGCCGTTCTGGATTCGCTGCCTGCTGATCCTGACCTGCACGGGCGTGTCGTTCGCGCACGGTTCGAACGACGGGCAGAAAGGGATGGGGCTCATCATGCTGATCCTGATCGGCACGGTGCCGACCGCGTATGCCTTGAACAAGGCCGTCACCCCGGCCGAATCGCAGACGTTCGTTGCCGTCGCGAACCAGGCGGCCGCGACGTTCGGGAAGTACACGAACGGCGTCGCGCCGTCCGCGAACCCGCGCACCGACGTCGAACACTACGTGCAGCGTCGCGAACTGACGCCCGCCGTGCTGCCGGCCGTGGCGCAACTGTCCACGTCGCTCGCGACGGCAGTCGGCGCATCGGGCTCAATGGCGGCCGTGCCGCAGCGCGACGTCGATAACGTGCGCAACACGATGTATCTGGTATCCGAAGCAATTCGCCTGATCGAGAAGTCGGGTCAGCCGGCGTTCGCGGCCGACGACAAGCTCGCGATCGACAACTATCGCACGCAGCTCGACCACGCGACCAAGTTCATTCCGACGTGGGTGAAGGTCGCCGTCGCGATCGCGCTGGGACTCGGCACGATGGTCGGCTGGAAGCGGATCGTCGTGACCGTCGGCGAGAAAATCGGCAAGCAGCATCTGACGTACGGACAGGGCGCATCGGCCGAACTCGTCGCGATGCTGACGATCGGCGCGGCCGACATGTACGGGCTGCCCGTCTCGACGACCCACGTGCTGTCGTCGGGCGTCGCGGGCACGATGGCGGCGAACGGGTCCGGATTGCAATGGAGCACGGTGCGCAGCCTCGTCCTCGCGTGGGTGCTGACGCTGCCGGCGTCGATCGCACTGGCGGCGGGACTCTACTGGCTGTTCCGGTCGCTGACCTGATTTTGGTTGCGGCGGGTGGCCGGTGGAGCCGGTCGCCTGCTGTGGCTGTGGCTGTGGCTGTGGCTGTGGCTGTGGCTGCGGCTGCGGCTGCGGCTGCGGCTGCGGCTGCGGCTGCGGCTGACCGGATCGTCGCCTCTTCGCCTCTTCGCCTCTTCGCCTCTTCGCCTCTTCGCCTCTTCGCCTCTTCGCCTCTTCGCCTCTTCGCCTCTTCGCCTCTTCGCCTCTTCGCCTCTTCGCCTCTTCGCTCGAGCACGTCACCTCATTGGGTATGTCGGTGCCGCGTCTTCCCGTTTCCCCCTCCGAATTGAAGCGCAAGATCTGGAACGCATCCGCACACGGACGCCGCTAGACTGGGTTCATCAACTTTCGTCGTGGATTCGACCGTGCGCAACCGCACGGCGCCACGTTGCGGATGAATCGAGGGGCACCTGTGAACATTGCCGATCTGCAACCTGCCGTCGAATCGACGGACATCGCACAACGCGTCGATGCGATCGACTGGTCGACCGTCGATACCGAACTCGATCGCTACGGATGCGCGCACGTGCCGGGCCTGATGCCGGCACGCGAATGCGATGCGCTCGCATCGCTCTATCCACGGGATGCGCTCTATCGTTCACGCGTCGTGATGGCACGGCACGGGTTCGGCCGCGGCGAATACAAGTACTTCGCGTACCCGTTGCCTGCGCTCATCGCCGAATTGCGCGCGACGCTCTACCCGCATCTCGCGCCGATCGCGAATCGCTGGAACCAGGCACTCGGGATCGACGTCCGCTATCCGAAAGACCACACGACATTCCTCGATCGCTGCCACGCGGCGGGACAGACGCGACCAACGCCGCTGATCCTGCAATACGGCCCCGACGACTACAACTGCCTCCATCAGGATCTCTATGGCGAACACGTGTTTCCGCTCCAGGTCGCGATCCTGCTGTCGGCGCCGGGCCGCGATTTCACCGGAGGGGAGTTCGTGTTGACGGAACAGCGGCCACGCATGCAGTCGCGTACGGAAGTGGTGCCGCTGATGCAAGGCGACGCGGTGATCTTCGCCGTACATGGCAGGCCCGTGCAGGGAACGCGCGGCGTCTATCGCGTCAACCTGCGTCACGGCGTGAGCCGGATCCGAAGCGGCCACCGCCACACGGTCGGCATCATCTTCCACGACGCACAGTAACGGCAGTCGAGACGGGCGCGACGCTGCCGCACCGCTCACCATGCACCGGGTGCATGCGCGGAGCACTGCGCGCCATTGCTCGGGAAGCCTGCAATCGGGAATTGGCTATTCAGCGTGATCACTCGCACGCAGCGACGGCGACCGATTGCGCCGACCGTCGGACCACCGCGGCCATGACGGGCCTACGCTCAGGTGAATGACGAGAAACAGCCGTATTCACCTGTCGTCACGCACATGCAGCCTGCAGTCCGGCCTACCCTCGCGCCACGATCGCCCGCAGCCGATCGCCTGCATCGGAAGCCAGCCGCGCATAGCCCGGCAACGTCAGCAGCGCGAGCACGCCGGCCGCGACGAACGCCCAGCGGAAATCGTCGAGCACGTAGTGCATGCCGGCCGCATCGCCGCGCACGAGTGCCGCGAGACGCAATGACAATGCGCCGAACGCGATCCCCATCCCGATCGTCATCTGCTGCGCAGCGCTCCACAGCGTGCTGGCTGCACTCGTCTGCTGAGCCGGGATATCCGCATAGGCGAGCGTCGCGAGCGTCGTGAACTGCATCGACCGCGTGAGTCCGTAGACGAATACGACGAGCAGCGTGATCGCCAGCGGCGTCGACGCGGTCAGCCAACCGCACGCGATCGTGAAGAAGCCGACGATCGTCACATCGACGAGTGCAACGCGCCGGAAGCCGTATCGGTCGAGAATCCAGGACGTTCCCGCCTTCATCCCCAGATTGCCGAGTGCGCTAGCCAGCAGCAGCAGGCCAGACTGAAACGGCGACAACCCGAAACCGATCTGGAACAGCAGCGGCAGCAGGTACGGCACGGCGTTGATCGCCATCCGCGTGACCGAACCGGTGAGCACCGTCACCGAGAACGTCGGCACCTTCAGCGTCGTGAAATCGAGCAGCGGATGCGCGCAACGCCGCGCATGCAACCACGCGGCCATGCCGAACAGCACGCTCGCCCCCACCAGGACACCCGCGCGCGTGAAGTCGACATCCTGCTGCCCGGCCGCCTCGGTGCCAATCAGCAGACAGGTTAGCGCGCCACCGGCCAGCACGAAGCCGATCCAGTCGAGCGGCCGTTGCTCGTCGGCCCGCGTGTTCCGGACGATCAGCCAGGTACAGACGAGCGCAGCGATGCCGAACGGAACGTTCAACAGGAAGATCCAGCGCCACGACGCATAGGTCGTGATGAAGCCGCCGATCGGCGGCCCGACGACGGGCGCGACGATGCCCGGCCACGTGATTGTCGCGATCGCGCGCATCAGCTTGGCCTTGTCGGTGCTGCGCACGACGATCATCCGTCCGACCGGCACCATCATCGCCCCGCCGACACCCTGCAGCAGCCGCGCAGCCGTGAACGACATCACACCTTCAGACAGCCCGCACAGCACCGACGCACCGGTAAAGACGACGATGGCGCTCGCGAACACCGTGCGCGAACCGTAGCGATCGGCGATCCAGCCGCTGATCGGAATGAACACCGCCAGCGCCAGCATGTACGCGGTCATCCCGAGACTCAGCGCGTTCGGTCCGACGCCAAACGAGCGCGCCATTTGCGGCAGCGCGGTCGCGATCACGGTCGTGTCGAGATACTCCATGAAGAACGTTGCGGCGACGAGATACGGCAAGAAGTCGGTCGTCCGACCACCTTGGGCAGGGCTGTCAGTCATGAACGATGCAGGAGACGGAATGCGGAAGACACCGACCGCCGGCAGACGTGGACAAGCGCCGGGAATCGGGACGAATGGCGATATTAACCTGAAGGGCCTGCTTTCCGCTCTGCAAGGCACGTCGCGCAAATGGACTTTATGCGCATAGATTTTTACGACGATTTCGTATGCGTCCGTACAGGGCGCGCACGATCAGGTCGACACGGCGTGTCGAAAGAAAGATAGATGACGCAGGGAGTTTTTCGGCAGAAATCGGGATTTGTCGATCATCGTCGGCAAACGTCGCTCATCATTGGCCATCACGTGATCGCTGCTAAGCGCGTCGACCTTGGCAGGACGTCGGCTAACGGTGCGCTGGTGCGGCCCATCGACGAACGTACCGGGGATTTCAGAGGTGCTGGCGGTGGATCGCGAAGACAGCAGATACCTGAGAGGACACCAGCTTCGATAGTACCGACGCAAGTGAACGGGCAACCAGGGCAGGCGGAACATCTTTATATGCCAAGCTCGTGGAAGCGGGATGGAAGGTGGCGAATCTGGCGCGTGGCGTGGATGCGGCCTCGGTCCGGATCGAGGTCCATCGGCGCCGTAGCGCGGCCGCATTTCGCGTGTCCGGCACGCACATTTCCGTCACTCAAATGCAAAAACCCCCGCCTTTCGGGCGGGGGTTTCTGGCTTAGGGAGCCTGACGATTACCTACTTTCACACGGGAATCCGCACTATCATCGGCGTAGAGTCGTTTCACGGTCCTGTTCGGGATGGGAAGGGGTGGGACCGACTCGCTATGGTCATCAGGCAAAGAGGGTTGTTGTGCTGGCTTCGCAGCACAACCAATCTTGGAAGAAGCAGTAATTTGGTTGGGTTGTGAGGTTGTATCTCACACATATGCGGTACTTCAACCGCTGTACGTCGAGTGCGCTGCACTCGACGCTCGACATCCGTAAGCGCTGAAGCGCTAACGGCTGTCGAGACAGACTTGTTATAGGATCAAGCCTTACGGGCAATTAGTATCAGTTAGCTGAACGCATTACTGCGCTTACACACCTGACCTATCAACGTCCTGGTCTCGAACGACCCTTCAAGGGGATCTAGTCCCCAGGGATATCTCATCTTAAGGCGAGTTTCCCGCTTAGATGCTTTCAGCGGTTATCTCTTCCGAACATAGCTACCCGGCGATGCCACTGGCGTGACAACCGGTACACCAGAGGTTCGTCCACTCCGGTCCTCTCGTACTAGGAGCAGCCCCCTTCAAATATCCAACGCCCACGGCAGATAGGGACCAAACTGTCTCACGACGTTTTAAACCCAGCTCACGTACCTCTTTAAATGGCGAACAGCCATACCCTTGGGACCGGCTACAGCCCCAGGATGAGATGAGCCGACATCGAGGTGCCAAACACCGCCGTCGATATGAACTCTTGGGCGGTATCAGCCTGTTATCCCCAGAGTACCTTTTATCCGTTGAGCGATGGCCCTTCCATACAGAACCACCGGATCACTATGACCTGCTTTCGCACCTGCTCGACTTGTCGGTCTCGCAGTTAAGCACGCTTATGCCATTGCACTATCAGCACGATTTCCGACCGTACCTAGCGTACCTTCGTACTCCTCCGTTACGCTTTGGGAGGAGACCGCCCCAGTCAAACTGCCTACCATGCACTGTCCCCGACCCGGATCACGGGCCAAGGTTAGAACCTCAAACAAACCAGGGTGGTATTTCAAGGACGGCTCCACCGAAACTAGCGTTCCGGTTTCATAGCCTCCCACCTATCCTACACAGATCGGTTCAAAGTCCAATGCAAAGCTACAGTAAAGGTTCATGGGGTCTTTCCGTCTAGCCGCGGGTAGATTGCATCATCACAAACACTTCAACTTCGCTGAGTCTCGGGAGGAGACAGTGTGGCCATCGTTACGCCATTCGTGCAGGTCGGAACTTACCCGACAAGGAATTTCGCTACCTTAGGACCGTTATAGTTACGGCCGCCGTTTACCGGGACTTCAATCAAGAGCTTGCACCCCATCATTTAATCTTCCGGCACCGGGCAGGCGTCACACCCTATACGTCCACTTTCGTGTTTGCAGAGTGCTGTGTTTTTATTAAACAGTCGCAGCCACCAGTTTATTGCAACCCCTTCACCCTTTGCCCGCAGGGGCATCAAGCTACAAGGGCGTACCTTATCCCGAAGTTACGGTACCAATTTGCCGAGTTCCTTCTCCCGAGTTCTCTCAAGCGCCTTAGAATACTCATCTCGCCCACCTGTGTCGGTTTGCGGTACGGTCATCATTAGACTGAAGCTTAGAGGCTTTTCTTGGAACCACTTCCAATTGCTTCGCTTCCTAAGAAGCTCGCGCCACACCCTTGAATTCCGCGCCCGGATTTGCCTAAGCGCCTTCTCCAATGCAGCGACCGGGACTTCCAACACCCGGACAACCTTCCGCGATCCGTCCCCCCATCGCATCTAACAATGGTGCAGGAATATTGACCTGCTTCCCATCAGCTACGCATTTCTGCCTCGCCTTAGGGGCCGACTCACCCTACGCCGATGAACGTTGCGTAGGAAACCTTGGGCTTACGGCGAGGGGGCCTTTCACCCCCTTTATCGCTACTCATGTCAGCATTCGCACTTCCGATACCTCCAGCACGCTTTTCAACGCACCTTCGCAGGCTTACGGAACGCTCTCCTACCATGCGTGCAAAGCACGCATCCGCAGCTTCGGTATATAGCTTAGCCCCGTTACATCTTCCGCGCAGGACGACTCGATCAGTGAGCTATTACGCTTTCTTTAAAGGGTGGCTGCTTCTAAGCCAACCTCCTGACTGTTTTAGCCTTCCCACTTCGTTTCCCACTTAGCTATATTTGGGGACCTTAGCTGGCGGTCTGGGTTGTTTCCCTCTTGACACCGGACGTTAGCACCCGATGTCTGTCTCCCGTGATTGCACTCTTCGGTATTCGGAGTTTGCTATGGCGGGGTAATCTGCAATAGACCCCCCAACCATGACAGTGCTCTACCCCCGAAGGTGAGACACGAGGCACTACCTAAATAGTTTTCGGAGAGAACCAGCTATTTCCAAGTTTGTTTAGCCTTTCACCCCTATCCACAGCTCATCCCCTAACTTTTCAACGTTAGTGGGTTCGGACCTCCAGTACGTGTTACCGCACCTTCATCCTGGCCATGGATAGATCACTTGGTTTCGGGTCTACGCCCAGCAACTGAACGCCCTATTCGGACTCGCTTTCGCTACGCCTGCCCTATACGGTTAAGCTTGCTACTGAACGTAAGTCGCTGACCCATTATACAAAAGGTACGCCGTCACCCCTTACGAGGCTCCGACTGTTTGTATGCATGCGGTTTCAGGATCTATTTCACTCCCCTCCCGGGGTTCTTTTCGCCTTTCCCTCACGGTACTGGTTCACTATCGGTCGATCACGAGTATTTAGCCTTGGAGGATGGTCCCCCCATCTTCAGACAGGATTTCACGTGTCCCGCCCTACTTGTCGCACACCTAGTTCTTTCATACTGTTTTCGCCTACGGGGCTATCACCCGCTATGGCCGCACTTTCCAGAGCGTTCGGCTAACAATACAAATAAAGAGTGCAAGGCTCATCCCATTTCGCTCGCCACTACTTTGGGAATCTCGGTTGATTTCTTTTCCTGCGGTTACTTAGATGTTTCAGTTCACCGCGTTCGCTTCGCATGGCCTATGTATTCAGCCATGGATACTCCAAAAGGAGTGGGTTTCCCCATTCGGACATCTACGGATCAAAGCTCGTTTGCCAGCTCCCCGTAGCTTTTCGCAGGCTACCGCGTCCTTCATCGCCTGTGATCGCCAAGGCATCCACCACATGCACTTGTTCGCTTGACCCTATAACGAGTCTGTCTCATCTTTCGACGCTACAGTCGCTACAGGTTGAGTTCTCGCATTTGTGCCGTATTCCAATTGAGTCAAACATAGAGTTCGAATCATCTTGAGATACATCGATACAATCACAACCCGGATAGTTTTCACGTCCATCTCAAGACGCTTCCGCTATCCAAATTACTTACTTCTTCCAGATTGTTAAAGAACGACAGCCGATATCTGTTGATATCCTCTGACTGGCTCAATCGCCAATGCAAAGCGCTCGCTGAATTTTCAGCAAACTCTTAGCATTGAGGATTGGTGGAGGCAGACGGGATCGAACCGACGACCCCCTGCTTGCAAAGCAGGTGCTCTCCCAGCTGAGCTATGCCCCCATGTACAGATGACCTCAGGTACCTACAGTCAGACAAGACATTGGTGGGTCTGGTTGGATTCGAACCAACGACCCCCGCCTTATCAAGACGGTGCTCTAACCGACTGAGCTACAGACCCCTGAGTCTGTCTTTAAATTTACAGCCGATAAGCGTGAGCGCTCAACTTTGCGAGATAGCTCTGGAAAGGAGGTGATCCAGCCGCACCTTCCGATACGGCTACCTTGTTACGACTTCACCCCAGTCATGAATCCTACCGTGGTGACCGTCCTCCTTGCGGTTAGACTAGCCACTTCTGGTAAAACCCACTCCCATGGTGTGACGGGCGGTGTGTACAAGACCCGGGAACGTATTCACCGCGGCATGCTGATCCGCGATTACTAGCGATTCCAGCTTCATGCACTCGAGTTGCAGAGTGCAATCCGGACTACGATCGGTTTTCTGGGATTAGCTCCCCCTCGCGGGTTGGCAACCCTCTGTTCCGACCATTGTATGACGTGTGAAGCCCTACCCATAAGGGCCATGAGGACTTGACGTCATCCCCACCTTCCTCCGGTTTGTCACCGGCAGTCTCCTTAGAGTGCTCTTGCGTAGCAACTAAGGACAAGGGTTGCGCTCGTTGCGGGACTTAACCCAACATCTCACGACACGAGCTGACGACAGCCATGCAGCACCTGTGCGCCGGTTCTCTTTCGAGCACTCCCACCTCTCAGCAGGATTCCGACCATGTCAAGGGTAGGTAAGGTTTTTCGCGTTGCATCGAATTAATCCACATCATCCACCGCTTGTGCGGGTCCCCGTCAATTCCTTTGAGTTTTAATCTTGCGACCGTACTCCCCAGGCGGTCAACTTCACGCGTTAGCTACGTTACTAAGGAAATGAATCCCCAACAACTAGTTGACATCGTTTAGGGCGTGGACTACCAGGGTATCTAATCCTGTTTGCTCCCCACGCTTTCGTGCATGAGCGTCAGTATTGGCCCAGGGGGCTGCCTTCGCCATCGGTATTCCTCCACATCTCTACGCATTTCACTGCTACACGTGGAATTCTACCCCCCTCTGCCATACTCTAGCCTGCCAGTCACCAATGCAGTTCCCAGGTTGAGCCCGGGGATTTCACATCGGTCTTAGCAAACCGCCTGCGCACGCTTTACGCCCAGTAATTCCGATTAACGCTCGCACCCTACGTATTACCGCGGCTGCTGGCACGTAGTTAGCCGGTGCTTATTCTTCCGGTACCGTCATCCCCCGACCGTATTAGGGCCAAGGATTTCTTTCCGGACAAAAGTGCTTTACAACCCGAAGGCCTTCTTCACACACGCGGCATTGCTGGATCAGGCTTTCGCCCATTGTCCAAAATTCCCCACTGCTGCCTCCCGTAGGAGTCTGGGCCGTGTCTCAGTCCCAGTGTGGCTGGTCGTCCTCTCAGACCAGCTACTGATCGTCGCCTTGGTAGGCCTTTACCCCACCAACTAGCTAATCAGCCATCGGCCAACCCTATAGCGCGAGGCCCGAAGGTCCCCCGCTTTCATCCATAGATCGTATGCGGTATTAATCCGGCTTTCGCCGGGCTATCCCCCACTACAGGACATGTTCCGATGTATTACTCACCCGTTCGCCACTCGCCACCAGGTGCAAGCACCCGTGCTGCCGTTCGACTTGCATGTGTAAGGCATGCCGCCAGCGTTCAATCTGAGCCAGGATCAAACTCTTCAGTTTAAACCTGTTACTGTTTTCGGTTCGGTTAAGAACCGGTCGCTCACTCAAAGCTGACAGGAATATGAATTGCTTCATAAACCTGACTTACTTTAGTGTGAGACTCTTGATACTTTCGCTATCTGATCCGAGGATCAGCTCGCTTCCATCAAGCGCCCACACTTATCGGCTGTTAATTTTTAAAGAGCATTTCTGCGAGGAACTTCGTGTTTCTCAGCAGCGCTGCGTTTTCAGCAGCAGAGAAGCGAGATTATGAACCGTGTTTCGCAGCTCGTCAACAACTTTTTACATCACATCGTTGCGACTGCGGGGCTCAACTTCCTGTACCGCCGAGGCCGCTACCACCAGACCCCAACAGCACCGCTTCCCTTCCTCCCGCGCCGCGTTTCCGTTAGCGCGAAAGAGGCGTGATTCTATGCAGCTCCCGACAATCGCGCAAGGGGTTTCGCAAAAAATATAAGGCCCCGCACGCTGCCGCGTGCGGGGCCTTATATAGAGGCGGCCAAACCGTCAGTCCGTGCGCACCTGGCGCGCGACGATCTCCATATAGTGATCGAGATCCGGCGTCACTTTTCCTTCCTCTTTCGCCGTGTCGTCCCAGCGGCGCAGACGCAGCGCGTCCTCCGCGAACGGGCGCTGCAGGAATGCCGTCGTTTCCTCTTCGCTGAAGATGCCGCCCTGCAGCGCGAGACTGCGCACCGAGTCCGGCGACAGGCTCTCGAAGTAGCCGGCGTCCGTGCGGCACAGGCAGCGCTTCGCATCGACGTGCAGCCGGATCGGCTCCAGCACCGCGTCGGAAAACAGCGGCCGCAGAAACGGCAGCACGTAATACTGATGCAGATCGTCGATCCCGCGCGCACTCGGCGTCTCGCCCTGGCGATTCAGCAGATGGCCGAGGTCGTGCAGGAATGCCGCCGCGACCAATGCTTCGCCGGCGCCCGCCTCTTCCGCCAGCAAGGCGCTCTGCAACGCATGCTCGAGCTGCGTGACCGGCTCTCCGCTATAGGCCACATGGCCATGCTCCCGGTACAGCCCGTGGATCTCTTCCACCGTCAATGCCATTCGTTTACTCCCAAGGCAGCGAAAACGTCTTCAGGTTCGTGAAGCTCTTCATCGCCTCCTGAACGCCTTCCTTGTAACCGAGCCCGGAATCCTTGATCCCGCCGAACGGCGACAGCTCGATCCGGTATCCGGGCACTTCCCATACATTCACCGTGCCGACGTTCAGTTCGTTCACGAACCGCACGACCGCCGACGTGCTGTCGGTACACACCCCCGACGACAGCCCGAACGCCGTCCCGTTGCTGATCCGGATCGCATCGTCGATCGTATCGAACGTCATCACCGGCGACACCGGCCCGAAGGTCTCCTCGCGCACGATCGTCATCGACGGATCGACGTTGTCGAGCACGGTCGGCGAATACAACGCGCCGCGCCGCACGTTGCCGGTCAGCAGGCGCGCGCCCTGCGCGACCGCCTCGTCCACGCGCGCCTCGAACAGCCGCGCCGCCGCCTCGTCGATCACCGTGCCCATTTCATTGGCGGGATCGAACGGATCGCCGTAGTTCCATGCGCGCGTCTTCTCGACCAGCAATTCGGTGAATGCGGGTGCGATCGAACGCTGCACCAGCATCCGCTTGACGGCCGTACAGCGCTGGCCCGAATTCCGGTACGAGCCGAGCACCGCCAGCGACGCCGCACGTTCGAGATCGGCGTCATCGAGCACGATCAGCGGATCGTTGCCGCCCAGTTCCAGCACGATGCGCCGGTAGCCGGCCCGCGCGGCAATCGCCTTGCCGATCGCGACGCCGCCCGTAAAGGTGATCAGCGACGCATGCGGATGCGTGACGAGTTCGTCCGCGATCTCCGCCGGGTCGCCCGTCAGCACCTGCAGCATCGGCTCCGGCAATCCTGCTTCATACAGCAGGTCGGCCAGATAGAACGCCGACAACGGCACCTTCTCCGACGGCTTCACGATCACGCGGTTGTTGGTCGCGATCGCCGGCGCGATCTTGTGCGCCACCTGGTTCATCGGATGATTGAACGGCGTGATGGCGACGATCACGCCATCGAGCGGCTGCCGCTGCGAAAACACGCGCCGCGCCTTGCCGTGAGGCGTCAGGTCGCACGAGAAACTTTGCGAATCGTCGCGTAATGCCTCGACTGCCGCGAACTTCAGCACGTCGGCGACACGGCCGATCTCGTAGCGGGAATCCTGCTTCGACAGCCCCGATTCGAGCGTGATCAGGTCGGACGCTTCCTCGGTGCGCTCGCGCAGCAGCGCAGCCGCACGTTCGAGGATCTGTGAGCGCTCGTAGCGGGTGAGCTTCGGCCGGTAGGCCATCGCGTAATCGAACGCCGCGCGCACGTCGTCGACGCTCGCGAGCGGCGCCGTCCCGACACGCGTGCCCGTGTACGGGTCGGTGACGTCGAGCGTGAGTTCGCGCGTCGCGCGCGTGCCGCACCAGCGCAGCGCTTCTGCGCGAAAGGACGGATGGTCTTGCCGGGGATGCGCCATCATGTCGTGACCCGGTTCAGCACGAAATCGAACACGTCGAAGTTGCGCGGGCGACGCGCGGGATCGTCCCGCTCGATACGCCGGTTGAACAGCAGCGGCACTTCCTGCTCCGACACGCCGCCGTGCGAACGCAGCGGCACCGTGAGGCCTGACAGATCGTGTTCGCGCTCGCGCGTGCCGAGCGTCATGTCGCGGCGGCCGATCACGACGAGATCGCCGATCCGGTCGGCCGGCAACTCGAAACGGGCAGCGGCTTCCGCGTTGTCGAGCACGAGCTCGACGCCGTCGAGGCCGCCGACGCGCCACATCGCCTCGGCCCGGTCGACGCCCGGCGCCAGGTAGATGGTCGCAAACGAGCCGAGCGCGCCGTGATGCACGACGTACGGATCGGTGATCGGCAGGATCACGCGCGCAGCCTGCGCGCCGTACCAGCCGTCGAAGGCGTCCTGCAGATAGATCACGTTCGGGCGCCCCGTCGCCGGGTCGTGCTTCGCGTTCATCCCGTGATCGGCGGTCAGGCCGATCGCCCAGCCGAGCGCGTCGAGCTGCGCGAGGTAACCGTCCATCATCGCGTAGAACGCGTTCGCGCCCGCACTGCCCGGCTCGCACTTGTGCTGCACGTAGTCGGTAGTCGACAGGTACATCAGGTCGACTTGCCGGGTCTGCGCGAGCCGCACGCCGGCTGCGAACACGAATTCCGACAACGCTGCGCTGTAGACGTCCGGCGACGGCAGGCCGACCCAGTCGAGCACGTCGACGATCCCGTTTTCCGCGAGATTCGCCTGCGCCGCCTTCTCCGCGGAGAAGCAGATGCCGTGCATCTGCCAGCCGAGCAGCCGGCGCAGCTTGTCCTTCGCGGTCACGACGGCCACCCGCGCACCGGCGTCGGACGCCGCCGCGAGCAGCGTGCCGGCACGCAGGTAGGCCGGGTCGTTCATCATCACTTCGGCACCGCGCCCGCCGTCGGCGGCCGGATCCCAGAAATAGTTGCCGCAGATCCCGTGGACCGACGGCGGCACGCCGCAGACGATCGACAGGTTGTTCGGGTTGGTGAAGGTCGGTACGACGCAATCGCCGCGCCACGCCGTGCCTTCCGCGATCATCCTGCCGATGAACGGCGCGACGCCCGCTTCCACCGCCCGTTCGAGATAGTCGTACTCGCAGCCGTCGACGCAGACGACGACGGTCGGCTCGACCGGCAGCCGGTAGCGTCGGCCGTTGACGTCGACCGAGCGACCCGCGAGCCCGGTCGACGCGCCGGCGGGTGCCGCGTCACCGGGATGGCGCAATGCGAACGCGGCGTTCATGATGCCGCCCGCTTGCCGCGCGGCACGCGCGCCGCGATCAGCAGCAGCGCCGCGAGCGACGCGCCGAGCATCAGCAGCGACAGCGCCGATGCCGGAAGGTAATAGCCGCGCTCCACCTGGCCGATCACGACGATCGGCACGGTCGCGAAGCCCGGCGGATAGACCGTCAGCGTCGCACCGAGCTCGCCGAGCGACAGCGCGAAGCCGAGCGCGAGGCTCGCGCGCAACGCCGGCACGAGTTGCGGCAGCAGCACGCGGCGCAGCACCATCGCGGGCGGCGCACCGAGGCTCGCCGCGGCTTCGCGCAGCACGGTCAGTTCCGGACGCAGCGCGGCGGCCGCGCAGCGATAGCAGAACGGCAGAATCAGCGCGAGTTGCACGAACACGACGATCGCCGCCGAACTCGACAGGTCGAACGGCTTCTGGTGATACGCGATCAGCACCGCGAGCCCGAGCACGACGCTCGGCACGCCGTTCGGCACCATCACGAGCGCGTCGACCACCGCGCCGAGGCCGCGACGGTCGCGCCCTTCGAGCGCCAGTGCGAGCCACAGCCCGAGGACCGTGCCGATCGCCGACACGCCGAAGCCGATTTCGAGGCTCGTCAGCAGCGCGTCGTATTCCGGCGACCCGAGCCGCTCGAACCAGCGCAGGCTGTAGCCGGCCGGCAAAATCGTGCCCGACCATTGCGTCGACACGCTCGACAGCGCGACGACGACGACCGGCAGCACGAACAACCAGAAGCACGCGAATGCGGCCAGCGCGAGCGCGGCGCGCGACGCATGCTTGAGCAGCGCGTCGCTCCAGCCGATCTGGTGGCGCGGCACGGCTTGCCCGATACGAAATTCAGCGGACATCGTTCCCTCCCGTCGCACGCCGGTTCACCCGGCGATAAACCGCATACAGCGCCAGCGACAACGCCAGCATCACGACCGCGCCGGCCGACGCGGTCGGCAGGTCGAGATCGACGGTCGCGCTGCTGTAGATCGCGACCGGCAGCGTGACGAGCCGCGCGCTGCCGAGCACCAGCAGAATCCCGAACTCGTTCAGCGTCAGCAGGAAGCACAGCACGGTGCCGGCGGCGATGCCCGGCCACGCGATCGGCAGCACGACGCGACGCGCGAGCATCCAGCCGGGCGCGCCGAGGCTGCGCGCGGCTTCGATCAGACGCAGGTCGAGCGTCGCGAACGATGCAAGCGTCGGCCGCACGACGAACGGCGTATAGAACACGGTCTGCGCGAGAATCACGCCGCCGATGCCGAACAGGAAATCGAGCGGCGGATTCTCCAGATGGAACAGCTGCTGCAGCGCAATGCTGATCGACCCTTGCGAGCCGTACAGGAAGATCAGCGTGAACGCGACGAGGAACGACGGGAACGCGACGTAGAGTTCCAGGAAGCGCGTGACGAGCGATGCGCCCGGGAACGGCTTGAAGAACAGCAGCGCGGCCAGCAGCACGCCGAGCACCGATGCGGTGCCGGCGCTCGCGAACAGCACGCCGAGCGTCGTCATCAGCACGCTGCGCGTGTCGGGGTTGCCGAAGAAGGTCCGGTACGCGGCGAAACTCAACCCGTGATCGCCCGACACGCTCAGCAGCACGAGCCGCACCAGCGGATAGACGACGAGCGGGCCGAGCACGACGATCGCGAGCGCGGCCAGGTGCAGGTCTCCCATGCGCTTGCGGCGCCGTGCGGCGGCGGCGTGCGCGGCGGCCGACGCGAGCACGTGCGGCGGCAGGCCGGCTTCAGGGCTCGATAAGGACGACATCGTCTGCCTCGCATTGCAGGGACACGCGCGCACCGCGCTCGGGGGCCGCGCCGCGGCCGCGTTGCATCGTGACGCGCACGGGCTCGCCGGGCGCCGCGTCGATCACGACCGCGATCGACAGGTCCGCGCCCTGCCATTCGACGGATGCCACCGTACCGTGCAGGCCACCGGCCGACGGCGGCATCACGGTCAGGCGCTCGGGGCGCACGCATGCGACCTTGTCGCGTACGTCGTGGCGCGGATCGCCGACCGGGAAGATCACGTGCGGCGGCAGCAGGTTCGCCGGGCCGAGATAGCGTGCGACGTAGCCGTCCCGCGGCGCGTCGTACAACTGCTGCGGCGTGCCGAGCTGCGCGATGTGGCCGTCGCGCATCAGCAGCGCGCGGTCGGACAGCACGAGCGCGTCGTCGCGGTCGTGCGTCACACAGACGACGGTCAGGTTCGGCAGGCGCTCGTGCAGCGCCTTCAGTTCGCTGCGCACCGATGCGCGCAGGTTGGCGTCGAGCGCCGACAGCGGCTCGTCGAGCAGCAGCACGTCCGGCTCGATCACGAGCGCGCGTGCCAGCGCGACGCGCTGCTGCATCCCGCCAGACAGCTGCGCGGGCAGATGATGGCCCGCATCGCCGAGCTGCACGAGCTTCAGCGCGTCGGCGACGCGGCGCGTCACTTCCGACGACGCCATGCCGCGTGCGCGCAGCCCGAATGCGACGTTCTCGAACACCGACAGGTGCGGGAACAGCGCGTAATTCTGGAACAGCAGACCAAGATTGCGCTTGTGCGGCGGCGCATAGGTCAGGTCGCGCCCGGCAACGGTCAGCGTGCCGGTCAGGCCATCGGCCTTCACGAACCCGGCGATGAAGCGCAGCAGCGTGGTCTTGCCGCAGCCGCTCTTGCCGAGCACGGTCAGAAATTCACCGGCACCGATCGACAGCGACAGATCTTCCAGCACCGTGCGTGCGCCGTAGCGCACGCTCAGGTGTTCGATCTGCACGCCGCCCGGCGCGCCGGACCGCAGCGTCGCGTGCGGTTCGGCGGCGCCGAATGCGCCGGGATGGGTCAGGGTGGTTTCCACCGGGTTCATCCTCTCGCTCACTAATACAGGCGGCGTGTGCCGATCACTTCGGCTTGACGACGTCGAGCTGCTTGCCCGAGCTGCCGATCACGTCCTTCTTCCAGCGCTCGATCCACACCGGCTTCTTCGCCATCACCTGGGTCCAGTCGACCGGGATCAGCTTCACGCCCGCGATCGCCTTCTTGACCGCTTCGCCGTTCTTGCCGGCCAGCGGCACGTCCGTGCGGCCCGGGATGCCGTACATGTCCGGCACCTTCGCCTGCACTTCCGTCGACATCAGGTAGTCGATCAGCTTCTTGCCCACGTCCTGGTTCGGGCCGCTCTTGATCAGGCCGATGCCGTACGGGAGCTGGAACGTGGTCGGCTGGTCGCCGTCCTTCGCGGCCAGGAAGATCGGCTTGACGGACAGCGCGCCGTGCTCGGCGTCGTCGAGGTCCATCTGCAGGTCGCCGTTCGCGACGCTGATCTCGTTACGCGACAGCAGCACGTTCAGGTAGCCCGTGCCCTTCGTGTGGAATTTCACGCTCTGCGACAGCTTCGCGAGGTAGTCGAATGCCTTGTCCTCGCCCATCAGCGACGTCGTCAGGATCAGCACGGCCATCCCGTCGCCGGCCGTGGCCGGGTTCGAGTAAGCGACCTTGCCCGCATAGGTCGGCGACAGCAGGTCGGCGAACGTCTTCGGCTGGTTCTTCACGACGTCCGGGTTGATCGCGAACGAGAAGTAGTTGTTCACGAACGTCGCCCACGTGCCGTCCTCGGCCTTCGCGATGGCCGGCACGTTCTTGTAGTTCACGCTCTGGTACGGCTGCAGCAGGCCCATCTGGCCGGCTTGCTGGATGAACGGCGGCAGCGTGACGATCACGTCGGCCTTCGGCGAATTCTTCTCGATGTTCGCGCGGTTCACGACCTCGCCGCTACCTGCCGTCACGATGTTGACCTTGACGCCTTCCTTCTTCTCGAAGGCCGGCAGCACATCGCGATAGAGGTTCTCGAGACCGTCCGCCGTGTACAGCACGACCGCGTTTGCCGCATGCGCCGGCATCGCGGCACCTTGCAGCAGACCGGCGGCGCAGGCGGCCAGCGCGAGCTTGCGGAACGCGCCGGCAGCGGCGCGCGAGGGTTTCTGCAGTGTCATCTGACTTCTCCGTAGGCGGAACACCAAACGGCCGGGGCACGATCCGGCTCTCTGTTATCTCCGGGCAGGCCGAACGACGGCCCGCCGCGCTACCGCGCTGCGGTTGGTTTCGCGCGGCAACCGAAGGATCACAGCGTTCGATGACAAACCCGTGACGAATGCCACAATTTCCAAAAAATGACACATTTTGCCAATATCATGCAAGTCATTCAGAAATGCCGCCCGGCGTTTCGTTCGACCTCTGCTGGAGAAAAACCATGCCCGACCCGATTCTGCTCACGCCCGGCCCGCTCACCACGTCCGCCACAACCCGCCACGCAATGCAACATGACTGGGGCTCGTGGGACGCCGCTTTCAATCAACTGACGGCCAGCGTCTGCGCCGACCTCGTCACGATCGCGAAAGGGGGCGACGAGTACGTGTGCGTGCCGATGCAGGGCAGCGGCACGTTCTCGGTCGAAGCCGCGCTCGGTACGCTGGTGCCGCGCGACGGCGTCGTGCTCATACCCGACAACGGCGCGTATTGCGCACGCATCCTGAAGATCCTCGGCCGGCTCGGCATCGACGCGATCGCGCTGCCGTTCGGCGAGGACGCGGCCGTCGACGCGGCGGCGGTCGAGGCCGCGTTCGCGCGCGAGCCGCGCATCACGCACGTCGCGCTCGTGCATCTGGAAACGAGCGCCGGGATCCTGAATCCGCTCGATGCGATCGCGGCCGCGTGCCGGCGCCACGGCAAGCGGCTGATCGTCGACGCGATGAGTTCATTCGGCGCGTTGCCGATCGCGCTCGCGGACAGCGGCATCGATGCGCTGGTCTCGGCGAGCGGCAAATGCCTCGAAGGCGTGCCGGGGATGGGGTTCGCGATCGTGCGGCGCGATGCGCTCGACGCATGCGAAGGCAACTCGCCGTCGCTCGCGCTCGATCTTCACGACCAGTACGCGTACCTGCGCAAGACGGGCCAGTGGCGCTTCACGCCGCCGACGCACGTGATCGCCGCGCTGCGCGCCGCGCTCGACCAGTACCTCGCCGAAGGCGGCCAGCCGGCGCGCGGCGCGCGCTACGCGGACAACTGCCGGACGCTGGTCGAATCGATGCGTGCGCTCGGCTTCGTGCCGTTCCTCGACGCGAGCGTGCAGGCGCCGGTGATCGTCACGTTCCATGCGCCCGACCATCCGGCCTACGATTTCCGCCGCTTCTACGACGCGGTGCGCGATGCCGGCTTCATCCTGTATCCGGGCAAGCTCACGCAGCTCGAGACGTTCCGCGTCGGCTGCATCGGCGCAATCGATTCGGGCGATATCCGGCGCGCGGTCGCGGCGATCGCGCAGGCGGTCGAATCGCTCGGCATCGCCGTGCAACGCGCGTAAGCGCAATGCGCCGGCCGGCATGCCAGCCGGCGCCGCAAACAAAAAAGCCCGGCAGCCGGTTGGCCGCCGGGCTAACGCACTGGATGTGCGTGGAGCCGGTGCTTACAGTTCGATCCGCTTGATGTCGCCGACGACGAAGATGTACGACAGCGCACCGACCAGCGCGATCACGCCGATGAACACGAGCGCGCCGACGAACGAGCCGGTCGACGCGACGATGAAGCCGACGACCAGCGGCGTGACGATGCCCGCGAGGTTCGCCG
The DNA here is from genome assembly GCF_038723655.1 of Burkholderia arboris. NCBI lineage: Bacteria > Pseudomonadati > Pseudomonadota > Betaproteobacteria > Burkholderiales > Burkholderiaceae > Burkholderia > Burkholderia arboris. The sequence continues at coordinate 3,421,685 of NZ_CP109822.1, forward strand.
CGAAGTTGAAGATGCCGCCCGTCACGCCGAGCAGGCCGTCCGGCGCGATGTCCGACACGAGCGTCCAGCCGAGCGCGGCCATGCCCTGCGCGAAGAACGCAACCGACATGATCGCGATCACGGCCTCGTTGCTCTTCACGTAGTTCGCGAGAATGATCGTCGACGCGAGCAGCAGGCCCGCGATGATCGGCAGCTTGCGCGCGAGGTTCGCGGACTTGCCGCGGCGGAGCAGCCAGTCGGAGAAGATCCCGCCGAACATCACGCCGACCGACGCGGCGATGAACGGCATCACCGCGAAGAAGCCGATCTTCAGCCAGCCCATGTGGCGCTCGGTTGCGAGGTAGGTCGGGAACCAGGTCAGGAAGAACACGAGCGTCGAGTTGCCGGCGAACTGGCCGAGACAGATACCCGCAAGCTGGCGCTTCTTCAGCAGTTTGCCGGCCATCGCCCAGCTGAACGACTTCTGCTCGCCCTTCGCGCCCTTGCCAGCTTTGTCACCGTCCTTGCGCACGCCGTGCACCAGGCCGCCGCCCGCCTCGATATAGGCCAGCTCCTCCGAATTCGCGCCCGGATGATTGCGCGGCTCGTAATAGAACTTCCACCAGACCAGGCCGAACACGATCCCGACCGCACCGACGACCCAGAACAGCGAGCGCCAGCCGAACGCCCCCATCAGCGCGAACAGCACCGGGCTGAAGAACGCGAGGCCGATGTACTCGCCGACGGTGTAGGTACCCGTCGCCATCGCACGTTCGTTCTGCGGGAACCACGTCGCGACGACGCGGCTGTTGGTCGGGAAGCACGGCGCCTCCGCGACGCCGAGGCCGAGACGGCAGGCGAGCAGCGTTGCGACGCCGGGCACGAAGCCCTGCAGGAACGTGCACAGCGACCACAGCGTCATCGACCAGTAATAGGTGACCTTGCTGCCGAAACGGTCGAGAAAGAGGCCGCCCGGCACCTGCGCGGCCACGTACGTCCACGAAAACGCGGAAAACATGATGCCCATCACGGCCGCGTTGATGCCGAGCTCCTTGGTGAGCTGCGGCGCAGCCACCCCCAGCACCGTACGGTCGAGATAGTTGATCATCGTGCCGATCGCGAGCAGCGCGAGAATCTTGTAGCGCGCCGAGGTGCGCCGGACGGTGCCGGACGCCTGCGCCGGCGCGGCGCTCGTATGGGTGGTGTGCTGCATGGTCGTCTCCTGGTCTCTCTTTCTGTAAGGGGTCAGCGCCCGACGAGCGACTGAAAGTGATCGAACATCCGCTCGGCGTCGGGCGTGCGTCCGGTGAAGATCTCGAACGCGTCGACGGCCTGGTAGACGGCCATCCCGCCGCCCGGCAGCGTGGCGCAGCCGGCCGCACGCGCGGCGTGGATCAGTTCGGTTTCGAGCGGGAAATACACGATGTCGGCCACCCACATGCCCGCATGGAGCAGCTCGGCCGGCAGCGGCAGGCCCGGATGCTTGGCCATGCCGGTCGGCGTTGCGTGGATCAGGCCCGTCGCGGCGCGCATCGCGGCCGCGAGATCGCCGCCCGGCACGACCCGTGCCGCGGGGAAACGTTGCTGGAGTTCAGCCGCGAGCGAGGTGGCACGCGTGCCGTCGACATCGAAAATCGTCAGTCCGGCCGCGCCCATCTGCAGCGCTGCATGGGCCACGGCCGCGCCCGCGCCGCCCGCACCGAGCTGGACGACACGCTCGAGCGACGCGTCGGGCAACCCGCGGCGGAACGATTTCGCGAAGCCCGACCAGTCGGTGTTGTGGCCGATCCGCTTGCCGTCCTTGAACAGCACGGTGTTCACCGCGCCGAGCGCGCGCGCGTCGTCCGACAGCGCGTCGAGGTGTTCGATCACGCGCTGCTTGCACGGGTGCGTGATGTTCAGCCCGTTGTAGCCCATCCGCTGCGCGGCATCGAGCAGTTGCGGCAGTGCGTCGACGGTCACGCCGAGCGCATCGAGATCGATGCGCCGGTACACGTAGCCGAAGCCCTGGCGGAAGCCTTCTTCCTCGTGCATCGCGGGCGACAGCGAACCGCCGATGCCCTGGCCGATCAGGCCGATCAGAAACGACGGGCGGCTCATCGTGCGGCTCCCTGCGCGAACAGCGTCGCCAGACGCTGCAGTGCGAACACGTAGCCTTCGGTGCCGCAGCCGCAGATCACGGCTTCGGCGACCGCCGACACATACGAATGGTGGCGAAACGCCTCGCGGCGATGCACGTTCGAGATATGCACTTCGATCACCGGCTTCGCGATCGCGGATAGCGCGTCGGCCAGCGCGACCGACGTATGCGTATAGGCGGCCGGGTTGATCACGATACCGTCCGTGTCGAGGCGCGCGGCATGCAGCCAGTCGATCAGTTGATGCTCGGCGTTCGACTGGCGGAACTCGATCTCCAGCCCGAGCGCCTCGCCTGCCGTGCGGCAGCGCTGCTCGACGTCGGCGAGCGTTTCCGCGCCGTAGATGTGGGGCTCGCGGGTCCCCAGCAGGTTCAGGTTCGGGCCGTTCAGCACCAGCACCTTGTGCTTGCTCATGGTGATTCTGCTCCTGAAACAGGGGCGGACCAGGACCGGCGCCGCCCCGAAAACATCGGAATTTGGCGCTAGTGTGCGCTCGTGAATGCGGGCTGTCTTTTCGGGTTTTCGCTAATTTGTACCACCTAGTTAGTTTGTACAATACACACCACTAGCCCAGTAAATTCGGGATATGGCGTGCGCCGGGACTCAATGACTGGTTCATTCAGGGCCGGTTCGACCGACGCCATGCCCCGCTCATCCGCAGGAATCGCCATGCAGCGTTCGATCGCCACCGTGTCACTGTCCGGCACGCTCGCCGAGAAGCTCGCCGCCATCCAGGCAGCGGGCTTCGACGGCGTCGAAATCTTCGAAAACGACCTCGTTTACTTCGACGGATCGCCGGCCGACGTCCGGCGCATGGCCGCCGATCTCGGCCTCGACATCGTGCTGTTCCAGCCGTTTCGCGACTTCGAGGGCGTCAGCGCGGCCCAGCTCGCGCGCAACCTCGACCGGATCAAGCGCAAGTTCGACGTGATGCATGCGCTCGGCACCGACCGTATCCTCGTCTGCAGCAATGTGTCGGCCGACACGATCGCCGACGACGGGCTGCTCGTCGACCAGCTCGGCGCACTCGCCGAAGCGGCGCGGGAGGCCGGCGTGGTCGCCGCGTACGAAGCGCTCGCGTGGGGCCGCGTCGTGAAGCGGTACGGCCATGCATGGACACTCGTGAATGCGGTGAACAGCCCGCACCTCGGCCTCGCGCTCGACAGCTTCCACACGCTGTCGCTCGACGATTCGCCGGATGCGATCGCCGACATCCCCGGCGACCGGATCGCGTTCGTGCAGATCGCCGATGCGCCGAAGCTCGCGATGGACGTGCTCGAATGGAGCCGCCACTACCGCTCGTTCCCGGGCCAGGGCGACTTCGACCTCGCACGGTTCACCGCGCGGGTGATCGAGTCGGGCTATACGGGGCCGCTGTCGCTCGAAATCTTCAACGACGGCTTCCGCGCGGCGCCGACCGCGATCACAGCCGCCGACGGCCATCGCTCGCTGCTCTATCTGGAAGAGTTGACCCGCACGCGGCTCGCGCAGGACGGCCGCGCGCCGGCCGCCGGCCAGCCGCTGTTCGCGCCGCCGGCGCCGCCCGCGCACGTCGGATTCCAGTTCATCGAATTCGCGGTCGACGCCCAGGCGGCGGCGACCGTCGCCGAATGGCTCGGCCGGATGCGCTTCCGGCTCGCCGGCCGGCATCGCTCGAAGGACGTGACGCTGTTCCAGCACGGCGCCGCGTCGATCGTGCTGAACGCCGAGCGCGACTCGTTCGCCGATGCGTTCTTCCAGCAGCACGGGCTGTCGCTGTGCGCGTCGGCATTCCGCGTCGACGACGCGAAGGTGGCGTTCGAACGCGCGGCCGGCTTCGGCTATGCGCCGTTCTCGGGCCGCGTCGGGCCGAACGAGCGCGTGCTGCCGAGCGTGCAGGCGCCGGACGGCAGCCTCGAATATTTCGTCGACGAAGCGCCGAACGCGCCGACGCTGTACGAATCGGACTTCGTGCTGACCGACATCGACGGCCCGAGCGAAGTCGGCCCGCTGACGGGCATCGACCACGTGTGCCTCGCGCTGCCGGCCGATGCGCTCGACACGTGGATCCTGTTCTTCAAGACGGCGTTCGGCTTCGAGGCCGAGCGCAGCTGGCTCGTGCCCGATCCGTACGGGCTGATGCGCAGTCGCGCGGTGCGCAGCGCCGACGGCTCGGTGCGGATCGCGCTGAACGCATCGGTCGACCGCCATACGGCCGTCGCCGAGTCGCTCGACCGCTACCACGGCACGGGGCTGAACCACGTCGCGTTCCGCACGGACGACATCGTGAAGACGGTCGCCGCATTCGCGGCCGACGGCGTGCCGTTCCTGCGCATTCCGCCCAATTACTACGACGATCTCGCCGCGCGCTACGCGCTGCCGGACGACCTGATCGACACGCTGAGCGCGCACCACCTGCTGTACGACCGGGACGAGCACGGCGGCGAATTCCTGCACGCGTATACGGAACTGGTCGACAACCGCTTCTCGCTCGAGATCGTCGAGCGGCGCGGCGCATACGACGGCTACGGCGCGACGAACGCGGCCGTGCGGCTCGCTGCGCAGGCGCAGCGCAGGAAATAAGGGAAGGATGTGAATCGGAGTCGCGGGCCGCGAGCATGGGCGTGATCCGCGGCTGATGCAAAAGGCTGCACCCCGCACGCACCATCGTGGTGAATCACGGCGCCGCGGACCCGCCCGCGCGGCTCGCCGCGATCGGGCCGCAAGCCGCGCCGCGTATGGCGTTACATCCGGTAACCCGTACCGCAGTGCAGCATCCCGTCGCCCGCCACGGTTTTAAGAATCGCTTAAGTCTTCGACGGCACCATCCGCAACCAGTACCCGATGGTTTATCCAGAAAAGGAGGAAAGCGATGAGCGCCGTAGAAGCACCCGCGGGCCGCCCGGCCGCGCCCCCTGCAAAGAAGACGATGCTGCGCCGCCTGCTCAGTCATCATGAAATCGCGACGTTGCTCGTGCTGCTGCATGCACCGATCGGCGCGAACGCCAAACCCGAACTGCCCGCGTTGCAGGAAGCCGGTCTCGTCGAGATGGTCAAGCTCGACCCCGATACGGCCCCGAGCTTCCGGCTGACCGAAGACGGCACCGCCGTCCTGAAAGGGCTCGGCTACCGCTGAGCCGCCGTTTTCACGGCTTCCCCGTCTCCCCGCAGCACCCGCAGTACCCCGATCCCTGCGATGTGCCGGCCCGGCCGGCGAATCGCGTTACCCCGCCCGCTCCTGCAGCATCAACCGGTATTCCGTCGGTGTCACGCCGACCGTCGCCTTGAACTGGCGCGTGAACGCGCTGTGATCCGTATAGCCGCATAGCGCCGCGACGTCGGTAACCTTGTCGTGCGTGACGAGCAGCGCGGTGGCCGCGTCGAGCCGCGTCTTCAGCAGCACCTGGCGCGGCGTCAGGTGGAACACCTTGTGGAAGTAGCGCTCGAGCTGCGCGACCGACATCCCGGCCATCTGCGCGAGGTGCTTCAGGTTCAGCGGCTGCACGTAGTGATCCTGGATGTGCTGGACCACGTCGGCGAGCCGGCTGTACGCCGGGTGCGATCCCTCGTGCGCCTTCAGGTCGCGCGAGATGCCCGCGAGGCCGACCACCCTGCCCGCGGCGTCGCGCAGCGGCTCCTTGCAGGTCAGGCACCAGCCCGGCTGGCGGCCCGGATACAGGTGCAGCTCGAGCTGGTCCATCAGTTGCTGGCCGGCGTTGATCGTCGCCATGTCCTGCTCGAAATAGCTGCGGCCGAAGCGGCGCGGAAACACTTCGTCGGCCGTCTTGCCGAGCAGGTCGCGCTTGTCCTTGTAGCCGCAGCGCATCGCCAGCGTGCGATTGACGATCGCGTAGCGGCCGCTCGCGTCCTTCACGAAGAACGCGACGTCCGGCAGCGCGTCGAACACGGGTTCAAGCAGGCGGAAATGCGCAAGCATCGCGCCGAGATCGGCGTTGTCGGGCTGGTAGCGCAACGTTTCGGACAGGCTCATGGGCGGTACGGCAAGCAAGGTCGTCATCCCGGCAACCGCGAAGCGAGTGGCAGATGGCGTCGATTATAGAAGCGCCCCTTCGATCGCGTCGCGCCGAGCGCGGGGCAGGCAAGCTGGCGGTGTCGGCCGGGCATGCCGCGCATCCCGATCGACGCCGTCGGCCGACCACACAGGTTGCGCACACAACCACCGCGCAGCGCATGCGCGGCCGGCGGCCGTTCCGCTTTCGCCGCTGCCGGCGCAGCGCGTCGACACAGGCGGCATCATGCACCCGAATCCACCATGCTAAAAATGCGGACGCCCTGTGTCTTGGCGCGATTGCGCATTCGGCATGACGATTTCAGCATATATCAGGGTTATCGACGATATGCCGATATCGTCGCCGGCTGCGCACCGAACGCGCAAGACGCCCGCATTTTCGCTATCTAGACTTCGCTTCACGGTCACGAGACGACGTCCCGCCGCTGCAGCAATCGGCACGCACGGCCCGCGGCATCTGCCGTCGCGCACGCCGATTCCGGCACAGCGCGGGCAGCGCGCGGCGCGCCTGAACGGCCATTGCATCGGCCGGCCGACCAAACCGTCTCGCCCGGTTTACCGGCGCCGGCCCGCAGGCCGGCGGCGGCCCAACCACGCCATCAAGGGGAAGTGAAAGTGAAGCTGAAGGTATCGCACGTCGCGCTGGCCGCTGCCTGCGCACTGTCGGGCGCGCACGCCATCGCCGCCGACGTCGTCAAGATCGGTTTCGCCGCACCGCTGACCGGCCCGCAGTCGAATTACGGCACGGACATGCAGAAGGGCGTGCAGCTCGCGATCGCCGATTTCAACGCGACGCATCCGACGATCGGCGGCAAGCCCGTCACGTTCCAGCTCGATTCGCAGGACGACCAGGCCGACCCGCGCACCGGCACGACCGTCGCGCAGCGGCTGATCGACGACAACGTCCGCGGGATCATCGGCCACTTCAACTCGGGCACCAGCATTCCGGCCTCCGACCTGTACGACCGCGCCGGGCTGCCGCAGATCTCGATGGCGACGTCGCCGCAATACACGGCGCGCGGCTACAAGACGACCTACCGGCTGCTGACGAGCGACGCACAGGCCGGCCGCATCGTCGGCACGTACGCGGTGAAGACGCTGCGCTTCAAGCGCATCGCGATCATCGACGACCGCACGGCCTATGGCCAGGGCATCGCCGACGAATTCGCGAAAGCGGTGGAAGCGGCGGGCGGCACGATCGTCAAGCGCGACTTCACGAACGACAAGGCGCTCGACTTTTCCGCGATCCTGACCAACCTGAAGGGCGTCAATCCGGACGCAATCTTCTACGGCGGCGGCGACGCGCAATCGTCGCCGATGATCCGCAAGATGCGCCAGCTCGGGATGAAGGCGGCATTCGTGACGGGCGAGATGTCGCGCTCGCCGACGTTCCTGAAGGTCGGCGGCGAAGCGGCCGAGGGCGCGATCGTCTACATGGGCGGGCTGCCGAAGGAAAAGATGCCGGGCTTCTCCGGCTACGCGGCACGCTACAAGGCGCGCTTCAACGAAGACGTGATCACCTACTCGCCTTACTCGTATGACGGCACGATCGCGCTGCTCACCGCGATGAAGGACGCGAACTCGACCGATCCGAAGGTGTACACGCCGTATCTCGGCAAGGTGTCGGTCAAGGGCGTGTCGGCGCCGAGCATCGCGTACGACCCGAAGGGCGACCTGAGGGATGCACCGGTGACGATCTACAAGGTCGAGCACGGCGCGTTCAAGCCGGTCGATACGATCGCCGGCAACTGAACCGGCTGATACGCACACGCTTCTCGCACGGCCCACGGGCGGCTCACCGGCCGCCCGCGCCGCGCACGCTTCGGCTGCCTGGTCCGAAGCCGTCCTCGGCGCGCACTCGCGCGCAGGCATTTCGCGCTCCTGTAGAATCCCCCAACCCGCTTTGACGCTTCGTCTCCGCCACGCCCCATCCCGGTGCGGCGGCGCGTGTTTCGTGCCTCACTCGGCACGCGGCACGCTTCGACGATGCAAGCCGCGCCTTGTCAGTCCATGCCGATAGCGGGCCCTGGAGACGCAGCACCGACAACAACATTCGAAAACCGATCGTCCTGACCATGCAAGCTTCCGAATTGAGCGGCGTGCCTCGCGCCGCCGAACGCGCGCTCACGCGCAGCGACTACAAGACCCTTGGCCTTGCCGCACTCGGCGGCGCCCTCGAGTTCTACGACTTCATCATCTTCGTGTTCTTCGCGCCGGCGATAGGACAACTCTTCTTCCCGCACGACATTCCCGACTGGCTGCGCCAGCTGCAGACGTTCGGCATCTTCGCGGCCGGCTATCTCGCGCGCCCGCTCGGCGGCGTGATCATGGCGCACTTCGGCGACCTGTTCGGCCGCAAGCGGATGTTCACGCTGAGCGTGCTGATGATGTCGGTACCGACACTGCTGATGGGCCTGCTGCCGACCTACGACACGATCGGCATCCTCGCGCCGGTGTTGCTGCTGCTGTTCCGCGTGCTGCAGGGCGCGGCGGTCGGCGGCGAAGTGCCGGGCGCGTGGGTGTTCGTGTCCGAGCACGTGCCGTCGCGCCACATCGGCTACGCCTGCGGCACGCTGACCGCAGGCCTCACGGCCGGCATCCTGCTCGGCTCGCTCGTCGCGGCCGGCATCAACAGCCGCTACTCGGCCGCCGAAGTCGGCGCGTTCGCGTGGCGCATCCCGTTCCTGCTCGGCGGCGTGTTCGGGCTGTTCTCCGTGTACCTGCGCCGCTGGCTGCACGAAACGCCGGTGTTCGCCGAGATGAAGGCGAAGAAGGCGCTCGCGGCCGAGATTCCGCTGAAGGCCGTGCTGCGCGACCACGGCCGCGCGGTGATCGTGTCGATGCTGCTCACGTGGATGCTGTCGGCCGCGATCGTCGTCGTGATCCTGATGACGCCCGCGCTGCTGCAAAAGCAGTTCCACCTGACGCCCGCGACGACGCTGTTCGCGAACAGCGTCGCGACGCTGTGCCTGACGGCCGGCTGCATCACCGCCGGTTCGCTCGCGGGCATGATCGGCGCGAAGCGCGTGCTCGGCATCGGCGGCATCGGGCTCGCCGCGTGCTACTACCTGCTGTTCGTGCAGGTCGCGGCCGACGCGTCGACGCTGCCGCTCTACTACGGGATCGCGGGCTTCATGGTCGGCACGATCGGCGCGGTGCCGTTCGTGATGGTCAAGAGCTTCCCGGCGGTCGTGCGCTTCTCGGGCATCTCGTTCTCGTACAACGTCGCCTATGCGATCTTCGGCGGCCTCACGCCGGTGATCGTGTCGCTGATGATGAAGTCGAATCCGCTCGCACCGGTCGTGTATGTCGCGGTGATCTGCGTGCTCGGCGCGATCGCCGTGCAGTTCTCGAAAGATGCGAAGGACGTGAAGGACGCACACTGAACGTCGGCGCGCACGCGCCGGCCTCATGAACAAAGGGCCGAATCCCGCGACGTGCGGGATTCGGCCCTTTTGTCTTGCTTCAGCGCGACGGCGCGAATCGGCTCAGTTCAACGCAGCACGCCGTACGACGAACTGGGCCGGCGCAGCGCGTCGATGCTCGCGCCGCCGGCCCCGGTGACGAACAGCAGCAGGAAGCCGCCGGCGATCGCCACGTTCTTCCAGAAGTGGATCACCATGTCGTGCTGGACGGCGGCGTTCGTCGCGTCCCAGAAATTGTGCCCGACCATTGCAGTCGCGATCGTGTAGACCGCCATCACCAACGCGAGCGGGCGAACCTTGTAGCCCACGATCAGCAGCAGACCGCCCAGCCCCTCGATCGCGACGACGATCGGCGCAACGACCTGTTGATAGGGCACGTTCATCCCGTGCAGATACGCGACGAAGTCGCTGTAGCCGAGCAGCTTCATGATGCCGCCCCACAGGAACAACGCCGCCAGCGCCAGGCGTGCGAAAAAAATGACGCCGGAATCGACGGAACGCGTCATGCCTCTCTCCTCGTATGCAATTCGGCCGGCCGCACGGGGCGCGCCCGTGAAGCTCGGGCCGCGCAACCCTGCGGGGCCCGCGGCAAATGGGCCAGCATAGAGGGTCTTGCGGCCGTGTCCAAGAAAAAGGTTGTAGCAAATCTTTACACGGCGGCCGCCGCGCGGCCCGCTGGCGACGGCACGAAAAAGGCGTCGACGCGGACGTTCAGCCCGCGTCGCTCAACAGCACGCCTTTCTTGAAGATGAAGCAGCCGTAGCCGCGCAGCTCGCCGGTGACGATCACCGCGTACGCCTGTTGCGCGCGTTCGTAGAACGCGAAACGGTCGATGCCCGCGAGCGGCACCGCGCGCCCTTCCGCGCGATCGATCTCGGCCTGCACCTCGCGCTGCACGGGCGGCACCGCGGCCGCGTCGCCGACGACTTCCATCCGCCAGGCGGGCGTGTCGACGAACGTGTCGAGCGGCAACACGGACAGCACCGCGCGCACGACGCGCGCCGAATCGGCGCCGTCGATCCGCAGCGCGCGGCCGACCACCGTGTGCTCCGCGACGGATTCCGCCGGGAAATTCGCGTCGCAGATCGCAATTTCGTCACCGTGGCCCATCGCGCGCAGCGTGTGCAGGATGTCGGCGTGCAGCAGCGGGTCGAGATTCTTCAGCATGTCGGCTAGTCTCCGGGATCAGGAACAAACCGCATAACGTTACCCGATCCCGGCCGCTGTTGTGCATGCACCGCTCGCGTCACGACGCCGCGGCCGGCATTTCATCGATGAAACCCGTGACCGACGCGAGGCGGCCCGATGCGTCGACAGTGCCGAAGTCCGAGCCCTTCACGATCGCCGCGCCGTCGGGCGACACGAGTGCCCACGAGAACCGCAAGTACTGGCCGAATGCATCGATGTCGGTCGTGCGGCGGAAGCGGTATGCCGGGAAGCGCTCCTGCACGGCGGCAATCATCGTGTCGATGCCTGCGTGGCCGTCGCCGGCCATCAGCGGATCGCGATACGCCGCGTCGCTTGCGTAGGTCGCATCGATCAGCGCGCGGCGGCGCGCGGCGTCGGACTCGTTCCATACGTCGAAGTAGCGGTCGATCAGGTCGGTATGAACGGACGAAGCGGATTGGACGGTGTTCATGGCGAGGCTCCTTGTGTCGATGAGGGGACGAGGCCGCGAACGTTTCGCGTTCGCGTGCCGCTATCGTCGCCGGGCTCGCGCGGGCGGTCGATTACGTGACAGGTAAGGAAATCGCGCCCGAGCCGCCGCGATCAGCCGGTCGCGCCGTCCACCGCCAGGCTCCACGCCGGATCCTCGTGCTTCGCCCAGTACGCGTCGAACAGCCGGCGCGTCACCGGGCCCGGCCGGCCGTCGCCGATCGCCGCGCCATTCAGCCGCGTGACGGGCATGATCCCGCCGGCCGTCGATGTGATGAACACTTCGTCCGCGTCGCGCAGTTGCGCGTCGTCGATGCGCGCGGCCTGCGCGTCGATGCCCATCGACGCCGCCAGCTCGAACACGCTTTGCCGCGTGATGCCGTGCAGCACGCCGCGGTCGGGCGTCCGCAGCCGGCCGTCGTGCACGACGAACACGTTGAACCCGGGCCCTTCCGCGATGCTGCCGTCCGTGCATCTCAGCAAGACCGACTCCGCACCCGCGTCATAGCCCTTCAGCAGCCCCGCGACGAGGTCGAGCCAGTGGTAATTCTTGATCTGCGGATCGACCGATTCAGGGGGAATCCGCCGCACGTCGTCGATCAGGTGCAGGTGCAGGCCCTCGCGCAGTTGCCGCTCGTTCGCAACCGAGCCGTACGGCACCGCGAACGCGATGAACTGGTTCACGGCGTCGCGCGGGTCGCGACTGAAGGTGGGCGATACCCCGCGCGTACACAGCATCTCGACGTACGCATTGCGCAGACCCGAGCGGCGCACGCATTCGACGAGGATGTCGCGAAGCGCATCGTCGCTCAGCGACACGTTCAGCCGCAGCCTCGCAAGCGAGCGCCTGAACCGCGCGATGTGCTGGTCGAGCCGGAAGAAGCGGCCGTTCCATACGTGCACGGTGTCGTACGTGACATCGGAATGCAGGAAACCCCAGTCGAGCACCGATACCCGCGCATCGGCGATCGGGATGAAGCGGCCGTTCATGTAGGCGGCGCCCTGCGGAAACGCGGGAGCCTCGACGGACGGAATGCCATGCGGTGCCATGTGCGTCTCCCCGGGAGCGTTCGGCGTGTAGTCGACCTGCGCGGCGAACGACGGAGAATCGGCATCGAACACGCTGCGATGCACGACCGCATTCGGCCCGGCCGCACGATCGAACGACAGCTTGCCGTCGAGATGATCGATTTCGTGCTGCATCAGCTCCGATTCGGCCGGCGACAGTGCGTCGCGCTGATGCGGCTCGCCGTCCAGTGTCGTGTAGCGCACGCTCACCGACGCATGGCGCTCGACGCGCACGAACAGATCCGGAAAGCACATGCAGTCGTCCCACAGCGTCATCCGCGCGTCGCTGCGCCACACGATCTCGGGGTTCACGATCACGTCGGGCCAGCCATCCAGCGCGAGCGCGATCATCCGCTGCCCGATGCCGATCTGCGGCGCGGCAACCGCGCGACCGAAGCCGTGTTCGTCGCGAAACGCACGCAGCGCGGCGCGCAGTGCGCCTGCCGCTTCGCGCACCGCGGGAGCGGCAACGTCGTCGACCGGCCGTGCGACGGCGCGCAACGATGCCGTCCCCACGGGAAGAATTCGCGTATTCATTTGACTACCTCCGACAAAGTCACCTTGTTGCCGCCTTTGAACGTCGAAATCGTTGCCGCCGGATTGCGCAGTTCGCCGTTCGCGTCGAATGCAATCCGGCCGGTCACGCCCTGGAAGTCGACACGATGCAGCGCATCGACGATCTTCGCGGGATCGGTGGACTGTGCGAGCAGGACCGCGTGGTAGACGGCCATCATCGCGTCGTACGCATAGGGCGCGTAAAGCTGCACGGGGGCGCCGTATTTCTGCGTGAAGCGTGCCGCGAAGGCCGGGCCGCCCGGCATCTTCGCAAGGCTCCGGCCGCCGTCCGCGCACACGAGGTTGCCGTCGAGCGCGTCGCCGGCCAGCTTCAGGATCTCGTGCGTGCACAGGCCGTCGCCGCCCAGCAGCGGCGCGGCCATCCGCAACTTCCTCATCTGCCTGAGCATCGGGCCGCCCTGCGTATCCATGCCGCCGAAGAAGATCGCATCGGGCGCGTTGCCCTTGAGCAGCGTCAGCGGTGCGCCGAAGTCGAACGCCTTGTCGGTCGTGTATTCGCGCGCAACGACGGTTGCGCCGGAGGTTCCGAGCGCGCCGACGAAGACGTCTGCGATGCCTTGCCCGTACGCCGTTCGATCGTCGACGACGCCGATGCGGCGCGCATGCAACTGCCCGACCGCATAGCGGGCGACAGCCTGCCCGAGAAAGTCGTCGTTCGCGAGCAACCGGAACGCGGTGCGATAGCCGAGACGCGTGAACGCCGGATTGGTCGCCGACGGCGTCAGTTCCGCGATGTTCGCCGTCGCGTAGAGCCGCGCGACGGCGATCGACGTCCCCGAATTCTGGTGGCCGATCACGGCGCTGACGTGCGTGTCGACGAAACGCTGCGCAACCGTCGTCGCGACCTTCGGGTCGGCCTGATCGTCCTGCGCGTCGAGCACGAACGTGACCGGATGCCCGGCGACGCTCGGATGGCCCGCGTTGATTTCGTCGATCGCGAGCCGGATGCCCCGCGCGCTGTCCTCGCCGAAATGTGCCTGGGCGCCCGTGAGCGCGCCGGCAAAACCCACCACGACCGTATCCGCGCCGAACGCGGGAACGGCCAGCACAAGCGGCGCAAGCGCCAGCAGCAGACGTCGGGAACGCATGATGATTTCCTCGCAGCTTCGTCGTTGACGGATGCTACGATTATCGGCAGCCGCCACGAAATCCGATAAACATCACACGGCTCCATGCGTGAATTTGTTTCGTTTTTTCTCCCGAAAGGAAATCCGATGAATTCCATTGCCGCGCCGCTCGACGACTTCGATCTGCGGATCCTCGCCCGTCTCCAGCACGACAACCAGATCACCAACCAGGCACTCGCCGCCGAGATCGGTCTGAGCCCGCCCGCGTGCCTGCGCCGCGTGAAGCGGCTGCGCGACGAGCGCTATATCCAGCAGGACGTTTCCGTCGTCGATCCGAACAAGGTCGGCCTCCCGCTGACCATGCTAGTGCTCGTCCAGGTGGAGCGCGAACGCGTCGACCTGCTCGACGAATTCAAGCGGTTCCTGAAATCGCTGCCGGAAGTCATGCAGTGCTACGTGGTGACGGGCCGTGCCGATTTCGTGCTGATGATCGCGATGCGCGACATCGACCATTACGAAGAATTTTCCACGCGCGTGTTCCGGCAGCACCACAACATCCGTCACTTCGAGACGATGGTGGTGATGTCGCGCGTGAAGGTGGGGCTGTCGCTGCCGATCGGCAGCGAGTGACGATCGGCGGCCGCGGCGGCGCGCCGCAATGAAAACGGGCGCCCGAAGGCGCCCGCACCGTCCTGCTGCCACGCCGGCGCGTATCAGGTCACCGGCGCCGGATTGAACAGCGTCAGCGCATTCGCGAGCTTCCATTGCTCGGCCCACGTGCGGCGCTTGCCGCTCGCGACGTCGAGCATCAGCCGGAACAGTTCCCAGCCCGTGTCCTCGATCGTCGCCGCGCCGGTCGCGATCTGCCCCGCGTCGAGATCCATCAGGTCGTGCCAGCGGCGCGCGAGATCGCTGCGCGTCGCAACCTTGATCACCGGCACCTGCGCGAGGCCATACGGCGTGCCGCGGCCCGTCGTGAAGATGTGCAGGTTCATCCCGGCCGCGAGCTGCAGCGTGCCGCAGATGAAATCGCTCGCGGGCGTCGCCGCGTACAGCAGCCCCTTCTGCCGCGCGCGATCGCCGGGACGCACAACGCCGGCGATCGGCGCGCTGCCCGACTTCACGATCGACCCCATCGCCTTCTCGACGATGTTCGACAGGCCGCCCTTCTTGTTGCCGGGCGTCGTGTTCGCGCTGCGGTCGACGCGGCCGCGCTGCAGGTAGCGGTCGTACCAGTCCATCTCGCGGATGATCTCGCGCGCAACGTCCTCGTTCGCCGCACGCGACGTGAGCTGCGCGACGCCGTCGCGCACTTCGGTCACTTCCGAGAACATGATCGTCGCGCCGGCCCGCACGAGCAGGTCGGCCGCGAAGCCGACGGCCGGGTTCGCGGTGAGCCCCGAAAACGCGTCGCTGCCGCCGCACTGCACGCCGACGACGAGATCCGACGCCGGGCACGTCTCGCGGCGGCGGCGGTTCAGCCGCTCGAGATGCGCTTCGGCCATCTTCATGATCGAGTCGATCATCGAGTTGAAGCCGACGTGCGCGGCGTCCTGCAGGCACACGACGCCGCCGTTGCCGGCCGCGCCGTCGGCGGTCACCGGAATCGCGCCGGGCGGCAACAGGCGCTCGGGCTGCAGCTTCTCGCAGCCGAGGCTCACGGTCATCACTTCGCCGCCGAAGTTCGGATTCAGGCTGATGTTGCGCAGCGTGCGGATCGGGATGTCGGCGTCGGGCGCGTCGATCGCGACGCCGCAGCCGTACGTGTGCTCGAGCCCGACCACATCGTCGACGTTCGGGTAGCGCGGCAGCAGTTCGTCCTTGATCCGCTTCACCGCATGCTCGACGACGCCCGACACGCACTGCACGGTCGTCGTGATCGCGAGGATGTTGCGCGTGCCGACCGAGCCGTCGGCGTTGCGGAAGCCCTCGAACGTATAGCCTTCGAGCGGCTCGAGCGGCGGCGCGGCGCGCGTCGCGAGCGGCAGGTCGTCGAGCCCCGGCGGCTCGGGCATGCGCATCGTGCGCTCGTTGACCCAGCTGCCGCGCCGCAGGTCGGTCAGCGCGTAGCCGATCACCACGTTGTAGCGGACGATCGGGTCGCCGGCCGCGAGATCGACGAGCGCGACCTTGTGCCCTTGCGGCACGCCTTCGCACAGCGTCAGCCCGTCGGCGAACGTCGCACCTTCGGGCAGGCCGCCGTCGTTGACGACGATCGCAACGTTGTCGTCCGGGTGCACGCGGATGTAGAGAGGGGAAGCAGTCATTGCAATTCCTGAAGGCAATCGGCCATATTGTTAGTCATCATACGACATTCAACCTCAACCGGCGATGCTACGTAAACCCTTATCCGGAAAGACCCTACCCTTGATCGGCCAGCAAACCGCTTGCGCCACCCTTCCCCTCGTTGTACGATGACATACAACGACATCGCCAATTCGGCTCGTATGCCGTTCCCGACGAACCCAGCACTCGCGCTAGACGGACGACCCCAACCATGACTTCACCGCAAGAACTCAAACAGATCATCTCCCACGGCCTGCTGTCGTTTCCGCTGACGGATTTCGACGCCGACGGCAGCTTCCGCCCGACCACCTACGCCGAGCGCCTGGAATGGCTGGCGCCGTACGGCGCGAGCGCGCTGTTCGCGGCCGGCGGCACCGGCGAATTCTTCTCGCTCACGCAGCGCGAGTATTCGGACGTGATCCGCGTCGCGACGGAAACCTGCAAGGGCAAGGTGCCGATCCTCGCCGGCGCGGGCGGCGCGACGCGCGTCGCGATCGAATATGCGCAGGAAGCCGAGCGCCTCGGCGCGAGCGGCGTGCTGCTGATGCCGCACTACCTGACCGAAGCGAGCCAGGAAGGGATCGCCGAGCACGTCGAGCAGGTGTGCCGCGCGCTGAAGATCGGTGTGGTGGTGTACAACCGCGCGAATTCGAAGCTGAACGCCGACATGCTCGAGCGCCTCGCCGACCGTTGCCCGAACCTGATCGGCTTCAAGGACGGCGTCGGCGAGATCGAGAGCATGGTCACGATCCGCCGCCGCCTCGGCGACCGGTTCGCGTACCTCGGCGGCCTGCCGACGGCGGAAGTCTATGCCGCCGCGTACAAGGCGCTCGGCGTGCCGGTGTACTCGTCGGCCGTGTTCAACTTCATCCCGAAGACGGCAATGGAATTCTACGAAGCGATCGCAAAGGACGACCACGCGACGGTCGGCCGCCTGATCGACGATTTCTTCCTGCCGTACCTGAAGATCCGCAACCGCCGCGCGGGCTATGCGGTCAGCATCGTCAAGGCGGGCGCGAAGCTCGTCGGCCACGACGCGGGACCGGTGCGTGCGCCGCTCATCGACCTCACCGACGCAGAAGCGGCCGAGCTCGACGTGCTGATCAAGAAGATGGGCCCGCAGTAAGCGAGGTTCGCCGGCGGCGCGGACGTTCATCGGCGCCGCGGCCGGCAATCCTGCATCGCGGCCGGCACTCGCCGGCCGCGATCGTTTGTTGCCTTCCCTTTCTTTTCCGCAATGACGCACGCATCCGCCGCGATGCATGCCGTCGCCGTCACATCTGCGCGATGATCCCGACGATCCGGTAGCGCACGTTCCCCAGCTTCACCCGTGTCGCCTCGATCTGGCCCTGCGCGCCCGTCCGTGCGCGCGAATTCGATTCGCCGTCGAGGATCTGCCCGAGCACGTCGCGGTCGACGACCGCATCGAAGAAACGGCCGACCGTGATCGTAGCCGACTGCTTCGCGGTCGCGAGCTGGCTGTTCGCCTGCGTCAGCGCCTCGGTGCGCAGGCCCGGGTCGCGTTCGTCGATGCCGCGCCGGTACTGAAGCGCGAACACCAGCGCTTCCATGTCCTGCCGGAAACGGCGGACAGCCTGTCCGAACGCGAGCGAATGCGCGTCGGCGCCCGTGACGAGCCGCCCCTGGTTGATCGTTACGTCGAATTCGCTGCCGCCGAGGTCGCGCTGGAATTCCTGCAGCGCGTTCGCGAGCACGCGCCCTTCGCTGTACTGGCCGATCTGGGTGCGCACGGATGTCGCGACGTCGCCGATCGCTTTCCACAATCCGGCCGCGAACAGGTGATCGCCACGCTTGTTGATGTTCATTGGAGGGTTCCCTCGTCGTCTTTTGTCGGTCTCTCAGGCTCGCCTGCGGGCCGGGCGGCCCGAGGCATCGCTACTGTAGGAGAAATTCCGGCGACGCGAAAGGCACCCTGAAAAAAGCGGAGGCGACCTGCCGGCCGCCTCCGCTTTCGCTCATCCGGCGAGCAGCCCGGCGCTCGGCGACGGGCTGCCTCCCGTTATTCCGCCTTCCCGTCCCGCAGACGCGGAATCGCCAGCGGATTGCCGTCCTGCAACCCGTCGGGCAGCAGGTCGTCCGGGAAATCCTGGTAGCACACGGGCCGCAGGAAACGCTCGATCGCCGTTGCGCCGACCGACGTGACGGCCGGGTTCGACGTCGCGGGGAACGGGCCGCCATGCACCATCGCATCGCACACCTCGACGCCGGTCGGATAGCCGTTGACGAGCAGACGCCCGGCCTTGCGTTCGAGGATCGGCAGCAGACGGCGTGCGAGCGGCTTGTCGTCGGCATCCATCTGCAGCGTGGCGGTCAGCTGGCCTTCGAGCGCGTCGAGCACGCGCGCGACTTCGTCGAGATCGCGGCAACGCACGATCAGCGACGCCGGCCCGAACACCTCGTGGCTGAACGCCTGCTCGGCCAGGAACGCCTGCGCGGCGACTTCGTACAGCGCGCCGCCCGCCTGGCATTCGGTCTGCGCCGCCTCGCCCGCGCCGACTTCGCGCACGCCCGCCAGTTCGGCCAGCTTGCCGCGGCCGTTGCGGTACGCATCGGCAATGCCGCGCGTGAGCATCACGCCGGCCGGCTTCTTCGCGAGCGCCTGCGCGGCGACGGTTTCGAAGCGGTCGAGATCGGGGCCGTCGATCGCCAGCACGAGGCCCGGGTTCGTACAGAACTGGCCGACGCCGAGCGTCAGCGAATCGACGAAGCCCGTCGCGATCGCGTCGCCGCGCGCGGCAAGCGCGGCCGGGAACAGCACGACCGGGTTGATGCTGCTCATTTCCGCGTAGACGGGAATCGGCTGCGGCCGCGCATTCGCGAGGTGCACAAGCGCCATGCCCCCCTGCCGCGAACCGGTGAAGCCGACAGCCTGGACCGCCGGATGGCTGACGAGTGCCGCGCCGATCACGCGGCCGGGGCCCACCAGCAGCGAGAACACGCCTGCCGGCATGCCGGTTTTCGCGACGGCGGCGCGAATCGCGCGGCCGACCAGTTCGGACGTGCCGAGGTGCGCCTCGTGCGCCTTCACGATCACCGGGCAGCCGGCCGCGAGTGCCGACGCGGTATCGCCGCCGGCCACCGAGAACGCGAGCGGGAAGTTGCTCGCGCCGAACACGACGACGGGCCCGAGCGCGACTTTCTGCAAGCGCAGGTCCGAACGCGGCAGCGGCGTGCGCGCGGGCTGCGCGGGATCGATGGACGCGGCGAGGAAGCGCCCGTCGCGCACGACGCGTGCGAACAGCCGGAGCTGGCCGACGGTGCGGCCGCGCTCGCCCTGCAGCCGCGCGACGGGCAGGCCCGTTTCGGCGTGCGCGCGCTCGATCAGCGCGTCGCCGAGCGCGACGATTTCATCGGCGATCGCGTCGAGAAACGCCGCGCGGGCCGCGAGCGGCTGCGCGCGGTACGCATCGAACGCGTCGCGCGCGAGTTCGCACGCGCGGTCGACATCGGCCTGCGTCGCGACGCCGAATGCCGGCGCGTCGATCGGCGCGCCCTTCGTCGGGTCGAACGCGCGCAAGGTTCCGGCCGAGCCGGCCACCGCGTCGGCGCCGATCAGCATCTCTCCTGTCAGTTGCATGGGGTGTGCTCCGTGGTTCGGGAATGGATTGCCCATTGTAGCCCAACAGATACGATGTCTGCCGACATCATTTCATGTTTTGGACCACCGGCCGGGCAACTGCCGATAGGCTCGAGATCCTTACCCGGTCAGTCTAACCGCGAAATATTAACCGTCTCACGGGATCTTCCAGAGGGAAAACCCGAGGTTTCTGCGTCCGGGCATTGCTCATAAACTTCGGCTCATGTCATACGACGACGTACATTAAAGTGCCTAATCAGACCACCCCTCGCGATCTTCCGCTCGACCTCGCGCGCACCGCGCGCCGGACCGCCGTGCGTTACTGGATCCTGGCGATGCTGTTCGTCGTCACGACGCTCAACTATGCGGACCGCGCGACGCTGTCGATCACCGGCACGCCGATCCGCAAGGCATTCGGCATCGATCCGGTGACGATGGGCTACATCTTCTCGGCGTTCAGCTGGGCATACGTGCTCGCGCAACTGCCGAGCGGCTGGCTGCTCGACCGCTTCGGCGCGCGGCGCGTGTACGCGGCGAGCATCTTCCTGTGGTCGGCGTTCACGCTGCTGCAAAGCACGATCGGCCTCGGCGGCAGCGCCGCGTTCGCGGTCGCCGCGCTGTTCGCGATGCGCTTCGCGGTCGGCATCGCCGAAGCGCCCGCGTTCCCCGCCAATGCAAAAGTCGTCGCAAGCTGGTTCCCGACCGCCGAGCGCGGCACCGCGTCGGCGATCTTCAATGCCGCGCAGTACTTCGCGGCCGTCGTGTTCTCGCCGCTGATGGCATGGCTCACGCATGCGTACGGCTGGCACCAGGTGTACCTGTGGCTCGGCCTGGCCGGCATCGCGCTCGCGTGCCTGTGGCTGCGCGTCATGAAAGACCCGGCCGACCATCCGGCCGTGAACCGTGCGGAACTCGACCATATCGAACAGGGCGGCGGGCTCGTGCGCTCGACGGTGCGCGGCGCCGACGGCACGCGCGCGGAGGGCAGCCGCGTCGCCGGCTGGTACTACGTGCGCCAGTTGCTGTCGAACCGGATGCTGATCGGCGTGTACCTCGGCCAGTACTGCGTGAACGTGCTCACGTACTTCTTCCTCACCTGGTTCCCGATCTACCTCGTGCAGGCACGCGGGATGTCGCTGCTGAAGGCGGGCTTCATGACGTCGCTGCCCGCGATCTGCGGGTTCCTCGGCGGCGTACTCGGCGGGTTGCTGTCGGATGGTTTGATCCGGCGCGGCGTGTCGCTGACGCTCGCGCGCAAGATTCCGATCGTCGGCGGGATGGCGCTGTCGATGGCGATCATCGGCTGCAACTATGTCGACAGCGAAGTGCTCGTGATCGTGCTGATGGCCGTGTCGTTCTTCGGCAAGGGAATCGGCTCGCTCGGCTGGGCCGTCGTCGCCGACACCGCGCCGAAGGAAGCGATCGGGTTGTCGGGCAGCCTGTTCAACATGTTCGGCAATACCGCGGGCATCATCGCGCCGATCGCGATCGGCTACCTCGTCGGCGCGAGCGGCTCGTTCAACGGCGCGCTCGTGTTCGTCGGGCTGAATGCGCTCGTCACCGTGTTCAGCTATCTCGTGATCGTGAAGGACATCAAACGCGTCGAATTGCGTCATCGCGACGCCTGAGGATCGACCTCCCAAGGAACGGCGGCCGCTTTCACGCGGCCGCCGTTCTTGCATCAGGTCGACGAATGCGCGACGCTCAGCATGTCGTGCACGCCGGACGTCATCAGCGCAAGAAACGCGAGCAGGCCGACGTAGCAGAGTGCGTAGGTCGTCTTCGTCTCGACCGACGTCGCGTAGTACACGCGGTTCTCCGGCGCGTCGGGATCGAAGCGCCATGCGCGCCGCAGTTGCGGCAGCGCGAGGATCGCCATCACGATCAGCAGCGGGCTCGGGCGATACACGAACAGCGCAATCAGCACGGGTACGCCCGCGAACCAGATGCGCGGCGACAGCACCGCAGTGATCCGCCCGCCGTCGAACGGCGACAGCGGAATCATATTGAACAGGTTCAGGAAGAAACCCGTATACGACAGCGCGAGCAACAGGTTGCTGTCGTAGTGGCGCGCGGCCGCGTAGCAGGCCAGCGCGCCGAGCGTGCCGACAAACGGCCCGGCCAGCCCGACGTACGCCTCGGTTTCCGCATCGTGCGGCAGCTCCTTCAACTGGATCCACGCGCCGACGAACGGAATGAAGGTCGGCAGCCCGACGTCGAGCCCGCGCCGCTGCGCGGCAATGTAGTGACCGGCCTCGTGCACCAGCAGCAGCGCGACGAAACCGGCCGCGAACCGCCAGCCGTAGAACAGCGCATAGACCGCGATCGACGCGAGCATGGTGCCCGCCGACACGAGCACCTTGCCAAGCTTGAGGCCGCCGAAGATCAGCAGCAACAGCTTCGTCATTCCTTGCGCTCCGTGACGGCTGCGTCGGACGCGTCGGCGACGGCCGGCACCGCGGCCGGCTTCGGCTTGCGCCCGAAGAAGCGCTTGAGCGCCGCGCCGCCGGCCAGCAGCGCGACCGCGCCGATCTTGAAGAACTTCACCGCGAACGCGCCGATCAGCGCGAGCAGGCCGAGCTTCTTCGCGCCGACGCCGACGATCAGCGCCGCGAGGCCGTACTCGGCAACGTGGTCGGTCGACTTGTTGAAGTCGGCGTAGCGCTTGCCGTCGTTGAAGCGGATGTTCGACAGCAGGTCGTCGGCCGACGCCTTGTATTTCGGCAGGTCGGCAAGCGTCGACGCCATCGTCAGCGACAGGTAGCCGTCGCGGCCGAGCACGAGCGTCCGGTAGTTCACGCCGTCGTTCTCGGCGTTCGGCGCCGCGCCCTTGTCGCGGATGATCGCGGACCACACGAGCCGGTGCGTGGCCGCGTCGTACGCGGGAGCCTTCGCCCAGCCGACCACTTCGGTTTCCGGCAGGCCGCGCTCCTTGCGCCCGGGGTTGTCTTCCTCGGTGCCGGATTGCAGGCTTTTCAGCAGTTCGTCGGGCTTCCAGTCCTTTGCGTCGTCGTCGCGGATATAGCCGCTCGGCTCGAACGACACGACGGAAATCCAGTCGGCGTCGGGGTCGTCGGGCAGCACGAGGCCGACCAGTTTCGATTCGTCGATCGAGTTGCCCATCGAGCGCAGGTAGCGGCCGGCTTCCGCGGCCGGCACGAACGACTCGCCGGCCTTCAGCTTCAGCACGGCTTCGTGTTTCACGTCGATGTCGGTCGGCCCTTTCACGACCGCTTCGTTGGCAGCCGCGGCAGCGGCCCTCATTTCCACCTGCGCAGCTTCGGTCTGCGCGTGGCCGCTGGTCGCGGCAAGTGCGAGCGTCGCCACGCAGGCGAGCCGGACGGCAAGTTTTTTCATTGTTGGATTCCCCTGGAATGCCTTGTTGTGAATGTGCACGGCAACCGGCCCATGCGTGGTCTCGCTGGCCCGGTGCCGCCTCTCAGTTGGCACGGTCGTCATGGTAACGCAGCGCCGCGACTCGCCCGCGCCCGGGGAGCAGCGCGATGCTTACCTGGCAGGTAATGCCCAAGGCGCGCGGGATTGCCTATCATCGGCATCATGAACCCGACCGCCGCCCTCCATTCGCCCACTCCGTCCGCCGGCCGCGCGTCCGGCATCGGCCCGCTGCTGCGCACGTGGCGGCAACGCCGGCGCCTGAGCCAGATGGCGCTCGCGCTCGACGCGGAAGTGTCCGCGCGCCACCTCAGCTTCGTCGAATCGGGCCGCGCGCAGCCGAGCCGCGACATGGTGCTGCATCTCGCCGAGCGCCTCGACGTGCCGCTGCGCGAACGCAATGCGCTGCTCGTCGCGGCCGGTTTCGCGCCGCTGTTTCGCGAACGGCCGTTTTCGGACCCGCAGCTCGATGCCGCGCGCCACGCGGTCGAAGCGGTGCTGCGCGGCCACGAGCCGTACCCGGCGCTCGCAGTGGACCGCCACTGGACGCTGCTCGCCGCGAACCGGATGCTCGGCGCGCTGGTCGCGCAGGCCGATCCGGCGCTGCTGCAGCCGCCCGTCAACGTGCTGCGGCTGAGCCTGCATCCGGACGGCCTCGCGCCGCAGATCGTCAACTGGCATGAATGGCGCGCGCACATCCTGCATCGGCTGCAACGGCAGATCGATGCGAGCGGCGACCGCACGTTGCATGCGCTGCGCGACGAGCTCGCCGCGTATCCGGCGCCGGCCGGCCAGCCCGACGACCCGCCGGCGCGCGCCGATTTCGCGGATATCGCCGTGCCGCTGCGGCTGCGCACCGCGGCCGGCGAACTGACGTTCTTCAGCACGACGACGGTGTTCGGCACGCCGGTCGACGTGACGCTGTCGGAACTCGCGATCGAGGCGTTCTTTCCGGCGAATCCGGACACGGTGGACGCGATGCGGGCGCTGGCGGACGCATTGCCGGCACAGTAACGCGTGCTGTCGGCGCCATTGCGCCGGCGGCACGCGTCGAGGTAACGGCGATCAGCGGCGCTCGAGCGCCAGCTTCACGCCAAGCCCCAGCAGGACCACGCCGCTGACGCGATGCATGCGCGTCAGGATGCGCGGGTTGCGGCGGATCGACGCCGACAGCAGGCCGGCGAACAACGCGACGGGCCCCTTGACGAGAAACGTCAGGCCGGCAAACGTCGCGCCCAGCACGAACAGCGACAGCATCGGATGTGCGGCGCCCGCCGGCACGAATTGCGGCAGGAACGCCAGATAGAAAAGCGCGACCTTCGGATTCGACACGTTGGACAACGCGCCTTGCGCGAACGTGCGAAGCCGCGATGCCTGCGCGCCGCCGTTGCTGCTGCTCGCGAGCGTCAGTTCACCCGACGAGCGCAACAGCGTGATGCCGAGATACAGCAGGTACACCGCGCCGATCACCTTCAGCGCCGTAAACAGCCATTCGGATGCCTGAAGCAGTGCGCCCAGCCCGAGCGTCGCGAGCATCGTATGCACGAGCAGACCGACGCTGACGCCCGCGGCCGTCACGAGGCCCGCGCGCGTGCCGCCGGACAGCGTGCGCGACATCACGAGAACCATGTCCTGGCCCGGCGTGACGATGATCAGAAGCGACGTTGCGATGAACGGTAGCCAGGATAGATGCGACATGGGAGAGCTCCTGAACGGGATCGCCGACGGGCGGGAATCGCCCGGCCGGTGGTCAGATTATCGGCGCCCTTCCGTGGAGATTGGATGCGAATTTGGCTACTTGAGAGAGGTGATTTGGAGCTATTCTCCAGTATCAACGGATTCGATAGTCAAAAATGCCAATCAAACTGGACGCGATCGACCGGCGCATTCTGCGTGCGCTGCAACAGAATTCGAGCCAGACCAATGCCGAACTCGCGCAACAGGCCGGGCTGTCGGCCACCCCCTGCCTGCGCCGCGTGCATCTGCTCGAGGAACAGGGCGTGATCGACGCGTATGTCGCGCTGCTGAATCCCGCCGCCGTCGACCTGCGATTCACCGCGTTCGTGCGCGTGACGCTGGAGCGCCAGGACAAGACGACCGTCGAACGCTTTGCGCGCGAGATGGAGCAGGCGCCCGAAGTGCTCGAATGCCACCTGATGGCCGGCAGCTACGACTATCTGCTGCGCGTGATCGCGCGGGATCTCGACGATTACCAACGCTTCCAGATGGAGACGCTCACGCAGATCGAAGGCGTCCGCAACGTCGAGACCGAGATTCCGCTGAAGCGCATCAAGCAGACGGTTCGCCTGCCGATCTAGGTGTCCAGAAACGTCACGGCCTCCCCGGCCGGCTGCCCGTTCAGCGCACCGTCTCTCACGACGACCTGCCCGCGCACAACCGTATGCACGGGCCAGCCCGTGACCGCGCATCCGTCGTAAGGCGTCCAGCCGCTCACGCTGGCGATCCAGTCGTCGCGAATGATCCGCCGCGCGCGCAGGTCGACGATGCTGAAATCGGCGTCGTAGCCCGGCGCGATGCGCCCCTTCCCTTCGATGCCGAAAATGCGCGCCGGCCCGGCGCTGGTCAGGTCGACCAGCCGTTCGAGGCTCAGCCGGCCCGCATGCACGTGGTCGAGCAGCAGCGGCAACAGCGTCTGCACGCCGGTCATCCCGCTCGGCGACTGCGGATACGGGCGGCGTTTTTCGTCACGCGTATGCGGCGCATGATCGCTGCCGATCACGTCGACCACGCCATCGCGGACAGCCCGCCACAGCGCATCCCGATGATGCCGTTCGCGCACGGGCGGATTCATCTGCGCGAACGTGCCGAGCCGCTCGTAGCAATCGGGCGCATGCAGGCTCAGGTGGTGCGGCGTGACTTCGACCGTCACGCGCCGCCGATGTTGCGCAAGAAACGCCATCTCGTCCGCCGTGGACACATGCAGCACGTGCAGCCGGCGGCCGGTCTCGGCAGCCAGCCCGACGATGCGCCGCGTCGCGCTCAGCGCGCTTTCCTCGTCGCGCCAGCGCGGATGGTCGCGCACGTCGCCGCTCGCTTCCACGATCGCCTTGCGCTCGCGCAGCCGCGCCTCGTCCTCCGCATGCACGGCCATGCGCCGCCGCCCGTTGCGCAGGATCCGGCGCAACACGGTTTCGTCGTCGGCCAGCAGATCGCCGAACGAACTCCCCATGAACACCTTCACGCCCGCGCAGCCGGGCAGGCGCTCGAGGTCCGGCAGCCGTTCTGCGTTCACGGCCGAGCCGCCGATGTAGAACGCGTAGTCGCACCACGCACGGCCGCGTGCAAGGTCCAGCTTCGCCTGCAGATCCTGCCCGCTCAACGTCAGCGGATGCGTGTTGGGCATCTCGAAGATCGTCGTGACGCCGCCGAGCACCGCGCCGCGCGTGCCGGCCTCGATGGTCTCCTTGTGCGTCAGCCCCGGTTCGCGAAAATGCACCTGGCTGTCGACGACGCCCGGCAGCACATGCAGTCCACGCGCATCGAGCACGACGTCGGCACTCCAGGTGCCCTGCAGTGCACCCAGCGCGACGACGCGGCCATCCGCGCACGCGACGTCGATCCGTTCGGCGCCGTTGGGCGTCATCACCGCGCCGCCATGCACGAGCAGGTCGACGTGGCGGCGCTTCGGCACGTCGGTTGCTTCACGTCGCATCCACTCGCCCATGACTCAGAACTCGTTCTGGATGTGCTTGTAGCCGAGCACCAGCGCATTGTTCGTGCGCGCGACGTCCTCGGAGAAATCGCTCGCGTCGGCCGTGACCTGCGGCAACGCGGCAAGATCGGTTTCCGGCCCGATGCGCTCGGTCGAACGCACGTAGAAGCCGGGCGGCAGGTGACAGCCGTCGACGACCGCGTTGTAGCGCACGACGCAGCCGTCGTCGATCGTGCAGTTGAACAGCACGCTGTTGAACCCGACGAACACGCCGTCGCCGACCTTGCACGGCCCGTGGACGATCGCGCGATGCGCAATCGACGTATGACGGCCGATCGTCACGCTCGCGCCCGACTTCGAATGGATCACGACGCCGTCCTGGATGTTCGAATGCGCGCCGATCACGATCGGCGCGATCTGGCCGTCGGCATCCGTTTCGTCGGCGCGGATCACCGCGTACGGACCGATGAACACGTTCTCCTCGACGATCACGAGCCCGCACAGGATGGCGGTCGGATCGACGAACGCGTTCGGATGAATCTGCGGCAGGTCGCCGCGCGGGTTCTTGCGGATCATGAGGATTCCTTCTGGGAAACGAGATGGCCGCGCCTGAGCCGCTCGAACAGGCCCGGATCGCGCCACTGCGCGACGATGGCCGGTGCGAACACGATCGCATCGAGGTCGATGCGACCCATGCGCGGGTTGAATGCGTCGTCACGGAAACACTGCGCGTAGCCGGTCTCGGTCTCGTGAACGATGACCGAATGCAGCCGCACGTCGGCTTCGCCGTTCGACATGCGGGTGCACGACAACGCGGCATCGACGAGCCGGAACAGCACACGCGAGAACTGCTCGGCGCTCGGCGACACGGGCAGCGACACCCAGCGTTCGGAATGCCTGCGCATGCTTTCGACGTAGCGCGGATCGTCGTTCGACCACAGCGTCACCGCATGGTCGAACGCATCGATCAGGTCGCGCACGTCGCCCTTGAGCAGCCCGAAGTCGTAGATCATCTGCCCGTGATCCAGCGCATGCGCTTCGAGCAGCAGCTCGACGCGGTACGAATGACCGTGGATCGAATGCGAGCAGCGCCGCGTGCTGCAGCCGCGCACGACGTGCGCATTCTCGAACCGGAACAGCTTGCGGATCAGCATGCGTCGGCGCCTTCGCGAACCGGTGCGGCCCAGGCCACCGCATCGTGCGGATGCAGGCTTTCCAGATGGCGCACGTGAACGCGCGGGTGTGCGTGACGACTTTCCAGCGCAGCCTGTACCCGGCGCGCGGCGTCCTCGACGAACATCAGGTTCCCGCCGTTCAGCACCGCGAACGCCTGCTCGTCCGCGCGCTTGACGGCCGTCTGCACCGGCGTGCCGAGCGCGTGCTCGATGCGATCGATCAGGTCGATCAGCCCCAGCGTCGCGCCATCGGCGGGCAGCGCCACGCTGACGACGGCTTCGCTGCGCTGGCTGTGCGGCGTGGCCAGGGTCGCATGCTGTTTCAGCCATGCGGCAACCGCCGCCGGCGCCACACGAGCCTCGCGGTCGAACGCCGTCAGGAACGCCTGTTCGATCCAATGCCGCGACAACGCGGCCGAGCACGGACACGTCGACGAATAGGCAACCGTCACTTGCGCGCGCAACTCGAACGCGTCGCCCGCAAGCGTCGCATCGACCTGAACCGGGTACGCCTTCCACCCGGCCAGCCCCTCGGTCACGAGCGCCGTGCGGCGGGCCAGCAGATCGAAGCGCAGCCGCACACGCGCGCTGCGCGTGTCGCAGTCGCGATGGCTGTCGACCATCGCACGCAGCACGCGCCGCAGACCGGCCGGTGACAGCGCTTCGCCGTCGGCGAGCCAGTCGAGCAGCCAGTAGAGCCGCGACATGTGAATGCCTTTCACATCCGGCGCAGGCAGATCGACCTGGACGTCGGCGCGCGCATGCACGTCGCACCGGCAGCCGGGTTCGGCCACCGTCACGGGCAGGTCGATGCCCTGCATGCCGACCCATTCGAGCGGGCGGCGGCCCGGCGCCGCATCGGTCAGGGAAACATCGGGAAGGACTGCATTCATGCTCGGATTCCGGTGGCGCGCCTTCTCCATCCGGATCGATGCAGGAAGCGCGCGTTCAGGTCAGGGCCAGTCGCGAAACGGGCTGTCCCACGTGGTCCAGTGCTCGGGGCCGGTGGCCATCTCGGCGTCGGTCAGGAGACACGCGTCGAAGCGCCCGCGCAGCGCGGGCTCGTCCATGTCCATGCCGATCAGCACGAGCTCCTGGCGCGCGTCGCCGACGCGCTCGTCCCAGCGCGCGCGGATCTGCGCGACGGCTTCGGCGTCCTGCGGCCAGCGCTCGGGCGGCACGGCCGCCCACCAGTGGCCGGCCGGCCCGTGCCGCGCGACCGCGCCGGCCTGCGACCACGACCCGGCGACGGTCGGATGCGTGGCCAGCCAGAAGAACCCTTTCGAGCGGACGACGCCCGGCCATTCGCTTTCGACGAGATCGAAGAAGCGCTGCGGATGGAACGGCCGCCGCGCGCGATAGACGAAGCTGCGGATCCCGTATTCGTCGGTTTCCGGCGTATGCATGCCGCGCATCTCCCGCAACCAGCCCGGCGCGCGCGACGCCTCGTCGAAATCGAACAGGCCCGTATCGAGCACACGCTCGAGCGGCACCTTGCCGAATTCGGCGATCTCGATCCGCGCACGCGGGTTCAGCCCGCGCAGCAGCGCGATCAGCCGCTCGCGCGCACTGGCGTCGATCAGGTCGATCTTGTTGACCACGATCACGTCGCAGAACTCGATCTGGTCGATCAACAGATCGACGACCGTGCGCGCATCCTCGTCGCCCATCGATTCGCCGCGCGACTGCAGGCTGTCGCGCGACGCGTAATCGCGCAGGAAATTGAATGCGTCGACCACCGTCACCATCGTGTCGAGCCGCGCGACTTCGCCGAGACTGCGGCCGTCCTCGCCTTCGAACGTGAACGTCTCGGCCACCGGCAGCGGCTCCGAGATGCCGGTCGATTCGATCACGAGCTGGTCGAAGCGCCCTTCGCGCGCGAGCCGGTCGACCTCGATCAGCAGATCCTCGCGCAGCGTGCAGCAGATGCAGCCGTTGCTCATCTCGACCAGCTTCTCGTCGGTGCGCGACAGGCCCGCGCCACCGTCGCGGACGAGCGCGGCATCGATGTTGACCTCGGACATGTCGTTGACGATGACCGCGACGCGCCGGCCCTCGCGATTGTTGAGGATGTGGTTGAGCAGTGTCGTCTTGCCCGCGCCGAGGAAGCCGGACAGGACGGTCACGGGAAGCCGCGTGGAGGGAGGCAGTGCGGTACTCATCGGGCGATTCCGGAAGAGGACGTTGAGGAGAGAATGATATATTGTATCGCAACGATATAACATATCATTCCGCGCGTCCAGCACGCCGCTTGCACGGCGCGCGATTCACGATCCCGTCGAGCACCGGTTCGACGCGAGCGGAAGGCGGCGGCGGCACCACGCATGTCATGCCGAATGAAAGGTGTGCTTGATAAGCTCTGCGGCGAGACCGCAGGCTGCCCACACCCCATCATGAAAAAGAAAAACCTTGCCGTGTTGTCACTCTGCGCGATGCTGCCCGGCATCGTGCTGGCCCAGTCGATCGCGGCCCCGGCGCTGAAGCCGGGCGATACCTGGACCTACATCAATACCGTCGAAATCGGCCCGAACGGCTGGCGCCAGACGCGCGACCAGATTTCCGTGCAGCGCACCACGTCCGACCACATCTACATCGAAACGCAGCAAAGCGGCGCGACGCAGGCGCCGCGCGAACTGATCGTCGACTCGGACTGGAGCCGTTCGCGCAGCGTCAACGGCACCGAAACCGTCGTGAACCGCCCGATGGCGTTTCCGCTGACGGCCGGCAAGACCTGGACGGTCAAGTACAGCGAATCGCACCCGAATCCGCAGCATGCGTCGGAAGCGTACGACACGCGTTACAAGGTCGTCGGCCCCGAAACCGTCACCGTGACGGGCGGCAAGTTCGACGCGATCAAGATCGAGGCAGAAGGCACGTGGAAGGCGCAAGCCGCGCCGGGACAGTCGGTCACGTCCGGCGTGTCCCGCAACGCGGGCGGGTCGACGATCGTGATGCAAAGCCACAACAACGGGACGGCGGAAGGGACCGGCAAGACCTACAAGGCGTTCTGGTACGTGCCGGCGGTCGGCCGCTGGGTCAAGTCGGTCGAAGAGTACTACGACACGAACGGCGTGCGGACGGCACGCTATTCGAACGAACTCGCGTCGTACAAGCGCGCCGGGACGGACAGCAGCTCACCGCTGGCCGCCGGGCCTGCGCCCGCTACCGCTACCGTCGCGCCGGACGGCCCGCCGCCCGGCGATCAATGACGGAACGCGCGCTCGCTTACGTATAGAGCGACGCCGGCGGTAGTTCCGCGGTCAGCGCAAACCGGCCGACATCGCGCAGCCGGTAGTCGAGCGGATCGTGCAGCGTATGCGTGCGCGCATTGCGCCAGAAGCGGTCGAGGCCGAGCGACGCGGCCGTCGCGCGCGCGCCGCACGCATCGAACAGCGCTTCGCCGTTGTCGAGCGCCGCGCGCTGCGCGACGATCTTCGCTTCCGATACCGCAAGCGCCACTTCGGCGCGTTCGTCGGCCGTCAGCGCGTCCTGCCGCGACCACGCGCGCTGCAACGCCTCGGCCGCGCGATCGGCCAATACTGCCGCGGCAATCGCCCGCACGCGCATGTCGCCGAAGCGCTGCAGCGTGTACGGATCGTCTTCCGCCTGCGCGACGTCCGCGTGTATCCACGGGCGGCCATGCTGCCGCACGTAATCGCGCGCCTCGGCCAGCGCGCCTTCCGCCAGCCCGACGAACAGGTTCGTCAGCACGAGTTGCGACACGAGCGTGCGCAGCGTCGCGCGCGGCGTCGGCGGCGCCTCGGACCGGTGCAGCACCTCGTCCGGCGCGAGCGTCACGCCGTCGAAGCGCACGCTGCCGCTGTCGGTCTGGCGCTGGCCGACCGGATCCCAGTCCTCGTTGACCGTGATCCCCGGACGGTCGGTCGGCACGACGCCGAACACGGTGCGACCGGTTGCCGGATCATGCGCGGACACCGTCATCCGCTGCGAGCCGCGCGTGCCGGAGCAGAAGCCCTTCACGCCGTCGAGCCGGTAGCCGCCGTCGGGCGTCGCCGTCGCCACGAGCCGCGTGTCGAGCGGATTGACCGCATTGCCCCACCACCAGCGCGCGTCGACGGTGCCGCGCAGGTAACGTTCGCGCTGCGCGGCGCTGCCCCACACGTCGACGCTCACGACCTGCAGGCACTGGAACCCGACGAGATGCGCGAGCGCGCTGTCGACGCGCGCGACCTGCCGGATCGCGTCGTAGATCGCGGGCCACGCCGCTTCCTGCCCGCCGAACGCGCGCGGCACCGCGAGCGTCAGCAAGCCCGCATCGGCAAGCCACTGTTTCTCCTGCGCCGCGTGGCCGCCCGCGCGGTCGCGCGCGGCGGCGGTCACGCGCAGCGCGTCGATCGCGCGCGCCAGCGCCTCGCGGTCGACGGCCGGCGTGTCGGTATCCGGCGCGAAGGTCGCCGGGCCGCGGGGATCGTTCATGCGACAGCGTCCTGTTCAACGGTTTCGCCCGACAGCGGCACCAGCGCATCGATCCGTCGGCCGGTCAGCCGCGCCAGGATCTCGCGCCGCCAGTCGTCATAGATCGCGCGGTATTCGGCTATATCCGCGCCGAACACGTGCGCGGTGTGCGCGTACTCGTCGTGCAGATACCCGTCGAGCCGCGCCTGCGTTTCCTCGTCGGCCGCGATCACGCGATCGATCAGCGCGTCGCGCTCGGCGGGCGGCAACGCCTTCAGCGTGTCGAACCACCACTGGACGATCTGCACGCGATGCCATTCCTCGTCCGGCCGGATCCGGTTCTCGCCGTGCTCGCGCATCGCGCTGTCGCCGATGCGGCCGGTCTTGCGCTGGATCCACAGCTTCGCGAGGATATGCAGCTCGTAATGCCATTCGAACGCGAGAAAACCCGCGAGGTCGCGCACCGCGATGTCGCCGATGCGCGCCCAGTGCGCGGCGACGAGCCGGTCGACTTCCGGCAGCGGATCGCGCCCCGTCAGTTCGGTCACGCGTTCGCGGCCGATCACGGCGTGCGCGCCGTCGTCGCCGAGCTGGCGCGACAGGATCAGCTGGAAATGCGGATCGTCGCGGAACAGCGTGTCGATCGCCTTCGCGACGACCTGCACGATGAACAGGTCGTGCGACGCCATCTTCGTGTAGTAGTCGGCGACGGCGGCCAGCTCGTCGTCGTTGCGCGGCTCGCGCGGCGGCGTGGCGAGCTTGGCCGGGAAGCCCGGACGATGGCGTCGCGCCACGTCGAGAAACAGCGCTTCCTCGAATTCTCCGTTCCATTCGCGCGGCGCGCCGATGGGCAAGGTCATGGGTATCGTTCTCTCAGGATCAGGAATGAAACGAGCGGACGCTCGTGGCGTCGCTCAGGTGCGCCGGGTCACGCGTCGGACCAGGCGGTCGCCCGTGATTTGCACGGCCGAGACGAGCGCGATCAGGATCACGATCACGGTCGCCATGACGGTGGTGTCGAAACGTTGATAGCCGTAGCGGATCGCGAGATCGCCGAGCCCGCCCGCGCCGACGGCGCCCGCCATCGCGGTCGAGCCGATCAGCGCGACGACGGTGATCGTGAAGCCGCCGAGCATGCCGGGCAGCGCCTCCGGCAGCAGCACGTGCCACACGATGTGGCGGCGCTTCGCGCCCATCGCGAGCGCGGCCTCGATCAGCCCGCGATCGACTTCGCGCAGGCTCACTTCGGCGATCCGCGCGAAGAACGGGATCGCGGCGATCGACAGCGGCACGACGGCCGCCCACACGCCGATCGTCGTGCCGATCAGCACGCGCGTGAACGGCAGCAGCGCGACGAGCAGGATGATGAACGGCGTCGAGCGGAACACGTTGACGAGCGCGCCGAGCACCGCGTTCACGCCGCGCCGCGCGTAGATGCCGCCCGGCGCGGTGGTGACGAGGATCACCGCGAGCGGGATGCCGATCAGCGCCGCGATCACGGCCGACGCGGCGACCATCGACAGCGTGTCGCGGATCGCGTCGAGCAGTTCGGGCCACCAGAGCTCAAACATAGCCGAGCACCTCCGCGTGATTCGCATGGCGGCGTGCGCGATCGAGCAGCGCGGCAACGGCGCCGCGCGCGTGCTGCGTGCCGGTATCGTCCACACCGGGCGCGGCCGCGATCACGAGCCGCCCCTGCGCATGGCCTTGAATGCGCTCGATCCCGCCGTGCAGGAATCGCACCGAGCCGCCGAGCGCCGCCGCAAGCGCGCCGACGTCCGGCTCGCCGCCGCTTTCACCCGTATAGCGGACGTCGAGCACGACCTGCGCGCCGTCCGGCAGCGCGGCCTGCTCGGGCAGCGGCTGCACGCGCGCGGCCAGCTCGGCCGGCAGGTCGTGCTGCAGCGTGCTGAGCAGCGCGCGCGTCGCGCCGTGGCGCGGATCGCCGAACACGCGCCACACGGGGCCCGTTTCGACGACTTCACCCTGTTCGATGACCGCAACGGTGTCGCACACCGCACGGATCACCTCCATCTCGTGCGTGATCAGCACGATCGTCAGCCCGAGGCGGCGGTTGATGTCGGCGAGCAGCGCGAGGATCGATTGCGTCGTCTCGGGGTCGAGCGCCGACGTCGCCTCGTCGCACAGCAGCACCTCGGGATCGTGCACCAGCGCGCGGGCAATGCCGACGCGCTGCTTCTGCCCGCCCGACAGGCTCGCCGGGTATGCGTCGCGCTTCGCGGCGAGCCCGACGAGATCGAGCAGCGCCTCGACCTTGCGCACGCGCTCGGCCTTCGGCACGCCGGCGATCTTCAGCGGCAGCGCGACATTTTCGAACACCGTCTTCGCGGACAGCAGGTTGAAATGCTGGAACACCATGCCGGTGCGGCGGCGCAGCGCAACGAGCCCGTCCTCGTCGAGCGCGCCGACGTCGACACCCTGCACGCGCACGCGGCCCGAACTCGGCCGCTCCAGCCCGTTCACGAGCCGCAGCAGCGTCGATTTCCCGGCGCCGCTGCGGCCGATGATCCCGAACACCTCGCCGCGCCGCACATCGAGCGTCACGTCGCGCAGTGCGGCGGCCTGGCCGCGCGGCGTCGCGAATACCTTGCCGACCTGCTCCAGCGACACGGCCACGCCGCCGGCGGCCAACGCGCCCGCTTCCTCATGCGCCGTTACGGCGGCGCCGGCAAGCACGGCCGACGGCTCGATGAAACCCAGCGTATCGAACAATTGCGTCATCGCTTCGCTCCGTCACGTTCAGGCATGCGCGGGATGCGCGGATTCGGATACGGCTGCCGGCCGGTGCTGCGCGCCGGTGTGCCACGCAGGCAGGCGCGGGCCGGCGCCGAACAGCTTCTCGCGCAGCGTCGGCGCGGGATCGTAGTCTTCCTTGTAGACACCGCGGTTCTGCAGTTCGGGCACGACCCAGTCGACGAAATCCGCGAACGACTCGGGCATCACGGTGCGCGTCAGGTTGAAGCCGTCGATGCCGGTCTCGTCGATCCACGACTGCAGCTCGTCCGCGACCTGCGACGGCGAGCCGACGATCGGCGCATAGCGGCCGCCGAGCGACATCTGTTCGAGCATCCGGCGCACGGTCCACGTACCGGTCGTGCTCTTGCGCGAGATCGCGTCGACGGCCGACTGGATCGAATCGGTCTTCACGTACGAAATCGGCTCGTCCAGGCCGTACTGCGCGAAGTCGATGCCGGTCGAGCTCGCGAAATGCGCGAGGCCGGCTTCGGGGCTCGCATAGCGCCGGTATTCGTCGAACTTCTCTCGTGCGAGCCGTTCGGTCTCGGCCGTCACGACGCTGACGCCCGCGAAGATCTTGATCGATGCCGGGTCGCGCCCCTGCCGTGCAGCCGCCGCGCGAATGTCGAGCGCTGCCGCGCGTGCGGCCGCCTTGCTTTGCCCGTTCACGAACACGCATTCCGCATGACGGCCCGCGAACTCGACGCCGCGCGCGGACGAACCGGCCTGGTACAGCACCGGCGTGCGCTGCAGCGACGGCTCGCTGAGATGAATCGCGTCGATCGAATAGAACGGCCCGTCGTGCTTCACGCGCCGCACCTTGCCCGGTTGCGCGAACACGCGCGCCTGCGCGTCGCGGATCACCGCATCGTCGTCCCAGCTCTGTTCCCACAGCTTGTAGACGACGTCCATGTAGTCGTCCGCGCGCTCGTAGCGGTCGTCGTGGCCGATCTGCTGCGCG
Organism: Burkholderia arboris; assembly: GCF_038723655.1. Lineage (NCBI taxonomy): Bacteria > Pseudomonadati > Pseudomonadota > Betaproteobacteria > Burkholderiales > Burkholderiaceae > Burkholderia > Burkholderia arboris. The sequence goes on from NZ_CP109822.1 coordinate 3,457,862, forward strand.
AGGCCCATCCCGCGCGCGGCGCTGTCGAGGTAACCGGTGACGATGTTCCAGCCCACGCGGCCTTTCGTCAGATGATCGAGCGTCGACATGCGGCGTGCGAACAGGTAAGGCGGCTCGTAGGTCAGGTTCGCGGTCACGCCGAAGCCGAGATGCCGCGTGACCTGCGCCATCGCGGGCACGAGCAGCAGCGGATCGTTGACGGGCACCTGCACCGATTCGCGCAGCGCGGCGTCGGGGCCGCCGCCGAACACGTCGTACACGCCGACGATGTCCGCGAGAAAGATCCCGTCGAACTTGCCGCGCTCGAGCGTCTTCGCGAGATCGGCCCAGTAGTCGAGATCGGTGTAGTGCGCGGAGCGGTCGCGCGGATGCGTCCACAGCCCGTGGTTGATGTGCCCGACGCAGTTCATGTTGAACGCGTTGAGCAGGATCTTCTTGCGGTTCGCCGTCGTCATGCTGGCCTCCGTCACCACGCGATCGCGTACAGCGAGCCGAATGCGTTGTCGAGCGCACGGCGCACGGCCGGCGAGTGCTGGTAGATCGCGATGAACTTGCGAATGCGCGGATCGTTCGCGCTCTCGGGCCGCACGACCCACTGGATCGCGAAGCTCTTGTTCTCGGTGCCGTCGAACAGCAGTGCGCTGTTCGGATCGGTCGTGCCGGCGAGCTTGATGAAGCTCGGGTAGCCCTGCGCGAGATCGACGTCGTCGAGCGAACGCGCGAGCTGCGACGCTTCGAGCGGGATGATCTTCAGGTGCTTCGGGTTGGCGACGATGTCGTGCGTGGTCGCACGGTAATCGGTGCCCGGCTTCAGCGTGATGAGCCCCGCGCGCTGCAGCAGCAACAGCCCGCGCCCGCCGTTGACCGGATCGTTCGCGATCGCGACGCGCGCGCCGTCCTTCAGCTCGGCGAAGCTTTTCACCTTCTTCGAATAGAGGCCGATCTTCATGATCGTGCCGGGCGCGATCGAGATGAAGTTGTAGCCGCCCTGCTTCTTCGCGTTCTCGAGAAACGGGATGTGCTGGAAGTAGTTGACGTCGATGTCCTTGTTCGCGAGCGCCGCGTTCGGCGTATTCCAGTCGGTGAACTCGACGATCTTGACGTCGAGCCCCTGCTCTTTCGCCTCCTTCGCGGCGATTTTCAGTGCTTCGATCTGCGGGCTGGTCGAGATGCCGACCTTCAGCGGCGCGGTGTCGGCGCGCGCGCCGTTCAGCAGCACGACGCCGAGCAGCGCGGCCATCAGCACGCGGGCCGCGCGGCCGGCGGAAAAGCGGGCGGAAAAAACGGGATGCAGCATGAAACCACTCTCCTGTCCAAAGACGGTATCGACGGATGAGCGACGCCGCGGCGAACGCGCAGGCGTTCTCCGGACAGTCGTCGTCGCGTCGGAAAAGGATCAGCCGATGATAGAGAGCGGCGCAGGGGCGGTCTACGAAGCGATTGTGCGAAGAAAATCGCGCGCGGCGATATGGCGGGCGTCCGAGCGGCCGGCCGGGCGAATCGGAGGCCAGACCGGGCGTCCGGCCGGCCGTCTGGCCGAAATCTCGGCCCGGGGCACCGGGCGAATTCCGAGATCTCGGCCATCCCGCCGGGCAATCCTTTCCGCAGACGAAACAAATCCCTTATAAATCAAGGCATTGAAAATATTCCGGCAGGCCGGATTCCTGGCACGGGGGTTGCGTAATAGACGGCACACGATGCCGCGAAGCAAAGCAGGCATTCCAACATCAGGAGACACGTCTTGCAGACCTCTATCCATACCCCGTCCCATCCGGAGCCGGTTTCCGACGCCGTCGCCACCCCGCGCGAGCGCTTCTGGCCGGAAGGCTGGTGGAAGCTCATGGAAATCCGCATCGGCATCATTCCGCTGCCGGTCTACGTGATCCTGTTCGCGCTGATCGTCGGCTTCTCGGTGACGGGCAAGGTACCTGGCGAGATCTCGATGGCGATCGCCGTGCTCGCGTTCTTCGGCTTCACCTGCGCCGAACTCGGCAAGCGCCTGCCGCTCCTGCGCAACATCGGCGCGGCCGCGATCTTCGCGACCTTCGTGCCGTCGGCGCTCACGTACTACCACGTGCTGCCGAAGCCGGTGCTGAACCTGACGGTCGAATTCACGAAGTCGACCAACTTCCTGTACCTGTTCATCGCGTCGATCATCGTCGGCAGCATCCTGAGCATGGATCGCCGCGTACTGATCCAGGGCTTCGTGAAGATCTTCGTCCCGCTCGCGGCCGGCTCGGTCGCCGCGGCGATCGTCGGCACGGCCGTCGGCACCGCGCTCGGCCTCGGCGCACGCCACACGCTGTTGTACATCGTCGTGCCGATCATGGCCGGCGGCGTCGGCGAAGGCGCGATTCCGCTGTCGATCGGCTATTCGGAACTGATGCACCTGCCGCAGGGCGAGATGTTCGCGATGGTGCTGCCGCCGGTGATGCTCGGCAGCCTGACCGCGATCATCCTGTCGGGCGCGCTCGACATGCTCGGCAAGCGCCTGCCGCACCTGACCGGCAACGGCCGCCTGCAGGTCGGCGAAAGCGGCGACATGACGCCGGAGAACGAAGAGATCCGCGGCCACGTCGACGTCACGCACATCGCGGGCGCCGGCATCACGGCGATCACGCTGTATCTCGTCGGCCTGATGGCGCACAAGCTGTTCGGCCTGCCCGCACCGGTCGCGATGCTGTTCCTCGCGGTGCTGGTGAAGCTCGCACGCGCGGTGTCGCCGCCGCTGCAGGAAGGCGCATTCGTCGTCTACAAGTTCTTCTCGACCGCCGTCACGTATCCGCTGCTGTTCGCGATCGGCGTCGCGATGACGCCGTGGGACAAGCTGACCGCCGCCTTCACGATCGTCAACGTGGTCACGATCGTGTCGACCGTCGCGACGCTGATGGGCACCGGTTTCGTGGTCGGCCGCCTGCTGAAGATGTACCCTATCGACACCGCAATCGTGAACGCCTGCCACAGCGGGCAAGGCGGCACCGGCGACGTCGCGATCCTGACCGCCGCGAACCGGATGCAGCTGATGCCGTTCGCGCAGATCGCCACGCGGATCGGCGGCGCAATCGTCGTCACGGTGACGCTGATCCTGGTCGCGCACTTCGGATAATGCGCGGCCGCGCGCACCGTCGCGCAGGCTGCTTCGCACGCGCCGCCGCCGGCCTTGCCGGCGCGCGGCGCGCGTCGTTACGGCACGCATCGTTACGGCGAGCAGTTGCGGAGGGCCGGTAGCGGACGGCCGGTAGCGGACAGGCGGCAGCGGGCTTCGATGAGGGCGAACGTGCAAAAAGGCTTCAAGGGAATCCCGTGGTGGGGCTGGGCATCGGCCGCTGTGCTGTATGTCGGCGTGGCCGGTGCGGCCGTCGATTTCGCGTGGGAACGCGCGATCGACGCGCTCGAGGAAACCGGCGCGCACCGGCTCGACCTGTATGCGTCGAGCCTCAAGAGCGAGCTCGGCCGCTTCGAGATCCTGCCCGGCCTCGTCGCGCGCCAGGACGGCGTGCGCGCGATGCTGAAGGCCGCGCCGCACGATGCGCCCGCACACGTGCACTCGGTGAACACCTACCTCGAAGCCGTGAACCGCGACGCGGGCAGCGGCGCGGTCGACGTGATCGACCTGCAAGGCGAGGTGATCGCCGCCAGCAACTGGAACGAGACGATCAGCTTCGTCGGCACCAACGTGTCGTACCGGCCGTACTTCAAGGACGCGCTCGCGCGCGGCAGCGGCCGCTTCTTCGGGATCGGCACCAACACCGGCGTGCCGGGCGTCTACTTCGCGAGTGCCGTGCGCGACGACGGCGTGCCGATCGGCGTGGCCGCCGTGAAGATCAGCGTCGATCCGCTCGAATCGGCGTGGCGCGCGCCGGGCGTCGCCGCAATGGTCGTCGACAGCAACGGCGTGGTCGTGATCTCGACCGAGCCCGCATGGAAATTCACCGCGCTGCGCCCGATCACCGCGCAGCAGCAGCGCGACATCCAGGCGTCGCGCCAATACGCGGGCCGCACCGTCGACGCGCTGCCGTATCGCCGCATCGGCGACCGCAGCTCGGCCGCGTGGTTCGGCACCTTCCCCGATCTGCGCCACGCCGGCCGCGCCACGCGCTATCTCGTGATGTCGCGCCCCGCACCGCAGGCCGGCGATTCGCTGATGGTGCTGCTCGACATCGCGGGCGCGCGGCGCCAGCAGCAGACGGCGTTCGTGTTCGTCACCGGCGCGTTCCTGATCGCCGCGCTGCTGGCCGGTTACGCGATCCAGCGCCGTCGGGCGATCGTCGCGCGGCTGAATGCGCAGGACGCGCTGCGCCGCGCGAACGACCGGCTCGAACTGACCGTCGAGCAGCGCACGGCCGCGCTGACGGCCGCGAACGAGCGGATGCAGCGCGAGATCGTCGAGCGCGAACGCACCGAACAGCGGCTGCGCGCATCGCAACAGGAAGTCGTGCACGCGGGCAAGCTCGCGGTGCTCGGGCAGATGGCCGCCGGCCTCACGCACGAGCTGAACCAGCCGCTCGTCGCGATCCGCACGCTATGCGACAACGCGCGCACGTTCTTCGAGCGCGGGCAGCCGGCGCCGGCGCTCGCGAATCTCGAGCGGATCGGCAAGCTGGTCGACAGCATGGCCGTGCTCACCGGCGAGCTGAAGACCTTCGCGCGCAAGCCCGATGTCGAGCGCGTCGCGGTGTCGCTGAACGAGGCCGTCGCGCATGCGCGATTGATCTACGACGCGCGGATCCGCGACGAAAGCGTGCGGCTCGACGTGAACATCGCGCCCGGCACGACCGTCTCGGCCGAATCGAGCCAGTTGCAGCAGGTGATCGTGAACCTGCTCGGCAATGCGCTCGACGCGGTGCACGACGCGCCGGTGCGCCGCATCGTCATCGCGGCCAGCGGGCCGGACGACGCCGGCCGCGTGCGCTTCACGGTGGCCGACAGCGGCGCCGGCATCGCGCCCGACGTGCTGCCGCACCTGTTCGAGCCATTCGTCACGACCAAGCCGCGCGGCCAGGGTCTCGGGCTCGGCCTCGCGATCACGTCGCGCATCGTCGAGGCGTTCGGCGCGAAGATCGCCGCGACGAACCGCGACGAAGGCGGCGCGCAGTTCAGTATCGAATTCGCGGCGGCGACGCCGCAACAAAGGATAGAGCATGGAAGATGAGATTCGCGTGCTGGTCGTCGAGGACGATGAAAACGTCCGGATCGGCGTCGAGCAGGCCGTCGCGCTCGCCGGGTTCCCGGTCGACGCCTTCGCGTCCGCTGCCGACGCGCTCACGCACGTCGCGCCCGGCGCGCCGGTGGTGATCGTGTCGGACGTGCGGATGCCGGGCATCGACGGGCTGCAGTTGCTCGACCGCGTGATGGCCCTCGATGCGCAGATCCCGGTCGTGCTGATCAGCGGCCACGCGGACATCTCGACGGCCGTCGGCGCAATGCAGGTCGGCGCGTACGACTTCATCGAGAAGCCGTTTTCGTCGGACGTGATCGCCGGCCGCGTCGCGCGCGCGGTCGAGAAGCGCCGCCTGACGCTCGAGGTGCAGGGGCTGCGCGCGGCGCTGAACAACTGGCAGGGCATCGAGGCGTACGTGCTCGGCAAGTCGCCCGCGATGGCCGACGTGCGCAAGCGGATCCTGCGCCTCGCCGACACGTCGGTGTCGGTGCTGATCACCGGCGAAACCGGCACCGGCAAGGAGCTGATCGCACGCAGCCTGCACGACTTCGGCGGCCGGCGCGACGCGCATTTCGTCGCGCTGAACTGCGGCGGCCTGCCCGAGCAGGTCTTCGAGAGCGAACTGTTCGGCCATGAAGCCGGCGCGTTCACCGGCGCGATCAAGAAGCGCATCGGCAAGGTCGAATGGGCGGATGGCGGCACGCTGTTCCTCGACGAAATCGAGACGATGCCGGTTTCGCTGCAGATCAAGATGCTGCGCGTGCTGCAGGAGCGCGTGGTCGAGCGGCTGGGTGCGAACGAACTGATTCCGGTCGACTGCCGCGTGGTGGCTGCCTCGAAGGCCGATCTCGCCGAACTCGCGGCCGACGGACGCTTTCGCGCGGACCTCTTGTATCGCCTCAACGTCGCGCAGATCGAACTGCCGCCGCTGCGCGAGCGGCGCGAGGACGTGCCGCTGCTGTTCGAGCACTTCGTGCTCGCGGCCGCGCGGCGCTTCGGACAGCCGGCGCCAGTCGTCACGGCTGCGCAGGTATCCGAACTGATGACGCATGCATGGCCCGGCAACGTGCGCGAACTGCAGAACGTGGCCGACCGCTTCGTGCTCGGGCTGACCGGCGACAGCCTGCTGTCGTCCGGCGATGCACCGGCCGTCGGCGACACGCTCGCGGAACAGCTCGCGTATTTCGAACGGATGCTGATCGAGGACATGCTGCAGCGTCACAACGGCAACGTTGCGGACGCAAGCGTCGCGCTCGGGATGCCGAAGAAAACGCTCTATCACAAGCTGCGCAACCTGCGGATTCCCGCGCGCGGCGACACAGCGGCCGACGGCGGCGAATGACGCGAACGAGGATACGCACAAAAGCATGGATCGCATCGAAGTCACCGAACACGGCCGCATCACGGGCCACCTGATCCGCGGCGTTACGCGCGCGCAGAAAACCTTCCGCCCGAGCGACTGGCCCGAGCGCCTCGCGGGCGTCATCACGCTGTTCGTCGGCGAACGGCGGCCCGGCTATCCGTGCGCGCTGTCGCGGCTCGCGATGCCCGTCGTCGACGGCAACGTCAAATGCCTGTTCGTGTCGGACGAATTGCGCGGCGTGTGCGCCGACGCATTCGACTTCGCGATGCAGTTCGCCGCCGACAACGACCTTCCCGTCGAGCTTCAGACCACGCCCGCGTTGACGGTGCGCTGAAATGCGGTCTTCCCCTTGTTCGCTGCGAAGGCGCGTGCGCGCAGGCCGCTGCACGCCCTTTCACCGGCGAAACAAATCGTCAGATGATTGAAGGCTTCGGCGCATGACCACGCTGCGACAAGCGTTTCCGTCACAGCCATCAATAAAATTGATCGTCACGATGAAAATTATGCGTTTTCCTTGCAGGTCGCCGTGATGCATAGTTGCGTCGTGTTGACGCACCTTTGAGTCTTTCAGCCATGAACATGCGAATCGAGCCGTCCGTGCTCGCGAACCCCGACCTGCAATTTGCGACGCTTTCGTCAGGCATCAGCCTGCCGTATGTCGAGCGGGGCAGCGGTGCGCCGATGGTGTTCGTGCACGGCTCGCTGTGCGACTACCGCTACTGGGATCCGCAACTCGCCGCGCTGTCGGCCCACTACCGCTGCATCGCGCCGAGCCTCAGCCACTACTGGCCGGCCGTCGAAGCAGGTATCCAGGACGAATTCAGCTGGCAGAACCACGTCGACGAGCTCGCCGAATTCATCGACGCACTCGATCTCGGCCCCGTGCATCTGGTCGGCCATTCGCGTGGCGGCAGCGTCGCGTTCAACGTCGCACGCCGGCATCCGCACCTCGTCGATACGCTGACGCTCGCCGATCCGGGCGGCCCGCTGCAACAGCCGGGCGTGCGCGAAGCCGCGCTGCCGGCCGCCGCGCTCGCGCTGCGCACGAAGGCCGTGAACCTGATCGGGCAAGGCGACGTCGAATCCGGCCTCGAAATGTTCGTCGATTCCGTGAGCCTGCCGGGCGCATGGAAGAAAAGCACGTCGCGCTTCCGTACGATGGCGATCGACAACGCGAGCACGCTGCCGAAGCAGCTGCGCGACCCGCTGCCCGCGTATTCGCAGCACACGGCCGGCGATATCGCATGCCGCACGCTGCTGATCGACGGCCAGCGCAGCCCGAAGATGTTCCGCCACAACGTCGATACGCTGTCGCAGTGGATCGGCAACGCGCAACGGCAAACCGTCGCCGGCGCGTCGCACGGGATGAACGCTGCAAGCCCCGCCGTGTTCAATCGCTACGTGCACGCGTTCATCGCCGCGTAAGTGTCCGGGCGGCTTCCGCGCCGCCCGATCGCCTCGCTGTTCAACGACGATGCGGATACGCTCCGCTCCGCATCGCGTCTCGTCAACCGCCGTGTGTCACCGGCGCGTCCGTCCCGTAGATCTGCCTGCGCAATTCCGCCAGCCGCGTCTCGAGCGCCACGCGCTGCTGCTCGCGGTCCGGCACCGTACGCACCACCTCGTCGATGATCTTGCGGCTCTGCGCGACATAGTCGGCATCCTGTCGCTCGCGTGCGGGCGAAGCCGGCCGCTCGCCCATCGCAAGATCGCGCAGGTGCTCGCGCAACGCATCGCTTGCAGCCTGGCGTGCGGCGGCGTCCGGTTCCGCATCCTGCAACAGCAGGTCCGCCAGGCCCGACGCCTCGCGCGGATCGAGCTTGCCCGCATCGGCATCCGCACGCAGTTGCGCGAGCAACGAACGCGCGCGCACCTGGCGGTCGGCCGCATTCAGCGCATCGCGTTCGTGCGCATAGCTGTCGAGCTGCGCGCGAAAATTGACCGGCGACGCGGCCGCTTGATTCGTCATGGCGGATTCCTGGCTGACAACGGTGGAAGAAGCGAGCGGCGCGCCGCCCGGGCGGCCGCTCCACAGCACGACGGCCGACGCGACGGCGCCTGCCGCCAGCGCGACCGTGCCCCATACGATGACGGTTCGGTTCATCATGCGGTTCCTGTCACACGCGCGAAGAGCGGATCGGTCACGCTCGCCGCACCGGTTTCGACATGGCCGGCCAGTGTGCGCAGATAACCGGCATCTGCATCGATCGTCACGCTGAAGTCGTACCAGCCGCCGCTTGCCGACAGGTTCAGCACCGTGTCGACGGTGGCGCCCGCCGCGACCGTGCCCGAACGCGGCGCGGCGCCGTAGCCGTTATCCGCGAGCGTCGCGACCAGCGGCGTGCGGCCCGCGTTGCGCATCCGCACGACGAGATTGCCGTCCGGGCGATACGCGACCGTCACGTCGAGCAGCGGCGCGCTCGTCGTCGCGCCACCCTTGAAGCGGCGGAAGAAGCCGTTCGGCCCATACGCGGCGAGGTCGTAGCGCCCCTGCGTGTCGCGCACCGGCCACCACTGGTCGCTCAGCACGCGGCCGCTCTGGATCGTGTAGAAGCGCGGGCCGTTCTGCGCGATCGCGTCGTGTACATGGAACACCGCGGCCGACGTGCCGGCCGCGTTGCCGGGCACGGCCTTGCCGCTGTTCGCGAAGCTCACGTTCAGCACGCCCGCGCGCGTATCGAGCGCGGCTTCGACGAACAGCTCGTACGGAACCGCGCGCAGCTTGCGCTGCCCCGGTTCCTGCACCGGCAGCGGCGCGTTCTCAGCCGGGTAGCTCGACGGATAGCTCGGCTTCGCGAGGTAGTACTGCACCCAGTACGCGTTGTCGAGCTGCGCCTTCGTCGCGGTCAGGTCGAGCGCCGCCGGCGGCACCGTGCGATCCGCATCGCCCGCGAAGTCGAACGCCGACGTCAGGTCGCCGCACACCGCGCGACGCCACGGCGTGATGTTCGATTCGTAGACGTCCGGATGATCGTCACCGAAACGCTTCTCGATGAAGCGGATCACCGACGTGTGATCGAACACTTCCGAGCAGGTCCACCCGCCCTTCGACCACGGCGAAATCGCGAGCAGCGGCACGCGCGTGCCGAGCCCGATCGGCAAGCCCGACTGCTGCTCGATCTCGCCTTCGACGCTGACCGTCGACAGCCCCTTGCCGGCCTTCCACGGCGGCACGGGCGCCGTCACGTGATCGAAGCGGCCGTCGCCTTCGTCGTAGCAGATCAGGAATACGGTCTTCGCCCATACGTCGGGGTTCGACGTGAGCGCATCGAGAATCCGCGACACGAATTCCTCGCCGAACGACGGCCCCCACCACGGATGCTCGGACGACGAGAACGGCGGCACGATCCACGACACCTGCGGCAGCCGGTTCGCGAGCACGTCGTCGCGCAGCGACGAGATGCCGCGTGCGGTCAGCCCGCGCTGGTTCAGCGGCGAGCTCGACGAAGCCGACTTGTACTGCGAAAACCACGCGAGCGCGTTGCAGTCGTAGTTGTTGGTGTTGTCGATCCAGTAGCGGCTCGACAGGAAATTCCACGCGACGTTGAACGAGCCGACGCCGCCTTCCTGATACACGCGCCAGTCGATGCCGGCCTGCTGCAGCCGCTCGGGGAAGGTCTTCCACGACACCGTGCCCGAACGGTCGCCCATCCAGTTCGACATCGCGACCTGGCTGCCGTCCGCGTTCGGCGACGCGCGCCCCGTCATCAGGTAGAGCCGGTTCGGATTGGTCGGCCCCATCATCGACTGGTGGTACGCGTCGCAGATCGTGAACGCGCTCGCGAGCGGGTAGTAGTACGGCAGGTCGGCGCGCTTGAAGTAGCCCATCGCATCGGGCCACTGCACGGCCATCCACTGGTCGTTGCGCCCTTCGTTCCACAGCTTGTGGAACGCATCCCACTCGTGGTTCTCCGGCATCATCCACTGCGCCCACGTCTTCGACGTGTCGAGGTACCAGGGCACGTAGTCGCGCCCCTTGTAGTTCTGATACCAGACGGCCTTGCCGTCGGGACGTGCGACCGCGCGCGGATCGTTGAAGCCGCGCACGCCCGGGAACGTGCCGAAGTAATGGTCGAATGCGCGGTTTTCCTGCATCAGCACGACGATGTGCTCCACGTCCCGGATCGTTCCGGTCACGCGGGCCGGCTCGACGGCAAGCGCGCGGCGAATGCTTTCGGGCAACGCCGCCGCGAGCGCGGCAGCGCCGGCCGCTTGCGCCGAGCGGGTCAGGAACGTACGGCGATCGATACGCGACATCGGCAATCCCTCCTCGTTTTTCTGGCCGGACGGGGATGGTCATGCAGGCGGCATGCGCCGCGTGCGGGCGATGCGCGGCCTCGGAGCCGCAATACGGTTCCGAACCAGGCGCGCGGCGCGTCGGCGGCCCCCTCCTGCCCGCCGCGCGTGTCATCGATCTGTCGGATTCTAGAAAGGGAAATCGGACAGTTTTGTTAAGATGCGACAAAAAACCAGACGATTACGACATTAGAAGTCCTCTACAATTTCTTTCGTCATGCGACCGACATCGATGGCATGCGACGCATCAACGAAAAACGGCGGACGCATAGGCGTCCGCCGTTCGTTGTCACACCCTCCCGCCAGCGCGGCTTACCACACGGCCGGCTCGGGCTGCGCGTCGCGCGTGACCGAATCCGGCAACCCGAACACGCTGTCGAACGCCCAGTTGTACGTGAACGTGAAGATCGGGAAGAACACGATCAGCACCGCGTCGTACAGGAACGCCTGAAGCAACGACACGTCGAGCCACCACGCAATCAGCGGAATCAGGAACGTCACGAGCGCGACCTGGAATCCGATCGCATGCATCACGCGGCGCCCGACCGAGCGCGTGGTCGCCGCGCTGCGTCGCTCCCATGCCTCGAACGCGAGGTTGTACAGAAAATTGACGACGACGCCCGTCGTCGAGATCATCACGCCCAGCAGGCCGCTCGTCGCGGCGCTCGCGCCGCTCAGCATGCCGAGCACCGACGACGCGACCAGGATGCCGAGCAACTCGAACATCACGACATACACTATGCGTCTCTTCCACCCTTGCATGACCATCCACCTTCATCTCGAACAAGGTGGCGAGACTATCAGCGGGCCTCTGTCCGCAAAAGTCAGGTCCTTTCAATTTTTCTGACAGGAGGCCCCGCATGCTGACCAGCGACCACATCGACATGCTGCTGACCGTCATCGAAAAGGGCTCGTTCTCGGCCGCGGCGCGCGCGCTCGGCCGCACGCCGTCGGCCATCAGCATGGCGATCGCGAACCTCGAGGCCGAACTCGACCTCGTGCTGTTCGACCGCGGCACGCGCGAACCGACGCCGACCGCGGCGATGGCCGCGCTGCTGCCCGACGCGCGCTCGATCGCCGAACGGCTGCACGCGCTGCGTGCGCATGCGCAGCACCTGTCGGAAGGCGTCGAGGACACGCTGCGGCTCGGGCTTGCCGCCGAACTCGACGGTGCGCCGGTCGCGCGTGCGCTGACAGCCGTGGCCGCGAAATATCCGGCACTCGCGATCAGCATCGTCACGGCGCCGCAGGACGTGATCGTCGACGCGCTGCATCGATCGGCCGTCGATCTCTGTGTCGCGTACGGCGGGCTCGATCTGCATCCGCAGGAACAGATTCATGCGCTGTGGACCGAAACGCTCGTCGCGGTTGCCGCACCGAGCCATCCGGCGATCGCCGAATGCGCACAACCCGAGGCGATCGAGCGCCTGTCGGGCTTCCGGCAGATCGTGATCGCCGATCCCGAACGGCCGCTGACCGACGTGCGGCCGCTGATCGGTAACCGCACGTGGAAGGTGACCGACATGGCGACCGCGATCGCGCTCGTGAAAGCCGGGCATGGCTGGGCAAATTTGCCGGAATCGATGATCGGCCGCTACGTCGCCGCTGGCGAACTTGCGCCGCTCGTGTTCGCGAATATCCGCAACGGGCTGCCGCTGCCCGTGTATCTGCGCCGCCCGAAGCACACGGGGCTCGGCAAGGCCGCGAGCGAGCTGGCGCGCGCGCTGCGGGCTGCAGGCAGCGACAAGTAACCGGAGTGGCGGCAATCGCCGCCACTCCGTCGGTCAACGCCCGACTGCTTGACCGTTAGTTGCGGTTAATGCGAGGCGGCCGCCGCACCCTGAATCGAATCGACCAGCGCAGCGTTGTCATATCGCCGTCCGGCAATGCCCCATCCGCCGTCGACCGCATGCACGACATTCACCCACACTTGCGCCGGCGTCAGCCGCCCGCCCGCGCGATGCAGCACGATCTCGGTCGCCCGTTCGACGAATTGCCGCTGCTTGTCGGGCGCCGCAAGCGCCACCGCAGGCAGCTTCAGCTCGACGAACGCGGCAGGCTCCGCGCGCCCGTGCACGAAGGTCCGGTTACGCGGCAGCACATTGAGCGTGCCCACCACGTTCGGCGCCAGGAAGCCGTTCCCGGTCAATCCCTCGACGTCCAGCAGCGCATCGGTCAACTCGGCAAACACCGGCCCCTCGTCGTCCGGCGTGAAAACCCCTTCGGATACTGTCAGCGTAATCGGCATCGCACTTTCTCCAGGTCAGGTCATCGGAATCGTGACGTGATATAAATATCAGTCACTCTCTATACATTAGACACCGATCGCTCTCTATGCAAGCAATAAAGAGCGATCGCTCTGAAGCGAGCCTGTC